>NC_019745.1:2417500-4835000 GCF_000317555.1 Gloeocapsa sp. PCC 7428
TTTGACCAGGGCGAACTGCTCAATGTGATGCTTACTTCCGGTAACACCGACGACCGTAAGCCCGTGCCCGAGCTACTCAAAGCCCTGTTTAGCAACGTCTTTGCCGACCGAGGCTATGTGTCGCAAGCGTTGTTTGAGCAATTGCTGAGCAATTGCGGCATCGAGTTATTTGCCAAGCCCAAGCGCAATCGTGTTGCCTCGCTAGATGCGGCTGGGTGACAAACTGCTAGCTCGTCAGCGTGCCATCATTGAATCGATTATCGACCAACTCAAGAACATCTCCCAGATTGAACATTCCAGACAGCGCAGCCCCGTCAATTTCTGCGTTAATGTTCTGTGCCGCTTGATTGCTTAGTGCCACCAACCTCAGAAGCCCTCCCTCAACCTGAATGACCTTTTAGTCTAATTGTCTTATCCGAAACTCACGTTATTTAGCTGCTGTCCAGGAAACTCAATTGCATTATGAATAGTATCTTGATAAATGAAAGCCCGTGTCATAATTTGGTAACGAAGTTTTTGGATAAATACTGTTGCGGTTTATGGCAAAGATTCGCAAGCAACTCCATCTTTGTCTCGGTCAAGTCCGTAAGGATCTCCAGGTGTAGAATCGAGTATTCTTTGCGCCTCAGCTTGCGTTGTAAAATCGCTGCAATTGTAATTGCGATCGCTTTGAGTAGGGCGCGATCGCGCTCCAGTTGTCTCTGATGCAGGTGGAGTAGCTGTGTTTGTACCGCGTCTAAACTCTGCTGGCAGTATGGGATTAGTTTGATTCCAAAACCCAATTCTGCGACTTTTAGCACTTGCCTCAGCATTAAGGAGCCTTTCTCTTAGCTCTGGACAGGCATCGAGGTACTCGCGATAAACAACTGCTTGTCCTTCTTGCACCAAAGCCAGGTTGATTGATAGATTATTTCTATAAACCTTAGCAACAGCGCGACCATAGCGATCTGTGTCTGCTATTCGTAATTTTGTTTTGAACTAGGCTTCTCTGGTTCAGGTATGTATTCTATAAGGTCGCCTGGTGTAATAGGAATTCCTTCACGACTCAAACTGTTTAGAGCTTTACAAAGTTTATCCAATGTTTCTTCAGTTAGTCGAGGCATATTTCTTTTACGGAGATTAGAAACTGTAGTAGGACTAACCTCCATTTCCTCCGCCAGCTGTTTGGCTCGAATATCATGCCTAGCCATTACCTCGTTTAAGCGCCATCTAATCAACGTTTGAGCCACCGAACTCTTCGCTACGACTCTACTACAAGTTGCAATCTTCATGATCTAAAGTTTAACATTTGCCTATATGATTTTAAATTAAAAAAATCAAGCTCAAAGTCTTTTTATTTTAATTTATGCTTGTATTAATTAGAGCATGGGTTAGTAGGAAAGAGACAATCCCTACCCAAACGGAATCTAGAATCTCAAAATGATTTCAGCGCAGTACCTCAAAAACCAAATAATCCCCTCTGTATCCCGAAACTAGCGTGGCAGGTGAATCACCGTAGAACGAGGAGCTAGGACGGAGGTTTCAAAAATGACTGAACAAAAGCCCCAGCAGCGACTAACTGACTAGGGCGAACACAAAATAATACTAATGGTATTGTAACAATGTCATACGTAAAATCCAAACACTAGAAGCACATGGTATTCCTTGCACCGAGTATCGCTACGAACCGGAGCTAGAGTATGAGCAACAAATTGAGTTAGGTGATACGCAATATATCACTTCTGTAAAAGATCAACACAAGCGTAGAAATCGATACATCGTAATGTTAACAAATCGCTTCACAGGAAAAGACCAAAGAGTAGATTTGGTAATGCAAGAATCTGGATTTGTTGCAATGATTTCTGAGATTAGAAAACATTTTGGGTATGCTTGGGAAGTGTTCAGTTGGACAGACTGTGATGCTCCATTTTAGTCAGTAGTTACTAATTTTATAAAGATGCTTGTGGTGTATTACTACAGGCATCCTACTCCAGCTAAAACAAGTAAAACAGTGGTGTGTCAATAAATAAGAACTACAGTTAATTTCTCCCTCTCCTCTGCTTCCTCTGCTACCCATTTGTAGCAAATTTAAAGTGAAATGGTATCACACAGACAGTTGCAACAGCACATTGCGCAGGAGCCTGAGGTGGTGTTTGATGCCAAGCCGAGTGACTACACCTGGTGTGAGCACGCTGGCATCAGGTTGAAGAAGACACAAAAGCGTCTACCCAAGGCAGACCGCCAATTGGTTGAGAAAAAAACTGGCGATTAGCACCTGGTTGGAGGCTGAGCGCGATCAAATTCACTCCGGCTGATTGGTTGTGCTGTTCGAGGATGAGTGTCATCGGTTGTGCGGGGACGTTGGTGGCGATGTGTGCGGAAAAACAGATGAACAAATTGAGCAAAAGCTCACCAACCAACCGCTCCATCGTTCCCAGCCGGTGAAGCCGTATCTAGAGTCACTCCATCAACGATTGGATGACTCTGAGTGGAAGATTACTTGTATTCGGTTTGCTGCGCATCAGCCCAAGCAGAATCCGATTGAAGCTCTTTGCTTACAGCACAAGCGTTTCCTTCGAGAGTACTATCACTTGTGTAAATCATGCGATGTGGTTTAGTTTCTCTTTGAGTTTGTCACGCCTTGTCACGTCTTTTCTTTCCTCAAGCTTTTTACCTATTGCTGTTTCTCACCACTCCTTTTGGATTGCTATGGCTGTAACGAAGAATGGGCGCATTAAAGTAAAAATTTGTACGTTCTTAGCATGGTTAATTTAACCCAAAGGGACGATCGCAGAAATTTTATAATAAGTAGAGTAGCCAGGTGAAATCATGTGTGGAAGATATACCTTGAGTCAATCTGCCGAAGCGATCGCCACAGCGTTTGGGCTAGATGCATCACCAGCGATGGAACCCAGATATAACATTGCACCTACCCAATCAGTACCTGTAGTAGTGTATTCTTCTGAAAAGCAACGCCAGTTGCAGCTGATGCGTTGGGGCTTGATTCCCTCATGGGCAAAAGATCCTAACATCGGATCGCGCCTAATTAATGCCCGTTCAGAAACCGTCAGCGAGAAACCCTCATTTCGCGCTGCGTTTCGTCACCGACGTTGTTTAGTCATTGCTGATGGATTTTATGAATGGCAACGTCAAGAACGTAAAAAACAGCCGTACTACTTTCAGCTTCAGGATAAACAACCGTTTGGTTTCGCTGGTTTGTGGGAACATTGGCAATCTTCAGATGGAGAAGAAATCAATACTTGCACTATTCTGACAACAGAAGCTAACGAACTTATGCGTCCGATTCACGATCGGATGCCAGTCATTTTAAACCCTCAAGACTACGCTCTTTGGTTAAATCCCGCTGCACAGCCAACTGAATTACAGGATTTGTTACACCCATACTCATCACAAGCAATGAACTCTTATCCAGTGAGTACCTTAGTCAACAAACCGACAAACAATAGTCCAGCGTGCATTAATAGTTTATAGTCTATAGCTGATGCAATAGTATAGGCTAAAGATGTTCTTCAACTAAAGTCCACTGTAGCGAACTTTGTTTGTCTAGCAGTAAATTCATTCGCGATCGCATTCTGAGTAGTCAAATTTATTGAATCTTCTCACAAAAAGAATTGAATATTATTGCGCTTATCCTCAGTTTTAAATGAAGCATTAAAAATATATTTCTGAGTGAAATTACCTGACTCAGTATAATTACATAAATCAAAAAAATCCGTAAAAACACGCTGGAAGTCTCCAGAATTTATATTTATTTTGATTTAGAACACAAAGCTGTAAAGTTTGAGTAAAGCAGCAACCGAATTAAGTAAAGTCTTGATGAGCAAAGATGAGTTCATTAATCTTGAATTCTCATTTTTGTGTAGGACTGTTTTGTCTAAAAAAAGCTAAATTTCATGAGATTTAGCACTTGAAGTATGAATGCATAGCTCACTTACAGAAGTGAGTTGTTGAACTCTACTGAAAATTTAGCATGAAAGGTAAAAGACATTTGGCTTCTGCGAGAAGAAATCACTCTTTCCTAAATATTTTATTAGGAATGCTAGTAATTGGGGGAATAGGTGTAACCGAGATTACTCGTAAGGCTATTGCTGCTCCACCACCAAGTATTAGAGTAGTGGGTAATAAATTCCAAGATTCTCAAGGTAAGACTGTTGTATTGCGTGGAGTTAGTCTTACAGATGCAGAACATATTAGTAAGAATTTTGGCTATAAATTTATTATCGATTTACTCACCGATCCGAGTAAAAATTGGCATACCAAAATTGTTCGTGTTCCGATTCATCCTCATACTTGGTTAGAAAACGAAGCTTTTTCTCAAACGAAGGCAGATCGCCACTTCAATCAGTACTTAAAGCCTTTGGTAGACTATGCAACCTCAAAAGGACTGTACGTCATCATCGATTGGCATTACGTACAAGATCCACGTAGCAAGCAAAGTCAAACACTTGCCTTCTGGAAGTACATGGCACCTAAGTTTAGCTCCTATAGCAATGTTCTCTATGAGATATTCAATGAAAACTCTAGCAATGCTAGTAGTGGGATGACTTGGAGTACTTGGAAAAATCTGGCGCAACCGTGGATTAATACAATTCGATCTGCTAGCGCACCAAATATTATTTTAATCTGCGGTCCTCAATACTGCCAACATATGCGTGAGGCTGCTGAGGCACCGTTTTACGATCCTATGTTTCCTAATTCACCAAATTTAGCTTATGTTGCACACATTTACCCTAGCTTTTATGGGCGTCAAGGAAGTTCACAACGACAAAAATATGAGTACGAAATCGGTTACTTAGCGCAGCGTTACCCAGTTGTCGTAACTGAGTGGGGGTGGGATGAAGATATGTCAGGTACGGAAGTTTATGGAAATCAAAATAGTTATGGAAATGAATTAAAGAAATTTATTGATGATTATGGTTTAAGTTGGACGAGTTGGGTAGCAAGCAATAATCCTTGGTATCCACAGTTATTTGATCGTAACTGGAATCCGCGCAATGGTCCTCGATATCATGGAAGCTTTACACGCGATTGGTTATCCGAAAAGCGTAACAGCAACCCATCACAAGCCAAACCATCAACATTAAGCTTCCCACTCCGAATTGCAGCAGGAAGCAATACAGAGTTTATTGCATCTGATGGTAGTAAATGGGTTCCAGATCAAGGTTTTTTAAATGGTTTAACTGTGGAGCGTGGTGACGTTCCTATTGCTAATACATCCAATGCTAGAATTTACCAAACTGAACGGTATGGTCTGACAGGTTATACATTTGCAATTCCTAACGGTAACTACCTTGTTAAACTACATTTTGCAGAAACTTATAATGGTATTTCAGCAAAAGGTCAACGCGTATTTGATGTGGCAGTAGAAGAGGCAAAACTGGCAAATGTTGATGTATACTCAGAAGCCAATGGGAGAAATATTGCGCTGGTCAAAACCATTAATGTTACTGTAAAAGACGGTCAATTAGATATCAAATTTACGCCCCGCGTTCAGCTACCCATGATTAATGCTTTAGAAGTCATACCGACAAAATGAATCTTTAGGTGTTTTCGTTGGTTTGTTGCATATAACTTAATAACCAGTTCGCAACTGTTGCGCGGCGAGTTTGTCGAGGTCCAAATTCGCCAATTTTATAACCAGAAAAACCGATTTCTTTTAAAAGCTGTTTATTTTCTGGAGGAATTGAACGAGTTAGCTTAACTGTCGCGGGACGACTCTCGATGAAGTTTGGTGGTTGTGGATACTCATTGCGCCACTCGTCTACAACTTTTGTGTTATCCCATGTATCTGTCGCATCATCGTAACGATAACCTAAATAGTGCCATACCAATCGATTAACGGTCGCATCGTCAATTGTATCGTTGATAATTGCCCAAATTGTGTCTATATTTAGTGGTAACAATTGAGGAGTATTCATAAGTTTTCATTATTTGAGGAAATTTTTTTTTGAAACTAAGGACATGAATTATTTAAAGGCTTGACAGCAAGCTACGCCAAAATTTTGTGCAACTTATCATGTGAAGTTTGATTAACGCTTCTCATCAATATCTACCTCTGTTGGAAGAGATCGTAGATAAAAAAATTATGACAAACTGATGACAAAAGCAAGCGCTTCAACTCCGCTTCTAGGAGAAGAATTATGGGAATAGACGATTTTCTAAGAAATATTCCAGGATTCCCACGAGGAAGATCTGAAGATGACGATCGCAGATACCGCGATGACGATGACGATCGCCGCCGTAACCGATACCGCGACGATGACGATGATGACGATGACGATCGCCGTTACCGATACCGCGATCGCGATGATGATGACGATGATGATGACGACCGTCGTAACCGATACCGCGATCGCGACGATGACGATGATGACGATTGAATTG
This sequence comes from Gloeocapsa sp. PCC 7428, assembly GCF_000317555.1. Lineage (GTDB taxonomy): Bacteria > Cyanobacteriota > Cyanobacteriia > Cyanobacteriales > Chroococcidiopsidaceae > Chroogloeocystis. The sequence continues at coordinate 2,423,885 of NC_019745.1, forward strand.
AATTAAGTTGTGGCACCAAGAAACACATCGCCTTTGTCTCAATTTGTTTAAGATAGACAAAGGCGAATTTATTATGTCGTCATATCACTGGTAACAATTCAAGCTGATGTTAGATTCATCACTACCCCTAGCGCAAATCCAAGTTCATGTTTTAGTTTCTGGTAGAGTGCAAGGAGTTGGCTATCGCATGGCAACTTACGATGTCGCTCAAGCGTTAGGGCTAAATGGCTGGGTACGCAATCTCGCGGATGGTCGCGTCGAAGCTGTTTTTGAAGGAAGTAAAGATGTAGTAGAAGAGATGGTGCGATGGTGTCGCCAAGGAAGTCGGGCTGCTGTCGTCGAAGATGTCGCTGTTGAGTACAAAGAATCAGAGGGGTTTTCTGACTTTAGTATCCGTCGTTAAGTATTATTTACTAATTTTATTGATAGTAATTTTTTATTTAAACTTTATAAAAAAACTTAATAATGCGTGCTTCTGTGTAGAATTGAGCAATGAAAATATTAGATTTGACAAATGCGATCGCGTCTTGAGTCCTACAAATACTGCCAAAAATTTCCTGCTAAAATGAAGTTTTTTGGATTAAGATAAGTAATGTTTTTACGTAAATTCAGAACTTAATATTGAGTACATTTTTGAACAAATAAAAAATTCTATCTTATGCACAACAAACTATTCAACACGCATATTCAAGATTCACACATCTTAATGACTCCGAAGGAAGTAAAAGCAAAACTCCCACTTACACATTCGGCAGAGAAGACGGTTTTGCGCGCCAGGAAAGAAATAGAGGCGATTTTAGAAGGTTACGACAATCGCAAATTCATCGTGGTGGGACCTTGCTCGATCCATGATGTTAAAGCAGCTAAAGAGTATGCTGAAAAGCTCAAAAAACTTGCCGATCAAGTCAAAGATAAACTCCTACTCATCATGCGAGTCTACTTTGAAAAGCCCCGCACAAACGTTGGCTGGAAAGGTTTAATCAACGATCCAGACATGAATGATTCGTTTCACATCGAAAAGGGCTTGTTAATAGCACGAAAACTACTCATTCATTTAGCTGAACTAGGTTTACCCGCAGCAACCGAAGCCTTAGACCCGATTGTACCGCAGTATATTAGTGAATTAATTGCTTGGTCTGCGATCGGCGCGCGCACAACCGAATCACAAACGCATCGAGAAATGGCAAGCGGCTTGTCTATGCCTGTTGGTTTCAAAAATGGCACTGATGGCGGTATCGAAGTTGCCTTAAATGCCTTAAAGTCGGCGGAAGTTCCGCACCATTTTCTAGGTATTAACCACAACGGGCAAGTTAGTGTATTTAAAACCAAAGGAAACACTCACGGGCATATTATTCTTAGAGGTGGCGGTGGTAAGCCGAATTACGACCCTGAGAGTATTAAAGCCGCTGAAGAAAAACTAAAAGCAGCAAATTTACCAGCGAAAATCGTGATTGATTGCAGTCATGGAAACTCAAATAAAGATTATAAGTTACAGGCTACAGTGTTTAACAACGTCGTTCAGCAAATTGTTGAGGGTAATACTGCGATTGTTGGCATGATGCTAGAATCGAATTTGTATGAAGGCGGACAATCGATTCCAAGCAATTTAGCAGATTTGAAATATGGTGTTTCAGTAACAGATAAGTGTATTAGCTGGGAAGAAACGGAAGGAATTATTAGCGATGCTTACGAAAAACTCAAGTAGTACTGTAGTCACAATCTTAAGTTAATTACGATTGGTCTTGGTAAGAGGTAATGGGTAATTGGTCATTATCTGATTTAGATGATTGGTACAGAGAGAAAGGAGGAATGCTTTTGAATATACCAGCGATTAAGTGCGATCGCCTGTAGTGACTTTTTTTAGCAAGCATCCTCCTATGACTGGTTTGTGTTCACTTGAAAAGCACGCTTTTATAGGTTAAACCACGATATCTGAGTTCGCATATTTGTATTTCAAGAGTAGTACGCCGCTGTTTGCGATAGGTAATACCTCGATATTTGGCGGTTATACTAGTATTGCTATTTACACGGACAGCAGAAGTTTCGTACTTCAAACCACGATAGGATAAAGTCATAATTTTCACCTTTGATTGAGTCGTTAAAGCAGTGAGTTGGTAAATCATTTGCAGTTTGCCGTTGTCGTAAGTTTGTTATCGAGAATTTATCCACAGCAGTTCTTGCGCAGTGCGTGTACCTGCGGCTTGTAAAGAACGAGATATGTGCGGTGCTTGTGTATAGATAGTTATGCTGGCGATCGCTAAAATCAATAAAACAATCAACAACAGTGGCTGATTATTTGGTGTTTCTTGAACTGACTTGGCAAAGCATTTTTCTAGAAACTGTCGCGGATTGCTACTAGCTGAGTGCGTCAGTAAATTAGCAGCATCAAACGAACGATGAGGCATTTTATATGTCTCCTATAACGTGGGTAGTCATGCGAATTACAACAGTTCGCTATTGCTTATAGCGCCCATCTCTCATTCAGTGACTACAACCCAACTTGCTTTTATTTCGGCTAAGATGCGTGAAAAAAGCTCAAAATCTGCAATTTAGTGATTGATTTGTGCTTTAATCGTCTACGATCATTTAGGTTTACAGTAATACGCAGGCATACTTAAGCTAAAATTCTCTTTACGAAAGAATTAATATTATGCAAGATATAGAAATAGATAATTATTAAATTTGGGCGATCGCGCCATTTCTGCGTTCATCACCAGCACCTGAAATGACACCTTCAGATGTTTCCATTACAGTATGCACGCCACCAAAGAACATATTTTTGGTATTCCATAAAATCAATTGAGCGTCATCATTGTCGATTGCTTTAATAACTGAATCATTAAATCCTGGTTCTATATTAAAAACATTATTTTCCCAATGAACGCGAGGACTACTGACTGCTTGTTCTACGGGCATTTTAAAATCAATAATATTAGAAATTACTTGTAAAATTGCTGTTCTAATTCGATTTGCGCCTCCTGAACCAAGGACAAGTTCAGGTTGATTATCTTTAAGTACGATTGTTGGTGCCATCATCGAAGAAATTCGCACATTTTCCTGCCATTGATGAAATCCTTGTGGGTTTAAATCTTCTTCTCCGAGGATATTATTCATCATGATTCCTGTGCCAGGAATAATATAAGAAGAACCTTCGCCATGTGTCGTCGTTACACTAGCTGCATTACCTTCGGCATCAACGACACTAATATGCGTCGTGCTTCCCCACTTGTGCGCACGCTCAGTTAATTGTTTTTCGTATTGGGTAATATGTTCTGATAAGAACTTTTCAGCAACATCTTGCTCGTAAATATTTGTATTATATCCATCTTTTCTTGCTTCATTTGTCAGTCGCATGACTTCGGCTAAAATTTGCAGATGACGCGACGTACCAAAGCCGACAGTTTCTAAATCAATATTTGATAGAAGTTCTAAAGCAAATGCTATTAAGAGTCCACCGGAACTAGGAGGCGGATTGGTTAAAAAAGTATTACCGCGATAATTAACGTTTAAAGGCGTTCTTTCGATAACCTGATAATTTTTGAGATCGTCTAATGTTAAATATCCACCATATTCTTGACAATCATTCACTAATTGACGTGCAATTTCCCCTTGATAAAATTCTTGGCATCCTGTTACTGTTAGATACGATAAAGTTTCTGCAAAATCATGTATAAATATTTTTTCGCCAAGCTGAAGGATTTCTCCATTTGGTGCATATATTTGTTTCCCTGCGGGAGAGGAAACCATAATTTGTTTAAGAATATTTAAGCAGTAGTGTTGAAAGCTACCGACTTCTACACCTGTTTTTGCATAGTGAATTGCAGGTTCGGCGATCGCTTTAAAAGGCAATCTCCCTAGTTTTTTTTGAATGTGAAAAATTCCGGCGAGATTACCAGGTACAGCCATTGCACCCAGCCCAATATGGAATTCTTGCGCAGCATCGCCATAAACAACTTCAATCGGATAAAAGTCGAGTTCGCGAATATGTCTTTTTTGTCGCGGTGTTTGCGAGAAAAAATCAAATAAAATATTTTCGTTCTGATTTGTATGCGCTAGCAGAAAGCCACTGCCACCTGCGGAAGTCAGTGCCGATTCAGTAACGAAAGATGCTAACATAGCTGCGGTTGCAGCATCAAAGGCATTACCACCACTACGAAACATTTCAATACCAGCTTCGGCAGTTTTATGATGTCCAGCGGCGATCGTGCCGTGCGTTATTTTAGTCATGGGCGACAACTAAGACAGCTGCGCCATTAATTTTGCCACTACGTAGCGCATCGAGTGCATCGTTTGCCTCATTTAAAGGAAAAACATTAACTTCAGTATGGATGGGAACTTGCGGTGCTAGAGTTAAGAACTCTTCGCCATCAAGACGCGTGAGATTAGCAACCGATCGCACAACTCGTTCTTCCCACAAAATGTGATAAGGAAACGAAGGAATATCACTCATATGAATTCCAGCACAAACAACGACACCCCCTTTCGCAACCGCACGCAGTGCAGCAGGGACTAAAGCACCAATTGGCGCAAAGATAATTGCCGCATCTAAAGGTTCAGGTGGTAATTCTGCTGAACCACCAGCCCACACCGCACCAAGCTGACGCGCAAATTCTTGTCCTGCAATATCTCCCTCGCGAGTAAAAGCATAAACTTCTCGTCCTTGATGGCGTGCGAGTTGAATCAGAATATGTGCAGCAGCACCAAAGCCGTAAAAACCTAACTTGTGAGCATCACCTGTCATGCGATAAGCGCGATAACCAATCAATCCTGCACACAATAAAGGCGCTGCTTGTAAATCTGGGTAGTCCGCAGGAATCGGAAAACAAAACCTAGCGTCAGCAACGGTGTATTCAGCATAACCACCATCGATTTGATAGCCAGTGAACTGCGCATAATCACAAAGATTTTCTTTCCCACTCAAACAATAGCGGCAATGATCGCACGTATACCCTAACCAAGGAACACCAACGCGATCTCCTACTTTAAATTGCGGTACTACTTCTTCTCCGACTGCTTCAATAATTCCTACTATTTGATGTCCAGGAACTAAGGGTAGTTTCGCTTGTGTGAGTTCTCCGTCAACAATGTGTAGATCTGTGCGACAAATCCCGCAGGCGCGAACGCGAATTAAGACTTGCTGCGGATTGGGTGTAGGAATTGGTAAGTTAGCAACACGCAGGGGTTTTCCTGGTGTCTCTAGAATCATTGCCCGCATGGTCGTTGTGTTTGAGAGGGAAAATTTAGGACAATTGATTTTGGACAAACTTATGTAATCTATCCATACCTTTTTCTATTGATGCCATATCAGTAGCATACGAGAGACGAATATGATCGTCCGCACCGAAAGCGATACCAGGAACTGCTGCAACTTGTTGAGTTTCTAGGAGGCTGTCGCAGAATTCTAACGAACTTAAGCCAGTTTTACTGATATTGACGAATAAATAGAATGCACCATTTGGCGGCGCACAGCTAACTCCAGGTATATCACGAATTCGCTCTAGCATCACTTGTCGTCGTTCGGCAAAGGCTAAGCGCATTTGTTCAACACAATCTTGTGAATCTTCAAACGCCGCGATCGCACCATACTGCGCAAACGTACACACATTAGACGTACTGTGACCTTGAATCGTACTAACTGCTTTAATTAACTCAACTGCACCTGCTAAATAACCCAGTCGCCAGCCAGTCATCGAGTATGCTTTAGCAAAGCCACTACTGACGATCGTTCGTGCAAAAATGTCCTTACCGAGTGAGCCAATACTAACGTGCTTGGCATCGTCGTAAATAATCTTTTCGTAAATTTCGTCCGAGACAACTAAAATATCTTGTTCGACGATAACTTCTGCAAGCGCTTGAATTTCGGTTGGTGTATAAACAACTCCCGTAGGATTACACGGCGAATTGAAGATAAATAGCTTCGTATTCGCGGTAATCGCTGAACGTAATTGCGCTGGTGTAATCTTGTATTCCGTAGCCGCATCCGTCTGGACAATGACGGGCTTTCCCCCAGCTAGCTTGACCATTTCAGGATAACTGAGCCAGTAAGGCGCAGGTATAATTACTTCATCACCTGGCTCAATCAATGCCAGCATTAAGTTAAATAAACTGTGTTTACCGCCATTGGTCACAATGACATTTTCGGCGTTGTAGTCGAGGTGATTCTCATTTTGTAGCTTGCGGGCGATCGCTTGGCGTAATTTTGGTTCTCCAGCAGCGGGACCATACTTTGTTTTACCTTCATCTAAGGCTTTTTGAGCAGCGGCTTTGATGTGTGCGGGAGTATCAAAATCCGGTTCTCCTGCGCTAAAACTACAAACATCGATTCCGTCTAGCTTCATTGCTTTGGCTTTGGCGGCGATCGCCAGTGTTAAAGACGGAGTTACCTCACCTACTCGTGCTGCCAACTTCATGCTCACTATCTTCGGCAAAACTCTAATTTATCTAGGATATCTTAGAGTCTTACTCCTGATTTGTATTTTTCATTGCTTACTTATTCTTGAGATCGCTCGGAACGTAAGTTTTGATTGCTTGTCATAGTAGCAACTAAAACCATACTCTTAGGACATTTAACCGTGTTTTTGGGTTGTGATATTTTGACTGCATCTTGCAGACGACTTTAAATAAATTTCATGGCTTTTATTCAAGGAACTTCTAAGAACGATACCCTGACTGGCACTTTACTAGCAGATACAATCTACGGTCTTGCTGGTAATGACAAAATCTACGGTTATGCGGGTAACGATCTGCTTCGAGGGGGTAGTGGTCAAGATACTTTATTTGGAGGTAGTGGCAATGATACGCTCTATGGTGGTAGTGGTGATGACCGACTTGTTGGTGGTAGTGGGATAGATACAGCAAGTTATAACCAGGCGACTCAGGGAATCATTGCAAATCTTAAACAAGGAATTGTTGTCACGCTAAAATTTGCTTCCTCAGGTCAGCCCAAAATCATGCCGTTGGGTGACTCTATCACTAAGGGAGAACACCGCGTTGACCCTACTCCTGGAACTTACCGAATTCAACTGTGGAACAATGTATCGGCGGATGGTTTGAAAATCGACTTTGTAGGTTCGCAGTTTAATGGATCTCAAAGCCTTGATGACAAAAACCACGAAGGACACGGGGGTTGGACAATTGATGAAATCACCAATCTAGTCGATAGAGGAATTCTCAAAACCTACAAACCTGATATTGTGCTACTGATGATCGGCACAAATGATGCTTTGGGCGGTAGTAGTTTGAGAGAAATGTACAACGACTTAAGCTATCTAATTGACCGTATTACTCTGCAATCAGCCAATACTCAGATACTTGTATCCTCCATTGCGCCCATTGATGCTAGTGTTCGCGGTGAAACTGCTGCCAACCTTGCCAAAGATTTTAATACACTTCTCCCTGGCTTAGTAGACCGCAAAGTTGCACAAGGCAAGAATGTGAGCTTTGTCAACGCGGGAGGTAATCTTAAGCTGAATGACTTAACTTCGGATGGTATTCATCCACGTCGTCAAGGCTACGATAAATTAGGAAATGCTTGGTATGATGCACTCGTTGACCGCGATACTCTCACTGGAATAGAAAATGTGACGGGGTCGCGATTTGCTGATAAGTTAATCGGCAATGGTGCTGCTAATGTTCTGCAAGGGAATGCGGGTAATGATACACTTATCGGCGGTTTTGGCAATGATACATTGATTGGTGGTTCTGGGTACGATCGCTTTGTATTTAATTCGCCTGCTGAAGGTATTGATATTATTAGAGACTTTAATCCTGACTTCGACACGATCGCCGTTTCTCAATCAGGTTTTGGCGGTGGGTTGTCGCTGGGTGCGATTACAGGTAAAGAATATAGAGTAGCAGCATCTGCACAAGATACCAGCGATCGCTTCGTTTACAACCGCAATAACGGTAATTTGTTCTTTGACGTTGATGGAACTGGTAACGCAAACGCAATTCAAATTGCTAAACTTATTGGCGAACCAGATCTTACACGTAATAACATTATAGTCATCTAGACGTGAAATTAGCTCTTTAGTTGCGCTACTAAATCAATTTTACTGTTCCTCAATTCTGTCGCAGTAGGCATTTGATTTAAACGCATTAACTCAGAAATTGCTGCCATTTCGGTATCGCGCTGACTTCTAGCCGCAGCTAAAACTCGATCGTCTTTAACATAAAAAACAATAAATTCTCGCTCTTGCAAGCTACCATCAAAAATAATTTCATCCCAGTCAGTAGCGTGTCCGACATAGCGCAAAGGAAACTGAAATTGCATTGTCCAAAAAACGGGTACACCTGCGAATTTTACCGCTTTTCCTGCCATGTTGTAAGCTGCAATGCGACCGTGTTGGGCTGCTAATCGCTAGTGTTCTACGCGAGTGAGTTCACCCGTACGCCAGTCAGGATAACGTGCAATATCTCCCGCTGCATACAAATCATCAGCCGCACAAAGATATTCATCAACAATGACACTGCGATCTTTCTCGTGTAACTCCACGCCTTCAAGAAATTCCGTTGCTAGCTGTACGCCAACACCGACAACAACTAAATCTGTAGTCAGGCGATCGCCATTCTCTAAAATCACAGCTTCTACTTTACCGTTACCCTCAAACTTCTGCGCTTTTGTGCCAAAAAGGAATTTCACGCCTTGTTCTTCATGTACCTGCTGAAACAACTTTCCAATTTCTTGACCCAGAATTTTTTCAAACGGCACTGAACTCGGCGAAACAACAGTCACTTGCAAACCTTTTTGTGCCAAACCCGCAGCCGCTTCCATACCAATAAAACTTGAACCAATCACAACGGCACGCGATGCGTTTTCTGCGGATGCGAGAATCTTCTCTACATCAGCAAAACTGCGTAAGGTAAAGATATTTTCTAAATCTGCACCTTCTACATCTAACTGACGTGGTTTACCACCAGTAGCCAACAACAACGAGTCATAAGTCATTGTCTCATCATCCGCAAAGGTGATAATTTTGGTAGTTGCATCGATGCGTGTGACGCGCTTATTCAACAAGACTTCGATATCATGCGCATCCTAGAATTGCTGCGATCGCAACGGCATTTCATCGCGAGAAACTTTGCCATTAAAATAGTCTTTACTCAACCAAGTACGGTCATACGGTAACTTATCCTCATACGTCAGCATAACGATACGCCCTGCAAAACCTGTTTGTCGCAGTGCTTCTACCGCTGCACTTCCCGCCGCACCCGCACTCAACACAACAAACGTACGTTGGTCTACGTCTGGTTTATACTCAACCATTGCCAAAGTTCGTTGCTATGATGCAGAATCAGGAACACTTACAATGACATCTTCACCGTCAATTTGTACCGCGTAACAAGGTTGCGCATCTAACCCTGGCGGTTCTTGTAAATCTCCGGTCACAAGGCTAAAGCAAGCATTATGCCAAGGACAAATCACGCGATCGCCACTCAAAACTCCCTCAGCTAGCGGTGCTTGATAGTGCGTACAATAAGCCCCAATTGCATGAAACTGATCGTTGACCCGCGCTAATAATACATCAGTGTCTCCCACCGAAACTTGCTTCATCTCGCCATTTTGCAAATCCTTAACTTTAGCAACAACAGCATCTTGGGTAGTCATAAATTTAGGGAAATGGTAACGGGTAACGGGGGTAGTCGGGAATAGGTAATAAGAAAGCAATTACCGCGTTCCCAATTACCAATCAAAACGACGATCTCAGTTACTGAGCTTAAGCGATTGTCACTTCCGACGACAAATAAATATCCTGAATTGCGTGAAACAGTTTCACTCCATCTTCAAAAGGACGCTGAAAAGTCTTACGACCAGAAATCAAGCCAGAACCACCAGCACGTTTGTTAATCACTGCGGTACGAATTGCTTCAGCAAAGTCATTTTTACCCGAAGCGCCACCCGAATTAATCAACCCCGCACGTCCGCAGTAGGAATTTAAGACTTGATAACGGGTCAAGTCAATCGGATGATCCGTGACTAAATCAGTATAGATGCGATCGTTCGTTTTACCGTAGCTTTTCCCTGTTGCTTGGGCAACTGCGGTATAGCCATGATTATTTTCTGGCAGTTTCTGTTTAACAATATCAGCTTCAATCGTCACGCCCAAGTGATTCGCTTGACCCGTGAGGTCGGCTGAGATGTGATAGTCTTTGTCTTGCTTAAACGCATTATTGCGCAGATAGCACCACAGAATTGTCGCCATACCAAGTTCGTGGGCGCGGGCAAAAGCTTGACTGACTTCCTGAATTTGCCGCGTTGATTGTTCTGAACCAAAATAAATTGTCGCGCCAACTGCAACAGCACCCAAATTCCAAGCTTGTTCAACCGATGCAAACATCACTTGATCGAATTGGTTCGGATACGTCAGTAGTTCGTTGTGGTTGATTTTGGCGATAAAAGGAATTCTATGCGCGTATTTGCGCGAAACACTGCCTAAAACTCCCAACGTTGTTGCAACGGCGTTACAGCCTGACTCGATCGCTAATTTAATAATGTTATCTGGATCGAAATAAATCGGGTTAGGTGCAAACGAAGCCCCTGCGGAATGCTCGATTCCCTGGTCTACAGGCAAGATAGAAAGATAGCCCGTGTTTGCTAAGCGACCGTAGGAGTAAAGCTGTTGCAAACTGCGTAGAACTTGCGGTGAGCGATCGCTAATCGTAAAAATGCGATCGACAAAATCGGGTCCTGGTAAGTGCAATAAATCTTTTGACACTTTGGCTTTATGAGTAAGCAAATCTTCAGCTTCTTCACCTAACCAAGATTCAATTGTTTCTGGTGCAGAAAGTGTTGCTGTCATACAAATTCCTCAAATTTCTCCTAAAGTTTCAACTGCTGTGATAGCGGAAAGCCGTGCTGTTCTCTACCTGGTCTCCCGTCGTATTTTTTTGATGTTTTGTACAGTTCAAAGCGTCCATCTGCGGCGTAGCTAGCATATCGATTGCGTACAGCTTGCATTTCTTGTGTACTCATCGGCTGAAAGTTTCCAGCAATACGTAGGTTCTGGTACAGCACCGCCAAAGAATCAATACCGCTAACCGTACTCGCTACAGGGAGACTCATAGCGTAACGGAGTGCTTCTTCTACTGTAACGATTCCTTTTTTCAATGCGTTGCCATCACCTCCCAAACTTTTCATCCCAATCGCTGCGATTTGCTGGCGGTTAAGTTCTGGTAGCACTTGTTGCTCAAAACTGCGAAAGCTAGCATCAAAACAATTTAAGGGTAGCTGGCAAGTATCAAAGGGGTATTTGTACGCCAGCATCTTGAGATGAATTGCAGGATCTTTATGACCTGTAAAGCCAATGAATCGAACCTTTCCCTGTTGTTTGGCTTGTTCTAGCGCTTCAATCACACCACCTTGGGCAAAATGTAGTTCAGGGTCGTTGTCGTAAATCACTTCATGAATTTGCCACAGATCGATGTAATCGGTTTTTAACCGTTGTAAAGATTGTTCCAACTGCTGCATTGCTACACGCGCATCGCGTCCGTGCGTACAAACTTTTGTCATCAAAAATGCTTTGTCACGTCTTCCGCCTTGCAGCGCTTGACCCATTAATTCTTCGCAGCGCCCCTTACCATACTCCCAAGCGTTATCCAAAAAATTCACACCCGCGTCAATTGCTTCTTGAACAATCCGCACCGCAACTTGGTCATCTTTGATGTTACCGAGGTGTGCGCCTCCGAGCGATAAAGCCGACACTTCTACGCCTGTTCTACCTAGCATCCGTCGCGGGATTGTCCCAAAATCTTCGCGAGTATTAGCTATTTGGCTTTGTGTTGCTGCTGAGGTGTTGTGTTTTTGCCAAATCAAACTGGCGATCGCACCTCCAGCGCCAATAATACTAGCGCGCAGTAAAAATTGCCGTCGCTGCCAAATGTGCGAGTACTTTTGTGGTGTTCCTGATTCTTCTCTCATCAGCTATCACCTCCCTTTTCCTGTTAGCACTCCTTGATTGTAAAAAAACCTACCTTCAGGTAGTAGGGGGCGAAAAGCTTATTTAAGAGCTAAATGTGAAGTTGTGCGGTATAGACCTTGAAATCTCATCGACAGCCTTTGTTTCGTCCTTTGTAGTAAAAAAGTCAGAAAAGTGACGCTTTATCTAACGTGAAATCGGCATAGTTTATTTTTACCTGTAAGACCTAGTGAGCCAAGTCCTGAGCAGTGGCAAGTAACCTCAAACTCACCACAACTAGCTCTCATCTGTCCGCTGCATTTGAGTTGTTAGCTCTCCGGTAGCCAGTCTTCTGACAAGACCATTTCTAGAGGGTATGGACACGTCTCTGGGAACACCGAAATTTCTATAGCCGTTTGTTTAGCAGCTTGACGACGCGCGCGTTGATAACTCTCTTCAAGTTGCTCTACCGGATAACTCCTCAAGCTAGGACTATCTTCAATTGCCAATTCAATCTGAGTCCGCGCATCAGTGATGGAGTCAAGCCAGCTATCCGAGCGGCGTTGAGGTTGATACTGCCACTTGAGGAGATGCAGTAAAAGACGAGTTAGCTGACTGGCTATTCCCCGTCGTTCGCTTTTGCCCAAGTCTTCAACCTCTTCAATTAAATTCGGCACATCGATTTCATGCCAACGACGTTCCCGTAACAGTTGGGCTGTTTGGTTAATCCACGAACTAAAATCCTCTAAATATTTCTCGCTCATGTTCAATCTGTACTTCAACAGTACGCAGCACCTATTTAGGAAGCCTCGTTGCTCAATAATAACGCTCAAAGTCGCAGCCGTTACCAGAAATTACAGGACTCGAACTACTCCCTAACCCGCACCGGAGAGCTAACTATTTATTAAACAGAAACTTTCCATATAATTTTTTTCTTGATCGCAAGATATTAAAGGTTACAACTACCTTTACCTTATGTCTTAATATACAGAAATTTCTTCTTTACATTCCTATTCGGATGATTATGCCGAATCTTTCTGTATAACTACCCTTTACAAGAGGACTGTATGGAATTTTTCCGTATATCGTTCCCAATCACCGGACACAGATACCCTTTGCAACTCACCGATCAGCTTAGTTGTTCCGGTGCATTGGGATTGTTAGCCGCACGAATATCAACTCAAATCTCACACCGCCGCCACACCCACGCGAAACTGATAGGCACATCCTGATAGGGCGACCAACTCGGTTTCGTCTCTATCCAACGATTATCGATGACCTGTTCGCGCAATTCGACCAGTTGCCAGCCTGCCGCGATCGCTGCCTGCACATGGTCGGACAACAGATGGATGTGCGTCTCGATTGCGACTGGCTCTCCATTTGCTCCTTGAAAGTGCGTCGGCATTCCTGTCGCCATGATGAAAAATGGATGAAATCCAACAAGCACATACGCCGCATCACGCCGAGCAATCCGCGCTGCTTCTGCATACAACGGTGTAAGCTCAGCAAGATGTTCGTCAACGAGGCATGTCATGATCAAATCGTAACTAGCTGCTGGCAGTCCAGTCATGCAAACATCTGCCACGCGCAGGGACGCAAACACATCTCGCTTTCGAGCTTGATCCAGCATCTCGGACGTGGCATCGACACCATCGATCTTCCGTACACCATGGCTTGCCAGCCATGCAGCAGTACGTCCTGTTCCACAGCCGAGATCCGCGCAACGATCGACGGCACTCCACTTGACGCTTTGGATCTGGTCGAGCAACCACAGATCCATGTCACGTTTTACCGTATCCTCGTAGGTCGCTGCCCATTGAGCGTAGCCTTCACGCGCTGCCACAGTTCGGTAGTTGCGTCGATCAAATGTAGAGAAACGCGGCATACGAAACTCCTTCCAATGTGCTTTGGGCAGCTAACTGTTGGTGTTATCAAGAATTTTTATGTATGACATCCTTATTCTTAGAGTATTAAACGAAATTTCTCTTTATAACACATCCTACTATAGAGCAACGCCGTTACTTGAACAAGGGTAAGATGTTATCCAATTTAAACACTTTTATCAACAGTTTTTACTATTATCAAAAATATGTCGGGAGTACACCAACTGTTAATTAGGTTACTTTACGGTACTGATTTGCGTTTGAGTGAAGGTTTAAATTTGTGCGTTAAAGATATTGATCTTACTCAAGATTCAATTACAGTGCGCGATACAAAGGAAATGAAATTTGAGTGACTATGTTTCCAGAAAGTATTGCTAAAAAATTGAAAATTCATTGATCAGGTTATAGTTCGGTTAATTTACCTTTTGCGTCAGACAGAAAACATCCTACTAGCGCAAAGTACGATTGGATTTGTCAGTTAATTTTTCCTTACCATCATTTACAAATACTTCTGCAATAACAAATGTAATTTCTCTTTTGTTGCTGCTGGTGCTTGATCGAGTCGAGTCAAGATTGCGTACTTTAATGCTGAGTGTGCTTCTGATTGTGGTGGATTTTGACTTAAGCGGCGTACGGTTTCTTGAATGACTTTTTGGGCATTCGTTGCATTGCATTGTAAGTTGGCAATTACCATTTCCACCGTAACGCTGTCATGATCTGGATGCCAACAGTCGTAGTCTGTTACGAGGGCTAATGTTGCGTAGGCGATTTCTGCTTCGCGTGCTAATTTTGCTTCGGGTAGATTTGTCATGCCAATGACAGTAGCGCCCCAGCTACGATAAAGATGCGATTCGGCTTTGGTCGAGAATGCGGGACCTTCCATGCAAACATAAGTTCCACCACGATGTAGTGTCACATCTGGTAAATTAAGAGTTGCGATCGCCTCTGCTAAAATTCCGGCAAGTTGAGCGCAAATAGGGTCGCCAAACGCAATGTGCGCTACAATTCCTTCGCCAAAAAATGTTGAAATGCGGTTTTTTGTCCGGTCAATAAATTGATTTGGTACTACCATATCAAGCGGCTTCACTTCTTCTTTCAAAGAACCAACCGCAGAAGCAGAAATTAAATATTCAACTCCTAACTGCTTCATTGCAAAAATATTTGCCTGAAAAGGTAATTCTGATGGTAGTAAAGTATGATTGCGACCGTGACGTGCTAAAAAGGCAACTCTTGCACCTTCTAAAGTTCCCAATATCACTGCATCCGAAGGCGAACCAAATGGTGTCGATATTTGTACTTCTTCAATATCTTTAAGCGCATCCATTTTATATAGACCGCTACCACCTATAATCCCTATTTGAGCTTGAGTCATTTTTAATCAGTATAAGATTACAATTGTCAATCTATTTTACCGATAATTAACCAATAAAAAAGCGCAGAACAAAACAAAATTACGAAAGCAATACTAAGTTATAGAAATCATAATTCTTTCGTAAAAATCTCCTTTTGTTTCGTTTCTTCGAGTATTTTGAAGTTTATGTTGTAGCTTATGTCAAGCCCTGTAGAGGCTACGTTTCAACCAAAATCTTACAATTTAGATAAGCACTCATTGTTTAAAAACAAAAACCGCTCAAGATTCTTGCCTTAACATCTTCTGAGCGGTTATGTTAGTTCTTATAACTTTTTCTTAAACTGCTCCTGGACCTCTACCACGATTATCTTCTTCCATTGTTAACTCACCTTGCTTATCTTGATTAGCTTCAGCAAGTTCTTGTGCGCGATGAGCTTGCTCTTGTGCAGCTTCTTGACTCGCATCCCCTGGAGTATCGTAATACATCTCAGGTTCAATCGCGTAGTTATTTGCTAAACCTTCTTGGTCTACGGTTGCGCCCCCAGTTACATCAATGCTCTCAGGATCAGCTTGTTCATCCGCAGTAGTACGATAATCACCACCTTCGCGATCCATACGTGCAGCTACTTCGGCTGGAATAATACCACGATCTGCTGTAGAGGTTTCTAACTCTTCATGTTTTGTCACTTTTTCTTTAGAATGTGCTTCATTTTCCATGAATTTTGCCTCAAAAAGATTTATGTTTATGTAGTTTTATCATGCTAAGACCTAGCTTATTTTGCTGCATCTATCTTCAGTGTTAAGCCTTTTAACAAGGGTAATAAATATTAATAACTGAACTATCTATGCAACTTGTCACTAAATTTAATCTTGGCGTAGTAGCCAAAAACCACTAAACGTTATATCAGAATTATCAGGCTGCACGAGTAAAAAATGCAATCCTTTACTTTGTTGTTTGCGCTGTTCATAATTTTGCGCAGACGTAGAAACTTCTCGATCCTCAAACGTTGCCACAATCCAGCGGTCTACTAAACCTGCTTCTAACACTAAGCCATCAGGAGCGCCAGCGATATAGTTTAGTGATACAGGATTTGCCTCTTGTAACCAACGAGCTAAACGCATCGATTGCCGTCCACCATAGATAATGACACCTGGTATTGCAATGTTGGAAGCCAATCCTAACTGTAAGGGCATGAGTGCTGGTGGCATATTCAAAATCGGAATAGGGCGTTCTTGAAATGCTTCTTCCACATCCTTGGCACTCAGCGCAGCAAAACGCCACTGTTCGCCCCATAATTTTTCAGGGAGTGGCGTTGGTGGCGGCTTTTCAAGTGTTAAGAGGTCGTAGGCTTCTCCTGTGTAATTATCCATACTACGGTAGAGGGACGATCGCTCCTGTAACCATTGCTTTAAAGCATCCGTTCTTCGCGTTGCTTCTACGGTAATTCCGAGTTGTTCTCCAGCAGCGGTGATGAGACTAAGTGACTGCGGACGAAACACCTGGATGGTATCTGGCATTTTATCTGCAACATGCTGCAATTGTTCCACAAGCCAATGCGCGTTAACTTGCGATTGGGGACACAGCGCGACAAATTCGACTGTGCGAGTTAAGTCACAAACGAGTAACTCCCACAAAGTTTGTCCAGCTGCATCCCGCAACGGACGACGATAAAAATCAGCTTGCCAAACGATCTGAGCCATCATTTCTAAATTGTACGCAGAAAAGCTGACTACACCATCACCTTGGCAAGAATTGGTGCCACACTGCTAGCAATCTCTGGTACATAGACTTGCGATACGTAATCTGAGATCATGCGATCGGTGTTGAATAACGGTGCATTCGTTTTAATTGATGCTTTCATCATCTGAATCCAGCGTCGAGGAATACCATTGGCATCGCGATCGTAATATAGCGGGACAATTTCTTCTTCAAGCAACTGATACAAAGATCGCGAATCAATACGATCCTGCACTTCTTGGTCGCTGGTATGTGCATCTTCGCCAATTGCCCAGCCATTCAGTCCTTTACCATCAGAACCTGTTTGATAGCCTTCACACCACCAGCCATCTAAAACACTACAATTAATCCCACCGTTGAAGCAGACTTTTTGTCCACTTGTACCTGAAGCTTCTAAAGGACGACGCGGGTTATTCAGCCAGACATCAACACCTTGTACAAGTTTTTGACCAGTGTAAATATCGTAGTCTTCAATTAACGCCACGCGGTTTTGAATCGCGTTGTTGCGACACCATTCCATAATCCGTTGAATGATCCGCTTACCTTCTTCATCAGCAGGGTGCGCTTTACCAGCAAAGACAATTTGCACTGGACGTTCGGCGTTACCAAAAATCTTGATTGCTCGCTGCGCATCGCGCAAAATGAGATCGCCGCGCTTGTATGGGCTAAAGCGTCGTGCAAATCCGATGGTGAGTACATTGGGGTCTAACAGCGTTTCGGTTGCTTGAATGTGTTCGTAGCTTTCGCCGCGTTGTTCTCGTGCTTTTCTGACGCGAAAGCGCGTGTGGGCGATGAGTCTTTCTTTGAGAACTTGATGTCGCCACCACAATTCCTCATCAGGAATATCATCGACTTTTGCCCACATTTTTGGATTGATAACGCGGGTTTTCCAGTCTTCACCTAAATACTTGGCATACAAGTCTGCCATAAGAGGTGCAGTCCACGTAGGTGCATGAACTCCGTTTGTAATGTGACCGATGGGTACTTTGTCTTCGGAACGATCCGGATACAAAATTGTCCACATCTTACGCGAAACATAACCGTGAAGTTCGCTCACGCCATTGGCTGCACGACACATCCGCAATGCTAGCACTGTCATGCCAAAAGGTTCCCAAGGATCGCCAAGGCGTCTTGCACCTAAAGCCATAAATTGCTCGCGCGACAGTTTCATTTGCACCCAGTAGTGCGCAAAGTAAGAGTCCATTAAGTCGCCAGAGAAGACATCGTGACCGGCTGGGACGGGAGTATGGGTTGTGAAAACACAACGGTTACGGACGCTAGCTTCGACATCGTAGAACGATTTTCCTGTGCGTTCCATTTCTTGTCGCGCGACTTCCAGCGTGCAAAATGCTGCATGACCTTCGTTGAGGTGATACACCGAAGGCGCGATCCCCAATGCTGTGAGGGCGCGAACGCCGCCAATTCCTAGCACGACTTCTTGCGCAATGCGCGTGTCTTGATTACCACCATACAGGTGTCCAGTTAACCAGCGGTCAATCGGATCGTTATCTTCGCGATCGCTATCTAGCAGATAAAGACTGACGCGCCCGACTTGAGTGCGCCAAATTTGGACTTTAACGCAGCGCTGGCGGATTTCCAGTTCGATGGTGAGGGGTTCGCCTTGGTCGTTGTTAATTAACTCTAAAGGCATTTGAGAGAAAGGATTGTCAACGTAGTAATCTTCTTGCCAACCACTACGGTTTAAGCGTTGGCGGAAATAGCCTTGGCGATACAGCAAGCCGATCCCGACCATCGGGACTCCTAAATCGGAAGCTGACTTGAGGTGATCTCCAGCGAGAATTCCTAAACCTCCAGAGTAAATCGGTAAGGATTCGTGAATGCCAAATTCAGCACAAAAGTAAGCGATCGGATGTTCGGCTGATGTTTGTGGTGCAACGCGGCTAACCCATGTATCTTGCTGCGCCATGTATTGGTCAAATTCTGCAACTAAAGATTGTAGTTGACTGAGGTAAAAAGGATCTTCGGCAAGTTGCGTCAAGCGTTCGTAGGAAGCAGACTCTAAAATCGCTACGGGGTTGTGTCCGCAGTTTTCCCATTCTTCGGGATCGATGTTACGAAATAAAGAAACTCGGTCGGTTGTCCAACTCCACCAGTAGTTATATGCCAAGTCTGCTAATCTTCGCAGCGTTTGAGGTAACTTTTTACTAAGCTGTTGCGCAGGGGTTAATGCACCGTTATTCGTCATAAAGTTCTTGGAGTTATGCTTGATTCTCGTCGGTTGAAACCATGTCACATCGTTCACTGTTTCTCAGAGATATCAGCGCTCTGGGACTATGCTTCTGAAAAACAACTGGTTTCCTGCTAGCTAGCATATTCTACAATTGGGCGCGGTGTGGGCAACTTTACACGCTTTTTATGCAAATATATCTTTGCTTTATCTGCAAAACCTTTCCATTTGTAAAATTTTATGTATAAATTAAGAGTTAAGCTATTTTAAAAATGACCAGCTTGCAGTGGCTATACGCAGTAGAATCAACGTTTAGCGCTGTTAGAAGTGTATCTTTAGTTAATTCGGTAAGTACAAGTACTAAATAAAACACTTGCTTACAAATTGTCCACTACTTGATGAATGACGACTTATGAACCCTGCCCTGACTCAAATTGGCGACCAAATGTCCAACCTGACAGGCGTCAGGGCGATTATGAAGGATATTATTGAAACGCTACAAGCTGGCTCAGGTAGGGAATTTATTAATTTGAGTGCGGGAAATCCGCTGATTTTGCCTGAAGTAGAGCAACTGTGGCGAGACTGTACGGCGCAACTTTTAGCAAGTGAAGATTACGGTGAGGTCGTTTGTCGCTACGGTTCGAGTCAAGGTTATGGGCCATTAATTACCGCGATCGCTAACGATTTTAATCGACGCTACAACTTGAACTTAAGCGATCGCAATATCTTGATTACTCCTGGAAGTCAGTCACTGTATTTTTATGCCGCGAATGCTTTTGGCGGATACACGAGTGATGGGGACTTAAAACAAATCGTTTTACCTCTCAGCCCAGATTACACGGGTTACGGCGGTGTTAGCTTGGTTCCGGAGGCGTTGATTGCTTACAAGCCAACTCTTGATATTGATGCTGCTGCGCATCGGTTCAAATATCGCCCTGACTTTAGCCAATTGACGATTACCGAAAGTACTGGTTGTGTGATTTTCTCGCGTCCGTGTAATCCTACCGGAAATGTGATGACAGATGAGGAAGTCAGAAAAATTGCGGCTTTGGCTGCGCCGTATGAGGTACCAGTGTTTATTGATTCCGCGTACGCACCACCGTTTCCTGCGTTGAATTTTACGGAAATGACACCGGTGTTTGGTAGTAATATTCTGCATTGTATGAGTTTATCGAAAGCCGGATTGCCAGGAGAACGCATTGGGGTAGCAATTGGTGATGCGAAGTTGATTCAGGTGCTGGAATCTTTTCAAACAAATATGTGCATTCACCCGTCGCGGTATGGACAGGCGATCGCAGCGCGCGCGATTAACTCTGGGGCGTTGGCGGAAATTGCTGAATGCGTGATTCGACCTTTTTACCAAAATAAATTTACTGTTCTGGAAAATACACTCAATGCAGCGATGCCGCAAGATTTACCTTGGTTTTTACATCGCGGTGAAGGAGCAATTTTTGCTTGGTTGTGGTTGAAAGATTTGCCGATTACTGATTGGGAGTTGTATCAACAGTTAAAGCAAGTGGGTGTGATTGTTGTTCCTGGTAGTACTTTCTTCCCTGGTTTGCGCGAAAGTTGGTTGCATAAGCAGCAGTGTTTGCGGATTAGTCTAACGGCGAGTGATGCAGAAATTGCAACCGCGATGCAACGTTTGGCGAAGGTGACTGAACAGGTTTATCAACGTGCGGCTGTGAGTGCGTAATAAAGTTGATGGCGAACCACAAAGGCGCAAAGGACGCGAAGTTAGAACAAGAGAGTTCGGGGTGGTTGGAGATTGGGAGGATTGTTGCACCTCAAGGGTTGAATGGCGAAGTGCGGGTTTATCCTGATACTGACTTTCCTGAACGGTTTGAACAGCCAGGAACGCGATGGTTGTTGTGTTCTCAAGATGAGGAACCACGCCCAATTGAATTGTTGAGTGGGCGGTATCTGGCTGGTAAGAATTTGTATGTGGTGGAATTTTTGGGAGTGGAAAACCGCGATCAGGCGGAGGCTTTGCGCGGGTGTAAGTTGTTGGTTCGCGAAAGCGATCGCCCTGTACTAGGCGAAGATGAATATCATGTGTTGGACTTGGTGGGCTTGGAAGTCATCATGCAGGAATCGGGAGCGAAGATTGGTGCTGTGGTTGATGTCCTTCCTGCGGGGAATGATTTATTAGAAGTGAAATTATATCAAGATCCGATTGCAGATAACAATTCTCGGACGGTTTTGATTCCTTTTGTGAAAGAGATTGTTCCTGTAGTCGATTTGCAAGCGCGTTATGTCGAAATTACTCCGCCACCTGGGTTGATGGAAATCTAATATATCCGGTATGAAGATCCGCAATGCACTGATTTCAGACTTACCAGATATTATTGGGATTTATAATGCATCGATTCCCACGCGCAAAGCAACCGCAGATACTGAACCAATTAGTGTTGAGAGTCGTTTAGATTGGTTTGCAAAACATAATGCATCGCGCCCTCTATGGGTACTGGAAATTGATCGCGAAGTTGTTGCGTGGATTGGTCTGACTTCATTTTATGGTGGACGTCCGGCTTATAATGCCACTGCGGAAGTTAGTATTTATATCGCACCCCAGCATCAGAGTAAAGGCTATGGCACAATGTTAGTCCGCCGGATGATCGATTATTGCCCTAGCTTAGGCGTGACAACGTTGCTAGCAATGTATTTTGACCACAATGATGCAAGTCGGCGAATGTTTGAGAAACTTGGTTTTGAGCCAAAGGGACATTTGCCTGAAATTGCCGTGCTTGATGGTGAAAAACGCGGATTAATTATTGCAGCTTATAAAATTGCCGCATGATAAATTAAAGATTCCTTGGCAATATTCAATAAATACTAACAGCGTAACCTTATAATTATAAAGTTAAAGCATAAGTGTTTAATTGTCGTATTCTACTAACGCCGTGTTTATCTCGAACAAAATAGTAAAATTGCATCTAGTTTTTATTAAAAATAGAAATATTGTGGGAATTTCACCAGCGCAATTGCAAATTCCTAAATATGCAACTTAATTGCGCTTGCCTGCATCGATGGGTAAGAAAGCAGTCTCTCGATCGAGAGAAAAATTAATCGGTAAGGTGTTCGCTTGTCACAACTCAGCTTGATTCTAGGCTTTGTATAGGATGTTGCCAGAAGAATTACTTGGAAAAGATGTTCTTCATCAGTGTTTGTCAATGCGAAATCAAGATATTCTTACTTGCTACAAGTCGGTAAGTATTAGCACACCTATTGTTGTAAAACCATAGAAATAGAGTTCCAAATGTTGTAATCTTTGATAAATTTATAACAACCTAAGACAAGACTGTACTGAGTGTAAATCTAAACAAACTACGCGATCGCAGAAATTGGAACTGTCATCTCGTTATTTCGTCATTTATGATTTTATGCGTTCAAGTCATGTCGAAGTAGGAATATATGTTTGAATGTCTATATTTTGTCTTCTTCCAGTCTCCTTATAGAATGGCTTAGCAGACGTTTGTAGATTGTTGATCCTCACAGCCAAACGCATGACTCAACTCAACAACGCCTTCACTCTGTTTTTAAGTTTGCTCGTAGAGGCAATGCCCTTTTTGTTATTAGGGGTATTGTTATCTAGTGTGCTGCTATTGTTTATTGATGAGCAAAAGTTAATCGCCAGACTTCCTAAAAATCCGTTATTGGGTGCTTTGGTTGGTAGTATGGTAGGTTTTTTGTTTCCTGTATGCGAATGCGGTAATGTCCCCGTTGCGCGGCGATTGTTGATGCAGGGAGTACCAACACCAGTGGCGATCGGGTTTTTGTTAGCAGCACCAACCGTGAATCCAATCGTCATTTGGGCAACTTGGACAGCGTTTCGCGATCAACCAGAAATTGTTGTGCTGAGAATTGCGCTTTCATTAATAATTGCGACTATCGTCGGGTGGGTTTTTAGCGTTCAAAAAGATCTTAAGCCTTTGCTACAACCTGCAATTGCTAAAAGTTGGGAATATAACTTTAGCCCAAAGCAAGATATTAAAAAATCAACACAAGCATCACCGCTATTACAATCAGGAACATTTTTACTCAATCAACCTGGTCAAATGGTACGCATGGATGCTACTGTACTTCAGGCAAGCTTAGCTGCTACGGCACCAACAAAACCGTTGTCTGACCGTTTGCGATTATTAGTAGACAACACAATACAGGAACTGCGGGAGTTGGGTGCGGTTTTAGTGTTTGGGAGTGCGATCGCTGCTTTTATTCAAGTTGCTGTACCGCGCGAAGTAATTTTAAATCTAGGTTATGGTCCAGTCACATCAATTATTGCCATGATGCTGCTGGCGGCGGTTGTGTCGATTTGTTCTACAGTTGATTCTTTTTTCGCGCTTTCTTTTTCTTCGACATTTACTAGCGGATCGCTGCTTGCATTTTTAATATTTGGACCCATGATTGATTTAAAAGCAATTGGTTTAATGCTCTCAATTTTTAAGCCTAAAGCTGTTATTTACTTATTTGCTTTAGCGGCTCAATTAACATTTTTATTTACTTTATTCATCAACTTGCAGATTATTTAATTACTTATATGATCGGCGGTAAATTCAAGCGTAAACAAGCAAAATTGAGTCCAAGCCAAGCCAAAAGTAAAGCTTGGTTTTTCACGTGGCTGGATGTACTAGCAATTGGTGCTTGGGGCATTTTAATGCTGCGGTATTGGCTAACTGGTAAGCTGAATTTGCTGATTCATCCTGATTATTTTTGGTTAGTGATTTCAGGCGGAATTGGTTTACTGATTATTGCTAGTAGTAAAGCATGGCAACTATTGCGACAACGGCGTTCCAGTAAAGGCGCGATTGTGCAGCACGTAACGTTATTTCCTCCAGGAATGAGTAGTAGCCTATTATTAATTACCGCAATTATTGGGTTAACATTTACACCCCGCGTTTTTGCAAGTCAAACTGCACTCGATCGCGGTGTAACCGATTCTTTGGGTGCAACGCGGGCGCAACCGCAGGCTTTTCGGAGTGCACGCAATCCTGAAGAGCGATCGCTTTTAGACTGGGTGAGAACTTTAAATGTTTATCCTGAACCTGATGCTTATGCTGGACAACGTGCTAAGGTGCAGGGCTTTGTGATTCATCCACCCGAATTACCCCCCGATTACATTTTGATCTCGCGGTTTGTAATTACTTGCTGTGCTGCTGATGCTTATCCTGTAGGATTACCTGTGAAACTGAGTGCATCGCGCCAAGCTTACCCACCCGATACCTGGTTGGAGGTTGAAGGAACAATGGCGACTGACACTTTAGTTGGAAAACGTCAGTTAACGATTCAAGCAACTTCGCTTAAGCCTATTGCTGAACCTGAAAACCCCTATGAATATTAGTTAATCGCTCAGGTAGACGCGCCATTACTCTTGATAGTACTTCATCACTTTAATACAACCTGATTTTAATCCCTGACCCCTGCTTTATGTCTGTCAGTCATAAATTTCTGCAACCACTCGATCGCGTCGCCCTCACCTTAATGCTGGTGTTGAGTTTTTTCATTGGACTGCTGCTGTTGCGAGGAGATGGTGTCGCACCACAAGTGCGAGATTTTAGCTGGGATGGAAAAGCGATTGGAGCAGAAGACACTGCTTTTATTTTGAATTTTAGCCGTCCGATGGATACGGTAAGCGTTGAGGAAAATTTACAAATCGATCCGCCGCTACCAGGAAAAATTAGTTGGGCGGGGCGACGCATGGCGTATACGCTACTAGCACCTGCACCCTATGGAAATTCTTATCAAGTTAATTTACACAGCGCTAAGGATCGTCTTTCTGTCGCTGAAAATTCTCCAAAAGTGATGCAGCCGTTTAGTAGTCGATTTCGTACGCGCGATCGCGCTTTTGTTTATCTTGGAGTCGAAGGAGACGAACAAGGACGCTTGATCCTCTACAACCTCTCACAACAGCAGAAGACGATTCTCACACCGAGAAATTTAGTTGTTGTTGACTTCAAGCCTTATCCCGATGGAAAAAAAGTTTTGTTCTCTGCTACCGAGCGAAGCAATAATCAGGACTTACTCGCCTCACAGCTTTACACGGTAACGACAGGAATCAATTCTGATCTTATAAATCAAAGCGATCGCACTTTTCTCGGCTTACGCTTACCTTTTGTTGGAAATAGGACTAATCCCGAACCAGCAGGTAAAATTAACCTGATATTAGATAACAAAAATTATCAAAACTTAAAATTTGACCTTTCTGCGGACGGACAAAAGATTATTGTGCAACGCGTGAATCAACAAAATCCTGGAGAATTTGGCTTGTGGTTACTGCGTAATAACGAAAAACCGCAACGCTTGAATAGCCAGCCAGGAGGCGATTTTATGATTACACCTGATAGCACCTCAGTTGCGGTAGCACAAGGCGAAGGGGTTGGAATTTTACCGTTACAACCAGACGCAGAGAAGCCGCTCGATTTTCTACCAGAGTATGGCATGGTACTGAGTTTTTCGCGCGATGGTACCCAAGCGACGATGGTGAAATTTAATTCGGATTACACGCGATCGCTGTTTTTGGTAACAAGTCAAGGCGAACCAACCGAACTTGTGCGGACAACAGGTTCGATTAAAAGCTGTCAGTTTGATCCTCTACGCCAAAATCTTTATTGTCTCCTCACGCAGTTGCTAGAAAAAGAGGAATACGAAGAACAACCGTATTTAGTCGCAATTGACCTAAAAACAGGCAACCAAAAACCTTTGGTGATTTTACCTGAGCAACGCGATGTCCAGATGAGTTTAGCACCCGATGGTTTGGCGGTGTTGTTTGACCAAGTTGTCACAAACGCAGCGAATCCAGCACTGACAGGACCGCGCACGAGTGACGGCGAGGCGATCGCAACGAGTCGGTTATGGTTACTGCCAATCTTATCTCAAACGTCGTCTCCACAGCCATTTATGCAGCCCGAACAACTTCCTCTACCAGGTTTTCATCCGCGTTGGCTTCCTTAAGTGCTGAAGTATTTGTCATTGCTAGCTACGAAGTTGCGTTTATGTTTGCCAAATTACTTTGTTCCTCAACTAATAACACAAATCTTTACTAAGCGATCGCTCAAAGAAACAACAAGCCTAATTGTTGATGAGTCTGCGTTCGCGGCGTTTATATGCATAATTATCAGTTTAGTTATGTAAATACTTCAATGATGCCCTCTTGTTTTCTTAAGTAAGACCTAATATCATGTCCATCTAATTGAACATATCAACTTGTGTGTTGCTGCGTTGCGGTATCAATCTGAGTTATTTAAGTATTCACAAGTACATTCTTATTCCTGCTGAACCAAGACCTCTAAATAAAGTGTGACGAACATCACAGACACAGAAGTTGTGCTGAATATAGCATCCTTGCATCAAGCAATGTGCTATGAACAAAGCTGATAAATTAACGTAGTTAAGTATTTCCTCAAACGTCAACAATACTCACTCAGCTGCAACTGAACGAGTACTCTATGCTAATGCGCTTGCTGAGGGCAAATTGCCTATGAATATGGAACTGACTCAAAGAGAAAATTATGTGGCAGAAATCGTGACTTCCAGCCGCGTGGAAGCAATAGAAGATCTGCTAAGCACCCCTGTAAGTTTTGAAAACGAAATAGCTATTGTAAATCAAGCATTATGCTCAACAAATCACAAGCTACAACAGCGGGTAACGCAGTTAGAACAAGCACTCGTAGAGTTTAGAAAAAATTTACAAATTGAGCGCGAGCGATCGCAAACTTTACAGACGCAGGTCGCGCAGAAAATACAAGAGTTAGAGACAGCGCAAGAACAAATCAAGCGACTCAAGCAGGAACAACAAATCAACCAACAAACAACTCAGCAGCAACAAATTTTAATTGAAGGCTTGACAGTTCAGTTGCAAGCGAGTCAAGAACGCGTCAACCAGATTGAACATGAGTGGTTGTTAACGCAAGCAACTTACAACGAACAAACTTACCAACTGCGACAAAGCGAAAGCAAGCGTCAAGATCTACATAGCCGCTTGATGCGCGAACAAGACCGCAGAAGGCAACTGCAAGCAGCGTTAGACAAATGCTTTGACCAATCAAGCAATAAATCCAAACCTGCTACTGATACTGAGGGCGATCGCATTTTTACTTATACAGTAACTCGCGACTCGGATATTGATTCAGCACCAAATCAAGCGAGATTTGCACAAGCGCAACCGATTCCGCCTTGGTCAGTACACGCAGAAGAAGTCCAAGAATCGAAACCTGAGACTGAAGTATTTACCACACAAACATTCAAGCACACTACAGAAACACCTGTAGACGAAACTTTAGTAGAAACTTTTATTGAACAATTTCCTGAAGCGATCGCCACCTTAGGGAAAACCGCACAAGAGCAACATGATGCTGTCTTGAATTTACTCAGCGATACTAGCGCTAATGCTGTGTCTCAGAAGACAGTGGAAGTGACAGAAGCCTCGGATTATGAAACCTTAACTATAGAAAATCTTTCGTCTGCCGAAGATTTAGAATCATCCGCTACAACTAGTGGCGATCGCAACACGACAACGGAACTGAATCCAGAAAGTGATATAGCAGCGCAATCTGAATCTGTTGCAGAACCAACAACCGAGTTAGATGAGTTACTTACATGGGAAGAAACTGAATTTTTTGCGAATCCAAACTGGCCTTCACCCATAGTAAATCCCTCGCGAGTTGCTAAAAAGCGTAAGACTTTAGCGGCGATCGAATTACCAAATTTTGCGCATAGTAGATAGTGTGAGAACCGTTCTGAGAAACTTACACAAAGTTAACTGAGTATAAATACTCAACTTTGAAGTTCACTTTCTAGTTCAACTGGAACCTTCGGAGGCACTCCATCCCTAGACAGACACGACAGAACTTGCCGCGTATCGTTCTATATTTATCGCTGCGTTCAAATCTCTATCGATACTGAAATTACACTCACCACAGTAGTATGTTCTTTCAGCCAACGATAGAGATTCTTTTACGCAACCACAATTAGAACAAGTTTTGCTACTTCCAAACCATCTATCGATAACAATTAGCTTGCTACCATAGAGTTTACATTTATAGTCAAGCTGTCTACGGAATTCGTAAAATCCCATATCAGCAATAGCTTTAGCTAGCTTATAATTAGCTAGCATTCCTGATACATTCAAATCCTCAATCCCAACTACAGCGTGGTTTTTGCTTAAGTATGTAGTGAGTTTATGTAATGTATCTTTACGGATGTTGGCTATACGTGCGTGTGCTTTCGCTAGTTTAGTTACAGCCTTAGCTCTATTGTTAGAACCTTTTACCTTGCGGCTAACTTCACGTTGCAGTTTACCTAATTTTTTCTCAGCTTTACGGTAGGACTTAGCACCATCAATCACTTTACCTGTAGATAATACAGCCAAAGCTTTAATACCTAAATCTACACCAACTATATCTGAGCTAGTAGTGGTTAGTTCTTCAGCTTCAATCTTAAAGCTAATAAACCATTTGTCAGCCTGTCTAGTAATAGTTACATTCTTAACTAAGTCGAGTTGAGGTAATCTTTCATAAGTTTTAACCACACCAATAATAGGTATTTTGATTTTATTACTACTTAGTATTTTGATAGAGCCATCTAGAGTGAAACTATCATGCTTGCCTTTCTTCTTAAATTGAGGTACACCAGATATTTTCTTAAAGCACCTATCCCAGGCTTCTCTTAATTGACGTAATGCATATTGAGGAGCGCACTTACTGACTTCATAGTACCAAGGTTTATCCTTCTTACGTATTGCAACTAACCACTTATGTAATTCAATAGCTGAAGGAAACTTTATTTTATTAGTTGGGTTAGCTTTATTGTGGTCTAGTATTTCTTTAACTAAACCATTCGCCCAATTATAAGCATCCCTAGCTGTACCTGCGTGTTTAGCTACTAAGGTTCGCTGTTTATTATTTAATATAAGACAGGTCTTAAAACCTAATAACATTAATTTTTCTTCCTTCGTTCGGCTGAACGGCGACCATATATCTTGGCACTAAAAGAAGACATTAATGACAACATATCATGGGAAACTATGTACAAGTTGTGCTAAGTTTGTGTAAGTATTTATTTAACAGTTCATACTCCCTAAATCCCTCACTGGTGAGGGACTTTGAATAGATTGGAAGCTTCCCAGAATTGGGAAGCCGCTATTCTCATGCAAGAGTATCTCCTGTTGTAGCAAGTGGCGTCGAACTGACGTGGGTTGAGGGCAATCAGGAGTGACTCAGCAACACCGAAATTGTTGTTTTGATTAGCTTCTGACTTCGATCTGACTACTCGCTTGCGGATTCTCCCGCTTGACACGCTGATTAGTATGATAAGAACGTCCTAGACCAGCTGTAAGCTCGTAGTTATAAGCTAGGAGCTTTAGCCATAAAGCTGGATAACGCGGCTCTAACCAAGGTTGTATTTGACGCAGCAAGCTAGGAAACCAACTACTGAGTAAAGCACTGATTACGGCAGCCAAGCCAAAGTTAAGATAGTTACCAAGCCATCGCCAAAGATCTTTTGTTCCAGCTAAATCCCAAATCCACAAGACCTGAGAAGGATTTTTTCTGGCGGCTTTCAACGCTAAGCGATTAAAGGTTAACCAGTCTACTCGATCTTTAATAAAAGTATCAGCGACTTCTAGCGGTTCATCGGTCAATAAGCCAAAGAAAGTATTTAACATCGAGTTGATGCGCTGCGGTGGCAAAAACCTACCCGTGGGAACCATCATACCTTTGGAAAACAGCCAAGTAACAGCAACATTGCTTTGGTAAGCACGGATTTGATTAAGGTGGTGAAATTTGAGTAAGTCGTGCTTGAGGGCAGTATCTACCAGCGTCGTCAAACGTTCGAGGTTGCGGATTAAAGAACCAAAGCCAGTAAAGACTAAAGGTGATTGCAGTGATGCAGCATCACCGATCGCAATCAGTCGGTCAAACGCAACTGTGCGATCGCGGCTACTCGTACTAAAGTGTCCTGGAATATAACCAAATGTTGCTTTTTTCCAAACCAGCTGATCCATGTCGCAGCGGCGGTACTCAGGCAGAATTGTAAAAAAGTCTTCATACATTTCAAGTAACGAGCCAGGATTTGTTGCATTTACCTGATGGTAATGAAATAGATAAATGGCAATGTCGTCGCCTGCACCTGGAAATAATTCCCAAATTAGCTGTCGTCCGCGCGAGATATCGCCATGACTATTTAAAACATCGCCGTAGTGCGCATCCCACACCTCTGGGGCAAAACCGCCAGAAATGACCGCCCCGACTGTCGGGCAGACACTATCAAACGCTCGTCCGCCGTTTAACTGCCACGCGATCGGGGATGCTGTTCCCATCGCATCTACAAGTAAGCGTCCCGTTGCTTCTGTCTCGTGATTTGTAGATAAACACTTGACTTTTACTGTTAAATGTGTATCTGCTATCACCGCGTTGAGAAATTCCGTCTCATCCCAAATTTCTCCCCCAGCCGCTTGTAACTTTTCGCCACACATCCGCAATAGCTTTTCAGCATCGAGCGCAACGTTTAATACAGTGGGAGTGTGTAAAACAGACGATCTCAGATGATTTGGGTTATTGCCGTCGAAAAACTTATTAAATCCGTCTTTGTACTCGCGCGCAATCAGGCTTTCACACTCAACTGCGGTAAACAAACCCAAGTTAATTAAGCTTTGAAGTTCGGCGCGGGAAATGTTCCATTCGCGATTCATTCGCCCAAACGGTAAGCGCTCGATTAACAACACTTTGTACCCTAACTGTGCCATCACCGCCGCATGAATAACGCCTAATGCGCCACCTACATAAATCAAGTCATAAGTGGGTGTTGAGGGCTGTTGCTCGGTACCAACTTGCTTGAAAATAACTTGCTGGGGCTGTTGGGGATTGCGGACACCTTCGCGCCATCGTTTCTCCCACCAATAAGCACGTGTCAAGTCATACTCTCCTTGGGGAAATTTCTGAAAAAACTTGACAGTCAAAGGATAATAGGAAGCTAGCGCAGCAAAAATTGATTGATTGCCAATTTCGGGGGGTTCGGGGTAATTGTGCGGAAATTGAACTCGTAGTTGTGCTACCAGGCGTTGCAGAATTTGCTTTTCATTTGGGAAAGCGCGATCGCCCCAGCGAAATACTTTAAGATACGTTGTCCGCTGCACAGACCAAACAAAAACGGAGAGTTCACAAGGCAGTTGATCTTCTGAAGGATCTGAAATAAACGTTACCGGAGATAAATTTTGGGGCATTCTTAGACGTAGCCCTTCAGGAGTAATAATTTTTTCTCCTTTTTCCGGTACCCATGCCGTTTGCAGCCAGCTACAGACAGCCGCTGTATCTGGTGTGGGAATTTCTATGTAAACAAGTTCTCTCATTTTGCTGATCTTAACTCCGAGTTAATTATTTATGCAGATAGAGTTGACAAAATCACAATTTGCGCTAAACTTCCCCATACAGTTAACTGAGAATTTCTTTAAGAAAGTTTACAATCTAACTAAGTTTATTAAAGTAGTTCCTATTTGTGTAAAAACCCGCTATGCATTATCCCATTCCTGCGAGTCCTGAAGAAATTGCCGATCTACGCCAAAGACCTGTAGACGAAGAATTAGTCGCAGCCGCGATCGCTGGCGTAATTACAATTGTCCGCGCTCAAGGTCAATCATTAGAACAATTGACGGCTCAAGTGCTAGCCGACGATAGTTTACTCGATGTCCAGCAACGACGCTGGTTAAGTGATGTAGTTGCTCAAGCTTGGGAGAGTTTTTCCTAAACTGGGAAAAGACGATTTGAGTAAAACGTAGTAAATGCGATCGCAACTAATTTCGCTAGTATTCCGAATCAGAGTAGTCGGACTTTTACTAGCGGGCGGCTCGTTATGGGTATTTGCCCAAATTGCGGATGAGGTTTTAGAAAAAGAGAGCTATGCCCTCGATACCAGATTTTTGCTAGCGATTCAACGAATACACAATCCGTGGCTCGATCGCGCGATGGTTGTGACAACATTTCTAGGCGATCCCATAGTGTTGTTTGTGATTTGCTTAGTTATAGGAATTTGGTTATACAAACAGCATCATTCCCAAGCAATCACATTAGGAATAGCAGCAATTGGTGCGGTACTTCTTAACTATTTGCTCAAACAACTGTTTACAAGAGCAAGACCAGCTTTATGGGAACGCATCATTAACGTAAGAAACTATAGCTTTCCCAGCGGTCATGCAATGGTGTCACTTGTAATTTATGGTGTTATTGGTTACATTTTGACGAATTACTTCCCGCAACATCGAAAATTAATAACGAGCTTAACAGTTGTACTCGTTATTTTAATCGGCTTTAGTCGAATGTATCTTGGCGTTCACTGGCCAACCGATGTGGCTGCTGGATATGCAGCAGGCTTAGTATGGCTAATTGCGTGTATCCTTAGCTTGCGAGTTTGGCGTCAACGTCGAGCCCGCCGCTACGCTCAGGCTGCAAAAGATTCAGTATCTTCTCATCGATAAAACACGCCAAAAATTTTCGGAAATATCCCAAGGTCTTCTGTAGTTACTCCTTAGTGTTGATATAACGTCAGTTCGACGAAGAAAAGCTAGCAGTTGAAACCACTCGGTTTAAGCAACGCTGATTTTGCTTGTCAAGCCGCGATTTTAATCGCCAGACATCCCGTCGAATTCACGTTCATATTGCGTCTTTGCCAGCATCAGCAACATTATCATACTCAACAGGTGAGCGCTGCTATGAAGAGAAGGAGTACCGCAAAAGACGGCTTGAGAAATAATATTGAGTACTATGTTTTAACGCACTTCAAGTGGTTTTGGAACTTAGTACAAAAAAACAATTACCTCAAACGCAAAATCAATAAATTCCTCATCAACAACGCCATTTATAAAATTCCGACTCGTCCGTATCCCTTCAGCACAATGGCACCTTATACATCATGGGATTCGTTAACCGATAGAAGATATAGCGGACGACATTTACCTCCCGTTGAGCGAGATTACGAGAAATTACCATCACCGGAAGCGATCGCCGAAAATTTATTTTTGCGTAAAGGTAACGCAATTTTATCTCCCAAATCTACGCTGTTGTTTTCTTACTTTGCGCAGTGGTTTACTGATGGTTTTTTACGGACTGATAGAAATAATAACCTAAAAAATACTTCTAATCATGAAATTGATATCAGCCCACTGTATGGATTAAATCAAAATATTACTAATATTTTAAGACTGCATCAAGGAGGTAAGTTACGCTATCAAACAATCAATGGTGAAGACTATCCTCTTTACTACTTTGAAAACGGACAAGTCAGGGAAGAATTTAAAGACTTACCTGCACCAATTTTTCGGGAAGAATGGACGACTCCAGCGCAGAAGAACCACCTATTTGCCATGGGTAACGAACGCGGTAACGTTCAGATTGGCTATGTAATGATGAATACCCTGTTTCTAAGGGAACATAATCGTATCTGTGATGTTTTGGCACAAGCGTATAAGGATTGGGATGACGAACGACTCTTTCAAACCGCGAGAAATATTGTTATTGTCTTGCTGATTAAAATTGTGATTGAAGAGTATATCAATCACATCACTCCGTATCACTTCAAGTTCATTCTCGATCCCACTGCATTTACAAACGAAAAGTGGTATCGCCAAAATTGGATGACAGTAGAGTTCAACTTATTGTATCGCTGGCACAGTCTTGTACCAGATAAAGTTGTGCTAGATAACGAAGAAATTCCTATAGCAAAAACACAATGGAATAATGATTTAATTACAGATAAAGGCTTAGGAATACTATTCGACGCTGCCTCTAAGCAACCTGCTGGCGATATTGGCTTGCACAACACTCCTCACTTTATTCTTAACACTGACGCCAACAGTATTAAGTTAGGGCGCGACACCAAATTAGCAAGTTACAACGACTACAGAGAAATGTGCAAGTTTCCCAGAGTGACCAACTTCAATCAAATCACAGAAGATGAAGGAACGCAAAAGGATCTTAAAGCCTTATACGGTCATGTTGATAACATTGAATATTACGTAGGACTGTTTGCGGAAGATACACGCCCAAATTCTGCTTTGTCTCCTTTGATTGGCAGACTTGTCGGTATTGATGCCTTTTCGCAAGCGTTGACGAATCCTTTACTTGCGGAAAACGTGTTTAACGAAAAAACCTTCTCTCCGATTGGAATGAAAATTATTCAAGATACTCAAAGTCTTGCAGAGATCCTGCATCGTAATATTCCATCAACAGATAAGCGCTTTCTGGTTTCGATGACACAAGTGAACTGAAGCCGATGCTATCGAGTTTGCACTTTTGATGTTGGCTTGAGAAATAGCCAACTGACGAAAAAGAAGGATGCGGTAAATAACTGAATAATATCTATTGCCGATAAGTAACCATCGGAAAATGAAGCAATGGTTCTATCGGTGATACCAAACAGCCACGAGGATATCCCCAATAGCCATATTCCATTTTTGAGGTTTCCTAGGAAGATCGTCGCATCCGCTGATTGCTGATTGTTCATAAATTTGACGCCTTACGGTCAATTAACGCTCTTGTTGCATGGTTCAGGAGTCAGCAGGATTGTGATCCTCGTTACTCGCTTTGCCTCCTCAGGTTAAGAAATATTTCATTTGTCCGCCATTAACCTAAAGAAGTATTTCATAAACTTGACAAAAAGGCACTTTGTAGCATTATTGACAAAGTGGGGTAAAGCCGTGTGAATTGGCGTTCTTAGAGCATTAATCAGTTAAGTATGCAAGGTTTGTGACACAAAGAAACACACTTTAAGGGGAATTTATTATTTTTGATAAATCTATAGAAAGGTAGAAGACAATCAGTGTCATCTATTAAAAGAAAGATAAGCAATTGCTGTCGTCAATACCTGACATATTTGCGATCGCAGCCAATTCTTCCTGGAGGTACTACTTTTCCAGGGCAAAGCTCAGTTGAATAAGAATGTGGTTAACAATAAATAATAAATGACAGCAGTTGAGCTAAATAATTTGCCTAAGACAGCTTCAGCAGTGCGATCGCCGCAACCGAATCTTGGTTTAGTATGTGTCACCTTTTCTAAAGAAGTCCGCTTCCGCACAATTACGCGTACGCGTTATCTCACACTCAGTGAAAGCCAACGGGAAAGCACGCTCAAAGATATTTACACTGATAATCTTAACCGCCTTCACAAAGCGCTTTCGTTTTGTCAGCAACACAACATCAAGCTTTACCGCGCTTCCTCAAGTTTATTTCCCTTGAATGATTGGGAAGATCAAATCGGCGCACAAGTTTTAGAACAAATGCGCGATGAGTTGGGTAAAATCGGACAACGTGCCGCAGAATTAGGAATTCGGATCGTGCTGCATCCCGATCAGTACGTTGTATTAAGTTCCGATTCCCCTAGCGTTGTGCAATCAAGTATGCAAATTTTGCAACGGCATTCACAAGATTTAGACTTATTAGGATTACCGCGATCGCATTGGTCATTAATGAATATTCATGGTGGTAAAGCGCAACGTCCAGAACAACTTATTCAAGTTGTGAACGACTTACCAGCGGAAATCAAAAGCCGTTTAACGTTTGAGAACGATGAATATGCTTATAGCGCTAGGGAAATTTTAGAAGTGTGTCAACGTACGGGCGTACCCATGGTGTTTGACGCGCATCATCATATTTGTCATGAAAAATTAAGTAGCTACGAAGATCCCTCAGTTGCAGAAATGTTTTATGCAGCGCGCGACACTTGGGAAAATCCCGATTGGCAATTGGTGCATATTTCCAACGGCGAAACTGCTTTTAACGATCGCAAGCACAGTAACTTAATTACAACAATGCCAAGCGTCTACCGCGAAGCCCCCTGGATCGAAGTTGAAGCCAAAGCCAAAGAAGACGCGATCGCCCTATTACAAAAAGAGTGGTTAGTGGCTAGTTATGAGTGTTGAGCGTTGAATTAGAGTGAAAGAGTAGGTAGTGGCGAGTTAGGACTTTTCAATATCAAAACCTTACCTATTACCCATTACCAATTATCAATCCTAATCAAGCCGAATGTTCCTGTGCTTACAGTAAATAGTATGAATAAGATGAAAAATTAAAGCATAGTAGATAGTTGAATGGCGATCGCAATTGATTTTGGTACGAGTAACACTTGCATAGCGCGTTGGAACCCCATAACGCAAAAGCCAGAAACAATCAGTTTAGCGGGGCTTTCGGTACAACAAGGGTTAAATCCGCCTTTGGTTCCGAGTTTGGTGTATGTGGAAGATGCAGCCCAAAAAAAGGTCATTGTCGGACAAGCGGTACGCGATCGCGGACTTGATCTTACAAGTAACCCGCGATTTTTCCGCAGCTTCAAACGCGGAATTGGTAGCGACATTCAAGGATTTCTTCCCGAACTTGATGGCGAGACGATCACTTTTGAGCAAGTCGGACAATGGTTTTTAACACAAATCATCACA
The DNA here is from genome assembly GCF_000317555.1 of Gloeocapsa sp. PCC 7428. Taxonomy (GTDB): domain Bacteria; phylum Cyanobacteriota; class Cyanobacteriia; order Cyanobacteriales; family Chroococcidiopsidaceae; genus Chroogloeocystis. Next base: position 2,460,355 of record NC_019745.1, read on the forward strand.
ACGCTCAATGCAGAAACTCCTGATGTTGCTAATTCTCTCGTGTTGACTGTACCTGTCGATAGCTTTGAGGCTTATCGTTACTGGTTAGGAGCCGTTTGTCAATCGCTAGCAGTCGAACAGGTGCGGCTAATTGATGAACCAACTGCTGCTGCTTTAGGTTATGGTTTAGCCGATCGAGAGAATTTACTCGTTGTTGACTTTGGCGGTGGAACTCTCGATTTATCTTTGGTAAAGCTCGATGGGAGTGGACAATCAGGGCAAAAACCATTAGGCTTTGTGCTGAAATGGGGCGATAAGTTATTTAGCGAAAAATCAGGGCAAAAACCCAAGACGGCGCGGGTACTTGCCAAAGCAGGGCAAAATCTTGGTGGTTCTGATATTGATAATTGGTTAGTTGATTACTTTGCTGCGACGCAGGGTTTAGTTGTCAATTCCTTAACAACACGACTTGCAGAAAAATTAAAGATTCAATTATCAACGCAACCGCAAGCAAGTGAAGTTTACTTTAATGACGAAACCTTTGAAAGTTATCAACTAGAGTTAGACCGTGCGAGTTTAGAAAATATTTTGCAAGAACACGCATTTTTTGAACGATTAGATGAATCAATGATGCAACTTTTGCAACAAGCACGACGACAAGGGCTAGAAGTTGCTGATATTAATGCCGTGTTACTCGTCGGTGGTACAGCACAAATGCCTGCTGTACAAACGTGGATACAACAGTATTTTGATGCGGCAAAAATTCGCTGCGAAAAACCTTTTGAAGCGATCGCACAAGGTGCTTTACAACTCAGTCAAGGAATAGAAATTAAAGATTTTCTTTATCACAGCTATGGCGTGCGCTATTGGGATCGACGCCAAAACGGTCATAAATGGCATCCTCTGATTAAAGCTGGACAACCTTATCCGATGAGCGAGCCAGTAGAACTCGTTTTAGGTGCTTCCGTAGAAAATCAGCCGAGCATTGAATTAATTATCGGCGAACTGGGGCAAGAAACGGGCGGAACCGAAGTTTATTTTGATGGCGATCGCCTCGTGACACGTCGTCTCGACAGCGGACAAAGCCAAGTCAAACCGCTCAACGATCAAGATGGGGCGCGATCAATTGCTCAACTAACGCCGCCAGGTTATCCAGGAAGCGATCGCGTTAAAGTATTATTTCAAGTCGATCAGCAGCGGTTTTTACGTATTACAGTTGAGGATCTATTCACAAATCAAATCTTGTTGCAAAATCAACTTGTTGCTCAATTAAGTTAAGTCAACAATTACTTTAACTTTTTTGTCAAAGTCAACACGTTGGCGATTTATTTAGGCAAGATCAAAAATGTAGGCAATATGCAGTAGAATTTCTACTCATAAAGCCGCAGATAACAAATTTGCTGTTTAAAGTGTAGTTTGCCACCCAATAGAAAGATGGTGTGAAGTGGAGTGCCGGTGGCAGCTACATTCAATCATGAGATTTTTTTTGCTTGGGTACGCAATAGTCAAGACTATTGTATTGAGCTATTAAAAAACAATTTAAAAATTAATTAAATGCTGCAAGGAGGTTCCCCATGGGTAAAGTTGCACTACAGATGGTGGAACAAGCTGGAATTGATGTCAAAGAACTTTTAGACAAGTTAGTCCGCGCCGCGTCAGCAGAGTTTACCACCTACTATTACTACACAATTTTGCGTGCGAATGCGATCGGTTTAGAGGGCGAAGGACTCAAAGAAATTATCGAAGATGCGCGACTTGAAGATCGCAACCACTTTGAAGCACTCGTTCCCCGCATTTACGAGTTAGGCGGTGAGTTACCGCGTGATATTCGTGACTTCGCAAATCTAGCAGCTTGCCCAGATGCTTATCTTCCAGATCGTCGTCATAATAATGGCGATGCTACCCCCCGCGTTGGATTTACAAGTGGCGGCAGCGACGAGTCACAAACCGCAGTTCTCGAAGCTAAACAAGCAGTAGAACAAGGCGATATTCGTCCACTGTTGCAAGTATTAGTCGAAGCGGAGCGGTGTGCAATTCGTGTCTATACTGATATCTGCAACATGACATTTGGTAAAGATCACCGCACGTACGAGTTATCGCTTGCGATTCTCAACGAAGAAATAGAACACGAAGCTTGGTTTAGTGAATTCTTAGGAGAAGGACCATCAGGACACTTCCGGCGAGGTGCGCCAGGAGAATCACCCTATACTTCTAGGTTCTTAGTCGTACCTCACAATCATAGTTAACAACCGTGTGCTACGTCACTGTCGCCACAGTAGACGACATTCCACCAGGGACAACAAAGCTCGTACAAGTAGAAGGTTTACCAATCTTGATCGTCAACGATCGCGGTCAATTTTACGCCTTACAAGGCTTGTGCGGACACCAAAAACTCTCACTTGCAAAAGCTACCGTGTGGCAAGGAATAATCGACTGTCCCTGGCATCATTTTCAATACGATATTCGTACTGGAGAAAACGTTTATCCGCGATGCGTTTATCCTTTAGAAGCTCTACCGCATTTACATCAACAGCTTGAACGATTGTGTACCTATCCCGTGCGCATTGTTGAGCAACACGTGCAGGTAAAAATTGAGCATGAACCACTCAGTATAGCAGGGGTCAGAGATCAGGGTTAAAAGCAAGATAGAGAAAGTCTGAGCCTCGACCATGTCCTAAGCATCTCTTCAGTTGCTATAACAAATGAAATTATCAAGTGTGCCTGCGCACACTTAGTTAGTCTACCCACAGACTTCAGTCTGTAGGCAATTCACGCCAGAGGTTCACTACTATGAACGCTGAAGAACTCCTGAAGCGATACGCCGCAGGAGAACGCTATTTTCCCAACGTCGATCTGAGTCATACATCCTTACAAGAAGTCAATTTAAGTGGTATAGTCCTCAAACGAGCAATTTTAGAGGCTACAGATTTAAGTCGGTCAATTTTAGTGGGAGCCGACTTGAATGGCGTTATTCTCAAACAAGCTACCATGACGGCGACTCGCTTTAACGGCAGTCATTTAGTCGGAGTAGATTTAACCGCAGCCAATTTAACAGGTGCAGATCTTAGTGGTGTCAATTTGTGGCGCGCAAACCTCAACAAAGCAATATTGTGTGAAGCTAACTTAAGCCGCGCCAATTTAGACGAGGCGAACTTGACTGGAGCAGATTTGAGCAAAGCAAACTTGAGTGGAATTCAATTAAGCAAAGCAAATTTAACCGAAGCCGTCATAGTTGATGCTCATTTAAATCGCGCAAATCTTACAGAAACAAAGTTGATGCGATCGCATTTGTGTGGTACGCAACTAGAACGCGCAGAATTGATTGCCAGTGACTTAACCGCCGCTGATTTGAGTAGAGCAAACTTAGAGGGTGCAAACCTGAGTGAAGCTAACTTATCGCAAGCAAATCTGAGTGGGGCAAACTTAACTGGAGTAAATCTACACCGTGCAAATCTGATCGCCGCTAAAGCAATTTTGGCAAATCTGCGCGGAGCCAATTTAGAGCAAGCAGAACTTATCACCACAAACTTAACCGAAGCGGATTTAAGTTGGGCAAACTTGAGTAAAACAAACTTGAGTGGAGCCGACTTGCACCGCGCAATTCTAACGGATGTTAATCTCAATTCGGCAATTCTGCGGGGAGCCAATTTGATCGATGCCAAGCTATTGCAAGTAGAAATGAACAATGTCGATTTGAGTTGGGCGATCGTACCTCGTGTTACGAGTCATTGAATTTTATGAAGTTGCTCCATTAGGGTTTTAGCTTGTTGACTAATCGCTTGCCAATTTCCGGCGGTAACTAAGCGCTTAGGAAATAATTCGCTGGCTAAACCGACAGCGATCGCTCCGGCTGCAATAAAATCGGACGCATTTGCAATCGTCACGCCTCCTGTCGGAATCAATGGTATATGTCCGAGCGGTCCTTGCAAACTTTTAATGTAGCTTGCACCTCCTACCGCTTGGATTGGAAAGACTTTGACGCAACTGGCTCCAGCAGTGTAAGCAGTCATAATTTCTGTGGGTGAGAGCGCGCCAGGAATAATCGGTATATTTTGTTGCACCGCTGCGCGAATCATTGCGGTATCGCAATGCGGGCTGAAAAGAAATTTTGCTCCGGCGGCGATCGCATTTTCTAACTGCGCTAAATCTAGCAGTGTACCCGTACCAATCGTACAGTGGGGTAACTCAGCTTGCAGGCGCGCGATTAAATCTGCACTGCGATCGCTGTTCCACGTGACTTCAATTAACTCAATTCCGCCAGCAGCTACGGCTTTTGCCATTTGATAGCCTTGTTCGTGTTGAATCGCACGAATGACTGCGATCGCCCGATTCTGTTGCACCAAATCTAACCAAGCCTTGATCATAGATAAAACTCATGCTTTCGACGCACAATATGTTGTTTTTGTCAAAAAACAGGCGTCTTTAATTATTTTTCTCTGACACCATAGCGTTACTATCTAAATCTTTTCTGAAAAACTCTCCTCATAAAATTTAAAAATCTTAAATATCAAGACAGTGTATCTTTGTGTCGCCTAATATTTAAGCCTTAAAACGACGTTAAGTCAGTCGTCAGAAGGATGGAGTAAAGCAAAGATATTTTTAGTCTAGGTATTACGTAATATAGAGCAATAGGTAATTAATAGTATGCCGTTGTACAAACTCGAAGACTTCGACCCAAATTATCGAGAAAGCTTCGGTGGCGATGACATTAAGAATTTGAAGCTTTACACCGAAGGAGGAGAAGAAATAGGTGCAGTCATGACTGCCTTAGTTGATGCAGAAGGTCATTTTCGATATTTGGTAATTGCTACAGGCTTCGGGGCTATGGATAAAAAAATCCTACTACCTATAGGACTTTCTCGGATCGACTACAATACAAACCGCGTCACAGTAGATGGTTTAACTAAAGTACAAGTTGAAGGTTTACCAGAATATGATGAACAGTCAACGGTGGAATATGACTACGAAGAGCAAGTGAGAGACGTTTATCGTCCCTTAGTAGCAACAGCGCAAACTAATGATTTAACGAGTTCTACTACTTACAATCGTGATTCATACAGCTATGAAAATGACTCTTCGCTCTACAACTTAAATGAGCAGAATCACCAAACATTAAAGTTATATGAAGAAAGATTAATAGCAAGTAAAAACCGCGTGAAAACAGGCGAAGTCGCCGTTGGTAAACGAATTGAAACTGAAACCGCAAAAGTAGCAATTCCATTAGAAAAAGAGCGCGTTGTTATCGAACGTGTATCTACTACAGAGAGTGGAACTGTAATTCCTGGAGAACTTGACTTTCAGGAAGGTGAGATTGTACGTATTGAAGTGTACGAGGAAACACCGGAGATCCACAAAGAAGCCTTCGTTCGCGAAGAAATTAGAATTAGAAAAATCGTTGAACAAAATACCGTAGAGGCTGAAGAAATAATCCGTCGGGAAGAACTAGACATTGACACCCAAGGTCAACCTAATATTAACCAAACAAATACAATTCATAATGACACTATCTAAACCGCATGGTGTGAAATTAGACTAAGAATTTTATTTGTTTCTACTTCACTAAGCTACAGGTTTTTCTCCAAGTTTCCTACTAGTTAGGAAATTTGGAGTTTAATTTATAATTCACTCGCAAGAATGATGAATGAAATATAATCTTTAGTATAGTCTTCCATAAGGAATACTAAAATATGCGGAAGTTAAAGAGATTGTGCTAATTATCCGCGCCCAATCCCAAAAACTAAAATTAATTTTTTATAAGCTTCATCTTGTTACATCACTTAGCAATAAGTTTAAAAAATATCTATCACTAGTAAGCTTTTTATAAATTCTATTTCATTCGATAGGAAGATGGATGATTATTAGAAACTACCTATATTAGAAGCTATGTAATGCAAGGTTGAGGAATCATTTGTATGGCACTTCTAAAAATTAGTGACTTTGACCCAGACTATCGCGAAGCCTTTGATGGTAATGATGTTAAAGGAATGAGCGTATATGCGCAGGGATCTGATGAAAAGATCGGTACAGTAAGCGACGTTTTAGTAGACGAAGAAGGTAATTTTCGTTATTTTATAGTTGATTTAGGCTTCTGGATTTTTGGTAAGAAAGTATTAATGCCTGTCGGTCGTTCGCGGATTGACTATGGTGCAGACCGCGTGTACGCAGTAGGAATGACAAGAGAACAAGCAGAAAACTTGCCAGAATTCGATGAAAATATGGCAGTTGATTACGACTACGAAGAGCGCGTTCGCGGCGTATATCGCGGCCAAACTGCTACCGCTGAGATTCCTTTAGAAGGAGCACCATTAGATACAGCAGCAACTGTTGGTATGGCAGCCCCTGCTCCTAGACCGACCTACACCCGCGACACCTACGATTACAAGTACGATGAAGATTTGTACAATCTTAAGGAAGACGCAAATCAAAATCTCAAGCTTTATCAAGAGCGTTTAGTTGCTAATAAAGTACGCAGGAAAGCTGGCGAAGTTTCCATCGGTAAGCGTGTAGAAACAGAAACTGCTCAGGTTTCTATTCCCATCGAGAAAGAGCGCGTAGTTATTGAAAGAGTATCCCCCACAGACGCTGGTAGAGCGGTTGATCCTAGTCAAGTAAGATTTGGTGAAGGTGAAACAACTCGTGTAGAACTCTACGAAGAAACTCCAGAAGTACGCAAGGAAGCGTTTGTTCGTGAAGAAGTTCGAGTGAGAAAAGAGGTAGATCAAGAGACAGTTCAAGCTCAAGAAACAATCCGTCGTGAAGAGTTAGAAATTCATAACGAAGGAACAGTTGTTGAGAACCAAGACCGCTTACCCAATGACCGCATCTAAATAAAGTTTCACTTTTACGCTTTGTGGCTTAAAGTTTAAGCGGTAGGAAAGTAGGGGTTAAAAATAAATTAATATCCCCTACTTTTAGTTTTTAAAAATATTAAAAATCTAAGATGAAATAGTCTGTTTTGAGTAATAGTCAAAAAAAATATGTAAAGCAAAATGAATAACCAAAAGTTTTTACTCAGAGATGAATCTATGCAAAGCCATAACCGTATAGATGCACTACTGGAAAAACTAAAGAGTAAGTTAAGTAACTTCGTTGTTTTAAATAACCAAGGCAAAAAATTTGCTACGGTGATAGATCTAAAACTAGATAAAAATAAACAAATTAATTTAGTTTTATTGTTAAAAGATTTACAAAAGACTCATCCAGTTTTATTAGTAAGTAAGTTGGTTCAGAAAATAGATCCAATAAATAAGACTGTTTTGGTAAATATCAGTCCAGCTGAAAGTGAAAATTTACCACAATGTACAGCTACAGGAAGATCGACAATGGAATTTCCAGAAAATAATAATAATCCCGTTCCACCTGTAAATACAACAGAGTACACTGCTGTGACACCAAGTAGCAGTGAAACTCGTGAAGGTGCAGTCGTGGTTGAGTCTACATCAAGTAGCTCAGAAGGATTAGCAGATGAAATTATTCGCTTGCTTGGCGAAAGAGTCATTGTTGACCGCAACAAACGTAAAGTTGGCGAGGTCATTGTCCGTAAAGAAATAGAAACTCGGATGGTAGAAATTCCTGTAAGACGGGAAAAACTCATTGTTGAACAAGTCAGTCCAGAGCGCAAACAACTTGCAGAAATAGAACTAGGACAACAAGAACTGACGGGAATTGAGTTGCGCGAAGGAGAAGCAAACCAATTAACACAATCATTTGGTACAAGAATAGGAGCGATTAATGGTTTGACAGTAAGTGGGGAATTTGATTCACCTAAAATTGCTAGCTTATTATTGAATGCGATCGCACTCGAACGCCGTCAAGGATGCAAAAAAGTGCGCATAGAAATTGTTGTCGAAGACGCTGAACGCCAAAAAACCTATCAAGAATGGTTCGAGCGTGCTTCGGGTAAAGCAAAAGCTGAAGCTTCGTAGATTTTTTAGAATTATTAATTTAGACGGGACAGGATGTATATCTTGTCCTATTTTTGTGACGAATAAGATTATTTAAAGAGTATTGTTATTAATGTCCTAATTGTATTATTTGAGAGGATGTCTGAGCAGTAATACCATTTCACTAAATAAAAACGACAAATTATTTCTCCTCTGCCCACGCCACTCGCCTCAACGGGGTGAACCCCCGCACGGCGCAGGCTCCTGAAGCTGCCTATTTGTAGTAACTTCAAAGTGACATGGTATAAGATGCTGGAGATAGCCCCCTAAATCCCCCAAAATTGGGGAACTTGGACTTTGTTTATGTAGTGGCGAATTCATCCGCACTCGCATCGATACTGCATATCCAATACAAAAAAATAAGGGTAATTCTAGTTAGTTCTAAAATTACCCTAAGTTAATTAAATTAAATTTCTAGCTTGTTAGCTAATGTAGCTGCTGTAAATTAAGCGAAAGCAGCAGTTTTAACATCGCTATTGGCTAGTAGTTCTTGCAATTCTTCAGCGTCTACAGTTTCTTTATCAATCAGCATTTGTGCTAGCTGATCGAGAATGTGACGGTTACTGACAAGAACTTCCTTTGCACGGCGATAAGCAACTTCTACTAATTCACGAACTTCGTCATCAATTGCTGCTGCTGTTTCTTCTGAGAAATCGCGTTCAGCAACGATATCGCGACCAAGGAACATATTGCCTTGTTGACGACCTAAGGCGACAGGACCTAAGCGATCGCTCATCCCAAAGCGCGTTACCATCTGACGTGCAACGCGAGCCACTTGCTGTAAGTCATTAGAAGCACCTGTTGTGACTTCTTCCTCACCAAAGATGATTTCTTCCGCAATACGACCGCCCAAAGCTACCGCCATTTGGTTTTCTAGGTAGGAACGGCTGTAAAGTCCTGTTTCCATGCGGTCTTCACTTGGGGTAAACCAAGTTAAACCACCGGCGCGACCGCGCGGAATAATGCTAATTTTCTGTACAGGGTCGTAATCAGGCATTAAAGCACCAACCAACGCATGACCAGCTTCGTGGTAGGCTACTAAAGTTTTGCGCTTTTCGCTCATCACGCGGTCTTTCTTCTCTGGACCTGCCAAAACGCGGTCGATCGCATCGTTGACTTCATCCATCGAAATTTCCGTTAGGTTGCGGCGTGCGGCTAAAATCGCGGCTTCGTTCAACAAGTTCGATAAATCTGCACCTGTAAAGCCAGGAGTACGACGCGCAATCTTTTCGACATCAACATCCTTCGCTAAAGTCTTACCACGCGCGTGAACTTTCAGAATTTCAACTCTTCCAGCGTAGTCAGGACGATCGACAACAACTTGACGGTCAAAACGACCTGGGCGCAATAATGCAGCATCAAGGACATCAGGACGGTTCGTTGCTGCGATGATGATAATACCTGTGTTCCCCTCAAAACCATCCATTTCGGTCAGTAACTGGTTGAGGGTTTGTTCGCGTTCGTCGTTACCGCCGCCTAAGCCAGCACCGCGCTGACGACCAACAGCGTCAATTTCATCGATAAACACGATACAAGGTGCGTTAGCTTTCGCTTGTTCAAACAAGTCGCGCACGCGGGAAGCACCAACACCCACGAACATTTCGACGAATTCTGAACCTGAGATCGAGAAGAACGGAACGCCGGCTTCTCCCGCAACTGCACGCGCGAGTAGAGTTTTACCCGTTCCTGGAGGTCCTACAAGCAGCACGCCTTTAGGAATTTTTGCCCCGACTGCGGTGAAGCGGTCAGCATTTTTCAGAAAGTCTACAACTTCGTTGAGTTCTAGCTTGGCTTGATCGATACCTGCAACGTCACCAAAGGTTACTTGGGTTTGTGGTTCCATCTGAACTCTGGCTTTGGATTTACCAAAGTTCATCGCTTGGCTACCAGGACCATTTTGCGCGCGCCGCAGTAAGAAAAATAAACCAACTAAAAGTAGTGCTGGTACAAATAAACTGCTTAATGCCCTAAACCAGAAGCCATCATCGGTTTGTGGCAAAACAGAGATATCTACTTGATTTCTAGTCAGAATATTGATTAAGTCAGGGTCGTTTGGTAAGTTTACGACTCGTTTTTCACCGTCTAGAGGTGTGACTAAGGCTCGCGTGCGGTCTGCACTTAAGCTAACTCGCTCAACTCTGCCTTGTTCTACTTCTTGAATAAATTGACTGTAACGCCATGTCTCTCGACTTTGGGGTTGTCTATCGAAGAACGCTGTTCCTAGCGCAACGACAACAACCGCAAGCAGTGCGTACAGCCCCGCGTTTCTCCACCGTTTATTCACCGAGGTCAATCCTCCTAATTTAATGTGCGAGGGCGCTTTTATGGGAATTGTTAACTATTCTTAATCTACATTAATTTTTGACTAGTTGTCATGCTATGTAAAGTTGTCGCAATAGCTTGAGACTAGAGTGGTAGGGATCGTACGTCTTTTGGATGACTTCTCCATGCTGTTTTATCACCGTATGGATCGGAATCACTTCCACAACGCTATTAGAGTAGGCGATCGCCTCAAACGTATCGACTGCATCTACAAACCAAGGTTCCTCTTCAACTCGACAATGCTGTTTTATCCATTCTAATAGTTGCGATCGCGCAATTCCTGGTAGTATTCCTGCTGATAATGGCGGTGTCCACCAACAGTTATCTCGCCACCCCCATAAATTCCCCGTACTCGTCTCTAACCAATTTCCTTTTTCATCAACTAAAATTGCTTCCTCGGCTGAGTGTTGCTGTGCTGCTAATTTAGCTAACCACGGCGAGAGATAGTTTCCTGTCTTATGCAAGGGTAAGGATCTTTCATAATTTGTTGCAATCCAAGCTTTGACACCATACTTTTGTTTTTTTGTCAAGTCTCCAGGTAGATGTCTTCCTATAATTAATTCGCAGCCATTAGGCAAAATGGTAATTCTGAGAACGGGGAAGTGTGGAATTAAGCTAAGTGCACCTTGCTGAATTTGTTCCCAATTAGGGAGTTGCCAACCGAATGTGTCGATACTATGACGCAGGCGATCGCAGTGGGCTTGCCAATTAGTGAGGGGATGAGCGAGTGATTGATGATAGACTCGCAGCGTTGTAAATACAGTTGCGCCGTAGAGTAGACCAGGATCGTCAATTGCTAATTCTATTGTGTTGCTTTGGATTAATTTACCGCTATACCAATAAATGTTAGTTTACCCCATACATTAAATATTTATTTTTGCATTTAGTCCACGCACCATCTGGACTTAGTTTTTAAGCCGCGAATTTATTCGCTATGCTTCTTCAATCTTCTTTTGGTGGTTTTACCTGTACGACTCCTTCAGGGGAGATTGAAACTTCACCACCCAGCGCTTGAATGCGGCGAATTGCTAAGTCACGCGTTGCTGCATCAACTGGGTTACTCAGAACCATTGTCCAAGCACCAACTTGTGCTGATTTACTTTTAGGGTTGCGCGAGAGAAACTCTGCTGTTTTCTGGGAAATTGCTGCAACTTGTTTGCTTTCTTCATCAGCGTAAACACTCGCCCACCGTGCTGCGGTTGTAAATGATTGCTGCGCAGCGGTGGAATCTCCTAGAAACAACAATTCATCAATTCCTTTGTAACGCCAAATATAATAAGATTTTTGCGGTACAGTCGGAGAAAGCAGTTTTAAATTTCGATTCATTAAAGCGATCGCACGCTCTGGCATTCCTGCATAAAGTGAGGTACTAGAAGACAGAAACAAGTATGCTTGTAGAAAGCGCGGATCGCGGTCTAAGATGATTTCAAAATATTCAGGACTTAAGCTATAGCCTGTTTGTGGACGAACTTCATCATCGCCAAAATATTGAAGAAAGTTTAAAAATACCCAGTTTGCAATTAAGTTATCAAAGCCAAAACTAGGAAGTTGTCTTAATAAATTGAGTCGGACTTTTTCAGCTTCAGTTTCTCTTATGAGTGCTTCTTTAGTAAGCGTTTTGCGTGTATTTAATTGATTTAACCGAGGTACTTGCAGCGAAATAACACCAAATACGCACAAAAGTACGGCAATAGATGCAGCTAATGGTTCTTGATATCTCCGTAATGCAGTCAACATCTTAAATCTATACAACACCAAGTAAACAGGTGAAACTCAGTTAATTAAATGGTAATTGGTAACTGATCATTGGTGTAAAGAATGTTCATTAACAATTACCTATTACTCATTACCATTTTATTGATGTGTACTTAATGCCGCCTCCGTAGATGAATGTAATAACAACCCATATTCTAATCCTTCTACTACCGCTTGATAAGAGGCTGCCAAAATATTCGTAGAAACACCGACAGTTGTCCAACGCTGACGTTGACTCCGTGATTCTACTAAGACGCGAGTTTTTGCTGAAGTGCCGCTATGTTCGTCGAGAATTCGTACTTTGTAGTCGGAAAGTTCAAATTCAGCAATTTGTGGATAAAAGTTGACTAAAGCCTTACGCAAAGCTGCATCCAACGCGGCTACTGGACCATTACCTTCTGCGGCTTCTAGAATATCTTGACCGTTGACTGTCACTTTTACTGTTGCTAACGCACCGCTATTTTGTTGTTCAATTCCTGATACTAAATCGCAGTGAACCTGAAAGCCTTTAATTGTAAAAAACTGCTGACGTTTTCCTAAAGCTTCGCGCATTAATAAGTCAAAGCTAGCTTCAGCAGCTTCAAATTGATAGCCTTGGCTTTCAAGGTTTTTGAGACGTTGTAAAATTTGACGAGCAGCAGGGTTTTGTTTATCAAGTTCAATGCCAAACGTACGCGCTTTGGCGATGACATTACTCAATCCTGCTTGATCGGAAATGACAATACGGCGACTATTACCAACTTGTTCGGGTTGAATATGTTCGTAAGTTAATGGATTGCGCTCAACCGCAGAAACGTGAATACCGCCTTTATGTGCAAATGCTGAACGTCCGACAAACGGTGCATGATCGTCTGGTGCAAGATTGACAACTTCGCTAATGAAGCGGCTTGTTTGGGCTAGTTGGGCAAGTTGTTCGGCTTGAATACACGAGTAGCCTAATTTTAATTGTAGGTTGGGAATCAGCGAACACAAGTTAGCATTACCGCAACGTTCGCCATAACCATTGATCGTGCCTTGTACCATTCTCGCGCCTTCGAGGACACCGGCGATCGCATTTGCTACCGCAGTATCAGAATCGTTGTGTGTATGGATACCAATTTGCGGCGAGTTGCGATCGCCGACGACTTCTACAACATTTTTAACAATTGCGCCGACTTCGTGCGGTAGAGTACCGCCATTCGTATCACACAGTACAAGCCATTCCGCACCGGCTGCGATCGCCGTACGCAAGGTTTCTAAAGCATATTCGCGATTGTACTTAAAGCCATCAAACCAGTGTTCAGCATCGTAAATGACGCGGCGTCCTTGGCTGCGCAGGTACGCAATTGTATCCTGAATCATCGCCAAATTTTCGTTGAGGCTCGTTTTTAAGCCTTCAGTAACGTGCAAATCCCACGATTTACCGAAAATAGTCACCCAGCGCGTTCCAGCTGAGAGAATCGCTTGTAAAAGTGGATCTTCGGCGGCGGGAATATGCGGGCGACGGGTAGAACAAAACGCCACAATTTCTGCTTGCTGAAGTGGTTCTTCTTGTAATTGCCAGAAAAATTGTACATCCTTAGGATTTGCTCCAGGCCAACCACCTTCAATAAAGGGTATCCCTAATTGATCTAACCTACGGGCAATTCGTAGTTTGTCTTCAATTGACACCGATAGTCCCTCGCGCTGAGTACCATCGCGTAATGTCGTGTCATAAATCCAAAGTCGATTTGAGGAATTTGCATTCATAGGTTGAAACCGGACAAAATTTGAAACCTGGAGAAGAGTATTTTAGGAAAATGCCACTACAGAAGGTAAGTTAATCGGTGAAAATAAACGTAACTTAAAAATTGGTAATTGGCGAAGCCGCCGCACGCTGCTTGTGGTGTCCCAAGCAGAACGGCGGTAATTGGTAATTGGAAAGAAAATTTATCAATACATTACCTGTTACCAAACTTGACATTCCCACCTAAACACCTATGGTAAAAGTGCTAGCTCAAGGAAAGACAATAGTATGCGATCGCGGCGTTAATTTGCGTCAAGTTTTGCTGCAAAATGAAGTCAACCCTCATAATGGCAACGCTACAATCATTAACTGTCGCGGAATAGGTACTTGTGGTACCTGCGCTGTCTTCGTTGAAGGAGAAGTATCAGAAGTTAACTGGCGTGACAAAGCACGGCGTTCGCTTCCTCCCCACGATCCTACAAGAAACTTACGTTTGGCTTGTCAAACTCAAGTGCTAGGCGACGTGAAAGTGACAAAATTTAATGGTTTTTGGGGACAAGGTACAGATATTGTGTGGAGTTGAGGAAGCTTCAGGGGCAGAGAAGCAGAGGGGAATACTTTTTTTCTATCTACTCAAAACTAACCACTAATCAATTAGCGTTAGTCTAAAGATAAGCACGTAAACTTTTGAAATCGATCCGCAGTAGAGGCAAGTCAGCTTTTTAGCAATGACGACAAGTGACATTTTAATTATTGGTGGCGGCGTTGTTGGTTTAGCGATCGCCGTTGAACTGAAACTTTGTGGTGCTTCAGTGACGGTACTCAGTCGTGATTTTCGTGCAGCAGCAAGTCATGCAGCGGCGGGAATGCTAGCACCGCAGGCGGAGAAAATTCCTCCTGGGGCAATGCGCGATTTATGCTTAGAATCGCGATCGCTGTATCCTGAATGGGTTGATAAACTCGAACAACTTTCTGGTGTCACGACAGGATATTGGGCTTGTGGAATCTTAGCCCCTGTGTACCAAAAATCAAGCGATACAGCGGAAGATGATGCAGTTGCTTACTGGCTAGATCAGGATGCGATTCATTTGTATCAACTAGGATTAAGTCGCGATGTCATTGGCGGTTGGTGGTATCCCGAAGATGGACAAGTTGATAATCGGGCGCTGATGCGATCGCTATGGACATCTGCTGAGGCGTTAGGTGTCGATTTACAAGACAACGTTACTGTACAAGCAATTCAACAGCAGCAACGACGTGTCATTGGCGTACAAACTTCAGCGGGTGTCTATCGTGCTGAACATTATGTGCTAGCTGCGGGTGCTTGGTCAAACGAATTATTACCCCTTGCGGTACGTCCGAAAAAAGGGCAAATGTTATCGCTGCGAGTCCCTGAGAGTCATTATGAATTACCACTACAACGAGTTTTGTACGGATCAGATACGTATATTGTGCCGCGTCGCGATCGCAGAATTATCATTGGCGCAACAAGTGAAGATGTGGGATTGACACCGTACAATACTCCGTTAGGAATTCAAACTCTACTACAAAACGCAACGCGCTTACTACCGCAATTACAAAATTACCCAATTGATGAATTATGGTGGGGATTTCGTCCCGCGACACCAGATGAGTTACCAATTCTCGGTTCTAGCCTTTGCCATAATTTGACGCTGGCGACTGGGCATTATCGCAATGGTATTTTATTAGCACCAGTCACAGCAAAGTTAATTGCTGATTTCATTTGGCAACAAAAATCGCATCCCTTGTTAGAACACTTTCATTTCTCGCGGTTTTACCCAGAAAATAAACTGACTTTGGTATTGCCAAAATCATCACCCACACAATTTTTATCACCTGCGACAAAAATGCAAACGACCGAAAAACCAATAGAATCATTAGTAGAAATTGATACTCCTTTAATAATTGCAGGACGTAGATTCAACTCGCGCTTAATGACAGGTACAGGAAAGTATCGCAGCATCGAACAAATGCAGCAAAGTGTTGTCGCCAGTGGTTGCGAAATTGTCACAGTTGCAGTACGTCGCGTTCAAACTAATGCACCAGGACACGAAGGTTTAGCAGAAGCTTTAGATTGGAATAAGATTTGGATGTTGCCCAA
The DNA here is from genome assembly GCF_000317555.1 of Gloeocapsa sp. PCC 7428. GTDB lineage: Bacteria > Cyanobacteriota > Cyanobacteriia > Cyanobacteriales > Chroococcidiopsidaceae > Chroogloeocystis. Next base: position 2,476,181 of record NC_019745.1, read on the forward strand.
TACTGCGGGGTGTCAAACAGCAGAAGAGGCGATTCGCGTCGCGCGTTTAGGGCGAGAAATGGCGAAGTTGTTAGGGCAAGAAGATAATAACTTTGTCAAGTTGGAAGTTATTCCTGATGCTAAGTATTTGCTACCCGATCCCATTGGAACATTAGAAGCCGCAGAAAAGTTAGTGAAAGAAGGCTTTGCTGTACTTCCCTATATCAATGCCGATCCAATGTTAGCTAAGCGGTTAGAAGACGTTGGCTGTGCTACTGTGATGCCGTTAGCTTCACCGATTGGTTCAGGACAAGGATTGAAAACCACCGCAAATATTCAAATCATCATTGAAAATGCTAATGTTCCTGTCGTGGTAGATGCGGGAATTGGAACTCCGAGTGAAGCTGCACAAGCAATGGAATTAGGCGCGGATGCGTTGTTGATTAATACGGCGATCGCCCAAGCCCAAAACCCGCCAGCAATGGCACGCGCAATGAGTATGGCGGCGATCGCAGGACGACTTGCTTATCTTGCAGGGAGAATTCCTATTAAAGACTACGCTAGCCCCAGTTCACCGCTTTCCGGCACAATCACTAGTTAGTATCTGGTGTCAGGATTAAATCCCACAATCTCTACTACTCTTCACTCTTAGCATTTTCCTTGTAAAGATTTGTTGCTAAGGTGGTAGAGTATATATACTAGTTGTAATTAAGCTTAGTTAAAATAAGCAGAAAAAAAAGGATTTTACTCATGCCCTATACCACAGAAGAAGGCGGACGTCTTAACAATTTTGCCAAAGAACCAAAGATGTATGCAGCCGAACCCCCAACGAAAGCACAACAGCGCAATTTTGTCATCTGGGGAGTCGTAGCTGCTGTCTTAGTGAGTGGAGTCATTTTTGTCGCCTTCTCGGTATCTAGCGCTAGCTGATATAGTAGGGGTCAGAGGTCAGAACGACCCGACCACAGTGACTATCGCTATAATCAATATCCACAATCATATAGATTTCAGCCAGGTTCCTGAGGTAGTGGATATCTGGTTTTTTTATTATCCATCACTCAGGATTGACAGCAGAAAAGAGCGCGGAATAATCTGCGTCAGCGAAACCTTGACTAATTGCAGCTTCGATAATTTGTTTTACTCCTTCTACACCACTTACATTCAAACCAGCGGCTTGCGCTTCAGCAATAAATAAGTTGATGTCTTTGAGTAAGTGTTTTGTGGGAAAATTAGGATTATCATAATTACGCTCGACCATTCTTGACAGTTTTTTATCAAAAGTTGGCGCGTATAACGCACTATTACGCAGAATTTGCATAAATAATTGCACATCAATTCCTTGATGCTGAATTAATCCCAAGCTTTGCGCAAAAGCCGTTGTTAGTGAAGCAATAAGTTGATTGAGGGCGAGTTTCACCGCCGCAGCCGTACCAACTTCACCAATATACAGTGGTTCAGAACCAAAGTTTTGCAATAAGGACAACCACTGTTGAAATTGTTCTTTAGTTGCACCTACCATAACAATTAACTTGCCTGCGGTTGCTTCGGGGATACTACCTAAAACAGGTGCTTCTAAGTATTCGCCTTTAGCTGCAACAACGTTGTCGCGAATTTCTTTGCTATCGGTAGGAGAAATTGTTCCCATTTGAATAATTGTTTTTCCGGCTAATTCTTGAGAGGAGTCGGAAAAAAGTACGCTGTGAATCGCGGTAGCATCTGTCAGCATTAAAATGATGCACTCTGCTGCTTGTATGACTGCTTGCGGATGTGTTGCAATTTCTGCACCAGCTTCTTTGAGTGGTGTCAGTTTTTCTGTAGTACGGTTGTAGGCAATAAGTTCAAGATTGGCATTTAATAATCTTTGTGCCATGGGAAGTCCCATGAGTCCAGTACCGAGAAATCCTATTTTCATTGTTTATCCTGTTTTTAATGAACCACAGAGGCACAAAGTTCACAAAGAGTGGAGAGAAGAGAGGATTTGATAGTTGAATTTGAGATAATTATGGTTTAGCGCCAGTAGGGGCGTCCTTTCCAGAAAACGCCGATCATAATTCCGATTAAAGTTGCTTGGTTTAGGTTAAATAGGACGGCTGGAAGTGGTAGAAGTGATTTGAGAAATAGAATGACTGCTAAACACAGAACTAATGCCCATAAGGAACCTGTGTTGATTGATACTAAGCGATAATAGCGCTCTAGCAAATAAACTCCTAGCGCCCCAATTCCTAAGGATATGGCTAAAGAGATGATGATTCCCAGGGGTGGGGCGTAGATCAGCATGAGTAAACGTCGGAATACATCTGATTGAATGTATCCCAAGGCGAGAAGAAAGTCTAAAACGATGACAATGACAGCAACTAGTAGGGCAACTTGTAGCAGCGATCGCCAAGGTAAAAACTTTAAACTCCGTAGAGGATCGCGCATATGATATAGGATGCTGTGAGAATGACTTGATTTTATCAAACCATGTCTAAGCTAGAAACTCGCGCATATATTGATTCACTAGCTGCGGTTTTTCTTGCTGTACCCAGTGGCTACAGTTGGGAATGTATTTGATTTGTAAGTTTCTGACGTACTTATCTGTACCGTAGGTAAGTTCTTTACCAAGTGCAGTATCGTTTTCACCCCAAATGAGTAATGTTGGAACTTCTAAAACATCCCAGTTGTGATTGAGTAATCCTTGTTGCCATACGTTACGGTAATAATTAAGTGCGGCGGTTAATGCACCGCGTTTACTGGCTGCGTCTTTATAGGCGTCTATATCTGCTTGGGTAAAAGCACTTTTATTGACTGCCATTCCTTTGAAAGCTGTCTCAATTGCTTGGTAATCTGATGCTTGCAGCAGCATTTCTGGTAGCCAGGGTAGCTGAAAGAGAAACATATATGAACTACGCATGAGTTGTTGTGGTGTACGTAGTCCCTCGGCAAATTTGGCTGGATGAGGTATGTTCATGATGATGAGACGTTCTACCATTTCGGGGTAGGTGTGGGCAAAACTCCACGCGATCGCACCTCCCCAATCGTGTCCGACTAAAATACACTTGTCGTATCCCAGTCCGGTAATGACGCCTTTAACATCTTGCAAAAATTCGCGCATCACATACGCTGACTGTTGTTTCGGTTTGTCGCTATCGTTGTAACCGCGCAAGTCTAACGCAACAACTTTATAATCTTTAGCAAACTCTGGAATTTGATGCCGCCATGAGTACCAAAATTCTGGGAACCCATGCAACATAAGCATCAAAGGACCATCTCCATGGGTAACGTAGTGCAGTTTGATGCTGTTGGTAGTAATGTATTCGTGTTTCCAGTCGGTTGTATACATAAATCTGTTGTTTGAATGAACCACAAAGACACAAAGAACACAAAGAAATTGTTGTGAGTATTATTACTAAGGAGTTATGGCAATCCGAGGTGTTTGGATAACTAATACTGATAGTCGGGTGCTGCATTCGCGGCAAAATATTGCTGAAGCAATGGCGGTTTTAGCACAGACAGGGTTTAATGTTGTGTTTCCTGATGTTTGGAATAAGGGATTTACGCTTTACCCTAGTCTAATTATGCGATCGCACTTTGATGTGGAAATCGACCCACGGTATCAAGGTAGAGATCCCTTGGCGGAAATTATTGTCGAGGCGCGGCGGGTTGGGATTAAGGTGATTCCGTGGTTTGAATATGGCTTTGCTAGTTCTTATAATTCTAATGGCGGAATGATTTTAGCAAAGAAACCGGAGTGGGCGGCGCGGGATATTAACGGGAATTTACTCAATAAAAATGGCTTTGAGTGGATGAATGCGCTTGATCCGCAAGTGCAAGAGTTTATGTTGAATTTGATGCTAGAAGTCGTTAGAAACTATGATATTGATGGCGTTCAAGGCGACGATCGCTTACCTGCATTACCTTGCGAAGGTGGTTATGATGCAAGTACTGTAGAGCAATATCGGCAAACTTTTAATTGCTATCCGCCGCCGAATCCTAAAGAGTCTCAATGGCTACAATGGCGGGCTGATATATTAACAAATTTCCTAGCACGTCTTTATCAAGAAGTCAAGGCAATTAACTCCGATTTGCTCGTATCAATGTCGCCGAATATTTATGACTGGGGACTCAAAGAATATCTTCAAGATTCCAAAGCTTGGTTAGAACGCGGTTTGGTGGATATCATCCATCCGCAAATTTATCGCCGTGACTTTGCAAGTTACAAACAAGTTGTCGATCGCGTCACGCAGCAGTTGAATCGCGAACAGTTAGCAAAATTATCACCAGGAATCTTAATTAAATTGGGTTCTTATCGCATAAGTGCAGAACACTTGCGACAGGCGATCGCTTATAATCGCAGTCGTGGGATTTCCGGCGAAGTATTCTTCTTTTACGAAGGGTTGCGCGAAGATCAGGATGCTTTAAGGAAAGTGTTGCGATCGCTTCCGTATAATAATTACAGCGGACACCCTGTAAGAGGAATTCAATCGTTTTTTCGCTTTCTCCAAAATCGCTTTTAAGGCGCAATGAACGTAGAATATCAGTTGCAAATCGAAAAAGTCATTGCCACGCTTAAAGAGGATTTACCTACACTTTTTGAGCAAGACATCTCTTACGATATTTACACCAAAGATATTTACTTTCAAGATCCAGTCAATAAGTTTAAAGGTAAACTAAACTACCGAATTATCTTTTGGACTCTACGATTTCACGGTCAATTGTTTTTTACTGAAATCCACTTCGATCTGCACGATGTGTATCAAGCAGAGAAAGAGACTGTCATTGCTAATTGGACGGTGCGTGGTGTGTTGCGCGTACCTTGGAAAGCCTCTATTTTCTTCAATGGTTACTCGACGTACAAACTCACTGAATCCGGTTTAATCTACGAACATATAGATCGCTGGGATCGTAAACCCAGCGAAATCTTACAACAGTTTTTTCAAAAAGGGAAAGACAAAAGCATTAGTTGATATTTGCATTATTTCCCCTGACTCAAGCGAATATGTTCCATAATCTGCTGCTTACGCTGTTCTGAATAAATTGGAGTTTTAATAAACTCTCCTTTACTGCGAGCGATATGCTCCATAATGCGCTTTTGACGGTCAGACATTTCAGCCATAGTTCTTTAACTTGGTAGTTAGTGTAATTAGTTATTTACATTATTTAATGATAAACTATTTTATCAAAGAATTGATGTAATTAAACGAACCTTACTAGGCATAGAGAACGCAGAGGAGAGATAAGGAGAAATATTTCATAAGCAATATATATAATAAATGTTAATTAATAACTCCAGCTTGTTGGAACGCTTGTGTTAGTATTTCTGTGATATTTAAACTTTCAGCCCATTGGGTTAAATAATTGATATCAAGTTTATCTGCTTGGACTTTTAGCACGCCTAATACATCACGCCATTGTCTATCTGAAACTCCACCACCCATACGATACCAAATGAGTTTTTGTAAAATGATATCTTCAGCAGAAGGTAGCCAAGCCAGCCTTTGAGGGTTCTGAGTAATAATTAGCTGCTGACGTCGTTGCATTTCAGATTGAACTAAAGGCTGATTTGATAATAAAAAAATATCTGCTTTTAGCATACTTTCAAGATGAATAACATTAAACGATGATTGACGTTCAATTGCTTCTGTCACCATTGTTTCATCAATAAAAAAATCTTGGTTCATTAACGCCAATAATGATGGCACATGAGTAAGCTGCAAATCTGCGACAAAATCTACATCTAAAGTAGCACGGGGTTCACCTAATATAGAACTAGCAACTGAACCACCAATTAAGTAAGGAATTTCCAAAGTATCAAAGATAGCTGCAATAGTTAATGCCAATTGTATAGCTTCCGCATCCACAATTTTTTTTTCTTGATTATTTTTATACAAACGATCTGCTAATTCAGCCCCCAACCATCTAACTGCTAATTGAAACTTAACTTCTGCTAAGCTAATATTAGGAAATTGATTACGAATACCAACCAGCGCCCACTGTTGAATTCCCTTCGTTGCTTCATCAACAAGATGCGCTTTCTTCCAAACAGGCATATTCCGAAAAGCCCGCATCAAAAACTTATCAACATCAGGATGCGTATCCCTCGATTGCGACTGATACCCAGCACGAAAAAGCCCTCCCATACATCTTCTCTCTGCGCCCTCTGTGCCTCTGTGGTTCGTTTCAGTTCACTTTGATGGATACTGCTGCAAAACCTGCTTAATATATTGCCCCGTATAAGACTGTGAATTTTCTGCTACTGATTCCGGCGTACCTGCTGCAACCAATTCACCACCTTTATCACCACCTTCTGGACCTAAATCAATAATCCAATCGCTACATCGAATCACATCTAAATTATGTTCAATTACCAAAATAGAATTACCTTTATCAACTAAACGTTGCAAAACATCTAGTAATTTATGCACGTCATAAAACGATAAACCTGTTGTTGGTTCGTCAATTAAATACAAAGTTTTTCCTGTGGCGCGGCGCGATAACTCAGTTGCTAATTTTACCCGTTGTGCTTCACCACCTGATAGTGTTGTTGCAGGTTGACCGAGTTTAATGTATCCCAAACCAACATCAACTAATGTTTGCAATCGCGTAAAAGCTTTAGGAATATTTTGGAAAACTTCTAAGCTTTCCTCTACCGTCATATCAAGAACATCAGCGATGGATTTTCCCTTATATTTGACTTGCAATGTTTCGCGATTGTATCGCGCACCTTTACAAACTTCACACTGCACATAAACATCAGGAAGAAAGTTCATTTCAATGACATTGACACCTTGTCCGCCACAAGCTTCGCAGCGCCCACCTTTGACATTAAATGAAAATTGTCCTGGCTTATAACCTCGTGCTTTGGCTTCGATTGTTTGACTAAAAACGTCGCGAATTGCATCAAAAACACCTGTATAAGTCGCGGGGTTAGAACGCGGTGTTCGCCCAATCGGAGATTGATCGATGACGATCGCCTTATCCACTGCGTCCAATCCTTCCACCGCATCGATCTGTTGTGGAAATGGCACTTTGCGCGTTAAGTGATGTTGTAAAGCCGGATAAAGTAATTCGTTAATTAGTGTCGATTTACCCGAACCTGAAACCCCAGTTACGCAGACAAGTTTACCAAGGGGAATTTTGACATCAATGTTTCTTAAGTTGTTGCGGTGGGCGTTTTTCATGACAAGCGATCGCCCGTTACCTTCGCGTCGTTGTGCGGGTGTTGCGATCGCCTGTCTTCCCGATAGGTACGCGCCTGTTAGCGAATCTTTGGCTTCTAGTAATGCTTGCAAGTTCCCTTGGGCAATAATATTACCACCATGAATCCCCGCGCCAGGACCAATATCGACAACATGATCCGCCGCGCGGATGGTTTCTTCATCGTGTTCGACAACAATTAAGGTATTTCCCAAATCGCGTAATCGCGTTAAAGTCCGTAGTAAGCGTCCGTTGTCGCGTTGATGCAATCCAATACTCGGTTCGTCTAAAACATAAAGTACGCCCGTAAGTCCTGAACCGATTTGCGTTGCTAAGCGAATGCGTTGCGCTTCTCCGCCTGAAAGTGTCATCGCTGGACGGTCTAAAGTGAGGTAATCTAACCCTACATCCAAAAGAAACTGCAATCGGGCTTTAATTTCGCGCAGAACCAAATCAGCAATTTGCATTTGGCGATCGCTGAGTTTTAAATTATGAATCCGCTGTTGACAATCGCGAATCGAAACTCCGGTAAGATCGAGAATGCGGTATTGCCCCAAACGCACCGCCAGCGCTTCGGGTTTTAAACGTTGTCCTTGACAAACTTCGCAAGGTTGATAAACAAGATACTGTTCGAGTTTTTGTTTGATCAGTTCGGAAGCCTCATTATATTGTCGCTGTAAAATTGGAATGACACCTGCGTAACGGCGATAATCATTGCGATCGTGGTTCCAAATCGGTTGTTCTGCACCGTGTAAAATAACGTGTTGCTGTTCGGGTGTTAAGTGTTTCCACAGCGTTTTGATTTCAAATCCAAAAGCTTGCCCAACACTATAAAGTAAGGAAAGATAATAAGAATTGTCTTTTTCTGACCATGGTGCGATCGCGGCATAAACAGGCTGTGCAGGATCGGGAACAACTAATTCCGGTGAAAATGTCCGCAAATTTCCCAATCCATGACAGTGCGGACACGCACCATACGGCGAATTAAACGAAAATAACCGTGGTGACAGTTCTTCCATCACCGCGCCATGTTCGGGACACGCAAAGTTTTCAGAAAAGACAATTTCTTTTTCTAAAGGTAAAGTCACGTATGCAGTTGAATCCTCTGCGGCTTTCATCTGTGTTGCAGTAGGATGCATCACGACGTTATTATCTGCCTCAGCGCGATCGAGAATCTCGATTACAGCAATTCCTTCGGATCGCCGCAAGCAAGTCGTTAACGAATCTGTCAGGCGTTCTTGAATTCCTGGTTTTTTAATTAAGCGATCGATGACAACTTCGATGTTGTGCGTTTGATTTTTGTCAAGTTCAATTGAGTCACTTAGTTCGCGAACTTCTCCATCAATTCTAACGCGGGCGAATCCTTCGGAAGCAAGGCTAGATAAAAGTTTGCGATGCGTTCCTTTTTTCCCGCGTACCACGGGGGCGAGAATCTGAAAGCGCGTGCGATCGGGTAGTTCCATAATGCGATCGCTCATCTCGTCGATTGTCTGCGGTGCAATCGAGCGATCGCAAATCGGACAGTGCGGCTTCCCAGCACGTCCGAACAATAATCGCAAGTAATCGTAAATTTCTGTTACTGTACCAACTGTAGAACGGGGATTGTGTGAAGTTGATTTTTGATCGATCGAAATCGCAGGGCTTAAGCCTTCAATTGCTTCGACATCAGGTTTATCAAGTTGTCCTAAAAATTGCCTAGCGTAAGCACTGAGTGATTCTACATAGCGCCGCTGTCCCTCGGCAAAAATTGTATCAAACGCTAAAGAAGATTTGCCCGAACCGGATACACCAGTAAACACGATCAAGCGATCGCGCGGTAGTTCCAAGTCAATATTCTTGAGGTTATGCTGTCTAGCCCCACGGATACGGATTGTATTCTGACTAGCGCGATTCACACCAAGGGGACGATTCCCATTTGCATCCAGCGTGTCTAAAGTTTCAGCAGGGTGAGACATGAGCAGAGGAAAAACCATTGCTTAATGATTTTAGCGTTGCCTTCTCATTCGCGGTTAAGGAGATGTTATTGTCAACAATTTCTATCATCGGCTAGGAAGCTATGCACATTGCCATCATTTTGTCTATCTTTTGCAATAAAATTTAATAAAAGAAGGTCAAAGCAATCATGCCTTAAATTTATTGATAGCGATCGCCTGATACCTTGTTGAAATAACATTGAATTCACTCGCGGGACATCTGTAATTCATGTGCGATATCTACTGGTAAGCAAACTGTAAAGCAGCTACCGCGTCCTAGTTCGGAAGTCACAGTGATATCTCCTCCGTGTAACCGTGCTAATTTACGCGATAGTGCTAAGCCTAAGCCCGTACCTTCGTATTTACGATTTAAGCCACTATCAAGCTGCTGAAACGGTTGAAATAAATTAGGTAAATCTTCAGCAGCAATACCAATTCCAGTATCAATAACAGCAAACATAATGTGGTTTGAATTCTTACTAACTTGAAGTAGGACTTGTCCTTTGGGAGTAAATTTTACTGCATTATTGAGCAGGTTAAATAAGATTTGTTTAAGGCGGCGCTTATCTGCAACACAAATTGCTGCTTCTGGGTGAATAACTAAAGAAAATACTAATTCTTTTTTTTGCCCTTTTTCTTGAACAAGCGATATGCATTCTTGGCAAATATCTTCAACAATCAATTTTTCTAGGGCTAATTCTTCTTTTCCTGCCTCAATTTTTGATAGGTCAAGAAGATCGTTGATTAAATCTAATAAATGTTGTCCAGAAGAATGAATCAGCGCGATGTATTGTTGTTGCTTCTCGTTGAGTTCTCCAAAGATTTGCTTGAGTAAAAGATTAGAGAAACCAATAATTCCTGTTAGCGGCGTTCGCAGTTCGTGACTCATATTTGCCAAGAAGTCAGTTTTGGCGCGATCCGCAGCTTCTGAAAGTAGTTTTTCCTGTTCGAGTTCTTGCGTCCGTTCTTTAACTAGCTGCTCTAAGCGTTCGTAACTTTGGGCATTATAAAGCGCGATCGCTGCTTGATTCGCGATGCGTTGTAAAAGCTGAATTTCCTCTGGAGTAAAAGTTCGCTGCGTCGTCGTTGTCTGTAATGATAATCCGCCAAAGAACTGATCGCGGATAAAAATTGGTACGCGCAATTCCGACCGCATTTGTGCTTGTTGAACGATAGGCTTTCGCTTGGGATCGATTTTAATTTTTGCGAAATCGGGGACGTGAAAAACTTGATAGTAAGAAGCGAAATACGTAGGATTTAGTAATTCTATATGTTCGGATAGAGGAACTTGCAAGTGTAATATGGAAATAATTGCTAAGCTTTTTCTCCATTCTTTCACAACACGAATATGCGTTGTATCGATTGCAAAAATGATCACGCGATCAACACCAAATCCTTGACCTGTGAGGTTCACAATTTCTTGCAAAATATGTTCGGGATCGAGGCTAGAATTGAGCGATTGGCTGATATTGTTGAGCAAGTGTTCGCGTGCAGCTTGTTGTTGCACTTGGTTAAAAAGTTGCGCTTGTTGAATTGCGATCGCAACCTGTGTGGCCAACTTCTCAATCAAATCAATTTCGCTAAGTTGCCATTGTCGCGATCGCGAACATTGATGTACTGCGAGTAACCCCCAAGCGTAGTCACCTTGTAAAATCGGAACAACTAACCGCGCTTTAACGTGCAATCGTTGCAATAGTTGAGCAAATTGAGGATTAAGATTGGCGATCGCAACGTCATCAATTGATTGAACGCAGCCGCGCTGACATTCTGCTTGAGTTTCTTGCAACCAAGTGCCATGTATTTTAATCTCAGGATCGAAAGGCCAATTAGCATCTACAGATTCGGCAACAATTTTGCCATGACGATTATCTGCAAAGCGAAAGATCATGACGCGATCCGCGTGTAAAAATTGCCGAACTTCTGCAACCGTCGTACTGAGAATTTCATCTAAGTTGAGTGATTGACGAATTCGCGTCGCAATGGCACTGAGTAAGCGATCGCGTTCGGCTTGTTGCTGAACTTGAATTTCGACTTGCTTGCGGGCAGTAATATTGCGGATAATACCTTCAATCGCCGCTAAAGTACCATTATCGTAAATCGTGACGTTGCTTTGCTCTGTCCAGATAACCTTCCCATCTTTACAAATCCAACGCAGCATTAACGGTTGAGGCATTTCGCCATCAAGCGATCGCTGCCATAGCGACTGATCGTCAGGATGCACAATTTGTGAGATTAACGCAGGATTAGCATAATACTCTTGCGGTGTATAACCTGTAATTTTAGTAACAGCAGGACTAATATAATCAAAGCCTGGAGTCGGCTCAAAGCGATAGCGGTAAATGATATCTTGGGCGTTGTCCGCCAAGCGACGGAAGCGTTCTTCACTCGCTTGTAACGCAATTTCGGCTTGGCGCTTTTGATCGCGGAGATTTTTTTGGTCAACAGCTTGTTTAATCGCCTCACCTAAGCGAACTAAACGATCTTTTAATAAGTAATCTGCTGCACCCTGCTTCATGCACTCGACGGCAACTTCTTCACTGACGCTACCTGTAACAACAATAAAGGGAATATCTAATTTTTGTTGCTGCAATAACTGCAAAGCTTGTAGCGCACTAAATTGTGGCATTCCGTAATCAGAGAGAATCACATCCCACGGTTGATTTAAGCACGCGCGGTAATCATCTTCGGTTTCGATACGTTGCCATTCAGGTTCAATACCACAAGTACGCAATTCGTACAGCATCAGTTCTGTATCACTCACCGAATCCTCTAAAATTAAAACCCGCAACAAAGTGGACATAATCGTTTTTTTAAGATACCGGAGGTTGATTCAGCAGCCGCCAATACAAGCCTAATTGTCGTACAGCCTCCGTGAACTGCTCAAAGTCCACTGGTTTGACGATGTAGCTATTGACTCCTAACTGATAACTGTCAACGATGTCGCGTTCTTCGCGCGAAGATGTCAGAACCACAACAGGAATAATGCGCGTGCGAGGATCGGATTTAATTTTTTGCAGAACTTCTAAGCCGTCAACTTTTGGTAGTTTAAGGTCGAGGAGAATCACCCTAGGTTCATCATCCATCGAGCGATGTGCATAATTGCCAGTACAAAAAATAAAGTCGAGTGCTTCTGCACCATCACGGACTACCTCAATATGATTTGTGAGGTTACTACTTTTAAGTGAATGAAGCGTCAGTTCTGCATCACACGGATTATCTTCAACAAGCAAAATTTCCACCGCACTATCTCGCATCAACATCGCCTCACAAAGTAAAGTAGAAAGTTGCACCGCGATCGACTTGTGCTTCTGCCCAAACACGTCCGCCATGACGATGGATAATCCGCTGCACGATCGCTAAGCCGACACCTGTTCCCTCGTATTCTTCTGCACGGTGCAACCGCTGGAAAACACCAAAAAGTTTATGCGCGTATTGCATATCAAAACCTACGCCATTGTCTTTGACGAAGTAGACGTGATGTCCCATGTTATCTTGTTGACAACCGATCGTAATGTGCGCAGCGGTGTTTTTGTGCGTATATTTCAATGCGTTTGATAGTAAATTCATCCAGACTTGCTTCATGAGTGCTGGATCGGCTTCACACGCTGCTAGCGCTTCGATTGTGATTTCAACGTGCCGATTTTTTTGCTCCTCGGCTAAATCGATTAATACTTGACGCACGATCGCACTCGGTTCAACGCGTTGTTTTTTTAAGGGCGCGCGACTCAATCGCGAAAATGTCAGCAGATCGTCAATTAAGCATCCCATTTGTTGCGCGTTAGCTTGTACCAATTGCAAATAACGTTGCGCCTCTGGAGTTAATTGCGCTGTGCAATCTTTTAAGAGAATCCGCGAAAAGCCATGGATCGCGCGTAAAGGGGCGCGGAGATCGTGCGATACCGAATACGAAAAGGCTTCTAGTTCTTTGTTGGCTAATTCAAGTTCCGCCGCGCGATTTTGCAAGTCGGCGTTGAGATAGCTAATTTCGGCTTCAGCGCGTTTGCGTTCAGCGAGTTCGGTTTGTGCTTGTTGGTAAAGTTCAGATTGTTGAATGGCGATCGCGAGTTGTGTTGCGAGTTGCTGAAGAAGATTGATTTCGATCAGTTGCCATTGGCGCGGTTTTGAACAATGATTAGCAACGAGTAATCCCCACAGTTGTTCTTCTTTTAAAATTGAGACGACTAAGTTGGCGCGCACCTCTAACTGTGCGAGTAGATCGGCATGACAAGGATTTAATCTGGCAGTGTAAATATCATCTACGACTTGAATTCTGCCTTGTCGATATAATTCGCGGTTCCCAGGATGGCTAAAAAAAGTATCTTTGATATTCTTGCCAGCAATCGAATTCCATTCAGGGGCTACCGATTCGACAACAACGATTCCACTCCAATCTGGCTCAAAGCGATAAATAAACACGCGCTCGGTTTGCAGAAACTGCCGCACTTCGGCGACAGTCGTGTTTAAAATTGTCGTCAAATCCAGTGACTGGCGGATACGTCGTGTAATTTCCGCAACTAATAACTCGCGTTCGGTTTGCTGTAACTGAAATTTTGCCGCTTGGATGCGTTCGGTGATATCGCGATAAGTTGTGACAATGCCTGCAACGGCTGGATCGTGCAGGAGATTATTGACAATCACTTCAAAATCTCGGACTTGTCCGCGTGCAGTACGTAAGCGAAATTCAGCAGAGATATTGACATTTGGATAATTTTTTGCTTTATCGAGAAGAGCAGCAGCGATCGCTTGGTCTTCCTGAAGAACAAAATCAAAAGTATGCTGCCATGCATCAGGTTCATAACCCAAGATGCGTTTAATCGAGGCGCTGGTGTAATTGACACGACCATTCGCAGCAATGACTGCAATAATATCCGAGGCATTTTGCACCAAAGAACGAAAGCGTTCCTCGCTTTGACGTAACGCCTCAGCGCGCGCTGTTTCTGCAAGGAGTCGCTGATCGAACGTCGAAGACACAAGCGCAAGCATCAAGACAACTAATGTCGCGATCGCAATCGCAATTCCCAGCAACGTGTTATCGATCGCTGGTGCTGGATTTTTGAGCAACTGTTGATTGTGCCTAAAACTCACTGCTGCCATCGCGGTGTAATGCATTCCGGCGATCGCAAACCCCATGACAATCGCGCCACCGACTTGCCATTGACCTTGGGCTGTTGTCGCTTTTTGCAAGCGAAATGCCAATTGCAGTGCGACTAAAGAAGCACCGATCGCGATTGCCAGCGACAGCACAACTAACTTGGGATCGTATTCTGGAGTTGCAGCGAGGCGCATCGCTGCCATACCTGTGTAGTGCATCGCGGCGATACTTAACCCCATCACACTTCCGCCAGCAATCAGTTGCGGTAAGCCGAATTCACGACTGACGACCAATAAAGCAATCCCAGAAGCAACGATCGCGACTCCCATCGAGAGCAAAACCAGCGGCAGGTCATAATGAATCGCAACGGGGAGGTTGTAAGCCAGCATCGCGATAAAGTGCATTGCCCAAATACCGATGCCCATAGCGATCGCGCCGCCACTTAACCAAAGTTTGCGAATTCGTCCAACCGCAACGGTAACGCGTCCAGATAAGCTTAATGCAGTGTAAGAAGCAACAATCGCGATCGCAATCGACAGGAAGACAAGTCCTAGATCGTGATGGGATAACAATACATCAGTATCAGATATCATTCTTACCTGCTCTCCTGCGATAGCAAACAATGCTAACAAACGCTAAAACCGAGTGTCTATAAAAAAAACCTCCCGATTTGAGAGGTTTTTACTGTCAATTAATTAAAATTGCCGAATTTCTAGCTTAAAACAGCAATCACGCCACCCATCGCGGCTGCAATTGCTGAAACAACCGCAGTTGCAAACAGCCACCAAGCTGCACTTCCTGCCGCCTTGCGGGTTTCTTCCGCTTG
This sequence comes from Gloeocapsa sp. PCC 7428, assembly GCF_000317555.1. Taxonomy (GTDB): domain Bacteria; phylum Cyanobacteriota; class Cyanobacteriia; order Cyanobacteriales; family Chroococcidiopsidaceae; genus Chroogloeocystis. Next base: position 2,491,227 of record NC_019745.1, read on the forward strand.
TCGTTGCGCTTGAATCCTTACTTGTTCGAGCCGGCGTTGTGCTTCTTGTTGAACGCGTTCTGCACGTTGCAGCACGTTGTTCCGCGCTCCTTCGATTTGGTCAATGATCCGGTTAGCATCGGCTTCCGAAATATCCTCGCGCGAACTCATAATCGCGACAAGCGTTTCGCGGTTAAACGAACCTAAGCGATCGCGAATCGCTTCAAAACCCGCTTGCGGATCGTCAAACAGCTTACGTACATCCTTTTTGATGCCATCGTAGTTGAGTTCGGGACGATCGAGCGAATTCAAGTAATTGCGGATTCTGCCAAAAACGCCATCAATGACGTCTTGAATGCGGCGTTGAATTGCCCGTACTTGTTCTACGAATTGATCGCGTACCGCCAGAACTTGATCGACAGTGCGCGCCGCTTCTTCTTCCGACATATCACCGCGCGCTTGTAGAAGTGCGATAATCGTCGAACGGTCAAAGTGTGATAGGCGATCGCTTAAACTTTCTACCCCTGCGCGCGGATCGTTGAGCAACAGGTTCAATTCGCGCTTAATCGCTTCAGGATTCAATTCGTCTTTACCTGTGCTGCGTAAATAATCTTCCAAGGTTTGTTGGAAGTTCTGTACACTTGCTTGCGTACGTGCTGCCAAGCGGCGCGGCGCACGAATAATGTCGCGAATCGAAACTTGAACTTGGTCGATAATTTGATTTACTTGGTCTTCGCTTAAGTCTTGGCGTTGACTCAACAGCTTCACCAACGTATCGCGATCGACCTGTGCAAGCCGTCGTCTGAGTGCAGCAGCACCTTCTTGCGGATTATCAAACAAACGCGCAAAGTCGCGCTGAATGCCTTCGGGATTGAGTGCTTCTTTCCCTGTGTTCCGCAAATATTCGGCGATCGTCTGCGTTACCGAATCGTACTGCTCTTTGGCTTTGCCTGCAATCATTTGCGGCGCGTGCGTAATGTCGTGCCACGTTCCTTCAACTTGATTCAGAATTTGGTTAATCTGCTCTTCGGATAAGTCATCACGCTGATTCAACAGCTGAACTAGCGTATCGCGGTTAAAACGCGATAACCGTGCTTGAACTGCGGCAGTTCCAGCTTGCGGATCTTCCAGCAGTTTTTGCAAATCGCGCTTGATTCCTTCCGGATTAAGTTCGTCTTTACCAGTATTACGCAGATAAGACTCTAAATTAATCCACAGCGTTTCCGCTTGTTGTTTGGCTTGATCCGCAACGTTTTGCGACTCGAATAAAACTTGCTGGCGTACTTCTTCCACTCCATTAAGGATCGTTTCTGCTTCCTCTGGTGTGATGTCGTTACGTTGTAGCAAAATTTGTCTTAACGAACCGCGTTCTAACCGTGCCAGGCGTAATGTAAGTAATTCGTGATCTGCTTCGTCATCCTCTAACAAGGGCTTGAAATCTTGCTGCATTTTTTCAGGCGTCAGATCTGCCTTACTTGTTACGAGTAGATAACTTTCGACACGTCGCTGTAACTCTTGAACCGCTTCGCGTTCTTCTTCGGCTCGCACAACCGTCAAAACTTCTTGCCGAATGCTTTCTAGCTGATCGGCAATTTCTTGAATTTTGGCTTGCGTAAAGACACCGCGTTGTTGTAGTAGATCGACAAAATCCTGTCGCGAAATCTGCTCAAGCTGACGCCGCACGGTTCCTGGATCGGCGGCTGGATCGTACAAAACGTCACGAAATTCTTGATTAACTTTTTCGCGGTTAATTTGCCAAGAATATGTATTTAGCAAGTAGTTTTCGACATCTGCGCGAATCGTATTGTACGGTACAGCAGCACTTTTTATTCCTACTTGCTCGGCAACCTTTTCAGCTTGATCTGTTGCTTTATCTCGTGCTTGCGAAAGCGAACTCAATATCTTCTCAACATCCAAGTCTGAAAGATCCGCTCGACCCATCACAAGCCCCATCAAGGTTGTCAAACCTTGCTGAAGCGACATGGGGATAGGTCCTCCTCCAGTATTGGAGTCTTGCTTTCCCTTGCCCGAACGTACTTCTGCAATCAGCTGGTCTACCTTGGCGCTTAATTCGTCCGTTTTGGCTTGCCCAGGTTGTACCGACTTGAGGTAGTCTATCAACTCACCCATACGGTCTTTTTGGGGTGCTTGCTGCGATACGACTTGTCGCCAGACACTTTCGAGTTGATCGACGATGCGATTAATATCGCGCCGTGAAAGATCAGTACGACTGCTGACTAACTCTACAAATTTCTGGCGATCGATGTTCCGCAGATCTTCGGTACCCGCAATTTCTTTTAGCTGCGGATCGTTCAACAGATTTTCAAATTCCTTACGGATATTGGACAAGTTCAATTCGGGAGGACGAAGCGTGTCCAAATAATCTTCGATGTTTTCCCGAATTGTCATTGGGTCGATCGCGCTACCGAGTTCGCGACGTACCGCCGCCGCCGCTGCTTCAGCTGTGGCTACGACTTGGTTATTAACCGCCTTCGCCCCCAATGCAGCTGTTGCTGTACCAATAATTGCTTGCAATCCTGATGTTGCGGTATTGACAACTGAGCCGACTAGGGAACCTACAGTAGTGGAACTAAACCAAAACAGGAGTAAAAAATATGCTCCCCAAATGACAAGTCCTAGAATCGCGCCTAGTCCTACGTCTAGCGTTAACAAGCTTAGCTTCACTGCCAAAAGACAAGCAATGAACAAAGCAACACTAACTGTGACTAGTGTCCAAATTCCTACCGCAGTACCAATCTTACGAATCGTTCCTCCTACACTACCACCATCACTACTCGATGAGTCTGAGTCTGAATCTGAGGAACGCCCTAAGAAAGAAATGCCAGCAGCAACCGAGAGGTTTGTTAACACCAACTGAATGGCAAAGGCAAGAATAATACCAGAAATTAAAGCAACAAAGAATCTCGGTCCTGAGAAAACTAGTGCTGCTTCGGCTGGCGTTACCGCCCCTGGAGTGACTGGCACCTGCGCTATCCAAAATAGCGCTTGGTGTGGCTCCAGTAGTATTTCCGTATTCTCAAACATGATATCCCTTCGTCAAAGCCTAAATCAGGGTAAATTATAAGATTACATGAGAAAAAACTCTGTATCTTCAGCAATACTCAACTTTTTAGCTCAGAGTCTTTGAATCGGATAGGCTAAAGCATCCCCCTAAGGTCTGAAAACTTGTATCCCAAACAAAATTAGGTAAGCACAAGAATCAATAAAGTCTAGTAGCTTTCCTTACTCTAACTTTATTAACCTACGGCAAAATGTAACACTTTATTGAAATCTTTGAAGAATTACACCCTCCAACGGTGGAATTACTACCTTTAAAAATACCCTAAGAATCGCTCTTTAGACTTGGCTGAAGTTTGTATCTATAGACAGAAAGCATCGCTAAAATAGGTCGATACAGTTAAAGCATCAGAGATTTTTTCGGAGCAAATTATGGATAGCAACACAAATCTACCTCCAGTCGCTAAAGAGTATAACGGCAAAGACCGCAACGCTTTTCTGTTTGGCTGGAATCCACAAGCTGAAATCTGGAACGGACGCTTAGCAATGATTGGCTTTCTCGCCTATTTACTCTGGGATTTAGCCGGTTATAGCGTTCTGCGCGATGTATTACACTTGATGAGCTACTAACTTCAAAGCACTCGCTCACGGATGCGTTGGTTACAAATATAAAGCGCCTATTCGTGAGCGAAGGTATATTTTTTTATGTTAAATGGGTTTCGCTTGAGAATAAATTTGATTTGATTAATGTCAGTCTAGGGAAATTTTTAACTAAATCACAAGCGGGAACGTAGTAGTTTTTTGAATTAAAATTAATGTTTAAGATGCGATTCAAGTATATTTTCAAATCGCAATAGCTACTCAAGAAAAGATATTTTATAATTTGTCATTAAGCAAAAAATATTTCCATCGCTTGGCTTCAAGGTAACGAATTCCTATACAGATAAATTTGAGAAGATTATCTGGAGATGGCGTGCGCTTCACAACAAACACGCCATCGTAATACGTCAGATATCAGCTGATGGGATAAAAACTTCGGATGTAAAGCTACCATGTAATCCATAAGGAACATGATGCTTGAGGTGGAGACGCGCGATCGCACCTTGCTCTAAATTACGCGCATCTAAAATCACGATATCCGAACGATGGTACGTTGCATCGTAGACTAACGCCAATATCCAGCCATCATCTTCGCTTTCACCGCCAGGGCGTTCTACAAAAATTGGTTCGCTGATAAAGCCGCGTGGTGCAGCACTCCACAATTGTCGCTGTCCTGATTCTAAATCAACCTTGAGAATTGCTTGCAATGGCGCATTTCCAGTCGCCGCGTGCGCTGCACCCATATACAAGTAACGACAAGCACGCCCGACTTTTTCAGGGTGCATCGTGGGAAACTCACAACAGCGTGGTTCAATTAATCCTCGCGATACTGTCTTCTGCTGCAAGTTGACATGAAAGCGCCACATCTGTCCTGGTTTAAGTGCATCAAAATCAACTTGTTTGAAATCACTTCCGGCTTCAACTTCAGGAAAAGATTCATAACAAATCGAGTCAATGAAAATTTCATCACCTTGCTCAAACGCATTCGCATGATGAAAGACAAAACCAGATCGCGTTTCTAAAATTTGTACTTGTCGCGATTTATGTCGACCAATCACAACAATGCGGGTAGGTTGATTTGGGAGAAACTTGATACATTCTCCCGCACCGCGCAAACCTAAAACAAAAGGAATTGGATTAAATGCGATCGGGTTTTGAAAGAAGATGCAGTAATTTTCAGTGATAGCAAAATCGTGAATAAAGGCGAATCCAGGAACATTGTGCGCGTGTTGGCGAATCACGTTACCCGCTGGATCTAATTCAAAAATCGTAATTGTCGAAGACAAACCAGGCTTAATCGAGAAGTTGACCATGCACGGTGCGCCACCATCCTGATTACACCTCGGATCAATTCGCGGATGTGCAGCAAAAGCTTCGCCATCAGCTAAAACACCGTTGAGTGAGTCTTTACCCAAAGTTTCCAGCGTTACCGGATCGAGGCGGTGGGGATCAGCGGCTTCCCATAATGCTAGAAGTTTACTGCCCCAGTAGACAACGTTGGTATTGGCGATATTTTTCAATCGCAGATCGAAAGCGTTTGCTAGCCAACCACCAGGCTTTTGCGTACCAAAAACACCACGATAGAGAATTTTGCCAGCTTTTTGTTCTTCTATGAACGCAGTAGTACGGATGAAACGATTACGGAAGTGCGCGCGACCATCTTTAAAGGCGATCGCACTAATCATGCCATCACCATCAAACGGATGATGAATTGGAGTACCATTAATATCTAATAACGCTGGACCATTGCGGAACAAAGTTCCTTGCAATTCTGGCGGAATTTGCCCCTCAATGTCGTCAATCCAGTAATCGTATTCAGTTTTGAGTGATTCATATCCTCCTTGCCAATCCTGGCGTTGATAGGAGTGTGTAGGAACTGTAGATGCGCGTTCGTGAAGTTGCATAGCTGTAGTGGCTAATTGTTAAAGACTATAAAGCTAAAATCTACTCTGCGGGTTCTTCGGCTGGCTGTTGCAAAAGTGACTGCGGAACTAACTCAGACATCAATTCTGGTAACAATCCTTGTCCAAGTTGCTTAGTAGGAGTCGCATCAGTATCGATTGCAACATCCGGTTCAATTGTCTGAGTTGTGATTTCGGTTGCCGGTAGCCAATTGAGAAACGGTAATGGTAGTAGTGTGCTGACGTTCGCAATGACAACCAGTATCCAGAGGTTTTGAAAGTTGGTTTGCGTAATCCCCATCCAATGCATGAGTAACGCGCCTAATTGATAGGAAAGCAACCCTCCTAAATTAGAAATCGACATTAACAGTGCAAATAAGGTTGCTTCCACCCCTGGAGGGCATAAACGTGCTGCTAATACTAAAACTGGCATATACGCAATCTGCCCCATCACTGTGAGGATCAGATTATCGCCAATACTAAACCAATGATCGTCAATTCCTAAAGCACGGTTAGTATGAGTTACGAGCAGTAACATACTCATTCCTAAAACGGCTGAGAGTACGGTACTCCACCCAAAAATGACGCGAAACGGGACACTTTTCAAAAAGCGATGAAACAACCACACGCCAAGAAGCGAAGCGATGCTGGTGACTAGGCGGACTCTGCCTAAAAACTCTGGTTCAAATCCTAATTCGTTTGTCGTGAAGAAAAAGAAAGCCGCGTCAGCTGTGGGAGTTGCTTGCCAAATGAAGACAAATGCGGTAGGAAGCCAAATAGCTTTTTGCGCGATCGCTTTGCGTAATTCTCCCAGTTGATGCTTGACAGTCGATAAATCTGGTTTCTCGCTGACAGGAGACTCGCTAATCAACCAAGCAACTACCGAGACAATCAACGGAAAAGAAGCCGTAATCCAAAAAATGGTACGCGTAGAAAAGTGTTCGAGGAGTAATCCACTAAAATACGCAGTAATTAAGCCACCAAAAGCTGATGCGCCCCAACACAGCGATTGTAATGAGCCAACCTCTCCTTGCGATTCGGCGCGCGCACGTTCTACGACAAGCGAGTCAACAATGACATCACCGATCGCGACTGACAAAGAACCAAGTGCGAGTGCTAAGGTTGCAGCGGTGGAACTATGGACGAGTGTTGCCAAACCCACCCAGGAAAGCGACCCTAAGATCCCTGACAAGATGAGGTAAGGACGCCGGCGGTATCCGAGAATCGGCAAACCATCTGAAATGAACCCAAATAGAGGTTTAACGATCCAAGGCAACGCCACAATCCCAAATAGCGCTGATACCTCAGCTGGACTTAAGCCCAACTCATCTTTGAGGAAAAAGCTTACCGCTAACCGCGCCAACCCCAGAATCCCTTGCACAAAGTAAACTACTAGAATGCCGAGTAACTCTGGAGTGGGTTCGTGACCAAAAAACACTGCTTTTGTCAAAGAGTTTTTCAAACTCGTACCACTTGGAGAAATAAACATTGATAATTCTTAATAAATATCAATGATTACTATAGTATCCATCTACCCTAGGATGTGTAACCCCTATGTCAAAGAAGGGAGCAGAGGACGCAGAGGGGCAGAGGACGCAGGGGAGAAATAATACTTATGAAATTCTCTTTTACTAATCAATTTTTTGCTCTACATTCCTCAAAACTCACGCACTCTTTCACTAACCACTAGCCACTCGATTCAACCACTGAACTAAGCTTTATAAAACTCCTTTTGAACTGGGAATTGCCCCTGCACGTCGGGGATCGACTTCTAGCGCCATGCGCATCGCTCGTGCAAAAGCTTTGAACGTAGCTTCAATGATGTGGTGCGAGTTGATACCATCAAGTTGGCGAATGTGTAGCGTCATTTGACTGTGGTTGACGATCGCTACAAAAAATTCCCGCACGAGTTGGGTATCGTACGTGCCTACACGCTGGGTTGGAATTTGTAAACCGTAGCTGAGGTGAGGGCGTCCTGAGAAGTCTAATGCAACTTGTACCAAAGCTTCGTCTAACGGCGCGAGAAAGTTGCCAAAACGGACAATTCCTTTGCGATCGCCTAACGCTTTATTCAGCGCTTGTCCCAGAGTAATACCAACATCCTCGTTTGTGTGATGGTCGTCAATTTCGAGATCGCCTGTTGCTTGAACGTCTAAATCAATCAAACCATGCGATGCAATTTGATGCAGCATATGGTCAAGAAACGGAATGCCCGTTGCTGCGGTACACTGACCTGTACCGTCAAGATTTAAATTCACTTGGACATCAGTTTCACCTGTACTACGGCGAATTGAAGCTGTCCGCGCTACAGTAATGTTTGAGATTTGTTGTAGGGCGTCGCCCTGACCTGGAGGATCGCTTAACTGCATGGAGTCAAAATTAACGAGAGCAATTCTATTACCATGCTACAATTTTGTGACCCGCAGGCGAGATGCCTGCTTCCCTAAAAGGCTAATTTAACTACATCCCCATAATTTCGTAGCCAGCATCGACATACAAAATTTGTCCAGTAATACCGCTTGCGAGATCGCTACACAAAAAAGCTGCTGCGTTACCAACTTCAAGTTGGGTCACGGTACGCCGCAACGGCGCAACTGCTTCGACATGGTGAATCATATCCAAAATACCGCCAACGGCTGAAGAGGCAAGTGTGCGGATAGGACCTGCGGAAATCGCATTGACGCGAATATTTTGGGAACCAAGTTCTGATGCTAAATAGCGGACACTCATTTCTAATCCAGCTTTGGCAACTCCCATGACGTTGTAGTTGGGGACGACGCGATCGCCACCTAAATAAGTCAGTGTCAGAATACTTCCACCTTCTGTCATTAAAGGCTTCGCGGCTGCACTTAGCTGAATGAGCGAATAAGTGCTAATTTCTAAAGCCTTCGCAAACCCAGATCGCGATGTATTACTAAACTCGCCGCCTAAATCTTCTTTATTAGCAAATGCAAGACAATGAATCAGAATATCAAGCTTGCCCCATTTTTCTTGAATCGCGGCAAAGGTAGACTCAATCTGTGCCTCGTTTTGAACATCGCAGGGAACAAATAAGCTAGGGTTAAGTGGTTCTACAAGTTCTGCCACTTTTTTTTCCATCTTTCCCTTCTCATCAGGAAGGTAACTAACGCCAATATTGGCTCCTGCTTTATGCAGTTGTTGGGCAATTCCCCAGGCGATCGAGCGATTGTTAGCAATGCCTGTTACTAAAGCATTTTTTCCCGTTAAATCTAGCATGGTAGTTAACTTATGCAACCTTCTTGAGGATACTGGAATCTGAGAAGCTTTTTCAGCATCAGGGCTACCGCATACGCGCATCGCTTATAGAACCCCAGAATCCTGGATTTGTCCGCCAACCTTGTGAACAAACGTTCTTCCTCGTCTTCCCCAATGCTGGGAGAAAGTGACAGGGAGATGGCACAAATTTCCTTGTAAATACTTAGTTTCTCACTTAAGAGCTTGACAAGTTATGCTAACTAGTAGTAACTGAACGAATTATATGTAAATTAATCTAAAGTCTTGATTTAGGGGTAGGGAATTTGTCATTTTAGATTTTATGTAAATTAGACTACAAAATCCCAAATGCAAGTCGGTTTAAGTGATTTAAAGTCTCAAACTCGCGTGTGGAATGTTGAATTGGTGTAGGCTTTCGAGCATCGGTAAGGGCAAGGATATATGGTCGTGACGCAAGATAGACCGCTAGCAGCTGTATTTCGTCAGGTAGGCGCTGGCTCGTTTCCACCAGTTGTGGAAACCTTTGAACGAGGTAAAACAATATTTTTTCCTGGCGATCCAGCAGAACGAGTTTATTTTCTCATTAAAGGTGCGGTGAAGCTTTCGCGCGTTTATGAAGCGGGAGAGGAAATCACGGTGGCGCTGCTGCGCGAGAACAGTGTTTTTGGGGTTTTGTCACTGCTGACGGGGAACCGTTCAGATCGGTTTTATCACGCCGTGGCGTTTACACCCGTAGAGTTATTATCCGCACCGATAGAACAAGTAGAACAATCTTTAAAAGATAATCCTGAATTATCGATGTTGATGCTGCGTGGTCTATCGTCAAGGATCTTACAGACAGAAATGATGATTGAAACCCTAGCACACCGCGATATGGGTTCGCGCTTGGTTAGCTTTTTGTTAATTTTGTGCCGTGACTTTGGCGTTCCTAATGCAGATGGGATCACAATCGATCTGAAACTGTCACATCAGGCGATCGCCGAAGCAATCGGCTCGACGCGCGTCACTGTCACTCGGCTACTCGGAGACTTGCGTCAGGAAAATATGATTTCTATACACAAGAAGAAAATTACAGTACACAACCCAGTTGCGCTGAGTCAACAGTTTAGTTGAGCGAGTGGGATAGTGAGTGGAAGAGTGATGAGTGGCTAGTTACTAGCCACTAGTAACTAATTACTAAGTATTTTCCTGTAACTGTAATTCCCTCTCAAATTCTTGACTGAGCTTAACTTACTTCTAAAAGGTAGTAGGCTGTATCTGGAGGGGTAATCAAAAGCTAAAAATGACCACCGGATACATTTTAATTGCATCGATTTTGATTTTGGGAGGCGTAATCGCAACGGTGGGCGATCGCCTAGGTACGCGAGTTGGTAAAGCACGGTTAAGCTTATTCAACCTGCGTCCGCGCAATACGGCTGTCGTGATTACCATTTTGACGGGAAGTATCATTTCGGCTTCGACGTTGGCAATTTTATTTGCAGCAGATGAGCGATTACGCACTGGAGTATTTGAACTAGAAGAAATTCAAAGCGAACTGCGCGACAGACGCCAGCAACTAGAAGCCACACGTCAACAACTCGAAGCAACAACCCAAGAAAAAACGCAAGTCCAACAGGAACTCGTGCAAGCAAGAGCCGAACAAAGAGCCGAGCAACGAGAAGCCCAACGACGCGAAGCCGAAGCGCAGCAACGCTTAGAAGCGATCAATGAATCACTACAAGCAGCACGGACACAACAAGCACAAACGCAAGCACAACTCAATCGCACCCAAGCCCGACAATCGCAAACACAAGCACAACTCAATCAAACACAACAAGAGTTAACTCAGGTTTCTGCGCAGTTCCAGCAAGCACAAGCCAGGTTAAAAACGGTTTCGCAACGCGCCAGAGAACTACGCGCTGAAATTCAACAAGTACAATCTGAATTGCAGCAGTTAGTCGAGCAACGCGATCAACTCAAAGCGCAAATTACGCAACGCGATCGCGAAATCGCGAAACTCGATGAAAGTATTACGCAACGCGATCAAGTAATTGCACAACGCGAAAGCCGCTTGAAACAATTAGAAGTTCAACAAAACTATCTCGAACAAGAAGCGCAAAGTCTCGAAAGAAACCTACAAGTATTGCGACGCGGAAATGTTGCATTGTTTCGCGGTCAAGTGTTAGCAGGTGGTGTTGTGCGAATTGTCGATCCCAAAGCGGCGCGTCAAGCCGTCGATCAACTGTTGGCAGAAGCAAATCGAACAGCGCTGAAATTTACGCAACCTGGTATTGAACAAGTCAACGCGCAAGTTGTCAATATCTCGCCTGCACAAGTTGACCAACTCGTTGCGCAAATTGATGATGGGCGTGATTACGTTGTTCGCATTATGTCAGCGGGAAATTATGTTTTGGGCGAACGATCCGTACAAGTGATCGCCGATGCTGCGCAAAATCAAGTTGTATTTCGTCCTGGAGATGTCTTAGCCGCAATCTCTGCTAATCCTGCTACTATGTCAGACAACGAACTCAGACAACGGGTAGAACTTCTTTTAGGAGCTTCTAATTTTCGCGCCCAAAGAGCAGGTATTCTAGGCGATACGATCCAAATTGGCGATAATCGAATTGAAACATTGATTGGTTTTATTGAACAACTCAAACAATACAACCAGCCGGTTGAAATTCAAGCGGTAGCAGCAGAGGTCACGTACACTGCTGGACCTTTGAAAGTTGAATTATTAGCAACGCAAAATGGGCAAGTTGTGTTTCGTACCTAGTGACAAGGGGTCAGAGGTCAGGGAATTATTTTGATTACTTGCTTCGCATTTAAAAAAAGTCGCTCGCGCTTGCTTAATTAAAGCAAAGACAATTAAACATTTTTGAGGTTAGGATTATTAGCTCATCCGACCTCAGACCTTTGATCCCCGACCTCTCAGAAAAAGGTTTGTGTCAATGCAGCCAACTATTTTAGGGTTTGATCCAGGGCGCGATAAGTGTGGAATCGCAGTGATGGGACTAGACCGCAAGTTGTATTACCATCAAGTTGTTTCCGCAACAGCGGCGATCGCCTCAATTACACAACTGCGTCAACAATTTCCTGTATCGTTAATCGTCATCGGAGATCAAACAACTGCTAAAAATTGGAAACAAAAACTAGAGAAAGAACTCTCCGAACCGCCATCAATTGTCATGGTTGACGAACGATATACGACCTTAGAAGCGCGCGATCGCTACTGGCAAATGTTTCCCCCACAAGGCTTGCAACAGCTACTCCCACGCGGTTTACGTCAACCACCAAAACCCATCGATGATATTGTCGCCATTTTGTTAATCGAAAGATATCTCAATCGGCTCGCCCAATGAAAGACTGGAGGAGAAGATAACTCTAGCCCCTACTAAAGTTCTGCACGAATAGTAAAGGCGTAATCTCCTCCTGGTTCGAGTTGATAATCTTTCTGTTCTAGAAAGCGTCCTAACGGTTCCTTAATGAGTGCACGACCTTGAGAAGGTTTGACAGACAATTCACCGCGCCGAAAGCACCATTGAAACTGCCATTCAAAATCACCGGCTCGTACTTCTCCTTCTAAGTAGCCAAACTGCCAGGATTGTCGTGTAATCCTAACATGGGCAGTAGTTTCAGGCAATCGCTTACGACTCACAATCCTTTGCTTCCCAATTTCGACAAGAACGATTAGATCATTAACTTTCCATTGTGCCTAGAGGTTATAACTCGGAACAAAGATACAAAGACATAAATTTGGATCACTTCCTAGGGTAGATCGTTTTATAGAGATCAGCGTTCTTCGAGCCTCCTTCAAAGGCGAAAAAACCGAACAACCTTTTGGCATAAAAGATGATTAGGATCGAGATGAAGCATTGCGAAACTGCTGATACGTGGAGGTAAGCCAATTGACTTTTGCATCGCCTGATCCAATTTCTGATGGAAATCAATTGTCTCAAAATTTTGAGCAGCGCCAAACATCATCAGAATCGCTTGGAGAAAGCACGTCTTCACTTTTAGATGATTGGGATGATGCAGAATTAGAGCGTGCGATTTCTAGCGTTGCCGAGATTCAAGCAGAGTTAAATTATCAACAAGCAAAAAATACACTCCACAATTTAGTTACAAAGCTCGATCTTACGTCTCAAGAGCGGTATGGTTTAGAAGCTGAGATTCAGCAATTAGAAACGATGCTGAGCAACCTAGAGCGCCAAGTATTACAAATTGCTGCTTTTGGTATGGTAGGGAGAGGCAAGTCATCGTTACTCAATGCTTTAGTCGGAGAACCTGTGTTTGTCACAGGACCACTACATGGTGTCACGCGTACAGCATCGCGTGTAGCTTGGAGCGTGAGCGAAGAAAGTATTAATGGCGATTCGTATCAAAAAGCGACACTTACGGGTGCTGGAAAGTCGCAGATTGAACTGATTGATACTCCAGGGTTAGATGAGGTTGATGGTGAAACTCGCGCTGAACTAGCAACGCAAGTCGCGGCGCAGGCTGATTTGATTTTATTTGTTGTGGCGGGTGACATAACGCAGGTAGAACACATTGCACTATCACAACTGCGCGAAGCTGGCAAGCCAATTTTGCTTGTATTTAACAAAATAGACCAGTATCCACAAACTGATCGCCTAGCGATTTACCACAAAATCCGCGATGAGCGTGTCCGCGAGTTGCTTTCTCCTGATGAAATTGTGATGGCGGCGGCTTCGCCACTGGTAAGGACGGCGGTGCAACGTGCTGATGGAACGCGTGGGGTTCAACTCCGAGCCAGTACGCCGCAAGTCGAGGAACTCAAGCTCAAAATTTTAGAAATTTTGTACCGCGAGGGCAAAGCTTTAGTAGCACTTAACAGTATGCTTTATGCCGATCGCGTCAACGAGCAATTAGTTCAGCGTAAACTCGAAATTCGCGACCGCAGTGCAAATCAATTAATTTGGCGGGCTGTGATGACTAAAGCAACTGCGATCGCGCTCAATCCTTTAACGGTCATCGATTTGATGAGCGGTGCGGTTATTGATATTGCTTTGATTCTCAGTCTGTCGAAACTCTACGATATTCCCATGACGCAAACGGGTGCGGCTGGATTGTTACAAAAAATCGCTATCAGTATGGGGGGAATCAGTGTCAGTGAGTTATTGACAAATTTAGGCTTAAGTTCGCTGAAATCATTACTAGGTGTTTCTACAGCAGCAACTGGCGGTCTTGCGATAGGTCCCTATGTCTCGGTCGCATTGACGCAAGCCGGAGTGGCTGGCGTGTCATCGTATGGTATTGGACAAGTGACCAAGACTTACCTGGCAAATGGTGCAACTTGGGGTTCTGAAGGCCCTAAAGCCGTTGTGCAAAGTATCTTGGCTTCGCTTGATGAAGCATCAATTATTAATCGGATTAAAGATGAATTGCGTAGTAAATTAGGGGCGAGAGGCTAGTGATGAGTTTTGAGGAATGTAGAGCAAAAGAGTGATTAGTAAAAGAGAAGTTCATAAGTATTATTTCTCCCCTGCCCCTCAGATCTCCTCTGCTTCCTCTACACCTTGAACTACCTGTCCGACCTCTGACCCCCGACCTCTTCTAACGCGGTGGTTGATTGCGTTGTTCTTGGAATGAACTCAAAAGGTTACGCACTTGTTGCGCGGCGATGTCGCGTCCACCTAAGCCAAAGGCGATCGCTACTGCGACTGCAACCGCACCGAGAAGCAATCCAAAGGCTAAGTTAACAATCTCAGTTGCAATGCCAATTTGTTGCAGTGCTAGAGCCGAAACAAAGACAATGATTGCAATTCGTGCTACTTGACCTAAAAGTTGTGCCTGACGATTGCTAGAGGAACTGACAATTAAACTATATGCAAGGTTGGCAAGGAATAAACCGATCGCAAACACGATCAAGCCAGCCAAAATGCGCCCGAAGATCACAATCAAACCGCTTACGAGTGCGGTGAGCGCAGGAATGTTTAGGATATTAACTGCTGCTACTGTTGCAAACAGCATAATTCCCACTAAGGTAATAATTCCGACAACTTCTGATGGCGTGCGCGTTGAGATCGCGGCTGCGGCGTTCTCAGCTGTTGTGCGCTCAGGCTGTAATACAGTTTCTTGATCGCTACCAGGAGGCGGAATCACAAAAACTTCTTCGGTTCTTCTAATATCCGAAGGCACGCGGCGGCGTTGTAAGCCAGACAAGCCAATCACAGAGAAGATGTTATCAAAGCCCAAGCTAGAGAGAATGTTTGTTACTAGATCTGCTACAAAGCGCCCTAGAAAATAACCTAAAATCAGAATTAGTGCCGCAGTGAAAATTGCGGGTAGCGCGTTGAGGATTTGCTGAAGCATCGCGATCGCCGGAACGGAAATCGCATTAATCCGCAGCGCATTTAATGCCGCAATTGCTACCGGAATTAAAATCAGCACATAAACGATTGTGCCGATGATTCCTGACAAGGACTGTGTAGATGTACTGGTGCGAGTTCTTCCTAACCCGAACCGTTCGCCCATTTGATCGACTCCTGTTGACGCGAGCAAATTGGTGACAATTCGCCGGACAACTGTTGCGAGTAACCAACCCGCAGCCGCGATCAAAACTGCTGCCAAGATATTTGGCAGAATCAAAAGAATTTCATTAACAAGGTTCTGTACTGGTAGCAGCGCTTGTTGCAGCCCTAAAGTATCAAGAACCGGAATGAGAAAGAGTAAAAAAATGAACCAGTATAGTGCGTTGCCAATTGTTTCGCTCAATGACATTCGGTTCGATTCGCGCGGTTCGTCGGGCGATCGCTGATCTAAACGTTCATCGAGCCGTAATGCTTGCAATCCTCGTGTTGTAATCAGTTTTACGATCGTCGCAATTAACCACGCCACACCAAACAGGATGGCTGCACCGATGATTCGAGGAATAAAGCCAAGAACAAGATTGAGGAAGTTGTTTAGTGGCTGCGATACGGCTTGCAGATTTAATGTTTGTAAAACTGCGACTGCCGTAAACAGGATAATAATCCAGAAGACAATGTTGCCGATTAAGTTTTCGACGCGTGGTAAGTCGCCTGAATCGCCGCGCCCAACGACTCCAGCAGCGATGCGGTTGTCTAAATTAGTACGGCTGAGGAGTCCTTTAATGATTGATTTGGCGATCGCGGCAATAATCCAACCAACAATTAATACCAGCAGCGCTGCGAGTAAATTTGGCAGAAACGACCATAAACCTGCTAGTAGTCCAGCCGAATAGTCTACAGTAGATTGTATTGCCTGCCCTGTTTGCTGTAGTGGTTGTCCTGCTGGGGCTTGTTGTTGAAATTGTGCCAGTATTGCATCGCCAAGAATTGGCACTTTCAGTCCTATCGTTGCTATACCTTGCCAAGTTCCATTCATGGTTTTTTAGAGTAAACGTCAGGTGTGAGGAGAGAGACTACGAATTTTCCTTGCAAAATTAGGTTACTGTGAATAATCCTACATTTGAGCCGGTTGTTTCGCTTGCATTATACGAGTAAACCACCTAGAAAAATAGAATATTACGTCAATATTTAGAGTGATGGCGAAGTTTATCGTTTGGCATCTACCTCTATGCGTAATTAGCTCTAAAAATTCAGTTTTTCCTCACTTTTTAGTAGAATTAAATACTTTCAAGGTGATACTAGAGACACTAAAATAAAATTGTTTTATAGCTTAGTAGAGTTGACGTCTAATTGTCAGCACAAAAGCTAAGTTTAATTACAGCAATTAAGCTCAGGTGCGCGCGTGGTTTATTTAAGGAAAAACTGCTGCAACTTTGCCACAATGTTCAACGTTATCTTTAGCCGTTGCAGGTCTTCGTTAAAATTACTGGATTAGTTTTGAACAAGGTAAAATATAATACAGCAAATAACCTAATGACTAAGTTAATGTTGTACCTTAACAATAAAATCTGAACTCGTTTTACTTGAGATGCTGCCTCGGCAAGTCGTTCTTAATTCCCTATTTATATAGTTCATTGCTACTTTGGCTTGTCTATGCTTGTTAGTCAATTAAAACAGTCAATTGATATCAGTGCCAGCACAGACGTAGTAGATCGCTGCATCACAGATCAAACGCTGATGCGTCGTTGGCTCAATCCGCTGCTGCATTGTGAACCGATAGGCGCTTGGAGTACTGATGTTGGTAGCCGTAGTCGCTTTATTATTCAAATTCCGCTTGTCAAACCTACGCTATATAATGTCGTCATCGAGCGATCGCCTGGATTGGTCGTGTGGGAGTTTCAAGGTTTTTTTCACGGACGCGATCGCTGGGAATGTCAACCACTCGATCGAGGAACGCATTTAATCAACCACTTCGAGTTTAAAATTCCTAATCCTGTGGTTCGTTGGGGCTTTAATACCTTTGCTTTTACTTTGACACAAAAAGATATGCAAGCTCAGTTACATCGCCTGAAGCGCTTGGCAGAGGCAGTAGAGAAGCAGGAGTGAACAAAGTAGGAGTACAGAGGAGAACTTACTTTAGACTTCTCATTTTGTTAAATTGTGTTGTGTCTTAAGAATTGCTTCCTAGTTGATTGAGTAGACGACGAATCACTGGCGCATCAGAGGCTTGAGGGACTTTGGCAAGATACGTTTGCAGGTCGTTAATTGCTGCATTCCAGTCACCAAGTTGGTAATAAAGTAAACCGCGATCGCGTATTTCTATTGGTATATCAGGAAATAATAGTAAGATTCTTTCTACAGCTGCGAGGGCTTTTGCTAACTCTTCTTTTTGAAGATAGGCAAACTTGAGGTTAGTCAGCATTCGTGCCAGAAACTGCCGATGAGTGACAGCGTCTAAAAAAGAACTCTCAAGCTTCACTGGCTGCGTGTAAATTTGACTCAGTTTGTCTTGACAATCTTCAGGAAACAACACCTCACCACGATGAAAGGGATCGACAAAGATTTCCATTTGTTGGATATTAGGGCGGATCAGGAAATGTCCTGGCATTCCAACTCCCAACATCGGAAAATCAATGCGTTTAGTCACTTCTAAGTAAATTAAAGAGAGTGTAATCGGAATTCCTGTACGGCGATCGATCACGTCGTTTAAAAAACTATTACGAGGGTCGTAGTAGCTTGTTGTGTTACCAGTAAATCCGAGATCGTCATACAAGTAACGATTGACAGTCTGAATAATCCGCAGCGGGTACTGTTCGCTGGGCAGCTGTTCTCGTACTTCAGCCGCCATCGTATCAAGTGCATTTAGGTATTCTTCGATATCGAGTTGCGGATATTCTTCTTGCGCGATGTAAAGTGCGGCTTTGGCTAAGTCGATTTGAGCGTCTGGTTGATGAATTTCTTGAAAGAAATGTTGGCGGGCTAAAGGGAAATCCATAAGGATTTTACTGGCTGAATAAAAGGAACGAGGGCGAGGTTACTACTGATTGCTTAGTAACAAGTAATACATAACTATCTAGTTATATACAGGAAAATCAAGCTTGTTTTAACTTTCTCAGCAGTTATAGCGGCAAGTAAATTCTACAATTGATCCTAAACTAGAAACACGTTTTGGTAGAAGGTAGGAAGTTTATGCAGAGGTTCAGTTAATTAAAATCTCACCTTAGGACTGAAACAAATGTGATGCACGTTAAGACTCGCAAATGGCATAGATTTTTACTCAGTGCTAGAACGCGCATTTTAGCTTGGTATATTATTTTGATGGCTGCCTCTTCGGTGGTATCGATTTTTGCAATTCGTCAAGAGTTGTTTATGCGCGTCCAAGACCGAGTACAGCGATCGCTTAGGCAAGAAGTCGAGGAGTTTCGTAAATTAGCTGGTGGTGTTAATCCAGATACGAATAGACCATTTACACGTAATGAAGTCGCCGCGCTGTTTGACTTGTTTGTGTCGCGGAATATTCCCGACGATGATGAGTTTTTATTAACACTGTTAAATGGTAGTTTGTACAAG
Source organism: Gloeocapsa sp. PCC 7428 (assembly GCF_000317555.1). Lineage (GTDB taxonomy): Bacteria > Cyanobacteriota > Cyanobacteriia > Cyanobacteriales > Chroococcidiopsidaceae > Chroogloeocystis. Next base: position 2,509,840 of record NC_019745.1, read on the forward strand.
CATAGTCCCAGAGCGTTGCCCGAACCACTGCAACGAGACTCGCCACTGATTCGACATTGGGGTAAGCTGACGAAGCCAGAACGCGGACAGGTAGACACAACGCTGGGAGAACTACTGTATTTTGCAGAGCCAGTCAGAATTACATATCAAGCCGAACCGCTTGACAGCACAGCAGAAGTTCAAGGAGTCTTTGTTGTTGCGCATATTACAACTGGAGAGCGTGAAGAAGTTGATGAAGCGATCGCGGTCGTTGTTGAAATTACAATTATTGTTTCAATCGCAGCGTCAGTACTCGCTTGGGTAGTCGCAGGACGAGTCTTAGCACCTTTACGCTTACTGACAAAAACGGCGCTTTCGATTAGTCATAATTCTGATTTAACGCAGCGTATCCCAGTCCAAGGAACTGATGAAATCGCAGAATTAACGCTGACTTTTAATGAAATGATGAATCGGCTAGAGGATGCTTTTGCGAGTCAACGTGATTTTATCAATGACGCAAGTCACGAACTGCGGACACCAATCACAATTGTTCGCGGGCACCTCGAACTGATCAGCAACGATCCACAAGAACGGCGGGAAACAATCGACTTAATTGCTGACGAACTCGATCGTATGACTCGCTTTGTTGATGATTTGCTAATTCTCGCTAAAGCAGAACAACCAAAGTTTTTATGTTTAGAAACAGTAGATGTCGGATCTTTAACTGAGGAAATTTATACCAAAGCGCGAACACTTGCAGTACGTAACTGGCGACTTGATAGTAAAGGTTGTGGTTCGATTGTTGCCGATCGCCAACGCTTAACACAAGCGATCGTCAATTTGGCGCAGAATGCGACACAGCATACACGCCCTGGAGATGTCATTGCACTCGGTTCAATTGTACGGAATGGCAAAGCACGTTTCTGGGTGAGCGATACCGGTGAAGGTATTGCTTATAGTGACCAAAAGCGTATTTTTAAACGCTTCGCTCGCGGTGTTAATGGTCGTCGTTCGGAAGGTGCGGGATTAGGTTTAGCAATTGTGCAAGCGATCGCCACTGCTCACGGCGGTCAAGTAGAACTTTCCAGCCAACCTGGTGTTGGTTCAACTTTTACGCTCATCATTCCTGTAGATTCTCCTGTTGCTTAATTCAATGCGATATCTCGATTGTTTACTCACTGGCGATGTAGCTTTTACAAAATACTCAGTGTTATTATGTCGAAGCGTAGAAATGCTATTTTTTATACAAGTACTTATAGTGTAAGATTTCGATAGCAAACTTTTTTACACAGGGGTACAGATCTCTTAATAAAAATAGAATACCTTATGCCAAGTTGTATTCAAGAATACGCAAAAAATCATCTTACGGTTGTACAAGTCGAGCAACCATACATTGAAAAAGATTTAGCCCAAAGATTGCGTAATTCAACGAAAGAAGAACGGCAATATCTTCATACTTATGTGTATAACGAACTATTTCAAAAGATTCCTTTTCATCCACAATTAATCAACAAAGCCAACTCTGAAGCTAACTTGCAGTGGAGCCATAACCGGACGCGATTAATCCGAGAATTCCTACCTTCAGATGCAACATTTTTAGAAGTAGGAATTGGTGATTGTTGTCTCGCTTTAGAAGTCGCGAACCTTGTTCGTAAGGTTTATACAGTCGATTCTAATGAAATCACAAAAAATATCAGCTTTCCGCAAAATATGGAACTTGCGATATTGGATGGTGTCAATATTCCACTACCTAGCAGTAGTGTCAACGTTATCTACAGCGATCAATTGATGGAATTGCATCCAGAGGACGCAATCGAGCAGTTACAGAACATAGATAAAGTGCTTGCCCCAGGCAAAGTTTACATTTGTCATACTCCTAATCGGTTATCGGGTTCGCACGACATTTCAGGTTGTTATGATGAAACTGCGACAGGTTTTCATCTTCAAGAATAATTAATTACTGATTTGTACAAATTATTCAAAAAAGTCGGATTATCGCAAATAAATGACTACAAAATTACAGAAAGATTTCAGATGAAACTGCCCCTTACATCTACTATTATGAAGATTATTGAGTTGAGTGAGTATACACTACTAAAACTTCCGTACTCGTTGCGAAGAAAAATAGCTATGTCTTCAATAGTTTTGAGAGGAATATCATTAGTTGCAGTTAAACCAGCAACTTGAAACAACCTGAATTTCTGAGAAGACGGTGTTGCGATTTTAATTTGATTAGTTAAAGATTGTCTTTGGATTAAATAGCCCTGCGACTCATGAGCCATATTCTTATTGCTGAAGATGAACCTCGAATTGCTTCTTTTCTAGAAAAAGGACTTAAAGCAGCAGGTTTTACCACTGCAATAGCAAAAGATGGCAATGAAGTTATCCTGATGATCCAAAGCGATCGCTTTGACCTTTTACTATTAGATATCGGTCTTCCTGGTAAAGATGGTTGGCAAGTTTTAGAAGAACTACGCGGTTTAGGCGAGCAGTTACCGATTATTATCCTCAGCGCCCGCGATGATATCAACGATAAAGTCGCTGGGCTGGAAGGCGGTGCTGATGATTATGTTACCAAGCCTTTTCGCTTTGAAGAGTTGTTAGCACGGGTACGGTTGCGGTTGCGAGATAAGCACGTACCAAAAGTAAATGAGGAAATCGTGCTCAAGGTAGGAGAGATTACTTTAGACTTACGTACGCGCAAAGCTACCGTAGGCGATCGCTTAGTCGAATTACCCGCTAGAGAATTTACCCTAGCAGAAACTTTTTTACGACATCCTGGACAAATTTTGAGTCGCGAACAACTCCTCAACCGCGTTTGGGGCTACGATTACGATCCTGGTTCAAATATTGTAGATGTCTACGTAGGCTATTTACGAAAGAAGTTAGGTAATAAATTTATTGAAACAGTTCGCGGTATTGGTTATCGCTTGCGTAGTTAATCAAGCTCCGTCTCATTTTTCTAACTCAGCTTTTTATTTTACAAACTCTCTTTTTATTCCTTAATTAACCTTGAGTTAACCTATTCTTAAATAATGAATTTTTTCTCACAAATTATTCATTTTTAATTCATGAAGATTTGTCAAGATGTTGTAGTACGAGAGTGGAGTTACACCATCTATTTACCGTAATTCTGCTGTCTTTTTTTTTCTAAAACTCAAGCAGAGGTCATTAAACCATGAGACTGATGGTTTATTCTCACGATACATTCGGTCTCGGCAATATTCGGAGAATGCTATCTATCTGCGAATACTTATTAGAGTCTATTCCTAATTTATCAATTTTACTTATCTCTGGTTCACCTATGCTTCATAGTTTTAGGATGCCAGTAGGATTGGACTATATCAAATTACCTTGTATCAATCGCAGCTATTCAGGTAAATTATCTCCCAAATATTTGGGTACACAAACTGATGAAACTCTCAAGCTTAGAGCCGATATTATTCTTGCATCAACTGCGAATTTTAAACCGGATCTCATTTTAGTAGATAAAAAGCCCTACGGATTAAATCAAGAGTTAAAGCCAACGATTGACTATATTAAACATTTTCTACATAACACCAAGCTTGTACTACTTTTAAGAGATATTCTTGATTCGCCTGAAATTACTATAAACGAGTGGAAACAACAAAGTTACTACACAGCCATTCAATGGTTATATGACAAAGTTTTAGTGGTCGGATCGCCAGAAGTTTTCGATTTCTGCAAAGAATATAAGTGTCCTCCTGCGGTGGCGTGTAAAGTGCAACAGTGTGGTTATATTCGCAAATTTGTAAACAGACATCCTGGAAATGAATTACATAAATCATCAACTAACCCACAAGAAAAATTAGTCTTGGTTACACCAGGTGGAGGCGAAGATGGTTATCACTTATTGAGTCATTATTTATCAGGTCTAGCTATACTACCGGCAAAACATGATATTAAAAGTACGATCGTAGTTGGACCAGAAATGCCACAACACCACAAACAAGCACTATATCAAGTAGCACAACAGTATCCTCATGTACAAATGTGTGAGTTTACTGACCAATTAACTATGTACATGAGCCTGGCAGATGTGGTTATCTGTATGGGAGGATACAACACTATTTGTGAAGTTTTATCACTTCATAAAAAAGCAATTGTCGTACCTCGAAATCGCCCTGTTGCTGAACAGTGCATTCGAGCAGAACGCATGGCTAAATTGGGCTTATTTCAAATGGTTCATCCAGATAGCTTAACTTCTGAAAAGTTAATGCGATCGCTCTTAACTGAACTCCATAAACCTCAAACCACGTCACCCCAGTTTTCAATAGATTTAAATGCACTACCGCGCATCAGTCAATGTATCCAGATGTTGCTAAATAACGAAGTAGCTCATGGTAAACAGTATTTACCTCAGGAGAAATTGCAATGGCTAGCAACATACCCAAAATCGGTTATCTGCTAAAAACATTTCCAAAATTATCAGAAACATTTATTTTAAATGAAATTTTGGAATTGGAGCGCCAAGGGTTAAATCTGCATATTTTCTCTTTGAGGAAGCCTCAAGATGAAAAATCTCATACTGCGCTTCAGCAACTTAAAGCCGACGTAACTTACATTCCTTCCTTACTTCCTCGATCTTCGCAAGATATTTTGCATTTACAAGCAGCTAATGTAGTACTAATGCAACAAAATTATCAACGCTACTTTCAAGTACTACAGCTAGATCATTCAGCAACAGAAATAGAGTCTTTAAATATCTTTTTACAAGCTGGATATTTAGCACAAGCCATTCGTATAACAGGAATATCACATCTGCACGCGCATTTTATTAATACTCCTGCGGCGGTAGCTGAATCAACTGCACAATTATGTGAGATACCTTATAGTATTACCGCTCACGCAAAAGATATCTACTTATCTAAGCCCGAAGTTTTAAATCGCAGAATTAGCAAAGCACAATTTGTTGTGACTTGTACAGAATATAACCAAAAGTTTTTAAGAAGTATTTCTACGAGCGATACTCCTATTCACCTCAACTATCATGGCTTAGATTTAAATAAGTTTTATTTTGGGAAGAAGAACAAAGAAAAACTTAATGAAATACCTACTATTTTAAGTGTTGGTAGATTTTGTGAGAAAAAAGGGTTTCCCTATCTTATTCAAGCATGTAAATTACTTAAGGAAAAAAGCTATCGCTTTCAATGTCTAATTGTGGGTTACGGTCCTCTTCAAACAGAAATTGAAAAGATGATTTCTGAATTGAAGTTAGAAGATTATGTAATTCTAGTTGGGAAGATGACTCAGGATGAGCTAATTGAAATATATTGCAAAGCTGATATTTTTGTCCTTCCATGCTACGTAACAGAAAATGGCGATCGCGATGGAATCCCAAACGTTCTTTTAGAAGCAATGGCGATGAAAGTTCCTGTTATTTCTACCAATATATCAGGAATAGCAGAATTAATAGAGCATAAAAAAAATGGTATTCTTGTACCACCTAAAGACCCACATTTACTTGCAATAGAACTAGAAAACCTGCTTAATAAGCCTAAGCTAAGAGATACATTAGGAGAATTAGGAAGAAAGCAAGTTATTAACAATTTTTCTATAGATCGCAATATTACACATTTAAAAAATCTATTTACATCTGTACTTATGAATGAACATTTACAGAAAACCACATCTGAATTAGAGGTGTCGCTTGTATGAGAAAGCTAATGTTTTATTGCCAACATATTTTAGGTATGGGACACCTCGTCCGTAGTATGGAAATTATTCGAGGCTTGACCGAAGAATTTGAAGTTTGTTTTATCAATGGTGGCGAAGTTGTTGAAGGTTTTAAAATACCACCAGATGTACAGGTTGTGAATTTACCAGCAATCAAAACTGATAGCGAATTTAAAGAATTACAACTAGTAGATACTACTCAGAGTTTAGAGGAAGTTCAAGAATATCGCAAGCTAAAACTTCTAAAAGTATTTGAGCAATTTCAACCTGATTGTTTAATGATAGAACTTTTTCCGTTTGGAAGAAGAAGATTTGCTTTTGAATTAATTCCTTTATTAGAAAAAGTAAAAGCCAACAAGGGAAATACAAAGGTTGTTTGCAGTCTCCGCGATATCGTTGTTACCAAACAAGACCAAGCTCGACACGAAGAAAAAGTATGTAAATTAATGAATAAGTACTTTGATATGCTACTTATTCATGGCGACCCGCAATTTCAAAAATTAGAAGAAAGCTTTTCGAGAGTAAACGATTTAAACTGTGAAGTTCATTACACAGGATACGTTGTTCAAAAAGCAGATGATGCATCCAATAATATACATGAAATTGATGTAGAGAAGCCTTATATTCTCGTCTCAGTTGGTGGTGGTAGGTTTGGTCATGACTTATTAGAATGCGTCATCAAGTCAGCTACTTTTTTAGAAAAAAGAATCCCACATCAGATTTTGATGTTTACTGGACCATTTATCCCGCACGAAAAATACACCCAATTTCAAGCCTTGGCAAATGGTTGCACAAATATAAAAATTCATCGTTATCATCCAAATTTTCTCAAATATATGGAATTTGCTGATTTATCAATCAGCATGGCGGGTTACAACACAACGATGAATATCTTAACAACACAGGTAAGAGCAATGATTCTTCCTTTTACTGGAAATGACGATCAAGAACAAACAGTAAGAGCACAAAAATTAAAAGAATTGGGTATTGTTGAAGTCATTCATCCTAGTGAACTCATTCCTGAGATTTTTGCAGAGAAAATTATTCGTTATTTAAAATATCAACCGAAACGTATAAAATTTGATGTAGAAGGTGTATTAAAAACTTCTAAATATATACATAAAATTGTTAAAACGACAGATAATCGTAATCGGAAGAATCAAAAAGTTATGATTTAGCATGACCTTGAGCTTAAAAACAAATTTAAGAGGAAATATATCATGAAACAAAAAGTTTGTATTACTACTTTAGAGTTTCCTCCTGATATCGGTGGAGTAGGAGAATCTGTAAACCGGATAGCGCGTCTTTTGCTAGGACTAAATTACGAAGTTCATGTAGCAGTTTTTCATTCTAAGGATCGTAAAGTTAGTGCAGACTGTCGAAGACGATCCAGTTGTACTACAACTGAACAGGACGGACTCTTTGTCCATCGTATTGAACCAGCAATTCGCGCTAGTGCTTCCACAAAGCAAGATTTCTTGAGTGAGATTTACTTACAACTAAATTTATTACAACGCCAGTATCAGTTTGATATCTTTCATGCTTTCTTTATTAATGAAACTGGTTATTTAACAACGCTAATTGCTAAAGAAAATGAAGTACCAGTCATTAACAGCGTACGAGGTAGCGATTTACACAAACACATTTTTAATCCTACGTTACACGCTCAAATGGTATGGGTGTTGGAAAATTCATCATGGATAACTTTTGTTAGTCAAGATTTATATAACCGTGCTAAATTATTTGCACCAACTATATCTGTTAAGTCATCAGTCTTTTGGAATTCAATCGAACCAATTGATTTTTCTCAACTTCTTGCTCCTCAATTAGTTGATAAATTACAAGGTATTACGATTGGCTCTGTAGGAAGATTTCGAGATAAAAAAGGAATTGAGTATCTGCTTGATGCTTGCGTTCAACTTCAGGAAGAAATTGAATTCAGACTATTATTAGTTGGCGACTTTGCTGAAAAAGAACGTGAATATTGGCAACAAGAAATTAATAATAGTGGCATTAGCGAAAAAATTATCATTACTGGCATTATCGAGCGAAGAGAAGCTTTAGCTTACTTACCCTATATTGATATTTTTGCGATTCCTTCACTGCATGATGGCTGTCCAAATGCCATGTTAGAGGCAATGCTGAGTGGTAGGGCAATTGTCGGTACAAATGTTGATGCGATTGGGGGTATTTTAATAGATGGAATTGATGCGCTAGTTGTTAATCCGGCTTCTAGTAAAGAGTTAGCTGTAGCCATACGATGTTTGGCTACTCAACCAAGATTACGTCAACAATTAGGAGAGGCAGCAAAGCGAAAGGCGATCGCTTACTTTGCACCAACAGTAGAACAACAGCACTGGCAAGAAGTTTATTATCAAGTTCTTGCTCCACTCGAACAAGAAACTATAACTATCGGTGCTGCATAAGAAAAGTTTAAGAACAAGTCTATAGGCGCTACAAGTAAGTCAGAACATTGCAGATTTTCTCCTAATTATCTTTGGCTTAACTGACTGCTAGCCTTGTGTTTATCAGAATCAGAGGGAGTACTTATGGTTGACCTGCAAGTAACACTTGTTGTTGTTCCCAGAGAACGTTTTAGCTATACACGAGAATCGTTAGAAAGCATTTATGCACATACAAAATTTCCATTTGAATTAGTTTATGTCGATGGCGGTTCGCCCGCACATATCCAGCGGTATTTGCAACAGCAAGCCGCAGAAAAAAACTTTCAACTCATCCGTACGGATCACTATCTTTCACCTAATCAAGCACGAAACTTAGGGCTTGCTGCGGTTAAAAGTAAATATGTTGTGTTTGTTGATAATGATGTTGTTGTAACTCCAGGGTGGTTAACTCGGCTCGTAGAGTGCGCTGAAGAAACTGATGCAGCTATTGTTGGTCCATTAGTGTGTATCGGTCAACCAGAAGCCGGAATTGTGCATTTAGCGGGTGGAGAAGCTCATATCGAACTACAGCAGAAAGAGAAGAACGGCAAAATTAAAATCAAGCGTCGCGTTCATGAAAAGCACTACTTTGTCAATCGACGCCTTGCAGACGTTCAAAATCAGCTACAGCGTATTCAATGCGAGTTTGCCGAATTTCATTGCGTCCTCGTGCGCAGGGAAATTTTTACGAAAGTTGGCGTGCTAGATGAAAAACTGCTCAACACCCGCGAGCATATCGACTTTAGTATGACGGTAGCCCAAGCCGGCGGAAAAATCTACTGCGAACCAGCATCGATTGTTACTTATGTTCCAGGACCACCGTTTGAGTTGAGCGATATGCCATACTTTATGCTGCGCTGGAGTGATGCTTGGGAACTTGCAAGTCTCAAACACTTTCGGGAAAAATGGGACGTTACGGAAGATAAATACTTCCAAAAGCGCTACGAACGTTTGGGACTGCGCCGCCATCAAGCTTTCTTAAAACCACTTGTACGTCGCTTTACTTTTGGTAAGCGCAGTCGATGGCTTGAACAAAAAATAGTTCCTCTAGAAAGAACACTCAATCGTTACATTAGCGATCGCTATCAGCAAGAACTAGGAGTAAGGGGCTAGTTTGATTAAAATTTCACCACTCCACTAAAAACACCAAACCTTGTTGAGGAGATGAGTCGTCGTCCTAAGAATATTAAAGAAGCATTACCAGGTCTTAGCCGGATCATTCAGCGCTTTGCACCACAGATTCGCCAGCAAAAATTGCTGCTTGGTATCTCGTTTTTTGCTCTACTTGCAGAAACTGTATTTCGGCTATTAGAACCTTGGCCGTTAAAACTCATTTTTGACTACATTATTGTCAGTGGGTTTCAGACGGATGCGCTACCAATTCCAGCATTGAGCGGGCTAAATCCTGTCACCTTGCTGACGATATTTACTGCGGCGATTGTGGCGATCGCACTCGCCCGCGCTGCGGCTGCGTACTGTAGTACGGTAGGAATGGCACTCGCTGCAACACAAGTGATGACTGAGATTCGCGGGAATCTGTACACTCATCTCCAACGGCTTTCACTTTCGTTTCATAGCAAAATCAAGTCAGGCGATCTCATTACCCGCGTCACTTATGATGTTGAACGGTTGCGCGAAGCTACTGTGACGGCTGCGTTACCTTTACTCACCAATATCCTCACGCTGATCGGGATGCTGGGAGTGATGTTTTGGTTAAATTGGGAACTAGCAACACTCGCGATCGCGGCTTTTCCGTTATTCGTCTTTTCCACATTTCGCACAACCAAGCGTATCCAAGGCGTCGCGCGGACGCAACGCAAACGAGAAGGCGCAATGGCGGCGACAGCCGCAGAAGCGATCGGCGCAATTAAGGTGGTACAAGCGCTATCACTCCAAAAAATTCTTGAAGGTGCATTTGCTAGTCAAAACAAAAAAAGCCTCAAAGACGGCGCGCGCGTACAGCGGCTTGCTGCGGCACTAGAACGTAGTGTAGAAGCCCTCGTTGCACTAGCAACTGCATTAGTCTTGTGGCGGGGTGTTCAGCTAGTCTTAGCGCAGGCGATTTCTCCTGGCGACTTATTAGTTTTTGTAAACTATCTCAAAACTGCCTTTAAACCGATGCGTTACTTGGCAAAGTACACCGGACAAATTGCGAAAGCGACCGCTTCGGGAGAACGCATTATTGATTTATTAGATACTGTACCCGATATTCGCGACGCACGCGGAGCAATTGCCGCACCGCCATTTCGGGGTAAGGTAGAATTTCAAAATGTCAGCTTTGCGTATGAACCTGAACAAATCGTATTAAGAAATATCAACTTTAGCGTCAATCCAGGACAGCAGGTCGCATTAGTTGGTCCTTCTGGCGGCGGTAAGTCGAGTTTAGTTAGTTTACTACTACGTCTGTACGATCCGCTTGAAGGTCGCATTTTGATCGATGGACGCGATCTGCGCGAGTATAAACTCGATTCGCTGCGCAAGCAAATTAGCATCGTTTTACAAGACAGCGTGTTGTTTGCTGTCAGCGTTCGCGATAACATCTCTTACGGTTCCCTCGGTGCAACCCAGCAGGAAATCGAAGCCGCAGCACGACTAGCGAATGCGCACGAGTTTATCATGGCAATGCCGCAAGGGTACGACACTATTTTGAGCGAACGCGGCTCAACGCTTTCTGGGGGACAGCGCCAGCGAATTGCAATTGCACGGGCTGCGATTCGTCAAGCACCAATCGTCATTCTCGATGAACCCACGACAGGCTTAGATAATCAAAACGAACGTGCTGTAAGCGAAGCACTCGATCGACTCACTGCGGGACGTACGACATTCATCATTTCGCATAACTTAAGAACAACTGAGCACGCGGACTTAATTCTTTACATCGAACGCGGCGAAATCCTGGAAACTGGCACACATCAAGAACTCATCTATCGTGGCGGTCGCTACGCTACTTTGTACCGTATGCAAGCTGTCATTGGCAGCGAATCAGGAGAAGATTATGCTTTGGAAGTCTAAAAACCAAATAGAAGCGATAAATTAAACACATAATTCAAAACTTTTGAATTGTCTAGGATTGAAATCACAGTTGCGATCGACATGACTGTGCTTTAACTAAGAAACGCTGTGGTTCAGCAGAACAAATCTGTATTGTCTTGCAAAGAAGAATATCTGATGCTTTGTATGGCAGTTAGCACTGATAACTCTCGAAAGGAAAAGTTCAATGGACTCGCAGTCTAATGCTGAGGTGGGTTTTACCCGTGTCATTCTAGTACGTCATGGTCAAAGTACCTTCAACGCTGAAGGAAGATACCAAGGTCGTAGTGATGAGTCTGTGTTAACCGAAAAAGGTTATAACTCAGCTTATCAAACTGGAGTAGCTCTGCAAAGAATACCGATCGACGCGATCTACACGAGTCCCTTACAACGCGCGATCGCCACAACGCATCAAATTATCGAGGGTCTTAGTATCAATGCTAAATCTTTAATCAAAATCAAGACAGATCCCAATCTCACAGAGATCGATCTCCCTGTATGGCAAGGCAAAACTTTTGAGGATGTGCGCCAAAACTTTGCTGTGGAATACCAATGTTGGCAGCAACGTCCGCATGAATTTCAAATCAATCACCAAGATTCTCTGAGTAAAGCATACTATCACAATGCTGCGACTGCTATAAAGCCAGAATTTCCGGTACTAAATCTTTACGAACAAGCAAAACAGTTTTGGCAAACCGTTTTACCGCGTCATTTAGGCAAAACAATATTAGTCGTCAGTCACGGTGGTACAAATCGCGCCTTGATTAGCAGCGCCCTCAATTTACCACCAGCACGGTATCACACAATTCAGCAATCAAACTGTGGTGTAAGTATTCTGAATTTTCCAGCAAATAGCCTATCAGCAGGGCTAAGTGCGTTAAATTTGACGTCACATTTAGGCGAAGTTCTGCCCAAACTCAAAGCCGGAAAGCACGGGTTACGCTTGTTACTATTGCCTGTAGATGCGATCGCCCCAACTCAATTGCAGCAATTGGCTGAATTTCTCAAGCCAGTATCGATAGACTTCAGCCTCACAAGTGAATTATGCACTTCCCAAGAAATTACCTCGCATCTTTTGCAGCATCATTCAACAACAGTGCAACTGCAAGTATCTCGACACAATTTTCCGCTTGTATGGCAACAAACGATTGATTCGCGCCGTTCATTGGCAACTAATACATTAGTTACCGGATTGGTGATTGCTAGTAGTGCCATTATTAAATGTATTCTAGGTCAAATATTAGGACTCCATGCTAGTGATTTTTGGCACTTGCAATTAAATTCTGGTTACTTAAGTGTTGTTCATTATCCATTAAAAGATAGCTTACCTGTAAGTCAAGCTATAAACGCGTCTAATTCCCAATCATATATCCTCTAATCGCTGGAGAAAATGCCCATGAGAGTATTAGTGACAGGAGTTGCTGGATTTGTTGGATTTCACTTAGCACAACGCCTATTAAGCGAAGGTATTCAAGTTTACGGAATCGATAATTTAAATGAATACTACGATGTCAAACTCAAAAAAGATAGATTGGCTCAAATTAATTATCATCCCAACTTTTCATTTCAGTTTCTCGACCTAATTGACCGCGAGGGGATGTTTGATTTATTTCAAAACGTCGAGTTTGATTATGTAGTCAACTTAGCTGCGCAAGCTGGAGTTCGCTATTCACTTGAAAATCCTTTTGCTTACGTTGATAGTAATTTGTCAGGGTTTGTTAATTTATTAGAGGCTTGTCGCCGCAGTCATATTAAACACTTAGTTTTTGCTTCCTCAAGTTCCGTGTATGGTGCGAATAAGAAAGTGCCTTTTTCGGTGACTGATAATGTCGATCACCCAATTTCTCTATACGCAGCAAGTAAGAAAGCTAACGAACTTGTCGCGCACGTTTATAGTCATTTATATAACTTACCAACAACAGGACTGCGATTTTTTACAGTTTACGGTCCTTGGGGTAGACCTGACATGGCTTATTTCAAATTTGTACAAGCGATCGCCGCAGGCAAGCCAATCGATGTTTACAATTTTGGCAAGATGCAACGCGATTTTACCTATATAGATGACGTCATCGAGGGTGTTGTACGAGTTATGCATAAACCCCCGCAACCTCAAAAAAATTTGAGTACTGATGCACAGGATGAATCTACTGTCCCTTACAAACTTTACAACATTGGTAACAATAGCCCTGTGGAGTTAATGAAGTTTATTGAAATTATTGAAACGGCACTAGGTAAAAAAGCGCAAAAAAATTTCTTGCCAATGCAGCCTGGCGATGTTCCTGCAACTTATGCAGATGTAGAAGATTTAATGAAAGATGTAGGATTTAAACCCAATACATCAATTGAGGAAGGTATGCATAAATTTATTCAATGGTATACAGAATATTACGCGCAAACTATGGCTTAAGCAGTGCCAAGTCTCTGTTTCAACTCTGACCTTTGCTATAGTCGCTACCAGAACCATACTTCCACGCATCAATCAATCTTTGACAGTAGTACCTCGGCACAGCAGGTAAATTTTTGCTCCACACCTGTAGCGCGGTTAATTGAGCTAAACCAGAATAAACACCTAAACTCAAAAAATGGAACATCCAAGTCAATAAGTGATTTAATCCCACCTGGGGAATGATTTTAGCAACTAATACGGGATGCATAAATCCTGTTCTTAGCAGTGTTTTTGTTAACGCCGGAAATTGTACAACATCTTGCAGAAATGGTTTTAATACCGAATCTCCTAACAGATTCATTTCTTGAAATACGGCTGACAAGAGTTGATTGATTTGATCGGGTGCAACTTTTTGATTGATACCTACACTCATTGCTTTTTGAAATAGCCAGGTGACACTAATATTGGGTTGATAAGGTTGTAGTAGTGCTAAAGCTTGTACGGAAAGAGAATCGCAACTCAGCGCTTCATGAATACCAAAAGTTAAACGCTTGAGATGACGGATCGTGGCTCCAAAACCACCAAAGCTAACAGGAGACTGACTACTACTACTATCGCCAATCGGTAAAATGCGATTCCAAGGTAGACGTAAAGGGCTTTGTTGATAAGAAGGAAAAAAGCCAAACAATGCTCGTTGCAGTTGTAACTGACTTAACGCGACATTCTGATACTCTGGCATTAAGCGCAGATAATTCTCAAACAAATCTTCTAAAGTAGGGCGCTGCGGGTGTGCATCCATGTATGTAAACAAATACGTTGTTCGCCCGTCGCGTGCGGGAAACGCTTCCCAAAAGTACTGACATTGGTTTTGTAGCGGGGTAAAAGAGACGAGTAAGTCTCCACTATCATTCTCAGGAAAGCCAGTCGCACAACTTCCCACGACTAAGCAAATTCCATCCGGTTTTTTTCCTTGTCGGGCTTGCTGAACAATAGGAGAAGCGTACCCCATAGCATCAAGTAGCAAACGCGTGTTGAGTGGCGCGTCTCCTGTCTTGACAGCGACACCATTAGGATGCACCGTAGCGCTGATAAAGGGCGTGTTCTCGAACAATTTACCGCCAGCTGCGAGAAACTTTGATTTAAGCGTTTCTAATAAATAAACTGGATCGACACCAATATTCAAAACATCGCGTACCCATACTTCGACACTATTGTGGAAGCTAACGCGGGCGGGATTGTATTCGGTAGCGATCGCTTGTTCTAACTCAGCTTCAGTGAGTACGTTAAGTTCTAAAAAAACTTCCAACTCTTGGCGCGAGATATTCCACTCTTGATCTCTACCGCGCAAAATTCCTCGTTCAACAAGTGCGACGCGCCATCCTAATTGTGCTAAAGTACAGCCCATTAGAATCCCTAGTGTTCCACCACAGATAACCACATCCCAATCAACCGTTTCTAAAGCTTCCCGATCTTGGTGAATCACTAGGGGTACGGGATTGTTACCTTCTCTGATTGATGCTAAAAGGCGATCGCTACGACGTAAACTGTTGAGGATGTCGCCAGGCAATTGAGAGAGAATTTCTTCGGTAAGACTCATTGTGGAACATTGAGGATTTCATTCGTCAAATTTTCTCAATGCTACTACAGCATTTTGTCCGCCAAAACCGAAACTAAAACAAAGAACCGAATGAACCTCACCTCGGCGTGGTGTGGTAACGAAGTCTAAATCAAACGCTGGTGTTTGCAATCCGACACACGGGGGTAATAATTGATCGCGTAATGCCATTAAGCAAAAAGCAGTACCCAAAGCACCAGAAGCACCTAAAGTATGTCCTGTGGCTCCTTTAGTGGAACTGACAGCAACGCCGTGCGGAAACAACATTTGTAGTATATTTGCTTCGTTTTGATCGTTGAGCTTAGTTGCTGTACCGTGCGCGTGGATATAGTCGATATCTGTTGACAATAATTTACTACGTTCCAAACATTGCTTGACTGCTGCGATCGCACTTCGACTTTGAGGTTCGGGTGTATTTGCATGATACGCATCACACGTCAAACCACAGCCGAGGATTTGCCCGTAGATTTTTGCCTGACGTTCCTTTGCTTGCTTGGCGGTTTCTAAAACAAACACCGCCGCACCTTCTCCTAACGCAAGTCCTTCGCGATCGCGATCAAAAGGATAAGCCCCAGTTTGTGCCAATGCCCCCATTTGCTGAAAACCAGCTAATGTCAGTGGTGTAATTGGTGCTTCGACTGCACCGGCGATCGCGCTTTGACATTGCCCTGTTTGAATCAGTTCATAAGCCTGCGCAATTGTCCAGATTCCTGTTGCACACGCTGCCATCGGCGCTAAAACTGAATTCTTTGCGCCAATTTGACGTGCAGCTGCGATCGCTGGTGCGTGTGGTAATTTGTCCAACCATCTTTCTAGAGCTATTTCTGGTACGTCAAAATATATCTGTCGTGCCAAGTCTTCCCACGCCGCTTGATGACTGCGACTTGAGCCGATAACCACGCCACATTCGGGTAGTGGCAACTTTAATCCTGCATCTTTAATCGCTGATGCGATCGCCAGCCAAGCAAGATCTTCTAACTCAGCTGGCTGCTGTGCGATCAGTGCTAACGGTCGTGGGTTGAGTTCCGCAAACGGCTGCTGTACGCGAATTCCAGATTGACCAACTAGTAAATTTTGCCAACTCGTCTCTAGGTTTGTACCTAAAGACGAGATTAAGCCAATACCAGTAACAACAACATCCACAATTCAGGGGTGAGGAGTGAGCAATGAGTAAAAAATTCTATTAATTTTAAACTCAAAATTCAACACTCCTTAGCTCCTTTCTATTGCCCACCTCGTAAGTTTTCGGCTCCCTGGGTTACTTGAGCCGATTCGATGCGATCGCCTTGCTGAATTTGATCGACGACATCCATACCATCGGTGACATAACCAAAAACTGCATAGCTACCGTCTAAAAACGCCAAATCGGCTAAAGCAAAGTAGAACTGTGACGAGGCAGAATCTGGCTGCTGCGATCGCGCCATTGCCACTGCACCACGAGTATGACGTAGTTGTGGCGGTGTTGAAATACCAGCTTTTTCTAAGGTTTGACTATAAACTGGTTCAGCAGCACCTTGTGGTTTGATTTCTAAAGGAATAAAGCGCTCGCTTCCCGTGTTCGGATCGACAAACCCACCAGTACCTAAGCGCTGTGGTGGAAAGTTCGGGTTTCTACTTTGCGGGTCGCCACCTTGAACAACAAAAGGTTCCGGCTGTCGGACAACGCGATGGAAAACTAATCCGTCATAAACGCCGCGCTGCACAAGGTCAACAAAATTGCCTGCGGTGACTGGGGCATTTGTGCCATCGACTTCAATCGTAATCGGCGAGCCATTAACCGTCATCACAACGGTGGCAGTTCCTTCTAAAACAGGTGATTTCATTTGTGGACTACTCGTTTGAGTAGTAGGTGTAGTAGGCGATGTTGTCTGCGTTGCTGGAGAAGTTGGCGAAGATACAGAAGCTTGATCAGGTGTGCATCCGCCTAACATCAACCCACCAATCAGCAACACAGCAAACAACAACTGAATTTTTCGATGCATTATGTTACTCACTCAACCTGAGTGTTTCATCATCATTGCAAAATCTGATTATAAACCTTCAAGTGGCACGCCTAAAAACTGAGCAAGTTGTGCACCGTCGGTTTCCAGCTTTTGTAACGACAGTGGCTGCCCTACACGGGTAAGTGGGACGTTTCTCCGACCTTTCACCCGCAAATACAAAGCCCGACGCGGGTTCAAACCTTCTTTGACTTCTACCCGTACCGCTTGCACATCTTGTGTTGGAAAATCGATTTCAATTCGTCGATTTTTCCCCCAAAATCCCCAGCGAAAGATGCGGACTTTGCCTGTTTCTTTGTTGAATTCGTTGTAACCGCCCCCTACATCTAAGATGACGACAACCCAAAGATACAGTGCTAACAGCAAGCCCGCAGCACCATAAAAAGTCATCGCCAAACCCTGAGGAACAAACGTAATTTCATTAGGTGTAGCAAACGGAAGTAAGTTGATTTTGAAATAACTCGACAGTCCAGCAAGCAAAAACCCAGTTGCGCCCAACGAGACAACTGTTGCCCACCAGTAGTTACTAAAACGCCTTGAGCCTAAAATTTTCTGATGAAGAACCTGAGAAGCAGAGTTATCTTGTGCAAAGTCACCCGTATTCTTGGTTGATGATAAAGTCATTAATCTACCCTGCTGATTCTAAAACTTTAAAAAACGTTAAGCTGTTAGATTTTGCCAAATTGCCTACATTCCTGAGAAAACTTGTGTCAAATTGTAAAATTTCTGATATCTATTATATTAAGAAGCTAATGCTAAAACCATAATCCCATATAGCTGGACTGGTTACAGAGCGTGAATAATGTGATAAGTTAAGAAAGATTAAAAACCATAGACTGGATAACCAGAAAGTGGTAGGGCAATTTGACAGACCCTTGAGGAAACAGCAAACTTTGGTTTGTAGGTATTTTCTCATAAATTTTCGCTACTTGGCGTAGTGAAGAGTGTCAAAAATTTAATTCCTCAAATGAGTTGCAATTTTTAGTAAACCGCGAGGATTATAGTTCAATGACAATAGCAGTAGGACAGGCAACGAGTCGAGGATGGTTCGACGTCGTTGATGACTGGCTAAAACGAGATAGATTCGTATTCATCGGGTGGTCAGGAATATTACTATTTCCCTGCGCGTACATGGCGTTAGGGGGATGGCTAACCGGAACAACGTTTGTAACATCGTGGTACACGCACGGGATAGCGTCATCGTACTTAGAGGGATGCAACTTCTTAACGGTGGCAGTATCAACACCAGCAAACAGCATGGGACACTCATTGCTGTTCTTGTGGGGGCCAGAAGCGCAGTGGGACTTCACACGTTGGTGTCAAATGGGCGGATTATGGACATTCGTAGCATTACACGGCGCGTTTGCACTAATCGGGTTCATGCTACGGCAATTTGAGATAGCGCGGCTGGTGGGAGTACGTCCGTACAACGCATTAGCATTCAGCGCACCGATCGCAGTATTCGTCAGCGTATTCTTGATGTACCCGTTGGGACAATCAGGATGGTTTTTTGCGCCCAGCTTTGGCGTGGCAGCGATCTTCCGCTTCTTGCTATTCTTCCAAGGATTCCACAACTGGACACTCAACCCCTTCCACATGATGGGAGTGGCGGGTGTACTCGGTGGCGCGCTGTTGTGCGCGATTCACGGTGCAACAGTAGAAAACACGCTATTTGAAGACGGCGACAAAGCAAACACATTCCGCGCGTTCAACCCAACACAAGCGGAAGAAACGTACAGCATGGTGACGGCGAACCGCTTCTGGTCGCAGATTTTTGGCATTGCGTTTTCCAACAAGCGCTGGTTGCACTTTTTCATGTTGTTTGTGCCCGTGACTGGCTTGTGGATGAGTGCAGTCGGCGTTGTCGGCTTAGCGCTGAACTTGCGCGCGTATGACTTCGTGTCGCAAGAGTTACGTGCGGCAGAAGACCCCGAGTTCGAGACATTCTACACGAAAAACATTCTGCTCAACGAAGGTATTCGGGCTTGGATGGCTCCCCAAGACCAGCCTCACGAGCATTTCCAATTCCCTGAGGAGGTACTACCCCGTGGAAACGCCTTATAATGCCTCTTTTAATCGCGATTTAATAATGGGCGGCGGTCGCGACCAAGAATCGACCGGTTTCGCCTGGTGGGCAGGTAATGCCCGTTTAATTAACCTATCTGGTAAGTTGCTGGGTGCTCACGTCGCCCATTCTGGATTGATTGTCTTCTGGGCTGGCGCGATGACTTTGTTTGAAGTCGCGCACTTCATTCCAGAAAAGCCAATGTATGAGCAAGGACTCATCTTGCTACCTCACCTTGCTGCACAAGGTTGGGGCGTGGGTCCTGGTGGCGAAGTTATTAACACATTCCCTTATTTTGTAGTTGGTGTACTCCACCTCATTTCTTCAGCTGTTCTTGGATTTGGTGGCATCTACCACGCAATTCGCGGTCCAGAAACCTTAGAAGAATACTCTTCTTTCTTTGGTTACGACTGGAAAGATAAGAACAAGATGACCAGCATTATTGGTTTCCACCTCATTATTCTCGGATGCGGTGCGCTACTGCTGGTAATTAAAGCAATGTTTGTCGGTGGTCTTTATGACACCTGGGCACCTGGCGGCGGTGACGTGCGCGTGATCTCTAACCCAACGCTAAACCCAGCGGTGATCTTTGGCTACGTGCTCAAATCTCCGTTTGGTGGTGAAGGCTCAATTGTCAGTGTAGATAACCTAGAAGATGTTGTTGGCGGTCACATTTGGGTCGCGCTGCTGCTGATTTCTGGCGGTATTTTCCACATTCTGACTAAGCCTTTTGCTTGGGCGCGTCGCGCTTTCATCTGGTCAGGAGAAGCTTACCTATCTTACAGCTTAGGTGCTTTATCCTTGATGGCGTTTATTGCCACTTGTTTTGTTTGGTTTAACAACACTGTTTATCCCAGCGAATTTTACGGTCCTACAGGTCCCGAAGCATCGCAAGCTCAAGCATTGACCTTCTTGATTCGCGACCAGCGCTTAGGTGCTAACGTCGGTTCCGCGCAAGGTCCTACAGGTTTGGGTAAATACTTGATGCGCTCTCCCACGGGTGAAATCATCTTCGGTGGTGAAACAATGCGCTTCTGGGATGTCCGCGCGCCTTGGTTAGAGCCGCTACGCGGTCCTAATGGTCTTGATTTAGACAAAATCAAGAACGACATTCAGCCATGGCAAGCTCGTCGTGCTGCTGAGTACATGACACACGCACCTCTAGGTTCAATCAACTCTGTAGGTGGTGTAGCAACCGAGATTAACTCGTTCAACTACGTATCTCCACGTTCTTGGCTAGCTGCTTTCCACTTTATTATGTTCTTCTTCTTCCTCGTGGGTCACTTGTGGCACGCAGGTCGCGCAAGAGCAGCAGTAGCTGGTTTTGAAAAAGGTATTAACCGCGAGAACGAGCCAGTAATGGCGATGGGAGATCTTGACTAAGCAACAAACATATTTTGCTTTTGTCAATGCTCATAGTTAGTGAATAATATTCTGGCTCCTGTACAAACACAGGAGCTATTTTTTTGAAAGTTCGATGAGAAAAGCTTTTCTTAATTTCAACACAACGATGTAAACAAAATGTCTATATTGACTAATTGCAAAAGTTTTTCATGCTAATCTATGACACAATTTGACTTAGCCGACATCGGATAGACATCTTATGTCATAAGTAATAGTTATGAACGACTTTGAATCTTTAGAGGCTTTGCGATGGACACCTGAAGCTAAAGCCAAGCTAAAAAACATTCCTTTTTTTGCGCGAACTCAAGCTAAAGCACGAATTGAGCAATTAGCGCGTGCCGCAGGGCAAGAAGTTGTCACAGTAGAGTTAGTTGAACAGGCAAGAGTAGAGTTTGGTCAGTAACCGCTTCTGGAAATCTTAATAGCAAGATGAAAACAGCTTAAAGCGAATTTAGTTGTTTGTTAATGAGTTGCTAGCACACCCTTAACGCTTCATGAGTAGGGTGTAATTGACTTCAACTACCTGTCATGACGCAGGCATTTCTTTGAGATGATGCTTGTCGCGTGCAAACAATATGAAAATATACCAAAAGCGGATTCTAAATGCCCGTTTTTACTGCGGTTTTAGCGTTATTGGGTTAGCAATATCTTTACCAGCACCTGCGTTAGCAAATGCGTGTCGAGAACCGAGTGCTATTCAGCACAATATAGCAAATTCAACAATCCAGCTTGCAAGTTGGGTAGATGCGCCACAAACTTTGATTCCAAAACTTGTACAAGATCTTGGACCTTGGCTTGCAGCTTACTTGAATCCCCCTCCCATACCAAACCTGCACGTCAGAGCAAAGCAGGCAAGAGTACCAATCATGATGTATCACGATATTTTGCCACAAAAACAAGTCTTCTTTGACGTTACACCGCAGGAATTTGCAACGCACCTCGAATTAATGCGATCGCACCAACTCACTCCCATTAGTTTGGCGCAATTAGTTACTCATCTTCGTACAGGAATACCACTACCAAAAAAGCCAATTTTGTTAACATTTGATGATGGTTACAGCGGTCATTATCAATACGTCTATCCCTTACTTAAAAAGTACGGCTATCCGGCTACTTTTTCAATTTATACATCTAATATTGGTAAAAATACAGGAAGACCACACGTTAGCTGGGAACAATTGCGGCAAATGGCGGCTGATCCTTTAGTCACGATCGCGGCTCACAGTGTAACGCATCCCGCCGATTTAAGAGATTTATCAGAAGCTCAATTGCGATTTGAAATTACTGAGTCAAAACGAATTCTAGAAACTCAGCTAGGGATGAGTATTGATTACTTTACATATCCGGTAGGGAAATATAATTCGCGAGTGACGCGCGTTGTGGAGCAAGCAGGGTATAAAGCCGCATTAACAATGGATGATTCGGCGGATCGCTTTGCGGGGCAATCTGAAAATCTTTTGGCGATCGCTCGTATCGGACAATCACGCTTAAAGCACGCGATCGCTGGTGCGTGGGGAGGTCCTCAATTACCTGCTTGGGGTGTAAAATTTGACTTTACGACGGATATTTCTGTTCAAACAACTACGATTGACTCTTCGCGACTCATCCTGATCGCTGGTGGTAAACCAATCACAATTCACGCCAAAAGCCGCTATCAAGTTCCACAAATTCTTGCAGGGAGTCCGGCGATCGCTGCTGTCGATGGCGGTTTCTTTTCGCTCAAATCCCTCGATTCTAATGTCATGATTGGACCTGTATTAAGTCACAGTGGCAAATTCGTTCCTGGAAACAATAGCGAAAATCGCAAGCTGAGCGGACGCCCTTTAGTACTTATCAATTCTCAAGCCGTTAAATTTGTTGCTTTTAACTCTCAACAGCACAACACGCTAGCCGGATTAAACGCCGCATTACCAAACGTCACCGATAGCTTTGTCGCAGCAGCATGGCTAGTCAAAGACAGTCAACCACAACCTGCAAGTACCTTTGGCAGTTTATTTGATTTTGATGCGGCTCGCCATCGAGCTTTTTGGGGTATCAATCAAGTAGGACAACCAACAATTGGGGTTTCTACAAAACTGATAGATTCAGTATCGCTAGGAATTACACTTGCTCAAGCTGGATTACGCGACGCCGTGATGCTCGACTCTGGCGCAAGTACTTCACTTGCTTACAAAGGAGAATCACTTGTCGGCTATACACCCCGCCCTGTACCTCATGTTGTGGCTTTAATTCCTCCACAGACAATGACTCAAAGCGATTGCGTTATGGCATCTAGGTAAGCAGAGGAGAAGAATATAATAACAAATTTTAAACTGTGCCCCAACCTGGTGGTGGTAAGGCAACTTGATCGTCTGGCTTCGATTGCGAAACGCGCTGCATACTGGCTGATAGCCAAATAAACATCTCTTGAAAATTAAGTCCTTTTAACTTCAGTGGCGATCGCACGACAATCTGGCTAAGGCGATCCATATTAGCACCCTCGACACCCACCGCAAAAAAGGCAACGCGCTTGCTGTTTTCATCATCTCTAATTCGCTGCGCTGCTTGCTCTACAAGACTTTCCAACTCGCCTTGTGGTTCGCCATCCGTAATCAAGAATACCCACGGACGATAGTAAGCAATACCGTTGTTGCGATATTCAGTTTTGCGCGCTTGAATTAAATCTAACCCTTGATGAATTGCTGCACCCATATGAGTCAAACCATGCGCGACAAGTGTCGGTGGCTCAAACTGATCGGCGGTAACGAACTCTTGAACGACTTTTACCTCAAAGTTGAAAGAAATAATCGCTACTTCAACTCGTTTTTTAGCAAGGCTGTCGCGATTCAACTCATCCCTAAATACTTTTAATCCTTCGTTGAGTGCTTCAATTGCTTCCCCCTGCATCGAACCAGATGTGTCAAGAAGAAGAACACATGGACACCGTGGTTCTGGGTTCTCGGCGAATTCTACAGCATCTTCAAGTTTCAAAATTTCTGGCATAGATCTATTTATGAAAATTCTCTAGTTATTGAAGCTACTACAGCATGAGCCGTAAGTTTTTTAAAATTAATTGATTATCTTAACAGACATAGCAAAAAACTACTCTACTCGTTAGATTTTGTCTGCCAAAGTCAAGGTTGCCTAATTTTAGATAATATGCTAGTCAATTTTTCTACTCTTTTAAGTAACTTTTCTACAAGCTCATTAAAATACTTGGGATATTCCTAAATCTGCTTTAGTTTTAAACTCTCAGCATCGAGGCTATCGCGAGCATCAAACCACAAGCCAGTTGGGAACTTTCTACAATAGCATTCTTACCTATTTGAGTTAAGATTCTCCTTTTTCAAGTCGGCTGTCTTACATTTGTATACTCTATAGTTTATAAAACACTTATCACAACTTTTGCTAAGCAAAAGACACTTAGCGCTTAAGACTAATTGTTTCTATTTAAGTTTCCCAACCATAATATCGGGCTAGTAGTAGAGAACAAGTTATACATAACAAAAGATAATCTTTGATAAAAATATAAATTGAAATCTACTTGTATATTTTTTTGACATAGTTGATTTGCGTACTAATTCATGAAATATCATCAATACAGATTGACAGCCTGATAGCATGGCTGAATAATCTAAGTATTTTCCAGGAATAAAGTAACACTAAGTTACAAATTACGCAACTCTGGTAATCATCAACGTTAGGTTTTAATTAGCCGCAGTGTTCATCGCAGCGATGAAAGCTTGCTGAGCCACCTGTTTGTAAGTCGTATCTAAGTAGTTCATCAGTATCTCAGACGAGTTAGCGTCAGAATCGTCAGCAAGATCGTGAGACAATGGAATTGCACCTAACATTTCTAAGACATCACTGCTCGTTGATGGCGCAATAACGACTAAGTTGGGATCGAGGGGTTCTTGATAGTGCCAAAACGATGTGCTCGTGACACTTGGTGCATTGTCTAGAGTAGATGAAGTCGTTTCTGGTTCAGTACTAACAACTTCTTCTTGGTGCGCGCTGCGTAACTCGCGCAAAGCGTCGATAATTTGATTTTTGGTACGTCCGCGTAGCTGAAATAAGACAAAAGGATCTTCACTAAAGCGATCGCCTAATTGATAATACACAGCACCGATATGCTTACAAGGATTTGCTTTATCAGGACACGAGCATTTGCTCCGCACTTCAGAAAGTGTAAACGGAAATAGTGATAGCCCATTTGCCGTGAAAACTTCTTCAATATTAGGTGGCATTTCACCTGCTAGGAGTTTTGCTGCAAAAATGGCGCGTTGCGACATCGTTTCAATGACGTAACTCCATTGTTCGTCGGTGAAAGGTTCTAAAAACAGCGAAACTTGATACGGTTCTGGTTCTGTACCTTGGACGCGTGCTGATACCTTTGCGCCTTCAAACTGGATACCTAAGATATTACCTTGACGCGCGTAATTGCGTGCGCGCTCCAGACGCTTTTTAAAGCGGTAGGAATCGAGGAGATCGAGCCAGCGTTGCGACCACCATTCGCGACTTGCTTGAAAGCTAAAATTGGTCATTCTGCATCCTCATCAATAACAGCGTTACGGTCGAGTACGAGTAAATTCCGCAATTGATCGGTATCTAATTCTGTCAACCACTGTTCGCCTGCACCTACAACTTGTTCAGCTAAAGCTTTTTTACTTTCGATCATTTCGTGAATTTTTTCTTCTAATGTTCCGGTACACACAAACTTATGCACTAAAACATTCCGTGTTTGACCGATACGAAAGACACGATCTGTCGCTTGGTTTTCTACCGCAGGATTCCACCAGCGATCAAAGTGAAAGACGTGATTTGCCCGTGTTAAATTCAACCCGACACCACCAGCTTTTAAAGAAAGAATCATAATCGGCGGACCTTGCGGATCGTGCTGAAAGCGATCGATCATTTCTTCGCGGTGTTTTTTGGAAGTACTGCCATAAAGAAACAAAATTTCGCGCTGTAAATGCTGTTGTAGATAGGGTTGCAGCAGTTTACCCCACTCGGCAAATTGCGTAAAAATTAACGCGCGATCGCCTTCGGCTAAAGCTTCCTCTAACATTTCTCCAAGGCGCAGTAGCTTTCCTGACTGACGCGGTTCGGCAATTTTGTTTTGCTTGAAATACTGTGCAGGGTGATTACAAATTTGTTTGAGTTTGACGAGTAATCCTAAAATCATGCCCCGCCGTTGCAATCCTTCTGCGGCGTCGATCTCCGCTAAAGATTCCTCGACAACTTGTTGATACAACGCGGCTTGTTCGGGGCTTATACCGCAAAACTCGGTCATTTCCTGCTTTTCAGGCAGATCTTGAATGATATCGCGATCTGTTTTAACGCGTCGCAGAATAAAAGGCTGAACGAGCGATCGCAACTGTGTAAGAGAATCAACATCGCCGTATTTTTCGATCGGCATTGCAAAGCGTCGTTGAAAAAATTGCCGCGTGCCTAAATAACCTGGATTGAGAAAATCCAAAATTGACCACAATTCTTGCAAGCGGTTTTCGACTGGGGTTCCTGTTAGGGCAATGCGAAACGCGGATTCGAGTTGGCGAATTGATTGCGACTGCTTCGCTTCAGGATTTTTAATATTTTGTGCCTCATCTAGCACAATTCCTTGCCACGAAACACTTTGTAGATCTTTAATATCGCGGTGAATCAACGCATAACTTGTAATGACTAAATCGTGCTTGCGCGCGGCGGTGACAAAGGTTTTACCTTTAGGACGCTTATCACCGTGGTGCAGCATCACTTTTAGCTGCGGTCCAAATTTCTTGACTTCACGCTCCCAGTTACCTAATACTGAAGTTGGACAAACAAGTAATGTGGGATTTTCTAGTGCCTCCTGCTCTTTCTGATGTAGCATAAAGGCAATAAACTGAATCGTTTTACCAAGTCCCATATCGTCGGCGAGACACGCGCCTAAGTTCCAGCGTTCGAGAAAAGCAAGCCAGCTAAAGCCGCGTACTTGATACGGACGCAGTTCGCCTTGAAAGCTTTTTGGTGGTGGTAAAAGCGCGATCGCCTGATTATTTGTCAGCGCGGACATTAATTCTTGTAGCGCCCCCGTTGCTTCAAAGTTGACGACGGGGAGTTTTTCAATCACCAAGCTGTCGCCGCTACTCAACCGTAAAGCATCTTCGAGTGATAGCGATAACTTATCTTTGCGACTTGCAAAAAAGCTTTGGGCGGTTTTGATGTCTTGCGATCGCAGTTCTACCCATTCGCCATTGATTTCTACTAACGGGCTATTTAACGCCACTAAACGGTCAAATTCAGCTTTCGATAAAGTTTGTCCGCCAATTGCTAATTCCCACTCGAAATTTAATAAACTTTGCAGCCCTACTCCTTGTTTTTCGCGCGGTGTTACAGCGCGGATTTTCAACCCTAAGCGATTTGCCCAACCTTCGCGATTTGCTAAACTTGGTGGTAAAATCACTCCTAATCCGCTGTCGGTAAACCTTGGCGCAATTGATTTGATAAAATCGTAGGCTTCGAGCGGCGTTAAACGACACGACGTTGGATATTGTTCGTCTAAACTTGTCGCTATCGGGGTAAATAAACGCGAAGCTAGCCCCAAGCCTCTTAAAAACGTTTCTTGTGGTTGATGAATCGTGCGATCGCCGATCGCCCACTCAGCAATCGGATGACGCCAAATGCTTGCTGCATCGACTACAAATTCTGGATCGCTAGCGGCTTGCAACCCGTATGCTAATGTCCACTCATTACCTGTTGCCGGTGGATGTAGGATAAAACAAGTCCGAATTTGAGCTTGGTTGATTTGATACTGAAGTGGTGCTGTCCAAGCATTCAGTACGGCGGCTAATCTTTCGAGTTGATTTGGTGCGGCTTTGACAGTTTCATCTGGCGTTGTTAATGCTTGTAACCATTCTGGTATCGGAGAGGGTGCATTTGGTAGCGTAGTGCCATTGAGGAACGTTCTAATCTGCGCGTCTATAGTGCTATCCAGAAAGCTTAATATCACTTCTTGTGGCGACGGTTGGCTCGCGTCATTGTCTTCTTCACCTGTGCGATAAGCTAGACAAACACTAGGCATGACTTTCGCAAATTTTTCGAGTCGCGAAGTATCGACGGCGCTATCTAAAAGCGATCGCCAGCTAGCCACGAATGAATCATCAGATTGGCTTAATGCGGGTAAGAACTTACAGCGACTCAGCAGATCCAAACTCCAACGCGCAACGTGCGACCAAAAGCGTAAATCGCCTCCTAGATACTCATCTTGACTTGCGCTACCCAATGGTAACGAAGTGAGAAACTGAAATGCTGCTAGAGGATCTAGATATAAACCTTGCACGCGCCAGGGTTTGAGTGTAGGGTCTGCATCTAAAGAAAACGCGGCTGAATGAATTGGATAACCTGTATCAGGATCGGTTGGTAAGGCAAGAATAGCAGTAGGCGATCGCTTAATTTCTACCACACTGTTCGCTTGTTTTGTCTTTCCTTTACGACTGCGTTCAGTCGTCGCAGTTTCTATAACTGGCAACGCCGATTTTAAGATATTACGCGACACCTGCGGCAAAAAGTCAGTTTTGCGTAGCCATTCATCTAATTCTGCTAAAGTCATTACCAACGGATGATCTAAAATTTCCGCTGTTAACGCGGCTTCTATCCCACCCAAAGACCGCCACGTCTCTCCCCAAATGAATAAGCTGTGATTTTCTACTAGCCAACTACCGTGTAAAATTGCCATTTACCAACTACTCGATCTGACACAAATACTTTTGTTTATTTAAACTAACCAGTATGCTAATTCAGCTAGCGTAAGTTTTAAATAACATTCTCTACTTTTATTCTAAAATGATATATTCTCTAACTGCTATCGCTTTGAGTATCTAAATTAAACGACCGAGTAAAATTAATATGTAAACAAAGCTTTTTAAATTGAAATATCTAAATCAACAGTAAAGCAAAAATTTGTTTATTGCCAAGGTAAGTAAGAATAGAAAAATATCTAGTTTGGATAAATAACTTGGTATTTATATTAGATCAAACTAAATTTTCTGAATACATCAATCATTATTATTTATGCTAAATTTATTGTACAACTAAAATAGCAATTCAAAAGATCCAACAAGATTGCTGCAAGTCAGCGTACTGCATCTAAATCATCTAAGTTATATCACACCAAGATTCTCTTTGGTTTTGGAGACGAAGTTAGCTGCGGTTAAAGCATAAAAATCTTTTGATGTAGCATTATTAACTAATTCTTCATACGCTGCTTTAGCAAATGGGCGTCTATGTGATACATGGACGCTTTGTGTAAATTCCTGTAAATATCAGCTACAAATGTTAGTAAAAAAACATACTTCAATTAATATATAGAACCTTTTTTCTACTGACATATACATAGACCTAAAACCCTACTCTCTATTCTTGTAACGTTAGTTTCTAATTTGTCATTCGCTGCAAGGCAGTCATAGGGCTAGAAATGCTAGGATTGCCACAGAAAAAGAAAGTGACAAAGAAGGACAAAAAACTTAATGGTAGAGATTGATAGGTCAATATCCTTTGACGGAAGGGATATTAGATTGACCGTAGGTCTACTAGCACCCCAAGCTGGTGGGTCAGTTTTAATGCAATCTGGGGACACCGCTGTATTAGTAACAGCTACCCGCTCTGCCGCAAGGGAAGGCATTGATTTTCTGCCGCTAACGGTAGACTACGAAGAAAGACTATATTCCGTTGGTCGGATTCCTGGTGGTTTTCTCCGGCGCGAGGGACGCCCACCCGAAAAAGCAATTCTCACTAGCCGTTTAATAGACCGTCCACTACGCCCTTTATTTCCCCAGTGGTTGCGCGATGACTTACAGATTGTCGCAACAACTTTATCGATGGACGAGTTAGTTCCACCTGATGTATTAGCTGTAACAGGTGCATCGCTAGCGGTGCTGTTAGCAAAAATACCGTTTGATGGTCCGATGGCAGCTGTGCGGGTTGGTTTAGTCGGAGATGACTTTATTATCAATCCCACGTATGCAGAAATTGAGGCGGGAGATTTAGATTTAGTTGTCGCCGGATCGCCAGCAGGCGTGATTATGGTGGAAGCTGGCGCTAATCAATTGCCGGAACAAGACATCATTGAGGCAATTGATTTCGGTTACGAAGCTGTACAAGACTTAATTCAGGCACAAAGAGACCTGATAGCGGAGCTTGGAATAGAGACGGTATACGAGGAACCGCCCGCCGAAGTAGAGCCGACCTTAATCGAGTTTATTCGCGATCGCGCCCAAGCACCAGTCAAACAAATTTTGTCGCAATTTGACCTCGACAAAAATAACCGCGATGCTGCGTTAGATGCCGTCAAAGAAGAAATTGTTGCAGCGATCGCCGAACTTCCCGAAGAAGACCCGATCCAAGTTGCTGCAACGACAAACAGCAAAGCTGTAGGCAACACATTTAAAGACTTGACCAAAAAACTCATGCGCCGTCAAATTGTCGAAGATGGCGTTCGCGTTGATGGTCGTAAGCTTGATGAAGTTCGCCCAGTGTCTTGTCGTGTAGACGTTCTTCCAAAACGAGTTCATGGCAGCGGCTTATTTAATCGCGGACTCACCCAAGTGCTATCTGCGTGTACGCTGGGTACACCAGGAGATGCGCAAAACTTATCCGACGATCTGCAACAAGATTTAGAAAAGCGCTATATCCATCACTACAACTTCCCGCCATTCTCTGTAGGAGAAACCAAGCCACTACGCGCTCCAGGGCGTCGGGAAATTGGTCACGGGGCGCTCGCCGAACGCGCTTTAATTCCAGTGTTACCACCTAAAAATGAATTTCCCTACGTCATTCGCGTTGTATCTGAAGTTCTCTCTTCCAACGGTTCCACGTCGATGGGTTCGGTTTGCGGTTCGACACTGGCGTTAATGGATGCAGGCGTTCCCCTTATCAAACCTGTCAGTGGCGCAGCAATGGGCTTAATCAAAGAAGGTGATGAAGTCCGCGTCCTTACCGATATTCAGGGTATAGAAGACTTTTTAGGCGACATGGACTTTAAAGTTGCAGGGACAGATAGCGGGATTACAGCCTTGCAAATGGATATGAAAATCCCAGGTTTACCCTTAGAAATCATTGAACAAGCGGTCAAGCAAGCCTTGCCAGCACGATTGCACATTTTAGAAAAAATGCTGCAAGCAATTGACAATCCGCGTACCGAGATGTCGCCTTTTGCCCCACGGCTACTAACAATTAAGATCGATCCAGAGATGATCGGGATGTTAATTGGACCTGGAGGTAAGACAATTAAAGGCATTACCGAGGAAACTGGAGCCAAAATTGACATCGAAGATGATGGCACGGTGACAATCTCTGCGATTGATGAAAGCAAAGCCAAACGCGCCAGAAACATCGTTCAAGGTATGACGCGCAAGCTGAACGAGGGCGATGTTTACGCGGGTAAAGTCACTCGCATTATTCCGATCGGTGCTTTTGTCGAATTCTTGCCTGGTAAAGAAGGCATGATTCATATTTCTCAGCTTGCGGATTACCGTGTGGGTAGAGTCGAGGATGAAGTTGCAGTCGGTGATGAAGTTATTGTCAAAGTTAGAGAGTTAGACAGCAAAGGTCGGATTAACCTAACGCGCTTAGGAATTCATCCTGACCAAGCCGCCGCCGCGCGCGAAGCCGCAACAACGAATCAATAATCTATTCACAGCAATTAGCAATGAGCGGTTGGCAATTAGCTAAATACGAATGGCTAATAGCTAATCGCTTTGTTAATCCGTGACATTCTAGACTCTGTTTTAACCCTGCTCTCTACGGGCAAGTCAGTGCCTTGCCCCTCTGACCTCTAACCTCTGCTATAGAATTCGCAAGTAAAATGTGACATTGATCCCTTAAAGCTTTAAACTATTTTTACATTTCATCGTGTTTTAAATTGGGATTGATTGAGTCACCTGTGCGAAAAATAGTTATTGCCGGTAATTGGAAAATGTATAAAACCCAGGCAGAATCTCTGGAGTTCTTGCAAGGATTTATGCCGAGTTTGGAGCAAACACCAGAAGCACGAGAAGTCGTGCTATGCGCTCCATTTACTGCACTATCGTTAATTTCTAAAAATCTTCACGGAAGCCGCGTGCAGTTAGGCGCACAAAATGTCCACTGGGAAGTTCAAGGAGCTTATACAGGTGAAATTGCGGCTCCCATGCTCACAGAAATTGGCGTACGTTACGCGATCGTTGGTCACAGTGAACGGCGACAATTCTTTGGCGAGACGGATGAAACAGTCAATAAAAGATTAATAGCAGCCCAAGCGCATGGTTTGACTCCAATTTTATGTGTAGGAGAAACGAAGCAACAACGCGATGCGGGTGAAACCGAAGCACTCATTTCGATGCAGTTGGAAAAAGATCTGGTGAAAGTCGATCAGCAAAATCTGATCATTGCATACGAACCAATCTGGGCAATTGGAACGGGTGATACGTGCGAAGCCTCTGAAGCAAACCGCGTGATTGGGTTGATTCGCAGTCAGTTAAGTTATCCTGATACGCCAATTCAATACGGTGGTTCAGTGAAGCCAAACAATATTGATGAAATTATGGCACAACCAGAGATTGACGGTGCTTTAGTCGGAGGGGCAAGCTTAGAACCAGGTAGTTTTGCCCGAATTGTCAATTATCAGTAGCGGCGACTCAGAGTTAACTCAATGGCAGCCTTAAACTCGTTTGAGTGGGGTAAGCGTACCTATTTAATGGGAGTGTTGAATGTTACGCCAGACAGCTTTAGTGATGGTGGCGAGTTTAACACCCCACCTTCTGCGTTAGCTCAAGCACGGCACTTAGTCGCCGCTGGTGCAGATATTCTTGATATCGGCGGACAATCCACGCGCCCAGGTGCAGAAGAAGTTTCACCTGAAGAAGAACGAGAGCGCGTATTGTCTGTATTACAAGTTTTGCGTCCAGAAATATCTATTCCCATTTCTGTTGATACGACACGAGCAACTGTTGCTAAAGCTGCGATCGCGGCTGGTGCAGATATTATTAATGACATTTCTGGCGGAACTTTTGATGTGGATATGTTACCAACTGTAGCTGAGCTTGGTGTACCAATTGTGTTAATGCATATTCGCGGTACACCACAAACGATGCAACAACATACTGAATACGAAGATTTAATCGGGGAGATTTATGCGTTTTTAGCAAGTCGAATTAGTGCGGCGATCGCCGCCGGAATTCCGCAAAATCGCATCATTATCGATCCTGGTATTGGCTTTGCTAAAAAATACAATCAAAGTATTGAACTTATCCGCAAATTAGCAGAATTTCGCTCGCTCAATTGTCCCATTTTAGTGGGACCATCGCGAAAAAGTTTCATCGGACATATCTTAAATCAACCAGAACCTAAAGCACGAGTTTGGGGAACCGCCGCCGCGTGTTGTGCAGCTATAGCTAATGGTGCAGATATTCTCCGAGTCCATGATGTGCGAGAAATGCATGATGTCTGCCGCGTTGCTGATACTTTATTTAGATAGTTCTAGATAAATACTTATAATCTGTTTATAACAACTATTTAAGTTTGAGAGCTAATTTCTTGCCGGTTATCTTTCAGTATTCAGAATTAAAAATCTTAAAGTCTTACAGTATGGCAGATCAAAATTTAATGCTGAATAGGGTGCTTCTCAATTGAGAATCTATAAAATTGAATTAGGTTTATCACAAGAATGTGAGCAATTTTGCTATGAAGACACTAGCTAAATGGTCTGTAGATGACTATCACCGGATGGTCGAAGCGGGTATTCTGCGAGACCGCCGTGTAGAATTGCTAGTAGGTGAAATTGTTGAGATGAGTCCAGAAACCCCAATTCATTACACCACAGCAAAACGAGGAGCAAAATATTTAGAACAATTGCTATCAGGGAAAGCAGATGTTCGCCTCAATGGTCCTATTACTCTATCCGATTCAGAGCCTGAGCCTGATATTGCAATTGTTCGACTTCCAGAGTCAGCGTAGAGCGATCGCCATCCTGCTCCTCAAGATATCTTCTGGATTGTAGAAGTTGCCAAGACAAGTGTAAAGAAAGAATTGGAGATTAAGAGTGCAATTTATGCAACTGCTGCGATTCAAGAATATTGGGTTTTAGACTTATCTGCTCAGCAGATGAGCGTGTTTAGAAATCCTCAACAGGGGAAGTATGTTGAAGAATATACGATTAAAGAAGGAATGATTAAACCATTAGCATTTGCAGATGTTTCAGTGTCTATTGAAAAGCTTTTATCTTGAGGTAGTAATGCAGTGGAGCCAACAGCCTTGACTTAGTGCTGAGTTTAGTCTTATCTGCTGTTATCTACCTTTGCCGTTGACTAGTTTAAGTCTTTGGTGAAGGAAGCACCTAAAGTTTGTTAGCGATCTGTTTGTTGGGCTGCTTTGCCTCTAGACAAGGTAAATACTAGTTGTCTACTAGAGTTACAGTTAAATTAATAGTTTGTAGCCACTGCAAAGCTAAACACCTCCATGTCACTTCGTGTTTTTATTAGAAGACCAACCGCAGAGGATTATCAAGGATTGTTATCCCTTCACCAAAGAAGCCAAGATTTCCATTTTCCTTGGGTTTTTCCTCCATTAAATGAACAGGAGTGCAAAGACTACATTAATCGTTGCCAAAACGAAGACTTTGAAGGTTTACTGATTTGTCATTCTACTAACAATAAAATTATTGGAGTAGCAAATTTAAGTCAAATTTTCTATCGAGCGTTTCAAAATGCTTACCTTGGTTATTACGTTGATGTCAATTTTGCGGGTCAAGGATTTATGTCAGAAGGTGTACGTTTAGCAATTGATTACGCTTTTTATACACTTGGCTTACATCGAGTTGAAGCCAATATCCAGCCTGAAAACACTGCTTCAATCAATTTAGTAAAGCGATTACGTTTCACAAAAGAGGGCTTTTCTCAACGATATCTAAAAATCAATGGAGAATGGCGTGACCATGAACGGTGGGCGTTGACCTTTGAAGATTGGGTATGATGCGATAACAAGTGTAAAAAAGGTGGGTTATACCCACCTGTTCGCTTAGTACTCAGGTACCGAAGCATCAACTTCGCGACTCCAAGCGGTAATCCCACCTTTAACGTTGGTTCCCTCAATTCCTGCCTCTTTGAGAATCCCTAACGCTTTCGCGGATCGTCCGCCCATCTTACAATGCGCAATTAAACGATGACCGTTGAGTATTTCTTTCACTTTCTCGACGCCTGCACCGCTTTCAATATCGGGTAACGGAACTAGGACAGAACCTGGAATTTTGGCAATTTCGTATTCGTTGGGATTGCGCACGTCAAGTAGTACAAAATCATCTGCACCGCTATCGAGCAATTCCTTTAATTCCTGCACGGTCATTTCTTGCATTTCCATCTGTCGCTTCTCCTCTTCGGCTTTTGCTTGGGGAATACCACAGAAAAATTCGTAGTCGATGAGTTTATCGATGACGGGACGTTCAGGGTTTGGACGCAACTTCAACTCGCGGAACTTCATATCGAGGGCATTGTAAAGCATCAGTCGCCCGCTGAGGGTATTGCCTTGACCCAAGATAATTTTAATCGTTTCTGTCGCTTGAATGGTGCCAATAATACCGCACAAAACCCCAAGTACGCCACCTTCAGCACACGAAGGAACCATCCCTGGCGGTGGGGGTTCGGGATATAAGTCGCGGTAGTTAGGACCGCCTTCGTAGTTAAATACGGTTGCTTGTCCTTCAAACCGGAAGATCGAACCGTAAACATTCGGCTTGTTTAACAGTACACACGCATCGTTGACGAGATACCGCGTCGGAAAGTTGTCGGTACCATCCACAACAACATCATAAGGCTCCATAATGTCTAGCGCATTGTCTGCACTCAGACGCGTCTCATACAAATCAACTTGGCAACTCGGATTGATTTCTAAGATGCGGTTTTTTGCTGATTCAATTTTAGGTTTACCTACCCAGGATGTGCTATGAATAACTTGACGTTGCAGGTTAGAACTATCAACGACATCAAAATCAACGATACCGATGCGTCCAATACCCGCTGCGGCGAGATAAAGTAGTAGGGGTGAACCAAGCCCACCAGTACCAATACACAAAACACTTGCACTTTTGAGGCGTTTTTGACCTTCTAACCCTACCTCTGGCAAAATGATATGGCGCGAATATCGTTCGTATTCTTCTTTTGTTAACTGGATTTCATCCAGATTGGGATTGAGCATAGCAGTGTGTGAAGGAACGGACTTTTGATCCTATCTAAAGATAGCGTTTGGATGTTTGGATTTTTGTAGTTTTTAAAGTAACGACTCGATGCGTTCTGTAACGATCAGATTTTCTGAGTGGAATTGATGACGATCGTCGAGGCTCCAGTTTTGGAGATCATCGCATTCGCCATTGACTACCGAAACTATGATATATGAGTATTGTTGCCAAGCAAAGAGACGATCGCATTCGGAAGGAATTGCCGGATGATTCGGGTGTGAGTGGTAAATACCAATTATATCTAAATCGCGATCGCGTGCGGTTTTTTGGATTTTTAACATTTCTTGCGGAGCGATCGCATACCGGTCAATTTTGCCATGATTGGTAGAATCATCTTCCCATTCAAGTGCTGCGGCGTGCCAAGCATTTTCGGTTGCGACAACTTCGGTGACGAATTTTTGGTCGTCAACCGCTTTACCCAAGAGTAAACCACAGCATTCTTCTGGGTACGTGTTTTCGGCGTGCGCGCGAATCGCTTGTAGCTGTGGTGGAGAGATATTTAATACCATATTGCGTTGCTAGTGGTGTTTACCTGCGCCAAGATAAAGTTCGCCGACTTTGGGATCGTTAAGTAATTCACTACCTGAACCGGTAAAGCGATCGCGTCCTGTATCAAGTACATAACCCCGATGCGCCATTGCTAATGCTTTGCGCGCATTTTGTTCTACAAGCACAATTGCTGTCCCCGTCTTGTTAATTTGCTGTATTTGCTCGAATACACTATTGACTAACAACGGTGAAAGTGCTGCGCTAGGTTCATCTAATAACAGTAAACTCGGTTCTAGCATCAATGCTCTCCCCATTGCTAACATTTGGCGTTCTCCTCCTGAAAGTGTTCCTGCTTTTTGGCGGCGGCGATTCGCCAGAACAGGGAAAGTCGTGTATATTTTCTCTTTGAGTTCACTTAAGGGCGTATTCCGAATAAAAGCCCCCATTTCTAAGTTTTCTTCTACACTCAAAGACGGAAACACATTTGCAATTTGCGGTACATAACACATCCCGCGCTGTACAATTTGATTTGATTTAAGTCCAGCGATATTTTCGTTGTTAAAAGTGATTTTCCCGCGTTGCGGATTCAATAGCCCAAATATCGTTTTTGCTAATGTTGATTTTCCTGCACCATTAGGACCAATAACTGCAACTAATTCTCCAGGGAAGATATGAAAATTGATTCCTTGCAGGATGTCTAAGTCTTTAACATAACCCGCCCAGACATCCTCAACTTCTAACAAAGGAGTCGTTTGCATCATACGCGTACAGCCAAAAGAGGTGAAGTATGAATATTATCCTGCAACCTTCAGCTTTTAGCTGCATAACTAATTGCGACGATTAAATTAAGTACAATTCGTTGGGTATTAAGGCTGTGTTTGAAAAATCTCCTAACTTAATATTTACTTAAGGATTTTTTTGCAACTCAGGTCTTTCTTCTGGAACAATTGCGCCCTCAACAGGGCAAACCTGAATACAAATACCGCAGTCAATGCAGGTAGCAAAATCAATCCAGAACCATTCCGTACCCTTCATGTTTTTTCCTGGTCCAGGGTGAATACAAGCCACAGGACAAGCATCAACGCAGTCAGCAACTCCTTCACAAGTTTCTGTAACGATTGTATGCGGCATAACCTTCTCTCTTCTGCTTCTTTAAACTAGATAGATTAGAATATTTTTTGATTCTAACAAAAAAACTTTATTTTAAGTTTCCTTGTCCTTATCTCTTGCTGCCAAAAGTCAGCCGATGTATAAATCTTTTCCTTTTTATTTTTATTATATAAATAGCTAATCAAACTGAATTATTAATCTCTTCCTTAAGTATGTTGTAAGTGCTATTAATAACTATTTACTACCTTATTACTACTTAATAAAATTAACTTTAAGTATGATTTTTTTAAAGAATACAGTGTTTTTTAGTAGGATTAATTAGTTTTTTTTTAAACTATAAATTCAAATATTTAATATACAGTTAAAAATAAGCTGACTTGTATTTTAATTAACAATCTAGCTTGATAAAGTCTTATTGAAGGAGGATGCCTAAGAAGTGTTAAAGATGGTAGAATTGCGTTCACGCGCGGGAGGAAGCTCCGCACCGCAGTAGCTCCCCAAATTTGGGGGACTTCGACTTCAAAACCTTGTTGTAGGAACGAGTGAAGGTGGCAGTTTCAATTCCTGATTAGTGAGGCTTTTTTGTGAATGCGATCGCTTCTATTATAGGTAAACCTTCCGGTTTAATCCAAGCAATTTGTTGAATGCGGCGGTGACGGGCGTACTCGCGAATCGTATCAGGATCGCTATCGCTTAAATTCAATTCAACGCGTACAAGATGTTGCGAAGCGCGTAGTTTAGCAGCATAGGCAAAGGCTGCGGTATAAGCTTGGGGAGTTTTGGGAACAACTAACCAATGACTTGCAGGAGTTGCGTGAGGAAGTTGTTGTGAGGGAAGTAAAACTTGATGTAAATCTTCGATATTCAGCGAAAATCCAATTCCTGGAATTGTTTCGGCTTGTGGGTGATACAGTCCTAAGAGTTGATCGTAACGTCCGCCTTGCCCAATAATTCTTGCAGGATGAGTATTGCTGACGACTTTAAACACAATTCCGGTGTAGTAGTCGAAGGTTTGGATCAAACTCAAGTCTAAGATAATTGCTTGTGATGATATCGGACACTCATCTAATAAAGCAAACAGTGACTTCAGGTAGTTGAGTGCTTCAGTTTGAGGTATTTGTAAATCGAGAGAGGCGAGTTTTTGTAAGATATCAGCAGGACGCCCGCGTAAGTCAAGCATCATCAGGGCGCGATCGCGTAATTCGCGGTTGAGGGGTAAGGTTTCTAGTGTAATTCGATCGAGGTTGGCGATCGCATACCGAACTTGTTCGCGCAAATTTGCGGGAAACGTTGATAATAGCGATCGCGCGATTCCGGCTTCGCCTAAGATCAGACACCAGTTATTTAAACTGAGTTCTTGCATACACTCAGCAAGCAACAGTAAAATTTCCGCATCTGCTAGCCAACCTTTAGCACCGAGTAATTCAACGCCTGCTTGATAAAATTCTTGTTGCTGATTGTGGTTACTACTTGACGCGCGGCGAAAAACATTAGCATTGTAGTATAAGCGTTGCGGATACATCGATCCTGCCATGCGCGTCACAGCAGCGCGGGCGATAGATGCGGTAAGTTCGGGGCGTAGTCCGATTTCGCCTTCGTCAGATTGCAGTTGAATGAGTTGCGATCGCTCGACTGCACCACCTGCCATTAAGGTATCGAGGTGTTCTAATGTTGAAGTAATAATGCGGTGATAGCCCCAACGGTGAAAGACTTGCTGCAATCGTTCTTCGATCCAACGTTTTTGTGCTACATCTAGGGGCAATAAGTCCCGCGCCCCTGCTGGCGACTGATATACCATTACTTTTTCTTCCCGCCAAATAAACCACCAAACAAACCACTACCCCCATTATTGGCTTTTCCTGGACTCGGCTGAGGTACCGACGCCGATTTTGTACTCGATGTTTGTGTTGCTTGATTGAGTAATTTCTTTGCTTTAAGTGCCATTGGTTCTTGAGGATTCAACTGCAATGCTTTATTAATATGAACCTTCGCCATAGTGACTTGATTTTGCTTCAAATACAAGAATCCCATCAAGCTATGGCAGCTACTATTATTTGGTTCTAACTTGAGTGCATCTTGTAACTCAATCCGCGCTTGTACGAAGTTACTGTTTTCCATACAAGCTTGCGCGCGGCGATAATATTGCTCGACAGCGCTACTAGGTTGGGGGATGGGGGTTGGTTGTGATGTTGGGTGAGGATTGGGAGTAATAGGCGTTACTGGTTTCGGTTGCTGAATACTACTCGCACCTTTACGCATCAAGTAAACTAAATTGAGTTCGCTAAGAGTGCCAATAATATCGAAAACTTGCTCGAAATTCTCATACTGTTTTGCGGCTAGCTGGTGAAGTGAAGTTTGATAAAAGTGTTCAATATTGCTTGCTTGAGCTAACTTTTGTGCTAGTTTAGATTTTAATTCAACGGTAGTTGGTTTTTGTGCCAGACGCTTGCTCATTTCTCTTAGCACAACAAGATGTTCAGCACGGTTACGCTCTTTAGAGAATTGTTCGTAGGCAGGATTGACAATTTTTGAGAGTAGTTGATTGGCGAGTTGTTTTTCTTCTGGAGTGGTGGCTGCACAACTATCAGGGTGTAAACGACGGGCTATTTGCAGATAACGTTTGCGAATTTGCTCGAAATCTGCATCGACAGGAATGC
This sequence comes from Gloeocapsa sp. PCC 7428, assembly GCF_000317555.1. Classification (GTDB taxonomy): domain Bacteria; phylum Cyanobacteriota; class Cyanobacteriia; order Cyanobacteriales; family Chroococcidiopsidaceae; genus Chroogloeocystis. The sequence continues at coordinate 2,549,936 of NC_019745.1, forward strand.
CGAGAACTGCATGGTGGTCAGTGAGATCATACTGGAATAAGCCACGGTCGATTTTAAATGACATAGAACCTTGTGCCACCTGCAAAGCCTATAAGTTGTTTCTAGTGTACTGCGCCATATTTCCTAAGTTGGGGATTCATAGCTAAAAGCGCGATCGCTGTTGTTAATATTATTCCCTACCGAGGTTAAAGAACGAACGTGTAGCAATTCATCACTCAAAGCTGCGTGGAGATAGCCGTTTGTTGCTAAAATTCGCCCCGATGCCATATCAAACGGACTTTGATCGTAAGCAGTGACTTTTCCTTTAGCTTCTTCAAGTAAGACAATTCCCGCCGTGATATCCCACGGTGAAAGTCCGCGTTCCCAGTAACCATCTAAGCGCCCACACGCGACATAAGCTAAATCAAGCGCAGCGGAGCCACTGCGGCGCACGCCTTGCGTAAGATGTGTAAGATGACAGAATTCTGCATAGTTGTTGTCTGGTGTTTCGCGGCGATCGTAGGCAAAACCTGTAACTAAAAGGCTTTTACTCAGTTCCTGCGTTTGGGAAACAGAAATTGGGCGGCGATCGCGTGTCGCGCCTAAGCCTCTTGCCGCCCGAAATAATTCTTGATGGAAAGGGTCGAAAATCACGCCTACTTGGGGAATCCCCGCAACGAGTAACCCAATTGATACGGCAAAACTAGGGTACTGGTGCGCGAAATTCGTTGTACCATCTAGGGGATCGATCGCCCATAGATAATCGCTGGTCGAATTTCCGACGTTACCTGATTCTTCTGCCAAAATTCCATGCTGCGGTACGTGACGCTGTAACACATCTAAAATGACGGCTTCGGAAGCTTTATCGGCTTGGGTGACTAAATCTCCAGGGCGTCCTTTTTCAACAACACCATCTAATGCGCCATAATAGCTTTGAACAACCGCGCCAGCAGCTAGCGCGGCTTCTGTCGCAATATCTAGATAAATTTGCAGTTGGGAAGTTGAAGTCATAATTGACGAGATTGAAATGGCAGCGATTGCGGAGGACACCTCCGCAATATTAACTACGGCGAAATTCTGCTGGAGTCAAACGCATTGGTTGAGAGGGATTCCAAATCCCCCGCTCCATGAGTCTAGCTGATTCTTGCGCGCGAGTCAGTTGCTGAGTGTACTTGTCATTAGGGTTTCTAGCAACAGCTAGAACATATCCCTGTGCGACAAGCCATTCATTTAACAATACTTTGTCATGCCACACATACGCTTGGTAGCGACCAAAACGGTCTTTTTGTTGCACGTCAAACTCTAGCAGAACATTGCTACCTTGAACAATTTTTTCTAATTGTTGTTTCGCCGTTTGTCCCCACGGCTGTTGTTGCAAATCGGGTGCGTCTACTCCGATGAGGCGGACTCGTGCATTAAAATTACGTTGCGCCTCTAAGCCGATGACTTCAAGTGTATTACCACTCACTACCCGCGTTACCTTAACAGTCTTACCTTGCGGTGTCGTTTTTGGCTGACACCCCAAAATCAAGAGTAGAAGCAGCACGCAAACAATTTTAAACGTAGCATAACTCTGACCTCTAATCTTCATCTAACGGTAAACCCGCCCGCACTTTTCCTTTACCAAAATAACGTCCGAATTGTAGTTCGTATACTTCATCTTCGTCTTGGGTTTCGACTTCCAAATCAGAAAGTGGGTAGCTAACGCACAACAATGCATAGCCTTTGGCGCGTAATTCGGGAGATAAGCCCATCGCTTCGGGTTGATAAATTTCTCCTGATAGCACTCGTACCGCACACGTTGTACAAGCACCATTACGGCAGGAAAATGGCAGTTCTACGCCCTGCTTTTCGGCATTTTGGAGGATATAGCCGTCTTCAGGAACTTCGAGCGTGTAGTTCTGATCACGCGCGCGATCGCGAATTTGAATTTTGTAATAACGAGTCATGAAGCTAATAAATTATCTATTCTTGCTGAATGTGCATGACTTCATTGTATAATTAGAATTTGTGACACCTGGAGAGGTGGCCGAGTGGTTGAAGGCGCAGCACTGGAAATGCTGTTTGGGGGCAACTTCAACGAGGGTTCGAATCCCTCCCTCTCCGTTTAAAACACAATTTGTGGAACTAGCTTGGCTTCTGTATCTGTTATCGTTAAATATCCAATTCCTAAAAAATCCTCGCCTTCCTGATAAATCCGCAACGGCGAGTTTAACGGTAACTCATCAGTAGCATTGTAAGAAACTTTTTGACCTTGACACCATTTTTGGGCGATCGCAGCAGGTAAGGTGACAGCATGAAGATGCTGTAATGCGCGTGTCGGTGGAATGAGTTGAAAGCTTCCTTGTTGAATTTGAGATTCTAATTGTTCAAATGTTAAACTATCGGCGATTTCAAAGCCACTGCTTTGCGTGCGGATGAGTTTGGCTAAAGTTCCACCAGTTTGTAAAATTCTACCCAAGTCGCGAGCGATCGCGCGAATATATGTTCCCGCACCACAGGCGATCGCCACCTCGATTTGCGGAAAATCTCCTGGGTACCAATTTAAAATCTCAATCTGAAATATTTCTACATTTCGTACAGGAATTTCAACGTTTTCTCCCGCGCGGGCAAGATCGTATAAACGTTTTCCTTGAACTTGAATTGCACTATAACGCGGCGGTATTTGCTCAATTTTGCCTTGAAATTGTTTGAGTGCGGTTGCAACTTGTTCTAGAGTTAAATTTGATACTGGCTGTGAGGTAATAACTTCCCCTTCCAGATCGTCGGTTATTGTCGTAATTCCTAGTTGAATCGTTGCTTGATAAGCTTTATTTCCTGGTAAAAATTGTAACAATCGGGTAGCTTTGCCTAAAGCGATCGGTAAAACTCCTGTCGCCGCAGGATCTAGTGTTCCACCGTGTCCAACACGCTTCATTTGTAAAAGTCGTCGTACGCGCGCGACGCAATCGTGAGAAGTGAACTCAGCGGGTTTGTTTAAATTGAGAAAACCTAGCACTAGTTGTTACGAAAAATAGTAAAACTTACGTATTGTATTTTGTACTACATAGCAATCGTTTGTTTTTACCATTTCCCTTTGCTGAAAAGACAGAAGATAAGTCATCAGTGAGACGGTTCTAATTTGCTTTTACAAAGTACAGCACTCCCTCACTCGTACCACCTTTATAAAATAACATTAAACGACCTGAAGCATCAGTCGCAATACAACGTACCGATTGGAGAGCAAAAAAGAATTGAGATTCCTGATTCATTACTTGTTCGTCACAGCGCATTCGAGTTGCACTTAATGCGCCTACAGAAAGTTGATTATTCACCAAATTATAGGAGCCGTTGAAACTATTACATCCCCCAGAACCATTTACTTGATTGTTTTCAAAACGCAGAGATATCTTGGTTTTGGGTACAAGAGTGACAACAGACCCTTGACGTTCCCAACGTTCAAGTTGCCAAGAAGAATTTTTCAAAGCTATATCAGACTGCGAAGAGGATTCGGAGGACATAGGAAGTAATTGGGTTAAAGAAGACGTTGTACCAGCCAATAAACTAAGACTGTAGCTTAAGACAACCCCCGTGGTAATTAAGATAGAACTCAATGGTACTAAAAAAAGTTTGAGTGCAACCATCTTTGTTCGCATGATGGATAACCTCTTATCTATAAATGAAGTAGAAATTGAATATCCCTATCCTCTTTTTTCAAAGCTAGGTAAAACTTAAAGACACTTTTTTCCTGTTTCCTGTTCCCTCTACAATCGCGTATAAAGAGAGTAAAATAGAACGCTGTCAGAATGAGAATGCTGTGATTAGAAAAAAGTAGAAATCTCAGTCGATAAAAGTCTGTGCAATTATAAACTTACAAGCAATTGCTACTATAGCAGTCTCGTTGGGGTAGTTAGGACATTGAAGGTACGAATAACCATTACCCTAACTAATGTTCAACCCTGACCTCAGACCTCTATGGGCAAGGCAGTGCCTTGCCCCCCTGACCTCTGCTATGTATTTATTTTGGTTCAATCCAATAATTTTTTATATTATAATAAATGCCTTTAATAGGCGGCGAGATTGTAACCTCTAAAGGCATTAATTGCAAACAATTAATAACACCTAACTATTGGTAAATATTAATTACAATATCCTAGTTGTTGAAAAGTCTGGGAGCTACCCGAAGGTCTTGAGGAGCATAATGTGTTCAGCAAAGAACCAATATTGCCGGCTCCAAAAGTACCATAACTACTAGAAGGGTATTGTGTATTTTGTGCAAATTGAGACGAGTAATTATCTTTTGGCGAATTTGGATCAATAGAACCCCAAGAAGTGACACCGACAATTACGTTAGGTATAGATGCATTGCCTGCATTTGCTCCTCCAGAGAAAGCGGGCTCTTGATATCCAAAATTAGCTAACCAAGCTCCTCCACTTGCGCCACCAGTAAAATTACTACCTTGATAGATTTGCTTAGCACCACTAACTGTGGTCAGATAACTAGGCCCATCAGATCTTTGCATAATCCGACCTGAATCTGATAATGCTGGATATCCAGTGGTGGTAAGTGCAGCAACTGATAAATTACCTGTACGACTAGAGCTAACAAATGAATAATTATTCCAACCGTAAGTTAAATATCCAGTTATATCTCCAATAAACTGACCTTGGGAATTCTTGCGCAAAGCAATAACCGCTAAGTCATTGTTTCTAGCCGCTCCACTTCCTGTATCGGTTCCGTTTGCCCAAGAAGCAGGTCTCACAAGTGATTCCCAAGCCCAACTTCCATAGGGAGCAGAGCCATTATAAGATGCTGGTGTAAATGTGAAACCTGAGAAAAGACTTGTACCAGTGCCAAAGTCCTGAATGCAGTGTGCAGCAGTGACAATTACACTTCTACGAATTAAAGTTGCAGAACAATGAGTAGTTCTAGAACCGATGTTGAATGTGAGCCTTCCCATAGTGCGATAAGGATAAGTAGCGCTGAGGTAGGCATTAGAACCAGCACCTACGGCTGAAGTAGGCAGATGTGACACTCTTTTGGAAGTGTATGGTACTGAAAAAGAGCCAAAAGCTTGAGGAATAATAGAGTTATCTGCTGAATTTGTAGAAAACTCTCCATTCATGCGATTTCCTTGATTAGAAACCTTCCCTGGTGTCGCTACTCCTGGCGTTACTCCACTTTGGTTGATTTCTGCTTGGCTAGATGGAGTGAGATTAGGAAGATATAGTGGTGCTAGAGAATTCCTGTGTGGCAAAGAGTTTTTGATCGCCGTTGGAGACAACGGTTGTTGTTGTCCTACTACGACTACGGCAACATCACGGTTTTGGGCAAGTGCCTCAGATCCATAACTACTTAGCAAACTTAGTAGTAATCCAGTTGATGCAATAGTTAATGACTGTGTAATTGATATGTGCATATTGTTCATGATTAATTTATTAAGCACAGAAATTTATGGCAACAGTTAATTTTTTGGCTCAGCGCTTTGGTGAGCAATAATTCGTCACTGTGGGATGCGATAGCCTATTAATCATTTACCATTCATAAACATTGAAACTCCTTCTCAAAACTTGGCTGCAAGGTGTCCCTCAACGTCAAATCTTGCCTTTCCGGAAGTATCCAAGATTTTGTAACATTTATTCATGTCAAGCTATGTAAAACTACATAGCTTGTAAAACCAGAGGCGAAAAACAGTGAAGTGATATGAATACAGGCTCGCTGTTGTCAGTTGAGCAAGTATTGAATGTTACTAAAATTTATTCAAGATTTCACTTGAAACCCGCGATCGCCAAGCATAGCCAGTTTGTGATGGCTACACTCAAGTGGTTCAAACCTAAGTTAAAGGCAGATGCTCAATCTATGACAAAAAGCAAGTAGTTTTAAGATTAATTTACTCGTTGCAACTGGGCGATTCTCGGATCAATAATTTTTTGACCTAATGTGGGAAATTTAATCGCGACAGATACTTTATTTCCAGAACCGAAAACATGAGTGATTTCACCAACTCCAAAGGTTTTGTGTAACACGCGATCGCCGACTTGCCAATTTTGCGGACTTGTATTTACAGGAGTTGCTGCTACTTCTCTGCTTCGCGAAGCAATACTTGGTGGTTTTGTGTAACTCCGACTCGCAGGCTGTTGATCTGCAAGTAATTCTTCGGGTAACTCTGTCAAAAATTGCGAACGAATCGCCGGTTCGCGCGAACCATAAAGCCGACGTTCGCGCGCGTGTGAAAGATGTAATAGTTCTTGCGCGCGAGTAATGCCAACATAACACAAGCGCCGTTCTTCTTCTAAGGAATCTGGATCGTCTAACGAACGGAAATTAGGTAATAAACCTTGTTCCATTCCTACTAGAAAAACCACAGGAAACTCTAACCCTTTAGCCGCGTGTAGTGTTAGTAAAGAAACGGTTTTTTGTCCTTCTTTTAAATTATCTAAATCAGAATTTAAGGCAGTGCTAGCTAAAAAAGCTTCTAAAGAAGTATCTTCGCTTTCTTCTTCAAATTGGACGACAGCATTGTAGAGTTCTTGTAAGTTTTGCAATCGATCTAAACTTTCATCAGTGCCTTGATTTTTCAAGTCTTGAATATAACCTGATTCTTCCATAATTGCTTGCACAATAACCGATGCCGGAGTAATATCTACTTGTTCTTGCCAACGACTAATTAATTGCGCAAAACTCGTTACACCTTTAACCGATCGCCCTGCTAAAGTACCCGCCGATGTCTCATCGCTGATAATTTCCCAGACTGGGATGCTTAACTCTTGCGCTGCACTTACTAAAGCATCAATCGTTGCTTTCCCAATACCACGGCGCGGTGTATTAATAACACGCAGCAAACTTACGGTATCTGAAGGATTAACAATGACCCGCAGATAGGCGAGTATATCTTTAATTTCTTTGCGATCGTAAAACTTCAACCCACCAACAATTGTATAAGGAATACCCCACCGTACTAAAGTATCTTCAAACGGTCGCGATTGCGCATTAGTGCGGTAGAGAATAGCAAAACTACCCCAATCAAAATCAGAATAGCGGCGTTCTAAATTGCGAATTTGATTAATGACAAACTGCGCTTCCGCAATTTCATCATCAGCTTTGTATAAATAAATTTGTTCGCCAGCCCCACGCGTAGGTTTGAGAATTTTATCGATGCGTTGAGTATTATTTTCTATTAGTTCATTGGCGGCTTGCAGAATGTTTTCTCTAGAGCGATAATTTTCTTCTAGTTTTACCATAGTGCGAGTATCAGCATCAGGCAAACCATCACCAAAATCAGATTGAAATTCTAGTAAAATTGTAAAATCCGCCATGCGGAAACTATAAATTGACTGATCGGCATCACCAACGACAAAGATCGAGCGATTTTGCCAATTCCAATTTTGTTTATTCGTTTCTCCGTTGGTAACAAGTAACCGAATTAAGTCATATTGCGTCCGGTTGGTATCTTGATACTCATCAACTAAAATATGTTGAAATTTGCGATGCCAATAGCCTAATACTTGTTCGTTTTGTTGAAAGAGTTGTACAGGAACGAGAATGAGGTCGTCAAAATCTAAAGCGTTGTTCTCGGCTAAAGCGCTTTGATATTGACTGTAAACTTCAGCGATAACGCGCCCGCGATAATTGGGTTGTTGACGCTCAAACTCTTGGGGAGTTAATCCTTGATTTTTCGCATTGCTAATTGCATAGCGTACCGAACGCGGTTCAAACTTTTTATCGTCTAAATTAAGTTGTTTAATAACTATTTGTTTGACAAGGCTTTGCGCATCGGATTCATCAAAAATTGAAAAATTGCGATTCCAACGCCGTCCTTTTTCATCTTGATATTTTTCAATATCAAATCGCAGCACGCGGGAAAATAAGCTGTGGAAAGTACCAATCCACAAATCTTTAATGATAGTTTTGTACACGCGCGATCGCAAACTTGTCTGTTCGTGGGGTGCTAACGCTTCTAAGGGCTTTCCATAGTCACGAATCGCAATTTGTTGGGCAAACAGCTTCTGGATGCGTTCTTTCATCTCCCGCGCGGCTTTATTAGTAAAGGTAACAGCCAGGATATTTTCAGGATCGACGCGGTGTTTCAGAATCAGATTGGCAATTCGGTAAGTCAGCGCTCGTGTTTTACCCGAACCTGCGCCAGCAACGACCAACATTGGACCGCAGAAATGTTCTACAGCTTGGCGTTGACTCGGATTGAGGCTATGGAGAAAGTCAATACTTGTCGTCATGGGTGTAAGAAGTGCGATCGCGCTCAGGGCTGCAAAAGATATATCCTGTCTGACTTATATTACAAAACTTATGCGATGTTTGTAGCTTCCTACTTATCGCAACCCAGATGTAAATCTTTAGCAAATATTAAGCTGACTGGAGTTCAGTAGTATCACTGTTATTATCTCCAAGAATAAATATTCAAGTGAGATTTTCAGTAAATTTCGCATTTATGCGCAATTTACAGTTTGGTAAACTCTATCAAATTAAATCCTCTCGAGTAGCAGAAACGACAATTATGGGCACATCAAATACACCTTTGTGGGTTCAAGACAGAGATACGGTGATTGCGCAAGGAAGTGATGCTGAGTGGCGTTACGGAGAACCACCAGACTACTCGCGTAATAATGCAGCACTCAAAGAGCAAAGTCAATACAATCATATCGAAGGTTCTTTAGAGGCGATCGTCCAAAATTTAGTCAGAACTTTTGAAATGGAAGCCTCGTTTAAGACGAATCCTCAACAGTGGTTATCTGTTGTTGCTGATAAGTTTCGGATGCGGACAAATAATCAGCCAGAATACACAGCTAACGATGTTGTTGCTGCGGGAACTTACAACTTATTTTTAGGAGAATCAGAGCATTATAGTGCTAAGTCTGAAGATTTTGAATCATCAGGAAAAATCTTTCATGATACCTTTCCGAATGGTTTTTTATGGGAACTTATTGAAGTGTTAGCAGGACCACCTAATGTAACTTTCAAGTGGCGTCATTGGGGAACTTTTAGCGGTTCTTACAAAGGACATGAACCTACAGGAGAAGTTGTAGAAATCGTTGGTATTAGTGTAGCGCGGGTGACTGACGATCTCAAAATTGAATTACTAGAACATTATTTTGATACTAATTCTTTTTTAGGAAAACTGACATCAGGTGAAAAAGCGATCGCGAATGGCTGTCCTTTTCATCAATAACTATAAGGATTTACTGTAAAGTGACGTGCGATCGCCCTCTGTAGCAACAGATACGTTTTAAGGGCGATCGTTTTTCATCTATTATTTGGATGTAATTATATTACTATTAACTTCATAACACTCATCTGGAAAGCAATCTGATTATGTTGCAAAGTTCGAGTAATTGCGATTGCACTTAGCAGATAGTAAGCATTAGAATTTCATATTCCTCCTACTCATTTTTTAGTAGCTTTAATTGCGCGTTGTAATAATTAACTGTTTTCGACTTGTAGTAATATCTTTTTAGAATAGTTAGTGGAACTGCCATCAAGTTTTAATGTCGTTTGACAATCTCTGCAAACTCCTATCTGAAAAATATCCTGCTGTCTTTGCTAGTTGGGTGTTAGGTACACCACAAACTGAAGTTAAAGTCCTCAAAACCGAATTAAGCATTGAACCAATTCGCGCTGATTACGTGACATTTTTACAGCTACAAGGGCGCATTTTACATTTAGAATTTCAAACTGTAATTGCATCAACGCCACCATTACCTTTACGAATGCTCGATTATTGGGTAAGGTTGTATCGGTTATATCGCCTCCCGATTACGCAAGTAGTAGTATTACTCCCAAGCGCACCAGAGACAATCATTGAAAATTCCTTTAACGTAGAAACAACTCGTCATGAATATCGCGTGCTGAGACTGTGGGAGGAAGATGCTGCACAATTTCTAGACAATCCAGCTTTATTACCATTTGCACCATTAACGGCAACGACGCAACCGCAAACCTTATTACAGCAAGTTGTAGAAAAAGTTAATCAACTCGAAGAAGTCGAAAAACCTGAAATTGCTGCGTATACTCAAATATTAGCAGGGTTAAAATTCAACAAGGAGTTGATACAACGAATATTTCGGGAGGGGATGATGCGCGAATCCGTGATTTATCAAGAAATTTTGGCTGAGGGAGAACAAATTGGTGAACAACGCGGTGAACAACGCGGACGCTATTCAGAAGGACAATCGCTTGTGCTGCGTCAACTGAATCGGCGTGTAGGAGAGTTACCGCAAGTTCTGCGAACTCAAATTGAATCGCTGTCGTTAGAACAAGTAGAAAATCTGGCTGAAGCACTCTTAGATTTTCAGCACATTGCAGATTTAGAAGCTTGGTTGAGTCAAAGCACTTAGATTAAACTTAAATTTCAATTTCGTTGGGTGAAATTTCAAATATATAGCAGTTCTAAATCATTTGTGAAAAACCTCTCTTTACTCTTCCTCTGTGAACTCTGTGTCTCTGCGGTTCGTTAAAAAATATTTTTCACAAATTAAACAAGATGGCTATATAAGTAAAATAATTGCTTTGCAAAGGAGCGATCGCTCTTACTTTGCAAAAGAATAGAATTAAGGTGTATTTACCAAGTATTTAAACAAGTCATCAACGATCATATTAATGGCAAAATAAGCTGCATCATGCCAATGTGTACCTACGAAATAGACTTGATTGCGTTGAACTACTTCGAGTTGTCGCCATAAGGGTCTTTGTTTGAGCTTCTCTAGCGCTTTCTTGTCATTCTCTGGTTCCCAAGTCAAAAAGAAAAGAACATCTCCATCAATATCAGCGATCTTTTCTTCCGAAATATTTTCGACATAAAAGAAATCTCCTTGCTGTGCTGGCGGACGTTGCAGCCCGACATCGTTGAGAACCGTTCCTGAAAAATGCTGTTGTCCGTATGCCCAAATTCCGTATTGTGAACTTGTACTGGCAACGGAGACTACGAGGGAGTGACGGTTTCCTAACGCTTGTTTGAGTTTTTCAATTCTTTGCCAATAGTCATTTATCAATTTCTGGCTGACATCTTCTTTACCTAATACCTGAGCAAGTTCTTCTAATTGCTCTTTCCAAGAAGGAGGCGGATAAGGGATGTTCAAGATAACTGTAGGCGCGATCTGAGATAGCTGATTGTAGATAGTCTTCGAGTAATAAAAGTTACCCAAAATCAAGTCGGGTTTAAGTTGTAACATTTTTTCGATACTGGGAGCTTCATATCCGCCAACCGATTCAATGCCATCGATTTTACCTTGAAGATAACTCGGTAGCGGCAGGTCTGATGCAAACACCGATGCGATCGGTTTGACACCTAATGCCAAACTGTTAGCTAAAGTATCTTCTCTCAGGACAATAATTCGTTGCGGGTTACGAGGAACGCAAGTTTCACCCATTGTATGTTTGACAATGCGGCAGTTTTCGGCTTGCGGTTGGTTATTTGTTACGCGGGTAGTGTTAACGCTATTGCAAGCTATAAGTATTGTTGCGGTTAAGATTCCCAAGACAAGCCAATAAACGAAGCGGCGAACAGAAATTCTCATGACTATCTAACTCAAAACTGCCAAGAAACAGTTCCCAGCACAGTGAAAGGAGCACCCCGATTGACAAAAGTTCCAGAGCCGTAATCACTAGTATAATTTTCTACATCAAACAGGTTGCGGAAATTTACAGCAGCACGGAAGCGATCGCGCTCATAAAAAATTGCTGCGTCAGTGCGGAAGAAGCTAGGTAACTCCACTGTGTTGGCATTATCCGCCCATCGTTCGCCAAGATAGTACACACCTACACCAAACCCCAAACCTTGCAAATCACCATCTTGAATTCTATAAGTTGTCCATAGACTAAACGAGTGTTCTGGAGCAGAATACCGTCGATTTCCCTCTATTGTTGGATCGTTGTCTTCGGTAATTCTGGCATCGGTGTAGGCATAGCCTCCAATAATATTCCATCCTGGTGTCATCTCGCCACTAATATCCAACTCGACACCTCGGCTTCGTTGCCTTCCCGTTTGCACTGAAAAGACTGGATTGTTCGGATCAGGAGTTGTCACATTCGAGCGAGTTAAATCGTATAAGGCAAGGTTGGCTGAAAGTTGGTCAGTGATGTCGGCTCGGATGCCTACTTCATACTGTGTTCCTCGTTCTGGGCGGAATGTATCTCCACCCGCAGCAATACCGATCGTCGGTGCAAACGAGCGAGCATAACTAGCATAAAGAGAAATCGGCGGTAGGGGTTGATAGACAATGCCCACTCGTGGACTAAATGCGGTATCTGATTGACTAGTTTCTTCATCTGCTAGTCGATCGTCCTGGGTTTCCTCAAAGAAATCAACTCGTCCACCCAACAACAGTTTAAGATTTTCTGCGATCGCAATTTGATCTTGGAGATAGACTCCAAATGTGCCTCTAGTCGTAAAGCTGTCTGTCGAAAGTTGTCCTGTAGGATTTACAGTTTGATCGAACACAGGGTTAAAGATGTCTACAGGTTGAGCATCTCCAAATTCATAGTTGAGGTCTGTTGTATTTTGATTTAGACTAAAGCCAATAAGAAGTTGATGTTCAATTGTACCTGTGTTAAATGTGCCAAGTAGATTGGTATCCAGATTAAAGTTATTGTAAAATTGGCTGCCAATTAGAAAGCCTCGGTTGAGAGTACGGTTATCATCAGCCAGGCTATCGTAGAAGATAATCGGTTCTCCGTTATTATTATCATCAGCATAAAATGTGTAACGGAAGGCATTACGCAACCTCCAGTTATTATTAAAACGATGCTCTAAGCGATATCCAATTCTGCCATTAATCCTCTGTTCATTGTTTAAAGGACCTGCGGCGTTGAAACTGCGGCTGACTTCCCCATTGGGGTTTTCTAATACAGTGCCTAAAATCGGTTGAGCTTCTCGTCCATTTTGCTCCAAAATATTGACATCGCCTTCGATAACAAGGTCGGTGTTTTGACTGAATCTCAGCGCCAGACTCGGAGCGATAAAAGTTTCAGTATTTTCATCAAAATCTAGAAAACTATTGTAGTTGCGATAGCTAACAATCAAGCGATAGAGAAGCATTCCCGTATCATCCAAAGGTCCAGAGAGATCGATTACACCTTGATAGTCGTTATAGCTGCCAGCTGTCGCACTCACTTCGTAGAACGGGTAACTTAACGGTTGTCGAGTCACAACATTGATGGTGCCACTAATAGATCCAGTTTCGCCATATAAAGCAGCAGCAGGTCCTCTCAACACTTCCAAACGTTCCGCATTGACAAAACTACCATCACTAGAAATTTGTGGATCGGGAATGCCATTGATTAGAAAGCCGCCGTAAGTTTCAAAGCCTCGGATAGTAAAGTAGTCTCTGCCGCTAGCAGGGCTAACAATTGAGGTAATGCCAGCAGTATTTTCCAAGCCTTCTGTAATACTTCTTGCTTGGCGATCCTGTAACACTTGTTGTGGAATGACTTGAATCGACTGGGGGATATCGCGCAGAGGTGTATCGGTTCTTGTGCCTACACTGGCATTGGGTACGCGATAGCCATCTTGTTCTCCTGTTACTAAAATTTCAATCGGCTCATCTTCAGCAGGTGGCTGTTGTGCAGAAGGTACAGGCGCGATTGCACCTATAATTAAACCGCGATCGCTATCAAATAACTCAATGGTTGGTAGTGCGGTTTCACCGATAATCGATACTCGCACAGTATTAGCATCAAAATTTGTAACTGTGATTTCTGTAATTCCGGTAACTGGTTTTTCTGAGCGAAATGTAAAAGAATCACCAATAGGTAAACGCAGTTGAGCATTCGGAATATCTGCAATATAGTTGTTGCCACTGCTGCGGTTTGTTACTTGCAATTGTTCGCCGAAAGGAGTTTGTAAAATGACCTCGACACCTTGATCGGTAGGAACTGCTTCGACTTCGGTAATTTGTACTAAAGACGGAGTATTGGTTGGCGATTGCGAAAGTAATTCTTTAACACTTGTAGCTGGAAATGGGGTTTCACGGATTCTTCTAATTTTTGTTTCTGTGACAACTGCGTTCTTTTCCGATTCAAGTGCTTGTACGGGTTGAATAAAGACACTATTGATACCTCCTAGCGCACTCACTACCAACCAAAAATAGATGTTGAGTGAATACGCTTTTCTTACGCTATGCGATCGCACGCAGCATTTACCACCAAAAACCAACCGCCAATTCATACCACTCCCCATACAGCTAAAATTATGGCTTATTGCAGATTTTTCTTAGTTGCAATAACCCAAAGTGTAGAGAAGTTCAATAAGTTGAGTCTATCCTGAAACCGTCTTACGTCCCGATACAAGCTTTTTGCTCAAAAAACATTCGCGCGGGGTGATGCCATGGCGATTCATTAGCTAACCTTGGCAAATATCAGAAGATTATTTTATTGATGCGATGTCTAGACGATCGTTGCATTCCGCTTAGGTGAAAACCGCATCAAATCCTAACTCAATGAAGATAGCCTTTCTAATAGCATTCCAACATTTATCTTTTATTTCGCCTTGTTTACGCTTAATTCGACTAGCATCCACAGCCCTCATCTGACTTAGGCAAACATCGCGATCTTTATCTAAACCATTGCGCTAAGTAGCCTTTATGTTAACTACAAAGGGGAAAGTCTTTGCCCCTGGTAGAATTGGCGCAATAATTGTAGTAGGACTATTTTGATTTCCGATGTCATTTTGCAGAATCAAGCAAGGTCGCCCTTTATCTGTTTCACTACCTACCACAGGCTTCAGATCGACCCACCATATATCACCGCGCTTGTAGATTAACTGACCGTTAGGCATCTAATCCATCACCTACGGTAACATCTCAAACAGTAATTTCTTCTAAGAATTCAGGATCTTTCAATTGCTCTTTGTATGCATCTTCTAATTCCTTTAGAAGACTTTTTTTCTTTTCTCTAAGAAGAATTTTATTAATATATTGACTGCGATTCTTAGAAGACCGATCCACAAACTCTAAAACTTCTTCATCCAGTGTAATATTAATTTTCTTACTCATAACTCTAAATTTTGTCGGATAAATATGTAGGATTATTTTATCATACTATCTGATTTCAATTGACGCTACTCAGTCACAAGCGTGTCACTAAACTCAACTTATTAGACTTCTTGCATGAATCACAAACGCCCTCTGACTGAAGTCAGGGGCTACTCAAGCAAAGTGTACTTTCGTACACTGAAGCAAGACTTTTATCAATAAGTTCACAAGAGAGAAAAGTGAACAGCGGTGTTCATGAATGATTTAGAACTACTATATTAACCAATTACCAATTACCAATTTTGATATTACATTTATTTTTAACCATCTACTTATTAACTCATAAAGGAACACGCTTTTTGCCCGAAAATTCGCGCGGTGTGATGCCAAACTTGCGCTTAAATGCAGCCGCAAAGTGTCCTAAATGAGCGTATCCTACAATATTAGCGACTTCGGCAACAGTTAAATTATGCTCGCGTAACAGTTGCCGTGCGTGTTCCATGCGTTGATTTGTTAAATAACCAAATACCGTTGTGCCAAAAAGTATCTGAAATCCTCTTTGCAGCGAACTCTCACTGATACCTACCCGTTGCGCTAATTCTGATAATAACGGTGGGTTTTCTAAACGAGAAAGTAGAATTTCCTTGGCATAATGAATTTTGGCGATCGTTTCTTTCTTTAAGCGCGGTGACGATTGCCTTCCCGCAGCGTCTTGCCCACCTTCTAAAAAAGGCACCAACTGCAACGCGATCAATTCTATAACTTTACTCTGCAAATATATCCGCTTAGCAGTTCCTTGGTGAGGACAATTAATAATTTGCTGCGCGACTCTTTTTACTTCTACATTCGCTTTGGGAAAAAGTAATGTCTGCCAGTCGTTTTCTTTTGCCAAAAATTTCAACTGAGGTAGCATTCCACCATCTTCTCCTGGAAAGAAAGTCGCTAGCAACTTTGGCGGCATTTCTATTTCAATACCTACAGTTCTTTTAAACTGGCGAAATAACACCTCAAATTTACGTTGTACCCCACCACCAGAGATAAAACTATTATCTTCTCCAACTAACCCATAAGAATGCGTGTACTCCCCTAAAGTTATGACCCCAAACTGGAGAGGATGGTTATTAACGGAAGTTTTAATGAATACGTCATGATGAAATTGTTGATCGTCAATATTCAGCCAAAGGTCAGGATATACCTCAATCTGTCGATAGTAGCCTTTACCAAGTTGTTTGGGTATTTGGTAAATATACTCAGATTCTATGGACACGTTGCACGTACTATTTTGTTCGTTTTCTAGTAGTTCAAAGTAGTCATCGTCTGTCAAGGTGATTGTCATCACTAGCTCTTAAAAATTAATGATAACTAGTTGCAATAATTTTAGCGGATGGGAATGCTTAGGACAATGCGCGATCGTAGGTTAAGTAGACAAATAATCTAAAATGCTTCATGCGCCGCGACTCAATCTTTTATCAACTGTTTCAACAATCTCCTACTTTACTGTTTGAGCTATTGACAAATCCACCAATTAATGCAGTAGAGTACCGCTTTGATTCGGTAGCAGTTAAAGAACCCAAGTTTGAGATCGATGGGGTGTTTTTACCACCCGAAAACGACGGTGCAGGAGTCGTGTATTTCTGTGTTGGCGAAGCCTGCCGGAGGCACGGTACAATTCCAAAAAGATGAGATGCTCTACGAACGAGTCATTGCCGAATCATCGTTATCCTTCTACCGCAACCGTGCTCGATTTAGCGACTGGCAAGCGGTAATTATCTACCTCTCACAAAATGTCGAACAAAGCGATCTTTATCCGCATCGCTCATTTCTTAATGGTGGACAAGTTCATCGTGTGTATTTAGATGAGTTGGGTGATATTCGTACTTTACCGCTGAACGTAGCCTTGATGGTATTGACGACAGTAGAGGAAGCAATTGCACCACAAGAAGCAAGATATTTGTTAAACCGAACTCGTCAAGAACAACCGCAACCAACAACACAAGTGATAATAGAGATGATGACAACGATCATCGCGTACAAGTTTGTTCGCGCAGTGTGTGCGTAGCACAAACAATTAAATCGACAAGAGGTAGAAGTGATGCTGGGAATCACGCTGAAACACCCAAGTTTACAGGCTTGGTTAGAAGCGCGATCGCATGATGCAGATATTGCCCAAGCGGATGACTAATTCTGCCAAAAAATGCGATCGCGCCGCATTTTACCTATCGACTCATTGTTGGAATCTTGGCAATACTCACTTCTTGTAACACTTGCGGAAACTGCTGCCAAGGTATATTTCCTGTTTTGCTCTTTAAATACAGTTCGCCAAACTGAAGTAACGCAGCGGCAGTGTCATCCGCAGGTACGTTGGTGAATAGATAAGTCGGTTTACCAGGCGCGGAAAAAGCAACGGCGCAGGGAGAACTGCACGTCCACAAGCATCCCACTGGCTGAATTCTCAGATACTTACACTGCGTTTGTTCAGCACTTAAGGCGTTGAGTTGTTCGATTAAACGAGTACCGTCAGCAACTTGATTTTCTGGCAATTCTTCAGAAGAACGGTTACAAGATTTACAGACAAGTAGGCAAGTAGGCATAATTGTGTATCACAAGTGTCTAATGTGGAAAAATAGGTAATAGGTAAATGGTAATCGAGTTAGCGTAAGCTTGCGTTGATAATCAATAGCTTATGGCTTAGCTTCGAGCGCTACATATAAATTTTCCTACAGTTAGTCATTATATTTATTCGACTCCAACTTGTTCTATCGATAACTAAATAGAGATTTGGCTGCTCCGAAAAAGTTAGAGATAACCAAGTTTGAACAATGGGAAACCACAGTGTCTCAATCTTCAATAAGGGAAATGATAAATATATTTGTAATTGTTTCCGTCTACTTTCAAATAAAATTGGGAAAGGCAAAGCAGTAGCTATTTTTTCTAGGCTGACTTCTTTCACAGCTTGCACTACGTTAATCAGAAGATTTAACAACAACTGGGTAGGCTTCAGTTGATTTTCTAGGTGTGTTTGGTACAATGAAGGTAGCATTTTATTAATAGATAGGTCTTGTTGAGAATAACTGACCTATCTTTTTTTACCATAATTCGGTCAAAACATTGCGCTGTCTCAATTGTGGGTTGCTTGTCGCCCCGTCAGGTAAAGCACAACTCCTACTGCGTATAAATTAGAAGTAGGTAAAAAGTGACCATAAAATTGTTCAGGTGCCATATATGCTGGCGCTCTTAAATTAATTTCTGTGTATTTTTCTTGGCTTAGTCGTGTAATTCCAAAATCAGCAAGACACGCCATCCAACCTGTTTCATTCTGATGTAGTAGTATGTTCTCTGGCTTAATATCACAGTGTCTAATACCGCTGTTGTGCGCGTGTTCTAAACCAGAGAGAACATCTGCAATTATTTTTAAGCTTTGAAGTAAGCTGAGTGAGCTATTTGATTGCATGAAATGGCGTAAATTACCACCATTCCAATAATCCAATACTAAGTAGCGTCCTTTCTCTGTGTGTTCAATACCCTGACGACTAATAATATTAGGATGTTGTAATCTTGCTAAAATTTTTATTCTCGAAGAAATTTATAAGTAGATAAGCTTTTTTTGTCGAACTCTTTAATGGTCACTAAGCTTTCTGTTGGTATATGAACTGCCTTAAAAACACGTCCAAACTGTCCTTTTCCTAACAAATCTAAGTTTAATATTGAGAATTCATAGAGCTAGTTCTACATTAGGATTGAGTTGAATATTTTGATGATAACGCTTAATGTCTCGCAGATAATTTATTGTTTCAGCAAGTTTTGTGTGTTCAGTCAATAATCTTTGGATATCCTCAGATGATGCTTGATGTCTTTTTTCTGAATGGCTAGTAGTTTGCAATGCTGCGATTTGCCGAATTAATTGTTCAACCTCGTTTTCAAGATTATTGTTTTCTTGCTTGAGTTGGTCTAACGCTGTATTATTCTCAGTTATGCTGCGATTAAAGTTAACATCTGCTTGCTATAGTTGCGCCACTTGGGTGGAAATAGAAGCAAATCTTTCTTGAGGAGTGGTACTTTGTTCTAATACTTGCGTTATTGCTTGCTGATTCTGTTGGATTGACACGATCAAAAGTTTGCAGTTTGCCCAATTGAGTACGACAGCCGCTGATAAGGGAAGCGAAGCAAAGATCGCTTGCTGCGAAATGACCGAGGCGATCGCCCCAGCAACTGAACCAATAACCGCAAAGCCTTCAATAGTTTCTAACCAATGAGAGTTTTTATTCAGCGATGTTACTTGTTGCATAATACCTGTTTGATTAATCACTAAAAGCGTTTGTGTTGCGATGATTAAACTTTCTATCCTAGTACGAAAAGTAGCCGTAGCATACGTGAGGAGTTGAATAATATCTTTTCTCCAAGTTGACGTAAAATCTCCAGAAGTATTTTGAAACAAACTCGGCTCAATATCGCGCATTTTTGCCTCGACGCAATCGCGAATTTCTGATTCCGCTTTAGTCATTTTTTCGTAAGCACTTAGCCGTACATCAAAAGACTGAAAATAGTTTTTGATAAATTGTAATTCTTCGGCAGTAGCATATCGACCATCTGCCGCTACACTCAAGCAAGATAGTTGTGTCAACATTTTTCAGTATGCGTTGAAATTGGCTAGTCTCAATCAAGCATCTTATTTAAAAATGATGCATTGGCAAGCGAACATCGCGGCAGAATGTTTCGCACAAACCGGACAAATTACTGTAATTGTCCAAGATAATCATCCTATTCATACCAGCAAACAAGTGAAAGAATATTGGTGTGATTGGCAAGACAAAGGGTTGTATCTGTTTCAATTGCCCAATTATTCCTCGCCGATGAACCTGATTGAGACGCTCGTGACCTCAACTCAAGACCCATGAATTAGTTGGTCGTATATTTCTGCCTAGCTACTTATAACTTTGATTCTTTTTTGCATAGCTACTGATTTTGAAAATCATAAAAATAGGGTAAGTAATAACTTACCCTCATCAAGAAGCAGTATTATTTCATTGAACCTTCCGTATAAATCGTAGATACCCTTGTTTATCTAGCGGCAAATCGATTTGTAATCGCAATCTATACAGGGTTCTATTGTATTAAGGTTGTATCCGGCTTCCTGGACCTACTACACCGATTTTGTGACGGTAGGACAATTCAGCACCAAACCAGCCAGAAACACTTGTGAGCGTACCGACAATCAGCGAGATAACTAATCCCCAAGGTAGTATAGCGGCTTCGTAGTTACCCCAGCGTAAATACAAGTTGATAGCCGTTAATACAAGTATAGAAACATTAAGAACCATATGCGCCCAACCAGCGCTGCGCTTGCGGACGCGCTCGATCTGTAAGAAGTCACTCATGCCAATAATTGCAGCAACTAGCCCAGTGACTAAACCCGCAATGATCAACCAAAACGAAGCCCTCGCCCAGAAAGGATCGCTAGTGAACCAATAAACAACATCAGTCACTAAAGCGCCTGCTAAAGATCCTATGGGAAAAATGACGCTGAGCGGATGTAATGGGTGTCCGGCGATCGCAACAGTACTAGGTACACCAGGGTCACGATATTCGCGATCGTCGCTTTCTATAACTGGTGGAATATTGGGATACGGTGTTCCCCGTGTTTGCTGTGTTTCCATGCGTTCTCCTGCTCAAGGAATATATAGTAGAGGTCACAGGGGTAAAAGGCACTGCCTTACCCGTAGGGGTCAGATGAGAGAAATGATTCTGAGGCTCTACAATGTCCTAATTATATTGACTATTGCTATAAGTGTTATTTATTCTCTCCGACAATTTCAACCTGAAGGAATTTGCTCAACGTGTGCTTCAGCTTGCAAAATTATTTTGCCCGCTTCTATTTGTAAATTGTTAATTTTTAACGTCATTCCTTCCAAGTCAAAGTTGCTTAAATTTAAGATTTCGCTTGTTTCTTCGATTAAGGCTTGCGTCAATTCGGGCGAAAGTTCCTCGTTGTCTCCATATTCGACATTTTCTAACGTCACGGTTTGTCCGCTAGCACTAACACGCGGTACAGCCGAGAAAGCAACTTGATGTGTTTGTCCCTCTCGCAACATTACACTTGCGTTTAGCGCTACTTTCCCTTCTCCTGGTAAGCGAAAATCGACTTGTTGAGCATCAACTGTTACAGGTTGACCATGGACGTGGATTTGTTGCTGTTGTAATTGCTGACGTACATAATCTGAGTTAAACGCACGGTTGATATCTGCTTCGGTTAAAACAGCGCGAACACTTGCTTCGGTTGGTTTTGTAAGTTCAATTTTACCCAACGCAACACTCAGCGGATTGATCGCAACGCTGCTCATGTGCATATCTAGTTCTTCTACGCGCAGATCGCCTTGCATAACTAAGCCATCGCCATCAATCGTTACCGAGTCAACTTCTCCTTGAATCAGCTTGAATGGATCAGTTTTGATATCTACATCCAAGTTTTCCACTTCATCAAGCTGGCTAGCTATTCCAATTTCTGCCACTTTGTTGAGTGCTTCCTCACCTAGTCCAGGCTGTTGGTCGAACATTATCTAATATTTCCCTTTGAATAAGAGCTTATTTCTTTCGTAAATCTAACGATTTGCTCTTAGCCTTGTATCTGTCAACTGGTGGAGGAAACGTTCATACACATTGTATTCGTCGATGCAGCCATGCTTATACAGTTAATTTATGATTTAAAGTTTTGCTTGTGCTGAATCAGTCATAAGGAGGATGAATCGCCAAAATAGGTTATGCGAAGCTCTAGTTTATTGCAACTTATTCTCGTTTAACCTAGAGCAATCGGAGAAATATAGAGTATGGCAACTACGCTTAATGAAACACAGCTTCAGGCGATCGCGAGCAGACTCGCAACATTAAAAGCTATCCAAAATTTATTGATTAGCAATGAGCAAACCTTAAGCTCTGCCATTAGCGATACAGACATTCGCGATCGCCTACAAGATATGCTCAAGGACGATCAGAAGAATCTTCAAGTTATCGAAAATAGTATTGCCAAACTCGGTGCTTCGGCTGACGCCCCCGAAAAAGTTCACAAACTCGTTGAGACTGTGCAAAACCTGATGGCGGGTAATGAACTATCGCCCTACGAAAAAGTGTTTGAACATGAAAAATTAAAACACCAGCAAGCGATGACTGGTCTTTTAGTTCATAAAGCCGCGCAAGTTGTTGGCGAAGACTTAATGGAAGCGATCGGGCCGCTGAATCAAGTCAATTTTGAGAATAGAGCGCATCAAGAGCAACTCAAAGGTGTTTTAGAAATATTAAGTACTCGCGAACTCGTAGGACGCGATCCTGACCAAGGCGTTTGGGGAAGAGTTCAAGATGCAGTATCGGCGTTGAGTGGTGTCTTTGGTAGCGTAGCCAGCTAGAACAATATGACGTTTTCTGTTTTGTTATTTTAGTATTGTTGGTGTAGAAAGGCGACAACCGCTCAACTGTTCATTTTCAGCATTGACCTAAAGATAGGTTTTAAATAGTGCTCATTTAACTTAATAACTCTCAAACTTTAGCCTTTATCTTTGATAATTGCATGTTTTTCAAACGTGAAAGTCAAGGATAAGGGCTTGCTTCTTTTGGATTATTCTTAACAAATATTACGGCTATAAGACATAGCAGTTAATCAGTCATAAGAAAGAGGAACTTGCTAGAGAAGCATAGATATATTCAAAGTTAAGAACACTGGTACGAATAAAAGAGAGGAAATCGTAGAATGCCGGTAACGCTAGATGATACAAAGCGCGCTGCGCTTGGTAGCAAAATGGCAGATTTTAAAGCCGTTCAAGAGCTATTAATTTTTAGTGAACAACAATTATTATCTGAAGTAGATGACGAGGAGGGCAAAAAAGACCTCCAGAGTATGATTGAGTCTGACCAAAAAAATCTTGGTGTCATTGAAACTGCATATGTGCAATATGGCGTTAAGGGAGAACCAAAGCAAACAGAACAACAGTTTGTCGAAACTGTTAAGAAATTAATGCAAGGTTCTGAACTTAGTACCTATGAAAAGGTTGCTCAGCTTGAACTGCTTAAGCATAAGCAATTCATGACAGGAGACTTAATTCACAAAGCAGCGCAAGTTATTGGTGCAGACGTACAAGCTGCGATCGCACCAATTAACACCGTCAACTTCGAGAATCGCGGTCATCAAGAGCAACTTAAGCCACTGCTTGAGCGACTCGGTGTTCGTGAAATCACCGGACAAACCCCAGATCAAGGACTCTTCGCGCGCATTCAAGATGCAGCAGCGGCGGCTACCGGTGTCATTGGTAGCGTCATCACTCAAGGATCTGACAAAAAAGACATGAACATTCAGGATATTATCCGGATGGATCATGCTAAAGTCAACACCTTATATACAGAAATGGGAGCGACTGACGATCCTCAGAAGATTCAAGAATACTTCGGTCAGATGTATAAGGATCTGTTAGTCCACGCTCAAGCCGAAGAAGAAGTTGTTTATCCAGCAGTTCGTCCCTACTATGGTGACAATGACACCCAAGAATTGTATGATGAACAAGCTGAAATGAAGCGAATGTTGGATCAAATTAAAGCTTTAGATCCTTCATCTTCTCAATTCAAAGATCAAGTTAACCAATTGATGAATGTAGTAGGCGATCATATTCGTCAAGAAGAAAGCACAATGTTCACCGCAATTCGCAATAACTTCAGCGATGAACAAAGTGAGCAACTGGCTACAAAATTCAAAGAAGCTAAGAGCAAGTTGCAAGACCAAATGGCTGCTAGTTAATTTAGTCATTAGTTGACAGTTTAGTTAGGGTAAACCCCCACCACTATTTGTGGTGGGTTTCTTTATCAAGGTCTAAATTTTTATGGATATTATTGATTTAATTAAACAAGAACATCAAAAACTAACGAATTTATTAGCAGAAATGTGTAATGCAGATGTTCAAAAAAGATATACTCTCTTCAATGAACTTAGCCAAGCTATTGAATTACTCACAGAAGTAAAGCAACACTTCTATCCTCTGCTACGGCAACGATGCACAGATATTATTGAGCAAATTACTATAGCTGAAGATCAATACGATCGCCTTAAGTTCTTGATTGCGGAACTTGAGTTATTGAGTCCTGCGACAAAAGAATTTGAGCAAAAAGTTTATGACTTGCAAAAATTAGTAAGACTTTATATCCAAGAAGAAGATAAGGTTTTAGGAGAAGCTAGCAAGCGCTTAACAGACGCACAACGACAGCAGTTATCGTATGATGGTAAAAGATAGTTTTATAAAAACAAAAAAGCCCGCTACTGCGGACTAATATTAGATAAATCTCTCTAGTTTCTTAACCATTAACGATCGTGCCACCGTTGGGGTGTAAAACTTGCCCTGCAATGTAAGACGAATCATTAGCCGCAAGAAATACATAACATGAAGCGACTTCTTCCGGTTGACCTGCACGACCCATAGGGACTTGCTTGCCAAAGTCTGCGACTTTTTCTTCGGGAAAGGTTGCAGGAATCAGCGGAGTCCAAATTGGACCTGGTGCGACAGCATTAACCCGAATTCCTTTTTTCACTAAGCTTTGGGAAAGCGATCGCGTAAACGCAACGATCGCGCCTTTTGTTGAAGAGTAATCAATTAACTGCTGATTACCTTGATATGCAGTGACAGATGTTGTATTAATGATCGTGCTACCTTCTTGAAGATGCTTTAGCGCCGCTTTGGTTAGGTAGAACATCGAAAAAATATTCGTGCGGAATGTGCGTTCCAATTGTTCCGCGCTAATATCCTCAAGACTTTCTTGGGGATGCTGTTCTGCCGCATTGTTCACTAAAATATCAAGTTTACCGAACTCTTGTACAACTTGTTCGATCGCTTGCTTGCAAAAACTTTCGTCCCCAATATCTCCCGCGATCGTTGTCGCTTTACGTCCTTTTTCTTCTACTAAACGCTTTGTTTCTTTCGCATCATCGTGTTCATTAAGGTACATAATCGCGACATCAGCACCCTCTTTCGCAAAGGCGATCGCCACCGCACGACCAATACCACTATCACCACCAGTAATCACGGCAACTTTACCCAATAGTTTACCGCTACCCTGATGCTGGGGGTCATCTGCCTTGGGCTTTGGCGTCATTTCTGATTCCAGTCCTGGTTGTTGATCTTGCTCTTGTGGCGGTTGCAACGATTGTTCTTCTGGCATAGCTAATTATCTCCTGTAATGAATTACATAAAACAGGCTTAGTCTTGTTTTTCTCAGCAGTAATACATTTTTTAGATGATGCTGCGTTGATTCCTGTCATATGAATTCTTAAACAATTTTCTGAGCAACGCGACTATCATCTCTAGCACTAACTTATCTATCACCTCCTTTGACTTTATCGATCTAGAGATGGAAAGCAGAATTTATGCGTGTCAGCCTTAGGAGGTAGAGTCAACTAACATTTACTTTTATTTCGGGTAGATGGCATGAGCTATTAGCTATTTTTCATTGCGAAGAATTCAACAATAACAGCTTTCCTAATACATCAAAACGCGTAATCCATAATTGCGATCGCGTATTTATACCCGTAAAATTTAACTAATTTGCCAAAAAAATGGCTTTATAAGTAAATAGAATCATTTTGATTAGAGTGTGCCTAATCTTACTGTTTCTTAAGAAGTATTTCGTACACAATACTAACCAGAGTAAGATCGCTGTAGTTAAGGTCTGTAGGCTGGGGCGATGCAAACGTTAGATCCTTCATTAATAGAAACGCAACATATCGAAGTATTCAAACAGCTACAATCTCAGTTACGCGATCGCTGGGCAACAATCGAATTGTTTGACCAAAGTGATGCTGATATCTTGGTCATTCCTTCGTTGAGTGTAGACCAGCGCGAACTCCTCAAAATACCAGGCTGTCATCACTACGAAGAACGTTTGCTGTTCTCTTTGATTCGCCTGCAAAACCCGCGTACCCGCCTGATTTATGTCACTTCGCAGCCGATACATCCAAGCGTCATAGACTACTATTTGCAGCTTTTACCAGGAATTCCCTTTTCCCACGCCCGCGATCGCCTGCTACTCCTTTCGACTTACGATTCCTCACTCAAACCCCTGACGCAAAAAATTCTCGAACGCCCGCGCCTCATTCAACGAATACGTCAAGCGATCGACCTCAAAAACGCCTACATGATTTGCTACAACTCATCTTTTCTAGAAAGCGAGTTGTCTGTACGCATCGGAGTTCCCTTGTATGCGTGCGATCCCCAACTATCGATTTGGGGGACAAAAAGTGGAAGTCGGCAAATCTTTGCCGAAAGTGGCGTACCGCATCCTGATGGAAGTGGTAGCGTATGGAATGCACAAGACTTAGCCGCAGAAGCCGCCAACTTATGGGAACGTAAACCCGAAATTAAACGGTTAGTCGTTAAACTCAACGAAGGAATTTCCGGTGAAGCGAATGCTTTACTTGACTTAAGACCAATTCATCACTTAGCACCTGGAAGTGCAACACGCGAACAACGTATCGAGGCAATGACGCAGCGCTTTGCTACGATGAGTTTTCAAGCCACATCCGAAAATTGGGCAAATTTTTCGACTCGGATTCCTGAATTAGGCGCAATTGTTGAAGAATTTATCGAAGGAGATATTAAGCGATCGCCCAGTGTACAAGGTCGAATTACCCCCAGTGGTGAGGTAGAAATTCTCTCAACCCACGATCAAATTCTTGGTGGTCCTGACGGTCAAATTTATCTTGGTTGTCGCTTTCCCGCCGATGAAGCCTATCGAATGCGGCTACAAGAATTAGGGATAAAAGTTGGTAGAAAATTAGCTGAAAAAGGTGCTTTAGAACGCTTTGGTGTTGATTTTATTGCTGTACAACAACCCGATCGTAACGGCATACAACACTGGGATTTACAAGCAATTGAAATTAATTTACGCAAGGGTGGAACAACACATCCATTCATGACACTGAAACTATTAACTAATGGACGTTATCACCCAGCAACGGGAATGTTTTATAGTCCTCATGGTCGTCCAAAATACTACATTGCTACTGATAATTTACAAAAAGAGCGCTATCGCGGCTTACTTCCTAGCGACTTAATGGATATCATTGCTTATCATCGGCTACATTTTGACACTGGAACCGAAACAGGTACAGTCTTTCATCTAATGGGTTGCCTTTCAGAGTTTGGCAAACTTGGATTAACAAGTATTGGTGATTCTCCGCAACAAGCTGAGGAAATTTATAACAAAGTCGTGAAAATTTTAGATGAAGAAACGCGCCACAATGCTCATAATCCTACTTGGGAATTAGACGCTTGCGGTCCTATTATTTGGAACGGTGCAACTTGAGTAACGATTTGCATGGGTTTATATCTAAAGGAAGTACCTACTCAAGAACACTGTAAGTCATTATAAAGACAGTGCCAAGGTCAAGTTAAAACTGATTATTCATCAGATGCAAACCTGGTCTAGACAAACATGATTCTACCAGGAGTTAGTAATGACAAATATCAAAGAACAAATTACAAACGACCTCAAACAAGCAAAAGAAACAGGTCAATTAAAGGCATCTCGAATTCGTGAAATTGTCCAAAATGCGGTTTCACAAGTAACCGACGAATTCAAATCAGGCTCAAACGAAATTCGTTCGCTTGTTAAAGATGCTGTTTCAGCCGTCGCCGAAAATGTTCAGCAACAAGGAGACGATCTCAAAGAAAATATCACCGCTTCAATTGAAGGCGCGATCGATGGTGTGACTAGCTTAAGACGCAAAGAAAACGCCAAAACTCATGCTGAAGTAAGGGAACTACAAGCAAAGCTTGATTCCGAAGAAGAAGAATTGCAACAGGAAATAGAAAGACTCTTAGGAGATATTGAAGATACTGGAAAAGACACTTCGCCCAACATCAAAGCAGCAATCGAATCGGCGATCAACACGCTAAAAAATAGCGAGGAAGCTGCAATACTGCAAAAGCGATATGCACAACTCCAAGCCCAAGCAGCTATTCTACGCGCTAATATAGCGGCGCGTTACGGTGGAAGATACGAAGATGTCAAAGAGTATCTTGACGAGGCTAAAACTTGGTATAGTAAAACACGCACCCAGGCTGAACCTGTCGCTGAACAAGTAGAACAAAAGCGATCGCAGCTAGAAGAAAAAATGGGAGATGCAGGAGTTGCGATCGCTAAAAAAGAAAGACAAATCAAACGTATTCTTAGCGATTTACTGCAAACAGCAACTGACTATTTGCGAGATAAAAAGCCACCGACAACATAACAAATGTGATTTATTTATAACAGCAAGTTTCTGAGTCTCTTTAAATAACAAATAGAGGCTCAGTATTTTATATTTGTATGTAAATCTAAAAAAAATAACCGTACTGCCTATTTGAGTACGGTTTCCTGTGTTTACAGTATCAGATGTTTGAGCTATCTGACATTAATATACCGCCTTGTTCGTGCGTTCTTCGTGCTTGACAATTATCCAAACTGCATGAATACTTCCAGGAAGCCAGCCTAAGAGGGTAAGCACAATATTAATTAAAAAAGCTGTGCTAATTCCTTCTGTTAAAAAGACTCCCAATGGAGGTAAAAGAATACCTGTAGCTATTCGTAGTAGTTTCATATTGTTGCTCTTAACTTTGTACTGAACTACCTTTAAATCTATACTCTTGTATTTCGAGTTTTAGTGCCTCCACCTAAGGAATTATTACTTCTAAAATTGTTTCTCAACGTATCAGAAATAGTGTTCCTTGGAGTAAAAACCGTATAATTTTACTGTATCTTCAGTAACTCAGAAGGTTTAAATGTAAATCCGGCTTTGCTTCACCTTTGTTTATTGACTTGAGCATATCTAAGTCAACAACATATTGAGCCGGATTTAATCTGTTTCTTTCAGAAGAACTGAAATATCGAGGTGAGAAGCTATGACTTAACTTCTGTATTAGTCGTAGTTGCTGTAATACCTAAATTTCTTTCAGCAAAGTACTTACTCAAAAAGGTGTTGACAAAAGATAGAATCACTGGACCTAGAAGCGCGCCCACGATACTATATACAGCAAATCCTGGAACAAATAGCGCTGCTAGCCAAAAACATAAGCCATTGACGGCTAGTGAGGATAGTCCTAGAGTAGCATAGTTGAGTGGTAGAGCCAGTTTAGTGAGTGCTGGTTTCACCGATGAATTAGTTACACCGATAACAAAAGCAGCGATCAAAGCAGCTGGAAAAGTTGCAATATCAACACCTGGAACAACAATGTCAACAATTAGTAGGCTTAGAGCAGTAGCTAGTAGTGTAAAAAAAGCTGCGGTCATAGAGTATGTTCTCCTGAATTTATGACTGGAAATTTCAGAGAGAGTTTAATAATTACGATCTTCTATGGTTATCCGCGATCGCACCTCTCCAAGAAGATAGATCTCTCGGAAAACAAGCTTTATTTACTCTTACGTATCTGCGCTTTGAAAACGCGATAGAAGAATAATGGATTACCCATGATGTAGCGTTTCCACAAGCGATGCGGTTCAGTAACTAAACGCGTTAGCCATTCTAAACCACAGTTAGTCATCCATGCTGGACCGCGATACACTGTACCAGTATAAAAATCAAGACAAGCACCTAATGGTACAAAAACACGGGCATTTATGCGTTCTAGATTATTTAATATCCATTGTTCCTGTAATGGCATACCAAAGCCAACAAAAAGAACTCCTGGTTTAAATTCATTGATAAGTTGAATAACACGTTCATTTTCAGCACCAGTTTTTTCAAAATACCCGTGATGTCCTTGTACTTGTAAATTAGGTGCAGCCGAGGTTAGCTGAGTTATGGCTTTTTCAACTACACCAGGTTTACCAGCAAGTAAAAATAATGATATATTATGTTGCTCGCACGCCAGTCCTAAATTTTCGATATAGTCAGGACAAGTCATACGATGCGTAGAGTCTACATCATAACCAAGCATTTTTGCTCCCAGCAAAACACCAAAGCCATCACAAAATATCAAATCTGAATTGTTAATAAAACTTCTATACCAATCAAGCTCATACGCCAGATTCATTGCTTTAATATTGACGTTGCTGATTATCGTTTTTCGCTTGTTTTTGCGGCTTTAATTGCATAATTTATGAGTTGACAAACATTAATTTTATGAAATTTTGTTTCAAGGATATTGACTTCATCAAACTTATTCATGTTCAATCCCAATCTTGAAATAAGACTTGGCAATCATCCAAAGTTATAAATACAAATACTAAATAAATTTTAGAAATCTATCTCAGATATAAGAAATAGAAAAGGCTTGCTGGTAGCATTACTCGTTGCTCTTATCTACCAAACTTTTTTGAATTGAGGGATGTAGAATACTGTAATTGGTTATTGCATCACAAGCTTCTCATTAACAATTCCCGAAATTATTCAGCAAATAGTCGCTAATCCATGTTTTGATTATGCGGTAGCGTGATGTATCAACTCATAGTTGTGTAAAATCGAGAAAGCCTGCATATTCTGGTAGTCGTGTCGCAGTTGGTTCAGCGTGCAATTCACTGCATTAACCCAAATTGCCCGCATCCTTATCCTAAGACTTGGGGAAGCAAGTTTTGCGATCGCTGTGGTACATCGCTACAGTTAAAAGGTCGCTATGTGCCTTTACAACAGTTAGGCGCAGGTGGATTTGCCACGATATACACCGTTTGGGACTTGCAGTTTCAGACGCAACAAGTGTTGAAGGTCTTAATCGATCCTTCACCTAAAGCATTAGAATTATTTGAACAAGAAGCCGCAGTACTTCAGCACTTACACCATCCAGGTGTCCCCAGAGTAGAACCTAATGGCTATTTTCAAGTCACTATCAAGGGGTTTCAGCCGCTTTCCTTGCCATGTTTGGTAATGGAAAAAATCGACGGTCAGACTTTGCAAGAGGTGTTAGAGAAGTATCCGCAAGGCTGCCCAGAAGAGTGGGTCATAGCTTGGCTAAAGCAAGCTATAGAGATTTTACACGAGTTACACACCCGCCAGATCGTTCATCGCGACATTAAACCATCAAATCTCATGTTGCGAGAAGCAACAGGACAACTCGTTTTAATTGATTTTGGGGGAGCCAAGCAGATTGCAGCAACATCACGCTTAGCAGACCACTCAACACGATTATTCACTTCAGGTTATAGCCCACCTGAACAGATAGCGGGAGGCGTTGTTGGACCATCCGCCGATTTTTATGCACTGGGGCGGACGATGATTGAAATGCTTACGGGTAAGTACATCTCGGACTTACAAGATCCGATGACAGGACAATTACAGTGGCGTCGCTTTGCGCAAGTTAGCCCTGCGATCGCTGATTTGCTCGATGATATGGTGCAAGATGATGTCCGCCGTAGACCAGCAAACGCGAGAATTATTCAAGAACGTCTAGCGAAAGCGCAAAAGCCTTTTCGATGGCTATTTTTATTCAAACTCCTGCTCAATAGCTGGAACAGTTCGCGGATTGTATTTCGTTCCTTGACGGTGGGGTTATCGAAATCAACGGTTGTTCTACTGAGAGCGATCGCACAGGTACTACGCGCTACCTGGGATACCTTTTGGGAAATGCTATTAGGTGCAAGCGGAGCGTGTGTCGCAACACTTATAGGCTTTGTTTTAGCATATTGGTCGCCCCTCGGAAATGCGATCGCTCGTTTTTTGTCGCAACAGCTTTTTTTAACCGTAGAAGCAGATATTCTATTATTTGCCGTTGTGGGCATGGGAACCGCATGGGGACTCACAGCCGCTGGTGGATTTGGTCAGCGACGGCGATATTTAATTGCTGCACTCATGGGGTTGTGCGGCTATAGCTTAAGTTGGTTGGTTTGGCAGCTGATCCTTGGAAATACTGGAGATGCTGGAATTGCAGCGTCAATTGCGATCGCCGTTGCTTTTCTCACCTTAGGTTTAGGTTTACCCAGCCATTATTTAGTTCATTCAGGAATTACGGCGGGTGGTTGTGCTGCGGTGTTTTTGCTCCTCACCAGCTTGAATATTTATCCACCTGGTTTTTGGCACTTTCCTATTATCACTTCACCAAGTTGGTTAGATTTAGCTGCTGCGATCGCTTTCTTTGCTACTTTAGGTCTGATTCTTGGCTTTTGGTTGGGTATTAGCTACTACATTGTTGTTCCTATACTACGCTTTTTAGGCTGGCGCTAATACTTATACCGTTCAATTTCAGTTGATACAAACAGGCAGCTTCAGGAGCAGAGGAGAAATGATTTGTCGTTTTAATTTAGTGAAATGGTATAATCCAGTTTCGGGGATTTCAACTTGTACTCCGGTAATTTGCACCAGCGACGCTTCAATTTGCGCCATTCAGTCTGTAACCAGCGATGCTGTTGGAGAAGCAAGATTGCCTTCCATAATGCCATTCAACTGGAGCGCCATCAACTCAAACACCTTACTTTGCAAGTAAAGTTGCTTCGCCGCACCAAAAAACGGACAATCGATCATCTGTCTAACTACTGCTCGCATTGCTGCTGTGGTTTTGGGTGAAAACACCCGTTGCAGTTGTTCTTCTGTACCAAGGGTTGCAGTTCGGCTAGCAGTTCTCCTGTCGGTGTAGCAAAAAATTGCCTCAGCAGGTGTGGCAGCATATGAATATCCACGCCAACCTGAGGTTGAGATTGAGGCGAAAACACCGTCAGGCTACGCTGAATCCTACTCCCACCTACATAGCTTTGCGCTGCATTAATCAACACATGGTCGCCACTATCTTCTACCCCCGACAACTGCACCTTGAATTGCACAAGATGATCCTTCTCCAATCCGCATACTGTCAGATCGCGATAGGTTTTGTTGAAAATAAACAGTTCTAAACCTGGATATAACTCGATTATGTGATAGTAGGCAGGACCTAATAATGGTGGCACTGTGTAGATAGTTTCTAGGCGATCGCTCGAATTCGCAGGTGGACAGTGCTGTTCGGCTTCCGCCCAAATTTCCGCTTCTGCTTGTTCAGTTAGCTCAAGGCTCATGGAAAACCAGGATATCTCAGTTTAATAGGAATTAATTTTAATAATCCCTGGCTAGTGTTGAGTAGTCAAGGCATTTCACTTCCGTGCGCAAATACTTAACAATAGCAATGTTTCGGAGCGAGGAGTTAGGGACGAGGGGCGAGAGAAGACTATACGTAAACGCAGCTTTATTGAATAGTGATTTTGATCAAACAAACAGAGAAGTCGTCATTTTATCAAGTTCACATAGTGGACTTCGCGATCTAGCCGCGAATTCGTTCGCCAGGCTATATGTAATGAATAAAACATCGGGCAATTAACTCATAAAAAGTTCAGCAAATTAAACCTGAACTTTGCCTTATTTTTCTTACATTTAAGATTAATTACCCTGTACTGGTAATCGTTAACGCTATAAAATCATTACCTTATTTAAAGATTTAGTGTAGTGGAACCGATGATTTTACTTTGCGTCAAACAGTTTGAGCTATAAATTTAACACAGCACCCTTCCAAATTACACTTAATTAGTAAGTAAGTTAGTTACGCAATGAAACTCACTCTTTTCTCTGTCGCTATTTTGTTAACTCCCATGTGGTTCGTAGCTTCAGCACAAGCGTATAGTCCTCAGGATTTGGAGCAACTCAAGCAAACTAGAGCGTGTCCTCGATGCGACCTCAGCGATGCACCGCTAAATCAATTAAATTTGAGTGGCGCTAACCTTCGAGGCGCTAATCTAATTCGTGCTAATTTATCGCAAAGTAATCTCACAGGTGCTGACCTAAGTGGGGCGAACTTGGATGTTGCCGATCTACGTGGGGCGAACTTAACCAATGCTACTTTAACTGGAGTTAATCTCCGAACGGCAAATTTAGAGAATGCTGACTTGACTTTTGCCGGTTTCATTGCTGCTAATTTAGAGGGAGCAAGCCTCCGAGGTGCAAGAATGTTAGTGACTAACTTCCGAGGTGCAAAGTTTCGACTAACAACAATGCCCAATGGTGTCGTTACACCCGATCGCCGCTATTGGTAATCGCTGAACCTCAGTATATATACTGAGGTTTTTGTATACAAAAATGTAAAAAACATAAATTTGGTGTTATTGCGTTTCTAAGTTTGGGATTAATGAGCGAGGAACAGACTTGGTGACGCAATGAAAATTTTACAATTCGCTACAATTTCGACGGCTGCTATTTCTTTTTTAGCAGGGTTTGCTCCCGCAATAGCTCAAGACGTTGACTATGTTTGTTACATGACGACTAAATCAGGTCAGGTATTAGATTTGTCTGCATCAGTGTGTCAGGTCAACGCATCTACCCGATTGGCAAAAGCAACAAGTGGCGTGGGAGGCGATCGCGCTTTTATCGCTGACTACAAGCGCACAGTCATGAGCTATCCTCAAATTGGAGATAAATTACTAGCAAGCATCGAGCGATCGCCCGAATCGAGTATTATGCAAGCAAAAAGCATATGCAACGAGCTAGAAATCGGGCTGACGTTAGAGGATATCGTCTACCACCGCACCGAAGGCGTTACAAGTACAGTCGATAATGTTAATTCATCGGTGATTGCAAGTTTAGCGACAAAACACTACTGTCCTCAGTTTAGTAAGCCATAATCAGCCATCCAAAATAGCTTGTTCATGTATACATGAACATACTTACATATAAATTCTTGCTTGAACGATTCTTTATCATGGGGGAATAGGTAATTACGAATTACTGCATCGATGCTCAGCCGTATAAAAGAGTTAGCAACTGAACTAGCACCCCGCCTGATTGAAATTCGCCGCCATATTCACATTCATCCAGAATTGAGTGGTCAAGAGTATCAAACAGCTGCTTTCGTCGCAGGAGTGTTATCATCCTGTGGAATTCACGTACAAGAAGGCGTAGGAAAAACTGGCGTTGTGGGAGAGGTGCAGGGAGGTGGTCGCGATCCGCGCTTACTCGCAATTCGTACGGATATGGACGCGTTGCCGATACAAGAGCGTACTGGTTTAGAATATGCTTCGCGGACACCAGGAATTATGCACGCTTGCGGTCATGACGTCCACACGACAGTCGGACTAGGTACAGCGATGGTTTTATCGCGCCTTGCGGA
The DNA here is from genome assembly GCF_000317555.1 of Gloeocapsa sp. PCC 7428. Lineage (GTDB taxonomy): Bacteria > Cyanobacteriota > Cyanobacteriia > Cyanobacteriales > Chroococcidiopsidaceae > Chroogloeocystis. Next base: position 2,584,930 of record NC_019745.1, read on the forward strand.
AGAATTACCAGGTAATATTCGATTTTTGTTTCAACCAGCCGAAGAAATTGCCCAAGGTGCCAACTGGATGGTAGCGGATGGCGTTATGGAAAACGTTTCGGCAATTTTCTCACTTCATGTTTTTCCTTCGATTCCTGCGGGTTCAGTGGGGATACGCTACGGAGCCTTGACCGCCGCAGCGGATGAGTTAGAAATTATGATTATCGGCGAATCAGGACACGGCGCGCGACCGCATGAAGCGATCGATGCGATTTGGATCGCGGCGCAAGTTATTACAACGCTACAACAAGCAATCAGCCGCACGCAAAACCCATTACATCCAATCGTATTAACGGTTGGTCAAATTCAGGGCGGTCGAGCGCCGAATGTAATTGCGGATCAAGTTAAGTTGCTCGGAACCGTGCGATCGCTGCATCCTGAAACTCGCGCCAAACTTCCGAATTGGATTTCGCAAATGGTTGCGAATGTTTGCCAAAGCTACGGCGCAAGGTGTGAAGTAAAATACAGTCTTGGAGTTCCAGGCGTGAATAACGACTTGTCACTCGCACAACTCATGCAAACTGCGGCGGAAGAAGCTTGGGGAAGCGATCGCGTACAAATTTTACCCGAACCATCGTTAGGGGCAGAAGATTTTTCGGTTTACCTTGAAAAAGCGCCTGGTGTGATGTTTCGTTTAGGTGTAGGCTATCCCGACCGCAGTGTAAATCACCCGCTGCACCATCCACAATTTGAAGTAGACGAGACAGCGATTGTTACCGGAGTTGTCACGCTAGCATATAGCGCTTGGAAGTATTGGCAGCAAAATATATAGCAGAGGTCAGGGGTGAAAATCAGTTATGGTAATGGTTATTCGTACCTTTAATGTCCCAACTACCCCAACGAGACTGCTATATGTACTTAATTATCTTATGATTTACGCAATCTTAGCGTTTTGAGCGGAACCAAGACTTGGGGGCTTTCCCCATTCCCCGCATCGGAGGACGCAACCGTCCCCCAAACCTCCTCCAAAAAAGCGGCTACTCATGCACAGCCGTGATTGTTCGGGGTAGCTGTTGCGTAAATCTTATACCTAATGCCGCTTTCTACCTTTACAACACTCATTTCTGACGATAAACGCCGTCTTCCACAAGAAGGATGCTGCTTTTACGATCAATTGGTAATCTATCAATCATTGAGTACATAACGACGAATCAGCTATGCCATCAAATACACCATTGCAAGGCACCGATTTAGTAGATTGTGCCAGAGCTAATGCTAAGCAAGGAATTGAAACTGCGGCTTACCAATGCGGCTATGGTGAAGATGTGAATGCATTTGCGAAAGAACTCAAAGCCGCTTGCGAACAAATGAATCTGCAAGTTAAAGAATTGAGTGAACTCATTGACGAGCAAGAAATGCCTTTACAGCTGGGAGGTGAAATTGTTGCTCCTGATACACCATCTGAGCTATAAACAGCTTCTACAGTCGCAAAATTGCGCGGGCTAAGTTGAAGTAAATCAAGACACCTAGCACATCCACAGCCGTTGTAATAAAGGGTGCAGACATTAAGGCTGGGTCTAAGCCTATTAAGCGAAACAAAAAAGGTAATGCAGAACCTGATACAGACGCAAGAATCGAAATTGCGACTAGACTCATCCCAACCGCGATCGCGACTAACCAACTTCCCTGCAAAAAGTAACTCCAGACAGTGGCGATGCTTCCTAGCATTGTCCCTAATAAAGCTCCGGCGATCGCTTCGCGCACTATGACTTGCAGCGGTCCTAGGGCTTTAATTTCATCGGTATTCATCCCTCGGATCACAACAGTAGAAGACTGCGCGCCAACATTACCACCAGTACCAGTTAGCAAGGGAATAAAAGCTGCGAGCGTTACTACTTTTTGTAAAATTTCTTCTTCAGACCTAATAATCGTTCCAGTAACAGTGTTAGTTAAAAGAAGCACAAATAACCAAACAACGCGCTTGCGTGCAACTGTAATTAAATCAGTTTGGAAATAGTTATCTCCTCCTGATTGCACACCACCACCCAACGCATAAATATCTTCGGTGGTTTCTTGTTCTAAGATATCAATCACGTCATCAACCGTGATAATTCCCACTAGACGCTGTTCGCGATCGACGACAGGCACCGCTAAAAAGTCATAGCGTTGAATTAATCTCGCCACTTCTTCCTGGTCAGTATCAGTATAAACAAATACAACTTCACGCGTCATGATTTCGCCGATCGTTTGCTGCGGCTGTGCGGTGACGAGTTCTCGTAGCGACAAAATCCCAGTTAATCGTCTTGCCGCGTCGGTGACATAAAGATAGTAAATTGTCTCAGTCGCATTTGCTAAACGGCGAATTCGCTCTAATGCTTGCGCGGCGGTAAAGTTTTCTTTTAATGAAATAAGTTCGGGTGTCATGATCCGCCCAGCCGTACCCGCTTCGTAACCTAATAGTTGAGCGGTTGCTTGGCGTTCCGCAGGACTCAGTTGTTCTAAAAGGCGAGTTACAAATTTTGCTGGTAATTCATCAAACAACCTGGCGCGATCGTCGGGTGACATTTTATCGACAATATCGAGAACATCTTGACTTTTAAATTCGACGATGAGTGCTTCTTGAACACTTGAGTCAAGATATTCGTAAACCTCGATCGCTTCACTTTTCGATAGTAAACGAAAGGCGATCGCTTGCATTGCTTCTGGTAAGCCTTCGATTGCTTCCGCGATATCTGCGGGCTGTACAGGTTCTAAAATAGCCTTGGCTCCCTGCAAATCACCTTGTTCGAGGAGTGATTGCAGTTGATTCCGTACTAACTCTCGCAGTTCCCTGCGCGAGACATCCTGAAATTGTGAGGATACATTGTTAGTTTCAGTCAAAGCTTACCGTCCTGAACCCAAAAGTGCAAAATTCGCTGCTTTTAGTCTATGTGATATGGGCGAATTTCCGAAATATTGATTAGTCTATAATTTTTTACAGCGAGCAAGATAGAAAGTCCGTAAGTTCGCACATTCTCACCCGTCACCCCTCTCTTAAGCCAAGTGCGGCATCACTCAAAATTCATCACTCCGCGAAGCAGTAAGGTGCGGCTTTTGCGGTGGAATGTTAAGTAAACACCGAACTGTTACTCGCGATCGCTTACTTTTACAATGACTGTAGAGCGGTTAAGTTCAAGCTCTCACATTGGTAAGTCAATGTTTTACCTGCCGGTATCGCTGTTACTATTTCTCGTCTTATTGCTGTTTCTACCCTTTTTGTGGTTTACGCTAGCAGTTGACGTTATTAGGCTAGCGGTAGCCAAGTTGGGGTTTGCACCCGATGTAGCGGTGTTATTACTAGCTGCGGTAATCGTTGGCAGCACAATCAATATTCCACTTTACAAAGTTGAAGCGCCGCAACCAACAGCAGATAATTTAACTGAATTATGGTTGCGCGAGTATTGGGGTATTCCGCTCAAACGGATGAAACGCTCTACTGTCGTTGCGATTAATGTAGGAGGCGGTGTCATTCCTGTAGGATTAGCATTGTATCAATTTACGCAAGGTAATACCTTGGCAATTGTGTTAGTGACGGCGATCGTGACGGTTGTTAGTTACTATGCAGCTAGAGTTGTGCCAGGAATTGGCATTCAAATGAATCCCTTAATCGCACCGTTGACTGCGGCATTATCAGCAATGGTCTTGGCAACAGCCCATGCAGCACCAGTGGCTTTTGCTGGTGGAATTTTAGGAACTTTGATTGGTGCTGACTTATTTCACCTCAAAGATATTCAATCGATGAGTTCGGGGGTTTTAAGTATTGGTGGTGCAGGAGTATTTGATGGTATTACTTTGTGCGGTTTGTTCGCCTTACTCTTGACCTAAATTAGAGGTCAGGGGTCAGAGGTCAGAGATCGGGGCTAGCTGATCAATACCATAGGTACAAACACAAGGCGTCTTCTTCATAGAATTTCTATCTGACCTTTGATCTCCAACTTCTTTTCATATTAGGAGAAGCTATTCAAATGCCTGTTGAAACAAACAATAACAAGCGCTCGAAAAAGCCGCCACAAGCACGGCAATTCGGAGGCAGCTTGCTGATTTTATTTACGATACTTTTGCTACTAAACTTTATTGTGCCAAGCTTTGGTCCGCGTTTACCGCAAGTTTCTTACAGCGATTTTATTGCGCAAGTCGAAGCGGATAAAGTCGATCGGGCAATTGTTGGTAGCGACCGCATCGAGTTTGCACTCAAATCCGAAACACCAGAAGAAACGGGTCAAGCTTTTACCACAACACCAATTGCGATTGACTTAGATCTTCCCAAAATTCTTCGCGACCATAATGTTAAATTTGCGGCTCCAGCACCGAATAATAATGGTTGGATTGGCACAATTTTAAGTTGGGTGATACCGCCATTAATTTTCTTTGGAATTTGGGGATTTTTAATTAACCGTCAAGGTGGCGGTCCTGCTGCGTTAACGGTTGGTAAAAGTAAAGCGCGTATCTACTCCGAAGGAACTACCGGAGTTAAATTCGGTGATGTCGCCGGAGTTGAAGAAGCTAAACAAGAAGTCCAAGAAATTGTTGATTTCCTCAAAAATGCGGGTAAATATACTCGACTTGGAGCGAAAATTCCTAAGGGAGTTCTACTTGTCGGACCTCCAGGAACAGGAAAAACCTTACTCGCAAAAGCGATCGCCGGTGAAGCGGGTGTTCCTTTCTTTAGCATTTCCGGTTCAGAATTTATCGAGTTATTTGTCGGTGTCGGTGCAGCGCGCGTCCGCGATCTATTTGAACAAGCGAAGCAACAAGCGCCTTGTATCGTCTTTATTGACGAGTTAGATGCTTTGGGTAAATCGCGAGGCGGTGCTAACGGCTTTGTTGGCGGTAACGACGAACGCGAACAAACGCTAAACCAGTTGCTTACCGAAATGGATGGTTTTGATGCGAATACTGGCGTAATCATCATCGCCGCGACAAACCGTCCTGAAGTGCTAGATCCTGCGCTACGCCGTCCAGGAAGATTTGACCGTCAAGTTGTTGTCGATCGCCCTGATAAAGTCGGTCGCGAAGCGATTCTCAAAGTTCATGCACGGAATGTGAAGTTAGCGGATGATGTCGATTTGCTAACCGTTGCCGGACGTACCCCAGGCTTTGCGGGAGCCGATTTGGCAAACTTAGTGAACGAAGCCGCACTTCTCGCCGCCCGCCAAAATCGCGAAGCTGTGTCGATGAGTGACTTTAATGAAGCAATCGAGCGTGTCGTGGCTGGTTTAGAGAGGCGATCGCGCGTTCTCAATGAAAATGAGAAAAAGACCGTTGCTTACCATGAAGTTGGTCATGCGATTATCGGTGCTTTGATGCCTGGTGCGGGTAAAGTCGAGAAAATCTCAGTGGTTCCTCGCGGTGTAGGTGCATTAGGTTATACCGTACAAATGCCCGAAGAAGACCGCTTTTTAATGATTGAAGATGAGTTACGCGGGCGGATTGCAACGCTACTTGGCGGACGCTCTGCTGAAGAATTGATTTTCGGGAAAGTATCTACAGGGGCGAGTGATGACATTCAAAAAGCTACTGATTTAGCAGAACGCGCTGTGACACTTTACGGTATGAGTGATGAGTTAGGTCCAGTTGCTTTTGAGAAAATCCAACAAGAGTTTCTCGGCGGTTTTAGCAACCCGCGTCGTTCAGTTAGCCCCAAAGTTGCAGAAGAAATCGACCGCGAAGTCAAAGAAATCGTTGATGGAGCGCATCACATTGCTTTAAGCATTTTGGCTCAAAATCGCGACTTGTTAGAGGAAACGGCACAGATCTTATTGCAGCAAGAAATCCTCGAAGGCGAAAAACTACGCGAACAACTGAAAAAAGTGCAAGCACCATCCGAGTTAGATGAGTGGCTGCGTAGTGGCAAGTTATCTCCTGACAAGCCTTTGATGCAATCAGTTTTGGTGTAAGTGAGACTAAAGAATTAAGGCGATCGCTTCTCATGCAAGGGCGATCGCTTTTTCTTGTCAATAAATAGACTTCTTGCATGAATCACAAACGCCCTCTGACTGAAGTCAGGGGCTACTCAAGCAAAGTGTACTTTCGTACACTGAGGCAAGACTTTTATCAATAAGTTGACAGTGGTAGATTGTCTTTTGTTTGGCTGTGAATTTATTCATCAAGCATTCATGCAGGAGGTTTAATCAATGCGTGTGAGTCTCGCCCTCACCCTAAATCCCTCTCCCAAACTTGGTAGAAGGACTTTGACAGAACGCTTTTTGGCACTCAATCTTCTGTATCTAACCGCCGAATTCTTCGCTGTAATTCAATTTCTTGCGAACTACAAATTGTTTCCAAATCAGCGACTCGCTGTTCTAAGTTCTTGATACTATTTGCCAAATTGTTACTTGCGTCATTATCTGAGCTACGCCAAACGGCAACTGTACCAATAGCGGCACCTGTCACTACCGCTAATGGCAGAATAGGACCACTTCTAGTAACAGGGACTAACGGAATGCAGATCGCAAGCATACCTGTCGCAAAGCCCCAGATTTTGCCGGTAGCTGAAACGCGGATATCTGTCTCGGAGTTACTTGCCATAAAATAGTAGATTCTACATTAAATAAACAAAAGTTTTAATAAACTAAGATTCGCTCTATTCCTGCTTAGTCAGGTTAATACACGGCGTTAGGTCTAATGCTGCAAGTATTATTCTTGAGCTAGCAAGACCTGATAAAAATTCACTCTATCTTTAGATTAATCTCTCTAGGTAGATGACCGAGGTAAATAAAGTTTTAACAATATTATTTATAAGTGAAATTAATTAGTGAGCAGAGTGATTCTGCATTTGGGTACAGCGTAACGGGCTTTCAGCCTAGTGGTACTAAACTTTAGCTCAGGTAGAAACAACAAGCGATCGCTTTCAAGTTGTTGGTCACGGTTACAACCAATTTTGGGTTGCTTGAGTATCAAAGCTTTAGTGAATAATAATCATTTTCATAAAGAAAATTGACCCCACTATTTAGCTGTATTGCAACATTGTTGCGCATAAAAAAAGAGTTGAGGGGGGCTTTTAAGCTGCAATTATGTCACCTGGTGTATTAATTCTAATCGCGATGCTCGGCATCGGCTTACTGCTGTTTCTGGTAATGGGTTTAAGGCTACAAGCATTCGTAGCTTTGCTCTTGAGTAGTTTATTCGTTGCGGTTGCAGCAGGAATACCTTTAAATGAGATTGCCAGCACAATTCAACAAGGTATGGGGAACACCCTTGGCTTTATTGCGATTGTGGTTGGTTTGGGTACGATGTTTGGCGAGATGTTACGCGTGTCTGGCGGCGCGGAACAATTAGCAAATACTTTAGTAAGACGCTTTGGACAAGATCGCGCGCAGTGGGCGTTAGGCTTGACAGGATTTTTAGTCGCAATTCCTGTCTTCTTTGATGTTGGTTTAATTATTCTGATTCCGCTGGTGTACAGTTTAGCGCAACGGACTGGAAAATCGTTGCTGTATTATGCCATTCCCTTAACCGCAGGGTTAGCAATCACTCACAGCTACATTCCACCAACGCCAGGTCCGGTTGCGGTTGCGTCATTAATTAATGCGGATCTGGGTTGGGTGATTTTGTTTGGTGCGATCGCGGGTTTACCGGCAATGATCGTCGGTGGTGTCTTCTTTGGTAAGTACATCGGCGGGAAAATCCACGTGAAAGTGCCAGAATACATGATCATTGACGCACCAGAAAAGGAAGTGGCAAAAGACCCACCGCCGTTTGGTATAATCGTTGCCATTATTGCAATTCCACTTTTACTGATTTTGCTCAATACTGTTTCTGGAATTTTGTTACCAGAAGGTAATTTTGTCCGTAATTTACTCGGATTTTTAGGACATCCATTTACCGCGTTACTTCTTGCGGCGCTTGCTTCGTTTTATTTATTAGGAACTCGACGCGGTTACACGCCAGATGAAATTCAAACTATCGCAACAAAATCGCTCGAACCAGTAGGATTGATTATTTTAGTTACAGGTGCGGGTGGTGTTTTTGGCAGAGTTTTGGTAACAAGTGGCGTCGGTGATGCGTTAGCCGGTGTCATGGCGGCATCAAACTTACCGATTATTCTTCTTGCGTTTCTTATTGCGACTGCGGTACGAGTTTCGCAAGGTTCGGCAACAGTATCAATGGTAACAGCCGCAGGAATTATGGCACCCGCAATCGAAGCAGGGAATTATTCTGCACCAATGGGTGGGTTAATTACAATTGCGATCGCATCCGGTGCAACCGTACTTTCCCACGTTAACGATTCAGGTTTCTGGTTAGTCAGTCGTTATCTCGGATTATCTGAGAAAAATACACTACGTTCGTGGACAGTCATGGAGACGATCATTGGTTTGGTGGGCTTTTTGATCGTGTTTTTGATCAGCTTTTTTGTGTAACTAAGTAGCGAATGGGTAATGGGTAATTCTAGATGAATATTATTTCCAATTACCAGTTACCAATTTACTTACGTTTATTTTCACCCACTGACTAATCCTAAATCTATGAGTCAAACTTACTTTCTCGGTGTTGATATTGGCACCACGAGTACAAAAGCGATTGTTTTTTCGGCTTCAGGTGCAATTAAAGGTATGGGGAATCGGGGATATAAAATTATTGTCCCCAAACCCACTTGGGCAGAACAAGACCCTGAAGCAATTTTTTCCGCGGTGATTGCAGCAGTGCGCGATGCAGTAGATGCAGCAGAAATTTCAAAATCGGCGATCGCCGCCTTGGGCTTTAGCGCAGCAACACACAGTTTAATCGCCGTTGATGCCAAAAACTATCCTTTAACAAATGCCATTATTTGGGCAGACAATCGCAGTATTCATCAGACAGAATTCCTCAAGCAACAAGATCTGAAACACGATCTTTACTTGCGTACCGGAAGCCCGATTCATCCAGTTTCCGTTGTCACAAAGTTGATGTGGATGCGCGAATCGAACCCAGATGTTTTTGAGAAAGCTGCTAAGTTTATCTCGATCAAAGAGTATATTTTCTATCAATTATTCGAGCGCTACGTGATTGATTACTCGATCGCATCAGCGACAGGGTTACTCAATTTAAAACAGCTTGATTGGGATACCGAGGCGCTGCAACTTGCCGGAATACGTGCAGAACAATTGAGTGAACTCGTTTCGCCAACGCACGTTTTGCGGGGGATGAAAACACGTTATGCAGAAGTTATGTGCATTGCACCTGATACACCCGTTGTGATTGGGGCAAATGATGGTGTTTTAGCCAACTTGGGAGTTGGAGCGATCGCTAAAGGCGAAGTCGCGATTACGATTGGTACGAGTGGTGCAGTGCGCACGGTTGTAGATACACCACTAACGGATGAGAAAGAAAGAACGTTTTGTTACGCTTTAACTGAAAAACACTGGGTTATCGGTGGACCCACAAATAATGGTGGAATTGTTTTACGGTGGTTTCGCGATAACTTTTGCGCGCCAGAAGTCGCAAAAGCGAAGCACTTGGGGGTAGATCCGTACGACTTGATGATTGCGTCGGCGATGGAAGTTTCTCCAGGCGCTGAAGGTTTGTTGTGTTTACCTTATTTATCAGGCGAACGCGCCCCGCATTGGAATGCGAAAACACGTGGTTTATTTTTTGGTGTGGGATTACATCACGGGCGATCGCATTTTGTCCGCGCAATTATAGAAGGCATCTTATTTAACGTTTACAGCGTTAACGTCGCTTTACAAGAACTTACCGGAGATATTAAAGAAATTCGTGCTTCGGGTGGTTTTGCGCGTTCGACTCCTTGGCGACAACTAATGGCAGATTTGTTTGGAATTGAAGTACTTATGCCAGAAGTTTATGAAGGAAGCGGGTTTGGTGCAGCAGTCTTAGCAATGTATAGTGTCGGTGCGATCGCCGCTTTCGCTGACGTGCAAAAATTAATTCGCATTACCTATCGTCATAAACCTAATGCACATTTAGTCAGCACATATCACGATCTGTTCTCGTTGTACGAACGCTTGTATCAAAACTTAGAAAATGAATTTAGTGCGATCGCCGATTATCAAAGCCAAGCAGTTAAGAGGAATTGAATCTGAAACATTTTAAGCCTTAGGTTCAATCCTCAACTTACATGGCGATCAGAGTGGGATGACAAGGTTCTTGCTAAGAGTTTATCGTAACTGGATAAAACTACGAATGAACACTTATGGTTCCCCAGTTAAGTAGACGTACATTTTTATCGTTGAGTTTAGGAACGACTGCTTTCTTTTTTGGTAGTAAATTGCAACCCGCCTCAGCAAAGTCTACAGCATCTGTAATGAAGTCAAATCAGGTGCAGTTGAGTCATGGTGTGACTCTAAATTACGTTGAGAACCAACCGTCTTTTAAAGATTCAGATGCGATTATTTTCCTACATGGATACACAGACTCTTGGCGATCATTTGAACGTAATTTACCTTTGTTATCAAACAAGTTTCGCATATTAGCAATTGACCAACGTGGTCATGGTAACTCTTCACGTCCCTCCTGCTGTTATACGCAAGCTGACTTTGCTGCGGATATTGAGGCGTTTATGACTGCTTTGAAAATCGACAAAGCTACTCTTGTTGGTCATTCAATGGGAGGGTTTATTGCGCACAAAGTTGCAGTAGACTATCCGCAACGCGTCCAGCGATTAGTGCTGATCGGTGCTGCACCTACCGCAGTGAGAAACCCAGTAATTAAAGAGCTTAATAATACTATTCAAGCGCTAGTCGAGCCGATTGATCCTGGCTTTGTCCGCGAATTTCAAGCGAGTACCTTTTATAAACCGATTCCACCTGCGTTTTTAGATACTGCGATTTCTGAAAGTTTGAAAGTGCCACTGATAGTATGGAAACAAGCTTTAGCAGGGCTGATTGTCGAAGATTATGCTACGCAGTTAAACCAGATCGAAGCACCGACATTAATTTTATGGGGCGATCGCGATGGTATTGTAACGTTGCAAAACCAACAAGCCCTCCAAGCTCAAATTCCCAATTCCACTTTAAAAATCTACCGCGAAACTGGACATGGTTTACACGTCGAATCTCCCCAGCGATTTGTCCGCGATTTGTATCGTTTTATGTGGAGATCGCGCTAAGCTGTTAAATATTTCAGTTGCTAGTTTAGATTGCAGACGAGGAAGAGAGCACAGGAGTGCAGAAGAAGGTTTCCAAATTTGCTCAAAATTTTAAATTATGCAAGTTAAATACGCTTTAGCTTAACAAAATAGCCAGTTACCTGCGGATTACAGGTGTGTGATTTGCTGAACCAGTACGGAGTTTATTGCACCACAGTACCTCGATCGCCATCGATAGGATTTCGCCTGCTGATATCTGAACGCGTTTAGAAACCACTATTGTGTGAGGTAAAAATATCGTCATGAGTTGACACCTCTGAACTACTGAGGAGGAGGACCACCGCCAGGAAGACCGTCCTTTGGAGAGCTACCTGCTAAACTTGGCAATGAAATACTAGACTGAGATTGAGTTTTGGAAGGAAGCTGAATCAATATTTTTTCTGTTCCGTTTAGTCCAGTCTTTACCTCGGTAAGATTGTTAACGGTTGCTCTGGTTGTGATGGGAGTAAATACAGGTTGTTGATTTGCACTCGCAACAAAAACACCTGTGGTATTTTGCTGATGCACAACCGCAACTGTAGGTACGGCGATCGCATTCTGCAACTGACCAACTTGGAACTTTACAGATACATTCATTCCGGATCGCAACAGCTTCTCGGAATCGGAAAGGAGCGCAATTTTTACCTCAAAGCTAGTGACATTTTGCGCCACGGTAGCCTCAGTCGCGATTTGCGTAACTCGTCCCTGAAACGTTTTGCCAGGATAGGCATCTGCCGCGATCGCGACTTGTTGACCAACGCGAATTTGGGAAATGTTGTTCTCCGCAACGTTGGCTACAACCTGATTCGTGGCAGCCAATGACAGAATCGATGATGAAGTTGCCGAGGAAACCGCACTACCTGCCGTCGTTGGCGTGACAAAGGCACCTGGATCGGCATACTTGCGACTCACAACTCCACTAAATGGCGCTCGAATTACCGTATCAGCGATCTGCGTCTGGATCGTTTGTAGCGCACCTTGCGCCGACTGTACCTGATGCACGCGCCGCCGCAATATCTTCTTGGCGCGATCCAGCTTGAGACAGCGCGAGAGCTTGCTGTGCTTCGATTACTTGGGCTTGAGCCGTAGCGCGAGCGGTGCTAGCTTGGTTGTAAGCTTGGCGAGAAATTGCCCCTGCTGTAAAAAGTTCTTGATTGCGGCGCAAATCATCTTGGGCTTGGGCAATATCTTCTTTGCGATTTCCTGCTAGCAGTTTCGCTAAATTAGCTTGAGCAACCGCGAGTTGTCCCTGTAAATCAGAGTCATCCATGTAGGCGATCGCTTGTCCCTTGCTGACAAAATCACCTTCCTTCACCAACAGGCTTTTCAGAATTCCTGCCGTTTTAGGACTGACATTGATCGTCTGCTCCGGTTCGACAGTGCCATTGGCTGAAACTGCGATCGTTAAATTCGTCTGTTCGACTGGCACCGCTGCCATGGGTTGTGCTTGCTGTTGGGGCATAAATTGGCGATAGACAAGATAGCTACCACCTGCAATCAGAAATAGAGTTAATCCAAATAGCCATTTTGTAATTCTCAGTTTTTTGACAGTTTGAAGCGAGGGCGTGGAGTCAGTTGAACCGAGTAGATTCGGGTAATTGCTGGGATCGAGAGAATCAAAAGCCATATCCACTATTCATCAATTCAATGATGCGAGCTTTTATCTATAAAAATTACGTAATAGAACCGCTTAAGCATACTTACTCTTAAAACGCTCTAGAATTTGCTTAGTACCTTTAATTGCTTTTTCAACTTGTTCGCGTTTCTCCAATTGAATTTTGCTACCCGCTTGTTCAAAGATTTTTGTTATGACTTTTTCCAAACCTGCTTGCACCTGAGTCATTTGCTCGCAAATTTTCTGATTAATTGTCTGTTCACTCGCGTTCATATTTTTACTTCAACTAAGTTTTATACTGATTCTGCACAGTTACTCAATTTTGCTCTGCATTACGGCTGCTTCGCTCAAATTTCTTCACTGACGTTGGTTAACCCAGGGGCTTATTTTTGGTAAGAGATAGTGGAATATAATTTGATTCAACCTTGCCATAGTCGAGTTTAACTATGCGATCTGCAAGGTGAAAATAACGGTCGTCGTGAGTAATAACCAAAACTGTTTTACCGCGTTCTTTTAGCTTGATAAGAATCTCTTTGTAAAAGAGGTCGCGGAAGAATGGGTCTTGGTCAGAAGCCCATTCATCGAATAAATAAATCGGACGATCTTCAAGATAAGCTGTTAATAAAGCAAGGCGCTTTCGTTGTCCTTGAGAAAGGCGAGTTGTCGATAAAATACCATTTTTTACTTGTACCTTGTGGTCTAACTGCAATTGCTTGAGATAACTTTCAACTTCGCGATCTAAATTCACATGATTGAATCCTAGATAGCGATCGAAAAGATAGAAGTCAGAAAAGATTACAGAAAAATGCTGGCGATACCACTCGCGGTTTTGCTCTGAGATCGGTACTCGATCGAGATATACTGAGCCACTTTGAGGTACATACAACCCTGCAATAAGTTTGGCAAGCGTTGATTTACCACTTCCATTGCCACCCACAATATATGTAATTTCTCCCGCTCGCAAGGACAAACTGATAGGACCTAGAAGAAATCCTCTTTCTGCAACATCTGCATGATGCATTAACCTACCACTACCTTGATGACGATGAGGAGGACGCATCTCATTTGGTTCGTTCTCTGGTTGATACATATAAGTCACTGCATCGAGTTCGAGTAGACAATGATGATTGATGTTGTCGGAATCAACAGAATCAAATTCGGCTTGATTAGCTAAGGACAGCTTCATTCTTTCAATTTTCTGTAAAGCAATATTGCCTTGCACGAGATCGGGTAATCGCTTCAAGAGGTTTTGCATTGGTATAGCGATAAAGGTACTAGTCAAGACATAGGTGGATAGCATCGGCATGGGAATGTAAATAAACCAAGGCAAGATGAAAACAATAAATGCCAAACTTGTGAACTGCGAAAACTGCCCTAACCCGTTGGCGATCGCAAAACTTTTCATTGCAGTACTGTTTTTCTGACGCAGTTTTGCGGCACTTCCCTGCAAGTTCTTCGCGAAAAAATCTTCTCGTCTTGACTTGTGCAGTTTTAGTTCTTTAATTCCCGTAGTAATAGCTTGAAAATGTTTGAATAAATTATCGTCTTCTTCACGGGCTGCCGCGAACAGATGCCGCGCCTTGCCGAGTTTCGCTTGAGTACACCAAATGGCAATCGACGTGAAGGCGATCGTCAACACAAATATCGTATTTGATAACCAAGCTAAGTAAACTAAGCAGCCAAAAATTGTAGCAAGGTCGATACAGAGGTTAGGAATAGCAGAAACGGCGTGCGACAGGACGCGAACATCATCTGTCAATGTGGCGAGTAGACGATTTTCTCCAAGTTTTTCTAGATGCTGTAAAGGAGAAGATAAGATATTTTGACCTAATCGCAATCGCAACTGATAAATTGCATTTTGCGAAAGATTAATGAGCATGAATTGCGAGATAATACTCGTGACAAGAACAAAAAGAGCCAATGCCGCAAAATAAAGCAATGCGTTAGGAAGTGATGCTTGATTGACCGCTCGATTAATCAGTGAAATGAGCATCGCATTGCCACTACCACTAATTAAACCTGCAATCGTTGCAATCAAGATATTCCGCCACGATATATCCCAAAGAAATCGAATAAATCTCATGCCTGTGTCCTTCCTATAGCGTGATATTTGCCTGGATAAACGAGCCAAGAACTTTTGTCAGTCGCAGAGGTGCCGTTCATGCCTGCTCAAGATATGACTTTTGCCGGTCATACCAATTCACTCAAGACAAACTACAAATAATTTCTCCCCTGCACCCCTGCACCGCAAGGTAACTTGCTCACTAAACCTTCTGAAACAAAATCCCCTCCACCCCAACTCCTGGTGAAAATGAAAAGGCAATTCCAGTCAATGGCTTCATTTCGGTTGAATCTTGCTCGCATCGCTGCAACATCCGTTCTAAAACGAACAGTACTGAGGGGCTAAGCATATTGCCATACTGACGAAGTATCTCCCAACTATCAGCAACTTGGCGATCGCTCAGTCCAAGAGAACGCTGTGCCTTTTCAATAATGCGCGTACCACCAGGATGAACCGCCCAAAGATCGATACTCTCTTTCGTTAGCGCATGGCTGGCTAGAAAACGTTCGATAATTGGACCTACACCAGTTTCGATATATTCCGGTAGCTGGCGCGAAAGTTGACAAGTAATGCCATTATCGTGGATGCCAAGAACGATACCATCTTGAGTATCTTCAACTAGATAACTGAGGTGATCTCGAATCACGACTTTACCTTGAGCGATCGCGCGATCTTCTTCACACGCTCCGATCACCACTGCCGCACACCCATCGCTAAAAATACTATGAATAACAACATCATTGACTTCATCGGCAAACACTGCGTTGACTGAACTGAGTTCCAAGCAGACGACAAGCGCTTTGTGCGTAGGATTAGCCCGTACATGATCGCAGGCAACACGCAGTCCATTCATTGCCGCTGCACAACCCATAAAATTCACGGTAACGCGAGCGATATCGCGCCTTAGTCCAAGCTTTTCGATTAATGCGGTATCTACTCCTGGTGCAACGAAGCCTGTACTCGATACAAAAACGATCAGGCGGATCGAATCTTCAATCTTCAACTCTGATTGCCAAGGATCGTCAGGATCGATACTTGCAGTGGCAGATAAGAGTGCTTGTTTTGCAACTCGCTCAGCTAAGGGAACTGCATACTCCTGAAACATCTGCATCCGCGACTGAATCGGTATGTTGTGTCCGCTTAGCGCGATCGCTTCATCGGATAGCAAGTTGACTGCTAAGTGTCTTGTGTCAATGCGAGTATTGCTATAAAGCTTCTCGATCCGGAATTGATTTTGCTCTAAGGTAGGGAAGTTAGCCACAAATTTAGCCGCATCAGATTGGCGAATGACATTATTAGGAGTGCCAGTTGCAATGCTCTCAATCGTGGGTAGTAGCCGCTTTGACCTAATCACACAAAGTTCATCAAGAATCTGGTTTGCTTTCATCTGCGTTGGTGCAACAAAAGGTCGGCTATGTGCTGCTTTGTTCATTTCGATAACTTTAGTATTCATACAAGCTTTCTCCTTTTTTTACTTACTGCTATAAATTTCAATTTCAGAAGTCCTGTAACATCTTGCTTCTCGTTAAATTGAACCGATACCAACAATGCCTTTGTAGAGATATTCCGCTGATGTTCGTAATGCTTGTAGGTGAAGATGTTCTTTCAATAGTCCAATGTTCTTTTCTTTTGCCCACCGTGATGGACCAAACAAGTAATGTTTCACTAAGATTGGCAGGCGATCGATAAAGAAGTTCTTAGGCTGCGACCAAACAATATCAAATTTTTCTGCTTCTTCGCGGACAAGGTCTTCGCTAATAACATTGGCAAAACCACTTCTTTGATAAGGAAGAACATGGTGGACGCGATGTGGACTCAGACCTGCTGACAGAAAGCAATCAATGTATTTGTTACCAACCATCGTGAGATCGTAGGAGTTTTTAATTTGCGATACTGCCCAGTCTTGTTCCTCACTCACATCAGTTGTTTCCTCTTCAAAATCGTGACTAGCAACAATCATGAAGGTACTGATCCACACAGTGAGAATAAATTGTGCAAACCAAGCTGTGAGATCGCCGTGCAGCCAAAACAGTAACAACTCAGCAAACAGCAGGATTCGCATACTTATCATGCCTACATAATGCGGTAAACCTCGTTGCCAAGAGCCATAGAAGTCTTTTACGCCATACTTGATGGCATATGTACACATCTCGATTGTGCGAACGAACATACCCGTGAGAACGTGCCCTAACTTGTGTACAGTATGAAGTGGAATTCGATAGTAACGAGGCAGTTCCATCATTGCTGTGAAGACATTTTGCTTGACATCAACGTCGCTCTGAGTATATGGATGATGCATCAAACTATGACCGTCAATAACGACGAAGGACATGGGAACGTAGTTAATATCAAAGATGTGCGCAAATAGTTTATTCCAGCGGACTTGTGCTCGATGGTTGAAGTAGTGACCAGCCCCTGAAAGCGAGATTCTGAGAGCCGCCATGAGTGGAACAAAGAGATAAATTGGCATATACTGCGTGTTCAATTGCAGCGCTTGCACAAGGATATAGACAATGAATAAAATGACGGTGACTGCATCAAAAAGAAAGTCCATTTCAGCAAGCTTTTTTTTCATTTCTGGCTGATTAAGCCTTGCTTTAACCTTATTTAGAAGTTGCTCTTTGTTTTGAAAATCAAACTTTGGCGTATCTCTCCAACCATCAAAATCATCACGAAATAAGAAGGGTGGAGCGTTGTATTTGGGATGAAAGTCTTCGCGAGTGGCTTTTCTTCCTAAAGCATATTTCTTAAGAAGTTTTTTAACCTTTTCGGGATTAGGATGAAAGATATTAACGAGTGCCGTAATGTCTCTATTTTTCATACGTCCAATGAAGAATTCACCGCCTGGATGCTTCTTAATGAAGTCAGATAAATCGTATGCCTCTCCGTCGTAAATCCATACGCTGGGCATCTCTTTACTCGTGAACTCAGGTGAACCACTCAAATTCTTTGGAGGCGAATTAGGAATGCGATCGCCCGTAGTATTCTGCTCGTCTATTACCCGATCGCTAGTATCTTTGATGCCTGGATCTTGAACAACAGACGCGGGAGATTCTTGTTCATTTTTTCTAAGCTTAAAGATTTGTGTGGTCTTAAAAACCTGTGATATTGCATTCATATTTTTCTAATGCTCCTTAATGTTGTAAGCTGTCCTCATAAACTCTCAGTAAGCTTCTTTGTGTAATTGCGACTTCTTTTTATTGGTTCTTAGCGCTAATGCGATAATTACTAAGCTGGGAATCGATTCAATCAATAAACTAACAGTTAGAAAAATTGACCAGAAATTAGCGTACATAAAGCCTCCTAACTTTTAAGTGAACTAGTAAAAATTTAGCGATCGCTTGTTGCTTATATGCGTTTACTCATGGTTATTTATACAGAGTAGCTAGCGAAAGTAACTGAGGATTTATCTAATAGAAAATAGATGAATCTTTTTAGATGGAATAACTTTGAATATGATTTACACAATAAGGTGTGCGCTGAGATAATGCATTCATCTTTTATGTCAACTTGATTGCAAAGCTTGGATCTCTCATGGCAAAATTACGCCACTACGATTGCACAAAAGTGCATAATCAACTTGATATCAGCACAGGAGTTGTTAGTGGAGGCGATCGCTGTGATTACTAGTAGCTGCATTCTTCGCCAAAACTAGGCTATGAAGTACTAATAACTCCTATTCGGAGCGCAGTTGAGTATAGACAAAAGAAATTACCTAGGCTTTGCAGTACATGCCTTTTACCTTGTCAAGTCTTTAAAAGCTTCTGGCTCAAACTAGCCACTTCCGTCCTCAATTCTGAGGAAAACTAATGCTCTATTCCTTTGCCCCCTCTCGGTTTCCTCCAATTCTGGGGCAGAAGATATGGAAAACGTTTATTTGCGGGGATTAGTCTGATTCATGCGCGAAGTCTAATGTAGTTTTAGGCAATCGCGATGTCGTAATTGAGCTATCAGTCAGCCCTAACTTGGTACTCAAATGTGCACATATAGTAAGTGTATTACCACGATGTATCTTCTATTGTTTGAATTGAGCAGAAAGCTTTAGTTCATTTCCAACAAATAGAAACCCATGAATATTTTGTGGAAAAACTTACTAATTAAAACAGTAATTTGGCTCATTGTAGAAATCATTTTGAGCGTACTCGGACTTGATAACATTGCTGACTACAGCGAGTTTGTCTTCGGACGAGATTACACAGCAGCAGGCTACATTCAGCCAACTACTCATCAGATTTCCTTTGTACTATAAAGCTTTAAATCAAATCGATATATCCAGAAATAGATGACAAGGTAATTCGTTTTGTGGAAAAAAAGTAGTTAGTATTTTTATAAAAAATCTTAAGAAATCAAGTAATTAATAGTGCTCATCCTTACTTTGTTGTAGGTTTTACGTAGCATGGTTTGATTAAATTTTATACATAATCATCAGTTTAATTTTTGTTCGCTATAAAAAATAATTTGTTAAGGAAACCAAGTCGGTGATGACGAGAAACTGGTTCGGTTGGCGTTGGCAGTTGACGTTATTGGGTTGGATAGCTTTTGTTGGGGTGGTAGGAGGAGGCGATCGCACCGTAGCTCAAGTCACTGCCGATCCTTCAGTAGGAACAACAGTTACAGTCAACGGCGATACCTTTGAAATTACGAATGGTACAACCGTTGGTGGCAAAAATCTCTTTCACAGTTTCAGTAATTTCAGTATTCCCAATGGTGGAACTGCACACTTTGTCAATGCGCCTACAGTTGCCAATATTTTGGCACGAGTCACGGGTGGTAATCCTTCAGATATTCAAGGACTAATTCGGGCAGAGGGTAATGCGAATCTATTTTTAATGAATCCCAATGGCATTTTATATGGATCAAATGCACAGCTAGACCTTGGCGGTTCCTTTGTGGCAACAACTGCGAATGCGATTCAGTTTCCTGGTGATGCAGAGTTTTCGCAAAATTCACCTGTGGCTGCGGATAATTCGTTGCTGAGTGTCAACCCCTCTGCTTTTCTGTTCAATCAAATTGCTGCCCAACCGATTATTAACCAATCTCGATTAGGTTTGCTAGTTCCTGTTGGTAAAAGCTTGTTATTATTGGGCGGCAATATTGGGCTAGCTACCGGAAAGCTATTTGCTCCAGGTGGTCGCATCGAGTTAAGTAGTGTAGCAGGAGTGGGAGCAGTAGGACTAAATGTAGATGAAGGTATACTCCGCTTGGGTTTTTCTGACGATATTGTTAGAGGAGATATATCGCTTACTGAACAGTCTGAAGTTGATGTTCGCGCTGGCAGTGGTGGTGACATTGCCATTAACTCTCGTAATCTAAAAGTGTTAGCAGCTAGCCGAGTACGAGCAGGAATATTACCAGGATTGGGTTCACTTGACAATCAAGCAGGAGATATTAATATCAATGCGACAGGTGAAATAACTCTTGCAGACGAATTAACTTCAATTTCAAATGTAGTACAGCAGGGCGCTATCGGTAATGGTGGCAATATCAACATTGTTACTCGGTCACTTTCTCTCTTTGATGGCGCTCAATTAGTGACAACTACTTTTGGAAGAGGGAATGCAGGTAATTTGCAGATCGAAGCTAGTGATGATGTGGCGATCGCTGGGGTGAGTAAAAGTGACAATAGCCGCTCTAGTAGTCTCTTTAGTAGCGTACAAGCTGAAGCTGTAGGAAGAGGAGGTGATATTGAGATTAACGCTGGAACGCTAGCTGTCACCGATGGCGCTCAAATTATTACGCTTACCGCTGGAGCAGGAGACGCAGGTGATATACAGATCAAAGCTAGAGACAACATTACGTTTGCAAGGGTGAGAGGAAACGGTCTTGCTAGTGGTGCGCTCACTAGGGTGGATATCAACGCAAAAGGGAGAGGTGGCAACATAAATATTGAAGCCGAAACCCTATCAATTACTGATGGCGCGCGATTGAGTGCTAGTACATTTGGAACAGGAAAGGCTGGCAATGTGTATATTAATACTCGTGATGCTGTTATTCTTACTGGAGTCTATCTTTTTCCGTTTAGAGGTTTAAATATTCCTTATTTAAGTGCTATTGATAGCCTTGTAGGTATAAAAGCAGTAGGGCAGGGTGGTGACATTAGTATTCAAACTAACTCATTTTATTTAAGTGATGGTGCTGCGCTTTCAACAGAAACACTTGGTCAAGGAAATGCTGGAAACATATCTTTGCAAGCTAAAGACTCTGTTTCTCTCTCCAACCTTGGTGCTATTTTCGCTAATGTTCAATCAGGAGCAGAGGGTAACGGCGGCAATATTGATATTCAAACACAAACTCTCTCTTTAACAAGCGGTTCTGCGATCGCTGTTGCCGTTATTGGACAACAAGGTGAAATCTTTGGTGGTAAGGGAAATGGAGGAACTATTCGATTAAATGCTTCTGATTCTGTAAGTATCACCGGCGTTAGTTCTTTTAAATTTCCTGTTCCTGTAGTTAATCTTGCTAACCCTTCTGTGGGTTTTCAAACCGAGGGGTTTTCTAGCGGACTGTTTGCAAGTACTCAAGTAGGGGCTAGTGGTCAAGGCGGAAATATTGTAGTCAATACTCCTACCTTTCGCATTGCAGATGGTGCAGTTGTTAATGCTCAAACTTCTAATCCTAGTAACGGGGGGAACATTACTATTAACGCTAGTGACTTTGAAGCTACCAATGGCGGGCAAATATTAACCACGGCTCGTAGTAGCGGAAGTGCAGGTAGCATTATCTTAGATATTGCAGATAACATCACTATTTCTGGCAGCGATCCCACTTTTACTAGTCGTCTTGCTCAGTTTAGCCAGGATGTAGTGAGCAATCAGGGTTCTGCTAGCGGCATCTTCGCTAACACTACCTTCAACTCTAGTGGAAACGGTGGCAGTATTAACATCAACACAACACACCTTAACTTAATCAATAATGCTCAGATATCTGCCCAAAGCCAAGGTACAGGTCGTGCAGGCACTATTAAAATTAATGCCACAGGTGAATTAAATGCCAACAATAGCGAAATTACTACCGCTGCGACTCTTTCTGGGGGTGGCGACATTACGATCGCTGCAAGTGACATCCGTCTGCGCAATGATAGTGACATTAGAACAGACCTCACCAGCAGCGCGGGAAGTGGGGGTAATATTAACATAACTGCGGACTCAATCATTGCGTTTGAAGACAGTGATATTTTGGCATTTGCTGCTGAAGGTCAAGGCGGTAACATTACGTTGAATACGCCTGTCTTCTTTGGCTTTGGCTACCGCCCAGGTGCTTCAAGGACGGATTATGCTATTCTCGATGGCAATGACCGAGTTGATGTTAATGCTACTGGCGCGATCGCTTCGGGTAACATCACTACTCCAGACACCACTCTCGTACAAAACAGCTTAACTGAGTTGCCAGCAAATGTAATTGACACTGGCACGTTAGTTGCTAATAGTTGCATTGCTCGTGGTAGCGATCGCCAACAAGGTAACTTCATCATCACAGCTAGTGGTGGCTTACCGACACGCCCAGGAGATACGACAGCTTCATCCTATCCAACGGGTACTGTACGTTCAGTATCAGGCGATCGCGCTCCTGATGCTAGTCGTCCTTGGCAAATTGGCGATCCAATTGTAGAACCGCAAGGCGCGTATCGATTACCAAATGGTCAGCTTGTTCTAAGTCGTGAGTGTTCCTAATTCTTCTGCAACTTCTAGTAACCTCATGGTAGAAACCTATGAAGATAGGTTTCGTTTATAGATGAGTTAACAATACCAAATGCGGGTTTTCCAGCAGTTTGCCACCGCTACCCATTTTCACAAATGATTTGGGGTTGCTATAGTAGCACCAAACGTCATTCATCGTTGGATTTTGAATAAAGTTGACTATAAATTTTCCCATTCATCGCGAGAAATTCCTGCTTGTTGTAAAATTCTGCTCAGTAAATTCTGACTAATATCTCCTTGGTGCGGGTTTGGGATGCGAACTCGCAACCTATCTCTAACCATAAACTGGTGTTTGCCGCCTGAGTAAGGATCTTAAAAACCAGCAGCTCGTAATGCGACAATCAAGTCACGACGCGAAATAGAACCAAAGGGTGGTATTAGGCAACAAATTCAATTTTTAAGGTCACGCCGTCAAATTCAGGTAAATCGTGACCCATAGCAATTCCAATCATTATCCACTCTTCTAGAACTTCTAAAAGTTCTTTTCGACAAGCTTCTAACGTTTTACCCGTTGCCCATACACCAGATGCACAAGGAATTCGTCCATAAAAACCTTCATTATTTTCTAGGAGTTCATAATGTGCGGACTCCATTGCTTTTTGTAGGTACTCTTGAATCATCTATCACCTTTATTAATAATTACACTAACTACCGCATATCGTAACCAAACAAATTCGGGTCAACTTCTTGCAGATTTAAATCGTCTAAACCATATTCCACCCAGCGTCCTTCCACCATCGCGGCAACATCAGGATCGGACTCTAATACCGCACCCCATTCGTGTTCAGTTTCTGGAGGAATTTTTGTCGTTGCATCAATTCCCATGCGTCCACCTAAACCAATTTTCTCACTCGCAAAATCTAATGAATCAAACGGCGTATTAGGTAAGATAAACACATCTCTAGTCGGGTCAACTTTAGAACTAATTGCCCAAACAACTTGGCGCGGATCTCGGATATTAATATCTTTATCAACAACAATTACAAACTTGGTGTAAGTAAATTGCGGTAACGCACTCCAAAATGCTAATGCTGCGCGTCTTGCTTGTCCAGGATATGCTTTATCAATCGAAATAATTGCCGCTTTGTAACTCAAGGCTTCCATTGGCAAGAAGAAATCAACGATTTCAGAGACTTGTTGGCGCAGAATTGGGGTGTAGATGCGGTTGAGTGCGATCGCCATCATGGCTTCTTCTTTGGGTGGACGACCGCTAAACGTCGTTAAATAAATTGGGTCTTTACGATGTGTCATGCACTGAAAACGAATCAGTGGTGAATCTTCCACACCACCGTAGTAACCCATATGATCGCCAAAAGGTCCATCAGGTAAAACTTCCCCTGGCGTAATCGTTCCTTCTAAGACAAATTCGGAGTCAGCAGGGACTTCTAAATCAACCGTTTTACACTTAGCTAGCTGTACCCCCGAACCGCCGTAAAGCCCTGCAAACAGCCATTCAGATAAATCGACAGGAATAGGCGTTGCAGCTGCCATAATAATGAGTGGATCGACACCAAGCGCGATCGCAATTTCTAATTTCTTCCCGCGTTCAGCAGCTTTGCGTAAATGTCTCGCCCCACCGCGTACAGACAACCAGTGAACGGTCATGGTATTTTTTGATTGCAATTGCAGGCGGTAAACTCCAACATTCGGGGTTCCTGTTTCACAATCTTTGGTAATGACTAGCCCAAGCGTGATGATTTTACCCGCATCACCTGGATAAGGACGAATCAAGGGGAGTGTATTTAAATCTAAGTCGTCGCCTTGAAACACAACTTGCTGACACGCAGGGAAAAAGTCGCGCCCTGGTTTGGCTTTGACGACATCGAATAACAATTTGCCAAATTCTACGGCTTGTCCAATTTTCTTAGGCGGTTTGGGCTGTTGTAGCATACCAAGTTTTTTTCCCAAGGTTTCTAATTCTTGGGGCGTTTCCATATTCATCGCCCAGCAGATACGTTCTACAGTTCCCATGAGATTGACGGCGACGGGATAAGCTGCGCCTTTGACGTTTTCAAAAACTAAGCCAGGACCGCCCTGCTGTAACATTCGATTAGAAATTTCGGCGATTTCTAAATCTGGGTCAACTTTGGCGGTGATGCGTCGCAGTTGTCCGCGTTGTTCGAGGAGTTTGATGAATCCGCGTAAGTCTCGTGCCATGATGTTTGTAGATTTATGAAGCTTTTTTCATTATCACAGGTGTTTGTGGAGGGTGGGCAACGTAGACGCATAGAGGCTTGCCGTAGGCTACCACTAAGGCACAAAGAACACAAAGGTGGAATTTAATGAGGATTAATATTTAATTGTGCTAGAATAAGAAATTATTTAACTTGAAAGTATTTGAATAGGTCGTCAATAACTAAGTTGGCAGCCAGTGGACCAAACCCAGCCCAGTAGGATGAAGGAACTTCGTAAACTCGGTTTTGTCGGACAACGTTTAATGATAACCAAAAAGGATCGGTCTTTAATCTTTTGAGTGCAGTTTGTGCTTCTTGGGCGATCGCACTAGTATATCCATATGTCCACACAAACATGATGTCAGCGTCCAAAATTGAAATGACTTCTTTATCAATCCGCTGCTGATTTGCGCCTTTGGGTTCGATGTCTTGTGCGGGTGGACGTTTTAGCCCTGCATCTTCCAAAATTGAACCACCGAAGGAACTTTTTAGGTAAAATGAGGGAACTCCGTCAGAGTAAACGCGAATGAATGAGACTTCGGTTTGGTTGAGGCGATCGCCCATTTTTGCCTTAAACTCTGCAAGTCGAGCGTTGTAGTCTACAAGTATCTTCTCTGCTTCTGCTGTTTTCCCTAAAGCTTCGGCGTACTTTTTCAATGTTTCTTTCCACTGCTTTTCTGCTTCAACCGCAACCACGACTGTAGGTGCAATTTGTGATATTAGCGGATAAGTTCCGATTTCAATTTCCCAAGATAGTCCTAGAATTAAATCGGGCTTGAGCTTGATGATTGCTTCTAAATTGGGTTCCGTATTATACAGTCCGATATTCTCAATTGCTTGTATGGCTTCGTTATTGAGGTAAGGTGTCACGAATGGTTCAATTCTGTCGGTAGTGCCAATCGGTGTTACACCTAAAGCGATCGCGCTATCAAGTCCCCCTAAAACAACAACGCGCTGCGGATTGAGTGGAACACAGGTTTCGCCCATCGAATGCTGAACCATACGACACTCAGTAGTCGGCGCATTAGATCCACCACGGGCGCTACAAGCTACAATTGACAAAAAGAACAAAGTCGCTAGTATAAACGAGCGAAAATGACGTTTTTTTAATAAATCTCTTTGTCTTAAGTTCATTTTTATTTTAGAATTCTATCGTGAACGAACCAATTACTGTAAATGGCGCACCAGGAACAACAGTTACTCTGCCATAATTCACAGACTCGAAATATCTAGTATCAAATAGGTTTTGAATGTTAATAGCTGCTCTCCAATTGTCTCGTCTATAAAAAATCGCTGCGTCAGTTCGTAAATAACTTGGCAGCACAAAGCTATTATCTAAATCGCCAGGCTTTTCACTAAAATAGAATAGTCCAAGACCAAAGCCTACGCCGTCCAAATTGCCTTGTCGAATTTCATAAGTTGTCCAAAGGCTCGCTTTGTGTTCAGGTACTAAAGCTGGTTTTGTACCTATAGGAATATCTGTACTTTCTGTAATTTCAGCATCGGTGTAACCATACGAAGCAATAACATTCCAACCAGAAGAAATTTCACCAGAAATATCTAATTCAATTCCGCGACTTCGCTGTTCTCCGATAGGTATAACAAAATCAGGATTATTAGGAGCGGTCGTAGCAATATTAGTTTTACTAAGTTGGTAAAGTGCTAAAGTTGCTGAAAGCCGCTCATTTAAATCAGCTTTAATTCCTACTTCGTACTGAGTACCGCGCTCAGGTTCTAAAAGCTCTCCTCCAACCGTTTGACCAAAATTTGGTGCAAATGAGTGACTATAACTAGCGTAAAGTGAAATCGGCTGAATCGGCTGGTAAACAATACCAACTCTCGGACTAAAAGCTTCATCGTACTGAGTTGTACGAACATTTTCTATTCTATCGTTGTTATCCTGATTGACTGTATCAAAACGCCCGCCTATCAAAACTTTTAAATTATCAGAAAATGCAATCTGGTCTTGCAGAAATATACCGAATGAATCGGTTATGCCAGAGGCATTAAAACGAAAGTCAGTCAACTCTGATGGATCTGGTCTTACATTTCTGTAGATTGGATTGAAAATATTGATAATCGGATTTCTAGGATTGGGAATTTCTGCATTTTCAATTCCTGTAAAAAATCCTGTAGAAACATCTCTTCTCAAGTCTATACCAAACAACAGCTGATGTTGTAACAAACCTGTGGAAAAATTACCGACTAGTTCCGTTTGTAGCGAATATGTTTCATTTTGATTTTCCCTAGCAACAAATCTTCCTAATAAATCGCTAGTTTCTTCATTTAATGATTCTGGTTCTGAGTTTTCGTTAACATCATTAACACTGAGAAACTGAAATCGATTACGGAGTATCAAATTTTCATTGAAACGATGTTCTAGCTGATATCCAATGGTATACCTTTCTTGCTCAATAAAATCTCCTGGTTGACCTAAAAACCTACTAATTGGAATATCGGCAACACCTCGACCAAAAGCAGGTATACCACGGTCAAGAGTTCGGATATCGTATGTATAATCAAAATTAACGAGTAAGTCAGTATTATCGCCAATCTTAAAATCTAAAACTGAGGCAATAAAAAATCTTTCACTGTTCACAAAATCGCGGAAGCTGCCAGCATTCTCGTAAGCAAGATTTAGGCGATACAGTATTGTTTGCTCTTCATTTAAAGGACCAGATAAATCAATGCTGGGGCGGTAGAAACTGAAACTTCCTACGGATAAATCTATAAATGCATAAGGCTCGCTTAATGGTTTTTTCGTAACTAAATTTATGATTCCTCCAGGTTGGACGTTACCAAATAAAATAGAAGCTGGACCTTTGAGAACTTCTATGCGTTCTATGTTGGCTGTTTCTCTTAATGAAGTGTTGCTATCTCTGAAGCCGTCTTGAAAAGTGGCATCATTATAGAAACCTCTAATATTTAGCTGGTCAGCAGCGCCACCAAACCCACCTTCTTGAGTAATACCGCTAACGTTGCGCAGCGCGTCGGTAAGTCGAATAAATTTTTGGTCTTCGATAACTTGTCGGGGAACGATCTGAATTGATTGTGGAATATCGCGCAAGGGTGTATCAGTTCGAGTTGCTGTTGATGCTTCGGGAACACGATATCTATCTTGTTCACCCGTCACTAATAACTCAATTGTTTCATCAGCTTGCGATGTTGTTGGAGTTAACGCTACGCCAAATATCAACCCTTCATCGCTATCAAACAACGCAACTTGTGGCGGGGTTGTCGCACCTGTTACTATCACACGGATGCTATTTGTTGTTGTACTTATTACATCTATTTCTGTAATATCACTTGTTGGATTTTGGGCGCGAAATTCATTGCCCGATCGCAACCGCAACTGTGCATTGGGAATATCAGCAATATAGCTATTTCCTTCAATACGACTGACTGGCTGCAATTGTTCGGAACCCTCAGTTTCTAAAATGATTTCTAGTTCCTCAGCCGTAGAATTAAGTCTGACTTCTGTTATTTGTAATATTGCCGACGAAGGCGTTTGCGTCGTTTGTGCTTCCTCATTATCAGTAACTACTGGTTGTGTTTCTGCCCAACTAGGACAAGCTATCAGTAAGGACAAGACACTTGTTAGAAATATCAATCGCTTCAGCTGATTCACCATTGCTCCAAACACCAGTAACAGCAACTCTGAGAAACTCTCTCAAGAAGTTTACTGGACGTTGGAGAACGCGAAGCTGTTAGGACGATCGCTAGCCGGAGTTTTTTGCTTGGTTCAAGTAATCTCCTGGATTCACGCCAAACTTGCGGCGAAACGATGCTGCAAAATAACCACGGTTGACAAAACCGACAGCTTTTGCTACCTCTGATACCGTCATTCCTCCGGCTTTTAAATATTGACGCGATCGCTCCATGCGACAATGATGTAAATAACCAAACACTGTTGTCCCAAAGCAGTGGCGAAAGCCAATTTTAAGTTTGCGATCGTTAATACCAACAATCCGCGCCAATTCAATCAACGAAGGCGGATCGTGTAACCGCGCTAGCAGAATCTCTCTAGCATAATGAATGCGTTCAATATCGTCTGAACGTAATACCGACGATTGTGAAATGCGATCGCCTTGCACAAATTGACTAAACTGAAGCGTCAACAATTCTAAAGCTTTTCCTTCCAAATACATCCGCTTGCTCAAGCCTTGGTAGGGACAATGTAAAATTTGATGCAGCACTACTTCCATTTCAGGAGTTGTGATTCCTAAGCGATAGTATGGTTTAATATCACCATTGGCTGCAACTTCCCTTACCTCAGCAGGTAAGTGTGATAACTGTTCGAGTGTCAACCCGTGAAAGAAACTGTAGGGATCTAAGGCGATTTGAAGCCTGATGAGGCGTTGTCCTGATTGCCATGTCTCAGTTTCAGGTATATCTGGAAAACAACTGAGATAATTACGACCAACGACTTCATCGACGCGATCTGTCAAACCGTGCAATGTTGTTCTGACATTACCTGATACAAAAAAGCTTAAGCAGGAATTGGGACAGTTAGAATTTTGTGAGATACAAACAATATCATCTGTCGAATTGTAGTCATATACTCCAATCCATAACCCTTCCCGTAGTGGCATTTGCCAATCGCGCACATTACCTAAATAAGGGAGGTAGCCTTGCTCAACCGTTTCCCATCCATCAGACTGGCAAACAAGGCTACCACTCTGCCTACCTTGTTCCCATAAATCATTCCAATCTTCTTCTGAGAGCGCGATCGCCATATTGATTTTTAATCAAGCTTGATGATGCGAAATTTTATCAACATAATAACCTAGCACTTGACAAATTAAGCACCACTGCCTACTCCCTTCCCTATAAATGGCACAATCAAACAAAAGATCAGTTGATTTGTAATGCCATCTACTCCTGTCTACACTCAGCAGCCTTGGTTAGAAACTTATAGTGAAATTATTGATGTCCGTTCCGAGGGAGAATTCGCCGAAGATCATATTCCTGGCGCGATTAATTTACCCGTATTAAATAATGAAGAACGTGCCGAAGTTGGTACGATATACAAGCAAGTATCTCCATTCACTGCGCGTAAAGTTGGTGCAGCACTCGTTTATCAAAACCTATCTCGACATCTGCGCGAACACTTTGCCGATAAAGAAAAAGATTATCGCCCTTTAGTTTACTGTTGGCGGGGTGGACAACGTTCTAATAGCATGGCTTGGGTACTCGCACAAATTGGGTGGCGCGTGAGTGTCATTGAAGGCGGCTATAAAACTTATCGTGCTTATGTCCGCGAACAATTGGCGAAATTACCGCTTGATTTCACTTATCAAGTTCTCTGTGGTAAGACTGGTAGCGGCAAAACTTATATCTTGCGACAGATGCAGCAGCGTGGCGCGCAAGTTTTGGATTTAGAAAATTTAGCGAATCATCGCGGTTCACTGCTAGGTGAAGAATGGCACGATAAACCGTTGGCGCAACCTTCGCAAAAATATTTTGAATCGCTTTTATTGCAACAACTCCAAAGTTTCGACTCGCGTTTCCCCGTGTGGGTAGAATCAGAAAGCAACAAAATTGGACAAGTTTATGTGCCACAATCACTGTGGTTGAAAATGAAACAAGCAAGCTGTGTGGAAATTCACGTCCCAACCGCAGCACGAGTCGAGTTTCTTTTACAGCAATATCCCCATCTCATTGAACATCCTGATGTCTTGCAAGCTAAATTAGGACATTTGAAAGAACGCTACGGCAAGCAGAAATTATCGCAATGGTATGAGGCGATCGCACAACAAGCGTGGGCGGATCTTTTTCAAGATTTGTTATCGTCGCACTACGACCCGACATATACACATTCGATGCAGCGTGATTTTCACAATGTCAAACAAGAGTTCTCGCTTCCAAATTTGTCGGATAGTAGTATTGCAAAATTACTCGCTTCTTTAACAACCCAAGGCGCAGCACTTGGCTCAAAAAAATAATATAAAATTTCCTGAAAACTTAATAAATTTATATTAAGATTTATCAAGTCTCATTTTGGCTAGTAATAGGTCATTGCCCCTTTTTAACCTGTTACATCAGTTGAAATGTACTGAATCCAAAATTAGTTTGGATGAAAATCATCCTTGATGAAAGTTCTCTTAGTTGAAGACGATCCATCGATTAGCGAGTGTTTCGCGACTACATTAACTGCGCATCGGTATACTGTCGATATTGCTGCCGACGGTCAACTGGGATTTGATCTTGCACTTCAAGGAGAGTATGACATCATTTTGCTCGATGTGATCCTGCCGAAGCTCAATGGTTTGAGTGTTTGCCAACAACTACGTCAACAAGGATGCAAAACTCCAATCTTGATGTTGACAGCAAAAGACACAAACGAAGATGTGATAGCTGGACTCAATGCTGGTGCTGATGACTATATTACAAAACCCTGCGATGCCGAGCATTTTTTAGCGCGAGTTCGTGCGCTGTTGCGTCGTCAGGGAAGTACAACGTTTGCGCCAATTCTGACATGGGGCGAGTTGCATCTCGATCCGACACTGATTCAAGTGACATATCGGCAACAAATTGTTGTTCTCAGTCCCAAAGAATACAGCCTGCTAGAGTTGTTGTTACGCTATCCCCAACGCATTTTTAGCCGTAGCAGTATTATCAATCATCTGTGGTCAATTGATGACTCGCCTACTGATGCTGCTGTGACGAATTTAATCAAAGATCTGCGGCGGAAGTTGAAGACAGCAGGGATGCACGAGGAATTGATCGAAACTGTGTATCGCTTGGGATATCGTTTAAGAACACCACCCAAAAAAGAGTTACAGGCAAAAGTAGAGACAAATTACCAACACGAACAACAAGTTTTACTCGAACAGGTGGCGCAGAATTTTCGGGCTTCGTTGCAACGACGAATTGATGTTCTAGAAACAGCGGTGCGATCGCCAGTCGATCGCCTCAGCCCACTGCAATATCAGCAAATCAAGGCGGAAGCCCATCGCCTAGCCGGTGGATTAGGGACATTTGGCTATGCTAAAGGTTCAGATTTAGCCCGCGCGATCGAACATTTACTGATCGCGGGTGATTGGGAAGCAAAACAACAGCAGCAGTTTTCTCAGCTTTTAACTCAACTCAAGCAAGAAATTGCGCATCCACCCATCGCCTCACTCTCAACGGCAACACCTTTAGTGTTAGCGATCGCTGACGATGATGCCTTGATCCAACAATTGCAGCAAATCGCACCTCATCGCGGCTGGCGAGTTGAAGTTATCCACAATCGCGCAGATGTGTTGCATCGCACAGAAAATGCTCCTAGCGTCATTTTTATGAGTCTGTATCATGCGGTACCCGATCGCGGGTTAATACTGCTGCAAGAATTAAAAATCCAGTTTCCCACCGTACCAATCGTCATTCTGACAACACAAGACAGTTTAGATAGTCGAGTCGCAGTAGCGCGCTTAGGAGTCAGTCGGTATGTTGTGCAACCTGTGACAGCCAATGAGATTTTTGATGCGATCGCGCAAGTCTCGCCGCAAATAACACTCACCGATGCTAAAGTCATGATTGTCGATGATGACCCCTTCGCATTGCAGACATTAACCACACTATTGCAACCTTGGGGGCTACAAATTACCGTACTGAGTCAACCCGAACATTTTTGGCAAGTTCTTACTTCTACGGTTCCCGACGTGCTGCTGTTGGATCTAGAAATGCCTACGTATAATGGACTTGAATTGTGTCGCGTCGTGCGACAAGATGCTAGCTACAGTGATATCCCGATTTTAGTCGTAACCGCGCATACTGATATTACCTCGATTCAACAAGTTTTCGCCGCAGGAGCCGATGACTTTATTGCCAAACCGATCGCCGGTCCTGAACTTGTCACGCGCACGCTTGCGCGTATCGAGCGATCGCGCATTCAGCGACAACTGTTACAGTACCAACAACAAGCGCAAACTCACCAAAAAGCAACCATCGATGCATTAACGCAAGCTGCAAATCGTCGTTATTTTGAAGAATTTCTCCACCGTGAATGGCAACGCTTAGCACGCGCACAAGCCCCGCTGAGTTTAATTTTGTACGATATCGATCATTTCAAATCTTACAACGATATTCACGGCTATCCAGCAGGCGATGCGTGTTTGCAACAAGTGACTCAGATTGTGCGCAACTGTATTCGCCTAGACCGCGACCTGATTGCGCGTTGTGGCGGCGATGAATTTGCGATTGTCCTCGCAGAAACGAGTCTCGAACAAGCCTTACAAGTTGCCCAACGCATTCAAAGCGCGATCGCTCAGGTACAGATTCCCCATCATGCACAGCAATATATCACAATTAGCCTCGGTATTAGTGGGACAATTCCCCAAAATAATACCTTTCCTCAAAATTTAATTGCAATTGCGACTCAAGCACTTTATGCTGCAAAAGCAAGGGGTCGCAACACATATTGTTTATATCCACTATGAAGGAATCGTCCGCTCCACCGCATTACTTGCAGCAACACCTCGCCAAAATTCCGCTTGGAATACTGTTGAGTGTGCCATTCCTTCTGCAAATTTTCGGTTGTCTCAGAGCAGTACGCGATTTCTCGGAGGATAGCGAACCACAAGCCATCAATGTCATAGAATATCACACATATCAACAATTCGATGATTTGTCAAGTAAAGCATTAGCAGCAAGTCGCGATCCTCTGACTGTTATTAGCAATCATCTAGAGAAGATTCAACATCGCGATTTCTATGGGCAGCAGTGGCAATACGGTTTTGCCTCTTTCAAGTTTAGAAGTGCTGATATCGCGATTCATGCCTACAACGCACAGAATTTGAATACTGCATCGCAACTAGACAAACGATTTATCTATTCATTGACCGATCGAAGTCAGCAAGTGCAACTCAAACACGCGATCGCAACGCACTCTATAGAAACATCAGTAGATTTTCTGCATCCATCCTTTGTAAATAAACTCGCCGCCAAACAATCGCTGTCCACCTCCACCGACTTACTGTTCAATCTCGTATTGCGAGTGTGCGTAAGCACAATTGGTTTAACAAGTTTTCAAGGAAGTCTTCGGGCATCCGTGATTCATGCTTTGATCCGCACTCTTCTTTACCGAGATAAATCTGATTTGGATAGCGTCAGCTTAATTACACCAGAATCGGAATTGAGGAGAGATATCAATAACCAACAACTGCAAATCTTAGCAGGTTGTTGTCTTACCGTCGTCCTCGCATTAGTCGCATGGCTACTGATAACCCGCAGGCTGATCAAACCAAGGCGGTACTTATCAAAAATAGAAGCAAGCGCTTACAATCAGTTTGCGCAAGTTGCCACACCGCGAATTGATGTCACACAACTCATTAACGCCTTGCCACAGATTAATCGCGTAATTCTACCACTAGAACCGCGCGATCGCCTGCAAAATTTAACCAACGCGTTACCAGGAATTATTTACACGGCGATTATCGAACCTGACGGCTTGATGCACTTTAAATACATCAATCAAGCAACAGAAACTTTTTATGAAATCAGCGCGCAAGAGTTTTTGGCGCAACCAAACCGTATCATACTCGCGCAAATGCATCCAGAGGATCGCACAGGATTTCTCAAACAGTTGGCGCACCAGCGGCAAACACTTGCAACTTTTACGTATGAGTGGCGTAGTATTACACCTTCTGGTAAGCTTATGTGGTTGCGTGCCACAGCACAACCTCAAAAACGGGAAGGCAATACCTACTGGCACGGCATGATCCTGGATATTAGCGATCTCAAGCAACGCGAACAAGCACTGCAAGCATCTTACGCGCAACTTAATGATATTCTCAACTCTGCCGGAGTTTCCATTGCGCAATTGCGCTTTTACTCCGATCAAACTTTTGATGCTGACTATCGCACGGCTGGTTGTACCGCTGTCACTGGCTACACTCCAGAAGAATTGACTGCACAATTATGGGCATCGCGAATTCCCGCAGAAGATTTGCAAGCGATCTCAGCACAAGCATTTGCAGGTGTCAGCCAAGAACAGCCAGTTACTGTTGAGTATCGCTTTCGGCGTAAAGATGGTTCACAATGCTGGATCGCAGATATCTTAACTTCTCGCTGGGATGAAACCGCAGGTCACTGGCAAGTCACTGCGGTAGGAGTTGATATAACTGATCGCAAAAACGTTGAGACAGCTTTACATCAAAGTGAAGCACTTAATCGCGCGATTCTAAAGACATTGCCAGATTTGATCGTGCGGATGCATCAAGATGGAACGTATCTCGATGTCAAGCCAACTACCGCATTTCCGATTTTGACCTCACCGAACTTGATTGGCTCAAATATTCGTGATGTGCTACCGCCAGACACAGCGCAACAAAGACTCGCAGCCGCTGCTACAGCTTTGTCTACAAAGCAAATGCAGGTTTACGAGTTTCCGCTTGTCGTTGCGGGACAATGGCTTTGGCAAGAAGCCAGAGTGATGCCACTTACTACCGATGAGGTGTTGATTGTTATTCGCGATCTCACACAACGCAAACAAGCCGAACAAGCACTACAAGAAAACGAACAACAGTTTCGCCAAGCTTTTGATGATGCACCGATTGGGATGGCATTGATTTTAATAACCGGAGAATTTCGCCAGGTTAATCGGTCGCTGTGTGAAATTGTCGGCTATGCTGAAGCCGAATTACTCGCGTTGACGATCGCAGACATTACGCATCCTGACGATCGCCAAACAGATACAGAGTATAGACAACAACTATTAGCAGGTACGCTGCGCTGCTACGAAATTGAAAAAAGGTACGTGCGCAAGCAGGGCGATATTGTCCAGACACTGTTAAACGTATCGCTGGTGAAAGATGCTGCACAACAACCGCTGTATTTTATTGCTCAAATCCTCAATGTGAGCGATCGCTACGAAATTGCACGGATGAAAGATGAATTCATCGCGATTGTCAGTCACGAACTACGCACGCCACTTACGGCAATTCGCGGATCTTTAGGAATTTTGGCAACGGGTGTTTTGGATGACGAACCGCTCAAAGTTCAAGAATTGCTACAAATTGCGCTCAACAACAGCGATCGCCTGATGCGGCTAGTCGATGATATTCTCAATTTGGAACGGTTAGAATCAGGCAAAATCCCCTTAACGCTCGAATCATGTGAAGTTGGCGATCTTATTCAACAAGCGATCGCCTGTACAGCCACAATCGCCGATGCAGCAAATATTAAAATTTCGACGCTGTTCCCAACAATTCAAATCCAGGTAGCCAGCGATGCGATCGTGCAGACCTTGACAAATTTGCTAAGTAATGCTATCAAGTTCTCACCGTCAGAGAGTACGGTGTGGTTAAATGCCGAAGTGCGCGACAACGACGACACAGCCACATCTACACCTTATATCCTCTTTAGCGTGAAAGACCAAGGACGCGGTATTCCTGCTGACAAAATTGAATCCATTTTCCGACGCTTTCAGCAGGTAGATATTTCAGATTCTCGTCAAAAAAGAGGTACTGGGCTGGGTTTGGCAATCTGCAAAAGCATTGTTCAGCAACACGGCGGGCAGATTTGGGTAAAAAGTCAGCAAGGTGTTGGCAGTACGTTTTATTTCACACTTCCGATCGCGCAGCCAGAATGACAAAACGTATCTTAATCGTAGATGACGACGAAGACATCTGCAAAGTTGTGCAAGTTTCTTTAGAAAAGTTTGCTGGCTGGACAACTATTGTTGCGGAGTCTGGGCAAGAAGGGTTATGTCTAGCGAAGACACAACCTCTAGACGCGATTCTGCTTGATGTCTCGATGCCTGATATTGATGGTGTTCAATTGTTTACGCAGCTGCAAGCAGATGCAACGACGCGATCAATTCCGGTCATACTGCTGACGGCTAAAATATTACCAAGCGATCGCCAACGCTTTGCGCAAATGTCTGTTGCTGGTGTCATCACCAAGCCGTTTAATCCGCTGACTATTTGGACTCAGATCGCCGCAATTTTAGGCTGGTAATAAAACCGCCCGTGCGACAGAAAGAAGCACAGTGCTAGTAAAAATCGCTACAATCGCGATCAAACCAAATAATACGATCGCTGTAATGACAAACACTGTTGAAGTATGAATCGGTCGATACAAATAGTCAGGTTGTGAAATTGACTGAACATCTTTGATATAGCTAATAATTGCTAGAATCAACAAAAATATTCCTAACGCGATCGCACCCAAGCCAATTATCTGAGCTATCCGTGCATTCAGTGCGGTATCATTGCGAGCAAATGTCTGATTTACCGCGTTGAAAATGCGCTCGAACGCAATCCCAAAACCAATCAGCGTTAAACAATTTTGAATCCAACCGATCAACGTTCGTTCAGCCGCAGCCCGATTGCGCTGTTTCGCTAGTTCGTTGGTAATATTTCTTGGCTGCTGAGAATTCATAACATTTTAGAACAAAATACCGATAAACGCGATCGCACCGATACCAACAAGCGCGATCGCGACAGTTAACCCTAAAGATCGACGCGGCGTATAAAGATAATCTTCCTCGCGTTGGATGCGTGCAAGTTCTTGTCGATGCTCGATGGATGCCACAATCATCGCATACGTTCCTAAGGCAACAAAAGCCAAACCAAGAATTCGTGAAAACCTTACAGGATTGAAGTCTCCAGCAACTTGCAAGCTGCGAATCGCACTAACGATGCGATCGATCCCAAACCCAAAGCTAATCAAAGCCAGACAAGTCCGAATCCATGCCATGAGCGTACGTTCAGCCGCAGCGCGGTTGCGTTCTTTAGCCAGTTCAGCTTGAATATTCGGTACTTTGCGCGCCGGAAGCGGGTCATTCATAGCAGGGGTCAGGGGTCAGAGGTCTGAGGTCAGGGTTAAATTCCCCTCAGGGAAATCGCTATGAGCTTTTATATTGACTAGGACTATAAAACCAAATTTAGCCTGAGCGGTCATAAAAAGTTAAATAACTCAGTTTAAAGATAGATTATTTTTCAATTAATAAAAGGTTAAAAGTATTTCAAGTAACTTAATACACTGAGTTAATTAAATCACATATTTAGCAAAAAATGGAGAGCTAATCCTGCCAATTTTTAGCGACAAAAGCTGTTGTAGAGCGTCAACCAGGAAAAAGATGAGTAAAGCTGCTACAAAAACAACACGCCTTCCAGGAAAAGCAACTACCAGTATTTGGTCGCAGTTTGAAGCGAAGCGATCGCCGCTGCGAAAACCCATACGCCCAGGAAAATTTAGTTGGGTATTAGACACAGTAATTCCACTGAGTTTAACTATCGTTGCTGGTATTGCAGTCCTGTTACCAACTCATATAGAGTACCCAGCCCGCTTATCTTTATTTGCGTTCGCTCTAGCAGTTATTCTTTGGTCAACAACATCGCTGAACGCCGCATACGTTGCACTCGCCGCCATGATGCTACTGATTTTGTTTGGTGGCATTTCCCAAGAACAACTTTACGAAGCGCTGGCATCTGACGTTATTTGGCTGATGATCGGTGCTTTTATTTTAGGGGGAGCAGTGCAGCAAACAGGCTTAGCTGCCAGATTAACACAGCTTGTGGTAGCAAGAGCGCAAAGTGTGGGCAGTATGTTTTGGTTGATGACAACAATGCTCATTCCGCTATCCTTTTTTATTCCTTCCACCTCTGGCAGAGCAGCGGTTGTGATTCCAGTTTTTCGCAGTATTGCAAGTGCTGCTGGCGATCGCCGCATTACACGTGGTTTAGCCTTGCTCATGCCCACAGTGATTTTAGTTTCCACAATTGCAACGCTCATCGGCGCAGGTTCGCACCTGATTGCGAATGACTTACTCAACCAAATTGCTGGAGTACGCTTATCGTTTGCGCAATGGGTACTTTACGGTTTGCCGTTTGGAGTTGTCGCGAGTTATCTCTCGTGCTGGGTGATTATGCGGTTGTTTCTCGACGAGAAACGTCTCAGCCGCCGCTTGCAAGTGCCACTTGCCAAACGTAAACCTTTATCGCAGAAAGAATGGGTGACTTTAATTGTTGTTGCCATTATGGTCGCTCTATGGCTAACCGAAAGCTGGCACGGATTTGAAATTGCAACTGTCACCGTCATCGGTGCGTTGATCTTAACTGCTCCTAGTGTCGGGGTATTAAAATGGCAAGAAGGACTTAAAGCGGTTTCTTGGAACTTAATTATTTTTGTCGGTGCTGCCTTAATTCTAGGACGCGCCTTGATTGATACAGGTGCAGCCCAGTGGATTATCAATCAACTTTTTAACCTGAGTGGTATTGTAGGTGCAGAGTCACGGTTACTGATTCTAGTCGTACTCACCTTAATTTCGCTGACTTCGCATATTTATATGACATCGCATACCGCGAGGGCAGTTGCACTTGTACCTGCTGTATTGTATCTCGCAAGCAGCTTGCAACTCAATCCAGCGGCGGTGTTGTTTATCAGCACAGTGGGTATGGACTACTGTCTGACGTTTCCCGTGAGTTCTAAAGCGTTGTTGATGTTTCAAGAACTCGAAGGCGAAACCTACAAACCAACCGATTTACTGCGCTTGAGTTCAGTCATGCTGTTGATTCACTTTGGATTAATGGTGCTGTTCTACTACGCCTATTGGCGCTGGATTGGTTTAAGTCTGTAAGCAATACGATCTATGAACCTACGACAGAAACTGTTAACGACATTTGGCGGACTCGCGTTACTTACCTTCGTCTCATCTGGTGTAACACTATGGACGATCGCTCAGTGGCGAGTCAGTAGCGAACAGCTGCAAAGCCATTACCAACGCAGCTTACTTTTGCAGCGCGTACGAGCAAGTGCTTTTCGTGCAATTAAAGAAGTACCCGATGCGATTACAGGCAACGATCCTGATGCACGTCAAGAATTTGAAACATTCCTTCAACCAATCGAGCAAGATTTTCAAGAATGGTCGGCGTTAGCTGACACTGAAGCAGAACAGCAGCAAGTACAGCAAGTTCGTCAAGCCTACGAGGTGCTAGTCCAAAATGCGCGCAGAGTGTTTGATTTGGTAGACGTTGGGCGGATTTCTGAAGCGTTGCAGTTAGCAGAAGAACCCCTCGAAGGAGATAACTTCGCCTCGTTTCAGACATTGACAGAACAAGCCGTCGCCTCCGATCAACAAAATCGTCAGATCGTTAATGCGCAGGTGCAGAATACACGACAAACCGCACAAATCGCACTAGCGATCGCTGCTTTTGGGGCAATTTCGCTCATCCTCCTGCTTGCCGCCTATTTAGCTTCTGATTTGTTCGCACCTTTACGCGAAGTCGAACACGCCCTCGATGACGTATCGCGGGGTGATTTTCAGCGGCGCTTAGAAATCGAACGCGACGACGAACTGGGGGCAATTAGTCATGCTTTCAATCGCATGGTAGAAGCCGTGCAGCAGCGTCAACAAGTCGTCGGGTTGGCGGCGGTGAGTACTCCTGACGGTGATGGCGTCGCCGTCGATTGGCAAAATCTACCAGCCAGAGTAACGCTACATCGCTTGGTCACGCAGTTGCGATCGCGCGTGACACAACTTAACCAAAACGGTGTTCATGACGGAAACGGTCAAGTTCTCACCGAACAAAAGCAAGCTGTCGTCGATCAACTCGATCTTTTACTACAATCGGTTTCTCGAATTACCGAATTTGGTTTTCCTCTCGACCTTAATCTGGCACGCACCGATATCCGAGCATTACTTTACGAAGTGCTACAGCGCTTCCAAGCAGAGTTTGTCGAACAAGCCATTAGTATCGAAGTCGATATTGCCCCAGAAGTCAGCTATGTCGTCGTCGATCGCCTCAAGCTACGCGAGGCGCTGAGTGAGTTAGTGCGCAACGCGATCGCGGCATTGCCAGAAAAAGGCGGTCGCATCGGATTGCGTACCAGCATTAGTCCTGATGGCACCGAGTTAGAGATTGAAGTCGCAGACAACGGTAAGGGCATTAAGCAGTCATTGATTGAAAGATCGTTTTCCCTAGCCGCACAAGGAAAGCAGTCTGGCGTAGGGTTAGCCCTCACCAAGTCAATTATCGAGCAGCACGGCGGTGAAATCGCAATTACAGGTGAACCAGGTCAAGGTACGTACGTACAGATTCGATTACCGTTACGCGAATAGGGGCAAGACAATGCCCCACCCATAATTTGGATGCAGATCCGCAGGGGCAAGGCAATACCTTGCCCTCACCCAAAAACGTATTAATTTTTACCCGCAGGAGATTCAAAATATGAGTCTACGAATATTAATCGCCCCCTCTGGATTCAAAGAAAGTTTAGAAGCCGATCAAGTTGCTGATTGCATCGCCACTGGTGTTTTACGCGCCTTACCCGATGCGGAAATTCAGAAAGCACCCTTAGTCGATGGCGGCGAAGGTTTTACCAAAGCACTCGTCGCTGCGACTGACGGTACGCTACACAACATAACTGTAACTGGACCTGTAGGACAACCTGTCGCCTCTCATTTTGGGTTTCTCGGTAACACTCAAGTCAAAACAGCAGTGCTAGAAATGGCGGCGGCGGCTGGATTACGCTTAGTACCACCAGAAGTCCGCAATCCCCTCATCACAACGACTTACGGTGTCGGAGAACTCATTAAAGCCGCACTCGATCGCGGTGCAGAACGTATTCTTATTGGTTGTGGTGATTCGGGTACGAATGACGGCGGTGCAGGAATGGCACAAGCTTTAGGAATCCATTTTCTCGATGCTGATGGTCAGGAATTAGGAAAAGGTGGTGGCGAACTTGCCAAGTTGCAACGCATTGATTTACGCGATCGCGATCCGCGTTTGGAACAGGTCAAAATCGATGTTGCGTGTAATTGGCACAATGTTTTGTGTGGCGCTAAAGGCGTCGCCCGCGTATTTGGTCCGCAAAAAGGTGCATCGCCGGAGATTGTCGAGCAATTAGCCCAAGCCCTTGATAATTATGCTGCGGTGATTGAAAGCGAAATGGGCATTGACGTCCGAGAAATGCCTGGAAGTGGTGCATCGGGTGGTTTAGGAACTGGATTGCACGTATTTTTAGGTGCTACACTTCACCCGCGTTATGACATTGTGATGCAGTACTTAGAACTTGATAGTTTACTTCAAGAAGCCGATTTAGTAATTACGGCGGAAGGTAGTATTGACTTTCAAACTCCACGCGGCAAAATTCCCGCAGAAGTTGCCCGACGTGCTAAAAATTACCAACTGCCCGTGATTGCTTTAGCAGGGACAATTGGTAAAGATGCAACAGTAAATTTAGAGCATGGCATTGATTCGTTTGAGAGCATTTTAGAGGCACCGTGTACGCTCAAAGATGCGATCGCACAAGCTCCTGAATTAGTCATAAATGCGGCTGAGCGCACTATGCGTTTACTACTCGTAGGGCAGCATCTTAAGTAGTATTGCCCTACTATTGTTACTTGCGACTCGTTAAACTAGCAGCATCAACGTTAATCAACGGTAGAGTACCGTTACCGCTCATTACGGTAGGAAAACGACCATCCCACTTTTCGATTGCTTGTTTTTGCAAAAGTTCTGGCGTGAGTGTCAGCCTTTGCAGTCTTTGGGCTTCGGCTTGTCCTTTAGCGCGGTTGACTTCGGCGATCGCCTCTTTGGAAGCTTTCAAAGCGATAAATTCGGCTTGTTTGGCTTCTTGTTCAGCAATTTGTTTTGATTCAATTGCTTTGCTAAACTCTGGCGAGAAGGCAAAATTCACAAGCGAAACATCATCAACAACAAGCCCATAATTGGCTAATCGACTTTCAAGTTGTTTGTCAATTTCTTCTTTTAAATCCGTTCTTTCGGTAATAATTTGTTCAGCCGTTTTTTTCGCCGTTGCTGCTTTTAGTACTTCAGAAACAGCCGGAGTAATAATACCAGCAACAATTTGTTCTTCATCGCCAACTTGCTGATAAACTTTATTTACTCTAGCCGGATCAATATGCCAATTCAGCGAAATTTCTGTGGTGACTTTTTGCAAATCTTTAGAAGCTGCATCAGAATTAAAACTACTTTCTTGCACGCGGACATTGATACTTCTAACAGTAGTCACAATCGGCATAATGGGGTGAATCCCCTCATCTAAAACGGTATCTTGGACTTTACCAAATCGCATGACGACACCTCTTTCACCAGCATTAACGATGGCAAAAGGTTTAAAGACAACTGCTGCAAGTACAAGAGCAACACCGCCTGTAAACAAAACTCCTGACTTGAGACTATCGATAGCACCAAATCTGGTTCGCATATTGTATGTTTGAGTAATTTAATAGCGAAAGTGAATAAATTGATGGAGCTTTTTTTTGCGCTGTTTTGGCAATAATCTACCCTTATAGAAGCTGAACTTATCTTTCGTTAATGTTCACTACAGTTAGTATCGCTGCTATTTAGGAAAAACTCAAAAAGTATAATCAAAACTTTATAAATACTTTAATGAAAATTCGCCAACATCATTCTTGGATACTCACAGTCGAAGAGGCGATCGCGCTTCAAGAAAAGTTAACAAAAGAAGTGATTACGGTAGATCAAATTCCGCAGCCAGTGCGGTATGTTGCTGGGGTAGATATGGGATTTGAATC
Organism: Gloeocapsa sp. PCC 7428; assembly: GCF_000317555.1. Lineage (GTDB taxonomy): Bacteria > Cyanobacteriota > Cyanobacteriia > Cyanobacteriales > Chroococcidiopsidaceae > Chroogloeocystis. The sequence goes on from NC_019745.1 coordinate 2,628,048, forward strand.
GGCTGGAACAATTAGTCGCGCGGCTGTAGCTGTGTTGAGTTTTCCAGCGTTGCAATTGCAAGAGTATGCGATCGCGCGTCGCCCGACATCGTTTCCTTATATACCAGGATTGCTATCGTTTCGTGAAATTCCTGCGTTACTTGATGCTTTGGAAAAAATTAATACCACACCCGATTTAATTCTCTGCGATGGTCAAGGAATTGCGCATCCGCGCCGCTTGGGTATTGCCTCGCATTTGGGATTAATTTTAGATATGCCAACAATTGGTGTTGCGAAATCTTTGTTGGTTGGTAAACATCAAGAAGTGCCGAATATCAAAGGCAGCTGGCAACCTTTAATCCATCGCCAAGAGACGATTGGGGCAGCATTACGAACGCGTGTAGGTACAAAGCCAGTGTATATTTCGAGTGGTCATCGCGTGAGTTTACTGACAGCGATTGATTATGTTTTGCAATGTACGCCAAAATACCGCTTGCCAGAAACGACGCGAATTGCCGATAAGTTAAGTAAGAGCGATGATTGACGCTTTATTGATAAAGTTGGTGCGATTTGGAAACTTGGAGAAGCCCCCTAAATCCACGCCAGTTGCTACAACAAGGGAAACCTTACGGTCGGTTTGCTTAACGGAGGACACCTCTGCACGCAACCAACCTCCCGCACCGTAGTGGTTTCCCAAGCTTGGACTTTGAAAGGTTTGGAAACTTCTTAGCCAGGCTAGGAGATTAATTAAGGGACTTTATACCAATGAAGCAATTGCTAGTTACAAGATAGATGATACGAAAACTTTAAATTGAAATTTTTATCTATCAGAAGATAAGCAGACTAGTCTACAAAAATTTAGAAGTTGATTTTTGCCATCTCAGATCTATAATACGAGTTCCGTCTAGAGTACGATTAATATGTGTAGGGCAATCGACCTCAGTGCCAGCAAGCACAGCAGCAGAAGTCAAGTGTTCAGCTTCTAGTCTGCTCATACCTTTATTCATCAGTTGAGAGCGGTACTGCCCCTTTGCCGACTCAGAAGCATTTTCAACGCTCATATTAGCATTAACAATTGCTGAACAAGTGTTATTACCAATTGTTCTTGCAAAGTTGATTAATGCGATTTCAGAGCCGAAATAGGGAACATATCCATCTATTGCTCCTACACTAGCCAAGATAACTTTATAACATTGTGTTCCGCTTAGCCCTTGGCACTGGCTTGCGTTAGCTGAGGCTGTATAAATAAAAGTAGTTAGGATAGAAGTGAGGGCAAAAGTAGTTTTAATACTTTGAAGGAGACGGGACATTTACTTTTTTCTAGCAAGTAGTTGTTACGTATGCCAATTTTGGCAAAGCTACTTAACTGTTGTATTTGTTGTTACTACGGATTTTTGTTTCCTAAGTACAAATGATGTTCTAGTGCGGGTTTGAGCATTTATAGATGTGGTTTCCTTTACAAAAGTGCCGTTAGTTTGAAGAGTAGCTCTTGTTGACGGTAAAGGAAGTAGGGGTTTAAACGTAAGGGTTTACAGAGTCAGAGGGCGATAGTCGAAAGCCTAAGTAATTCCTTTGGCTTGCTACCCACTCAGAACACAACTTTGTTGAAGATATCCTTGTTTGCTACCATGAAATACCTGTAGAACTTACGCAGTTAATGTCATGCTGAACTAGCGTTTTGCATCTTTGAGGTTCTAGCGATCGCCTGCGGCAAAGCTACGCTACACTACGTGAACGCGGCGCTCACAATGACAAAATAGCATTCAAGTACGTAACTCCTGAATTAGCTAAATGCTTTTTCGGTAATAAAAGATAAAACTTCCTTCGTTAAAGAGATTTAAGATTTTTCGACTGAGATTGCCTCTACAATCCAAAAGTGACAAGCTAGCCAACTCGGAATAATGAATAGGGGATATTTAGGTAACGAGCGTTTGGGAAGTCGATTCGGTTTGATACCGTTGATGGGGTTAATGACAATAGTCGCTGTAGAAAGTGGCACAAAGCCTGCATCTCCTGCTGCAACTTTATCAAGTTGGCGCTTCGATCCTGCGGCAAATCAGTTAGAAATTACGCTAGAAGCAAAAACAACACCTAATTACTTTTTGCTCGATCAGCCGTTACGGATTGTTCTTGATTTACCGAACACGCAGTTAGGAAAAGTCGCGACACAACAAGATTATACTGGGGCAGTTCGTCAAGTTCGCGTTTCGCAGTTTGATAAAAATGTGACGCGGATTGTTTTAGAACTTGCGCCCGATACTATTTTAAATACAGGGCAAATGGTGCAGCTACAACGCACAACACCGCAAGCGGCTACAGGCGATCGCTGGGTATTACGTCCCCAAATTGCGCGTGAAACGTCACTTCCTACTACACTACCGCCCGCAACGCCTCCTAGCCCCCAACAGCCCGTCGTTAGCGTACCACCGTTACAACCATCGCCTACCGCGAGTTCTGCACCCAACGAACTAATTATTGATTTTGGGCAACCGTTACCTACAACTGCGCCAAGCGTTACACCGCCAACTCCCCCTAGTAATGTTACAGCACCTGTTATCGTTGTTCCTGCGAGTCCTGCACCACTTCCTAATACGGCTTTACCCAATACGGCGATGTTGAGTAGACAGTCACCCGATGTTCTATTACTCGCAGGTACAAGGCTTAACCTTCGCTACGCTGGTGAATCACCGTTACTTCTCAAAGCAGGCGTTCCCCAACCTGCAAAAATGGTTCTTGCAGAAGATGTTCGCGATCGCAATCTGAATGCTCAAAGTGTCGTTATCGATAATTTAATCGCCCCCGCCGGTACGACAGTGACTGGAGAATTTGAAACTGATACTCGTGGTAGCCGCTTTGTGGCGCAGGCGATCGCGCTTCAAGGTCAAAATTTGCCTTTAGCGGCTGAATCAGGTGTTCTTGACGCCGCTGATAAAGTCGCTGCTGCTAACGCGACAACGATAGAACCAGGCAAAATTGTCCAAATTCGCTTAACTCAAGACCTCATAAAAATTTAATTGTGAGTAACGGAACAATGATGACCCGTTACCCTATCCAGTCATTAAAACCTTTGTGTTTCTTGAGGTACAACTGCTCCTGGTTGATTTAAGTAGAAGTTCTTGGCAGCATCATTTTGATAAACGCAACTAATTTCCGGCGAACTTCCCAAGTCGCCCGTAAACGCAAATGTATTCATGCGCTGTTTACAATCGCGTACTTGGTCTGATGTTACTAGCCTTCGTTGCACCAGAAGATCCCAATTGCTCGTCCGCAGAACGCATCCAGGTCTTAGACTAGGTTGCGCAACATAGACATTGAATGGATTGAGCGAGACAAACAAACGCGTATCCAACTCCATCGCGCTAGCCCCATACTGTACGCATAACTCAGGATTAGGCGCAGTCTGATCGATAAATTCGCGGGAAACAACGTTACCAGGGCTAAGTGTCGTTGTCGTGCTAAAGGCAATACCAATGCCAATTCCTAAAATAAAAACCCCCGCTAGCACAAAGATCGAGGTGTAGTTTAAAGCTGTGGATACAAAGCCAGGAGATTTAGTTTCAGGAGTTCTAGTATATTTACGTTTCATCTTTGCTCGGTTATGCCAGTTACTAAATAGATAGTATGACGATCTTATTCTCGCAATAGTTTAGGGCAAGCGGGGTGCTTGGATCGCGTGCGCGAGATGCACTGTTTTTACATTAGATGTAAATTAATTAACACAACTTTATGTCTCAACAACAGTGAATTCTCAAAGCTCACGACAACTTGGTAAAACAAATCAGTTTTCTCAATGGCGATCGCTCATTGCAGATAGCCTCACGGTGTTTTGGGGTGATTGGTTGAAGTTGCGCGTACGCATTGCCCAAATAGCAGCCTCTGGGTTAGTGTCACCACTGATTTATATTTTAGCTTTTGGGCTAGGTTTGGGTAGCTCCTTACCGCAGCCAGCGATTGGAAATAGTTATTTAGAGTTTATTTTGCCAGGAATGGTGGCATTGTCGTCAATGACGATTAGTTTTGGAGGTACGACGTTTTCCATTTGTGGCGATCGCTTGTTTACCAAAACGTTTGAAGAAATGCTGCTTGTTCCGGTTCATCCGCTGGCGTTGCATATCGGTAAAATGCTGGCAGGTATTGTGCGTGGATTGATGACGTCCGGTTCGGTGATTTTTATCGCTATTCTATTTACTGGGAAAATTTGGAGTTTCCTTAACCCGTTATTTCTGCTGTTGCTTGTACTTAATTGTGCCGTCTTTGCAGGGTTGGGAGTTCTTGTTGGATTAAATGTGCGATCGCTTGAAAGTGTTGGACTATATAACAATTTTTTAATTATTCCGATGTCTTTTTTAGGCGCAACCTTTTTTGATCCTGCTAGCTTACCCGCCGCCTTAAAAGTGATTGTTTATCTTTTACCGCTTACCTATACCAGCACAGGATTACGCGCTGCTGCTTACTTACCGCTGTCGCAGTTTCCGTGGTATAGCATCCCAATTTTACTAGGGTGTGCGATCGCATTGTCGATGCTAGGAGCATATCAGTTTGCGCATCAACAAGATTGATTGTGATGGGTAAGGCATACCTTACCCCTCTAATAGCTAAGAAAATTGTTGATAAATATTAGAAAAAACGAAATTTGTGATAAGGAGTTAGGTAGGTGTGAGGATGTAATGAAGTATGAAAAAAATTGTGGCAGCCGCATTGTTTGTCTTTGCGATGTTGCCTTTCAAGGTATCTGCTCAAACTTATTCAGAATTCTACATCTTCGGCGATAGCTTAGTCGATGATGGCAACTTATTTCAACTCACAGGTGGACTCATTCCACCAAGTCCGCCATACTTTAATGGGCGATTTTCTAATGGTCTTGTTTTTGTCGAAATTTTAGGAACTGAGTTAGGAATCCCAACTGAGGCAACAAATAACTATGCTTTTGGTGGAACAACCTCAGGAAACATCAATTCACTCAATTTTTTAGTAGGTGCGCAACTACCATCGTTACCCGCGCAGCTAAATCTCTTTCTCACTACTACCGGAACTACCAGCGCTGATGCATTGTATGTCTTATGGGCAGGGGCGAATGATTATATCATTTTGCCACCAGAACTACGGACAACTGATACCCAAGCGGTAGTCAACAATCTGTCTAATGCACTTACAACACTCATCGATGCTGGGGCGCGTAACTTAATTGTGCCTAACTTACCTGATTTGGGTAATACTCCCCAAGAACGTGTTTTACCAACTGCAACTGCACTAACTGCGTTAACAAATAGCCATAACGCTAATTTAAGAACTGCGTTGCAAGGATTAGCGGCAAATCGTGACATTAATATTATTCCACTCGATGTCAATGCGCTATTGGGTGAGGTAACGGCTGATCCGGCAACTTATGGCTTGACAAATGTTACTGATTCATGCTTGGGCAACCCAAACTGCACTAACCCCGATCAATTCTTATTCTGGGATGGAATTCATCCTTCAGCGCAAAGTCATCGCATTATTAGTGAATACGCGGCAGCTGTCATTACTGCACCGCAAGCAATTATTCCCCAAACTGATATTGCTTTGAATATTGCCAAAAGGCACGTACAGCATATCGATGCACGCTTATCAGCGCTGCGTGGAGTTCAAACTTCTACCGACAGGCGTTTGGGTGTATTCCTGAATGGCAATGTCAACTTCGGCGATCGCAATACGACAAGTAACGAACCTGGCTACGACTTTATTAACACTCATATCACGGCAGGTGTAGACTACCGCGTTACAAACAATCTGGCGCTTGGTGTTGCGTTAGGTTATGTCGATAATGACACTGATTTAAGTAACAACTTGGGCGACATCAATGTTGATGGCTATGCTGTTTCAGTTTATAGCAACTTTGTCCAAAATAACTTTTATACCGACGCGGTTCTCAGCTACGGCAATAATAACTTTGATATCGCGCGCCGAACGAATTTTTATAACCGTACTGCTACGGCGGATACAAATGGCAATCAATTTTCAGCAGATCTCAATAGCGGTTATGTGATTCGCTCAGGAAATGTTGCCTATGGACCGACACTTGGTTTGAGATACGATCGCATTAATATTGACAGCTACACTGAAAACAATGCTGGTAGCTTGAATCTGCGGATTAATGACCAAGATGCTGAATCGTTTGTGCTAAGTGTTGGCGCGCAAGCATCTGTTGCTTTTAATACTGATGTTGGTACGGTTATTCCGCATCTCCGTGCCAGTTACGAACGCGAATTAGCTGATAATAATCGAGAAATTGTAACGGAACTTGTTACCCAGCCAGGAATTCCGCTGCGCACCCGTGTAAGCGATCGCGATCGCGATTATGTCAAATTAGGCATTGGCGCACAGATAGTTTTTTCGGAAAATGCCTTAGGTTTGATTGATTACGAAACCGCGATCGGACGCGATAATTTTAACGAGCAAGTTGTTAAAGGAGAAATTCGCTACCAATTTTGATGTAGTTAATAGATGATATCATCTCCGGTTAAATAACCAGAACAATAGTTGACAGTGAACAGTGAAGAGAGTGTGGGAAGACTTTGTCAACTGTCAACTATCAACGGCGAGTCATTAAACTATGCGCGAGCGGGGAGTGTCGAACCAGGTTCTAAGCATCTCTTCAATTGCTATAATTGGTGATAGGAGCAAATCCTATCACCAATTAACCATTACCCATTACCAATTAATACTTTCTTTCTTGTGGTTCAAACATCGTAATTGTTACAGGACGATATTGTAGGTCAATTCCCGCAGGTGAATAGTAAGCCATCGTGTGTTTGAGAAAGTCAGTATCATTGCGATCAAAGTAATCTTCACGGTAATGCGCGCCACGACTTTCTTGGCGATTCAATGCTGAGGCGAGAATGACTTGTCCGACAACAAATAAACTTTGAAGTTCTAATGCTTCAATAATTTCTGTATTCCAACACGTACTTTTATCGTCTAAATAAATATCTGGATATTGCTGTTGCAATTGTTGGATTTGTTGTAAACCTTCTTGCATAATTTCTGCGGTACGAAAGACGCCACAATGCTGCGTCATGCAGTCTTGAAACGCGGTACGAACTTGGTTGATGCGGTACTTTCCTGGTTGTTCGAGTAAGGCTTGTAGGCGACGCTGGGCTTCTGTGATGTAACGTTGCTCGTCGATTATGGGTAACTTGCGATTTTGCACATACTGCGCGATCGCCGCCCCTGTTCTCCGCCCGTAAACGACACATTCAAGTAGTGAATTGCTTCCTAGACGATTTGCGCCATGCACCGAAACACACGCACACTCACCCGCCGCGAAGAAACCCTCAACTAAATTGTCACCACTACTGCGGACTTGTCCATTGGTATTCACCGGAATTCCCCCCATCGAATAATGCACCGTAGGGCGTATCGGAATCGGTTGATGTACTGCGTCAATTCCAACTAAGCGGTGGGCTTCTTCCCAACAAAAGGGAACGCGACTCATAATTTTTTCTTGTCCCATATGACGCAAATCGAGATAGACAAATGGTCCTCCTGCACTACCATCAGGATGAATACCACGACTTGCACGAATTTCAAGCGCGATCGCGCGCGATGTGATATCGCGTGGTGCTAATTCCATCCGACTCGGTGCATAATTCGCCATAAAGCGATCGCCTTCGCTATTAATTAAATACGCACCTTCACCGCGCACAGCTTCCGAAATCAAAACGCCGACTGGATACAAACCGGTGGGGTGAAATTGCACAAACTCCATATCTTCCAACGGCAACCCGACCATTGCGGTCATTGCCAAACCATCACCTGTGGAAGCATAATCATTCGAGGTGGTATTATAAACGCGACCATAACCACCGGTTGCAAACATCACTGCTTTAGCGCGAACGATTTCTAAATGTCCATCGCGAATGTTGTACGTCACAATTCCTTTGGCTTGACCATCTTCTAAAATCAAGCGCAGGACGTACCACTCATCGTAAATTTGGACGCCATATCGCCGTAAATTATTGACAAGTTCGTGTAAAATTGCGTGACCAGTTTTATCGGCTGCGTAGCAAGTGCGGTTATGCGAGTGTCCCCCAAACGCACGTTGCGCAATCCGCCCATCGGGTAAACGGGAGAATAACACCCCCATGTGTTCCAGATCGATCACTACATCTGGTGCTTCTCGCGCTAGCAATTCCACCGCATCTTGATCGGCGAGGTAGTCAGAACCTTTAACCGTATCAAATGCATGGGCTTCCCAAGTATCACTAGCATCGACATTTTTGAGCGTTGCAGCGATTCCCCCTTGCGCGGCGACTGAGTGCGATCGAATTGGGTGCGTCTTGGCAACAACCGCAATATCTAGTTTTGGATCAGTGCGGGCAATTTCTACTGCGGCGCGACATCCGGCTAATCCGCCACCAACTATAACAACATCGTGTTCGAGCATGATTTAGTATAAAATTTTTGCTTTTAATTTAGCTTATAAATCTATTGTGGTCTGAAATCTGTAAAGCCTAGCGAATGAATTCGCGGCTTAAAAACAAAGTCCACCTGCGTGGACTAAAGAAGATCAAGGCTGTAAAAATCTGTGAAGACAGGTTTTGTTTGTGTAGCGGCGGTTGAAACCGCGTCTTTTCTTAGTTTCAAAACAGCACGCAACCTTAACAACCAAAACATCAAAGAAGTTCCCCTGACCCCTGACCTCTGACCTCTGACCCCTCTTAAAAAGGGTTAATATTATAGACTAACCGATTAATACTCATCCACCTTGCGTTCATGGCAGAAACACTCTTTTTTAACGCGCTGCGTGCCGCCATTGATGAAGAAATGGCACGCGATGCCACCGTATTTGTTCTCGGTGAAGACGTCGGACACTACGGCGGTTCGTACAAAGTTACCAAAGACCTTTATAAGAAGTACGGTGAACTGCGGCTACTCGACACACCAATCGCCGAAAATAGCTTTACCGGACTCGCTGTAGGTGCGGCAATGACGGGGTTGCGCCCGATTGTTGAAGGCATGAACATGGGGTTTTTACTGCTTGCCTTTAACCAAATTGCGAATAATGCTGGAATGCTACGCTACACCTCAGGCGGTAACTTCAAAATTCCGATGGTGATTCGCGGTCCTGGTGGCGTGGGTAGGCAACTCGGTGCCGAACACTCGCAACGGCTAGAAGCTTATTTTCAGGCAGTTCCAGGGTTAAAGATTGTCGCCTGTTCTACGCCTTATAACGCCAAAGGATTACTCAAGTCAGCGATTCGTGACGAGAATCCAGTACTATTTTTTGAACACGTACTGCTGTACAACTTAAAAGAAGATTTACCCGAAACTGAATATTTATTGCCTTTAGATAAAGCCGAAGTTGTCCGTCAAGGCAAGGACGTGACAATTTTGACGTACTCGCGAATGCGGCATCACGTCATGCAAGCGGTCAAAACTTTAGAAAAAAATGGCTTTGACCCTGAGGTGATCGATTTAATTTCGCTCAAGCCTCTCGATTTTGAGACGATTGGCGAGTCGATTCGCAAAACGCATCGTGTCATTATTGTGGAAGAGTGTATGCGTACTGGCGGTATTGGTGCTGAACTGATTGCTTCAATTAACGATCGCCTTTTCGATGAACTCGATGCACCTGTACTGCGCTTGTCTTCACAAGATATTCCGACACCTTACAATGGAGCTTTAGAACGATTGACAATTGTGCAGCCTGAGCAAATTATCGAAGCAGTCGAGAAAATGGTGGCGTTACGCGTTTAGAACGCATTTACATTGTTGCAGGCGGGTTTAGAGTATGCAAAGACAGCGATCGCTATTGGCTTTGATCGTCGTTTTGGTAATCGCTGCGATCGTGGCGATCGCCAGAATTCCGATTTCCTTGGGGCTAGACCTCCAGGGTGGTTCGCAGTTAACGATTCAAGTGCAACCAACAGCGGAAATTCCACAAATTACTGACCGCGAACTAGAAGCCGTTCAGAGGGTAATTGAAAATCGAATTAATGGTTTGGGTGTTTCGGAACCTGTTGTGCAAACAGTCGGGCAAGACCAAATTCTTGTCCAACTGCCTGGTGTGAGCGATCCTGAGCAAGCTGAGCGGGTGCTTGGCGGTACTGCCCAGTTAGAGTTTCGCACGCAGCGACCTGGTACCGAAGCCCAATTATTTGCCGAACAGCAAGTGCGATTGGCACTGCTAGCAAAACAGCAAGAGCTAAGAACCACAGGTAACACCGCAGAAATTCAGCAAAATCAGGAAGCGATTGACCGTAGTAATACAGCGATCGCGCAGTTATTTGAAAGCACGAATCCTCCGCTGACAGGCAGAAACCTCGAAGATGCGTTTGGTCAACCCACGCAGGTCGCCAACAACTGGGAAGTTGGGATTCGCTTCGATTCACCTGGTGCTGAACTTTTTGCGCAACTGACGCGTAATCTTGCAGGAACAGGACGCAGTATCGGTATTTTTCTTGATAACGAATTAATTAGCGCTCCTACAGTAGGTCCTGAATTTGCGCAAACCGGAATCACTGGAGGATCAGCCGTAATTACAGGACGCTTTACTGCCCAAGAAGCGAACGATTTAGCAATTCAATTACGTGGTGGCGCGTTACCTGTCCCTGTTGAAATTGTCGAGAATCGGACTGTAGGTGCCACCTTAGGAAGAGACAGCATTCAACGCAGTATTTATGCTGGTATTGGTGGTTTGATTCTCGTGTTGATCTTCATGGTCATCTACTATCGCCTTCCTGGTTTAATTGCCGATCTATCTCTCGTTGTTTATGCTTTACTCACCTGGGCGAGTTTTGCGTTACTCGGTGTCACGTTGACACTGCCTGGAATTGCGGGTTTTATTCTTAGTATTGGTATGGCAGTTGACGCTAACGTCCTGATTTTTGAGCGAACGCGCGAGGAACTTCGTGCCGGTAAGTCGCTGTATCGTTCAGTTGAATCAGGGTTTTACCGCGCTTTTTCCAGTATTTTAGACAGCAATGTAACAACCTGGATTGCTTGCGCAGCATTGTTCTGGTTAGGAGCAGGTTTAGTACGTGGTTTTGCCTTAACTTTGGCGCTTGGTATCGCCGTGAGTATGTTTACAGCGATTACTTGTAGTCGTACGCTGATGTTTATTGCCATTAGCTTGCCTTCGTTGCGTAAACCAGAATTGTACTGCCCAAACCTACCAGCAGTTCGGAGGGCAGAGGTGACACGATGAAACTGAGTATTAACCAATCGCGAAAACTATGGTGGACAATTTCTACCGCCGCAATCATTGCTGGGTTCGTGGCAATGCTGATTTCTTGGCAGCAAATTGGCGCGCCATTGCGTCCTAGTTTAGATTTTGTTGGCGGTACGCGATTACAACTCGAACGCGATTGTAGTCAACCGAATAACTGCGCTCAACCGATAGATATTACTGCGGTGCGCGAAGTTCTCGCCGCGCAAGGACTTTCTAACAGCAGCATTCAGATTTTGGGGCAAGAACAACAAGGAATCTCGATTCGCACGAGTACCTTAAATGTCGAGCAACGGACGCAGTTGCAAGATGCATTAAGTCAACAAATTGGTGCATTCGATCCGCAATCGACGCAGATCGACACCGTAGGTCCAACAATTGGTCGCCAGTTGTTAACTTCTGGCTTGTTGGCGTTAATTGTCTCGTTTGTCGGCATTATCATCTATATTAGTCTGCGGTTTCAGTTGGACTTTGCCGTATTTGGAATTATCGCGCTCCTGCATGATGTGTTGACAACGGCAGGCGTTTTTGCCATTTTAGGCTTAGTGTGGGGCGTTGAGGTAGACAGTTTATTTATTGTTGCTTTACTCACCATCACGGGTTTTTCGGTTAACGATACTGTGGTAATTTATGACCGAATTCGGGAAATATTAAAAACAAGTCCTGACCGTCCGATTAGTGATATTGTCGATGATGCTGTCAATCAAACGCTCACAAGATCAATTAACACGACATTAACAACATTACTCGCGTTGTTTTCTATTTTTCTATTTGGTGGAGAAACTTTAAAATACTTTGCTTTAGCATTGATTATCGGTTTCATTTGTGGTGCTTACTCCAGCATCTTCATCGCGAGTACTCTCCTTGCATGGTGGCGCGAACGTAATGGTCAACGTTTGGCAACACAAGGTGCATCTGTGATTAATTCCTCACCGGAAGATCCTTAGAAATCCTACCCTCACTATGGCTCAACCCAATCAGCCACGCTATTACAATCAATCTGAAATTTATCACGACACAACTTTTAAACAGCAAGTTGAGAAGCTACATCAGCTAACTGTCTACGGTAGATGGTTGTTTGTCGGTATATTGTGGCTAACGATTGGTTTGTTGAGCTTGTGGGGGTTACGCGAAGAAATTGCTTTGTGGCGACAGTATTTCACCTGGGTAGCAGTGCGCTATGGCTTGTACTACAACCCAATACCAACTTTGGGTTTAGCAATCTGTATTGGGATGACTTTAAGTGTCTTGATATGGCAAAGTCGCAATATCCTCTGGGGAATACCTTCGCAGGAAAAGCGCCGTTTAGAACAACAAGTGCATCGCATTCGTCAACAAGGTGCGACTCATCCATTATGGAAGTGGGTTTGTCGGTAGTTTAAATTTTAAGCGGGCAGCGAGAATCGAACTCGCATCAATAGCTTGGAAGGCTATGGTTTTACCACTAAACTATGCCCGCAGCGGAATCTAGCTTAACTAAGATAACACATATTGCTAATTGAATACAAATTGATCTTCATTTTTTCACTGTGTCAGTTTAAAAGCTGCACTATACTAAGCGGACAGATCGCACCATACTGAAGTTATGCCATTTCACTTTGAAGTTACTACAGATAGGCAGTTTTTATTTAGTGAAAAGGTATTAAATGCCTTGGAGTAAATAATGTCGTCGCGTACCAATCGTCGGAATGGATACCTTGCGGCTGTGCTAGGAAGCTTAATTGGTGCGGGAACTTTGATTCCGTTAGGTTTGCGTTTGGGAATTGCATACGCCCAAACGTTTATGCCTCATGCTGAACTTGATGGGCTGATTCCACCGATTCTAGGTGGATTTGTCGGCTGGTGGATGGGTTCAGTGTTGGGATGCTGGTTAGGTTTACGCTGGCGACGTTATCGCGAAGCTCATAAAACAGCTATTGTATTGACGGTGCTGACACCTCTCGGCATATTTTTATGGGTATTTATTTCTATTAATTTGTCGAACTGGGTTAGGGATAATATAAGTGGTTTAGGGTTCGTACAAATCGACGAGACTGTAGTTACATCAATAACAATTGGTTTTACGGTTGTTGTTTTAGCATTGCTTTCACGGTTGTTAACTTGATGATTTTGCCTCTAGTTTGAGGCTTAGAGAGGTTCGCCCCCTAAATCCACGCCACTTGCACTCGGCGAGGACGCCTCCAAGGGCGCAGTGGCTCCCCTTAATGGTTGAGAAGTTCTTCGCACTTTTGATTTTTCAAATTCCAGATAAGGTTATTCTTGTTCGGCTATGGCGAGGCGGAGTCCAATGAAGATGAGAATTGAGCCTGCTAGCCATTTTTGGAATTTAGCTATACCGGAACTGTTGCGCAACCATGTTTGTAGCCAAGTACCAGCTTTACTGAGGACTAGAACAACGACGGTAAGCCAAAGAATTGAGAGGATAACAAATAGCATTCCTAGTGCGATCATCTGTAGTGCTGCATCGCTTCGGGTAGGATCGACAAATTGCGGGAGAAACGACAAGAAGAATAGCGCTAATTCGGGGTTGAAAATGTTTGTGAGTAATCCTTGCGAGAAGGTGTTTGATAGCGTTGTTGTTTGTGGAATTGTGACGGTAGAATTGCGATCGCGCGCTAAAAGTGTCCGAATTCCTAAGTAAATTAGGTACCCCGCACCTACATATTTAACAATGTTGTACGCTACTGTTGATGTCATCAAAAGCGCGGAAAGTCCAGCAGCTGCGGTTAATACATGAACAAGAATTCCTACACTCAATCCAATCGCAGAAATTGCACCAACGCGTTGTCCTTGTTTTAGAGTACGTGCAGTTACATATAGCATTCCAGGACCAGGCTTCACAATCAAAACAATGGCAGTACCTATGAATACGACAAGACTCGAATCAAGCATGACTTCTTTTGTTGATTTGATAATCCTCTCTTAACTTTAACAGTGTATTTAAGTAGAACAGGTATCTACATACACAGCGATTTCAAGAGCCAGAGAAAATAAACATGGCTAGAGTATATGACACCTTAATTGCAGGTGGTCCGGTGATGTTGCCCTTGTTAGGGCTTTCTATTGTAACGTTTGCTTGTGCTTTGGAACGTGCTTGGTTTTGGTTTCAATTACTCAGTAAAGAAGATCGAATTGTTCATGATGTGTTAGCAGCAGCACGTTTTGATTTGATGAAAGCTGCAAATATAGCTCAAAAAGCTCAATCTTTACCAATTGGTCGTTTTTTATTTGCCCCTTTGAAATTAAATCAACCGACTCCTGAAACTTTTCGTTTGGCGATGGAAGCGGCGGGAGATAAAGAATTTACGCAAATGCGTAAAGGCGATAAATTATTAGAAACTGTCGTAGCGCTTGCGCCTTTATTAGGATTACTAGGCACAGTTACAGGTTTAATTGGTACGTTTAATAATTTAAATATTGGTGGCGGTGGGACAACTGCGGAAGCAACACGCGCAGCTGCGGGTATTGGTGAAGCCTTAATTACTACGGCTACAGGAATGATTGTGGCAATTATTGCGTTAATTTTTTTCCGAGTTTTTGTGACGCTACAATCTCAACAAATTGATTACTTTTCCGATGTGGGTAGTGAATTAGAACTCATCTATCGCCAAACTTGGTATGAACCGATGTTCAGTTCGATTGGACAAAATAGTACTCAGGGTAACGGGTAATTTATTTTGTTTAGAAATCAGCAAAGACGTTCCTCGCAGATACCGGAAGTTAATTTAATACCGATGATGGATGTGTTGATGTCTGTTCTCACGTTTTTCATCATCACTTCAATGACATTATCAGGTAGAAGAATTGCTAATGTAAGCTTACCAGCAGTAAGTAATGGTGTACGCGAACAAAGTTCTCTGCTAGAACCTCTAATTGTCGGTTTAAATCAACGTGGAGAAATTATAATTGACGATCAGTCTATTACTATAACAGCACTAGAGCCGAAAATACAATTATATTTAGATCAAGATCCTCAAGCATTAGTAATACTGAAAGCTGATAAAAAACTCCAGTATAAACAAGTAGTTCAAGTGTTAGGAAAAATGCGGGATGTGGGAGGCGATCGCGTCTCTTTAGCTATCGAAAGAAATTAATGCTATGCGATTTAAACATCAGCAACGTAGTGTAATACCCACGATTGACTTAACGCCAATGTTGAATGTAATGATGGCAACTTTGGCTTTTTTTGTCTTGGTTTCTATGACATTGACAAACGAACAAGGCGTTAATATTCAGCTACCTGCACAAGATAATACTATATCGCTAGAAAACGCACCGCCACTACTTGTAGAATTCAAGGAAAAACAAATTTTACTCGATCAACAACAAGTAACTAAACAACAACTCTTGCAACAAATGCGAGTTTATCTTCAGCAAAATCCTCAAGGTTCTGTTTTACTGCAACCGGATAGTGAATTACCTTATGAATTGGTTGTCCAATTATTAGGAGAAATGCGTGATGTGGGAGGCGATCGCGTTTCTTTAGCTATTGATTAGCATTCGGATCGCTATTCCATACAACAATCATTGTCCCGATACTTGTTGCTGTAGGGACTAAGTTTAAATACTTGACAAAATTGCCTTTTTGTAGCTTGTAAATATTTCCCCCGCCGTATTCGCCTTGCGAGGAAACTTCCATTCCACTACTTTTTAGCTGTTGTTCAATTTCAGTAAAGACTTGTTCGGGTGTTTTGAGTGAAATCCATTTAATCCGCGCAATCTCCTGTTTTTGTTGCGGTTCATCTGTCGCTAAACTTTCTGGTGTAAAAAATAATTCTGGCTGTGCAAAATACCTCGGATCAACTCCCAATTCTTCCGCCACTTCTCCTGAAACTTCTCCGAAGAGATTTTGAAATTCTGTAGCATTGTCATCTGAAACGTTAGGAGATGCTTCTATTGTTGATTCAGGCGTTGATTCTGGAGTTGCTGATACTTCTGGTGAGAGTAATGGAGTTGGTGATGCGAGGGGTGTAGGTGTGGGACTTATTGTAGCTTGAGGTGTTGGAGAAATACTGGGAGATGGTTTTGGCTGTGATATTATTGGCGGTTTTACCTGCTGTGGTGTAATTTTAGGGGTTGGCTGTGGAACTTGCTGACGCTGCGGAGGTGTCTTTTGTACGGATGGTTGAGGAGAAGTTTTTTTCGGTGGTGCGAGTAACTGGGTAATTTCTAATTCTTCTTGTTGTGGTTTTTGCTCAACTTGCGGTTTTGTTGACTGTGGTATTGGTAGCATTAAAAATATTCCATGCAAAGTTAAAGAAATAAACAGCATGGGTCGATATAAAAAATGTATTATGGGAGGTAGTTTTTTTCCTAGTAAACTAGACTGATTCATATTACTTACAAAATATCTTGATATCCCTCATTTTCTAGCTACCAAATATTAACTACTCTTTTACCCAAATCTACCGCGAATATAATCCTCAGTTTGTTTATTATTAGGATGTGTAAACATTTGCTTTGTGTGTTCAAACTCGATAATTTCACCAAGGTACATAAAAGCTGTGTAATCAGAAATGCGTGCAGCTTGCTGCATATTGTGCGTCACAATTAAGATTGTTACTTGTTCTTTTAATCGAGTAATTAATGCTTCAATGCTACTTGTAGAAATTGGATCGAGTGCTGATGTAGGTTCATCAAAAAGGATTATTTCGGGGTTTGTTGCTAAGGCGCGTGCAATACACAACCTCTGCTGTTGTCCGCCAGAAAGATTGAAAGCTAAATCGTACAAGCGATCTTTCACTTCATCCCAAAGCGCAGCGTTGTATAAAGCTTGTTCTACTTTTTCATCGATGATATTGCGTCGCGATTCGCCTCGCACGCGCAATCCATATGCTACATTTTCATAAATTGATTTTGGAAAGGGATTTGGCTTTTGAAACACCATACTAATCCGCATTCGGATTTCAATGGGATCGATGCGACGACTTAAAATATTTATTCGTTCAGAATCGAGTATAATTTCCCCTTCGTAACGATTACCAGGATAAAGATCGTGCATCCGATTAAAACACCGTAGTAAGGTAGTTTTACCACATCCAGATGGCCCGATTAAAGCTGTCACTTTATTTTCTGGTACAAGCAAACTGATATTTTTCAACGCCTGTACTGTGCCATAGTAAAAGTTTAGGTTGTTAACTTTAGCTTTAGTTTTAATGGATGTTGCTTCTACCATTTGATTTGCTTGCGGATACAATAGCGGAGATAAATTGCCAAAGCATTCATTCCTAATGTCATACAGATTAATACGACACCAGCAGCAGCAGCATTAAATTGAAAATCTGGTTCAGGGCGCGATACCCAATTAAACATTTGAATAGGCATTACTGTAAAGGGCGCTTGTAACCAACTAAAAGAAATGTAAGGAAATTCTGTTTTGATTGGTGGATCGGGTAAAAAAGCAATAAACGTTAGCGCCCCGATTGTAATTAAAGGTGCAGTTTCACCAACTGCACGCGATAAACCAATAATCACACCTGTAAGAATACTACCAACTGAGTAGGGCAACACATGATCCCAAATTGCTTGCCATTTACTTGCACCCATTGCGTAAGCTGCTTCGCGGATACTGTTAGGAATTGCGCGTAATGCTTCGCGGGTAGTGACAATAACAATTGGTAAAACAAGTAACGCAAGAGTTAATCCCGCTGTGAGAACACTTTCACCTAAATTGAATTGATAGACAAATAAACCCAATGCTAAAAGTCCATAAATAATAGAAGGAACACCTGCTAGGTTAGTTACATTGATTTCGATTAACCCTGTTAACCAATTTTTCCCAGCATATTCTTCTAAATAAATTCCCGAAGCAATTCCCACAGGTATTGAGGCGATCGCAGTGACAATCATCACAAGAATTGTTCCTACCCAAGCAGCTAAAATTCCTGCTTCTTCGGGCTTCCGGCTAGGAAAAGATGTTAAAAATTGCCACGATAAACGAGGTAAGCCATCAATAAATAAATCTAGAATCAATGTAATAAGTGTTACAATTCCTACTAATACAGACAACAAGCCAACGACAGCAAACAAACCTTGCCAAAGTTTATTACGGGCAATAATTGTTTTAATTTGTTGTAAGTCTTGTTGCATAATTAGTATTTTTCGCGATAACGTCTGCTGAGAAAATAACCAAAAATATTAAAAACTAAAGTCATTAATACCAGCGTTAGCCCAGCAGCAAAGATTGTTTGGTACTCTAAACTACCATGAGGTAAATCGCCTAGACTAACTGAGACAATATAGGCGGTAATTGTTGCAGCTTCATTCATCGGATTCCAGGTGAGAGTCGGTTGTAAACCAGCGGCGATCGCCACAATCATTGTTTCACCAACTGCACGCGAAATTCCCAAAATATAAGCTGCTGTAATTCCTGAAATGGCTGCGGGAAAGACAACTTTTAACGCTGTTTGTAAGCGCGTCGCACCCATCGCGTACGAACCTTCGCGTAGTTGCACAGGGACAGATCGCATCGCATCTTCACTAACTGAACTGACATAGGGAATAATCATAATTCCCATGACAATGCCAGCACTTAACATATTAAAACCAGGGAGATCCCATAAAAAGTTTTGTAATATTGGTGTTACAAATAAAAGCGCAAAATATCCGTAAACTACTGTCGGAATACCGGCTAATAATTCTAAACACGGTTTGATAATTTCGCGGAAGCGAAAAGGCGCAAATTCACTTAGATAAATTGCGGCGATAGTTCCCAAAGGTACGGCTACTGATAAAGCAACAGCGGTTGTTACTAAAGTACCTGAAAGTAGTGGTAGAATTCCGTAGTGCGCATCATCAAATAGCGGCGACCATTGTGTATCAGTGAGAAAGTCTATCAAAGAAACTTCTCGAAAAAAAGTTATTGATTCGTATACTAAAATTCCAATAATAGCAATCGTTGTTGCTACGGAAGAACAAGCAGCGAGAAATAGTAAAATTTCAATTGCTTTCTCCTGAATATTCCGCAGTAATCTTGATGATGAGGGTTTTATTGTAATTTGTAGTTGCCTTTCTACCATGATTATGTGAATTTGGCGGACGCCTGGCGAATAAGTTCGCGGCGTAAAAACGTGGACTAGCGATTAGAAATTAGCTTTAAACTAACTACTAATCGCGAGTTTTGTAACTATAGCTTGCTTTTAACCCTGACCCCTGCTCTATTATTTACAGACTTGCTTCACGCTGTAATAATTCTTCAATGCGCAGTCCAACAGCTTCTTTACCACCGAATACTGTTCCTACTTTGTTTTGTTGAAAGTGGTTGCTTGCTAACGTGTAAGCACGGGCGGGTAAAGCTACATAGCCAACTTCACTGACTAATTTGGGTGCGTTGCTCATGTAGTAGTTGATGAATTGTTTTACATCCTCTCTACCTGCTGCTTTAGCGTTTACGTAAATAAATAAAGGACGCGATAAAGGCTGGTATGTACCGTTTTCTACTGCTGCTCTAGAAGGTAACACAGGTTTACCGTTACCATTATCAATTGCTAAGGCTTTTAAGCGATTTTTGTTAGCTTCGTAGTACGCATAACCAAAATAACCTAAAGCACCGCGATCGCGACTGACTCCTTGTACCAGAACATTGTCATCTTCGCTAGCTGTAAAATCAGTGCGGCTAGACTTTGCATCACCTACTACTGCTTCGGTAAAGTATTCAAAAGTTCCTGAATCTGCGCCAGGACCATACAGTTTCATAGGAGAGTTAGGAAATCCTTGGCGTACCTGACTCCAGTTAGTAATTTTACCTTGTGCGGCGGGTTCCCAAATGCGCTTCAACTCGGCGACAGTCATGCTGTTCACCCAGTTGTTTCTAGGATTGACAACGACTGTTAAAGCGTCATATGCTACGGGCATTTCGATGTATTGAACACCAGCACTCTTACAAGCTGCCATTTCTTCAGCTTTAATTGGTCGAGAAGCGTTAGAAATTTCGGTTTCGCCACGACAGAACTTTTTAAATCCACCGCCAGTACCAGAAATACCAACTGTAACGCGCGTTCTCCCGCCGTTTTGTTTTTGAAAGTCTTCGGCTACAGCTTCAGTAATGGGGAAAACTGTACTAGAACCATCAACTCGGATTGTCGTTGGATTTTGAGAACGCACTGCGGGTATTGATAAACCAATTGTTGCACCCGCTACGAGGAGAGATGCGATCGCTTTTCGAGTTGTTACATTTGCTTGCAAGCGACCCAGTTTGATACTCATTTTGTGACGCAACATATTATCTGTGTATTGTTTCTAAAGTAGAAATCTCACTACAGATAGAATACTGGTCTATGGTTAAGAGGCTATAATAAAGGGTTAGGAAGAAATTAATCTTTGGTTAACTGTAGTTATCTTACTGCTCAAACTTTTTTATCGCTACGATTAGTAAAAGTAATTGTTGATAGTCAGCACAAAGTTAATAAGCATTCTTCATACGTAGCTATCCACTCAAAACCAAGTTTTTCATAACACCTGATCGCGATCGCATTATCGGCTTTTACATTTAAACCGATATAATCCACTGTCTGTAAAAGTTCTTGACACAACCTAGCTACAACTTTTTTACTCAATCCTTGTCCGCGAAATTGTGGATGCGTTGCAATGTTTCCTAAGGCTGCGACTTTGTACTGTGGAGAATACACGTGGACTCCCGCAATACTAACAAGGGTATTTCCGCATCGAATACCGTAGTAATATCCAGTTTCTAGCATCCGCGAATCAAACCAGTTTTCTGGATAACTCACGTGATAAAATTCTGCTACTTCATCTGCATCTTCTACTGTAAGTTGAACAACTTCAGATGTATCAAACTTAGTTAAAAACTGACTATTAGTTAAAGCCATTTTGTTATGCAAGCCGTGGGATTGTACTTGATAATCCTCAGCAAATATTTGAGCTAAGTTTCCACTTAGATGCGTATAAATTCGTCTTGGAAGAAGATGTATAATTGACTGTAGTAGACGTGTCATTAAATTTGGTTCTACTGTCAAACTCAAAAGTACGGGTAAATCAGAACCTGTATATATTAAAACAACTTGCTTCAGCGTATCTTCGTGCAAGCCATACCAAGTCGTGTGTCGCCAGAAAAAATCGTCTAAATCTCCAATACTGTATAGATGGAGAAAAGTATTTTGACGTAGTAGTGTCTCAATTTCATTTTTATCATGCAAACAAACTGTTGTCATGAGGACTTACGCAAAAACTCTTTGAAATTTAGATCTATACGAGGGAATCACAGACGCCATTCGACTGAAGTCAAGGTTACTCAAACAAAGTGTGCCTTTGCGCACTCACTTAAGTATAAAATTTTATCAATACGTTCAAGGACTATTTGAACTTCGTTTGTGTAGCTGAGAATTTATTTGCGATCGCATTCGTGCTTTTTGTCCTCTGTGGTGATTTCTAAAAACCTACAATTTAGACTAGCGCTCTTTAGTAATTCTCAAAATATAAGGATAATAATTATCTCGATCAAACGAACCTACCCAGACATCATAACTACCAGCTAGCCACTCTCCGCCGATACCAGGATTTTTTCCTTCTGCGTCATCGTTGCACCAAGTACCACCAGGACCGCGCACAATAATAGTAGTATCTTGAGGACTTTGTATCTGAAGTCGGAGATACTCAAAAAAGTCTTTTAATACTAGAGTGTGATCGGGTTCTGCATCGACGAAACCGACACATGGTCCATTCACAGTTTCAGTTCTTCCTGCTACTTTTTGGGCTGGTACTGAACCACCACTAATCCCTCTCAGCGTCAAAGGTGAGGAGAAATTGCGATCAATTGTTACATTCTCGAATAGTGGTGCTGGCTGTGCTTGAACTTTGGGTATTCTGAGTCCAACAATAGCGATAGAAATCGCTAAAATTACGCTTAAATTTAGCACTTTGTTGTGCATTCTGGATTTATCAAAGTCAGAGATCGAATAGCAGAACCTTACTCCTTCATTCGACTTCTGGGCAACCAAGATAGTTCCAAAAAAAGCCCGCCGCAGCAGGCTTTGTTTTAGTGAACAGTTGCGATCGCACTTTCTAATCTTGGTTTATCGAACTGGCGTTGATGTAAAATAACCCAAGATTGAATTAAGTCTGGACCTTGCATATCTCCAGTTAAGGCTGCACGCAGCGATCGCATGACCAATCCTTTCTTGACGTTCTTTTCTTTGACAACGTGTTTAATAATTTCCTGACTACTTGCTTCGGTTAATTCCGTACCATTATTGAGTGCAGCTAAAACACCTTCAAGTACTGCTTTAGAACCTTCTTGCTGTAATTGATGCGTTGCATCGTCGCTGTAGGTCAACGAATTAGTAAAATATAGCCAACTCATTTCTACCGCATCTTTGAGACGAGTTAAACTCGGACCAATGACACTTGCGATCTTTTCTAACCAAACGCGATCGCTTATCGGGTCAAATTCATACCCTGCGGCTTGCCAATATGGTATCAATAAATCTGTCAGTTTCTTTGCAGGCATTGCGTGCAGATACTGACTATTAATCCAATCTAACTTTGCCCAGTCAAATTTTGCCCCAGCTTTATTAACGCGTTCAAAACCGAATTGCTGCGCCACTTCTTCCAAAGTAAACAATTCTTGTGTTGAATCTGGCGGCGACCAACCGAGTAAAGTCATATAATTGACCATCGCTTCGGCGACAAAGCCCATTTCTTTAAAGTCAAAAATCGACGTCACTCCGTCGCGTTTAGAAAGCTTGCGCCCCTCTGCGTTTAAAATCAAGGGTGTATGCGCGAATTCTGGTACGGTTGCCTCATAAGCTTCATAAAGTAGAATCTGCTTAGCGGTATTGGCAATGTGGTCTTCTCCGCGAATTACATGGGTAATTTGCATATCCATGTCATCGACAACCACTGCAAAATTATACAACGGTTGACCGATGTCCCCAGCTTGCGCCGCACGGGCGATTACCATATCGCCTCCCAAGTCACTACCGCGCCAACTCATGTGTCCGCGCACCATGTCATCCCAGACAATTTCGCGATCGTCTTCTATCTTGAAACGAATCACTGGACGACGCCCTTCGGCTGCAAACGCGGCTTGTTGTTCGGGTGTGAGATTGCGATGGCGGTTATCATAACGCGGCGCTTCGTTGCGGGCTTTTTGGGCTTCGCGCATGGCGTCGAGTTCTTCTTCCGAACAATAGCAGTAGTATGCTAGTCCTTTATCGAGTAGATCTTGAACTCTTTGGCGATACACATCCAAACGGTGTGACTGAAAGATAGGTCCTTCGTCCCAATTCAATCCTAGCCAGGTTAAACCATCGAGGATATTTTGCGTGTACTCTTCACGCGATCGCTCTGTATCGGTATCCTCAATTCGTAAAATAAACTGACCGCCATGATGACGAGCAAATAACCAGTTAAATACCGCAGTTCTTGCGGTTCCAATGTGTAGATTCCCTGTAGGACTAGGGGCGATCCGAACTCTAACAGTCATGTTAACTTTAGATTTTAGCTGTAAGGTTTAACAGGTGTAGCAGATAACGCTTCCACTACCCTATGAGCATAGGTTTATTATCGTAACCTATGTCTTATCTACTGGGAACGGGACTGACGGGGCTCGAACCCGCAACTTCCGCCGTGACAGGGCGGTGCTCTAACCAATTGAACTACAGTCCCAATTTTTGACCGATTTCTATCTTCGCACACTTTCTGGGAAGTGTCAAATCTTTTACAAAAATTTACTTCTCAATCAACTTGTATACAACGTCTTCCATTCGGGAAACTGACGACCTAACATCTCACTCAATGTTGCTACCTGTTTGAGGTGAATCGGTCTAAGAAATGCTTTAACTGGTTCCAAATCTACTACTTCACGATCAACATAAGTATTTGACAAACTTCTTGCCCACGTCCGCATTGACTTAGGTACCAAAGGCTTTACTGCTTGCCAATAGCTAGAGTTACGCAAACTACCAACAAGGGAATTTTCTTGCCACAAAACTTTACGAGGTGTAACGTTCTTTCTTTGCTCGAGGTTTTCGGGAACAAACGACGAATCAACTTCCAACCACGCGAACAACTTTTGTATCTCTTTAGTAGGATCTGCTTGTAACTCTTCAAGAGTGAGGATAGCAACGCGTTCTCTACCAAAGGTGTCGAAGTATAACTGTAGTTGCATGGCGTAGTCACTAACTTCTAAGTAGTGAGGCTGTTGCTGAATTGCAGTCATCATATCGCGTCTTTCCTGGAAATGCGCGACATGAAACCAGTAGTGACTGATTGTACGTTCTACTGGGTCTCGCATGATGTAGATAAAACGA
Source organism: Gloeocapsa sp. PCC 7428 (assembly GCF_000317555.1). Classification (GTDB taxonomy): domain Bacteria; phylum Cyanobacteriota; class Cyanobacteriia; order Cyanobacteriales; family Chroococcidiopsidaceae; genus Chroogloeocystis. Next base: position 2,652,504 of record NC_019745.1, read on the forward strand.
GCTTCAGGATTAAATTGCAATATTCGCGCTGGAACGCCACTGTAGTAAGGAGCTTTTGAGTAATCTGTACTTGATTCTCCTATTATTCTTGCGTCTCCAGCATTTTCAAACAATTTAAGATACTCTTGTTCTCCTTTCTCCCAGTGTAATTGATTAGAAAAGAACATTGGTTCTTTAGGGGTGCACATGAAAATTTGAGGATGACTATTCAAATAGTTGTGGAGTGACGAGGTTCCTGCTTTCATTGCACCGATGATGAATAGATTGGGACGTGGGTTTGTCATGTTACAGTACTTTCATCAACTTTTTGAGTTTTATCGCTGTCTATCTGTTTGACTGCAAGCTTTAGCGCAGTTGTTGAATTTCTCTTGCTTAATCATCTTAGATAATTCACAAATTAACAATGTGTCATTCCTTACAACACTTACCCTTGATAAAGAAGTATCATTTAATACAATTTTCAACAATTAATCGTTAGATTGAGATTGAATAGTAAAGGCGAGGAATTGAGTACGCTGCGCAGGCTGAAAGTTGTTATCGCTGACGAGCAGGAGCGATCGCCCATCCGTTAATGCGGGTCCTAAAGTCACGCCTTCGATGTTATCTAGTGTGACGTTTTTTAAGGTTTTGAGGTCGAGCAACAATCTTTTTTTGACAGGTTTGATACTGCTAAGCTCAACCTGACGTAGACTCTCGATATCACTTATATCATCGGCGTCTGTTAAGGAGACTTCGTACAAGCGAATGCTGTATCCTAAGCCTGTAAACGCACGTTCTAAGCTAATAAAATTGCCATTGTCATCGACAGCGAATAAATCAACAAGCCCAACACGCATAAATCGAGGTAAATTGATTTGTGTTGGTACAGCTTCGGTAATATAAAGATATTCATGCGATCGCTTGCCCGAACGTAAGTCATATTGTAAAATTCTACATGGCGAACTTGTATCAGGTCGCCCTATTGGTTCATCTTGCAGCAATGCATTCTCGGTGGCGGTATAGAGATATTGCTGATTTGGTGTCACAGTCAAACTTTCAAATGCATTATTATTACGAATACCGCGATCGCGACTCGCTGTGGGTAAAAATCGTTCGGGTATGGGTAGCGATCGCAATTCTTTCCCACTTGTCAAGGAGAATTCTTTGATAAATGGATTGATTAATCTTTGCGCATCGCCTTCAGAGGAAATAAACACCGTTTCGCGATTCGTTACCGCAATTCCCTCCGCATCGATACGATATCTTTCAAAAGGTTGATTTTCTGTGTTTAACAGAGTCGTCACTTTTAAAGGTGTCACATTACCCTGTTGCAATCCCTGATTTAAATTAATTTGCAAGGTATAAAATCGCGCTAGTGCTTTTTCGCTGCGATCGTCAGACACTGCGTAATAGACATCTTTTGTAGAATCATAAGTAATCCCTGATAACCCACCGAGTTCTGTACCTTGAAAAGAAAATCCAGTGGAAATTGTTGCTTCTCCTAAAAAATTAACTGCGGTGACTGGTACTGCGGGTGTGGTTTGCCGTGTAATAAAAATAACAGTAAATAATAAACCAAGGAAAATTAATATAATTGGCTGTAATAGTTTGCGGCTCAATGACATATAGGAGGTTTTAATCATTTGGAGATTAATAGAGGATGAACTATAGCAATCGAAGGGATGCTTACATCATCTCTTCTAGGAGGTTTTAACCCTGATTTCTATGGGCAAGGCAGTGCCTTACCCCTCTGATCTCTAACCCCTGCGATCGCAATAAAATCTATTAACCAATCTTTGACATGACGTGTCGCATGACAGTCGTCTTCGTTGTAGCGGACAATCGCATCTAATAACGCGCGATCGCCTGTAGCTAACCACTGATCGTACCAATAAATACAATGCGAACCATTTGCTTGCGGATCGCGCCACTCGAACCCTAACCAACGCGCGATCGCTTTTAAAGTATAGTTTTCTACTGGTAAAGCAACCGTTTGGATAACTTGCTCGTAAACATCCACGAACCGCGCTAGAAGTGTTTTGATTTGCGATCGCGGAGTGTGATAAAGTTTGCCCAAGCGTTTGACGGTATCGACTTCATAAGCACAAAAATGATAAATTGGCGCAGTCGGATACTGGTGAACTAAATCTAAAAATTGCTGCCAAACGGTTTCTTCTTGAGCGGGTGTTTCGGCTAAAAATTCATGAAATGTTTCGGTTCCTGTTTGACGATCGACGACTAACACTCCTAGCAAGTAATCTAAATTAAGATCGGGTTCGGCTTCGATATCAAAGTAAAGTTCGATCGGTGCAGGTGATACAGTTCTCTCACAAGTTGTATTTAACAAAATTGGACGATTTTCAAATACGGCTTGCGCTTGTAAAACTAACTTGTGTGCGACTTGGCGATCGAATCCTGGTAGCGATTCTAATTGTGTAGGACTAACTTGACTCAGAGATTCAAGAGTAACAACGTTTAAAGCTTGTAATTGCGTGTAGCGATTGGGAGTGACTCCAGGAATGAGTGAGAGATGTTGTTGATCTTTTGCGATCGCATAACACTGACTGTACCAACGACAAAGACTACATCGCTGCCGCGAAATAAAAACTTCGGGTGCTAATTCTGCTTCTAAGATTTCCAGACAGCGATCTAAACTACGCTGCATCTGCGATGTCCACCTCGCAACATCTACAGTATAAACTTCTGGACGACGCAGAAATAACCATGCTGTTTTTGGTGCAATTCCTTGAATTTGTTCTAATACGTGCGCGTTGTACGCCGCGATAATTTGATACTCTAACTTAGGGCGCTTTCCCAATTCGATTTGCGCAGGAATATAAACCCAATCACCAAACGATGAATTTCCTGGTTGTTTAATGAGTAAATCTGGACGACTGATCAGGGTATATTTTTCTAGATAGGTAGTGAGTAAGATTCCTTGACTAATGCGCTCAACACCTTGCTGCATAAGTTCGAGTGTTGCGATCGCACCCGCTTCCCAGTTTCCTTTGTGATAATCAGGTTGCTGATGATTTTGTTGCGCTAAAGCATTTTGTTGATGAATTAATTTGTCTTGTTGTAGTCGTAGTAAAAACTCACTCGGAGAATCTCGCTGGCTGCGATCGCCATGAGTATCTAAAAAAGCGCGTCTTTGACAACGTTGATATTGCAGCAGCAGTTCAGCAGTCATTAGCATGACTCTAGACTAGCAATTTTAAGAGGTTAGGGGTCAGAGGGGCAAGGCATTGCCTTGCCCTTAGGAAGATATTTCAGGTTTCCTGATTCCTTTATTATGAGTGCGATCGCGTCATACTATTCACTAACTGCAAGCTACTTCTGATCATGACAAGCGTTTCTATTAACCAAACTGCACAACACCGACAACGATTTCCCGCACTAGCAAATAAAGCTTATTTTAACTATGGCGGTCAAGGACCTATGCCGCAAGCGGCGATCGATGCGGTAAATCACGCACAAGAATATATACAAACTTATGGTCCTTTTTCAACAAAGGTGAATGCTTGGATTGTTGAGGAAGTTGGACAAACACGACAGGCGATCGCCTCAGAACTTCACGCACCTCCTGAAACAATCACAATTACCGAAGATGTCACGGTGGGCTGTAATATCGCCTTGTGGGGTATCGATTGGCAAGCAGGCGATCGCATTTTACTCACCGACTGCGAACATCCTGGAGTCATCGCGACAACGCAAGAAATTTCCCGACGTTTCGATGTGGAAGTTTCGTTTTGTCCAATTATGGCAACTCTGAATGGCGGCGATCCTGCGGAAGTTATTGCGCAAAACCTGACACCCGATACGCGACTTGTTGTTCTAAGTCATATTCTTTGGAATACAGGTCAAGTTTTACCCATAGACAAAATTGCGCAAGTTTGCCGCGAGTACAACAGTAGGATACAAATTTTAGTCGATGCAGCGCAGTCAGTTGGTTTATTACCGTTAAATTTAACTGAACTTGGAGCAGATTTTTATGCTTTTACGGGTCATAAATGGTGGTGTGGTCCGATGGGGGTGGGTGGATTATATGTTCGTCCCGAAGCTAGGGAATCACTGCACCCAACGTTTATTGGCTGGCGTAGTATTATGATGGATAGCCAAGGTAAGCCTGTAGATTGGCAACCAGATGGACGACGCTATGAAGTGGCAACATCAGCTTTTGGACAGTATTGCGGATTAAGAGCAGCGATCGCAACGCATCAACAATGGGGAAGTGCAACGCAACGCTACGAGCAAATTCTGCAACTAAGTCACTATCTTTGGCAACGGTTAAACGAACTATCTGATATTGTCTGTTTACGCGCTACTCCACCCGAATCGAGTCTTGTTTCTTTTCAGTTAAAACAAGCAGGTAGTCATAAACAGTTAGTACAGTACTTAGAATCACAAAACATGATGACACGCACACTCCTCGATCCTGATTGCGTTCGTGCGTGCGTTCACTACTTCACCACCACCAGTGAGATCGATCAACTCATCGCCGGAATCGAAAGTTATTGTGGAAAGTGACGAGTGATTAGTGATAAGTGCGTGAGTTTTGAGTGATGAGTTATATAAAACACTATTCTCCCTCTGCTTCTTTAACTCTCTGACCCCTAACATATGTCTCCCATCATCTACGTAGCCGTTACCAGTCATGGATTTGGTCATGCAGCGCGGACTGCATCGGTTGTTGCGACGATCAAAAAACTCTGTCCAGAAACGTTGGTAATTTTTGTTACCACAACACCGCGCTGGTTTCTCGAATCATACTTTCAAGATGATTTTATCTACCGTCCGCGATCGTTTGATGTGGGTGTCGTGCAAAGCGATAGTCTCACAATGGATAAAGCCGCAACACTCGAAAAAATGCAGCACATTCGTAGTCAACAAAACGCAATTGTCGCCGGAGAAGTTAATTTTATCAAGCAAAATCGCGTCGATTTAATTTTAGCGGATGTTCCTCATTTAGCTGGCGTGATTGGTAAAACCGCAGGTGTTCCGTGTTGGACTATCAGTAATTTTGGTTGGGACTTTATTTATCGCAATTGGGGAAGTGAATTTCAAGAAATTGCAGATTGGATTTCCAATTGCTACAGCCAGTGCGATCGCTTACTCCGCTTACCCTTTCACGAACCGATGAGTGCGTTTCAAAATATCACAGATGTTGGGCTACCTGGTGGTTCTCCCTCTCACCATGTTGATACGCTACGATCAAAATGGAATATTACAACACCCCAAGAGCGCACAATCTTATTAACTTTCGGTGGTTTGGGCTTACAGCAAATTCCTTACGATAATGTGCAGCGATTTCCCGATTGGCAATTTATCACGTTTGCGCGTAACGCCCCAGATTTACCCAACTTACTCAAAGTCACCGATCCGCAATATCGTCCAGTTGATTTTATGCAGCTTTGTGGCAGAGTTGTTTCTAAACCAGGTTTTAGCACGTTCGCCGAAGCTATTCATCAACAAGTGCCGATTGTAACATTGACACGTGAGGATTTTGCAGAAGCAGCTTTGTTGATTGAAGGTATTACAGATTATGCGCATCATCAAATTATTAGCCCAGCCGAATTTTTCCACAGCGGTTGGGAATTTCTTGAACAAGCACCTTTGACACCAAGAAAATCGCAAGAAATCGCCCTCGATGGCAATGAAGCGATCGCCTATGCTGTTTTAGACTTCATTAACGATGCATTACCAAAAAATCTTAAGAATTCCCACGCAAGGCAAGTCTCTCAATAATGTGACTGCCAAAATTGAATCAATTGTTGCTGAATCAGGGATAGAAACAGGAATTTGTCATCTCTTTTTACGTCATACTTCGGCTAGTCTTGTGATTCAAGAAAATGCCGATCCTGACGTACTAAAAGATTTAGAAAACTTCTTGGCGAAACTCGTTCCTGAAGATGCTTATTATATCCACAGCGCTGAAGGACCTGATGATATGCCAGCACATATTCGTACAGTACTTACTCATACATCAGAACAAATTCCGATTGCTAAAGGTGAGTTATTATTAGGAACTTGGCAAGGTGTATACATTTGGGAACATCGACGGCGTAGCCATAATAGAGAACTTGTTGTTCACATTACGGGAATGTAAGAAGCCTTTGGCTGATTGCTTTCATACATTTGATTGTTGCTGCGGGTTCAATCATTGAGCGTTCTTCTATTAACCTGTGCCTTAAGAATTAAGCATTATTACTGTAAATAAGTAACTTAACTTCTATAGTACGGATAACCTGTAAAAAAGAATACGGTTTTTTCGATAGATATAGCCTAACAAGTTTCTCTCTAATGAGAGAGCAAACTAATTTTTAGATTTTCTACATTGAATTTAGTAAGTTCATGATGTTCAACTTACTAAAAAGTGTTATGGCTAAGCAACTCGAAAAGAAACCAATCGAACAGCCCGTAAGTCGAGATTGGCATACACGCGAGGAACCAACTGCTAAAGAAAGAAATTTAACCGTTAACCCTGGTGATATCGTTACGGATGAGTCAAAATCTGTTGAAGAAAAAGCGCAGCAAGTTGCTGTAGATGCACCGGATATTACAGGTGACTGGATTTTAGTTCCCACTTACTTTATCGTCGAATATCCAGATGGTAAGAGGGAAGCATTACATCATGTTAGAGATGCTAAAAAGATTTCTGATGTTATTCGTTTAGCGCGAGTTGACGATCAGGGAAATCGTATTTGGTGGTAATGCTTAGTATTAGCTTCGATTTCCATTATTAGCGCGTGCTTCTTGCTGCAAAACTTTTTCTTCTATCCGATCAAAGCCTGCGATCGCACTGCTGGTACTTAGACATCTTTGGCTACTGTGCTTTACAACAAATTCACTTTCTCCTGCCTTCAATTTGTGCTTAAGGCTATCAACATAAGTTGTTTGCTTGTCTAGCTTAACTTTAAGTTCATTGACAGTCACATTAGCAATCTTTTCTTGCTCTAATGCCAGATGAACTAAGTTTTGTTCGCCTTTTTTTTCGGCTAATTTAACTCGGCGTTGCCACTTAACAACTTCAATTTCTGCTTGATTATACTTTTGCAGTGCGATCTTTTGATCAGTGAGAGCTTCAATTAGAGAAAAATACAATTTCTTTGAGTGCATATTGACTTTACATCTAGCTCAGTAACTGTCTAGGTGGATAGAACCATAAATTTTGACTTATGGTCACTAGAAAAGCAACACATTGTTCAAACTGATATTTCTAACTCTACAAATCATCAATTTGAACTACAACTCTTTTTAAAGTTGATTTCATGAATTCTTCATGAAGATTATAAGAAGAAAAACTGACTAGTTGGTTTACAAAATAAAAATCAAATATACATTTTGCACATCATCTCTTTGCAAAAACCTCAAAAATTAAAGCGAAAATTCAACAAAAGGCATCAATTTTAATGATTAATGTATTTAATTCAAACCAGTTAAGTTCTCAAAGTACATCAGAACTTAAAGCTGAACTATTAAAGCGAGTTAAAGGAAGAGATACCGATTCTTTAAGTACTAAAGTTCAGTATTATAAAAATATACTGACACCGTATATTGAAGAGTTGACGCAACGCAATCCTTATCCAATCGTTGTAGAACAAATTCCAATTGTTCTCGGTGTTTGGACACCCCTTTGGTCAACTATCCCTTTTCACGATACTTTACCAGGGCGGAATCGAGAACAGTCATATCAAATTTTTCATGATGATAGCTACTATGCAAATATCGCTCGGTATACTCCAGGACAAAATACTTTTTGGCAAAAATTGTCTGCAAAATTACCAGCAATCGATTTAATGGTAATGCAAAAGTATGCCGTACGAGATAACAAATGGTACATCCAAAATGTAGGTATTGAACAGGCTTTTCGGAATAGAGAAGTTCCACTATCAATTGAAGATGCAGAATCTTGGTTTAGTAGCGTAGTCGGCAATAAATTTCAATCGGCTCAAGAAGAACTTCCGCAAGCGCTTGATTTACAATTAGACCGCAAAACTGTTAAGAAATTGGAGAAAACTTACCTAGCGACTCCGCAATTAGAGCATCTTTATGTCGATCGCGATCTCCGAATTGTGAAAACTCAACGTGAAGCATCGCAGCGACCAAGTTATACAATTGCCATACGCAGACAGTAATCTGTCCGGTTGACGAATTATGATGTCTGTGTAGGTTGGTAATGGTAATTGGTAATGGGAAAAGCCAATTAGCAAGACTGATATTGAGTAGCATATGAAAATTGCGGAACTAATCGCTTGGTTTGAAGCATGGGCGAATCCGGCTTGGCAAGAAAGCTGGGATAATTGCGGTTGGCAGATTGAACCTGGAGTGTTGGAAGAATCAGCACGGGTGCTTGTATGTTTGACTCCTACGCTTGCGGTAATGCATGAAGCGATCGCACTTCAAAATGCAGGAACTCCTGTTAACCTGATTTTTGCGCACCATCCTTTGATTTTTAAACCAGTTAAATCTTTGCAAACCGGAGATGCGATCGCCGAGATGACACGCTTGGCGTTTCGCCATCAAATCGGAGTTTACACCGCGCATACCAATTTTGACCAAGTCGCTGATGGTACAGCGGATGTGCTAGCGCAGGTGTTAGAACTTAAGCACGCTACACCCATCGTAGAAACCCAGCCAGGGTTAGGCTACGGTCGTGTGGGAGATTTAGAACCACCTTTAACTTTACAAGAACTCCTCACCAAGATTTACACTCAGCTACAACCACCCGATTTGATTTTCTCTCCGGAAGCAAATCGAGAGCAAACAATTGAACGCGTAGCGGTTTTAGGCGGTTCGGGAGCAAGCTTTATCTCAGATGTGGTGAAAACTGGTGCAGCAGCTTATTTGACATCGGACTGTAAATTTCATCAATTCCAGGAAAGTCGCGATCGCGGTTTAATTCTCATCGACGCCGGACATTACGCGACTGAACGCCCTGCTTGCGCCCAACTTGTCGCAAAATTGCAAAATTTAAGCCTTGAGTGGGTACAATTAAGCCAAAAAGATGAAGATTTTCGGCAATTTTACGGTAAATATTAACTAATAATTTTGCTAGAAAAAGATGAAGTATCGCAAAACAATGAGTTAAGATCATTTACATTAGGATCAAGCTACGCGAGTCCCTCGACTCGAACTGATATCACTTAAATACAAAGTGGTAACAAAAATTACCGAATTTACGGTAAAAATGTGTATGTTTCGCTCATGAGAGACAAAGTTCTAGTCAATGGCAAACATCGGCTTGATCGAGGCAAACGCCTAATTGCTGTACACTAAAACCTAATCTTTAAACAATGCTGCGAAGCAAACATTCCAAGCTCAGTAGCAACCATCTAGCTAGCGACTCAGGAGGCACATGAAACTAAAAACAATAAAAGTTGCTGGCAAGATTGCCGCATATTACTAAAAGTGAAAATTGTTCACTCTGAGCAGTATTTAACTGGGATTACACCCCAGAACTATGTACAGATTTAACTTACGTTGTAAAAGGGCAGAAGCGATAGATGCTACACCGCAAGATTTATCAACTGTGTGGCGACGGGCGTGAAGTATGCGTTTTCTTGCGGGACCAGCAACGCTGGATAGAACGCGCCCGCATCATCGACATTGAAGGTGATTTAGTTACCCTGCGTTATGAAACAGAAGAAGAAGACGAAGTTTGCTCTTGGGAAGAAATGGTTCGTCTCGAAAGCATTGGTGCTGTGACACAAAAGTTAGCTTCAGTACCACGCGGTAACGCTGAACCTTTAGTTTCCGAGGATTGTCCCGAAGCAGAACGCATTCGTCGTTACACCGACTCGAATCCCGATTAATTGGCTATTGGCTAGAAAAGAGAAAGTAGGAAATATAAAAGTTTCTTACTTTCTCAACTTACAACTTATTCTTCACTACTACGTTCATAGACAGGACAGTAACCTTCTGGTGTCACCTTAAACCCGAACAAAGGAGATGCTTGATTCCAGCATCGCTGTCCGCGTTGAAATTTACAAGTAGCGCAGCAACTGACTTCGTTAGCGATGAGGCGATCGCTTGTTTGATTCAGTAACTCCCGCTGTGACAAGCCGCGAATGACTAATTCTTCGCCTTGCCAACGGGCTTCAACTAATCCGGTATCCGCAAAAACGCGCCAGCGGGGATCGGCAATAATTGATTCTGGTAGCGTAATTGTAATTACCGTCCCCAACTCATTCAGTTCACCTTCATAATTAGTTTCTGGCGCGGCTGGTTGGATAAACGTATCGCCGACTGGTAAATCCACCGCTGTACCACTCGCAGGCGAATGCAAATGGTAGCGATTTTGTAACTCATCTAAGCTGGTGAGATCTGCTAAATAAGCTGGCGAACCATGAACAAAAATAACGTGCTGTGGTCGTAGATTGTGAATCAGTTGCGTAATTCCAGGACCATCGCTATGTTGTGCGAGTAAATACGTTTCTACGGTAGTTGAGGGTTGAGGTGCTAATTCTGGTAAAGACTGAGGATGAGGAAGTAAACGCCCTGGTTTTTCTGGAAAGAGAATCAACCAAGGACCCGTTTCGGGCTGGCAATATTGTTGTAAATCTGCACTTTCATCAGTAATCACAATACAAGGCGATTTTCCTACCTCAGCGCGCTGTTGTGCTGTTAACCTGCGCATTCGGGGGCGTACGCGTTCATCCCAGAATAACGGTTGATGACGTGCAAAGTTTTGGACTGACGCGGGGAGTTGCGGTAGCATTTCTAGGTAAGCATCGCAGCCAGTAGCGACCATCCCATCAACCCAAATATCTAAATCGCGACCAGTAAAACTGTGATGACTCCGCAGTAACATGAGAATTTCTTGCCCAATTCCCAGCGTTGGCGTTGGCATTAACACACAATAACCTTGAGCGATCGCCCGATTAATGCGTTCAGCAAGTTGATTTTCTTGCGATCGCCGATGCGGATGGCGTGCTGTTCCGTAGCTTCCTTCAATAATTAAGACATCAGGCTTTAATCCGCGCAACTCCTCTAGTGGCATTCCTTCGACTAAGCGCGAATTCGATAAAAAAAAGTCTCCTGTGTAGAGTAACGTATACGTCCGCTGTGGTGTGGTGTACGTCAATAAAATCGCGGCTGCGCCTGGTAAATGTCCCGCCGGAAACAACTCCGCACTCAAACCATCTTGAAATTCTACAGGCGATCGCCACGGTAATGCTTGACAAAACTGCGTTTGACTTGCCTCTAACCAGTTAAGAGGTAATAATTGCGTTGTGGCTTCGCTAGCGTAGATGGGTAATGAAGGAAAAGCCTGATGTAATGCCAGTAATCCCTGTGCGTGATCTGGATGCGCATGACTACACAAAACTATATCGGCTGGCGGCGATCGCTTCCCTTTTTTGAGGATAGAAACGTCTTCAATGCCACAGTCGAGTAAAATGCGATAAGGTCCCATCCGTACTAATAAACACACGCCTTCATCAGCATGATGAACGCTGTACGGGAAACACTCTAATTCGGAACTTGTTTCGCCAACGTGACGGGAGGCTGTAGGTATCCGATTGCTCATACACACCTCCACTCAAACCCAGTGCAGGCTAAAAGCTAGGGAATAGATAGATTGAATTTTGATTTAACTCACCCCTGATTTAACTCTGTGCGATCGCGGTTCATTTAGTGTGCAGAACCGTTACCGTGATAATTATCTGTGTCATAAAAGCCGTTTTTCGTACCAAAGAATAAGCACGACACAGTAAAAATGACTGTTAATCCAACAAGAATTAGTTTGACATCCATCTCGCTACCCCATGAATTGCGTAAATTCAACGACACTCAATCAGATTGTAGAGCCTTCTTGGTTCGAGCGTCCATCTACTGAAGTTGCACCCGATCTACTCGGCTGTACGCTTGTCCGCAAATTACCCGATGGACAAACCCTACGAGGTTTAATTGTCGAAACCGAAGCTTATGCTGTCGGCGATCCGGCGTTTCATGCGTACCGGCGACGCACCGAACGCAATGCGGTACTCTTTGGACCTGCTGGAAGAAGTTATGTTTATCTTATCTATGGAATCTACCATTGTTTCAACGTCGTCACTGATGCGGATGGCGTTCCGAGTGCAGTTTTAATTCGTGCTTTACAACTCGAATTCCCAGCAGAAGTATCATTTCCAAAACCGCACCGAATCGCGGCTGGACCTGGTAAATTGTGCCTAGCGTTACAGATTGATCGCAGCTTAAATGCTGTACTCCTCCAACCGAGTGAACCACTGTGGTTAGAACATCGAACCCTAGAATTTCAACAACAGCTTGATTGTCAAATTACCAGCTTTGTGCAAACGACGCGCATTGGAATTACGCAAGGAGTTGATTTACCGTGGCGGTGGTATATCAAAAATTGTCCTGCGGTTTCTAAAACTTGACATTTAAGCGATTACTTATATATTCTAAAAACAGTTAAGCATTTACTTAAGTATTTGCAACTTTCATGCGAGGAGATATTTTTTATGCGATTGCCGATCCGACACGTCGAGCAATTTTAGATCGCCTGCGGGATGGAGAACAACCTGTAAAGCAGCTTGCAGAACCTTTTGCGATGTCTTTACCAGCAATTTCGCAGCATTTACAGATTTTGTGTGAGGCGGGTTTAGTCACGCAACGGCGCTTAGGGCGTCAGCGAATCTATCAACTTAATCCCGAACCATTACAACAAGTGCAAAATTGGGTTTCGCATTACGAACAGTTTTGGCAAGTGAAACTCGATAACCTCGGTGAATATCTGGAGGAGTCATGTTCCGAGTCGTAAAGATGGAAGTTTTCTATCCGTATCCGCCAGAGAAAGTATGGAGGGCGATCGCAAATCGTCAAACATTAGCAAAGTGGTTGATGGAAAACAACTTTGAACCCTGTTTAGGACACAAGTTTTGCTTTCAGTCACAACTACCAGGATTAAACGAGGTTATTCACTGCGAAGTACTGAAACTGAAAGAACCCTACGAACTCGCTTATTCTTGGCAAGATAACTTGATGGAATCTCGCTCAATAGTAACTTGGACGCTAACACCTGTTGACGGCGGTACACAACTGCATTTAGAACATCGCGGATATCAGCAGGATGCGATCGCTATCAGTATACCTGCACGTCAATCTCAATCTTGGCAAGCACAGTTAACACATCCAATTGTAGTAAGCGATCGCGTTTCGGAACCTAAACAATTAGGAAGTATTCTACTCAATTCTTATTTCAATGGTAAGTGGGAATATTTGCTTCATCACAAATTTGTAGAAGTTTTGGCTTCTGAAGCACCTATTGAAAGCACTTCTTTGGGTACTTAATAAACCACAAAGGCGCAAAGTACACAAAGAAAAAACCAAGAAAGTATTACCATATAATTGCTATGACTACTCCCATACCACTAAGCATTCCAGTTATTCAATCTTTTCCTCAACAAGAGCAACCATTTGATATTTATTCGCGGTTGCTTTCCGAGCGAATTGTGTTTTTGAAAGGTGAATTGACTGAGGAAATTGCTAACTTAATTATTGCACAATTACTGTTTCTTGATGCTGAAAATCCAGAAAAAGATATTTCTTTATTTATCAACTCTGATGGTAGTTCAGCACCTGCGGCAATAACTGTTTACGATGCAATGAAACAACTTCGTAGCGATATTACTACCGTTTGTGTTGGTACTGCTGCTGCGATGGGTGCCTTCCTACTTTCTTCTGGAACTAAGGGCAAAAGATATGCTTTACCACACGCCCGAATTAGATTACAGCAATCGTCAGGAAATGTTGAAGGAAAAGCAGTTGATGTTGAGTTAGCTGCTCAAGAGATTTTATACCTTAACCAAACCCTGAATCAAATTCTTGCTGAAAATACTGGAAAAACTCAGCAGCAGATTGAAATTGATTTAAGTAGAACTTTATTCCTGAATGCTGAAGAAGCAAAAAACTACGGTTTAATCGACAGCATTATAACAAAACTATGAAAATTTTAGTTATAGGAGGAACCAATTTTATTGGTCCAGAAGTAGTACGTCGGCTTCATGCAATGGGTCATGAAGTAACTGTATTTCATCGGGGAAAAACTTTAGCTGAATTACCGTTAGGAGTAAAGGAAATTAAAGGCGATCGTGCTCAAATTATTGAGGGAAAAACTCAGTTTGAGCAACTTTCACCCGATGTCGTTTTAGACATGATTCTCTATACTGAGCAAGATGCGCTGACAACAATGAAGGCATTTAAAGGTATTGCCCAGCGTATTGTTGCAATTAGTAGCATGGATGTGTATCGTGCTTATAACGTACTCTTAGGTAAAGAATCAGATATTATTCCCATACCACTTACCGAAGATTCGCCACTACGTCAGCAATTCTATCCTTTTAAGGATATGCCACAAAGAGCGCTCAACGCTCCGGCGGATTACGACAAAATCTTGGTGGAACGAGTTGTGATGGGTGATGCTGATTTACCTGCTACAATCATCCGCTTACCAATGGTATACGGAGCAAAAGATCCATTACACCGCTTGTTTCCTTATCTCAAGCGAATGGATGAAAACCGTCCGGCAATTTTATTACCAGAAAAGTTTGCGCAATGGCGCGGTTGTTATGGATACGTGGAGAATGTAGCGCTAGCGATCGCACTAACAGTGACAAATCCCCAAGCCACAAAACGCATCTACCATGTGGCAGATTTACAAGTCTCTGAAGCCGAACGCCTCAATCAAATTGGGAAAGCTGCTGGATGGCAAGGTAAAGTTATATCTATTCCCCAACACTATTTACCAGCAGATTGGAATTTACCTTTTAATACCGAACAACATTGGTTTGCTGATACAACACGAATTCGTCAAGAACTTGGTTACAGCGAAGTTGTATCGCCAGAAGAAGCGCTGAAACAAACGATTGATTGGGAACGCAGTAACCCACCGCAAGAAATGCCCCAATGGACAGGGTTAGAATTGTTAGATTATGCTACTGAGGATGAGATTTTAACTCGATTGAGCTAGGGCAATCTTAAACGAACCACAGCGACGCAGAGAACACAGAGTAAAGAGATTAAGAGGTTTTTTTGTGTTGAGATAGCTATAGTACAAATGCGATCGCAACTCATCCAGGATAATATTGTAATCTTGATGCAGTCTGGTAAAACATAAGCAACTGCAATCAATCGATTTATGCCAAGCCAGCAATCTAACTTTTACGATCCGCGTCAAGCCGAATGGAATGGTATTCCTATAGACGAATGGAAACCATCTGACTGGAAGCAGTGGAAACCGAATAACCCAAAGGATGAGGCGGCGAAAATCGAACGCGAGTATCTCAGGATCAAGTATGCGATCGCCCAAGCAAACACAGCATTAAGTATCGATCGAGTCAAAGTTAAACTCAAGCTAACGACCGCTAAATCGATCGGTTTGCAAGGAACTTTCCCCTGTAAACCTGGTGATGTGGGTAAACATGGAAGTTCCAATAAGCAGTACACAATTTCACTAGGGTTTCCTGCGAGTGATGCGGGTGTCAAAACGGCTGTCGCTAAAGCACGGGAATTGGATCTCCTGTTGATGACAAAGCAATTTCAGTGGACACCAGAACTCTTAGGTAAGCAAGCACAAAAAATTACCTTACCATATGATACCGCCAAGCCAATTTGCGAACTCATTCAAGAATACGAGCGAGAATTTTGGAAAACTCATGAGAAAAATCGCCAAGGAATCCGTACTTGGGAGACGCATTATTTGAGATATCTCAAAAAACTTCCTCAAGATGTTCCCTTAACTCAAAATGCTTTAGAACAAGCTTTAGCGAAAGTTCCACCCAACACTTCAACAAGATTTTATTTGGCTTGGCAACTCAAAAAGTTTTGTGATTTTTGCGGTGTTGATGGTAATAAACTTATTACTTCATATACGACACCCCAACCATCACCGAGTATTCGTAAAATTCCTACCGATGAGGAAATTATTCAAGGTTTTGGTACAATAGGAACTCCGCTATCACCCTACGCCAGCAAGGAAAATTTAACGCAACCCCGACAGTGGCAATGGGTATACGGAATGTTAGCTACCTACGGTTTAAGACCTCATGAATTATTTGCGATAGACCTTGAAGCTTTCACAACCCCATCTAATATATTTCATCTAGTCACACTTGATCCTAGTCTTACAGGTGGTACAAAAACAGGCGAACGTACGTGTGGAATTCCACCGTTACATCCGCAGTGGGTTGAGTTATTTGATTTAAAAAACATCAAGTTCCCCAATACCGGAGGAACTTTAAATAATCAAACTGCTAAAATTCACATTCGATTTAGAACAGCGCATTTAAATTTTAAACCTTACGATCTGCGCCACGCCTATGCTTTGCGCGGACATCGCTTGCGTATTCCCATAAAAACTATGGCTGATTATATGGGTCATACTGTACAGGAGCATACGAAGACGTATCAAAGATGGATTAATGAGGACACAAACTTAGAAATTTACAAAGAAATTGTCATTCAAAAAGCGAATACTCAAGAAGCACTGAAAGCAAGAGTAGATGAGTTAGAAGTCGAAAATGCTGTTCTCAAAGCTGAAGTGAAATCTTTGCGGGAATTACTGATCAAACACCAACTGGGTAAACTGCTAGGCTAGTTCTAAACCATATATTAAACATAAAGTCAATAAGCAAATTAGCAAATATCAAGATAAAAAAGTAAGCAAAAACTAAGAAACAGTATTAGCAAGAAGACCAAAAAGTCAATAATAAAGAGAATTGTAGATGGTAAAACCGCGCAGGGTCTTTGCGCAGCATTGGCTCAAAAATGAAAAAGCCCTCAACCAAATCGTCGCCGCCGCAGAAATCACAAAACGCGATCGCATCCTCGAAATCGGTCCTGGAACAGGAGTATTAACTCGTCGCCTGCTACCGCTAGCTGAATCAGTTGTCGCCGTAGAAATTGACCTTGATTTGTGCGAATTATTAGCTAAAAAGCTGGGAAACACCGAAAACTTCTTACTCCTACAAGGCGATTTTCTCGAACTAGATTTACCCTCTTTATTAACTTCTTTCCCGAACTTTCAATCGCCCAACAAAGTCGTTGCGAATATTCCCTACAACATTACAGGACCAATACTCGAAAAATTACTCGGAACAATCGCTAACCCCAATCCTCAACCCTTCGACTTGATCGTACTCCTCGTTCAAAAAGAAGTCGCCGATCGCCTATACGCCAAACCAGGGTCAAAAACCTTCGGCGCACTCTCCGTTCGCGTCCAATACTTAGCCGAATGCGAATTCATCTATCACGTCAACGCCAAAAGCTTTTATCCACCACCAAAAGTTGATTCTGCTGTTGTTCGCTTGCGTCCGCGACAATTACAATTACCCCCACTCAATCCACATCATCTAGAAACGCTAGTCCAACTCGGTTTTGCCGCAAAACGCAAAATGTTACGAAATAATTTGAAAGCAATCATCGAACGCGATCGCCTCACCAAATTACTAGAAAATTTAGAAATCAACCCCCAAGCCCGTGCCGAAGACCTCAGCGTTACACAATGGATATCCCTAAGTAATCAACTAGAATCATCATCCTACTAACCTAAAATCCTTCCTTCGCGTCCTTTGTGCCCTTAGTGGTTCGTCCCCAAAAAATGCATTCCTACTCACTCATTGCCCCCGCCAAAATTAACTTATATTTAGAAATCATCGGCGATCGCCCCGATGGATATCACGAATTGGCGATGGTCCTCCAAAGCATCAGTCTCGCCGATCAAATCGATATCCGCGCTGCAAGTACCGACACAATCCGCGTCCGCTGCGAACATCCTCAAGTTCCCACCGATAAAAGCAACTTAGCG
Organism: Gloeocapsa sp. PCC 7428; assembly: GCF_000317555.1. Classification (GTDB taxonomy): domain Bacteria; phylum Cyanobacteriota; class Cyanobacteriia; order Cyanobacteriales; family Chroococcidiopsidaceae; genus Chroogloeocystis. The sequence continues at coordinate 2,670,289 of NC_019745.1, forward strand.
TACAAAGCCGCAGCATTGATGGCAAACCAATTTCCCGATGCTTTTGCGCAATATGGTGGTGTGGACATTACGATTAATAAAGAAATTCCTGTCGCCGCTGGATTGGCTGGCGGCTCGACAAACGCCGCTGCGGTATTAGTCGGAATCGATTTATTATGGGAACTAGGACTCACGCAATCTGAACTCGAAGAACTTGCAGGAAAACTAGGTTCAGATGTTCCCTTTTGTATTGCAGGTGGAACCGCGATCGCCACAGGTAGAGGTAACGAACTGTCACAATTACCCAACCTAGATAATCTCTACGTTGTTTTAGGAAAATATCGCAGTCTTGCCGTTTCCACCGCATGGGCTTACCAAACTTATCGACAGCAATTTGGCGATTCTTACCTAACCGATACCCACAGCCTAACCTCACGCGCCGCTGCTGTCCACTCAGGACCAATCGTCAAAGCGATCGCTCGTAAAGATGGCGTGCAAATCGCAGAAAAACTCCACAATGATTTAGAGCGTGTCGTGTTACCAGAATACCCCCAAGTCGCACAGCTACGCCAAGTGTTTCAAGAAGCTGGAGGATTAGGCGCAATGATGTCTGGTTCAGGTCCTACAGTATTTGCTTTGTGCGAGTCGCATGAACAAGCACAACAAGTGCAGCAGTATGTCAGAAAGGCAATTCCCGACCCAGATTTGGAATTGTGGTTAGCGCAAACATGTAGTACAGGTATTCAAGTCGCCACTAGTGCTAAGTAAAAAACGATGAATAACCAAGATAAGACTGAAACAACAAACACGACTCCCACCCCGCTGCGTTGCTTAACAGGATCTCTCATTTCTGGAGGACTTGCAATTGCGCTTTACTCGCTAACAAGTGCGATCGCCCAAACGTTTGCCGCCAAACCGATTCATTCTGATAATCCGGCTGTTATTAATATCGCCTCCGCTGTTCGTACTTTAGTAGTCGGAATCACGGCGTTAGGAACTGGAATCTTTGGTCTAGTCGCCTTAGGCTTAATCGGTTTGGCGATTCAACTCCTAATTCAACAAGCTACAAAAAAAAGTTCACCTAGTTAACTTAGGTACACCACATCAGTTGGGATTTTACTCAAGAAAGGTATAGGGCAGGAGGCTTTTATTTTCCAGAAAATCCTCGTGCCTTGATAGTTTGCTGTCTCTAAATAACGTGTATTTTTTGTACTATGCATCTCTAAATACACAGCCGTCTGCGTTCATACTTCTGCCCTCTGCCTTCATAACTCTAAATTCTTTGCAATTCTTATTTTTGTCGCAACTTTTCCCCACACATTCCCCACCGTTTCCACAGGTTAATCGCAGTTTTTCCACAGATGTACGCAAGTTTTCCACAGGCAGTGACGTTAAATAATCGTTTGATAGATGATCTGTGGATTTTGTGTGCGGTTGCTGTATCCTCAAACAACACGGATATCATGTAAAGATATGTAATAAAAAATCGCATCAAAAGCTGATTTTTACGTAAATATTTTTTTTACATAAAGTCTCTTGTAACATTTCGCAGCATTGACGGGACAGTGATTCTTGCCGGACAATAATGCACCTAACCCAACAACGCTCCAGCGGTGGGGAAAACCAAAGTTGCACCGTATCCCAGCCACTGCAAGTCATTTTCACTCTTTACCTTTACTTAGGGAGATCCTCGATGAACGCGACAGTTAGTATCCTGACCGAAATTCCTGAAGAACTACACGAATCACTCAAAAGCTACTTAGAAAGTCATCCCACCTGGGATCAAGACCGTGTATTCACGGCTGCGCTATCGCTGTTTTTGCTCCAAAATGGCAACGGCGATCGCCGTGCGGCTAGAGTATATCTCGAAAGCTTATTTCATCACTGTGGCTAGAGCAAGTGTATCTTAGTGCCTAGCCGTCTTTAGCATTGCGAATTTCAAGCGACAACTGCATACAATAAATCGCGGCTGCCTTCCCTGAAAATAAGAATACGGCAGCCGCTAGATATGTAAATATATAGGCAAGATATTAAGAATTACTCTGCTCTGGTAGATTCGGAGCCTCGAACTTATAACCTACACCACGAACAGTCTGAATCAAAATTGGTTGAGTCGCATCAATTTCAATTTTCTTGCGAATTTGACCAATATGCACATCGACAACTCTTTGATCGCCTACGTAGTCGTAATCCCAAACTTCTTGAATCAGTTCCGCACGCCGCCAAACCCGCCCTGGATGGCTCGCTAAAAAACGCAACAAGTCGAACTCTAGCGCAGTTAAAGGAATGAGTTGGTTATTGAGTGTCACTTCTCTCCGTTCGGGATCGATCACCAGCTTTTCAAACGTCAAGCGCTGTTTTTCTGCCGCTGTGACAACTCGCTGACGCTTCAAAATAGCAGCAACTCTCACTTCTAATTCACCCAAGCTAAAGGGCTTAGTAAGATAATCATCCGCACCTTGAGCAAATCCCCGAATTTTATCGGCTTCATCCGCCCGACTCGTCAGCATCAAAACAAAAACTTTAGTGCGATTTTGCATATCTTGGCAAAGTGTATAGCCAAGGACATCCGGTAAATTGACGTCGAGAATCACTAAGTCAGGATTAAATTGCTCAAAAGCCGCAAGTGCAGTCTTGCCATCTTCGGCAGACTCCACCTGATAGTTCTTGCTTGATAAAAAGCGTTGGATTAAATTACGGATGGCAGGATCGTCATCAACGACAAGAATCTTGGCAAGAGCCATAGTCATCACTTTGTACAACAAACAAAAGGAACTTCAGGTACGCAAAGAACGCGATCGCGCGATTCGGCAACAAGAACTACAATGCTTAAACAATTATCAGCTTATAAGCCATTAATGCCAAGCGTCTTCCGCAATTCTACTATTGCTTCTTAATGTAAATGACGCATTGATAAATTATTCATCGTTTCCCTAACTCGGATTCAGGTTGTGCTAAATTGAGTATTGGTAATCGTTTGTTGGTAGTTAACTCGACCGACACGACCTAAATGTTCCCTCCACTGGCTGCTCCTGCGATTAAGTCAACATGGGCGATCAAAATTACTACGAAAAGCTTGGGGTAACCGAAGACGCTACGTTCGATGAAATTCAAGAGGCTCGCAATCGCCTGCTACAACAGTACAGTGGCGACTCTAAGCATCTAGAAGTAGTCGAAGCTGCTTACGATGCAATTCTGATGGAACGGCTGCGGATGCGTCAAGAAGGTAAAATTAAAGTGCCTGAAGGTATCCGGTTTGCCGAACGACTTTCACAAACACCTCCTCAAGAAAAACCAGCGCCTACTAAGAAGTCGCCTGAGTGGGTACAACGGCTGCTCGACCAGCCAAGCCCAACGGATATCGTAGTGCCAGGTACTGTATTTCTAGGATTAAGTGCTTTAAGTATTCTTGCTACAGCAGCAAGCATTCAAGGCCTACAACTCGCCTTGATAGCTGGTGTGGGAGCGAGTTTCTTCTTTTTATACCGTAAAGAGAAAAAGTTCGGTAGAGCCGTGCTGCTAACTGCGATGGGTCTCATTATCGGACTTATTGCAGGCGGAATACTCGGCAGCATACTCTTGCCCCAGGTGAGCAGTATAGGAGTATCAGTAGAACAATTTTCTACGGTGCTGACTTTTGTTCTACTGTGGATAATCAGTAGCTTCCTCCGCTAAAAATAGTGGGGTTCAGGAATCAAATTCCCTGAACCCCATTGCGATTAACCAACTTGTGGTAGAAACTCATACAACAAGATATCTACGGCTTCTTGCAAGTTATTAACGATTAAGTCAGGCTCGTACTTTTCCAATTGCGTGCGATCGCGAATACCGCACAATACCGCCATAACTTTGACTCCATGCTTTTTAGCAGTCACAATATCAGCTTCGGTATCTCCCACCATCCATGTTTCATAAGCAGGTGGTAACTCAACAAGTGCGCGCTCCATTAGTAATGGTTTATCATCAACATCGCGCGTCTTAACGTAATCGTTACTTAAGCAATAACACCGATTTTTTGGGAAAAATCGACCGAGATCGTGCTGTTCAAACGCGAATTCTAGCTCGCGGACGCGCCGCATTGTCATTACTGCCAAATCTATCCCAGCGCGTTGAACTTCTTCTAAAGCGGTGATAGCACCAGAAGCAAGGCGATCGTACTCAAAATAAGGCTGAGTATGGACAGTTTCGCGTCGTAACTGCGCGAATTCTTGCGCCTGTAATTCATCTAAACCGGAAATCATCCCGATTTTCTTCTCTGAAATCCGCGCTCGTTTTAACTTCCAAAATTCGGCTTTAGTAAGTTGTTTTACTTGCTGATCTCGACGTCGCGTCTTCTCCAAGCAGAGTTTGTAAACTTGATAGTATCTTTCTGATACATCAATAATAGGACCGTCAAAATCGGTAATAAGTCTTAACATTTAGCAAATAGTGTAAACTTTATTTACACGTTAGCTAATATTTGGTACAATCGTGTTTTAAATATTTAATCTCTATGTTTAAGATTACTAATCTAACAGCACTTTTTACATACTGCCGCGTTTGATTTGTTCGCGTTCAATTGCTTCAAACAACGCTCGAAAGTTACCTTCACCGAATCCAGGCGCTTGTAGTCGGCGCTCGATTAGCTCAAAGAAAAAAGTGGGTTCGCCAAAAATTGGTTGCGTAAAAATTTGGAGTAGCAAGGCATCAGGACTAGCATCTTGCCAATCAACCAAAATTTGTTGCTGCGCAATTTCCTGAAGTTCCTCCATAGATAAAGGAAGTTTATAGCGTTCTTGAAGCTGAGTGTAATAACTCGGAGGAACCGGAAGAAACGACAGTCCCCACTCGCGAAATTTTGCCACACTCGGCACAATGTTGGCTGTTTGTAAAGCAATGTGTTGAATTCCAGGGCCGCGATTGACATCCAAAAATTCTTGAATTTGAGAATTAGCGGAGGCGGGTTCGTTGATGGGTAGTTGCACTTGGCGATCGCGCGACACTAAAACTTGGCTATACAAACCCGATCGCTCAGTTTGAATGTTAAATGACTGCTTCGTTTGAAAACCCAAAGTGTTTTGGTACCAAGTAACTGCCCGCTCTAAATCGCCTGCGCCTACATTGAGAACAATGTGATCGATACCCGTAAAGCTCAAAGGCGATCGCAATTTTTCAGTTGGTAAAGAAAGGTCATCGTACCCTGAATGCTCAATCAAAGTATGTGATAGCGATCCCCAACCCGCAATTTTGGCAGTTCTAATTTTATTGTCGTGTTCAATAGGTTGCAAAACTTTCGCACCGTAGGCGATCGCCCGCTGCAATACAACGTCAAGATCTTCAACATTAAACGATACATCAGCAACACCAGGCGGATGCTGCTGTAAATAGAAGGCGACAGGGCTTTGGGGCGTCAGTGGCGAAGATAGTACAAAACACACGGAGCCACTTTTGACGACTTCCGTGCGAGTGTGTTCGCTAACGCCACGCGCGACTGATTGAAAGCCTAAATGTTGAACAAACCAGTTACACGATGCTTGGGCATCTTGTACGTAAAAATGAACGCGATCGATCCTCATATCCTCCAAAAATCCAGCACAACAGCTTACCTGTGTGTAAATTTTGCCTAATTTTGCTGGATTTGCAGGTCACTCTTAAGCAAGAATCCTCCTTCATTGATTAGAAGAACAAATGACTATCGGGCTGAATGTTAATTTCCATTGGGACAGCTTGCGGATCAGCTGACAGTGCGTACAAAATCGCCTCCGCAGCCGTTTCCGTACTCAGCATTTTTTTGCGATCTAGCTTTAACTGTACGTTATCCCAAAATGGAGAATTTACACCACCAAAGTAGAATAACGTGAATTTTACTCCAAATCGCTTTAACTCTTCCGCCATGCACTTGCTAAACCCAACAACGGCATACTTAGAAGCACAATACGCCGCCGCCATCGGCATCGAATGCTTGCCTAAAATGCCGACAACATTACAAATATGTCCTGATTTCCGCTCTTGCATTAATTCAGCGGCGGCTTGACTCGTATAAAAGCTCCCTTTGAGGTTGACATCAAGCATCGCTTCTAAATCAGCCGGTTCCAAGTTTCCATACGGCTTCATCACCCCCGCACCCGCAGCATTGACCAAAGCATCGATTTGACCAAACTGCGCAATAGTTTTCTCCATTAAGATATCGACTTGTTGCCAATCTGTAATATCTGTAGGTACCGCTAAAGTTTGCCCCGCACCTGCATCAAGTTGATTCACTAGCTGCGATAGTTTGTGACTATCTCTTGCTGCTAGTACTAACTGTGCTCCTTGACGCGCCAGTTTATGGCTTAAGGCTGAACCAATACCCCCAGTCGCACCAACAACGACAACAACTTTATTTTGCATACACGCCTTTACATTTCTTTACACCTGTTTTTATCATACTGGCGCAAAACATCGATCTCCAGCGCAAGTGAAGCATCATACTTCCGCAGTCTAGTCCAAAGAATTAAAATTACGTTACATTTAATTAAGATTGCAATTGGCTTTAACCGCATCTCAGAACTGGGGATCAGCGGTAAAAAAGTTAAAAATATCACTTAAAAGCTCTATTTTTAAAGGGTACAGCACCCGATAGTAGAAAAGCTGAACTGTTGTATATGCATCAAAAGGCAACTAACTGATGAAACTTTCTTGGAGAGTACTCTTACTGTGGACATTGCCTGCGCTAGTAATTGGCTTCTTCTTTTGGCAAGGAGCGTTTGCTTCCGCACCTACAGACATGAGCAAGAACACAGCCAGTACCCGCATGACCTACGGTCGCTTCTTAGATTACCTAGATTCTGGTCGTGTTACGAGTGTAGACCTATATGAAGGTGGTCGCACCGCCATTGTCGAAGCTGTTGACCCAGAATTAGACAACCGCATCCAACGTCTACGGGTAGATTTACCTTATAACGCTCCTGAACTGATTTCTAAGCTCAGAGATGCCAACATCAGCTTCGATTCGCATCCACTTCGTAATGATGGAGCGATTTGGGGACTACTCGGTAACTTAATCTTCCCCATTTTGTTAATCGGTGGTTTGTTCTTCTTGTTCCGACGTTCGAGCAATATTCCTGGTGGACCAGGACAAGCAATGAACTTTGGTAAATCCCGCGCCCGATTTCAGATGGAAGCCAAGACGGGTGTGAAGTTTGATGATGTTGCTGGTATTGAAGAAGCAAAAGAAGAACTTCAAGAAGTTGTCACGTTCCTTAAGCAACCCGAACGCTTTACCGCTGTAGGTGCGCGCATTCCCAAAGGCGCATTATTAGTTGGACCTCCAGGAACTGGAAAAACACTTTTGGCAAAAGCGATCGCGGGTGAAGCCGGAGTTCCATTCTTCAGCATCTCAGGAAGTGAATTCGTCGAAATGTTTGTTGGTGTCGGTGCTTCGCGCGTCCGCGACTTATTCAAAAAAGCCAAAGACAACGCGCCATGCTTGATCTTCATCGATGAAATCGACGCGGTAGGAAGACAACGCGGCGCGGGAATCGGCGGTGGTAATGACGAGCGCGAACAAACACTCAATCAGTTACTTACTGAGATGGACGGCTTTGAAGGCAACACAGGAATCATTATTATCGCCGCGACGAACCGCCCTGATGTTCTTGATGCAGCATTACTGCGCCCTGGCAGATTTGACCGTCAAGTCATTGTCGATGCTCCCGATGTTAAAGGACGTCAAGAAATTCTCAAAGTCCATGCACGAAATAAAAAGCTTGACCCGAATGTGTCCTTAGATGCCATTGCACGGCGGACGCCAGGATTTACCGGAGCCGATTTAGCGAACTTGCTCAACGAAGCGGCAATTTTGACCGCACGACGACGCAAAGAAGCGATTACATTGTTAGAGATTGATGATGCGATCGACCGCGTTGTCGCGGGAATGGAAGGGACACCACTCGTAGATAGCAAGAGCAAGCGCTTAATTGCTTACCATGAAATCGGTCACGCTTTAATCGGTACTGTACTTAAAGACCACGACCCCGTACAGAAGGTCACGCTGATTCCGCGCGGACAAGCACAAGGACTAACATGGTTTACTCCGAGTGAAGACCAAGGATTAATCTCGCGCGCACAGCTAAAAGCAAGAATCACTGGTGCATTAGGTGGTAGAGCCGCTGAAGATATTATCTTTGGCGCGGCAGAAATTACCACGGGCGCAGGTGGCGACTTACAGCAAATTAGTGCAATGGCGCGTCAGATGGTCACTCGCTTTGGTATGTCTGAGCTAGGACCACTGTCGTTAGAAAGCCAAAGTGGAGAAGTCTTTTTAGGTCGTGATTGGATGACTCGCTCCGAATACTCCGAAGCGATCGCCTCAAGAATCGATGCTCAAGTCCGCACCATTGTGGAAGAGTGTTACGAAAACGCCAAAAAGATCATCCGCGAGAATCGTGTCGTTGTCGATCGCTTAGTCGATCTACTCATCGAGAAAGAAACGATCGATGGCGAAGAGTTCCGCCAGATTGTTGCTGAGTATACTGATGTGCCTGACAAGCAATCTGTTACAGCATAGTAGGTAGTTCGCTCACAATTAAATAATCAACAGGGACGACGTTGTTGTATATGTTGTCCCTTTTTTTGTTTAGTATGCAAAACTCCTATCAACCATGCTTCGCTGCACAAGAACTGAGCGCGATCCTCAGGAAATCGACATAGCACAGTTGTAGATTAATTTATCCTTTGACTGAGGTCACAGCTATTTTGCCTGCAATACTTTTATAATTCATTGTCTAAAATAGCTACAAATTTGCTAGTTTTACGTATAAATTTGTTCTTTTTTATACTAAATCTAAGGTTATTTGACCACGTTTTCTTGGATATACAAGTTTAAACACATATTACTAGTAACAAAAAGAACACAAAATAACTACTTAAAGATTTAGTTAATGGAACTCTCAAACCTGTTATTCCATCTTAGATAGCGGGAACAATAGCAACAGGAAGTAGCTACGCACCCTAATAATCACCTGGAGCGATTGAAACGACCCCTATGCCAGCAACATCTTTTTACGCCTACACAGCTTACGAAGAGCAATCCTCTCAAGATTTTCAGCATGAGCCTAATGAAGCTGATCTAATTGAGGGAGATCTAATCGACTTCGATATGGAGTCTAACGATGCTGCTAACTCGCAGCCAAACGTTAATCGTCGCACGACCGATTTAGTACGTTTATATCTACAAGAAATTGGTCGAGTGCATCTTTTAGGGCGAGACGAAGAAGTTTCCGAAGCTCAAAAAGTGCAACGCTACATACGCTTGGTAGAACTGCGCGCAAAAGCAGCAAAAAACGGGGACGAAATTATGGTTCCCTACGAACAACTTATGGCGGTTCAAGAGCGCTTAACATCTGAACTAGGACATCGCCCTTCTTTGGAGCGTTGGGCGACTAGCGCTGGCATAGAGGTCGCAGAACTCAAACCCTTGCTTATTAAAGGTAAACGGCGTTGGGCTGAAATTACCGGCTTAACTGTACAAGAGTTAGAGCAAATTCAAAGCGAAGGAAACCGCGCCAAAGAACACATGATCAAGGCGAATTTACGCCTAGTTGTGTCAGTTGCGAAAAAGTATCAAAATCGCGGTTTAGAGCTACTCGATCTCGTACAAGAAGGAACGCTTGGTTTAGAAAGAGCCGTAGATAAGTTTGATCCTACTAAAGGTTATCGATTTAGCACTTATGCGTATTGGTGGATTCGCCAGGGTATTACACGCGCGATCGCTACCCAAAGCCGAACAATTCGCCTCCCTGTCCACATAACAGAAAAACTCAATAAAATCAAGAAGGCACAACGTAAAATCTCGCAAGAAAAAGGCCGTACACCAACCATTGACGATATTGCTGCGGAGTTAGAAATGACACCACCGCAAGTTAGAGAAGTTCTCTTGCGTGTCCCACGCTCGGTATCTTTAGAAACCAAAGTAGGTAAGGAGAAAGATACAGAACTTGGAGAACTACTTGAGACGGACAGTATTTCACCAGAAGAAGTCTTAATGCGAGAAGCTCTACAGCGCGATTTACAGCATTTACTTGCGGATTTAACCGATCGCGAACGTGATGTGATTTTGATGCGCTTTGGCTTAGGAGATGGTCATTCCTACTCGCTAGCTGAGATTGGACGCGCCTTAGATTTGTCTCGCGAACGCGTACGTCAGATTGAATCTAAAGCTTTACAGAAGTTGCGCCAACCCAAGCGCCGCAACCAAGTCCGTGACTATCTAGAGACTTTAAGCTAACGCGTTCCTCGTCGGGGCGTTGTTGGGGCGTTGTTGGGGCATTGTTGGGGCATGACATGTCATGCCCCAACAAATCTTCTAATTTTATAAAGGTCTAGTTGAGTTTAAAGTATTCGCAACTTTCTATTGGAAATCATTTGCAATAGTTCAGTCTTGTTGACAATTAGTGCGAATCTTTCTTATAATTATCAATAAATATGCTTTGTTGAGAAGGTTGCCATGACTGTTTACACAGCTACCTCGCTCAAGGCGGAACTCAACGATCGTGGTTGGCGTTTAACTCCCCAGCGAGAAATTATTCTACACGTTTTTCAAGAGCTTCCCAAGGGCGAACATCTCAGTGCTGAAGATTTGTATCATCACTTAGATGCTCAAGGAGAAGGTATTAGTTTATCTACAATCTATCGGACGCTAAAACTAATGGCGCGGATGGGCATCCTCCGGGAATTAGAATTAGGCGAAGGACACAAGCACTATGAGCTAAACCAGCCATACCCCTATCACCATCATCACCTAATTTGCGTTCGTTGCAACAAAACAATCGAGTTTAAGAACGATTCCATTTTAAAAATTGGGACAAAAACCGCTCAGAAGGAAGGATATCACCTACTAGACTGTCAATTGACAATTCATGCGGTATGTCCTTCTTGTCAGAGGGCTTTGTTACCTTTGTAAATTCGTAAAGTGAACAAGAAGAAACACTTTGCTCAAATACTTGCCAACTCACTATTCTTCAATTCTTTCTACGTTACCTGCTTTAACCCAACCTTCTTGTTCGCTATTTTCTAAGCGGATTCTTTGCCAACTGTTATCAGAACTTGTTTCTAAAACGGTAATCTCTTCGTTATAACCTACTCCAGCAATGCGTTCCGCGTCGGCATTGGGTTCCGAGCGTACGCTCAAACCTTGCGCCCAAGTCACTCGCGCCCTGTATGTTCCTGGGGCTAGTGTTGCGGAAGAGTCTTGGCTTGTATTTGTCGTGGTATTCGACTGAGTATTCGAGGACGTTGTAGCTGTAGGCGCCGTAGGAGAAGAGCCTCGTGCTTTTACTTCTGCGGTATCATTGGCAAAAATTGGTTTAGGTGGAGGTGTTGTTACTCGATGCAGAAAGTACAAAGCTGCTGCTACGCCACCACTAATCAAAATAAGTGCAGCTAAACTGATACCGAGTAAAAATTTACTGACATTCTTCCAGCGCATTACAATCACCCCGTCTAAACCTTTAAATTAGATTTTACGCTTGCGTACGACTAACGAACATCTTCATAAAACTGCTTTAAATAAGCTGCGGAAACACCAAAGCCCCACAAAAAACCAATATAAACATAAATTGCTGTTGCCTTGAGCGAACCCCAACGCGCTACTCGTCTATCTGAACTTTGAACAACACGATTTACTTGACGCAATCGCCCACAGCGCACAAGTTTCAAGCATAAATCAGCTTCTTCTAAAATAGGAAGTTCGCTATCAAAACCGCCACAAGTCCAAAAATCAGCGCGACGACAAAACATAACCTGATCGCCAAAAAGTAACCGCAGTCCTTTAAAAAAAAGATGCGGTCGAAAGACTAGAGGAGCGTAGTAAGTTTTGAGATAGTTATGTAAGGAAATTCCCCAACGTGTTGTATGTTCTCCTACCATCAAAGAAATAAAACCACCGCCAGCAATACTCTGATCTTTTAGAGTTTGCTCAATCACGGCGATCGCATCATCAGGCAATAAAGTATCAGCGTGTAAAAAACACAAGATTTCCCCTGTCGCTGCGGCTGCACCTTGATTCATTTGCAGCGATCGCCCCCGCCCCTGCGAAAAAATCACTTTTACGCCAGCTTGTTGCGCAATGGTAATTGTTTGATCTTCGCTTCCACCATCAACAACGAACACTTCCTGCGCCGGAGGTTCTAACAGCCTAAGGTTGCGTAAGGTACGTTCTAAACAACTTCCTTCATTCAAAGTAGGTATGATGATTGAGACACCAGGCATCGTAGTTGTCAGGCTCAGACAAGGCTTAAGTGTAATTATTGATCGCTAAACGCGGAACTGCTCTACGGATTGTCTGTAGTCAATCGGCAATACAGTCTCGACATTTTCGTGAGGACGAGCAATAACATGATAGGAAAGTAATAACTCTTCTTCAGTGTTAACTTGCCTAACCGAATCAACTCCCGCCGAAACCGAGGTTTGTACTTCCGCAACATCCCCTCTGACAATAATCGTATATCGAGCACTGCTAACTTTTTCATAACCAACTAAGGTTACACGAGCAGCTTTCACCATGGCATCTGCTACTGCTAAAGCAGGGGGAAGTCCCTTAACTTCAACCATACCAACTGCTGCTGGCATTTTTTGTCTCCTAAACTGCGCGAACCAACGACACTCATTGTAAGCAGCAACTTGCACCATAAAGCGATCGCTGCTACTTAATACACTGCCAGCATACCGAAATTAAGCTAGAGCGCTTCTAGCGTAACTGTTTTAGGTCTTGTAGTAAAGAGTACAAATTGCTTTTGTGAAAATTCTTGCTTATTTTTAGTATTTGATTGCAGCAAGTACGTCGAATTAATTTCTTAGGGATTGCTTCATCAAGCAACTGTCAACTTACAGCAAACTAACAACTTGAATTTAAAAAATCTCTAACTAAAGTCACTAAATTGATAATATCTGTACGATAGATTCAACAGGATAGCCAACTGCTTTCCAAGCCGCAACACCACCGCGTATTTGTGAGACATTGTGGTATCCCACGGCGCGCAACTTATCCGCTGCTAGTGCAGTTTCCTCGTCAGTTTCGCCGTAGATATAAATATCGCGTGTGAGTTCTAGAGTAGATAAAGTCCGGTCTGTCAACTCTGCGAGTGGTATGGGAATGGCTCCTAAAATGTGACTATAGTTATACTCATTGCGATCGCGCACGTCGATAATTGTTAATGCTGGATCTCCCCAATCTAACCTTGTTTTCAAGTCATAAACAAGTGATTGAGCTTTTAAGGGTGGTGGCATGGGAATAATTCCCAAAAATTTGTGCATAGATTTGTCACTTTTGATCCCTTCTCTTGCAATCTAACAACTATTTTTACAATTCGCAATGTTTTGTATAAATCTGTTTAATGGCATATATAAAAAATGCAAAAATTTGCATCATTCTTTGGTACGAATTCTCAAAAAAATATTTTTGAAGCGAGTGATTTCGCAAATGGTAATTAAGATGACGTAATTCCTTAAATATGTATAGCAAGACGCGTTCAGGTTAGGACAAGTATATTGAGTAAATCTATTGCGCGCTCAAGCTTTTAAAGAAGCTAATCGCCATAACATTTCTAACAGAAATAAAAAAGTGCTGGAAATAAGTGTTTCCAGCACTCTCGAAAGAGAAAATATTGTAAATTAACGCGGGCGAGGAGCCGTCAGCACCTCCCAAGCAGCTTTGGCAGCATCCGCTAAGCGATCGCCTAATTCAGCAACTTCTTTAACAACGGAGTTCCAATTCTTTTCTGCTTCCTTCTGAATCAAAGAAAAAGAGTATTCGATGCGATCGCGTTCAATCAGCTGATTTCCTTCAATCGTTTCCCGCGCTCGACGTACGGCGTTGAGATACGCCTCACGTGTCAGTGTTCCTGCGGATTGAGCTTCGGCTTGGGCGCGTTTTTTGAGCGCATCAATCAAAGCTTTAGTTTCGTTTTTGAGATCGTCACTCTCGCCAGCCATTTCAGCTTCGACGAGATCGTTGGTTTGGGGAGAGATTTGTGTCGTTTGCGGAATAATTTGAACTTCTACAGAAGTATCAGTGTTGTTAGGTTCAGTAGTCATTGTTGTCGCTCCTAATTTTAAAGTTGACTGGAAAATTCTGGCATTATCGCCCAAAGGAAAGTTCAGAAGGCGATTGCGGAAGTTCTTGTTCTAACTTCAATAGCTGTTGAATTCGTGTTTCGGTGGGTGGATGGCTAGAAAATAAATTGCCTAAGAATTGACCAGAGATAGAATTTACAATCAACAATGGTTCAAACGCTGGGTTGGCATTCATAGGTAACTGACGCGCAGTACTTTCCAAGCGTTGCAAAGCACGCGCCAATGCTCTGGGATTGCGTGTAATTCTAGCAGCCCCTGCATCTGCTTCAAACTCCCGCGTGCGCGAGATAGCTAGTTGAATAACCGTCGCAGCCATTGGGGCTAAAAAAATCGTCAAGAGTAAGCCGAGTGGATTTGCACCTCGATTACCATCGCGTGAAGAAGGAAACCATAAGCTGTAGCTCACGATTTGCGCTAACATCGAAATCGCGCCACCAATCGTAGCCGCGACAGCTTGAGTTAAAGTGTCACGATTGGCAATGTGGGTAAGTTCGTGCGCAATGACACCTTCAAGTTCATCTTTTGGCAATATCTGTAAAATACCTTCTGTCACTGCAACTGCGGCGTGTTCTGGATCGCGCCCCGTCGCAAAAGCATTCGCAGCAGGGCTAGGAACAATATAAATTCCTGGCATGGGTAAGTTAGCGCGATCGCACAATCGTTGCACCATTTGATATAACTCTGGCGCTTGATTGAAGCTAACAGGTTGTGCGCGATATGCTGCTAAAGCAATCTTATCTGATTGATACCATGACATTAAATTTGTTACCGCCGCTAGCGCGATTCCAATAACGACGCCTCCTAAGCCGCCGATTACCCAATAGCTAATCGCAATGAGTAAACCACTCAGCAAGCCCAATAAAGCGACAGTTCTTAATTGATTTTTCATATTCTGTTTGCTCTCCTGATAATGCTGTAACTGTATTGCAATCTGTATTTAGATACAGCATTACTTAAGTCGCACTTTGATTGTATCGACCTAAACTCAGATTCCTTAGGAAGAAAACGCTAATCAGAAAGTACGGTTTTGCCTACTAATCGCGCACTTGTTAGCATTAGTTTTGATTTTTAGTATTTTTTGTAACAGATATTTATTGAATGCAGAGATTTTCTATTGCACGACAGTGCTTTAGATCGTCAATTTTATTTGATTATAGGGCAGACAAAATTTTAAACTTGAATTGCAATTAACTGCTATCCTCGAATCAATCGAGAGCTTACACGAAGTAAGAGAACATCAAGCCGTATGTTGGCGTTAATTGCTTATACGCGCATTTCTTCTACACAAATATAGCTTAAATGGTTATTCATGAATCAAACTGGATTTATTTTTAAAGTGCTTCTGTTGTCTGCTGTCATATCAATTTTGATTAAGTATGGTGGTGCTTATTTACCACTTTTACCAACGTCAATCAATGCATTGATGATTGTTTTACTGCCGAGTATCGCTATGGCGATCGCACTTTACCAAAGATATTATCAGCAGTTACATCACTCTGAATAAGCAACTGACACGCTTTTGCTTCCTATCTGCCTAAGCTTCTTGTTATTTTATTCTCTCGCTGAAACACGAGATTTTGCTTTTTATGCGTACAATCGCTGAGATTAATCAAAAAATTGCCGACCAGCGTGTCAAAGTATTGACAGTTGAGGAATTAAAAGCAAGGGTAGCAGTCGTGGGTAGCACTCAAGCAGCCCAGGAAGTTGATGTGATTACGACTGGCACTTTTGAACCGATGGAGTCTTCCGGAGCAATTATTAACTTAGGACACACTGACCCACCGATTAAAATTCGTCGCTGTTGGCTCGATGGTGTTCCAGCTTATTCAGGTTTTGGCGCAGTTGATTTATATTTGGGTGCAACGCAAGCGGTGGAAGCTGTTGATGGCGAGGAAGCGCGAGAAAAAGGCGGGGGTCATGTTATTTCTGACTTAATCGCAGGATTACCGATTCAGCTACGTGCTTTAGGACAAGTCACCGATTGTTATCCGCGTGCGAGCTTTGAAACGACAATTACCCGCGATACTATCAACCAGTTTTATTTATTTAATCCCCGAAATTTATATCAAAATTTTATTGTTGGTGTCAATGGCGGCGATCGCCCCTTATACACATATCTAGGTCCACTACAACCGCGTTTAAGTAATGCAGTTTACTCTAACCCTGGTGCGCTTTCGCCATTATTCAACGACCCTAATTTACAAACAATTGGCATTGGTACGCGAATTTTCTTAGGTGGCGGAATTGGCTATGTTGCGTGGGAAGGAACACAGCACTTTCCTTTACAAAAACGGCTGCCGAACGATACCCCCATTGGTCCTGCGGCAACTTTAGCGTTAATTGGCGATGCCAAACAAATGGATGCTCGTTGGGTACGTGGTTGCTATTTTAAAAGCTATGGTCCTTCGCTTATGCTCGGTGTTGGAGTCCCCATCCCAGTTTTAAACGAAGAAGTCGTTGTCCACTGTGCAGTTCAAGACAACGACTTAGTTGCGCCTATTGTAGACTTTTCAATTCCGCGTCGCGTGCGTCCTACGTTTGGTTTAGTCAGCTACGCACAGCTTAAGTCTGGACGAATCATGATTGAAGGAAAGCCTGTGCGCGCGGCTCCCCTAGCAAGTCTGTTTTTGTCACGTCAAATTGCCATCACCCTAAAACAATGGATTGAAGCCGGAAAATTTACGCTTACTGAGCCAGTTGCACGCATTCCTAAAGAACGGTCTTTTCTTCCTCAAGACATTTGGGGCGCACAAGTTGCCTTAGAGTGAGGGGAGAGTGAAAGAGAAGTTTATAACAGAACCTTACTGTGTCCCTCTGCTCAATTTGGTGGCTTTGGGCGTTTGATCGGTTTAGGAACCGATGATTTTGGAATTGGTCGCGCTGTTGGCTTAGAGTCTAAAGTTTTACGCACGGGACGTGGCGTTTCGGAATTGCGTTTTGGAAAGGGATAACCACCTTTACGTGGCGGACCACCACGCTTTAACTTGGGCTTCGCTGGCAGAATTGCGATCGCATTTGCCTCTGTTAGGACTAAATCTTTCTCCTGTCTCTTCGCGTGTAAGTCCCAAAACTGACCAACTGCTTTACTTTTTAGATCCCCGTTGAGTTTTAACTTGAAATACTTGGGCTTATCCGAATCTTTGCGTGGAGCCTGCTTGATTTTCACAATAAAGTGTTCGTCAGGAGCAGACTGATAAACAATCTCACCCCGCACAGAGAAATAGCCATCTTCAACGAACGGCGCAGTCGATGTCATTTCCTCTGGTGCAGCAGGAGATTCACCCTGATCTGTTGTATTTTGCTGTTTTGCTAACTTATCTGGCTCCCAAACACCAACAACTTGTAGGTGTAAAGTTCCTTCTTTTGGTTGCGTACGCGGATAAACTACCCACAAATGTTCTTGAGATAAATCGAGGTGGTTCCGCACTAAACTCATAATCCTTCCTAAAAGGACAGTTTCAATTTCTACGCCATCGCTTGTCAACAGAACACCTTTAGTGAATTGCTCGCTGCTGGGGACGTACTTGCCACGAACTAACCCAATTGCACGATATTGCATTGGTTCGCTCGGAGGTGGGATCGGTTGCTGTCGATTGACAGATTCTAAAGTAGTTTCTGAGAGATTTGGTGATGATTCAGCTTCGGTACCTGCTTGCGAGCTTATTGTAACGCGCTCAAAAGCAGCATTAGACGATTCGGAAAACGGATTAACAGAGGAATTCATAAAAACTCCTTGCGGCGGAGACACATCCAAATTGAGATTTTATTTGGCACCTGCACATTAGCTGTAAACTGATAGGAAGTACACGCTGGTAACTTCTTAGCAAAAACAGTCGCTTAAATGCATAGTGCAAAGTCCAGTGTGCGAAGCATAGCACAGGTACATACCCTCTAGTCATCGAACACAGAACAACCATCACCCAACCGAACATTATTTGAAGGTTCTGTGCGTTGTTCCAAGCGTTCATGAGGTTCAAATCCTATTTCACAGCACGTTCCTACAAAAAATTGGTTGAAATCTGTTTTAAGTACCTACTTGAGACATATTGGAGATATTTTAACTTGTAGGTCTAAAATGCTTTGGCAAAGTTAAAGCATTTTTCAGTAATGCCCTGATTTGTCAAAGATAATATTATTTTAGATTTAGAGTTCAAGGCAGTTTTGTGTCTCAACCACGTAGACGCTGGTTTATTAGTGTAGTTCTGGTGCTGGCAATCATTGCCTTTGTTGGCTTTTCCATGCTTCCTTTGTTCAGTACCGCATTTCGTGCTAGTCAACCAGCAGGCGAAGCACCCGTAACGAATCAGGCGCAACAACAACTTACAGAAGCTGCACGCGGGTACGAAGTTGTCCTTCAGCGAGAACCAGAAAATCAAACAGCGCTGCGGGGACTTGTCAAAGCGCGACTTGAATTGTTGGATCTTAAAGGTGCTGTTGCTCCCCTACAGAAATTAGCAGCATTGAATCCTACAGAAGCTGAATACAATTTACTCTTAGCAGACATTAAGCAACGGCTAGGCGATCGCGAAGGTGAAACGACGGCTTATCGCTCGATTCTCGCAACCAATCCAGGTAATCTTCAGGCGCTTGAAGGACTCGCTAATATTCAATTACGCGAACAACGCCCGACAGAAGCGATCGCATTACTTCAGAATACACTTGATAACGCGCAACAAGCTGATAACATCGACGTTAACGCTGTTCGGCTGCTGTTAGCTCAAGTTTATGCAACACAGCAAAATTACAACGAGGCGATCGCCATTTACGACGAACTCATTAGTAATAATAAACAAGACTTTCGTCCGGTATTAGCAAAAGCAATGGCGCTCAAACAACAAGGTAAAAATGAGGAAGCTAAATCCTTATTTGATAACGCTGCGTCTTTAGCTCCCGCACAATACAAAGAGCGCATCAATCAACTTGCGCAAGCCCCGCAAGTTGCACCAACTCCTAGCCCCGCTAACTAAGAGGTCCTTCCCACCACGCGACCAACCCAAAGAGTAAAAACAAGCACCCACCAAAGATTGTCAATGCTTGCTCGGATATTCGTCCAGCAAGCATTCTGCCACCGATGACGGCGATCGCCGCACAAAGGGCATGACCTAAAATGGCACCTGTCGTTACCCCAAAGGGATTATTGCCTGCGGCTAAAGCGATCGTTGCAAATTGCGTGCGATCGCCCCATTCGGCAAGAAATGTCAAAACAAAGGCTTCGACGCAAATTGCCCAATTTGTTTGCTGAGGTAAGTGACCTTCGGCTTTGTCAACAATGTCTGCCGCTTCTTGGACAACTTCAGCATCACACGTATTCGCTGGCATTTGACTCGCATCGTACAGCAGTTTAAAACCAAAGCCAATAAACAAAACGATTTCAGCGTAATAAATGTAATTTGGTGGCAGTAAAGACGCAACTTGTCCGACAAGTACAGATAGCACCGTCATTGCGGCTAAAGCCGCCACTACAGCAGCAAAAATCAGCCTGCGCGAGTGGCGCATCGCTAAAATTGCGGCGATAAAGAATGTTTTATCTCCTAGCTCAGAAACGGCAATGAGTAAAAAGCCCGCGATGAATGCAGATAGCACCTAATCAAGCTCCTCAAACTAGACTTACTGCTAAAGAGCTTGATGACCGCCAAAAGACCCCACCAAGCTCACATAAACTGCTGTGAACTTAGTGAAGGTCTCACTTCCAAATTAGCGCGCTCGATGCTAGGTGCTAAATTGTCACTTGAACCAGGCTTATACGCCAGTGTGTTGATTCAAGTGTACTGACAAAACCACGTGTCAGTAGCTACTCCCCTTCAAACTAGGTTTATTCTACTATGTCTTGCGATAGATTTAAAGAAAATATTAAAATGAGGTTTATAGGAATCGATTTCGGATGGCGATCGCAACCGAGTGGTTTATGTTGTCTAGAGTGGCAAGATAAAGCGCTACAACTTGTAGATTTAGACCGAAAAGAAGCGATCGCCGATATTTTTACCTGGATTGATACCAAAGTAGAACCCCACGCACCGGCGATCGTAGCCGTAGACGCCCCTACCATCATCCCCAACGCGACAGGAACGCGTTTACCCGACAAACTCACGCACAAATACTTTGGTAAATACCACGCAGGATGCTACCCAGCCAACCAAAGTTTAGCCTTTGCCCAACGTACTATCAATTTCGGCTTAGAACTCGAAGCACGAGGATTCGTCCACGCCCCGCAAATCGAACCACAAAAACTCGGAAGATACCAAATCGAAGTTTTTCCCCATCCGGCGATCGTTCACTTATTCAACCTCAACTGCATCCTCAAATACAAAAAAGGACGCCTCAGCGATCGCCGCCTAGAACTCATCAAGCTTCACCAACACATTCTCACCACCCTCCCCACATTATTTCCTTCTTTGTGTTCTTTGTGCCTTTGTGGTTCGTTTCCCCAAGAAATCCCCAGCACCACAGCAGCCCTCAAAGCCCTCGAAGACAAACTCGATAGCCTCATCTGTGCTTACGTAGCCGCTTATTGGTGGTACTGGGGAACCGAACGAAATCTAGTACTCGGCGATCGCACAACAGGTTACATTGTTGTTCCCAAGAAACAAACTACTAATTTGCCCACATAATCACCCTAGGTTCATACGGACTCGAAAGCAAGGCGTGCTTTGGTAAAACGCGCAACGACAAGCCTTGTAAACCGGAAGTTGTATAAGTAATCGTGCCAGTATAAATGCTATAGCCTTGTTGATCGCGACCTTGGAAATTCATTTCATGCGCAATTCCGTTCACAATTTCGCCACTCGCATCAACCGCACCTTGATAAAGTTCTACCTGCACATCTTCTGGAGAAAGATTAGCCAAGTCAATTTGGGCTTTTACCGAGATATTTTGATTGACTTGCACATCAGAACTCGCAGCAATATCAATATTGACAATTTTGATATTAAACCAGCGGTCGAGAAGATTCACTTTCCACTGCGCTAACTCGCGTGCAGGAGAGTAGTGATTCGCTGTCAAAGTATGGTAGCGATCGCTTGCGGGGAAATAGGCTTTCCTAGCATAATCGCGCACCATCCGCGCGGTATTAAAGAATGGACAATTGTAGCGAATTGCGGCTTTCATCTTGGCAAGCCATTGACGCGGTAGCCCGTCAGCATCGCGGTTATAGAACAAGGGAACAACTTCTTTTTCAAGTAACTCATAAAAAGCATTGGCTTCGACTTCATCTTGATAATGAGGATCGTCGTAAGATTCACCGTGTCCAATTGCCCAACCTGTGCGCACATAATCAGCTTCATCCCACCAACCATCAAGGACACTGAGGTTCAGCAATCCATTCATCGCTGCTTTCATTCCACTTGTACCCGAAGCCTCTCTAGGGCGGCGCGGTGTATTTAACCATACATCGCAACCTGCAACGAGTAAACGGGCGATGTGAATGTCATAGTTAGGCACAAAGACAACTTGCTTTTCTACACCATGTTCCTGAATAAAGTG
This sequence comes from Gloeocapsa sp. PCC 7428, assembly GCF_000317555.1. GTDB lineage: Bacteria > Cyanobacteriota > Cyanobacteriia > Cyanobacteriales > Chroococcidiopsidaceae > Chroogloeocystis. The sequence goes on from NC_019745.1 coordinate 2,691,838, forward strand.
ATTAATATCGCGGATCAGTTCTTTACCAGGAATATCTTTCGGATGGGCTTTACCCGCAATCACAAATTGCACTTTACGATCTTTATTTGCCATAAGAATGCGCTTGATCCTGTCAATGTCTCGCATCCACAGCGTTGCGCGCTTATAAGTTGCAAAGCGACGCGCAAAACCAATCGTCAGCGTTGAGGGATCGAGAACTTCTTGGGAAGAGGCAATTTCTGCTGGCGAAGCACCGCGATCGCGTAAATGCTTGACCAAGTGTTCGCGCACCGCGACAATCATTTCTACCTTACAGCGTTCGTGATTGCGCCATAATTCTTCATCGGGGATAGCATCAACACGTTCCCAAAGTTGATGATCGGTTGGTGCAGATGACCAAGTAGGACCAAGGTAGCGATCGTATAATTCTTGCGTTGATTTAGCAACACAACTACGCGCATGAACGCCATTCGTAATCGCGGTAATTGGAACTTCATCTTCCGGTAAACTGCGCCACAAGCCTTGAAACATCTCGCGCGACACGACACCATGCAATTGCGCTACACCATTAGCAAACGTTGCCATTTTCAGCGCGAAAACTGCCATACTAAATGGCGCAGTGAGATCGCCCGTATTTTCTCTTCCCAACCCCAAAAATTGATCCTTGGATAATCCAAACTCATCAGCATAATGCCCCAAGTAATACAAAATTTTATCGGGTGGAAACAAGTCAATTCCTGCGGGTACAGGAGTGTGAGTAGTAAAGATATTACTCGAAATGACGACTTGTCTTGCTGTGGCATAATCTAGCCCTTCTTGCATTAAGCCACGGATGCGCTCTAACGTGAGAAAAGCCGAGTGACCTTCGTTCATATGGTACGCTGTCACTTTGTATCCTAATGCCTTGAGCATCAACACCCCACCAATTCCCAGCATAATTTCTTGGTGGATGCGCATATCGATGTCACCACCGTATAACTGATCGGTGATATCGTGATCGTAAGGGTTGTTGGGTTCGATATTGGTATCGAGTAAGTAAAGCGGTACTCTCCCCACTTGCACGCGCCATACTCTCGCGTAAACAGTACGTCCAGGATAAGGAACCGCAATGCGTAACTCTGAACCATCAGGATGACGCTCTAAATGCAGCGGCATATTATAGAAGTCATTAATTGGGTAGCGTTCTTGTTGCCAGCCATCAGGGTTAAGATATTGCGCAAAATAGCCTTGCTGGTAAAGTAGCCCAACTCCTACGAGTGGTAATCCTAAGTCACTAGCTGATTTGAGATGATCGCCTGCTAAAACGCCCAAACCTCCAGAATAGATCGGTAAGCAATCAACTAAGCCAAATTCAGCGGAAAAATACGCATAACACTCTGATTCCTGGCTTCGATTTCTTTCGTACCACGTTCCGTCTTGCAAATATTCTTCTAACTGGCGCGCCGCGCGATCCATTTGCGCGAGAAAGCCTTCGTCTTCCACAACTTCTTGCAGTCGTGTTTGACTAATTGTTCCTAGCATCAAAACAGGATTGTGATGACTCGATTCCCAAAGGTCTAGATCCAAGCGGCGGAATAAGTCTTTAGCTTCAGTGTTCCAGTCCCAGTGAATATTGTAGGCAAGCTGCCGCAGTTTTTCTAGATGGGGCGGCAAAGCTGGCGAGACGTTGAATGTGTAAATTGGTTGCATAAGATGGCAGATATGTATTTGGTTATTAAAGAATTGTTTAACTACTTCTGCCGCAAGTTGGCAACGATTAATACTTTATCGAGGATAAAGCGATCGCAATCGTTTAACCCTGACCTCTGACCCCTGCTATAGTGAAACCTTAACATCAAACTCACGTCAGAATTTGCAGGTAGTCAAACAATATCAACCAAAAAAAAAGGGACGACATTTGGGTATGATGAAAAGGACTATCTGCGCATTGCAGTTTCCTTTAGCTTCTCATACTTGGAGATAGTTTTATGTTGACTCTTAAAATTGTTGTCTATATAGTTGTTACCTTCTTCGTTGGTATATTTGTCTTTGGCTTTTTGTCCAATGACCCAGCACGTAACCCTGGTCGGCGGGATCTCGAATAACCACATACAAGATGCCGTAGACCAAAAGGCACAAGTTCAGTTGAATTTGTTTAATGCTGACGGGTTAAAAGTGCGCTTGAGGTTATGCACTGGGCTGTCTGTTTGCTTATTTTGACTCAAATATGACTCACGCAGTACCGCCCCCTGAACCGCACCATGTTGTCCATTTGTCGTCTACGGCAATTTCCCCTACTTCATCTTCGGTACCACCGCAATTAGCCGCAGCTAAAGACGCTACACTTTTGGGCGAAGTTTCGATTGGTTATCCAGTTGGACAAAATAATACTGCGCAAGAAGTTTCCTCTAGTCCAATTCCACCGTTGCAAGTTAGTGACGTTGAAAGTCGCAATCGCACGATCGCGAAGTTAAAAAAATTTGCCAGCGAGACAATTGCTCAAACACCAGAAAATAGTGTTAATAACTTAAGAACACTAGATTTTAGTGCACCAGCGACAGTAGCACCAGAAGCAGTACAAACGCCACCACCGGCACCAAGTCAACCTGCACCAGCATCAACAGGTGGCGATCGCATCATCGAGTTAAACTCAAATTATCAAGAATACGACGCCCAGCGGCAGATTGTCACAGCAGAAGGTGATGTTTTGCTGCGGTATGATGGCACGGTGTTAGATGCGGATCGCCTTCAGGTGAATTTGGAAAATCTCATCGGTGTCGGTGAAGGAAATGTTGCACTGACACGCGGACAACAAGTGATACGCGGCGATCGCTTTACTTACAACCTTGTTCAAGATACAGGAAATGTTCTGAATGCGAGTGGGGAAGTTTTTATTCCCACCGCAGGGGCAGATTTTACACCGAGTTTACCCACAGATGTCACCGCTGGAGGAATCGCGCCACGACCACTCAGCGATCGCATCACAGCCAATCAACCGCTACAACAAGTCACAAGCCCTGGTGGTGTAGGAATTACCGCAGGCTCAGATCGTGGATTTGGTGGCGTACCTTTACCACAACAAGGAGGCGAGATCCGCCGCTTGCGCGTTGAAGCAGACACAATTAACTTCGATCCTCAAGGTTGGCAAGCAACGAATGTCAGCATCACTAACGATCCGTTTTCGCCTCCAGAGTTAGAGTTACGCGCGGATACATTAACATTGACACGCGAGACACCCTCACGCGATCGCATCAGAACAACAGGACAACGCTTAGTTTTTGACCAAGGCTTCTCTATCCCAATTCCGCGCAACGAACAAGTGATTGACCGCAGACAACGGCAGGTGACTCCAGGATTAGTTAACTTGGGTTACGATAGCGAGGATCGCGGGGGACTATTTGTTGAACGCAGTTTCAATGTTATTGATAGCGAAGCCGTGCGAGTCAGTGTCACACCACAAGTTTTTGTGCAACAAGCGATAACCGAAAGTGGCGGTAATATTTTTAGCCCCGATCTCTTTGGCGTACGCGGTAGCTTAGATGCGACTTTAGGACCACAGACAATACTCACAGGTTCAGCAGTACTTCCAGGATTCACGGATATTGCAGATAACTTACGCGCTAGTTTGCGGCTGCGTACCCCCGTCAATCTTCTGGAAAGACCGCATGGCTTAACCGTAGAGTATAGTTATCGCGATCGCCTATATAACGGTTCCTTAGGCTATCAAACAGTACGTAGTAGCATCGGTGGAATTGTGACTTCGCCAGTGATTCCCATCGGAGACACCGGATTTAATCTTAGCTATCAAGCAGGGGCGCAATACATTACAGCCGATAGCGATCGCATTGATTTACTCGAACCGGATCGGGACAACAATCGCATATCATTAGGTCGCTTGCAAGGTAGTGCAGCACTCAGTCGTGGATTCTTGCTTTGGCAAGGAACTCCTTTACCCGCAACCGCAACCCAAGGATTACGTTATACACCTACGCCGATCGTTCCTTACGTGCAAGTATACGGTGGCGTGCGCGGTGATGCGAGTTTTTATAGTAATGGCGACCAACAAACTTTGTTAACCGGAACAATTGGCATTCAAGGGCAGTTTGGTAATTTCTCGCGACCGTATTTAGACTATACCGGCTTTAACCTGGCATATTCTCAAGGGATCTTGGGCGGTTCATCGCCGTTTTTATTTGATCGCACTGCTGACACAAAAATTCTATCCGCCGGAATCACGCAGCAAATTTATGGACCGTTTCGCCTTGGCGTGCAGACTTCGATTAATGTCGATACAGGTCAAGAACTTAGTACTGACTATTTTCTCGAATACAGTCGCCGTACTTATGGCGTTGTCCTTCGCTATAATCCAGCATTAGAGTTGGGTTCGCTGACTTTGAGAATTAGCGATTTTAATTGGGTTGGCGGTACAGATCCTTTCGCCGGTGATGTGCGATCGCCGTTTTAGGTGAAGTGCGAACAAAATTGTGTTATTCTTGCTTCTGAACTGGGTGATGGAGCTCACCCTAACCGCCTATTATTAAGGCTGATGGCTCCTACTATTCTGGTTTGCCAGAGGGTAGGGCTGTTGCTGTTAATGCTTCTCTTACTCCTTTGGGCAATGTAATGTTGTGATTTTCTGAAGGAGAAAGAAGTGTTAGCTAGCGCGCTGTGGATTTTATTCATGGGCTTTTTTGCGGGTCAACTTGCCCAACGATTAGGAGCGCCGCCCCTCATTGGTATGATCCTAGTCGGGATTGCGATCGGTCCGCAATTCGCAAATTTTATTAGTCCTGAAGTCTTAGATGCAGCCGATGACTTACGGCTAGTTGCAGTTACGATTATCTTGATGAAAGCAGGACTAGGATTAGACCGCGAAAAGCTAGCACAACAAGGAACCGTAGCATTACGTTTAGGATTTCTTCCCGCGTCAACTGAAGCAATAGTTATTGCTTTATTGTCGATGCTTCTATTCAACTTTGATTTTTTGACTGGTTTACTGTTGGGCTGTGTTGTCGGAGCCGAATCACCCGCAGTTATTGTACCAGGAATGTTGCGACTGAAGAGTTTGGGTTGGGGAGTCGCTAAAGGCATTCCCGATGCAATTTTGACAGGAAGTGCGCTGTCTGATGTTTTACTTTTGCTGATATTTAGCTTATTACTGAATTTTTTGGGACAACAAGGAAGTGAAGCCGTTACACTTTTTGGTGGTATTACATTATCTCCTTTACAACTTTTACCGTTTCAAATAATTCTAGAAATTGTTTTGGGATTAGCAGCAGGTTTTCTGTTTGCGCGCTTGTTGGTGCTTGTGTTAGTTAAGCAATGGACGCGCAATGTTGTTCAGGACATGATTATTGCAGCAGGTACAGCATTATTTCTCGTCATTTTTACCGCAGTATTTCCCTACTATTCTGGCTATCTTGCTGTTATGGCAATGGGGTTCTTTTTAATTGAATTCGATGCACCCCTAGCGCGTTTGATTCGTGGTGGATTTGACGCATTGTGGACAATAGCAGAGATTGTCTTATTTGTATTACTAGGAGCAACAATTCAATTGCAAGTATTAGGAAATATCTTACTGCCTGGATTGTTACTTTTAACACTTGGTTTAGTCGTTGGTCGGTCGCTTGGTTGGTATCTCTCAACTTTAGGTAGCAACTGGACTTGGCAAGAAAAGGTATTCTTACTTCCAGGAAATATGGCAAAGGCGACAGTACAAGCCGCAATTGGTGCATTACCTTTAGCCGCAGGAATTGAGGGTGGCGAAATTATTTTGGCGATCGCCGCGCTTTCGATCTTGACAACGGCTCCCATTGGTGCATGGGCAACGCAAGTGTTCGCACCCAAACTCTTAGAAAAAGGAGAAGTCGATCCGACCAAAGTTGCGGTTACAGGTCGTCCCGTGTTTCTAGCAGCGGTAGATACCTCCCCACTCGCAATTCAAGTCCTCCGCAAAGCGGCTGATTTAGCACGACGCAGCAACGGTGAAGTGATTGTGTTGTACGTTGATAACCTAGGAGATAAACACGCCGTAGACGAACTCCAAAGCCAAGCAAAACAGTTACTCGCAGATATTCGCCATGAGTTTCTCACGCAAACTGGTGCAGTTCCAGAGGCGATCGTCCAAGTTGCGCAAGCGCGTCAAGTCACAGATGTTGTGATCGGTAAACGGGGACACCGCACTTGGGAAGATGTCATTCTTGGTTCTGTGTCTCAAGCTGTTTTAGAAATGAGTCCGATTCCCGTGATTACAGTCGATAGCTAAATTGTCAGAGACACCAAATGTTAAGTTTTCCTTAGCTTTATCTCTAGCCTCTGATCTCCGACCTCTGATTCCTCTTTCTGATATCAAATCGCTTCAACCACTGCCAGAATTTGAATAACGATTTTTCTAGCCACAGCATAGCGCGGTCTAACCATTCGAGGACTTGCTCTAAAGGATGTTTGACATAACCTACAGCGATCGCACTAACATCGATCCACTCAGCAGTAGGATTAATTTGTGCGGGATGCGGTTGTGGTTTGGGTTCAGAAGCTACAGAAGCGATCGCATTCGTGTGCCTGACTTTTACTAACGCAGTTACTACATTGATTTTTGGCTTAAATCTTTGCCAACCGTTGATTAATTTTCTGCGCAGGGAATCACTTGTTTTATTCTCAGGAAGCGCTTTATCTGATGTTTGTGTTGATACTGTTGCTTGTACTTGGGCTTCTGATTCTACTTCACCAAATAAGTCACTCAGCGATAGCCAAGGATCTTCAATGGTATGTGATGCAGCAGGTAATTGAGACACAGGGCGATATGGTATTCTTTTAGGCTGCACCTTTCTATATTGCAAAGATTTTACTGGCGTATTTCTCCCTATTTTTGTGTTACTGCTACTTCCAAAAAAGAAATCAATTGCTGCCCAGATTAAAGCTTGAATTCGTAAAGTTTGGCTTGTAGAATTATCAGATTCAATATTGTTTTGATTCGTTGTATTTGCTAGTATAGTTGTGCTATTTAATTGGTTTTGCCAGTGTTGGGCGAGTGCAGAAGAATGCGATTCGATTTCGGCAAGAACGCGATCGAGCAAATTCAGCGGTTTTGCATAAGTCAGTAAATTACCTGGATTTGTCTTTCCGTTAAGTTGTGTTTGAACTTGGGAAGCATACGCTAAGCGCTGACAGCGCCAGTAGGTTGCGACTTCTCCCTCAATCGTGGCTTGTAGTTGTTCCTGCTGTTGTGGCGTAAAAACATTAAGAATTTCATTTTCAGTTGTCACTAAGACTAAGTTACGATTTGTAAGCTCAGTCGCAACTCCACGAATGACTCGTCGATTGTTCTTCAGTTTTGCAGCAATAGGTATCCACTCCACAGGTGAAGCGGTTGTGTCTTGGCGACTTGGGTGGAATAATTCTTTAGTCTGTTGGGCTAAATGAATGATTCGCGGCGAGAACCAAGCAAAGATAGTTGATTGGAGTTGCTGATCTCGCTGAGGTCGTGTAATTTCTTCAGTAGGCGTTTCAAATAGCTGCAATACTTGCTGAATGGGTGTATCTGCGCTAGGAGTTGGCGGGGAAGAATCTGGCTGAGATGCTTGTAGTTGTGGTGACGCTGGCTTGGGAGAAAACTTAAGCTTCCGTGTTGACTGAAATAAAGCGTAGAAAGGATACAAGACGGCTGGCGCTATCCAACTCGTAGCAAATTGAATTTGGCGAAAAGCGCGATCGCATTGTTCTGTAAACCGCCGCGATTGCTGGTGAATAAAATTGAAGAGTTTGCTTTGATAGCGACCAGAAGCCGAAGACATACTTTGGATTAGGTTAAGGGATTAAAAGTTACGCTCATTTAGCTTGGGTAATGGGTAATAAGTATTTTTTCCAATTACCAATGACCAGTCTTCTCGTTACGTTAATTGTCACCTACTGATTCAATGATCTGATTTTATCGAAAAGATGACCTCCACAGTGCCGCAAACTTATAGCAACTTAATCTCAGCAGTTTAACAATAGTCTGTAGAACTTCCCAATATTCCTAAAGAGTTATTATGTAATGTGTCGCTAAACCAGTACTCAGGTAAGCTTTTGTGGTTAACAATGCGATCAAACATTTTGAGTAACCATTCTTCAAATGAGAAAGCAATTGGAGACTCCTTCCATTTTGAAGATGGATAATCTTGATCGCAGTCCAAAACAGGATACTCATCTCCAACAAATGCTGTATCAAAAGCGCAAAAATCACCTGTGCTTACACGCCCCAAGTAGGCAAATGCAAGTATGGATGGATCTTCTGGATCATTAAATGGGCTGGAGGTTATACGTCTATAATGCCTATAGCTTAGCAATTCTCCAGTTCCAAAAATCTTAATTCCGGAACTCGCCCACCAAACATCATCTGAGCAAGCTTCTAATTCTTCACTATAAAACAGATGAGCGCCATTAGATCTCAGCAAAAATTCTCGATAACTGCGTGGAAGTGATAAATTTAATTCGCGTTCACATTTATTAATCTCCTCTTGCTGCACGCTGCTATTGAAATGACACTTGCAGTCGAGCGAAAACTCTCGGAAAATGTCATTTGCCAGATCCAGTGACTTACACAGCCAATCATACATAATCTGTCTTTGCTAGATTAAATCACTTCAGCGCAGCAGAAGCTAGAAATAAACATTTTTTCCCATTACCGATTACTAATTACCAGCCCTTAGGTAATGTGTAACATCTAAATGCTCCAATTTTATCGAAACGATGACTTCCACAGAACCTCAAACTTATAGCAACTTGATCTCAGCCGTGATTGCGAAACTTCGCGATCGCACTCAAGTCAATGTTCAAGCACGTTGGCGAATTTTAGATGAATCGCAAGCTGAAGTAAAACTTAATGCAAGAGAACACATTGCTTGGTCAGCGGGGCAAAAAGTACTGTGGTTAACCCAAAAATTTGTTATTCCCAATGATTTATCAGGGTATCCAATTGCAGGTTTAAGTTTGCGTTTAGCGCTTACCTGGTGGGCGGAAGCTGCACAAATCTATGTTAACGGTCAACTTGTCCAAGAAGGCGATTTATTTGATTGTTCAACGCGCGTATTGCTCAGTTCAGCAGCAACGCCAGGCGAAGAAATTACAGTAAGTTTACGCTTGGTAAGTCCAAATCACGATGCTGGGGCTTTAGTGCGATCGCTTTGTCTTTATGAATCTACCGACACCGCCTATCCTGAACCAGGCTTTATTGCGGATGAATTCGCGGTTTTACAGCAATACTTAGAAACCTTCTATCCTGAAAAATTATCAATCTTGGCGACAGCGCTTGCACAAATCGATTGGTCAATTCTACCCGACAAGCACGCATTTACAGAATCGCTACTCGCAATTCGTTCCTCAGTACAATACCTAGCACAAGAGATTAAGCAACGCCAAATTCAACTTCTCGGTCATGCACACCTTGATTTAGCTTGGTTATGGGCAATTAGCGACACTTGGGAAGCCGCACAACGGACATTTACTTCGGTTCTTAATCTTCAACAAGATTTCCCAGAATTGATATTTTGTCATTCTACGCCTGCGCTTTACGCCTGGATCGAAGAACATCGCCCAGATTTATTTGCAGCAATTCAACAACAAGTTAATAATGGACGCTGGGAAGTTGTGGGCGGATTGTGGGTAGAACCTGAACTGAATTTAGTCAGTGGCGAATCGATTGTACGTCAGCTATTATACGGTCAACGCTATGTTTTAGCTAAATTTGGTGCGATTTCTACAGTAGCGTGGCTACCCGATAGTTTTGGTTTTTGCGCTACGTTACCACAGTTTCTCCAGCAAGCCGGAATCGAGTATTTTGTCACGCAAAAGTTACTTTGGAACGATACGACAAAGTTTCCCTATGGTGCTTTTTGGTGGCGATCGTCTGATGGAAGCGCAATATTAAGTTTCATGTCTGCCCCGATAGGTGAAGGTATTGACCCGATTAAAATGGCGACTTATGCCTGCAACTGGGAACAGCAAACAAGTTTCAAAGCTTCACTCTGGCTTCCTGGAGTCGGCGATCACGGTGGTGGTCCGACTCGCGATATGTTAGAAGTCGCCCAAAAATGGCAAAACTCTCCCTTCTTCCCCCAACTGAGGTTTACCACAGCAGAAAAATATCTTCAGCAAATCCGCAATAGTTCTCAAATTGAAGAAGACACCTTTCGCCCCTCGCTCCTCGCTCCACTCTCCGAGAAGGGCAAAGCCCTACGCTCCTCACCCCTCCCTATCTGGCAAGATGAACTCTATCTCGAATTTCATCGCGGTTGTTACACTACCCACGCGGATCAAAAGCGTTGGAATCGCCGTTGTGAAGGATTACTATATCAAGCAGAATTGTTTGCCGCACTAGCTAATATCGCGACTGGCTTCGTTTATCCTCAAGCTCAATTAGAAGCTGCTTGGAAGAAAGTTTTATTTAACCAATTTCACGATATTCTCCCTGGTTCTTCAATTCCTGAAGTCTACGCCGAGGTTAACCCAACTTGGGAAGAAGTTGAACAAGTTACCGCAGAAATTACTCAGCAGTCGTTAAGTGCGATCGCATCTCAAATTAAATTACCGCCACCTCCGCATCCTGACGCTCAGCCTTTAGTTGTGTTTAATTCGCTCAACTGGCAACGTTCTGAAGTTGTGAGCGTGACACTACCTGATGCACAAGACTGGGTTGTTTGCGACTTATACGGAAATCAGCTACCTTGCCAAATTCTTGCTTCTCGATCACTATTATTTAGAGCTAAGGATATTCCTGCTACAGGTTATCGTGTTTTTTGGTTAGTAGCACTTAAGTTTATAGCTGCCTCTACCGATGTATTAAATAATACAACAAAAAATGAGCAAGAAAAAGGTAATAATACAAAAATTATATCAGGTGTTGAGTATTACTCTGGCAATAGAAAAAAAACTGAAGATTGGACGCTAGAAAATGAATTTTTACGGGTCATTCTTGATTGTGAGAACGGAAACTTAAAGAGTCTTGTTGATAAGACGTGCGATCGCGAGATATTGCATTCCGACGGAGGTAATCAATTACAAGGATTTACTGATAGCGATCAATATTGGGATGCATGGAACATTGACCCCAACTACGCACAGCATCCTTTACCGCCAGCGCAACTCAAATCAATTCAGTGGTTAGAGCAAGGAATCATTCAAAGTCGCATTCGCGTTGTGCGTCAACTCGGAGAATCAGAATTTTGTCAAGATTACGTCTTACAAGCGGGTTTACCGCTATTAAAAATAGAAACGACTGTCAACTGGCGATCGCGTCATGTTTTGGTAAAAGCAGCTTTTCCGTTCAACTTTGAAGCTGACTATGCAACTTATGAAATTCCTTGCGGTGCGATTCAGCGTACTACTAAACCAGAAACACCAGCAGAACAAGCTAAATGGGAAGTTCCCGCCCTACACTGGGCAGATTTGAGTGCTGATAATTACGGTGTCAGTTTACTGAATGATTGCAAATACGGCTACGATAGCCAACCTCATCAATTACGCCTGACTTTGTTACGTGGTGCAGAATGGCCAAACCCAGACGCAGATCGCGGAAATCATTACTTCACGTATGCGATTTATCCGCATCAAGGTAATTGGCAACAAGCGCAGACAGTACGACGCGGATATGAGCTAAATTATCCGCTACAAGTGATGTTAATGTCACCACAAGCTCAAGTTCCGCAAAATTTACCACCAGTAGGCTGTTTTCTCGATTTATCAGCAGATAACCTGATTTTGATGGCGTTTAAACAGTCAGAAGACAATTCGCAGCGATGGATTCTCCGCTGTTATGAATGTCATGGAGAACCAGCACAGTTAGATTTCAAAAGTGATTTAGATTTAGCGATCGGGGAAACTGTTGATTTATTAGAGCGGACAACATCTACTGTGCGATCGCCAATCTATAAAGTTTCTCCTTGGAAAATTTTCTCAATTACAGTGACTTACAATAAAGTGGCTAGTGATTAGTGACTAGTGACTAGAGTGGTTAGCAATTGGCAACTAACAACTCACAGGACTTACGCAGTTGAATCTATTTTGCTCCCCTAGCCCCAAACACAAAAGTTTCATCCTTATCTTCTCCCCCATGCATTGGGGGAGAGTGAGAGGGGGTGGGGGGAATCTGAGTTGAAGTCCCCCATGAGTGGGCAGGGCTGTTTCAAAGTGCATGGAGAAAAATTAGAGTGAGGTTGACCACATGGCAAGCTCGACATGGAACTGCTGGCATTGCTGAACACTGTTGCTGACCCCCGCGCCCCGCGAGGCAAACGTCACCCGCTCTCGCTGGTGCTGCTGATTATTCTGATGGGAACGATGCTCGGCTACTGGGGCTATCGTCCTTTGTCTGAGTTCATCAAGCACTATGGCGATGCCCTGCGAGCGCGACTCGGATTGAGTGATGAAGTGGAATTTCCCTCCTATTCCACCCTGCGGCGGGTGATGATGCAGCTTGATTTTGCTGAGTTTGCGGCGGTGTTTTCGCAGTGGGCAAAGCAGTTTGTCCCGCTCGATCCGGCTGCGGTTGTTGCCATTGACGGCAAAAGCATCAAAAGTACGGTCAGCGACTGCCACCAAAACACTCAAGCGTTTGTCAGTGTGGTTTCGCTCTTCAGCCACGAGTGCGGCTTTGTCTATCAGATGCAGGCGATGGACAATCACAACACCAGTGAACAAACCGTGGTGCAGCAGTTGCTCAAAACGCTGGCACTTGATGGGGTCGTGGTCACGATGGACGCACTGCACTGTCAAAAAAAACCTTAGCGCAAATCATCGAGCGGGGAGATGACTATCTGGTGTGCGCCAAGGCGAACCAACCGTACCTGTACCAGGCGATTGAGCAAGCTTGGCAGCAGGGTCACCCCTGGAGTTGCTACGACTACACACAGCACAGTCATGGTCGCACCGTGCATCGTCGGGTTCAGGTCTATCGCCCGTCGCAAGCGCTCCAATCGCACTGGAGCGGACTCGCGTCGCTGATTGTCGTCGAACGCTCGGGCACCCGAGCGCAGCAGCCCTTTTGCGAGCGGCAGTATTACATCAGTAGTTTGATCACCTGTGCGCACGGCTTTGCTCAACTGGTGCAGGGGCACTGGGGGATTGAGAATCGCTTGCATTGGATCAAGGATGTCTCGCTGGGTGAAGATGATGCACCCTACCTCGATAAGCGCGCTGCTGCCAACTGGTCAATCGTGCGGACCTTTTTCATCACCTTGGCAAGACGCTTGGGCTTTCATTCCATTGCCTCAGCGAAACGCCAGCTTGCCAACCAGTTTGAGCAGGTCTTTCTCTCTCTACAATGAAACAGCCCTGCCCATGAGTGGGGGATTTAGGGGGCAGGTGCGTAACTCCTAAACTCAATGAAAGTTGGGTTATTTAACCGGACGTGACATTAGTAAATAAAACCTTTTCTTAATTAGTAGGGATAGGAATAATGCCACTCGACACAGCACGGATCATTACTGAAGCTGAATATAATGCGATCTGGGAAGAAGCAAATGCGTGTGGTGAGGTTCTTTGGCAGTGGAATGATGTTGAACAACGACGGGCTATCCCAAAGCGATTAGGGCAAGGAGAAGAGTGGATTATTGATCTACATCCAGGACTAAGCATTCACATTGCCACCTATCAATATTGGCGTCCCTTGTGTCTAGACTATCATTACAACGGGGAGGGGATGCTGTTATCAAATTTCTATTTAGCGGGCGACCGCCGTATGATTAACCCAGGCATTCAGCTAGAAGAAGATCGCGAAGAAACTGCTGGTGAAACCTGTTTGTGCTACATCAAAGAAGTACGATCAATTGAATATTTCCCAGCCGAACAAATCCACAAAAGTGTAGGAATTAAGACGGATTTAGAACGATTGAAGTCGTTTGGAATGAATTGGGACAATACCTCGTCTCTGCTGCGATCGCTGATTGAGGGAAAATCGGCAAAAAACTTTCATCAATCTCTCAATCAAAGCACCCCCGCCATGCAACAGACTCTCCAACAAATGCTCAATTGTCCCTATCATGGTGTCATCAAACGCATGTACCTAGAAAGTAAGGTACTAGAACTATTAGTGTTACAGTTTCATCAATTGGCAGGACAGAATTCATACAATACAATCCCAAATTTTCGTCCCACAGATATCGAACGTCTGCATTTAGCAAAAGAAATTCTCCAGCGCGATCTAGATGGTCCTCCGTCACTACTCGACCTAGCAAGACAGGTGGGACTAAACGACTACAAATTAAAGCGAGGCTTTCGCTATCTTTTTGGCACAACAGTGTTTGGTTATTTGCAAACGTGTCGAATAAAGCAAGCACAGGAACTGTTATGCGATCGCGAGTTGAGTATTGCTGAGATTGCCCATCGCGTAGGATATGCGAGTGCGAGTCGGTTTTGTGATGCGTTTAAGCGGCATATGAACATGACACCTAGTGCTTATCGCCGTCGTCGAATTTGACCTTATTTGACTACAAAAGATCGCGTACTTCTGTAATTGTACTTGCCACAACAATGTTGCGTAAAATTTCCTGCAACTGGGCTAAATCAGATTGGGTAATCTGGGGCATTAATTCTAAGCCCTCAGTGCCAAATTTCACCTCTAAAATAGTTGCGATGTTAGCTAAAACTTCCTCTCGCCGTCCGCGTTCTTCACCGATACGCAGTCCGCGTTCTTCACCAATGCGGATACCACGTTGCTCAATTTCCTGATACCAAGGTGACTCACGTAACACAGCCATATCCCACCTCATAATCTCTTGCACTAACGTACTCTCTAGCACAAACGTCGCAAAAAATGCCAGTACCGTCTCGAGTTGATTTAACTGTTCGTCCGCACGTAAAATCTGCAATGCTTCTCTAATTGTAGACTCGTTCTCCCCGCCTTGAAGAATCGGCACAAAGGGTAACAACGAGGGTAACGGTTGGTTAAAGACAATATTGACATCAACTTCCCACAAATTAATCACGCGATAATCTTGATGGGCGCTGATTCCAGCAATATTTGAGGCAAATCTATTCGGTATTTGCTCATCATTGATTTTGAGAATGTTAATTAAGACTGGGTAAGTGGGTAAGTGATATTTCTCTTCGGCTAAGGCTGCATAGGCTCGCATCCGACGCGGCATTTGGGATGAAGGACGCAGTTGTAGTTCGTTGAGAACGAGAAATTCACCGTATTGTTGGCTGTCAACGCGGATTAACACGTCACTTTCTCGGCTAATCCACTGAAATTCGGAATTGAGAATTTCGCCAGCTTTGATCTCAGAAATCTGTGTTACCCATTGCACCCAGTTATCGGGGGAGAGACTGATTAACTTTTTGGTACTGACATCGGCGCGTTTTATCATTAGACCTCCTGCGTGAAGAGAATCGCGAATAAATTCGCTGCTAGATAAACCCTGTCCACCGACCTGGACTACGGGTAAGGCATGCCTTACCCTCTCAAAAGTCTTGATTTAGTGTACGAAGGTACACTTTGCTTGGGTAGCCCCGACTTCAGTCGGAGGGCATCTGTGATTCACATGCAAGAGGTCTATTGTCGAACTAAGTAAAGTACCCAATTCTCAACTAATTTCCAGATTTTCACTCATCTTAAATCTGTTCTGGCTGAATCTCAATGATATCTGATGGTGTGATTCAGCTTTGGATAGAATACGCAATAATAAGGAGAGCCTGATTAGCATTGCTTGAACTTTCATGCAGTTTGAGTGGAATGAAGCGAAAAATCTAGAGAATATCCGCAAACATGAGATTGATTTCGCAGATGTCCCTGAAATGTTTGATAATCCGATGCTAATTGAGCTAGACGATCGCTTTGATTACGGCGAAGACCGTTGGATCGGTATCGGTTTTCTCGGTAAAGGTATAGCGGTTGTTGTTTGGACAGAACGACAGAATGGCGTGATTCAGATCATTTCGGCACGAAGAGCAAATCGATATGAGCGGCAAAGACTTAAGCAATACCTCTCGTACTAATTGGGAAGCACTTGAGGCAATGGACGACGAAGGAATTGATTATTCTGATATTCCACCGTTGACGGAGGATTTTTTTGAGAAGGCAACTTTAAGAATTCCTGCCCCTCAAGCACAACGACTGGTTCAGATTGATCCAGATGTTCTGAAATGGTTTCAAGCTCAAAGCGGAGAATATAAAGCTTTAATCAACTCGGTTCTACGCCGTTACATAGAAAGTCGTGGTGAGTAGTCAGCAACATAACGTTGCGTAAGCCTTGGTGAGGTTTAAGCTGCCTCAAGAAGAAGTACATTTTGCCAATATCAACTCGCTGACTATAGGCGGCAACTAGCAAGCGTCCATTGCTTGACATACCAATAATCTTAAACCGATCCTCTTGGTCAGAGTGCGCTTCATCATAATAGATCTCCTGCATGAATTACAGATGCCCTTCGACTGAAGTCGGGGCTATATAAGCGAAGTGTGCCTTCGCACACTCAAGAGTAAGAGTTTTCTGAGTAAGACCAATTCGATAAATGAATGCTACAGATAAACCCCATCGCCTGCGGCACCTCCCCTTACTAAGGCTACCGTGTACACACAAGTAGTCGGATCTAGCAAAGTCCCTGACGAACCGCCCCCCAACCCACGCCAGTTGTCTCAACGGAGGACACCTCCGCACGACACTGGCTCCCCAAATTGGGGGACTTCTGAGCCAGTTCTACTTCAAAGTCCCCCACAAGTGGGGGATGCAAGGGGGCGAAAAAGCTTGGAACGAAGCCAGTCTAGACTTGTGTGTACACCGTAGCCTTACTAAGGGGAAACTAGGAGGGGTCTACCGATGATGTGTCGCCACAAAAAAGTGAATTGGTATAAGTCCAGGTCGGTGGACAGGGTTTGTCTAGTAGCGAATTTATTCGCGATTCTCTTCATGCAGGAGGTCTAATCCTCTAAATAGAGTGGATCGTAAAAAATAGTTGCTGCCTCATCAAAAGAAACCCCATGCTTTTTGAAGTTAATTTGAGCTTTTTGGTTGTCCCATTCAAACCGTAATAAATCCATCTACTCTAAAGCACTCTGAACCTTGATATTTACCTTATACCGCTATATCAGGTTTTTCATGGTGAGCCGTTTATGGTGTAGGGAACAATTTTGTGGCAGTTTTGATCTCACCTCAACCGTCTCCTTGAGCGATTGATTGCCCTTTGTTGTCGCACCATCACTAAAAAAATCCCGATCGGGCAGAAAAAAATCCGTTTGCGGCAACAATACCTTCTTCAAATCTTGTATTCTCAGCTTTATTGAGAAGTTTTCTTATTAGAAGCTAAATCAATGTGGAACTGATACTAATCTGTGAAGATGCACTTTGTTCTCACCCCTATCTGTCGCCGTTCCCCTTAGTAAGAGGAACTACAGGGGGTCTCTACTTAATGCATACATATCAAGAATTAGTGTGAGGTGTGAGGAAATATGTGGGGACGAGTCACGGATGACTTGTCGATTTCCGTAATATTGCCAGGTGTGTAGAGTAGCTAATGAAACTAAAGAATTTATTGCAACTTTTATTACTAACAAGTTCTGTTTGGCCGTGGGGTGCTGTGAGCGTAACGGCTCAAGAAGTAGCAAAGCTGGATCATGATAAAACTATTACATCTGTATTACGTAAATCTCGGTTAATTAGAGAGATTCCTCAAATTGGTGAAAGAGAGCGTCCTAGCACTAGCGCAATTATGTTAGTGCAGTCGCCAGCACCAACCAACCCCTCTTCCGTCCAGAGGGGTGTTATACAAGTGACGGGTGTACAAGCTAATCCCACTGCACAAGGTGTGGAGGTGATATTACAGACAACTCAAGGAGAACAACTGCAAATTACCAACCGCAGTACTGGAAATAACTTTATCGCAGATATACCTAATGCTCAATTGCGTTTATCCAATGGCGAGGCGTTCATATTTCGCTCGGAAAAACCAGTTGAGGGGATTACTGAGATAACGGTGACAAACCTTGATGCTAATACTATCAGGGTGACAGTAGCAGGTGAAACAGGTTTGCCAACAGTTGAGTTATTTGACAGTAACCAAGGGTTGATTTTTGGTTTGACACCTGCGACAACAGCAATGCAGCCACCACAGCAGCCTGAAGCTGAACAGCCAATGGGTGAAACACCACAAGAAGAACCAGCAGCGCAGGGTGATGAGCTGATTGAAATATTGGTAACGGGAGAGCAGGATGAGGGCTACAATCCTTCAGAGGCTTCGACAGCAACGCGAACCGACACGCCCCTGCGCGACATTCCCCAATCGATTCAAGTCGTACCACAGCAGGTCATTCGCGATCAGCAAGCGACCCGAGTAGAGGATGCTCTTAGAAATGTCCCTAGTGTCACTCAAGAGGGTGGATATTATTCATCAACAAGTAATTTTAGAATTCGTGGCTTTCGTACTGATGCAGAGAATGTTCTCAGGGATGGGTTGTTTGAGGGGGTGGGCAATGTTACTGGTCAAACGGTCGAAACTGATCTATTCAATATTGAGAGAGTAGAAGTTCTTCTAGGTCCAGCTTCAGTGCTGTATGGTTCCGCCGCTCCAGGTGGAACCATTAATCTTGTCACTAAACAGCCGCTGAGTGACCCCTTTTACCAGGTAGACGCAACAATCGGCAATTACAGTTTCTACAGGGGATTGGTTGATTTGTCAGGACCCTTAGATGATTCGAGATCAATTCTCTACAGACTAAATCTAGGCTATGAGAACTCCGGTAGTTTTATCGATTTTCTTGATAGAGAATCCTTGAGTATTTCACCAACATTGAGTTTCAGGCTCGGCGATCGCACAGAACTACTTGTAGAGGGAGAGTATGCCAGCATAGATACTGGATATTATCCTGGTCTACCTGCTATCGGCAGCATTCTGCCTAATCCGAATGGTGAAATTCCTCGCAATTTTAACCCTGTTGAACCTGGTGACGTTGTCCGAACAACTAACAGTAGAATTGGATATAGACTAGAACATCAATTCAGTGACAATTGGTTGTTACGCAATGCCTTCCGAGTCAGATTTTCGACATTGTATTCAGACACTGGTTTTCCTCTCAGCCTAGAAGATGATGAGCGAACTCTCAATCGTCTTCAGGAAATTAATGAAGGTGATGGCACAAACTATGTGTTGGCAACAAACCTCATTGGTAATTTCTTGACTGGCTCGATTCGACATCAATTGCTAGTTGGAGTTGATTGGAATAGAGATAATGCAACATACACACGAAGCAACAGGGGCATCAGTCCAATTGATGTGTTTAACCCTGTGTATAATCAACCGCGAACAGAACCTTTTGAAATTAGCTTTAGCGATGATTACGAAATCAATTCACTTGGGATTTATATCCAAGATCTAGTCAGCCTGACAGAGAATCTAAAATTATTACTCGGTTTGCGGTACGATACCCAAGATTACAACCTTCGCAGTCGAGTTGATGATTTCACACTTAGTCGGTTTGATAGTGCATTCTCCCCACGGGTCGGTATCGTCTATCAGCCAATTGAACCAATTTCACTCTATGCTAGTTATGCTCGTTCCTTTACTCCAGTATTGTTTGGAACTGCATTTGATGGCAGTCCATTTGAACCAGAGCGAGGGACTCAATATGAAGTGGGCGTTAAAGCAGATTTGAGCAATCAACTTTCAGCAACCCTTGCTTTCTATAACCTGACTCGCACTAACGTTCCTACGGATGATCCGGACAATATAGGCTTCTCTATCCAAACAGGTGAACAGCGCAGCCGAGGCATTGAACTTAATATTGGGGGTGAAATCTTACCTGGATGGAATATTATTGCTGGCTATGCCTATACTGATGCCCAAATCACACAAGACAACATTTTTCCCGTGGGTAATCGTTTAAATAATGTTCCAGAAAACTCATTCAACCTCTGGACAACCTATCAAATTCAACAAGGTGAATTACAAGGCTTAGGCTTAGGCTTAGGCTTATTTTATGTAGGCGATCGCCCAGGAGATTTATTCAATACCTTTACAGTGCCCAGCTATCTCCGCACCGATGCTGCAATTTTTTACCAACGAAACCAATTTCGTGCTGCGCTCAATTTCACGAATTTATTCAACGTGGACTATTTTGAAAGCGCTGACAGTGATTTTCAGGTAATTGTCGGTAGACCATTTACTGTTCGGGGAACAATCTCCTGGGAGTTTTGAGCTTGAATCGTTGGTATTAATTGGGAGAAAACATTTGCTATGAAGTTACGCAGCTTTGGATTATCCTCGCTTTGGTCTTTTCTAGTGGGAATTCTGATCGCATTCTTAGTCACTGCTTGCAGTAATCGCATTGTTCATTCTCCCAATCCTCAGCTTGTCAAACTTCCAACAGATAAATGTCGAATGGTGCAACACGCAATAGGGGAGACTTGCATTCCTCTCAATCCACAGCGAATTGTCATCATAGATGGTGATACTTTGTTTCATGCCCTAGCATTAAATATTAAGCCCATTGCAGTCTTTGCACCTGAAGCAGTATTGAATGTTTCATATGTTAAGGATAGGCTAAACGGAGTTGAAGCAATTCCAACCACTAGCAACAAACCAAATTTAGAAAAACTATTGTTGTTAAATCCCGACTTGATTATGGGTTATTCCGAATACATAAATCAAGAAAATTATGAACTGTTATCAAAAATCTCTCCCACAGTATCGTTGCCTTCGACAGAAACTTTATCTGGTTTACCTGACTGGAAAAAAATATTTCTTAATACGGCAACAATGTTCAAAAAAGTGGAGATTGCTAACCAATTAATAGACGAGTATAAACATCGTGCTGAGAAACTAAAACAGACAATTAATAATCATCAGCACAGTGAGCTTAGAGTTGCATATCTCGAAGCTTATGTTGGTTTATCATATCTTTCTCGCAGTGATTCTTTTGCTGGCGAGATACTTAGTGATGTTGGATTCCAGCTTCCTCCAGTCCCGCCACATACTGAATCATTTCAGGGTTTACTTCCAATTTCCGAGGAAGCCTTACCAGAAATTGATAGTGATGTTTTATTTATTGGGGCATACGGAGATGATAAATCAACCCTTGAGAAATTTCAGCAGAAACCTTTATGGTCTCACGTCAAGGCAGTTCAGAAAAATCAAGTATATGTTGTTAGTTTCATAGTTTGGCGAGGATACAATATACTTGCTGCTAATGCAGTACTAGATGACATTGAGAAATACTTAGTCAATACACCGTAAATTAATGTTCAAACTCACGTTATTTATCTGCAAATCCTACAATTTCAACAAAATCGTGTTTATCATGTAGACCCTGAAGTTTGGAGAGGTCGAAATCCATTTGCGGCTGATGCAGTTATTGATGACTTGTACAAATATTTAGTTAACGCACCTTAAACCTATGCCTAAACACATCTTGTTTGTTTACAAATTCTGTCACCCTTTTTCTAAAGACCAATCTGTTGAGGAAATATGAAAAGGGGTAAACAAAAAGGCGATGCAACCTCATCATCAGCGCGATCTTTCATCCAACCAAGCCTGTAAATCATCCACACTCGTAAAATCCAACAATGCCTCACTCAACTGAGAAAGTGCTACAGCCTTAATAGATTTTATACAACTTTATATCAAAAGTAATAAAGGAAATGCAATTTGGAAACAGATTCCTGAAATCTTATAGTCTGCTATTTTTGCCCAAATTCCCCTATCAAAAACTGAAGTTAGGTACGATGAATATATAATTTAACTTTGATTAACAGGTATAAGTGTGGAAATTCAAGAATTAAAAGCATTGATTAAAGAGACTATGCGCGAAGTTTTAAAAGAAGAAAGATTTCACCTGTGTCAAATTCTAATACCTTACGTAAGCGATGAAGAACAGTGCGAACTTGAAGCCGAATTTGGTGTACCTTCTTTATATGCGGATGATGAAGTAATTGATATGACTGATTGGCTAAAAAATGGCAATAAAGTTTCGTAAGCAAGGAATTAAGTTTTTACAAAAAGCAAATCTCGAAGATGTTGAAAATATTCGCGAACAACTCAAAAAATTGTTATTGCTATTGAAGAACAAGGAATTATCCCCTTTACAGAACTAGATATCAAAAAAATGAAAGGTGATTGGGAGGGATTTTACAGATTACGTATAGGTAAAAATAGGATTATTTTTACAGTCGATATTGAATCCAAAGATATCGAAATTTATGCAATTGGTGCGAGAGGAGATATTTATAAAAAATAAATAGCTATGTATTACCCCAATTATGGGTAGTATTTTTATCTTTGGATATGAGTTTAATATCTTAGAAAAAAGCACTCCTCTATCAGTTATCAATTTTACTGTTCACTGATGTAATCGCAATTCACCAAATCGTTCGCGATAGCGGGCAAGCTGTTCTTCGGATGTCAAATATCGCCGTCCCTGTTGGTTATACCAGTAAAGCGCCTCTCGCCGTATATCTCCATCTTGATAGGGATGTCTGCCAATTCCCAAACCAACTTCTGGCATCCAGTAAGGTTCACCAATTTGAAGTTCATATGCGTCATGCACCAAACGATAAACCTCAAACGGTTGATGTTGATCGCGTCGCCAATATTGAGGGTTGTAAATTACGTAATACACCACCCCCAATCGGGCATAGGTATCCATTTTTGGATCGTATTCGCCACCTGGCGTCAGAGAGACAACCTCCAGCACGAAGCATGGTACAACTTCCTCCTCCCAAACCACATAGCTTTTGCGCGATTGCCCTCCCTTATGCCGCTCAACCCCCAAACTCAGAAACCGATCTGGCACAATCGGCACCAGGGGATTGATCCCAGTCGTATGGTAAACCCCCATCTCCACGCCAAAAAACCAGTCATTGCGGTCTGCCCAAATGAACTTGAGTAAGAACAGCAGAATATTAGGAATTAAATTTTAGTCTTCATTATCCACAGGGGTGTCATCAGAACAGGGAAGCTCATCGCTGCTCGGCAGGTGAAGCCATCGATTAGACTGTACCATCGCCAACACCACCCTTGAGAGAATTAGTATCTTTATTGTAAGAGCACACCACTATGTCAAACAAAACCCTAGATCTCACCGATGCCGCTGGAGAACTCCAACCTAATCTCTACGAATACTTGCTCTCTGTTTCCCTACGCGAAACTGAAATTTTGTCCCAACTGCGGCAAGAAACCGCCCAACATCCTGAAGGCGATATGCAAATTTCTCCTGATCAAGGACAGTTTATGGCATTGCTGGTGCAGCTTATTGGAGCCAAGAAAACGCTAGAAATCGGTACATTCACGGGATACAGCACGCTGTGGTTGGCACTGGCGTTACCCGAAGATGGAATTGTAGTTACCTGTGATATAAGTGAAGAGGATACCGCGATCGCGCGTCGCTACTGGCAAGCCGCAGGTGTCACGCATAAAATTGACTTGCACATTGCACCTGCGATCGAAACGCTGGATCAACTGCTATTGGATGGACAGGCAGAAACCTTTGATTTTGTCTTTATTGATGCTGATAAAGTCGAGTACAAAGATTATTATGAGAAATCCCTGCAACTCATCCGTCCAGGTGGATTGATCGCGATTGATAATGTGCTTTGGTGTGGCAGAGTCATCGATCCTGATTTTGATGATGAGTGTACGATCGCAATTCGCGAGTTGAATCAATTCCTGCATCGCGATCAGCGAGTCGCACTGAGTTTAGTAGCGATCGCTGATGGATTGACACTCGCGCTCAAACGTCCTCTAAACCAAGCGTGATTTAATCCTCGTGGTCTTCAAAAGGATCGCTCAACTCCTTAGAAGGAGGACCAAATGAAGTATAGATCGACAACGCTGTAATCGCGATAACGATGGCGGCGAGAGAAATGCTAAGAACTGTTGCGGGTTCCATAGGCTAGATTAAAATTATGAGTGCTATTCCTATAGAATATTACAGAAGATTAAAAAATGCTGTTGCAACGAATCTTAAGGTGACTCATGGCACAACGGACTTGGTTGGGAGATATTCTCAAACCCTTGAATTCTGAATATGGTAAAGTGACCCGTGGTTGGGGAACAACGCCATTGATGGCAGTATTTATGGTGTTATTTTTCGTATTCCTGTTGATTATTCTGCAAATCTACAACTCTTCTCTACTCTTTGAAAGACCAGATATTTCTCCAGATTGGACAAACATAGGTGGCTAATTCCTCTTGTCACAAAGCGGGAAACACCCATTTAATCCCGGTTCAACCGGGTTTTTTTTTGAAGTTTTATACTGGATGGGTAGTGAGTGACTGGTAAAATCAGGCATATTGCCCAAAAGAGGAGTCCTGGTTTTTAAACAAAGGAGAACTGAAGCGTGAATATTTTTGGAATTGGTTTGCCAGAAATGGCTGTGATCATGATTGTGGCGCTGTTAATCTTTGGTCCTAAAAAGCTACCAGAGATTGGTCGTAGCATGGGTAAAGCAGTGCGTGGATTTCAAGAAGCTTCTAAAGAATTTGAAAATGAATTCAAGCGCGAAGCTGAACAAATTGAGCAAGCTGTACAGACAACCGCACAACTAGAACCCAAGCAAATCGCTGCGGCTGAAGCTTCAGAAAATAACACAACTTCGTCGCCACAAAGTTAAGCTTTGGATTTCAGACGAATACAAACAAGCTAGTCATGACAAAAGCGACTCCACAATCAGTGGTTATCCCGCAACTGATTGTCGGATTGGGAAATCCAGAACCAAAATACGAACAAACTCGACATAACATCGGCTTTGCGGCTGTAGACGCTTTAGCACGTTCCTGGAAAATGCCCCTGTCAGAAAATCGTAAGTTTCAGGGAGAATTTGGCGAAGGCGTCAGCCCAAACCGTGAAAAAATTCGCTTACTTAAGCCGCTAACTTACATGAATAATTCAGGACAGGCAATTCGTGCGGTTGTTGATTGGTTTAAACTGCCTCCTGAGTCAATTTTAGTTATTTATGATGATATGGATTTACCTGTCGGAAAAATCCGGTTGCGTTTATCCGGTTCGGCGGGGGGACATAATGGCATGAAAAGCGCGATCGCGCATCTCGGTACGCAAAATTTTCCTCGTCTACGGATTGGCATTGGCAAGCCAGAACAAGCTGTCAGCAATAACGGTAAAACAATTTCTCATGTTTTAGGACGATTCTCTCCAACAGAAAATCAAGTTGTCACTAAGCTTCTACCCTTAGTAGTTGACTGTGTTGAACTGTGTTTAAAGCAGGGAGTAGAAAAAGCAATGAATCGCTATAACACTGTTGATCTTGCTGCGACGCAAGATTCTTAGCTTACTCAATAAAAGCGAAAACGGACTTTGTGATCGCAAAATCCGTTTTTTTCACTTACAGTAATGAATACTTTTGATGTTTTCCCAGTGGCTTACTGAATTCAATGAAGTCAAGCACGACTGGTAACAAAACATCTTATCTAAAACGTCTCTTCCGCCGCGCTGCTACTGCTTTACGCTTACGCTTTTCTTGCGGTGTTTCAAAATGCCGATGATATTTCACATCTGCGAGAATGCCAGCTTTTGAAACTTGGCGCTTAAATCGCCGCAAAGCTGAATCAATACCTTCATTTTCTCCTAGAACCACTTGGGTCATTATTGCTCCTTTCTGAATACAACTAATCTAATTGTAATGCGGCTTTAGGTTGATCTAAAAGTACAGTTTAAACATAGCTTAGAGGTCAGTTATAGAGCAGAGAAAGCAAAGGAAGCTATAGCCCTGAGAAGTACTTTAGAGCAAGAACTCATAAGACTCAGGGAAGTTATTGTATTGATACACTAGCCTCTAGTTCTGCTCTAGTCACTAACCACCAGCCCCCACTCACTCTTACTTAATAACGTCCCCGCGAGAACTTACCGTTGCTGCTACCACGATTGTCACGATAACGATTGCCTTTGTCTTCACGCGGCTTTGCTTTATTAACTTTCAAGCTACGTCCCATCCATTCAGCACCATCTAAAGCCTCAATCGCTGCGGTTTCTTCGGCTTCAGAAGACATTTCCACAAAACAAAAACCACGCGGACGACCGGTTTCGCGATCGGTGGGAACTTGAACTTGTTTGACGTTGCCGTACTCTCCAAAAACTGCAAGGATATCTTCTTGGGTAACTTGGTAGGATAAATTACCTACGTAGATCGACATTCAATATCTCCAAAAATCAATTTCGTTTGTAAAGCTCCAGTTTCGGAGATATGCCTGTCAACACAGAAAACGTTCTGTAGCAAAAACAAAGCTTTCAACCGAATCTGACTCACGGCTGCTAATTTAACACAAAATTTAGCGTGAGGGGTACGGAATAAAGCATAAGAGCAATTCAAATTTACAATGTAGTCGAGGTCAGGGTTCAGAGGTCGGAGGTCAGGGATAAAAGCTATTCATAGCAATGCTTTTGGATCGGAATATCCTCACTTTCCCCTCAATTCTTTGTCAACGTCTACTGCCATATTTCATAGCGGTGGCAATTCTTCAAAAATGGTAAAGCGGATGTGGTTGATGGCAATATCACCAAGCGAAATTTCTTCGAGTGGCAAGCCTTTGCTTGTTATTGTTTCAAATGGTATGCCTTTACCAATTTCGATGTGATACCAAGCTAATCCCATAAAAAAGCGTGAAGGATAAGGACCGTTTTCTACCACATCATCAGGATTGGATTCCATAGGCAACCACTTATTTAACCCTGGTACGTAAAATTCTAACCAAACATGGTTAAAGTCTGGTTGTAGCGGAACGCCCCGTTGTTCGGCATAAGGAGGACACTTATAGCGACCGATTGTGCGACACGCAATACCATTAAGGCGTAATAGTGCGAGTAAAACACCAACATACTCGCCGCAGGAACCAATACCGCGATCTAAAACAACATCGGGCGTATCAATGTGCGGTTTGATACCATAGGACAATTCATCGTAAACATAGTTACGAACTTTATAAGCTTTACGCAGAAGATTCGTTTCGGTTCCGATCGCTTCTTTAGCCGCACGACGGACAATTAGCTGATCCATCGCTAACTCATCATCATCGACCAAGTACCGCGATTGAAATTCCGTTGATAAGCTAGGGAGATCTTCAACGTCTCTAGGAGTGAGGCGATATTTGATACCGCGTACCTCGATTAATGCTCTCCAGCCAAAGATATGTCTTTCACTTGGTTGCAGATTATCAAATTTAAAGACAGCAACGCGCTGTCCTTCTACAACTTCTTCGGTAAAGGGTAAACCAATAGGTTCAACGTGTTTGACTTTTTGACGGTCAGTTTCTGCTGGTAAAGCAATGCGCCACTCGACTTGCTTTAAGGCATGAACATCTTCTAACGGAGCAATTTCCTCCGCATAGATCATCTCCAGCAAGTAGCCATTCGACAGCGCATAGTGTTCGCTAGGATTGTAGTAATAATCTAAAGGATGGACAAACGTGCGATCGCGATACGTTAATTCATGCGATGGGTCGGCATTGGGATTATCGCGGATGTAGGCTTCTTCATCAGCATACGCAACATACAGCGTCTCTCCACCTTGATGAGGATAAAATGCTAAACCTGTAGGCGAAGCAAAAGGAGTCAGCACGCTAAACTTGATGTCTCCCGTAGCGCGTTCTAGGCAATAAACACTTTGTTCTGTCGTATCGCAAACCCACAATTCTTCATCACGAACGGTGATATTTTCTACCCCGACTCCTGGCGCGTAAAACTGCGTAATTTGACGTTTTGTTTCGCGGTCAAAAATCAAAATATAACCAGTTTTTTGACACGTTACGTAAACTGTTGATGCCCACACAGCAATGCCGTTCGCCGGATACGGTAAGGTCACGAACTCTTGTAACTTAAAATCATTTAACTGGCAGAAATACACTGTGTTTTCACGTGTTAACCAGAGTGTGTTCTCCCACCAAGCTATTCCTGTGACATCGACAAATTCGGAAGTCGCGTGGGAATTGATGATTGTTGTGTTGTCGTTGGTAGGATCGATTTGTAGTAGATGTCCTTTAACCGGATCGATAGCAATCAGTTTATTGTCAACAAACGCGATGCCATGCAGTGCAGCTGCGCCGATTGGTCGGATAGTTCGCTGTAGGTTGCTAGAAGAAGTGGGTGTTGCGGAAGTCATAGACACAATAAATAAGCCTTTGCCGAATGCCTGAATGCTTTAATTTACAAAAATTTGAGTAGACACCCCAAGAAACTCCAACCTGTACTAATATTGCTATACAGAACTCAGTTTAATACTAAATGCGTAACAGAAATTCTGACTGTTTAGCAGGAACACTACACATTAAATAAGCAGCTTTAATTTAGAAATGACACCTTGCTAATTTTGGAAATGGATAGTGGGGAGGAATTATTCTTAATTAATTACCGGCTTTACGTTACATTTATTTTTACCCTTTACTCAAAGCATAAATTTGCAAGTAGTTCATTCAGATCAGATTAGATCGCGATCGCATACCTTGCCGTCTTGCCAAAGAACTAAGTCTAGAGTGACGCTTTTAAGATAAATTGCTGTACACATAGCTCAAAGGTAGTAGCTAATCTATGATTAATGTCTATACTCCTTTGCCGAGAGCTATTTCATGTCTGCACATTCTCTGCCTGAGTCAACACCTGTATGGCACGCCTTGGATGTTGATAAGACTTTACAACTATTAGCGAGCGATCGCACGGGTTTAACCTCCGAAGAAGTACAACAACGATTGCAAAAATACGGACTCAATGAACTGCAAGAAACGGGCGGTCGTAGTTCTTGGGTAATTTTTCTCGATCAGTTCAAAAACATCATGTTAGTGATGCTGATTGCGGTAGCCGTCATATCAGCATTCTTAGACTTACAGAGTAATGAATTTCCCAAAGATGCGATCGCGATTGGTTTAATTGTTGTCCTCAACGGTATCCTTGGCTATTTACAAGAAAGTCGTGCCGAAAAAGCCTTAGCTGCACTTAAGAGCCTTTCTGCCCCATTAGT
This sequence comes from Gloeocapsa sp. PCC 7428, assembly GCF_000317555.1. Taxonomy (GTDB): domain Bacteria; phylum Cyanobacteriota; class Cyanobacteriia; order Cyanobacteriales; family Chroococcidiopsidaceae; genus Chroogloeocystis. Next base: position 2,720,715 of record NC_019745.1, read on the forward strand.
ACGCGTGATACGTGACGGTAGAATTGTTGAAGTCGAAGCCAAAGAACTTGTCCCAGGAGATATTATGCTCTTGGAAGCAGGCGTGCAGCTAGCCGCCGATGGACGCTTGATTGAAGAACAAAACTTACAAGTCCGCGAAGCTGCGCTGACTGGAGAAGCCCAAGCGGTTGAAAAACAAGCAGATATTCAACTTCAGGACGATACGGGAATTGGCGATCGCCTCAATATGGTATTTCAAGGCACTGAAGTTGTCCAAGGACGCGCCAAGGCAATTGTGACGGGTACAGGGATGCAAACTGAACTCGGACGCATTGCGGCAATGATTCAGTCGGTAGAAAGCGAACCAACGCCTTTGCAACAGCGGATGTCGCAACTAGGAAATGTGCTAGTGGGTGGTTCACTAGTTTTAGTTGCTTTAGTGGTTGTGGGTGGTGTCCTCCAAAACAGTAATTTCGATCTCGCCAACCTCAACTTTAGTAACCTTAATGAATTGCTGGAAGTTTCCTTGAGTATGGCGGTTGCTGTCGTACCCGAAGGTTTACCCGCTGTTATTACTGTTACCTTAGCACTTGGAACACAGCGCATGGTACGCCGCAAAGCGTTGATTCGCAAACTACCAGCCGTCGAAACTTTAGGTAGTGTCACAACAATTTGTTCGGATAAAACGGGCACCTTGACACAAAATAAGATGGTGGTGCAAGCAGTTTATGCGAACGATAAATATTTCCAAGTCACCGGAGAAGGATATGTTCCCCGTGGGCAGTTTCTGCTAGAAAATCAAAACATTGAAGTTGCCGAACATCCCGAACTTCATGCTTTACTCGTCGCGTGTGCTTTGTGTAACGACGCCGTTTTGCAGCAGGAACAATCGCAGTGGATCATTTTAGGCGATCCAACCGAAGGCGCGCTGCTATCGCTTGCGGGTAAAGCAGGTATAGAAAAAGATCAGTGGGAGGCACGATTACCGCGTGTGGCAGAATTTCCCTTTTCTTCGGAACGCAAGCGCATGAGCGTCATTTGCAGTACTAAGCACGAAGCACAAAATGCTTTGGCTTTTGATAATACTGGATCTTATTTAATGTTTACAAAAGGTTCACCTGAGTTAACATTAGTGCGTTGTACTCAAATTCATCGCGGCGATCGCTCGATACCACTCACCGAAGCCCAACGCCAAGAAATTCTCGCGCAAAATAATGCAATGGCAGGTAAAGGGTTAAGAGTCCTAGGTTTTGCTTATAAGCCACTCGCCACGTTACCCGACGAAGGTTCTGAAGACACATCCGAGCGCGAATTAGTTTGGCTAGGATTAGTGGGAATGCTCGACGCCCCACGTCCTGAAGTCCGCGAAGCTGTAGCACGTTGTCGCGATGCTGGAATTCGCCCTGTGATGATTACCGGAGATCACCAATTAACCGCACAAGCGATCGCCACCGATTTAGGAATTGCGCAGTCAGGCGATCGCGTCCTTACAGGTCAAGAATTAGAACACATGAGCCAGCCCGAACTTGAAAAACAAGTCGATCTTGTCAGCATTTACGCACGAGTTTCCCCAGAACACAAATTACGCATTGTCCAAGCGCTACAACGACGCGGTAGATTTGTAGCGATGACAGGTGATGGTGTTAATGATGCACCTGCCTTAAAACAAGCTGATATCGGTATTGCGATGGGAATTACTGGTACTGATGTCAGTAAAGAAGCCAGTGACATGGTACTGCTTGATGACAACTTTGCAACCATTGTCGCCGCCACCGAAGAAGGTCGAGTTGTCTATACTAATATTCGCCGATTTATTAAATACATTCTTGGCAGTAACATCGGCGAAGTTTTAACAATTGCCGCTGCGCCATTGCTTGGTTTAGGTGGCGTACCGTTGAGTCCGCTACAAATTTTGTGGATGAATTTGGTGACTGATGGTTTACCCGCGCTTGCTTTAGCAGTCGAACCTGCTGAACCAGATGTGATGAAACGACCTCCCTTTAGTCCGCGTGAAAGTATTTTCGCACGCGGGCTAGGATCTTACATGGTTCGTATCGGCATTATTTTTGCAATCATCTCGATTGCCTTGATGGTATGGGCTTACTACCATACGCATACACCTGAATATCCTCGCGATCCTGCAACATGGAGGACGATGGTGTTTACAACCTTGTGTTTAGCACAGATGGGTCATGCAATAGCCGTTCGTTCTAACACAAGATTGGCAATTGAATTAAATCCTTTCTCGAACCGTTATTTGCTCGCAGCTGTTGTTGTAACCGCAATATTACAACTGATGCTGGTGTATGTTCCACCACTAAGAGCATTTTTTGATACTTTCTGGCTCAGCCCGTTAGAACTCGCAATCTGCTTTGGTTTTAGTACCTTACTATTTGTATGGGTCGAATTAGAAAAGTTATTCCTTCGTATAGTCAAAAGACACTAGGAGTGATGAGTAGCAGTTATCTGCTCCTGAAGCACCTGAAGCCCCCTTGCCCCTGCTTCCTGAATGACTATGTACCTAAAAACTTTACATCTACAGCAGTTTCGTAACTATCAAGAGCAGTGGGTTGATTTTTTAGCGCCAAAAACGATTTTGGTAGGTAATAACGCGCAAGGTAAGTCAAATTTGTTAGAGGCGGTGGAACTGCTAGCAACATTACGATCGCATCGTAGTCCGCGCGATCGCGATTTGATTCGCGACGAAGAATTAATCGCCAGAGTCAGCGCGACATTAGAACGCCAAACAGGTATCACTGACTTGTCGTTAACGCTGCGACGCAATGGCAGGCGCACGGTTGCGCTCAATAGTGAAAATATGCGGCGACAAATGGACTTTTTGGGTACGCTGAATGCAGTCCAGTTTTCTAGTCTCGATCTCGATTTAGTTCGTGGTGGACCTGATCAACGCCGTAATTGGTTAGATACTTTGTTAATTCAGCTAGAGCCTGTCTACGCACATATTTTGCAACAGTATAACCAGGTATTACGCCAGCGAAATGCTTTGTTGAAAAAAATTCAAGGTGCAGAAGCCGGCAATCAGAATTTAGAAGAATTGGCAGTTTGGAATGAGCAATTAGTCAGCGCTGGTATCCGAGTCATTAGAAGGCGATCGCGCGCGATCGCGCTTTTGGCTCCGGTTGCGGCTAATTGGCACGCAAGTATTAGTGGTAGTACCGAAGTTCTACAGGTGAAATATACACCTAACGTCATTTGGGATGAAAATCCAGAAGGATTACAGCAAGCTTTTGTTGAAAAAATTGCTACTAGAGCGATCGCCGAACAGCATCAAGGTACGACTTTAGTCGGTCCCCATCGCGATGAAATTGAGTTGACGATTAATCAAACACCTGCGCGCGCCTATGGTTCCCAAGGACAGCAACGAACTTTGGTTCTCGCACTCAAGCTTGCGGAACTCAAACTTATTGAAGAAGTCGTTGGCGAATCACCGCTATTATTACTCGATGATGTCTTAGCCGAACTCGACCTTCACCGTCAAAATCAATTACTCGACGCCATTCAAGACCGCTTTCAAACGTTGATTACAACTACGCACTTAGGCTCTTTTGATGCTCAATGGCTCAAAGCCTCTCAGATTCTTCACGTTGAATCAGGACAGATAACGCACGACTAGAGGTGAAGCAGCAGAGGGGCAGAGGAGAAATGATTTGTAGTTTTTAATTAGTGAAATGGTATTAGAACATCGTAGAAGCTCATAATGATTTCCCTGAGGGGAGTTTAACGCTGACATCTGAACCCTGCTAGATTTGGTGAAATTGCGTATAGCCCTGACTTGATGAGTCCACGCAGGTGGACTTTGCTTTTTGCAGCCGCAACTTTAGTTGTCAGGTGTCTCAATCAAATTCGGCGTTCAATTTGCTTAAATACATTGAGAACGAGTAAAGCGAGTACCGCGCTAATTAGAGCTAGCTGCCATAGTCCACATCCAGCGACAACTCCTAAAGCCGCCGAAACCCAAATCGCCGCAGCAGAAGTTAACCCGCGAATATCTGCAAGTTCGCCATCGCGATCGCGCGTTGCGCGGAGAATCTCGCCTTCACCGAGAAACCCTATACCAGCAGCAATACCTTGAATAACACGGCTGAGCGCGTCAGGGCTGTCTGCATTGACACCCATTTGCAAGGGAATCAGTACGAATATAGCCGAACCAAGACTGACGAGCATATGAGTTCGTAAGCCAGCCGGTTTTTTTCGTAGTTGGCGTTCTAAGCCAATGATTGCTCCAACAATGAGCGCAATACAGATCCTAAAGACAACACTTCCTAGGTCACTAGGAGAAACAAAGTAAGTACTTGTCAAAGTTTGTTTTTTAACTCCAACCATCACAAATTTAATTTATACCTAATAGTAAATCACCTTTATATAACCAAAGAGCTATACCAATAGGTGAGGCTTTATCTGGAGAGGTACGCGATCGCAAAATTTATGTGTTAGTTTGTAAATCCTGATTTTTTGAGTATTTTGTTATGGCTTAGATATGGCACAAATGAAGTAATCTCCTCAAAAGGAATACCATAGATACTATAAAAAGTTCATAAAGCCGTTGGTAACTTATTCATAAGTAATTCCACGTAAATAGGCTTTTGCGCGAGTCAAACTTTTCATGGAACCGTACTTATCCTCAAAACTACGTCAACTACGTCGCCCTTGGATTCCTTATTTTGTATTAGTAGTGACTTTACTACTAACTGGAATTGCAACTTACTACGTAGCACTTACCGCTAGAACCAAAGACCAATTGCGCTTTAACAATGCGGTTGAACGGACTAAAGATGATATCCAAAATCGTTTGGATACCTATATTTCACTGTTACGGAGTGGAAGTGGCTTATTTGCGGCAAGTGACTTTGTGACTCGCGCCGATTTTCAGGCTTATGTAAAACAGTTGGAACTTCGCGATCGCTATCCAGGAATTCAGGGTATCGGATTTAGTGTGAAAGTAACATCCGCGCAAAAAGATGCCCTGATTGCCGAACTGCGTCAACAAGGAATACAACTAACAATTCGCCCAGAAGACAAGCGCAGCGAGTACCATTCAATTATTTACCTCGAACCGTTAGACCGTAGGAACCAAGCCGCAATCGGGTTCGATATGTTTACAGAAAAAGTTCGCCGTGCGGCAATGGAAAGGGCGCGAGACACGGGTAGTGCAGCTGCGTCTGGAAAAGTCACGCTTGTACAAGAAATTGACCGTTACAAACAAGCTGGGTTTTTAATCTACTTTCCTGTTTACAAAAACAATTCAAACCCGAAAACCGTCGCGCAAAGACAAGCTGCATTACTAGGGTTTATTTATAGCCCGTTTCGGGTAGATGACTTACTCGATGATATTGTTAGCGAAAAACAGTATTCTTACGTAAATTTTGCAGCATACGATGACACTAATATCACCCAGGGAAACTTACTGCATCGTTCGCATCAGGACAACGACAACTATCAACCAAGCTTAACAACGACAACAACTATTGATATTGCCGGACGTACCTGGAGTTTAGTTTTTACAACACGTCCTGAGTTTGTTCGTGCCTCCCAAGCAGGGTTAGTACCATACGTCTTCTTCGGAGGAGTCGCGATCAGTCTAGTATTATTTGGACTCACGCGATCGCAAGCTCGTGCTAAAACTGTAGCCCAAAGCGCAGTCGCCCAAATGCACGAATCGCAAGCTGCACTTCGTACAAGTGAATCGCGTTTTCGCTGCTTAATAGAAGCCGATATCATCGGCATTATTACGGCTGATTTAGAAGGTAAAATTCTTGAAGCTAATGATGCGTTTTTACGCATGGTGGGATACGAACACGAAGACCTCAAAGCAGGATTGCGTTGGGATGATTTGACACCGGCTGAACATCAGCATTTAGATCAACTAGCAAGTCAAGAAATTAGGACATCTGGCGCTTGTCGTCTTTTTGAAAAAGAATATATCCGCAAAGATGGTCAGCGCATTCCGGTTTTACTCGGTGGTGCAATTATTGAAGGTAGTCAAGATACTTGTATTGCTTTTGTCCTCGACCTGACTGAACGTAAGCAGTTAGAAGTTGCTTTACGCCGCCAAGCCGAAGAACTCGCCGAAGCTAATCGCCTTAAAGATGACTTTTTAGCTATAGTATCGCACGAACTACGCACGCCTTTAAATGCTATGCTCGGTTGGGTGCAATTATTGCGGAGTCGTCAATTAGATGAAGCAAAAAAGGCAAAAGCCCTAGAAGTGATTGAACGCAATGCGAAAATTCAAACGCAACTTGTTGAGGATCTCTTAGATACTTCGCGTTTGATGCGCGGTCAGTTACATTTACAGATGCGTTCTGTTGATATATTAGGTGTTATTGAAGCTGCGATTAATACTGTACAACCAACGGCAGCAGCCAAAAAAATTCAGATTAAAACTACGACTTCTGAGGGAATTCGGTTGGTTTGGGGTGACAGCGATCGCTTGCAACAAATTGTTTGGAATCTGTTGTCAAATGCCGTGAAATTTACTCCTGAAGGCGGTGAAGTTGAAGTTAAACTGAACTGCATTGATCGCTATGTGGAAATTCAAGTCAGCGATACAGGAATTGGAATTAGCCCTGAGTTTCTACCGTATGTTTTTGATCGCTTTCGCCAAGCCGAAAGCGCGACGACGCGCTCAAGTAGCGGTTTAGGGCTGGGACTTGCGATTGTGCGTCAGCTGGTAGAATTGCACGGTGGCACTGTTGATGCTAAGAGTGCTGGATTTGGACACGGAGCGACTTTTATTGTGAAACTTCCACTGTGGAATAGGTTCCAGAATGTCGTCACCGAAGATCTCATATCGCGCCATCAAACGCGATCGCCAAAGCGAATCATACGTTAAAAATGTGGAAGAAATACACTGGCTGGAGCAAATTCAACCTTCACAGCGCACTTTAGTAGGTGATCGCGCATTACAACTAAGCCAATGGCGACAGCGCGGTTTTCCGGTCAAATCAGGTTTTGTCGTATCATCGCTGGCATGGCGAACGTTTTTAGCGCAGCTTTTGAGTTCAACTGATGGTCTGCTGGATGCTTATGTTCACCTCAATATCGATGATTGGCAGCAACTACAACAAGTCGCACAACAGTTACGTCAAGCGATCGCGCAAGAATCTTTAGTCGTTGATTTGAGTCACAAGATCGCAACAGCCGCGCAGAGTTGGACAACACTTATTTTGCATCCGGATCTCGTTTTACCAGAGGGAACACCGCAAAACTTACAAAATGCTTTGGAATCGCCAGTAAGTCATAATCATCCCGCAGCGATCGCCCAAGCCTTACTGCGAACTTGGAGTCAGTTATTGAGTGCGAGAAATTTATTCTATTGGCGGCGGGTTGGTATTGATCTACAACAACTTGATGTTGCTCTTCTTGTGCAGCCATTACACAATGCGATCGCCTCTGGTACACTGCACTGTCAAACCGACAGATTAGAAATTCAAGCAAGTTATGGATTAGGGCTTGCGATCGCCCGCGGCGAAGTTATCCCCGATTTTTACTCGGTAGATCCAAAATCGGGAACAGTGCGATCGCAAACGCTAGGGTACAAAACAATTGCGTATGGTGTGACTAATTTACCCGTACCAGCAGGATTCACCCACCATACATCTTTTAGCAACCAAAATGACTTGCAAGTTTTTCTACTCAATGCTGCACAACAGCAACAATATGTCTTGCAACACAATTTACAGCAATTAATTCATCTGGGACAAAAATTCATTCAAGAAACGCATTCCGCGATCGCGTGCGAGTGGGCGTTAGAAACCGCAGGCGTTGAGCCACATTTAGTGATTACTCAATACCGCGATTCTCCAGTTGTAGGAGAAACCCGCCCTCAACCGCTTGCGTCGTCTTCAGCATTGCTGCAAGGGCTAGCTGCTGCGCCAGGACGTTCGATTGCACCTGCGTACGTTGTTAGCGATCCTCAACAGACGCCGCACTTACCACCAGGAGTTATTGTTGTTACAACGGCGATCGCACCTGATTGGTTGCCCATACTACAACACGCTGCGGGCTTTATCACCGAACACGGCGGCTTAACGTCGCATAGCGCGATCTTAGCAAGAGAACTTGGAATTCCCGCCGTCGTCAGCGTCGCGCAGGTAACTCAGATTTTGCAAACGGATGATTTAATTGATCTCGATGGCGATCGCGGTGAAATTCATCGTCTCAGAAGTCAAACCGAACAAACGCGATCGCACCCCATAACTGCGCTACCAACACCCAACCGCAAAAATTCAACGCATCGCCGTATCATACCATATAAGCGCTACAGACAATTCAATAAATCTTTATCAAATCATCATGTGCCAATTGCAACTCAAATTTTCCTCAACTTAAGTCAGCGTCATCTATTGAATAAAATGCAAAAGCTACCAGTGGATGGCTTAGGTTTGTTGAGGTCTGAGCTTATGGTATTGAATATGCTAAAGGGTCAATCGATACTCGAATGGTTGCCGCAGCGCCAGTCAGAATTACTCGAACTTTGGCAAGAACACATTGCGCAGTTTGCCCGCGCCTTTGCACCAAAACCCGTGTTTTATCGCTCACTCGATTGGCGATCGCCTGAGTTTCAATTACTTTCTAATCCAGCGCTATCCACAGGTGACGCTCATTTTAGCTCCGGCTATCGTGGCATTGTCAGCTATTTGCAAGATCCTACGCTGTTTGATTTAGAACTGACTGCTTTAGCAGGCGTACAGCAAGCAGGCTACGATAATATTCACTTACTTCTACCGTTTATGCGGACTGTAGAAGAATTTGTCTTTTGTCGGCAGCGAGTTGAACAAGTCGGATTAACTCAATCTCCGCAGTTTCAATTGTGGATTATGGCAGAAGTGCCATCAGTGTTATTTTTGCTTCCAGAATATGTGGCGGCTGGCGTTCAAGGCGTTTCAATTGGGACAAACGATTTAACACAGTTGCTGCTAGGCGTTGACCGCGATTTTGGGCATTTAGCTCATTTTGACGCCCGCCATCCTGTCGTGATGCGCGCGATCGCCCAAATTATTCAACAAGCGAAACAAGCACGCATTCCCTGTACGATCTGCGGCCAGGCACCTGTTTTGTATCCCGAATTAATCGATTCTTTGGTAGAGTGGGGAATTACGGCAATTTCAGTCGAAGCTGATGCGGTGGAAGTAACGTATCAGGCGATCGCCCGCGCCGAACAACGCTTACTTTTGAAGAGTGCGCGTCATCAATTACACGCAGAAACTAGCAAATTTGCTACAGAACCAACACCAGAAGATCTGGAATATTAGAGAAGGGACTTACTAGCTTAATAAGCTGAATACAATTTAAAAGCTCTCTCTTAAGGAAGGTGCAAAAAAATTATTCTTGAAGTTCTTTTGATGTAGTTGTACTCAAGAAAGCTTATGAATAATTGAGTAGAAACGCGAACCGATAGCTAAGCAATTTACAGTTTGCTGACGCTTGTATGTAAAGAGTATGTGAAGAACGCTGGGAATTATCCTCCTTGACGCTGCTATTTGTTAAAGTTTCTGTGAAGTGTGACTTGCAATACACACTATTTTTACTCATACCTGGTAATTAAAGTCATGTTTCTCTTAATTATTGCAGCGTTTATCAATCAAAAAAAACTGACTCCGTAAATGTAGCGATAAGTATCAAATCAAGCTAGTATGTTTACTAAACTTAACTAAATGTCTGAGATTCTGCCGAATAGAGGCAATAACTGTATGTAAACGTAAAGTTTAGTGATATTACTCCCACACAAAAGTTAATAGAGCGAGGAACTTATTTTCCACAATTAAGTCCATGTCTCGGTAAACCCTCACACATAAGTGTTTTTTTATTGCACAACCTTCTCAAGACGAATTGAATAGATGTGTAAAAAAGTGTACCTTGTAGTGATGAATATTCCGAATTATTACTAGGGAAGCCGTAAATTAAATGAAGTTCTTGTGTAATGGTGACAACAAAAGATTTTCCTAGGTTCTAGGGTGGAGGTGCAGCTAATGACGTCTACGACTTCCTTATCAATCAACAAATTAGATCTCCGCGCCCCCGTATTCACGAGACTACGCAGAGGCACAGGTGTTAGGTGGCTGCGTGTTACATCATTGATGTCGCTTGATGCCACAATGTTATATACAGCATGGCACTTGGCAGAAAAGCTTGGCACCCCACTCGATTCTCCCTGGAACACAGCTTATAATCCGTTCTCGATTTTGCCAATCCTCGCAACTGAAATCGGGTTAATCGCAGCTAAAAAACTGTATGATGCAAGGCAAGAGCGGCGAGACTACTTCAATCTTGTCAAAGCGCTAACGATCGCGCACTTACTCTTGTTACTCGCAGCATTTTTCTATCAGCCGAATGGCTTTGTTTCGCGATCTACTTTCGTTTTGTCGTGGGTGTTTAGCATATCGCTCACGTTTATTGCTCGTTTTGCATTTGATAGCACTGTAGAATACGTACGCAAGCAAGGTGCGGTTTGTTATCGTACCTTTATCATTTCGCGCCCAGAAGATCGAGAGAAAGCAAATCGACTGATTGCGCGCGAAAACTGCTACAAAGTTTTAGGCTGGGCTGATGTCAGTGCTTTAGTAGCAGATAAAGATAACCTTGACGCTACAATTGAGCAGATATGCAGCTTAGGCGTATCCGAAGTCTTTGTTTGCTCGTGGGCATCGATTAAAAGCCGGATGTTTCTTTACTGGAAACTACGGAATGCCGGAATTACGCTGCATATTTTGCCAATCGATGTTGATTTAGAAGGAATTCAAAGAAACTTAGAACTCAAGATGGTGGGTGGATTACCAGCACTCAAGCTGTCTCCCCCGTTGATCACTGGTAGTGACTTTTTGATGAAGCGTTGCTTTGATTTTATCTGTGCAACAAGCTTTGTTTTACTCGCATCACCGCTTTATCTTTTAATCGCGTTACTAATTAAAATAGACTCTCCAGGTCCTATCTTCTACAAGCAAACTCGAATTGGTTTGCACGGTAAACCATTTAAGGTGTGGAAGTTCAGAACGATGGTAGTCAATGCAGATAAGCTGCAAAAAGAACTCGAAGCCAGAAATGAAAATAAAGACGGAATTCTCTTCAAGATTAAGGACGATCCGCGAATTACGGGTGTGGGTAAGTTTCTCCGCCGTTACAGCTTAGACGAGTTACCGCAACTGTTTAATGTGATGTTTGGCGAGATGAGTTTGGTGGGTCCGCGTCCGTTACCCGTGAGAGACGTCGAGAAGTTTTCGGAACATCATTTTATTCGCCAGGAAGTTTTACCAGGAATTTCAGGATTGTGGCAAGTTTCTGGTAGGTCAGATATTACGGATTTTGAACAGGTAATCCGCCTCGATGTCACTTACATGGAAAATTGGTCATTATGGTTAGATATGCAAATCTTGCTGCAAACGGTCATGGTGATTGTAGGTAAAAAAGGCGCGTACTAATATCACGTCCAGTTAAAGAATTATCTCATTAAGGCAGCAGAGGAGGGGAGGAGCAAGGGTGCAGAGGAGAAAAGTTTTTAGGCTTTATGTATAGGTTTGGAAATTAGTACTTAGCTAGTCGCAACACGGCTAGCTTTTTTTTAGGAAAGCGAGGGTAAAGATTCTAATGCTGCACCTGGGACTTTTTCTAACACAGGTAGCGTTACCGTAAAAGTTGTTCCTTGCCCTTCACCTGCACTATCAACTGCAACTGTACCATGATGTAGTTCTACTAAATGGCGGACAATGCCCAATCCTAAACCAAGCCCGCCATGGCTGCGCGTTGTAGTGCTATCGCCTTGGCGAAAAGTGTCGAATACATAGGGAAGAAAGTCAGGACTAATGCCAATACCAGTATCTTGCACGTGAATCTGCGTATGCGCAGCATCAATCGATTCTACACGTACTGCTACGATACCGCGTTCAGGAGTAAACTTAATTGCATTCGTGAGTAAATTCCAAATGACTTGTTGTAAACGTTCAGGATCGGCACAGACAAGATTGGTGTTGGTGTCAAAATACGTTTCGAGTTGAATCGCTTTCGCCTCAGCTGCTGGGCGTACTGCATTGATTGCGGCTTCGATGATGGGTATCAAGTTGACTGGACAAAGGTGCAACCGCAGTTTACCTTGAATAATCCGTGAAATATCGAGGATGTCCTCGATGAGTTGAGCTTGCGATTTGGCGTTGCGTTCGATTGTTTCGAGGGCTTTGGCAATTGTTTTTTCGTCAAACTTGCGCGTACGTAAAAGCCTCGCCCAGCCGAGAATCGAGTTTAGAGGGGTACGTAGTTCGTGGGATAGAACTGCGAGAAACTCATCCTTCATACGGTTCGCAGCTTCAGCTTCGGCGCGTGCGGCTTGCTCGTAAATGAGTTTACTGCGTTCTGCTTCTGCTTGCTTGCGATCGCTAATGTCTTCTAAAGTTCCGACATAACCAATGACTTCGCCTTTGTCACAAAGCATCGGCGACGATCGCAAATGCACCCAACGTACGGTAGATTGTGTTTGAATGCGAAACTCGTTTGAGTATTCTTGTCCACTCTGAAAACACGCAGACCATTCATTAAAAATGCGATCGCGTTCTTCAAGATGAATTATTTGCCACCAATTTTCGGTAATTTGCTCTCGCGTACACTCACAAATTATTTGACACCGCGAGTTCATATACGTACATTTTCCTGCGGGATCAATTAAAAAAATTCCGACTGGGGAACTTGCACTTAAGCGCCGAAAGCGTTCTTCATTTTTTTTGAGTTCGGCGGCTTGTCTTTCAATTTGTGCGGTTTTTTGGTACAGTTCTACAAAAACAGCAACTTTGGAAGTTAAGATTTCCGGCTGAATCGGTTTAAATAAATAATCTACCGCCCCTAGCGAATAACCTCGAATTTGTAGCGTATCACTGGTGCTAAAAGCTGTGAGGAAAATAATGGGTGTCGAGTGCGATCGCGCCCGTTGACGAATGAGTGTAGCCGTTTCAAACCCATCCATATCAGGCATTTGCACGTCGAGCAAAATGACGGCAAAATCTTGATTTAATAAGCATCGCAGTGCTTCCATCCCCGAATGCGCTTTGACAAGGTTTTGTCCCAAGCCCTCTAAAATCGCCTCCAGCGCCAAGAGATTCTCTGGATGGTCATCTACCATAAGAATATTGACTTTCGGTTCTGATGGCATTGCTTCACCTTGAATAGACAATTGGGGAGATATGGCAGTACACTCTGAAGTTCTAGCGATGAAGAGTGGCTAGTAGTTAGTCACGAGTTACTAGCCACTTTTACTTACCTTCGTAATCAACTAGATTGGGAATAAACTCTCACTTGACAATGATCTTTTTTTAGCAAATGATGACCTGAATCGCTACTAACTGATTTTTTGATAAAGTCGTTCACGACCTGCTAATTGTTTATAGTATCTTTCTCGTTGACTTAAAGGGAGTGTTTCTTGATTTCCCAACCCCAAAATGCCAAACAAGCACAAACTTTCATAAAAAAGCTTGTGGACTTGCTGCTGGAGTGACTGATTAAAGTAAATGAGGACATTGCGGCACAAAATTGCATTAAATTCATTGAACGAGCGATCGCATACTAGATTGTGTTGCGCAAAGACGATGTTTTCTTTGAGAAACGCGCGGAAAATTGCACGATCGTAGGCTGCGGTGTAATACTCGGAAAATGATTGCTTACCTCCTGCTTGTAAATAGTACTGAGTATATTCTTGCATCAGTCGCAAAGGAAAAATTCCAGCTTTGGCAGTTTTTAATACCGTCTCATTGATATCTGTTGCGTAAATGCGACAACGATGATATATTTCTTCTTCATGCAATAAAATTGCTAGTGAATATACCTCTTCACCAGTGGAACACCCCGCGCACCAAATACGAACAAACGGATAGGTTTTGAATAAAGGTATCACTTTTTGTCTGAAGGTGAGATAAAAGCTAGGATCGCGAAACATTGCAGTTACATTAACTGTCATGTAGCCAAGAAATTGCTCGAAAAAAGCGCGATCGTGCAAAACTTTTGCTTGCAGTGCTGAAACAGTAGCTAACTTCTCTAAGTATAAAATATTCTGAATGCGGCGTTTGATAGCAACAGGAGCGTAACGGCGAAAATCCAAACCGTAGTAATTAAATATACCTTCTAGCAATAGCTGAATTTCAATATCTTCAAGTTCGTTCATATTGCTAATTGCAATAGTCAACATAGTTAGTACGAATCTGGTCTCTGACCTCTTACTGATACAACCAAACACGCATGAGCGATAGCAGTTGCTCGATATCAACTGGCTTAGTAATATAATCTGACGCACCCGCAGCGATGCATTTTTCGCGATCGCCTACCATCGCTTTCGCCGTCAGTGCAATAATTGGTAGCGATTGAAACTGTTCTTTGGCACGAATTGCCTGCATTGTCTGATAACCGTTCATCTCTGGCATCATCACATCCATCAGGACAATATCAATATTTGGTGTTTGTTCTAACAGAGCAATTCCTTCTTTACCATTTTCCGCAAATAAAACGTGCATTTGATAGCGCTCTAGCACGCTTGTGAGTGCGAAAATATTGCGTACATCGTCATCAACAATCAAAACGTGTTTTCCTGTCAGTAAACTATCGCGCTGTGTTGGAGGTTCGTGACGTTTAGGTGTAGGTAAAGAGGCTTGCACGCGGTGCAAAAATAAAGCGGTTTCATCTAATAACCGTTCGAGGGAGACACCGAGTTGCAGATCGCTTCCTTGGGGTTGATCCTTGATCACGATCGCTTGTGCAATGCGCTTGAGTTCAGTTTCTTCTTGGCGTGTAAGTTCAATACCCGTATAGACTATGATGGGTAATTCGCTACTATACTGCTGTTTAATCGCTTGAATTAGCTCAAACCCACTCATATCGGGTAGCCCCAAATCGAGGATTAGGCAATCAAAATGATGATGTTGCAGTGCAATTAAGGCTTCTGCGCCCGTACCCACAGCCATCACCTCAACATCTTTGTTTTCCATCAACTCGGCAATATTTTGGCGCTGCGCGGCGTTATCTTCGATGACAAGGAGATTTTTGACTTGATGCGCGGCGATTTCTTTGATGTCAGCGAGAACTTTGGCTAAAGCTTCACTATTAACAGGCTTTTGTACATAAGCGATCGCCCCAGGAGATAAACTGTAAGTAAAATGTTCGCGTCCCGCAATTGTATGTACTGGAATGCGTTGCGTTTTGGGATGATGCTGTAGACGCTCTAGTAAGGCACTACTATCGAGATCGGGTAAGTTGATATCAACCATAATGCCATTTGGTTGAAACTGCTGGGCTAGCAGAAGTCCATCATTGGCATTTTGGGCTAAGAGAACTTTAAACCCGTGTTGTTGTGCCATGTTAAGTAAAACGCGAGCAAAGTTAAGATCGTCTTCAACGATTAACAGCGTGCGATCGCCTTGTTGAATTTCGTTGCGATCGTCTTGAAGGAAGGGGCGAGAAGTGGGGGGTGAGGGATGAGAGATTTTTTTATCTTGTTTGTTTTCTTGTTTTTCCCTCACCTCCGATCTCTGAATTTTGTTTCCTGTATCATTAAGCGGTAGATAAAGCGTGAACGTACTACCTACGCCTAACCGGCTGACAAGCTGTATATCTCCGCCTAAAAGTCGGGCGATTTCGCGGCTAATCGATAAACCTAAGCCAGTACCGCCGTATTTACGATTTGTTGTACCATCAGCTTGTTGAAACGCCGCAAAAATTAATTCGTGCTTATCTTGTGCAATACCAATTCCGGTATCTTCTACTGCGAAAGCTAACACGACATCCGCACGATTCAACGATTCTTGCTTAGGGTTCCATCCTTCAGTCGCAATATCAATCTTAAAGCTAACCTTTCCTTGTTCGGTAAATTTAAAAGCATTCGCCAACAGATTTTTTAAAACTTGTTGTAAGCGTTTACCATCGGTATAGATAACATCAGGTAAGCGATCGCGAGCAAACTCGACAGTAAATTCTAGCCCTTTGTCTTGCGCAATTTGCTGAAATGTCCGCTCAATATTGACACGCAAATCGGTTAACGTCAGCGGATTGATATCAACGGACATTGTTCCCGATTCAATTTTGGCAAGATCGAGAATGTCGTTAATGAGTCCGAGTAAGTCTTTTCCTGAAGCATAAATTGTGCGGCTGTATTCTACTTGTTTTTCGGTTAAGTTACCCGCACCATTATCCGCAAGTAATTTCGCTAAAATTAATAAACTGTTGAGCGGTGTCCTGAGTTCATGGGACATATTCGCGAGAAACTGCGATTTATATTGCGAAATTCGCTCTAATTCAGTAGCTTTTTCCTCTAAAGACTGTCTGGCGCGATCAACTTCTTCATTTTTTTGTTCTACTTCTTGATTTCGCGCCGAAAGTAACTCAGCTTTTTCTTCAAGTTCTTCGTTGAGTTGCTGCAATTCTTCGTTTGTCTGCTGTAACTCTTCTTGCTGCTGTTCGAGGCGGTGATTGCTGTTTCGCAGTTCTTCTTGCTGCGCTTGAAGTTTGATTGTTAAAGCCTGTGCTTGCTGTAGTAGTTGTTGCGTGCGCGAGTCAGAGGCGATCGTATTGAGGACAATTGCCAGGTTATCACTTGCTTGCTCTAAAAACGTCACGTGAAGTTCGCTTAGACGTTGTAAGGATGCAAGTTCAATCACGGCGCTAACTTGGGAATTAAATACTATCGGTAAAACAATAATCGTTTGCGGTGTCGCTTCGCCTAAACCAGAACGAATTCGCAGATAGTGACTTGGTACTTCAGTGAGTAAAATTTTTTGCTGCGTTAAGGCACATTGTCCGATTAAACCTTCGCCTAATTGAAATTTTTGTGGTATTTCTTCTTGATGTGCGTAGCTGCTTAGAAGTTTAAGAACTGGTTTCTCATTGCTAGTATCCATCAGGTAAAAAACACCTTGTTGGGCATTTACCAAGGGAACTAATTCAGATAAAACAGATTCAGCAACCTTCTCGATATTTCTTTGACCTTGAAGCATGAGTGCAAACTTTGCTAAGTTTGACTTGAGCCATGCCTGCTCATTATTTTTTATTGTTGTTGTGCGTAAACTCGCAATCATCTGATTAAAAGTACGAGTTAAGACACCAACTTCATCTTGGCGATTTTGTTCAGGGACACTAACAAATAAATCTCCTGCGGCTAGCTTTGTCACCACTGCTGAAACTTCGGCGAGAGGTTGTGAGATATTTTTGCTGAGAAAATAAGCAATTAAAATTAACGTGCCAAAAGCTAGAGGAATACCGAAAAGAATAGTAGAAATTGTTTGTTGCGTTGCGGCTTCGGCTAGTTGCGATCGCTGTTGTAATAATTCGCGTTCTTCTACTTCTATATCGGCTAATACGGCGCGAATGCGATCCATCAAATCTTTGCCCTCACCAGTCAGGACAATTTGTCGTGCAGCTTCCAAACCTTGGGTTTCTTGTAGCGTTAGTGTTTGTTGAATAAGTGCTATTCTGCGATTGACTAAGGGTTCTAAAGTAGCAATTCTGTTTTGTTGACTAGGATTATCCGATGTCAGTTGCCGCAGATCGTTAATGTTTCTTTCTATAACTGTAATTGCCGCGTTATAAGGCTCAAGATAGCGTCTATCTCCTGTCAGAATATAGCCTCTTTGTCCAGTTTCAGCATCTTTAATTCTTGAACTGAGGTCTTCTAACTCTGTAATAACTCGATAGCTATGATTTTCTCTGCGTGCAGTATCGACAAGCTGTGCTGTATTGCGATAAGAAACTAAGCCAATTGTGCTTAGCATTGTTAATGCCAAAGCAAAACTCGCACCTATTTTTGTCCCTATTTTTAAGTTGCTCAACATTCCTCACAATTCATGCGCACAAATTCAATAATTGTTGCGAGTCCTTCGTGAGTTTTTAAGTTAGTAAAAACAAAAGGTTTATTGCCTCGCATTCGCTTAGCATCGCGTTCCATAATATTAAGGTCAGCCCCTACAAAAGGTGCTAAATCAATTTTATTAATGACTAATAAATCTGACTTGGTAATTCCTGGACCACCTTTGCGCGGAATTTTATCGCCAGCAGCAACATCAATAACATAAATTGTTAAATCAACTAATTCGGGGCTAAACGTCGCTGCTAAATTATCACCACCACTCTCTAGAAAAACTAAATCAAGATCGCCAAATCGCTGTTCGAGTTGTTCAATCGCGGCTAAATTCATTGAAGCATCTTCGCGAATTGCAGTGTGCGGACAGCCACCAGTTTCGACACCTAAAATGCGATCGCTTGTTAATGCTTGCGAACGTACTAAATATTGTGCATCTTCCTGCGTATAGATATCATTCGTCACCACCGCTAGATCATACTTTTGGCGCATTGCTTTACACAATGCATCAACTAACGCCGTTTTCCCCGACCCGACAGGACCCGCGACACCTACTCGAAACGCACTCATAATTAGCGATTAGCAGTTGTAAGAATTTCGCTCACTATTCTAAACTCTATACTAACTACGAAATAATCTTGTATACTGGATTTCGTGTACCATACTCGCCAGCGATAATCCCCAACCGCAGCTACACAAGTCATCATCACTCAAGCTTAAAATCTCTGTTGCAGCATTCATCAGATCGGGAAATAAATTTAATATGAGTTGTTGTCCCGCCGTTTGTCCGAGTGGAATCAATTTCACTCCAGCGGTGACAAGATTCGTTGTCCAACTGTGTAAATATCCTAAAACAACTGACAATAAGGGATCTATCTTCCAGGAAGCCGCCGCAATACCAAACGCGATCGCATAATTACAAGGTTCTAGTGCATCAACGAATGGCGCTACCTGTGGTTGTAGTTGTAGAAGAAGTTTAGCGAGCGATCGCCCCATTTGCCAACTTGATAAACGTAATTCCTCGGTTTCTCGCGCCGCCGATAGCCAATCGTTCCAATAACTTAAAGCTGCAATGTTTTCACTTTGTACTGCATGATACGCCCGCACCATCACTGCGGTTTCTAGTCGAATTGCCCCATAAAGTAATTCTTGTTCTAACCAATGCTGTAAGCTTTGTGCATCGCTAATCGTACCCATATCTATCAGTGCTTCAATTCCCTCAGAATAACTGTAAGCACCCACAGGTAAAGCTGGGCTAGCAAGTTGCAAAAGATACAATATACGCTCAATTGTCATACCATTTATTGCTCATCGTTGCAGTAGACTTTCTAGATGAATCCTAGATGCCCTTCGACTTTCTTCGGATCTACCCAAACGAAGTGTGCCTTCGCACACTAAAATAACAGGAATATCAGTAATTGCACGGAGGCAAACAGGGTTTATTTAGCGGCGAATTCATTTGCGCTTCTCTTCATGTAGGAGGTCTAGTAATCCTAAATTGTTCATGAACATCTCTCCAATCTCTTTCTTTGTGACCTAGCCTAGCGACAACCCCCTTGGGGAATGCGTTCTACCCTATGCGAAGGCTACGCCAATGTGGTTCGTTATATCGCTAATGATGATGTCCATACGCACCAATTTCTGGCTGAAATGGCAACACGGCTTCGTATACTTGCGCTCCAAGTTGTTCTAGCATAGTGCGTAAAACAGGATCGGGCGACAATCGCAAATAGTCTTGGGTCACTTCTACAGGTACGTGACGATTCCCTAAATGATACGCAGCTTTCAGTAATAATACTGGAGTCGCTTTCACCACAAGCACAGGTTCCGGTTTAGCTATAACTCGCACTACAATCCTCGCATCTTCAGCTTGTAGCAAGTCACCATCGCGCAATACCGTACCTCTGGGTAAGCGTAAAAAGACAATTTCATCTTGAATTTCAAGGCGATAGCGACTCCGAGTTCGTTCTTCCGCAGTTAGTGCCAGAGTAAAATCTACGGGAATATCAGTATTCGGTGGCTGACGTTGCGTAAGTGCAATCATATGTTCTTGGTTGACTGTAATCCTACCGCATCGACAATTGAATTGAGTTTGTGTTCTTCGAGTTTAAGCAGCAACCCTTGTAAGATCCGGCTTACCATCAATGGTCCTTCATAAATCCAACCAGTGTAAACTTGCACTAGACTCGCACCTGCAATGATTTTCTCCCAAGCATCTTGCGCAGTAAAGATCCCGCCAACGCCTATAATCGGAAGTTGACCTTGTGTTTGTTGGTAGATAAACCGGATAATTTCGGTAGCGCGATCGCGCACAGGTAAACCACTAATTCCACCAGCTTCTTCGGTGACAGGTTTTCCGGTTTGTGCCAAGATTTTTGTCGTGATGCGATCGCGACTGATTGTCGTATTTGTCGCAATCATTCCCGCAAGTTTGTACCTTTGGGCTATTTCAACGATCGCCGCGATTTCTTCCCATTCAAGATCGGGGGCTATTTTGACGCAAATCGGCTTAGAAGCTTGATTTTCTTGTTGTAATGCATCCAGAATTGAACTGAGTTCTGTGGTATTTTGCAGCGATCGCAATCCTGGAGTATTCGGGGAAGATACGTTGACAACAAAATAATCTCCCAACTCTTTGAGTAATCGAAAACTTTCTAAATAGTCAGAGGCTGCGGCTTCTAGCGGGGTAATTTTTGATTTTCCTAAATTCACTCCAATTGGTATCAAATGAGAGGCGTTTTGCAATCGTTTCACCATCATTGCCGCGCCAGAATTGTTAAATCCCATGCGGTTTAAAGCTGCGCGATCTTGTGGTAAACGAAATAATCGCGGACGAGGGTTTCCTGGTTGCGCGTGAAATGTCACTGTACCAACTTCCGCGAAGCCAAATCCAAAATTTGCCCAAACACTCGCCGCAACACCATCTTTATCAAAACCTGCGGCTAAACCGACGGGATTGCGAAATTGAAGTCCCCAAAGTTTTTGTGCTAAGCGTTCATCACTCAAACACAATGATTTTTGTAATAAATTTTGCGTTGATTTTGTAACTGGATGATGTGGCGAATTTTCTAGCCAGCTAAGCGCGCTAATTGTTCTTTGATACAACCATTCTGGGTCAATTTTTAATCCAGTAAATAATACAGGTCGAATGACGAGTTTGTAGAGATCCCACTCGTGTTTTAAATTCAAGTTTAATCTTGCCACGCTCTTGCTGCTGTCCAATGTCGATCCGAAGATTGATAAACTTTTACATCGCTCAAATTGGCTTGCCCTATTAAATCACGAACCTCATCCAAAGTCAGCGCAGCATGAAGCGAGTCGCGAAATAATTTCTTTTGTTGTTCGTCATATTCTGCACCAATGCTTGCAACTAAAGCATCCATTGTCTCGACATCCGCAGGGCGAATCAAGTCACGAATAAATATCGCGCCTTGTGGTTGTAGTACGCGCGCTATTTCATGGAAAAAGCGTAGAGGATCGGGTAAGTGGTGGACTAAGCTATTAGAAATCACCATCTGAAATTGTCCGTCAGAATAAGGCATTTTTTTAGCATCAACAGTTTCCAGAAAAATCTGTTGTTCTAAGCCAGCATTTTTAACGTGCTGCAAGCCAAGCTGCAACATATTTTGAGCTAAATCAATACCCCAAATCTGCCACTGCGGACACTTTGCTGCGATTAATACCGGAATTCGTGCTGTACCTGTCCCAACATCCAGAACTTTCGCCGGAAAATGAGGTCCTAACTCAATCACACTTTCGGCAAAGGCAGTATTAACTTCTGTAAAGTCCATTGCATCGTATTCTATCGCCTCTTCCCAGCTATCCATCACTTCTGGTTCTAAAACTCGTGGCAGTGTTACTTGATTTTGACTTTGCGATTGATGTTGGATTGACATGATAATACCAATTCGTCACAAACTATTCTCCCCTACTCCTCTGCTTCTTTATGTTGCTGTAAATAAGCCAAAGCTTCTTCGGTTTCAACTTGGGGAAATTCAGCATAGAAGCGACTGACACTCATGAATGATTGCGGCGTTTCTAGAACAATCACGCGATCGCCCCACTGTTCCAGCCAAGGAATCAACCCATGAGGTGCAACTGGCGCACATAGTAAGATAGCAGCAGGATTTTGGGCTTTTAAAGCTTGGGCGGCGACAGCGATCGTCATTCCTGTTGCAATACCATCATCAACAATAACCGCGATCGCACCTTCAGCGCTCACTTGAGGACACGCAGGCGTAAGTTGGGCAAGTTGTGCTTGTGCTTTTGCCATCGCTTCTGCTAGCGCGGCTTTTCCTTGACGCGAATAAGGAATGTAAAATGGCGTTTCCTCAGCCCACAACACGTTACCATCAGCAGTAACAGCACCAATCGCCAGTTCGGGGTTCTTAGGATGGCTAATTTTTTTAGCAATTAAGATACTTAAAGGGCAATGTAATAATTGTGCGACTGGCAAACCTACAGGTATACCTCCGCGTGGTAGTGCATAGACAATTGGTTGAGCATTGATCGTTGATAAAGGTGGCTGAGTTAAAACAAAGGAAACAGTTTGCGCTAACTGTTCGCCAGCATCAATGCGATCGCGAAAAAGGGGAAAATCTGACATGAGTGCGCCTAACACCATAGCGCGACAGTCTTATTTCTATGATGACTGATTTTAGCTTTTCAGTGTGACGATCCTGAGACCGAACGCACTAGAGTAGAATTGAGGGGCAACCAGGATGCTGCGCGAAGCGCAATTGCATTTTATTTAAACTGACGCTATTTCAATCATGACTAGCAGCGAAGAGCAACTTAGTCTTTTTCAAAATCCTACTACTGATTCAGAAGCATCGGCAGCAGCGCAGCCTGAATTAATTCCCACAGACGCTAAAATTCCGATTCCCCCAGGTACGTATTCCGCGATGACGGAAATCGCACAGCATTGCAATGCTTGTCATCGCTGTGGACTTGGCGAAACTCGCACGCACGCTGTCGTTGGACGCGGAAATTTGCAAGCACCAATTATGATCATTGGCGAAGCACCAGGGCAAAATGAAGATGAAACCGGATTGCCCTTCGTCGGTAAAGCGGGGCAACTTCTTGATAAAATTTTAGCTTCGGTAAAACTTGATACAGATAATCACATTTATATCTGTAATGTAATCAAGTGCCGCCCACCCAACAACCGCGTTCCTACCACTGACGAAATTAGCGCGTGTAAACCTTACCTTCTAGAGCAAATTCGTTTGGTTGACCCGAAAATAATTCTATTTACTGGTGCAACCGCCCTCAAAGGCTTGACAGGTGAAAAACGCGGAATTACAAAGATTCGCGGAAACTGGATTGAGTGGGAAGGACGTTTATGTATGCCGATTCTCCATCCAGCATATTTATTGCGTAACCCTTCTCGCGAACGTGGTAGCCCTAAATGGCTGATGTGGCAAGATATTCAAGCGGTACGCACCAAGTTAGATGAAATGCAAAATTAGACCTTGTTTGTAAATCGCGGATGCCTGCCGACTTTCTTCAGCGCTACTCAAACAAAGTGTGCCTACGCACACTAAGAGGTAAGGAATGCCCGTTGAGTTTTGATGCGTAAGGTTTGAGCGATAGTCCACGCAGGTGGACTTCGTTTATTTAGCCGCGAATGAATTCGCTAGGCTGAATAATCAAGAATTGTAAATTTGTGACAAACTACAAATTAGTTTGACAATCGCGTAACCATGTCCGTATTGCCTGGGCAATGATGCCGTTACTACTATCTCTAGGAGGTGTCACAGGTCTTTGAGAAGGATACGACCCTGTGCGCGAAAACATGATAGCAAGTCGCCAAGTACCTTCCGCGCGCGTGAAAAACAGCCAGTGAAACTGTTGTAGTTCAACGGGTTTGCCATCGATATACTGTCGTTCGAGTGTTGTGATAAAGACTTGTTGCGGCTGTTGTGCGTTAGTTGCTTCTACGTCAGGAGTATATTCGCCAGGACCAAGCGTTAAGGGTGCAAACTCAGGGCGTCCAGCAATAATTACGTAGGTATAAATATCAACGATCGCATCGCGCCGACGAGTACGTTGACTAATCCGATTTGCATAGCTTGGTAAAGCTGGTAATAGTTGTGTGGTTAATGTTTCCACATCTTCGGTTTGGCACTGCGGCGATCGCTTCGCCAATCCTACAGATTGTTGAAGATATATACTATTTACTGGCTTTAGTCCGATAAATTCTAGGTTGAAGCTATAAGCAAGCAAGTAAACAGCGTAAATCGAAATGTGCCGCCTTCTCACAGCTATCATGACGCTGCTAACTCGTCACAAATGCGCGCCCACGCACTTTTTGGGTCTTCAGCCGCCGTAATCGGACGCCCAATCACAAGATAATCGGCTCCAGCTTTGAGCGCTTGTGCGGGAGTAAGCGATCGCTTTTGATCTCCCCCTTCTGCCCAAAGGGGTCTTACTCCAGGACAAACGAGTAAAAAGTCGTCCCCGCAAATTTGACGTAACTGCGCGACTTCTTGCGGCGAACAAACCGCACCATCTACACCTGCTGCTTGGGCTAACAGCGCCATTTGTAGCGCATATTCAGGTAACTCTAACGGAATTTTTAACTCAAACGCCAGTTGTCGCGCTGAAATACTCGTCAGGAGTGTAATCGCTAGCACTTTCGGGGGTGTCACACCGGCTGAGGTAGCACCTGCTTGTACCGCCTGATGCGCTGCGGCGATCGCATCTTTCCCTGCTGTGGCGTGAATGGTGAGCAAATCAACTCCATAACGCCCCACCGCCCGACACGCGCCCGCCATTGTGTTAGGAATATCGTGAAACTTCAGATCCAAAAAAATCCGCTTTTGCTGGTTTTTGAGTATTTTTAAGATCCCTGAACCACTATTGACAAAAAGCTCTAAACCAACTTTCCAGAAAGTAACTTCTGGTAATGTTTCGAGTAAAGCGATCGCTTCAGCTTCGCTGGCGACATCTAAAGGTACAATAATGCGTTCTGGGGACATTGAATAGGGGTCGGGGGTCAGGGGTAATTGGGTAGTAGGAAAATCGTATCTTAATCTTGCCAACACTCCTACTCTTTCACTAGCCAGCCACTCAATTTAATCACGGTACTAAGCGGACAAACTTATTTTTTCCCACTTGCAGAACTTTTTCGTACAGTTGTTCGGGTTTTTCAAACGCTAAGTCAAGTTGCGTAACGCGATCGCTATTTAATCGCACCGCACCGCCTTGAATTTGTCGGCGAGCATCGGAACTGCTTTTACACAATTTACTTGCACTCAGAATATAAAACAACTTCGCTGGAAACTCTACCTGTGATAAAGAAAATTCTGGAACAGTAGATGTATCCGTTGTTGCACCTTGAATCAGCGACATTGCGGTTTGCTGTGCTTTTGCGGCAGCTTCTTGACCGTGATATTGAGCAACAATATTTAATGCTAAGAGCTTTTGGCGATCGCGCGGATTTTCTGGTAAACGGTCTAAAGGTAAATCCGTCAACAACTCAAAGTATTGTTCCAAGAGATGGTCAGGAATTTTTTCTAACTTGGAATACATTGTCAGTGGATCTTCGGATAAACCAATGTAGTTTCCCAAAGACTTAGACATTTTCTGCGTTCCATCAGTTCCGATGAGAATTGGCATTAGTACGCCGAACTGCGGGGGAAACCCGAAGTGACGTTGCAAATCTCGACCTACCGCAATATTAAACTTTTGGTCTGTACCCCCTAATTCGACATCAGCTTCGACCGCCACCGAATCATACCCTTGCATAATCGGGTACAAAAACTCATGCAAGTAGATAGGGTTTTCTTGGGCATAACGTTCCGCAAATCCTTCTTTGGCTAACATCTGCCCGACAGTCATCGTGGAAAGTAACTCCAAAATTTTCGCCAGATCCAACTTGGAAAGCCACTCGGAGTTGTAGCGAACTTCTAGCCTGCCTGGCGTGTCAAAATCTAAGATAGGACGCAACTGATTTAAGTATGTTTTAGCATTTTGTGCCACAATTTCATCACTCAGTTGCCGACGGACTTCTGATTTACCTGTTGGATCGCCAATTCTTGCAGTAAAATCGCCAATAATGAGTACTGCTGTATGCCCCGCATCTTGAAAAGCTCGGAGCTTTCTATAAGGAATACTATGACCAAGGTGAATATCGGGACTCGTAGGATCGATACCCAGTTTGACGCGCAAAGGTCGATGCGTATCTGTCAAGCGTTTTTCGAGGTTTTCCAGCGGATCGTCCGAATGCACTTGTTCAGGAAAAATCTCGCTGACACCACGGCGTAGCCACGTAAAATTTTTTACGGCATTATCAGTCGTCGGTTGAATTTTGGTTTCTCCTTGGCTTTGCGTCATACTAGGAACTTGATAGCTAAACTGGTCTTCATATAATTGATTCAGGATCGCGTGTATTCTCATTCGCTCAGGTGTCAGATTACTATAATTGCAAAAAATATTTGTTTTTAGCGCATCACTCAATTTCAACCCTTGTCTACAAGTGAGGAAGTTAAACCGCCGTGTCTTCTAGTATTGTTCATAAAAAACAACAACGAGGCTCTTCACCCAGTTATCAGTTTGTCAAAGAAGTCGGTCAGGTAACTGGCGGTACACTATTGGCAATTACAATGCTGACGAGTGCTGTTGTAGCTGGGGGATTAATTGGGTTAGCAACCAGTTTCCGCAACCTACCCGATGTCAGAGCTTTACGTAACTATTTTCCCTCAGAAACGTCTTATATTTACGACATTAAAGGTAGACTACTTGCCAGCATTCACGGCGAAGCGAACCGCGAAGTTGTACCTTTAGACCGTATTTCGCCAGACCTCAAACGTGCCGTTATGGCGATCGAAGATAGCCACTTTTATTATCATCACGGTATCAATGTTGGCAGTGTTGGTCGGGCGTTACTGGTGAACTGGCAACGCGGTGCTGTCGCGGAAGGTGGTTCTACCGTCTCGATGCAGTTGGCAAGAAATATTTTCTTGACACAAGAGCGGAAATTTAGTCGCAAAGTTGCCGAAGCTGTCTTAGCCGTTCGCCTTGAGCAAGTTCTGAGTAAAGAAGAAATTTTAGAGTTGTACCTCAACCAAGTTTATTGGGGACACAACAACTACGGCGTCCAAACCGCAGCCCGAACGTACTTTAATAAATCAGCCGCGAATCTTAACTTGGCTGAAGCCGCGATGATGGCAGGTTTGATTCAAGCCCCAGAGCAATATAGTCCGTTTAATAACATGGAACGGGCAAAACAACGTCAGGAAATTGTGCTCAATCGAATGTTGCAGTTGGGTTGGATTACACCAGAAGAAGAAGCCGCAGCGCGTAACACGGAAATCAAACTCGGTCGCATCCGCTCATTCCAAGGTAGTGCGATGCCTTATGTCACAAATGCAGCCGCGCAAGAATTAGCTAAACGCTTTGGTCGCGATGCGGTACTCAAAGGTGGAATGCGCGTACAAACGACTGTCGATGCTGATATGCAGCGGATGGCAGAAGAAACTGTCACAACTTGGCATAAACGAATTCGCGCGCAGGGCGTCAATGGCGATCAAATGGCATTAGTTGCGGTCGATCCGCGAACTCAGTTTATCAAAGCTCTCGTTGGTGGTGTCGATCCCAGAAAAAGCGAGTTTAACCGCGCGACTCAAGCACAGCGTCAGCCTGGTTCAGCCTTTAAACCGTTTGTGTATTACGCAGCGTTTGCCTCTGGCAAGTATACTCCTAACTCAATTGTGGAGGATACCCCAGTTAGCTACAACGATGGTAGCGCTGAACGCTATATACCTAAGAACTATGACAATTCCTTCCAAGGACCAATGTCGATTCGCAGAGCCTTAGAAGTTTCGCGAAATATTCCGGCAATTAAAATTGGACAAGCTGTTGGACTGAATAAAGTTATTGAAATTTGTCGGGTTCTGGGAATTAATAGTCCAATGGAGCCTGTCATTTCCTTACCCTTAGGCGCAATTGGCGTAACACCACTCGAAATGGCTAGCGCTTATGCGACTTTTGCGAATTATGGTTGGCACTCGCCGCCGACCGCGATCGTCCGTGTAAGTGACAGTAGTGGTAATGTATTACTCGACAATACACCTAAACCTCAACTCGTACTAGATCCTTGGGCTGCGGCTTCACTTAATAGTGTAATGCAAGGAGTCATTACCAACGGTACTGGTAGAGCAGCACAACTTGACCGTCAAGCTGCTGGTAAAACAGGAACAACATCTTCAGAGCGTGACATTTGGTTTGTCGGTTATGTACCACAGCTAGCAACTGCCGTTTGGGTAGGAAACGACAATTATCGACCGTTAGGTAAAGGCTCGACTGGCGGTGGTTTTGTTGCACCTGTATGGCGTGACTTTATGCAAAAAGCTTTAAAAGATCAACGAGTAGAGTATTTCCGCTCGCCTTCGCAGTTTCAACGCCCTAGTGCTAACTAATAGCGCGAAGAGGGGTTAAGGATCAGGGTAAAAAACAGAAAAAGTTACAGTTAAACTCAGTAGGCTTTGTGTCAAGGTTAATTTTCTGACCTCTGACCTCCGACCCCTGATCCCTATTTTATGGCTGTTTATCGACTTCTGCTTTCATCCGTTCCAGTGTTAGATTCATCTGGTCAAACATCTGCTGTGGTGTCATTCCAAACTGTCCTAACTGCGTTTGCAGTTGCTGCGCCGTCATTTGAGCCATAAAGTCTTCTGATAGTTCAAAGCGCTTCATAAAAATGCGATAGCGCTCCATCAAAGCTTCCATTTGCTCAATAAACATCTTTTTACCTTCACGGTCAAACTTGCCGTAGTTCTGCCCAAGTTTGATTAAGGCTTGGTAATCTTCAAAAAGCTGCTTGGCTTCTTGTTGAACAATCTCAGAGTCAAAAAATCCCATGGCACTTATGTTCAACTGAGTGCTATCACTCAGGAGACTTTACTGTTGCATTTGGTATCATTCTAGTCTAAACTCAAATGCTACGCTTCATCGTATTGTTGTCGAGATTTCACTACTTGACAAACTATAGGGATCAAAGGTCAAAGATTAGAGGTTAGCTTTGAAAGCGCTGAAATAGTCCAGCGAGTTTAGATTACGTAAATAACGCTTGCTTAAGACTTTTTATATGTTAAAACAATCAATAATTGCAGCAATGGTCAATATGGTTAGGATATTAAAGTTTTGAGTTACGAGTTTTGCATTGTTTGTGCAGCGTGCTGGAGGCATTATTATCAGCTTTGAGTTTTGAATTAAAGAATTCTCTCACCTCAACACTTTTAACGAGTAACTCTTCTTCACCTGACCGCTGACCGCTGACCGCTGACCTCCAACCTCTGCTATATCTATGTTAGGTAAACTGAAAAGTAGAAAAATTGCCGCACTTTTGGCTTTCAGCGGAACAGTCATACCGATCGCCGGTTTACATAAGTTCTATCTAGGACAACCGCTGTGGGGCGTATTGTATTTACTTCTATCATGGACGCCAATTCCGCGCGTCGCAAGTGCAATTGAAGGCGTTTGGTATCTAGCTCAAGATGAGGAGGAATTTGACCGGAATTTTAATAACTCTGAAGGAAATATCGAAGTTTTCGCGGCGACACCAAATCAATCAGCAACTCCTCATCGTGTAAGTGCGATCGCCGATGCGTTACGTCAACTCGACGATCTACGTCAAGATGGATTGATTTCTGAGTACGAATTTGAGCAAAAACGCCGCCAATTGTTAAATAAAATTGTTTGAATAGAGATAGGCTTCACAAATAAAATCCTGACTCCACCATGCTTCAGAACTGGTTGCAGTCTCAGACAATCCGCACAAAGCTCCTCAATGACCCATACTACCGCATGGAGTCGCTAGCTGAAATTGCGATCGCCGCCGCGTTAGGTATTCGCATCGATGTCAATCAAGCGAGTGTTGATGATTGGTTAAGACTACCAGGAATCTCTATTCATCAAGCGCGATCGCTCGTAGAATTACGTCGCAGTGGCGTTCAATTTTACTGTATCGAAGATATTGCAGCCGCATTGAATATGCCGTTACAACGACTGAAGCCTTTGGAAGTTGTGCTGAAGTTTTGCTACTACGACGAAGAACGCTATCTACAACCGCTAGTCAACCCCAACACAGCTACAGTTGAAATGCTCGCACAAATTCCAGTTATCGATCGGACACTAGCAGCAGCTATAGTACAAAACCGCACATCTTTAGGACCATACCGCAATCTGGTAGACCTGCAACGGCGTTTGTCATTAGCCGGAGTCACAATTAGCAAGTTAATGCATTATCTGTGTTTTTGATAATAATCCTAGTCAACATTAGTGACGTTATAGAAGCTCATCATTTCCCAAACTAGAGCTTAACCTAACCTCTGCTATAACTTACACAAATCCACTACGCTTCAAAGGCCAAAATCGAAAACAAGCGTGTCCGATGATATTTTCGCGTGGTAAAAAGCCCCAAACGTGAGAATCGTTGCTATCGTTGCGGTTGTCTCCCATCACAAAAAACTCGTTTTCCGCCACCTGCTGGGGTCCCCATTGATACTTAGGAGGCTCAGCAATATAATCTTCAGTTAATGGCTGATTATTGAGATAGACCTTGCCATTCGCGACAGCTACGATATCGCCAGGTTTACCAATCACGCGCTTAATAAACGCTTGGTCTTTGGCATAACCCATCGTTTGTAGTTTTGGCGGTGGTTCAAAAACGATAATATCGCCCGTCATTGGCGGATGCAGCCAGTAAGAGACTTTTTCGACGACTAAGCGATCGCCCATGTGTAACGTCGGTAGCATTGAATCGGAAGGAATGTAGCGCGGTTCCGCCACAAACGTTCTGATCAAGAATGCTAAAACTAAGGCAATCAGAATTAGAATCAAGTTTTCCTTCTGGTTGTGCCATACTCGCAACCAAAAAGATTCTGGAGAGTTACTTTCTTTTGAGGTCATAAAAGTCTGCTAAAGCCTCTGATCCAAATCAACACTTTGATTATTGTGACGATAAATGAGGTTGGAAGCTAGGGGCGAGGTTAATTGTCCAGGAGTCGGCGCGATTTGTAATAATTTGTGAATAAGCTTAATCGCGATGAATAATGAATCAATTGACTTCATCTTTTACCGCCCCGATTCCTCAGCAAGCTGAAGATAGCTTTGCAATTACCTTCGCGCCTTTATCACTTGAAGAAGTTTATGCGCTTGCAGATGACGCTGCGAATGGGGCGATCGTTGTCATGAGTGGGATGGTGCGCAATCAAACCGACGGTAAGCCAGTCGTATCCTTAGAGTATCAAGCGTACGAACCGATGGCGATGCAAGTATTCCGCCAAATTGCTGCTGAAATTCGTAAAACTTGGTCTGATGTCAATCGAGTTGTGATTTATCACCGCGTTGGACGCTTACACGTTGGCGAAATTAGCGTACTTGTGGCGATTGGTTGTCCGCATCGATCGGAAGCCTTTGAAGCTTGTCGTTATGCGATTGATACCTTAAAGCACAACGCCCCAATCTGGAAGAAAGAACACTCTCTAGATGGTTCAAGTAGCTGGGTTAGCATCGGTGCGTGTGAAACACAATCAGAAAATTGTTAAAGCAAGATACTAGCCAACGCACCACTTAACACTCGTTCATAATATTGAGGTTTGTAACTATTTTTGTATACCAAGACACTAATCCTTTAGACTGATTTGCGATTGGATTATTAATATACAACTATATGCAAATACTCCACTCTGTTTGGCACGATGTCATCCTATCGCTTTCTTTCTTGGCTAGTGTTATTGGTTTAGTCTTGCTAGCTAAAACAAATCAAGCACAAGTCGAAGAGTTAGAAGAAGCTGAACTCATTTTGTTTAGAATGAGCTTTGCTTACTGGCTGGTATATTGTATTGCTTGTGTTGCACAAAAGCTGATTCTTCCAGATTGGGAAATTTTAGCGCTTAGTGTCAAATTAACCGCAGCGTTGTCTTATTTTCTAACGTTTGCTTGCATTATTTGTTTGCCATTGCATCGAGTCGCAGTCAGACAAGTCGAAGAATAGCTATTTCACAACAAAACCTGTTTAATTACACCGATAATAAACTTATTTAGTTAAAGCGATCGCGATCGCATCCTCAAGCTTATCCTGGCTCAATGTAGTCAGGATAAATACTTCTTGCACAGTTTTGCCTTGGCGAACAATGATTTTAAATCCTCCCCGAATGGGGACAGAAACGCGCAGTTGCATTCGGGGAATGTGCCCTTTAACCCGCCCAATCACTCCTGGAGTGATGGTTTGTATGCCTTCAACTTTAGTGAGGCGTTCCAAAACAGGAATTAAACCAGGAATATGCGTGGAGTGGTTTAACACTAATCTACCACTAGCGGGATTATTCATTAAATTATGCTGCCTCTAGTGGTGCCATTGTTAAATCTGCACGTCGCAGCTGCTGGTGATAAAGTTCTGCTTGTTCTAATGGACCTACCCAAACGATCGCCTGCCCTTCGTAGTGAATTTGATTGGTGAGTTCCCACGCGCGATCGCTTGTCATTCCTGGAATGTATTTCGCAAGACACTCTGCTACGTGCTGAAACGTATTAAAATCATCATTCAACACGATGATTTTGTAGTTAGGATACAACTTTGGCGTAACTTGACTCGATTTCTCAGGAGCTACTGTTGGTGAGGCTGCCATCGCGTAAACACCTGTTGCAAATCTCATAGTCATAAGCTAGCTAAACGAATTTTTCAATGGGTGCATTTTAAGTACCTAGTTTAACTAAAATTTCGACTGAACTAAATAGTTTCTAGGCAGTAGCAAAATACATTGTGGTTATAGTATAATTATTTAAAAAATGGGATATAAAACCACTTTTTTTACTTGCACAGATTTCCATTATAAAGAAAATCATAACATAATTTCCTCAAAAAGTAAAGATTGAGGAAATTATTGCTTCAATCACAGGCAGGCAAAGGCTTATCCCTGTTTTAATCCTAACCTCTAAATTACTGCCAATCTTCCCAAGCTTCATTAAAAATCGAAGTATCGGGGAAAGCGGTAGGATTGCCATTTTGCGCTAGGCGGCGCTGTAAAGCTTCAAGCTGCGGTTCGGGAAAGGGGATTCGGGCGATGAGTTGATAGGGTGCGATCGCGCGTTCTAAGGCGAAAGCGGCAGTAGTACCCGCAGCAGCACCAGCCGACCATTCAAAAGAATGTACGCGATAGGCAGCCGCCGCAATATGACTCACAGCAATACTTTTTCCCGACACGAGTAAGTTGTCGATTTGCTGGGGAATCATTGCCCGCAGGGGAATCTGAAAAGGATACGCTTGACCTGCACCGAGACGCTCGCCAGGGCGCTCGATATTACCAGGAAGTTCCGCAGGGCTTTGGAGCATACAAGGATGGAAGTCGATCGCATAGTGACCGATACCGACAGCATCAGGATAAATCGTAGAGCGCGTTCGCCGCATCACATCTCTAGGAGGAATCGTTCCTGCAATCACCGATGCAGCTTCCAAACCTGCTAATGCAGCTTTGAGACTACGATAGCTTTGTGGTGATAAAACCAAGCGATAGTAACTATCACTATAATCGCGACGCGAAATATCAATTTCTGATATTGCAAAACCTTGAGGATAAGCTAGGGTAGGTCGTCCTAAAATCCGCCGTCCTTCGCGCATATAGGGATACTTAGATAATCCATGCGCCGTTCCCATAGGCGAATCAAGTCCCGCGAGGTAGCGATTGTTTGGGTGCGGTTCCTTCACACCAGGACCAAGTTGCGAATCGGTCGTTCCCGCAACAAGCCAATGAAAAAAGCCTTTGGCGTGTTCTTCACCTTTACGCAAAGTTTCGACCCGTAAGCCACCCAGCCAACCACCAGGTTGCAACTGTCCTGTAGATTGTAGTTGGTTGCGCGTATAAACTAAGTTGTCAGCAGCAGTACCAGGGCGGTAGTCATTACCCCAAGTCCAGTTTTGCATCGAGATATCGCCTGGAGTAGGAGCCGTGAACGAGATACCACCAAAGCGCATATCTTCACCTTGGCGCGGACTCCAGATACGACGGTAGGTAAAGACTAAAGGAAAGCTTGCAAGGCGTGGTAACTCATAGCTATAGTAACTTGCATACTGTTGATAAAATGGTGGTTCTGCGTGTCTTTGCGGCTGTTCGGTTGCTTCCATCGCAAAGGTGTAAGTAAAACCTTGCGTGCAATAGGGATCGTTTGTCGCGCTAGAAGAAGACGGTTCGAGATAAGAACGCGGATCGATACCTAAGCGATAAGGAACATCTGCTAGTGCAATCAGTTCGCCCGTTTCCGTTGCATCAATTACGTACCAATTAGGAGCATTTCCTGCTTTTGCAGCAGGGACAAACCGCACAATGTTTTTCGTAAACAAGCGCGAGTTTTGATAGCTATAGGCATCGGTAATTGTTTGCGATAGCGGATAAGTATTGAGAGGTGGCGCACCATTAGCAGGTTGATGCTGAATGGCGATCGCACTTTGAATGCGCCTTTCACCACCCGTTTGCGCAATTTGCAAATCTTTAATGACTGTCGTCGGAAACCATTTAAACTGTCCTCGCCCTCTTCTTGCAGCATCGCGTAACATTTCCGAAAGGATAACGTGACCGTCACGCGGCAGAAAGCAAGAATCACTTACCCAACAGTCACCAGGATCTAACTCGCCGTATTTACGTTCAATCCGCCGACGTAACTCTAAATAACCACGCGAGTAAAACAACTGCTGTCGTTGCGTTGCGCGTTCGTCAAGGGCGGAAGTTCCTTGCGCAGAAATTTGTCCTCCTACCCAGTCGGTGATTTCGGTTAAACAAACCGTTCTTCCAGCTAGCAAGGCTTCATACGCTGTCGCCACGCCCGCAAGCCCACCTCCAGCCACTAAGAGTTCGCACTCTACGGTTTGATCCACAGTTCGAGACGGTGTCGCCAAGGCAATTAAAGGAAAAGAGGCGATAAAAGTTGAAATTAAAGTCAGACTAACAAGCGATCGCTTCATATTTCAGGTAGCTTAGCTCCATAAGTCTAAGTAGCTCCTAGACGTTACCACCCTGAAAATGTTCATCGCAAGAGGGAGGAATTAGGAATTAGGGATCAGGTCTTAAAGAGAGATTTTGTGTTGATGAAGGCGTTAATCTGCAATCTTCCACTTTTCAATGTAAATTCCCCTGATCTTTGACCTCTGGCTAGTGACTAGTGATGAGTCTTGAGTGGTTAGTGATAAATTTTGCAATCGAAAAAATTCTCCTCTGCTTCCTCTGCTTCCTCTGCACCTCTCTAAATGGCTGGTGCAATTCCTGAAGATTCGCGTACCACAAGTCTTGTTCCCAAAACTTTGGAAGCTTTCGTTACCGATTTACTCAATAATAATTCTGCTGCGAGGACTCCTTTTTCAATCAGTGGTTGTTGAACTGTTGTAAGTCTTGGGCGAATTTGCCAAGCTAAAGGAATATCATCAAAGCCGACGATTGATAAATCTTCTGGCACTTTTAAACTCATTTGCTGTGCAGTGCGCAAAGCACCAAAAGCCAAAATATCGCTCATCGCCAAAATGGCAGTTGGTCGAGGATGGCGCTGCAACAAAGTCATGGCGACTTCCCGTGCGTGATTCTCGTCATTGCGACATTCGTAGATCGGAACTTGGCTAAAGTCGATTCCCGCCTCCTCCAGCGCATCGCGGTAGCCTTGCAGCCGTAGCTTGGTTATTTGGTGCGTACAGTGTTCGAGTCGTTGAGCGTCTACTAAACCAACGTATAAATCAGAGAGTAACTCCATCGCTATAATGGCGATTTGCTGGTGATGGAGACTTAATAAGTGCGTTGCGGCTTTTCTTGCAGCTTGGCGATCGTCAATCCCAACCGAAGGGACATTTTTTAACGAAGGCTGATCGACGGCGACAACTGGTAGCTGACGGTCTAAAACGCGTACGAGTGCTTCGCTGTCATCGGGGAGATTGTAAATAATAAACCCGTCTACTGTTGCTTGCTCAATTGTCTTTTGTGCTGCATCGCTTTCAAGTGTGGGTACGATGAGCAAACTTGCTTTGACACGTTCGCAAACTCTTGAAACTCCTCTTAAAAACGCGATCGCAGCTAAGTCATTAAATGCATACGGTAGCGATTCACCAAAGACTAAGCCAATTGCACCTGTTTGCCCTGTCCGCAGCATCCGCGCCATCGGATTAGGACCTGGATAGCCCATTTCTTTGGCTGTTTCAAGGATTTTATCGCGCAGTTCCGGTGAAAGTTGATCCGGTCGATTGAAAGCATTTGATACCGTTGTCCGCGAAACTCCGACAGCTTGAGCAATATCCTGAAGTTTGATGGATTTTCTTGCTTTGTCGTGTTCCATGCATTTTTTGAGATACTATTCGTCGTTTTGCCTGTAATTGAAACACACTTTTACTTGATCGATCAAGAAAAGTTGTTACAATGGTTAACGTAAGCGATCTGAATCGATTCAGAAAGCGAAGTAAGTAATTTAGTGAGAGAGTGTATGAATTACCAACAGTGGCTCAATTACAGAGAACAAGAACTGCTAGTTCCTCGGTCAAAGCCGGCATCGAAATCCACGCAAAGTCAATTCAATTCGTTGCTCAATCGCGTGGGGCGTTATTTCTCCGAGTTGTTCGCGTTTAGCAATGAACCTCAAGTTCGAGAAATCATTGATGATGGCAAAATGCAGTGGCGAGTTTACGATCCCGAAAGCGATCGCACATTGCAACTCAACTCACCACCAGAAGTTTCCATTTGGTTAGAAGAACGCTACCACAATCGTCAGCGACACAATGTTTGGGATTAAGAAGAGTAGCACTTGTTTAACCCCCGTATTGACCCTGACCTCCGACTCTTACTATACCTCCAGTTCACTTCCTAGCTGACGAAACAACCTTGCAAGTACGGTGTTGGAAAATAAAAATCCTTCGGGATCGCTTAGGCGTATTTGTTCAGTTCCCACAAGTTCCACCCAACCTTGTTCGTAGTAGGGTTGTAAACACTGCCAAATTTTTGCCACCATCTCCACACCGAATTGTTGCGTTAGTGTAGTAAGGTCGATACCTTCCTTTAAGCGTAGCCCTAGC
This sequence comes from Gloeocapsa sp. PCC 7428, assembly GCF_000317555.1. Taxonomy (GTDB): domain Bacteria; phylum Cyanobacteriota; class Cyanobacteriia; order Cyanobacteriales; family Chroococcidiopsidaceae; genus Chroogloeocystis. The sequence goes on from NC_019745.1 coordinate 2,757,575, forward strand.
ATGAGTGTTTCCAACAAAACCTCATTCAACGGTGTCTGCGGACAGTCAAGTACACCATCAGCAGCAATGTAATCTTTCACCCACTGATAATATTCCTGTGTCTTGCGCGGACGAGTGAATCGTTGTCCTTGAACGTAGCTAGTCGCACCCATACCAAAGCCGTAGTATGGTTGATTGTACCAATACACGCGGTTGTGACGACACTGATGGAGAGGTTGAGCATAGTTAGAGATTTCGTAGTGTTCGTACCCAGCAGATGCTAAAACTTGTTGCGCCATGCGGTACATCTGCGCCGTCGTGTCATCAGTTGGTAAGGGCTGTTCTCCAGCTTCGTAGTAGCGATTAAACGCGGTACCAGGTTCGATTTGTAAATCGTAAATTGAAATATGATTGGGGGCGATCGCCACCACTCGATCTAAACTATCTCGCCACTGTGCTAAGGTTTGATAAGGTAAGCCAGAAATCAAATCAAGGCTAAACGAAGAGACATTGACAGTCTGGATCGTCTCGATTGCGGTGTAGATATCTTCAACCGCGTGCGATCGCCCGCAAATCTTCAGTAATTCTGGTTGAAATGCTTGGACACCGAGACTAACGCGATTCACTCCCGCCTGACAATAACCTTGTAACTGTTCTAAGGTAAACGTCCCTGGGTCAATTTCAATCGAAATCTCTGCATTATTGGCGATCCCAAATTGCGATTTGAGTGCATTAATAATTTGTTGCAGTTGATTAATTGATAATAACGAAGGAGTTCCACCACCAAAGAAGATCGTTTTGAGTGGTTCACCTGCTGGGGTGGTGTGAGCAATTTCTTGACACAACACTTCTACATAACGCGAAATTGTGCCAGAGTTTTCGCCATGCAGGCGATCGCCTACAACTGATACCGGAAAGTCGCAGTAATAACACCGCCTTCTACAAAAAGGAATATGTACGTAGGCGGAGATTGGCTGAACGTAATTAATTATGTTTTTGCTTAAATCTAATTTGGCTATCACGCGCTTTTCTACAAAAATTAAAATAATGGTGAATAAGTGTAAACTCTTTTTCTAAAAATTAAATATTTCTTGTAAATTCTTCTCAGATGATGATTGATTTAATATTTATTTAACTGTCTGAGGTTGTGGAAATATCAACATCTTCAAGCAGCGGATAGGCATAAAACAAAGAGTTGAGGTAAATAATTAGAATTAAATATCAAAGTGAAATTATTGTATCTATATCAGTATGAGAAACAACTACAGTAGATAAGAATTTATAAAAGTCCTACTCCTCAAGCTGTGTTAGCTTACAGGATATTGTTGAAAGAAATCTAATGGAGGAAAATCGAAGTGCAATAAACTTAGTTTTTACTCATTATGTTACCTAAGTCACCTATTTCCGTAATGTCATATTAGGAGTAGTGATTTAATACAACAACTGTAAATCTGCGGTGAAGAACACTAAAGATATAATGAAAGTACTCAACCAAATGGGTGAGGAAACAAAAGTTCAGTTGTTGCATCCTGGAAAAACAGACTTGCAACTTAAATATCTTGGATTTGCACAATGCTTGACGCAATTATTATTATTTCATTCATTGTAGCAGGCGCAGGCATAGGTTATTACAGCATAGAACTGCTGCCTGAAAACGTGCAGCAGCAGGTGACTAACGTTGAAGCTTTGCGCTTGGTTTTTGCCGCTTTCGCTGCCTTGATTGGTGGTGCTGGGGGATTGAGTTTCCAGATTAGTTATCGTCGGATCGAGAAACAAGTCAGAGAAATGCCGATTGAGGTAATCTTGACGCGCGCGATCGGCTTAGTACTGGGGTTACTCATTGCCAATTTAATGTTGGCACCATTATTTTTACTGCCAATTCCTGCGGATTTTAGCTTTATTAAGCCGTTGATCGCAGTGTTGGGCAGTATTATGTTTGCCTTTTCGGGCGTGAGTTTAGCAGATACTCACGGTCCTGCACTACTTAGACTGATTAATTTCAACAATGTCGAGTCGGTGTTGCTAGCCGAAGGAACCCTCAAAGCAGCCGCAACGAAAGTTGTTGACACTAGCTGCATTATCGATGGACGTCTGGAAACACTGCTAGAAACTGGCTTTCTCGAAGGACAAATTTTAGTTCCACAATTTGTTTTACAAGAACTGCAACAACTCGCCGACGGTGCTAAAGATCAAAAGCGCGTTCGCGGACGGCGGGGGTTAGAAATCCTCAATCGTTTGAAGGAAACTTACGCGGATCGAATTTTGATTCATCCAGTAGACTATGATGATGTACCAACTGTTGATGCTAAATTAGTGCGATTTGCGCAAGAGATCAGCGGTACATTGGTGACGAATGATTACAACTTGTCTAAAGTTGCGAGTGTTCAGAAAGTGCCAGTCCTCAATATTAATGATTTGGTGCAAGCGGTACGTCCGACTTACTTACCTGGTGATAGCATTGATTTGAAGGTTCTCAAAGAAGGTAAAGAACCAAGTCAAGGTGTCGGTTATCTCGAAGATGGCACAATGGTTGTGGTAGAAGAAGGCAGTAGCTACGTTGGTGGGGAAGTGAGGGTGATTGTGACAAGTGCGCTGCAAACGACCGCAGGAAGAATGATTTTTGCGAAACCACAAGCTTCAGCTTTGGCTTGAGGAAATGTATCGACAGCTACAAAGAATATGACGTTGCGATCGCTTCAGGCACTACGCTACGCGCAATCGCGCATCAAACTCTGTAACCGGTGCAAACAACCTGCGCCGGTTTTATATCGAATTCAGTTTGACGAATCGGGTACGTGGATTTTTGTTTGTCCTGAGTATTGGCTACCGTTGAGTCAAAATAACCCGCATTACGCTTACGGTGGTACTTGGAAAGCGCGAAAGAAATGATGTGTAGATTTGATATGGATAATTATGCGTGGCTCAATCGTAGAAGCCCTCCGACTGAACTCGGGGGCTAATTAAGCGAAGTCTGCACGGCGGCACACTAATAGAAGATATATTGTTTCTATAGCTATAATTCTTGTGTTAGTCCACGCAGGTGGACTTTGTTGATCTAGCCGCGAACTTATTCGCCAGGCGTTTCGTCAAATCTAAGAAATCTAAGACTGATAAATTTCTAAAGGTAAGGCGTCAGGATCTTGAAAGAAAGTGAAGCGTTTACCTGTTATTTCATCAACTCGAATTGGTTCTACCTCGACACCTTTTGATTGCAGTTCGAGTACAGTTTTCTCTAAGTCTTCTACCGCAAAAGCAAGATGTCTTAAACCACAAGCCTCTGGCGTACTTGGTCTTGTAGGAGGATTAGGGAAGGAAAATAACTCAATTTGGTCTTTGCCAATTTGTAAATCTAATTTGTAAGAGTTTCTTGCAGCCCGAAAAGTTTCGTTAATTATTGAACAGCCTAAAACTTCGACATAAAATTTTTTAGAGCGTTCGTAGTCAGAACATATGATCGCAACGTGATGAATTCCTGTAGTTTGCATGGAACATTCTGTTTAAATCTTGAATGTAACAGAAAGTCATATTGAGCGTCCTCAAAAAACAGAAACAACTTTCTGGCAGCAAAATACTCACATCTATCCTCAAGTTCTAACTACTAATACCAAGGAGAAAGAACTTGACTTTATTGTAAGTCCAGCCAAGCTCGTTTCCTACTAGGAGTTATATGAGCGGGTAGAAAATATCAAAGTATTGCTAAGATTCATCTAAAGACTCGTATGACGATAAAGCAACATTATTGCATAGCCCCAATTAAGTAATCGAAGTATCCACCAGCTTCACTCGCATCTTCTGTAGACATCATTGTACTAGTAACATTTTTCATTGCGCGGACGCTCTCGACCACAGCCTCTAGGGGAGTACCTAAGGAGCGATACATTTGACGGACACCAATAACCCCAATTTCTTCAATCGGCGTAGCATCACCAGCTACAATAGCATAAGTGATCAAACGCAGATAATAATCCATATCGCGCAAGCAAGTTGCCGTCATTTCCCGACCGTAGGCGTTACCTCCAGGAGAGACAACATCAGGACGCCTTTGAAACAGTTGGTCTCCAGCTTGCTTAATAATGCGCTCTCGGTTGGCTGTCAAGGTCTGAGCAAGGTGCAGGCGACGCTCACCACTCTCAGCTAAAATCTTCATTTGTTCTAGTTCACCAGGACTAGGATAGCGAGTTTCGGCATCTGCATTTACAATCAACTTTTTGACAATACTCATTAAAGGATTCCTTTATGTAAAGAATGAAATCAAATCTAGTCAAATCACAATTCAATTGATTTACTATGTTTTCGTTCACTTGAGCTAAAAAATTAAACACAGCCATTACTAATAGATTCTAGTTTCTAGTTAGAAACTCATTACTTTATTCAGCAATATCACGTTTAACTAATAATTCAACAAAAACATAATTATTTGGTTAAGGGATTAAACAAACAAGAATTCATTGTCTAGTTAGACCGTGAATTCTTGTTACTTTTTAACCGAAGTAATTTGCAGAAGCTAGGAGATCGTTGTGTAACCTACCATCTGGCATTTTTGTTCCCCTCAAGTTAGTTCGCTTTAGATTTGCTCCTTTCAAACTAGCCCAATTGAGATTAGCATTGCTTAAATCTGAGCCACTTAAATCTGAGTTTCGTAAGTTGGTTCCGCTCAAATCTACTCCGCTGAGATTTGCCTTAATTAAGCTTATTCCTTGCCAGTCTTCTTGCCTAAAATCTCTGTTGCCGGCTGCATATCGTTTTAAAACTTCATTGGCATCCATACTGGCTGCCTCACTGATGATTAGCGCGATCGCTATTTATATATTCATCATACATCACAATCAGTAGACTTACCAAAATAATGTTTTTCTTAATCATTAACAGGCAAAAAAATGACAATAATACTATTTAATTTGTATTTTTTAGCTATATTTAATATAGATATGTATCCCCACAATTTTCTTTAACAAATGCTTTGTTTAGAAAGTTTTTAAGAGATGCAGGTAAGCACAAGTTGCAAAAATGGGGCTTACAAAAACATTTTAGAGTATTAACTAATATTTGATAAACTCGAAAAAAAAGTAGCACAGGTTATACAAAAGGCAAGATTGCTTATTTGTCTCACGCTTACCAACACTCAGAGGATAGGATGTCTAACAAACTTGCCTATTATACTTGCGTTCAGGAACTTCCTTTATTTTACAAAGCCCATGTTTAGGAGTTCTTGAGGAGAGGCTAGCACGTCAATTGCCACAAAGAAAATCTTGCCTTGAGGATTGAGCAAAAACCGCCATGCTAAATTTATGCTCACACTGTCACCAGCCCAGGGAGTCTGCACTTTACCCGTCACTTTAATCTGAGTAAATCCTTCTACAGGTTCAGAGATCCCTTGTTCAGGTATCAGCTTGAGTCCGTAGCATTCTTCATGCATATACGCCAGGATGGATTCTTGACCGACAATTGGTTCTTGGAAAGGGGGTTGTAAGGCACCGTCTTCAGTAAATAAAGCAACAGCCGCTGGGAAATTAAAGGCGTTCATATTCTCCATGTAACTCAGAACTGTTTCATTGTTGATGCCTTCAATGTTGATCTGAGTTCGGGGTGCAACTTGTTGAGGAGGAACTGCGGGTTCTTTGATTTTTTGAGTGTCAACTGATGAGGTATATCCCATGTTGACAACAATATCTTGTAATACAGTAAGTTGCTGCCCTGGTTCAAGTTGACGAATGGCTTGCAGCACATCCGATGCTTTCGTAGATAGTTGATAGCCTTCTGGGATAGGGGCAACAATTCCCTGTTTCATCCACTCGCTTAACTGATACCAGAAACCTAATTTGACATTCGTACCGAAAGACGAATAGGTACGACAGATAGGAGTATCAGTATGGTTAACTAAATCGCACATCACTTGCGTTTGCTCTTGCGCAGGCATCTGCTGGATTTGAGTTAGGGTTTTTTCGGCGAAGATCATATTGGCTGCCCCTACAGCAGCAGGAGTGATTGTCACTCCCATCTCGGTATAGACAAACCAAAGTAAAGCTAACTGATCTTCACCACTAAGTTGATTGAATGATTCAACCGTAGCCGGAATTACATTAGCAACTTGAGTATCAGGAAAAATGGAACGTGCAGACTCGATAGTAAACGTCATAATCGAAACTTCTCCAAAACGAAATTATATTGATTTGTTAGCAAGGATTAATTTTGTGGCTGTGCAAAATCGAATTGGGATAAAATCCGTTGCGCGATCGCATATTTAGAATCGTTAAACGCCCAACGCAGTGGTAGCCTTAATGTGTCAATTGCATTGAGTTGCCGTCTTGAACTTGACTAAGTAGGCTGTGCAGTTTCTCACCCTCAATAACTTCTGTCTCTAACAGTTGAGTAGCGATCGCCTCAAGTAAGTCGCGGTTCAGCTTGAGCGTATCCAAAGCTTGACGATGAGCGGTCTCTACAATGTCTTTCACCTCGCGGTCAATTGCCTGCGACGTTTCTTCACTGACCATCCGGCGGGGATTGGGCGCACCATCAGTCAGAAACATAGCTTGCTGTCCCTGTTGGTAAGCGAGCGGACCTAACACTTTACTCATACCATACGTTGTCACCATTCGCTCTGCTAGATCAGTCGCTCGTTGCAAATCGTTAGATGCACCAGTCGTGATACTGCCAAATACAATTTCTTCTGCCGATCTGCCACCAAGTAGAGTGGCGATCTGACCTCGGAGTTCAGCTTCGTCTAGAAGGAATCGATCTTCGGTTGGCAGTTGCAAAGTATAACCCAATGCTGCCATCCCTCGGGGTACGATCGAGATTTTCTCAACCCGACCACTTCCCTGCGTTAAGGCACCAACTAGTGCATGACCTACTTCGTGATAAGCAACAATCTTCTTTTCCTTGTCATTAAGAACGCGGCTTTTCTTTTCAAGTCCAGCTACCACCCGCTCAATTGCCTCAGCAAAGTCTTTTTGTGCCACGGTTGGACGTTGACTGCGGGCAGCTAATAGTGCCGCTTCATTCACGAGATTTGCGAGATCTGCGCCAGCAAAACCAGGGGTGCGAGTTGCGATCGCTCTTAAATTCACGTCCCCATTCAACTTGACTTTTTGGGCATGAATATTTAGAATCGCCTCACGAGCCGATAAATCAGGGCGATCGACTAAAACTTGACGGTCAAATCGACCAGGTCGCAAAAGTGCAGGGTCTAATACTTCTGGGCGATTGGTCGCTGCTAGGACAATCACAGTAGCATCACCAGCCGCAAACCCATCCATTTCTGCTAACAGCTGGTTGAGTGTTTGTTCTCGCTCATCGTTACCGCCATAAAACCCACCACTGCTACGAGACTTGCCGATCGCATCTAATTCATCAATAAATACGATACAGGGAGCCTGTTTCTTCGCTTGCTCAAACAGATCGCGCACCCGCGAGGAACCAACGCCGACAAAAAGTTCCACAAATTCACTACCAGAGATACTAAAGAACGGTACTCCTGCTTCTCCTGCAACCGCCTTTGCCAGCAGCGTTTTACCGGTTCCTGGTGGACCTACTAACAGCACACCCTTGGGAATCCGCGCGCCAATTTGGGTATAGCGCTCTGGAGCCTTGAGGAAATCTACAATCTCAACTAATTCGGTCTTGGCTTCTTCAACCCCAGCTACGTCAGTAAAGGTAGTCTTGTCAGATTCTCCTTCTACATAAACTTTGGCTTTACTCTTACCAATCGAGAGTACACCTTGGGGACCACCCCCACCGCGTCTGCTAAAAAACTGCCAAATTGCTACAAAAATTAGAGGCGGAATCACCCAACCCAGCAGACTAGTAAACCAGCCATTCTTAGGTGGCGGTGCGGCTGCAAACTCAACGCCTTTCTCTTCTAACAACTTGGGCAAGCTCAAATCAAAAATGGGTGTCGTTGAAAACACAGTTCCAACTTCGTCATCGACAGCTTTCAATTGAAACCGAATCTGGTTTTGACCAATTTGAGCGCGACCAACTTCTCCTTGCTGCACCTGATGAATAAACAAACTATAGGGAACAGCAGGAATTTGAGGACCAAAGAAACTAGGCAAGATAAAGTTTGCGAGCAAGAATAATACAGGCAACGCTAGTAAAAGATTACCAATCAGGCGAGAACGAGGAGAATTAGGTTGTTTTTTAATGGGCATGAGTATCACCAATATTGAGCATTTGAGCAGCTTTATTTATAAATATTAAAAATAGCTACAGAGCGGTAAAGGGCAGTGTGCAAATGTGTCGGTCACTCGGCTTGACTTCATTTGGGGTTAATTTTATGGCGATCGCTTTCCGAACGAGTATGACGCGAAAAACGAAGTATGAATCCCTTCGGCTTGATACCCCGATCTGGGTAGTCTTTTAAGTCAGTCCAAGAATGCATATATCCGAGACGTTCCATTTCTCTGGCAAATGCACGGTGCGCTCCGCGTCCAGGATCGACGATGATGACATCCACTTGACTACTAGAGTGGCGATCGATAAATGAGGATACCAGATCTATATGTTGATGTTCGTATAAAACATCGCTGCCTATGATTAAGTCAAACTTTCCCAAGCTCAGTGCAGTGTTCCAATCTCCGGTTTTAAAGCGTATTGGAGCTAAAGAGTTTAAGATCGTATTTTCAAGCAGAAAAGACTGAGCAAGAGGATGGTAGTCGCTAGCAGTAATATCTCCGCCGAGTTGTTTAACTACGATGCTAGGTAGACCAATACCGCAACCAATTTCTAAAATACGTCTTCCTTCAAGTGGCTCCTGAAGCATTACCATAGCCAAAATCTTGCTCATCGGCCATATCTGTCCAAATAGAGACCACATAGCTGAGGATATTCCGAGCCGCAGCGCTTCCTCATTTGGATCTGAAAACTGTTGGAGATCGAGTAAGCTTTGAATTGTGTATTCTATACCACCAATGCAAATCGTCTCGAATTTTACTTTGTAGTTATGTTTTGAGATAAGGATAGCTCCAAGGATTAGTTCGATTTAACTGTGTTGTCGTGTTCTATGCCATATTGGACGTATCTTTGATCGGTTCAGGAATGCGAATGAAGTTAAAGATTTTCATGCTTTGCCTTGGGCATATTACCGACTAGCAGTTGATTCTAGCTACGTCTTAGATAGCTCATTAAATCTGGTTATCCTAGCTTCTCTAAAAAAACCAATTTGTGAGCGAAGCTCAACTTATAAAAGACCCCAATAGTGAAGAAAACCTTGACCAGAAAATACCTCAATTAAAACGGCAGACAAAAAACCAATCATCGCCAAACGACCGTTCCAAATTTCAGTTTGAGGTGTAAATCCCCAGCGCCAGGCATTGCGATTCTTGTTCAAGGAGGTAATGTTTGTGTTAGCTGACATGGTTAATACTCCAATTTTTATGGCTGTAGCGACTCATTCAATGATGCAAAACCATCACTTCGTAGTTTTATCGAGAAGTAGAATTTTGATCTAAATTCCATTCGTGTTTGAGAAGTTCTTGATAAATTGTTTCCCGAACCATCATGTATCTATACTGCGCGAGTAAAAACTCTTGAGCTTGTTCGCGAGACATTTGCTGCACTAGGTCGGAAAAGCTTCTGAGGCTAAATTCTTGTTCTAAAGTTAATTCGATAGTCTGATCCATAGCTAACTCCTATCCCCAATCGGGGTGACAACTGTCAGTTTGATGTTGCAGTAAATCTCTTCGCTGGATCTGACCCAACGGATTTGTCACTATTAACATCTTGATAAAGGTATTTACCATCAGCACAGCGGCGACATCTTGGGAAGCACAACGACGCTGGTGTTTCAGGTGTATACACTCAGATAAAAAATTGGTTCTTAAATTGCTTGGGCATTGAACGCACCTCTATCACCGATGGCGTACAAAGCTAGCTTTCCTACTTTTCACCTCACCTTCTAAATGTAACATATTATTTACAAGTTTGAAGGTGTTTAGCAAAATATGTTATATTTTCTTGCCTCTTTAATCGCGTAAAGAGTCACAACTTTGACGTTGTCAGAATTTATTTATCTCGCTTCAAAGCAACTGAGGCGATCGCAACTACAAAAAGTTTAAATCTTATTTGAGTCAGCACCGATATTCTGGAAAATCGCCTAAAGCGTAGTTATCTAAGCCACAATGGAGAGAACCTCTATTGAGGAGTGGGTATGTCAAAAGAGAAGAAAGGCAACAGAGAAGCCAAAAAGCCGAAGGTAAAATCTGATGGCACAAAGAAGCAGAAAAAAGACCCAAATAGGCATGATGGGCTAGGAGGGAAATAAATCATAGTCCTTTCCGTTGTTCCTTAATTACCCAGATATGCCTCTGATCTAAAAAATCGGGGGCAAGTTTTAAATAATTAACCTGAGAATTTGGTGGCACGCACCAAATAGAGTGCTGAAGAAAGTTTTAGTTTGCTAAATCAACTAAAGCGTCCCACTGGAAGCGGATAACACGTAAGACTGAATTGCGATAATGCTCGGATGTAAATACCGAGAGCGTGACTTTGTTTTGATTACTTTCTAGAATATGTTTTACTGTGCAGATTTGCTTTTTATTATTGCAGTAGGCAACAATGCGATCGCCAGCCTTGATATTCAACGCTTTAATTTTCAAGTAATTCTCGACTTTAGACAAGGAAATAGCTGAGCTAAAGATATATCTTGCTACGCTCTATTTACCCAGCAAATTTATTATTGATCTTATCACACAATCGAAAGAAACATCTCTATTATCAGATCCAGTATTTTTCTGTCAAGGTAGTTTATACTTAAATTAATAACAAGAGGTCATTAAAATGAAAGCTTTGTTAAAAAGCTCGATGCAATCCCCAGTTCGATTTATCGCTGGAGATAGCTTAAGGAAGACTTCGATAACAGTTGGACAATCTATGAATGGCGCGCATACTTGCCCTTGCTGTTCAGATACTTTACTGTGTCACATACGCTTAGGAAAACTTTACTGGCGTTGTAGCCACTGTTATCAAGAAATGCCTGTTTAGACAACGATTGCAGACATTGAAACCTATATTCTAACTGAGGGAGGATGTCAAGGCAACCGGTTATGTCAAAATAGACCAAAGCTACGCCGAGGTCTTATGAAAGCGTTGTTGCTTTATCCTCAGTTTCCCCAGTCCTTTTGGTCTTACGATCGCTGCATGGAAATCGCAGGACTCAAAGCGGTCATTCCACCACTCGGAATCATTACAGTCGCAGCACTACTACCGCAAGATTGGGAAGTTAGATTTTGCGATCGCAACGTCAATCTTGAAACTGAAGCTGATTGGGAATGGTGCGATCTGGTCATTATTTCGGCGATGTTAGTGCAGAAGCCGGATTTTCTTGCCCTCATTCAAAAAGCAGTGCGATTAGGCAAAAAAGTCGCTGTCGGTGGACCTTATCCGACATCTGTTCCGCAAGACGCGCTTGACGCTGGCGCGCATTATCTAGTTTTAGACGAAGGGGAAATGACGGTTCCCCAATTTCTTGAAGCGCTAACGCAAGGCAAAGCACAGGGAATCTTTCGCTCAATTGAAAAACCAGACGTCACCCTTAGCCCAATGCCCCGCTTTGATTTGCTACAGCGGGATGCTTACTTCATGATGGCGATTCAATTTTCTCGCGGTTGTCCGTTCAACTGCGAGTTTTGCGACATTATCTCGCTGTATGGTCGCAAACCACGCACCAAGGAACCAAACCAGACTATAGCAGAATTACAAGCACTTTATGATTTAGGCTGGCGAGGGTCACTCTTTATTGTTGACGACAACTTTATTGGCAATCAGCGTAATGTCAAACGCTTTTTACGCGAATTGATTCCTTGGGTAAAGCAGCACAACTATCCATTCACCTTTATGACCGAAGCGTCGGTAAATTTAGCAGAAGATGATGAATTACTCCATCTCATGAGTGAAGCAGGCTTCTATGCAGTTTTTCTTGGTATTGAAACACCCGATCAAGATAGTCTGCAAGTGACGCGTAAACTGCAAAATACTCGCAATCCATTAGTCGAAGCCTGTCGCAAAATTAATCAAGCAGGTATGCTGATTTATGCAGGGTTTATCCTTGGCTTTGATGGAGAACGTTCGGGTGCAGGTCAACGAATACAAGCATTTGTTGAACAAACAGGTATTCCTCAACCTATGTTAGGTATTTTGCAAGCATTACCTAATACTGCGTTGTGGAACCGACTTCAGCAAGAGCAACGTTTAATTGCGGATAATGGTATGACTCCTGTAGGGGATCAGAATAACTTGATGAATTTTGTCCCTACTCGCCCTATTAGTGAAATTGCGAAAGAGTATACCGAAGGCTTTTGGACATTGTATGACCCTGCGAATTATCTCAGACGCTGTTTGCAGCAATGTCTCAGTATCGGTTCACTTACAGGGCGGAAGCAGACAATGCAATTTCCTTCTGGTAAGGGATTGCGACTTGTTGCCCAGTTGTTGTGGCATCAGGGCATACGGCGATCTGAAATTAGGATGCAGTTTTGGCAACAACTCTGGATAATTCTACGCAGAAAACCGCAAGTTCTCAATATGTATTTAGGTTTATGTGCTGCTGGAGAGCATTTTTGGGAGTATCGCGTTTTAGCCAGAGAACGGATTACTCAACAGTTAGGGTACGATCCATTGCAAGCTATGCTACCTGAGCAAGAACCAATGTTAGTAAACACTTAGATAACTTCGATAAACTTTTCATATAATTGTGGGATAGCAACTCTAGAATTTGCTATCCCAAAAATAATATTGCCTATCGCAGCGTTGGCTTACGCAGGAAGTAAAACTGTGTCAATGACGTGAATAACACCATTATCAGCAGCGACATCCGGTGTTGCAACGGTGGCATCGTTTACCTTAACACCATTAGAAGCATCAATTTTCACATCTGATCCTTCAACGGTGGTAGCTGACTTTAGCTTGACCACATCAGCCGCCATTACCTTGCCTGAAACGACATGATAAGTCAAGATTTTCTTGAGCTTGGGAATGTCCTTAAGTAATGCATCTACTGTACCTTTAGGAAGCTTAGCGAATGCTTCATCTGTAGGTGCAAAGACGGTGAATGGACCCGCGCCTTTTAAAGTATCTACTAAATTAGCAGCTTTGATTGCAGTAACTAGGGTATCAAACGAACCAGCCTTAACGGCAGTATCAACAATGTCAGCCAAGTATGTTACCTAGTTTTGTGAATCTATTAACAACTATAAACTACTTTCTCAAAAATCGCACTGAGTCCAGGGTTTTATAGTTACTCCTGCAATATAGTTTTAGAAACGATCCGCGTTTTCTTGCGATCGCTTTGTGAAAGTTCTTCTCCGGCTTGTAATCGCGTTGCAGAGGTTTGTAATACAGTCGCCGCGCCTTTGTCGCCCATTTGTAATGCGGTTTTGGCTGCGGTTTGTAGCATTGTGGCTGCGCCTGCGCGATCGCCTTGTTGGAGTTTTGTCTCGGCAAGTTGCGTTTGGCGATATTTTGCTAATGCCAAGATGTGCGTTTGCACTTGTGAATTGATCGCGGGTTGATACGCGCGCGTTACGTTAATTACCACAGGGATCGTTTCTGAAAGTAATCCTGTGCGATTCATTCCAGGATCGTCATAGCGGACTTGCAATTGCGCGATCGCGCTTCTACCTTCAGGTAACTGTCCAATGTACAAGTTGGTCAAGATAACACGCTGTACTTTCATCAAATCTCCTAAACGAACCGCAAAGCGTCCATCAGCTTCTTGTTGAACTGGTAACTCAATCGTATCCGGTGCAACTTGGGCGATCGGTTTAAGTTCCGCAAGGCGCACTTTCGGCATCAGTGAAAATAGCAAATAAGCATTTGTTAATCCCACCGTTGAGATGCGGTTAAACAAACGACTAAACTCATCAACAGCTTGTTCAGGTTGCTCAATATACGATAAAGTACCACCACCAGCATCTGCAATTTGCTCTAAAATATCTTGATTCCAGTGGTCGCCAAAACCTAAAGTATTAAGTGTGAGATTGTAACTTGCCGCAAGTTCTGCAAATTTGAGACAGCGTTGATTGTCACCGTGTTCATTTTCACCATCGGTTAATAAAAATGCTTGGGAAATGGACTCTTTTTTACCCTTAGCAAGTTCTTCGATTCCTAGTCGCATTCCTTCATCAATTGCAGTTCCCCCAGCGGCTGAGAGGCGCTTGATTTGCCGTTTGATGCTTTCGGGATCGTCAACAATTTGACTCGGAACTAAAACTTTGGCACGGTGATCGAAAACGACAACGCTTAAGCGATCAACTCCAGGAGTCAGGCGATCGACAAGTCCATTTGCTGCTTGTTTTACAGTTTCGAGGGGATGTCCTTTCATCGAACCGCTGTGGTCGAGAATCAGACAGAGATTGAGTGGTACACTGCGATCGAACTCAAAGTCAGTTTGCGTATCCGCAGCGATCGCGATCGCTAACTGCCGTTGACTATTGGTTTGAGTTGCATCTAAATTAGCATCATTCAGTGCCGGTTGAATAAAAACCTTCATAACTTTAAATTCCTAATTTTTTATGTGGTTAATGGGTAATAAGAAAGCTTTTAGCACTTGGCAATTAGCATTTAGCGACAACAGACGCTAACAGCTAACCGAAGAACGCTAATTGCTACTAATAACCAGTTACCATCCTTAAAATGACATTTATTTTTACGAATTACTGATATAAACAGTTATAACTAATACTCAGAATATCCTACGCCTGGAATTGTCCACAGGCTTAATGTGTACTGATAGCGAGTAAACCGTACTCCTGCTTCGTTTCAGCACACGTTAGGATGTACTAAAGATAAAAGCTATATTTTAGGCAATTAATTGTCTATGGAATCACCCATCAAGGCTGTTCAAGCGCCCTACTATGGCGATAACTTCTACCGTACACCGCCCCCCGACTTACCTTCCTTGCTACTCAAGGAACGAATTGTTTACTTAGGGATGCCGTTAGTCCCTGCGGTGACAGAATTACTTATTGCCGAACTACTATACCTCCAGTCAGAAGATCCCGACAAGCCGATTCGAGTTTACATTAACTCGACAGGTACTTCAGGTTACAGTGGCGAACTTGTTGGTTTTGAAACCGAAGCTTTTGCGATCTATGACACGATGAAGTACATCAAGCCCCCGATCCATACAATCTGTATTGGAATGGCGATGGGGATGTCTGCGATGTTACTCAGTGCGGGAACAAAAGGCTGTCGCGCTAGCTTACCTCATGCGACGATCGTACTGCATCAACCAAAGAGCTATGCTCAAGGTCAAGCAAGTGATATTCAAATTCGCGCCAAAGAAGTGCTAGCGAATAAAGCTGCAATGCTCGATATCTTAGCAAGCACGACTGGTCAAGCCCGCGAAAAAATCGAAAAAGATATGGACCGGATATTCTATATATCTCCTGAACACGCTGTAGAGTACGGTTTAATTGATCGCGTGTTGACAAAAGAAGATCTCGCGAGTCCTCAACTTCCCGCAGGAATTATTTAGTGACTAGTAGCTAGTGGGTAGCAGCCTAGTTTTAAAATTTCACTAAGCATCAAGTATCTAATCACTAGCCACTTATATATCAATAGCTCAACTTCCTACTCAACTTGGAGTGTACTATGCCAATTGGCGTTCCTAAAGTCCCCTATCGGATGCCAGGGGAAGCTTATACACAGTGGATTGACATTTACAATCGCCTCTACCGCGAACGTATTATTTTCCTAGGTAGAGATGTCGATGACGAAATTGCGAACCAAATCATCGCGGTAATGTTGTATCTGGATTCCGAAGATCCAGGTAAGGATATTTACCTTTACATCAACTCGCCTGGTGGGATGGTGACATCGGGTATGGCAATCTACGACACAATGCAGCACATCAAATCAGATGTCGTAACAATTTGCGTCGGTTTAGCCGCCTCAATGGGATCTTTCTTGCTAGCTGCTGGAACTAAGGGTAAACGACTTGCATTACCCCACTCGCGAATCATGATTCACCAACCTTCTGGTGGAACGCGCGGACAAGCAACCGATATCGAAATCGAAGCGCGAGAAATTCTCCGAATTCGCCACCAGTTAAACCAGATTTATGCTGATAATACTGGTCAGCCACTAGAAAAAATTGAAAAAGACATGGATCGTGACTTTTTCATGTCGGCTGAAGAAGCGAAGCAATACGGTTTGATTGATAAAGTGATTGAAGAAAGACCGTAGAAGTTAGCCATTAGTTAGTAGCTTCTTGCTAATGGCTAATGGCTAATTGACGATCGTGATGAAGATGATAGGTTATTACCAAATATTAGGATTAACAGCGGAAGCAACACTTGAGGAAATCAAAGTAGCTTACCGTAAATTAGTACAAAAGTATCATCCTGACCTTAACCCTGGCGATCAGCAAGCCAGGGATAAATTTATTGCGATTACAGAGGCTTATAAAAAACTACTTGACTCGGTGCAATCAACACAAGCGCTACAACAAGACAACACTCAAAAGCAACCGTCAGGACAACGAAAGTCTTCCGCAACAAAAGTTACTCGCAAAGATACCTCCCCTTATATACCCCCGCTATCGGCATTTGAATTTCAGGTGAAGTGGAATTCTTACCGAGAATTGCAGAAATTGTGGAAGAATAACAGACTTACCCAAGCGATCGCACTCGCCGAAACCCTCGCCCAAAAATTACCGCAAGATCCTGAAGTCAGATCGTGGCTAGCAAGCACTTATCAACGCTGGGGACGACAACTAATCGGCGATCGCCAACTGGAAACCGCGAGAATTTATCTGAAAAAAGCCTTAAAAACCGATCCGCATAACCGTTCTTTATGGTCAGAAGTCGAACGCGATTTTCGCCGTATGGAAAGGATTTTTAGATAAAACTATGATAGACACTATCACAGTAACAGTTAAATTATTTGCTGCGTATCAAGAAGCTTATGGTACGTCAGAGTTGATACTAGAATTTCCGCAAGGAACTTCAGTCGTTGAAGTCCGCGATCGCCTCATCCAAGAACACCCCGAACTCTACCAATGGCGCGATATCACTCGGTTTGGAATTAACTTGCAATTTGTCGAACCAGAAACTCTCCTCAGCGATGGTGATGAGGTGGTGTTAATTCCGCCAGTCAGCGGGGGTTAATTTATCTAATCGCCCTTACGCAGCAAGTAAGCAAGAATCGTTAAACATTTGAATACTTTTATTGCAGAATGTAGCAAAATTTATAGAAAGCGTTATCTTCTACGAGCTAGGTTTTAATCTGCTATTAGGAAAAAGCTTATTGAGGACAATCTTCAATAAGTTGTAGCTAAGTATACATTTTAGCCACCAATAACGACTCGCTAGGAATAACAAACGATGAAAAATAAGCCATTAATGTTCATTCTCAGTATTTGCATTGCAACCTTAGTGGCTTTCTTCTTTCCAGATTCCGCACAAGCAAAAAACTGTACTTTGCGAATTATTGGCTGGGAAGGATACATGGATCAATCGTTTACAAAGCCATTTGAACAAAAGTATGGGTGCAAAGTTGTTGCTAGCTATGCAGGTTCTTCGGATGAAATGTATGCCAAAATCAAAGCGAGTAAAGGCAAAACTTACGATTTAGTCACAGCATCAGGAGACTTGACAAAACGTTTATATGATGCTGGTTTAATTGAACCACTAGATTTATCCAAAGTACCAAATTATCAAAACCTACTACCAACTTTTCAAAAACCACCTTACAACACTTTTGACGGTCAACCTTACGGTGTTTCGATCGCCTGGGGACCTGATTTTCTGATTTACGATAAAACAGTTATTAAATCAGAACCACAAACTTGGAAAATTCTCTACGAACCGCAATACAAAGGTAAAGTTTCACTACCCGACTACCCAATTTTTAACGCAGATATTGCACTTTGGAATGGGTATCCTAATATTTTTGAACTCAGTAAAGAAAAGTTAGAACAAGAGATAAAACCAAAGCTTTTCCCACTACGTCCGCAAGTACGTAAATTTTGGAATAGCCAAGGCGAACTTGCACAATTATTCTTAAATAAAGAAATAGCATTAGCCTGGGGATGGCCCGTTGCAATCGAAGAACTCAAACGCGCCAACTTTCCCGTTGCTGCAACAATTCCCCAAGAAGGAACAACCGGCTGGAGTGATTCGTGGATGATGATTAAAAACTCACCCAATCAAGACATAGCCTACGCTTGGATGGACTATATGCTGACTGGTACAGCACAAAAACAAATGACCGAAATTACAGGTTACTGGCCAGTCTCCAGCCAAATCTTACCACTCCTCACCACCGAACAACAAGCAGAATTACATCTCGACGACGTAGCCAACTTCTACAGCAAAATTCACTTTTGGGAAACAGTCCCCAACTACGACAACTGGGTAGCACTGTGGAACGAATTCCGAGGACAATAACCAGAGGTCAGAGGAGACGCGCGCTAGTCCTATTTTCTTTGTGCCTACCCGCAGGGAAGGCTACGCCAATGTGGTTCATTAAAAACTCCATCTTAATGGCAACAACAGTACCCATTCAACAAAAGAACCTCCCAACAGGATTTTGGACAAGCTTTCTTCCACCATCCTTATGGATGATTAGCTTCTACTTCATTCCCATAATAGTATTACTCAGCTATGCCTTTATGCAGCACGAATACGTGCAAATCATCCCCAAATTTACCTGGCAAAACTTCATTCAAATTATCAATAATCCAGGCTACCGCAACACACTATTTCGCACCATATACATCGCAACAATTGTAACAGCAATCAATGCCATATTAGCCTTTCCAGTAGCATACTTTCTCGCTTTATATGCAGGAAAATACAAACAAATACTAACGCTGTTAATCTTACTTCCACTATGGTCAAGCTACTTAGTAAGAGTATTTGCGTGGCGGGTTATTTTAGGTTACAACGGAGTTCTCAACAGCTTTCTAGTTTCACTAGGAATTTTTACAGAACCTTCTTCTTTATTTCTCTATAATCAATTTTCGATGGTAGTGACGCTGTGTTATGTATGGCTACCATTTATGATTTTGCCATTAGTTACCGCCTTAGAAAGATTACCAAAAAATCTACTCGAAGCCTCAGCAGATTTAGGCGCAAATTCTTGGAATACTTTCCGCAAAGTCACATTTCCTCTAGTTTTACCTGGACTTTTAGCAGGAGGAATCTCCGTTTTTAGCTTAACTGTAGGAGACTATATTACTGCTTCATTAGTTGGCGGTGCGGGAGATATTCTTGTGGGAAACATTGTTGCTAGTCAGTTTGGCGTAGCAGATAATTGGCCTTTAGGTGCGGCGTTTGCACTAGTAATTCTACTGTTATTATTCGGGCTAATGACAATTCTCTCGCGTCAAAGTGTATTGGAGAATCTATGAAACAGCTTTTGGGTGGGTTAACAATTCTCGTTTACTTGTTCATGTATCTACCCATCCTGGTGATTGTTGTTTTTAGCTTCAGTCAGGGAAGGGTTTTAGCGTTACCGATTCAAGGTTGGACAGTAGATTGGTACAATGCAGCTTTATCCGACGATCGCTTACAAGCGGGTTTGTTTAACAGTATACGAGTTGCGATCGCCGCGACTTCCATCGCCGCTATTTTAGGAACACTTGCCGCTTTCGCCATCCAAAAATATCAATTTTTCGGTAAAAATGCGTTTCGTACCGCCGCCGTATTACCCATAATTCTGCCAGGAATCGTCACTGGTGTCGCGATGTTGAGTTTCTTCTCGACATTAGATGTCCCACTAGGACTTTTAACCGTAATTATCGGTCACGCCACGTTTGGTTTTCCCGTCGTTTTTAATACCGTCGCCGCCAGAATTTCACAGTTACCCCGCAGTTTAGAAGAAGCCGCCGCTGATTTAGGCGCGTCGCCGTGGGCAGCGTTTTGGAGAGTGGTGTTTCCAGGGATACGTTCGGCTTTGATTTCAGGAACACTTTTAGCTTTTACTTTAAGCTTTGACGAAATCATTGTCACAATTTTTCTCACAGGTCAAGATAACACTTTACCAATGGAAATTTGGGCGAGGTTGCGTTTTGGAATTACACCCGAAATCAACGCTACAGTGACATTAATTCTTGTGTTTTCGATTTGTTTGGTGTTGTTAAGTCAAAAATTTGCCCGCGAGTAGGATACTTGCTATGGAACAGTACAAGATGATCGTCAATGGCGAAGCAGTCGTAGCGGTAAGCGCCAATTGGGAAACAGTAATTAACCCCGCAACCGAAGATGAAATCGCCGAAGTTCCCCAAGCTGATTATACCGATGTTGATAACGCGGTCAAAGCCGCGAAATCTGCCTGCACAAGTTGGTCACAATTAAGCCCAGCAGAACGCAGTACATTAATCTATAAACTCGCCGACGCTTTAGAAGCCAAAATTGATAAACTTGCCCAAATTGAAAGCCTCAGCGCCGGTAAACCGATTAAACTTGTTGCCAATGGTGACGTTCCCTTTGCGATTGATAATATCCGTTACTTTGCTGGTCAAGCAAGAGTGATTGAAGGAATTGCCACAAAAGAATTTGTTTCAGGCTACACTTCGACAATCCGCCGCGAACCTGTGGGAGTTGTCGCTTCGATCGCACCGTGGAATTATCCGATTATGATGGCAGCGTGGAAAATAGCACCTGCGATCGCCGCAGGAAACACCGTTGTGATTAAACCTGCGCCGCAAACACCGTTAACGACTTTGATGTTGGCACAAACCGCATTAGAAGTCGGCTTTCCGCCTGGGGTGATTAATGTTGTCACAGGTGGTGCAAGTGTGGGAGAACCATTAGTATCGCATCCTGATGTCCGAATGGTGTCGTTTACAGGTTCGACACGTACCGGAAAACGCATTATGGAACTCGCCGCGCAAAAAGTGACGCGGGTACATTTAGAACTTGGTGGGAAAGCGCCGTTCGTTGTCTTTGCCGATGCGGATATCGCCGCTGCTGCGCAAGGTGCAGTTGTGGGTGCTTATATCAATACTGGACAAGATTGTACTGCTGCTACACGCATTTTAGTCGAGCGATCGCGCTATCAAGAGTTTCTTAGCACATTTAGTGAATTAGCGCAACAAGTGCGTTTGGGAACACCCCAAGCCGAAACTACCGACATGGGACCATTAATTTCTGCCGATCAACGACAACGAGTGCATGGCTTTGTCGAACGCGCTAAAAATGATGGTGTTTCTCTGAAATTAGGCGGAGAAATGCCGGATGGTAAAGGCTTTTTCTATCAACCGACAATATTCTGTGATGCACCTACCTCTAGTGAAATTATGCAAGAAGAAGTGTTTGGTCCTGTGGTAGTCGTCAATGCCATTGATTCGGAAGAAGAAGCGATCGCGGTTGCCAACGATGTGAAGTACGGCTTAGCTGCATCCGTCTGGACAAAAGATGTTACTAAAGCTTGGCGCGTCGCTAGTGCGTTAGAATTTGGCACAGTTTGGATCAACGATCACTTACCCTTAGCTTCCGAAATGCCGCATGGCGGTTTTAAAGAATCTGGCTTTGGTAAGGACTTATCGCGCTACGCGATGGAAGAGTATACGATTGCGAAACATATCATGTTCGATCTCAGTGGCGATGTGAAAAAGCCCTGGCACTTCACTGCATTTGGGGATGCAGAATAATTTTGTAGGGTGGGCGTTTTGTCTACCCTTTTTTATACGAACCACAGAGACACAGAGAACCCAGAGATGAAGAGTTTGAGAGAGTTCTTGCGTAAGTTCTACAAATGAAAATAGCAGTCAGATTAGAACAAGTTAGCAAGAATTATGGTGCTGTGCAGGCGGTTAAGGAAGTAAGCCTCGTAGTCAACCAAGGTGAATTTTTTACGCTTCTTGGCGCTTCTGGCTGCGGGAAAACGACGCTTTTGCGGCTGATTGGTGGCTTTGAAATTCCAAATAGCGGCAAGGTTTGGATTGGCGATCGCGATGTCAGCCGTTTACCGGCGTATCGTCGTAATGTGCATACTGTGTTTCAAGATTATGCGTTGTTTCCGCATTTATCAGTGTTTGAAAACATTGGCTTTTCTTTACAAGTTAAACGATTGACGCGTGATGAAATTGGTACGCGCGTGACTGATGCACTCAAGTTAGTTCAACTATTGGAAATGCGCGATCGCTTTCCTTCCCAACTTTCTGGCGGACAACGCCAACGAGTTGCGATCGCCCGCGCGATTGTCGATCGCCCTGATGTGTTGCTATTGGATGAACCTTTATCTGCTTTGGATGCTAAAATCCGCGTTGAACTGCGCGAGGAATTAAAACAACTCCAGCGTCAAACTGGAATTAGCTTCGTCTATGTGACGCACGATCAAGAAGAAGCATTAGCATTATCCGATCGCATCGCTGTACTACACAATGGCGAACTTTTACAAGTAGGCACGCCCTTAGCAGTTTATGAGCATCCTGTCAACCTTTATGTCGCAGAATTTATTGGACGCGCCAACTTTTTAGCAGGAGTTCTCGTACAAGTTAAGGGCGATCAAGGTCAAGTAAATATCGACAATCAAGTTGTTACAGGGACTTTAGCAGCGGAAATAGCGCCCAATAGCGCCGTAAAAGTTGTCATACGTCCAGAAAATATCAATCTTACTGCTAATACTAGTGATACAGCATATGCAGCCCAAATCGTGCAAAGTCAATATCTCGGCTATGCGACAAGTTACCTCGTTGAAATGTCAGGTTTAGAGTTTCACGTTTTAGAACTACGGCGACGCGGATCAAGTCCATACCAAGAAGGCGATCGCATTTTTCTTTCCTGGGAATGGCAAGAAGCGCTGATATTTCCTGATACCAGCAAATCCTAAATATATTCTCTATCACCAATTACCGATTACCGATTACCTCTTCTTTATCGTAAAATAATCCCGAATTTCCCCATAATCGTCAACGAACGTCACATCAAGCCGCTTCCCTTGTACATCGATGACTAACGATCCAGGAATGCTTAACGATGTATGCATTGCAGGATGCGGTGAAACTTCATCAGCACGCGCCGAAGTTCCAGCAACGATATATACTGTGCCTGCATGAGGTACTGAAGACTTATAGTATGCTCCTGATTTATCTTCTTGACCGCTACCTTGATCTTTTTTCATCTGGGAGCTAAAAGTGTCTGAGGTACCATAATGCCCGTCGATTAAGTATGAGCGTTCGTAGGAATGACTGTGACCAGATAGCACTAAGTCTACACCTGCTGCTTCCAAAATTGGCAAGGCACGTTCGCGCATTTCAATCAGTTCAATTTCTGTATCTGAATCGTGCGATCCTTTCGTATATGGAGGGTGATGCCAAAAAGCAATTTTCCAATCTTTATCAGACAAAGTTGCATCTTTAGCAGCCCAGGTTAGCATTGCGCCTGTAGACGTGCGATCGCTACCGTAAGAATCGAGACAAATAAAATGAATATTACCGTAGTCAAACGAATAATACGCAGCGGTTCCCGACGCTATCCCGCCCGCTTCGCCTTGTGTGGGAGGATTGAATAGTTCGTAATACGGTCCAGTTTGCCACTCAGAACTCGCACTTCCAGCATCGTGATTGCCAATTGCTGTCCACAGTACGCTGTTACGGAGAATCTGCGGATACATCTGAAAAACTCCCCGCTGATATTCATCCCAAGTACCAGTGTCGTAAGCATTATCCCCCAACATCAGCCACAAATCGGTATGACGCGTGCCAGTAAACTTTAAATATCCATCTCTAACCTGCGCCGCAATCTCGTTTCCGCGCCCTGAATCGCCAACAACCCAAATGCGAGTCGGCTTCGGTTGTTTTGGTGCGGTAACAAAAAAGAAACCTTCGTCTCTTTCAGTTGAATGGGCGATCGCATAATAATATTTTGTATCTGACTCAAGTTCCTGAAGTTTTACTGTATGGTCGCAGGTTACGGCTGCTTCTGTCGCACTTAACGATAGTTTATCTGGCGCAGTACCATACAACACTCTTCCTTGAACTGGATTGTTAGTCGCCCAACGGATAACGATACTAGACTCTGTTCCCTGTTGTAGATAGGGACCGCGAATAATTGCGGAGTGAAATGTTTTTTGATATTTTTCGGTTGCTGTTGCTTGGGTTGATGCGGTTTGTACCTCCAGCAAATCAAAACTTGAATCTTTACTCATTTGTGCCACTTCTAAAAATCATTAAACGCTTTTGAACTCAAACAATGCTTAAGTATGAGTTTTCGGCGTCCAATGCGTGCAAAAGCCTTTGGAAATTGCATCGTGTGTTTCAGGAACGAATAACACTTTTTGCTGCAAAGGACAAGAAATAGAGCCACGGTGCTGACAGTTAGAACAATTCATGAACTTTTGTAGCTAAACACCAACTCTATGTTTAACGCACTTATTCACGATTTGAATGTAGGCGCGATCGCTTTTACCACTTTTTTTACAAAATCTACACTTAGCAGTAGCTATTTGTACTCAAGTGGCTGCGCGGTAACGGGTAATGGGGAATGGGAAAGCATTTAGCTACACAGACGCTAACCAAAGAGCGCTCATTGTTACCAATTACCAATTACCAACACCTTTAGACACTTAACTCACGCTTAATTGCAATCCATTCATCGGTGGAAAGTGGTTGAACGTCAAACTCAACATCAAAGCCATCTTGCGCTGCGGTACTCAAAGCCTCTACAATCTTGACAATCAAGCCATTATGTGCAGTTATTGGTAGTGCAATCGCTTTGGTATGAATACCAAAAACTTCAGTAAACAATGCCGCATCAGGTTCTAAACGAATCGAACCGTGTTGTAAAACAGCCCCTTGATAAAACAATTGGGCGCTACCAATCAACTTTGTACCATCGGCTAAAACCAAATCCGCACTAGTCGCCGTACCGAAACAGTTGGGATTGTGAATATAGCTGCGTCCCGCCGTACCATAGTGTAACTCGACGCCCAGCGATCGCCAGCCGCGAATCAAAAACTCACAAAGCTGTTGATAAACTTGCACGCGGCTACCAGTTAAACCTGAGGTAACTACCGCATAGGTGAGATCGCCTTGGTGCAAAACCGCACGTCCGCCGGTAGGACGACGCACTAAATCAACAGGCTGACCTTGATAAGTTAAATGCTGCCAAGCTTCTGGGTATTTATGCTGATGATACCCCAAAGAAATGGCAGTTGGCGACCATGTATAAAATCGTAAAGTAGACGGATGCAAACCCGCCGCGTGTTGTTCAACTAGCCAGCGGTCAATTGCCATTTGCACCCGCCCTGGGGCTGCAAAAAGCGGAATCAGCCGCCAAGTGTCTTTGGTGCGTTTATTGTCCAAATTCAGATTGTAAGGCTTCGTCGTTGTCATCAGCGATCGTAGCCACGATGGTTATCAATCGCGAAATCTCGCCTGGCGACACTCCAGCTAAGGTGCGTGTCGCGACAACAACGACTTGATCGTTAAAAATTCCAAAACACGCTTCAAAAGTTCCTGACCAGTTCATTTCCATGAGTTTACGCATGAGTTGCGGCTCATTTTTGGTAGGAAGTTGTAAAACAGTAGACCAAACCGTTAGAGTATCATCGTCACTTAGCCCAGTCAGTTGAACAAAAACTTCAACGCTACCATACTTAAACTTCCACAAATGACCTTCTTGAGTATGGCTGACCATCGCAGTGTCATCTTCTTCTAGACTAGCGATGACGGTTTGAATAACTGCTACAGGGTCGTCGCTGGTTGCTGAATCAAGCAACTCATCGATCATTTCGTTCGTAGATAACGATTGAGTAGCAACTGTTTCTGGATCAGCTTGATAACTTGTCATAGAAATTTAGATTTGTGCTGATGTGTGAAATGGACTTATACCAATTGATTTCAAGACTGCCATATTTGGACAGTAGAATCCTCACCCTTCAGTCTCAATCCAAAATGGTATAGACCCAATGTATCGTCTGTAGACACGCTCCTGAGTAAATAAGGGGGGCAAGGTAGTGCCTTGCCCGTAGCTAGAAATCTGAGTATTAAATTATACTTTACCCTCTTGATTTCCTCTTTAAGCAGGTTTGTGCGCTACAAAGACCTTGCTCATAAAATGAGTCTGAGTCGTGACATTTTGGAAACCTGCTTTTTCCAAGCGTTCAACCAAATCATCAGTCATATAGTGCTTGTAAAAAGGTTCGTGGAAAGTTTCATGAAAACTCTCCATGACAGGAATCATATCAGGAGAATCACTGACTTGAATTGAATCACAAATAACAAATACTCCTCCTGGTTGAGTTACGCGGAAGCATTGGTCAATCACTTTTTGACGCACTGGCCCTGGTAACTCGTGAAACAAAAATACACAAGTTGTTGCATGAAAATAATTATCGAGGTAAGGTAACTCCTCGGCATTAGCTTGCAACAGTTGTGGCAACTCGCCAGGATTTTGTGATAGCAGTTGATTGGCTTTACGTAAGTACGCTGGTGACAAATCTGTTCCAAATAGCGATGCTTCGGGTAAAGCTGCGCGAATTAACTTGAGTGTACGCCCAGTACCACACGCGACGTCTAAAATACGTACTTGGTGCGGCGGTACGTTTGCAAATGCTTGCAAGCCCTGCTTAAGTGGTGCAAGAATGCGCCGCCGCATTGGATCGGCTGTTCCACCAAAAAGAATTTCTACTTGTAAGTCATAAAGCTTGGCAGAGAAATCACTAAAATAGCCACCCGTTTGATGATGGAAGTTGCGGACGTAGTAATTTGGATAACCTTCGGTATTGATATCCGGTGAAAAGTCTTGATGCTGTTTTTGCTTTGCCCGTTGCCAAATTTGCGGTAAATCTAACCAAACGGCTGGGTAGTAAAGGAAAAACTCATCCCAAGGATTATCAAATAATAAACTTTCAGGATATACACCCTGTTCCGCGTCTTGCCAGTCAGTTTCGAGTAGCTGATTTAGCCTTTGTTGAATTTTTAATAAAACGTCCGGAGATATCGGTCGAGATTGGATTTCAGTAGGAGAAACCAGATTCATTAACCGAGTACTAAGTATTTTGTGCGCTAAACCAAAGTAGTTTTTGCCCTGCTGAAAAGTTTGGTAAGTCAGCTTGGTTAAAGTGTCAGGCATGAGAGTGGCGTAAATTATCTTGATGACGGCGATTTACTGTGAATAATTGTAACGAATTTATGAGGGGTCAGGGGTCTGAAGATCAGGAGTCAGGGAATTGCTGATACATTTTTTTGTGCGGATAAATCTAGGAATTTGTAATGAAACAGCGATCGCGCGTTTTTTTACTGTTGTCTAACCGCCGACCCTTTCATCATTAACAAAAAAGCCACCTTTAATAGGTGGCAACAACTTATAGCAGTGTCAGTATGACGAGGACATTCAAGCGGTTCAGAACTATTGATCCAATTACTGGCTAGACATTGCCTTGCTCTTGTTTTAATCCTAAACCGTAAATCTGCGCAGCATCCTCTGACCTCTGACCTCTAACCTGATTACACATCATAGTAGAGGGCAAACTCGTAAGGGTGAGGACGCAGCCGCATCGGGTTGATTTCTTTATCAATCTTGTACGTAATCCAGTTATTGATAAAGTCTTCTGTGAAGACTCCGGTCGCAGTCAAGAAGCTGTGATCGTCTTCGAGTGCTTGTAAAGCCTCGATTAAAGAACCAGGTGTTGAGGGAACTTTGGCTAACTCTTCGGGGCTGAGTTCGTAGATATCGACATCCAAAGGATCGCCAGGATCGATTTCGTTCTTGATACCGTCGATACCCGCGCATAACATCGCCGCAAACGCAAGATAGGGGTTGGCAGTAGCATCAGGACAACGAAACTCTAAACGCTTCGCTTTGGGGCTAGAAGCGATGGGAATCCGCACCGAAGCCGAACGGTTTCCTTGGGAGTATGCTAAGTTTACAGGTGCTTCAAAACCAGGAACGAGACGCTTGTAAGAGTTGGTGCTGGGGTTCGTGAAGGCTAACAACGCCGGAGCGTGCTTTAGAATACCACCGATGTAATGCAGCGCCATTTGGCTTAAGCCTGCGTAGCGATCGCCTGCGAATAAAGGCTGACCTTCTTTCCAAATTGATTGGTGCGTGTGCATACCCGAACCGTTATCGTTAAAGATCGGCTTAGGCATGAACGTGACTGTTTTACCGTATTTCTTCGCGACGTTCTTAATGACATATTTATACGTCATCAAGTCATCAGCGGCTTTGATTAACGGAGCAAACTTAAAGCCTAACTCGCACTGACCGCCTGTCGCCACCTCGTGGTGATGCTTTTCAATCACAACGCCACACTTTGCCATTGTCAGCAGCATTTCACTGCGCATATCTTGCAACGAGTCGGTGGGCGAAACAGGGAAGTAACCCTCTTTGTAACGTGGTTTATAACCTAAGTTACCGCCTGCTTCCTCGCGACCCGAATTCCAACGACCTTCGGCGGAATCGACGTAGTAGTAGCTTTTGTTTTCGGTTTGGTCGAAGCGGACATCATCAAAAATGAAAAATTCGGCTTCGGGACCAAAGAACGCGGTATCGCCAAGGTTTGCTGCTTGGAGGAAATCTAACGCTTTTTGTGCGATCGCTCGCGGACAGCGATCGTAAAGTTCCCCAGTACGTGGCTCTAAGATGGTACAAATCAGCGAGAGCGTTTTATCTGCCATGAACGGGTCAATCCAGGCAGTATTGGGGTCTGGTCGCATCGCCATGTCTGATTCATGAATTGACTTCCAGCCACGAATACTGGAACCATCAAACGCTACCCCTTCAACAAAGCTTTCTTCTTCGATCAGCGATTTATGCACGGTGAGATGTTGCCACGTACCTAAGGGATCGACAAATTTTAAATCGATCAGTTCAATATTTTCGTCTTGAATCATCTTCAAGACATCTTGCGGGGTTTTCTCTTCAGACATGGGTAACTCCTTAACTTTTTTATCCTGCTGCCGCCACTAGGTTCAGACTAAAACTGTGCCACTTTTGGATCATCCTAAGGATAGAGTTGGGGCAGTTTTGTAGTTTATTATACAAAAAACTGTTTTTACGGATTCTATTAGGATTCTTTGCGAAAGATTGTGAGATTGACTCGCTTTGCCCAACAATACGACTTGTAAAGTTGAATATCATCGAGTACAACGATCAAAGATGCAGCATGTAACGACATCATTATTCATAAAATCTCAAATCAGTAGTCAAATTGGCATAGAATCCATAAGTAGCCAGTAAATTGCCTGTATCGCTATTTCATAGTTCAGGCACCATAGTCATAAATACTAGGTACAAAAAAATCGAGTAAGAATATCAAACCACAAATAGGAAATATTTGGAGAGCAATTTCATGCGGGACGCGATTACAACTTTAATTGGAACTTATGATGTCGCAGGTCGGTACTTTGACCGCGATGCGATGGAACGGCTGAAATCTTATTTTGAAACAGGGACAGCACGAGTCCAAGCCGCCGCCGCAATCAATGGCAACGCCGCCGCAATTGTCAAACGCTCAGGTTCGCGGTTATTTGAAGAACTCCCTGAACTCATTCGTCCTGGTGGGAATGCTTACACCACACGGCGATACGCCGCTTGCTTGCGCGACATGGACTACTACCTACGCTATGCTACTTATGCGCTCGTCGCTGGCAGTATGGATGTATTAGATGAACGCGTGCTGCAAGGTTTGCGGGAAACTTACAATTCGTTGGGCGTGCCAATTGGTCCCACGATTCAAGGTATCCAAATTATGAAGGACATTGTTAAAGAGCAAGTTGCCGCAGCCGGAGTCAGCGATACCAGTTTTGTCGATGAGCCGTTTGATTATATGACAAGCGAGTTGGGCGAACAAGATATCTAGAGGGGCAAGGCAATGCCTTACCCAATGCCTTGCCCATTGGTTTCAATTCCCTCCTAAATATAAATTGAGCGATCGCGGTTTGACTAGTTTGGGTTAAAGTGCGATCGCTTTTGCTTATGAAGCAACTCTCAAACAAAACGGTATCAATACCAACTTGGCAACTCCTTGACAAAAGCCCTATGATGGTGAATTCAAACTCATCGCAGTTCCGCACCCAGTTTTAATACACTACCTTCATAGCTATTGCATTTATGCCAAACAAAAAGCACGTTCCTCGGCATATTGTTCTAACTTCGCATCCCAGTCAATTTGGTCCTAAACCGATTCCGATTTCTTGGGGCGCAGCAAACCCAGGCGCTCGCGGTCCGATCATCGCGACATTGACCAATCCAGCCCACCGTAATGTCATTGGTACGCATTCGGGTAGTTATGCTGTTTATCGTGCTTTAGCAGTCGCTAGAGGAGTGCTGCAATCTGATTATCGTGCGGATTTGACAAACACCTCTCCCGTTGAGCAAATTGGACCGCATCCAAGCTGGGCAGATCCTGAAAAAATTGTCTCACTCGATCCGTTCGGGGCAATGGTAGGAGAAGCATTCACGAGCTACTACGAGCAAGGATATGATATCCGCCCGACGATCGCGATTACCAAAGCTCATATTAATATGCCAGAGCTACAAGATGCGGTAGCCGCCGGACGATTACGCATCGATGGTGCAATTCTCAAACCACGCGGCGATTTAGTCGTTACAAAAGCCGCAATTGATCCGGTGTGGTATTTACCAGGAATTGCCAAGCGCTTTGGAATTACCGAAGCTGATTTACGCCGCGCCTTGTTTGAACAAACTGGCGGTATGTTTCCTGAGTTAGTCACGCGGTCTGATTTAGAAGTCTTTTTACCACCCATTGGCGGTATTACCGTGTACATTGTGGGAGATGTCGCGGCGATCGCCGATCCGCATAAACCTTTAGCGGTGCGAGTCCATGATGAATGTAACGGTTCTGATGTTTTTGGTTCGGATATTTGTACGTGTCGTCCTTATTTAGTTCATGGCATTGAAGTGTGCGTCCAAACTGCGCAAGAAGGTGGTGCGGGTGTGATTGTCTATTGCCGTAAAGAAGGACGCGCCTTAGGCGAGGTGACAAAATTTTTAGTTTACAACGCACGCAAACGCCAATCCGGAGGCGATCGCGCTGATGCTTACTTTGCACGTACTGAATGCGTCGCAGGTGTCCAAGATATGCGCTTTCAAGAATTGATGCCTGATGTTTTGCACTGGCTAGGAATTACGCGCATCGATCGCATGGTGTCAATGAGTAATTTGAAATACGACGCCGTTACGCAGTCTGGTATTGAAATTGTTGAGCGCGTACCGATTCCAGAGGAGTTGATTCCGCAAGATGCACGCGTAGAAATTGAGGCGAAAAAGGCAGCGGGATACTATACCAATGGAGAAGTCGCCGATACCGTAACTTTATCTGAGATTAAAGGGCGAAGCTTGGATTAATCGCGTGAAGGAATTGAAAATTGTGTCTTCTCAAAAGGAGATCGCGTATATACGTTCGGCGCAAGCAATTCGCGATCGCTGTGGCATTTTATTCGATTTGGCGTGTGAGGATCGCCTAGAACATTTTCGCTGCGATTTGACGCAGTTAAGACCCGTGGCAGATTATGTCATTGAGGTCATGCGTGAAGATTATCCCGATTTACAAATTCCCTTTCATAGTCGCTGGCGTCATTTTGAAGCAGGGAGATCGCGTTTAACCCAGCTAGATCGAGAGTTGGCAGAATTAACACCGCTTGCCAAAGCCCAAGCAAAGTTTGATTTAGCGATCGTGAGTGTATTGCTCGATGCGGGCGCAGGCGCAACATGGCAGTATCATGAACCTGGTACGAATTTAGTGTTTCGTCGCTCCGAAGGTCTTGCGGTTGCAAGTTTTCAAATGTTTTGTCAGGGAACTTTTTCGAGTCATTCTGACAAGCTGCAAGCGGATGCCTTGGGCTTGCAAAAACTCACAGAAGATATCCTTGCTGCTGGCTTTCAACTCAGTCACCAAAATCCGCTAGTAGGTTTACCTGGAAGGTTAAATCTGTTACGTCGATTAGGACAAACAATTGTTAGTCATCCGCAATTATTTGGCAATGATCATCCCCGTCCTGGGGGGCTAGTCAACTACTTATTAACGAAAGCGTCTCACGGGCAACTCGCGGCTGAAACGGTTTTCAGTGCAGTTTTAGAAGGATTAGGAGATATTTGGACAGGAAGATTAACAATTGATGGGATAAATCTAGGTGACGTTTGGTATCATTCAGCACTTAGTGACAACAAATTAGTACCTTTTCACAAACTTTCGCAGTGGCTTACTTATTCTCTACTCGAACCACTCCAAGAACTTGGTTTAGAAATTACTGGGTTAGATGCTTTGACTGGATTACCAGAGTATCGCAACGGTGGTTTATGTCTCGACCTCGGATTATTGCAGCCCAAACATCCAAATTTATTACAGCAAGCACATAAAGTCGATTCAGAAGTGATTGTTGAGTGGCGAGCTTTAACGGTGATTTTATTGGACTATATTGCTGCGACGATTCGCGAAAAATTGGGGATGGATGCTCAAGAATTACCACTAGTTAAAGTCCTCCAAGGTGGAACGTGGAGTGCAGGACGTAAAATTGCAGCACAGTTAAGAAGCGATGGTGTGCCACCGATTCAAATTGACAGCGATGGTACCGTATTTTAGCAACTGGTAATGCAAGAGAAGTTTCAAATTAATA
Organism: Gloeocapsa sp. PCC 7428; assembly: GCF_000317555.1. Classification (GTDB taxonomy): domain Bacteria; phylum Cyanobacteriota; class Cyanobacteriia; order Cyanobacteriales; family Chroococcidiopsidaceae; genus Chroogloeocystis. The sequence continues at coordinate 2,790,081 of NC_019745.1, forward strand.
AAACCTAATATAAACACTATATGCAAGCGGAAGTAACCGTTATCGACCATCCCTTAATTCAGCACAAGCTGACGCTAATGCGCAAAGCTGACACGAGTACAGCCAAATTTCGCACGCTGTTAAAGGAAATTAGCTTGCTGCTAGCCTACGAAGTGACGCGAGATCTACCGTTAAAAACGGAAACAATTAAAACGCCTTTAGCGACGATGGAAGCCCCAGTCCTCGCCCCAGATAAAAAGTTAGTTATTGTTTCCATCTTAAGAGCGGGACAGGGAATTTTAGATGGAATGTTGGAACTGATGCCTTCAGCTAGAGTCGGGCATATTGGTTTGTATCGCGACCCGAAAACACTGATTGCGGTTGAATACTATTTCAAAGTTCCTCACGACGTTGATAAGCGCGATATGTTAGTGGTCGATCCGATGCTGGCGACAGGAAACTCAGCAGCAGCGGCGGTGACGCGATTGAAGTTAACAAATCCTGTTTCTATGAAGTTTGTTTGTTTACTGGCTGCACCCGAAGGAATTGAACATTTTCACGAACAACACCCTGATGTTCCAATCTACACTGCGGCGATCGATCAGCAGTTGGATGAGCATGGGTACATTGTGCCAGGATTAGGCGATGCAGGCGATCGCTTATTCGGTACGCGCTAAGTCATTATGATAAAAAGAGGTCAGGGGTCAGGTTAAGCGAAACAACTCTTGCGACATTGGTTTCTAGCCGGAAGATGAATCGCTGGTGAACTTGAAAACATTTAGGAGTTACGCACTTGCCCCCTAAATCCCCCATGAGTGGGGGACTTCAACTCAGATTCCCCCCGCCCCCTCTCACTCTCCCCCAATGCATGGGGGAGAAGATAAGGATGAAACTTTTGTGTTTGGGGCTAGGGGGGCGGAATAGATTCAACTGCGTAAGTCCTGACATTGTTTTCCCTAAAAAAGCCAGAAAGTTAAAACCCCGAAGCAAAGCATCAAAAGAATCTCTCTGACCTCTGACCTCCGACTCCCAAAACCCCTCTTAAATTATGGCTTTAGCTAAATCGCTTCACCAACTCACCGCGCAGTTGATTACACCAGAAAGCTTTCAGCCTTATGGTCAAGTTATCGCTGCTAGCACTGACGGTAAGGCTTATGACCACACCGATGCACAGTTGGTATTAAATAACGGCATTCCTCGCTTCTACATTATGCGCTTGCACCGACGCGGGCGCAAATTCCACACGATTACCCGTCACCTCCAATGTACTCAGTGTTTAGGTTCGCTTGCAGGTAAAGAATGGTTGTTGGCTGTCGCACCCCCAAATTCTGCGCCACAGCCGGAACTTGACAAAATTGCCGCGTTTCGCATTCCTGGCGATCGCTTTATTAAGTTAGAAGTCGGTACTTGGCACGCGGGACCCTATTTTGAACACGAGTTTGTCGATTTTTATAATTTAGAACTGAGTGACACCAACATCAACGACCACGACACTTATAATTTTCGGCAGCAAGCGAATCTAGAATGGGAAATAGTGTAGTAGAGATAACGAGGCTTATGTTTTGATTTAACTCGACACTCCTGAAATCTGGTCAACTACAATACGGTTCTGAGATGCCACTCGGAGTCAAGATAGCTGCAACAATAGTTGATGATTTTTCATGAGTAGCACGTCGGAACAAAACTTAGCACCGCGATCGCCCGTAAGTGAAGACTATCCGCTTAGTGCTGTCCCGCCAGAAGCGCGTAAGTCACTTTGGTCGGTGGCTCCTTTATTAATAGGCTTTACGTTATATTCTGGGACTTTGTTCGCTGGAGGAAGAGTAGGTCCTGCTTACCGCTTTACTGATTTAGTCGGTCTAATTTTGGCAGGTAATCTGCTTTTAGGTATTTATGCGGCACTACTAAGTTATATCGCAGCGCGTAGTGGTTTAAGTACAGTACTGATGGCACGATTTAGTTTCGGTAGCGTCGGCTCGCGTTGGGTTGACTTTCTGCTGGGCTTTACGCAAATTGGTTGGTATGCCTGGGGTTCGGCTTTAATGGCAGACGTGCTCAATCAATTAGCTGGAGTTCCAAGTTCGTTTAATTGGTTGATGATTCTTTTCTTTACGTATTTTTTCTGCTCAACCGCTTATATCGGCTATCGTGCGATGGATTGGCTCAGTCGCATTGCGGTTCCGGCGATGCTGATTTTAATCATTTGGAGCTTAACAATTGCCACACGCGATGTTGGTGGTTTTGCTGGTTTACAAGCGATCGTTCCGCAACAGCAACTGGGACTCGGTGAAGCAATTACAATTATCGTTGGGACTTTTGTTTCTGGTGGAACTCAAGCAACAAATTGGAGTCGTTTTGCTAAGGATGGACGTACGGCATTTTGGAGTACCTTGGCGGCTTTTTTTCTAGCAAATGGCTTATTAATTTTTAGCGGTGCGTTCTGTGCCTTAGTCTATGGAAATGAAGACATTGTACAAGTAATGGCACAGCAAGGATTGCTCTTTTGGGGATTGATATTGTTGTTTTTGAATATGTGGACGACGCAAGATAATACTATCTATGCTTTTTCGGTAGCGGGTGCGCATATGTTCCGCACAAATAAACGTACTGCCTTTGTTCTAGGTGGTGCTACCGTTGCGTTAGTACTAGCTTGGGGCGGAATTTATAACTTGCTCGTTCCTTACTTGATTTTGCTTGGGACATTTATTCCTCCAATTGGCGGTGTTGTCATGGCAGATTATTGGTTGCTGCACCAAGGACAATTTCCGACATTAAATCAAAGACAGCCAGCGTTTAACTGGGCAGGAATTATTGCTTATATTATCGCCTCGGCGATCGCTTGGGCTGCACCTGGAATTAAGCCGATTAATGGCATTGTTGCAGCAGCGATTCTCTACTTTATTTTGAGTAAATTGATGAGCGATACAAGAAAAACGAACGCGATAAATTAACTATAATAATCATTTAATGTTTCCTGTGTTTTTCCGCCCAATGGTACAATTACCTACGTATATCTACGGGAAAAATTGCCAGAGTAACAGTGTATAGCTAATCACAGTTGAACGTGGACATTTTTTTAGAGCTACGATAGGCTGATTGGCAAAACACACCTGTCCGCCCTTTACACATGGATGAGTCAGCTATGGAATCTAACGAAACTATCGACATAGACCCCAAAAGAGTTTGGTTGATTTTAAAACGGCGCTGGTTGCCTGCGGCAGGTGTATTTGGCGTTGTTGTAGCTGCGGCAACCGCATTTGCGTCGATGCAAAGACCTGTTTATGAAGCGCAGGGAAAGCTTTTATTTAGAAAAGCAGATAGAACAACTGCGATTTCCGGTTTAAAAGATATCAACGTTGGTGAGCTAGAAGCACTAGCAACAAAAGCTAATCCGCTCAATACAGAAATAGAAATTATTCGTTCCGTACCTTTTCTTGAAAAAACAATTACAGCGCTTAATTTAAGAAACGATGGCGGTTCGTTAATTAAACCACAAGCACTCGCAGGTAAGATGAGTGCAAAAAATATTCCATTAACAGATGTATTGCAGATATCCTACCAAAGCGAAGATCCTGAAGAAGCGGCAGCGGTTGTCAATAAAGTGATGAATTTGTACATCGAAAACAACATCATCACAAATCGCGCTGAAGCGTCGGCGGCGGGAGAATTTATCGCAAAGCAATTGCCGCAGATGGAAACAACCGTGCGTCAAGCCGAACTCGCACTACGGCAGTTTAAAGAACAAAATCAAGTTGTTGCTTTAGATGAAGAAGCTAAAACCGCAGTAGCCGCGATTAAGCAACTCGAAAATCAAATCACCGAAACGCAAGCGCAACTAGCAGATACAACAACCAGAAGCGCAACGCTGCAACAACAAGTGGGAATGAATCCCCAAGAAGGCATTACGCTGACGGCGCTTAACCAATCACCAGGAATACAGAAAGTTTTAGCAGAGTATCAACAAGTAGAAGCGGAATTAGCTGTACAGCAAACTCGCTTTGTTGGCGATCATCCTACTCTATTGAGTTTGACTGAACGCAGAGATGCTTTAAGAGCTTTACTAGAAGAACGCGTCCAAGGTGCGATCGGGAATGCCGCAGCCACAGAAGTTTCACCAGGCAACTTGCAAATGGGTGAAATTCGCCAAGAACTGACGCAAAACTACGTTAACTCAGAAATCCAACGATTAGGTTTAACTAGTCGCCTCAATTCGCTTAACAATACATACAATGCCTACCGCCAAAGAGTCAATGTTCTGCCTCGGTTAGAGCAAACACAAAGAGAATTAGAACGACGCCTAGAAGCTGCTCAATCTACCTACGAAACTTTGTTGAGGAGATTGCAAGAAGTTCGGGTAGCCGAAAACCAAAATATGGGTAATGCCCGCATCATTGAATTTGCAACAGTACCAGAGAATGCATCTGTCCGCAAAAAAGCAATGATTCTCGCGTTGGGCAATATACTGGCGCTGATTCTCGCCATTCTCACCATATGTATTTTAGAACTAAGCGATCGCTCGGTGAAAACGCTGCGCGAAGCCCGCGAAAGACTCGATTACACGCTGCTGGGGACAATTCCTTACTTTGGCAAACGCTACGCGAATCGGCGCAATCAAGAATGGTCGATTCCTGAGTTACCAGTCATTAATTTACCGCGATCGCCCATCAGTGAAGCTTATCGGATGCTACAAGCCAATCTAAAATTCCTTAGTTCGGATAAGCCGCTGAAAGTGATTGTTGTGACAAGTGCGGTTCCCAAAGAAGGTAAATCAACCGTATCGGCAAACCTAGCAGCCGCAATGGCGCAGCTTGGGCGTAAAGTCTTACTCGTTGATGCGGATATGCGTCACCCATTGCAACACCACATTTGGGAACTCACAAACGCTGCTGGCTTGAGTGATGTGATTGTTTCGCAAGCTGAGTTTGAGTCAGTTGTAACAGAAGTCATTCCCAAGCTTGATGTCTTGAGTGCAGGTGTGATTCCGCCCAACCCGATGGCGCTTCTCGACTCCAAACGGATGGCTTCGTTGGTGCAATACTTCAGCGATCGCTACGACTTTGTGATTATTGATGCACCGCCTCTAGTTCTCGCCGCCGATGCGGTGACACTTGGTAAAATGACCGATGGCGTTTTATTAGTAGCACGCCCAGGCGTTTTAGACTCTTCCAGTGCAGCTGCGGCTAAAGAATCCTTAGAACGTTCGGGACAAAATGTTCTTGGTTTAGTTGTTAATGGTGTTATCCCAGAAAATGAATCAGACAGTTACTTCTACTATGCTAAGGAGTACGCCAACGAAAAGAATTTCCCAATCGAAGAAAGTCCAACCATAACAACTCCACGATAGTACTTGTTAAAGCCATAGCACTTAAATTTTGTGCGTGGCTTTAATAATTTTTTAACTATTGATAACCTGATTGTGATATAAGTGTTGTGCAGTATCAGTAGTATCACCCACAAAAGCATAAAGTACGAAAGGAAAACAACAAAAAATACTCATGATCAGCGTAATTACGCCAGTCTATAATGGCGCAAAATATATTGAGAATTGCCTCAAAGTTGTTATTGAGCAAAATTGCTCAAATCTAGAGCATATTATTATTGATGGTGGTTCAACTGATGCGACGGTAGATATTATCAAAAAATACGCTCAAGAGTATTCGCACATTCGTTGGCTGTCGGAAAAAGATCGCGGACAATCGGATGCGATGAATAAAGGAATTCGCATGGCGACAGGAAATATCATCGCGATTTTGAACGTTGATGATTTTTATGAACCTAATGTTTTAAATCGCGTATCTGCCATCTTTGAAAATTTACCTGAACCAAGCTTGCTGGTCGGCAATTGTAACATTCTAGACGATGATGACAATCTAAAGCGGGTCAATAAACCAAAAAGACTCAAAATTACCGATCTCTTAGTTGGCTACAATATCAATCCATTTCCTTTCAATCCGTCAGCATACTTTTACCACAAACAACTGCATGAAAAAGTGGGATTGTACGAGGTTGATGAACATTATGCTATGGATGTAGATTTTCTGCTGAAAGCTGTACAAGCAGCGAATGTTCAGTATGTCAACGAAACTTGGGGGAATTATCGCCAGATCGCCGGAACAAAAACTGTAAATGATATTAACAGCGGTCAAAACGCGATCCGTCTTGAGCAACTCATGCAAAAATATCAGCAACAGCTTCCAGTGTACAAGCAATGGCTAATAGCTGTGAAACGCGAGTACTACAAAGCTGAAAAGCGACTAGAATATTTCTCAAAAAATCCCAACGAAATTTTACCGCGAATTGGCAAAAGATTAGGAATCCGACCATCTTAAATACCTTAGTTGGACAGCTAGATATCCCATGAATGCTGACAACCAGCTTCCGCTAGTAAGTATCATCATTAACAACTATAACTATAGTTGTTACTTAAAAGAAGCCATCGACAGCGCGCTTCATCAAACCTATCCTCATGTAGAAGTTATCGTTGTCGATGATGGTTCAACAGACGAATCGCCAACCGTTATTCAGCAATACGGCGATCGCATTATTCCAATATTAAAAAAAAATGGAGGGCAGGCATCAGCTTTCAACGCTGGGTTTGCAGCATCACAAGGAGATATCATTTTTTTCTTAGATTCAGATGATGTCTTCTCGGTAAATAAGGTGCAAGAAATTTGCAATTTCCTCCGCAAAAAAATGGTAGAAAACCCTTACGTGATGGTCTACCACTTATTAGAATGCGTTGACACGAAAGGAGTTTCTTTAGGACACAAAGTACCTAGTTCGCTTTATAACGTACCTGCAAATTTATATAGCTACACTTGTCAATACAGATTTTTTCCTTATGCAGCTTCTCCTACAAGTGGAATTGCCATGAGTAGAATGCTAGCCCAGAAAATATTTCCAATTCCTGAACAAGGCGTACTCACTTCTGCTGATGAATTTGTTGTTAGACCAGCTTTACTTATAGGAGAAGTTTATGGAGTTGATCAAGTATTAGCTAAGTATCGACTTCATGATGCGAATAATTGGTATGGAAAACCAAAAGTCAAGAATAAAGAGTTTATTGCTATAATTGAGTCTTTTTTAAATTCAAAGCTGAAAGAAAATAATAAGAAGCCCGTTGTTTCTTATTTTGACTCTATGGATGCGAGGAATTATTATTTACTCAACGGTTCAAGGAAAGACTTATTAATGTTACTCCGCAAAATTCCCAGTTGGGGAATTAATAAAAAAACAATCAAGTTTGGTTTGAAGACAATTTTACTAGCTATCAATTTAAGCTTCAAGAAAGGCGCAAGAACATGAACGAAGCGAATTTTCAACCTTTAGTTAGTGTAATGATTAATAATTACAACTATGGTCGCTTTTTGTCTGAAGCCATAGATAGTGTTTTAAATCAAACTTATCCCAATATTGAAATTATTGTAGTAGATGACGGCTCAACCGATAATTCACCCGAAGTCATTGCACAATATCAAGATAAAGTTATTCCTATTCTCAAAGAAAATGGTGGACAAGCATCAGCTTTTAACGCAGGGTTTAAAGCCACTCATGGTGAAATTATATGTATGCTGGATGCTGATGATGTATTTGTTCCAGAGAAAGTTACAAAAATCGTAGGCATCTTTAATCAATATCCAGATATTGGCTGGTGCTTTCATCGCTTGCGATTTGTAGACGCCAAGACTGGTGATTATATTAAGCTCAGTCGTGAGAGTGGTACGCGTAAATGTGACTTTAGATCTCAACTCAAAAACAATGGAAGGCTGCGATTTTATGCTCCAGCAACTTCAGGATTGTGTTTTGGGCGATCGCTTCTACAGCAAATCTTACCAATGCCCGAAGTTATTAGAATTACAAGTGACAACTATCTGAAAATTGTCGCAGCAGCTTTAAGTGAAGGCTATTTTCTGGACGAGCAGCTAGCTTTTTTACGAATCCATGGTAATAATAACTACACTGAAAGACCAAATAATCAACCCTTGGTAGCCAAAATTGCTATATTAACAGCAAGTAACTTGCGTAACAACTGGCCATTTTTAGCAAAGTACGCGAACGAGCTATTTTCTTATGGTCGTGGTATTGCGCAGAAAAGCTCAGACAGTGTAAAAGAACTTACACCAATGATCGACAGTTATCTGTCGCATACTTCACTTTGGGAAAAGTTAGAAATTAGTCTGAGAAGCCTCTACTTTCGCTTAAAACCCTGATACTTAATGCATTCTTATATATACACTTTTTATATAAATTTATAAAAGCGATCGCATTCATTAAGCCATTTTGGTTAGAGTTTACATTTTGAGAAGGTAATAGCTATGAATATGCCGAATTTTTTAATCATCGGTGCAGCTAAGGCAGGTACAACCGCACTCTACAGTTATATTAATCAGCACCCTCAAGTTTTTATGAGTTCTGAAAAAGAACCACATTTTTTTGCTTTTGATGAGGGTGAAAAGGTTAATTTTACAGGTACCGCAGGCGAACAAGAATGGTTGAACCGTAACGCTATTACAGACATTAATCTTTATCAGCAGCAATTTCGCGGTGCTGATAAAGCGATCGCCATTGGCGAAGCCTCTGCTTTGTACCTATATATTCCCAAAGCAGCTGAGCGAATTTACCACTATATACCAAAAGCAAAGCTCATTGCTATTTTACGTAACCCTGTTGAACGAGCATATTCGGGATTCATCTTTCAAAAGCGAGATGGACTCGAACCAAACACAGATTTTGCCCAAGCCCTCAAACAAGAAGAATGGCGCATGAAAAATAACTGGGTGCCAATCTACTATTATCAAGATATGGGTTTTTACTATCAACAACTTCAGCGCTATTTCAACCTATTTCCTCAAGAACAAATTAAGATTTATCTTTATGATGATTTTATTTCAAACCCTTCGCAATTAGTGCAAGATGCTTTTCGATTTCTCGGGGTTGATGATACATTTAGACCCAACACTTCCGCTAGACATAATGTTTCAGGAATTCCTAAAAGTAAAGCTTTGCATAGCTTTCTTAGAGCAGAAAATCATCCGATTAAAACTATCTTAAAACCTCTCATACCTAAAACACTACGTCGCAATGTTATGCGCAATTTGCATAACAAGAATTTAGAAAAAGCACCTCCACTTGCACAAGATATCCGCAAACAACTCATTGAAGTATACAGAGAAGATATTTTAAAATTACAAGAACTTCTGCAAAAAGACTTGACAAAGTGGTTAGAATGAGCAAAAAGAATAAAGGCAATTAAATTAACTGAATTCGTAATTCTGTGTGTATATCAAATAACTTTATTTGCGCTGCTACATAATTGGGCCATCAATTTTGTAACAGCAGCTTTCTAACTTATTAACAAATCTTCTTTCAAGCTCATTGTCCAAGCCAAGAAATTTTCAACAGTTTGGTAGCAACTCAGTACTAACGTATTACGTGACAGGAACAAATTAACATATGCCTAGCGAAAAGCCGACTGTGCTGATTTACCGAGATTGGTTGTTACCGCCTTCAGAGACGTTTGTTTTGGCACAAGCTGAAGCTTTAGAACGTTTTACTCCGTACTACATAGGCTCGCGCTTAATCAAAGAAGGTTTACGTACCCCCCAGCAAAGAACCTTGCTTTTGAATGAATGCACTCCAATTGGTTGGGCGCGGGAAGCAAGCTTCAAAATACTTGGTTATGCTCCTACACTTATTACTCCTGCTAAAAAATTAAATCCATTACTTATTCATGCCCATTTTGGTATCGGTGGAAGCTTAGCGTTACCACTCAAACGTGCTTTACAGGTTCCGATGATTGTCACTTATCACGGGTATGAAGAAATGATTGCGGACGAAATCGCGCAAAAATCATATTTTAGTTATCGGCAATATATGCAACGTAGAGAAATCTTGAAGCAGGAGGTTCGTCTCTTTTTAACTGTATCGCAGCAATCAAAAGAACATCTCTTACAACAAGGATTTCCACCAGATAAGATCCTCGTCCATTACACTGGTATCGATACGGAGGTATTTCAACCTGACCTTTCTGTTCAGCGCGAGCTTGTTGTTTTATTTGTCGCTCGTTTGGTGGAAAAAAAAGGTTGTGAATACTTAATTCGTGCTATGAGCAAAGTTCAGGATATGCATCCTGAGATCGAGTTAGTCATCATTGGCGATGGAAAACTGCGTTCTTCGCTAGAAGAACTTGCTAAAAGCAGCTTGCAAAAGTATCGTTTTCTCGGCGTGCAACCACCAGATGTTGTTAAAGCTTGGATGAACCGAGCTAAAATATTTTGCGTTCCCAGTATTACCGCCACGTCAGGCGAAGCTGAGGGATTTGGCATGGTATTTGCTGAAGCCCAAGCAATGGGACTTCCTGTCGTTAGTTTTGCTAGTGGTGCTATTCCTGAAGCCGTAGCGCATGGTGAAGTTGGGTTTCTTGCCGCAGAACGTAATTGGGAAGAACTTGCGCATTATATTTTATCACTTGTAGAAGACGAGCAATTATGGCATCGTTTCAGTACATATGGACCGCAGCGCGTACGCAGTTTATTTGATGTACAAAAGCAAGCACGTTTACTAGAGAACATTTATGAACAAGTGATAAGCGATCGCCAAAACAAAGTTATCGACCAAACAAGCTCACTTTCTTGTTAGTTAAAGCAGTAGCCATCAAAACTGATGCAAGATTGTCAATCAGCTGGCTATTAGCAATTCTTGAAACTAGGAAGGATAAATGACGATTTTGTAAAGCTTTACCTAAGCAACGATTATTTTGTCAAACACTGCGGCACTTAGTAGTTTTTATGGTTGCATCTCATGAAAAACTTTTTGAAATTCGCCGAAGATAGCTTTACGGTTACGGCTTTAATCTTGTTTACAGGCGGTATACTTGCTGTTATGTTAAGCCCTGATGGTACCTCGGCAGAAGGAAATCCGCTATTTCAATTAATTTGGTTTGTCGTTTATGCGATCGCCGCAGGTTTGCTACTAGTTCACTGGAAAGCTTTTATACGAGTTATTACTACCTCTCATCTAAACATAGCTTTACTTTTTGTAATAGCGGCAATAGGAGTTGCTGTATTCTCACACTATTGGTCCGTAGCACCATCTGTAACTCTACGCCGTAGTTTTGCGTTATTAGGAACAAGTATTTTTGGTATTTATTTTTCCGTAAGATATCAACCAAGAGAGCAACTAAAACTCCTCGGTTGGGCATTTGGTCTGATGGTCGTACTCAGCTTTGTTTTTGCTATAGCTGTACCAAGGTATGGCATTGATGTTTATCCTCATGCAGGCGCATGGCGTGGGGTTTTTGCTCAAAAGAATAATTTGGGTCGTGCCATGACTTTAAGTTCTCTGGTATTTTTGCTCTTGGCATTTGACAAAACTAAGTATCGATGGATTCTATGGACTGGCTTTATTCTCTCGTTTGCGCTTTTACTTCTTTCCACCTCTAAAACATCGCTACTAGTTACTCTTACTGCTTTTGCTCTTCTACCTTTATACAGAGCTTTACGATGGCGCTCAACGGTCTTTTTACCTATATTTATTATTTCAATTTTGATTGCTAGTGCTATATCTATCTTGGTCGTGAGTGAAGTAGATACTTTACTAGGCTTAATTGGAAAAGACGCAACGTTTACAGGAAGAACACCGCTATGGGAAGCTGTTTGGGTAATGATCGTGCAGCGCCCCTGGTTAGGTTATGGCTACAATGCCTTCTGGCTGGGATGGCAAAGTTATTCTAGTTTCGTATGGGAGTTTGTCCGGTGGACACCTCCTCATGCTCATAATGGTTTTCTAGATTTATGGCTTGATATAGGATTGTTAGGAGTTATTGTATTTACACTAAGCTTGCTATTTGCTTTTTTGCAAGCTATTCGTAAGACTCGACAAGATAAAAGAATTGAATTTTTGTTTCCTATTACTTATTTAAGTATTTTATTACTATTTAATATGACATACAGTACAATTCTATCGCGTAACGATATATATTGGGTACTCTACATATCAGTATTGTTTTGGAAACCCTTAAAACAATCCGTAGAAGACTTAGCCGAGAAAAAAATATACAAACAAACATATCCATTGAAAGGATATTAATTTTATACAAGAAGCAGAATAAATAGAAGTTTAAACTGTTTAGACTATTCATATTTGTGCTGACGCTGCTTTCACACAATAAACTAATCACTAATTGGTAAAAAGTCTTGACTATGAAAAAAGTTTCTGTAATTGTTCCAATTTATGCGGCAGAAAAATATATTGCCAACGCTGTGCAATCTGTTTTAAATCAGTCATATCAAGACTTTGAAATTCTTCTTGTCGATGATGGAACTCCTGACGCAAGTCTCAAAATTTGCGAACAATTTACAGACCCTCGTATCAAAATTATTCGCCAAAGCAATCGAGGGGCTTCAGCCGCTAGAAATAATGGAATTCGTCACGCTCAAGGAGAGTACATTGCGTTCTTAGATGCGGATGATACGTGGGTACCAGAAAAACTAGAAAAGCATATTAATCATTTAGAAAGCTCACCCGATGTAGGAGTGAGCTTTAGTTATTGCACTTTTGTTGATGAAGCTGGTAAATCACTAGGTCTCTACAATGCTACCGAATACAAAGTTATTACTCCAGGAGCGATCCTATGTCGCAATCCAATCGCGAATCCTTCATGTTTGGTAACTCGGCGTGAGGTACTCGAAGAAATTAAATTCCAGCAAGAATACAACGGTACTATCGAAGACTGCTACTTTGATGAAAGCTTGCGGCAATCAGAAGATGCTGAATGCTGGTTACGTATTTGTATAAAAACAAATTGGAACTTCGCAGTCATTCCCGAACTTTTAGCAACCTATAGACTGCATTCCGTAGGTAATTCAGCTAACTTATTAAATACATTAGAGTCGTGGGAGCAGTTGACCGAGAAGGTGCGACTTTATGCTCCAGAGGTTATAGCCGAGTGGGAAAACCCAGCAATGGCCTACACTTTACGGTATTTGGCGCGTAAAGCCGTGACCATGAGTGATGGGTCAATGGCAATCAAGTTGAGCCACAAAGCGATCGCGACACACTGGCAAATTCTCTTAGAGGAACCACGCCGTACACTCGTCACCTTAGCAGCAGCTTACTTACTTTATCTTTTACCGCAACGTTTTTACAGCCAGATCAAGAATCTAGGCTTAAAGTTCATTAGTGCAAATCAGCGACGCCGTATTCTTAAAGATCAGTCTCGACAAAAGTCGCAGTCAGTCGTCGGTTCTAGCTCTTGAACAAAAGTGAATGCTTGCTACGTGGTGCTATAAAAGGAAAAACTATTCATGAGAATAAATATCTGCGGGGTCAAAATTGATCAGGTGACGCTTGACGAAGTGATTAATTTAATTGTAGAGCATGCACTTGTCGGCACCGAACCAAACTATGTCGTCACACCCAACGCACAACATATCCTTTTGCTACAAAACGACACGCATTTTAGTGAAATCTACGCAAAAGCGTTTTTAGTGGTAGCAGATGGTGTACCGCTTGTTTGGGCATCTCGGCTGTTAGGAAAGCCATTACCTGGTCGTGTTAATGGTACCGACTTATTTGAACGACTTTGCCAAGTCGCCGCAGAAAAAGGATTAAAAGTCTTTCTGCTAGGCGGTCGCCCTCAAGCCGCAGAAAACGCTGCGAAACTGCTGCAACAAAGACACCCAAACCTTAATGTCGTAGGTACTTATTGTCCCCCATACGGTTTTGAGACAGATCCAGCAGAACTAGCATTAATCAATTCAAAAATTAAAACAGCAGCACCTCATTTGTTATTTGTCGGATTGGGAGCACCCAAACAAGAGTATTGGATGTATCAAGTGCATCAAGAACTAGGGGTTCCTGTTTCAATAGGTATAGGTGGAAGTTTTGAGTTGGTTTCTGGTGCAGTACCTAGAGCACCAATATGGATGCAAAAATCAGGTTTAGAGTGGTTTTTTCGCTTAATAGCTGAACCTCGTCGTCTTTGGAAACGCTATATTCTTGGCAATCCACATTTTGTCTGGTTAGTATTTAGGCAATGGCTTAGGCAATCGCTGGCAGAGAAAACTTCATAGTCGCAATGAGCGAGACGAACTATGAAAGGAAGGCGTGGTTTACTGTTAGGTCTGGGAGCAACGGGTTTGGGTGCGGTTGCGATCGCCCATCACTACAAAAATCAACAGAATCAATTTGCCAAACCGCTGCGCGAAGAGCGCCAACAAGTAAGAGATTTTACTGTGGTTGGAGAAGCCACGTTACAACAACGTGCAGCTAACAAAGGAATTATTTATGGAGCAGCTGCGCAATATAAACCACTTACCACAAATACGCAGTTTGCTCAACAATTCGCGCAAGAGTGTGCTGTTTTAGTCCCTGCTAATGAATTAAAGTGGCAAGCGTTACGCCCAACACCAGAACAATTTGATTTTAGTCGTAGTGATTGGATGGCAGGATTTGCCCAGAAACACAATATGCTGTTTCGAGGGCATACTTTAGTTTGGTATCAGGCTTTACCTAAATGGTTTGAGGAGAAAGTCAATCGCAAAAATGCAGAGAAAATCCTAACAGAGCATATCAACACCGTCGTGCAGCGTTACGCTGGCAGTATATACTCTTGGGACGTTGTGAATGAAGCCATAGTTCCTAATCGAACAAAACAAGGACTGCGACAAACTCCTTGGCTAAAGTTGTTAGGAGAAGATTATATTGAAATGGCATTTCGGACAGCCGCCGCCGCTGATCCTCAAGCATTACTCGTATATAACGACAACAATTTAGAATACGATAACGCAAAAACAGAAACGAAAAGAGCGCGCGTTCTGAAACTTCTAGAGCGGCTGAAATCAAAAGGAGTTCCAATTCATGGGTTAGGGATTCAGTCGCATTTAGGTGCAAGTTCTCGTGGCTTCAATGCAAAGCGGCTCAGGAATTTCCTCAAAGACGTTGCTAGTCTGGATCTGCAAATTTTGATTACCGAAATGGATGTCGCAGAGAAAAAATTGATTGAGGTAGAGAATCGCGATGCAATTATAGCCGGAGTTTATTATGACTACTTGTCAGTTGTCTTAGACGAGCCTGCGGTTAATACGGTGATCACCTGGGGACTTAGCGATCGCTATACGTGGCTAGCTAATTTTGCTCCACGTCAAGATGGCGCTCCTGTACGTCCCCTACCACTTGATGCTCAACTACAGCGTAAGTTAGCGTGGAATGCGATCGCCTCAGCTTTTGATCAAGCTCCACCACGTCCAGTTAAGCAGATTCATTCAAAACTCAGCATAACTAACTAGGCTTATTTGTAGCCGATTTTTCACTCGGGATGAACTTAAGCTTCCAAGCATCACGCTTAAGATGCTGAAATATATGTCAATAGCTAATTGCTTAATTGTAGAAGTATAAAAAGCTGAAAAATTTTAGATATGCACTACAAGCACGCAATTAGTAGGAGAATACCGTGAAGACATTCTACAGATGCAAAAGCTACTAAAACGAGAGCTATCAGCCTAGCTCAAGCAGAAACATGACAAACCTCCTATTATTCAGTAGTATTTCGTACAAATGAAGAACATAAAACGAGTTAATAACTTTTTTATCAACAACAGTCTATTCAAAATAATTGCAACTCAGTGAGCAAGCTAAAATTCTTTCGCTAGAGTGCGTAACTAACTGCCTACGATACAAGTTTTGCTTAAATTACGAAAATCTACTTAAGTAAGCTGGCATTTTTAAAATAGTGTTGCTACAAGTAACAACTTGAAGATAATGCTAATATTGCCATTACCTGCAATCAATAATAAAACTAGATGTTCTTGATTTATTCAAAATTGTAGCAAATTCTTTATTTATTATTAAATATTCACATTATTTCTCTTATAAGAAGTATAAGGATGACCTACCAATTGCTACTAAATCACAAAAAGTATTAGTAGGCAAACAACATTAAATTATAAACAAAACTATAATTTTATTTAATGCAATTCTTCTAATCGTAATCGTTAGAAATGCAGAAACGTGGTGCTAATACCAGTTGCACATTTCAGCTACATTTTGCATATTTATGCTTTTTTAAGCAGATTGACCAAATTCACTACTAGCTTTGAGGTAGCCATCTTCTCCGCACATACGTGATGGCTTGCTTGCCTTTATTGCTTCAATATCGCAATAAATCTACGAACTAATACGTTCGGTGAAAATATCATTCAGTAGAACACTGAGAAGTAGAATACGGGCAAAATTTGCTAACAGCCGCAGATATACCGAAAAAAAAACTAATTTTTAAAAGTCTAAAAGTCGTATTTACACGAATGATGAACTTGGGTAGGAGTGAATAGGATATACCCATAGATGAGGTTCTGCAATTAGTCTTCATTCTGTTCAATCAACTATTAATTAGTTTTTAGGAAATCTTTACGAAGATTCCCCAAATACTTAATTTGCACTTAATTCTTGTTCTTTCTTATGAGAGCAGGTTTAACAAAATGTATTGCAAACATGATGTTTAAAACTGTTCTGAGCATAAAAATCTAGTACAATTAACCACCTATATTTGAAAGATGAATAGCAAAATTAATTGGCAACAACTTAAGGCTTTCTTATTGACCAAGAGTTTATTAACAATATTATTCGTTGTTCCTGGAGTAGCTTCGGCAAATAGTAACAACTCTGTTCCTCAAATGAAAACGACTAATTATGCAATTCCTAGTGATGCTTATTTTGTAGCTCCAGATGGAAAAGACACAAACACTGGTAGATCTGTTAATTCTCCTTGGTCAGTTGAAAAAGCAATAGCAGCTGCTCCTAATGGTGCCACAATTATCTTTCGAGGTGGTGTGTATCGGGATGTACAAACTAATATTCGTAAAAGGCTGACTTTACAAGCTTATCCAAATGAGAAACCTTGGATTAAAGGCAGTGTTGTTGTTAATGATTGGGTAAAAGAAGGTAATATTTGGCGCAAAGATGACTGGAATTATTCTTTCCCTTTCAAAGGTCAGCCGCAATCACTTGATCCGAATTACCCGTTAGCTGGACATCGAGATATGGTGTTTATTAATAACATTGCGCAACGGCAAGTCGGTAGCAAATCTCAAGTTGTCCCTGGCACTTTTTATGTCGATCCAGCTAATCAAAAACTTTATATTGGCAGCGATCCATCTGGCAAAATGGTTGAATCTACAACTAAAGAATTTGCCTTTACTACTGCTCACTCCTCAGAAAACACTGTAATTAGAGGATTGGGAATTACACACTACGCTGACACCGCTATTAGGGTTATCAGAGCAAATGTTACATTAGAAAATAATACGCTTACGTGGAATGGTTTGAATGCAGTTTTACTAACTTCTACAGATGCCGTATTAAGAGGTAACATCATTAGCTATAACGGACGTCAGGGAGTATCAGGCGTTTATGCTCACCGTATGTTAGTAGAAAATAACGTCCTAAGTCATAACAATACCGAAAACTTCTCAAAAAACTGGGATTCAGCAGGTATTAAAACGATTTGGACTGATGGTTTAGTGTGGCGTAACAATCTTGTCGAACGCAATAATGGGATGGGTTTGTGGATCGATGAATCTACAACAAACTCTACAGTTGTCAATAATGTCGTCCGTAGAAACGGCAGTATCGGCATTATGTTTGAAATTTCCCACAAAGGAATTATTGCTTCAAATCTGGTATATGACAATGCTCCTGCTGGAATTATGGTCATGAATGCTTCAAGTGCTCGTATCTACAACAACACTCTAGCACGCAACCGTGCTAACCTCTTAATCAAAGAAACACCACGTAACAACACAAAAGTCAACGAGATTGCAGATGGTATTACTTGGATTACACGCAACACCGTTGTCAAGAACAATATTTTATGGAACTCGAACGGTTCTAGTTTCTTTGCTCCTAGCTGTGAATTAAGAGAGCCATCAAGACAAATGATCCCTGTTACTGATTACAATGCATACTATCGTCCAGAACCAAATCAACCACGAAACTTTCTAGTTTGGGGGTTAAGTGGTAGCCAATGCTTTAGTACATTCCGAACCTTAGCTAGCTTCGCCTCAGCTACAGGGCTAGAGTCTAATGGATTAGAATTTACAAGCAGTAACGATCCATTTTTTGTTAGTGCGCCAGCTGATGATTTCAGGTTGAAATGGGGTAGCCCTGCAATTAGGCGTGGGGAAGCATTGCCCGCAGATGTTGCTCAGGCGATCGGAGTTCCCGCTGGAAGAACAGTTGATTTAGGTGTATTATCGTCTGAGGTATTGGCTGCACATTAACCAAACCGAGGATTTAGTACCTGCATCTCAGGTGTTAGCTGTGAATGTATAATCACTAGTAGAAAAACCTTGATTTCTCTCAAAGAGGAGTAAAGCAGAATACTGGATAATTATTGAAATCGCAGGAGTAAGAGCGCCTGCGATTTTTGCTCTAGAAAACTAGATTAGCGCATGTCATTAAGTTTTTCTGTGTCACTTGAAAAATACAGCGATCGCAATCTTAATTTCTTAAATAAACGTACGCCTTCGTCTACTAGCTACTGAATTTGAAAGCAAAATTATATACTTCTACTTGCTTTATTATTTATAGTTTTTATCTGGATTGTTATGGCTGTTTAGTTTCTTATAATTGCCTATGAAGCTTTATTCCTACCGTTCTTAGCATGATGATGTAACATAGGTTTAATTCAGTATATACACTGAAAAATAAAATATTTTAAACAAAATATAGCTAAAAAATTTTCAGTAAAATTACGCTTGAATGTGTACTTTAAGCAGCGTAATCTTTTGTTCGTTAGTTTGATTGTGTAACTCTTTTATAGCTCAAAATTTTGAAATGTCAGCAAAAGGAGGAAAATTCATTTTTCTTTTCAATTTGTGAACAATTACCCACTGCAAGCTAGTATTCTCCACTGCGCAACCTTGCAGTTATAGGAATTTAGGTACGTGAATTTCTGATGTCGATACCGGCTACTAAATATGTTAGCTAGGTATCCTCGGTAAGAAACCCAAATTTGTCCTGTCGATTTACATTTTGTAGCTATTCAGCTACCGAGCGGATAACTTTTCTCATCTTTAGGCAAGAGCAAGTCAAAATCACTCCAAACAGCTCTAACTTTTGCTCTTCGCTAGCATACTACCTGAAAACGCCTTATTCATGCAGCAATCGCTGTAAGAATTTTGCTGAGTGTTGCGTTGTGCTACCTCTTCATCAACAACCAGCAATTGATTGAGATTACCAGCAACTGAACAGCAAGTGAATCAATTTGAGCTTGCGTAAAATAGCCAATTCACTAACTTCACACAACAGTTTCATCACAAGTCAATTAGGGAGAGCAATGATGAACAGTCAATGCAACAAACTCTTTTCTTTATTCTTACTAACCAAACTTACATTAGCAGCGTTAGTAACAACTTCATTTGTTGTACCGCAGACCGCAACCGCCGCTGCCCTCAATATTAAAAGAACAAACTACGGTATTCCGAGTGGAGCGTTTTTTGTATCACCGAACGGTCAATCGGGTAACTCAGGGCGGTCAGCAAGGTCACCGTGGCCTGTCAGTAAAGCGATCGCCTCGGCACCCAGTGGCGCAACCATCGTCTTTCGCGGTGGACAATACCGCAATGTTCGCATTCCCCTCAACAAACGCCTGACACTACAAGCCTACCCCAACGAGCAACCCTGGCTCAAAGGTAGCAATGTTGTTACTGGTTGGGTAAGAGAAGGTAACATTTGGCGCAAAGACAATTGGAACTACTCATTTCGACCAAATCAACATTCACGTGACATTGACCCGAAATTCCCCATGGCAGGTTATCGCGATATGGTTTTCATCAACGGTGTTGCGCTCAAACAAGTTGGGAATAAAAGTCGAGTTGGACCAGGGACATTCTATGTGGATGCACGCAACAATAAACTGTATGTCGGCACGAACCCTGGGGGCAAAACTGTCGAAGCTACCGTGCAAACTGAAGGCATCATCGCCTGGAATAGTTCATCGGCGGGTTCGGTGGTGCGCGGACTCGGCTTAGCACATTATGCAGATCAAGCGCTCAAGATTGGTGCTGGGGGTGTCACGGTCGAAAACACAACGATGGCATGGAATGGCGTGGATGGTGTCGCGGTTCAAGCACCCGATGTCAAACTGCGCGGTAACATCATCAGCCACAACGGTCGTCGGGGAGTTGGTGGCTCGTATGCGCATCGTTTAGTGTTGGAAAACAATGTGATTAGCAACAACAATGTTGAGAACTTCTCAACTTCTTGGGGTGCTAGCGGTGTCAAACTGATTTGGACAAATGGCGCGGTGATGCGTGGCAATACTGTCGCGAATAACAAATCAATGGGGCTGTGGGCAGATGCGTCAAGTAGCAACATCACATTTGTCAATAACGTCGTACGCAACAATATTATTGGCATTTACTTTGAGATTTCACACAACGCGATTATTGCCTCGAACGTCGCTCACAACAACAGCACCGCCGGAATTATGATTCTCAACGCTTCGGCAGCACGCATTTACAACAACACACTCGCACGCAACCGCGCTAACCTCTTAGTGCAAGAAACCTCACGTAACAATACCAAATCTAACGAAATATCCAAAGGGATTACTTGGATTACACGCAATACGATTGTCAAAAACAACATCTTTTGGAATTCAAGTGGTACGATGTTTTATGCTCCAGGCTGTGCAGTCAAGCAAGCGTCACGGCTAATGATTCCAGCAACGAACACGAACGCTTACTATCGACGCTCTGCTAATCGCCCTGTTAATTTCATATGGGGACTCAGTGGCAACCAATGTTCGCAAACGTTTAGTTCATTGGCAAGTTTTAGATCCGCCACGGGTTTAGAATCGAACAGTCTTGATGTTGTTAACTCCAGCGATCCATTTTTTGTGAATGCTAGTGCCAATGACTTTCGGCTCAAATCAGGTAGTCCAGCGATTGGACGCGGCGAGCCGCTGCCTAATGATATTGCTAATGCGATCGGTGTCTCTGCTGGTAGAAAAGTCAATCTTGGTGCGTTGCGATAAAAGAAGTAAGGCTTGACAGTCCATCACATTTATGAGCTATGGCTTAACAAGCTTAGTCTCTTCAACAGCTAGATGCATCTGTAGTTGCTAGGCGATCGCTTTGCAGGTGCTACCACTTTCGTCTGATACCAAGCGATCGCCTTTCTTTTGACTACACATAAATTTAACGTTCTTATACTAGTTTTTTTTATGCACCGCAATTTTAAGGCAATAATACAGTCTTAAAGCTGGAGAAAGCAGCTTTTTCTCTTAGTTTCTTTCTACTTCTACCGACCTATTTAAAAGAGTATAAATAACTTATTCTTACAAAAAATATCAATTTATATTAGTGATTTTACTGATTAAATAATTGATAAATTTTATATTTTGTAAATTTCTCGGGGATATTACACTTGAATTTCACCTTTAAACAGTGTATGCTCTTTTTTTGTGTTATGTAAATTTGTAAAGATAACGCTCTTGCAACTAAACTGAGGAGGGCATTTTTGTGATGTGAAAGCCTGTATTTGCGCACCCACATACAGCCTACGGCTATCTGCTAGCAATAAAAACCGAAAAAGAAATCACACTGCATAGACTATAAGTCGCCTTGAGTTCTGAAAAGTTCCGTTGTTCAGGGAGCAATTAATCAGTAATTTTCTTTCTGTATTCTAGCTTGCCTTTTCGCAGCTATCAACTACAGAAAGCAAATAATTTAATTTCAAAATAAGCAGGACTTGCTAACCCTTCGCAAGCAGTTCTGGAGATCTTGCCATAGAGATTTCACAGATTACAACTGATTGCAGTTTTTATTGCATGAATCACATATTTTGAGAAAAATTTTAACGGCGCTGAATATCAAGATGACACATCTGTGCAGCAATAGCGGTACATTTTCTGCTGCAACCAGCAATGAAAAGACAGAACAGCAACTGAACTGACTAAAGCTTACAAAGCAAAGTTGCAATGCAACGCACTTTGATCGCAGAATCCATATGGAGAGCAATGATGAACAGTCAATGCAATAAGCACTTTTCTTTATTCTTGATATCCCAGGTAGTGCTGCTAGCACTAACCTCGGTACCACAAACAGCAACCGCTGCTACACTCAGTATCAAAAGCACAAGCTATCCGATTCCGAGTGGAGCGTTTTTTGTATCACCGAACGGTCAATCGGGTAATTCAGGGCGGTCAGCAGACTCACCGTGGCCTGTCAGCCAAGCGATCGCCTCGGCACCCAGTGGCGCAACCATCGTCTTTCGCGGCGGACAATACCGCAATGTTCGCATTCCCCTCAACAAACGCCTGACACTACAAGCCTACCCCAACGAGCAACCCTGGCTCAAAGGTAGCACCATTGTTGACGGCTGGGTAAGCGAAGGCAATATTTGGCGCAAAGACAATTGGAACTACTCATTTCAACCAAATCAACATTCACGTGACATTGACCCGAAATTCCCCATGGCAGGTTATCGTGATATGGTTTTCATCAACGGTGTTGCGCTCAAACAAGTTGGGAATAAAACCCAAGTCGGGCCAGGGACATTCTATGTGGATGCGCGCAACAATAAACTGTATGTCGGCACGAACCCTGGGGGCAAAACTGTCGAAGCTACCGTGCAAACTGAAGGCATCATCGCCTGGAATAGTTCATCGGCGGGTTCGGTGGTGCGCGGACTCGGCTTAGCACATTATGCAGATCAAGCGCTCAAGATTGGTGCTGGGGGTGTCACGGTCGAAAACACAACGATGGCATGGAATGGCGTGGATGGTGTCGCGGTTCAAGCACCCGATGTCAAACTGCGCGGTAACATCATCAGCCACAACGGTCGTCGGGGAGTTGGTGGCTCGTATGCGCATCGTCTAGTGTTGGAAAACAATGTGATTAGCAACAACAATGTTGAGAACTTCTCAACTTCTTGGGGTGCTAGCGGTGTCAAACTGATTTGGACAAATGGCGCGGTGATGCGTGGCAATACTGTCGCGAATAACAAATCAATGGGGCTGTGGGCAGATGCGTCAAGTAGCAACATCACATTTGTCAATAACGTCGTACGCAACAATATTATTGGCATTTACTTTGAGATTTCACACAACGCGATTATTGCCTCGAACGTCGCTCACAACAACAGCACCGCCGGAATTATGATTCTCAACGCTTCGGCAGCACGCATTTACAACAACACACTCGCACGCAACCGCGCTAACCTCTTAGTGCAAGAAACCTCACGTAACAATACCAAATCTAACGAAATATCCAAAGGGATTACTTGGATTACACGCAATACGATTGTCAAAAACAACATCTTTTGGAATTCAAGTGGTACGATGTTTTATGCTCCAGGCTGTGCAGTGAAAGAACCATCCAGCTTGATGGTTCCCACAACGAACAATAACGCGTATTATCGGACTTCTACTAGCCAACCAGCAAACCTCATATGGGGACTCAGTGGCAACCAATGTTCGCAAACGTTTAGTTCATTGGCAAGTTTTAGATCCGCCACGGGTTTAGAATCGAACAGTCTTGATGTTGTTAACTCCAGCGATGATCCATTTTTTGTGAATGCTAGTGCCAATGACTTTCGGCTCAAA
Organism: Gloeocapsa sp. PCC 7428; assembly: GCF_000317555.1. Taxonomy (GTDB): domain Bacteria; phylum Cyanobacteriota; class Cyanobacteriia; order Cyanobacteriales; family Chroococcidiopsidaceae; genus Chroogloeocystis. The sequence goes on from NC_019745.1 coordinate 2,813,665, forward strand.
TCAGGTAGTCCAGCGATTGGACGCGGCGAGCCGCTGCCTAATGATATTGCTAATGCGATCGGTGTCTCTGCTGGTAGCACAGTCAACTTAGGAGCGCTCAAATACTAGTACCATAATAGGAGCAATAGGCTCGTAGCTAGTTGCACCTTTGCTGATGAGAATTTGTCATTGAGGGAGTGTGAATGGAAGCTGTGTATCAAAACTTTTTGATTCGCAATTGGCAACCAAGCGATCGCACTCCTGTTACTAATATTATTCGCTCGGTTCTTGCCGAGTATCATCTTGATTTTGAGCCTCGTGGTGCAGATTGTGATGTTGTCGATGTTGAAAACTACTATCTAACAACAAAAGGCGACTTCTGGGTCATTCAACAAGACGATCAATTAGTTGGTACAGGCGGATACTACCCTGTGATGCGTGGTGAACAAGCTGTAGAAATCCGCAAGATGTATTTGCTGCCTCATGTCCGAGGCTTAGGATTAGGTAAGTACTTGTTGCAACAATTAGAAAAAGCGATCGCGGCACGTGGTTTTAAGCAGATCTGGATTGAAACTGCAAGCGTGTTAACTACAGCAGTCAAGTTGTATGAAAGTTGTGGATACCAACCTGCTAGCAAAGTAGAAACTCCACGGTGCGATCGCATTTATGTCAAGCAATTAATGAAGGAATAGTGTCTTGCTGACAACTATTCACTCTTCTAGTAGGCATCCTGCAATTCGTAGAATTCAGGTGAAATATAGTCTTTTCGCAATGGCCAACCTACCCAGTCTTCTGGCATAAGGAGACGCTTGAGATTCGGATGTCCTTCGTAAATGATACCGAACATATCATAAGACTCGCGCTCTTGCCAGTCGGCAGTTTTCCAAATCCAATACACCGAAGGTACTTGCGGATTTTCTCTTGGTAAGAACACTTTGAGCCGTACTTCTTCGGGTCGGTCAGCATTGTCACTGACTTTAATCAAGTGATAAACACTTACCAAATCTTGTCCAGGTCCCGAATCGTAAGCGCACTGACACTGCAAATAATTAAACCCGTAAGCATACAATGCTGTAGCGATCGGTAAGAGATACTCGCTCTCTACTTTAATAATTTCTACACCCAAATGGTCAGGCTCAAGCGATTCATGCTCGAAGCCATTTTCACTCAACCATTGCGAAATCTTACCCGCTTCGACGATCTGCGATGCTTCACTGCTTTCAACTGCTTCTGACTTTTCGGGTTCTTCAGCCACGGCTTGCTTCCTCCTTTTCTACTGCCTGAAGTGCAGGTGGTATAGGCATTCCTATTGCTTCAGTTAATTCTTGTGGCGCAGCAGTGCGCGTCTCTGAGAGAAGGTACTTTCCTGTAAGCACTGGCGCAACACTCTTCATACTATGCGTTGTACTGTAGTAGCGATGCGTTTGCTTAACTTGACCCCGCTCTTGAATTGATTCGTTGGCGATTTTCTTACGTAGCTTAATAATCGCGTCCATAATTGCCTCTGGACGAGGTGGACAGCCAGGGAGATAAACATCGACAGGCATGAGTTTATCAACACCCCGTACCGCTGTTGGCGAATCAACGCTAAACATACCGCCGGTAATCGTACAAGCACCCATCGCGATCACATACTTCGGGTCAGGCATTTGCTCGTACAGACGTACAAGTTGAGGTGCCATCTTCATCGTGATTGTTCCGGCAGTGATGATCAAGTCGGCTTGTCGCGGACTCGAACGCGGAACTAAGCCAAAGCGGTCAAAATCAAATCTTGAGCCGATGAGTGCCGCAAACTCAATAAAGCAGCAAGCTGTACCAAACAATAGCGGATACAAGCTCGATAGCTTTGCCCAGTTGTAGAGGTCATCAACTGTTGTCAAAATGACGTTTTCTGAGAGATCTTGTGTCACTGTAGGGCGCTCAATGGGATTGAGGATCTTCTCGTTTTGTTGATCCCACCCATCATTCGCTTGGTTCGTGATATTGGTTGGATTCATGACCATTCCAAGGCTCCTTTGCGCCAGGCATAGACAAGGGCAACAACTAGAATTGCAATAAAAATGAGAGCTTCAATAAACGCCAAAAGCCCTAGTCGATGGAAAGCAACCGCCCAGGGATACAAAAAGACTGTTTCCACATCAAAGATCACGAAGACCAGGGCGAACATATAGTAGCGAATATTGAATTGTATCCAAGCTCCGCCGATAGGTTCTACGCCCGATTCGTAGGTAGTGCGTCGTTCCGGACCACCACCACTTGGTCGTAGTAGCTTAGATGCAGAAAGCGCAAGTGCAGGCACCAGACTACAGACTAATAGGAAGCCTAAAAGGTACTCGTAACCACTAAGAACAAACACAATTGTTGATGTAAATAATTTTGTTACTTACTTTTACATTATATATGCCTGGTGGTTACGGAGCCTGGCAAAACTTAACACCAACTGATTAAACTGAGTTTTCAGCTTGATAGCCAAAGGTAATAACAAAGTGAAATTGTGTCATAATTTTTAACGTATATTTAAGAATTGCCCCCACATTATCCACTTTGTCTTTTGCTATGAGCGAATCAGTTGTAGAGAGCCAAGGACTAGATCGCTATGAGTGTCGCGTCTGTGGCTACGTTTATGAACCGACAAAGGGAGATAGCAAGGAAGAGGTTCCTGCTGGCACACCTTTTACAGAACTAGCATCTTCTTGGCGGTGTCCTGTTTGTGGCGCAAGGACTTCCCAATTTGAAAATATTGGTCCGACTGGAAAAGCCTCTGGCTTTGAATCAAATCTTGGCTATGGTATCGGCGTAAACAAGCTAACCCCAGCCCAAAAAAATCTTTTAATTTTTGGCGGTCTGGCACTGGGTTTTTTGTTGTTTATGAGCCTTTATGGGCTAAAATAAGTCCGCTTCTTGGTTCGTATAGTTCAGGGTTCAGAGTGCAGGACGTATTATTGTCTTGAACCAAATTTCGCTCGTCTTAGGTAAGCTTGAAACCTACAACTAGAAATATTTCTCTTACTCCAACGGCTGAACCCCGATCCTTAATTTTTTCTTTTTGTTACAAGATATACAGATACTAATGCGTTCATTATTCAAAGTTTGGCAACAAGCCGCTGTTTTATTAACAGTTATCCTGTTGTGTATTGGGTGTAGTAACACACCTTCCATCAGCAATAACCCGTGGAAAGTGATTACTGTACCGACAGAATCTAACCTTCAAGATATTGCCTTCACCGATGATACTCATGGCTGGCTTGTAGGTAGTAAAGCAGCACTCTTAGAAACAACCGACGGTGGGGAAACTTGGCAGCCTAGAACCTTGGATTTAGGTGAGCAAAATTATCTTTTTTCTTCAATCAGTTTTGCAGGACAAGAAGGGTGGATTGTAGGAGAACCGGCTCTTTTATTACACACTACTGATGGTGGAAAATCCTGGGAACAAATTCCTTTGAGTGAGAAACTTCCTGGTAATCCCAACACAATCGTTGCTTTAGGATCGCACGCGGCCGAAATGACGACGGACGTAGGCGCAATCTATCGCACAACCGACAGCGGTAAAACCTGGAAAGCAATGGTGCAAGAAGCTGTTGGCGTCGTCCGTAATATTGCCCGCGCCGCAGATGGCAGGTACTTGGCGGTTTCAGCAAAAGGAAATTTTTATTCGATTTGGGAACCTGGTAAAGAAGCTTGGGAAGGACATAACCGCAATAGTTCCCGCCGCGTCCAAAATATGGGTTTTGCTCCAGATGGGCGCTTGTGGATGCTAGCACGCGGTGGTCAAGTACAATTTACTAAACCTGATAATCCTGATGAATGGGAAGAAGCTCAATACCCTGAATTTTCTACGAGTTGGGGTTTGCTGGATTTAGCATATCGGACTCCAGAAGAAATCTGGATAGCAGGAGGCAGCGGCAATTTATTGTGTAGCTTTGATGGTGGTAAAACTTGGCAAAAAGACCGAGAGGTAGAAGAAGTTCCTTCTAATCTTTACAAAATAGTTTTTCTGACACCAGAAAAAGGGTTTGTTGTCGGTCAACGCGGAATTTTACTTAAGTATCAAGAACCTAGTGCAACTGCATAAAATGATTCTCAAAAGATGAATGAAGCCAGATTATGTAATACAAAGGCAGTCTTTCCTATCGTTTCTCTGCGATCCATCAATGCTATAAGCATTGGTACCTAATAAGAGAAAAGATAGTCGGTTAGTTACTTTTTCTTAAGGTTTCATAGGATAATTAGTCATAAGAGTCGTAGCGGGAGGAAATCACAATGTCAGGCTCAACAGGAGAGCGTCCGTTTTCGGATATTATTACCAGTGTACGTTACTGGGTTATTCACAGTATTACCATTCCAGCTTTATTTATTGCTGGTTGGCTGTTTGTTAGTACAGGTCTAGCATATGATGTGTTTGGCACACCTCGACCTAACGAGTACTATCCCCAAGAGCGACAAGAATTGCCGATCATTGGCGATCGCTATCAAGCAAAACAAGAGATTAAACAATTTATCAATAGCAACGATTAATTCAAAATCATGACGAGTAATACTAGAAGTAACATCAATCAACCAATTCAGTATCCAATTTTTACGGTAAGATGGCTGGCAGTTCACACCCTGGCTGTACCAACGATCTTCTTCTTGGGTGCGATCGCCGCTATGCAGTTTATTCAACGCTAGGAGGAACTTATGCCCCCGCAAAGAACACCGAATCCTAACAACCAACCTGTTGAACTAAACCGCACTTCACTTTACCTCGGTTTACTACTCGTTTTCGTTCTCGGTATCCTGTTTTCTAGTTATTTCTTTAACTAGTTGAAACTTGTGCCGTGTCTTTGTCAATTTAAATTGTTATCGCTGAAGGAGAATTAAGCTGTGTCTGGAAGTGGACGAATTCCTTTGTGGGTCGTTGCGACCATTGCCGGTTTGGGTGTAATCACGATTGTGGGAACTTTCTTCTATGGTTCTTACACTCACTTAGGCTCTTCTTTATAGAGCAATTTACTAAATGAATCATAGCCAAGTAATACAACTGTAGTTAATTGGCAACATTGCAGGAAAAACCGCCTATCTTACTAAGATAAGCGGTTTTTAGCTCATTATTGAAGGTAATTAACGATTAAGCTATAGCTCCAATTATGGACGAGGCAATGCCTTGACCCTTAGATTCCTGATGGATCTTCACGCTCAATGTAGATGAGCAACAATGCCATAGCAACAGCAGGAAATACTAAGCCAGTTAGCGGAACTAAAATCGAGGGAAGAAAAGAAGCTGAAAACATATGTAATCCTACTACAATCAAGTCATGATTGAGAATGAATGTACTGCAATTTCTCTCCAGATTTCTAAAATCTCAAAATTTTTAACAAATTTTGAAGTTATCGACTTGAAGAAGTAGCACGTCCAGAATAAGTTTCCAGTTCAATTTAATCTTTCTTTATATTAGACTCAGTGTTAAGTTTTTCCTGCTAGTCGTAAAATTTGTAACAACTGCACGCGTAAATCTCCGGCTCTGACTTTAAGGTGGAAGCGACACCAGAGAATTTAGACAAGAGCGATCGCCAGAAAATTCTTGAAGAGTTTGAAACAAGACAACCGTAAATTTAGGTATACAAGTAGATAAAACCTGAAAATTTCAGTGTTTCTCCTCATTTAAACTGTAGTTATATTAACGGATAATGATGGTGTTCCCTATCAAAAGTATCGTAAAAAAATATACGTATACTTTAATAAAATACTGACAAATCTTTAAATTCCTACTCCGAGAAACTACTAGAATGAAAGTATGTCTGTGCATAACTGCTTCGCATCAATTTGATGAGTCGAGGCAGCGCCTATTATGCCAATTATATTTAAACACTTAAGTTATATTTTTTACGGGGTTATCGCATGAGCGAGACAAGCCACCGTCGCATTGTCATAGGCGATATTCATGGTCACTATGACGGTTTAATCAAACTACTAGAAGCGATCGCCCCTGGAACCAGCGACAAAGTATATTTTTTGGGGGACTTAATCGATCGAGGACCGCAAAGCGCCCTCGTCGTAGAATTTGTACAACAAAATTCTTACCCTTGCTTACTTGGCAATCACGAACAGATGTTGCTCAACGTCCTGAGCGATCGCGCTTCGTACCATATGAAGCAAGCTTGGTTGTCTAGTGGGGGCAATGCGACGTTAAGTAGCTACAAAGATTTTACGATTCCTCAAAGTCATGCGGAATGGATGCAAAGTCTGCCAACCTACCTAGACTTAGGAGATGTTTGGTTAGTCCACGCAGGAATAAATCCCAAAATTCCGCTAGAAAAACAAACCGCCGAACAATTCTGCTGGGTACGCGATGAGTTTCATAGTATGCTTGAACCATACTTTCCTGACAAACTCATCATCACTGGACATACAATCACCTTTACTTTACCTGGAGTAAACTCCGGTGAAATCGCCCAAGGTAGAGGTTGGTTAGACATTGATACCGGTGCATATCATCGTAAAAGTGGTTGGTTAACTGGATTAGACATCACGAACGATTTAGTCTATCAGGTGAACGTATTTCGTAACGTCGTGCGGACTTTGCCCTTAGCCGAAATTGTCACCACAGTTAACCCAATAGACGTCGCAAATCGTTCTCAAGCACGACTATAACAATGGTCTAATTCTCGCGCGATAAGCAGCAGTATCTAAGCCTCCACCTACATTTGCGCTTTGGGAGTCAATTGCACTACGTAACCTGGTAATGCGATCGCCTGTTGCGGGGTGGGTACTTAGGAAAGTAGGAACCGATCGCCCATTTTGTCTAAGGAGTTTCTCCATAAAAGCGATCGTCGCCGATGGAGCATAACCAGCGCGTCTAGAGTTGGCTAATCCACGTTGATCGGCTTCAAACTCATCTTCGCGACTATTCGGACGCCGTAGCGCTAAATCTACACCAATTTGCACCGCACGGTTACGATCTAAGCCCGCAACCGAAGCTACACCACTGGCGATCGCCGCCTGACGCATTTGTTGAATCGCGTGACGACTCGCGATATGACCAATTTCGTGCGCAAGTACGCTGGCGAGTTGGGCTTCATTGTCAGCGAGTCGAATTAAACCCGTATTGACATAGACAAAGCCACCCATTGTCGCAAAAGCATTAATGCCATTATCATCAACAACTTGGAACGTATAAGGAATTCCGCTGCGATCGCTCGCCGGCACTAACCGTTGACCAATTTGATTGATATAGCGATTGATATCAGAATTGCGATAGAGACGAACTTCGCGGCTGACAAGTTGTTGATTAATTTGTCTTCCTAGCTGAACTTCTTGACTATCAGAGATGTTCGATAGTTGAATAATTTGAACTCCACGGATAAGCAAATCAAAAATCGAAAACGCTTGCGATACGGCTGGCGTCCCCAACGACAGCGCCAACACCACAAACAGCGACAATAGCGGATAAATTAAGCGACGTCGGAAACGATGCAAAATAAAAGAAAAATTAAACATACTCCGTTGCTGAAGCTAAAACAAGATGAATAGCAAGCGATCGCAGCGAAGTTCCTACTCAGGATTTTTCGAGTAGACGACGCTGCTAAAAATGAAAATAACTAAAACATCAGACGTTCTTATTTATCTATATGTTGCAATTCAAACAAAATATTGGTGAGTCTTACTGATGACCCATTATCAATTTTATCGAGTAACATAATTTGCAACTAAACCTAACATCCGACGGCAGACGTGATAAGCTGGGCGACGGTGGTTAACTTTTAAGAATCATGGCTATTTTGGATTCTAAAGGACGCTTGTTTGGCAAGCTTAGTATTCTCGACTTAGGGGCTGCTTTAGTAATCCTCCTAGTGATCGTTGGCATCTTTTTCTTTCCAGGAACTTCTGGTTCAGTTGCGCAAGTTGGTGTAACAACAAAACCCATCGAAGTTGACTTAGTGGTTCGGGGTTTAAACGTCCGCGATCCGCAACAACTCTTCAGCGAAGGGTTGAAAGAAGGCGGTAAAACCAACATTATTATTCGCAACCAGCCTTACGGTCAGATTGAAGTTAAGTCGGTTAAACAATTACCCCGAACCCTCCTTGTACCACAACCCGACGGTTCAATTCGAGAGATGTCCGATCCGCGAGCAAATCAATTCAGCACTGATATGCTATTAACGCTCAACGGTAGAGCGCAAATTACCAGTACAGGACCGGTGTTAGGCAACAGTAAGCTGAAAATTGGTATGCCCGTCGAACTCGAAGGCTTTAATTACAACTTTAACGCTACCGTAATTGACGTTCGGACATGATCAAGAGGCTAGAGGTCAGGGTATGGCATTTGCTTAACTTCTGGCTTCTATCTCCTGTGGCTCCGTATCCTGTGTGAGGATTGGTAAAAACCTTCGGATTAGACCGATTGTGACCGCTGGGAGTTCCAATTGCGGTGTTAGCCCAACGTCATCGAGCGGTTGAAATACGCGAATTGCTTGGGGATTTATCGCCGCGAATCGGCGTCCAATTTCTGGACCTGTAAATTGTGACCTTTGACCCCAGATAATCGCGGTAGGAACGCGCAACTGCGGCACATAAAGCGACAAATCGAAACACAAGTCGCCACGGACAAACGAAAGAGCGGCGTATTCAGCATTCGGTTGCTGGGCAGACTCTAAATAAGCCTCGACAATTTCTTGATAAATCCGGTTAGCGCGAGCGAATTGACGTTGCTCAAGAAAGCTGCGGATGCCATTACTCGTTGCAATTCCAGCACTATAAAGCAAGCGATCTAGAAACGGAGTGCTGACTATCTGGGCAAAGAAACTCCGCGAGTAATTTTCGCCAAAATCAGATAATCCCGCAGGAGTTGTCAAAATCAACGATTTGAATAATTCTGGACGCGCGATCGCGACTCGGATTGTAAACGCTGCGGTGAGCGAAGATGCCACAACCGTAACGGGGCGATCGCAGGTTTGTTCGAGAAATTCCGTAATTGTCGTCAGATAATCATCAATCGTGTAATTGCGCGGAGGATGCTCCGAACGACCCCACCCAATTAAATCAGGCGCAATTACCTGATATTCTGCCGCAAATGCCGGATAAACCTTTGACCATTCGTACGCAGAAGAACCGCCACCAAAACCGTGCAAAAATACTAATCGTTCTCGATTGTCGTCTTCAGATGTTTGACGCCAAGGCGTATCACTTGCAGTGTAATAAACCATTCTGCCAAGTGAAGTCAGCACCGATCGCTGCTCAAAACCGAGTGGCAGAAACATAACTCTATCTCCCGCAGTTGACTCTTTCTTCTATGATGCGCGTTTCTAGGGTTGTTCGTCACGTGGGCAGATATCCGTACATCTTCCGCTCATTTATATCAACTATATATATATGATGTTGCATCAACGTCAAAATCCTGAATTTGCCCCTCAACCCCAATTAATTAAAGTCCCCCATAAGTGGGAGATTTAGGGGGCGAGAAGCCTCAACCTTGAGCTACAGGACTTGTGTATACACCGTAGCCAAATTTCTACAGCGGTTCAGCTTTTTCCACCGAAGCATTGTTGACTCCTAAAGTTAAGCGTAAACGACGTTGTGAGGGGTAGGCTTTTACGACCTGACGATAGACCTGATAGTTAGTTGGTAGAGTTCTTTGTTTGCTACCCTCGATATACGTGATTTGATAATTTACAGACTTTAATAATTCAGGCGTGCTGGGTTTTTCTTGCGGTTTTTGTCTTTGTTCGATTTGATCGACCGTTGGTCGAGGTGGTAATGCAGGCCACCACAAACCTAGGTCATCAGGTCCTGTCACTGCGGCAGGAGGCTGCTGACCGTTGCGATTGAGTAAAGAAGTGGTAGCAAACGTTTCAAAGCGTGGTAGCTTATCGCTCGGACTCGTCGAATACCTAACTTGCCAGGTATAAGTCGTTTGTGCTGTTGCTTCATACTGGTTAATCGTCATGGTGGAACAGCTTGTGAGCGCGATCGCGCTCATCACTCCAACCACAACTCTCAAAATATTCTTCAAACCGTCAACCCGCTCACACTCACTACAGAATCCCAAACAATCACAATGCAGTTGGCTCCTTTTTTTCCAATCCTCTATCGAATTTTACAACCCACCTTTCCGCACTGTCTTTGGGCTGGCAACCCTAACTTAAAAACCATCGCGCTGACTTTTGATGATGGTCCGCACCCGACTTACACGCCCGAATTGCTCGAAGTCTTGGATTACTATGCTATCCCAGCCAGTTTTTTTTGGTTAGGCGCGTGCGTCAATCGCGCGCCTTTTACTGCTAAGCAGGTTTACGATCGCGGACACTGGATTGGACTTCATGGCTACGATCATCGATCGTTTCCAGTCCTCACGACAGTTGAACTTCAGCAAAGTTTACGCGCTACACAAGACGCGATCGCCAAAGCTTGCCGTATCGACCCTAATTCGGTTCGCGATGTCAGACCGCCTAACGGGTTATTTACTCCACAAATTTTAAATTCCTTAAATCAATGGCAATATCGCGCTGTTATGTGGAGTGTTGTGCCTGAAGATTGGGTACGCCCAGGAGTTGCAACGGTTGTGCAGCGCGTACTTCAGCAAGTTAGTAATGGCTCGATGATTGTCTTACACGATGGCGTGTGTGGTGGGCAAGATGTTGCCGCAACGACTGCGCAGTTAGTGCCTCAATTGCTGCACCAAGGCTATCAATTTGTAACGGTAGATACTTTGTGGCAACAAGCCCAAGCCTTTACGAGGAAACATTCCTAGCGTTTTTTCTCTTTTGCATCCTTACTTTTATCAAATTAAATTCTTCCGTGTGGGCTGTCACTCGGATACAGAATTCATTACAATATCAGGGAACTGTTTACTAATTTGTCAAGGTTATTTGGGTTGAAATTTGCATGATACCTCGGTTAAGTTGAGGTAAAGGCAGCGTGTTGAAATTAAAATAGCTGATGAAAGCTCGCTCATTCGTTCTAGTCAGCAACATCGCTTAATTTCCACAAAGTAAATTTTTAGCAAGGATACATGAAGAAAAGTAAAGACATCGCGATCCAGCAAAACACTTGTTGAGTGTGCTGAAAACAATGCCTAGATTGTTGATTTTTTAAAGCGATTCAGACGAGTCACAACCTAAAAAAACAATCTTGCATACCGTGACTTTATTGAAAATAAGACTATTCCCGCAAAAAATTTAGATGATTCAACACATAAAATCCGTGCAATTTTTGTGAAACAGGCTACAATCAAAACGATCTTTACGACTCTTTTAAAGAGTTGTCTGGGGCATAGCTCAATCAGTTGGACGTTAAGTTATACAAGCAAGTAGTTTCCCGTAGGAAACCAATCCGTCAACAAATTGTTGTGAGGAATATTATTCACTGCTTGATGCTTGCGATCGCCAAAAACCTTTTTTTAGTAAACGCGCTTTCCAATAAGCAACAGCTTATTGACAAAGACACCTACCAAAATCATGAGTAATTGATTGTTGACATTAAGGAGCATGAGGAACGCGGCATGAACCCGGCTAACAACGTACTCGAAACCATTCATCAGCCTGAACTTGAAGAAACTGCTAATCAACCCGAAGGCGATTTAGATCTCATACTCGAAGATGACGAGGATTTAGTAATCCTTGACACGGAGGACACTGATGATTTTCTAGAAACTCAGCCTGATGAGGACGACGCTAAGTCTGGTAAAGCCGCTAAATCTCGTCGGCGGGCGCAAACCAAGAAGAAGCACTATACAGAAGATTCTATTCGCCTCTATCTACAAGAGATTGGACGGATTCGGCTACTACGGGCAGATGAAGAAATTGAACTCGCGCGGAAAATCGCAGAGTTGTTGGAAATGGAAAGAGTCCGCGAACGACTGTTAGAACAGTTGGATCGCGAACCACAAGATAGCGAATGGGCAGAAGCTGTGCAGTTGTCTTTACCAACTTTCCGCTATCGCCTCCATGTAGGACGGCGGGCAAAAGACAAAATGGTACAGTCAAACTTGCGTTTGGTGGTTTCCATCGCTAAGAAATACATGAATCGCGGTCTATCTTTCCAAGACTTGATTCAGGAAGGAAGCTTAGGGCTAATTCGCGCAGCCGAAAAGTTTGACCACGAGAAAGGTTACAAGTTTTCGACGTATGCGACATGGTGGATTCGTCAAGCAATTACACGCGCGATCGCCGATCAGTCGCGGACAATTCGCTTACCCGTTCACCTTTACGAAACAATCTCGCGCATTAAGAAAACTACCAAGCTACTTTCGCAAGAAATGGGTCGCAAGCCTACTGAAGAAGAAATTGCTACCCGCATGGAAATGACGATTGAGAAGCTACGCTTTATCGCTAAATCGGCTCAGTTGCCAATTTCCTTAGAAACGCCCATCGGTAAAGAAGAAGATTCTCGATTGGGCGATTTTATTGAGTCTGATGGTGAAACACCTGAAGATCAAGTTTCCAAGAGCCTCCTGCGCGAAGATCTTGAAAAAGTCTTAGATAGTCTTAGTCCTCGCGAACGAGATGTTTTAAGACTACGCTATGGATTAGATGATGGACGAATGAAAACGCTAGAAGAAATTGGACAGATTTTCAATGTCACTCGCGAACGCATCCGTCAAATCGAAGCGAAAGCACTGCGTAAGCTACGTCATCCTAACCGTAATAGCGTGCTGAAGGAGTATATCCGATAGATATAGCAGAGGTCACACTCACTCTGGATTTCTCTATCATGTCCTAACTATATTGACTTTACGACACAGTACTTGATCAGCTAAAGCTCAATACATTAATGAAAAACGCCACAACAAGACTGTGGCGTTTTTTGGTATTTGCTCTATTAATCTGCTTTGCTTGGGTTATTTGAATCGGTCTATGTTGCTATCAGTTAGAACTAGAGAATTTCTCTACACTAAGACTCACACCACTGAAAATTTATTGGTCAAATTACTAGCTACGTGTCACTTACAGAAGACCCCAGAAATGTAGTACGCCTTGACCAGAGAACAGTTCGATTAAAACTGCGGCTAAGAAACCAATCATTGCCAGACGACCATTCCAAATTTCTGCTTGTGGAGTAAATCCCCAACGCCAAGCATTGCGGTCTTCCATAACGGGAGTTGTAACCTTTGTTGTGTTCTGCATAGTTGGCACTCCAGAATCGGTTTTGGTAACAGTTTGTTTCGCTCTGTAAATTAATATAACAAATATTTACGAAAAAGCAACAAATAAGTTTCTAAAGTCAAAAGTGAGCGCTAGGGCAAGATCTATATAACTCGGCGAGGACTACTGTAAAGCGTTTTGGCGAACTCATATTAAAAAGCGCCCTGAAAGTACATACAGAACCTTGAGAGCGCTTGTGTCGGTACACAGAAGACAGAAAATTACATGATGCCCCAGTAGTGAAGGAAACCTTGACCAGAAAATAGCTCAATAAGAACTGCGGCTAAGAAACCAATCATTGCCAAACGACCATTCCAAATTTCTGCTTGGGGAGTGAAACCATAGCGCCAAGCATTGCGATCGTCCACGACGGGAGGTGTGATTTTGGTTGTGTCTTGCATGGTTTTGGCTCCAAAGAGATTGTTTGTTAAGTAATGTAGCTCAATCTGTAAATAAATGTAACGTGGAGAAATTGAGAATATCTCTCTCTAAGGTATGAAAGACGAGATTAGTGTACAAATGAAGAAGCCTCCGACTGAAGTCGAGGCTATTTAGACCTAGTGTGCCTTCGCACGCTAATCAGCACAAGTATTTTGAGGGGTTAAGCGAGCAGCGAATTGATTTTCAAGCTTTCGCTTCAGTTTGCAAAGCGCGCCCTCCGAATCCTGACGCCTCTTACATTGACTAATCAGACCAAATTGCTTTACCGCTTTCATATTCAAAGAAATGCAGTTTATCTAGTGACAGCGATAGCCATAGTTGCTCGCCAATTGATACTTTTTGGTCGGGTGGAATTCGTACTTGTAGAGTGTTTGTCGCGGTAGTCGCGATTAAAGATGGTTGTATACCTTGTTTGACAAAGCTGACGGCGAGATACGTATCGTTACCCAACGCTTCAACTAAGTCTACTTGAACTAAGAGATTTTCTGGTGCAGGCGTACTGAGGTGAAAGTGTTCGGGTCGAATACCGAGAATCAGTGTTTGCTGGTCATAATTTTGTAAGACATTTGCCCAGCGATCTGGGAGTGTGCAGCGAAATTGCGGGTGAGTAATTGACAACGGCGCGTGGAATTGCACTGGGAGAAAATTCATTGGGGGTGAGCCAATAAATTCGGCGACGAAGCGCGTTGCGGGACGATTGTAAAGTTCTAGAGGGGGCGCGACTTGTTGAATTTGTCCTTGATTCATCACCGCGATGCGATCGCCCATTGTCATTGCTTCGGTTTGATCGTGGGTAACGTAAACGGTTGTTGTACCGAGTTGACGTTGTAGCTTCACAATTTGCGCGCGCGTTTCTGCGCGTAGTTTGGCATCGAGGTTTGATAGAGGTTCATCCATCAAAAAAACTTGTGGATTGCGGGCGATCGCGCGTCCTAAGGCTACACGTTGCTTTTGTCCACCAGAAAGTTGTTTTGGCAGTCGATTGAGCAGTGCTTCAATTTGCAGTAATTGCGCTACATTCCGTACTCGGTCGTCAACTGCGCGTTCGCGTGCCGTAGTATAACGTAGCTGCTTAGGTAATCCTCGCGTCACTCCCACTAACAACTTATCTAATGATGGCGTGCGCTGCTTGTCACTCCTCAATGTCCGCCGCAGTCCAAATGCTAGGTTATCGTAAACTGTCATGTGCGGATAAAGCGCGTAGTTTTGAAACACCATCGCGATATCTCTAGCTTTGGGCGGTAATTCGTTAACTAAGCGATCGCCTACCCAAATATTCCCGCCAGATATCTTCTCTAGCCCTGCAATTAAGCGCAGCAACGTACTTTTACCGCAGCCGGAAGGTCCCACTAAGACCATAAATTCACCATCAGCTACGCTCAAGTTAATATTGCGCAGGACACTCACAGTTTGCTTAGGTTCTTGAGTTTCTTTTTCAACCACTGGTGGCGCATCGATTGGCGCGAGGGGAGATGACTGCGCGACTACCGGAGTAACTCGTTCGTTATGTCGAGTGGGAAAGCTTTTATAAACGTTTTCCAGAACAACCTGCGCCACGATCGTTAATTCCTACTATATGCGTTTTCTTGATGAAACTCAGCATCGCGTCAAAGTAGCGAACCGATTTATACTGAATTCTATAGCAATGGTTGATATCGTTTAGACATTATAGAATTTCAGAATCATTGCTCTGACCTTGGATCGCTGCCATGACTAGCAAGATCGGCTGGACGATAAACGCTGCCAGGAGAATGGTCTGGGTTAATTTCTACGACTACATCAACCCAGGTGGGAGGAGTTAATAAAGGTTTAATAAATAACTCTGGGTGAAGCGATCGCCAAAAATACTTGACAAAATCTTCAATTTCTGAATCTTTCATTCCTGATTGACCGACAGCAATCATATCGCGTTCAGCGTCTTTACGCCATGCCAAGCTGCGGCGGTAATCATCGGGGTAGAGCAAGATTAACGCGTCGAGTTGTGACCACAAAGGTAGATACTCGTGCAATCGAGCATTCATATCGCGCGCAAATTCGCGATCGTCATGAGTTTCAATCGGCGGTGGAGCCGTGTCAAAGTGTGCAGGGTCGATCGGTCGCACGCCGACAAACCAGCCTTCAAATAGGACAATATCGACAGAATCGACAATTTCGGGTTGCGCGCGATCGCCAGCGCCATCGTACGCAGACTTATCAAACCGAGGGATCGCGATCGGTTGCGCAACAGGCTGACGTAGTTTCTTTAGTACTGTTAACCCTAAATCAACATCATGCGTTCCAGGTGGACCACGCCAAATCAAGCGCGGATCGTCCTGTTTTAGCGCTAGGCGATCGTGATAGGTTTTGTACAAATCATCTAGCGATAAGCTAACTGTACGGTATCCCAGGTGCGCGAGAATGAGCGTCAGTATTGCCCCCAAGGTGGTTTTGCCTGTACCTTGTCCGCCTAAAATTCCTTGAATGAGCGTTCTTTGTAATTGTTGGCGCGATGATGCTAGCTGCATTGCTAACGGTAGCCAAAAATCCCACAGTGTATCGAGTAGCTGGTTTGGTGCAAGATGCAACCGCGTTTGACAAAATTCGCTAAAAGCTGGATAAACTGCACGGAGTAAGTGCGATCGCTTTTGTACAACTTGCTCAACATTCGCTGGAGTAATGTCAAAGGCTTGAGCGCGTAAAGGATCGGCAAGTGTTACTTGTGCTAGACGTTCGTCGGGCAATGCCCCCGCTACAATTTGACTTAACCATAAATTTGCCGTTTGCATAACGTAACGATTTGTTGATTTGGTAATGGGTGAATTTCGTTTTCATGACCAATTACCAGTTACCAATTACCAGCCCTATTTAAGAACCAAGTTTAAACGCTTCTAAGAACAGACTATAAGTTAGACCAATTTTGCCAGCATTTAATGCTTCTAACCAGAGTCCCCGCTGTTTGCGCCAGGTACGACTGTAATAAATTCGGTCAACGATTTCACTCCACGCGACTAAAACGCCTGCACCAATGATGTCCCAGTCAGCTGCTTGTCCTGCGATTGTTGAAATTGCCGAGCCAAGAAAAAAGCCAAACAATACACTAATAACTAGTAGCGATAGCTTTCGCCAAGGATTGAAAAACCATCTTCCTAGTTGTCCTGCCATGGAATTAAACAGATCGTTAAGACGAGTATTTTGCATCTTCAGTAAATGCTCAAAATAAGCTGCTAGCTGGCTTTAAGCCTGTTTCAATGGTAATAGGAGGAGGATTTTATACCGCGTATAGATACAGAATACAGCCTGTTACTCGTTTAATCCTTAAAAATTATGAATATGAAATCGTTGGTGCATCCTGCGGTTATTGTTGCTTCAGTATTAGGAATTTTAGGCTTAGTTTGGTTCGCGCTACAGTTTAGCGTCACAATTGAGATTGAACCGGAACCTTCACCTGTTGGGACAATTCCCGCAACGCGATCGCCCACTTCGACTCCAACAACACCACCAGCACAAAATGCTGTACCCACCCCGATGGTGGGAACAATTCCAGGATCTTTGCGCATGAGTAACCAAACCGATCAGCCCGTGCGCGTGGCGTTACTTGCGAAGCGATCGCCCAACGCTTACAGTGAAAACCCAGCGCATTGGGATTTTACTCCTTATGAAGGTAGTACCGGAGGGCTAATTTTATCTCTACCAGAAGGTAATCTCACACTCAACAAAGGAGATATTATCGTCGCCTTCGCGCAAGATGGTTCTGGGCGCTATTGGGGACCTTACGTTGTTGGTGAAACGCCTACTCCAGTTTGGAACAGTCAAGCCCAAGAATGGCATCTGACTTTGAAATAGGGGTGAGTGGTTAGTTATATAGAAAACACTATTCTTCCTCTGCCCCTCTGCCCCTCTGCTCTCTTCTGGAACTGTCAAACTCTAGGCGAGTCATCTAATTTATCATTGGGTTACAATTTGCAATTGCCCACAAGTATATACAGTTAGCTGCATGAAACTTAGGTTTGACCGTGCTTTAGATTCTTGGGGAAAAAATACCGCAGATCGCCCAATTTTGGTTTGGGTTGTGTCAATTCTGTGGTTATTAGTCATTGGTTGGCTAGCCTTCTTCTGGAATTTGGGCAGTACTGGCTTGGTGGATGAGACAGAACCACTGTTTGCGGAAGCGGCGCGGCAAATGACGGTTACAGGGGACTACATCACGCCGTACTTTAACGAGGAAACACGTTTTGATAAGCCGCCTTTGGTTTACTGGCTGATGGCGATCGCTTACTCAACAATCGGCGTAAATGAATGGGCAGTACGTCTACCTTCGGCGATCAGTGCTTTTGTGTTAGTTTGCTTAGGCTTTTATACACTCTTATTTTTCGGCGTTGGGACTTCTGACTCTTACACTCGTTCCTCTTCGTTAACTCCGCGATCGTTCTTTTGTGCTGGGTTGGGCGCAGCGCTCATCGCCCTGAATCCTGAAACAATTGCTTGGGCAAGAATTGGCGTTTCGGATATGTTGTTGACAGGGTGTATGTGTTGTGCATTGTTGTGTTTCTTTGTGGGATACGCGCAACCATCAAAACCCCAAGTTCAAACACGGTGGTATCTTGCGTTTTATGTACTTGTAGGATTAGCAATTTTAGCCAAAGGACCTGTTGCCATTGTTTTGCCAGGAATCATTATCGGCTTATTTCTCCTTTATGTTGGGAAATTTCGCGACGTGCTGCGCGAGATGCGGATTGTCTGGGGCAGTTTGTTGATTTTGGCGATCGCAATTCCTTGGTATATTCTTGTGATCGGTGCGAATGGTTGGGATTACATCAACTCGTTTTTTGGCTATCACAATATCGAACGCTTTACCGGTGTTGTGAATAATCACTCGGCACCTTGGTACTTTTACTTTGTGGTTGTTCTCCTTGGTTTTGCGCCTTGGTCGATTTATTTACCAGTGGCGATCGCGCAAACTCGATTTTGGAAACGTTCCTACTGGCGTTCTACCCATCGATCGACGCACTTAGGTTTATTTGCACTATTTTGGTTTGCAAGTATCTTTGGCTTTTTCACCATCGCCGTGACGAAACTGCCAAGTTACGTTTTACCTTTGATGCCTGCGGCGGCTATATTAGTAGCACTTGTTTGGAGCGATCGCCTTAATCGGCGTGTCGGTAATATTCAACCAACTTCGCGATTTCTGCTGTGGAGTCATTGGCTCAATATTGCGTTTTTATTAAGTTTGTCGGCGGGATTGTTTGCGCTTCCCCGCCTTGTTGGTTCCGATCCTGCAATTCCAAACTTACAAGAGTCGATTCGACAATCTGGTTTACCAATACTCGCGGGGAGCATTTGGTTAGTCGCGGCGATCGCTGGTATATTCTTTATTCTTCGGCGACGCTGGCGAGGCTTATTAGCCGTAAACTTACTCGGATTTATTGTATTTCTTGTCTTCGTTGTTACACCCGCTTATTTTTGGATGGATCAAGCACGACAACTACCGCTACGCGAACTGTCTGCAATTGTCCGTCAAGTTGAACCCAACGAAGAATTAATTATGATCGGGTTTAAAAAGCCAAGTGTTGTCTTTTATACTCAACGTCCAGTAACTTACGTTAGAGAAACCGAAAAGGCGATTGCTCATCTTCAAGAACTCAAAGCTAAAAGATCAGAGCCTTTTTCGGTAATGCTGCTATCTTATCCATCAAGATTGCAACAACTCCAACCGCAGTTACCGCAGTATCAAACCCTTGGGGAAGCTGGCGCGTATCAACTTGTCCGCATTAGACATCCTGCATGAATCAGTCTTCCCAGCATTGAGGGAGACTAAGAGGGGTGGAGGGCTTCTAAATCACGGCAAGTCCCCCACTCATCGGGGATTTAGGGGGCTATTATTCGCACAAACACTCAACGCAGCGCTAGGAGGGCGTGTTAACGCGCGGCGCTAAGTGCCAACGTTTTGACAATCTTGTCGAGTAATTCTTGGATTGACAGCGGTGGGAGGATTTCTGTAGCGATCGCCTGTAAAACCCGATCAAGTGTTATTTGCAAATTAAAGCTACGATTTAAGCTTGTCTGATGTGTATCAAGTTGTGGATGTAATTGTCCATTCAGTACCAAAATTGGTGGTAATTTCTCATTTTCAAGATTTTGTAGCGCTTGCAGAACATCCATATTTAGCTGTATATCTGCTATGCAAATCAAAATTAAATCAACACTCGCTTGGCGGATTTGGTTTAACATTTCCGCCCAAGAGTGGCTGATCGCACCATTGAAACCTGCTGTTTCTAGATAGGGAATTAACGCTTGAAACCACTCAGTACCGTGCGCGGAGGAATGACTTGCACGACAAAGCGGACTATTCGTCTGCAAATCAGGTAGCGTCGCCACATCAACAACTAAAATATTAGGCTTCCATTGCATTCCTGCGGCAAATTGCAACACCGATAGCAATGTCTCTGGATCGCGTTGATCGCGGGGAAGCAAGCAAGGAAAAACCGCTAGCCCTTCGATTTGATTGGCAGCTTGCGTCGTTGCGGCATCTAAGGTAACAATTGGTAGCGCTGCTAGCTTAGAAAACTGACTGAGACTTTCTAGATATGTAACAGGTTCAGCAATGTCGCCATCGAGTAAGACAACATCAGGTTGCCAAATACTTACCAAAATTTCCGCTTGTTCTAAGTCATCAGCTTCTAAAATTCGGTAATGAATTTGTGACGGTTGTGGGATGAGGGGTATAGCGTCACCATACACTAG
Organism: Gloeocapsa sp. PCC 7428; assembly: GCF_000317555.1. Lineage (GTDB taxonomy): Bacteria > Cyanobacteriota > Cyanobacteriia > Cyanobacteriales > Chroococcidiopsidaceae > Chroogloeocystis. The sequence continues at coordinate 2,833,924 of NC_019745.1, forward strand.
CCGGAGAATTGTAATGCGATCTTTAGTCATCCCCATCTCAGTTTGTGCTTGAGGATGAGCAACTGGCTCGTGACAAAAACGCGCCAGAACTTGCGGTAAAATTTCTGGCGACACGGGCAAATTGATAAATTCATCGGCTCGATTCGCCAATGCTTGCTCTTTCTCGGCTCTTGTCGCCGTCACAATCACTGGAATTTGACGCGTTGCAGGGTCAGATTTTAATAAAGTCAACACATCCCAACCCGAAAGCAACGGTAGTAAAGGATTTAAAAAGATCATTTCCGGTTGAAGTCGGCGCGCTTTTTCTAAAGCTTCGGTTCCAGAACGCGCATTGACAACGCGATAACCTAAACTACTGAGTTGTTCGGTTAAAGTGGCGATGTAACGCGGCGCAGCTTCGACAAGTAACACCAAACGGTGACTTAATTTTGGCTTTTGCGTTGAGTTTGGATTATGGTGTCGCGTTTGTGAGTTGTTCGTACTCTGTAATTCCTGATCGGCAATTGTGAGCCGAAAATCTGTCGGTGGATGCGGTGGTAGTAGCAGCGTAAAAGCACTGCCTTTGCCTTCTTTTGATAAAAAGCTAACATCGCCAGCGTGCAAGCGTGCTAATGTTCTCGTTAAGACTAAGCCCAGTCCTGTGCCTTTGAAGCGGCGCGTTAATGGGTTTTCGAGTTGTTGGAATTTTTGAAAAATCAGGTGTTGTTGTTGTTCAGGAATGCCAATTCCTGTATCCCAAACGGTAAAAGCAATCCAACCAGCCCAACGACTAACGCGTAATCCAATTTCTCCGCTTTCGGTAAACTTAAACGCATTGCCTAGAAGATGAACGAGCATTTGTCGCAGTCGCAATTCATCGGCAATTATGGTGTCTAAGCCTGGTTCAATTTCTAAGGAAAAGTGATGTTCTAATTCGTTTTGGGCGATCGCTTCCGCTGTTGCTTGACGATCTTGCGCTTGCATCACGCGAACTTGCTCAAGTGCGCGATCGCAAACATTTCTAATTTTTACTTGCTCAAAATTCAGCTTGAGTTGTCCCGTTTCCATCCGCGTCAAATCTAAAATGTCATTGACGACACTCATCAAATGACGACCGCTTTGATGGATCAGTTTTGCATAACGGCTTTGTCGCTCGTTGAGTTCTCCTAAAGCTTGATCCTTTAGTAGCGTCGATAAGCCGAGGACTGCGGTTAACGGTGTTTTCAGTTCGTGGCTAATACACGACAAAAATTCATCTTTTAACCGATTAAGTTGAATTAAATCGGCATTTTTTGCGGCTAATTCGAGGGCTAGCTGCTGTTGTTCGGTGATATCTGTGGCGAGTAATAACCACAATTTAGAACTCACGGGTAACAGATGGGCGAAGTCGCTTTGTGCTTCAGACTCGGTATCGTTCGTTTGTCGATCTTCTTGTAAAGGAATTTTGATGAATTCCCACACGCGCTCTTGACCGTTGGGTAGCGACCAAATACAAATACAAGTATTAGCCTGTGTACCTAATTGACAGCGATTTGCGGTTGCGATAAATTCTGCTGGCTCGAATTCCGAAGTGCGATCGTTGACGCTTACAGCATCATACTCATCAGAAGTTCGGGTTGATAATAACTGCTGAGTCGCAAAGGTGCTATTTACCAAACTATGGTGCCGATAAGCCGACGTCGCCACAACTTCCGAATCGAGTGTGTGTTCAGTTGACTGTGCTTGAGTTGCTACTGTCGCGGAATCTAAAATCGACTCGACTTTACGCCGCACTTCTTCCGGATCGCTGAGTCCGCCAAAATGCCGACTCCATGCGGAATTTTGCATCACCACTTCTCCGGTGTTTTTTTGCAAAATCAACGGACATGGTAATTTTTCGAGTAGCTGTACGAGTAAATCTAAGACCAACTGATTTTGGCGATCGCTTACCTGTTTAACGGCTTCGCTACTGACTTGCGCTAAGTTTAAGCAGAAAAATTCGGATAGCTGCACGCGATCAATGACACCGAGAAATTTTCCTTCGGTATCAACTATTACCCAGTCCCAATGCGTGTTTTGACGTTCGTGTAAAGATTGCAAGCGCAAGCCGAGTTCTGCAATACTTAAGTTTGCGGGTAAGACTGCGATCGGTTTGATGAGTTCTCTACCGATGGTCGTTACTGCTTGGTGTATCGTTTGTTCATAGCGACCTGCCTGAAATTGATGCGATAAATGCAATAAAAGTTGTGCTGCGGATAAGACTCCTACAGGAATCTGTTCATTATTGACCACTACCACGCGATCGCACTGCGTCTGTTGCAAAATTTCCAGCACTGCTTTTAGCTGTGTTGTCTGCCTACAGCTAGGTATATTAGTGATGAAATCATATAGCTCAGGATTTGACATTGATTCAATGCAGTGGGGTATTCTGGTTAGCTTGACGACACAGTGAACCGCTTTAAGACGATCTTTGTTGAGGATGCTTCTTTGGTCAGCTTTCCTATGCTTTTTACAGATTCGTACCGCAATGCAATTACCAATTATTATGACTGCCAAGATCGAGAATCTGAGCCTTGGGGAATTATAATGAATTACAATGCGATAATGGTTTAACTTAGTTCAAATTTCTTAATTTATCTAACAGACACACCTCAATTTATACAAGTACTGCCGCACTCAAAAAAAGTGACTTTTTGCGAAGTGGGTTCGTCAACAGATGCGATCGCACGACGGCTGACCCTACTCAGTTGAGAGTGCCCTTTATTTTAAGAACGCGAAGGCTTACCTTGAGATAGTAACGCTTGCTATTTTTACCCAGCTTATATTTAAGCAATTTTTTATCTGAGCATTACATAAATTATTTAAATTAAGTCATACTACTTTGTCACGTCTGTTTTGGAGTTATGGATGACCGCGATAACGAAGAAGCGCCAGTTTTTCAGCAAATGTCTTTAGAACAAAATCTGTTCCAACAACTCAAGTTAGACTATCGCCAAATTATCATAAATTACTTTGTCAATAATGAAGCATCTAGGGAGAGAATTGATAAATTTATTAATAAAGTGTTTGATTATAACCTTCCTGTACCAAAAATTATAGAAATTCATATGGATTTGATTGATGAATTATCTAAGCAGTTAAAAGTCGAAGGGCGGAGTGATGATATGTTACTCGACTACCGTTTGACACTCATCGATATTTTGGCGCATTTATGCGAAATGTATCGTTGTTCGCATCGCTAGATTATAGTAACGCCTGTAGGGCTTAATCATCTTACATAACTCAAACCTTGCTGTTATGAACGTACTCAAAAAGACTTATGTGTTGAAGCTGTATGTAACTGGAAATACATATCGATCGGTACAAGCAATTAAAACTCTCAAAAAAATTTTGGAAGAAGAGTTTCAAGGTATTTATGCGCTCAAAGTCATTGATGTACTGAAAAATCCGCAGTTAGCCGAAGAGGATAAAATTCTCGCAACGCCAACTCTAGCTAAAATACTACCACTACCGGTGCGTAAAATTATCGGTGATTTATCTGATAGGGAAAAAGTACTCATTGGGTTAGACTTACTATACGAAGAATTAAGAGAAGGTGAGGACGCTAGCGAGTAAGTCCTTTTGCTCCATAAGAAAAATTAGTTATTTACAACCTGGTTTGAGTAAGCATTACAGCAATAAAAAATGGATGATATTAGTAATCAAGTTATTTTAAAAAATACCAAATTACCAGAGGGCGTGCAAAAAATCCGCACAATGATCGAAGGATTTGATGACATTAGTCACGGCGGACTTCCATTGGCAAGAACAACGTTAGTAAGTGGTACGTCTGGCACGGGTAAAACTTTATTATCAATGCACTTTCTTTATAATGGTATCGTTTATTTTGATGAACCTGGAATTTTTGTAACTTTTGAAGAAGATCCCATTGATATTATCAAAAATGCCGGTAGTTTTGGCTGGGATTTACAACAGTTAATCAATGAAGGAAAGCTGTTTATTTTAGATGCAACACCCGATCCTGAAGGGCAAGAGGTTGTTGGTAATTTCGATCTTTCGGCTTTAATTGAGCGCCTGCAATATGCAATTAATAAATACCGAGCTAAAAGAGTTTCTATTGATTCAATTACCGCACTCTTTCAGCAATACGAAGCGGCTTCGGTAGTCCGCCGCGAAATTTTTCGGCTAATTGCGCGCATGAAGCAAATTGGCATTACAAACATTATTACAGCCGAGCGAACCGAAGAATATGGTGCGATCGCTCGCTTTGGCGTCGAAGAATTTGTTTCAGATAATGTGGTAGTTGTCCGCAATGTTTTAGAAGGAGAACGGCGACGACGCACAATCGAAATTTTAAAAATGCGCGGTTCATCGCACATGAAAGGCGAATATCCTTTTACGATCGCCACAGGCGGAATTAGTATTTTCCCACTAGGAGCAATGCGCTTAACGCAACGCTCGTCTAATATTCGCGTTTCTTCAGGTGTAAAGACGCTCGATGAAATGTGTGGCGGTGGTTTCTTCAAAGATTCAATTATTCTCGCAACCGGCGCAACGGGAACTGGAAAAACTCTATTAGTCAGTAAGTTTTTGCAAAATGCGTGTCTTAATGGCGATCGCGCGATCTTATTTGCCTACGAAGAATCCCGCGCGCAGCTATCGCGAAATGCTTATTCGTGGGGAATTGATTTTGAAGATTTAGAACGTCAAGGATTACTCAAAATTATTTGTGCTTATCCTGAATCCGCAGGTTTAGAAGATCACTTACAGGGTATCAAATCCGAAATTGCGCAATTCAAACCCTCGCGCATTGCCATCGACTCACTTTCCGCGCTAGCACGTGGAGTTAGTAATAACGCGTTTCGTCAGTTCGTTATTGGTGTCACCGGATATGCAAAGCAAGAAGAAATTACCGGATTCTTTACGAACACCACCGATCAATTTATGGGTTCGCATTCGATCACTGACTCGCATATTTCGACGATTACAGACACTATTATTATGCTGCAATACGTAGAAATTCGCGGCGAAATGTCAAGAGCAATCAACGTGTTTAAAATGCGGGGTTCTTGGCACGATAAAGGAATTCGCGAGTATACTATTAGCGCTGATGGACCTGAAATTAGTGATTCCTTCCGCAATTACGAACGCATCATCAGTGGTGCTCCTACACGTGTTAGCACCGATGAAAAAGCAGAATTATCGCGCATTGTTAAAGGTTTTCAAGATAGCGCAGGTTCTTCCTAATGGATAGCTAATGCGGTTGAAACCGTAGTTACATAAACAAAACTTGTCTTCACAAGTTTTTAAAAAGTCCATGCAGGTGGACTTTGTATGTCTAGCCGCGAATAAATTCGCTAGGCTCCCTAATGTTCGCGTTCCGCAAGTTCTAACCAACGTTCGGTTGCAGTATCGATCGCTTGAATGAGTTGTGCTAAGCGTTGTGATAATTCTTGCATTTCGGTGAAGCTACTTGGAGAATTGTTGTAGAGAATTTTCTCAAGATCTTCCTTTTCTGCTTCCATTTGCGGAATTTGAGTTTCTAGCACTTCATACTCGCGCTTTTCTTTAAATGACAGCTTGCGTGGCTTTTCTTGTGCTATTTCTACCCTTTTGCTTCCTCTACCCTTTTGCTTCCTTTGCCCCTCTGCTTCCTCTGCTCCCTTGCTCTCCTGCTCCTCTGTTGCTTTGTAGTCTAAATAAACTGAGTAGTTACCAGGATATTGGCGTAAATTACCACCAGGTTCAAAGGCAAAAATGGTATCAACCGTGCGATCAAGAAAATAGCGATCGTGCGAAACAACAATGACACAACCGTTAAAATCTTCAAGATATTCTTCTAAAACAGCAAGCGTTTGCACGTCAAGATCGTTCGTTGGTTCATCTAAAATCAGAACATTCGGCGCACTCATTAGCACTCGCAAGAGAAATAACCGCCGCTTTTCACCACCAGAAAGTTTGTGAATTGGTGCATACTGCTGATTGGGTGGAAATAGAAATCGTTCCAACATTTGCGATGCCGTAATCACACTACCGTCAGATGTTTTGACAAGTTCCGCAACGCTTTTGAGGTATTCGATGACTCGTTGATTCTCGTTGAGAGTAACATCCTCCGAGTGCTGATCGAAATAACCAATGTGAATTGTCGAGCCAATGTCTACCGTTCCTGCGTCAGGTTGCACGCGTCCGGTAATAATATCCATCAGTGTAGACTTACCGGCTCCATTACTACCAATAATTCCAATGCGATCTTCGGGATTAAAACTATAAGTAAAGTCATTAATGATTGTCCGCTCGCTATAAAATTTACTGATATGTGTTAGCTCAATAACTTTCTTACCAATTCGACGACTGGCGGTAGAAATCTCAACTTTACCTTGCGCTTGTTTAAAATCCTGCGCTTGCATTTCCCGAATGCGGTCAATACGAGCTTTTTGCTTGGTACTACGCGCTTTTGGTCCTCTTTTTAGCCATTCGAGTTCGCGCCGCAACACTCCTACGTGTTTGCGCTGGCTACTAGCTGCGGTTTCTTCGGCTTCGGCTTTTTTCTCTAAGTAATAGGCGTAATTACCCACGTAGGCGTAGAGATCGCCGCGATCAATTTCGAGGATGCGATTGGTGACGCGATCTAAAAAGTAGCGATCGTGCGTAATGAGTAGCAACGCGCCGCGATAGCGATTTAAATAGCTTTGCAACCACTCCACAGATAATGCATCCAAGTGGTTTGTTGGTTCATCCATTAGTAACACATCAGGTTCTGACAACAGCGCCGCCGCCAGCGCAATTCGTTTGCGATAACCACCGGATAAATTGCCAATTTTGGCATCAAAGTCTTGAATACCCAGCTTTGTGAGAATGATTTTGGCATTCGTTTCGAGATCCCACGCCCCTGCTGCTTCCATTTGTTGCGACAAGTTAGAAAGGCGCGCTATTAGCTTTTCGGTATCGCCTTGCTGATGCGCAAGTTGTTCGGATAGTTCCTCATACTCGCGCACCAACGCCATTTGTTCGCCACTATCAGCAAAGACTTGTTCTAAAACGGTGTGACTTTCGTCTAACTCTGGCTGTTGGGGTAGATAAACGATTTTGGCTCCCGAATTGACCCAAATTTCCCCGCTGTCGATTGGTTCTAAGCCAGCAATCATTTTCAGTAGCGTTGATTTGCCAGAACCATTGGTGCCAATTAGCCCAACTTTATCACCTTCTTCAAGGCTAAAACTGGCATCTTTAAAAAGTTCTTTGATACCAAAGTCTTTTTTGAGCGATCGCAGCGTAAAGATAGTCATTGGTCACAGCTTATCCACTAGTAACCAGTCTAACGAGTTCATGCGTAATGAATAGCAACAATTACCACCCTATAAACTACCTCAGTGTTTCGCAACAAACCAGTCGATCAGTTTTCGAGCAATACTTAACGGTGGTGGAAGCTTTGGCAGATTGTGTTTGTGAAACCAGCCAGCATCGACTAACTCTTGCGGTTCAATTGTAATATCACCATCTGCATAAGTCGCAGTAAATCCAATCATTAACGAATTAGGAAAAGGCCACGGTTGCGATCCAAAATAGCGAATATCTGTAATCTCAATGCCAACTTCTTCACGCACTTCCCGCACCACAGTTTCTTCTAAAGATTCTCCTGGTTCCACAAAGCCAGCGAGTATGCTATACATTCCTGGGGGAAATCGATGCGCGCGGGCTAGCAATAACTCTTCACCACGCGAGATCAGCACAATCACTGCGGGTGAGAGGCGAGGATAGTTAACTAATCCACAGCTAGGACAACGTTTAGCACGTTCGTGTGGTAGTTGTGTCATTGGCGTTGCGCAGTGTCCGCAATACAAATGAGCGCGATCCCACTCAACGATTTGAATTGCACGACCACTGAGCATAAATACGTCTTCGTCTAATGTGCCGTATAATTCACGCAGTCCACACAAAGACATTCCATCGGGTAGGAGTGCATTTTTAGGTAATTCGGCGGAATAACACAGTTGATCGTCTAATGTTCCGAGAAATTGCGTGCGTACAGGCGTTAAGCCAATTTCTTCTAAGCTAACGAGATAAGGTACATGACTAATAGTTTCTTCCTGGCGAACTAGCAACTGATTGCCAACAAAAGCAAACCACCAAGCAGGTTCAGAAGTTTGTACAGGTGGGGCAATGCCAGGGATGAAGATACGATGCATTATTAGTAGAAAGCAATCGACCTTTATAATATCACTGCGATTAAGCCGCGAAAAAAGTATCTTGATGGATAAATTGTGCAGCGTAAACCCACTCCAGAAGAAATTATTGCCGCAACGGGGAAGACGGTTCCAGATATTATTGCCCCGAATTTACGTGTTTTGTTTTGTGGTATTAATCCTAGTGTTTATAGTGCCGCTGTGGGACATCACTTTGCACGTCCAGGAAATCGCTTTTGGCGATCGCTTTATAGTGCAGGTTTTACAAATCGATTACTCTCGCCTTTTGAAGATCGCGACTTGTTGCAATTTGGCTATGGTTTAACAAACATTGTCGATCGCGCAACTGCAAGAGCCGATCAATTAAAACCAGAAGAACTTGTTCAAGGTCAACAACAGTTAATCGCGAAGGTACAGCAGTATAGACCACGATGTCTAGCTATTTTGGGTATCAGTGCATATCGCACCGCGTTTAATCGTCCCAAAGCTGTCATAGGGAAACAAGATGAGTTGTTACATGGTGCGATCGCTTGGGTATTACCTAATCCTAGTGGATTAAATGCTCATTATCAGCTTGCAGATCTTCAACGCGTGTATCGAGAATTGCTCGTTGCAATTGAGGATTGATTTCCCTCTGTTGTCCCCCAATTCTGGAGGAAGATCAAATTCACATACTACGAGCATGGAGGGATTCGAACCCCCGTCCCTTAGAACCGGAATCTAATGCTCTATCCACTGAGCTACATGCCCTTGTCTCTCTAAAAGCATAGCATTTCTCACGCCTTGAAGTGCGATCAAATTAATTGTGTTGGGAAGCGATCGCCCTTTGGCAATTTATTGTGAGTTTGCTGGTATAGATGGGCATCTTAAAAATAACGGTGCTACGTGGTTATCACGTATTGCTAGCAACACCAATTTACTGAATTGGAGATAAGAAGATGCCAATAGGATTACCAGAATTTGTGGATAATCCCGAACCGCGCTGTCCAGTAATCTTATTATGTGATACATCAGGCTCAATGGCAGGTCAACCGATTACTGCTTTAAATGCAGGAATTGCTGCTTTTCGAGACGACGTTTTTAGAGATGATACAGCATCTTTACGAGTCGAAGTAGCCTTTGTTACCTTTGGTCCTGCACGCTTAGTCCGAGATTTTGTAACAATCGATAACTTTATGCCGCCATTATTGCAAGCAGATGGCGTGACTCCTATGGGAGAAGCGATTGAATTCGCCTTAGATTTATTAGAACAACGTAAAGAAACATACAAAACTAACGGTATTCAATATTATCGCCCTTGGCTGTTGTTAATCACCGATGGCGCACCTACTGATAATTGGTTTCAGGCTGCGCAACGTGTAAGACAAGGCGAGATGCAGCGGCGGCTGTCCTTTTTTGCGATCGGTGTTGAAGGTGCAGACATGAATACACTACGACAAATTGCACCACCAGAACGCCCACCAGTAAAACTTAATGGCTTAGATTTTCAATCGATGTTCTTATGGCTTTCTACTTCGATGAAGCGCGTTTCGTGTAGCCAAGTCGGAGGATCAATGGTTTCGCTACCACCAGTTGGCTGGGGACAAATTACAACATAAGGCACGATGAATCATGAGTTGGAAAGCAATATCTCGTTCGGCAATTGGAACGAGTCATCGCAAGCAACATTTGCCGTGTCAAGATTACGGTAGCTATCAAGTGTTCAATAAAGTTATCGTTGGTGCGGTAGCTGATGGGGGGGGTAGTGCTAAATATGCAGATATTGGTGCGAAATTAGCCGTTGATACAGTCATAGAACATTTTACTGAATTTGAAGCCTATTTGCGCAAGCGAAAACACTTTTGGCAAAGAAATATTCCGCCAATAACTGAGAGATACGCTACCAAGATTTTCACTAAAGCGGTGAAAAAGGTTGCGGCGGTGTTGAAAGAACAAGCCATCACTAAAGGCTACTCCGTCAATGATTTGGCGTGTACTTTACTTGTCGTCATCGCTACCCCGACTTGGATTGCAGCAATGCAGATCGGTGATGGATTTATTGCAGTACGTTTCCCCGATCAACTGCAAATACTCTTTCCACCACATAAAGGCGAGTACATCAACGAAACAACATTTGTCACTTCAGCAAATGCTTTAAAAGCAATGCAGGTATGCGTCTACGAAGGAAAGCAGAAGTTTATTTGCGCTGCTACCGATGGGTTGGAACGTGTGGCAATTCGCATGAGTGATGGAACGCCGTTTGATCCGTTTTTTCAACCTTTAGAAGAGTATTTGCAAGAAACCCAAAATCCTGAAGCCGAAGACGAATACTTAAAAGATTTTCTCAGTTCAGATCGACTCAACGCCCGCACTGACGACGATAAAACTTTGCTGTTGTGTTTATATGACAATAACTCGTGCTAGTAATCATCAACCTGTTGCTTTAGGCAAACAAATTGCCAGCAGCGGTGAAGGAGAAGTTTGGGAAACAAATCTCAATGGTTATCTTGCTAAGATTTACCACAATCCTACACCAGAGCGGATCAAAAAGCTGGAAGTTATGATCGCAAATCCTCCAGACGATCCAATGCTTCAGTACAATCATACCGCGATCGCCTGGGCTAAAGATTTACTCGTAGACCAAAATGGTGCTACTGTCGGCTTTTTAATGCCTGCGATTCAGAATAGCAAAGAACTTCCTAGCGTTTATCTTCCTAAGTTACGCAAGCGCAGGGCACCTGGTTTCAATTGGTATTATCTACACATTGCCGCACTGAATACAGCTTGGATTATTCAAGCAATTCACGCTAAAGGTTATGTTTTAGGAGATATCAAACCACAGAATATACTAGTCAGCGATCGCGGTTTAGTTGCTGTTATCGATACTGATTCATTTCAGGTACGCGACGTGCGATCGGGCAAAGTTTATCGCTGTACCGTTGGTTCTGAAGGTTTTACACCTGTTGAACTTTTAGGGCAAGATTTTTCAACTACCGATCAAACTGAAGTTCACGATCATTTTCGCCTAGCAGTCTTAATTCATTATCTCCTATTTGGTTATCATCCCTTTTCCGGTGAGTGGCAAGGAGTTGGCGATCCACCAGAACAAAACGAACTCATTCGGCGCGGATTCTGGGCTTACAGTCAAAATAGTCTCATTCGCCCTAGTCGCAATACAATTCCCCTTGATGTTGTTCATCCAGAAATCAAACGCTGTTTTCTACAATGCTTTAACGATGGGCACACCGCACCGCACTTACGCCCCACTGCTGAAGATTGGCACAATGCGCTTATAGTTGCAGTTAATGATTTAGTCGCCTGCAACACACTCGACACTCATCACTACAGTCGCAGTTATGGAAAGTGCTACTGGTGTGAGAGAAAAGCAACGCTTGGCGTCGATATATTCCCTGGTAATTCTGGTACGGCTTCAGTACCTACGGTTTTAGGAATTTCTCGTGTATCTACAGCTAGTCAGAACACTACAACATTGCCATCAACATCAATACAAACTGCTGTAACTTCAACATCATCAATTTCACAGTATCTCAGTAGCTCTTTACCTGCAACTACTTTACCTCAACAGCTAGCTCAAAATACAAAAGCTAGTTTACCAGAATGGCAAAAAGCAGTTCTTACTGGCAGCGTAATAGGAGTCTTTCTTTTTGTTGGTTTGCTTTTAACAAGACAGCAACCACAATATATTCAAGCATCACCACCACAATCAGTAGCACAACAAGATCTTTCGCTACCGCCAGAAACTTCATCTCCGGTTGAATCTAGCATTAGATCAATCGAGCAAGCACCATCAAGTTCAAGTCTAGTATCAGTTGAACAAGAAGTTTCTAATCAAAATCAAGTTTCTTATTCTCCACCACCATCATCAATTTCCCAACAAGAAGCAGTAGCACTAATTAATAGATGGCAAGAATACAAACGTCGATTATTTGCACCTCCTTACGAGCGATATTTGGGTGGTGAAATACTTACAGGGAAGGCTTATCACGACAACATTAGTAGAGCAGATGGTAAAGAAAGTTCCTCCGAATGGTTAGAAAATGATGGTTCTTACTATACCTATGGCATACAAAGTATTGATTCTATTGAAAACTTTGCCGCAAGTGGTAATCAAGCAACTATTGACTTAATAGTTACTGAACAACGTACTCTATATGGCAGTAGTGGCAGAATAGATCGCAACGGTAGTGCTTTTGATACAAGATTGGTTCGATACAACCTCCAATTGATCAATGGACAGTGGAAAATTGCAGATTATCACACAGTTAAAACTATCTCAAAAAGATAGAGTCAGTTTTTATCAAATATAAAAAACTAATATTGTGAATAAACAATCAGAAATAAGAAAGAGAAATTTAAATAAAGTTTCCTTTCTAATATATCAAATTCGTTTTTTAACAATTACTACATCTGTAGCCAGTATATTTTTTATTCTAGGATTAATATTAATACAATTTAAGGATAAACACTTATTAGACAAATCCCAAATTTTACCTCAAGGAAATGATATATTTCTTCCTTTACCTCAAGTAACCTCATCTGTATCACCTACACCAAGTATTGTTAGTCCCATAACTCAACCTTCTCCTTATTCCACTGAGTTTGCAACACAAGGTAACCACTTAAGTCAGGAAGAATTCTATAAGTTTTATCCTTCCAGCTTGCAAAGCAGCCAAGCATTGCAAGAGGTTGTAGACAGAGTTATTAGTTTTATTAGAAGCAAGAATTTATCAACAGCAAATTTATCAATTAGTCTCATTAAAGTTAACTCAGGGGAAGTAGCAGAGTATCAAGCAGAGAAATTGAGATATCCAGCTAGTGTTGTCAAATTATTTTGGTTGGTAGCTATCTATAGCTATTTTGAAGCAGGCATTCTACAAGATTTAGAGCAATTTCATCCTGATTTATACAAAATGCTTAAAAAATCTGACAACGAAGCTGCCAGTCGTTTACTCGATTCAATCACTAACACTAGATCTGGGGCTAAATTAAGTTCGCAAGAATATCAAAGTTGGTTAAATCAACGATACTCTGTCAATAGATTTTTTCAAAAAGCAGGATATGAAAATATTAATATTAGTCAAAAAACTTTTCCTATTCCCTCTGAAGATATGTATGAACCTAAAGGAAAAGATTTAGAGATGAGAGGCGATCCCAAAAAACCAACTCGTAACAAAATTTCAACTCAACAAGCTGCTAGGTTAATGTATGAAATCTTTACCGAAAAAGCTATTTCACCTGGATACAGTCGTGAACTACAAAAATGGTTGACTTGGGATTTAAATTCAAGTGAGTGGAAAAATATAGATCCCAACACAAGCTTTAACCCAATTACAGGCTTTTTTGGTGAATCTTTACCAACTGATACTTATTTTGCTTCCAAAGCAGGTTGGACTTCTAGTACTAGACAAGAAGTAGCATATATAAGTGACGGGAAAACTGCTTACATTTTAGCAATCTTTGCTGAAGACCGCGCTTTTGCCCAAAACTGGGAAATTTTTCCTCAAATGTCTCGTCTAGTTTATGAACATATGACACGCGATAAATAAACTAGTTTTTATAAGAATAAGTTGATTTTGTCAGCTTGTTTCTTGTTGCAGTTGCATTTTTCTAGCGCTGCGCTTTGCGCGATCGCCTTTAACTTAAACAAAAAATATTTTTGAGGCGATCGCACTTCCCGAACTAGAATGATGAATGCGATCGCTCTTAAAAAATTTACCCATCTACGTTCCTAGTTCTCTGACATAGGGAGGACGGCTTTTTACTAACTGTTTAATAAGACAAGAGCTTCCGCCTGGGGTTGTAGTTCTTCTGGAACAAGGTACTGAATAAGAACACTACCTATCTAAACACAAAGCTTTAGTCATCTCGTCCGTCGCCTTCTCTAAGCTGACGAATTAAGATTACAGGGCTTTGTTGAGTTCCTGTTCTTCGCCTTATGCTTTCGCATCTAGCAACAATCTTATGATGCGCGGCTAAACCTTTACAGTACCTTATCTCTCGCTCTAGTGCTTTAATCACCGCATCATTCAAAGACTCGTCTTGCGACTTGTGCAATTTCAACTGAGTAAGTAATCCTACTGGAAAACGCACAGTCAAAGATTCTCGTTCTTCCATTTTATGGAACTATAACGTGATACCAAATAATGATATCACAAACTAAATTATAATGAGAAAAGCCTACTTCCTTCACATCTGATTTGTTCAGATTTAATAAAGCACAGTCCCCAAAGAGATCGCACCAAATACGATAAGAATTATTCCTGAAGTTCTATTAATCCATACAAAACCGCGTTGAGAAAAGCGCGATCGCAAAACATCAATTCCAAAACTGAGAAACAACCACCATAAAGCTGAACCAATAAACACACCTATCACTAAAATTATTGCATCAAAATAACTTCCTTCTACCACTCCCAACCCCGCAAAAATTGCCACGAATGAAAGAATTGTTGCAGGATTAGCCAACGTCAGAAACAACGTAGAAGCATAACTACCAAATAAACTATTACTTTTAACCGAAGCAGAAACTTCTGCTGGTTTACTCAAGAATGTTTTAATACCGAGATAACAGAGAAAGATTCCACCAATTAAACGAATCCATAGCTGTTGATTAACTAAAAAATTAGAAACCAAGGTTAATCCAAAACCAGCAATGCAACCATAAAAAGCATCAGCCGTCGCCGCACCCAAACCCGAAACCAAACCCGCAGTATGCCCATGCGCGAGAGTGCGCCGGATGCATAATACCCCAATTGGTCCTACTGGTGCTGCAATTGAAAAGCCGAGAATCATACCTTGCAGCAAAAAGCTGATATTCATGAATGTATAGAATTATTTGGTGGTAAAGGCATTACTGCGGTTTCTTTAAGTGTGGATAAAACTACTGTGGTACGGGTTCTTACAATTCCTGGTAGTTCTTTAAGGTAAGCTTAGCGAATGAATTCCCTGCTACACAAACAAAGTCCACGGAGGTGGACTGACTCTTGTTTGTAGTGTACGAAGGTACACTTCGCTCAAGTAGCCCCTGACTTTAGTCAGAGGGCGTCTACGATTCACAACGATAATATTTAAACAGCAACTTGAACTGTGTTGTGTAGTATATTCTCTATTTGCCAGCAATTCAGGTCAGTTAAAGCGCGATCGCGATACATTCCATACCGTTGCTGCTTATTTTTAATCCTCTGTGCTAAATCGGGTAGAATTCCAAAATTAGGAGGCATTGGCTGAAAATGCTTCGGTGATGCGGAACTAATAAACTCAAACAGCGCCCCCATCATTGTAGTTTGTGGTAGGCTTAACGGTTCTTTCCCCAATGCCAGCCGCGCCGCATTTGTTCCGGCTAACCAACCACCAGCAGCAGCGGCGGTATAACCTTCTGTACCAATTAACTGTCCCGCAGCAAGTAAAGTCGCACGCTGTTTAAACTGCAAAGTCGGTAACAGTAACTCTGGGGCGTGGATAAAAGTATTGCGATGCATCACACCCAGTCGCACAAATTCTGCGTTTTCTAATCCAGGAATTAGCTGAAATATGCGTTTTTGTTCGCCCCACCGCAGATTTGTTTGGAATCCTACCATATTCCATAACTTACCCGCCTTATCTTCTTGACGCAGTTGCACTACAGCATAAGGGCGCTTCGACTGATTTTCGGGGGCGCGGAAGTCGCCTTGACGGGCGTCAAATAATCCGACAGGCTTGAGTGGACCATAACGCATTGTATCTTCGCCGCGTCGCGCTAATTCCTCAATGGGTAGACACGCTTCAAAGAATTTTGCAGTTTCGCGTTCAAAGTCTTTTAGTTCGGTTTGTTCGGCTGTACACAGTTCTTGCCAAAATCGCAAATACTGCTCGCGATTCATCGGACAATTGAGATACGCCGCATCGCCTTTATCGTAACGCGAAGCCAGAAACGCGATATCGCGATTAATTGATTCACCAACCACAATTGGGCTAGCAGCGTCAAAAAAGCTGAGATATTCCATCCCTGTGAAGCGCCGTAACTCTTCGGCTAAAGTCGGGCTAGTAAGAGGACCCGTTGCGAGGACAACAATGCCCGATCGCGGAATTTCTGGTACTTCTCCCCGTCGTAATTCTATCAGAGGGTGATTTGCCAAAGTTTCGGTTAAATCGTGGCTAAAGCGTCCTCTATCCACCGCTAATGCGCCACCCGCAGGAACCGCGTGTTCGTCGGCTTTTGAAATCACAACCGAACCCAAACGGCGTAGTTCCTCGTGCAATAAACCAGCGGCGCGATCGCTTGCTTGCGCCCCAAACGAATTACTGCACACCAACTCAGCTAACTCTTGCGAATGATGTGCTGGACTAAATCTCGTAGGGCGCATTTCATGTAGAATAACAGGCACTCCCAAAGCAGCAATTTGCCAAGCAGCTTCTGTACCTGCAATTCCTCCACCTATAACATGAATAGGTTCTTGCATCAATCCCTCCAATTTTCTTGACTCGCTAACTGCTAACTGTTTCCGATTACCAATTACCGATTACCCATTAGCGTATCTAACCAATTTGCAACAACTGCGCGATCGCATTCGGGACTGGCAAAACAATCACAACCAACACAGCCAAAGCAAGTAAACCGAAGAAGTCACGTAAATTATCAAGTTCGGTGACATCATTTAATGCAGGTTCATCGTAAATGGGCATAAAGAATAAAATGATTGCCCACAGCAAAAATCCTGGCTGTAGTAAAGCTAGTGCCAATACTAAAAATCGCGCAATCTGACTAACAACGATTGCTCTGCGTTGTCCAAACATAGCATGAACGATATGCCCGCCATCAAGTTGCCCTACAGGCATTAAGTTTAGTGCAGTAACGACGAGTCCCAAAAATCCAGCAAACGCTACGGGATGGAGGTCGATCGCAGTGTTAGCCGTTAGTTGAGCGCCCAACATTAGCTTACTCAATAGCGCGAGTAACAATGAGTAATTTGGGTTTAATGCATTGGGGTCGAATAAACTTGGTTGCTCTGGCAGCGGTACGATAGTAGAATTCGCTAAACCCCATACCAAAAAGGGAATTGTTGCAATAAACCCCGCGATCGGACCGGCAATACTGACATCAAATAATGCTTTACGATTGGGAACCGGACTACGCATTTGAATAAACGCCCCAAAAGTTCCCAAGAAAAACGGCACGGGAATAAAGTAAGGCAATGTGGCGCGAATTTTGTAGTATCGTGCTGCGCTATAGTGTCCTAGTTCATGGATTCCTAAAATTGTCATTAACGCGAGGGAATACGGCAGTCCTTGCAACAAAACACTAGGATCTGAACTAAGAGTTGTAATATTAGCACCGGCAATTTCTACGCCGACGATGGTTGTTGTCAGAAGCGTTGCTAGTACTAGTCCTAACGCGAGAACAGGTCGAGTTAATTTTTGTTGAGCGCGATTTGCCCGTGCTTGAGGGTTAGGGACTAAGGCAAAAAATGGTTTGCCGTTTAAACCTTCTTGTAAGACTACCTGGAAGCGATCGCCAAATTGAGCTTGAATATTTTCTTTAATTCGTTGGTAAGCAGCGGTTGGCGTCGTTCGCAACTGTCCGTAGCAAATCACCGCTTGGGGACGATACTCGATATTATGAATGTAAAATATCGACCAAGGAAAACAATCGCGCAACTGTTTCTCTTCAGAAGAGTCAATCGGTCGCACTGGCGGTGCGGGTTCAGCTTTCTGTGCGATCGCAGGTTTGATCTCAGAAGAAGATTCATTTGGCGACGCTGAGGCGGAATTTGCGTCTCTACGCCCCCACTGGATGAGCAACCAATACAAAATTGGGCAAATAATAAATGGTCCAATAACCAACGGTAATGGAATCGGTTGATTTGGACCGGCGCTAGCTGTCCAAGCGCTCCAGATGAACGCTGGTGTCATGAGAACCAGCCATAAAATCCACACTGGTGTGCGTGTAATTCGCGTCACGCTGCGCTGCACAATCAAGTATGTAAAAATTCCCAGGAGGAGGAGAAGCCAAAAGTTCATGCTGATTTTAGTTAATTTAAAAATTGGTCCAACTTGTTCTATTTGCGTTAGTTAAAAGAGTTAGAGATAGACTATTTACTTGCCTCACTCCTTTAATCAAGTAGACCTACACACCTTTTTTCCCTAAAAGCCGATATTTCTAACGTTGTTAACCCCGATCGCTGCCCAGTGACACAAAATCCCGAACAGCTTGCTAATCATAGCGCTCAAAACACCTTGCCTCAGCAGGCGAGTCGCTCCAAACCACCACAGGCTATTTGGAACCACATTTTTGCTTTTCCACCTAATCGGGACACTTTAGGAGGAACCGCTTATCTTATTGTAGAAAACGATGGGAATATCCTGATCGATTGTCCGCCTTGGAATGAAGATATTCAACAATTTTTGCAATCCCTCTTGGGAGTGAAGTGGCTGTTTCTCACGCACCGAGGTGCTATTAGCAAATCCGTCAAAGAAATTCAAACTTTTTTGAATTGTGAAGTTGTGATTCAAGAACAGGAAGCTTATTTACTTCCAAAAGTTCAATTGACATCGTTTCAACACGAAATAACGCTTAGCCCAACGACACAAGGTATTTGGACACCAGGACATTCGCCTGGTTCAGCGTGCCTTTACTACCAGAGTCACGGTGGTATTTTGTTTTCTGGTCGCCATTTGCTACCAAATCAACAAGGTGAGCCTACGCCGCTACGCACCGCCAAAACTTTTCACTGGCGACGCCAAATCAACAGCGTAGAGAAACTTTTACAGCGTTTTACTCCAGAAACACTCCAGTATATTTGTCCTGGTGCGAATACTGGCTTTCTTCGTGGTAAAAAAGTCATTGACCAGGCATATCAGCGCTTAGCGGCTTTGGATTTAGCAGCATTGGTGCAGTTTCAAGCCCCTCTTTGAAAGAGCAAGGAGCAGAGGAGCCAGTGCGGTGCGGGAGGTCGGTTGCGTGCGGAGGTGTCCTCCGTTGAGCAAACCGACCGTAAGTTTTCCTCCGTTGAGGAGCCACTCTCGTGCGGGGGTTCCCCCCGTTGAGAGAAGTGGCGTACAACTGGCGTGGGCAGAGGAAGCAGAGGAGAGTAAATAATGATAAATGAGCTTAACTCAAAACTAGTCACTCACCCCTTACCCCTAATTCAAGACTTGCCTGCTAAAACTGAATGTGTCGCAAACTGTTCTATTGCAGCTAAATACTGCCGATCTGCCTCGGTTGCTATTTTTTCGCGGGTAATCGGTTCTTGTGGAACAACCAAGTCAGGCGTAATACCCAGTTTATTGATATCGCGATGCTGCGGAGTTTCATATTTAGCCACAGTCACCGCTAAACCTGAACCATCGGATAGGTTAAATAGTGACTGAATCAATCCTTTACCAAAAGTTGTTTCGCCGATAACTTGAGCGCGTCCGTTGTCTTGTAGCGCGCCTGCTAAAATTTCACTTGCACTCGCGGTTCCTTGATTGACTAAAACGACGAGTGGATCTTGTGTGATTGCTGAGTCAAACGCTTCAAAGCTGCCTTGGATACCTTGACGGTTAACTGTGTAAACGATTGTGCCTTCGTCTAACCATAAACGGGCAATTTCAATGCCTGCTTGCAGCAAGCCGCCTGGATTGTTACGGAGATCGAGAATATAAGCATTTGCGCCTTGATTTTCGAGATTGGCGATCGCATGAGCAAGTTCTGCTGTTGCATTTGCATTAAATTGTGTTAAGCGAAGATAACCAATTTTAAGGTCGTCTGTAACTTGACGTAACTCGGCGACAACAGGATTTAATTCAATCCGCGATCGCACAAGTTGAATTTCGGTACTTTCTTCGGCTTGCGCGCGTTGCAGCACTAAAGAAACTTTACTCCCCGCAGGACCGCGCATTCGGGCTGCGGATTCGTCTAAGGTTAGTTCTGTTGTTGAAACACCATCAATCGCGAGGATGCGATCGTGGGGACGAATTCCCGCTTTTTCTGCTGGAGAACCAGCGATCGGCGCAACAACTTCTAACTGTCCGGTTTTTGGCTCCAGCGCAATTTGTAAGCCAACTCCGGTCAATTCTCCCGACGTATTTACCTGTAAACTACGGTACTGCTCTGGTTTCAAGAATCGCGTGAACGGATCGTCTAAAGTTGCAAGCATTTTTTGGATCGCTTCATACGCCGCTTCGCGGTCATTCAAGGGCTGCTTGATTGTGTTCAGCCGCAGTTTTGACCAGTTTTGATGATTAAAAGTGTCATCCAGATACACGCGATTAACGATTCGCCAAGCTTCAGACACCAACTTTTGTTCTTCGGTCAATGCAGCTGCTGGTTGCACCCAACAAGTCACAGCTAGCAAAATTGGCAAAATTGCTAATAGCCCAATCTGAAATACTTTTTTATACATCACACGTATCTAACCTTGGTTGCCGCCCCGAATTATGAAATCCTTCTCTCGATTATGTTACTTTTTTTATAGTACGAGTGCAGTCAAACCTATCTGCTGACCCTCATTGGGGAAAGTACAAAGCACCTGCAACTGCTCTCAGTTGCGCTTATTTGACAACAAACTGGATTTCCAGTAATTGCCAAATCATGACACAGCCTCTCCTTTCTTGTTTAAGACTGGGAGTTTTATCAACCGCAATCTATTTTTAGGAACTCTTGCTTCATGTTTTCCAAGCAGGTAACCGACTCAAAACTTTACAATTGGTTTGAAGAACGTCTAGAAATTGAGGCACTTGCTGAAGACGTTACAAGCAAGTACGTCCCTCCCCACGTTAATATTTTCTACTGCTTCGGCGGGATGACGTTGACTTGCTTTTTAATCCAGTTTGCGACTGGATTTGCGATGACATTTTATTACAAGCCAACCGTCGCGGAAGCTTACACCTCCGTACAGGCACTCATGACCGATGTTAACTTCGGCTGGCTGATCCGCTCGGTTCACCGCTGGTCTGCCAGTATGATGGTTCTGATCATGATCCTGCACATTTTCCGCGTTTACCTTACTGGTGGCTTTAAAAAGCCTAGAGAACTCACTTGGGTAACAGGTGTCGTTCTTGCGGTGCTGACGGTTTCATTTGGTGTAACCGGTTACTCTTTACCTTGGGATCAAATTGGATACTGGGCGGTAAAGATCGTTAGCGGTGTACCCGAAGCGATTCCAGTTGTCGGAACCTTGATTTCTGATATGCTGCGTGGTGGTTCGAGTGTCGGTCAAGCAACCTTGACTCGTTACTACAGCGCTCACACGTTCGTGCTGCCGTGGTTGACTGCGGTCTTCATGCTGCTGCACTTTATCATGATTCGTAAGCAAGGTATTTCTGGTCCGTTGTAATCGTAGCGCTAAGCAAGCGGTAAGCATTGAGTTTGCCGCTGCCTAGGTACAAAATCTAAAATAAGTTATTTGACTCACCGATAAAGGAGAGCACTCTTAACAATGGGAACATTGAAAAAACCGGATCTAAGCGATCCAAAATTGCGCGAAAAACTAGCCAAGGGCATGGGTCATAACTACTATGGCGAACCTGCTTGGCCTAATGACCTACTGTACATCTTCCCTGTCGTGATTTTAGGGACTGGTGCTTGCATTGTTGCGCTTGCGGTTTTAGACCCAGCAATGGTAGGCGAACCAGCAAACCCATTTGCAACACCGCTAGAAATTTTACCTGAGTGGTACTTGTACCCTGTATTCCAAATTCTCCGCTCGGTGCCAAATAAACTACTAGGCGTGCTAGCAATGGCAGCTGTACCATTGGGCTTGATCCTAGTACCGTTTATTGAGAACGTAAACAAATTTCAAAATCCCTTCCGTCGTCCAGTTGCAACCACAGTATTCATGATTGGTACTTTGGTGACGCTTTGGCTCGGAATTGGTGCTACATTCCCTATTGATAAGTCTTTTACACTAGGTTTGTTCTAATCTAGCCGAGCGATCGCGCTCATGACGCCTGTAGGTTTCTTCTTAAGTGCTGAGGTACTGTGCAAGAAACATTTACAGGCGTTATTTGTTCTAGGTTACTATGCCAGCGATCGTTGATCATTTGCTAGAACTAGCTATCCTAGAGGCAGAGCCGGATAAAAAAATGCGATTGAATTCATCACTACAATTTACTCTAGGGAACTTAGCCCGCTGGCTTGCTATTTTTGCAGTGATTTGGCTGTTAGGCGCAGTGGGATTAGGTTGGTTAGTTAATTCGTTTTTAATTTTATTTGGGCTACTGCTGCTTGCACCCGTTATTGCCTTTGTCGGTTTTCGTTGGTGGCTTGAGCGTAACTTAATTCAAGATAAGTGTCCTGTATGTCGTTATGAGTTTACAGGGTTAAACAAAACTCAATTACAGTGTCCTAATTGCGGTGAACCACTGAAAATTGAGCAAGGTCATTTTCACCGCTTGACACCGCCTGGGACAATTGAAGTCCAAGCAGTTGAAGTTAAAAGTCAACAAGTTGAAGATTGAGTAACAACGCGATCGCCTCGCAAGTGACAGCAATTATTTTTTCGTGTGCGATATCGATAGCGTGTACGGGTGTCTTGCTTGCGATCTTTCACCAATGTACAGCGAGTATCTTCCTGGTTGCCAAAAGCCAGAGATTTGAGCGCTTCCGCCAGAAAACTGGTCGGCGAGTACGCAAAAGCGCCCTCCTGGTCCCTCAATTAATAGTGTTGGTTGCCCTTGAGTTTTCACTTGTAGTTGTAAGTACGGTAGTGGTTGTGTTACCTGGATAACTTGACTGGGTGTACCAGAAATGTTGCCGCAATTACTATTTTTCGCGCCGCCAGAAGTTCCTTGCACAACAATCGGATCTGGTTGGAAGTTGGGCGCGATTTTTACGACAGGTGCATCAGCCAGTGCAGCAGTAGTGAGAATTAAATTAGCGGCTAACGCTGTGGGAACAACCAGCCAATTTCTGCGCGTCTTCATCTTAATTTTGCTCCGACTGTTTCCACGCGATTGATCATTCATCCTGACTTAATTTTTAAGAAGATTGGGTATTTACTCTAGTTCCTTTTGTTACTTCATTCTACAAAGGCAAAAAATCGATTATCGAACGATGTATGCCACTTTCTGAAGTAGCCAAAATATAGCAATTGCAGCGATGCTTAGGACGTGGTTTGACACTCCCCGCTCGCGCGTTGATAGTTGATAGTTGACAAAGCCTTCCCACACTCTGTTCACTGTCAACTGTTCACTGCTATAGCATCTATATTGTTCATGTGAAATTAATTTGCTTTTTTGCGGCAATCGTAGTATGTAAAAGCTTAATATCCGCTAAGATGTCGCTAAAACATGATAGTTTGCCGAAGCAAGCGCTTTCGTTTAACATCATGCAAACAGTGCAGCGGAAATTAACATGAACTCTCAACCTGAGCAGGAATTAGAACAACGACTGCAACAACTGGAGGCAGAATTAAATTCTCCTACCTCACCACCTGTTGTTGTCGAACCGCAACCATCCGCATCGCCAACCGATCGCGCTTCGGTTGTGCCTGCGGTGCTGTATCGCTTTGTCAATTGGTTTAGTGGCTTGTCGAATATCGGGAAACTGATTGTCGTCGCCGTCGGACTCGTCATTGGGCTTGCTGTCTTGCGTGCAGTCCTCAAACTTGTTGCTGCTGTCATCAGCTTGGCATTTTTGGCAGTGCTACTATACTTTGTCTATCAGTTTTTGTTGGCGCGTACTTCGGATAAAAACTAATGGGATTTGTGTCGGCGATCGCTACGGTGTCAAACAAAATATCAAAGGGGAAGGTGTGATGGCGAACTCAACTGTAAGGAGAAGTGTCAATCGCGATCGCCGCCGTGCGGGGCAAGAAAAATCAAAATCCTTGCCACTCATAACGAGGCGCTTTGCGGCTTGGACAGTCGAAGTATCTTTAATTATTACGAGTGCTGTAGTTCCTTTCGGATTAGGAGTCTATACTCAAGCACGCACTGAAGGAACGCAGCCGATAAATCCAGTACTAGCAACAGCCGAAGACGCGATCGCGACAACCTTGGCGCTGCCGCCAAGTAACCGCCCGCAACAAGTCGCCCCGCTGACAAATTGGCTTTGGACGGGCGCGTTAGTCGCCCCGATTATCCTGAGTAGTTGGCAGCTATATCTCCTCGCCAAAACAGGTAGTACTCTCCCTAAGCGTTGGTTTGGCGTGCGCGTTGTGACTGCTGCGGGAAATCCTGCGGGAATGCGACGTATCCTGCTACGCGAAGTTGTTGGGGCTTGGGGCGTACCACTGCTAGTCGCTTATGCGTTGTGGCACTTTAGCAGTGCGTTTCCTTCGCTGGGAATGTTGGCAGGATTTTCGCTACTGACAGTACTCGGAGAAGGCATCAGCGCGCGCTTTAACCGTTACCGTCGCTGCTGGCACGATCTACTAGCAGGAACTTATGTGGTTGACGCTAATCGTAGCTATGCGGCGTTACTGGGCAATTTACGCCCCGCAACGAGTCCGTTGATTCCCCAGTACGCACCATATGCCGCGCGTCCTGTGCCAACTGTGACAATGGCAACAGCTGTACCACCCCGCAAACGCCAAAGACCCGATTGGTGGCGTTGGATGCGGCGAAATCCTGGTTTTGCGATACTATTTATCACTCTTAGCAGCATGGCGGCTGTTCTTGGTACTTTAGTCGGTACTCAAGTTTACATTCAAACACAAGCAAACCAACGTCAGCTAAGACAGCAAAATAGTCAACAATTTTTAGAATTGGTGCAAAAACTCAGTGATAACGCACCTACGACTGTAGAAGAACGTCGTAAAGCAATTACTGCACTAGGAACACTCAACGATCCGCAAGCCCTACAAATGCTTGTCGATCTTTTAGGGCAAGAAACTGATCCGCTTTTGCTAGATACGATTCAACAAACAATCGCGAGTACTGGGCTACACGTCATCCCACATTTGCGGCGCTCCAATCAGTCTATAGCTAATGCGTTAGACTACGTGCGCTATAGCAGTAAACCCGAAGAACTGACACTGCATCAACAACGTCTCGAAGCAACACAACGCGCGATCGCCAATCTCCTAAGTATCTATAGTGGTCATCTCAACGGCGTTGACTTAAGCCGGACAATTCTCGGAGAAAACTTGACTGATTCGGCTTTACCCTTCGCGCTGTTTCTCGATAATGTCAATTTATCAGGAATTCAACTGCGCGGTGCCAACCTCAACCAAGGAAGTTTTCGCGGTACGCAATGGCGATCGGCGGGTGAAGATCGCCGCTGGAACACCGCTGACGATCGCATTGCTGACTTGAGTGACGCGCAACTCAAAGCCGCAAACTTAACGGAAGCTAACCTTAGCCGGATCGCGATGCATGGCGCAAATCTTACCCATGCGATTCTTAACCGCGCGAATCTTGCTGGCACAAACTTGATGGGTGCTAATCTTAGTAGTACGCAAATTGTCGGCGCTAACTTGCAAGATGTCGTGTTAGAAAACGCCAGTTTGACTGGTACCGATTTAGCCGCCGCTGATTTATCGCGTGCGAATCTCCGTGCAGCAAGATTAGGTCGTGCCAGTGCTTTAGGTACGCAGTTACAATATGCTAATGCGACGGCATCTGACTGGCGCGGTGCTGATTTATCCGGCGCGGATCTCAGTCACGCTCATTTGAAAGATGCTGACTTGAGTGATTCGCGACTGAGTGGTGTCAGTTTTCGCAATGCACAGTTGCAAAATACCAACTTGCGCAATGCGGATTTGAGAAAAGCAGATTTACGCGGCGCGCAGTTAGTCCAAACTGATATGCAAGGCGCAATTCTTTTTAAATCGCCCTCTCCCGATCAATTTATTCAAGCCCCCCCCGAAGCGATGCTGTCTGCGATTGTCGAGGGTGTTGATTTTAGCAACGCGAAGAATTTAGATGCGAAACAACTAGCGTATATTTGTACACAGGGTGGTCGTCATCCTCGTTGTCCCTAATTTATTGAATGCTGAGTGGCTAGTGATTGGTAGTTAGTGTTGAGTGTTGAATTAACTCAACATTCATCCGTGATAACTTCTCTGCTTTTAAAGCCCTAGCCCCGATTGATGTGAGGAGTGGTGAATAATGCAACGTTTGAATTATTTTGTGGGAGTAGGTGCGATCGCACTCATCAGCGGTTTGACACAACCAGTATTCGCCCAAGCGGCTTATGGTAGCTATATCGGTGTTGGTCCAGCGGTAGGATTAAGTCGAGACGCCAATGACGACGGTCGTCAACTTGGTGGTGTAGTTGCGGTACGATACAAAATTTTAGAAGCACCTTTTTCTTTACGGACACAAGCATTTATCGGCAGTAATACCGCTGTTGTCCCTACAGTTTCCTATGATGTCCCACTGAGTTGGCAAACTGATGCATATATCGGGGCTGGAATTGTCTTTACTAACGGAAATACGCCTTCTCCGGTAGGAGATCAAGTCAGTTTTGCGCTACAGCCAGGAATTGATTACGTTGTTCCTAATAGCAATACTGTCATATTTGGTAATGCGGTGATTGCTTTTGATGCTTTCCAGAATGGCGGTGGTAATGCGATATCCATTCAAGGCGGTGTTGGTTTGAGATTTAGGTAATTTGCTATTGTCTTTTCGCTTGAGTGCGGGTTAAGCATCAGTACTGCTCCTTATGAATATCTCAGGAGCAGTGAATCGTTATTGACTTAGCAAATACTACCTCTAAAAGACCACTTAATACGACACAGCTATTCTCAAGTCATTATGACTTTAATTATCTAGTTTCACATTACTGATATAGTACAGCAGATATAAGCAGTCTATTGTACTTCTGTACAAGGAGAAAAGCATCAAACTCTAATGCTAAATAAACTTCAACTCTAAACTGCCTTCTCACACCTAACATTTGACCTATCAGGACTTTAAGTTCAACGTTAAAGTACATAGTCATAGTAATAATATCTCAGTTGGTAGCTCATCACAACTAGCTAAATTTAAGTTGAAGCCGAAAATCCTTGAGAAATTCAGTATTTTTATCGTTGAAATTATAGTTGCTAAGAAATATTTATTATATATAGTGCCATTAATCTGCTCATAGCGATCATTATGAAGAAAATCAAGCGAACTACTGTAAATTATTAAATGCTTAGTGCTTCGCTAAGTTCAAGTCAAAGCTCATAACTTAAAATATAGAACTTTGAAATTCCAATATTTTTTCTATATTGACTCGCATTTTACTTATTTTAAATTTTATTTAGCAACTACTTCATAGAAATATTGCTAATTGAATAGCCGCATGAAAATCAAGCAAAAGTTAATTTGTGCTTTTTTAGGTACTTCTTTCTTATTAGGAGTTACTAGTAGTATTTCTTTAGTCAATAATTTAAGAGTTAGGTACAATATTAATCAAGTCACGGAAAGTTCATTAGAAGAGTTTACTAACTCGAATGAATTGTCAGTAGTATTACAACAAACACAAGCTAAATTGCGAGAGTTTATAGAAGAAAAACATCGAATCAACCATCATTTAGAAAAGCCAACAGCGACTCAAACTCAGATAACCAATCTCAAAAAAACAGTTTTACAAGATTTGTCAAAGGTTAATGATTATATAGATTTAAGTAAACAAGCGACTAAACATGGAATTCAACTTGCAATACTGGATGGAAAAAAACGTTTAGACGAAGAAAAAGAGTTAGAAGATTTAGAAGAAATTAAATCAAAGTTTTTAACGCACGAAAATAACATTATTCATTTATTTAATTTAATTAACCAAGATAGTGAATTAGCTACTGTTTTTTTTAAAAAAGAATTAGAACCACATTTTGAAGCAACACTAATACCTTTAATTGTGGAATACAATCATGATGCACGAGGGGAAGTTTTAGCTGAAGTTCAACAAGTTCAAGGAGCAATCAATCGAGCAAATACACTCATACTCTTCTCAACAGCTTTGGCTTTTTCTTCTGCAATTGGCTTAGGTTCATTTATTTCTCGTTCAATTGCTAAACCATTAATTAAACTTACTCAAGCAGCTAATAAAGTGAGCGAAGGAGAAACTTCTACAAGAGTAAACATCAAAAATCAAGATGAGATAGGTATTTTGGCTGCTGCTTTTAATCAAATGCTAGATGATTTGAATACTACGATGGTATCTAAATCTTATCTAGATAGTATCATTGAATTCATGGCGGATGCTTTGATTGTTTTAGATACTAACTTAGTCATTCTTAGAGTTAATTTAGCTACAGCTAAAATTTTAGAAACTTGTCCAGATAAAATTATTGGAAAATCAATAAAAGCTTTATTTCCACCAGAAGAAAAACTTGAAGAATTAAGTATTCAAGAAATTTTAAACAGAGGAAAGATAGAAATCTTGGCAACGTACTGGCTGACAAATACAGGCAAACAGAAACCTGTATCATTTTCAGCTACAGCCATGTACAATCAGCAAGGTAAACTACAAGGAATAGTTTGTGTAGCACAAGATATAGCAGAGCGCAAGCAAAGTCAAGAAAGACTGACGAAGATTAACGAATGTTTTTTGAATTTCGGTACAGAGCCAACAGCAAATATTAATCGACTAACGGCACTTTGTGGGGAACTTTTAGGCGCAGTCGGTGCTAGTTATTATCGGCTAGAAAAGGCAAAAGCTTGTTTAGTAGGACAATGGCAAATCGCATCAGAAGACAAGCTTGAGGTAAATTCACCTGAAAGTGTTTTTGAGCAGTTGATTCAGCAATGCTGTGAAGATCGTTATGCGGGTCACGATTCACAAAACTCACAGGAAGCTAACATATATCTAAAGATATTAACCAAAAAAACCAAAACTTATATATGTCAAGCAGTCAAATGTAAAGAGACGATTGTTGGTGCGCTCTGTGCATATCAGCAAAATTTGACTTTAACTGAAGCGGATAAAAAGATTATTGGAATTATTACCGCAGCAATTGGAGTTGAAGAACAACGCCGAGAAATTCAGGAAGCTTTGCGTGACAGCGAAGAACGGTATGCGCTGGCTACGCGTGGTACTAACGATGGATTGTGGGATTGGGATTTAAATACAAATGAAGTTTATTTTTCTCCGCGTTGGAAATCGATGTTAGGTTATCAGGAAAAAGAAATTGGTAACACGGTAGAAGACTGGTTTAATTTGGTGCATTTACAAGATATTGACCAACTAAAAGCGGCGATCGCATCGCATTTACAAGCACAAACACCACAACTAGAAACAGAATACCGGATTTTACACAAAGATGGTGCTTATCGTTGGATGCTCAGTCGCGGATTAGCGGTACGCGATCGCGATGGTAAACCTTATCGCCTCGCAGGTTCGCAAGCTGATATTACCGCCAGCAAAGCCGCAGAAACCGAATTGTTGCATCAAGTTTTTCATGATGCTTTAACCGGATTACCGAATCGCCTCTTATTCACCGAACAGTT
This sequence comes from Gloeocapsa sp. PCC 7428, assembly GCF_000317555.1. Taxonomy (GTDB): domain Bacteria; phylum Cyanobacteriota; class Cyanobacteriia; order Cyanobacteriales; family Chroococcidiopsidaceae; genus Chroogloeocystis. Next base: position 2,863,404 of record NC_019745.1, read on the forward strand.
AGAGCAAAGCATAGAACGTGTCCGCCAGCAAGAAAATTATTCGTTTGCGGTGTTATTTTTAGATCTTGACCGCTTCAAGGTTGTCAATGATAGTCTTGGTCATTTGATTGGCGATCAGCTATTGATTGCGATCGCGCGCCGCCTCAAAATGTGCGTGCGCCCTGAAGATATCGTTGCGCGCCTTGGTGGTGACGAATTTACTATCTTACTAGAAAATATTCGTAAAGTAGAAGATGCCACGCAAATTGCCGAACGCATTCAAAACGCATTAGCTTTACCATTTAACTTTGAAGGACACGAAGTCTTTACCTCAGCAAGTATTGGCATTGCTTTTAGTACGACAGGTTACGAAAAACCCGAAGATTTATTGCGAGATGCTGATACGACAATGTACCGTGCCAAAGGATTGGGTAAAGCACGATATGCCGTTTTTGATACGAGTATGCACGCCCAAGCCGTGGCACTCTTACAAATGGAAACGTATCTCCGTCACGCCGTAGAACGTCAAGAATTTCAGCTTCATTATCAACCGATCGTTAATTTAAAAACGCGAGAGTTAGTCGGTTTTGAAGCACTCATCCGTCTTTGGCACGCAGAACGCGGGTTCATTTCTCCAGCAGAATTTATTCCTGTGGCGGAGGAAACTGGCTTAATTATTCAAATTGGTACCTGGGTACTGCGCGAAGCTTGTCGTCAAATGTATGAATGGCAGCATAAATTTACTGCGGCGCGCGATTTAAAAATAAGTGTCAATATATCGCCCAAACAATTTCGCCAGCTTGATTTAGTAACGCAAGTTGAGCAAATTTTGCGAGAAATAGGACTCAACGCCCGCGATTTAAAGCTAGAAATTACCGAAAGTACGCTTGTCGAAAATGCTGATTTAGTTGCAAGTATGTTGAAAGAAATGCAAGCTTTAGGAATTGGTTTATCAATTGATGATTTTGGAACTGGGTACTCATCATTAAGCTATTTACACCGCTTTGCAATTGATACCTTAAAAATTGATAAATCCTTTATTAAGGACTTTAATACTGATTGGGAAAAAAGCAAAATTGTTAATACAGTGATCGTTCTGGCGGAGAATCTAGGCATTGATGTTATTGCCGAAGGTGTAGAGACTGCTGAACAAGCCTACCTCCTGCAAGAACTTAAGTGTGACTTTGGACAAGGCTTCTTATTTTCGCGTCCGCTTGACGCGCAAGCAACCGAAGCTTTAATTGCTGCAAAATTAGAATGTATGTGGGTGTAGAGAGTGCAGGGGAGTGCAGGAAAGTCTCTACACGAACTTCTGCTTCACTTCTTTCACTCACACGAGCTACGAGCACTAGCAACGAATCACTAACTTCATAGTTCCGTAACTCCTTTTGGTTTCAAGCAGCTGTTGTCTACGTTAGAACGATACAATAATGAAGCCCGTTTAGACCTGCTGGTAGCCCATAATTGCTAATGTCTGTCGCGAAAAACTTGCTCTACGAAGGCAAAGCGAAAATCATTTACACAACCGATGAGCCAGAAATTTTACTGGCACATTATAAAGATGATGCTACGGCTTTTAATGCTCAAAAGCGTGGCAGAATTGTTGGAAAAGGCGAGATTAACTGCAAAATCTCTCAAGTATTATTTCAGTATTTAGAAGCGCGCGGCATTCACACTCATTTCATTGACTGCCCAGCACCGAATCAGATGCGGGTGATGCGAGTGAAAATCTTGCCTTTAGAAGTTGTTGTCAGGAACATTGCTGCTGGTAGTCTCTGTCAACAAACAGGGTTGCCACTCGGTACCGTTCTTAAACAGCCATTAGTGGAGTTTTATTATAAAAATGACCAACTGGGAGATCCGCTGTTGACACGCGATCGCTTGTTACTCATGGAATTAGCAACTCCTGATGAGCTAGACCAATTACAGCAGCAAGCATTGCAAATTAATCGTTATCTCTCAGAGTTTTTTCAAAGCTGCGGCATAACCTTGGTAGACTTCAAGCTAGAGTTTGGCTTGGATGCTCAAGGCACAATTCGATTAGCCGACGAAATCAGTCCTGATACCTGCCGTCTCTGGAACTCCGCAGACACCGATCCTAACAACCGCGTCATGGATAAAGACCGCTTCCGCCGCGACTTAGGAAATGTGGAAAACGCTTACCAGCAAGTTTTAGAACGGATTCAAACGAGAGGTCAGGGAAATGGAGAGTTATGAGTTATGAGTTAAGAAACTTCTTTTAATTAATTCAAAACTCAAAACTATAAAAGTAGACATGGTGTGTGGACGTGCTGAATAGGTTGAAGAAAATGCGCATATCCCCTTTTTGGGCAGCAACAGTAGCGATCGCTGCTCCGTTAAGTTTAACAGTTCCAGCTGCGGGACAAACGGTAGATCCATCTCAAATCAAATCAGGGTCTCAGCCACCACAAATGGCACAAGAGCCGCTCCCAGCAACAGGTGTTGTTGTCGAAACAAAGACTGAACAACGACAACTCAACTCGGCGAAGCTCCTCGGACAAACGCCCGTAACGCCAACAACACCGCAGCCACAACCATCGCCAGTATTTCCGTCGCCAATTCAGGGAGTCCCAGCAACTCCACCACAACAGCCAGTTCCTGTGACTCCGCCTCCAGGTGCAGGAGGAGCGCCACAAGATGAAACGCCCAGTCAACTGCAAGTGCCGATTACGCCAGAAGCACCGCTAGATGCACCACCAGGCGAAGAGAGTGTTCCAGCACCCGCAACGCCTCCGCAACCGGCTCCCCTACCTGAAGGAGTGCAACCGGAAGTCGCCCCACCATTGACACCACAGCCGGAAGCTCAACCAGAAGCAACCCCAGATACCGCGCCACAAGTTCTTGTTTCTGAAGTTGTTGTGAGTGCGGAAACGGGAGTATTAGATCCTGAACTAGAAAATCAAGTTTATCAAGCGGTGCGTACGGTTCCAGGAAGGACAACAACACGCACGCAGTTACAAGAAGATATTAATGCGATCTTCGCGACAGGTTTCTTCTCGAACGTCCGTGCAGAACCGACAGACACGCCCTTGGGAGTGCGGGTCACATTTGTTGTGCAACCTAACCCTGTTTTACGCTCGGTGCAAGTGCAAGCTAACCCAGGCACGAATGTTCCTTCGGTGTTGCCGGCGGAGGTTGTCAATAATATCTTTCAGCCGCAGTACGGCAGAATTTTGAATTTGCGGCAGCTGCAAGCAGGAATTCAGCAGTTAAACCGCTGGTATCAAGATAATGGTTATGTTTTGGCACAAGTTGTGGCAGCGCCGCAAGTATCAGCCGATGGAGTTGTCACGTTAGAAGTTGCTGAAGGTGTTGTCGAAGATATCCAAGTCCGCTTTATCAACGAAGGCGAGGCGACAGACGATGAAGGGCGACCAATCGAAGGTCGAACACGTGACTTTATTATTACCCGCGAATTAGCGCTCCAACCAGGACAAGTCTTTAACCGCACCGTAGTCCAACAAGATTTGCAACGCGTCTTTGGTTTGGGCTTGTTTGAAGACGTTAATGTTTCCTTAAACCCAGGTCAAGATCCGCGACAAGTTGTTGTCGTTGTCAATGTCGATGAGCGCAATAGCGGCTCGATCGCAGCCGGTGCCGGTTTTAGTTCGGCAAGTGGCTTATTTGGTACGTTGAGTTACCAAGAGCAAAACTTAGGTGGTAACAACCAAAAAGTTGGAGGTGAATTACAAGTAGGACAACGGGAAGTATTGTTCGATCTCCGCTTTACCGATCCGTGGATTGCGGGAGATCCGTTCCGTACCTCGTATACAGTCAATGCCTTCCGTCGTCGCTCGATTTCCCTCGTTTTTGATAGCGATGACGAGCAGTTTGAAGTGATCAATAACGACGGTGAGCTTTTAGGCGATCGCCCCCGCGTATTACGCCTTGGCGGTGGCGTCACGTTTACGCGTCCTTTGTCACAAAATCCGTTAGCAAGATCCGAATGGACCGCATCAGCGGGATTGGAGTATCAAAGAATTTCGATTCGCGATTCCGATGGTGACTTAAGACCACAAGGACAAGTGGGAGAAGATGGCGAACCAACTGACCTGAGTTTTTCGGGTACAGGGATTGATGACTTGTTGACTTTGCAAGTCGGATTAGTCCGCGATCGCCGTGATAACCCACTACGACCAACGAATGGTTCGCTACTGCGGTTTGGGGTTGAGCAATCTGTCCCCATCGGTTCGGGAAGTATTTTTCTCAATCGCCTACGCGGTAGCTATAGTCAATACCTACCAGTCAACTTTACGAACTTCGCGGAAGGACCAGAAACACTAGCGTTTAATATCCAAGCGGGAACTGTTCTAGGCGACCTACCACCTTATGAAGCTTTTTCGTTAGGAGGTGTGAGTTCTGTTAGAGGTTTCAATGAAGGCGATTTGGGAACTGGTCGCAGTTTTGTGCAAGCAACTGCGGAGTATCGATTCCCTATCTTTTCTGTTGTGGGCGGTGCATTATTCGTTGATGTCGCCTCGGATTTAGGCACAGGTGAGAATGTACCTGGAAACCCAGCCGGACAACTCGATAAACCTGGTAGTGGTTTTGGCTATGGTATTGGTTTGCGCGTTCAGTCTCCACTCGGACCACTGCGGATTGATTACGGTTTCAATAGCGAAGGTGAAAATCGCCTGCACTTTGGGATTGGCGAACGCTTCTAATGAGGGGTTAGGAGTTAGGGGCGAGGGGCGAGGGTAGGAAAAGACAAGAACACAAGGAAGTATGATGAAGATGCAGCCAACGACGAGTCAGGCAACACCTAGTAGCCTTGAGGCGCAATCCCCAGCATCCTTACAGCACACTTTAGCAGGTGAAATTCAGCAATCAGGAGTGGGGTTACACAGTGGTGAAAAAACACACATTCGACTGCTTCCAGCACCTATAAGCACTGGGCGTTACTTCGTACGTACTGATTTGCCTAATCAACCGGCGATCGCAGCGGTGGTTGGTTCTGTCAATCAAACTGTGCTTTCAACACAATTAGGTCAAGGGGAAGCAACGGTGCGCACCGTAGAGCATCTATTGGCAGCGCTAGCCGGTCTGGGGGTAGATAACGTCTGCATCGAAATTGACGGTGCGGAAGTACCCTTACTCGACGGTTCAGCAGCATTGTGGGTAGAGGCGATCGCCCAAGTTGGTGTTGTCGCTCAAGATGAATCCCGCGTTGCTCCTGCGGCAATTTCGGAACCAATTTGGGTACGTCATGATGATGCTTTTGTTGCCGCATTACCTGCATCTGAAATCCGTTTTACCTACGGAATTGATTTTGAATTGCCTGCGATTGGGAATCAGTGGTACAGTTGGTCGCCAGGAAAGGCGATCGCAGCGAAATTAACGTCAAGCTTTGCTACAGAAATTGCCCCTGCACGTACTTTTGGTTTAGCGCATCAGATTGATTTTTTACAGCAGCAAGGTTTAATTAAGGGAGGCAGTCTAGAGAATGCACTCGTTTGCGGTCAAGAAGGATGGATTAATCCGCCTTTGAGATTTGCAAATGAACCAGTGCGTCATAAAATTTTAGACTTAGTGGGAGATTTGAGCTTGTTAGGAAATTTACCAACTGCTCATTTCTTTGCTTACAAAGCAAGCCACAACCTACACATTCAACTTGCCCAAAGGATTTTAGATTCGCGCTGAAATCCCAATTTCTAACTCAAAAACCTCATGTCCACTCTCACTCCCATTAACTCCTCCGAATCTCCTACCCCCGTTGCTGACAAACATCAATCTCCAAATGGTGCAACAGCTACAGGCAAAACAATTTTCACGGTAGAAGATATTCAAAAGTTGTTGCCGCATCGCTATCCGTTTGCACTTGTCGATCGCATTATTGAGTATGTTCCTGGAGAACGTGCAGTTGGCATTAAAAATGTTACCTTCAATGAACCTCATTTTCAGGGACACTTTCCAGGACGACCAATTATGCCAGGCGTTCTGATTGTCGAAGCAATGGCGCAAGTCGGCGGCGTTGTGCTGACGCAACTCCCCGAAGTCGAAGGCGGCTTGTTTATGTTTGCAGGAATTGACAAAGTGCGATTCCGCCGTCAAGTCGTTCCTGGCGACCAACTCGTGATGAGCGCGGAACTGTTGTGCGTCAAGCGGCGTCGTTTCGGTAAGATGCAAGCTCGTGCTGAAGTAGACGGTCAACTGGCTGCTGAAGGCGAATTGATGTTTTCCTTGGTGGATTAAAGGAGGCTAGCGGAAAAAGGTAGTGGCTACTTATTCATATCCCTAGCCCCTAACCCCTGAACCCTAGTTCCTTTCGGAGACGCACTCTTGAAAACACTGATTCATCCCACTGCTGTAATTCATCCTGGTGCAGATCTGCACCCTTCGGTGCAAGTTGGTCCCTACGCGGTTATTGGCGAGCACGTTAAAGTTGGTTCAGACACAATCATCGGCGCGCACGTTGTCTTGGATGGCTCTACCGAAATCGGTGTAGGCAACCATATTTTTCCAGGCGCGGCGATTGGCTTAGAACCGCAGGATCTCAAGTACAAAGGTGCGGTTTCGTATGTCAAAATCGGTGACAACAACCGCATCCGCGAGTATGTAACGATTAACCGCGCCACGGGTGCGGGCGAAGCTACACTGATTGGTAATAATAATTTACTCATGGCGTATGCTCATGTGGCGCACAATTGTGTTATAGGTGATTCGGTAGTGATTGCGAATGCCGTCGCGATGGCAGGTCACGTTCACATTGAATCGCGCGCCACGATTGGTGGAGTTCTGGGAATTCATCAATTTGTTCATATCGGGAAGTTGGCGATGGTGGGCGGTATGAGCCGCATTGACCGCGATGTGCCGCCTTATATGTTAGTCGAAGGCAATCCCGCTAAAGTGCGATCGCTCAATCTCATCGGGCTAAAGCGGGCGGGTATTAGCGAACTCGACGATGGAAAAGTCTTTCAAACGCTCAAGAAAGCTTTCCGCACGTTATATCGCTCTGGTTTAACGCTCAATCAAGCTTTAGAAAAATTAGACTTGTTGCAAGACAACGAACACCTGCAACACCTGCGGCAATTTTTGCAACTTTCACAAATGTCAGGACGTCGAGGCTTGATTCCTGGTCGCATGGATACAAGGAGCGATGAATGAGAAGTCAGGAAAAGCGACGAGTATTCATCAGTACAGGAGAAGTTGCAGGAGATTTACAAGGTGCGTTGTTAATTGCAGCATTACAGCGTCAAGCGGCACGTTTAGGCTGGGAACTTGAGATCGTCGCGCTGGGTGGCGAGAAAATGGCGGCGGCGGGAGCAACAGTACTCGGAGATACAAGCAGTATTGGTTCAGTAGGAATTTTTGAGTCACTACCGTTTGTGTTACCGACGCTACAGCTACAAAAACGCGCGATCGCTAATCTCAAGCAACATCCCCCCGATTTGGTTGTGTTGATTGACTACGCGCAACCGAATTTAAATATCGGTAGCTATCTCCACCGCGAACTACCAAATGTGCCAATTGTCTACTATATCGCGCCGCAGGTGTGGGTTTGGGCAATGAATTCGCGCAACACCGAGCAAATTGTCAGAATTACGGATAAGGTTTTAGCAATTTTTCCTGAAGAAGCGCGGTATTTTGAACAACATGGTGGCAAAGTCGTTTGGGTAGGTCATCCTTTAGTCGATCGGATGCAATCCGCCCCTAGTCGCGATGCAGCGCGTGCAGCGTTAGGAATTCCTGCCGAACAAACCGCGATCGCCCTCTTACCCGCTTCGCGCCGCCAAGAAATTAAATATCTCTTACCCGTGATGTTGCAAGCGGCGAAAACGCTGCAAGACAAATTGCCGCAAGTGCATTTTTGGATTCCTTTATCGTTAGAAATTTATCGCCAACCCATCGAAGAAGCGATCGCGCGTTACGGCTTGCAAGCTACGGTGCGATCGAGTCAAACTTTAGAAATCTTAGCAGCAGCAGACTTAGCGATTACGAAATCAGGAACTGTTAACCTGGAAATTGCGCTACTGGATGTACCGCAGGTTGTGATTTATCGCGTCAGTCCCATTACGGCGTGGATTGCGCGGCATATTCTCAAGTTTTCGATTCCCTTTATGTCACCGCCAAACTTGGTGGAAATGAAACCGATTGTGCCAGAATTACCGCAAGAGCAAGCAACGCCCGAAAATATTGTCCAAAATGCTTTAGATATGTTGCTTAACCCTAGCCGTCGTCAACAAATTTTGGCAAACTATCAACAAATGCGACGCGCTTTAGGTGAAGTTGGAGTCTGCGATCGCGCTGCCCAAGAAATTCTCCAGATGTTACTAAAATGAAACAGGTAAAAAGGTAATGGGTAATAGCTATCGAGTCAACATCCTATCCCTAGTTACCGATGTCAGCAATCGCTCAACAATTACTCGCCACGAAAACTCGTCCGGTTGCCGTCGATTTGTTCGCGGGCGCGGGGGGATTTTCTTTAGGGATTGAACAAGCTGGGTTTGATGTATTAGTGGCGGTAGAACACGATCCGATTCATGCGTGTACGTACTCGTTTAACTTTCCGCTGACGCAGGTTTTAGCCGCAGATGTGCGAAAGATGAGCGGTGATGTTATTCGAGAAGCTGCAACTTGTGCGTATCGATCGCATTACCCGCAAGCAATTTCTAGTTGGGATGGGCGCATCGATTTGGTTTTTGGCGGTCCGCCGTGTCAGGGTTTCTCGATCATGGGTAAGCGATCGCTTGATGATGAACGCAATAATCTGGTATTTCACTTTTATCGCTTGGTGACAGAATTAAGCCCTAGCTATTTTGTGATGGAGAATGTCCCAGGAATGGCGATCGGGCAATATAAACTGTGGTGCGCGCAACTCAAAACGCAGTTTGAACAAGCCGGATACCAAGTCGAAGTGCAAATTCTCAATGCCGCAGATTTTGGTGTTCCGCAACGCCGACGACGATTGTTTTTTCTGGGTTCTCAGCAGGGAGTGACACCCGTAAGTTTACCCAAACCATACAGTACATTAATTACCGTCAAAGATGCGATCGCCGATCTTCCTGACGTTGAAGAATTTCCCGAATTGTTGTTTACCGACGAAGTGTTGTTAAGCGATCGCCACCTGCTGGAATTACAACAAAAAGCTAGCGATTACACTAAGTTGCTGCGCGGTGAAATATCATCAACCGACTTTTCCTATCGTCGAGCGTGGAATCCGCAGTTATTAACAAGTTCGATGCGGACGCAGCATACGGCAAATAGTATCGCACGCTTCGCCTCCATGTTGCCGAATCAACGCGAACCGATTAGCCATTTACGCCGTTTAGATCTCAACGGATTAAGTCATACTTTACGCGCGGGTACAGGTGCAGAACGCGGTAGTTATACTTCTCCACGTCCGATTCATCCAACGCGATCGCGGGTGATTTCGGTGCGCGAAGCTGCACGGTTGCACTCTTTTCCTGACTGGTTTCGCTTTCATCAAACGAAATGGCACGGTTTTCGGCAAGTCGGTAATGCAGTACCGCCACTTTTAGCACAAGCGATCGGACGTCAAGCGATCGCCGCTTTAGAAATGAACCCTTCAATTCCAGCGGTGTTGTTAAATCTGGGTAGCACGCAGTTACTGCGATTTAGAAGTACAGAGGCGACATCGTACTGGAACTTGGGCTGCGAATAGCACTATCCAAACTCTTTTGAACGTACAGAGAATGTTAAAACGGTTTCATCAACGCCTTTGAGTTCTAGGGGGCTATATTTAATAATCTCATCGTCATCTAGATAATCGGCGACAGCAGCAGAAACTAAAATTTGCCCTGGTGCAGCAGCTTGTTGCAACCGCGCCGCAATATTGACACTCGGACCAATTGCCGTGTAATCAGCGCGTTCCGCACTCCCAAACATTCCGACAACTGCTGTACCTTGGTGAATCCCGCAGCGAAACTGAATGAGGTGACTTTGGTTTTTCCCTAAGATTCCTTGATCGTGCCAGCGTTGGTTGAGTCGAGTTAAAGCGTGATGCATCGCGCGGGCGGTGGCGATCGCGCGGCGGACTTGTTCATTGGGCATCATGTCTTCGGGCGCACCAAAGATGGCTAAAAGTGCGTCGCCCATAAATTTATCCACGGTTCCACCGTTATCAAATACGGCGCGGATCATCGTTTCTAAGTATTCGTTTAATAACTCGGCGACGCGGCGCGATCGCAATGTATTAGCAAGTTGCGTGAACCCGACAATATCGCTAAATAAAATCGTAATTAAACGCGGTTCTGGACGTAAATCGAGTGCTAGATCGCCCATTGCCGCTTTCTTCACCATCTCCGGTGGCAAAAAACGCTTGAGGACAGACTCGGTGAGGTAGGTATTCAACTCTACAACGCGGCGCTCATTTTCTTTCAACGCCAGTAAGTTGCGGACTTCGGCAAGGAGTTCGCGATCGTTGAAAGGTTTTGCTAAATACGCATCTGCACCGCTTTCGGTTCCTGTAATTCGCGTTTCTTCGTCCGTTTTTGCGGTAAGGAGAACAATGGGGATGCCCTTAAGCTTCTCGTCATTGCGAATCTGCCAAATCATTTCTAAACCCGACAGATGCGGCATCATTAAGTCAGTGACAATCAAGTCAGGAAGAACGCTGTAGGCTAAATGCAATCCTTCAATGCCATTACGTGCAGTATAAACTCGATAACTACCTTGTTGCGTCAGAATCGTTGTCACGTAAGTCCTTAAATCGAGATTGTCATCGACAACAAGAATCGAGGCTGGTTGCTGGTAACGAGTAGCTAGCGAATGAGGAATTAACGGTTCTTGTTCTTCTAGTCCTGGCTCATTTTTATCGGCTTCTACTGTCTCTAAATCGGCTAACTCTACCGCAGCACTACGCAGTTGGACTTGAGTCGGAAGTTCTAAAATTTGGTCAAGTGGTAAGTGTCCTTTGCCAATGGGGAGCCAAACGGTAAATTTACTGCCTTTCTCGTAGACTGATTCTACAGAAATTTGACCGGCGTGCAGTTCGATTAATTCTTTTGCTAACGCAAGACCTAAGCCACTTCCTTCGTACGAGCGGTTAACTGCGGCTTCGGCTTGATGGAAGCGTTTGAATAAGTGCGGAATCTGTTCTTTGGCGATGCCAATTCCAGTGTCTTCAACCTGGATTAAACAATGGTCTCCTGCCGTTTCGACGCGGATTGTAATTTTACCCCCAGGCGGAGTAAACTTCATTGCGTTTGAAAGGAGATTATATACAACTTTATCAAATTTTTCTGTATCTAAATATACTAAAGGGCAAGGATTGAACTCGGTAATGAGTTCGAGTTCCTTTTTTTCACAATAAGGGCGAAACGATTCGACAATTTGACTCACAAACTCTAGTAAATCGCAGGGGCGGAAACTCGGCTGCATTCTTCCTGCATCAAGCCGTTGCAAGTCTAGCAGTTGATTGACTAATCGCAAAAGACGGCGAGAATTGCGTAAAGCGATCGCCGCTTGTTCTTGAGGTAAGTCTTGTTGTTGATTGACCGCTGATTCGAGCGGTGCGAGCATTAATGTGAGGGGAGTGCGAAACTCATGCGAGATGTTTTGAAAAAAGTGCGTTTTTTGCCGGTCTAATTCGAGTAAGCGATCGGCTAAGGCACAACTTTTTTGATAGAGTCGCGATTGTTGTACTGCGATCGCCGCCTGCGCAGCAACGGCTTGCGCTAATTCAATTTCTTCGTTTTGCCAGTGGCGTGGTTTGTAAAATGAGCGGAGTGTAATACTACCAATACTTGTATTATCCGCAAGCAGAGGCACAACCAATAACGCCCGCGCCGCTGGTGAGGAAAGCGGTAAATCGAGTCCGCGCATTTGCGGTTGTTGGTTGAGATCGTTAATGACAACAGGCTGCTGGGTGCGTAGCAAAAGTTGTAAAACGGGGTTTCCGGCGATCGGCGATCGCGATTGTGGTAGTTGTTGCGGGCTTAAGTATGATTCGGGTTCGGTACGGTTGTATAAGCCAACGCATTGGACAAATTCATCTTCTTCAGTCCATAACGATAAAGCACAACCGTCTACATGTAACGCTTGTCCGAGTTGTTGCGTAATTGCGGCAAAGATGTCTTGCGGGTCGAGACTTGAGCGAATCGCTGCGGTAATCTTGTTAATCAGGGCTTCGCGTTGCGCAAGTGCAGAAATGCGATCGTAGGCGCGTGCTTGCGACAAAGTAAAGGCGGCTTGGTCTGCTACGATGGTCACTAGCTCGATTTCATCATCTTGCCATTGTCGTGGTTGGCGACATTGATGAATCGCCATAATTGCCAGGAGTTCTTGCTGATAAATCAGCGGCACGATTAAGCTAGAAGCAATATTGGCTTGTTGATAGGCGATCGCATTTTGTATCCGCCCGTCGCTACTGACATCATTGATGACTTGTAATTCTCGCGTTTCCCATAGTGTTTGTCCTAAAATCCAACTTTGACCTTTGATCGCAGTAGCGCCATCTTCGGTTTGATAGATAAAGGATTCCTGACCCGCGCAATTATCATGAAAGGGACGTAGAATACAGTAGCTGACTTCTAGCATTTGACCGACGGTATCTACAATCGTTTGTAAGATATGCCGCGAGTCTAAAGCACTGCGAATTGTATTCGTAATTGTATTCAGCCGCGATTGGTGACGGAGTGTAGCACAAAGTTCTTGCGTTCGCAGCTTGAGAATGTTATGTGTATCAACAGCTTGGCGTACAGTTGTTGCTAAAGCTTCAATCGAGCAAGGTTTAGCGAGGCATTTAAATACTTTCCCTGTACTCAGCGCCTCGACTAACTCAGGTGTATCAGTATTTTCCGTCAAGATGAGCCACAGCAGATGCGGATACGGTGTCGCGGTAGGTGCGGCGCGATCGCCCCAGGAAATTGGGTAATCTGATATCAAAACGGCTACATCGTGTTGAGTTAAAATTTCCCATGCAGCCGCTCCAGATGCAATCAGTACCTCATATTGCTTAAGAGTATGACAAAGTTCCTCATACACTGATTGGTCATCAACGATGAGAATTTTGGGTTTAGTGTACTTGCAGGGTTCCATAAACCGCACGCCATTGTTTGGCGGTTATCCATCAACTGGCTGTTGACCGGAGACGACAGGCGCGATCGCCGCTAACTCCAGTTCTGGATGATCTTGTTGTAGTTGCTGACAATTCCATTCATTGCGGAATAGTAACACAGGACGACCCCAACTGTCTTTCACGGTCGCGGTGTTGAACAAGCGCCCTACTTTGTTTAAAGCTTCCCAACCATTGACGACCCAACGCGCAACGGTGTATGGTAATAACTCAAGCAGCGTTTCGACACCATATTCTTGCTGTAAGCGAAACTGAACAACTTCAAACTGTAACTGTCCAACTGCGGCGAGAATCGGATCGCGTTTTGACTCATCCGCAGAGTACATAATCTGTACTGCGCCTTCTTCGCGGATTTCAGAAACTCCTTTGTGAAATTGCTTAAATTTGGAAGGGTTGGGGTTGCGCAGCGTCGCAAATAATTCTGGTGAAAAGCAAGGAATGCCTTCGTATTCGATTTTTTGACCTGTATAAATTGTATCGCCGATCGCAAATACGCCAGGATTGTTTAAACCAATGACGTCGCCAGGAAACGCGATATCAATTGATTCGCGGTCTTGGGCAAATAATTTCTGTGGGCGTGATAATCGAATTGTTTTTCCGGTACGCGCGTGATTAACAGTCATGTCTTTTTCAAACTTTCCTGTACACACGCGGACAAACGCGACGCGATCGCGATGTTTCGGGTCCATGTTTGCTTGCAGTTTAAACACAAATCCCGTGAATTCTGGATACGTTGGCGCAATTTCTCCGGCTGTACTCCTACGGCTACCTGGTTTGAGTGCGTATTCGAGGAAAGAATTAAGAAACAGATCGACACCAAAGTTTGTCATGGCACTTCCAAAAAATACGGGTGTCATTTTGCCTTGGTGAACTAAATCTTGGTCGAGTTCGGCCCCTAATTCGTCTAAAAGTTCGAGTTCGTCTTTGAGTTGATAATATAAATCTTGCTCTAAAAGTTCTTCAATTTTGGGATCGCCAACATCGATTACCGTATCGACCGCTTCGCGGCTACCATGTTCGACACGCGAGTATAAGTGAATTTGCTGCTGATGGCGGTCAAAAACACCTTTGAAGCGATCGCCCATTCCAATGGGCCAATTTACTGCATACGTTTGTAGCCCTAATTCCTGTTCAATTTCGTCTAACAGTTCGAGGGGTTCTCTTCCTGGGCGATCAAGTTTGTTGATAAATGTAAAGATAGGAAGCTGACGCATTTTACAAACTTCAAACAACTTCCGTGTTTGCGGTTCTAAACCTTTTGCAGCGTCAATGAGCATCACAGCATTATCAGCAGCGGCAAGCGTGCGGTACGTGTCTTCGCTAAAATCTTGGTGTCCTGGTGTGTCGAGTAGATTGATTTGACAATTTTTGTATTCAAATTGCAGGACGGTTGAGGTAATCGAAATTCCCCGCTGTTGCTCCATTGCCATCCAGTCTGATGTTGCCTTACGCTGTGCGCGTCGTGCTTTTACCGATCCTGCTTCGTGAATTGCTCCACCGTAAAGTAGTAACTTTTCTGTTAGTGTCGTTTTCCCCGCGTCTGGGTGAGAAATAATTGCAAAATTACGCCGACGTTCTACCTCTGTGTGCAATTCAGGCTGAAGGTCAATAGATGTCATGAATGCTATGCTAATGTTATGGGAATTATGCTTTTCGTTCTTTGATAATTATACAAAATTATCTGGAGCAAATTCTTATTTATTAGGTGGTGCGATAGCATTCTTGTTTGCGGTGTACGATTTTTTTACGCAGACGCATTGGCGAAGCCTTACCGCACGTAGCGTCTCTGTCAGGAGAATGCTACCACAGAGGAAAGAGTTAAAGAAAAAATCTCATGAATTGTTGAAGATCTATGTAAATTTTTTAGATTATGCTTTTTCTTTGCGAGTATGTCTTTTATAAACTTTTGAAATAATCTCTTTTAAAGAACTATAAGATTATTTTTGGTTGAGTCTATTTTTCAATAGAGGGCATCTTTTCACTTAGTTAAAATCCTATCAAAGCAAATATTTTTGTTTTTTTTAGACAACTATAGAAAATATAACTAAAGATAGTACTATCGTGAGTTTATCTCTTTGTAAACTGATAAGTAAGAATTGAGGAAATGTAATGTACGACTCAGACCAAAGGAAAATTCTTTCAGTATTATGCCACGGCTCAATTTTTTTTAGTACGACGTTAGTGTCGGTAGGAATTCCGATAGCTGCGTTATTTTTATCCTCAGATCCTGTAGTAAAAGATAATGCTAAAGAGGCAATTAACTTTCACTTTAATGTATGGTTATATGGCATCATTATTGCAATCCTCGCTTTTGTGACCTTGGGTGCATTAGGGCTAATTTTAGGACCAATCTTATTTCTATTCCATTGGGGACTGCCAATTTTAGGAATTGTGCAGATTTTGAATAATCCCGATCAAGTTTATCGCTATCCTTTTATTTTTCGAGTATTTTAACCTTGAGTGCTTCGCCTTACGCGCTATGATGCTTTAGGCGATCGCACTCTTGTTCTACCGCCTCACGACAAGGCTTATTTGAATTTTTATAAACTTTCACCGGATTTTACTAGCACTAAAGTGAAGTTCTAGCTATTGTCACTCGCTACAGAGGTGTTGCATGGCTACGGACTACATTGTATTCGTTCATGGTGTAAATACGCGTGAGGAACGCGAAGTCAAAACTTATGCAGATAAGCTAATTGAGCGAATCGATCGAGAAATTGCAAGTCATTCATCGAATATCACTCGCAAATACATTCCTCTTTATTGGGGTGATGTTAATAAGCCAGAAGAAGACAAGTTATTGAACAAACTAAAACAGTCACCAACGTGGAAAAAAATGTGGTTTCAGGAGTTCCGCGAAAAGCAACTGATGCAGTTTGTTGGTGATGCAGCACTTTATATTAGCCGCCATGTTGGTTCTAAAGTTGTTATGGCGATCGCAGAACAACTCAAGAAAGTACTTCCTGCGAATCCTGAACCAGGCGATCGAATGCACTTGGTTGCGCATAGCTGGGGTACTGTTATTTTATTTGACGTCTTGTTTGCAGCGCGGTGGGATAATCCCGATCTACCCGCGTATGAAAGTGTGCGCAGAATTCGTCAAGGAATTTTTGGTGTTAGGCCTGAACCGCTTCATGGAATTCGGCTTTCAAGTATCCACACTATGGGTTCGCCGATTGCTTTTTTCAATTTAATCAATGTCGTTTCTGGGGAAGATCAAGCGAGGGGCGAACGCGAACTAACACAAGAGCAAGCCAAAAAAATTGCTACTCACGATATTACGCCACAATTAGAAGCATTATTAGAGCAACTTTATAATGAACGCGGACAAAAAACATTACCGTGGCGCAATTTTATACATCCAGGCGATCCGGTTGCGTATCCACTCGCAACGATTATGCCTGATTTAGTCGATGGTAAGCGACAGTTTTTAGACATCCAAGACCTTGTAACTAGCAATGCAGACTTGTCAGACTTTTTAGTACAACCCATTAGCCGCTCGTTTTTAGCATTATTACATGGTGGAGACGCGCACGGTAGCTATTGGGAAAGTCGCGATGTTGTTAAAGCGATTACTGAGGTTATTTTGCAAGAAGCTGCTAATCCGCTTGCTGTTGTTAGTACCTAGCGAACACTAATTCAGGCGATCGGGTATTTCAATAAGTCATCAATGATTACAAAAATATTGCCATCGTACCTGATGCGAACTATCGACAAAATAGACTTGAGAAGGTTTCGTAGTAGAGATTTAAGCTAGTGCGATCGCCTCCGGCGCTGCGCAAAGCGCAATCGCCCTTCAGCATGATTGAGGAGGAGATTGTCTTTAACTGCGCCTTGATAGAGTGCATTCCACAGTTGTTGCGCGAGCGATCGCATTAGCAGATTTACGGTTGATTAAAATGAAACTTGCCAATCTTTATTGTGAACTCAAATCGCTTTGTGTTTTTTAGTATAAAAGTCACAAAATTGAGATATTTTTCTTGTTTAGTGGAAGCTATTTATAGTATTATTAATTAGTGTTTTCTTCATAATGGAAATATAAGCAAATTTCAATACAAGCACAGATTCCCATTATGAAAAAATCATATCAGACCTCAGGTAAGATTTCAAGCACTTAACCCCCTAGTATTCAGGAAATATATCTTAATTTATCAGAATCGCTATTTTGGGGAAACTTAGCAACTGAGCGTACTATACTGCAAAAAATAAGCTACTCAATTCGCGCTAATTTTCTTGAGCTTCATTTTTGATTGTTTAAATAAAAGCTATGTTTCCCATTCATCGCCCTCGCCGCTTGAGAACGCATCCGCAGTTACGCCGGATGGTACGTGAAACCGTTTTAACAACTAGCGATTTAATTTATCCCTTGTTTGCTGTACCTGGTGACGGTATTGCCAAAGAAGTGAAATCGATGCCTGGTGTTTACCAGTTATCAGTCGATAAGATTGTTGAAGAAGCCAAGGAAGTATATGACTTAGGAATTCCTGGGATTATTTTGTTTGGGATTCCTGAAGATAAAGATACCGATGCTACTGGCGCGTGGCACGATTGCGGAATTGTGCAAAAAGCCGCGACTGCGGTTAAAGAAGCAGTTCCAGATTTGATTGTCATTGCAGATACGTGTTTGTGCGAGTATACTGCGCACGGGCATTGCGGTTATTTAGAAGTCGGCGACTTGACAGGAAGAGTATTAAACGATCCGACACTAGAATTATTAAAGAAAACCGCAGTATCTCAAGCCAAAGCAGGCGCAGATATTATCGCACCATCTGGAATGATGGATGGCTTTGTTCAGGCAATACGCGGTGCGTTGGATGATGCGGGATATCAAGATACACCGATATTGTCTTATGCGGCGAAGTATGCATCGGCGTATTATGGTCCTTTTCGCGATGCGGCGGAATCAACACCGCAGTTTGGCGATCGCCGAACTTATCAAATGGACCCTGGTAACGCGCGGGAAGCTTTAAAAGAAATTGCGCTGGATATTGCAGAAGGTGCAGATATGCTGATGGTTAAGCCCGCGTTAGCATACATGGATATTATCTGGCGCGTCAAGGAAGCAAGTAATTTACCTGTTGCAGCATATAACGTATCTGGCGAGTATTCCATGATTAAAGCCGCTGCGCTTAATGGTTGGATTGACGAACAGCGCGTCGTTCTAGAAACATTAACCAGCTTTAAACGTGCTGGTACAGATTTAATTCTGACTTATCACGCTAAAGACGCGGCGCGGTGGTTGCAGTAGTTTTGATTGGTGAATCTTAGCTGTTATAAGCAAAATCCCTACCTCCTGGTAGGGACTCACTATCAAGCATTGTGCCGTCAAATACGCAATTTTTTTTAGCTAGTAGCCTCTACGGGCTGTTTTTGGGATACATTACCTGGTATCGGTTGTTTCTTGGTGGCTGTATCTACGGGAGACAATTCAATATGATTCAACAGCGTTGTTACAAAAGCAAACAGTAGGAAAGGCAGTGAGAGTAAGATAATTAGCCCTACTGTAGCGAGAGCATAAATTGGACGTCTAGCGCCCATTAGCGCCATTGCCGAAGCTAAACTCACGGTGATCGTAATCAGCCAAACGATGATTTGACCGTAGATATCACCAAAGGTCAAAGTACAGACAAAGCGATACTTTTGGATGTTACTCATCATAATCTTCTGCAAGGTTGTTTAAAGTTCTAAATTTTAAAGCCCTGACTGTGTTGTAGATGATTTCTAAAGGTTTTTGACAGGTTTGCAACAGGACTTTACAAAACGAAGAGATTGGTAAGAGCTAGTGGCGATCGCGCACTGCAAAAAATGCAAAATACATAAAGTAGAGAAAATCAACGTAACTTGAAGGCTGGTAATTGCTAATTGGGAAAAATATCTATTACCTATTATCCATTACCGAAGCAAGTTATAATTTAATACTAAAAGCTTTATTAATTCAATATGTGACTAATGGAAGAATTAATAACACTTAAACAACTTCTTCATGAGGGCAAAGTGACAGAGGCTCTGGAGTTGGTTGAAGAACTAGAAGAAATGAGTAAATCGGATAAACTGAATAAAATTTTTAGTTATGGAATTATATTATTATTACATTTAATCAAACAATCAGCTGAAAACCGTAGTACCCGCTCATGGGAACTTTCAATTCGTAATGCTGTTAAGCAGATTCAACGTACTAATCAGCGACACAAAGCGAAAGGAACTTACCTTACTGAAGACGAATTAATTGAAACATTGCAGGATGCTTATGGGTTAGCATTAGAAAAAGCTGCAATTGAAGCATTTGAAGGCATATATGAAAAGGAGGAACTCGACAAAATGGTTAATCGAGAACAAATAATAACAATGGCAATGAATCTACTAAAACAAGAGTAATTATTTCAACTGAAACTCATCAAATTTCACAACTTTTGAATCTGGTTCTCGCGTATCAAACGCATAGCTAGTAATCAAACCACTTGCTGTATCGAAAATACTAAAAACTGTAATATCATTACTGGCAATGTAAGGAGTGGGTTTACCATTTTCATTCGAGAAAGGTGCAATTGTTGGCATGACTGGTTCTCGCCCGTTAGGATCTCCGATCGCTGCATAGTGTTCTTGATAACCCTCAGGGATAGGGCGTTTGTTTTCGCCGACGTGTGCGCCGTAGGAATTACCCACATTTGAAGTTTCTAAATAGTGCGTTCCATGAGGACTCACAAAACGATTCCAGAGATGTGAATGACCATAAAATACAAGTTGTACGTTTGCTGCTTCTAGTAAAGGAACAACATCGCGGATGAGATAATCGGCATCTTGGGGATATTCGTAGCGTATAGCTTTAATCGTGCCATCGTCGTGGCGTTCAATACTTTGCACCGGATCGGTGTAAGCAGGAACAATGTTTCCTCCCAGCGAATGGGGTGGATGATGCAACATCACAATTTTGAATTTTGCTTGTTGAAACGCTGGGCTACAAAGTTCTTGCTGTAACCAGATATATTGAGGGCTACCAGGCGCGATCGCTTCAAAAATATGCTGTCCGTAACCCCAATTTTCAGGTTGATTTAAATCGGCTTCGCGTTCGCGATATTTACCCTTAAACTTGCCATTAAGATGAGGATAGCGCCAAGTATTCGTGGCATAGAGTACGACTAAGCGAACGTCACCAAAGCTAAGCGCGTAGTAGGTTTTTCCGCCCGATTCACTTTTGGGTAAAGTAAAAATCTCTTCGTAGGTGTCGGTATTAAACGAATGATCTTTGAGTGTGCGATCGCTTGCATCTTTTAGTCTTGCTTTGGCGATCGCGCGGGGAACCGCATCATCAAATTCAGCATCTAAGCTATCGCTGTACGCATAGCGCCCCATCACCTCATGATTACCAATCGTAGAAAATAGCGGCGCGTGTTGAATGATTTCTCCGCCTGTGTAAGTCGCCTTAGTACCATTTTTGGTTAAATCGTAACTTCCACGACCTTGGAGACAAGGAAAAAAAGCACAACCTCGACTATCATCAAACCATTCAGAAGCGCGATCGGGGACATTCACCATATCGCCCCCAAAAAACACTGCGTCTACTCGCCCTACGGTTTCTACGACTTTCTGCAAATTCGCCGCCGTCATTGGTTTGAGTTGGTGATCTGAAGTTAAAAGAATTTTGAGTGGTGTTCCTGGCTGGGGTTTGGGTGCGAGAGTAAATTCGCGACTTGTAACGGTTTTTCCATCCTCTGTTGTACTCGTAACGTGATAAGGAAGGCGATCGCCAGAAGTTAAATCGCGAACAGTCGCTTCATGTCGCCAGATGTCGCGTGGTGTTGGCTGTTGATAGTGATTTTTAGCGTGAGAATCTTGATCTTCGCGCGTGCGGCTGAGTTTTGTTGTTGTTGCGATCGCACTTTGTTCTAAATTTTTGCCATACAAGACGTTGTGTTCAGTTCCCGCAAATTCGGTAAACCAAACAACATTCACCGTCGTTTCGGTTGGTAATTGCAAAAAGGGATCGCTTAATAGTTGTGGCGCAGAATTCATAATTGGTTGTTCAGATGAGCGCACCTCTAATAGATTAGAGCAGATCAGCACAAGCAGCGCAGCCAGAATAACATTGCGACCCAGATGCTGTAAGTAACGTTTGGATCTGAACATCGTTTAGTCTGCTCTATTTCAATAATTAAAACAATCTGAGAGTTAGATCGGTTTTCTCTCTATAATTTTCCCACCCGCCGTAGTAACGCTAGAGACACAATTATAAATAGAGTTATAGTTTGTGAGGTAAGCTATGTTTCCTTTCTGGGGTAGTAGCTGCTACGGTAGCGAACCTATGTCGCGCAAGACCTTTTTAGAGCGTAGGCTGCGGTTTCTTCAGTGGATGCGAGATGACTTAGAAACCAAATTAGCTGGTATCAATGCGGCGATTGGTAAAGTAGAACAGCAATTAGGTGAAGATGAAACAGCCCAAGTTTGAAGTTAAAGCTTGAGGATGTCGCTGCACTGAGTTTTAGCTGTACTCAACTTATCAGGTGAATATCATTCCTGTCCCAGTGAAGTAACTGGGACTTTTTTATATGCTCATTTGAGCGCAGGAAACCCGAAGCGGTATTGATATAGCCCTGGTCAATAGACTTCCTGCGTGAAGAGAATCGCGAATAAATTCGCCAGCTGAATAAAAAAAAAGTCCACCTCGGTGGAATTAGCTATAAAAATCTTGTTTTAGTGTCCGAAGGGACACTTTGCTTAGATAGCCCTGACTTTAGTCGGAGGGCATCTGTGATTCATGCAGGAGGTCTAATAGAGTTGGGACAATATAGATGCTCATAATGATTTCCCTAACTAGATTTTAGCCCTGACCTCCGACCTCCGACCTCTGACCCTACTGAAGACAATGCTTGCTTCAATGCTGATGCTGATAGCGGCTGAAACTTGGACCATACGTCGCGAGTAAGTTTTCTGGAGAAAGTGCGACTTCTGGAGTTCCGGTGCAAACAAGCGTTTGATTAAGGCAAATAACGCGATCGCAGTGCCGACTTACCATATCAATATCATGGGAAACTTGCAGTACTGTCCAGCCTTCTTCTTGCTGAAGTTCGTGGAGTAAATTGTAAAAATCTGCTGCACCTTGCATATCCACACCCGCAAACGCTTCATCTAAAACGAGTAGTTTTCGGGGTATGACCAAGCAATAAGCGAGTAACACCCGCTTCAACTCTCCCCCACTCAGCGTCCCAATCGCTTGATTGCGTAAATGATAAACTCCAACGCGCCGCAAGGCTTGGGCGATCGCAGCTTTTTTTTCTGATTTTTCAGCATTCCACCAAAAAGGACTTTTCCCCTTTTTTACCCAACCTAGCCCAACTAATTCACTCACCGATAGCGGAAAACTGCGGTCAAAGATAAAGTTTTGTGGTACATATCCTAGTAAGTGGCGTAAGTGTCCGAGGCGTTCGAGGGGACGATCGAAAATTTCTACCTTACCAGTGGAGTGAGGAATTAAATTTAAAATAGCTTGTACTAAAGTACTTTTCCCCGCCCCGTTAGGACCAACAATCGCCGTATTTGTCCCTGGTGATAATTCAAAAGAGACATCACGCACCGCACAATAGTTGTGCTGGTAAACAGTCAGGTTTTCGACTTTTAAAATTGGATGTAAATTATTAATACGCGATGTCATCCTAGTTTACTGACAAGCCGCTTCGATGTTTTGTAGATTTTCGCTCATCGCGGTAAAGTAATGTTGCGGATCGGTTGGTCCCGCTTCTAAAGGATCAATTGATTGCACTGTTAGATTCAAATCTTGAGATAAACTTTGTAGCAATCGATTATCGACTCCAGGTTCCGCAAAGATTGCTTGTGCACTATACTTTTTGACTGCATTAACTGCTTGTTGAATATCTCCTGGCGACGGTTGATCCTCAGGAATTTCAACAACAGCAACTTGCTTGAGTTGATAGCGATTCGCTAAATACGGATACGCATCATGGAACGTAATAAAAGTACAATTAGGATACTGTTGAAGACGTTGTTGAAACTGATTGTGGATTTGGTCTAGCTGTTGGATATAAGCAGCTGCATTCGCTTGGTAGACATCTTTATTCGCCGGATCAGCCGCAATCAAACCATCACGAATATTCTCGACTTGCTGTCTTGCTAATACAGGATCGAGCCAAACGTGCGGATTACCATCTGCGTGATCGTGACTGTGACTATGGCTATGTCCATGATCGTGGTCGTGATCTGCGGCTTTTTCAACGGGCGAAATTTCTCCTAGAGTTTGAATTCCAGTCGAAGCATCGATTTGCTGTAAGTTTGGATTGCCAGCGTTTTTAATTGTACCTTCTAAGAAATCTTCCATTCCTAAGCCATTTTTCACTAACACATCCGCTGTTGCGATCGCTTGTACATTAGCGGGTGTTGCTTGATAATCATGGACTTCGCTACCTGGCGGTACTAAAATTTCTACTTGCGCCCGATCTCCTGCAACTGCCCTCGTAAACCAATACATCGGCAAAAATGTTGCGACAACGCGAATTTGTTCGGACTGCGGCGCGGGAGATTCTTGGGTTTGTTGTGCTTGCGTTTCTTGTGTCGCTTGATTACAACCTGAAGCTATTGATAATAGTAAAAGTGCAACCAGCGACAAGACATTACGCTTGTGACGATGTTGTAGCTTCTGGCGAATCACAATCTCTCCTAATTTTTTTGCTAAAGGTTATAGCTGCTACTTGTGAATATGGGTATTATTATCACAATAATGAGAATGAATCTTATTCTAACAAAAATCAAGCAGTGTTTTCGCTTTTTATTCTTTAGAAAAGTAATTGTCATCTGACATCAGATCGAGGAAACTTGTATTTTAATTGGTGTGAGGAAAAACAAAATGCAGCACAAATCGAAGCGCTTACTTCTTAATTCTGCTGTTTCGGGAGTGATGCTAGCGGCGAGTACGACAGCGATCGCCCTTGTCAGCAATTCGGCATTAGCGCAAGAAGTTTCAACCGAATTCAACTCGAATGCACTTTCACAGGTAACATCAGTTTCACAGTTGTCTGATGTCCAACCGACAGACTGGGCATTTCAAGCACTACAATCGTTAGTCGAACGTTATGGCTGTATCGCGGGTTATCCTGATGGTACGTATCGCGGTAATCGCGCGTTGACAAGATACGAATTTGCCGCAGGTTTAAATGCTTGTCTCGATCGAGTCAACGAGTTAATTGCGACAGCCACAGCCAATCAGGTAACGCGAGAAGACTTAGCAACCCTCCAAAGACTACAAGAGGAATTTGCCGCTGAAGTAGCAACGCTGCGCGGTCGAACGGATGCTTTAGAAGCCACTGTCGCTGAACTAGAAGCCAATCAATTCTCAACAACAACACAACTCACGGGTGAAGTCGTTGTCGGCGCAGCCGGAATTATTTCTGGACAAGACGCCGAGGGTAACGATCTTGATGAGTCAGTCATCCTCGGACAGCGAACGCGGTTGGAATTTAATACGAGTTTTACCGGTAACGATCAACTTTATACACTCATTTCAACAGGCAATTTCCCAGGCTTTTCGGATGTGACGGGAATAACCGAAGGAGAACTCGGTTTTACGCAAGATGAAGCGAATGACGTGGGGTTAGAATCGCTTTTGTATAGCTTTCCTCTAGGCGAAACAACAGAAGTTGTTCTAGGCTTTAGTGGTGGTGCTTTCTATGACTATACAGACACGTTAACCGTGATGGATGGTGATGGTGGTTCTGGGGCGCTATCTGCGTTTGGTACTCGTAACCCAATATATAACCTTGGTGACGGCGCAGGCGTAGGAATTCGCCAACAACTCGGCAATAGCTTGGAACTGAGTTTAGGATATTTAGCTACCGATGCGAGTAGCCCACTTGATGGTAGCGGTTTATTTAATGGACCTTATGCAGGTATCGCCCAGTTAGTCTTAAAACCAAGCGATCGCTTTAATATAGGTTTAACCTACATCAACTCCTACAAAGCTAGCGATACGGGTGCTGGTAGTAGCCGCGCTTCGTTTGCGCGCTTCGATGACGCGTTCTTCGAGAATTTGAATTTAGAACCCGTCGAGGTTCCCACTGTCAGTAACTCCTACGGCGTACAGCTTTCATGGCAAATTAGTAATAACTTTGTTCTCGGTGGCTGGGCGGGTTACACCAATACACGCTTACTTTCCACGTTAGGCGGACTCCTCGAACGAGGCGACAGCGACATTTTTAACTACGCAGTTACCCTCGCTTTCCCTGACTTGGGACGCGAAGGCAACTTACTCGGTATCATCGTCGGTATGGAACCGAGGTTAACTAGCACTGGTGTTGCGCTAAACCCAGTTGCAGCGGCGGAACTGATCGCGGCTAATCCTGATTTAGTCCTTCCAGACTTGGGCGAAGACGAAGATATGTCGTTGCACATCGAAGCCTTTTATCAACTACAACTCACTGACAATTTTGCGATTACGCCTGGCGTGATTTGGATTACAGCACCTGATTTTAATGATGCCAATCAGGATGTCGTGATCGGTGCGATCCGCACGACGTTCTCGTTCTAAATTTATCTAGAATACAAAACGACCAGCCTACCACAGCTGGTCTAAACAATTTATATGCGTTGTTTCTCAATTCGAGGAAACCCAAACTACGCGTTCCCAAAGCAATAGCGGGTTAAAAGCTTGATAATTCCTCGTCTTCTATCAAGACATTGTAACAGGAAACACAGACTTTTTTATCAAAATTTACAGTCTCTTGACATAACTCTTCCAAGCGATAGATGCTACATTATGCATAATTAAGCAGTCGTGAAGTTTAGATTAAGAAAGGGAGCAACGATAAAGAGTCGGGGATCAAGGATTATTAGCAGGGAAGCAGGGGAGAAGTTTTTCTACCCACTCACCCCTCGCCCCTCATTGAGATAAGCTTCGGCTTGTTGCGGTTGTCCCCACAAAATGCGTTCGTTTTTGTAGAGTGCAATTCCTGGTTTTGCGCCTTTAGGCTTATAGACATATTTCGGTTCAGTGTAAACAACTGGAACTTGGTCACTTTGACGCGAACGGCTGTAGTAAGCAGCAAAATTTGCCGTAAACTGTAAATCAACGGTTTCTGGTACTGCGCCAGGATCGAGCCGGAGTAAAACGTGGCTACCAGGAATTTCTTGCGCGTGAAACCACAAATCATAATCTCCCGCAAGGCGAAAAGTCAAATAGTCGTTTTGCTGATTGTTACGACCAACGAGCAATTCAAAACCACTCGGAGTACGATAGCGATGAAAGTTAGTGCTAGCGCTATTCGTGTCACTACGACGCGTGTATTCGGAATCTTCGAGATAGCGTTGTTGAATTAATTCCTCGCGAATTTCTTTGAGGGCTTCGAGGTCCGCATCCGTGTGATACTTTTCGATTTGGGCGATCGCTGCTTCGACTTGCTGCAAATACCCGATTTCTGCATTAACTTCTGCTAGCAAGGGTTCCACCGCACCGCGCGCGCGTTTAAGTTTACCACTACGCTTGTAGAGGTTTTGGGCGTTTTGCACCGCATTTTTTTCGGGTTCTAAAGCAATTGTGACGGGTGCGCCTGTCTCAAAATCCGCGAGGGTAATCTTTGTCATCCCTGGTTCCCAAGCTTGTAGATGCGCCATTAATAAGTCAGCTTGTTGTTTGTACTCGTCGGCGCGATCTGATTGTTGCAGGCGATCGCTAAAGTTATTCGCTTTCGTTTGCAACTTCTCCAACAGATTTTTCAATTTCTGACTTAGCTGCTGGCGTAACTGCTGAAATTCTTGCTGATTGAGAACGGCGGTGTAGTACTGATTAAGTAAGTCTTGCAGGTTTTTGACAGGCTGAATCATCTCCCAGCCGAGGACAGTATATCCTTTCGCTGTCCAACCTGGTTGAAAGTGCGATTTCTCTAACGCTTGCAGCCATTCTTGCCAACGTTGAAATAATTTTTCCCAATCGGAGGGCGTTAATGTCGCAGTTGATTGTTCAGGATCGAGATTTGCCACGCGTACCATTGATTCAACTAACGCTGGACTCGTTCCACGATAAGTTTTAATTAAGCAGCGTTTTAAAGCACCAGGAACTAAACTAACTTTCGCTTGCCAACGTTGCTGTGATTCTTGCAAGCTAGGAGCATCGTTAGTCAGACGCGGTGGAGATTCGTAAGGTTGTCCAGTTTGTACAGGGCGGATGCTCGATTGTTGCGGGCTAACTTGCTGCGCCGCAGTGATAATCTCTTGATTAGCAGCGGTGAGAATGACATTACTGTGTTTCCCCATAATTTCCACGTAAAGGTGAAATAAGGGGTTTTCGCCAGGACGACGGGCAAATTGCAAATCAAGGACACGTTCCCAAGGCGCGATCGCCTCAATACTGATTAAAGCTAGACCGCTGAGTTGATGTAAGATTTGTTGGCTAAAGGCAAACGTATCCGGCTTGCGTGGTGGTGGATCGCCGATACAAATGCGCGCCGCTTGCGGATGCCATGAAATATCTAGCCAGCCTCGCTGTTTGAGCGTACGTAATCCTAGCACGATCCAAAAGCGATCGCGTTGATAAACCTGTTCCACCCGCGCCGGTAGCCAATTCGCGCAGATGTCGCTGGAAGCAGCCGTTAGTGTTGTAAAGTCAACAGATTGCAAAATGAATTAAGTGGGGTGGATATAATTAGAGATCGCACCTTGTTTTATTGGGTAATGGGTAACAGGTAATCGGTAATTGGCGATCGCTACTCCTTCCAATTACCAATGACCAACCTTTAAATTTTCACCCATTTACTCAACCGATATCAATAACCTGTAACTTTTGCTCTATCTTTTGAGCGATTTCTAAAGATAGAAAAGTGGAAAAACTCAGAACATATAACCTAAAAAGCTGATTTTTCGGTGAATTTTGCCTTGTAAGTCAAAATTTTTGTGGATACCATGAAAGTTAGGTTCCTAATTGCTTCTCACACGGCGCTTGGCGTTAGTATGTCATGGACATTCAGCTAATCAACATCGGGTTTGGCAATATCGTATCTGCCAACCGAGTGGTTGCCATAGTCAGTCCAGAGTCTGCCCCCATTAAGCGTATCATTAGCGATGCTAAAGATCGCAACCAGTTGATTGACGCCACCTATGGTCGTCGCACTCGGGCTGTCATTATTACCGATTCTAGTCACGTGATTCTCTCGGCAATTCAACCGGAAACGGTGGCGAATCGTTTTGTGGTGAATCGCGATCATAGTTCGGAATAGACTGCTCAATTACTAGAAATCAGCGGTACGATGGGAAATAGACTACTATGGTTACTTTTCCTCGTTTGTATTTAATTTAATTAGGATGACGCCAGTTTTATCGCTTCAGGGTTCAGCTACACCACCAAATTGCCTTCCCGAAGGCAAACTGATTGTCTTGACTGGTCCTAGCGGAGTTGGTAAAGGCACGCTGGTACGAGCGCTGCTTGAGCGTCATCCTGAATTATATTTTTCTGTTTCTGTCACTACCCGCGCTCCCCGTCCAGGCGAAATTCACGGTAAACAATACTATTTTGTCAGTCGCAGTGAGTTTCAACAAATGATCGAACAAAACAAACTGCTGGAATGGGCTGAGTTTGCAGGTAACTATTACGGTACTCCCCGCGATACAGTTCTCGAACAAATCTCCAAAGGAAAGTGCGTTCTGTTAGAAATTGAACTCGAAGGCGCGCGCCAAATTTGTCAGTCTTATCCTGAGGCGAAGCGCATCTTTATTATGCCTCCTTCTTTGGCAGAATTAGAACACCGCTTGCGCGGTCGCGGTCAGGATTCTGCTGATGCGATCGCCCGTCGTCTGCAACGCGCTAAAGATGAAATGAGTGCTGCGCATGAATTTGACGTTCAAATTGTCAACGATGATTTTGAGACAGCTTTGGATGCGATCGCGTCTACAGTATTTGGCTTTTGTCGTAGTGCTTCTAAATGATCGCCTATGAGTCGCATTGTTATCACAAAAATAGGATCGCAATCGCGATTGGATTAGGAATATGCGATCGCGGAACTGTTACACAGCAACACAGGCGATCGCCAAGTTACGTCAGTTGTTAGACAATTCAAAGCAGCAGAAATAGGACGCACTATGCAGCTAGTGGTGCGATTGAACAACAACTGTTAACACAAATATAAAAAATAAAAAGGCACAAAGATTCCTTAATTTTTCCTTTGCGCCTTTGGCAGTTGTGCAGTTTTACTTGAATATGTTTTGAATTAATTCGATATTAGCAAGGATGAAGTAGGCAACAATGGCACCACCAACGCCACCAATTAAGAAGCCACTAGCATACGTATTCCAACCTTCGGTCGTGTCAAACGTATCAGGAGGATTTGGCACAGTCACAGTCGCGACAGGTTTTGGTGGATCAGTTGCTGCGTATAACGACATTGCTAGGGTAGAAATGATAACCATGCCTAAAGTCGCCAGCAATCCAGCAATGTTTGCTACATCAGTATCGCGTAATGGACCTAACTTAGCAAAAGGACCTAGCAGCCAATAGCCATGCGCCATTCCTGCTTCTAGCCCGCGTCGTAACGGAGTAATCCCTGGACGATACGCTGGTAGGTTATTGATAAACCACTTGACTAAAGAAGAGTTATTAATTGGTGTTTCCAGATTACCAATTTGAGGATCTCGTTTGGAAGGATAAACGACTTCCTGATTTCGCGGATCGCTGGGACGATTTTTAGATGCATCTATTGCTTGCGCCATATTTATGTCAAATCTCAATAAGGTAGTGGCATTATTTTATGGGAATAAATGACCTTAGTTTTCATACTTTGGTCTTAAATTTAGAAAAATTAATTAAGCAATGATGAGTTCAGAAAAGTACAATTACTCATTCAAAACGCGCTAGCGCTATACCATTTTAAATATGGAGATATAGCGCCTTAGCAATTAAAAAGTAAATTCTTTAAAAAGAAACTCAGAATCTATAAGCAATAGATGGAGTTTCAAGGTTTCAAAAGCAGTGTTTGCCTCACAAACATCGCAATTTTTTTTGCAGAGACAAACACTATGATGTTAGCCGCTGTAATTTATGGCAGCGGATGGAAAAGAAGATCGGGATACAGATAATTAAAGACAATCAACAGAACCGCAGTAAAACTCAGCAAGGCAAAAAGTAGTACTGGACCTAAAGAAAGATAGCGTAGTAGATAATTTTGTTGTTCGCCTTTCTTTTGTTGCATAAATCAGTCTCCAAAAAATTAATTCAAATCAAACTAGCGTGGAGAAACTGGGATTTCGTCATCCTTAGCAACTAATTCTCCCGAAAGTAGTTCTTTCACCGCTGCGAGGGGCCAAGTGAAGCCTGATAGCATGAGTGGTAGTGCGGTAGGCACGTCGATAATGACTTCTCGCAATTCAGTATTGTCGCGCTTTTTGACTTCTTGAAGATAGGCACGTCCTACCCAGCCAATCCAACCAGCAATATAGAGAAAGAGAATGCTAGGAATCAGAAAGTCACCTGCATGATTGAGACGACCATCTACAATTAAGTGGGGTAAACCCTCAGGACCGCATAATTCTTGAGCATAACGCTCAAATCGCTTTTGTCCTGAATTAGGATCGGAGGTAGTGTTTCGGGCAGAAGCTGCCCTTTGGATAAATTCTGGAGATTCACTACAAGGCACAAGTCCTGCACCAACGGCTAACGCCTGCGGTGCAAAATTAAACCATAAACCGATGACAAGGACTAGAGCAAACAATCGTCGCATGGAATTGTTTCCCTTTATTACAAAACCTAAATTTTGTTGTACGATAAGCAGCCTGGACAAGCTAGGCAAGCGCTCATATGGAAGCAATCATACTCTTGCGTGTGAACCTAGTAAAGTTTGCGGTGGATAAAGTTTAAGCTACTTAATATAGTCGGATAAATTTTGCTTGTCATTGTTAGATATTAATTCGCACTTAAGATGCCTATTTTAAAATTATGTCAACTGTTTTAGCGATAGAAACTAGCTGCGACGAAACTGCTGTCGCAATTGTTAAAAATCGTCAAGTTTTTAGTAGTATTGTTAAATCACAAATTGCAGTTCACAGCCAATACGGTGGAGTTGTTCCAGAAGTAGCTTCGCGCCAACATTTAGAGATTATTAATCATGGAATCGAACTTGCTTTAACGCAGGCAAATCTCACGTGGCAAGAAATCGATGGAATTGCCGCAACTTGCGCTCCAGGGCTTGTCGGAGCCTTATTAGTAGGAGTTACCGCCGCAAAAACACTGGCGATCGCGCAGCAAAAACCGTTTATCGGCGTGCATCACCTTGAGGGACACATTTATGCAAATTATCTGAGCGAGCCGAGTTTAGAGCCGCCATTTTTGAGTTTGCTCGTTTCTGGCGGACATACGAGTTTAATCTATGTCAAAGATTGTGGTGTGTACGAAACGTTAGGCGAAACCCGCGATGATGCGGCGGGAGAAGCTTTTGATAAAGTAGCGCGATTACTCAAACTCGGTTATCCTGGCGGTCCAGTGATTGATAAACTAGCGCAATTAGGCAACGCACAAGCCTTTTCGTTACCCGAAGGCAACGTTTCGCAACCAAGTGGCGGGTATCATCCGTATGATTCGAGCTTTAGTGGCTTAAAAACCGCAGTTCTGCGGCTAGTACAGCAACTCGAAACAGAAAGACAACTATCAGTAGAAGACGTTGCTGCAAGTTTTCAAGCGAGTGTTGCGCGATCGCTCACCAAACGGGCGATCGCCTGTGCGCGAGATTACAATCTCAACACAATAGCTGTTGGTGGTGGTGTTGCTGCAAATAGCGGCTTGAGACATCATTTGACGACTGCTGCGAGTGCGCACAACTTGCGCGTCTTATTTCCCCCACTCAAATTTTGCACCGACAATGCCGCTATGATTGGTTGTGCTGCGGCGGAACACCTCGATCGCGGTCACACTTCCCCCCTTAATTTAGGTGTCCAATCCCGATTAGCGCTGACTGAAGTCATGCAGTTATACCAACACAATGGTTGGACATAGTATTTATCCCATTTCTTCCTCTGCTCGCGCCAGTTGCTACAACGGAGGGAACCTCTGCACCGCACTGGCTCCTCTGCTATGGTTATGCTGCGCTAGAAGTAGGCGAATTTGATCGGCAACAGTTTGCGGGTGTTCGATCATTGCTAAATGTCCGCACTCAGGAATTTCCATGACATTATTGCCACAGGCTTCAAATAGCGGATGAAAGCTTGCTAAATGCCGAACGTACTTCGGCTCCATAATTTGATCTTTGTCGCCTGTAATAAAATACACAGGTTGCTGAAGTTGGGATACAACTTTTGGTAAAAGATTAATTTCCGCTTCGGTTGTCGAATCTAAAAGCGTTCCCAGGGCGGCTTCGGGATGCGCGACAACAAAATCAATCAGCCGCTGACGACCCCATGCTGGTGCGATCGCCTGCGCCACATTAGCACGAGTAAATAGTAAATCGAGCAGTGGTAAATAGCACAACCAACGCGGACGATATTTGATGAGTTTTGAACCCCAGCTACGAAACTGCTCAAAAGCTTCTTTAAGATAAATACCGCCACCCGCATTAATACAAATAACTCCCCTGATCCGGTCTGGCATTTGGTCAGCTGCCCACAAGGCGATACTACCACCCAGCGAATGACCAATTAACCAAGCACTTGTAATATTAAGTTTCTCTAGAAGAATCATTAAATCCTGCGCATAAGCAGCAGCAGTGTAGCGCGATGAGCAATGTTGAGCCGCCGCAGCGCCTACCGAAGCCGGAACTAAACTCGAAACATTTTCTGCGTGTGGCAACTCACGGTTAACTGGACTCAGTTGCGACTGACCAAAACCGCGCAGATCGTATGCTAGACACTGAAAGTCTGGAGATAACTGTTCGATGATAGGCTGCCAGTATCCACGGCTTAATAGCCAACCGTGGATAAATACTAAAGCATGAGCACCTGCTGTGGGAGTCGTTAGCTCGTAGGCGTGGGGGACTCCTAGAATTTCAATGGTTGCCATGCTTATATCCTATCCTGAACGCTCCCCACTAAACTTGAGTTTTCGATAAAAAAGAGTTGTAGGTTTGATACGACTTCCTGAATGCCACAAAGAATCAGGAATCAAAGGACACGCCGCTTCTCAAACCTCTCCCAAACTCAATTCAGCTTTTTAGTGAAAAATGCTACATTTGGGAATAGCTAGTTTGTGACTCACTATTACGATCAATTCTGTTTCACTCGCTTAGACACGCTTGTATTCACCAGCAATCGCGCTGAATGAATCAGTTTGAAAGTACTAGATTGCTAGTACAGACTGTGTGAGCAAACATAATAAACTGTAAAGTGTCAGACTAGTTTATGCACTCGTCATTATATTTATCTACCCGAACCACGCTGGCATGGGTTTTTGGAAAAGCTGGTTTAGCGGCTCTGAGTTAGCCGCAGGCACCAAAACGACCGTAAACGAGGAGTATGCAATTGAAATGGCAAATGGCTCCTCTCCAAGTAGCGATCGCCTAGAAAAATCAGGCGAAGGCGATCGCATTGTTTTTAGTAGCGAACGTGAAATTGACTTGTACGAACTAGAAGAACTATGTGATGCGGTCGGTTGGTCGCGTCGTCCGCTGCGCAAGGTAAAAAAAGCCATACAGCATAGTTTCTTGGTGGCGTCAATGTGGGAAGTTCGCGGAACACAACGAAGACTCATCGGTTTTGCGCGGGCAACTTCAGACCATGCCTTTAATGCAACAATTTGGGATGTTGTTGTACACCCCTCGTTTCAAGGTAAAGGTTTGGGTAAGGCACTGATGAAGTACATGATTAAGAAACTGAGAAGTGAAGACATCAGCAATATCACATTATTTGCCGATCCTCATGTCGTAGATTTTTACCGAGGCTTAGGATTTATGTCCGACCCTGAAGGCATCAAAGGAATGTTCTGGTACCCAAACTAGGCAAGACAAAATTAACTCAGCGTTTTCTCTTCTGTCCCCAACTTTGCTATGCTATACTAACAACGATGCGAATTAAAGCAACGGGATGTAGCGCAGCTTGGTAGCGCGCCTGCTTTGGGAGCAGGATGTCGCAGGTTCAAATCCTGTCATCCCGATAGTTAAGAAGTAAAATAATTTAGCTAGAAAGGCAACGGGCAAATAGGGATTATAGCTGCGCTGCCTTCTAGACTTTCACAACGCTATTGATCCAAGCAGTAATAATTGTTATCAGAATTAATGTTGAAGCGCGAAATCGTCATTGCTCAGCAAATGACTCAATCACAATTGTCAACTAAAACCAAAAGCAAATGTGGTGCGGAACGATCTACCTATTTGTAACGTCTGGCTTGGATGTTATCAGTTAATGACTCACACAACCAACAAAGCGATCGCCAAAGCGCTAACATAACAAAAATCACGACAGCGCGTTTACAAATCAGATACATTGTCATACTCTAGTGGGCTATTGATGCCAGGAGCAGTTATGAAATCAATTTTTCGTTGGGGCGCAACTTTAGGAATATTAGGAAGCGCCGTTATGAGTTCTGTCCTCGCCGGTAATCTGCGGGCGCTGGCTTTGCCACAAGAGCAAATTTTGCAAAAATTAGGGTCTGTCCCCGTATTTACGATCACCGACAGCAAGGGCGCTCCCCTAGTCGCCACTCCACCGCAGAACGCACAAAACCAAAATCAACAAAACCAAAGTCCCGTCGCAGGCGTTTTTATTAGCCAAAAAGATGCGCAAGCATTTGTCAACAACCTGAAGAAAACAAATCCACAGCTAGGTAATACAGTACGCGTTGTCCCTGTACCGTTAGGAGAGGTGTACAAGCTGGAACAAGCCAACGCAAATCAACCGAATTCTTTAGATATCGCTTATATACCAGCTAAACAGCAATTTGATGCTGCCTTAACTTTACTACGGCAAAGTGGTAGCAACTCAGAACTGCGTAAAGCTTGCGAACAAAATAAAAGAAGATTGGAAGACTGCGTAGGAACTCCGCTGTTTGTCGCACGAGCCGGAAAAGAAAAAGGCTACCTGACGATGAAGATAAACCGTCCACAAGCCAACAATCAGCAAGCAGAAGTTGAAGTCATTCCTTTCTACTTCAACAAAGAAGAATTACAAGGAATGCTCGATCGCTTCAAGAAGCAGCAACCTGAGTTAGCTTCTACCGTTGATATCCAAGTTCTCAATTTAGAAGGAATGTTAGAAATTCTGAGAACTCGCAACGACGAAGGCGTACAACAAATCGTGCTGGTTCCGCCACAAGAGTCGATTCAGTACGTGCGATCGCTGCAACAATCTGCCGCCGGTCAACAAGCACAACCACAGCGCCCAGCACCACAACAAGCCGCGCCGCAGCGTCCAGCCCGCTAATACATGAACGATCAGTTGCTAACATCTGGTTTAGCACTTTGGCAATGGCGTAGTGCTGCTCAACGAGCAGCGCTTTCTGCTCGTATTCCTGTTACCGAAGTAGACTGGTTACTGCAAGAAGTCGCCGGATTAGACCGCCTTTCACTGCGTTTAGGCTCGTTCAAAAATTTGCCAGAAATTCAACTACAAATACCACTGCACGATTTAGATCGCCTATGGCAACGACGCATTCACGATCGCCTACCAGTGCAATACATTGCAGGAGCGACACCCTGGCGACAGTTTAAGCTAGCGGTTTCTCCAGCCGTACTCATTCCCCGTCCCGAAACAGAGTGTTTAATTGATATAGCTGTAAGTGCAGCCCAAAAAAGCGAGAAACACGATGAATTAGGACACTGGGCAGACTTAGGAACAGGTAGTGGTGCGATCGCGATCGGACTTGCCCAAGCAATGCCACAGGCGACAATTCACGCGGTTGATTGCAGCGCAGCAGCCTTAGCCGTCGCGCGCCAAAATGCCCAAGCCCTTGGTTATGCTCACCGAATTCAGTTTTATCAAGGCTCGTGGTGGGAGCCTTTAGAGTTTCTCAAAGGTCAACTCAGCGGTATCGTTTCCAATCCACCCTATATTCCGAGCGAACTTGTCCCACAGCTACAACCCGAAGTCGCACTGCACGAACCGTGGTTAGCACTCAATGGCGGTGCCGACGGTTTAGACTGTATTCGTCATCTCATAGCCACATCAGCAGTGTACCTAAGACCTGGCGGTATTTGGTTGATTGAAATGATGGCAGGGCAAGCCGAAGTTGTTGCCACACTGTTGCAAAATCACGGTAGCTACGGCAACATTAAAATTCATCCAGATCTTGCAGGCATCGAGCGCTTTGCTTTAGCCTATCGCAGCAACGAGGGGTGATGTAAAAGTTTTGAATTTTGAATTTTGAGTTGAACGAAGTTTTATAACTTATAACTCTCCTGACCCCCGACCTCTGACCTCTGACCTCTAATGTTATGACCCAAGTTTCTCTTGACGAACTGATCGCTAGAGTACGTTCTGGTAGTGTTGTTAGCTTTCCAACAGATACCGTACCCGCGCTGGCGGCGTTACCAGAAAAAGCAGATTTAATTTTTGCACTCAAGCAACGCAGTCAAGATAAACCATTAATTCTTATGGGTGCAAAGGCAAGCGACCTTTGGGATTTTGTTGCTGGCGACGATCGCACGCCCTGGCAACAAGTTGCTGAGTTATACTGGCCTGGAGCTTTAACGCTTGTATTGCCTGCCTCACCACGCGTGCCTAAGCAGATGAATCCGAGCGATCCGAGTACAATTGGATTGCGGGTGCCAAATTGTGCGATCGCGCAAAGTATTCTAGAACAAACCGGTCCTTTGGCGACAACAAGTGCTAATTTATCCGGTCAGCCACCGCTACGCACGATGGCAGAAATCGCCCTTCAGTTTCCCGATGTCTTAACATTACAATCACAAGCGACAACACCAAATATTGGCGTTCCTTCGACTGTCGCGAAATGGACAGATCAAGGCTGGCAAATTTTGCGCCAAGGCTCAGTCAAGTTAGAATTTTAAATTTGTACATAACACGAATGACAAGCTGGATGAATTGGGTGTATCTAGCATTTGGGCTAGGGTTAGGGCTGGGAAGTCGGCGTATTGCACAAGTATTTGGTAATAAATTAGCTAAAACGCCTTTGCAGTCTTCATCATCAGTAATTGATACTGATACCCAAATGGTATCAAAATTACAACAAACAGAAATAGCATATCAGTTAGCACGCGAACTCAGTCAGTTCAAAGCCGGATTTTTGGTACGCACTGCGCACGAACTGCGATCGCCACTCAATAGCTTAATCGGATTGCATCAGTTAATTCTGTCTGATTTATGTGACAATCCAGCCGAAGAGCGTGAATTTGTCGCCCAAGCGCATCAGCTAGCGTTGAAACTAGTAAAATTGCTCGATGAAATTCTCGATGTCGCCCGCATTGAAAATAGCAGTAATCACTTAGAAATTCAGCCGTTACAATTAACAGCGGTTATCGAGGAAATCGCTCATTTGACGCAGACTGTAGCAGCCAACCGTAGTATCAAAATACAAGTATCGCTCGCCGATCCAGAAATTTATATTTTGGCAGATCCGCAGTGGTTGCGCTTAGTGCTTTTAAACTTAGTAGATATTTGCATTCCCAAAATGGAAGCCGGTAGCATTACGATATCATCTCAAACCTCACTCGATACCGAGTCGGTTGATATTTTCTTTGATGTACCACTACCAATAGACACTTGGTCTGAACCATTAGACGCAATGCAGTTCGAGCAACAGATTAGCAGTGCGGCGGTAGACAATCAAACGCTTTCCGCCGGATGCAAACTTTTATTGAATCAAACCGTGTTAGAACTGATGCAAGCCAAGTTGAGCTTTTTGCCGATTGCTCGTGATGTTAATGTAGCTCAGAGTACTCGTATTCAGGTAACTATCCCCTTGGTAATTCCTGAAGCTGAATTTCTTGAGTAGGGAAACCTAGTTTTGGCTGGTTGTGGAGAACCATCGTCGTGCTTGAGTTGCACTCAAAACCAATTCGTTCGTAAAAGCTTTGCTGATGTGTTGTCATTAAGTAAACACGTTCCACGCGGTTCATATGTGGATGACTTAAAACACTTTCAACAAGCTTGCGCCCAAGCCCAGCCCCGCGATAATCAGGGTGAATGACTACATCCCAAATTGTTGCACGGTAAACACCATCTGATGTGGCTCTAGCAAAACCAATCAATTTTTCGCCATCCCAGACACTAATGACGGGTTTACTATTAGCGATCGCTAGCTGCAAATCTTCAAGACTGCGATCTTGCGCCCAAAAAGCCGCTACCTGAAACAAGTCGTGTAGTTGATGGATATCGACCGGAGATTGGCAGTGACCATCTGCCGCAATCGAACTATCGCAGAATTGAATATGGCTGTAGTCCATAGTGTCCTGATTTGAGCTTCATACATCGTAACGCTTGCTTTATATTTTGCAAAATAAAAGTCGTTACTGGGTAGATTCACTAAACTGAATTTGCCACAGAGTTATTTGTAAAACTGTTACTAATTAAACTACTGCTACGAACTGGACATATTGATTAGCCCCCTCCCATCCCCCAATTCTGGGGGAAGCTCATACTCTATATCTCCAGATCCGATTGTCAGGATTCGCCGACTTAAACCAATCTAGAGCAAGTATTTTTCCCAGAACCTGCTAAGTTGGAATATCGAAAATCGCAATGATAGAAAGCATAACGAGAATGCCAGCAGATTATCCGCGCGACATGATTGGTTACGGGCGCACGCCACCCGATCCGCAATGGCAAAACCAAGCACGAATTGCCGTACAGTTTGTGATTAATTATGAAGAAGGGGGAGAAACCTGCATTCTACATGGCGATCAAGCGTCGGAAACATTCTTGTCGGAAATTGTTGGTGCAGTACCTTTGATGGGTTTGCGGCATATGAATATGGAGTCAGTTTATGAATATGGTAGTCGGGCTGGCTTCTGGCGGTTGCATCGGATTTTTACTCAACGCGGTATTCCTGTCACCGTTTATGGTATTGCTATGGCATTAGAACGCAATCCCGAAGCAGTTGCTGCAATGCGCGAAGCTGAGTGGGAAATTGCAAGTCACGGCTGGCGCTGGATCGATTACAAGTATTTTGGGGAAGCGGCAGAACGCGAACATTTACACACAGCGATCGCAATTCATACACAAGTGACAGGTAGTCGCCCTCTCGGTTGGTACACTGGGCGCACGAGTGCTAACACGCGCAAACTAGTTGTAGAAGAAGGCGGCTTTCTCTACGATTCAGATAGCTATGCAGACGACTTACCTTACTGGATACATGACTATGGTAAGCCGCATCTGGTGATTCCTTACACCTTAGATAACAATGATATGCGTTTTGCCACAACTCAAGGTTTCAACTCTGGCGATCAGTTTTTTGCTTATCTGCGCGATGCTTTTGACGTCCTTTATGCCGAAGGCGAAACTACACCTAAAATGATGAGTGTGGGATTACACTGTCGCTTAGCAGGTAGACCAGGACGCGCTGCATCTTTAGCTCGTTTTCTTGACTATGTACAGCAACACGATCGCGTTTGGATCTGTCGTCGCATTGATATTGCCCAACACTGGCACAAGCATCATCAACCTTAGCTACCTGCTGTGATCTGAGCTACACGACTATCACTGATATTTTGCTAAAACCAAAAACGATTTATTCAAAGATGGTCGTAGGCATAAAATGCCAAATTGGACGCAAAATTTTCAGAGCTTTCTCAATTTATTTCTAGAATCGCAGTGTCCACTTTGTCAGCGTCCGACTCCACAGGAATTTTGTCAAGACTGTACAAGGCAGCTACAACGTTGTAAATTATCGAATCCTCAAGAATTTTGGCGAGGAGAGTTACCCGTCTTTGCTTGGGGAAATTATAATGGAACGCTCAAACGCGCGATCGCTGCTTTAAAATATGACAATCAACCGCAAATTGCTAAACCGTTAGGTCAGTGGCTAGCGCAAGCTTGGCTCAATTCGCAACCTCAACAAAAGTTAGTTGTCGTTCCTATCCCATTACACGCCGATAAATTGAAAACGCGCGGCTACAATCAAGCCGAACTACTAGCCGAGAGCTTTTGTCATTTTACCAAATTAGGTTTGCAGCCTCTGGGTTTAAAACGCGTCAAGGCAACAGACGCACAATTTAGTTTATCCGGATTGCAAAGAGAAGAAAATTTAGCGGATGCATTTGTGCTTGGAACCGAATTTCATCGTCAACGTCCACATGATCGAGTGCTATTGCTTGATGATATTTATACCACTGGGGCAACCGTGCGTTCAGCCGTTCAAGCTTTACAAAAACACGGAATCTCTGTATATGGTGTTGTCGCGATCGCTACTCCTAGTAGAAATATGCTCCCAAAAAGGTAATGTTTAATGTGTCATTCTCCTAGTTAATCGCGGCTTTCTGTGTTTGTGCCATGCCGCAATTTCATGAAAGCATGGGCAAATATCTAAAAATGCGCCTTATAATAAACCCACTTAAGCTGTTTTGCCGGAATACTGCGTTAAATGATCATAAAAGCTTTGGCAACGGGGGTGAGTAATCTGCTCCTTCCCTTGACGTTGCTAGCAGGTGCAACAAGTTTCGTTCCTTCAGCGATCGCTCAACAAACTCAACAAACAAGGTTATATAATCCGATTCCCTTACCTCCGAGCAATCAGGTTTCTGATACGCTCTCAGAAAGAGACATTCCTACCGGCGATGGGGGATTTGCGCGCGATTACCTAGTCAGGTTTAACCAGGGCGATAATATTGCGATCGATCTCACCTCGGATAACTTTGATACGATTGTTACCTTGATGTCACCCGAAGGCGCAACACTCGCAGAAAATGACGATGGTCCTGATGGAACAACAAATTCTTTGCTCTTTACGCGCATCAACCAAACTGGAAATTACATCATCCGCGTTCGTTCGTTTGGTGAAACAGGTGGCGGGGCGTTTGTGTTACGGGTGACGCGGTTACGACCAATATGATTTAACTGGAATTTAGGGGATAGCCTGGCGACTTTAGTCGCGGCTGCGCAAACGAAGTCTACCTTCGTGGACTCATTGAGAGAATTAGGGTATTGTGAATTACGCATCACGATTATAGCACCGTTAGCACACATAGTAATAGTGCTTCTGTCCATTCTACGACTGCGCCGTAGGTGTCTCCGGTGTGACCGCCGAGTTTGTGATTGAACCAAGCACCTGTCAAAAACGCGATCGCAATTCCACTCGTCGCCATAACTACCGCATGAATCGCCGCATCGCGATTGAGGACAATTTTTAATCCACTCAAGCCTAGTAAAAGTAATAATCCTAGCAGAATATCTCGCGGCTGCAATGCGGCTTTGTGAAACGAACCTTTACCTGTTGGTTTGAGGTAAGGATAACGAGCGATCGCGATTTGTTGTCCCCAGCGCCCCCAACCGCAGACAGCCAGCAAACTTAACCAACGATCAGAACTGATTTCACTCAACGCTGCCGTTTTCAGAAGTAATAAGGCGACTGCTGCGATCGCGCCAAATGCTCCTGTCGCACTATCTGTCATGACTTGCAGCCTGCGTTGTGGATCTTGTACGGCTAAGCCATCAGCGGTATCCATAGCCCCATCCAAGTGTAAGCCGCCAGTCAAGGCGATCCAACTGACGACAACTAAGACACTGCGAGTTAGCACGGGTATTCCGACAAAGTAGAACCCCGCATCTAATAATCCCAGAATTCCCCCAAGTAATAACCCAACGAGCGGTACGTAGCGAGATACGCGCTCAAAATCGAGCGTTATCGCCCAAGGTATCGGAAGACAAGTGTAGAAAACAAGCGCCGCTGCAACATCACACCAGAGTTGTTTCCACCACTGTTGCTTATCCACCACAAGCGCGTATCAACATAAAGTAAACAAAAATAAATAGAAAATCAGATGTCAGCAACAGGATCGTAATCCAAAACTTGAGATAAGATTGACAGGGACAGAGCATTGAGTATCTGTTCTATCAGTCATCTTACCTTTTCTATGCATCTCTAACCAAGCTTCTACCAACTTATTGACTGCGTTACAACAGATGTAGTTTGATGTCTATCAATGACATAATCTACATCTTATCTACATAGAATTCGTAGATGTCTTAATGTGTAGCGTCAGGAGAAAGTTATGTAATTAGTACTTCACGCCTTGACGGAAGAACTTCCCCTCTGTTTGTATTCTCTGTAATTGCTAAAAGGCTGTTTGATTATGAATCACCATAGCTCCGACACCAGATTACCAGCGCCATGCATTATTCATACTGGTATAGTCGTCAACAAAATAGATATGCGGAGGCTGCTGGCTGATTTAGGGCGCGTCCGCTATCTGCATATTCAGGAAGGTAAAATACAAAGTGAGGGTGAAGGCGATGTCGTAGAAGTGATTGCGAGTCCAGAGCAGTCTACAATTGTAGCTAATCACGCGCTCTATTTGAATGTCTATAGTTTTGATTACGTCGAATTACAACAGTCACCGCAGCAAGAAACTTATTTCGATTTAGTCCAGGATAACCGTTGCTTGCGGTTAATTCCGCTTTCTACTCCGATGCAAGAGCGGGCTTCACGCAACTTCAATGAAACAGCTTTAGAAGTCATGATGGAGCAAGTATTTTCTGCAAGATGGGATGCCGAAATTGACGATGACGGGGCTTGTCCATTTTAGAAGGGGTGAGGAGCGAGGAGCGAGGGGTTAGGGATAAAACGCTACATACCAAAAAAAGTAGTTGCTATTTTGAGTGAGAAATTCTCGTTTCAGGTTTTGGCTGAGTGTAGTCAAACAAAAGCACGCGCTGGATTTTTTCTAACACCACATGGTCGTGTAGCAACACCACGATTTATGCCAGTGGGAACGCTGGCTAATGTAAAAACAATTACTACAGCGCAGTTGGGAGAAACAGGAGCGCAAATGGTGTTAGCTAACACCTATCACCTCCACCTGCAACCTGGCGAAGCAATTGTCGCAAAAGCTGGCGGTTTGCACTCGTTTATGCACTGGCATGGACCAATGCTAACTGATTCGGGTGGATTTCAAGTTTTTAGTTTAAGTGAATTGCGGCAAGTTACTGACGATGGCGTGACGTTTCGTTCGCCGCGCGATGGTCAAGTGATTAATATCACACCAGAAAAATCAATTCAAATTCAAAATGCGCTGGGTGCAGATGTGATTATGGCATTCGATGAATGTCCGCCTTACCCTGCAAGTCGCGAAGCGGTTACGGATGCGACAAATCGAACTTACCGTTGGTTAGAACGTTGTATCGCTACACATCAACGTCAAGATCAAGCATTGTTTGGCATTGTTCAAGGCGGCGTTTATTTAGATTTACGCGCCCAAGCTGCGCTCGAAGTTGCCAAATTAAATTTACCAGGATATGCGATCGGTGGTGTGAGTGTTGGAGAACCGCCCGAATTGATTCATCAAATTGTTGAAGCAACCGCGCCATTACTTCCGCGCGAAAAACCGCGTTACTTAATGGGTGTGGGTACGTATCGCGAAATGGCAAAAGCCGTCGCCGCAGGTGTGGATTTATTTGATTGCGTGATTCCAACACGATTAGCGCGACATGGGGCGGCGTTAGTTCAACAAGGCGATCGCTGGAATCTTAAAAATGCACGGTTTCGCGAAGATTTTACGCCACTCGATGAAACGTGTCCTTGCTACACGTGTCAAAATTTTACCCGCGCGTATTTGTGTCATTTGGTGCGATCGCGCGAAATTTTAGCTTATACGCTTTTGAGTATTCACAACATTACCGAACTCATTCGCTTTACCCAACGAATGCGCGAAGCAATATTA
Source organism: Gloeocapsa sp. PCC 7428 (assembly GCF_000317555.1). GTDB lineage: Bacteria > Cyanobacteriota > Cyanobacteriia > Cyanobacteriales > Chroococcidiopsidaceae > Chroogloeocystis. The sequence continues at coordinate 2,907,174 of NC_019745.1, forward strand.
AGCGATTCCTTTGCAACTGAATTCGCGCCTTGGCTAACACAATCGGCAGTGACAGATTCATCAAACACTTGATTACGATAAACATGATATGTACAGTAGTCATAAATCCTTTGTGAGGAACTCTTTTTCTCTTTTCTTTAAACCTCCTACATGAAGAGAATCGCGAATAAATTCACTGCTAGATAAACAAAGTTCACCTCCGTTGACTTAATAATAAAACTCTTAATCTTAGTGTGCAAAGCAGCACACTTCGTTTGGGTAGCACCGACTTTAGTCGAAAGGCATCTCCGTTTGTGTTCTACCCTACATGCGTCTACGTTTCCCAAAGAATCTCACGAATAAAAATTGTTTATCAACACAAACAGCAATAATTAGCAGAAATTGCCATATTGAATTCATAGATGTGTCTATGATGATTTAGAAAAAATATATAAGCCAGCAAGAAAAATGAAAAATAATTTATTCTTAGCGCAAGAGAAGGTTAATAGACTTCTTGCATGAATCACAAACGCCCTCTGACTGAAGTCAGGGGCTACTCAAGCAAAGTGTACTTTCGTACACTGAAGCAAGACTTTTATCAATAAGTTCACAGTGATATAGCCGTCTCGTTGGGGTAGTTAGGACATTGAAGGTACCAATAACCATTACCCTAACTGATTTTCAACCTGACCTCTGCTATAGATTGTCTTTTGTTTGGCTGCGAATTGATTTGTCAAGCATTCATGCAGGCGGTTTAATGAGTTTTGCCAGCGGTGGGAAATTATAGAACTTTCACTGTTTAGTTCTGTACTGCGAGATGATTTTCGTGCTGATAGTGATATTGATGTATTAGTAACTTTTACTTCAGATGCGCCTTAGATATTAATAGATTTAGTTAATATCCAACAAGAACTAGAACAACCCTTGGGAAGAAAAGTTGATTTTACTGAAAAACAAAGGCAAAAAATATTAAGTCTCGCAAAAACAGTTGATGTCAAGAGATAAAGCTACGCTTTTAGACTTAGCCAAAGCAAGTCGTTTAATTTTGTAGTTTACTCAAGGCATGGATAAGGCAAAATTTGAAATTGACCTCAAAACACAGTCGGCTGTGCGTCATCAAATCGCTATTCTTGGAGAAGCAGTGAAACGTTTTCTGCACCCTTTAATAAATAGCTCGTAAATTACAGACAAGTTATACTACCATAGACCGATTACCGTTTAGCATCATCAAAATTCGCATTTGCTCAGAACACTGCCTAACTGGCGGTGGAAGGATGCAGAATACACTGTAAAGCAAATCTGCTAAATGTCACTTCACAACAACTATGGGTACAGTCAATACGATTAAACCGACACTGTTAGTATGGGATGCTGTTGCGCTCATTGTTGGTGTTGTTATCGGTGCTGGGATTTTTGAAACACCCTCGCTTGTCGCTGGTAATGCGAGTAATAGCACTATGGTACTGCTGACATGGTTGTTAGGCGGTGGTGTATCCATAGTTGGTGCTTTGTGCTATGCAGAACTGGCAACAACGTATCCTCATCCTGGTGGTAACTACTACTACTTGCAACGTGCGTTTGGCAATAGTATTGCCTTTTTATTCGCCTGGGCGCGGCTAGCAGTCATACAAACGGGTTCGATTGTCTTGCTCGCGTTTGTTTTTGGCGACTATGCTTCGCAGCTATGGCGTTTGGGAACTTATTCGGCTTCGATTTATGCCGCAGTGGCGATCGCTTTACTCACGGGTTTGAATATCCTGGGCGTACGCCTGGGAAAATGGACGCAAAATTGGTTAGCCGCAGCCCAAGTACTCGGCTTACTCGTACTGATTTTCTTTGGACTTGCGTTAGCAACACCCGCAGCTACCGCAACAGCAACCGCGCCGACAGCAACATCCTCAGGAAATTTTGGGTTAGCAATGGTGTTTGTACTGTTAACTTATGGTGGTTGGAACGAAGCCGCGTTTATTTCCGCCGAGTTACACAACGTGCAAAAAAATATGCTGCGATCGCTGTTGTGGAGTATTGGCATTATCACCACAATTTACTTGCTAGTGAACATAGCTTTCTTGCGGGGGCTAGGTTTAGCAGGTATGGCAGAATCAGAAGCCTTAGCCGCACAATTAATGCGTCAGGCGGTGGGCGAATCTGGGGCGATATTTATCAGCTTATTAGTTGTTGTCACGACTTTGTGTTCGACTAATGCGACGATTTTCACAGGTGCGAGGACAAACTATGCGCTAGGACGAGATTTTTCGCTGTTTCGCTTTTTAGGACAATGGAAAACCCAAGGAAGTACGCCAGCCGCAGCATTACTTGTACAAGGGGCGATCGCCATATTACTTGTATTACTCGGCACAATTACGCGTAACGGGTTTGAAACAATGGTAGATTATACCGCCCCTGTGTTTTGGTTCTTTTTCTTACTGACGGGCGTGTCGCTATTTGTTTTGCGCAGACGCGATCGCGAAATTGTTCGTCCGTTTCGCGTTCCGCTGTATCCATTCGTTCCGCTATTATTTTGTGTGTTCTGCGCTTATATGCTGCAATCTAGCTTAGCTTATACCGGAGTTGGAGCGTTAGTAGGTGTTGCAGTGTTGCTAGCTGGTGTACCGTTATTAGTCATCACGCGGATGATGCGTGACAGTAGCATAAGGAGAGAGTAATGCAATTAAGACGAACAGCATGGGTGTTAATGACAAGTATTGGCTTCGCCGTAGGAGTTGCAGGATGTAACTCGCAAACGTTAACGAATGCGCAAACCCCGCAAGTTGAAACTCCTACTCAAAGTCCCGAACGTCAACCTGATGTCGTTTACGTACCAACCCCGCAAGAAGTCGTAGACGAAATGCTCACGCTTGCCAAAGTTACAAAAGATGATGTTATCTATGACTTAGGTAGCGGCGATGGTAGAATACCGATTACCGCAGCACAAAAATATGGTGCGCGGGGTATAGGCATTGATATTAATCCAGAACGAATTCGCGAAGCTAACGAAAATGCTCAAAAAGCCGGAGTTACCGATCGCGTTCAGTTTCTTCAGCAAGACTTGTTCCAAAGCGACTTTAGCGAAGCAACAGTAGTAACGCTGTATCTACTACCGGAACTAAATGTTAAGCTACGTCCTCAATTATTCAAACAACTCAAGCCAGGTACGCGCGTTGTCTCCCACGATTTTGATATGGGTGACTGGAAACCAGATCGAGTCGTGCAAACGCAAGAAGGTTCGACAATCTACTACTGGGTAATTCCTGAACAGATTCCAGCTAATTTACGCGACACGGACTCAAATACGTAAAAAAAGTAGGTGAAAATTGGTAACTGGTCATTGGTAATTGGAAGAATAATTAACCTATTACCAATTAACGCCAGTTGTCTCAACGGAGGACACCTCCGCACGACACTGGCTCCCCATTACCTCAAAGAAGGGCAAGTATCGAACGAGGCAGGAATCACTTTGCACTTGAACAAGGAGCTACTCCATGAATCGCTATACGTTCGCTGCTTTCGGATTTTTGCTAACAACAATTGTGTCTATACCTATTGCGCGAGGTGAAACAGCATCAAACGCTACAGTAATTCGGTCGCATACGATAAAACTTACGCCCTTTACCTTGGTTTCTTTAGCGTACCAAGGACATTATCGCAGTCAAGGTATTCGTGGATATAGTGGTATGTTTGCGGATAGTAACGACGGGCGAATTAGTGCCGAAAAACTCGTACAAGCGGCGGTTAATGCTGGAGAACTCCCTGCACAAACCTTAAACGATCAAGGATTTATTAATGCCGTTGACGCAAATTTAGACGCTTTAGAAATCCCAAATACGCAATAATTTCTTGTCAGTTAATGCAACGGCGACGCTTTGGATCTATTACCGCGACTGAAGCGATCGCCTTACTCTTCTTTGAGTAATTAGACACTTATTAATTTTCTTCGGGTTTTTACTATCTCAGGTGTATGCCTATTTTTATCATCTTGTCCTTGAAATCCAAGCCTTTCATAAACACTACCACCTATCCCAGGGATAACTTCTCCTTTGGAAGTCTGCTGATCGTCTTTAGCAAAATAAAAGAATCGAAACTTATCGTAAGTAGATTGTTCAAATGCATTGCGTAGTTTTTCTTCTGCTTTATAATAAATCACTGGAGCTACTATAAAAATATTTTCAGGTTCGATATTCTGAATTAGGTTAATCAGATTAGTTTTAACTACACAGGCTCCTGAGATAATAGACTTAACGATAATTAAATAATTAACAGTACTTGAAGGTTCTTGATATTTTCTTAAAATTGGGGCAACAGTTATATCTTCCACTTCAAACGGAGAAAAACGCTGATTCCAAAAACACGCAAAAGCAACTTTTGGAAGCTGCTTTTCTAGGCGTAAGAGCATACCTTTGGCTAAAAAATCAGCGTCTTCAACTGTACAAGCAAGATATACATTGCATTGCTCGTGACTAATTTGAGCTAAGATTACATCACCCAGAGCCATACCAAGTTTAACCATAGTGGTTCTATAAAGATCTGGCGCACTATTCTTATCTGCTAGAGCCTCTAGCAATATCTTGGTCCTTTCATTGGCAAACTCTGAGTAGGTTCTTGTCATATTAGGAATCCCTCAAGTTCATCGAAGCAAGTAGGTTTATGCCTTTTAACAATTTCCTGAAATCTCTTAAACTCCTCTTTATCACAACTGTAGGGTAAGATGCCCACGTCAAGTCCGTCTTTGTACTTCCAATGTAGAAACCCCTTAGTCAGATTATATTGGAAATCCTCGATCTTGCTCAAAATATTTTCGACTTCAGGGTCTAACTGCCATTCTTTACTAAAAGAACGAATAAAGGAAGGTGTTGATGCTTGAGCTTTTTTTAAAATATCCTTAAGAGAATTGAACTTACTACTGGATGTCCAGGCTCCTAGTAGTACAAAGGCTACACATTCAATCTTATCTGGCTCTGGATTGTCAGAAGCACATAGGTACTCTATAGCTTGTCGAAAAGAATCTTTCTTAATAACTTTTTCTAAGCTATCTTCATAGGGAAAGTAAATTACTTGGCTATACTTCTCAATAGAATTCGGAATATCTACTTCTAACTTAGCTAGGAGATTTTTGCAAGAAACTACTAAGTGTAATTGTGATTCTTTTGATAGCGACTTATTTAACTGATGCTGTTTCTGAAAGTCGTTAGCGATTGAGCGCTTAGATTTTTTACTCCAAGTGAGATCTAAACTATTTTTAAGCTGATAATGTCGAAGAATACTTTTATCTATAAACTCAACGATTAAATCGTCAACAAATGCCAAAACTTGATTTGATATGTGTATTTCTTGATTTTCTTCAAGCACTTCTGGAGATAAAAGAACTATTTGATAAATAGCAAAGTAATTTTCGTATGTGTTACCTTTTGCGTTGTTGCTTCCACCACGATTTTTATCCTTCAAATATTTGAGTTCATCATCGCCAAAAAGCTTTCTAATCAGTGCCTCTTCATCCATCTGCAATCTTTAAATAAATTTAGGCGAGTACAAAAGTACTTATTAAATTCATCCTATTCTATCTGTCTGTTACCAGTAGCAAATTTGTACAGATAGTTTGTTGTTGCGACCAAACACGGAAGTGTGAAGCGTTGGTTTGTTGTCATACGTAGATGTGCGATCGCGCTTAGTGAGCTTAAAACTATTTATGATGACTTTGCTCTACCAAAGCGTGTTAAGATACTTATCGATTCTGAAAGCTGTGTTGAAAAGGTTGATTTAAACATGGAAGCTGCAATGTTGTTAGCAAAACTCCCAGAGGCTTATTCAATTCTAGATCCCTTGGTAGACGTTCTTCCTATTATTCCAGTATTTTTCTTGTTGCTCGCGTTTGTGTGGCAAGCAGCTATCGGCTTTAAGTAAGCATAAATTACTAGACAAAATTTCATGAGGACAGGCTAAGTTACCTGTCCTTAATTGTTTAACTGCGATTGCCAATAGATTTTTGAAAAGCAGGTCGTTCTGATAATCGTTTCATATAATTGAGAACATCAGGATAGTTGCTAAGGTCTAACTTGAGCATAATTGGGATGTAGCAAAGCATCGAACCGACGGCAACATCGGTAACGCTAAAAGAATCGCCTAGTAAAAACGGTTGTCGAGACAAAATTTCGTTCAATGGTGTTAATAAGCGAGGCATTTCGCGATCGCGGCTCGCTTCGACAAAAATTCCAGGTCCTAGCGTAGCATTAGCAAATAGCACCCATTGTGCGGCAATTGCCCGTTCTTCAGGTGACGAAATTTCTTTACCATATTTTTCAGCAAGATACAATAAAATTGCGCCAGATTCCCAAAGTTGAAAATCTCCATCAACAATCGCCGGAACTTTGCCCATCGGGTTGGTCGCGAGAAAATCAGCTTGGCGGTGTTCTCCAGCTTGCATATCCAGCAAGACAAATTCGTAAGGAACGGCTAATTCTTCCAAATACCATTGAACAATCGACGCACGGCTACGCGCGCCACCATAGAGTTTGAGCATGATTAGCTTTGATATTTACAGGACTTTGTGAGTATAATCGTGCTGCTTCACATTGTCTTCTTTTGTGACAACGCGTTGCATATTTAACACGCGCTTGCGCTCAGTCGAGTAATTAAAGTCACTACGGATTGTACCTTGCGGAATATGTTCCTGCGCGACAGGACGAGCTTTATAGGTACGTGCAGCGGCGATCGCGCGTTGCACAAACTCCTCACTAAACTGCGCCGCAGCGGGACATTCTGCGGGTTTCTGGGGTTGATCGCCTGCGAGTACCGCACCTAAAGTCGTTCCCCACGCTTGTTGATAGGAAGTTGGAATACCTTTGACGATCGCTTCTAACGCCGCCGACGGAATTGGTTCGATAATTTGCAATTCATGTACTTCTCCCTCTGCTTTGACAAAGCAAGTCGCTAAGCCAAGCACAAGATAATCATTTTCCGTTAAATCGGGAGCATCAGGATAGACAGAAGCTGTTGCCATAAGATTGCCATCAATTCTTCAAGGGACTGACACACGAGAGTGGTAGTGGTTGCATTGTACCAATTTGATGTACTGCTCCTAACGAGTCCATATCTATCGTAAAGATTGATCTGAAGTCGCAAGTATTAGGTTACTAGCCACTGTATTAATATTTACACTTCTGGAATGGAACCAACGAAGGATGAAGGATCAAGCATAGAGGTGAAGTATGAAAGTATGAATATTTCATGTTTGAAGATCAACATTCAGACACCTGAATAACTGACACAAAAGCAAAACCATTACTGCCAAGAAAGTTATACGTTATAGGGTATTGAGCTATTGCTCAGTTATATTAATTATGAATAGTCAATCATTAAAATCGCCTCAAGCTTATCAACATCAACGCCAACCAGTCACCTGGAAGCAAGATTCGTTGGCATCTCAGTCACAAATATTGCCAGATAAGTTTTTACGTAGTTATGCGCGCTCCAAGGCGCAACAAGGAGACTATACAGAAGCGATCGCTTTACTCGATCAGCTAATTACCCGCCATCCAGAAGATGCGATTGACTACAACAATCGCGGGTTAATTTATTTCCAAAGCGGGCAATTGTGTCCGGCACTTGCTGATTATAACACCGCAATTCAACTCAAACCGACATTAGCTAGTGCTTATAACAATCGCGCGAATTGTTATGCTGCGTGTGGGCAATTAACAGAAGCACTCGCCGACTATGATACAGCGATTGACCTCAATCCTAGTTATGTGCGAGCTTGGATCAACCGTGGAATTACATTACGCGAATTAGGACAATACGAACAAGCTATTGAAAACTTTGATATTGCTGAAATTTTAGGTCAATTGCCCGCAAACATTTACGCTGAACGCGGTCGGACGTACCATCTATGGGGAGACTGGAATTTAGCGATCGCTGACTATCGTCGTGCGCTTGAGTTAATATCAGAAGACGATCTACGCCTGCGTTACCAAGTCGAAAATTGGTTGGCGCTGTTAATTAAAAGTTAGTTGTTCGTTGTCGGGTAATAGGTAATGGATATTGTTTTCAATTACCAATGACCAATTACCAGCCCCTAAATTACTATTTATTGTTGTACACTGGTTCATGGCTTTCTTCCAGCCTCAATTTACTGGAAAAAATAATGCTGCACGGACTGTAGGACGCGATCGCCAATCACTAGCGATCGTGTTGAGTATCACTATAATCTTATTCGGCGGTATAGGTAGCCGTTTAGCATATTTGCAGTTAATTGAAGGGGCGCAACTGCGACAGCTAGCAGATAGTAACCGAATACGGTTAATTCCGAAACAACCCGAACGGGGCAACATTTTTGACCGTAATGGCAAAATTTTAGCAAGTAGTCGTCTATCTCATGCGGTCTATATTTGGCCGCAAGCGCCTAAAAAAGCAACTTGGCAAACTACGCGAACTCGTCTAGCAAAGATTCTCAACATCCCAGAAACCGAAATTCAACAGCGATTAGACAAAGCTGGAGATAATTCACCTACATTAGTACGAATTGCGCGCGACCTTAATCCGGCTCAAATTACCGCTTTAGCTGAATATCGCAACGAACTACGCGACGTTGAAGTATATATCGAAGCTGTACGCAATTATCCCAACCAAGAAATTGCGGCTCATGTTCTTGGGTATACAGGAGAAATGAACGATGAAGAGTTAGCGAAAAAGCGTAGTGAAGGGTATCGCTTAGGAGATGTAATTGGCAAAATGGGTGTAGAATCCGCGTTTGAACAGCAGCTACGCGGAGAATGGGGCGGTCAACAGGTTGAAGTTGATGGCGCTGGGCGAATTTTGCGACTTTTGGGCGAAAAACCAGCTAAACCAGGGCGCGATGTCCATTTAACGATTGATTTGAACGTACAAAAAGCTGCGGAAGCGGCGTTAGGACAACGTCAAGGTGCGATCGTCGCCCTCGATCCTAACAATGGTGAAGTCTTAGCAATGGTCAGTCGCCCTGCGTTCGATCCTAATATTTTTTCTAAACGCGTAACTCCTGAAATATGGCAGCAGCTACAAAGTAAACAACATCCCTTTGTTAACCGCGCTTTACAAAGCTTTCCGCCAGCCAGTACGTTTAAAGTTATTACAACCACGGCGGGAATTGAATCAGGAAAATTTGCGCCTAACGCAACGTTACCAACGTATGGTTGCATGAATATCGGTGGAACGACGTTTTGCGATTGGAATCGTGCAGGATTTGGTCGTTTGGGGTTTGTCGGGGCGCTAGCGTGGAGTAGCAATACATTTTTTTATCAAATTGGTCGAGAAATTGGTGGAGCAACACTAATCGACTGGACGCGCCGTTATGGTTTTGGTAAGAAAACGGGGATTGAATTAGCATCCGAAGAATCAGCAGGGTTAGTCGCGGACGATTCCTGGAAACAGAAAAATCTCAATTTACCTTGGAGTGTCGGCGACACCGTTAATATGTCAATTGGGCAAGGATTTTTGCAAGTCACGCCGTTACAACTGGCGGTGATGTTTGCTGTCCCTGCTAACGGTGGCGATCGCGTTCAACCGCATTTATTAAAAGACAATGAAGTCTCAAAATGGCGCGAATCATTGAATTTAAAACCAGAAACGGTGCGCGTACTGCGTCAAGGATTACGCCAAGTCATTTCTGGCGGTACAGGACAAGTTCTTAATGTACCAACACTTCCACCTGTTGCTGGTAAAAGTGGGACTGCGCAAACTTTTCGCAAGCAGGCTCATGCTTGGTTTGGTGCTTACGCCCCTGCGGATAAACCAGAAATTGTTGTTGTCGCGTTTGCGGAACATTCCGGCGGTGGCGGTGGTAAAGTTGCTGCACCAATGGTGTTAAAGGTGTTAGAAGCGTATTTCAAGAAGTAACACCTTGAGCTATGCGGATGTTTACAAGGTCGAGTACAAAAAACATATCACCTTGGTACATTAGCGTTATATTTAGAGAACGAACTATCAGTGCGTCCTACGATGGCTCTTCCGACTCCTCTATACACTACAGACTACGGTGTAGCTTATGTTGGTGATTCCCTTGAACTGCTAGATCGACTTGAATCTGATTCAATTGACTTGGTAATCACTTCACCACCTTTTGCTCTACAACGTAAAAAGACTTATGGAAATGTAGAACAGGAAGATTACGTTAATTGGTTATTTGAGTTTTGCAAAAAAGTTTATCGAGTTCTTAAATCAACTGGTAGCTTCGTACTAGATTTAGGTGGTGCTTATCAAAGCAAACGCCCAGTTCGCTCTCTCTACAACTATAGAATTTTAATTAAACTTTGTGATGAATTAGAATTTAGGCTTGCTGAAGAATTCTTTTGGTTCAACCCAGCAAAACTACCCTCACCAATTGAATGGGTTAATAAGCGAAAAATTCGAGCAAAGGACTCTGTAAATACCGTATGGTGGCTTTCAAAAACTGACAATCCTAAAGCTAATGTAAGCAATGTTTTAGTGCCTTACTCTGACCGAATGAAGAAGTTACAAGCAGAGCCTCAAAAATACTATAAACCAAAAGAAAGACCTTCAGGTCATGATATTGGTAAAAACTTTGCCACTGATAACGGTGGTGCTATCCCATCAAATTTGTTGGAAATTCCAAATACTGAAAGTAACTCAAGCTACATTCAATTATGTAAATCTATTTCCATACCTCCTCATCCTGCAAGGTTTCCGCAAAAGTTACCAATGTTCTTTATTAAATTCTTGACTGAACCAGGTGATAAAGTTTTAGACATCTTTGCAGGCTCAAACACTACAGGTTTTGTAGCTGAACAATTACAAAGAAACTGGATAGCTTTTGAAAAAGATTTAACCTATTTGGCTTCTTCATCTTTTCGTTTTCTAGATAAATCTCAAAACCCAAAGGATACTCTTACTCTTTATGAACAGCTTCTTTATCAACACGACTCTATTTATCTTACTACCTCAAAGCAATTAGCTCTAAAATTGTGAAATTTGCTTGAAATTAGCAAATTGTTTTAAGTTTTTGTTCACCTTGCCTAGGATAAACTAGTTTACCTTCTTTCTCAATTAACGCTAAAGGAATTTTAGGATTATTAATAGATTTCATTCCTTCAAAAATCCTAGATTCCCAGTAACTAAACTTCGATTCAAGCGAAGTAGGAGCAACTCTGTATATAGCTTTCAATACTATTCCTTCATAAACAGCAATATACCAAGCTTTTACCGCACGATATTTAGCTAAAATATCAAGGTTAAGATGATGATGTGTAGTCACACTCCTACTCAAAAGTTTATTAATTGTTTTTAGTTCATATTTATGTCCTTCTGCATCAATCGCATCATTTCCTTCACATCCAGGTGATATCCGCAAGCCAAGCAAGATCAAAACTTGAAGAACTTTGCCTCCATTATCCTGAAAAACATCATTGATACCGTACTCGTTGGCAAGGGTCTGTAATTCTTGTATAGCTTCAAGTGCAGTCTGCAATCTTTCTAAATCCGAGCGACGTTCTTTAGTTGTGTTAATCGGTTCTTCAACAGGTTCAACAAGAGAAGGAGGAACTACCGGAGTCTGTAATTCCGTAAGAAAGTTTGTACTAATTTCTGTTTGAGGTGTGACATTCATTAAGTACGGTACTGATACTTTCAGAGCTTCAGCAATATCTAAAATTGTCTCAAAGGATGCAGCGCGTTCACCACGTTCTATGTAGCTGATATGCTCAACTGATTTATCGATAGACTCTGAAAGTTGTTCCTGCGTTATTCCTCTTTCTCTACGAAGTGCTTGAACTCTGTTTCCAAAAAGCTGTTTAGCTTCTTCATATCTGTCAGAACTCATACAACTTGAAACGAACTATAAGTGCGTCTCGCATCGTATAAAAGACGCAACACTAGCAGAACGAACTGAAAGTACGTTTTTATTTTGATTTCCTGTAATTAAACTCTTCATCGAGATTATAGCCATCTAGCCGAACACTCTTTGGTATGAGTGAAGCAATATCCTAAGCAGAGGAATTAAGGCGTTGGTTTAATATTACGCGCTCTGTAGAATGTTTCCAAGCTGTGGCGATCGCCCTACTTTAAATTTGCTGCTTACCAAGCCAACCAACTCGCTTTATGGTCTGGATAGGAACCTGTTCATAGCTGTGTTACAAACTAGCCAACGTTTACTGATCTGTCCACTCGTCACACATCGTCTTTATGGATTCAACGATGGTACTAGCTTTTAAGTTACAGATAGGTACGTCTGTACGCCACAACTATTGGCAACTTTAGCTAGCCGCTCGTCTATAGTGGCTAGTGGTAAACCTTCCCGCATTGCTAACTCTAGATAAGCAGCATCGTAAGCAGAGATGATTAGACTTCGACCTAATGCTAGCGTATCTCCCATAGCGCGTTGTGCGGTTTGTAAATCGATAACAATTGGCAATGCTTGTAGTAGAGTAATGACTCTAGTTGTTTGTGCTTGCGTTATTCTTCCTCGACGCTCAGCAACTAGCAACACGTTCGCAACTTCTAATGACCACAACTGTGGCGTTAGTGCTTCTACTCCATCTGTATTAAACGAATTTAAGACTGCATCGGCATAACTGTTCGTCTCGTCAATCAAACACCAACTCATCGTTACCGAGCAGTCTAAAACAAATTGACTCAAAATCGTCTTCCCTCTGCGATCATGTCTCTCACAGATATCCTGTCTAATGCAATCTCCTGCCGAAGCGATCGCAACTGTTCAATCGCCTGTGCAATTGTTATTTTAGAAGCGGCTGTTGATGATGTCAGTTGCGCAATCGGGACTCCGTGTCGAGTAATAACAATCGTTTCACCTTTTTCGACTTCTTCTAGCAGTCGGGGTAAGTGAGTTTTTGCCTCGTAGGAACCAACGGTCTTCATTGCTTTTCGCCATGCTATCTTGTTAGACTAGTTTAACACTAGCCTGAAATCAATTTGCTGATTTGATCTGATGCTGTTTACTACTATCAAATTGAGCGCTGTTTTCTTTCAGCTTCAAACTCAGCACCAGTAATCGACAAACCGTTTGTATTCAGGAATTTACTACAGTGATGGCAACTTATCATGTAACTCTGGCTCAACATCTGGTACTTTCGCCAAAATAGCCTTGTATCTTGCCTGATCGCCTCGCTTTCCTCGCTCTTGCAGATAGCTTTTAGTCGTTAGTGCAGAAATTTTCTCGGCAACTGCCAAAGCAACAAATTGCTCAATCGAGATTCCATCCTGCGCTGCAAGTTGCTCTAAACTTTGATCCAGTGAATCGGGTAATTGGATCTTTAGCGTGTTCATGGCAATGCTGCGATGAACTTCAAAAGCTTTGCCGGTGTAATTGCACTTACTCCAAATCGCTCAATCCCAGCAAAATCAAGAATATTATATGTTACTGCACTATGACATCCTGCTTTGAGTGCCAGTTCCAAAACTATATCGTCTTTTGGGTCAGGAAGATAAGGTCTCCAAAGAACGAAAATTTGATGATGTACTGCAACCGAACAGTAAAAATCGATCAGATCCTGAACATCTGCGGCACTAATCGATACATTGGAAAGCTTCCTTAACAGTACTTATTCATACTCTAGAACTAGTGGTACGGAAAGATGAATATCAAATTGCTGACTACCAACAAGCTTTAGTAGCTGAAAAGCACTACCATTTCTGGAACGTAGTTCAGCAATTAGTACGTTAGTGTCAATGATAATTTGTGGAACAGGCATCAGATGAGCAGAGGAATCTTTAAGTCAACATAACAAGAATCGTCAAAAAGAGTTTTTGCTTCCTCAAACGAGACTGTATGCGATAAATTACTTGCTGCCTTGTTCTACTTAAACTGTATCAAGATTAGAACTGCCTAATTGGGAGTTTTTTTGGAAGTTTCGCTGCGATCGCCCTTCTCTAGGCTACACAACAAGCAGAACGTACTTTAATGAAAGACCCACTTGAGAACACATAATAACTGTGTCCTCGCAACCTAACTAATGTGAGAATTGATTAAGGAGTTGGTTTGATATTACGCGCTCTGTAGAATGTTTCTAAGCTGTGGCGATCGCCTACGTATCTCCAGTGCCAAGGCTCATAACTTATCCCTTGAGGATTATCTTGCGGAAATGAGAGTTCAAAGCTAAAACGTGCAGCATTTTGTTCGAGCCATTTAAAAGCTTTAGTATTCTCAAACGCGGTACTTAAGTTTGTGGCGGGGACGTTGGCATCACCAATATCAACCGCGTATCCGGTATGATGTTCGCTGTAGCCTGGCGGCGCACTGACACTGGCGCGTTTTGTTGTTGCTTGTCCGCGTTGCGCTTTCACGTCAAAAAAGAGGTGTTCTTGCTCGTTTGTGGAGCGAAAGCCCGAAATTGGGACTAATCGCACGCCATCAGCCCTAGCGGCTGCTACCATAGCCTTAAATTGCTTGGCTGCGGATGATCGCAGTTTAATCCGCCCGTCAGACGTAACCGGTTCTAGTTCAGATTGCGGCGCTTCCTCATAGGCAAAATGCCCTAAAAGTAATTCAGAATCGTCGTCTGGGGGGTTGACAGGTGCAGCAGATTGTGTAGGGGATGGACTAGCAACGATCGCGGGCACAGGAGCCGCATTTTTTTGTACTGCATTGAAATAAAAGACACCGCTAACAGCTGCGATCGCACCTAAACCGAGTAAGCTCAAAATCAACGCTGGCGATCTTTTGCGAGGTTTAGTAACAACAGCGCGATCGTCCCGCAAAGCTTCTGGAATATCATCTCCTGAGTGAGTTGTCAAATTTTGTCCTTTTCTTTTAGAAAATTCAGTGTTCACGCGCTCACTCCTGCATCAGACTTCAGCACTAGCTCATTTTAGATTAGCAACGCCCTAGGAAAAATCAAATTCCAAAAGCACTCAGGATTTTAGAAATATTTTGTAAATATAGGGGAGTGATCTCTCTTCTTTTTGCTTTTCGATTCGGGCAAGGTAGTGCTTTGCCCTTGTTACCCCTCGCCCCTCTGTTCCATGAACCTCATTGCCATCTACGCACCACTCATCGGATTAGTTTTATTAGGATTAATACTCGGACGATATTTGCCAAAAGTTGTTGCGACGCGTGTAGGTCAATTTCTGTTTTGGGTGGGCGTACCTATCAGTATTATGGCATTTTTGCGCCAAGCAGACCTATCAGGACAAGTTTGGATTGCACCGGCGATCGCCTGGATTGCCATGATCCTCGGAGTCGTTTTTGCTGCAATAGGAATTCACTTTCGGCGATACGTGCAAACAAATGCCATACCTTGGCGGCGACCGACTCAAGGTAGTTTTCTGTTAGCCGCAATGGTGGGAAATACAGGTTATCTTGGTTATCCGATTACGCTAGCGATCGCAGGTACGCAATATTTTGGTTTTGCCTTATTTTACGATTTACTAGGAACAACGCTTGGAGCTTATGGCTTGGGTGTTGCTATGGCAGCGCGGTATGGGGGTAGCGTTCACAATTATCGGGAACTTGCACAAGCGATTTTAATTAATCCCTCATTGTGGAGTTTTGGGTTTGGCTTCTTTTTTCGGCGAGTCTCCTTACAAGCATCCGCTGCTGCAATTCTTCAAGGATCAGCTTGGACAATGGTAGCGCTATCTTTAGTTTTGATTGGGATGCGGCTTAGCCAGTTGCATTCTTGGCACAGTCTACCTCGTGCTTCAGCGAGCTTACTGATTAAAATGCTGTTAGTCCCACTCATCCTAGGCAGCGGCTTATCGCTGTTGGGGATTAATGGTATCACTCGGCTTGTTTTAGTTTTGCAAACCGCAATGCCACCAGCTTTTGCTACGCTTGTCATTGCCGAAGCTTATGACCTCGATCGCGATTTAGCCGTGACAGCGCTTGCTGTTGGTACAATTGGTATTCTGTTTTTGCTACCAATTTGGATTTATCTATTTGGTTGAAGCCGATTCATAACTCGCCGCAAGTTCTGCGGGTTCCATTTTTTCGTAGTGTTCAAACGGTTGGTGAATCCACGGGTTATCAGGTAAGTAATCTACATAGTAATCTGGAACGATGACTGAACAAGCTTTGTACCACAATACAGCGGTACGAATCTCCTGGATGCGATCGCCAAAGTTTTCGTTTAACCAAGGAATGGTTTGTTGCAGTGTCACACCCGAATCAACGAGGTCGTCAACTAACAGAATATGCGAACCGATTTCGGGAGTTGTCATCGTCAAGCTACGGGCAAAAACCAGTTCCCCCCGCGTCTGCTTACCCGCGCCAGTATAGGAGGAAGTTGATAAAATTGCTAGCGGTTGCTTGTAGATCCGCGACAGAACATCGCCAACGCGCAATCCACCGCGCGCGAGACAGACAATTTGGTTGAAGTGCCAATTTGATTGATAAATTTTAACGGCTAGCTGTTCAATTGTCTGGTTGTAATCTGACCAAGAAACGTAAAAGTTTGCCATAGGAAGTGCGATCGAGGGCGGATACTAGGGTGGGAAGCGTTTTATTTTAGTATGAGTGCAATAGTACTATGAGTGAATCATCTCCTGAAGCCTATCCTGCCAAATCACAGTTAAGTGAAAAGCTGAATTTAAAAACAAAATTAGCTTACGGCGCAGGAGATTTAGGTCCAGCAATTACCGCAAATATTACCGCATTTTTTTTATTAGTATTTTTTACCAATGTTGCGGGAATTAGCCCTGGGTTAGCGGGTGCTATTTTACTGATTGGTAAAATTTGGGATGCGATTAACGATCCGATTGTCGGCGTGTGGAGCGATCGCACAGTATCGCGCTGGGGTCGTCGTTTACCTTGGCTATTTTGGGGCGCGATTCCCTTTGGCATTTTCTACGTTTTGCAGTGGGTAATTCCACAATTTAGTACAAATCCCACCGCGCAACAGTGGGGCTTGTTTTGGTACTACGTGATCATTTCAATTTTTTTGAATGCGATGTATACCGTTGTGAATCTCCCTTATACTGCACTCACTGCCGAAATTACCCAAGATTACAACGAACGCACGAGTTTGACGAGTTTTCGCTTTGCTTTTTCGATTGGTGGTAGTATTATTTCGGTTATACTGGCACAAATTGTCTTTTCCTCAATTCCCGATCCGCGACAGCAGTATTTCGTCTTAGCGATCGCGATTGGTGTTTTAGCTGTATTACCTTTGTATTGGTGCGTTTGGGGAACGCGCGATCGCGTGGTTGCACTTGAAGCCCAGCGTCGCGATCATTATTCTACTGAAGAATCCCTTCCTTATTTACAGCAACTAAAAATCGTTTTCAGCAATCGTCCATTTTTATTTGTTATCGGTATTTATCTCTTTTCTTGGTTAGCTGTACAGGTCACAGCCGCAATCATTCCCTACTTTGTTGTCAATGTTATGGGTTTAAGTGACACCGCAGTTCCCACAGTTATTATTGCGGTTCAAGGAACAGCGTTACTGATGCTATTTGTCTGGAGCTATATTAGCGAACGTCTTGGCAAGAAAGCTGTATATTTCATGGGTATGAGTTTGTGGATTATTGCCCAAATTGGACTATTTTTCTTACAACCAGGACAGTTAACGTTTATGTACGTCCTCGCAGTGTTAGCAGGCTTTGGTGTTTCCACTGCATATCTGATACCATGGTCGATGATGCCGGATGTGATCGAACTTGATGAGTTAAGAACCGGACAACGCCGCGAAGGAATTTTTTACGGTTTCATGGTATTACTACAAAAATTTGGCTTAGCATTCGGCTTATTTTTGTTAGGAGTTATCCTTGAATGGTCGGGTTTTCAAGAAAGCGTTCCAGGACAACCAATTCCCGTACAACCTGAAAGTGCATTGCAAGCAATTCGTTTTGCGATCGCTCCTATTCCCACACTTTGCCTCATCTTGGGTTTGGTTTTAGCGTATTTTTATCCCATCACCCGCGAAGTTCACGCACAGATTTTATTGCAGTTAAAAGAACGCGATCGAGGTAGTAGCTAAATTCAGATTTTGAGGATGCGATCGTGGTTTGTGAAGTCTAATACTTTACAAGAGCAACCATTGCAATGCTGTCACCTTATTGAATTAGATTAGCAGTGGTGAATGAAGAAAATTTAGTACCACACAACGAATAATTTGTTTGCTTGGAATATAATCCAGAATAATTCTTGCTATTGTGCCAAATAGGGGAGATGTACAGAACATTTCTGCATAATAATGTAGTTAGACCGCTCCATTTTAGTTTTCAGGATAGCAACCTAACAACTACTCATCTCAAATTGGTGTTGTCGAAAGGTTATTAACACATAACTATGAACACAATTACCTACAGACTACCGCAGATTGGAGACGAGCATCAAATTAGTGGTTGCATGTGGGCTTCTGCGGTTCTATGGGAATTGACTGATGGTACACCAGAAAGCGTTGCCGAATGGAAAAAGCTGTGTAACCCAGAAGAATTAAAAGACAGAATCTTAAGTGGTGAGAAAACGCTAGTTGCAACGTGGAATGAAATCGTTGTTGGATTTATTGCCTTTAAGAGGGGCAATCATTTGTCATTGCTGTTTGTCCGAAGAGAATTTTCTGGGCAAGGAATCGGTCGAGAACTTTTCACCCGATGCAACTATGATTTGGATGAAGTCACTGTTAACGCCGCAGAAGAAGCAGTTGGCTTTTACCAGAAAGTAGGGTTTATACAAAGCGGCGATCGCTTTTTCAAACATGGAATATGGGGAACACCCATGAAGTGGATCAACCTTTCACACGAAGTCATGGAATAATCTGATGGAGAACTTGCCACTATTGATGTGCAACCGTAGATATTAAGGTCAAGCCTATGACAATTCGACAACCCCGCTACAGCAAAGAAGAATTTGCTCGACGTGGCGATGAAATTTATGAAACTCAGGTGCGCCAGCAAGTCGAGGAAGGCAATCACTGCAAGATTGTGGCGATCGACATCGAAATCGGAGATTTTGAAGTCGATCAGAGCGAAATTGCTGCCTGCGATCGCCTTGAAGCCCGTCACCCCGATGCCCAAATCTGGATTGTTCGCATTGGTTCTCGTCATGTTCGTCGTTTTGGCGGATGTACCCAAAGAACTGCATGATTACTGGGTTCGTTGTTAACGTTGAGTTTGAGCCGATTCTTCCCGTGTCAATTCGCCGTGCTGATGGCAAAGTTTTTACGCAAGATGCAATCGTCGATACAGGCTTTAATGGTTGGCTTTCTCTGCCTCGAGACTTAATCACTCAGTTGAATTTGACATAGAAAAGGCGAGGACGAGCAATTCTTGGAGATAGCAGCGAGTGCGTTTTCAACGTTTACGAAGCAGTTGTCATCTGGGATGGAACACCAATAACAATTCCAGTAGACGAAGCCGATTCAAAACTACTTGTTGGAATGTCGTCAATGGAAGGCTATCAACTAACAATACAAGTTTTTGAGGGCGGTCAGGTCGAACTCCGCAAAGTTGGCAGGGTTTAACAATCCCGCTGCACGCTGACCGTACAGAGTCTTTTCGTTAAATCCGAGATATTGTTCGCGGCGGGTGAACGGGGTCGTTATACTGCAAGCCTTCCTCTGGGGTAGTTTAGATATTTTGTCTGTCAGCCCTAAGCATTATAGAAAATTATGAGTGAGGAGATGATGTGAATTTTATTGACGGGGCGATCGCATTTTTTATAATAATTTGATCGCGCCGCTTTGGTAGAATCGGCTTCTACTACTATCTCTTGGATACTAGGTTCCGAATCAAGATTTACTCGTGCTGATTTGGAAACAGTAGCCATGAAGGCGGTTGCTCTTTATGAAGAATCTTAGTTACATAGTGCGTAACGTTATAGTGCGAGGCTTCCTGTAGAGGAGTTTATTCTATTTCGCTAATAAGCCCTAAGCATTATGGAAGATTATCGCTTTGGTTAAAAGTGAGATAATCTGAGCATCAGAGGAAGGCAGGTAAAACTCTAGTACAGTTCTAAGCAGTGTAGATTGGGATTATTCAACAGTTCTTGAATTGCCTGCGCCCCAGAACGAATTAGAGCTTCAACTTGGTTAGTTGCTGTATTCCCGCAGCGCAGCCATACAACTTTAGGTGGTGAACCGTACAAACGGCTTCGCTCTGCAAAGTCTGCATCTTGAGTGACGATGCAAAAATCGTTTTCTCTAGCAAACTCCTAAATTTTAGTGTCAGTCTTCTCTTGTAGTTCATGAAACTGCACATGACTCGAATCAGGAAAAATATCTGCTAGTCGAGTAGCCAGCTTACGGCTTAAATTCTGGTCAAACAGTAGCTTCAAGCCGCACCAACCGCAGCCACGAGACGATGCTCTCGATCAGCAGCAAATTCTAAACAAGCCCTAATATCTGCTTCTGTCAACTCAGGAAAGTCATCTAGGATCTCAGCGTGAGACATACCCGCTGCTAGCCAACCGAGAACGTCGTAAACGGTGATTCTCATGCGTCGAATACAGGGTTTACCACCTCGTTTGTCGGGTTCTATAGTAATGATGTCGCGATAGCTCATTTTTTTATAAGCCGTATAATGCGTCTCTAAGTTTAGAATAGCCTAATAATGTGTGGCAACGGAAGGAACTAAGCTCTTCAATTGAGGTGGTAAACAACTTTTGCCACCGTTGAGCTTCATCCTTGTACTGCAAGTCTTCTTGTGGTATGGCTTGTATGTTTTGCTTGTATGCCCTAGGTGTATAGATTATCGATGAGAGGATGATTTGAATGTTATTGATAAGGCGATCGCCCACATCTGTAGTAACTCGATAAGGCGATCTGCTAGGCACGTTTTTAGCTTATCCTGATCCCAAAGAGCAGGCGATCGCACTTATAGAAGTATTGGGTTTCACAATTGCAAACTCCGCATAATAAGTAGTTAGGTTTTCCGAATTCGTAGGGTGAATTATTGTAGTGAATCACCGAAACTAAAGCCGTCGTAGAGAAGATTCATGAAAGCAATTGTCTGCACGAAATATGGATCGCCAGATGTTCTTGAACTGCAAGAAGTTGAAAAACCTACTCCCAAGAGCAATGAGGTATTGGTAAGAGTCTATGCCTCAAGCGTAACGGCTGCCGATTGCATGATGCGCAAGGGAACCCCTTTTTATGGCAGGTTATTTCTTGGTCTGATGAAACCTAATATTTCAATCACTGGAACTGGGTTTGCTGGAGTAATTGAAGCGATTGGCGAAGAAGTAAAGCTTTTTAAAGAAGGCGACTCCGTATTTGGAGAAACTGGCGTGGGTTTCAGTACAAATGCTGAGTATGTGTGTTTGCCTGAAGAGGGTTTATTGGCAACATTACCAAACAATATGACTTATGAAGAAGCCGCCTCCATTTGTGATGGCGCTTTAACCTCATGGAGTTTCCTGAAAGATATTGGCAAAATTCAGAGTGGACAAAGCGTTTTAATTAATGGGGCTTCTGGTAGTTTAGGAAGCGCTGCGGTACAGATTGCTAAATACTTTGGGGCAAAAGTGACTGGCGTATGCAGTACGACGAACTTAGAGATGGTGAAGTCTCTGGGGGCTGACAAAGTTATTGATTACACAAAAGAAGATTTTACTAAAACTGATCAGACCTATGACATTATTTTTGATACGGTTGGTAAGAGTTCGTTTTCACATTGCCAAGGTTCGCTAAAAGCTCAAGGAGGCTATCTTTCACCAGTTCTCATACCGCTTCTATTGCAAATGATGTGGACTTCAAATGAAAGCAAAAAAGCGAAGTTTTCTGCCACAGGTTTGCGACCAATTTCAGAGCTTCGAGGTCTCCTCAATGAACTAAAGGAGGTTATTGAGGCAGGAAAGATGAAATTGGTTATGGATAAAAGTTATCCTTTAGAACAAACTGCCGAGGCTCATAGATATATCGACAAAGGACACAAAAAGGGAAACGTAGTCATAACTGTCAAGCACAACAAAAGCTAACAACCGCTTTGAGCAGGCGATCGCTATTAAGTTCAACGCTATTGAAACTCTGAAGATGCGATCGCATTTTCTCTAATACAAGTTGTAGTTTGCTTTCGCATAGCAGTTACAAAGGGCTATTTAATTTGATAACCTTGTTTTCTCAAAACTCTTTCTAACTGAAAAGGGAAAATAATACGTCTTTCAATTAAAATCTCGCCTAATTTTTTCCGACTCATCGTCTGTTCTTTCAAAGCTTGCTCTAGTTCATATTTTAAAATCAATCTTTCTTTTATAAGAATTTCACCAAGTTTAATTTGCTCAGGACTCAAGATTCTTTTGAGTTCTTCTGAAGATATTATTCGTTTGGCAAGTAACTGAGCAGCCAGTTCTTGATTCTTTCTATGAATTTCTAATAATTCTTGTTGTAAATGTGCTTGAATCATCAGATCTTTTTATTTATAGCTGTTTTGATGAGTTAATTTTAATTAGAGATTAGACAAGTTATGCAAAGTTGATTAATTGTATTTATTATATATTCTCTGCTGTTGAGCTATATGTGGTTTAGCAATCATAAATATCTGTATAAAGAATTAGTAAATACTTACGTATTAATACTCAATATGACAAAATTTTACTAAAGCAGAAATACTCTAAATAAATAATAAATAAACTATTTCTACGATTGTGCAAGTTTATGAAGTGAACTCAAAATTCAGACTCCAAAACTTTGCAACATTTGACATTATGATATCGCTCCAGCCTTGATTGAAGATTGTGGCGATCGCACCATGATTAATAAGACTTTCTTAATTGATTGCCGTTAAAGATATTTGTAGGAGTTATGGGTTAAAAGTTGGTGACAGGACGATCGCATTGCTTATGATGAGTTTGATATGACAATTGCTCTTGTACTCGCCGAAAGAATGCTGTAACCTCTAAAACGTCAGCTTAGTAAAGTACAATAATACAGTTGATCTAGTAGAGATGGTTCAGCTAGCTGCGTGCGATCGCTTCAAACACAACGCGTAATTGGATTGTGCAAATCTCAGCAAACTTTAAGAACTAGCAAGGACTCGGTTAGCCGTTGGCAATGGCTATTAAAGTAGAAATACTAACTACTATAGATTTAATGAGCTTGTCATAAGGGAGAACGCGATCGCTATGGGTATGACCCTCACAGAAAAAATTTTGGCTAAAGCTTCAAATCGAAAGGTTGTCGAACCAGGAGAAAATATCTGGGTTGATGTTGATGTCTTAATGACGCACGATGTTTGCGGTCCTGGTACGATTGGCGTATTCAAGCGCGAATTTGGCGAGGATGCGAAAGTTTGGGATGCAGAGAAAATTGTTTTGATTCCCGACCACTATATTTTCACCGCCGACGAACGCGCGAATCGTAACGTTGATATTCTCCGTGAATTTGCGCAAGAGCAAGGTATTAAATATTTTTATGATATTACTGATCGTGCTAACTTCAAAGCCAATCCAGATTACAAAGGCGTTTGTCACATTGCTTTAGCTCAAGAAGGTCATACTCGTCCTGGTGAAGTCTTATTTGGTACCGATTCGCATACTTGCAATGCGGGTGCTTTTGGTCAATTTGCCACAGGGATCGGCAATACCGACGCGGGTTTCATCATGGGAACTGGTAAGCTATTAATTAAAGTTCCGGCAACAATGCGGTTTGTTCTCAATGGCGAAATGCCAGATTACTTGTTGGCAAAAGATTTGATTTTGCAAATCATTGGCGATATTAGCGTTTCGGGTGCAACTTACCGCACAATGGAATTTGCAGGCGAAGCCGTGCAACGGATGACGATGGAAGAACGGATGACGCTGTGCAATATGGCGATCGAAGCTGGTGGAAAGAATGGCACGATCGCACCCGATGAAACAACGTATGAGTACGTCCGCGCGCGGACTGATAAACCTTTTGAGTCGTTTTACACCGATAGCGATGCGAAGTTTTATAGCGATCGCACCTACGATGTCTCGCAACTCGAACCCGTTGTCGCCAAACCGCATTCACCAGACAACCGCGCTTTAGCACGAGAATGTCGCGATGTCAAGATAGATCGCGTGTATATTGGTTCGTGTACTGGAGGCAAAACCACCGATTTTGTCAACGCTGCTAGAATCCTCAAAGGTCATCAAGTCAAAGTTCCTACATACATCGTTCCCGCAACGCAAAAAGTCTACGAAGACTTGTTTACATACAAATACGACGGACAAACGCTTTCTGAAATCTTCCTCAATTCTGGTTGCATCGAACCGGCTGCACCTTCGTGCGCGGCGTGTCTCGGAGGACCTAAAGACACATTTGGACGCATGAACAAACCCGAAGTCTGCGTTTCCACAACTAACCGCAACTTCCCTGGGCGCATGGGTGAAAAAACTGCGCAAATTTATCTTGCTTCGCCTTACACTGCTGCTGCTTCGGCATTGACAGGTTACGTCACCGATCCGCGTGAATTTTTGGGTTGAGGATCAACAAGGTGGGCATTGCCCACCTTACTGTATGAGATGTTAATGCGGGCGATCGCAACTCACGATGCATCAAGCTTCACAAGCGCAGAAATTACGGTGTTGTCAACTTAGGAAATTAAAGTGATATTGACCAATATTGATAGTATCTTTGCTATGAGAACACACTAACTATGACTGAGCTACTTGAACAAGCGATCGCTCGATTGAAAACCTTACCTGCTAGCGAACAGGATGCGATCGCTGCAATGATTCTGGAAGAACTTGAAGATGAAGTCCAATGGGATGAGGCATTTGCCAAGTCCAAAAATACCCTTGCCATGCTTGCAGCCGAAGCAATGGCTGAGGATCGCGCAGGGAAAACCCAAGAGTTAGATCCAGAAACCTTGTGAAGTCACGCACCACCACCCAATTCCGTAAAGCATTTGCCGATCTACCTGAGCAAGTTCAAGAGCAAGCACGTGAAGCGTATCGCCAATTCAAACAAGATCCCAATTATCCAAGTTTACGTTTCAAAAAGGTGCATCCAGAATTACCAATTTATTCTGCTCGGATCAGTAAAAATTATCGGGCAGTTGGACAGTTAGATGGAGATGCGGTCATTTGGTTTTGGGTCGGTTCACACGCAGAGTATGACAAGTTAATCTCCCAGTTGTAGCGTCAGCAGCGTAACCAGCGCGTTGCAGCAGACGGTCAAAAGCCTTTGGTGCTGAGTTCGGATCTTGTTTACCTCCGTTGAACGCAATTGTTCGACCGCTTCGTTTAGTCATGGGGGACACCGATGAGATGGGCTAATAATATGGCGAACCAGGCGCATTAAAATATGCTATTGGACTTAAATGGCGATCGCGGTCGAACAATTCAAATGCAGCGGACAGTTGAGAGTTGCTGGTGTTGGGTTCGAGGTTGTCTGCCGCTCACTTTAGCCGTTATGCCGACTATATTTAATAATTGAATAATCCTCATCGATTGCTGTTAATTGCCTTTACTGAGCGATCTAGTAGTATCCGTATCATTAGTTCCCGTCCAGCTACTCGAAAGGAACGTGAGGATTATGAGCAAAACGCCCTCTGAGAGTACACACAATCCCGAAGATGAGCTTCTAGCTAAATATCGCTTTGATTATCAGAAGGCGAAGCCCAATCGATTTGCTGCCCGTGAAGGGACACAAAAGTTGACGGTTGTCGTTTTAGATGAAGATGTGGCTCAAGTTTTCACAACACCTGAAGCAGTTAACAAGGTGCTAAGAGCATTGATTGAATCAACGCCGCATTCAGCAAACGGCGAAATAGCATAATTTGCGAATCTTCTTGTAAGGTACTGGTTAAAAGGTTGCGAGTAAGCCTTAAATGTTCTCGGAAGTTATTGCTGAGGAGACGATCGCACTAAACTATAAGTCAAATTAAGCCTTGTTTTGCATGAGATAATAATGCCAGAGAATTCGCGCAGCAACTGCCCGCCACGGTTTCCATTTCTCAGAAACTGCTTCGAGTTCAACTGGAGTTGGGCGCTTTGGTAAACGTTTAAGTTTTTGATACGCAATGGCTAGTGCTAAATCGCCGCTGGGAAACGCATCAGGACGTTGTAAGCACATAAGTAAATAAATATCAACTGTCCAGTCACCGATGCCTTTGATTTGTCGTAGTTGAGAGCGTACACTTGCATCATCCAGCAGCGCTAGTTCGTCTAAATCAATGACGTTAGTTGCGATCGCTCGTGCTAATTCTCGACAATACAATATTTTGCGCTGACTCAATCCTGCTGCTTGCAGTTGCGCATCATCTAACTGTAAAAAGTTTGCGGGTGTTAGCGGTACAAGCTGCGATAAGCGCGTGAAAATTGCTTTGGCAGATGCTATCGATAGTTGTTGTCCAATAATGGTGCGCACCAATCCCACAAAACCTGTCTCGCGTTCCCAGTTGGGTGGATGTCCCCATTTTTCAACAATGCTTGCTAGATCGCGATCGCGTTGTGTAAGTTCTGCGACTGCTTGAGTCATGCTGGTTACATTAAGGGGTTGCACCACGTAAACATCCTATAACTTGATGGCGTTGCGATCGCTATTTGGTGCTGCACAAAGCGCAATCGTATGAGAATGTTGAGAAGATAATTTAGCAAGTAACATTAGTAACTTAATTGTTGAAACAAATTTTATAACTTGAACGAAATTATAAAGTTTATAATAGTAGCATCAATCAGTACTTGCTATTTTTTCTTAATCAAGCTTCTCAAAATTATTGGAAATTTATATTTTAGCAAGTTTTATCAGCAGATTCTAGCGTCTTAAATTTTAGATCTCCAAATCAAATAATAATGTCAATCAATCATATTTGACAAGTATTTTATGAAAGATCAACCCAAAATTCCCGCAGATAAAATACCAGAAATATTCGATCGGGCTGCGCGATTATATGCGGAAAAAAACCAAAGCTACTCGGTTGAAGAAATCATCCAAGCAGGGTTAGAGGCGAGAATTCCACCCGAATATATCCAAAAAGCGATCGCCCAAGTTCAAGCACAGCCAAGTTACAAACAACCACGCAAATTCCAATTTAGCAATTTTCCGCTCAATGCGATCGCGATTGCAGCAGCATTTATCTTAGGCAGTCTACTGACAGCAACCGTTGCGGGAATCCAACCAACACAAAATCAACAAATAGCAACTCAAGTAGGCTTCTTAGAAACCGATTTAGAACGAGCTAATTTAAAGAAAGTAAACCTCAGAGACAGAGATTTAAGTTATACTAACTTCACCAAAGCTAAACTAGAAAAAGCTGACCTAAGCGGATCAAATTTAAGTCATACTAATCTATCACGCGCCAAGCTCAGAAATGCTAATTTGAGCGGTGCTAATTTAAGTAATGCTGATTTGTCACGCGCCGATTTAAGAAATGCTAACTTGATAGGCGCTAATTTGGATGGTGCAAACTTATCCCGTGCAAAGCTTGAAGGCGCAATCATGCCTGACGGACTAAGATATCGGTAATTCAAATTCCTCCATATCTCTTTCCTTTGTCCTCTTTGTAGTTCGTTCAAATTAAGCTATGCTTGACACAAAACGCAATTAATCAAACTACTAATCAAGCGCTCTTTTTCCATTGGCATAGTCTGCTTACCGTACAAAACTTCTTGCGCTAACACAAAAGCAACCAAAGAACCAAGGAAGATACGCGCTGTTGCTTCGGTATCAGCAATCTTAAGTTCTGGATGCGCTTCAAAGTAAGCACTCAAATTGCGAAAGCCAAATTGGACAACTGTGCGCGTATAAAGTTGTGCTAATTCAGGAAACCGCGCCGATTCAGCAATAACTAACCGAAAAAAGGCGATATATTCTTGGTCATCCATTTTAGCTAAAAACTTCTCCGCAATTCTTTGCAATACGGTTTGTGGTTCGCCTTCAAACGGATTTTGAAACTCAGACAAGAAGCTACGAATCGTCACGCGCTCAATCAACGCGACGAACAATCCTTCTTTATCTTGAAAGTGACTATAAATCGTCTGCTTGGATACACCTGCGGTAGCAGCAACGCGATCCATGCTTGTTTTGGCATAACCTTGTTTGAGAAAAACCTGCATCGCGCCTTGCAAAATCTGTTCGCGCTTAGTATTGCCACTTCCTACGGGTTCTGACTCAATCTGCGCGGCTAATACACCGACTTCATTGAGGTAGTTTAGTGCTGAATGCGAATTTCTCAGTGGGGAGTTAGCCATATTGCTTGAAGCTTAAATTTTTGTAAAAAGGCTTGTTCAATCATACTGTACGGTCTAGTATGATTTTATCAGCAGTTTAGTCTTATAAAGACTCATAGTATTACAAACAACAGTCATACCTGCGATAACAACAAGGGCAAGAGTTGCTAACTCAAAAATTAAAAATCCGATGTCGCAATTGATATCACAGCCGCAAAAACCCGCCCAAGCGCCTGAATCCCCAGCGAAAGTACGTCGTAAAGCCAATCCGCGTTTGTTGATTCCGATTGGGTTAATCCTTGTCGGTGCCGTTGGTTTTTCAATTTGGTACTTTTCATCGCGTCCGAGAACCGATGCATTACAGCTAAGCGGTCGAATTGAAGGTTATCCAACAAATTTAGGGGCTAAAGTAGGTGGTCGAATTGAGTTTGTGACGGTACGAGAAGGCGATCGCGTTCGTAAAAACGAAACGATTGTGGGGCTTGATGATGCAGAAATTCAAGCACAATTGCAAGGCGCAAATGCACGTTTAAGTGCTGCGCAGCAACAAGAACAACAAGCACGGTTGCAAATTGCCGTTGCCCAAAGCCAAATTGAAGAAGCACAGTTTAATTTACAACAATCGCAGGGAGACGCGAGAGGACGAATTGCGCAAGCAGAAGCAAACGTAGCCGCAGCCGAAGCACAGTTAAATCAAACACAAGCACAACTTATCGAAGCGCGATCGCAACTCGAACTCGCCCGCAAAGAACGCGATCGCTTTCAACAATTACTACAAGCAGGCGCGATTACTCAGCAGCAATTCGATCAAACGCAAGCAACCTTTCAAACCGCACAAGCAACACTTCAAAGCCGAGAAGCCGCAATTGATGCCGCACAAAAACAAGTGAGTGCCGCGCAAGGCGCATTAGTGCAAGCCCAAACGGCGAGTTTAAATCCGAATATTCGCAATACACAATTGAATGCTTTACGCAGACAACTTGATGTCGCGCGATCGCAACTTGCAGCAGCCCAAGCCGAAGTCAAAAATGCGCAAGCTTCCCGCCAACAAATTCAAGCACAAATCGCCGATCTCAACGTTGTCAGTCCCATAGATGGTGTCGTGTTAACTCGTAGCGTCGAACCTGGGGAAGTTGTGGCGACAGGTAGAACATTATTGACACTCATCGATCCCAACACTGTTTATCTACGGGGTTTCATTCCTGGAGGACAAATTGCCAATGTGCGTATCGGACAACGTGCGAATGTCTTTCTCGATTCTGCCCCCGATCGCCCGTTAGCGGCAAGAGTCACCGCAATTGATACGCAAGCGTCATTTACTCCAGAAAATATCTACTTCCGTGAAGATCGAGTACGACAAGTTTTTGGCGTCAAGCTGAGTATTGACGATCCGCAAGGATTTGCAAAGCCAGGAATGCCAGCTGATGGCGAAATTCTGACTCAATAAAAAAATTGCAACTTCAATGACAACTACAGATACAACAGCATTAACGACAGAATCGGTCATTCGAGTTGAAGGACTAGAGAAACGCTACGGTAAATTTGTCGCAGTTCGCGGAATTGATTTTACAGTACGTCAAGGAGAAATTTTTGGTTTAATTGGACCTGATGGCGCGGGAAAAACGACAACGTTTCACATCCTCGCTGGAGTGATGGAAGCGAGTGAAGGTCATGTGCAAGTATTAAGGCTACCTCCCCGCGATGCGCGGCTGAAT
Source organism: Gloeocapsa sp. PCC 7428 (assembly GCF_000317555.1). Classification (GTDB taxonomy): domain Bacteria; phylum Cyanobacteriota; class Cyanobacteriia; order Cyanobacteriales; family Chroococcidiopsidaceae; genus Chroogloeocystis. The sequence goes on from NC_019745.1 coordinate 2,936,880, forward strand.
ATTGGTTATTTAACGCAGCAATTTTCGCTGTATCTTGACCTTAGCATTGATGAAAATCTCAGCTACAGTGCCGGTTTACGTAAAATTCCTTCAGATTTACTACAACAACGGCGAAATAAATATCTCAAATTGATGGGATTAGAACGCTTTGGCGATCGCCTCGCAGGACAACTTTCAGGAGGGATGAAGCAGAAATTAGCGCTGTGCTGTGCATTAGTATCGCAACCGCAAATTTTACTTTTAGATGAACCAACAACCGGTGTCGATCCGGTATCGCGGCGGGAATTTTGGGATGTTTTGGCAACGTTAGCCAATGAAGGAGTAACGATTGTTGTCGCAACGCCTTATCTCGATGAAGCTGAACGCTGTAACCGCATTGCGTTGATGTATGAAGGACAAATCCAGCAAATTGGTACACTTCAACAACTGCGCGATGATTTAGGTTTAGAACGCTTAGAAGTGCGTACAGGAAATTTACAAGCCCTCGAAGCCGCAGCAAAGATTTTACTATCTACAGATGCCGAATCTAACTCTCAAATTGATGTGATTGATGCCCAGCGGTATTATCAAGCGATCGCAGATGTACAGAGTTTTGGCGATCGCCTCGATGTTTTAGTACCAAACGCCCAAAAAGGTGAAGCACAAGTACGCAAGTTATTAAATCAAAACAAAATACCGTTAGACACAATTGACACTGGCGAAGCCACTTTAGAAAACGTCTTTGTCACGCGCTTACGCGCTGCGGGTTCCGATCCGCCGTTTATTCCGTTTCCAAAACAGGAGCGAGGAGTGAGGAGTGAGGAGCGAGGGAACTATAATTTATCAGTTGCAATTGGTGCAAACAACTTACAAAAGGTTTTTGGTAACTTTCAAGCCGTTAAAGGAGTCAATCTAGAGATTCGCTACGGGGAAATTTACGGGTTACTGGGGGCGAATGGTGCAGGTAAAACAACGACGATTAAAATGCTGTGCGGATTGCTTGAACCAAGCAGTGGTAAGATTTCGCTGGCGGGAGAAACCCAGAATTTACGCAGTAACCAACTGCGGCGGCGGATTGGTTATATGAGCCAAAAGTTTACGCTGTATGATGACTTAAGCGTCGTGCAGAATTTGGAATTTTATTGCGGAGTATATGGAGTTTCGCGGCGAGTGCGACGCGATCGCATCAATTGGGTTTTAGAAACTTGTGGCTTGGCAGGTCAAGAAGATATGATTACAGGGCAATTACCTGGAGGTTGGAAGCAGCGAGTTGCCTTCGGGGCTTCGGTAATGCACGAACCCGAAATTTTATTCCTTGATGAACCTACATCCGGTGTCGATCCGCTGGCGAGGCGACAATTTTGGCGGTTAATTGAAGATTTTGCCCGCAACGGAACTGCAATTTTAGTAACCACACACTATCTCGAAGAAGCCGAACACTGCAACCGTATGGGTTTTATGGTAGCGGGAGAAGTCGTCACGCAAGGTTCACCCAGTCAAATCAAAGCCGAACAACCAGGACAACTTTTAGAAATCATTACCGATAATATACAAGTTGCATCGAATTTACTCAAAACGCAACTCGAACCTTGGCGCGTATCCATTTTTGGCGAGAAACTTCATGTTGTTGTCGATCATCCAGAAGAAATTTCTCAACTTCGTTCAACTTTAAAGGAGGCAAACTTACAGATCCACTCACTTCGCCCGATTCCCTTTTCTTTAGAAGATGCATTTATCGGTATCGTGCAAAGAGTAGAACAGCAAGATTAGCTCATTGAGTCAGTACCATCAAACTGCAACGTTACTTTCTTGACTCATGGTATCTTCTCTTTCTCGAATCTTGTCCCAGTCAATGACAGCAACCCACAGATGTTCCTCTATCGAATATTGCACAACTCCATCAACTTCCAAATCTTCACTACATAATGTTAAACGTCGGTCATTTTGTAAATGAATTTTCTGTTTAGCCAAGTCTGCGATCGTTCCAACACAATTTAAGCGTAGTCGCCCTTGAGCATCAGCATTATGAAAATCTGCAAAAACTCGTGGATTATCCATTGTTTTACTGTTTTTATTAATTATTTAAATTGCGAGTGTGGGGCATAGCTGCTGTAAATATAGTGATTAATTTATAAAAATTACATTGATAACGAACCGCAGAGACGCAGAGTTCGCAGAGAAAGAGTCGGGAGAGATTTTCATGAACGAATTAGGATTACTATAGGAGTTTTTATTTAAAATCTTAGAACAACGAGCAAAAATACAACAATATTGAATATCCTTAATTGTAATGAAGCGGTCGCCTGCTGGTATTCAGAATTATGAATGAAACCTCACAGCAAAATATTAAAGTGCGTAAAGCTAAATTAGAAGATGCTGAAGCTATTTGTCATGTTCATCGTGTATCTGTACGCACATTATGTATAAAAGATTATACCCCTGAGCAAATTGAAGCCTGGGTAGGTAGCTCTGAGCCTGAAAATTTTCGCAAAGCAATGGTTGAAAGAGGTGAAACAATATTTGTTGCTGAAATTGAGGAATTAATTGCTGGCTTTTCCTCTTTATTCAAAGATGAGATCTATGCTGTCTACGTCCATCCTGAATACACTCGTCGAGGGGTAGGTACGCGCCTTCTAAAGGCTGTAGAAAAAGAAGCAATATTTCAACAGAACAAAAAGCTCAAGCTTGTATCATCAACAACGGCTGAACCTTTTTATCAAGCAAACGGCTATCAAGTTGTTGAACACTCATTTCATACTTTACGTTCCGGCATCCAAATTCCTTGCGTTTACATGGAAAAGGCTTTAAATGAAACGGATTTTAGCACAGTGTATTAAAGAGTTAGCACAATTTAGGCGCGATCGCCTCACAGTTGCACTAGCAATTTTGCTACCATTAGCTACTTTATTTATTTTTGGTTTTGCGATTCGTTTAGAAGCAACAAATATTCCAATTGTCATTCAAGACTTAAATAATAGTCCTCTCAGCCGTAGTTATATTGAACAATTAATGGCGACAAATCAATTTCAATTAACGCGCTGGGATGATAATATAATCGGGGCATTAGAAAGAGGAATTGCTAATGCAGGCGCAATTATTCCTCCTGATTTTGACTCACAAATTAACTCGAATCAACCTACTACTGTACAAGTCTTAATTGATGGTACTGATGCGAATAATGCCAGAATCATTCAGAACTCTTTTAGAGCCACAACTAATGCTTTTTTACAAACTTCTAGACTACAACAAGAACAACCTAATATAGTTGCCCGAATTCGACTGTGGTTTAATCCAGGACGTCGAGAGTCATTGTATATTGTCCCTGGAGTTTATGGGGTGATATTGTGGATTTATCCGTCATTGCTAGCGGCGATCGCAATGGTACGCGAAAAAGAACGCGGTACAATTCTACAAGTTTATGCTTCTAGCCTCACTGCTGCTGAATTATTACTAGGTAAAGGACTTGCTTATTTCGTTATTGGTATTGCTCAAGCAATTGTCATTATCAGCCTTGGTTCACTATTATTTCAGTTGAGTTTTGCTGTAGAACCGACAGTATTTATTCTAGGAACTTTACTTTACTTATGGACAAGTGTATTATTTGGTTTACTCATCGGAGTCAGAGCAAGTAATCAAAATGCTGCGGTGCAAGGAGTTGCTACTATTGGCTTTCTTTCTTCGCTATTACTATCAGGTTTTATTTATCCTCTGAGTAACATTCCGTTTCCACTTTCAGTAATTTCTAGTGTTCTACCTGCTCGATATTATATAGAACTCAGCCGCGATGCCTTTGTGCGTGGTACAGGTTGGATAGGAGTTTGGTTTATTCCTATAGTTCTTATAGTTATTGGTTTGCTACTATTCAATACAGCAAGAAAAGCATTAAGCCGAATGCAGTTACCGTACTAAATCTGAAAAAATACAAATCAGAAATCTCTTTATAGTTTACTTTTATGTGTTTTTGCGTTTTTAGTGGTTCGTTTATTTACAATTTCATCAAAAATCGCACTAAAGCTTTTATTTTGTTTTCTCTATGAAACTTTTTACTCATCTTCTGGAAAGTCGCTTTTGGGCATTATGTGTTAAAGAAATTAACCAGATATTACGAAATAAACAATTACTTTTCTTATTACTTTTTCCACCAACAATACAACTTTTAATCTTTGGCTTCGCGCTTAATGCCGATGTGCAGAACCTTAAACTAGGAGTTGTAGACTATGCTAATACTTATGAAAGCCGCGAGTTAGTTGCTGCATTAACAGAAAATCAAATCTTTATTTCGCAAAATTATAGTTTTAGTCAAGAGGAAATTGCGCAGCAAGTACGCTTAGGAAAAATTACCGCAGGGCTAGTGATTCCTTCAGAATTTAATCGCGATTTAATCCAAAATAAAACTGCGGAAGTACAAGTAATCATTGATGGCGTTGATGCAAATACCGCTGGAATTGCTAGCGGTTACGCTACTCAGATTATTAACCAATACAGTCGCAGTTTAGATCAAAACCCCACACCACCACTCATACAAGCGCAAAGCGTTTTCTTCTACAATCCTGGGTTATTAAGTAGTTGGTTTTTAGTTCCTGGCGTGTTGGGAACTGTAATTACTTTAACAAGTACGCTTGTGTCCTCTACGACATTAGTACGCGAAAAAGACTCTGGAACGTTAGAACAACTGTTGATGACTCCCGCAGATGCTTGGGAAATTCTGTTAGCCAAAATTGCCCCATTATTTGTGCTGTTGATGGGAGATATACTACTAGCACTCAGCGTCGCTCGGATCGTGTTTAGAGTACCGCTACAAGGAAGCTTATTGTTATTTTTGACGCTTGGGGGACTTTACTTATTTGTGGGAATTGGTGTTGGCTTGATGTTGGCGACTTTGGCAAAGAACCAACAACAGGTCGTTTTAACTTCATTTTTTATCAATTTACCGCTGATTCAACTTTCAGGAGCGATCGCACCGATTGAAAGTATGCCAGTTTTTTTTCAATACCTCTCACTACTCAATCCCCTGCGTCACTTTGTCGCCATCTCTCGCGGAATTCTCCTAAAAGGTGTTGGTATTGATATTTTATTCCCGCACGTGTTGGCACTTTTCACTTTTGTTGTCGTTTTGTTGACAGTGAGTGTTAATCGCTTTCGGAGTCAGTTGAGTTAAGGATAAGTGACGAGTGGCTAGTGGTGAGTAGCCAGAAACGATTCGACTTCGGCTGCGGTGGGTTGCGATGCGATCGCACCTGGTTTTATTGTCGTCAAAGCCCCTGCTGCATTCGCATACTTCACAACCGATCGCGCAACGTCTGGTTCTTGTAAGCTACTGATACCTTGTTGATTTAACTGGTGAACGAACGCAGCGAGAAAGCTATCTCCTGCGCCTGTGGTATCGACAACTTTAACAGGGAAACTGGGAACTTTGCCTTCATTTCCTCCCAAACAATAAGCGCAGCCGTGTTCGCCTGCGGTGATGAGTACGCCTTCAATCGATTCCAACCGATAGTTAATTGCGCCTGGATCGGTGGTATCAAATAACCATTCGGCTTCTTCTTGTGAAAGTTTGAGAAAATCGATGCGGTTGTAGAGTTTGGGAATTATTTCTCGTGCTGTCGCTTCACTATCCCAAAATACCGGACGCCAGTTGACATCTAAGACAACTTTTACATTGTACTGCTCGGCTAAGTCTAAAGCGCGAAATACCGCAGCGCGGCTATCTGGATAAGCAAGTTCTAAAGTTCCTAGTACAAGAAAGTCGGCGCTTTCAAATAGTTGCACGGGTAACTTGTCAGCTTGCAAGTACGTATCTGCAAATTCTTCGGTTTTAAATTCGCCAAAACCTGCAAACGTGCGATCGCCGGATTCCGAACGTACTACATAAATTTGTCGCGTTGGTGCGCTAGGATGACGTTGCACGCCTGTGGTATCTACTCCTACTTCTTGTAATAGCTGTACGAGGGCGTTTCCTGGTTCATCTTCACCGACACACCCCACAAATCCAGAGGGTGTTCCTAGCTTAACTAAAGCACACGCGACGTTTGCCGGTGCGCCTCCTGGGTATGGTGTCCACGATTCGACTTGTTCAAGCGATCGCCCGATTTGATCGGCAAGGCAATCAAATAAAATTTCCCCTAGGCACAACACACGCAGATTTGTCATCGGTCACGGCTATCAACTTGCGACTATACCAGCATAAGGAGAAATCGGACATTTGCGCGCGATCGCAACTGAAATTTACAGCACAACATCAGCAGATCCGAAGTCTTTCGTTGGAGTTATTGTTCATTGCTGTTAGCGACTAGCCATTAGCTCAGTTGATACAAATTATCCTTTGTTCTTATAGAATAATTTTGGTTAATTTAAATTATTACTTAGACTTTTTTATCACTCTGCCTAAAATCCATAGAGATTTCTCTATTAATAATATTTAATATTTCTTTAACAATTAGTGACTTAGACTAAACTAAATCTGCATTAAAAGCTGTATTCTATTGTTTAACGTACCGCTTGAGCATATTCTTTTATTCCTTAAGGAGCATATCACTACTTTTAATAGTGCATTTTTAAAAATCGGTGAAAGCAGTATGTTGCTTCTCATTTTTTCGTTGATCCCAGGCAGCTATTTATACATTTCATCCTGCGTAAATAGTGCAAGAAATACACCTTATTTCTTGTCTGGTTTTATTGCATAGAGACACTTTGATTCATTCATAACTATAGCCTAAGAATGCAATTAACTAATCATATCCATTTTCGCAACCTGCGCGGTGATTTATTTGGTGGAATCACGGCTGCAATTGTGTCGTTACCTCTCGCGCTAGCCTTCGGTGTTGCCTCTGGCGCAGGTGCGGTAGCAGGTCTTTACGGTGCTGTTTGCGTTGGCTTTTTCGCAGCACTCTTTGGCGGTACGCCCACACTCATTTCTGAGCCAACAGGACCGATGACGGTAGTCATTACTGGAATTATCGCCAGTTTGACTGCAAGCAACCCAGAAAATGGCTTAGCAATGGCGTTTACAGTCGTCATGCTAGCAGGGCTATTTCAAATCCTCTTTGGCGTATTCAAGCTCGGAAAATACATCACGTTGATGCCCTACAGCGTGATTTCAGGCTTTATGTCTGGGATTGGAGTCATCCTCATTATCTTGCAGATTGCTCCGTTTTTAGGACAAGCGGCTCCTAAAGGCGGCGTTCTCGGTACAGTGCAAAGCTTACCGCAGTTATTCTCCAATATTAATCCTGCGGAAGCTATTCTAGGCGCGCTAAGTTTGGCAATTCTGTTTTTCATGCCACGCAAATTCAAGCGCATCGTCCCACCGCAACTTGTTGCCTTGATTGTTGGCACAATAGTATCTCTCATCTTCTTTCAAGGCGTTGAGATTCGCCGCATCGGTGAGATTCCTACCGGATTGCCACAGTTGCAAATGCCCGTCTTTACTGCCGGACAAATGACCACAATGGTCATCGATGGTATCGTGTTAGGAATGCTGGGTTGTATTGATACGCTACTTACCGCCGTTATTGCCGATAGCATCACGCGGACGCAACACAATTCGGACAAAGAACTAATCGGTCAAGGTATTGCCAACATGGTTTCTGGACTATGCGGCGGATTACCTGGTGCAGGCGCAACGATGGGGACGGTAGTTAATATCCAAGCGGGTGCTAGAACAGCGCTTTCAGGACTGACTCGCGCTATCATTTTACTCGTTGTCTTATTGGGAGCGGCAAGTTTAACGCAACCAATTCCAATGGCAGTACTCGCGGGGATTGCGCTGAAGGTGGGAATTGATATTCTTGACTGGAGTTTCCTCAAGCGCGCGCATCGAGTTTCGCTAAAGGGAACGCTGATCATGTACGGCGTGCTATTCCTGACAGTATTTGTTGACTTGATTGTTGCAGTAGGAGTTGGCGTATTTATTGCAAATATCCTGACAATCGAACGGTTATCGCAGCATCAGTCGCAAGATGTCAAAGTGATTAGCGACACGGATGATGACATTATCCTTACTCAAGAAGAAAAGCAGCTACTTGAGCAAGCAAATAATCGCGTGTTGCTGTTCTACCTCAGTGGACCAATGATTTTTGGATTGTCGAAGGCGATCGCCCGCGAACACACCGCAATGCAAGACCACGACGTTCTCATCTTAGATTTGAGCGATGTACCTATCCTTGGTGTAACAGCTTCATTAGCGATCGAGAATGCCATCAAGGATGCGGTAGAACAAGGACGTCAAGTCTTTATCGTTGGTGCGACAGACAAAATTAAGCGTCGGTTAGAACGTTTGGGAATTTTCGATCTTCTTCCGTCGCAGAATGTCACGATGGATCGTGTTGAAGCTTTAAGACAAGCTGTTGAATACGTTTATCGTTCAGGAAAAATTACTGCAACCAGCGATCTTTTAGTCGTTGGTCCCAGCACTGCTGAAGGATATTCAACTGATGCGCCTGATATGCCACTACCGCAGTAGTACGCCAACTTCGGGTTGATTCATTGATATAACTGCTACCAGCCAGCAATTGCTTTCATTAGGCTGTCTTGTGAAAAAAGCTCTTGGGAGTCTTGCCGTGTTTCGACCCCAAGAGCTTTTTTGTTCGTATTACTCCTCACACAATTTGAAGTGTACATTGGTTCTCGCTAAACTTTGAGGAGGATGAATGACACTTTGCAGATTGTCATAACAATTTTGAGTAAAAATCTGAGCCATGGCTCGATTTCGGTGAGATTGTTTAAAAATGAACTTAGCGCGTGTCACCGTGCGGACTTATACCGTTTCACTAAAGTTTTCACGGTGCTAAGAAAGTTATGAATTCTCAATGTTGAGTGAACAACATTTCTTTAATTCAAACCTCACCACTCAAAACTTTTCCATATTTCCCCTAGCTTCTAGCTGCTGAGGAATGTCACAATGCATAGCGTAACTTTTTTGTAGCTGTGTCGGATAAATCATGACAATGCATCCTAAAATGCAGCGCGCTTTTGAACAAAGACGCGTCATCAAAATCATCAGTGGCTTGAATAACTTTGACGCAGATCGAGTTGCTGCTACGGTCATTGCAGCCGATCGCGGTGGTGCTACTTTTGTCGATATTGCCGCTGAGCCTGAACTGATAAAACTTGCTCAAAGCTTGACAAATTTACCAATTTGTGTATCAGCAGTTGAACCCGAAAAGTTTGTCATTGCGCAAGAAGCTGGGGCTGATTTAATCGAAATTGGCAACTTTGATAGTTTCTACGCGCAAGGGCGGCGATTTGAAGCCGCAGAAGTGCTGGAGTTAACACAAGCTACGCGATCGCTCTTACCCAATATCACGCTATCAGTCACTGTTCCGCATATTCTCGAACTCGATCAGCAAGTGCAGCTAGCCGAAGAACTCGTCAAAGCTGGCGCTGACATTATCCAAACCGAAGGCGGAACGAGCAGTCAACCCGCGCATTCAGGAACGCTAGGACTGATCGAAAAAGCGGCACCTACATTAGCCGCTGCTTATGAGATTTCTCGCGCTGTATCGGTTCCGGTACTATGTGCTTCAGGAATTTCTAGCGTCACGGCACCACTGGCGATCGCCGCTGGGGCTGCGGGTGTTGGCGTTGGTTCGGCGATTAATCAGCTAAATAGCGAAGTCGCGATGATTGCTGCGGTGCGTAGCTTAGTAGATGCGTTAGCGACGCGAAATTACACTTTGGTGTAAATCATTGGTAACAGGTAATGGGTAATTGAAGTTGTGTAATTCTAAGCGATTACCTATTACCTATTACCGCTTTAGCTCAGACAATCTTTCAGCGTATAAATTACCTTATCTTGCTGCTCGATTGTCATTTCTGGAAACATTGGTAAAGAGAGAACTTCGCGGCTAGCTTGTTCTGAAACTGGTAAGCTACCTGGTTGATAACCAAGATTTTCATAAACTGGTTGTAAATGCAGCGCCAGCGGGTAGTAAACCATCGAACTCACACCGCGTTCTTGCAGCATTTGACGGACGCGATCGCGATAGTTACTGTCGTTTTTTGTCAACCGAATTGTATACTGATTCCACACGCCAACGCCGCCTGTAAGTTCTTGCGGAATCGCAACGGTGGGAATGTGCGCTAAAAATTCGTGATAGCGTTGCGCGATCGCCCGCCGTTGTTCGTTCCAGTGGTCGAGATAGCGGAGTTTGATTTGTAAAATCGCCGCTTGGATCGCATCTAATCGGCTATTCACGCCTATTTCTTCATGGATATAGCGCGTTTTACTACCGTGTTCGCGGAGCATTCGGATTTTTGCGGCGATCGCCGCATCATTCGTCGTCATTGCCCCACCATCACCACACGCTCCCAGATTTTTTGTCGGGTAAAAACTAAAACACCCAATGTGTCCGATACTACCTACTTTTTGCTCTGCCCACATTGCTCCCGTAGACTGGGCACAGTCTTCAATAACATATAAGTTGCGTGCTTGGGCAATTTCCATCACCGCCGTCATATCCACAGGTTGTCCAAACAAGTGAACGGGCATGATTGCTTTAGTTTTATGCGTAATTGCAGCGGTTAATTTCTCTACATCGAGATTAAACGTCGCCGCGTCAATATCCACAAAAACAGGCGTTGCACCAACCGCTGTAATCACCTCAGTCGTCGCAAAGAAAGTAAACGGTGAGGTAATGACTTCATCGCCTGCACCAATTTCTAAGGCTTTGAGTGCTAAAAATAACGCGTCTGTACCCGAATTACACGCAACGCATTCGGCAACACCTGTATAAGCAGCAAACTGCTGTTCAAAGTCTTTGACAACAGGGCCGCCAATATAACCACCAGAAGCCAAAACTTTTAAAACAGCATCACTTACTTCCGCTTCAATCGTTGTGTACTGTCGCACTAAATCTAGAGGAGGGATATTCACGCTTAGATCCATGAGTATTTATTCTTGAAAATATCAAATCAAATGTCGTGCTACAAGAAAATCCGGTTTGGCTTCTTTTAAGCTTTTAGAATGAGAAATTCAATAAGTTGTTTCGCTAATGAGAGGTCAGAGGTCGGAGGTCAGGAATTGGGTTTCTCTAGTCACTAGCCTCTCGCTCCTCAGGAAGAAAACTATGAACTCAACAGGATTAATTAGCTTAGATTTACTTGATTTGATGTTTGCGGTGGGATTAATTGCGATCGCCATTGGGTTATCGGCTTGGGAACGATTAGGACTCGAAGTCAATTTAGCGATCGCCGCAGGAAGAACAATACTACAACTGTTGGTAGTTGGGTATATTTTGGCGTTTGTCTTTGCGCTGGATAATCCTTGGGCAGTTTTGGCAATTTTAGCCGTCATGCTCACGATCGCGGCGGTTGTCGCGCGTAATCGCATTAGTAAAAAAATTCCTTTTGTTTTGCCGTTAGTGTGGGGAGCAATCTTTCTCAGCACGGCGGTGACGCTTGCTTACACAAACCTGCTGATTATTCAACCTGTGCGGTGGTACGAACCACAGTACCTCATTCCACTTGCAGGAATTGTTTTTGGCAGTGCGATTAATGGCGCAGCGATCGCCGGAGAACGCCTTGTCAGTACAATTAATGCAAGTCAGTTAGAAATCGAAACGCATTTAAGTTTAGGTGCAACTCCCCAACAAGCCGTTGCACAGTATCGCAGAGATGCTATCAAAGCGGGACTCATTCCCATTCTCAACCAAATGACTGTCGTCGGGATTGTGACGCTTCCAGGAATTATTACAGGTCAACTCTTGAGTGGTGTCGATCCCCTCGATGCGGCATCGTACCAAATATTAATTTTGTTTATTCTGGCGTTTGCTAACTTAATTACGGCAGTATTAGTGACACAAGGGCTTTGTAGACAGTTCTTTAATGCTGCCGCACAGTTGGTCAAGTAGCGGAAAAATCTTTCCTGAGTTGATATTGTTGCGTTTTAAATTAGAAGACAATATGAAATAAATAAGCAACCTAAATATGTTTTCTTTATCGGAACAGGTAATACTCATTACTGGAGCTTCCACGGGCATTGGTGCGGCGCTGGCAAAAACTTTATCCGAGCGGTACATGGGTATTCGGTTAGCGATCGCTGCCCGCAGTGTCGAGAAACTCGAAGACGTCGCTGATTTTTGCCGCAAAGCGGGAGCCGAAGTCTTAATAGTACCTACAGATCTAGAAAAGATTGAGCAAGTTGAAGCAATCGTCGCAAAAGTCATCGCGCACTTTGGTCGCATTGACGCTTTAGTCAATAATGCAGGGTACGGACAAATGGGACCTGTGGAATTGATTTCTATCGAAGCAATTCAAAAGCAATTCCAAGTTAACTTAATTGCACCACTGGCGCTGATCCGTGCTGTTGTGCCGCAAATGCGAAATCAAGGTGGCGGCAGAATTATCAATATTAGTTCCTTGGGAGGAAGATTAGCTTTTCCCTTCGGAGGTTTATATAGTTCGTCGAAATTTGCTTTAGAAGGGTTGAGTGATGCTTTGCGAATGGAACTTGAGCCATTCAATATTAAAGTTAGTGTCATCGAACCTGGACCTGTTAGCACTAACTTTTTTGCCGCATCAGCCCAAGCAGTAGAAGAAAATGTTGCCGCGCCCGAAAAAAGTCCCTACCGTACGGCATTTACCAAACTCAAAAACTTAGAATCACAAACGAGTCGTCAAGCTTGGACATCCGAGCGCGTTGCTGAAGTCATTATCAAAGCGTTAGTTGCGCGTAACCCACGTCCGCGTTATGTCGCGGCAACGGGTGGCAGAATCTTAATATTTATGATGACCAAAGTATTGCCAACAAAAATAGTAGACGCTTTTTGGCAGAAATTTTATGGTATAGATCTGGTGGCAAAAGACTGGCAAAGTAGTCAAGCAGCAAGGAAGTAAAAAATCATGTAGTTGATTTCTATGGAAATTGCTTTAAGGAATTAATTATCAGGGATGACGAAATAGCGATAACCAATACGTTAAAGTATGAATCAGTTCAAGAAAGGGTGGAGGTCAACTGAGAGGGTACAAGGCAAAAGGGAAGCATTTATTCTCACTCTGGCTTCATGGCGGCAAGTTCCTCAATTGAGTGATGAAAAATAAACAAAGGATGTGTTTTGCGACACACAGCGCCAGAAATACGATACTGAGGTGTAAGGCATTGGAGTGAAGACAAAGCATTTCTTGTCCATACTCAATCTGCCAAATTTATCGATGAAAATTCATCAAAGCCCTCGACCTTCTATCTTCTTAATCTTCTCAAAGCTGAGCGTAACAAGCTAAACATGGATCTACTAGAGTACCAAGCAAAGGAATGGTTTAGGGAGATGGGCATACCTGTCTTGCCGTCGCAACGCATTGACCGCCCTAGCGACATCAAACGGCTCAAAATTCCTTATCCTGTGGTACTTAAGTCGCAAGTACGTGTTGGTGGTCGAGGTAGGGCAGGAGGAGTGCGATTTGTGACGAATACAATCGATGCGATCGCCGCTGCGCAAACAATTTTTCATTTATCAATTTTGGGTGAATTACCCGAAGTCTTGCTCGCAGAAGCCAAATACGACGCGGATCAAGAGTTTTATTTAGCTATCGTCTTAGATGCAGCGGCGCATCGACCACTACTTTTAGGTTCTCCCCAAGGTGGTATTGATGTCGAATCAGCACCCGAACTCTTACAGCAAGTCGTCGTTGACCAAGAATTTTCGCCATTTTATGCGCGACGCTTAACGATCAAAATGGGTCTACAAGGACCGCTGATTCAGACAGTCAGTGGGATTATCGAGAAAATGTATCAGTTGTTCGTGCAGAAAGACCTAGACTTGGTGGAAATTAATCCTCTCGGTGTCAGTTCGACCGGAGAACTTATGGCACTCGATGGTAAAGTCAGCGTCAACGATCGCGCGATCGCGCGTCATTCTGATGTCGCCGCGATGGCGGAAAAAATGGTGCAGCGCGAGAAAGGACGCAAGTATTCGCTAGAATTAGGTACTTGGGATGAAGTCGATCCGGCAAGCAATATCGGGGTTTTGGGTAACGGCGCGGGTTTAGTCATGGCGACGATGGATTTACTCAGCGATGCAGGAAGTAAGCCAGCAATTTGTCTCAATATTGGACATGGCAGAAGTTGGAATGCAACAACACCTAGCTTTAGCGATCGCCTGCAACAAGGACTCGAATTCTTGAGCGAACAAAAAAATATTCAAGTCGTGTTAGTTAATATTCTCGGTACAGTGCCAACCCCCGCAGAATTAGCCCAAGTGATTGTGAATTTTGTGCAACGTCGAGAACGAATGACCACTAGCAGATCGCGCACGCAATCATACTCGCCACGCGTCATTGTGCGGTTTGCAGGTGCAGAGATAGACGCCGCGAAAGAACAACTTGCCACAGTGCAAGTCTCTGTTGCTGAAAGTCTAGATGAAGCTGTAGCACAAGTATCGCGTTTTGCCAAGTCCTCTGGAAGAAGAAAATGAAACTAACCCCAGAAAGTAAAGTTGTCATCCAGGGCATTTGCGAACCACTCATGGCAACGCACGCCGCCCGCATGAAAGCCTATGGCACAAATGCGATCGCGGTAATCAGCCCTGGACAAAGTGGGCAAAAGCTTGATGATATCCCTGTGTTTGATTTAGTCGAACAAGTGGTAGCAGCATTTGGGGTGATCGACACGACAATTATCTTAGTGCCTCCGTATCAAGCACTCGATGCGGCTTTAGAAGCGATCGCGGCTGGAATTCGCCAAATTGCCATTATTCCTGCGGGAGTACCACCGATTGATATGGTGCATCTGTTGCGTAAAGCTGAAGCAACAGAAACTTTAATCGTTGGACCAAATAGCCCTGGAATCATTGTCCCAGGAAAAATTCTCTTAGGAACTCATGCGAGTGAATTTTATACTCCTGGACCGGTGGGAATCGTCAGCCGCAGTAGTACGCTAACGTATGAAATCGCTTTAGAGTTAACCAAAGCAGGTTTAGGGCAATCGATCGGTGTTTGTATTGGCAGTGACGCGATTACAGGATCTTCTTTCCTGCAATGGCTGCAAATATTAGATGAAGACGAAAATACCCAAGCGATCGTCTTAGTCGGAGAACCTGGAGGAAATAGCGAAGAAACCGCCGCCCGCTATATTGCCGAAACAATCGATAAACCCGTGATTGCCTATATTGCTGGCAGAAACGCGCCCCCAGGTAAACACTGGGGACATACAGGAACTCTCGCTGCGGTTGTGGGACGCGGTGTGAATATTGGCACTACCCAAAGTAAACTCACCGCATTTAAGGAAGCAAAAGTCCCTGTTGCCGATCGCCCTTCGCAAATTCCAGGATTGGTGAAAAAGGCACTATAGCTACGCTGTGACAGGTTCGTTGGTCGCTGCTGGGTAGTGTTCAGCTTGTTTTAACAACAACTTGTTAAACGCATATTCCGCGACTTTACAACCCGACTCAAACCCGCCTTCTGCATCCCATTGGTAATGAACACCAAGATAAACGCGACTGCGACCGTTTTCTCTAGCAGCTTCGGTAAAGCTAGTGAACCGACGCGTTAGCTTAATGCCATTCTCATCGCGCAAAGCGTGAGGATCTTCGGTTGTTGCGGTAAAAGCGATCGAATCGCGTCCATAAAAGAGGCGCATCATCGTCGCATGGGCAGCACCAAAAGTCGCATGACCCGAAATATACGCGGGAAAAGCTGGTGAAAACCGCGTCCCATCAACCATCGCCGAAAGCGGTTGCCAATTAGGATCGAGCACCGTATTGCGGTTGTAATCCCGATCAGCTTCGTGAATCGCCGATTCCGGTCGCCATAAACGAATTGGACACTCTTCATTCGGAAATAAATACTTCACATACCAAGCCACAATCGCCGCATCCGCCATCGCAATTCCCACAAGCGCAAACAGCCGTGCGGTTTTTAATAAATCTTGAACAGTATCTTCTTGCTTGGCGACAATCTGCGTAATTGCGTAAAGCTGACCAGGAGGCTTATAAGTACCATCAAGGTCATTCGCCCAGAAAAATGCAATTTCCGTTTCCTCACGCGTCCTTTCCTGAGAATGCGCTTCACCAAGGCGCTTTACTTCATCAAATTGACCTGCATAATCTGGACTTTTTAGGAGATTTTCATAGTTATTAAACTTTTTGATGTCTAGCGCGGTTGTTGGTAAAAATCCATCAATCTTTTCCCATTTGCCCATTGATCTGACTTTACCCCACAGTGGCGTTACGGCAGAGCCTGAGCCGGTTTCCCGCCAATCCCCAGCCTGATAACCAAAGCACCTAGGAACAGTATCTCTGTTACTAGAGCCGTTGCACAACATTGGTGAATTCTGTTGATCTTGAGAACCATCGTCTTTACGTTCAGTTAAAATTGCGTCTGCAACTGCTTCCCCAAATTTTTGTGAAGGATCGAGATGTGCTTCGCCCATAACTCTATCAAAAGGCTTCATACAATCATCTAAAAACGATTTAGCATCGAAGCCAGTATTGACTTGATATGCAGCAAAAGGACTGGGAACTCCACCTTGTTTCTTAATAGTTTGTTGAATCAGTTCAGTAATCGTTTCTCGTAAAACTTTGCGCGCCGCATATGCTGCACTCATTATCGGATCGGCATCCTTATCTGGTTTAATCTCGCACTTAACATACTGCGCGTATGGACTACCACAAAGAATATTAATGGCATCAAACATTGCAATGTGCATCATCGCTCCAATACGAGAAAGCGGGCCAGGCGCACCACCCAAACGACGCACAGCTTCTAAATAAATATTGTTCCAAGCGATAATGATATCACCTTTCATTTTTTCGTTGTTCATTATTTTGCCTTTGTGTAAATAAGTTGATGTTGATACAGAAGTGTTGTGCAGGATATTTGACTTTACTGCATAACAAAATTACAGCTATTCGTTTTGAATAGCCTTGTTTGAAAGCTTTTATCAAAATGAGTTTAAGCTTTCAAATATTTAGATAATCACCTCTTAAAAACACTTCCTGTATTGAATGTCATCCATACATTTGTGTAATTTATGGGGATTAACTATGATGTAAATCTTTCACTAAAAATAAACTTCAACTAGAAAAATAGAGATTCCAGAATAATCCGATTTTTAATTTTTAAAAATTTGAATTGCTACTGCGGATCGAGTATAGACCACAATTTGAGCGTCTCATCGCCACTACCACTTACTAAAAGACCATCAGGGCTAAAGCTTAACGACCAAACGGGTTTAGTATGACCTGTAAGATTATTCAGTAATTGTCCTGTTGTCAGCCAAAGTTTAACCGTAGAATCTGTACTACCACTCGCTAAAGTTAAACCATCTGGCTGAAACGCAATTGATGTTACTTTTCCAGAATGTCCTACCAAAGTGTGCAAAACTCTGCAATCGTCACTTTGCCACAACTTAATTGTCTGATCCGCACTACCACTTGCTAAAAAACGCCCGTTTGGACTAAAGGCAACAGATAATACTCCTTGCGAATGTCCTGCTAAAGTACGTAGTAACACTGCATTGACGCTTACTTGTTGCGTGTCGAGATACCAAAGTTTGATTGTGCCATCATTACTGCCACCAGCTAATGTTTTTCCATCAGGGCTAAAGGCGATCGCTTCCACACTATGAGTATTTTGAATCTGATATAGTTGTCTTCCAGTTTGAAGATGCCAAAGCCGAATCGTTCGATCCGCACCTCCACTGGCAATCAAAGAACCGTTTGGGCTAATCGCAACGGTTTTGACATCATCCGCATGGCGATTGAGAGTATGAACTAAAGCACCGTTTTTCAGATTCCACAACTTGACTCGATTATCCCAGCTACCACTGACTAAAATTTGGCTGTTAGGACTAATCGCAAGCGACCTTACTGCATCTGCGTGACCTTTCACACTGTAAATCAACTCACCCGTGCGCAGATTCCAGACGTTGATTGTACCGTCATAACTACCGCTTGCGAGTGTTGTACCATCAGGACTAATTGCAGTTGCATACACCCACACCGAATGTCCTTTGAGGGTACGTACTTGGATCGACGAAGACGCGATCATCGCCTCTTCTTGGTTTTTTGATTGTGACAACATCGCGTAACCCAAACCAGCTACAATTGCCGTAGTTGCGATCGCTAAAGCAATTGCGAGTTTTGAAGAAAATCGTTTAATCTGCATAAGAAAGCTTTCCTTTGACAGAAGAATGCGCGATCGCGGGTGATGCTATTTATTGCTTTTGGCAGACAATACCAAAGCTGTTTTTATCAATTTTTGTTGTTGATTTTGGCGTTCAATGCCAAGCCGGATAATATACAAAATCGTAATTCCGGCGAGCAATATAATGCCCACAGGTGTTAAATATGTCCAATGCCCTGACATTTTGTCCCAGACGTGCCAAGTTAAAAGAAACATGGCGATATAGGTGAGTTTGTGCAGTTGTTTCCAATTTTTCTTTAGCTTCTTAACACTCCAGTCATTAGAAGTAATCGCTAGCAGTGTAAAGATGATAAACGTGGATATACCTTGTAAATAAATCCAAAACGTCTTGGGATCGAGAAAGTCAAGCTGTCGCTTCTCGATCAAGAAATATCCATGTAACAGTGCTAAAAAGAATGCGAGAATTCCAATAAGGCGGCGACGCTTGAGCAACCACTGCGGCAAACCTGTTGTTTTTGTTTTAGGAAAAACTATTCTCAAAATAGTCGGAAGCAGCGTGATAACATAGCTAATTAATGCTAGAAAACCTAATAAATTCGGTAGAGGATAAGTATCTAATGACAGCATAATTTATCTCCTATATTTCTCAACTGAGTACCAAAGCATGGAAACCTATAAATAGCAAAATTAGTGAATAATAAGATATTCACAATTCCTAACTTGTAGGGGTGACATATTTAGTTGATTAAGATTAATCTTCAAAGCGAAAAAGATAAATTCCGCAACGCGTATATTTGTAATCGTCGCAAACGCTAACTCAGTTAAATTCAGATTTCGTAAGAAGTTACAGCAGCATACCGCACTAAAGTTCTTAAGTTACTCCTGCTAAAGTACTTAAAACTAACAAAATATTCGCACTATAGATGAGATAAATTATGGTCGCACCTTTATCGCAGTTGGTTGCTAGCAATACATTTCAAAATATTCGCTTGGTAGCCACTGATATGGATGGTACGCTCACGCAGAATGGTAAATTTACAGTAGATCTTCTACAAGCATTAACAGATTTAGCTATCGTAGGTATTGAGGTATTAATTGTTACAGGACGTTCAGCAGGCTGGGTGAGTGGTTTAACGACTTACTTACCAATCGCGGGGGCGATCGCCGAAAATGGTGGTTTATTCTATCAATCTGGTAGCGAAACTCCCTTAGCCTTAACAGCGATTCCTGATATAACTCGCCACCGCACAAAGCTTGCGCAATGCTTTCAACAACTTCAAACTGAATTTCCTCAAATTCGCGAATCGAGTGATAATTGTTTTCGCATCACCGATTGGACATTTGATGTTTTTGGGCTGAATCCTGTTCAACTACAGAGACTAGAAGAACTTTGCCAGGTTCAAGGTTGGGGCTTTACCTATAGTAATGTACAGTGTCACATTAAACCACTCGGACAAGATAAAGCTGTCGGGCTATTGCAAGTATTATACAAGTACTATCCTCAACTGACTTTAGAGCAAGTTGTCACAGTAGGTGATAGCCCAAATGATGAAAGTCTATTTGATGCAAGTAAATTTCCACTTTCTGTAGGCGTTTCCAACGTGTTGCATTACATTGAGAAACTTGCTTATCAACCGAGGTACATCACTGATGCTGCTGAAGGTAAAGGCTTTTGTGAATTAGCGCAATCTTTAATCCAAACCTCACGGTAATCTTAAATTAAAGCACGTATCAATTCAGCACGCCACGCTCGTCCGCACATCCAAAGCCTATGATTCCTATCAAAGCAGGAATAATTGCAGTTCAACTACCCAACTCACTTAAAACAATGACTCGTACTTACTCTTAATTAAGTAAATTGCGTTATGTAAATAATGCTTTAGATGTAGATTCACCAGCTTTTTTAATGTCATTGAGCAGCTGCAAAGTGCATAATCCTAAGATCCCCCACTGTACCAAAATTGCTAGCAAAATACTAGCTTGACTTACTGAGTTAATAGCTACCCAAGCATAAGGCGTAAATAACCATAGCGTTAGATTCTCATTTAAATAATAGCGATTAATTAAGTTAAGAATTATTGCTGGCAATATAGTTATAGTGCTTAGCATTATGGCAACCCAAAATCCTGTTTTTTGAATTGTTCGCAGGACGATAATTTGTGAAATAGTGGTGCAAATTAAAATAAAGTTGCTACTGATTAATAAACTAAATAAAGCTAGACTTTGATTTGAATTTCTTAGATTAAAAAGTATCCAAGGACTTAAGATAAACGATGCGATCGCTAAATTAAATAATATCGCTAATACCGCAGGACTTCTCTCACCCCACATTAAATCTTTTATAAGCGAAAGTCGCCAAAGTTTTTTATCTAGAAAAGATTGATTTCTATATCTTGCCCAATCTTGTACGACTTGATGCGAAGGTGTCATCGACACGATTAAGGCTAAAAACATCATTAAATTAAATACCAGAATAAATTGAAAGTTATATAATGACTTCTCAGGTGCAGGTATTCCCTGTATGGAAACTGTTGCAAATCCCAAAATGATAACTTCAAAGCAGGCTACCATACCATAACTTTGTCGTTTACTTAATAAAGTCTTACGTGGATTTGGAAATCGTCGCTGTAAAGCTTGCCAAAGCCAATAAGTCCATAAACTGTAATTTAATACAATAGCACCAACTAAGCTCATAACATTTGCTCCTAGCGGTAAATAAAACCATTGCCATGCATTTAAAGCTGGCATAGATAAACCAGGATAAAAAGTTAAATGAGTTGCAGCACTTAGATAAGGAATTATTTGGTTGGGTGAAAATAAAAATAGCCAATCAGCCAGCGTACCTGTAGGAGGAGAAACAGAAGTCATCCACAAAAAAAGTAAGACTGCACCGCTACCTACCCAAGCTGACGTAGCTAAGGAAGAAAAAACCAAACTAAATAATAAAGCAGTACTATAAAAGAAAACACAACCAGCAATCAAAGTTGCATAAAAACCGACAATGAGTTGCAAAGGAACTTGAGCCGCTAGCCCTGCTTTTAAATGCAAAGGAATAGCTAAAAAAGCTACAAAATAAAGCAGGATTGGCACTCCTAATAATTTACCAATTAAAATAACTTGTGGTGATTGAGGGCTGAGGAGAAGAAAATTAAGTGTACCTCGACGCTGTTCAGCACATAAGTCATTTATTAATAAATATGTTCCTCCTACTATTAAAGTAAAAATACCAATGGCACTTAGACTTACAAATAAGTTTAACCACCAAAACTGCCAATTTATAATAAAGTTATCAACATTATCTAGAATGCATTCACGCAGCCCTTCATAAGTTATGTTCCCTGTACAATATTTATGAAAAACTTTAGCTTCGTTTGAGGAAAGTGGTAGTTGAGAGCGCAACATCATGTAAAATAAAACTTGACCAACTACAGATATAGCTCCAGCAATTAATAAATTATTAAGTGTACAGTTACCTTTAATTTCACGCATTAGCTGGGGATTCCAATCACCTAGCATATCAATTAATTTTAGTTTCATACAAGTTAATAAGAATTAAAGAAGGTTGGCTATTATATGAATAAGTTATTAATAAACCTAAAATACTGAAAATTAAAAACAATATTGAATTATCTTACGATACTTGCTTATGACCTAAATTCAGAAAAATTGTTTCTAAATCTTCTTGGGTACAGTGAAAATTAGTTATGGGAATGTTGGCTTGGATAAGCGATCGCAGTAATTCTGCACACGCTTTGTCATCACCATCAAAATCTACGCGCACCTGCTTTGGGGCAATAACTTCCCACGCTTTGACTAAAGGATTTTTATTCAATTCGATTTGGAGTTCTTGTAAATCACCTAAAGTTGATAGCAAAATTTGACGACGACTTAAGCGCTGATACAAATCTTGCAACCGCGCACTTTCAACAAGATAACCCAACTCCATAATTCCCACCGAAGTACATAATTCGGCTAAGTCACTCAAAATGTGTGAGGAAATTAAAATTGTCATTCCGGCTTCGTGGAGAACCTTGATAATTTCGCGAAACTGCATTCGCGCGATCGGGTCAAGACCCGAAACAGGTTCATCGAGTAAGAGTAAAATTGGTTCGTGTAGAATCGTTCGTGCTAGACATAGACGCTGTTTCATTCCTCGCGAAAGCGTAGCGATTAAACTTTTACGCTTGCATTGCAGTTGCACGAGTTCTAAAACTTCATGCAATCGTTGCGTGCGACGCGGTTCCTTGAGGTAATATAACCGTGCAAAATAATCGAGGTAATCCCATACTGTGAGATTGTCGTACAGCGGAAAATCATCAGGAAGATAGCCCAAGCGCCGTTTGAGCGTAGCATTACTTTGGTCTAATCGTAGGCGATCGCCAAGAATATAAATCTCGCCCTTTGTCGGTTCTTCCGCCGTCGCCAACATCCGAATTAAAGTTGTTTTACCCGCGCCATTTGGTCCAATTAACCCATAGACTTCACCCGCTGCGATTTGCAAATCAACGTCATTGACGGCAATATGACGGTCAAATTGCTTCGTTAAACCGCAAGTCCGAACCGCGAGTTCCCTTGCCATAAATACTGGATTAAAAATTTGCCGCTAGCATAACGTATTTGTGCAACGACACAGGATGCGTTTTCAAAACTGAAACGCTCCTCACCCCTCCTTTGCTGTATGATCAATGACTTGCAAGCGTTGCCAGAAAAACTATGACTACTCAGTACCGCATTACCCTCTTACCAGGCGATGGCATTGGTCCAGAAATTATGTTAGTCGCGGTGGATGTACTGAAGGTAGTGGGTAAGCAGCTAGACATCCGTTTTGAATTTCAAGAAGCCCTCATTGGAGGCGCGGCGATTGATGCGACAGGAGAACCGCTACCACCGACTACACTAGAAATGTGCAAAGACAGTGACGCTGTTTTACTTGCGGCGATTGGTGGTTACAAGTGGGACAATCTACCGCGTCATTTACGCCCAGAAACCGGATTACTCGGATTGCGTGCAGGGTTGGGGTTATTCGCCAATTTGCGCCCAGCTAAAATTCTGCCACAGCTAATCGATGCCTCTAGCTTGAAACCAGAGGTTGTTGACGGCGTAGATATTATGGTTGTACGCGAACTCACTGGCGGAGTTTATTTTGGTCAACCCAAAGGCATTTTTACCACCGAAACCGGAGAAAAACGCGGTGTGAATACAATGGCGTACACCGAAGCTGAAATCGATCGCATCGGGCGCGTGGCGTTTGAAACCGCACAAAAACGTCAAGGAAAACTTTGTTCAGTCGATAAAGCGAATGTCTTAGAAGTTTCGCAGTTGTGGCGCGATCGCATTACTCAATTAGCCACCGAGTACCCTGATGTGGAACTTTCGCATATGTACGTCGATAACGCCGCGATGCAGTTAGTGCGCTATCCCAAGCAATTTGACACGATTGTTACTGGTAATCTTTTCGGTGACATCCTTTCGGATGCTGCGGCGATGTTAACAGGAAGTATCGGAATGTTACCTTCGGCAAGTTTAGGCGCTTCTGGTCCTGGAGTGTTTGAACCTGTTCATGGTTCCGCCCCCGATATTGCGGGACAAGATAAAGCGAATCCTCTAGCGCAAGTTCTGAGTGCGGCGATGATGCTGCGCTATGGATTAAATCAACCGATAGCCGCCGATCGCATCGAAAATGCGGTATTGCAAGTTTTAGATCGCGGCGATCGCACTGGCGATATTATGTCTCCAGGAATGAATCTCTTAGGCTGTCAGGCGATGGGTGAAGCTTTAATTGAAGTTTTGAGTGTTGAGTTAACTCAGTAAAACTGATACAGGGTGCAACAAAGATCGGTAGTGCATATAAAATCTAAACTAACTTAATCGACCTACTAGAATTGAGTGACCCTATTCTACTAAGAGCGGCTCGTCAAATCTATCTCACCTATCGAGAATTGCGACCAGACACCGCAGAACAACCAACAGGTGTGGTAATTAATCGCTTAACCTATCGTGGGAGGTTACTTTTTTCCAAAAAACCGATTCTTCTACCTTTAGAGGAATTCATTCCGATCGGTGAAATAGAAAGCAACGAAGACGGCTCTGATTTTTAGTCACTGATTGCGAGTGCTTCTAAAAAAGTAGGGAAACATAATTAAAGCGCCCGTTTGTAGTTACTCTTAATGATCGACCTTTTATTTACGAGCTTCGCAAATTTCATTGTATTTGCGTTAGGAGCATCAATTGGTAGCTTCATCAATGTCGTTGTTTACCGCTTACCCGCTGGATTATCCATCGTTTCGCCGCCTTCGCGCTGTCCGCGTTGCTTGCATCGCCTAGGTAAAGGGGAAAATATTCCCGTTTTAGGCTGGATCATGTTAAGAGGGCGCTGTCGTCACTGTCGCGCGGCGATCGCACTCCGCTATCCGCTGGTAGAAGCCGCGACAGGCTTGATATTTTTACTGATTTTTTGGCGATTTGGTGTTTCGATTCAAACAATCGGATATTGGATATTTTGCGGTTGGCTATTGGCGCTGTCACTCATCGATCTCGATACAATGACGCTACCAGATCGCCTGACAAAATCTGGACTCGTTGTCGGTTTGCTCTTTGGTGTAGTCGCAGGTTTAATTGTACAAGCCCCTGTCGAGGGAACCGTGTATCAGTTGATGTCGCGAGTCGTTGGCGCGGTGTTGGGAATCTGGATATTTGATGCGATCGCGCTATTCGGTTCGCTGGCGCTAGGACAAGCAGCAATGGGCGCAGGAGACGCCAAATTAGCCGCAATGTTAGGCGCATGGTTAGGGTGGAAATATCTCTTGTTAGCGGGGTTTCTAGCGTGTGCTATTGGCGCGTTTATCGGTGGTGGGGCGATCGCTTTAGGTATCTTCTCTAGACGGCAAAAAATGCCCTTTGGTCCCTTTCTCGCGTTAGGCGCATTCATTACAATTTTTAGCGGCGACGCGATTCTCGCTGCCTATTTCCGGTTAATCTTTCCCACGATTTAGCGAGTAATTGCTTTCCAGTTCCATCCTGAGTCGTCGGTTCTGCTAAAATCTCCTTGTGTCATGGATTACGCTAAGAACTACGAGCAGGCGCTGGGAAGCCGAGTTAATGTGTCAATTGTTAACGGCGCACAACATTCCAGCGCGGATAGTTGATTTGGGAATAACGTCTTATTTTGGCAGTGGTAGCCCAGCCGCTGTCCAAGTCCACGCTCAAGATCAATGGGCAGCGCTACTTTTACTCAGTCCGATTGAAACTGAGGAGAATGAGCCATAGCGTACTGATAAAATATCGATAGCGATCGCACTATAGGTTAGGACGTTCGTCAGCAATTATCTCGGTTTTTACCTCTTACCCTCTACCTCTCGCCATACAATCCAAAACTAAAAATTATAGGAGTTTATTTCCAAGCGGCTCCCGACTTGATTAATATAAATATTGCTACTCAAAATATGGCACAGTTTAATGTCTCTGTTTGATTGGTTTGCAAATCGGCGAAAGTCTGGTCCTATTAGCCAGGAACGTCAAGAGCGTGACATTGCTGATGGGTTGTGGAGTAAATGTGTGGCTTGTGGAGTTTTGGCATATACCAAAGACCTGCGAGCCAATCAAATGGTTTGTCCAGAGTGTGGACATCATGTACGGGTAGATAGCAACGAACGCATCCGACAATTGATCGACGCGAATACCTGGCAACCACTCGATGAATCTATCAGTCCAACTGACCCGCTACAATTTCGCGATCGCAAAGCGTATAGCGATCGTCTTCGTGAAACGCAGGAAAAAACGGGGTTAATCGATGCTGTACAAACAGGTTTCGGGCAACTTGACAAATTTCCTGTTGCTTTGGCGGTGATGGACTTCCGGTTTATGGGCGGTAGTATGGGTTCGGTTGTCGGCGAAAAAATCACGCGCTTAATCGAACGCGCTACCCAAAAGCACTATCCCGTGATTATTGTGTGTGCATCAGGTGGCGCAAGAATGCAAGAGGGAATGCTCAGCCTTATGCAAATGGCAAAAATCTCAGCTGCGTTAGAATGCCATCGCGAAGCGCGACTCTTATACATCCCTATTTTGACAAATCCGACAACCGGCGGAGTCACCGCCAGCTTTGCGATGTTGGGAGACATCATCATCGCTGAACCCAAAGCAACGATCGGGTTTGCAGGTCGCCGCGTTATCGAACAAACGTTACGCGAAAAGTTACCAGAAGAGTTTCAAACCGCAGAAGATTTATTACAGCACGGCTTTGTCGATGCGATCGTGCCAAGAACTCAACTGAAAAAAACGCTAGCGCAGCTAATCGACCTACACCAACCGGTTGCCCCTACCCACCGTCAGATATTGCAACTAGAGACAATTGCTTTAACTGCCAGAGAGGGATGAGGAACGAGGATTAGTTTTAAGTTTTGAAGTGTGAAAAGTTTGTTAACTCAACACATACGGGTAAGGAATGCCTTACCCCTCATAACTCGTAACTTCCCTGACCTCTGACCTCTACATTGATCCCCAATCCTTATTAAAAGTAAACAAATTGCTCAGTGACATGATATTGATATTAGAGCAGCTTAATCTCTAACTGTCACTTAACAATCATTAATTATGGGTTTTGCAGATGTGTCCATTGCAGAATTAGCAGCGGACTACAACCTCACGGTAGAAGAAGTATTTTCTTTGTGCGAGCAACTGGGTATTGCTTACAAGTCCTCTAAGACTCGTCTGCCCTTAGAGGATGCCAAAGCAATTATCTCCCACGTTATGGAGAAGAATTCAGATTCTCAAACGGAGACTTCTACATGATATTGCGTTGGAACCTAATTGTATTAGTGTCGCGTATTTCCAGGTGCAAAGCCCATAATTGGCAAGCGCCATCACAACTCAAATGAAATGCGATCCAGGAAGAGATTAAGCTACCGCTATAAAGCTGTGTTGAGGTCGAAATTTTTAAGAGGAAACAATGTTTAAAAGATTGATCGGGCTTGCGGTGGCTACTATATTGCTGACATTCGGAGTGATTGTTGGCAATGCAGCCGCAGTGGAACTAAGCGAAGCTGTACGAACAGTACCGCTAAATGACCAAGGTGATACCACTGTGCTGAGCCTCAAACAAGTCCAAGAAGGGAAACGCTTATTTAACTTTGCTTGTGCGCAGTGTCATGCTGGAGGTGTCACCAAGACAAACCAAAACGTAGGGTTAGACCCCGAAACGCTTGCTTTAGCAACACCACCCCGCAACAATATTGAAGGGCTTGTCGATTATATGCACAACCCCACCACCTATGATGGTGAAGAAGAAATTGCGGAGTTACACCCAAGCACCAAGAGTGCGGATATTTACCCAGCAATGCGGAATCTTACCGAAGACGACTTAGTGGCGATCGCAGGTCATGTTCTGCTTCAGCCAAAAATTGTTGGCGATCGCTGGGGCGGCGGCAAGATTTACTACTAAAGTCTTGTCAAAAAGCGATGAGCTTATAGCAATTAGCTTTTAGCAAAACCCTGAATAGTTAACCAACTAAATCAAAGCTAAGAGCTAATTGCTTTTCTATTATTAAGACAGACTTAAATTGTGCCCGCGAGTATCTCCACTTCTAGCCACTCACCCAACCTTAATCGTGTTTCAATCTAAATAAATGTTAAGTACAAGCTGTGTGCGCCGTGTAATTATACTTTTGTCTATCATTGTCGTTCTATTCATACAGATTACCCCCCCAGCCTATGCCGCTGTTGACCCTTATCTCGCGCGCTATTTGCGTCTTAAAGAGCCAATTGCCCTAGAAGTTGACGAACAAGGCACAACCCGCGAGTTTTCCCTCGAAGAAATATCACAAGGCAAAGTGCTATTTGAAAATAACTGCTTAAACTGTCACGTAGGCGGCGCAACACTTCCAGATCCCCAAACCTCGCTAGCACTGAATAAGCTAAGCGGTGCCAACCCTCCCAGAGATAATGTGAATAATCTCGTCGCCTTTCTCCGACAACCAATGACCTACGATGGTTCGGAAGAAACGTACTGGTGTCGTCAAGTACCTGAATCGTGGATGACGCAAGAGGAAATAGAAAGCTTAGCTGCGTTTGTTCTGACAGCAGCACAAAAGGCTAAAGGCTGGGGTACAGAAAGCTTCTAACCAACTTTCTCTCATTTTTTTTGATAAGAAAAAATGTATCTATGACAACTTGTCGTACTTGGTGTTTGTTTTTATTTAAAATTAAATAGCGACATAAACCTCTTTGGAGAAAACTATGAAATCAATTGCTGCAACTTTGCGGCGCTTCGGTACAGTTGTATTAGCACTCGTACTCGTTGTCGGTAGCTTTGCGTTCTTTGCTCCTACAGCAGCAGCTGAAACTTATCAAGTTAAACTAGGTTCTGATAAAGGAATGTTAGTTTTCGATCCAGCAAAACTGACGATCAAGCCTGGTGACACAGTTGAATGGGTGAACAACAAAGTACCTCCCCACAACGTTGTCTTCGATGCAGCGAATAATCCTACTAAGAGTGCAGATTTAGCGAAAAATCTGTCTCACAAGCAGTTGCTGATGACACCAGGTCAACAAGTCAAAACTACCTTCCCAGAAGATGCACCCGCAGGCGACTACACTTATTACTGCGAACCTCACCGTGGTGCGGGTATGATTGGCAAAATCACTGTTGAAGGCTAATCCTACTCCTTGCGTGTTGCGTGGCATAAATTAACCTCGCACAAGACAACCCCTATTGATGCCTCAGGAGTCATAAAATCAACTCTTGGGGCATTTTGATTGTTGGATTGGATAGATGCCCTCACATCCCCCACTGGGCTATCGCTTACACGTAGTCGGCTCGTCTATCGTTTTTTTCGCCTCTAAATCCCCACTCGCGGGGGACTTTAAATGAATGTCTATAGCAGGGGTTAAAGTTAAACTTCCCTCAGGGAAATCATTATGGCTTCTATAATGTTCTAACTCTGTTGACTAGGTGGTAACGCCTCTACTCCTAGAATTGAAATTCTGTAATTTTGACGGTTATTGAAATACGCACGACGTAACACAACGCTTTACCTAAAACTACGGGCTGGAATCAGTTCATTAAAGTCACTGCTAGTATTTCACAAATTGCGTGTACACAAGTCACTCACAAGAACGAACTGGCGTGGATTTAGGGGCAGAGGGTGGTAAAGTTATACTGTTTCACTAAATGAGAACTGCAATTAATTTCTCCTCTGCTTCCTCTGCACCCTTTAAGTCATGCTCCCACACCAGATGATTGCTAAATCCATCCACTAGTTAGAAGATATAAGTTAAAAAATTGGTTATTGTGAGTGCCAGTTTCGCACAACAAATCGCATGGTTCCTATTCGAGATAATAATCCCACGTCAATTACGCCTTATGTTACCTATGGGCTAATTGCGGCTAATGTTCTTGCTTTCTTGTACGAAGCGAGTTTACCACCACAGCAACTTGATGCTTTTTTCCATTTAGCGGCGATCGTCCCGCGCGAACTATCTGCTAGCTTTGCCGGAATTCCGGTAAATCAACCTGTACCAGAGTGGGCGACTTTAATCACATCGCAATTCCTCCACGGTGGGCTTTTGCATTTGGGAGGAAATATGCTGTTTTTGTGGATTTTTGGCAATAATGTCGAAGACCGTTTGGGACATTTTAAATTTTTGTTCTTCTACCTCGCTTGTGGCGTTTTAGCGGGATTGGCGCAGTGGGTCTTCTCGCAAGGTTCGTCAATTCCTTCTTTGGGTGCGAGTGGCGCGATCGCTGGCGTGATGGGTGCATACATCATCCGCTTCCCCACGGCTGAGGTGTTAACGCTCATTCCTTTAGGATTTTACTTTCCAGCAGTGCGACTTCCCGCGTTTTACTTTCTTGGTTTTTGGTTTCTCCAGCAAGCTGCGTATGGTGTCGCAAGTTTAGAAACTCGTACCAATATTGGTATGGAAAGCGGCGGTATTGCCTACTGGGCGCACGCTGGTGGTTTCGTATTCGGCGCGATTTTAGGTCCACTCTTAGGTTTATTTAAAGACGATTCGCAGCAAGAATATCTCTAAGGACAGAATGTAAAGGGAAAACATTTTCCTTTTACTTCTGCATCAAAATTTTGCAAAAAAATATGTAAGATAGCTTGAAAACTTAGTCCTGATTACAGTTCATTTCAAGAAAAAACACGTTGATAACTACCTCAAGATTGCATCGCCAGCAAATTAATTACAAAATGGCATTGCAAATAACAAAGCATGGAGCTTTTAGCTATTATGAATAACTAGTGGTGGTAAAGCGGCAGACGATACATTAGCATTTGTATTTGACGAATAGGAAACAAATCTGTGGTACCACTGCGAGATAATAACCCAACATCGATCACTCCCTACGTAACTTATGCGCTGGTTGGCGCGAATATATTTATTTTCTTATATCAAATTACGCTGGCACCGCAAGAACTACAAGCATTTTTCAATCGCGCAGCAGTTGTGCCATGTCAACTATCAGCGACCTGTCCTGTTCCTGTGAATCAAGGCATTCCCGAATGGTTGACTTTAGTCACATCACAATTTTTGCACGGTGGTCTGCTGCATTTAGGCGGCAATATGCTATTTTTGTGGGTTTTTGGTAACAATATTGAAGACCGCTTGGGTCATATCAAATTTCTTATTTTCTACCTTAGTTGTGGTGTTTTAGCTGCCTTAGCGCAGTGGTATTTTTCACAAAATTCTAGCGTGCCGATGGTAGGTGCGAGTGGTGCGATCGCTGGAGTCATGGGCGCGTATATTCTCCGCTATCCTAAAGCTCAAGTATTAACTTTAATTCCTATTGGGTTTTTCATCACGACATTCCGCATTCCTGCGTATTTCTTTTTAGGATTTTGGTTTGTTCAACAAGCATTTTACGGTTTAGCTAGCTTACCTGCACGCACTAACATAGGAATGGAAGGCGGCGGTGTTGCCTACTGGGCGCACGCTGGTGGTTTCGTATTCGGAGCAATTTTAGGTCCGATGTTGGGTTTAATGCGGCGCGATTAACGCAATGCGTATGCTAGGAGGGATAAGGCAAGCCTTATCCCTGTTAACCAATCACAACAGAAATTATTCGCAATTGCATTCAGATAACACGATCAAATGAACGCCAATCGCACAAAGGAAATTGCCAGCATTGTCGAAAAACGCCGTCCTTTAGCCGATAAAATCGCGACAACAGCAGCAAATTTAGAAACGCTTTCGCAAACACTACAAAATCTCGAAGCGCATCGCCAAGATATTCTCGCGCAAGTAGATGATGTCAATAGCTGGGGACGTTTGCAAGAAATTGATTTAGCGTCGATACAGAATAACATTGCCGTAGAATTACGAGCGCTAGCGCGACTTCAGCAACGTTTCGCACGTAATACACTCAATATTGGCGTAGTAGGGCGCGCCCGCCAAGGGAAAAGTCGATTACTGCAAAGTTTAACAGGACTCACCGCCGCCGAAATTCCTGATGGCGATCGCCAACATTGTACAGGGGTACGCAGTACAATTCATCACAATCAGAATAGCGATATTTACGGCGAAGTGTGGTTTCATTCAGAGCGATCGTTTTTGGACGAAGTCATCGCGCCTTATTACGAACAGCTACGTTTAGGCGCTAAACCGATTACACTAACTGAGTTTACGAGTAAACCGCTACCACCTTTACCGCGCGAACTTCCTGGATATGCTGAACCTGGCGCGATGTACGAACATTTAGGAAGGTATCACGCCAATATCGACAAGTACCGTCACTTGCTGCGATCGCCTTCGCCCCGTAGAATACCCAAAGAAGAAATTCGCGAATACGTTGCGCAAGATACCATTGATGGTCAGCGCGTATTTTTCAATTATCTCGCAGTTCGTGAAGTAAAAATCGTCTGTCACTTTCCGCACGCGGATGTTGGACAAATTGCCTTAGTTGATATGCCAGGATTAGGCGATACCGGCGTTGGTGATGCGGAAAGACTCGTCAAAACGCTGGGAAACGATGTCGATGTCGTGTTATTTGTGCGAATGCCCAAATCCTCCGGCGACTACTGGGCGGATGTTGATGTCCGGTTGTATGATACTGCACGCGCGGCATTAGTTGACTTACCGCTCGAATTGTGGTCGTTTATGGTGCTCAATCGCACTGCTGGTGACTCGAAAAACGGCGATAACTTTAACAACTGCAAAGACTTAGCCGACACGCTAGCCGAAAAACACATTAAGGTAGTTGATTGTGTCATTGCAAATTGTGCCGATTCTGCGGCTGCAAATCAAGTTTTAGATCAAATTCTCGACTATCTGACAACGCATATTACAACTTTAGATCAGAAGTATGCGACATCTTGCCAAGAGCGAGTGATGCAACTTCAAAACACAGTAGACATAGAATTAGAAAAAGCAAATAAAGCTTTAGCACTAGCGGTAGGTGAGAATTGGTTTCCTTTATTTGTTGAGTTGTTTGAGCAGTTGTGGAATGAATTAACAAGTGGTTTAGAAGCACTGCTACGACATCTGAAAGCGCAACGCAACGAACAAAATAGCGATTTTAAACAACAAGTCGCCACAGCAATTGCGGCGTGTCGTCAGGATACCCGAATTCCGAGTATCGAGCAAATTGAAAAACGACGCGATCGCACAGGTGGCTATCCGAATGCTTACTACCAGTACTTGCACGAAATTCGCGCGCATCTATCGCAGCATTTTTTAGCTTTGGATGTTGGTTTACAGCGATCGCTAACGCGGGTAAAGTCACAAGTTGCTGATGTGTTAATTCATCAAGCGCGGTTAGGTGGTATAACTTCTGCAACAGGTGTGGGATTTCTACAAGAAATTGCGCAGCGGCTACCCGAAACTTTACCGACATTGAAACTAGGATTTGAAATCTTAGCAGAGTTTGAGATTTCTTATCGCGGATTGATTCAACATCGAATTCGCCAGCATTTAGATGGGTTAACTCCTGATGAAACAACGTTACAACTTTCTAAATCGCCTTCGGCTAAAGAAATTTTATCTAACTTAAAAACTCTTCATGCAGAAGCGGTGTATGGCTGCGAGACGGCGTTAGAAGACTTACTCAGCGAACCAAGTTTAGCTGCGTTTGCGATCGTTGAAGAATTTGTCGATCGCATTCTCCGCGCGGAAGGTGCAAAATCAGAATGGCGGATCTTTTTGGAAGAAGCAAGGGCGGAAGTTTGGCAAGCAGAATTTATGGCTTTAGGCGATCGCACGCGACTGCGGCGTGAATGGTTTGATGCGATCGCGCGCGCTACGGCGGCAAATCGATCGAATACGATGCAATTTTTGGGTTAGAGTTGGGGCGATAACGAACTACATTGGCGTAGCCTTCCCACAGGTAGGTGCAAAGGATACAAAGAAAAGAGATTGAGAGAGGTTTTGCGTAAGTTTTAATGTTGGGAATATTAAGGAGTGAATGCATTTGAATAGGTGTAGGGTACATAGAGGAAAGATAAGGGTTGATGCACGAAATTAAAATTACGATGTTGGGTCCTAGTGGGGTGGGTAAAACGACTTTACTGACTGCAATTTATGAGCAATTTGAAAGTAATATTGGTAAAACGAATTTACAGCTTACTCCTGATGAAGAAAGTTCGGCGAT
This sequence comes from Gloeocapsa sp. PCC 7428, assembly GCF_000317555.1. Taxonomy (GTDB): domain Bacteria; phylum Cyanobacteriota; class Cyanobacteriia; order Cyanobacteriales; family Chroococcidiopsidaceae; genus Chroogloeocystis. The sequence continues at coordinate 2,970,526 of NC_019745.1, forward strand.
TCTGCAAGAAAGGTTAGTGGAACTGAAGACTTTACTTGACGATTTTGAAGCGACTGGGGGAATTCAAGGAACTGAAGGCGAACCGGAAGAGTTGCGATCGTTTATCTTTGGTTTAGGGCAAAAAGGTCAAAAGCCTTCTTTACAATTACATTTTCAAGATTATCCTGGTGGATATCATGCGGCAAAAGCAACCCCAGAAAAACGGCAATTTGTCAAGAGTTTACTGACTGATTGTGTCGCGGTTCTCATTGCAATTGATGCACCTGCGTTGATGGAACAAAATGGTAAATGGCATGAATTTATTAATCGCCCGCAGCAAATGACAGATTTATTCAAAACGGCGTATCAAGATTTAGATTCACCGCGATTAGTCATATTTGCGCCAGTAAAATGTGAAAAATATCTCCAAAGCGAAGCATCAGCCAAAGAACTTTTGCAACGCGTCAAAGAAGGATATAGCAAACTTATTGACTTATTTAACTCAGCCAATCTACTTCCTAAAGTTGCTGCGGTTGTCACTCCAGTACAAACAGTCGGTAGCGTTGTTTTTTCAAGAATTGATACGAACAATACTGCACCCCATTTTCGCTTCCGTAAAATTAGCCATGATGCCGTCTATAATCCGCAAAATAGCGAACAACCATTAAGATACTTGTTGCGGTTTATCTTAAAGTTGCATATCGATACGCGATCGCGTAGTTGGGGACTATTCAGTTTCCTCCGCGACTGGCTAGGAAGAGATTATCACCTTAAGCAAGCTGTGAGCCAATTTGCCAGTGAATGTAAAACAAACAATGGCTTCGCCCTACTTCAAGGAGAAGAACTATTAAAAATTAGTTAAAACCTCTAAAATCTCTCCCTATCTCTTTCCTTCGCGACCTCTGAGCCTCTATGGTTTGTTTTACAAAATCCTATTTATATTATTAGATATTATGAACTATGAATATCTACATCCAAAGTCGCGGTGTTGCTCCAGACGATGATTATTGCTGGCAACCCGAAGTCCCGAATATTCTCAAAAAAAATCACATTAATGACTTAATTCAAAGCGAATCACCGTCAGTAATTTTAGCGCGTTTTGATAGCACCCTCCTCCTACTCATCACTAGCTTAGAATCAAGCGAAAGAAAAGATTTTCAAGGACGCACAATCCGAAATTCTGTTGCTTGGGTAGGAGAAGATACAGAAGTAAATGAAAAAAAGTTACGCGCGATCGCATCGTGTGCTTTACGCGATGAACTGCGAGAAAATTTAAGAGCAGAAATTGACAATGCTGTTACTTTTGGTAGTAACAACGGTTTTCAAGTCAACTTCGACGCACTAAGTGATTTAGCAATTGAAGAAGTTATTAACGTACACAACTTTCCCGCCAATTTAGATAAAAAACTTGGCAAAAATTCAAAACAGCAACGCGATGAACTAGCCTACGAACTCGAACAACACAATTTACCAAAAGAAAATGCACCCTTACTCGTTGTCACAGGTATTAAATCCGAATCAACTTTAATTGCAGCCGGAGTTTGGCGAGGATTATCTAATCTTGTGCAAACAGGAGGATGGAAAGAACCTTATAAAAAAAGTTCCACGTCCGAAAAAACAATTACGAGCAGTCACTCGAAAAATCAGAAAAACGATAACTTAGTTTTACTCATTTTATTACTCGCAGGCATCGCGATCGCTATCCTACTTATACTTCTAATTGCCGAAACCAACCTCCAGCTACAACCGGAAATGAAACTTACCCCTCAATCAAAAATGTAATCAATAGCATCAATCACAAACGCCCTCCGACTGAAGTCGGGGGCTACTCAAACAAAGTGTACGAAGGTACACTTCAATGCTAACTTTGCGTCTAGTTAGATTTGTTCACTCTTTATAGGCGCATATCTAACCAACCAACGATGTAACCCCAACACGACAACCGCAAGCGGTATCATCAATACAGGAATAATTTCTAACCCAGCCCGATCCGCAATCCAACCAATAAGTGTTGGAATCGTCGCTGCACCCAAACTGGCGACGCTAGTAATAAACCCAATCGCAGCTGGCACCATATTAGAAGAAACGCGCTGTGGCATCAACCAGATTGTTGCGGGAAAAATTGGGGCAAGTGCAAAACCAATGACAGGTAAACTGAATAACTGATTTGGCAACAACCACCAAGCAATTAAACCAATCGTCAGCAACGCGATCGCTAAATCCATTGTGCGAATTGCACCCCAACGCGCGACAAAACGCCCCATAATCAAGCGTCCAATTGTTAGCCCTAACCAATACGCAGTAACGCTGTAACCCGCAACGACTTCGGGTGTTTTGCGACTTAAACTTTGAACACTATAAGCCCAGTTACCGAAAGAGGCTTCTGTACCAACATAAACAAGTAATAAGATCCCTGCGACTAAGACGGCGGGTGTTCTTAATGCTAGTTTAAGACTTGTTCTCGCATCGGTATCTTGCGCAATAACGCGCTTAGCCATCGGCTGATAGTTAGAGACAACCGCCCACAACATCCCAATCACAGTAACTCCAACAATTGCAGCGATGTGCAAATAGATGCGTCGCCAGTTCATTCCGAAAGCGAGAAGTGTTGTCGCTAACGCAGGACCAAGTAATGCACCAATACCATAGAATGCGTGTAACAAGCCCATGATATTTGCGTTACGCTGATTGGCAATGTAGGTGTTGAGTCCAGCATCAATGAGTCCAATTCCCAACCCTAAAAACGTTCCCGCCGCAACCATAATATGCCAACGCGGAGCGATCGCATAAATGACTAACGCACTCGTTAGCGTCAGCGACGCCATCAACAACATCCGCGCCAATCCGATGCGGCTAGCTAGCAAACTACTAGAAAATGCCGCAACCATGTAACCGCTGACTTGACTGAGAAATAAAAATGTTACCGTCGCTGGCGTAAGATTATAAGCAGTCAAGATTGAGGGTAATAAGACTCCGAGTCCTCCCTCTGCAATCCCAATTGCAATAAAAGCGTAAAATGCAAGCGCAATACCGATCCACCCTGGAGCACGCATAAAATTTTAAATTCAACTTGTAACCCTGACAGGATAACAGGAGACACAACTCAGGTAGTGAGCGGTATTTGCTGCTGACACAAAGTGCAATTTTCTGGGGACATTGCATCCATACCTTGAAGTGAAATTAAGACTTCGGTACGACAAGATAAATCAATATTAAATAGTCCTTTAGTTGCAACGAGTCCAACACCTACAGGTTCAGCATTGGCTTGACGCGCGATCGCTAGCAATTGTTTTGCAGTCCCTCCGGTTGTCGTGATGTCATCGACGACTAAAACCTGCGCCCCAACAGGAAAAGCAAAACCTTCAATTAAATTATAAGTACCAGCTTTCTCGCGGGCGATCGCAACTTCTACTCCTAAATGCTTCGCGACTTCAAAAGCTAAAATACTTCCAGCTTCGTTTGCACCCAAAACATAATCAATGTTCTCATTCGCAAAACGGCGACCGATTTCTGCAAAAATAATCTCAGCAGCTTGGGGATAGCGTAGCAGTTTGATGCAACGAAAAAATCGAGACGCATGAAGTCCACTCGCCAACTGAAAATGTCCGGTTTGCAGTGCTTCTGTCTTTTCAATAAGTTCGGCGATCGCTTGTTCTGACATTGGTAAAAGGTGAGAATAACAAGACGCTTAGCGACTGAAGTCGCAGCTAAAAAACTAAGTCCACCTCCGTGGACTTATCAAATCAGAGTTGTATAATCTGAGTCCAAGCTCCTCTGCACCCCTGCTCCTCTGCTTATTATGCATTGTACCTGCAACGAGTTGACCAGATTTGAAGACAGCTAATCGTGTTGCTTGATGGAGAATTGCTTCAGAAATTGAGTAAGCATCGAAGACAACTAGATCTGCTGAATTTCCTACATTGATTCCGTAAGGCAACCGTAACATCTTGGCTGCATTATTAGAAATTGTTTGCCATAGTCGTTCCAAATCTCGATTTGCCATATATCCTGTCAACTGTGCTAGCAACAATAAAGCTTTAAGTAAATCTGCATCGCCATAACGCACAAACGGATCGCGCAAGTTATCTGTTCCACAAACAACATTGACTCCTGCTTCGAGAAGTTCAGCAACTCGCGTTAACTTAATTCGTGTTGGTAGCACGGTGACTGAAATTTCAGCGTTTTTCACCAGTTCAATCGCAGCTTGGGCTTGACTTTTGGAAACATACGCCAGTGAAGCAATATGTGAAACCGCAACTCGCCCTTGATAATTATGCTCAATTGTTTTCTGCGCGACATACGGTAGTGTAAATGCTTCCACGCCATCCCAGTTATCAAGATGCAAATCGAGATCGCAGTCGTAGCGCAGTGCTAAATCAAATAACGCATCAACTTGCGCTTCTGGATTTGATGACCATAAACCTTGATTGACATTACCGCCAATTACTTTAATACCACGTTGTAGCGCTTGTTCAACGTATGACGATGCACCCGATTCTAGTGTGTCTGGAACCGCAAACCATCCCTCTTGCGGAAAAGCAACTAACTGGATATCGATTTGATGCGTAAGCGATCGCTGCACATTTAATAATCCTTCTACCGCCCTTAATTCTACAAAAGCATCAGCTTCCACATTCGTGCGAATTGCTGTTGTTCCTGCTGCTATACTCAACTGCAAAGCTTGCGAGGCGCGTTGTTCAACATCTGCAACTGTAAAGTTTGACTTTAACTGTCGTACAGCTTGAATTGCTGAGGCTAGTCCGTTTTGAGCAAAAACATCGCCTACAGACTCGGCGGTTAATGCTTTATCAAGGTGCGTGTGTGCATCAACTAAACCCGCAGTTAAGACTTTACCATCGAGATTCCACACTGTTTGAGCATTGAGAAAATCGCCTTCGATAACTGTCGCAATCTTACCCTCTGCTACACCAATACACCATCGCCCTGCACGATCTGCCAAAGTCGCATTCGTCAACGCATAATCTAGATTCACGCTGAGATCCTCAAATTGTCCGTTGTTCTTTAGGCGGCAAAAAGCTACCATTAAACACGTCTTCGGGTGTGGGAACCTCAGCAAACCCAAAGCCTTCAGCAACTTGTTCTAGCGTTTTTTGCAATCGCGCGCGATCGACACCACCCAAACCATTTTGCTCGACTTCGGGACTAACATAGAGCGAATCCAACGCAATTTGCAGGCGATCGCGTTCTTGTGCTTGATCCATCAAACCATCTTGGCTCAGTTGCAACACCGCAGCTAAACTCTCATCAGGATTTCTAATTGTGTCTTGTAAGCCGCGCAGATACGCACCAACAAATGCCCTCACTAATTCTGGATTTTGCTGCGCAAAAGATTCGCGCACAATCAATGCATTACCGTAAAGATCCAAACCATGATCCGCATAAAGAAAAGTATTGAGGCGATCAGGACCGTAACCTAGTTTCTTTAACGGTGGTAAACTCGAACTGATGTAGCAAGAAATCGCGTCAAATTCGCCTTTAATAAAAAGTGCTTCGCGTAGTTTGGGTTCAACGTTATTCCAAGTTACCGAATCAGCATTTACTCCCGTTGCTTTCGCAAAAATTGGCCAAAGTCGCCGCGCTGCATCACCTGCGGGGGCTGCTAATCGTTTACCTTCAAGTTGTTTCGGCGAGGCAATGCCAGTATTATCGAGTGCAACGATCGCGGCGGGAGAGCGATTAAACTTGATCGCAACGGCAACTAACTTATCATTGGGGTTCTTTTGGTTAAACTCCACCATTGAGTATAAATCGCCTTCGCCAATGTCATAAACGCCGCTCGCTATTTTATTAATTGAATCCGCTGAACCATAACCACGTTCAAATTTGACGGCAATTCCTTTTTCGGCAAAGTATCCTTTTTGAATAGCTGTTGCGAGTGGTGCATCAACCGCTTGCAGTAACCAAGATAAGGTAAAGCTTACCTCGCGTAACTCGCGATTTGTGTTATTGACTGCTGTTTGTGCTGTAGCTGAAGGCTGAGACGTTGTTTGCGTGGCACAGCTACCAAGATATACGGCTGATCCGGCAACTAACGCAAGTGCAATAAATTTTGTCCAAATCTTCGGCATGATTGTCTTGCTCATAGTGTTTAGAATTCAACTAAAGGAAATCTTTCAACGCGATCGCAGCAATGATTTGAAACGAAGCTACATAAAGATATCAATGAATTTATCGTTCACAACCGTGACTAGAAACAATCGATCATATATGATATATAAAACCTGGATGTTCACAATTTAACTGTAAGCATCGCTACAAAAACTGCGCACAAAGGAGCGAACCTTGACCGCAAAGCTACAATTTCCAACCATCACAGGACTTTCACGCACGACGCAAGCGAGTGTTACAGATTATTTACGAAAAGCAATTCTTTCGGGAGAGTTACCTGCGGGTACTCGTCTTGTGCAAGCAGAATTATCGCAAGTACTTAATGTGAGTGTTACTCCGATCCGCGAAGCACTCCGCGAACTGAGTACGCAAGGTTTAGTTGACTTAGATGCCTTTCGCGGTGCTGTAGTGCACGCGCCAACGCTGGCAGAATTAGAAGAAATCTTTGAGATTCGTAGGGCGTTACTGCCATTAAGTATTCAAAGAGGAGTATATGCTATTACCGAGCAAGAACTTCAGCAAGCAGAATTGCTATTAGCGCAAATGGAAGTTGAAAGCGATCGCCCCCGCTGGGTAGAACTAAATCGCCAATTTCACGATTTGCTGTATCAAGCAGACCGCAGTTTGCATTTAAAAACTTTACTACAACGCCTATCAGATATTGCAGCGATTTATATCAATTTATCTTTTGCCGAAAGACCATTACAAAAAGAATCAGCCGAGAAAGAACACCGCGAACTTTTAGAAGCATATCGTAGTAAAGATGCGGCGCGGGCGATAAATATATCTCTCAATCACATCAATTCAACGTTAGAAGCCGCACGAAAAGTTTTACAAAGTCATCAATAAATACATTATGAACACTTCGACTTCGCAACAGTGGATTGATGTTGGCGTCTTTCGCTTACCAATGTCTGCACCAGAAGATGTGAGTAGCTTACAACATCTTTTAGAAACACAGCAAATTCAAGCCGCAGATATTGTAGCGATTATTGCCCAAACCGAAGGTACAGGATACGCACGCGGTTATGCATCTTTGTGTCTGCAACTATTGCTGTCGCAGTATCTGCAAATTTCTGTGGAAGATGTTTTCCATCGCATTCCGATGATGATGATTGGGTTATGTGGTGGCTTGATGAGTCCGCACTATACGATATTTACACGCAAAGCAGTTGCTGCACCTTCCACACCTCCTCAAGAAAAACGATTAGCTGTAGGAATAGCAGATACTCGCGTGTTGCTACCTGAAGAATACGGTACCATGACGCAAGTCGAGTTAGTAGCCGAAGCCGTAGAAGCCGCGATCGCCCAAGCCGGAATAAGTTCATTAGACGACGTTCATTGCGTTGAAATCAAGTGTCCTGCGATGACTTTAGCGCGGCTGCAAGATGCTGAAAAGCGTAGGGTGAAGGTTGTGAATACTAATCTCAATCAAGCAAGTTCGATGGCAAAGGGTGCGTGTGCGTTGGGTATCGGTTTGGCTTTAAAAGAAATACCTCAAGAAAAACTAGACGATCGCGCGATTAACTCAAATCACGCACTCTACACAAATCGCGGTTCGGTTTCTGCTGGCGGAGAACAATCGGCGTGTCGCGTTTTAGTGATGGGTAACTCAGCGTTTTCCGCGAGTCGCTATCGCATCGGAAGTGGAGTCATGCAGAATCAGTTGGATACAACTGGGGTATATGCAGCATTGAAATCCGCAGGGTTAAATTGTCAGATTCCGCTAACAACAGATCAACAAAACAAGATTACGCAAGTCTTTGTAAACTGTGGTGCAGATGCAGTCACTGCGGTGGGCGATCGCCGTCATACAATGCACAGTGATTTTCTAGCAGGCTATGCCGGAATTATGGCAAAAGCGGTAGCAAATGCGATTGTTGCTTCGGTAGTTGGCGATACGATGATTCTGGCGTCGGCGGGGAACGAACATCAAGGTGCGCGAGGTAGTAATTTGGTGGCGGCGATCGTTGATGCAGGAACAACGCAGTAATTTAATTATGGTGCGGCGATCGTTGATGCAGGGGCAAGGCACTGCCTTACCCCTTAAATTAATACAGTTGACAAGGAAGCAAAAATATGTATTTGCGTCAAACGCGCGAGTTGACTCATCAAGGGGCGATGGTGGTATTGCAAGGGGCGATCGCCAAAGCTGAAGAAATGGGCGTACCGCAGTGTATTGCCATTGTGGATACTGGGGGAAATTTATTAGCGTTTGTGCGGATGGATGGCGCGAAGATTTTGAGTCAAATTTCGGCAACGCAAAAAGCTGTGACGGCGGTTTCTTCGCGAGTACCGACAGGGGGAGTTGCACAAGATGTCGAAATCAAACTGGCATTGGCAACAGCGGGACAGTTAACGAATCTAAAAGGTGGAGTTCCCATTACAATTGATGACCAAGTTGTTGGGGCGATCGGTGTGGGTTCGGGCACTGGACAACAAGATGTCGAAGTCGCTTTAGCTGGTATCGCTGCGTTACAGGCGCTCATGCAATAGTTATGAAAGTAGAAGTTTACAAAATTCCGCAAAATAGTCCTGATGACTTATCGCAACTCGATGCTTTGATTCATAGCGGTAAGATCGATCCTCATAAAATTGTGGCAATTCTCGGTAAAACCGAGGGTAACGGTTGTGTTAATGACTTTACACGCGGGTTCGCGATCCAAACGTTGAAAACATATCTACGCGAGAAAGCGAATCTTGAAGTTGCACAACGAATTATTTATGTCATGTCGGGTGGTACGGAAGGAGTTTTGAGTCCGCACCTGAATATTTTTACACGAGACGAGCAAGAAGGAGTGCAACGCTGGGGATTAGCGATTGGAATTAGCCGGACGCGGGACTTTTTACCAACCGAGATTGGTACGCTGGCAATGGTCGAGGAAGTGGCAGCAGGAGTAGAAGCGGCGATCGCCGATGCGAAGTTAGATAAATCAGATGTTCATTTTGTGCAAATTAAATGCCCGTTGATCGTTTCTACGCAACAGGTAAAAGCAAGTAACAGCTATCAATCGATGGCGTATTCGCGCGGGACGTCTGCATTAGGTGTGGCTGTGGCGATGGGGGAGATTAATCTTGAGCAAATAACAGCAACGGATATTTGTGCAAACTATGCGTTGTATTCTCAAGTCGCTTCAACTTCAGCAGGGGTGGAGTTGCATAACTGTGAAATTATCGTATTGGGTAACTCTCACCAATCAACAAGTAACTTTGTCATAGGACATAGTGTGATGCAACACGCGTTGGATCGCGAGGCAATTTGTCAAGCAGTGCGCAGTACAAACCAACCGCTAGAACGTGTTGTCAATATCTTTGCCAAAGCCGAGGCTGATCCTTCGGGATTTATTTTAGGACGCCGACACACGATGCTAGATGATTCGGATATCAATCATACACGCATGGCAAGAGCCGTTGTTGCGGCTGTTGCGGCTTCTGTCGTGCAAGACCCTATGGTGTATGTTTCCGGTGGTAGCGAACATCAAGGTCCGCCAGGCGGTGGTCCTGTCGCAGCGATCGCCTACTTGTGAATAATGACTTCAAACAATTTTGTCTGGATCGACACCAAGTCGTTTTAATTCTGCGGCTAAGCGATCGGCGCGTTGTGCTTCTTGCTGTGCCTGTGCTTGTGCTGTTCGCACCATCTCCTCATCCGTTGGTAGTAGTACTCCGTCAATTGTTGACCACCGCAACCAAACTGCTTCTACTCCCTTAAATTGACCTTGCCAGCGTACGAGTGCCAATCCTAAATGTTGACTGATGAAGCGTCCTTGTTCATCGAGTGACAATGGCGTATAAATTCCTTTTTGTAACCCAAATCCAGCAAACTCCTCTGGGTCAAAAGGATCGTACCAAACATATTCGGGGACGCGCAGTTGATTTTGACAGATCAGTTTCTTTGTCGTTTTGTCTTGTTCGGCGGTACTTTCTGATAAGAGTTCAATCACCATATCAGGTCCTTTGCCTTCTTCCCAAACAACCCAACTTTTACGTTCCCGTACTGGTACATCTAGGACGACAAAAACATCAGGACCGCGATAATCTTGGTTACGGACTTGGTTCGGGCTGAAATAAACAAACATACTGCCGCCCACATAGCCTCCACCTTCACGTTGTGTCACCCACGGATAAAGCGAATCTACTAGCAAATCCATTTGCATTTTGTGCCGTTGAGTTTCCATCGGAATGCCGTCATCAGAGGGTAAGATGTCTTGCGCTGGTGAAAAGGCTAGTTTCGTTTGATACATGGCAATAACCTCCAACAAAAAAAGTATAAGAACTTCCGTGGTTACAAGATAATCCTAAGTCAGAGTTCTAACTTGTGCGTTGCTTATAGAAAACGGTTGCAATTGTGGCAGAAACGGCAACACAGGTAGTGTTTCAATACTCTGTGGTTTACCCTGTTCTGTGTTTATTTGCTTGATATACAGGCGTACAACTGACAGTACGCTTTTCCTGTTTTTAAATTAATTTCACATTATGTTAGTTACCAAGCAACCTGTCTTACGGCGCTTTTGGTATTCTGAGGTTAGGGTTAAAAGCTTGCTGGGGTAGCGGTTGACATCGGAGCGACCTGGTATTGTTTGCGTCGTAAATTAGCGGCTTTACTCAAAGCACACGGCGAAGTAGAACAACGGCGATGAAGAACAAAATCAAGGTGACAAATGCTGTATATGGTGATTGAATACTTCAATGCAGGCGCGGCGGCTGCTATCCATCGTCGCGATCGCGGTCGTCAATTACCACCAGGGCTTGAATATGTAGATAGTTGGGTCGATCTCAATTACTTCAGATGCTTTCAACTCATGCGTACTGACGATCCATCATTATTTGATACCTGGATTCAAGCTTGGTGCGATCTTGGTCATTTTGAGATTATCCCCGTACGTACTTCAGCAGAAGCCGCCCAGCATATTGCCGATCAGCTTTAGCAAATAAATGATTCAGATACGCGACCAGGCAAACTTGAATGAATTAATACAGTGTTTGAGTCATGGATAAATCAAAGATAACGACAAGTTAGGCAAGAATAGAAAGCTGATACGCTTGATAAATTTCAAAATTTTGGAGTTCAACTGCATTATTATTAGAGCATTATGTAATTAAATGATTAGCTAGATTCAGATTATCGGTTGAAGTGCCGTTGCGAGGTTGCTTGGCGGGGCAATGTAGAAACAAAGCTTAATTCTTATAGAGAATAGGCAAAACTGCACTACTCTTGCCTAGCAACGTCAATGAGTAGTTACGATGAAGATTGTTCAAGAGATTTCTCTGATAAGCGTTGGAGGTTTTGAAGAATCAGGCGATTGGTCTATTGTTCGGGCTGAAATTCGTGAGGCTATTTCCCTCATTGTTCATCCTCCTGGTGCATCAAACTTTACCATTAACCCAACGAAACATGGTAATGGCGTCAAGCCGATTAAAGAAGCTGGCATGATTGCTTTGAAGGATAGGTTTGGATGGAGGCTAGAAACTTCAATTAACTACGCAACTCGATCTCCAGGAAAGGTAGACGCAACCAAAGTTCTTGACAGCTATCTTTTTGCTCTTGAGTGGGAAACGGGAAATATATCCTCAAGCCATCGAGCCATCAACAAGATGGTTCTTGGATTGTTACGAGGTGTTTTTCTAGGTGCTGTTTTAGTACTTCCAAGTAGAAAACTTTATCCTTATCTAACTGATCGGATTGGCAACTATGAAGAACTAGAGCCATATTTTGATGTTTGGCGGGCAGTTCGGCTCCAAGAGGGGTTTCTCGCAATTTTTGTGATTGAACACGATCAAGTAGATAGCAATGTACCAACGATTACTAAAGGAACTGATGGTCGTGCATTGGTCTAAATTTTAAACAAAAGTAAGCTAGGTAGTGTAAGGAATGGGTAGTTGTAATGCATTTGTTTCGCGGCGCTTCAACTTCTTGTTTCCCCTTGCCGATTCCCATTGCTCAACAAGTCCGTTAGCTAAATTGGTCAATCGTTGTATTGCTGGCTGTGTATCACCAATTTCTGAACCAATCCAGTAACGGTGCAGTTTTTCTGCTGCATAAAATGTAGTGCCAGATCCCCCAAATGGATCAACCACAACTTGACCTGGGTTAGATGCCATAGCGACAATCCGTTCTAGCATAATTGGAGCAAGTTCGTTGGGAACTCGCTTTTTATGCTGGCGATGCCGAACAGGTGGAATATCAGTCCACATTTCCTCCGCCAATGTCCATAAGGTTTCATTTGGATTAGTTTCAGAAGCATTTTCCCAAACATCCTCTGGCATATCCCAGACATCCATCAAATTGATGCCGTTTTCATTAAGTCTTTTGCGATGTCCGCCGTAATCACGAATTTCTCTACCGCAGTGACGACAGACTTGAATGGGTGTATAAACTTTATTAAAGACTGCTGGCTCCCCTTTTGTGTAATAGACTAGCCCATAGTGGGCAGGAGACATCTTTTTGCCTCTAGGAAAAGTTTTCGGCATCCTGCAAGCAATCCAATGTCGAAACCACATCTCTTTCCGATTGAGGTATGCACCGTACTCTATGCACCATTGGGGTAAGTTGAATACAAACAAACTTCCACCTTCTTTAAGGACTCGAACACTCTGCTCAAGCCACTGCTGCGACCAACTTAAATACTTGTCAACCTCCATCTGATCGTTGACACTTTCACCGTATTCTTTTCCCAGGTTAAAGGGTGGATCAGCAAATATAAGATCTACAGACTTACTAGGTAACGCTGTCAGAAGTTTAAGACAATCTCCTTGATAAAGGATGCCATGCTCACTCCTGTAAACCTGTTGCAATTCTTTTTGAGTTGCAATATTAGCTGCAATCACTTCAAACGGGAGCATTGACTTAGCCTTTAGTACGTTAGTATTAGTTGAGTTTATAAACTCTATTTACTTTTGTCAACAGAGTTTGGGTAAGAAGTTGTACTCCGTGGTTGATAAGGTTTTCCAGTAGGTTGATTCAAATATCGCTTTAATTCAGCGGCTTCTATATAGTAATAACGTCCGAGTTTGCAAGCGACAATCTGACCGTTCTTGATAAGGTCGTGAACTCGCTGGCGAGTGACATTAAGTAGCTTTGCAGTTTGAGCAACAGAGAGTAATTCAGGATTACTGTTTGAACCGGAGTTTGTCATACGATGCTGGTGCTTCAGTCATGTAACCAGATTTTTAGCGTGCATTCCTAAGGGTAACTTAAGTTCTGTGCAAGAGGAAACAAGGTCATTTATCAGAGGTTGGTATTATTTAGGAAGATTCGTGCAGCGATCGCAAACAAGATACAATCTCGCAACCTAAAATCAAAGCACACTGATTGACAACGCGATCGCTCTTGGTAAAATTGCCTTTGATAACATTCCGTGAACGCCTTTTTGGGGCAAATTGACCACTTGCGTAATGCGAAAATTCACAGCTAAGCTACACAATACATAAGCTTCTTCGGCACTCAAACCCACAAAGCGTTCGAGAAGATCAATCATATGCTGTAGTGCAGATTCAAATGCTGCATCTAAAGTTTGCCCAAAGCCCATTGTAATAATGTCGGTGGGCGTTTCAGCGATGGGAGTTGTGAGCTTGAGATCTTTACGCAATGTTATCTTAATTCTGCCATTCATTGATGTTTCAATCGCCGTCAAATCAACTTCACCATCGCCTTGCGCCGAGTGTCCATCACCAATGGAAAATAACGCGCCAGGAACAAAAACGGGTAGAAATATTCGCGAACCTGCTTGTAGTTCTTTGTTGTCAATATTTCCGCCATAATTGCCAGGCGGAACCGAGGAACGATTTTCTGCGGTCGCAACACCAAGAATACCAAAAAAAGGCTTAAGTGGAATTTCTATACCACTTCCTAACGGAAACTCTGCAATTTGTCTTTCTAAATCTAATGGAATAAATTGTATCTTTTGTTCTGAAAAATATTTAGGCAATGCTCCTTTATTTGGGTAAATTGCATTAAAACCAACAGGTAATCGTGGAGAGATTGCCTCTAAATTGACTTCTAAGACATCTCCAGGTTGAGCATCAGTGATATAAATTGGTCCTGTGAGTAAATGAGGTCCCAAATTAACTTTACGCTCTTGAGAAAGATGTTGACAAATCTCTTGAAATTCAGGAGTTAGAAATTCTGGTGGTGCTTTGTCATAAACATAGAAGCCAGTGTATGTTTCGACATCAATACTGTCACCTGAGTGAATCGTTAAAACAGGTTTCAATTGAGGAGAAAAACCGCCTAAGTGTACCGTGTGATGATTCGCTTTAAGAATATGATGCGCCATGCGATCGCAATATAGTCAAAAATTTTATTCTGTCGAGTTTATTTCAGTAAGCTACTACATTTATGTAATAAATTTAACAGAAAATATATTAAAAATTATGCTGGCAATGAACAAGTGAGTTTTATCAAAAATCCATAAACTGTATATCTTGAATAATGTCAGCAGTCGTTAACAAAACTATAAATTAATGTTATTTAAATTACATATAGCTTTAAGAAACTCAGATAAGATTTGGGCTACTTAAGTCTTTTTATACAGGTGTGAGAAATAATGACGAACGTTGCAACTATCTGGAAAGGTAGTTTAATTGCTGCGACAACTTTTTGGTGCTTAATATTTGAGACGACATTTTTATCACCATCAAAAGTATGGGGATTGCCGACAACCGAAGTCACGAATTTAGTCGCTACAAACAACGATGCAATGGCACAAGTAACATCGGTATCGCAGTTATCCGATGTGCAACCTACCGATTGGGCGTTTCAAGCATTACAATCGTTAGTCGAACGCTATGGTTGCATTGCTGGTTATCCTGATAGTACATATCGCGGTAATCGCGCTTTAACCCGTTATGAATTTGCTGCGGGTTTGAATGCGTGTTTAGATCGTGTTAATGAATTAATTGCAGCAGCAACCGCGAATCAAGTTACTCGCGAAGATATCGAAACGCTACAAAGACTAGAAACAGAATTCGCAGCAGAACTTGCAACTTTACGCGGACGAGTAGATACTTTAGAAGCCCAAGTCGCCGAACTTGCAGCGAATCAATTTTCGACAACAACGAAACTGACAGGTAATGTCTTTATCAATCTTACTGGAGCATTTGCGGATGGAACCATTTTAGCTGAAGGGGAAACCGCATTTAGAACGCAGCCGAGAACGGCAACACCTTTATTACGCGAAATTGATGAAGATCCCAACATTACGCTGAGTAACTTGGTTTGGTTGAATTTTAATACATCTTTTACAGGTAGAGATTCTTTAGTTGTACAGCTAGGAGCAGGTAATGGCAACTCTCCCGCGAATCAATTTGTCTCAGCAGGCTTGTATAATACTTGGGGTGTTCCTTTTACCGACCAAACAACCGCACCAGGAGGAACCGCAGGCGCAAACGATGTTGTTGTTCGCGAACTATTTTACAGCTTTCCTGTAACGGATAATTTGCAAGCCGTCGTTGGTTCGCGGATTAACTGGTATCGCTATTTTGATACCAACCGCTTTACGTTCTTTTTAACAGGTGCAGGAAGTTTTAACTCAAGTGGAAGTACGCTGTTAAACACAATTGATCGCGGTTCGGGTTTAGCGCTTCTGTGGCAAATTAACGACCAATTTAGACTTAATGTTGCTTATCTAGGTGAAAATTCAGAATTTCTCCCCAGTGGAGTGTTTAATTCCTCAAGCAATCCTAGCCAAGGTTTATTTGACCCTACGAATACAATTACCGCTGAGCTAACATTTTCGCCGAGCGATCGCTTTAACTTAAGATTACTCTATAACCGCTCGAATACTAGAGCAATTGGCGGACAAATCGGCGGTGCGATCGGCGAACCGATTTATGGCTTTGCTGATGATGGTTTCGATGGTCCTGTTGATAATGCGACAGCAGATGTCGTTAGTGTCAACTTCGATTGGCTGATTGCGGATGGTTTTGGGATCTTTGGGCGCTATGGCTACGGTAGTACCAATTTATTTCCCTTAACTCCAGGTTTACCGAATGGAGAAGTCAACGCGCAATCGCTACAACTTGGAGTTGCTTTTCCTGACTTAATTAAAGAAGGCGCGCTGTTAACAGTATCCTATCTTCTTCCCTTCTCTATTCTGGATGGACGTAATTTCCTCGCCTCTGGTGGTGGCGATGGTGGAGTACAGTACGAGTTTGAAGCAACGTACTTCTACCCGCTAACAAACAACATCGCGCTTGTTCCCGCATTTTACGTCATCGGCAATCCCAACAATTTCAGCGATAACCCGACAGTTTATGTTGGTAACGTACGCGCCCAGTTTAGCTTTTAATAGCAGAGGTCGGAGGTTAGAGTTTAAACAGCGGCTGAATATTTAATTGCTAACTGCTCATCGCTGTAGAATTTATGTGTCGAATGACTTCTGCGACTGACCAAGCTTGCGCGATCGCACCTCGCGGAGTATGCGGCGCGTCACCGTCAAAAATTTCTGAAATTGAGCCGATACAAGCTTGCGCGTGAAAGTGTTCGAGTAAAGGTTGCCAATCGAAGGGAACTGGTTGTGAGGTGTAACGTTGCCAAGCGCGGATAAAGGAACCAATTAGCCAACTCCATACCGTACCTTGATGATAAGCGCGATCGCGCTGTTGCACATCTCCGGTGCATTTACCAACGTACTGTACGTCTTCTGGTGCTAAACTCCGCAATCCATAAGGCGTCAGCAGTTTTGCCCTAGCAACTTCTAAAATTTGCCGTCCTTGGAGTGCGGGAAATGCAGAATGATGAAATGACAGTGCTAAAACCGCATTCGGGCGAATTTGCGGATTGCGGCGATCGTCCGGTTCAATCGTGTCGTATAGATAACTATTTGTCGGATTCCAAAACTTCTGCATTGAGTCTTTGACTTGTTCGGCTTGTTGTTGATAGCGTCGTGCTTGATTCAGCAAACGAGTTTGTTCAAATCCATCCTCTTGGCTTAAACGTTGTGCCCAAGTACTCGCCCAACATAAAGCAGAGTACCATAAAGCATTAATTTCGACAGGTTTACCGCGACGTGGTGTGACAGGTTGTCCGCGAACGATCGCATCCATCCAAGTGAGTGCAACACTAGGTGCATCCCAACTCACAAGTCCATCCGCAGCATCAACTTGGATATTAAACTTTGTCCCCGCCATAAAGGCTTTATAAATTTGCTGTACAACGGCGTACTCCTCGACTAAAAAATCCCAATCTTGCGTCGCTTCGAGATACAACCCTAAAGTTTCAATCCATAGTAAAGCCGCATCAATGCTGTTGTAAGACGGTTCAGCGCTAGTATCAGGAAATGTATTCGGAATTAAACCATGACGACAATAACGACCGAAAGTTTGTAACAGTCCTTTTGCTAAATCAAAGCGCCGCGTTGTCAGTGCTAATCCTGGTAACGCGATTAATGTATCGCGTCCCCAATCATTAAACCAGTGATAACCTGCAATGACTGTGGGTCCAGCAATCGAAGCGCGGTACACGACAAATTGGTCACTCGCACGGAGTAATTGCTGTTGCAGGTAGCTAGAAGTTGAAGACTCAAAATTGAACGTTTGGGCAAGTCGTTGCTGTTCTAGTTGTATAGCATCAGCAAAATCGGTGTCTTGCAGTGTCGGTAAAGTCCTATTAGGAAACCCTACGCGTGCTTCTAAAGTAATACAACTTCCTGGATCTAAGTGAATTGTGAGATAACCAGGACTATACAAGTCTTCGCGATCGCTTAACCCTCGATTTGTTTCTTCCGGCAAACGATAATTCCAGTACCACACAGGATCGTGTTGATATTTACCCGCTGTCCAACGTAGCCGCCAAGGTGTTCCTACCCATCCTGGGCGTAGCGCCTGCAAAAATACCTGCTGTTGCCCCAAAAGTTGCGAAAATTGTAAATTTGGATCAGCTTGCTGTTGATGATGAAAATCGCGATCGGCAATCATGAACCGCAAGCGTAAAATCCCTGGAACTTTTCCTTTGTAGCAATATTGAATCAAAACGCGATTTGTGTCGCTTTCTGAGGGTGTAGCACCCACATGGGGCATAATAATTTGTCTTGTTAGCTGCCAATGATCTTCTTGCCACATCCAGGTGGGAAGCGGTTCAGGTTTAAAGTGATGCAGCAACTGAAAGCCTTTTGGTTCAATAACGTTATTACCCCAATAATTTGTTCCCAAGGCAATAACTTTGCCAGCCACTTCTAAACTTGCTTCGATGTGCGACAGTAGTAACGTGCGCTGACTCGGTGGGTCTAATGCTGCAACTAACCAACCATGATACGTCCGCGTGCGAGCGTCAGTAACTGTACCACTCGCAAAACTTCCTAAGCCATTTGTCAGCAGCCACTCGCGATCGTCTAAATTCTTCATTTGCTACTCAAAATCGTTATGAGTATGATATAGTTGTAACAGTTCGACATAATCAAGATTCGCGTGCATGAGTTAGTTTTATCAAACTCGCTCATAGTCACCTGAAAGTAGACGCATCAAGGAGAAATAGTTTAATGCCTCTAAGTTACGCAGCAGATGGATGCCTCAGAGTTGGTCAAACTGCTCCCGATTTTACCGCTACCGCTGTATACGATCAGGAATTTAAGACAATCAAACTCTCTGACTATCGGGGCAAGTACGTAATCCTATTTTTCTATCCTCTAGACTTTACCTTTGTTTGCCCAACTGAGATTACCGCATTTAGCGATCGCTTTGACGACTTTAAGGCAATCAACACGGAAATTTTAGGCGTTTCTGTTGATAGTGAATTTTCGCACTTAGCCTGGATTCAAACAGATCGTAAATCTGGTGGCGTAGGCGACCTAAATTATCCGCTTGTTTCGGACATCAAGAAAGAAATTAGTGCTGCTTACAACGTTCTCGATCCAGAAGCAGGGGTTGCGCTGCGTGGTCTGTTCATCATCGATAAAGACGGTATTATCCAGCACTCAACCATCAATAACCTGTCCTTTGGTCGCAACGTAGACGAGACGCTACGCACACTCAAAGCAATTCAGTACGTACAAGATCACCCCGATGAGGTATGTCCTGCTGGTTGGCAGCCTGGTGATAAGACAATGACACCCGATCCTGTCAAGTCCAAAGTTTACTTTGCTTCAGTGTAAACATCAAAAATGCACTAACACCATAGAAGCTTCTAACCCAACACAGCTTGAGAAGAGTAACAATGTGTTGGGTTTTTCATCAAAGTAAAAGTGTTAACATTAAACAGTTTTCTCGAAAAAAATAGCTAAATTTAGCATAGTATTTCTCATTTTCTTGAAGCTGATAAAGAAAAAATTATGCTAACTTCCACAGATTTTAGTGGTTTATTAAACGAACGCTTTTTTCGGAATTTGTTACCGATTCCCGCTGAAGATGCTATTAGTTTAGGCAAAACCACGCCAAACTTTACGCTACCCGATATTACTAACGGTCGGCTAGTCAAGTTATCAGATTATCAAGGGAAACAGCCAGTTTTATTAGCTTTTACGCGGATTTTTACCGAAAAGCAATATTGTCCTTTCTGCTATCCTCATATCATCGATTTGAACGAGAACTACGATCGCTTTACAAGTCGTGGTATCGAAGTTCTGATGATTACCAGTACTGATGAACGTCAAAGTCAAATCGTTATTAAAGATTTGGGATTAAAACTTCCCTTACTCAGCGATCCTAGTTGTAGTACATTCCGCAACTATAAAGTAGGACAAGCATTAGGCGCACCTTTACCCGCACAGTTTGTCTTAGACGCACAAGGTAAACTGCAATACAGACATCTGTTTTCCTTTTTCTCACATAATGCCAGTATTGAAACGTTATTAGCGCAGTTTGAGAAATAAAATAAAAGACGCCTGGCGAATAAATTCGCGGCTTAAAAACCCACCTTCGTGGACTACTAACAAGATACGATTTGTAGAAACCTGTGGAGACAGGTTTTGTTTGAATAGCCGCGGTTTTAACCGCATCACCTGTTGACGAGATACGGTTTTAAAAAGCTGCGGTTTTAACCGCATCAGCTGTTAAAGTGTCACCTGCTGCAAGTGACTGCGAGGATTGAAAGTGCGGTTGTCGCGGATTTTTTCGTAGCACTCGCGTTCAGTTGGGGTAAGTTCTTTAGGTGGTGCGATCGCAATTTTCACAAGTTGATCGCTGCGCCCGCCTTTTGGTAATGTCCAACCTTTACCGCGTAATCGTAGCGTTTGACCCGAACGAATTCCCGCAGGTATATTCATTTTGACGCTTCCATCGGGTGTTGGCACTTCAATCACCGCACCGAGTACCGCCTCGTCAGGAGTAATTGGCACTTCACACACCAAATTATCTCCCTCAAACTGGAAGAATGAATGCGGTAAAAGTTCGACTTTCAGATAGAGATCGCCACGCTGCTGATTGTAAGGGCTGGTTTTTCCTTTGCCGCGTACGCGAATTTTACTACCAGGTTTAGCGCCAGGCGGAATTCGGACTTCGATCGCTTCGTTACCTAAGCTAATTCGCTTTTGCACGCCATTGAAAGCTTCCGCAAAACTCAGCTTGATCGAGGCTTCAGTGTCTAAAGACGCACTAGAAGGCGCGGCGGTATCAAAATTAGAGAAATCGCCAAAGCCATCAAAGCCGCTAAAACCACTTGAGCGCGGAGTCGTACGATAAGTATAAGTTTGGCTACTAGTACCACTACGACTCGCCCCAGTCCGACCAAATCCACCTAAAAGGTCGTTGAGAAACTCATCAAAAGAGCCATACTTACCAAAGTCAAACTCTTCAAAGCCGACACTGGTACCGCCACCGCCTGAGGGCCATCCTTGTCCAGCTTGTTTCCAGTATTGCCCAAAAGAGTCGTATTTTCTCCGCTTTTCGGCATCTGAAAGAACTTCGTAAGCTTCGTTGACTTCTTTAAATTTTGCCTCAGCTTGTTTATTCCCAGGGTTAACATCTGGGTGATATTTTCGCGCTAGTCGGCGAAACGCTTGTTTAATTTCGTCATTTGTGGCAGTCTTACTGACTCCCAAAATACTGTAATAATCTTTGAAGTCGGTCGCAGCCATCCACTAGCCTCCTCAAGAGAAATTGACTTTATTATTTTATGTAGGTTTTTTAAACAACTGACTGCAACAGCGATCGCAGCCCCATACCACAAATAAAATACCCTTCTTAAAATTAGAGCAATTTTGAATTGATGTTGTATTTCAGGATTACATCAGCACATTAAAACGCTTTGATCTCAACTAAGTATCAACTCTAAAGCTAAACGATATAACTCCCGTACCCTCAGCTTAGCTTCAGAGTGCGATAAGTGCCAACGCAGTTACGTTCGGTTGTTTGTCAAAGCGGCTACGTGATATCCGTACTTTGAATTTAGAGAATTCCCTGACCTCTTGTTCAGTAAATCAAGCGATCTAAGCCTTCTCCTAGCGTTGGTGGTGCATCGCGTAGTTGACGATGCATTCGCAGCACGACTTCTTCTGGTACAATACGCTCTCGTCTTTTATTACGTGCTAAGCACAACCAAACGGGAGTATCAACCCATAATCCTGTAATGTCATTAAAGCCAGTACGACGAGCGAGGGCAATGACTTCACGGCGATGGCGGCGTTGGGCATTCGTAGCATCGTAAATTGCTTCAGTTGCAATTCCTTGAGAAATTTGTAAGACAGCTTGCTGAAATTGAAGCTGTACTTGACGCCAAATTAATAACCAAGGTCCTTGGATACTTTCACTACCAAACAACTGTTGACGCAGTATATCGGTAGAAATCAGCTGCCGGCGGGGATCTTCCGCCAGCAGCACTCGCGCGAGTGTTGATTTACCACTACCTGGTAATCCAATAAGGAGAATTAAGGGGCAAGTTGTAACCGAGCTAGAATGTTGATGTTCCATCTCACCCCTCACCCCTAAATCACCGTACCATCAGGAATGACTGCGTTTTTGAGAACAACAGTAATACCACTGCGAATGTAGAACCCTTGCTCTTCGCGTTCAGCCTCTTGGATGCGATCTTTGTTGATAATGTGGACATCACAGCCAATCCGCGCATTTTTATCGACGATTGCCCGTCGGATGGTCGTATTCGCACCAATTCCTAAAGGAATATTGCCATCATTGCAGTCTGATTGTCGTTCAGCAAAGGGTTGATAAAAGTCTGCGCCCATAATCAGCGAGTCTTCGATTGTGCAACCAGCTTCAATTCTGGCACGTACACCTAAAATTGAATGGTGAATGCGACAATTTTTGAGAATGCAACCATCACCAACAATCGATTCGGTGACTTGGCAATCTAACAGCTTACTAGGAGGCAAATAACGCGCCCGCGAGTAAATTGGTGCATTTTCATCATAAAAGCTAAACGCTGGCTGTGGCTGCCGCGTTAACGCCAAATTAGCCTCATAAAACGCTTCAATTGTCCCAATATCTTCCCAATAACCATCAAATAAATAAGCTTGAACGTTGTGATCTGGCGCGGAAGCTGGAATAATTTCTTTACCGAAATCTGTCCGTTCTTGAGCTTCTTTCAATAGCTTGATAAGGACATCTTTTTTAAAGACGTAAATTCCCATCGACGCGATGTATGGCTTTTGTCGCGCTTGATCTCCTGTTAACCCTAAAATACTGGTATCAACTTGCATCTGACGCAACGCTTCACCTTTTGGTTTTTCGCTAAAGTCAACGACGCGCCCTGAATCATTAATTTTCATCAGCCCAAAATCAGATGCGCGGCGCTCGTCCATTGGTACGACCGAAAGCGTAATATCAGCATTAGTGTCGCGGTGTCTTTGGACAAATAAGCGATAATCCATGCGGTAAAGATGATCGCCGGATAAAATGAGGTATTCATCAACATCCCACTCTTCCAATAGCCAAATATATTGGCGAACCGCGTCGGCGGTTCCTTGGAACCAGTTGGGGTTTTCTGGCGTTTGTTGGGCTGCTAGTACTTCGACAAAACCTTCGGTAAAACCCGAAAAGCTGTACGCGCGGGCGATATGACGATTGAGTGATGCTGAATTGAATTGTGTCAGAACGTAAATTTTAAATATTTCTGAATTAATACAGTTACTTACAGGAATATCGATTAAGCGATACTTCCCTGCTAATGGTACTGCTGGCTTGGCGCGTAGCTTCGTCAGTGGATAAAGCCGCGTACCTGCACCGCCCCCCAAAATAATCGCTAGTACTCTTTTCACAAAAAATCCTCCCAACTGCCATTCGATTCCCAAGTACAGTGTAGGACTGTGCGGGACAACTGGTAAGGGGGAAATTCAGAAAATGGGTAACTGGTAACAGGTAATGGAAAAGCTTTTAGCATTTAGCCAATTATCAATTCCCAAAAAATTGATGTTTATTTCCATCTCTAGCTAGAACCGCCAAACTATTAATATCTGTACCTTGTCAATGAAGGACTAGGGAGTATTTATGCTGATTCAAACCCCAGATTGGGTCAAGCACGCTGTTTTTTATCAAATTTTTCCTGACCGTTTTGCTCAAAGTAAGTTACCGCGCAAGCGATTATTGAAAAATGCCTCGTGGCAAGATTGGCATGAGATGCCCACACTCCAAGGCTACAAGGGTGGCGACTTGTGGGGTGTCACCGAACAGCTAGACTACTTGCAAAATTTGGGGATTACCGCCATCTACTTCACCCCCATCTTTCAATCGGCAAGCAATCACCGCTATCACACGCATGATTATTATCAGGTCGATCCGTTGTTGGGAGGAAATAGTGCGTTTAAAGAATTATTAGATGCTTGTCACGATCGCAACATGAAAGTCGTGTTGGATGGCGTGTTTAATCACTCCAGTCGCGGCTTTTTCTTTTTCCACGATGTCTTAGAAAATGGTCAACATTCGCCTTGGGTCGATTGGTTTAAAATCTACGATTGGCCTTTGTATCCTTATGATGACAATTTTCCGGCTAATTATGGTTGTTGGGCTGGGATTCGGGCGCTACCAGAGTTTAATCATGATAACCCAGAAGTGCGCGAGTACATCATGGAAATTGCGGAATATTGGATTAAGTTTGGTATCGATGGTTGGCGCTTGGATGTGCCATTTGAAGTGAAAACGCCTGGTTTTTGGCAAGAGTTTCGCGATCGCGTCAAAGCAATTAACCCCGAAGCTTATATTGTCGGTGAAGTTTGGGGCGATTCGCGGCAGTGGCTTGATGGTACGCAGTTTGATGGCGTCATGAATTACTTGTTTACAGGTCCTACGATTGCTTTTGCCGCAGGCGATCGCGTAGTTCCTAAACAAGTCCAGGGTCCTTCTTATGAGGCGTATCCGCCACTGTCTGCGCCTGAATATGCCAAGAAAATGCAGGAACTGCTGCAACTTTACCCTTGGGAAATTCAACTGACGCAGTTAAACTTACTGGCAAGTCACGACACGGCGCGGCTGATGTCTATTGCTGATGGCGATCGTCAAAGTGTCGAATTAGCAACGCTACTGCTTTTAACGTTTCCTGGTGCGCCTAGTATTTATTATGGTGATGAAGTTGGCTTAGCTGGTGGGTTAGACCCTGATTCGCGTCGTGGTTTTCCGCTAGAGGCGCACTGGGAACGCGATATTTTAGAATGCCATCGTCAACTGATTGCGTTGCGACATCGTTATCCTGCATTACGCACTGGGACGTATCGAGTTCTCTATGCTGATGCTGATATTTATGTTTTTGCGCGAATCTTAGACAAGGAAGAAATTATTGTTGCTGTTAATAGGGGTACAACACCGGTAGATGTGACTGTCTTTGCAGATGATTTAAAGTCGCAACCGAGTAAGGTTTTGTATGGAGATGGTGTCGCGCAATGGCACAATGCAGGTGAGTCGATTCGGATCGAGTTAAGTTTAGCTGCGCGTTCTGGGTGTGTTGTTGGTATAGGGTAGAGTCTGGGAGTAAGAAAAGGGCTTGGCAGTGCCAAGCCCTTACTATAGTAGGTGATGCTTGAGGTTAGGAGATGGAGTTTCCGGCTTGGGTGAGCATTTGACCGAGTTGCTGTGCTTTTGTACCAGCTTCGCCACCAGCACTTGCCGCAGCTTCAGTCGTTTTGCTACCAACTTGCTTTAACGCTTGAGCAATACCAGAAGCATTACCACTCGCTAATTGGCTTTTTAGTTCACCTAAGGCGCTAGCAATTTCAGGGGCTGCGTCTTTTAATTGCTCTTGCCAGCTTTCAATATTAGCTAAAGCTGCTTCCGCAGGAATAGATGTTAAACCACCTTGTAAAGCTGAAATGGTGGTATCTAAGTCTGCTTGTGCCATGATGTTCACCTAAAAAATGTTTCCTTAATTCATTGTAAAGATATGTTGTGTTTTGTAAAGAGCAATTAAGTTAAATTAAGTTTAAACAAACATAATGAGTGCTAATTGCACACAAGCAATCTGGCGGAGCGAAGTTAATAAGAAACTTTTGCAACAGGCATAAGCTAAATTTGAGATTCACACTATGCTTCATAGAAAAAACAAAGCAGAGTTGCGATCGCACTTAACAAACGTAATTGTATCTAAGTTTGCAATTTCTGGTTGTTTGCAAGAACACAATCAGTACAGAGTATATTTTTTTACTCAGCAGCAACTAAACCAGGTATGAGTACCGCGTCAATGACATGAATTACGCCGTTATCTGTCAAAATATCTGATTGCAAAATATTAGCATTATTAACTTTAATACTACCTGATGCGGATTCAACTGCGACAACTGAGCCTTCGACGGTTTCGGCTTCCTCAATTTGCATTAAATCTTCGGCTCTGACATCTCCAAAGGCAACATGATACGTTAATATCCGCTTTAGCTTGTGATTGTCTTGCAGCAACGCGTCAAGTGTTACGCCTTCTGGTAGCTTGTTAAATGCTTCGTCTGTCGGCGCAAAGACGGTGTAGGGACCAGGACTTTTAAGGATATCAACTAAGTCAGTGGCTTTGATTGCTTCTACTAAAGTGTTGAAAGTTCCAGCGTTAACCGCAGTCTCGATAATGTCAGCCATGAGATTTAAAACTGTTGTAGTATTAAAAATCATTAATAAAATGAAAATAGCACCTTAGCATCTATCAACAGAGAGGTTGTAGACAATAGCAAATTTAAACGTCCTGATAAACTAGGAGAGATCCCCAGCACAAGATACTATGCTCAAGCGTTCTAAGTTCGAGACGACCCAAACTCAAATTATGCATCGGGCAGAAGAATTAATCGGTGCAGCTTCTAACCGTTACCGGATCACAGTTCAAGTTGCTAACCGCGCGAAGCGTCGTCGTTATGAAGATTTTGACAATGTAGACGATCCGATGATGAAACCAGTAATTCGGGCAATTATTGAGATGTCTGATGAGTTAACGCAACCGGAAATTATTGGGGAGTAACAAACGGCTGTGAGACGCAAGCAATCGCTGAGTTTACTACTCACTGCGCTAGGAGTAATGTGTTTAGTTGTTTTGGGTTCAGGACGACATAACCCAACTCAATTTGCATTTCGACAACCGCCAGCGATTGCCCAAAGTGCGAGAATCAGCGATGCTTGGCAACAAGTTTATCAACAGCTACCCGATTTACCCCTCGAAAACCAATACATCAACCGACAAACTGGAAAAGTCGATCCAGAAAACACTTTATTGCGACGCTTGATTAGCTACCACACCTTCGTCAAAGGACGTCCGCCGAATTATCGACTCGATTGGAAATTGACTTTAGCGGATTATCTTGGTGCAAACGAATGGATTCGCGAAGAAAGTTATCCAGGACACGATACACTGCGACAAAATCCCCTAGAAGGCGATCGCGCTGCGATTCAACGCCTCAACCGCAATCAGCGAAATGCATTAGTGCAAGCGTTGGTAAATGTTTTTAGTAGTGTTTCACAGACAACTCCTAACACGCCACCAGAGGCACAACAAAATCCATAATCAAGTTATACTACCGATTCAAACATTCGTATTTGTCAATTCTCCCCTGCACCTAAAGCCTCTCTGCTTGTCCATATACAGCTACTTTCAGGCAAAATAGTTATATGGAGCGTGTTGTCAAAAGCGGGACAGGTTGGCGTGTTGGATGGAATCCTCATGCGGCAAAGTATCAAGCTTTAATTGGTACAGATGACTGGGCGATTGAACTAACATCTGCGGAATTTTATGACTTTTGTCGATTAGCTGTACAGTTAACCGAAGCGATCGCTCAAATTTCACAAGAATTAATGGATGAGGAGAAGATTAGTTGTGAAGCCGAAAGTGACTTAGTGTGGATGGAAGTAACAGGATATCCTCATGCGTACAGTTTACACTTTATTTTGCATACAGGACGAGGAGTAGAAGGCACTTGGACACCTCAAGCTGTTCCTCATTTAATTCAAGCAGTGCAAATGATTCAAGTTTTCTAAGTTAAGGTTGGTAACTAGTAATTAAATAGCGATTAGCCGTTAGCCGTTAGCGTTCGATTAGCGTCTGTGTAGCTAAATGCTAATTACCAAATGCTAAAAGCTTTAACTCATTTTCACCTCTGACCTCTGACTACGGGCAAGGCACTGCCTTGCCCCTCTTACTCTTTTAATTCTTGTGCAATTGTGTTACTATAATTATTCTTAACGGGGCGTAGCGCAGCTTGGTAG
This sequence comes from Gloeocapsa sp. PCC 7428, assembly GCF_000317555.1. Classification (GTDB taxonomy): domain Bacteria; phylum Cyanobacteriota; class Cyanobacteriia; order Cyanobacteriales; family Chroococcidiopsidaceae; genus Chroogloeocystis. Next base: position 2,998,180 of record NC_019745.1, read on the forward strand.
CGCGCCACTTTGGGGTAGTGGAGGTCGTGGGTTCGAATCCCGCCGCTCCGATATGTTGTGAAGTCAGTTGTTTACTGCGACTGTCGTTTGATTGCAAGTATCTGGAATCCCTTGTTTAAGCTGAAAAGGAGTAATCCTAATACTAAGCTGATGGCTAGTAACGGTACAAAAATGGCGAGTCCTGATAACACAAACGCGCCAACTGACTCGATTGTCGTGACAATGCTGTTACCAAATCCTACCGTGAGTGCGGTTGAAGACAATCGTGTAAAACTGGTTAAAGCTTGAATGATTCCTGCTGATCCACCGCCAGCAATCACTGCCATTGTCCATTTGAGGAGAGGATCGGTATTCGGAAATAACGCCGCAGCAATCCAAGTACCAAAAGCGATCGCAGTCGGAGTAGCAACTGTATCTAATAAGTTATCAACCCAGGGAATGTAATAAGCTGCAATTTCAATCGCTGTGGCAATACCAAACGCATAAAGTGCAGGATACGTTCCCATCCACTCAAATCCTGACGATAAGGGTAGATGTCCGTAAATTGCTGCAAGACTCATCACAAGTGGTGGAACAAAAATCCGAAAGCCACAAGCTGCACTCAAAGCAATACCAATGACTATACTTTCTAAGGTATCCATAGTTGGATTAAGTATAATTATGCCCTTCTAGATTCATTCTAAATGAGTAAAAAAGTCTTGGATGAGCGATTAGCTGTTAGCTTTTAGCTAATTACCTGAATTTATGTATTTTAGTAAACATTATGACTCAAGTTGTCATTGTCGGGGCAGGTCCTGCGGGTGCAACGCTAGCACTTCTATTGGTAAAACGCGGTATTCGTGTCACATTAATTGAAGCATCGCGCAACTTTCGGCGGATTTTTCGGGGTGAAGGGTTAATGCCTAGTGGTTTGGATGCGCTTGAACAAATGGAGTTGTTACCCATTTTAGAACGCATTCCGCATCAACCTTTAGATGCTTGGGAGATTATTATTAATAAGCGATCGCTTTTCCGCGTTGATGAACCGATAGAACCTGGTGGTAAGCCTTGTACATTGGTTTCGCAGCCAGCTTTGCTAGAAGCGCTTATTGATGCAGCTAGCCGTTATTCTCATTTTGAGTTTATACAGGCGACGGCGGTACAAGATTTATTGTGGAATCAACGAGTTAGCGGTGTAAAACTGAGTGATGGACGCTACATTAATGCAGATTTAGTGATTGGCACCGACGGGCGCAATTCGATTGTACGGCAACGTGCAAACTTAGCTTTAGAGCAACAATCGCACAGCTTTGATATTTTATGGTTTAAATTAGCCGATAGTCCGCGTTTTGCGTCGGAGAATATCTTTTATTCGATTGTGTGCGATCGCTATGCATTTGGATTGTTTCGCGGTTCGGAAGGAGATCTCCACTTAGGTTGGACACTTCCTAAAGATTTTCCGCGAGATTGGAAATTAGTTGATAATTGGGCTGAAATCTTTGCTTCTGCATCACCAGCATGGCTAGCCGAACATTTTCGCGAGTCAGCAGCGACAATTGAGCGACCTGTGTTATTATCCGTCGTTGTGGGGCGGTGTCCGCGTTGGTATCAACCAGGTGTATTGCTACTAGGCGACGCGGCGCATCCGATGTCACCAATTCGCGCCCAAGGTATCAATATGGCGTTGCGCGATGCGATCGCTGCGGCAAATTATTTAGTTCCTTGCTTGTCTCAAGGTGACACTGCGGAAATTGATGCCGTATTACCGCGTATTCAGTCTCAACGAGAGCCTGAGATAATTAAAGCACAACGATTGCAAAGCCAAGAAGCGGCGCAAGCTGAACTTTTAGAAAATAGCGCCATCCTCCGCTGGGGCGCAAGTGTGTTCGCACCTTTAATTCGCATTCCGGTAAAACTGTCTTGGTTGCATCGACAGCGCGAGTTACGCCAAGGAGTAACGCCGATTAAACTTACAGTCTAAAAGCGATCGCCTTTGCGTCATTAATTCTGTCTCAGTACCTATAGAAGAAAATCTTTGCTTTTGGTGAGATATAGAGTAGAAGCAGGCTATACCAATAGCTGATAATCAGGAGGAAATACTTTGCTGCACGATCCATCATCTACTCAAGTTGAAGTAGAGGCGTTGTCTACAACTTCCCCGCTACTTGCATTATTAGAAGAAAACAACACTCACCAGCTAACAGAGTTACTCGCTAACCAGCAACCAGCAGAAATTGCCCGTCAAATTGCTGCATTACCATCACATCTGCAAAATCAAATCTTTTACTTACTCCCTAGAAGTCAAGCGATCGCAGTTTATCAACTCCTTGATAGTAAAGTACAGCAACAATTACAAGCAGACTTTCAAAAACATAGCGAATATAACATTATCAAAAACCTTTCACTAGAAGACAAAAAACAGTTGTTTCAATTTTTATATTTACAAAGTCCTCATCTTGAAGTTTCAGAAAATCAAGAAAGTAATTATTTTCCAAGTAATCCTTTCGCTGTGACTCGCCGCAGAATCGGTTGGTTATTTGTCTTACTCATCACAAATACAATCACCGCAGCCGTGATTGAAAGTCAAGAAGATGTATTGCAAAAAGTTGTTGTTTTAGCTATTTTTATTCCCTTACTTCTCGCTAGCGGTGGCAATGTGAGTATCCAAGCTGCAACGGTAGTCGTACGCGGGCTAAACTCAGATCGGGCTACTCAAAATCGGTTACTACCTGTCTTGGGTAGAGAAGCGATCGCAGGAATATTACTTGGGGCAATGATGGGGTTAATTGTGGTTGGAGAAGCTTTACTTTTACAGAATAATCCTACTGTAGCGATCGTGGTAGGAGTAAGTTTATTTACTATCTCTATTATTGGCACCATCTCCGGTGCTACTTTACCCTTTTTGTTTCAATTTCTCGGCTTCGATCCTGCTTTGATGTCTGCACCTCTCAGCGCTACGATTGTCGATGTTTTAGGTATATTAATTTACCTTTACACTGCACGAGCTTTTTTGCATATATAGCATAAATTCATGCAATTTTACTTCATGTTGTCACGTTCATTAAATTTTCTATTAAGATTTTACTACCAATAGCAATTAAGATACCACCACCAACAATTTCAATCTTGTTATGAAAAAGATTGCCAAATTTATTACCAATAAATACTCCAAAGAATGTTAACCAAAAAGTAATAAATCCGATCGCAGTGATAATTGTAAAAATAGAATCTTTTAACAATGCAAAACCTAAACCTACAGCTAAAGCATCAATACTTGTACCAATAGCTAAGGCTAACAAAGTAGAGTTACATAAAGGATTAAATTCTTTTTCTTCATCTTCTTGGCACGATTCATAAATCATTTTTGCGCCAAGTAAACAGAGAATACTAAAAGCTACCCAGTGACTAATTGCTGCTAGCAGAGTTCTTAAGCTGATTCCTGCCATCCACCCAATTAATGGCATGATAGCTTGAAAGCCTCCGAAAAAGATCGCAATTTTTAAAGCTTTGCGAACCTTGACATTTTTGATTTTTAAACCACTAGCAACTGAAACTGCAAAGGCATCTGCTGCTAATCCCAAAGCTAAAATCAGAGTAGCCGTTGGTTGCATTTATCTTATACACTTAATTCATTCCTCTATAGTTTTACCTGAATTCTCATTAAAATTCTATGGATTTTTTTCATATTCAATTCATTGTTAATTCATATTTCTCTCATAATTTAAAATTCATACAAATAAGTTTAAATCTTTAAGTTTTCTTATAAGAATTATAAGTATTAAATATAGTTTACTAACGTTTCAGGAGTTTTGCTATCTTTATATCTACTCAAGTTTCACTTAAAATTAGACTAACCTGTATCAACCTTTGTGCAGAAAAATTCGTTTTAAAATTTAGCTTAGCGAATAAATTCGCAGCTAAATAACAAAGTCCACCTTCGTGGACTTACAATTAAACTCAGCGGGCAAAGGATATCTTACCACCAAACGTGCCAGCGTACACTTTGTTAGGTAGCTCCGACTTCAGCAGGAGGGTGTCTGCGATTTATATGCATAGTTCTCAAAAATCTTTCCTCATTCAAGGTTCATTGCTTTAGCGGTAAGTTCGTCAACGATGCGATCGGGTAAAAACTTTAGCATCGCTCTAATTCTGGCATCTTGCCCAACAAGATAGCGAGTCTTTGGTCTTTTTGCGGTAAGTGCGTGAACAACAGCTTGAGCAACTTTATCCGGCGAAATTCCTTTTTGTGCAAGAGTTGCTGCGCCAAGGCTAGCTGTTTTCATTGGCTGACCATAAAGTTCATGGGCTGGCTGTGGTAAACTTTGCTGTAAGGTGTCAGCTTGGCTCAAAGATTTTTGCCAAATGGGGGTTGAGATCGCACCAGGTTCAATAATCGCTACCCAGATTCCCCAAGGGCGCAACTCAAGACGTAACGCATCCGTCAAAGCTTCTAGCGCGAATTTAGATGCACTATAAGCACCGAGAAACGGTGTCGCGCTTCTTCCAGTAATCGAACCCATATTCACAATTCGTCCCTTAGCTAATCGTAGTAGCGGCAGAAAAGCTTGAGTAACGGCAAGTTGTCCAGTTACATTAACTTCTAGCTGTTTGCGAAATTCCGTTATTGGGATAAACTCTAACGGTGCGCCAACGGCGATACCTGCGTTGTTGACTAATCCAATTAATCCAGAATTTCCGACGGCGATCGCCACCTTTTGCATAGCGGCGGTAATCGAGTCAAGATCAGTCACATCCAAAAAAATCGGCGTTAACTTTGGCGAGGCTTTCGCTTGCAAAGCTTGCGCATCTGCATTTGTGCGTACACCAGCAAAGACTTGAAACCCTAGTTGATCTAAACGTACAGCACACGCTGCACCAATTCCTGTCGATGCACCTGTGACAACGACTGCACCTTGCGTTATTTGAGTCATCTTATACTGCTGTTGCAAGTTTGCTATTTTGAGCTAATTGTCCGTCTTCCATATGCACAATGCGATCTGCAACATCGAAAATGCGGTTATCGTGAGTTACTAACAAAATTGTTGTTCCTTGTTCTTTCGCTAATTGTTGCATCAACTCCACAACATCGCGTCCTGATTTACTATCTAAAGCCGCAGTCGGTTCATCAGCTAAAACTAATTGAGGACGACTGACTAAAGCGCGGGCGATTGCAACGCGTTGTTTTTGTCCTCCTGATAAATCTTCAGGATAATAATTGAGTCGGTTTCCTAATCCTACAGTTTCCAGGATGGCTGCGGATTTTTCGCGAACTTCTTGATAAGAAATGTTTTCGTGTAACTCAATTGACATTTGCACATTTTGCTGTGCTGTCAAAAACTTTAATAAATTATGCGCCTGAAAAATATATCCAATATGGCGTCGCACTTGTACTAGCTGATTTTTACTCGCACCACACAATTCTCGCCCCAAAACTTGTAAATTACCTTTTTGAGCAGATCTTAACCCACCAATTAAACTCAGTAACGTCGTTTTTCCTGAACCTGATGGTCCTGTCATGATAACAATCTCGCCAGGAAATATTTCTAAATTGATATCAAAGAGTACTTGTTTGCGTAACTGTCCTTGACCAAAATAGTGATTGAGGTTTTTGATATTAATTACAGATTGTTGCATACATTTTCTAGATGTATTTCAGTATGAGTGTAGATGAAGTATTCTTGCCAATTACCAACAGTATTTCCTAGAAAATATCTGCGGGATCGGCAGCGCGAAGTTTTCGCATTGCAATAAGTCCAGAAGCAAGACACATAATGATCGTCAAGCAAAAGACGGAAATTGCTCTTGCCAGTGTCATAAATAGAGGTAAATTTGTTGCACTTCTTGTTAGGCTATAAAGCCCTACAGAAATCATGTAACCAGGAACAAAGCCAATAATTGCGAGAATAATTGCTTCTTGAAAAACGATACCAAGCAAATAGATATCTTTGTATCCCATTGCTTTTAGCGTTGCGTACTCAGCTAAATGATCCGAAACATCGCTGTAGAGAATTTGATAAACAATAACAACGCCAACGACAAATCCGATCGCAGTTCCCAAACTAAAAATAAAGCCAATTGGTGTATTATTAGCCCAATATGTTTTTTCCGTTTCGACAAACTCTTCATGCGTCAATACTTTAACATCATTAGGCAATCCAGCCTTTAAAATAGCTGCAACTTGCTGCGGATTGCTACCAGGTTTCAATGTCACTAAACCTACACTCACTTCGGCGGCTGTACGTTGAGGAAAAATCCGCAAGAAATTCAAGTCACTTGTAATTAAATTCCCATCTGCCGCAAACGAAGCCCCAACATTAAATAAACCATCAATTTCAATCTTGCGATCGCTAAATTCTGTAAATACCAACTGCGCTTGTTTCAGTTGTGCGATCGTCTGCTCGTATTCTCCTCTAGAACCACTATCAAACAAAAACGTATCAGGTAATTTAATGCGATCGAGATTCTGCTCAACTCCTGGTAAACTAAAAACTGATTTCTCTGGATTAAAAGCCAAAACCAAGACAGCACTATTAAGGCGCGTTTGCGGAACCTTCCAATTAGCCGTTTCAGCATACAAAGGTACAGCCGATTCAACACCAGCAAAACTCATTGCTTGATACAACCGACTGCGCGGAAAAGTTGAGAGATTAACAATATTTTGTGCTTGCGGACTCAACAAAACCAAATCAGCCCGCATACTGCGATGCATTCGCGTATTACTATCATAAAGCGCAGCCTGAAAACCCATTTGCAAAAACATCAACATATCAGCAAAAGCAATTCCCGCCATTGCAATCAACAGCCGCGTTCTTTCACGACTCACCTGCCACCAAGCCAACGGAGTTTTACGTTTCATTTGCTATACAACGCTCCTAAACTGCTTGCGAACGTCTCTTTGTTATCTCTTTTCTTTACGCACTTTGTGCCCTTGGTGGTTCGTTACTCAAAGCTCAATCACAGTCTTCACCTGCAAATTAGTCAAACCAGCAACTCGCCGACTAGCATCAGGATCGAGACGAACTTTCACTTCAACAACTCGCGAATCAATATTTGCCGTTGGATCGGTATCTAAAACATCCTTCTTACCAATTTCTAGACCAATTTCATCAACTTTTCCCTGCAATTGTCCAGCAAAAGCACTACTAGTAATTGTTACCATTTGACCTAAACGAACTTTTTGAATATCGCTTTCATAAACTTCAGCAACAACATACATTTGCTCAGTTTGTCCAATATCAACAATTCCATCATTACCAACAATTTCACCCGCCCAAGAATGAACATTCATGATTTGTCCATCGCGAGGCGATCGCACATACGCTAAATCTAAATTTGCCTGCGCTTGCTTCACTGCAACAACCGCACTATCAACCTCGGCTTGCGCTGCTGCAACATCTACAGGACGAACTTCAGCGATGCGATCTAATGTTGCTTTCGCTTCATCAACTTGTTCTTGTCTACTTCTTGTAATGCGATTCAAATTTGCTTGTGCTTCATTGAGTTGTTGCTGTACAGTTTGTAGAGTTAATCTTTTGCTATCGCGTTCAGATGTAGAAATTGCCCCTTCTTGATATAATTTTTGATATCGCTGATATTCAAGCTGAGCATTACTAACCTCGGCTTCTAATCGTGCAACTGTTGCTTGTTGTGCTTTAGTTTCTTCCTGCTTTTCAACTTCAATGCGTGCGATCGCTGCGGTTTGTGCATTAATTTCTCCAGATTTTGCACCCGCTTTAACTTGTGCTAAACGTGTTTGGGCAACTTTCACTTGTTGCTGCGCTTGTTCTAACGCTGTCAGGAGGCGAACGCGACTATCTAAAATTGCGACAACTTGTCCTTGACGAACTTTATCTCCTCGTTTCACCAGCAATTCATCAACACGGCTACCTTCGGATGAAACGGGTGCAGATAGCTGAATCACTTCTTGGTATGGTTCCAAACGCCCTAATGCTGTAATTACTTGTACTTGCGGTACGCTAACCGTAGGAGTAGGTGCAGCGCTTTGCCTAATCTGGAAACGCGAAACACCGTAGAGAATTCCGCCTGTAGTTACCGCACCGATAACCGCTAGAATAGTAACCCGCCGAAATACTGGTTTGATGGTTGGCTTATCGCTAACACTCGACTGAAACATGGCTATCAATACACTCCATGCTGAATGAGGTTGACAATGGCGATCGCACCCTAAATCTAGCTTTGACTTAGCTCTGATTGTTATATATCTTTTAGAGATATGCAATAGATTGTATATGAAACGCGAGAATAAAAGCAAGTATGCAGTTATGGGAATCTTGACTTGGGGTCCTATGTCCGGTTACGACATTAAAAAAGAAATTGAAAAAAGCGTTAACTACTTTTGGCACGAAAGTTACGGTCAAATTTACCCCATCCTCAAGCTTCTCGTTGCAGAAGGCTTAGCGACAAAATCTGTAGAAGAACAAGTAGGAAAGCCAGATCGCTACGTTTATGCATTGACTGAAAAAGGTAAAGAAGAACTACGCCAGTGGTTAACTGAACCAGCCGATCGTCCAACAGAACGCATCGAGATCTTGCTAAAGCTGTTCTTTGGGCGAGAAATCTCTACAGCAGATAATATTGCGCACGTCAAGCAATTTCAGGAGTTTCAACAAAAATTGTTGCAAGAATATCGCGCGATCGAGCAAAAGTTGCAGCACCAGCATTGCAACGATCCCGATTACCCTTACTGCATGGCAACGCTGCGATACGGACTCTACACAAGTCAAGCATTGCTAAATTGGTGTGATGAGACACTCGCGATGCTTCACAAAATCGCAGAAAAAGATTTCTAGACCGCTTATTCTGGTGATAGTCCACAACGGTGGACAGGGTTTGTTAAAATGACTCGCCGTTGATAGTGGACAGTGAACAGTGAACAGTTGACAGTGAAGAGAGTGTGGGAAGACTTTGTCAACTATCAACTGTCCACTGTCAAATGATCTCTGACCCCTGCTATACTGTCGAGGCGATGTTAATAGCCACCGCTCAGATTTTGACCGAAGAAGCTTGAGTGATACCGAGTAAAGCCGCGATCGCTGTTAATCTCAACCATGTCCAACGCGAGAAAAATGCGATCGCCTAATCGATAAATTACGGAGGCAGCTAAATAACTTTTTGATATTTTATACATTACGACTATAATGAACCATTACTTGTTTAGCACCTCTCGATGACAGGTGGCAGTGAATACTTTAACCATTGAAGACCCGAATAGATGGAGTTCATATGATTACTGATATTCTTGAGATGGGTGAGCAAACGAAGCTGCGGGGGCAGATAGTTGTACTCGGCTCTGGGATCGCAGGAGCAGAGTTGGCAACACACCTTGCGCGTCATGGTCGAGAGGTGATCCTCGTAGAAAGCGGGCGCGAGCAATTCGATCCATCGATCCAGGCATTGAACGATGTCATCTTTCTTGGTAAACGCCATCGCGAACTCGATCCAGATGCTTACTACCATCGATACCTACCACCAGAGTTACGCGGAGTTAGTCGCGTGCGTCAGTTTGGTGGCACGAGTAACGTCTGGACGGGCAAATGGAAATACCTGCAACCAATCGATTTCGATGGTAGACCCTGGGTTGCCAATAGTGGCTGGCCAATCAGCTTTACCGATCTTTTGGAACACTACCGTTCGGCGGCGAAGGATTACGGTTTTGGCGATCTAGAAGCAGAAGCTGTACGTCCTGAAATTATGGAACTTCGAGCCAAGCTCGCCGCAGGTGGTTTGAAAATGAGCAGTTTCTATTGGGAAAAGACCCCCACGCGCACGGCGATACGCTTTGGTGACGAGATGCGCCGCTCAAAAAATTTGCACGTCGTCCTCGGTGCAACCGCAACTGAGTTAAGACTTGATGATTCTTGCCAGCGTGTAACTGCCGTCGCTTGCCGATCGCTCGAGGGACGAGAACTGATCGTCGAAGGCGATGTCGTCGTCATTGCGACTGGGGCGTTTGAAGCTGCGCGTCTTCTACTAGCCTCAAACCGTCAACTACCTCATGGTATCGGCAATGCAAGCGACCTCGTTGGTCGGTTTTATACAGATCATCCTAAACATCATACTGGAACACTACAGCCTGGTCCTTTAACTCGACAATATGCCCGCGAGCTACAATATGCCCCCAAGCCACGTTTCTGTATATGCTTTGCACTTGACGACGCAACCCAGCAACAGCATAAGCTACTTGAGCATGTTCTGTACTTGAAACCAATTTACGAGAAACCAAAAGATCGCGTGTGGCGCATTTTGCGGTTCCGTCCTACGTGCCGAGACGGTAACGGACGAGTCGCCGCCTACCGAGTCAAGTTTGTCACTGAGCAGGCTCCTCATAAGAGCAGTCGCATTAAGTTAGGAACCGAATACGATGCACTAGGACAACGAAAGCTAGAGGTTGACTGGTGCTTCACTGACCAAGATCGGGATTCAATGGCAAAGACGCTGCAACTCTTAACGCAGCGGTTCGCAGAAGTCGGACTTGGCACCTTTGATTTTGGGAACGACCCGCCGAGTTTAGAGAATATGACCGACGCAGCCCATCAAATGGGGACGACTCGTATGGCTAGCCGAGCTGAAGAAGGTGTCGTCGATACGAATTGTCGCGTATTCGGTACTGAAAACCTTTATATCGCCAGTTCGGCGGTGTTTCCGACTGGTCCGTCGTACTCACCCACGTTCACAATCCTGGCACTCGCGCGCCGTCTTGGCGAGCATCTGCTTCAAACAGCACCAAAGTCAACAGAACTTCATGTTAGCGGGACTTAGACATTTTTAACTGAAAAACAGCCTCAAACCCGTAGCACAAAACGTTTAATTTGAGGTAGCTGGGTTTGGGCAGTTTTATTGTGTTTCACAAAGATCTATCTTGAGACAGATGATTGCACGACTTGCCACGTCCGAGGTTGATAGTACAAACAGCGGCTAATGGTTCGATCTGACTTGACGGTAAATCGAAAAGACTCCACGCCATCAAAATCATACTCTCTTTGACGAATATAAATTTTTGCATGGTATGTGCCAGGAGTTAGACCGCAAAAAGGCATTTGCATCTGAATTTCTGCGCGCCCTGGGACTATTTTTAGCGATGTCCCATCTGTATCGGAGGTGACGTATAAAACTATCTCATGCTCTCCTGAAAAAGCTTTAACAAGAATTTTGACGCTGAGATCTTCAAGGGTTTTATAGGATTTACATTCTATCGATAAATAAGCAGGTTCTCCAGTCATCAACTCAGTCAGAATTTGACCGTTGGCATCTTTGAAAGCAAGCGAAAGGATATCGAGTCCTAAACTCTCTGATTTTGGCTTTTCTGGCAAAATCATTTGTCCTGTGGCAATTTCTGTACCGCTTAAACACAAGTCTTCTTCATACTTGCGAATAACGACTTCGGTATCTCCGCTCATAATCAGTTGACCTCTTGCCAAATAAATCGAGCGATCGCAGATATTCATCACATTATGAGGATTGTGCGATACTAAAACAAATGCCGTTCCTTGTTCGCGCAATTTGGCAAGTCTGCGGTGGCATTTCATCTTAAATTTAATATCTCCTACCGCCAAAACCTCATCAATGAGTAAGATCTCTGGCTCTACATAAACAGCACAAGCAAAACCTAACCGCGCCGCCATGCCAGAACTATAGCTTTGTACAGGTGCGTCAATAGCTTCCCACATTTCGGCAAAATCAACGACCTCATCAAAGCGCTTTTTGATTTCTCGCGTTGAAAGCCCTAAAATGGACATATTAGCGTAAATATTTTCTCTTCCGGTCAAAATTGGGTTAAAACCCGCTCCTAGTGCAATTAAGGGAGCAACTCGACCGTTAACACTGACAGTTCCTGTATCTGGCTTGATCAAACCACTAATAATTCGCAGTAACGTACTTTTCCCTGCACCATTTGCACCAATTAGACCTAAAGCCTGTCCGCGCCGCAGTTGAAAATCAACATCTTTAAGCGCCCAAAATTCCTTTTTTCTAAGAACTTCGCTTTTTCTTTTACCGACAACTAAATCGCTAGCGATATCTTGAACGCCATAAAATAAAGAGGCTTTGAGATCTCGGCAAAATTTTTTAGAAACATTATTGACCGAAATTACCACCTCTGAATCGTCATTTTGAGTCGCTAACTCGCGATCGCTCATTTCAACTGTCATTATGAACTTACCCTTTCAATTATGTAAGGCATGGCTAGACGAAACGCTATCCAAGTTAACAGCAAACCCATTCATGTGAGTATACTACGAGTAGCAATATAACTAAAAAAACAGGGTGTTGAGGTAGCCACAAGCGCAAAACACTAAATATATCTACCCGTTGGCGCGGTTGATAAATATACTCGTTACTGTCCAAGCAACTATTAGCGTTCAAACTCACTCTCATTTAGGTACTGCAAGCAATTCTATGTAATTTCAAATCTCAAGTTACTGTCGAGGCGATCCGAATAAAGAAGCTCACAATGGCGCGATCGCATTGACCCCCAAAATCTCGACCTGACTAAATTTATCTTAGTAAGAACGGTAGAAGCTTTAACTCATGCAGCCGTCATTGAATGTCCAGAAATTTTCAATAATGGGCAACTAGAGCAAGAAATTACCAATCTTTTACTATCTTACCTACGCAAAGCCTAGCACATAAATTCACAGCCCCGTACGGGTAAGGCACGCCTTACCCATTCCCGAAAGCACGCCTTACCCATTCCCGAAAGCACGCCTTACCCATTCCCGAAAGCACGCCTTACCCATTCCCGAAAGCACGCCTTACCCCTGAACCACACCAAAATATTTGATACGATACCAACACAAACCCCCGATCGCTTACCACTCATGGCAACCACAACTTGGACTCGTCATCACGTTCTTTCGCTTGCAGATTTCACGCCGGAAGAATACGATACAGTCTTACAAACCGCCGCAAGCTTTCGTGAGGTCTTATCACGGCGGACAAAGAAAGTCCCAACATTGCAAGGACAAGTGGTTGCCAACTTATTTTTTGAACCATCGACACGGACTCGCAGTAGCTTTGAACTTGCAGCCAAACGATTATCCGCAGATACGCTTAATTTTGCCGCCTCCACGTCATCGTTAACCAAAGGCGAAACAATTTTAGATACTGCAAAAACGTATTTGGCGATGGGAACCGATATGATGGTGATTCGCCATCGCGAAGCCGGAGTTCCCCAAGCGATCGCTTCGGAAATGGATCGCCTAGGAGTCAGAGTTGGAGTATTAAACGCGGGTGACGGTCAACACGAACATCCTTCGCAAGCGTTACTGGATTTATTTACAATATGTACGCTAATTGATCCCGACCGTCCCCGCTTGGAACTTCTAAAAGACAAAAAAATTGCAATTGTTGGTGATATTCTACACTCACGCGTCGCAAGGTCGAATATTTGGAGCTTAACAGCAAGCGGTGCCGAAGTCCACTTAGCCGCACCACCGACACTATTACCGCCGTTGTTCGCACAATTCGCTACCGACACTCCTGGTAAGCTATTTTTACATTGGCAAGTCGAACCGGCACTGCAAAATGCTGATTTTGTGATGACACTGCGGTTGCAAAAAGAACGCATGACGCAGTATTTGTTACCAAGTTTGCGCGAATACCATCAGCACTTTGGCATTACACGCGATCGCCTGCGGATTTGTCAATCTGATGTTAAAGTCCTGCATCCAGGTCCTGTGAATCGCGGCGTCGAAATTAGTTCTGATCTGATGGACGATCCGCAATTTAGCTTAATTCAGACACAGGTAACGAGTGGCGTTGCGGTGCGGATGGCGCTGTTATATCTTATGGGCAGTAGCAAAGCTTAAAGCAACGTAGGTAATTGTGTTGTGCTACTCACGCGCTTATTAGGGTGCAAAATGCCATCAATTGTTTGCAGTAATTCTTGTGTCGTAAATGGCTTAGACAAAAAACTTTTGACTCCCGCCGCTGCAACCGTATTCATTTTATCTTTAGACGCTAATCCACTCACGGCAATCACTTTCACCATCGGATTCATTTTTTGTAACGTGCGGATTGTTGTTGGACCATCCATTGCAGGCATGAGCATATCAGTAATCACGACACTGACTTCATCGCGATATTCTGCATATAAAGCAACTGCTTCAATGCCATTACTCGCAGTGACCGCGCGATAATTATAAGTTTCGAGTGAGGTTTTTGTCGTTTCTCGGATCGGTGCTTCATCATCAACAACCAAGATTAATTCACCATGCCCTTGCGGCAGTTCCAAATCCTCTACTTCGAGCGTTTCGACTGCTTCTACTGCTGGTAAATACATCTGAAATTGTGTTCCTTTACCAATTTCACTTTCTACATTAATAAACCCGCCATGACTTTTCACAATACCAATGACTGTAGAAAGTCCCAGCCCTGTCCCTTTACCGATTCCTTTTGTGGTGAAAAATGGCTCAAAAATGCGATCCATGACTTCTGGTGGAATGCCACATCCTGTATCAGCAACGGTAAGCACAACGTAAGACCCCACCTTAGCATCAAGATGTTTGCGCACATAGCTTTGATCGACTTCTAAATTCTGTGCTGAAATCGTCAAAGTACCGCCTTCTTGCATCGCATCCCGTGCATTAACGCAGAGGTTCATTAATACCTGATGTAGCTGCGTTGCATCGCCCGAAACTGTCCACAGCGATTGGGGAACATCAATGCAAATTTCAATCGATTTAGGAAAAGTTTCTTTTGTAATTTGCTTAATTTCTGATATAATATGCCGCAGTTGTAAGACGCTGCGTTTTCCTTCCAGCCCTTTGGCAAAAGACAGTACTTGTTTGACTAAGGCTGCACCGCGTTTGGCATTAGTTACGAGTATGGGTAAGAGTCGTTGACTGCGTTCGTCGTGGAGTTGTGTTTCCAAAAGTTGAGCCGTCATTAAGATAGGTGCGAGGATATTATTAAGATCGTGCGCGATGCCACTTGCCAGCGTACCGAGGCTTTCCATGCGTTGCGCGCGTAAAAATTGGGCTTCTAGTTGTTTTTTCTCAGTGATATCGGTATTAACGACCAAAATTGATTTAGGTTGCCCTTGTTCGTCACGCACAAGTGTCCAACGACTTTCGACGATGATTTCTGCACCAGTTTGAGTAACTTGCGATAACTGTCCGCGCCATTCGCCTTGCGCGAGGACAATTTTCTGCGCGATCGCGAGTTGCGTCGGAACATCTAAATACAATAGTTCGCTGGCTTTTTTCCCTATCGCGGTGGGGGCAGTCCAACCATACAATCTTTCTGCGCCTTTGTTCCAAAATAAAATTGTGCTATCTAATGCTTGGACGCTAATTGCATCAGTAGCGACATCGAGTAAAGCGGCTTGTTCGCGGATTTTTTGTTCAGTGCGTTTGCGTTCGAGTGCGTAGCGAATCGAACGTTCTAAAGCATAAGCGGTAATTTGACTTTTTTCGAGATAATCGGCTGCACCGGCTTTCATTGCTTCAACATCAATTTCGTGATCGCCTTGCCCAGTCAGGAGAATCATCGGTGCAGTACAGCCTGCTTTCATCGCTGCGCGTAAAAGTTCTAAGCCATTGCGATCGCCTAAACGATAATCGAGAAGATAAACATCATGCCGATTTTGGGCGATCGCTGCTAGCGCCGCATTGTAGCTTGTGACCCACTCTAGGTCAAAGCTATTGCCTTGATCTAAAAACCAATCACGCGTGAGGATATAATCATCTTCGTCATCATCCACGAGGAGTACTCGGATTGGTTGATTATCCATGCCCATCTCCCACGCCTTCTATCGGCAATTCCACAATTTCAAACCAATATTTACCTATGGTTCGCATTACATCGACTAACGAGGCAAACGTTACTGGTTTCGTGATAAATGAGTTCGCACCTAAATCGTAGCTACGATAAATATCTTCTTCGGCTTTTGATGTTGTGAGGACAACAACAGGAATCTGTCTTAAACTTGGGTCAGCCTTGATTTCTTTGAGTGCTTCACGACCGTCTTTTCTGGGCATATTCAAATCAAGTAAAATTAGCCCTGGACGAGGCGCGCTATTTGCAACAGCGTATTTGCCGCGTTGATACAAATAATCCATTAGCTCTTCGCCATCTCGAACAAAGTGCAGATCGTTTGCCAATCGGCTTTCTGAAAACGCCTCGCGTGCTAGCATACAGTCGTCCTCATCATCATCAGCCATTAAAATTGTGACGGTTGTGCGACGCCTCCTCACTGATATTCAATCTCCTCTATTATGTTTGATTGGCAGCGTGACGATAAATTTTGCTCCTTGCATCGGCTTACTCGTTGCTGTAATCCTACCGCCATGACGTTCGGCGATTTTTCGGCAGATTGCTAAACCCATGCCCGTTCCTTCGTAATCGCTGCGACTATGTAGTCGTTGAAAAACGTTAAAGATCCGGTCGAGATATTTTTCGTTAAAACCTATACCGTTATCTTCTATAATAATTTCACAAAGCTTGGCATCTAGCGATTCTTCACCTTCTGTGCTTTGCCAATCTTCAAGCGCTTGGCTGTAAATCTTAACAATTGGTACTTGATCTTGTTGGTGAAATTTTAACGCATTGCCAATTAAGTTTTGTAACAACTGCCGCATTTGCAGCGCGTCAGCATCAATTGTGGGTAATTCGCACAGCATGACGCGTCCATTGGTTTGCTGGATAAGGATTTCTAAATCGGATAACACTTCTTGGGCTACTTGCGTGAGATTCACAGGGACAAACGGCTGTGCGCGTGTTGCGATTCGCGAAAGTGTCAGTAAGTCATCGATTAAAGCTTGCATCCGCTGCGCGGCGTTCTGCATTCGATCGAGATAATCGCGCCCTTGATCGTTGAGTACGTCGCCATACATTGCCTTCAAACGATTACCAAAAGCTTGAATTTTACGTAATGGTTCTTGGAGATCGTGCGAAGCAACTGACGCAAACTGTTGTAATTCGGCATTCACACGCGTTAGTTCTTGACGTTGGCGCGTTTCGTCTTCGAGGAGTTGCGCTTGGGCTAAAGCAATGCCAATTTGATCGCTGAGTTGTTGCAGTAGTTCAACTTCAAAGTGACTCCACTGTCGAGGTTTATAGCACTGATGCGCAATGAGTAAACCCCACAGTTTTTCTTTAATAAAAATCGGGACGACTAAATTGGCGACAACTTGAAATTGTTTCAAAAAGTCGATGTAGCACTGTTGAATCCCTGAGTTATAAATGTCTGCAACACAACCAATATGCCCGCGAATATATTTATCAAGGTATTGTTTTTCAAAGCAAGGATCGTGGAGATTGCGCCCAAGAATCGCGGTAAGTCCTGGAACAACTTCTTCTTTGACAACTTTACCCGAACCATCCGACGACAGTTGAAATAAAACAACGCGATCGCACAGCAAAAGTCTTTGCACTTCAGTCACCGTCGTTTGCAAAATTTCTTCGATGTGCAAGGATCGCCGAATTTTGAATGTGATATCTGCGAATAGCTGCGATCGCAACGTTTGCTGTTGTAATGCGGCTTCAGCGTGTTTGCGATCGGTAATATCTATATTAATTCCCGTCATGCGAATCGCTGTGCCTGTCTCGTTGTAGTAAACTTGACCTCGCGCTGCAATCCAATGAATACTACCATCTGCCCAAACCACACGAAATTCGACATCGTAGTCGGTTCGCTGTGCGATCGCCGTATTGATGATTTGTTCTAAGACTTGACGATCTTCAGGATGAACGCTTTCTAAGAAACTTTCGTAGGTGTCAACCGCCACTTCCGCAACTCCCATATTAGCTGCTGCGGTTGCCGAATACGAAATCTTGTTATTGAGCAAATCCCAATCCCAAGTTCCCATATGCGCTGCATCTAAAGCTAATCGTAGCCTTTCTTCACTGACGCGCGCGCGTTCTGTCTGCTGGCGTAATTTTTCGGTTGCTCGACTCGCCTGCAATAAACGATATACTCGCTGCCGCAGTACTGCCCAGTGAATTGGTTTTGTGATATAATCTGTAGCTCCTGCTGCAAAAGCGCGATCGACCGACTCTTGATCTTCTAAGGCAGTAATCATTAAGATTGGCGTGCGATCGCCTCCAGGAAGCGTTTGTAACGCTCTACTACACGTAAACCCGTCCATCGCGGGCATTAAGGCATCGAGTAATATAATGTCTGGTTGCACCTGCGTATAAGCGACTAGCGCCTCTTCGCCGTTGCTTGTTTCTACAACTTGATAGCCGACTTGTTCCATTGCTAGCCGCAGTTGCAGCCGCGTAAATTTCTCGTCATCAACAATAAGGACGAGGGGAGGATCTTGTTCAGGATCGGTAATATTCATACCTCGAAAGAAAGGATCGGGGGTCGGAGGTCAAAGGTCAAGGATTTACCAAGGTTCGTAAAATTTATATTGAGATACTTTATGTTCTCATCTTAATTTGATATCATCTCCAGCTAAATAGCCAGAATATTGGTAGCGTTACGCTTTGATGAGTGGTTAGTGACTATTTACTAGACACCCTTCACTTTTACTGACGATTTTTGTTATCACTACTCAACCGGATTTGATATCAAGTTTGTAAGTGTAAGTTTTCCTGATTTCTGACCTCTGATTTCTGACCTTTTTGAAATTCAGCTTGCAGAGCGGCTTTGACTCTGGCAAGCTCAAGCTTTATTTGCTCTACTTTGTATAATATCGCGCTTGAATTTCCGTCAGTACTGTTTGTTTCTAATTCTTTACTTTGTTGCGCGAGCGTCATTGCACCCAGCGTAGCACTACTTGATTTGAGCGTATGCGCGGCTTTACGTAGTGCGATCGCATCGTCACTTTCGCTTGCACTTACCATTTCTTGGATAAGCTTTGCTGAATCTTCAATGTAACATTTGACTAACTCAGCTACAATATTATCCGCATTTTCCCCTATCATTTTTTTCAGAGATTCGAGTTTTTGAAAATCGATCGCGGCTGAAGGTTGCGGATGAAGCGTCAGTGAATAAGAAGTATGCGGCTTTGGAGTTTTCAGTAGCGCTTGCGTGAGTTCTTCGACTTGTATCGGCTTACTAATGTAATCATTCATACCAGCGGCGAGGCATTCTTCTTTGTCTTCTTGCATCGCATTCGCCGTCATCGCAATAATTCTAGGACGGATTTCTGCCCCAAATTCTTGAACAATCTGACGCGTTGCTGTCAAACCGTCCATTTTTGGCATTTGCACATCCATCAAAACAACATCATAATTTTGACGACGTAGAGTATCTAAAACTTCTAATCCATTACTAGCAACGTCTGCGTGATAACCTAAAGATTGCAAAATATGTAAAGCAATTTTTTGGTTAACAATGTTGTCTTCTGCAAGCAAAATTCGCAGTGGTAAGTGTGCTGCAAATGTGGAGTCACTGTTATTAGTATCAGATTCTAATAATTGATCCCAAATTTGGCTTAAGATACTGTAAAGATGCGATGTTTTGATTGGTTTAGTTAGGTAACTTACATACTCTCGTTGCGCTATTTGCGGCAGTACGTTTTGGGTGGTAATTGTTGTTAATAAGATCAATGGTAACTTTGAATCTTGACAGATAGCAATTAACGCATCGGATTGATGTATTTGTGCATCGACAATCACAACATCAAATAATGTACCTTGCTGAATTTGGGCAAGTGCTGCTGTGGGTTCTAAACTGTGGGGAACTATACCCCATGATTGTGCTTGCCAAACTAAAGATTGTAAAATCGTTGGATGATCTACCACAATTAACATCCGCTTTCGTGCAAAGTGCAATGCGCAACTATCTGGAGGAAAAACGCTCGTATCAATTGTTGTTGCGATCGTGAAATAAAAAGTAGAACCCTGATCGGCTTGCGTTTCCACCCAGATTCGACCTTGCATCATCTCACATAACTGCTTAGCGATCGCTAAACCTAAGCCAGTACCGCCATATTCACGTGTAATCGAAGCATCGCCTTGGCTAAAAGCTTGAAATAAATGTTCTATCGTCTCTATCGGAATGCCAATTCCTGTATCTTTGACTGCAAATTGAATTTCATACCTCCCCGCTAGTTTATTAGCGCACTCCAACTCACGGGCTGTCACCGAAACAACCACCTCACCTTGATGTGTAAATTTAACAGAATTACTAAGTAGATTTACGAGGATTTGTCGTAAGCGAGTCACATCGCCAACAATATTACTTGGAGTATCTGGGTGAATAATATAGGCTAATTCAATATTCTTTTCTGCTGCTTTGAAAGCTAAGATCTCTACCGCTTCTTCGACACAAGTTCTTAAATTAAAAGCACGCTGTTCTAATTCAAGCTTACCCGACTCAATTTTCGATAATTCCAAAACGTCGTTGAGTAGTATCAACAAAACATTACTACTTGTACGAATCGTTTCTAAAAACTCTTTTTGTTGCTGTGATAATGGAGTACTCAACAATAAATTCGCCATCCCGACAATCGCATTCATCGGAGTGCGAATTTCATGGCTCATGTTTGCCAAAAATTGACTTTTAACACGTGTTGCGGCTTCAGCATCTGTTTTTGCTTTCTCTAGTTCTTGATTCGCTTGTGATAACTCTTGAGTACGTCGCACAAGCATTTTTTGATTGAGATATTGCTCAGTAATATCATCGAATATCCACAATCTACCAGGTACGTTCTGCACGCGCGTTGCTGTACTAGAGATACTCAAAACTTTTGGTGTTTCGCCTTGAAAAATCCAATACCAGTTACGAATTTCGGCTTGCGGAAACTCCCGCGCGGGGGTGTCCCCCGTTGAGGGAAGTTTCCAAGACAGTGGTTGCGCAAAAAATTGTGCGGCTTGGGCAGCGATTTCGCTTTGATTGTCAGCACTCGTCCGCAATTTTGCCATTGCTTGCGCCAAAACGGGTGGTTCTACTGCACCTGGTTGTAACCCTAGTTGTACCGCAGCGGCTTGATTAATCCAGCCTTGTTCGCCACTTTCATCAACAAAGACAACTCCTTGATGAATGGTTTCTAGCATGGCACGAAAACGCGATCGCAGTTTATCAAGGCGGATCGTTGTGTCAGTAAATTGTAGTAATGTACGTAACTCGCCCAACAATAACTCGACAAATTGCCGCATTTGTGGAGTCATCAAGGTGTAACGCTGCCAAATCAGCAAAATGGCACCTTTTGTATCTGACGCAACGAGTGGTAGCACCGCAACGGACTTAGCACCTTGTGCGAGTAAAATGTGCGAAGCGTCAGAAGTTGCAGGATAGTCGTTGTAGTAAAGACAACGGTTTTGCTTTAATGCATCGGCAAATAGTGCAGGTGTAGTGAGGGAAGCAGGAAGTGATTTTGCTGGAAAACTGGCGATGATTTGGGCGGTGACATCATCGATTTGACGTAAGGCGATCGCAATATCTGCACGAGTTATCTGTTGTAAAAGTGTTAATGCTTGGTTGATGAGCGTATTTGGGGTTGTACTTTTATCAGCATTCGCCAGCGTCACAAGGACAGATTGTGCAGCTAAACGCCACTCGATATCGCGCAGGAACTTATTTAAGGGAAGACTGCTAATAACGACACTACATAAACCAAGAGTTTGTAAAAGCTGTACGGGAGAGGATATACCAACCAGAAAGATAACAGCACTAACGAGTAGTGCTTGTTCAAGTTGCAGCGGTAAACCTACGCATACAGTTAACAAAATGAGCGCTAATAACAAAAATGTCCATCCTTGCAACACACCTAAGCAGACAAAAATCAGGATGGCAGCAAATAATATTGGTCTAAATGTTGGTAGCCAATCTGGATGATTCAGTGTTAGATATTGGCGAGACATGAGGCGATCGCGCGGGTAACGGTTTCGGGTGCGCTGAGATGCGGTAAATGTCCGGTTGTGGGAATATTTGTCAGCGTACTATTAGCGATCTTTTGTGCCATGTACTGACCAACTTCTAGCGGTACAGCAATATCATTATTTGATTGTAAGATATCCACAGGTATCTTGAGTCGCGGTAACTCATCGCGGTGATCCGACTGAAAAATCACCCGCGCCACCGCTTGCGCGATATCAGGGCGAATCGCAGATAAAGTATTCGCGTACTCGATCGCGAGTTCAGGTTGATCGGGATTCCCCATCACGAGTGGTGCAAACCCACTTGCCCAAGCGTAGTAGTTTGCTGCCATTGCGGCGTACAGTTGATCTAAATCAGCTTGCTCAAAACCGCCGATATAATCAACGTCATTGAGATAGCGTGGCGATGCGCCGATAAAAATTAATTTACAGAAGTATTGCGGCTCTACTAGGGCAGCTAACAAGCTTACCATACCACTCACTGAGTGACCGATTAAAACGCTGTCTTTCAGCTTCAACTCAGCGCATAAATCGAGTAAATCCTCAGCATAGCTATACAGACTGCTATAACGGTGCGGACTATACGCAGCAAAGTCAGATTTTCCTGCGCCGACGTGATCGAACAAAATAATGCGATAGCGATCGGCAAAAGCAGCAACTTGATGCCGCCAGGCATTTTGATCCGTACCAAAACCGTGCGCAAAAATCAATGTCTGACGACCGGTACCCAGAACATTGACGTTATTCCGCTGCGAGATGCTTGTTACCATAAGCCAGCGATCGCGATCGCTTTTGATTATGCACTTAAATCGAAGTACATAGATATTAATTTAATTGTAGCAACCTACTTAGGGAATAGACTTGAATTTTCTTGTGAATACTGAGTAATTTGCGATGAACGGCTGCAAGCGATCGCGGTAAACGTTGAATGAATTCTGGGATTGGATGCGGATTGTTGGCTAAGTATTTAAGTAACGCTTCCTTCTAGTAATTCTAAGAATTCTTCGTTTGCTGCTGTTGCTAATGTGTGCTGCTCGCGTAGCAATTGTTCAAGTGCTACTTGTTGTTGCTTCGTACTACCAATTTCTTGCACAGTACGTTCTAGCAAATCTTGGCTAATAATGTAACTCTGACTTGTCAATTTATTAGTGTCATGTTTGATTTAAGATTGATTTTTCTTGAAAATAAGCTCTAGAAAATGCATGATTTATCTTAATATTGTGAAGAGTGAACGAAGCACTAAGGCACAAAGAACACAAAGCTTGTTATAGTAAGCTGCAATTAATAAGGTTTTAGAGGTTATTGTGTAGTTACTAAGGTTTGGCGCTAGTTAATGGTTCTTGTTCTAAAATTTCTTCTTGCATAGCATTGGCGATCGCTTACTCTAAATAGTCAAATCCTGGTAGTAACTCTAACGTTGGTTTTGGCTATTCTAAATCCAAAAAAATCGACTATTTAAAACGTTTAATAAGCGGTAAAATCGGACGTAGATAATCAGCAATGATCCGCTCTTCTGATTCATCAAGACTCTTTGAAATTTCAAAGTAACATTTACTGAACGTTGCTTGCGCTTCATTGCTATTGCTACGGCTTTCGTGATTTCAGCTTTTGATGCAGATGGTAAACTACCAAGAATATTGTAAAAATTAAATGAGGAATGATTCATTTTGGCTGTGTATAAGATTTGTCGCTCAAAACTATTACGCTTAACATAAATTGAGTAGCTCATATACATCTTGAATGCTAGTTCATTTGGACAAAGTTCAGAAGTAAGCTAATGTGCCTCTAACCCTTTAAGTAAAACCTCGATGCAAAATTCTGCCATTATGCAGTAGGCAAAACCGTTAGGTTGGTAAAGAAGCAGTTTACCTCAAAGCAGTATTTTTTAATACATCTACCTGTGTTGTTTAAACTTATCCTGAGATAGAGGATGGCGATCAAATACGATTTATTATTAAGAGTTAGGTATACATAGAGACTGTATTTGTTTGCTGTATCAACCAAAAATAAGCTAACAAGATTTTAAAAACAGCAACAATAACTAGGATTAAAAGTCGCTGCGCTTAAAAAGCAGCGAAAAAAGTGCTTGTCTGCAAATTTCTTCACTTTATCAGCCTGACCAGGAGTTGATTAAAGAGAGGAACTTAGAACATGAATCAATTTGTAAGGTAATTCATCAATGCTCAAACGAACACTTGTAACTGCTGCGCTTATGGCACTCAGTTTAGTTGCCGCTTTGGAGTATAAATCTGTAGCTCAGCCACGGGTTGTTGCGGCTGATCCAACTATAGGTGCATCCAAGCAAAACAGAACTAATTTAAGTACCTTAGACAGACAGTTTTTTATTCAAGCCGCCCAAGGGGGAATCGCTGAAGTCATGTTAGGGGAACTGGCGTTGAGGCAGGCATCAAGTCAATCTGTGAGAGATTATGCACAACAGATGATTAACGACCATACGCAAGCAAACAATGAACTTCTGAAGTTAGCTACTGCAAAGGGAGTGGTTCCTCCTAGAACTCCAAATGCTACACAGCTAGCACTGATGAACTTATTGTCTACGCTATCCGGCAACAGTTTTGATACAGCTTACATGAATGAAGCAGGAGTCAGAAGTCACGCTGAACAGGAAGTGTTATACCAGCGTGCAATTGAGTTTGGTCAAGATCCTGATGTGAGAGCTTTTGCTACCAAAGTTTTACCAATAGTACAAAAGCATTTACAAATGGCGCGTGATATGACAAATACATCTACTCAATCAAGGCTGCGGGACTAAACAGAGCCGTTTTCCTCAGAGGATTTTGTTAACTTGGCTGAAAAAGAAGCCTGCTAATACTTTGCTTGTTGCTTGCTATTAAATCTCTCTTTGTTCTACCTAAGAATGTAGCTTAGTTAGCTGATTTTTAGCAAGACTAAGAATATCAGCGACAAGATTGTTGTGACTTCGACCCTACGGAAGTTATTTGTACTTTTACTCTTCGTAGTTACTACAGCTTGCTTGGGATCGCACAGAAAAGGCAATCAAATAGTAGGAATTACAAAAAAAACGGTAGAGAGGATTCAAGCTCTACCGTCGTATTATGTGAATAAGATTTGGGTATAATTACTTACACCCTGTCCCAAGCAATAACTTACTGCTCGACAGCTTGAGGTAACAATTCCCGTCGCTGTTCAGCAAGCACTTTGACGTTACCTGTGTCATCGACATCAACAACCGCTGTGTCACCGTCCTTGATGCGTCCCGACAAAATCTCTTCTGCAAGACTATCTTCAAGTAAACGCATAATGGCTCGGCGTAATGGTCTTGCACCGTAGCTCGGATTGTATCCTTCTTCTACTAAGCGCTCCTTGAAGCGATCAGTGACTTCTAGCGTAATACCCTTCTCGGTTAAGCGCACAAACACTTCTTTGAGGAGGATATCGGAGATTTGCTTGACTTCGTCTTTGGTTAATTGACGGAAGACAATAATCTCATCCAAGCGGTTCAAGAACTCTGGACGGAAGTATTGTTTGAGTTCTTCGTTGACCAAGGAACGAATGCGATTGTATTGCGCTTCGGCTTGGTTCTCAGCAAATTCAAAGCCTAAACCACCGCCACCTTTTTCAATCACCTTAGAACCAATGTTCGAGGTCAAGATCAGCAACGTATTCTTAAAGTCTACGGTGCGACCTTTCGCATCGGTTAAGCGACCGTCTTCAAGAATTTGCAGCAGCATATTGAAGACATCGGGATGTGCTTTTTCGATTTCGTCGAATAGCACAACAGTGTAGGGTCTGCGGCGTACGGCTTCGGTTAACTGGCCGCCTTCGTTGTAGCCAACGTATCCTGGAGGCGAACCGATGAGTTTACTCACGGTGTGGCGTTCCATGTATTCCGACATATCCAAGCGGATCATCGCTTCTTCGGAACCAAAGAAGTAAGCGGCTAACGCCTTCGTTAACTCGGTTTTACCTACGCCTGTAGGTCCAGAGAAGACAAAGCTTGCAATCGGACGGTTGGGGTTTTTTAAGCCAACTCTTGCCCGCCGAATTGCCTTGGAAACTGCTTTAACAGCATCTTCTTGACCGATGAGTCGCTGATGCAAGGTGTCTTCCATGTGCAACAGTTTCTCGGATTCGGTTTCGGTGAGTTTATTAACAGGTACGCCTGTCCAAGAAGCAACGATTTGCGCGATATCTTCCTCAGTCACCACTGGAGAATCATTTTCTCCCTCACGGGTGCTGGTGGTTTTGCTTTGCGCGATCGCCCGAATTTCGGCTTTGATTTCCATCTCGCGATCGCGGAGTTCGCCCGCGCGGTCGAAGTCTTGCGATCTTACCGCATCGTCTTTTTCTTTAAGAACTTGACGCAGTTCTTTATCTAACTCTTTTGCTGCGGGAGGCAGTTGCGAGTTAATTAAACGGACTCTGGAACCTGCTTCGTCAATCAAGTCGATGGCTTTATCTGGTAAGTAGCGATCGCTGATATAACGGTCGGAAAGTTTTGCCGCTGCAACAAGTGCTTCATCCGAGATTTTCAGCTTGTGGTGTTGCTCGTAACGTTCGCGTAGACCATACAAAATTTCGATTGTTTCGTCTACCGAAGGTTCGCCCACCATCACGGGTTGGAATCTGCGTTCGAGGGCGGCGTCGCGCTCGATGTGTTTGCGGTATTCATCGAGTGTTGTTGCACCGATACACTGCAATTCACCTCTTGCCAAAGCAGGTTTGAGGATGTTTGCTGCGTCGATCGCACCTTCAGCCGCACCCGCACCAATCAGCGTATGCACCTCGTCAATCACCAAAATCACGTTCCCTGCCGAACGGATTTCATCCATGATTTTCTTTAGGCGTTCTTCAAATTCACCACGATACTTTGTACCTGCAACGAGCAAGCCGATATCGAGGGTGACGACGCGCTTTTCTTCGAGGATATCGGGAATGTCTTTGTTGGCAATCCGTGACGCCAAACCTTCGGCGATCGCGGTTTTACCTACACCAGGTTCTCCGATTAATACTGGATTATTCTTGGTACGACGACCTAAAATTTGAATAACTCGCTCGATTTCTTTTGCACGACCAACAACAGGATCGAGTTTACCCTCGGCAGCCATTTGAGTTAGGTTCGAGCCAAACTCATCGAGTGTTGGAGTTTTAGTGCGACCAGATTGCGAAGATCCGGCTGATACCTCAGCGGTTTCTCCCAACATCCGAATCACTTGCGTGCGTACTTTAGATAAATCAACTCCTAAGTTTTCTAGTACTCTTGCTGCAACGCCTTCTCCTTCGCGGATTAAGCCTAGTAGCAAGTGCTCGGTACCAATATAGTTATGTCCTAGCTGGCGTGCTTCTTCTAGAGAAAGTTCCAAAACTCGCTTTGCCCGTGGGGTAAACGGAATTTCCACTGCCACAAAGCCGGAGCCTCGACCAATAATTTTTTCTACCTCAATCCGAGCGTCTTTAAGGTTGACGCCCATAGATTTCAGCACTTTAGCCGCTACACCTGTCCCTTCCCCTATCAGACCCAGGAGGATCTGCTCTGTACCTACGAAGTTGTGACCCAGGCGGCGAGCTTCTTCCTGGGCCAGCATGATCACTTTAATAGCTTTTTCTGTGAAGCGTTCAAACATGGCGTTCTTCCATACCTGAGTCGTGCCGGTACGCTGATTTTAGCATAGGCTTCATGTCCGGCTGTCAAATTATGATACAAACTACAGCACGGTTTTCCCTCTTTTTTTGGGAAGATTTATACTTTTTACAACTTTTGCTCTATCAGGTTTTCAGACACCCAGCAAAAGATTTGATCTAGAAGCAAACAAACTTTGGCAACAAGACAAACCCTTTGACATGAGAAGTTTGTTTCTGAATGGTTGCTATTCTTAAAATCGTTAAGCCCCAAGAGTAGATTTGTAGCAGAAATTCACTTTTTTGTCAAGGGCGAATCTGCGGAATATCCACACAAAGCAATTTCTAGCTTCCAACCGCAGCGGGCGAGGCGAGTTTGAATTTGATATTCCCAACTTGCTAAAGTTTGCGGAAATTCGGGTTGCGCTAAACCCCCATGCCAAAGAATTAAGGCATCTTCTCCAGTATCTTTGTAGTAGCGTTTGCGGCGTCCAGCAGTTTTGAAACCGAATTTTTGATACAGCGCGATCGCCGCATCGTTAGAAACCCTGACTTCTAAAGTAGCGCGTTCTAAGCCGCGTTCTTCGGCTACGGATAAGAGTCCGTAAAGTAGCGCTTGACCAAAACCTTGGCGTTGGTATTGCGGATGCACCGCCAAAATGGTAATATGAGCTTCCTCAAGAATTGCCCAAACACAACCCATCCCTAATAATGAATGGGGTTCAAACGGATTGATTAAACCGATTAAATCGCTGTTAGGACTATCTAACTCGCGTTGGTAGGCTTCTAACGTCCAAAGACCGCCAAAGCACGCTTGGTCTAACTCTAGCAATGCCTTGAGATGCTCAGGTGCGAGAAATTTAAGTTCTAATAAAGTCACAGCAGTTTGTACACTGGGAAACGAACCCTACTTACGCCTGTCAAAAGGAAAACATCCACAACTATGGTATCGACTCATCCTGCTGGGGTGCAATCTGGTCGTCAGTATCTTGCAAATTCAACTGGCGCAGTGTCCCCTAACCAACAACTTTTACCACTGAGCGCGCGAATTAACAACAGCGATCGCCTCGAAATTGGCGGGTGTGACGTCACAACGCTGGTACAGCAATTTGGTTCGCCGCTTTATATTGTGGATGAAGACACGTTGCGTACCGCTTGTCGTCAGTATCGCGAGGCTTTTCAAAAGTATTATCCAGGAAGCTCGCAGGTACTTTATGCTTCAAAAGCTTGGAGTTGTCTTGCGGTATGCGCGATCGCACATCAAGAAGGTTTGGGCATCGATGTTGTCTCAGGCGGCGAACTTTATACCGCGTTGCAAGCAGGCGTCAGTCCCGATAAACTTTATCTCCACGGCAATAACAAATCCTTAGAAGAACTCAAATTAGCAATTGATTCAGGCTGCACAATTGTTGTTGATAATTGGTATGAGTTGCAGACCTTAGGTAATTGGTCATCGAGTATCGATCATCCGATTCGCATAATGTTGCGGTTGACACCAGGAATTGAATGTCACACGCATGAATATATTCGCACGGGGCATTTAGATAGTAAGTTTGGCTTTGATCCCAATGAGTTAGATAAAGTTTTTGCGTTTGTTAGTCAACATTCGGCGTTGAATTGCGTAGGCTTACACGCACATATTGGTTCGCAGATTTTCGAGCAGCAACCACATCGAGATTTAGCAGGGGTGATGGTGCAATGGTTGGATAAAGCAAGCGGTTATGGTTTACACATTGAAGAGTTGAACGTCGGCGGCGGATTAGGAATTCGCTACACCGAAGCTGACGACCCGCCGAGTATTGAAGCATGGGTGAAGGGCGTGTGCGAAGCGATCAAAGATGCTTGTGCTGCACAACAGCTAGCACTACCAAAGTTACTCTGCGAACCAGGGCGATCGCTCATTGGCGCAGCGTGTGTTACTGCCTACACCGTAGGAGCATCAAAAACGATTCCTGGAATTCGTACCTACGTTGCTGTAGATGGTGGAATGTCAGATAATCCGCGTCCGATTACTTACCAGTCAGTTTATCGCGCCGTCGTCGCTAATAAGATGTCTGCACCCGCGACGCAAACAGTCACAATCGCAGGCAAACACTGCGAGTCCGGCGATATTCTAATTAAAGAGGCAACTTTACCGCCATCTCAACCAGGAGATATTCTCGTGGTTTTGGCAACAGGGGCATATAACTACAGCATGGCATCGAATTATAACCGCTTGGCGCGACCCGCAGCAGTCATCGTTAAAGATGGAGAAGCTAACTTAATTCTGCGCCGCGAAACTTATCAAGACTTGATCCGGCAAGACTGTCTACCCGCAAGATTATCAACTGAGGTATAACTCAGGGAATTTTTGCGCTGAAATCGAGGAAGATAAAAGAGCTTCTAATCTCTTCCGGCTCATGAGTTCTGATTCCCGAATCTATGTAATGAAAAATTCAGAAACCTTTCTTTTCTGCCCACGCCAGTCGCCTTAACAGGGTAAACCCTACAGTCGGTTTGCTCAACGGAGGACACCTCCCGCACGGCGCAGGCTTCCCTGCACAAGAAGCTGCCTTAACAATAAGTCTTTAACCGGACGTGACATAACCTCTAACCCCTGAACCCCGATCATGAGAGATTTGTGGAAGCAATGGCTGATCGACCTTGGCTGGACGCAGTCGGTGTTGCTTCACATTATTGATCTGGGGTTGGTGCTGGGGTTGACTTATATGGTGCTTGTGATTATTGGTGAACGCCGGACGTTGTGGATGGTGCGGGGGTTTATTCTACTGATGTTGGCATCGGTAGTCAGTGGCAGATTAGAGTTACGGCTATTGAATTTTGTGCTGGAAAAGTTAGTCGTTGGTTGTGCGGTGGCGATCGCTGTCGCATATCAATCAGACTTTCGGCGATTTTTGGAACAACTAGGGCGGGGGGATTTGGGGCATTTATGGCAACCGTCGCGCCGCGCGATCGCCAAGCCAGATAGCGTGATTGATGAGATTGTGGAGGCAGTTAAAGAACTCTCACAAAACCGTATTGGCGCGTTGATTGTTTTAGAAACGAATGGTCCGATTGATGACGCAGATTTTAATTCAGTAGGCGTACAGCTAAATGCTGAAGTGTCGAAGGAACTTATTCAAACAATCTTTCACCCAAAAACGCCACTTCATGATGGTGCCGCGTTGATTCGTGGTTCGCGTCTGGTTGCTGCTGCGGTTATTTTGCCGCTGACGGCACGCACGGCTTCGCGACAGTTAGGGACTCGCCATCGGGCAGCAATGGGAATTACAGAACGCGTTCCAGACAATTGTATTTGTGTTGTTGTCTCCGAAGAAACAGGTTCAATTTCTTTTGCTGAAAAAGGAATACTGAATAGACCACTCACCAGCAGTAAACTGAAGGAATTATTAGAAGCTAAGTTTTCTCCCCCTGTGGAGCGTGAAGCTGTTGCCCCTAGTGTGCTAAGTTGGGTTCGCCAAGTTAGTAGTCAAGGCGTGGCATTTGTATCGCGTTTACTCGGTATATCATCATCAGCTTCTCATCGAAACAAAAAATGACTGTAAAGCCAATTGTGTTACAAGATTTGCCCCCAGATTTAAAACGAGAACGCCTGCCCAAGCACGTGGCAGTCATTATGGATGGAAATGGTCGTTGGGCTAAACATCGGGGATTACCCCGTATCATGGGTCACAAACGGGGCGTTGATGTCTTAAAGGATTTACTACGCTGTTGTCGCGACTGGGGAGTAGCCGCCCTGACAGCCTATGCTTTTTCTACAGAAAATTGGGGAAGGCCACTAGAGGAAGTGGACTTTTTGATGACGTTGTTTGAGCGGGTGTTGCGCAAAGAATTGCGGGAAATGATCGAAGAAGACGTCCGCATTCAGTTTGTGGGAAACTTGAGTGCGCTACCGCGATCGCTACAAGCCGAAATTGCGCGCGCTGTCGCCGAAACTCAACATAATCGCGGAATTCAATTTACAGTAGCAACCAACTACGGTGGACGACAAGAGATTTTAGATGCGTGTCGCGCGATCGCGCATCAGGTACAGCAAGGATTGTTACAACCTGATGACATTGATGAAGCTTTATTTGAACGGCATTTGTATACTGCTGGCATTGGCGATCCTGATTTATTAATTCGCACGAGCGGAGAAATGCGCATTAGCAACTTTCTCCTATGGCAAATGGCTTATGCGGAAATTTATATCACCGAAACGCTATGGCCTGATTTTGACCGTGCCGAGTTTCACCGAGCATTATGCTCTTATCAGCAGCGCGATCGCCGATTTGGCAAAGTGTAAGGAGTGAGTAGTGGCTAGTGATTAGTTATGAGTGTTGAATTGAAGACAGTGTTGAGTTAATAAAAATCTTTATAACTCATCACTCCCCTGACCCCAAAACCCTGACCTCTTCATCAAGGTCCTGAAAAAACTGCTTGCTCGACATCTTCACGGCTCAAAGAGTATTTGAACGAGCGGAGGATGTCTTGTGATGTCGTGCCTACCTTGGTGTAACGTACGGTTAATTGATCGACATCGAGCAGTAACTCAGCTTCCCAATCAGGGCGTTGTACGTACCAACAGTGCAGTTGCTCGCTATCTTGTTGACAACCTTGGCTTCTTAGCCATTCTTCAATGTTCGGTAAGGCGTGGTTATATAAAGGAGTATCAGCAGAAGGGAGAGACATAAGGATTTTGAGTTGATAGGTTAGATTTAACGTATTGCACCGCAACGGGAGGTTGTAGATGAGTTGTTGGTTTAAAACTATCTCCACGGGTGAGCGCAATTGTAATTGCTAATATGACACAGCCGACAAAAGTCAACAGCAACAAAAACAAAGCAAAAATCTCTCCTGATGATAAAGGGCGATCCGTAGGATCGAGATAAGCTGAACGCGATCGCCAAGTCGGAGTTTGCGAAACAGGACGGTTAAGATCAGCAGGTGCTTGCATGACCGCAATTCGCGAATAGCCAATTTTTAAATCATATTGCATGCGTCGCTCTGGATTGCTGAGCGTTGCATAAGCTTCATTAAGTTGCTGAAACTTTGCCGTAGCACTTGCTTTGGGTAAATCTGTGGTGTCGGGATGGTAGCGTTTACTCAGTTCCCGATAGGCGCGGCGAATTTCGATCGCAGAGGCTGAAGGGTGAAGTCCCAGCAGTGCGTAATGACTATTTTGATCGCGGATAAACGTGCGATCGCGCTCCTGTTGTGGCATTGCCTGATCTTGACTCACGGCAGTTTAATTCAGCATCGCTCACAATACTTCTTGTCTATTTTAAAACTAGATCTCCCTTTTCCACGACGCTGGAGGCGAGTATAGATATTATCTATTTTGCAGAAATGGCTGTGCTAGGCGTGTATTGGCAACACCACAAATTGCCGCTAATAATATCCACACTAGGGTATTCAGGCGTAAATCAAAAATTGTGACATCTACAGTATTGAACAATACACACGCAAAAAAAGCGACAAGATAACTAAAGAAAATGATTTTATCTTGAGGTTGTATTTGATTTAAATTGGTAAATTGCCAATTATGCAAAAGTCGAATACCGCGAAATAAAATCCAACCAACCCAAAGGCTGAAGAGCGTAATACCTACAATTCCTGTTTCTGCGGCGAACATCAGAAAAAAGTTATGCGGATGTCCTAACCAAACGTGCATTTGTTTTTCATACAGCGGTGTAAAATTACGCAATCCCCAACCAAGTAGCGGACGTTGTTGCGTTAAAGATAGTGCAAACTGCCATTGAGTTGTCCGTAAAAAAGGAATTGGGCGATTGGGATAGAGTTGATCGGTCAATCTTGCCCAGAAAAATTGCGGTACAACTGTTCGGAGTAGAAGACTCAATGGTGCGGGAGCAAAAGCAGCGAGTAAAATCGTACCTGCGATCGCACTCACGCCCGCGACTAACCATCGCCAACCCAGATAAACGGCAAAAGCAAGAATTGCCAAGCAGGCGATCGCCCAAGCATTGCGTGAATTTGTCAATATTAAAGCAACAAAATTGCCAATCACTGCCATAAATAAAAGCGTGTCAGTGACGCTTGCTGATGACAAGTAAAATCTTGGAACACGCGCGAGAAATAACCCTAACGCCAAAATAAAAGTAATCACCAAATACCCAGCAAGAATATTGGCGTACATGAAAACAGCAGCCATACGCCCAGGAGGATTACCTTGCGCAACTAGCGTCCAACCAAGAAAGCCTGAAAACGCTGCTGGTGTTGCCCAATTAAGTAATAATTGCCCAAAGCCAAGAATGATGACAGGAATAGAGGCAATCGCCAAGATTTGAGATAATTGCCGCAACTGAGTTGGTGTTTGAATCAGCGTACTGAAGGCAGCAAATAAGAGAAAAAATGGTAAGAAGTTGAATAAACCTAACGTCGCAGCTAGGCGATCGTCAGCAAAAATCGCTGTCATGACGAGCCAAATCGCTAAAACTGCTAGTCCCCGATTCAGTGGATCGCGGACAATTTGGCGGTACTTGTATCGCCAGGTAGTAACTAGTGCTAAAAATATCCCTAAAGCTCCTAAAATTGGAACTAAAGGAAAAGTCAGTAATCCTAGTTGCGCAAAGTTCCAGGCAGGGCGCAGACGGGCAATAAGGTGCGATTGTAGTATTTGATTGTACTTGCCCATCTGGCGATCTCCAATTTTATGCAGGCTGCCAGTATTCGGTGCGAGTTAGGCGAATTTGAGCAAGTGCAAAGATCGTGGGAATAATGCGACCATAGTTTGTGGCGATCGCCCGCCATCCTAAATCAGCAAAGAACCACGTCCATAGTGCGGGTGCGACACAGGCAAACACACCGCGCACTGCACCGTATCGCGCGGCACTCATCGCCATACCGCGTTGTGCGGTTTGCAATGCTAGATGACTCTGAAATTGCGCGGCTGCGGCTGTACCACCTTTCACAAGGGCTTGTTTGGCAACTTGATAACTCGCAAAATGAACGGCAAACTGTCGGGCAATTTGCTGAAGTAGGATCGGTTTTAAAACTGAACTGACAGCTAAAGCACTACCGCCTTTCACAAGTAGTGCTACTGGGTTTTGGTGAACGATTGCGGGGAATGTGGCACTTGCTTGCGCGAGCGATCGCTGTATTCGCCTTGTTAAGCTTTGTTGTTCTTGCGCTGGTAGTTGCCGCCAAGCGCGCCCTAATAGGTTTAAAAAGATTTCTGCCTCTAAATCAGTTGTCGTTAGGCTACTCGAAAAGGGAATTTTTAAATAACGACACACTCGAATTAATGTTTGGCGATAGGTAACTTGTTCTGTACGCCCTTGCAACACAGTCATGCCATCAGCGGCTAAATAGCGAAATCGTTGCTCGATGGCGTCTATCCATGACGAGCGATCGCGACTTTGCACTTCTATTGGTTCAGGAGTGTGTAGATAATCAAGCGGATTAAATTTACGACGAAATAAGATATTTGTCAGTTGCTCTAACTCTTCTTCAGTGGCTAATTCTAGCGCCGCTCTTAGCTCGTCCAACGTCGCTTCCTCCAAGACCCTTGCTACCTTATTCTACTCTCTGCTTTTCCTAGTGAGTACTCATTCGCAGTCGTTTTTCAGGCACTTATTGAGATAAATGAAAGCTAAGCGTGTATTTTGTTTGTGTTATTTTAGCTACACTCTAAGGCGATATATCTAGCCAATTATCATTTATATCTTAAATACTTACTGAGTCAATATTTTTCGTTTTACTAAAGGTATTCTTGATTACCAATCAAGTTTTCAGACTAACTTTGATTTAATTCTGATGTCTTTGCAAAAATTAGCTCATTTGGCAAAGAATAGCTGTTTACTATATTGTTTATCTGGCATTCTCTACTTTTATTCAGCAGTTATCTTGATCCTTTTGAGTAAAGTATTTTGTTTTGTATAGATTTGTGCTGCAATAACATCACTCAAAACTAATATAGTTTATATATTAAGATAGTGGTGCATTAGGTTTTATCCAAGCGAAAACTTGCGTACGGGGGTTCACCCGTTGAGCAAAGTTTCCAAGACAATAGTATTGTTTTTTACAAAAAAGTTTGTTGACAAGTCATAGCGGCGATCGTCGATTTGTTTAGACGAAAATGCTAGCTAATACGCTAAGCCTCAGCGCTAGCCTCCAGAGGAGTGTCAGTTACGCAAAGTTACGAATCTGTAATCTGCACATAGCATCAATTCAATTGGAGGTGAAAATTAAAGATGTTTAAGACAGTAGTCAATTTAACACAACAAGCGGTTATCTCGGAAATCGAAAACGTTTTAGATGCGTATCCGTGTCATCCTTACCAAAAAGCCTTTGCAATTCCAGATTTAAGACAAGAATTAATTGCCTATGTTCTTAATCGAATTCCTTGCGTCTATAGTGTTGTAGACAACGAACGAAAAGCAATACTACTCAATTATCAGTTACCAAGTGCCCAGCAACAAATTCAATTAGAAAACTTGATTCATCAAGGGATTTACGCGATTTTGCAAGAAAAATCTGACTGGGTAAATCGCCACCTTCCTGAAGCAACGCAATGTAGTGTTGAACCGTCGCATTGGTTTGGTTAATGTAGACTGGCTGGGCGGCTATTTACCAAAATATTAATTTCATTTCAAGGGATCGTGTCCCCAGTTTTTTAAAGAGTATCGCCATCGCGAGTTTTCTATATCGCTTGATGGCTTTTGTGCTGTATGACGATGGACATAACTAATGACCTTTTTCATGTGCGCTAAGTCGTCATCGGTATAATCGCTTTTCTTCTTTTGTAAAAGTTCAACAATGCGTTTCCCAGATTTATGACCAATTGATTCATCATCGCCATCTTTTTGCCCTACCGATTGCGACTCTTCGGTATCTAACCAAGAATCAAGTTCTTTTGGTGTCATATTAATAACATCAAAAAACTCTTCGGTAACTGATTTATCATCCTTGCTCATAGAAACTATTCCTCGATCTTTTCTAATGCGTCAGGTTTATGCGCAGCTTCTTTACCTGATTTGTCACTTTCTACAAGGTATTGAGCGTTATCTTCTGACGCAGCAACATGATGTCCTTTAATATCAGTTGGTGAAGTAAGTTTTTGTTTGACTTCACCAGTCGTTTTACCTTGTGAAGTTTTCCACTCTACTTTGTCACCTTTTTTGAATTCTTTAGCCAAGGTAATGCTCCTGTTGGTAATTTCTGCCTAATTTTAAATTATGTTAAGAGTGCTAAGGCTAGCCATCAGCCTAATGACAGAGAACGCTGTAACTACATTAAGAAATAGACCTCCTGCGTGAAGAGAATCGCGAATAAATTCGCGAGATAAATAAAAGAAAGTTCACCTCCGTAAACTTACCCGTAAAAATCTTGTTTTAGTGTACGAAGGTACACTTTGCTTGGATAGCGCTGAAGGAAGTCGGAGGGCGTCTGTGATTCATGCTTGCCATTGCAGTTAAGGAAATTAATTTGTAGAAAGCTGGTGGTATGAGGGCTACAAATAATTTCTCGTCTGCTTCTGAAGCTGCTGATTTGAATCAAAATTAAGGTGAAACGATGTTATTCACCAAATCCACCTCCGCCAGGAGTTTCAATCACAAATACATCTTTTGGTTGCATTTCTACCATTGCGGTACTTCCCAATTGTTCAATTGTTCCATCACTGCGTTCGACAGTATTTTTGCCTACTGCGCCATTTTCTCCGCCGTGTAAACCAAATGGAGGAACAACACGACGCCCTGAAAGGATTGCTGCTGTCATTGGTTCGCGGAATTGGATGCGACGGATAACGCCGTTACCACCTTGATGAAGTCCTTGACCGCCACTATGAGGACGAATGCTAAAGCTTTCTAATAGAACAGGAAACCGCCATTCTAAAACTTCAGGATCGGTGAGGCGAGAATTTGTCATGTGCGTGTGGACAGCATCAGTACCATCAAAGTCTTTACCTGCGCCCGAACCACCGCAGATTGTTTCGTAATATTGATAGCGATCGCTTCCAAAGGTAAAATTGTTCATTGTTCCTTGCGATGCTGCCATCACGCCTAAAGCACCATACAACGCATCTGTAATCGCTTGAGAAGTTTCGACATTTCCTGCAACAACAGCAGCTGGATATCGCGGATTAAGTAAACAACCTTCAGGAATGATAATTTCTAGAGGTTTCAAACACCCTGCGTTTAGTGGAATGTCATCATTTACCAAAGTACGAAAAACGTATAAAACTGCTGCTTTACATATAGCAGATGGAGCATTAAAATTACTTTCGAGTTGCGGTGAAGTTCCTGTAAAATCAACACAAGCACTGCGCGTAGATTTATCAATAGAAATAGCAACTTTAATCGCACTACCGTTATCTAAACAACAAGTAAACTCGCCATCTTGCAAAACATTGATAACACGCCGCACCGACTCTTCAGCGTTATCTTGGACAAACTTCATATAAGCTTGTACAGTATCCAAGTGATAGTGTTCTACCATTTTTTGGAGTTCCTGAACACCGCGTTCGTTAGCAGCAATTTGCGCTTTTAAATCAGCAATATTTTGAGTAGAATTCCGTACTGGATAACGTCCGTCTTCTAAAAGTGACAATAGCTCTTTTTCTCTAAATTGACCATCAACAATTAGCTGAAAATTATCGAGCAAAACACCCTCTTCTGCCACTGTGGTACTATTTGGCGGCATAGAACCAGGAGTCATTCCACCAATATCAGCATGATGTCCGCGCGAGGCGACGTAGAAAAGTGGGGAGTGGCTATTGGTGAGTTGTGAGTGTACTGGAAATACCGGAGTAATGACAGTGATATCGGGAAGGTGAGTTCCACCGTTGTAGGGATTATTCGATGCAAAAACATCTCCAGGCTTGAGCGTATTTCCGCGATCGCCAATCAGTGCTTGCACGCTTTCACTCATCGAACCCAAGTGAACCGGAATGTGAGGTGCATTAGCAACCAACTGCCCATCACCATCAAAAATCGCACAAGAAAAATCCAGCCTTTCCTTAATATTGACCGAAGAACTCGTATTTTGGAGCGTGATTCCCATTTGTTCAGCGATCGCCCGAAACAAATTATTAAAAATTTCCAGCATGACGGGATCGGGGCGAGTTGGGAATTGGTCATTGGTCATTGGTAATTGGGAATTTGAGTTTGTCGAGCGTTTGAGGAGTAAATGGTTGCGATCGCTCACTTGCGCATTCCATCCTGGTTCAATCACATTCGTCCCCGTTGCTTCCACAATAATCGCTGGACCTGAAATCAACTCTTCCGGCTGCAAATCCTCGCGTTGATACACAGGCGTAGTATACCAAGCGTCCCTTGTATACATCTGCACCGTAGCAACTGACACAGTTTTTTTGTTTTCCCTACGTAAAACTACCTCCTCCACAGGCACATCATGCTTACCCACCACTTCAACCGAAACCGCCTCAACAATCAAGCGCTTCTCCGGCGCAATAAACCCATAACGCTGACGATGTAAATCTTCAAACTCCCGTCGCATCACCTCCACATCACCAAAACCCACCATCAAAGCTGCATCCGTCCCCTCATACCGCAAATGCACCTTAGATAAAACCTCAACACCGCTTTCCTTTGCGTCCTTCGTGTCTAACGCCTGCGGCTGACGCCTCCGGCTTCGCTTCGCTAGTGCTTCGCTGGTGTGGTTTAATTCCCCCCTCCCCTCAACCTCCAACACCACCAACAATCCTCTTAAGTCCAACTCCTCAGATAAAACCTCCTCCACCGCACGTTCGCGAATCACCCGCACATCCGCCAACCCCATACCATAAGCAGACAACACCCCAGCATACGGATGAATAAACACCTGCTTCATCCCCAACGCATCCGCAATTAAACAAGCGTGTTGTCCACCCGCACCGCCAAAACAGCATAAAGTATATTCAGAGACATCGTATCCGCGCTGCAACGAAATCTTTTTAATCGCATTTGCCATCTTTTCGACAGCGATCGCCAAAAAACCCGACGCAACTTGTTCCGGCGTGCGGCTATCTCCAATTTCTCTTGTCAATTCAGCAAACTTTTGCCGCACAGTTTCCACATCCAACGGCAAATCTCCGTTGACACCAAAAACTTTCGGAAAGAACTTTGGTTGTAGCTTTCCCACCATCACATTGCAGTCAGTCACAGTCAATGGACCACCTTTAGCATACGCCGCAGGACCTGGATTCGCCCCCGCCGACTCTGGTCCAACACGATATCGCGCGCCATCAAACTGCAAAATTGAACCACCGCCAGCCGCTACCGTATGAATCGCCATCATCGGGGTACGCAAACGCACTCCAGCCACTTCGGTTTCAAAAGTCCGTTCGTACTCGCCGTTGAAATGCGCGACATCCGTAGACGTTCCACCCATGTCAAAGCTGATAATTTTATGAAAACCAGCCATCAAACTTGTTTGTACCGCCCCAACAATTCCGCCCGCAGGTCCTGATAAAATGCTGTCTTTTCCTTGAAATGTCTGAGCATCTGCCAGCCCACCATTAGATTGCATAAACATTAAAGAGGGGTGAGGAGCGAGGGGTGAGGAGCGAGGGTCGTTAGTTATATTATTTAGGTTGGTTGCTTTACTGCTCACTGATAGCTGACTTGACACCTGATCGACATACCGGCGGAGGATCGGAGATAAGTAAGCATCAACAACTGTCGTATCGCCTCGACTAACTAATTTCATTAACGGGCTAACTTCGTGCGATACTGATACTTGAGTGTAGCCAATGGTCTTCGCTAAAGTGGCAATCTCCTGCTCATGCGCTGGAAAGCGATAACCGTGCATCAACACGATCGCACACGCACGGATACCATCTTCATAAGCTGCGTGTAATTCACTGCGTAGAGTATCAAGATCGAGCTTAATCAGTTCTTCGCCTTGAGCGGTGTAGCGTTCTGCGACTTCAATGACGCGCTCGTAGAGCATTTCTGGTAAGATAATTTGTCGCGCAAAAATATCTGGGCGGTTTTGATAGCCAATCCGCAAAGCATCGCCAAATCCTTTGGTAATGACTAAAACTGTGCGATCGCCTTTACGTTCGAGCAGTGCATTCGTCGCGACAGTTGTTCCCATCTTCACAACTGCGATTTGCTCGGCAGGAATGGGTGCATCAGATGCAATGCCTAAAATGTCTCGAATACCCTGGACAGGAGCATCAGTGTAGCGATCGGGATTTTCTGACAATAGCTTATGAACTACCAACTTGCCTGTGGGACTTTTTGCCACAATATCGGTAAATGTACCGCCCCGATCAATCCAAAATTCCCAACAGGCATTCATGCTAACCTCAACACAAATTTGACTTATTTCTTTAGTTATTATTCTTTACGTTATCAACAACCACAGAAAGTGATTCGCGATAACAATATCGTGCAAAGTCAAAATCTTTTCTTAATACTTTGCAACAGATGCGAGTTCGCGTACAGTTTAATTTAACAATCGTTCATTACCACAGCGACACCAAATTTTTTCTGGTGAATCTGTGATTCTTATGCTAAGTTGTAGCAGTTTTACGGTATCCAATTCAGAAGAGGTTATCAGAAATCGAGTATGACGCAACGCAAGCGAGCGCTAATTACAGGGATTACAGGTCAAGATGGCTCCTATTTAAGTGAGTTTTTACTTGAACAAGGATATGAAGTTCACGGCATTATCCGGCGGACATCAACATTCAACACTGACCGGATCGATCATATCTACGAAGACCCACACAAAGAGGGAGTCAAGTTACTTTTACACTATGGCGATCTTACCGATGGCACAACGCTGCGACGGATTCTAGAAGAAACTCAGCCGACCGAAATCTATAACCTCGGCGCACAATCACACGTACGCGTGAGCTTTGATTCACCTGAATATACTGTAGACTCAGTGGCGATGGGTACGCTGCGGCTGCTCGAAGCAATTCGCGATTATCAACAGCGTACAGGAATCGAAGTCCGCTTCTACCAAGCCGGTTCGTCAGAAATGTTTGGTTTGGTGCAAGAAGTTCCCCAGAAAGAAACCACACCATTTTACCCGCGCAGTCCCTATGCTTGTGCGAAAGTCTATGCACACTGGCAAACACTCAACTACCGCGAATCCTATGGTTTGTTCGCGTGTAATGGCATTTTGTTTAATCACGAATCGCCACGCCGTGGAGAAACCTTTGTCACGCGCAAAATTACGCGAGCAGTAGCGCGAATTGTTGCAGGAAAGCAAAAGAAAATCTACATGGGCAATCTCGATGCTAAACGCGATTGGGGCTATGCGAAAGACTACGTACGCGCAATGTGGTTGATGCTACAACAGCCCGAACCCGACGATTATGTGATTGCGACGGGGGAAACGCACTCGGTACGCGAATTTCTTGATTTAGCATTTGGCTATGTCAATCTCAATTGGCAAGATTATGTCGAGTTTGACGATCGTTATCTGCGACCCGCAGAAGTTGAGTTATTGATTGGCGATCCGACAAAAGCTAAACAAAAACTAGGTTGGCAACCATCGGTTACATTTGAGCAGTTAGTCGCACTGATGGTAGAAGCTGATTTAAAAGCATTAGGTCAAGAGTCGCCTAATGGTAATGGTGCGCAAGTTGTTCAGGATTTAGCTACGATTCGTCAAGAGTTGGGTAGTCTACACTTTTAGGCAAAACGGACAAGGAATTAAAAAAATGACAGCCTTAGATTTAAAAGACAAACGCATTCTTGTCACGGGTGGGGCTGGGTTCTTGGGTCGTCAAGTCATTGAGCAATTGCATTTTGCAGGAGCCGAACCGCAAAAAATTACAGTAACGCGATCGCAAGAATGTGACTTACGCACTTTAGAAAATTGCCAACGCGCAGTCGATCAGCAAGATATCGTCATTCACCTCGCCGCGCACGTTGGTGGTATTGGTTTAAATCAAGTCAAACCAGCAGAACTTTTTTACGATAATTTAATGATGGGCACGCAGTTAATTCACGCTGCGTATCAAGCTGGCGTAGAAAAATTCGTTTGTGTCGGCACAATCTGTGCTTATCCTAAATTTACACCAGTACCCTTCAAAGAAGACGACCTTTGGAATGGCTATCCAGAAGAAACAAATGCGCCCTATGGTGTAGCAAAAAAAGCGCTTTTAGTCCAGCTTCAAG
Source organism: Gloeocapsa sp. PCC 7428 (assembly GCF_000317555.1). Lineage (GTDB taxonomy): Bacteria > Cyanobacteriota > Cyanobacteriia > Cyanobacteriales > Chroococcidiopsidaceae > Chroogloeocystis. The sequence goes on from NC_019745.1 coordinate 3,040,629, forward strand.
CCTACAGGCAACAATACGACTTTAATGGTATTTACTTACTGCCAGTAAACTTGTACGGGCCAGAAGATAACTTTAATCCTGAAAGTTCTCATGTGATCCCTGCGCTGATTCGTAAGGTTTACGAAGCTCAACAAAACGGTGACAAAGAAATTCGCGTGTGGGGTGACGGTAGTCCTACGCGCGAGTTTCTCTATTCCCAAGATGCAGCACGGGGCATCGTTATGGGAACTGTCGCTTACAATGAGCCTGAACCTGTTAACTTAGGTACCGGCTATGAGATCTCCATCCGTGACTTGATTACTTTGATTTGCGAACTGATGGAGTTTGACGGCAAAATTGTTTACGAAACCGATAAACCCAACGGTCAACCGCGTCGTTGTTTAGATACAGAACGAGCCAAGCAAAAATTCGGCTTCACGGCTCAAGTTGATTTTAAACAAGGACTCAAAAACACGATTGATTGGTATCGGCAACACGCTAGCTAAAGTAAGGGGTCAGAGGTCAGAGGTCAGGGGTCAGGGATAATACCTTTAAAATTATATAATGACCTCACCTTCCCCTCTATTGATGTAGATTAACGACAGGGCAAATTAGATAAATTTATACCGAGAAAAAACCGCAGCTTGACCCCATTTTTGGTTTTCAGCGTCAACAACATTCCAAATTATCCCATCTTCGATATAGAATCGCTGGCCAGTTTTTGAGATGCGGACACCAGAATAGTGACAATAGCCTTTATGAGTTGTTTCTGCAAGTAGGCGATCGCGTTCCTGTTGTACCATCTCCTCAGCAGATTTGCGCGAAGGCAATGTCGTAAATTCTTCCCAAGAAAACTCCCACAGTGTTAATGCTTGCTGATTACCATAGTTGAAAATTGGATCGGCTTGTATACCATGCGAAACGACAACAAACGGTGCAGTAAACAAAGCTTGGGCAATTTCCGCTGGTGTTCCCGTAATATCGAGTAAGGCATTCCCCGTCCAGTACTCAAAACTGTACATTAATCGCTGACTTTGACAGATAACTTCCTTCTGCTGCCAAACAAACATAGACAATCCACAATGTGTCAACCATCAACCATACTGTACGCGATCGGTAACGCAATCCCACCGTCAGCGATCGGTAACGCAATCCCACCATAAGTAAGGGTTTGGCAATGCCAAACCCCTGCATATCCCTCAATGTCCCAATAACTTATCGCGCAGATGCTTAATGCGATCGCGATACTTCGCTGCTTCCTCAAACTCCAAATTCTTCGCGGCTTCCTTCATCTGGGCTTCTAACTGCGTAATCAATTCTGGAATATCCGCTAACGGTAAATCATCGGCTTGTTCGTAAGCTTCTTCGAGTTGTTGCGAATTCAACCGCCGCGACACTTCTAAAAACGACAAAATCGCATTATTGGTGCGCTTGACAATCGGTTGCGGTGTAATGCCGTGTTTCTCATTGTATTCTAGCTGAATTGCGCGGCGTCGCTCGGTTTCTGAGATCGCTTTGATCATGCTATCCGTCAGATTATCTGCATATAGAATTGCTTGTCCGCGAACGTGACGTGCAGCCCTACCAATTGTTTGAATCAGCGATCGCTCCGCCCGTAAGAAACCTTCTTTATCTGCATCCAAAATCGCTACTAAGGAAACCTCCGGTAAATCTAATCCTTCGCGCAGCAAGTTCACCCCGACTAAAACATCAAAATTGCCTTGGCGCAACTCTTGCAAAATCTCAATCCGCTCAATCGAGTTAATTTCGGAATGCAGATACCGCACGCGGATTCCCTGATCTTGCAAATATTCTGTTAAATCTTCCGCCATGCGCTTTGTCAAAGTTGTCACTAAAACTCGTTCGCGGCGCTCAACGCGTTCTTTCACTTCTCCTAAAAGATCGTCAATTTGCCCTTCGGTAGGACGTACAAAGATTTCCGGATCGACAACACCAGTAGGACGAATCACTTGTTCAACAACTCGACCTTCTGAAAGTTCTATCTCCCAATCGCCTGGCGTTGCTGATACAAAAATACACTGATTAACCTTCGACCAAAACTCGTCAGCCTTTAACGGGCGGTTATCGGCGGCGCTGGGTAAGCGAAATCCATGCTCAATTAAGACTCGCTTCCGCGCTTGGTCGCCATTGTACATCCCGCGAATTTGTGGAACGGTGACGTGCGATTCATCGACCACAAGTAACCAGTCGTCAGGGAAGTAGTCGATCAAACACTCTGGTGGTTCGCCTGGTTGACGCCCCGCTAAGTGACGCGAATAGTTTTCGACGCCGTTGCAGTAACCGACTTCGCGTAACATTTCCAAGTCATACCGCGTCCGCTGATCCAAGCGCTGGGCTTCTAAGAGTTTACTTGCTTGCTCTAATTCAGCTTTGCGTTGCTTAAGTTCGGCTTCAATTGCATCGCACGCCGCTTCTAAGCGTTCTTCTGGTGTAACAAAGTGACGCGCTGGGTAGATATTAACCGCAGACAAGCTTTGAATAATTTCACCCGTTACCGGATCGACGTAGCGAATTGCATCAATTTCATCGCCAAAAAACTCAACGCGAATAATCCGATCTTCGTAAGCAGGACCAATTTCTAACACATCACCGCGTACCCGAAACCGTCCTCGCCCCATTTCGACATCGTTGCGGCTATATTGTACCGTAGCCAAATCGCGCAGAATCTGTCTTTGATCGACTTCCATTCCCATTTTCAAGGGAATTGCGGCTTTGAGATACTCCGAGGGAATCCCTAAACCATAGATACAGCTAATCGAAGCAACAACGATCGCATCGCGGCGTTCAAATAGCGATCGCGTCGCGGAGTGTCGCAACATATCGATTTCATCGTTGATCGAAGCACTCTTTTCAATATAAGTATCTGTGACTGGAATGTACGCCTCCGGCTGATAGTAATCGTAGTAGCTGACAAAATACTCTACTGCATTGTTCGGGAAGAACTCGCGTAACTCGTTGCATAGTTGTGCGGCGAGCGTTTTATTGTGCGCAAGCACGAGTGTTGGTTTCCCAATTTTTTCAATCACCGCAGCAACGGTAAATGTCTTTCCGGTTCCCGTCGCGCCAAGTAAGGTTTGGTACTGATTTCCTTGTTTGACGTGTCGAGTCAGTTGGGCGATCGCGTGAGGTTGATCGCCAGTCGGTTGAAACGGTGCTTGGAGACAAAATTCTGTCATACAGTTTTATGAATCCCTTTACTTATCTTTACATATTTAGTTTTATTTATGCATACCATGTGAACTTATTTAGACCTAAATAATGCTTTTTCCAGTACACTCAAAATCAATCGCAAAAACAATTTTTCTAATTATTAACAAAAATTTGATATCAAGAGGGATAAAACTATGGTTGCAAGTAGCACCGCTGAAGCAAACGAAACGCTTAGCAATGCAAATTCCAGTTCAGAATTATCCACGCAAATCAAAAGCGATCGCGTTCCATCAAGCCCCTTACCAGGTCAGCGCCCTATCGCGTCTAGCACGTTTGAAATTCGCGATACAGTTAATATTTTAGGGATGCGTCCAATTGTCTCCAGCGATTTGCAAGTTTCTGATACAATTAACTTAGCCGGAGTGCGTCCAATTGTCTCCAGCGATTTGCAAGTTTCTGATACAATTAATTTAGCCGGAGTGCGCCCGATTGGGTCGAGTGATTTACAGGTTTCTAGCACTATAGACTTACTGGGTATTCGTCCTATCGCTTCAAGTGGAATACAGTTTTCTAAAACAATTACAACATCTGGAATTCGCCCAATCGCTGCAAATAGCCTAGAAAAATATGACGATCTTATGGGTTACATAGATTAGTTTAAAAATTAATAGCGACGTCTTGGTAACTGGTGTTGTAAAAATGCCAGTTTTTTTGTGTATAAGTATGATTCTCTTCATTTAGGCATAGTCGTAAACAAACTGCGACTTTTCTCATTCTTTATACTGATAACTTTAATATGTCTTCTGACAGAAGCCTGCATTGTCGTATTTCGGATAAGTTGTAAACGTAAGCACAAACAAACTTCAAGGTTGCTAGATAACACGAAAAGTTTGTTTAGGAACAAGGAGAAGAAAAATGAGTTTAGAAGATAGAGCTAAAGCTACTGGTAAAAATATCGAAGGTAAAGCTCAAGAAGCTTGGGGAAACGTTACAGGAGATCCCCAAGATAAAGCAGAAGGCAAAGCAAAGCAAGCAGAAAGCGAAGTACGTCATGGTGTAGAAGACGTAAAAGATAATGTCAAAGAGAAGCTTGACTAATTGCTAATTAATTAACTTAAAAGGTCTAGTTTTTCTAGACCTTCATCATTTATAAAGTCTCATAAAATTGAACTCAAATAAGCAATGAGCTTTGCAATTCTGTAAAAATGGGAGGAAAATTAAAGTGAATTTTATGCAGAGATTTCGTAAAGTTCTGACAGCGCTAACATTAGTGTTAGTTCTTACGATGTCTGTTGCTTGCAGCAGCGCAGTTAATGCCAAAGCACCAACAACAAGTTTACCACCAGCCGCAGACACAACCGGAAACTATGCTTTGTTAGAGCGTGGTAACACTTCCGCCGGACAAGACTTTGGCAACTGGGTAGTCCAGACAGGGAGAGGTTTAGTCCAAGATGCCTATGTACGCGACCAAAACAAATTGGGTGTCGTTATTACACCACAAGTTCGTCCTAATGAGGTAAGACCTTTAGCGAAATCATTACTTCAAGGCTTTCATCGGACTTTCCCAAATCAAGATTTAACAGTTTTGATGTACGCTCCTGATAAAAAACTGATTCTGACTGCTCAGTACGACACTCAATCGAATCAGATCAAGTATCAATAATGCGGTAGATGATTCATCCTTAGCTTGAGCAATTAGCTAAGGAAAATTTGAAAGCACAATGCGCGACAACGCAATTTAAGCAAGGAGAGGAAAAATGTATAACAGCGAGCAATACAAACGCCAAATTATGGATGACTTGGCGCAAGGTGATACCGAAACAATGGAAGAAGTATCAACAAACGAGCGCCAATACGAAAACTTTGATGATTTTGCACAACGCTCATCGCACGCAGAACGCCGTCAACTATTTGGACGTTCTTTGCACCCCGATCGCATTCCTCCCAGCCAAATGGAGCCAGAATTGCAAAAAGCGATCGCACAAATTAAGCCGAATGAAAGAGATGATGTCGCCCGCGCGTTCTTCAAGCACCTGAAAGAAAGAGGACTAAGCGATCGCCAGCTAGAACAACAGCTAGCTTTATCAACGCATCATCCCAACAAAATGAGTGCAGATGATGTCAGCAAGCTGGCTACGTTTGTCTATCACAATCATCCTGATATCTTCCAAGAAGTCATGGCAGAGCAACCAGGAATCATCAAGTTCCTCAGCAATCCTCTAGTTGCTGCTGTTCTAGGAATCGCGGCGGCTAAATGGTTAGGTAGTCAACGCAAATAACAGCGTCAGAACTTAGGCAATAGCTACCCCAAACAATCACTACTTCACGAGTAGCCCTTTTTGGAGGGGGTTTGGGGGACGCAACCGTGAGCCAGCGCGTTGCGGGGGTTCCCCCCGTTGTAGCGACTGGCGTCCCCCGATGGAGGGAATGTGGGGAAGCCCCCCCAACTCGTGGTTTTATAAGATTGCATAAGTGATAAATGTATAGAATAGGCATCGTGCCTTCTCATTAATAACCAAAAAGAGAGTAGATCATAACCACGATCTGCTCTCTTTTTTTAGAAAACTATAATTTTAAACAGTTGCCAATTCTGGAGTCGGACGCTTGCTGTTGCGAATACCCTCGATCGCTTCAGCATAATCTTTAGCATTAAATACCGCAGACCCAGCAACGATCGCATTCGCACCCGCTTCAATCACTTGCCAAGTATTATTTGCTTTTAAGCCGCCATCAACTTCAATCCAAGGATCGAGACCGCGATCGTCGAGCATTTGACGCAGTTTGCGAATCTTAGGCAATACAGCAGGAATAAAACTTTGACCGCCAAAGCCAGGGTTGACACTCATGATCAAAATCATGTCACAAAGCTCTAGCACGTATTCGATTAACTCTAGCGGAGAACTAGGATTTAAAACAACACCGGCTTTTTTGCCCAACTCTCTAATTTGACCGAGCGTGCGGTGCAAGTGCGGTGAAGCATTGTGTTCAGCATGAACGTAAATGTGGTCGGCTCCAGCCTTCGCAAAATCTTCGACATACTTTTCTGGTTCCACAATCATCAAGTGGACATCCAGCGGCTTTTGAGTAACAGGACGAATCGCTTCTACGATTAATGGACCAATCGTAATGTTGGGAACAAACCGCCCATCCATCACATCAACATGAATCCAGTCGGCTCCTGCTGCATCTACTGCCCGAATTTCGTCACCTAGGCGCGAAAAATCTGCTGATAGTATAGATGGAGCAACTACAATAGGCTTTTTGCTGGCTTGGGTCATGCTACTCGTTCTCCTGCTTCCTCGATTGTATGCATTTTAACAAAATCTTTAGTATTAAACGTGCGATCGCCAAAACTTCTCATAGCAATATTGCACCTCTAATAAAACAAAATTTCTTATCAATTTATGCAACGGCTTAAAAGACTCGCTACAAAATAAAGAAGTGAGGAGCAAGATCTTATCAACGAGTTAGCAGTAGTTAATTATATTTTTTTGCCCAAAACTGAGTGAATTTAGAAATCAATGGTAAGAAAACTTGTCTGGCTAGTAGGAGGACTAAGCGCTTCCTGTATCAGTCTTCCTGTCCTCGCGTTAGAAACAACCTCAGTAGGAGAAGCAGGAATTAATGCATTGCGGTTACACGGTGCGCCTTACAACCTAATTGGTCGCAAAATCGGTATTGGTCAAGTAGAAATTGGACGTCCTGGACAATTTGGCTTAGATAAAGCTGTAGTGCGCAATCAACGCATGAGTTTAGCAGGTGTCTTTTTGCGCAACCAGCCAGCAAAACCTAACACGAATATTGACCCGCACGCGCAAAACGTTGCGAGTGTGATGATTAGTACCGATAAAGCCGTACGAGGTGTCGCACCAGGCGCGCGACTTTATTCAACTGCGGTTGGTTCGCTGAGAACAGGTGGTCAGCCAGAAGAGTGTTTATCTGCACAACACATTGCGCAGCAAAACGGCGGTGATGTCCGCGCGATCAACTTTAGCTTCGGCGAAACGCTCGATCGCGATCCGCGACCGAATGCACTTTTAGATGGTCAAGCCTTACTGACGCAATGCATCGATTGGTCTGCCCGCGTTCACAATGTGGTGTATGCGATCGCTGGTAATCAAGGCAAAGGCGGAATTCCCATCCCTACGGATAACTTTAATGGTATTAACGTTGCGTTTACCACTCGCAGGCAAGGAATCTTCACGCGGCTGGATGTGTCTAATTTAAGCGATGCGATTTCTGGTGGCGTTGGCGGTAGACTCAACGGTCGAGAAGTCAACTTAGGTCCACGGCGGGCGATCGGTTTAGTCGCTCCTGGAAATAAAATTACGTTGCTCAATCCAGATGGTAAAACGACGCAAGTCACTGGGACAAGTTTTGCCGCACCTCATGTTACCGCAACGGTTGCGTTACTACAAGAATACGGCGACAAGCAACTGAGTTCGCGTCAGCGTAACTGGAGTTTAGATGCGCGGCGTCAGGAAGTCATGAAAGCCGTAATGCTCAATTCGGCGGATAAATACCGAGATCCAGGCAATGGATTACTGCTAGGAATGAGCAAAACTATTTTAGATAAACAAAATCAGCACTGGTTAAATTCAGACGCTTACCGCGATCCGACAATTCCCCTACAAGCACAGATGGGAACAGGTCAACTTAATGCCTATCGCGCTTATCAGCAATTTAGTGCAGGTCAATGGCACCCCGCAAGACCTGTACCCGCGATTGGCTGGGATTATCGGACGGTTAATGCGACAGCACATCATGATTACGTCTTAGCGCAACCATTACAGCAAGGTAGTTTTGTATCGGTTACTTTGAATTGGAATCGCTTGGTAGAGTTGAACGATACCAACAAAAATGGCAGATTTGACGTAGGCGAAACTTTTCGCGATCGCGGTTTAAATAACCTTGACCTTTACTTGCTTAATGCTGATTCCGGCGCAATTGTTGATACAACTTGCACTTCCACAAGCGAAGTCGATAGCGTCGAACACGTTTTTTGTCGAGTTCCCAACACTGGTAGATACAAAGTCCGCGTTCAGTTTCGCCAAAAAGTAAATCACGCCGTTCAACCTTATGCGCTGGCGTGGTGGAGTGTACCTGTGAGAAATTAACCTCCTACAACTGTTGTTGCAAAAAACGTAACCACGCTGCGATCGCTACCACAACGATGGCATAGTTCGCATAAAGAACTATGGTGACAGTAGAATGCAGCCTTTCCTGCTAAGACGCTATGCAATTCGCCTCGGAAGACGATATGTCCTTGCGGCGACAGGCATCATTTTTCTCGGAATCATGGGATGTTCCAGAATCGATGCGATCGATTCGGTTGTCGCCCAGCCTCGCTCTTTGAATCGTCAAGATCCCGACAATATACAAGTGACACCATCGGCAGTGGATAACAAATTAGTTGCAGCGAATACACGATTTGGGTTTAAACTCTTTTCGGAGATCTTGAGACAACAAAGCGATCGCAATATTTTCCTCTCACCGACTAGTGTCGCGATTCTGCTAGAAATGCTCTACAACGGTGCTGGTGGCGAAACGCAACAAGCAATGGCGAAAACCCTAGAAGTACAAGGCATTAGCCTCCAAGATATTAACGCTGCCAACACCGCGCTGCTCAATACTCTGACAAATCCCGATGCGAATGTACAACTGGCGATCGCGAACTCACTTTGGGCAAAGCAAGAATACCCCATCCGACCCGATTTTTTACAGCGAACTCAAAGCTTTTACAAAGCACAAGTCAGCAATTTAGACTTTGATTCCCCCGATGCGACAAATACAATTAATCAATGGGTAAACCAAAACACGAATGGCAGAATTGAGCAGATTGTAGACGAGATTAATCCTGAAGATGTGCTGTTTTTGATCAACGCGATTTACTTTAAAGGTCAATGGACCGACGAGTTCGACAAAAGCCAAACAACAGATGCGCCATTTTATCTAACAAGCGGTACGCCGAAACAACACCCGCTGATGTCGCAAACGGGTAGATACCGATACTACGAAAATCCACAGTTTCAAGCCGTTAGCCTACCCTACGGCGAAAATGGCAGACTCAGTTTATACGTCTTCTTACCTCGTCAAAACTCAAATTTATCAAACTTTTATCAACAACTCAATTCGGCTAACTGGGAACAGTGGCTAACTCAATTTAACTTGCGTGAAGGCACAGTACGGCTACCGCGTTTTCAAATGGAATATGATGTAACACTCAACGATACCCTTAAAGCTTTAGGTATGGGAGTTGCCTTTGCAGACAATGCCAACTTTTCGGGTGTCGGTGACGATTTAGCGCTGAGTGAAGTCAAGCATAAAACTTTTGTCGAAGTGAATGAAGAAGGAACCGAAGCGGCGGCTGTGACATCGGGAAGAGTGATGGCGGTATCTGCACCCGTTGCAGAACCTTTCGAGATGACGGTGAATCGTCCTTTCTTCTGTGCAATTCGCGATAACCAAACAGGAACCGTTTTATTTATGGGTTCTATCGTCGAACCGCAAGCAATTAGCAATTAGCTTTTTTGAAAGCTTTGTCTTGAAAACTCCCCTCAACGCTCTTAACCCGCGCACAGGGGTTTTCACTGTGGCAACGGAGACTCAGGATTATAAATGTCCTCATCTTAATACGTCTTGCTATAGCAATGAAGGAAGTACAAATATGTCTCCAATTATGGGGTTGTTGCCTTTTGTTGTCGCGATCGCTTGGACTTCACCGGAGCATTTTAGCAGTGTTGAATTGCCAACAAAAAATCAGCAGCGAACGCAGCAGCTAACTCAAGCACGTTGGCAAGAACGATCCGACTTTAGTAAATACTTTCAACAAGCTGGAGTTGAAGGCACATTTATTCTCTACGACCTTCAGCAAGATCAATATCTTGTCTATAATTCTGACCGCGCCAACACGCGGTTTCTTCCCGCCTCAACTTTTAAAATTTTTAACTCTTTGGTTGCGCTTGAACTTGGCACAATCAAGGACGAAAATCAAGTTTTGAAATGGGATGGCGTAACCCGCAAGTTTCCTGATTGGAACAAAGACCAAACAATGCGAACTGCGATTAAAGACTCTGTGATTTGGTTCTATCAAGAGATGGCAAGGCGTATCGGTCAAGAACGAATGCAATGCTACATCAACTTGACGAATTACGGTAATCGAGACATTAGCGGTGGCATCGATCAATTTTGGCTACAAGGCGAATTGCGCATTAGTGCCAAAGAGCAGATTGATTTTTTGGTGAAGTTGTACCGCAATCAGCTGCCATTTTCCCAAAAAACAATGGACACGGTCAAAGACATTTTGATTGATGAACAAACAGACAACCACGTATTGCGTGGAAAAACGGGTTGGTTGTGGGATATTTCTCCAGAACTGGGGTGGTATGTCGGCTATCTCGAACGCAGCGATCGTGTTTACTTTTTGGCTATGAATATTGATATGTCGCGTCCTGAAGATCGACAGGCAAGAATTGGCATTACTCAACAGATCCTACAAAATCTGAAGTTGCTGGAATAACCTGTTTATTACCTTTCTACACCTGATACGAACCTTTCGGAGGAAGATCTTCAGCAGCTTTTTGTTGCGTGACTTCTACGGTTGTTTGCGAGGCATCACGGCTTGGTTCGGCGGGGACATCATGTACTGCTTCGGGTTCAGAAGAACGTACCGCACTTAGAGCCGTTTTAATCACAACAGCAGTCGGTACGGCGACAATCACACCCAATAAACCACCGATTCTCGCTCCGGTTAAGACCGAAACTAATACCCACACAGGATTTAAACCTGTCACACTCCCCAAAATGCGCGGCGCTACTAAGTTATCTAAAATTTGCTGCACAATCACTGCCGCAATCAAAACGCGCGAACCTAGCCAAAAGTCTTGCAATGCGACCAATAATGTGGTAATGGCAATACCCACAGTTCCCCCAAAGGGAACCAACGCCATAATACCAATCGTGATACCAAACAGTAACCCAAAGGGTACTTTTAACCATAGAAAGATCGCCGTGAGCGAAGACCCCATGCACAAACCGAAAATCAGCTGTCCAATAAAGAAATTTTGGAAGCTAAGGCGTAATGTTTGCGAAAAAGGAGTACGAAGCTTTGTCGGTAGCCATTGAACTAAACTTTGCCAGAGGTCATCGCCATGCTGCAATAAGTAAAATGCCAACACCATCGTTAGCAAAAAGTCTAGCAGGCTTGTGAGCGTGACAACCGCGAGATTTAAAACTTGCACCGCGATCGCTTGCAGTTGCCCTTTGACGCGATCGTTAATTTGTACCACCAAAGCATCAAGATTCAATGGTAAACCTTGATTTTCTGCCCACTCATTCAACAACATCAACTGATGTCGCCCCGAATCAATTAACTCTGGCAGCCGCGCTACGAGTTGTTGGGCTTGCATCAATACTAAGGGGACGAGCGTCACCCCCACCGCAAGCAATATCGATAACGTTAGCAAAAACACCAAAACCGCAACCTGTTCGCGCCTTGCGCCTTGGCGTTCCATCCAACTAACGGGATAATTCAGCAAAAATGCTAACAGTGATGCCCCGACTAAAATCACAATCAACGAGTGGAAGTAATCAAAAATCGTCGATACTGCCAAAGCATTTAAAACAAGCAGGGGAGCGAATAGCGCGATCGCTAACAGCCGCCCAGTCGGCGTCATCACCTGCCACCAATTTAGGAGTTTGCGTGTTTGCATTTACCAACTGCCAAATAGAACAAACTCAATTTCTTTTTCCTTGCAGCCTATTATCTCTAACTCTATCGCTTTGACTCATCCCTCTACCTCAGGATTCTGAAAACTGTTATGAACGATCGTCGAATCAAGGTGAATAGCCCCAGTCGGTTCGCTCAACACGAGCAAATCGCTAGCGCAAAGTTACTAGACAATGCATCGGTAACTTCCTCTCAACGTCAGCAGCCGACTCAAAACCAATTTGCACATTCTGTGACTGATCCTTATAATAATTTCCTCTTCGCTGATTCCCACTTCCCAACTCCTCCTAACCGTCTATTGCTATTGTTCTATCTCATTCCTGTGATTGGCTTTTTTCCATCGCTTTGGACTTTGTATCGCCGTCAAGGTAGCAAAGAACAATTTGCGCTTAGCCGTCTATCGATTACCTTAGCAGGTACTTGGTTGTTAGGTTATCTGTTAATAGGTTTTGGCGCGGAAACTTCTGAGTTTCTAGCACTGCGCTTATTAATCTTAAACAGCTTTTTGACTTCGGGTTATTTTCTAGTCAGTCTTTGGCTGATGTTTTTACTGATTCAAGGTAAAGCTGTGCGTTTACCAGGATTGAGCCAATGGGCAGAGCGCACTTTAAGTAAGCATTTACCCTAATTCAATAGTTTTCAGTGATGAGTGATGAATGATATAAAACACTATTCTTCCTCTGCTCCCTCTGCACCCCTGCTTCCTCTGCTTCTTCTACTGAGGGTGGTTAATCTGCACAAATCCAGTTAAACTCCAAACAGCAAAAACTCAAATTTCTAGCGAAAGTTCCGATATCCTGCGAGATGTGTCATAGTTATTGCTATTTATAGCTCACTACAGTTGATAATTGAGGGCTAGCTTGATCTAACGTCTTTTGCTCTCTTGTTCTTAAATGAACTGCTGTATTTGTTACGTGTGAGGATGTCTGTGCCATTTCATAAAATTTCTGTTCGCAATCCCTCTGTAACTGCGTCTCCCCGAATCGTCAACACCAAGTATTCCTCAGCTAAGTCAGGGCGTTGGCTATGGTTTTGGGTGGCAATGAGTGGTATCGCAATGTTGTCAGCAACCGCTGGAGCGCTGTTAGCTGTATCTTTATCGAGTACCCCGTTAATGCAATCGCGGCTTAGCCCAGAAGAAAAAGCAGTTTTTGGGCGGGGCGATCGCATTTCTAAAACAGGCTTACGCCTTGCTGAATTGACTCGTCCTGTGAATATTCTGGTTTTGGGCGTCAAGGTTCTCTCTTCTGATGTTGACGATCCTGAGATTAGGTCAGAAGACTTAGGCTATCACGCACTGGTTAATTCTTTTGAAGGTCTTTCGGATACGATGCTGCTGCTGCGGTTTGACCCAGAAACCGAAAAATTAGCAGTACTTTCAATTCCTAGAGATACGCGTACCGAAGTTGAAGGACTAGGTGTTACAAAAATTAATGCTGCAAATGCTCAAGGTGGTCCAGCGTTGAGTGCGCAGGCTGTTAGCGACCTTTTAAATGGTGTACCCATCGACCGCTACATCCGCATTAATGTTCAAGGCGTTGAAAAACTCGTCGATGCTTTGGGTGGTGTCACAGTTTATGTCCCCAAAGATATGAAGTATCAAGATGACAGTCAACACTTGTATATCAATTTGAAAGCAGGAAAACATCATCTCGACGGCAATCAAGCGCTGCAATTACTACGCTTCCGTTACGATGAAAACGGCGATATTGGTCGCATCCAACGGCAGCAAATGTTGATGAGGGCATTGATGGAACAGGCTCTAAACCCTGCAACCCTAGCACGAGTACCACAGATTATGTCGGTGATTCAAACGCATATTGATACTAACTTGACGGTAGAAGAGTTAATGGCACTCGTCGGTTTTGGTGTCCAAACTCAACGTTCGGATGTCGAAATGCTGCTTGTCCCAGGGACTTTTAGCACGCCAGATCAGTACGTTGCAAGTTATTGGCTACCCGATGAAGAACGAATTGCCACGATGATGGCAAAGCACTTTAATGTGCCTACCGATTCGGAGTTGAGTGAAGTCGATCCGGCAAGGTTGCGAATCGCTATTCAAGATAGTACAGGAAGCGATCGCGCGATCCAATCGCTGGCTAACGTTCTCCAATCATCTGGATATCAACGCGTTTACGTTGCAAACCCTTGGGACGAACCATTAGAAGTGACGCGGATTGTTGCGCAACAAGGTGATGTTGATAGCGCCCAAGCGATTCGCAATGCTTTGGGATTTGGTGAAATCCGCGTGGAAAGCACGGGTAATCTGCGTTCGGATGTGACGATTCAACTCGGTCAAGATTGGCTGCGATCGCGCGAAGCGCAGTAAATTAGATTTGCTGTGCAATCCATTCTTGTAATATCGGATTGACTTTTTCGGGTGCTTCATCTTGGGGACAATGCCCAACACCTTCAATGGGAATAAACGCTTTTACTTGTGGGTAGTTCGCTAATTGTTTACCCAATTCAAATGGTTCCCACGGATCGGCAGTTCCCCACAACATAATTGCTGGACATGGTAGCTGTGGTAACAAATCTTCGGGTAATGGTCCGGAAGAATACGCCGTGAAAGCTAAAAATACGGCGACAGCACCTGGATCTTTGGCTGGTGCCATCAAAATATCAACGAGTTCATCTGTCACCACTTCCGCATTCGCATACGCCTGTAGCAAAATCTTGCGGACGGTTTTTGGCTTGGCAATTTGATTGAAGAAAAAGTTGCCAATCGGCTTGAGGGCGAGGATTCGTTGCACCAGGGGCGCACCAAAACGGCGATACCAAGGCAAGGTTGCCCGTTTGCGATCGTGAAGCAGTCGCAACGAACAGTTTAACAGCGCAATACTTCTCGCAATTTCTGGATGATCGACAACGGCTTGCATCACTGCAATACAACCAATCGAATTTCCCACTAAAAACGCCGGTTCGCCCACAACCTCGCGGCAAAAATCGGCAATTTGCTGTCCCCACGTTTCAAACGTGTAGTGCATTTCTTCTGTGGGTTCCGGTTTGGCAGAACCACCAAAGCCAATCAAATCAATCGCATAGACACGGCAAGTTTCAGCAAGTACGGGAATGTTTTTGCGCCAATGCCACCAAGAAGCACCAAAGCCATGAATTAACACAACCGCAGGTCCTGTTGTGCCTTGTGTTTGATAGCAAATCGGAAATCCTTGCCAAGTCCAAGTTTTCGTCGCGGTGAAGGATAAAGTAGAAGTCATAGTAGGGGTTGGGGGTCAGGGTTCAGAGGGGCAAGGCAATGCCTTGCCCGTATCGGGGGTCAGAGGGTCAGGGTTCAGAGGGGCAAGGCAATGCCTTGCCCGTATCGGGGGTCAGAGGGTCAGAGCAATGCCTTGCCCGTATCAGGGTTAAATAAATATTTCTATTAGTATCAATAGGCGATCGCCCTCATTATATTGTGACAATTCTTCACAAAATTTTAAATTTTATTTTATTATTTCTATTAGACTAGAAATATGGAATCAAGCACGGCAAAATATGCAGATTTATTTGCGGCACTTGCGTCAGAACCTCGGCTAGAAATTATGCGATTACTCTTTGCAACTTATCCGCAAGGAATGATCGTGAGTGATATTCAAGCCAAATTACAAATTCCCAATTCAACACTGTCGCATCATCTAGAGAAATTGCGACAAGAGCATCTCATTAGTTCTAGAAAAGAAAAGCAATATATCTGGTACGCAGTCAACACCAAGACAATCGAAGAGTTATTAGCTTTTCTCTTTAACGGCTGTGCGATCGCTAACCCTCGCAGTAGACAAGACAAGCTAGACCCTGTTCGCAATCCATTCACGGAGGCAGGATTTATGTTTGAAGGATTCTTAAACTCCATCGAAAGCCTATTTGGTAGTGTGTTTGACCGGATTGTGCTTCCCAGAGGTTTTGAACGATTTACGCAAAAAGCAACGCAAGTCATTGCGCTAGCCCAAGATGAATCGCGCCGTTTGGGACATCAATACGTTGGTACTGAACAACTTTTATTAGGACTACTCGGAGAAGGAACCGGAACCGCCGCACAAATTCTTTTAGCCGAAGGACTCAACGTAGAAAATCTGCGAATAGAAGTCGAGAAACGCATTGGACGTGGAAAAGGAACGCCGCTGGATATTCCTTTTACACCGAGAGCCAAAAGAGTTTTAGAGCTTTCTGTTGAACAATCGCAGCGCCTAGGCGATCAATACATTGGTACTGAACACTTACTGTTAGGAATTTTGCGCGAACGTGGTGGCATGGCAGTTCGCGTCCTCGAAAGCTTAGGAGTTAACCTGTATAGCTTAGAACAGCGAATTCTGCGCTGGAATGGATCTCATTAGTCGTGCAGCGATCGCCTGGAGTATGCCAGGATGGTTCGTGTTGTGTTCCTGTTAAACTCATTTGTCATGCTGGCTCAAACTTCTACAGCGGTTACACCTTTTTTGGGCGCAGACGTTGCGGCGGATTATGCTGCGGCGCAGGTTGTCATTTTACCAATTCCCTACGAAGCAACAACAACGTATCGGCGTGGCTGTGAAACCGGACCTGATGCAATTCTCGCAGCTTCGCAGCAAGTGGAATACTATGATGAGGAACTCGACTGGGAAACGGGACTTGATGTAGGTATCTACACGCATCCAGCGATCGCGGATACTAGAAGCGGGGCTGTCACCTCCGAGGAAATGTTGCAAGTTACCAGAGAAACTGTTTTCAAGCTCGTGCGAGATGGCAAATTTGTCATTTCTTTAGGCGGCGAACACAGTATTACCACAGGCATTGTGGAGGCGTACCGCCAAGCGTATCCAGATGAATCATTTACCGTTGTGCAAATTGACGCGCATGGAGATTTGCGCCACGAGTACGAAGGCTCGATTCATAACCATGCTTGCGTGATGCGACGGATTGTTGATATGAAATTACCAACGGTTCAAATTGGCATTCGGGCGATTTGTAAAGAAGAAGCTGATCTGATCAAAGAAAAAAATCTCACCGTGTTTCGCGCGCGAGAAATTGCCGCACAACCAAATTGGATCGAAAATGCGATCGCCGCAATTCCCACAGAAAAGGTATTTCTGACGATTGACTTAGATGGCATCGACCCCACACTGATTCCTGGTGTTGGAACTCCTGAACCTGGTGGTTTGAATTGGTACGCACTGACAACATTTCTGTGTGGCGTCTTTGACAAACATCAAGTCATTGGCTGTGATGTGATGGAATTAGCCCCAGTGACTGATTCAGTCGTTTCAGAATTTACCGCCGCTAAGCTTGTTTACAAACTCATTGGCTATCACGCAAAGGGGCGAGGAGCGAGTACAAGATAGGGAGTAGCGCGGTACGAAGAGCCAAAAATTACGCTGAGCAAGACAATTAAGATAAATTTCTCTATTCGCTAATCACTCGTTTACTCTTTCACTAACCCCTCGCTCCTCGCTCCTCATCCCTAAAGTAACTAGAGACACAGAACCCCTCTACTGCTATCTTAAATTGGAGGCAATTGCAATCAAATTTATCCTAAATGCATGGGAAAACCTTACCGGCGGATTTTACTAAAACTGAGCGGTGAAGCCTTGATGGGCGACCTGGGCTATGGGATCGACCCGACCATCGTTCAAGAAATTGCGGCAGAAGTCGCAGAAGTAGTAAATAGTGGCGTACAAGTAGCTATTGTAGTAGGTGGTGGCAACATCTTTCGTGGCGTCAAAGCGTCAGCTGCTGGAATGGATCGGGCAACTGCCGACTACATTGGTATGATTGCAACTGTGATGAATGCGCTCACGCTCCAAGATGCCTTGGAACGGATGGAAGTGCAAACACGCGTGCAAACTGCGATCGCCATGCAAGAAGTAGCGGAACCGTATATCCGGCGTCGAGCAATTCGCCATCTCGAAAAAGGACGAGTGGTGATTTTTGGCGCAGGTTCGGGAAATCCGTTCTTCACAACCGATACGACAGCAGCGCTGCGAGCCGCTGAAATTGACGCTGAGGTGATTTTTAAAGCCACCAAAGTTGACGGAGTATACGATTCCGATCCCCATAAAAATCCTGAGGCTAAACGCTATCAAACGCTTAACTATGTCCACGTTTTGACTCAGGATCTGCGGGTAATGGATAGTACTGCGATCGCTTTATGTAAAGAAAACAATATTCCGATTCTTGTCTTTGACCTGTCGGTACGGGGTAACATCCGCCGCGCGGTGACAGGAGAATCGATCGGAACCCTTGTGGGAGGTTTCTGTGAAGTTAGCTGAAGCTGAGAGTACGATGCAAAAAGCCGTTGAAGCAACACAACGCGCTTTTAATACAATCCGCACTGGTCGCGCTAATGCGAGTTTACTTGACCGCGTGATGGTGGAATACTACGGTACTCCCACCGCGCTCAAATCACTGGCGAATATTAGTACGCCTGATGCTACAACAATTACGATTCAACCGTATGACCGTAGCAGTCTAAATCTTATTGAAAAGGCGATTTCGATGTCGGATGTCGGGTTAACTCCGAACAATGACGGTTCAATGATTCGTCTAAACATTCCGCCACTCACGAGCGATCGCCGTAAAGAACTGGTGAAACTCGCCGCGAAGTATGCGGAAGAAGGACGCGTTTCGATTCGGAATATTCGCCGCGATGCTCTTGATACCATCCGCAAACAAGAGAAAAACAGCGAAATTTCAGAAGATGAAGCGCAAGATCTTCAAGATAAACTGCAAAAATTGACGAACAAATACACCAGCAAAATAGATGAATTACTAGCAGAAAAAGAGAAAGATATCACAACTGTTTAAGCTTGTGATATTAGCTATAGCTAATAAATAATAAGGGGTAAAAAGTGAAGTTTTTTACTGACCTTTTCCCCTTAATTTCCTATGTAGTTTTTAGATACAGTAGGATAAAGTTAATCAAATTGCAATTGGTAGTAGTTCATGCAAGTAGTATTAGTATTATGGAACGCATAAATATCTATCGATATTGAGCGCTGAATAAGTGGAGAAAGCCGCTAAAGTAGCGTTTTCTATGACATACAGATTTACAAAAACTTTATCAAATTTAGCTATAATTCATTAAATCTTTATAGATTAAACGAATCAAATAGAAATTATAAATATGGTAATTTAAATGTTAAGTTCAACTTAATGAAGGAGATTGTTACAACTTAATTGCCTGATAATCAACAAAAAACGCATCTAAAAATACTGCTAAAAATCACAAAATGAACTAGTTTTGAGCGGGTAACTTGTGAGTTGAGGCGATCGCATTGCCACGATTGACGGGCAAAATGAGTTAAAACCTGCTTAAGAATAAAGTTAGCGAACTTAGGAGCAAAACTGTAGCATCATGTACGATTGCATAATTGTCGGTGCCGGACCTGCTGGCGGTACAGCAGCCTATCATTTAGCTAAACGAGGACATTCAGTATTAGTTTTAGAGAAAGAATCGCTGCCACGCTACAAGCCTTGTGGAGGTGGAGTTTCACCCGCGATCGCCAAATGGTTTGACTTTGATTTTTCGCCAGCAATTTCCACAAAGGTCAATACCATTCGCTACACCTGGAAAATGGGCGATCCGGTGCAAGCCAAATTGCAAACCCCCGAACCGATGTGGATGGTACGGCGCGACGTGTTTGACCACTTCCTAGTGCAGCAAGCGCAAAAACAAGGAGCCGAACTCCGCGATAACACCGAAGTGAAAGGAATTCAGTTTAAAAGCGACCATTGGCAAGTTGATACGGTAAATGGTCCTGTCACAGGTCGTTATATCATCGCCGCAGACGGTGCGAAAGGACCAATGGCGAAGTGGTTAGGCTTTAAAGACCGCAAACGCCGTTTAGCAGGTGCCTTAGAAGCCGAAGCACCAGCTAAGGTCGAAGATGGTCATATTGCCCATTTCGAGTTTGGGATGGTCAAAAACGGCTACATTTGGAACTTCCCGAAAGCCGACGGTTACTCAATTGGCGTCGGGACATTTATTGGCGGCGAACCTCAAGATTTTAAAGGCATTTTGAGCGAGTACGGTAACTTATTCGGCTTAGATATCAAAACCTGCAAGCAATACGGTCACGCGCTGTGTTTGTGGAATGGCAATCAAAAGCTACATACGCAAAACGCCGTATTAGCAGGCGAAGCCGCGTGTGTCGTCGATCCCTTGACCGCCGAAGGCATTCGCCCATCGATCTTTAGTGGTGTCAAAGCCGCAGAAGCCATTGATCGCGCGATCGCGGGTGACATTAATGCCCTAGAGCGCTACTCGCAAGCGATCAGCGACGAGTGGGGTGCTGATATGGCGTGGGCGCAAAAACTAGCCGGAGTCTTCTACCGCGTTCCTGGTATTGGTTACAAAGTCGGCGTGAAACGTCCCACAGCAACACAACGCATGGGTCAAATCCTGTGTGGGGAAATGAGCTATGGTGATGTCGCCGGTCGCGCCCTCAAGCGCCTCAGTGGTAGCTTAATTCCAGGAATGGGAGGATAAAAGAAGGAACTAGGGGTGAGAAAGTAGGAATGTGGGAGTGTGGGTAATAGAGTTTTGAGTGGTGAGTTATATAAAACACTATTCTATTCTTCCTCTGCTCCCTCTGCTGCCTCTGCACCTCTATCCCTTTCCATTTCCTTTAGCCGATGCTCCTGAGCCTTGATATATACGCTGCTGTTGCTCAGGAGTTAACCACGCGGCTCTGGGTAGTCGAGTTTCAGGCGATACAAATTGACGTCGTACTGGGTCGTATTCGAGAACCTCTCCAGTTTCAATATGATATACCCAGCCGTGTAGGTGAATTTGACCAGAGTGCAATCGGGAATGAATCACAGGGTACGTACGTAAATTTTCGAGTTGAGTCAGAACATTTTCTTCGACGGTTGCTTGCAGCAGTTTTTCGCCTTCGTAGTCTTGATAATTTTCCTTCATCATCCGGCGAGTTGCTTCGGCGTGTTTGAGCCATTGATAAACTGATGGCATTTCTTCTTCTAACTTATCGAGCTTGAGCAATCCTTTCATCGCGCCACAGTGCGAGTGACCGCACACGATGACTTCTTTAATACCCAAAGCATGAATTGCATACTCAACCGCCGCACATTCTCCACCGTTCGTTGCACCGTAGGGCGGAATGATGTTACCTGCATTGCGAATGATAAACATTTCCCCAGGTTCGGCTTGCGTGATTAAGTTCGGGTCAATCCGCGAGTCAGAGCAAGTAATAAATAAAATTCGTGGATGCTGACCTTGCGACAGCAACTCGAACATCTCGCGGTGGGTACTCACATAATTGGTTTGAAACGAATGAATACCCTGAATCAGCTTTTTCATACATATTCCCCTAACGGCGCTTTGCGCAGCACCTTCTTACTTAACTTAAGTTTATGAAATAATCGCCCCTGAAATGCTAAAGAAAGATTTTTTCTTAAAATTACTTTGATTAAAATGTGAAATCACACCAAGAAATATCGAGATTTCCTGACGCTGAAGTTGATTGTGAATCGAGAAAACTTTGAAGATCTTGACTAATTCCCAAAATAAATCACTCAAATAAGTATATGTTCCCCTAAAATAAGGAGCGAGTAAGCGTAAAGTATTATTATTTATGCGAGTAGTAGCCCTAGTCCCTGGCGGCATCGGCGATCAAATCCTATTTTTTCCCACCCTTGATGACCTAAAACAAAATTATCCTAATGCTCAAATTGATGTCGTGGTAGAACCACGCGCCAAAGAAGCATACCGCATCTGCAAGGCAGTCAATAATGTTCTAGCATTTGATTACAAAGACCGGAACAGCGCGGCGGATTGGGTCAATTTAGTAGGTATTCTACGCGATCGCGAGTATGATGTCGTGATTTCAGTAGGGCAACGTTGGTTTGTCGGTTTATTGCTGTGGTTAACCGGAATTCCTACCCGTATCGGCTACAAAGGTGCAGGTAATATGTTCCTCACGAATGCTGTACCTCTGAAATCACAGCAATACGATGCAGCAATGTACCACGATTTGCTGCAAGGGTTAGGAATTAATTCTCCTTGTCCAGAGTTGACAGTTAATGTGCCAGCCGCAGATATTGACTGGGCGGAAGCTGAAAAGAAACACTTGGGAATTCAAAGCAGCGGCTATGTTTTACTGTCGGATAGTTTTGAGCAATCTACGCCGGATAAAAGCTACCCCATGGAAAGTTGGCGGCAAATTATCCAAGATTTTCGCCAGAAACAGCCTGAATTGCCTTTAGTCGCACTTCAATCATCAGATGATATGCGATGGACACAGCTAGCACAAGCGAATCCTGAGCTTAAACTCACATCGCCTCCTGATGTAGGTAAGTTAGCCGCAATGATTGCGGGCGCGGATTTGTTATTGTGTATCGAGGGCGTGCCACTACAGCTAGCCGTCGCGGTACAAACGTATGCGATCGCCCTATTCGGACTGACAGACCCCGCAAAATTATTACCAAAAAGCGATCGCTATATCCCGATTAAATCTCCTAGCGGACAAGTTGCGGATATCACACCCCAAACTGTTTTAGAACGAATTTGGCGGGGCTAAAAGCGTTTTGAGTGATAAGTTTTAATATAGCCCTAGTTAATAAAGTTAAGACATCATCGCAGGTCATAGTGATTTCCCTTGTCTAGAGTAAAAACCTGACCCCTGATCCCTGACCGCTGACCGCTCAAAACATTTCAAAGAACGTATCCTCTAAGTCATAGCCAAACATTTGTCCTATAGACTTGAGGCGCGATCGACTGGGGATACCTTGCTGCTGCATCCAATCGTGCAAAATAAAAATTTTGTGCATCAAGAAAATTTCCAAGGCTTCAGGATTATACTGAATGCCTTCTTTAGCGCTAAATTGATGCGGTACGAGCATTGCAGTATAGCGGGCAAGTTCCCCTGTCCAATCGAGTAAAAATGGCAACCAAGGATACTGCGCGTCTAGACGAATAAACCACAGCCGAATCTCTGGAATCTCAGAAAGTTCTCGCGGATCGTCAGGTTCGCGCGGATAGTCAATCTCAAAGCGCAACTGTTGCTCGTGGGTAGCAATTGTTCCTGCTTGCAGTAGGTTTTCGATCGCCGTTTGCGCCGGAGATAAATCTAAGGTATTGATTTGCTCGAAATGGAGTGCGATCGCCAACGTCATGGAATAACCAAAATCTCAAGGTAAATTCATTGTCGCATTAAGCGCGTGTTTAGAATTTACGCTATCAATTTCCGACATTTCTATACACATTCATAGACTTTAGTTTAGGCGTCCGTTCTTTATCTACCAACTTGTTGTATAAAGCTGTACGCGGTAAGACGCGGAGAACTTCCTCCACTGTTGTTAAACCATTCATCACTTTTTCGACCGCCGCAGTGCGGAACGAAGCAAAATGAATTTCGCGTAAGTAACGATGTAGCTGTGTCACTGTACCTTCATAAATAATTTCCCGCACGGTATCATCGACATCCAATAACTCAACAACTGCTTCGCGTCCTAAAAAACCAGAATTGAAACATATCCCACAACCTCTACCCTTACGCCATTGCCCATTATGCGCGTGTTGCGAGTCAATTCCGAGTACGCGTAAATCAGCTTCTGTCGGGGTGTAAGGTTCGCTACAATGCGGACACACGCGGCGAACAAGTCGCTGTGCCACAATTCCTAATAACGCATCACTGAGTAATCCAGGATCGGGACCAATATCGCGCAATCGCGGAATCGCACCTACTGCATCGTTGGTGTGTAGTGTTGTAAATACCAAGTGTCCTGTCAGTGCGGCACGTACCGCCGTTTCTGCGGTCTCGTGGTCGCGAATTTCTCCCACCATGATAATATCAGGGTCTTGACGTAAAATGGCGCGTAAACCCGCTGCAAACGTCATCCCTGCGGCTTCGTTAACTTGTGTTTGCGTAATTCGTGGCAAGATGTACTCGACAGGATCTTCGACCGTTACAACGTTGACATTTTCGGTGGCTACAGCTTGCAAACTTGTATAAAGAGTACTTGTTTTACCCGAACCTGTAGGACCTGTAAGGATAATCATCCCCTGCGGTTGTTTCAGCCAAGATTTATACACCTCTAGCGTTTGTTGCGTGAATCCCAAATTTTCGAGTTGTGAGAACGGATTTTCACGCGGTAGTAAGCGAATCACTGCCTTTTCGCCGTTGACGCAAGGAAGCGTACTGACACGCATATCCATGCCCATTTCTGCGTGTTCGTCAATCGTGTATTTTTCTTCGATGCGTCCATCTTGCGGGCGGCGACTTTCAGAAATGTCCATTTTTGACATCACTTTAATCGCCACAATCACGCGACGGCTTAACTCTTGAGGTAGCATTGTGATATCGCGTAGCACTCCGTCAATGCGGTAGCGCACGCGCAAACCTTCGGTTGTAGGTTCGAGGTGGATGTCGCTTGCGCGATTGCGTAACGCCCCAGAAAGCAACGTTTTGATGCGTTCAATTTGGTCAGCCGATCGCGACAAATATATTTGCGTCGTTTCGGTAATGTTTTCGGCTTCTTGCTCGCCTGTGAGTGGATTGACAAACGGTGTCGCTGTGATGCGGTTGGTGTTGTGATTTTGAGTGTGATACCAAGTACGGTAACTGTTATCGGATATAGGAATTATTTTGATGCTGCTACCAGTGCGTTCAGCTAAGAAAGCGATCGCTTGCGAATCAATATCGACTGGACTCCCTAAATAGTAACAACCGCGCCACAATAACAACGGAATCACCGGAGGAACGGTGCTTTTGTCAGGAAAGTGACGTAAAAATCGTGAGTTCACATCGCGGTCGAGTAATTCCGTGTTAACGCTTCCGCGATCGTCTACTAGTAGCTTGAGTGCTTCAGCACAGCTAATTTCTTGATTTTTGAGTCTTTGCCAAGCCGAGGGGGTTGCCGATTGCATAATTAATTTAAATTAATAAGTTTGAACTAGTCGTGTAAAATAACTTCTTTATGAAGTTGTTCGATTACGTAATAGCACTTCTTCTTTACTTATACCTTGACACTACTCAAGCAGCTACTTGAAAATTAGTCAACCGCATTTAATCTTGTAAGTAGATTTCTCTATCTCATTTCTAATAGATTTTTAATATCTATCTTTGAAAATTGAGATTTTTTAGCTATTTACAACTATTATTAATTATATTTTCTGATAAAAAAACTATCTATTTTCCAAATCTCAATTACCACAATTATTGAAGTAAGAATGTTTGTCTTGATTAGAAGATTATAGTAAATTCTTTTGTCAACGCGTTCAATAGTTAAATCTTCTGATCAGAAGTCATTTAAGAAAGAAATAATTTTGCAACAGTTAAATAAATTAAAAATAAGTAAAAATATGGCAATATCTATTTATTTAACTTTAGTCAATATGCAAAAAGTACGTTTTCTCAAGCGATCGCTATCATGATTGAGTATCTTTACTCATAACCACAACCGAATTCGCGGCAGGTTAAGCGAGTCAGGCTAAGGCTTGTAGACATTTATGGCAAATTTAAGTTAAAGTTGTAATGAGTTTGTTTACCAAATAACATCTTAAGCTGCTCACGAGGTCGATAGCAGGTGGCATTTCATTGCCAAGGCGTTCAAGGTAGCAACTCGCGGGTAAATAGCAGTTTAGATGGAACGCAATTAGCTCCAATACGATTACCCGTTTCGGTAAAATAATAAACAAGGGGTAGATTCACTACCCGATCGCAAAAGAAGTTTCAGCCATGCAAAAAGAAGCGGCAGCTACCAAACCAATTCGTTCACTTGAAGATGCTGTTGCTCAGTGCCAAGCACTGGGTATGCGCTTGAGTCGCCAGCGTCGCTTCATCTTGGAGCTACTTTGGCAAGCGCAAGAACACCTATCAGCAAGAGAAATTTACGATCGCCTCAATCAGCAAGGAAAAGAGATCGGACACACATCGGTGTATCAAAACTTAGAAGCACTTTCGAGTCAAGGTATCATTGAGTGCGTTGAACGCTCAGACGGACGCCTCTACGGAAACATCAGCGATTCGCACAGCCATGTGAATTGCTTAGATACTAACCAGATTTTGGATGTAGAAGTAGAACTTCCAGAAGATTTGCTAGAGGAAGTCGAAAGAAGAACCGGAGTCAAAATCACAGATTATAGTATTAACTTTTACGGATATCGACAGACACAAGTGTAAGATGTGCGCGTACGCTGAATGTGGAGGCACTATCGAACACAATGAGCGATCGCACCATCAAGTTATTATTAGTTGAGCCTGACCCAATTTTTCGGATGGGATTTTCGCGGCTCATCGTTGAATCTTACGCTGATATCCAAATCGTTGCCGAAGCTGAAGCGGGTTCTTCGGCAAGAAAAATCTTAGCAGACCTGGCGAGAGAAACTGCTACGGCGTTCTCTAGTGGTTTACCTTCAGATACCGCAGTCAATTTAGTTGTATTAGAGCTACAGCTAGGGCTAGAACTTTGCCAGCAGCTAAAATCGCATTATCCTGACTTGCCGATATTAATTCTCAGTTCGGTGCAGGAAACAGCCTTGTTAGCTTCAGCTAAGGCTATAGGGGTGGAAGGTTACTGTCCTAAAGGAACTTCGATTGTTGAGGTAGTTGCAGCTATTCGCCAAGTCGCCGCAGGAAGGAATTATTGGATGGAAGCTGAAGCGCTGCAAAATCCTTTAGCGGCACCAAGTATTCTTGCCTTAGTCCGAAATCACCTACGATGGACGGGATTACAGCAAATTGATACAACTTTAGCAGCGGTCACAGCGCGATTACAAGTTCCTGGTTTGTCATTGCTCGATCGTGCCTTTTTAGCCGGACAACGTCGAGAACTCCTCGCCTCGCGCTGGCTCGTGACGCATTTATTACCTATCCCAGAAGGGAAAAGTTACACTAAAATTGCGAATAATTCCTCAATAGCAGGAAATATCGCTTCATCATTCGAGACAGACGCTAGTGAAGATGTCTCCGCATTATCGCCGCAGACAAGCACGCCTTCAGTATCAATTGTCCGATTAGAAAATGGTAACTTGAGCCGCCGAGTTGAAGCAAATGAGATTTTAGAGGTCACTTCGGCTAAGCTTGAACTAAGTTTGCAAAACTTGACAACGATAACGCTCGAAACCGATATTTTTCGGGAAGGAAAGAAGCGCGAGTTACTCAAAACTATCTTACAAAAAGTTGTAGAAGTTTTAGAAGATTTACGTTTTGCGCAAGTACAGCCGGAACAGTTAGTTGAAATGCAGCGCTTGATTCTCCGCGATTTGTGGCAAGGCGCAACTGTAGACTTTTTTGGTAGATATGCGATGCTACAAGTAGGCGATCGCAACTTAGAAATTGTAAATCTTCTTCTACAAGATGTCGAAATTGTTCAAGTTGAAATTCTCAATAAAATTCCCTTAGTCAGTGACTTGTTTTCGTTTTTATTATTTCAAACCCCACTAGTCATTGATAATTTCCCATATAAAGCAGATACGCCAGAAGCAAAAGCACGCGCTGAAATAATTTTACACAATCTCTTGATTCATGTAGCGAATGCTGTAGCACAGCCTTTGTTAAATAGGCTGGCTGATGTAGAAATTATTAAGCAAAACTTTTATGACAGTCGATTAATTTCTACGCGGGAAATTGAAAGGTTTAGAAATAATTTATCTTGGAGATATCGCTGGAATAAGTATTATATTGAACCCAAGGCAATATTTGAAAGTCGCTACGATTTATTGATTTTTATCAGTAGAGGTATTGCTAAAACATCAATTTATGCACCGCGCGGTCAGGAATTACAGCAACTTTCTGGGATTCCGCAATTAGTGACTTTAGCACTCGAATTACGCGATGCGATCGCGCCTCGGTTTCGTGCTGTCATCGCGTTTTTAGGAAGTGGTGTTGTTTATGTCTTGACACAAGTTATTGGGCGTGCTATTGGCTTAGTTGGTCGCGGTATTCTCCAAGGAATTGGTGGTTCAGTATCGGAAGGAAGAAAGAAGAAATTTTAATAGGGGCAATGAGGGGCAAGGCAGTGCAATGAGGGGCAAGGCACTGCCTTGCCCTATTATCTAGCGCCCTCAGAGCTTTGATTCCTCTTATGTGTATCTTCAGCAAGAATGTGAATTTCTTGGCGCGCGGATTCCAATTCAGTTTGTGTTGTTTGAAGTGCTTCAGAAACTCTTTTTAACTCTGCGTTTGTGTATTCAAGTTTATCTTTTAGCCGCTTGCAGTCAGTTTTATTAACAAACGTCAGTATGCTTCCTAGTAACTGCTTTTTAGCGTTTAAGACAGGTGCGATCGCTACGTCAAAGTATTGAGTACCTTGTGAAGTTTTTCGCTCAATATCCTTCAGTATCGCGGGGCGACGATGACAATAAAAGGTTTTTACTGAAGTGTGAGCAGCAATGAGTTTTCCAGGTTCAAGTTGGTGAAACGGGTAGTTCCAGTCATCAAGCGTTAAACCAAATAAAATATTTGCTTGCTCATTTGCACCAACTAAGCAACCACTAATATCGACAGCAAATTGCGCAACAGTGTTAGTTTCAAATGCGGTTTGCCAGAATTGAGTTTGGCTTGTCAGCGATTCGGCTAATTGCCCTTTACTAGATTTAGGGTTAATCGCTAAATGATCTTCTAGATCCAACTTTAAGCCTTTGGTATAAATTTGATGCTTCATATGCACAGGTGTAAAAATTTGCCTACGGTTGACGAGGGTTTCTGACTTGCCTAGAAATAAAAAGCCAGTCTTTTTGAGTGCGAAATGAAAGCGAACTAGGATAGAGGCTTGAGCTTCAGGATTGAAATAGATCAGTACATTACGGCACATTAGTAAGTCAATCTTGGAAATAGGAGCATCTTGAGTCAAGTCATGACGACCAAAGATGATGTTTTGACGCAGGATTGGGCGAATAACATAACCTTGGTCAGTTTGTTCAAAGTATTTTTGGAGTAAATCGCGCGGAACGCTACTCACTTCTAAATCGCTGTAAGTAGCTTGGCGTGCCTGTTTTAAGGCAGCTTCATCAGCATCCGTTGCGTAGCACTGGACTCGTTGCAGACAGGATTCGATACCGAGTGTTTCGGCTAATAAGATCAGGAGACTGTAGATTTCTTGTCCGGCGGCACAACCTGCACTCCAAACTCGAATTGGTTCATTGGGTTGTTTGCTCGCAATAATTTTAGGAATAATGTCGGTAGCTAAATAATCCCAGGCATCGCGATCGCGAAAGAAACTGGTGAAGTTGATGAGAACATCGTTGAGCAGCACGAGGTACTCTTGCGAATGACGTTGTAAATAGTGTAAGTATTTTTGATAGCTATCAATACTGAGGTTCTGCATTCGGTGTCCAAACCGCCGCATTAAGGTCGAGCGTTTGTAGCCCGTCAAGTCACATCCTCGGTTATGCTTGAGGTAGTTTAATAACGCTTCAAATTCGGGATTGGCTTCGGGCAAGCTCATGACATAGGAATTGGGGAATCGGTGGTCTGCAACTATGAGTTACTGGTTTTTAAAAGCGGTAGTCTGACGATGAAAGTTGCTCCTTGCGCTTCTCCGGCACTTTCAGCATAAATCGTGCCGTTGTGAAGTTCGACTAAATGGCGGGCGATCGCAAGTCCTAGTCCCAATCCACCGGCTGAACCTGATTCGGCTTGACGAAAGCGATCGAAGACATAAGGAAGAAATTCACTAGCGATGCCAATGCCAGTGTCGATGACGCGAATTTCAGCAAACGAGACATCAGAATTTTTACCTTTAATCCTTGCTAGTTCAACCGTAATGCTCCCTGATGGGGTAAATTTAATTGCATTAGTTAGTAGATTGCAAACAATTTGCTGGAGCCGATTTGCATCACCCAAAACCCAGGTACTCGCACTACTCGCAATAGCTGGTTCATCAGTGGGTTTCTCGAATTCTACACGAATGCTTTTCGCGATCGCCGCAGTCAAGACTGCGGCGATCGCCGTTTCAATCACCGATTCCAGTTCGATCGGCTCTAACCTCAATCGCAGTTTGCCTGCGGTAATGCGCGAGATATCCAGCAAGTCTTGAACGAGCTTGGCTTGCAATGTGGCATTGCGCTCGATCGTGTCTAATGCCTTCGCTAACACGGATGTACTGGGGGGCTTGCTCCGCAGCAAGCGCGTCCAACCGAGAATCGACACGAGGGGAGTGTTCAGTTCGTGGGAAACCGTGGAGAGTAATTCGTCTTTTTGGCGATTGATGGCTCGTTCGTGCTGGAGTGCTTCCCCGCGCAGGTGTACCATGTGGAGATGAGCATTGACGCGAGAAACGAGTTCCTGTGCTGAGAAGGGTTTGATGAGGTAGTCATCTGCACCTGCTTCTAATCCTTCGACGATCGCTGCTTCTCCTGCACGCGCAGATAGCAAAATAATCGGAATTTCTCTAGTACGCGGATCAGATCGCAAAGCTTGCAGCAATTCAAAGCCGTCTAAGTTTGGCATCATCACATCGCTGAGGATCAAATCTGGAAGTTGTGCTTGCACCGATGACAGCGCTGCTGCTCCGTCTGCAACGGCTGCAACTTGAGCGTGTTTGCTCAAGATGCGAGTGAGGTAATCGCGTATATCTGGATTGTCATCCACTAAAAGGATGCGAGCCGTTTGAGAGTTTTGAGTTAAAGAGTTTTTTTCTAACTCAGAACTTAACACTGAGAACTCAACACTCGCCTCTTTAGTGGGAAGCAAAAGTTCTGCCTCTTGCACGTAAGCAGTCGCCTCGACTGAGGTTGACGTGAGCGTACGCGATGCTTTGATCCGCTCCTGCGGTAAGTGTTCTACTCCAAAAGGCAGCGTAATTGTAAAACAACTTCCTTGACAAGGCGTACTGCTGACGTTAATGGTTCCACCTTGTAATTGCACCAGTTCGCGTACAAGCGCTAAGCCAATGCCAGATCCTTCATGAAATCGCGCTTGTGTTCCCCGCACTTGATAGAATCGCTCAAACAAATGCGGCAATTCTTCCAGCGCAATTCCGGTTCCAGTATCTTGAACCTCAAAAATAACGTGATGATTGACGGGATGAAGGCTAACTCTGATTTCACCGTTTAACGTAAACTTAAACGCATTCGAGATCAGATTGAGGACAATCTTTTCCCACATTTCGCGATCGACATACACAGGTTCAGGCAACGGTAGACAATCGACAATTAGCCGTAAACCTGCTTGCTCGATCGCCGAACGAAATACTGAAGCTAACTCAGCGGTGAATCTTGATAGATCAGTCGGTTCATAAACGGCTTCGATGCGTCCGGCTTCGATGCGCGAGAAGTCGAGGAGCGTATTGACTAATTTCAGCAGGCGCAAACTGTTGCGCTGGGCAAGTTCTAGGCGTTCCCGATGAATGGGAAGCAGGGGATGAGTGCGATCGCTTAACGCATCTTGCAATGGAGCCAATAGCAGCGTTAGCGGTGTGCGAAATTCGTGGCTGACGTTACTGAAAAAGAGGGTTTTGGCGCGATCAAGTTCTGCCAGAGTCTCGGCGCGTTGGTGTTCTTGTTCGCGGGCAGATTGTTCTCGAATAAGTTGCAGTCGTTCGGCTTCAGCTTGTTTGCGATCGTTGATGTTCTGGAAAACGATCGTCACTTGTCGATCTTGTGGATTGCCATAGGGCAACACATCGACTTCAAACCAGATATTGAGATACTCCTGGTACACCTCAAAGTGAACCAGGGCGTTAGTGACAAGCGCCTGATGGTAGTGTTCAAACCAATCTGACTCAACAGACGGGATGAGTTCTCTCAAGGTTTTGCCTTGAGCCTGGGGCAATCCAGTTTGGGTCTCAAACGAGGGACTGACTTCTAAAAAGCGGCAATCGATGGGTCTATTGTCATCGTCATACAGCACTTCGAGCAGCGCAAAGGCATCGTTAATTGACTCAAACAGCGATCGATATTTCGCTTCTGATTCTCGTAGGGTTGCTTCGGCGCGGGCGCGTTCTATGGCAGCCCAGACATACTCGCCGACTTCCTCCAGCAGCACCCGCTCAGACTCGTTCCAGTGACGGGGTGTGGTCATGGCGGCTGCCATTGCCCAGATGACTTGGTGTTGCCCCTTTCGCAATGCCACAATCAGCAGTGCTCGCAGGTGCAACTGGTCCAGCAGTGCCTTCTCAAACTCCGAGAAGGCACTGCTGGTTACATCGTGGATGACCATCGGCTGGGTCGCAAGCTGCCGCATCGTTTCGGGGTAATCCGACAGCCGAAAGACACCCGACATCGGGGGCAGATCCGGTCGGTGGTATTCTGGGCCGACTGTGGAAATGTCCTGCTGCTCAAACACCTCGCTCAGCCAAAAGCGATCGAGGTGCAGATGTTCGGCAAGCATCCGAACCGCTCGGTTCGCTACGGAGTTTGCATCGGGTTCCGCACGCAGCGTGTCGCCCAATTTCAGCAGAAACGCCTGCCGAGCCTCGCGTTCACGCAACGTTTGCTCTGCGCGTTTGCGATCGCTAATGTCGGAGAAGACGATCGCAACAAAGCGCCCGTTATCGTCAATGCGTGAGAAGTAGACATCGAACCAGCGGTCAACGTCCTGCTGATAGTTTTCTTCCCGCACGGATTCGCCGGTTCTCGCAACCCGATTGTACAGGTCGAGCCAGTAATCCTCGACGCTGGGGATAACGTCGAAGATCGAACGCCCGACGACATTGTAAACGCCACCATGACGTTCGTAGGCGCGATTCACCTGGCGGAAGATGATATCGACGATCTCGCCCTGGTCGTCGTAGATCATCTCAACAATGGCTAACCCCTCATCGATCGAGTCGAACAAAGTGCGGTATTTCTGTTCCGATTCATGCAGAGCAGTTTCAGCATGGGCGCGTTGGATATCTGCCCAAATGCGTTCGGCGGTTTCACGCACCAGTTCAACTTCCGCCTCTGTCCACTCGCGGGGCGTGGGTTCGTTCAAGGTGAGTGCACCGACTAATACCTCTCCCTTGATCAGCGGCAGGGCAACAAACCCAACCATTTGGAGCATCGCCATCGCTGCCCGTTCAGCATCGGGAACGAGGTTTGAGGATTGCGTATCTGCAACAACGATAGTTTCGCCCCTTCGCATAATTTGCATACTCCACCCGTATTCCGCCAGCGGGTACTCTCCGACGATCGAAGGCGAGTCGCCACGCGAATAATGTCGATTGACGCGGGCGTACCCCTCCGCCTCGTGGACTTCGACGTAGTAGGCACGGTCAACGCCCAACTGTTCGCCCAAGAGACGGCACGCTTCTGCCTGAATTTCAACGGGATCTGTGAGCGATCGCAACGCATCCGACAACTTGACTCGAAAGGCATCCATGTCAGCCGCGCGGCGCAATTGTTCTTCTGAGCGTTTGCGATCGCTGATATCGTTGAACACCACAGCAAGGTGACGGCTCCCTGCACCGCCAATCCGCGAGGCATAGACAGTATACCAATGGTCAGTGGAGGCTGTGTAGTATTCGGTACGCCTCCCTCTGCCGGAAATTACGACATCACTGTAAAAATCAAGTAGCTGCTGTTCCAAATTGGGGGCGATTTCCAACAGCGTCTTGCCGGCTGCATCGGTTAAGCCAGTTTGTTGCTCCCAGGCTGGATTCGTTTCCACAATCCGAAAATCAGCGGGATGACCCGACGAGTCGGGAATCATTTCCAGCAGGGTAAAGCCTTCATCAATTGATGTGAATAGTGTTCGATATTTCGCTTCCGACTCGTCGCGTAATGTTTCCAGGGCAACCCGTTGCTCATGAATATCGGTCGCCGCACTGTACATCTTGATCACCTTGCCACTCTCATCCTTGAGCGGCGAAGCCTTGACGACGAACCAGCGATAGGTTCCATCATGCCGACGAATGCGGTGTTCCTGTAAGAGCAGCATCCCCTGTTCGACGGCTTCCCGGTAACGCCGCGCTGACCCTTGGCGATCGTCTGGGTGAATGGCATCCCTCCAACCCCAGCCGATCGCCTGCTCGAAGGTTTGCCCCGTGTATTCCATCCAGCGCTGGTTATACCAGTTGGTCGAGCCGTTCGGTTCGCTGTCCCACAGCAGGTCGGGAACGAGGTTGGCGATCAACTGCAAGCGGGCTTGGGATTCGCGCGGGGCTTGCTCAGCTTGTTTGCGATCGCTAATGTCATAAGAGACCGCAAGCACCGCATAAATCTCGCCATTTTCAGCCCGCAGCGGCATTCCGCGCGAGATGTAGGTGCGATCGTGGGCGTTGTGCTCATGCTCAAACGACTCACCGAAGAGAGCTTTTTGGTACATTGCCTCGTATTTTGGCACTAATTCGGGCGGCATCACCTCGAAAATTGTATGCCCAATGAGATCTTCAGGTTTAAATCCCGCGACAGCCAACGCTTCGCCTTCAGCAAGTAGATAGCGCAAATCGCGGTCAACGACAAACACTGCCCCACCTGGCAGATTTTCAACCAGCACCCGCAAGCGTTGTTCCGATTCGCGTAATGCTTCATTTATTAAGCGCTGTTCGTGAATGTCGATCGCGGCTCCAAACCACTGAGTCACTTGCCCATCGGCATCAAAAGTTGGCTCCGCCTGGACTTGAAACCAGCGATAATTGCCATCTTTACCTCGGATGCGGTGTTCTTGGCGCAGGGGACGACGCTGATCCACCGCGTTCTGAAAATTGGTGAGGGATTGAGCGCGATCGCTCGGATGAATCACCTTGAGCCAGCCATAGCCCTGCGCTTCTTCCAGCGTTTGCCCAGTGTAGTCGAGCCAGCGATCGTTATACCAACTCGTGTTGCCTGTAGCGTCATTGCGCCAGAGCATATCGGGGACTAAGTTGGCGATCGCCCGAAAATACGCTTCTGCTTCTCGCGCCGTCTTTTCGGTGCGTTTGCGTTCAATAATCTCAGCCTCTAGTTGGGCATTCTTTGCGAGTAATTCCTGAGTTTGTCGCTGTTGCAGATGCAAGTTAGCCGCCGTAAAATCTGCCAGGCTCGTCATCACCCGCACGTCTTCCGAATCAAAATGTCGAGTAGAATCGTGCGACATGATCCAGATTGTACCGAGAACATGGTTATCTGCAATCAAAGGCAATACTAAACCTTCGACAATTAGGGTATTAGCTGCTTGAAAGTAGGTGAAATACCGTTCGGGATGGGCAAAAAGTACAAGTGTGCCGCGATCAAGACAAACTCCACAAGGGCTAAAGTTACGGGGAATAGTACCACCGACGGATTGTGCTAATGTTCCGGCTAATACAGTCCAACGAAAAACTTCGCCATCAGCCGTGGCTTCCAGCAAACTTACTCCTACAGTTCCAGCACTGCATAAATCGAGTGCCATGTCAACTAAGGTTTGGAGCATTGTTTCTGGCTGATGCACCAATTGCCGTGCCAAGGTATGCAATGCCTGATTTTCGGCGAGCAAGTTGGGGAGACGATCTGGTCGCTGCGACAACTCCTCGGTAATTAAAATGTCGTCCAGGGTAACGGTTTCGCGCTGAGGTCGTTGCATAGCACTTAACACTCCCGCCCTTGGGCATCAGCGTTGATTAATGGCAGCCTAACGGTAAATGTTGCTCCTCGTCCTTCTCCCTCACTCGCTACCTCGATCGTACCCTGGTGCAATTCAACGAAAAGACGCGCGATCGCAAGTCCAATACCCACACCACCAGGCGCGTGACGGCTGGGAACTTCAGCTTGTGTAAAGCGATCAAAAACATAGGGAAGAAAGTCAGGCGCAATACCGATGCCAGTGTCTTTGATTTGGATTTGAGCGCAGGTGGTCATTGATTGCTTGCTATCTTTACCAAAGACTGATGAGTCATTATTCATTACTTCTAATTTCACTTCTACCTGTCCTCCTGAAGGTGTGAATTTGATTGCATTGGACAGTAAATTATTGATGATTTGTTTAAGGCGATCGCCTTCTCCAGAAACGGCGATCGCTGTCGCTGGCAACGTCTCGACGAGTTGAATGTGCTTTTCCTGCGCCGTCGGACGCAACATCGCAACAACTTTTTTTGTGAGAGCAACTAGCTCAACGCTTTGAGGCTGTAATTGATACTTACCAGCGAGGATGCTGGCAACATCCAACAAATCTTTCACGAGTTTGGCTTCAACTGTAGCATTGCGCTCGATTGTGGCTAGCGCCCGTGCCGCCCTAGAGGAGTCAAACAGTTGGCTTTGCAATAAGCGTGTCCAAGCAAGAATCGCTGCTAGCGGGGCTTGCAGTTCATGCGTCACGGTCATGAGAAATTCATTCTTGAAGCGGTTAGCGGATCGGTCTTGGCGCAGGCGTGCCATTTGTAACTGTGTATTAACACGTGCCGTTAGTTCGCGAGCAGAGAGTTTGACTAGGTAGTCGTTGGCTCCCGCTTCCAATCCTGCGATCGCCGCTTCTTCCCCCGCGCGTGCAGATAGCAGAATGACCGGAATACTTTTAGTTTGCGGATCGGATCGCAGTGCGTGCAGTAATTGAAATCCGTCTAATTCTGGCATCATGACATCGCTCAACACCAAATCAGGCGGATCGTTTTGGATCGTCGCTAAGGCGATCGCGCCATTGGCAGCTGTCTCGACTTGCCAGTGCTGACTCAACAACTGCCGCAGGTAATCGCGCATATCGGCGTTGTCATCCACAAGGAGAATGCGCGCCGAAGAGGAGCTAGGGGCTAGAGGTTGGGGGCGAGTAGAAGATTTTTCCTCGACCCCTTCTTCGGGTAGCCACCGCAACGCTTCTTCTATATAAGAAATTGCTTCGGTTGCTGTTGACGTTAGCGTTCGAGTTGCTTTAATCTGCGCTTGGGGAAGATGCGCCGAGCCGAGCGGAATCGATACTGTGAAGCAACTACCTTCTTGCTCAATACTGCTTGCCTGAATCGTTCCACCATGCAGTTTCACCAATTCCTGCACCAGCGATAAACCAATCCCCGATCCTTCAAACGTGTGTCCCTGTGCCCCTTTGACGCGATGAAATCGTTTAAACAGATGGGGAATTTCTGCGGCTGGAATCCCGATGCCTGTATCTTTTACAGCAAGCTCAACCCGATCGCTGACTAGGCGTAATCTAACTGTAATCTCGCCTGTCAAGGTAAATTTGAACGCATTGGAAATCAAATTGAGAACGATCTTTTCCCACATCTCGCGGTCAACATAAACCGGCTCAGGCAACGGTGGACAATCGACGATGAAGCGCAAATTTGCCCGTTCGATTGCGGAGCGAAACACCCTGGCTAATTCAGCTGTAAAGGTTGCTAAGTCCGTCGGTTCATAAACAGCAGACAAGCGATCGCTTTCGATCCGCGAGAAATCGAGCAGGGTGTTGACCAGTTTCAGCAGGCGTAACCCGTTACGCTGTATAACTTCAAGGCGCTGTCGTTGATGCGGCGGCAAGGGATTGCTTTGATCTGCTAAAGCATCTTCAGCAGGACCCAGCATCAGGGTTAGCGGGGTGCGAAACTCGTGAGAAACGTTGTTAAAGAAGGTGGTTTTGGCTCGGTCTAATTCTGCTAGAGCCTCGGCGCGTTGACGTTCTTCCTCGTAAGCTAAGGTATTGGCGATCGCTGTCGTTACCTGTCCAGCAACCAGTTCAAAAAAGCCTCGGTAATCATCATCAAGCGGTCTATACGGGCTAATACCAGCAATCAAGACTCCTAGTTCTTGTCCAGGTCGGGTCAAGGGCAGGACGATCGCACTGTTGGGCGATTCATCCCACGCGCCGCCTGGAAGCGCTCCAAAGCGATCAATTAAATGGTCAATCACGCGGATTTCTCCAGCGGCTAAAATCGAATTGAGCGACCAGCAATCTGATGTTTCACTGATTCGAGAAAGTTCGATGATACTGGGGCTAACAGTCGTGTTAATTGCTAAATTGGCCGTACTCGCAAGTTGAGCTTGTTGGCGGTCTTTGTCGAGGCGGTAAATCAGCGCAAAGGGAATGTCACGGGGGTTATTGGCTAATACAGTAGCGGAAATCTGGCAGGCTTCGTCTACTGTCTTAGCATGGGCTGTCTCTACACCTAATTCGCGTAGCGTTCGCAGGCGGCGATCGTCTAATACTCGCCTGGTGTCTTCGGTGCAGGCGCAAAAAATTCCCCCCACGCCACCGTCATCTGTGCTAATGGGACTGTAGGAAAAAGTAAAGTAGGTTTCCTCTCGATAGCCATTGCGCTCCATAATCTCTAGGAATTCTTCATTCCAGGATGGTGTGCCGCGCTCCAACACATCATCTGCTAGCGGACTCAATATGTGCCAAATCTCTGACCAGATATCACTCGCCGATTCACCTAAAGCTTTGGGATGCCGCTTTCCTAACATGGGAATATAAGCATCGTTGTAGAAGTTGATTAGGTCTTGCCCCCACCAGATGAACATTGGGTAACGAGAGCCTAAGATAATCTGAATTCCCGTTTTTAAGCTTTGTGACCAGGTTTCAACAGGACCAAGCACGCTTTGCGACCAATCGTGCGATCGCATCAACGCTCCCATTTCACTACCCCCTGCAAAAATTGTTTCAGCCAAGGTGCTTTGGGGTTCAGAGGTTATCGTCATACCTGGTCCTCGCTGTGACAATATATTTGGCTGTTCAAGATTTCATTGAATACTTAAAACTGAGTCAACATCTTTTAAGTTCGTCCAGCCAATTGCGCCACCATCTTAATCAAATCGGTGGGTTGCGCTAGTTTGTGCAAATGTGCCTCAAACCCAGCACTCAGAGCTTTTTCTCGATCCTCGTCTAGATAAGCTGTAATTGCAGCAGCTGGAATATGCCCTCCCTGAAGCGCTTCCCAGGCGCGGATTCGCTGAATCAAACTGTACCCATCCTCACCAGGCATCCGAATGTCACTCACCAACACATCAGGATGAAATTGTTCTAACTCCTCTAACGCGGCGGCTGCACTGGCAACTGCCCTTACACCAATGCCATAAGGCTCTAAAATCGCTGTGATAAATTCACGGACATCCGGTTCGTCATCGACAACGAGTACCCGTAAACCGTCAAGCGACTGCGGTAATTGCGACTTGAGTATCGTTCCTTCTGCTTGGATTGCTTCTGGGTTCAGGTGTTGCGAGCGAGTCGTTTCCTGAGGTTGAATTCTGGTGTACACTGCAATCCGCAGTTCAATCGAGCCAGCATCACTACGTACTGTACTAACATACAACTCAACGGCAAGCAGAGCATCTTCTCGCGGGCAGAAATTCATCTGCCAAACTTGGATGTCGCTATTTTGGGATCGATTGAGCTTGGTATAAAAGTCGCGGCGTTCTCCTTCTGCCACATAAACCGCTAGTGGTTTGCCTAATAGATAGCGTTGCGGCACTTTTAGCAATTGGGCGATCGCTTGGTTTGCTTCCAAAATTAAGCCATTGGCATCTGTCACTAAGTAGGCGATCGGTGAAGTTTGAAACAAGTTGTAATAATACTGATACGCCGCAGCGATTTGCTGATTTTGCTGAAGAAGAGTTTGCTCAACAACCTCGGCTGCTTCCAAATTTGTCTGCATCTCCTCATGAATCAGTTGCAACCCGTCAAGTGCCTCCGCAATTTCGCTCCAATCGCTCGCGGGTTCCTCTTTCAGTTGTGCAATTTGCTTTTGGATCGTTCTAATATATTGTCTAAACTGCTTGCTACTCATAATTCTTAGCTGATGATGTTGCCTATTCACTGGAAATCTACCTGGCAACTAATCCCAGAGATCCTATTCTCAAGAGCGACACAGGGAAGTTTCAGCAGATAAGGAATTCTTTCAGTCTAGCGAATTGTTAACAGGTGCGGAGCAGACTGCTAAATCCCTCGCCCCTCTCTATCTGGGGAAGAACAAGAGCCTTAAATTTCCTGCGTGAATCATAGATGCCCTTCGACTCCCTTCGGGGCTACTCAAACGAAGTTGACGAGCGCACACTATAGCAGGGGTCAGCGATCAGAGGATTGCTTTCTGCTATCATGTTCTGAGCAGCCCTGCAATTGCTATGTAATTTAGAACCTACGCAGTTGAATCAATTCCGCTTCTAAGATTGGGTGTGTCCGCGCCCTGTAGCACGTGGCGTGGATTTAGGGGGCAAGTGTGTCACTCCTAACAGAGGTGGACAAGGCTCATCTAGTAGCGAATTTATTCGCACTTCTTTTTATGCAGGAAGTCCATGAGTCACCAACGGCGGAAAGTCGTTAAAATCTTATCCCAAATTGAAGCACGGTTTAAGTGTGTTTGGTACGCTAACGCCGCGATCTGAGCGAAAATTTCTGAAAAACTAGGATAAATCGGAGCAAGCTGCGCAAGCTTATTAATTTTGATACGCTGTGCGATCGCCAAACTGAAAACATGAATCAATTCTGCGGCGTAAGCACCGACAATAGTCGCACCTAAAATTTCTCCATTAGGTAAAAGTACGACTTGACAAACTCCCGTTGTTACTATCTCGATTTGCGCAGCGGCGACGCTTTTGAAATACTGACGCAGCACCACTATATCACCGAACAGATGTCGAGCTTGCGTTTCGGTAAGTCCGACTCGTGCTAACTGCGGATCGGAAAAAATTGCCCAAGGAATGCTACTGTAATCGACCTGATCGCGCGCCAAACCCAACGCATTTTTTAAGGCGATCGCCGCTTCATAATGCGCAACGTTCGTCAATGGATAGCCGCCGATTGCTTCGCCACAAGCATAGATTCGAGGATGTGTTGTTTGCAGTTTCGCGTTTACGACTAAACGATGACGATGCGATCGCACACCGACAACTTCTAAGTTGAGATGCGCCAAATCCGGCTGTTGTCCAGCACACAATAAAATCTCATCGGTTTCAATTGCTTGATTACCCGCTTGCATCCATTTTTTACCTTGTATCTGCTTGATTTGAGTGACAGGTGATTCTGTTAAAAGCCGCACGCCTTCCGCTTCCAACGCTGCTTGAATCAGTTGCGCAATTGCCGGATCTTCTTGGGGTAAGATATGCGAATGCTGAACGATCAAAGTCACATCTAAACCAAAACGTGTCAGGATTTGCGCCATTTGAATTCCCGATGGATCGCCGCCAACGATCGCCCATTGAGTTGGTGGGTTAGCACTGAGTACGAGTAAAATATCTGCGATAGTGTAATAACCTGTTGCTTGCAATCCCTCAATATTGGGGATAATCGGACGCGAACCTGTAGCAAGTAGATAACTGCGCGATTTCAGTTGACGCCGATTCACGCTAAAAGTTAATGCAGGCGATCGCGCAAACTGTCCAACACCTGAAATCAGATCAACTCCCAACGCAGCTAAAACAGCAGGGGAATATTGTTCTTCTACATCGGTGACGACACCTTTAACTTGCGGTGATATATCTGCCCACTGCACAGCGTTTTTATTGTCCGCAGTCATTCCCCATAGCATGGCATCAAGCTGCTGGTGTTTCCCTAGATAAGCCAATGCATGAGGTGTCAAAAGATTATGAAAAATCGTTTGTTGCGGAGGTTCTACTAGCGCAACTTTAGCGTTAAGTTGAGTCGCCAGAATCGCTGCATAGCGCCCTGTAAGACTGCCACCAATAATTACAACATCATAGTCAATCATAATATTTAGCTAATAGCTAATTGCTAATCGCTAGTAGCTGAAACAATGCTTGCAACAAACGTTCATTTTCTTCATTTGAGCGTACCGCAATGCGGAAAAAGCGATCGCCTAAGGTAGGAAAACTCAAACAATCGCGAATTAAAATTTTATAATGCTGTAACAACTGCTGTTGTAAAATTTGACTTGATTCGCATTGCACCAGTAAAAAGTTAGCGGTACTTTCTAAAGGCTGCAACCCTGGTATTTGCGCTAAACCGTCAAACAATTGCACTCTTGCGGGTGGTAGCCATGCCCAAGTTCGCTGTTGAAATTCGCTGTCATGAATCGCGGCGATCGCCGCCGCTGCTGCAAGGGTATTAACCGTCCACGGATCGCGTCGTTGTTGCCAGCTTTGTAGACGGTCTGGGTGCGCGATCGCATATCCGAGTCGCAGCCCAGGTAAACTGTAAAATTTGGTGAGCGATCGCAAAATGACTAAATTGGGATACTTCTGTACCAGAGGAATCAAACTTTGTTCTTCACCAGGCGGCAGAAAATCCATAAACGCTTCATCCACCACAACCAAAGCAAATTGCTCAAGATAAGGCAGAATGGTTTCCCGCAAAAACATCTGCCCTGTAGGGTTGTGAGGATTATTCAAAAGTAAGCCGCACTTTGATGCTGCAACGTTACTCCCGATCTTTAGTTCTAACGGACATTCCTGCACTGTCGCACCAAAAGCCTTCAAAGCGCGATAGTAATCGGCAAAGGCTGGGGTATATAAGTAAGTTTTAGCAAGTTGTGCTAAATCCCAGCCTGCCCAGGTAAGTAATTCTGCCGAGCCATTCCCCGGCAGAATCCATTCGGGTGGTAATTGATGCCATTGACCTAACGCGGTGCGTAGTTCCCCATAGTTGGGGTCTGGATAAGCGCTTAGATCCCCTAGATGCGCTTGAATTGCTGCGATCGCACTCTTGGGCGGTCCCAAGGGGTTGATACTTGCAGAAAAATCCAGAATATCGCTAGGGGAACAGCCAGCAACTGCTGCTGCCCAGGCTAAATTCCCCCCGTGAATAGGTCGCATCAAGTATGTGAGCAGTTTTACTAGTCTTTGCCTGGTGACACTTTTTCGCGGAAAAGCTTCCCAGCGGAGAATGCAGGCACCTTTGTTGCTGGGATATCCATTTTATCACCTGTTTTCGGGTTACGACCTTCACGGGCTTTGCGCTCGCGTGGCTCGAACGAACCGAAACCTACCAGCGTGACTTTATCACCAGAAGAAACCGCTTCGATGATTGTTTCTAAAGCTGCGGTTAAAACTGCATCGGCTTGCTTTTTGGTAACGCTTGCCTTATCTGCGATCGCGTCAACTAATTCACCTTTGTTCATGTGGATCTCCTTAGAGTTTACAGATTAGATTTGACGAAACTACCGAATCTCAGGATGTGTGGAGACTCAGCTTGTAGTCGAGCAAGAGGCTTCATTTCAAGACAATCGCTGAAACTCTCCTAGGCTCGATATTTCAATGCCCTATTCTAAGGCGTGCTAGCTCGATATGGATCGGTGAAACCTTTAAGATATATGGATTTCAACATTTTTTAGGTATTTTCACCCAAAAAAAGTGACATTTTTGCCTGAAAAAATGGGTGTAGGAGGGGTCAGAGGTCAGGGATGGGGAATTCTCCTCGGAACTTTAAGCCTAATTACCTTGGCGCCTGAAAACGTTGGCGTTCTAATACTTCTCTGGCATCGGGGCTAGGAGTATAGTTGTAGCCAAACGAGGCGTTTTGCGAATCATCGATGATTTGAGGTGTGAGTAACACAATGACTTCTTGACGCGAGTTCGTTATTCTTCTACTTCTAAATAACGCTCCTAGGATGGGAATGTCACCCAAAATCGGAACTTTGGTCGCCTCAACGCGGTCTGATTCCTGAATGATGCCGGATAAGATCAGAGTCTGGCGATCGCGCAAACGCAGTTGTCCTGAAGTTAACTGACGTGATGATAGCAGCGTAATTGTTCCTTGCGGCGTTGTCTGTTCCCCTGTAATTGCTGAAACTGTTGGCGCAACGGACAACGAGACAAACCCATTGTCGTCGATGCGATCCACTCTGACTTGTAAAATTAAACCTGCTTGCTTGATGATCGGTTCTTGAACTTGAGTTGTTAAGTTTGTTGTCGGGTCGGTCTGCGTTTGTAATCTAAATCCTCCAAATACTTCTTGTGTGAGGTTAACAATCGCTGTTTGTCCTTCTTGCACTGTCAGCGTTGGATCAGTCAGGATTTTGGCATTGCCATTCGTCACCACAGCTTGGAGACGCGAAAGAAATCTACTCGGATATTGAAATAAGGTTGGTAAGCTAAACTCAATCGGACCTGTCTCAGGGATATTTGTGACTCCAGGTTGCAGAGGATTGTTGTTGGTTCCAAACGGAGGGCGAGGATACGTACCAAATCCATTTTGAACATTACCCCCTTGTAATGGCGGATTCGCAAATTGCTGTGGAGCACCTGTGCCAAAAGGCGCATTCGGCTGGGCTTCAAGGAACGGTTGTCCTTCAGCAAAAGGATTGGGAATGACAGGGCGACCAAACAGGTTTGTTTGCGCAGTACCTGCTGACGGTGGATTAGTCCCGCCAAAATTAAAGACAGCCGAACCGCCATCGCTCACAAAGAAACTGTCTCCGATGCCAAATGAGAAACTCGTGTTGACATTATCTGTATTTAGCAGGTTAACATCAACAATCTTGACGTTAACAGCGACTTGACGCCTACGCGAATCGATTTGCACCAATTGCGCCGTCGCAATCTCAACTTGCCGAGGAGTACCAATTAAGCTGACAGAGTTTGTGCGTTCGTCACCGACAACTTGTAAACCGCGTAAAAGTGGTATCGAGTCTTGGAAGTCAATTCGCTGCGTTTCGACTCGCGTTTCTGTACTCGTTTGCGTTTGC
The DNA here is from genome assembly GCF_000317555.1 of Gloeocapsa sp. PCC 7428. Classification (GTDB taxonomy): domain Bacteria; phylum Cyanobacteriota; class Cyanobacteriia; order Cyanobacteriales; family Chroococcidiopsidaceae; genus Chroogloeocystis. The sequence goes on from NC_019745.1 coordinate 3,084,877, forward strand.
GTGACAGGCGTTGCGGAACCTCCCACCGGAACCGCATTCACACTTGTGACAACACGTTCGCGGCTGACGGCACTTTCGGCACCCATGGCGACTAAAAAGTTTAAAGCACTTCCCACATTGATTTGATTGAGTCGCAAGCTGCGGACAATGACATTACGCGCTTCATTCGTCAAGCGTGGCGCAACAAAAATCGTGCGTCCTGTGCGGTTCGCTTGTAGTCCGCTGATCCGCAAGACGTAGTTAAAAACATCTTGTACCGACTCGTTTTCAATATCTAACGAAATTCTTGGTCCTTCCTCGCCCCCAGGAGTCGGCTCAGCTTGCGCTTGCTGTGTACCAGGTGCGGGAGCCGCACTAAACGCGAGGTTGAGTCCAGCCGCCCGCGCGAGGAGGGCTAGCACTTCTCTCACCGGCGCATCGCGTAAGACCAAGCGCGGTACGCGTTCGTTGGTTTCTAAATCAATCGCTGAGGCAGAAGAATCAACGTTGGAAACCGCGATATCGCCTACTGGTGGGGCGATCGCACGTGGTAAGAAGGGGGGTGGTGTTGGTGTTCCAGGTTGGGGCGTGGGTGCGCCTTGAATTTGCACATCAGGATTGGGAACGAGTACTCCAGGAGCTTGACTAGGAGCTTGTGCAGGTGGTTGTTGCGGGGCTGGCGCTTGTGCAACAGGTGCAGCGCCAGATGTCGGACTAATGCTGAAGAGGATTCCTTGGGCATTTTTAGCCGCAGGCTGACTCGTAGGAGTGCTGGTACTTCCAACAACGACTAACCGGACGCTATTGCGGTCAAGTTGAGTGACACTGACTGCGGTAATACCAGGGGCTGGGTTATCTTGACGAAAGCTATTGCCTTGTGGTAAACGCAACTGCGTATTGATGATATCTGCGACTAAGGCGTTACCTCGGCTGCTCGTGAAAATTTGCGGGCGATCGCCTGCGGCAGTCTCTAGAATGACATTCAACCCGCGATTTGTTGGATTCAGCCGTACTGCTGTCACCTGTGTTGCTGCTGCCCACACGGGCTGTGCTGCTAGCAACGTTATTGTTGCTCCAGCTAATATCACTCCACTACCTGGAAGCTGTCTCACTGTTTTCTCCTCAGCCTTTTTACTTTGTTACTCAATTTGTTTAGGTTTAGAAAATGTTATATACTTCTTGCGAAAACTGGTAAAACAACGAATACCAAGTTTGAATAATGAGCGTAACACTGAGTTGCTGAAAAAGATGTTTATTAAATCGTTGGCAATTCAAATTAGTATAATTAATTGCTCACTAATTAACTATTTCCAGCTAGCTTTATATCACAAAATATAAAAAAAATAACGCTATCTATCCTTTGTGTCCAAGAGCAATTCCACCGACAATGCATAAGAAATTTAATATATTGAATATTAAAATTTCAGTGGAAATACGGTAGAGGGGCAAGGCAGTGCCTTGCTCATAGTGGTCAACGTTAAAATAAAGGGTGAATATTCCTTTGCCTGTAATGGGGAAATAGTTTTATCTTTTGACAAAGTTCTAACCATACAGGCGATCGCTAGAATCCGAAAATCAGAATTTTTTCTACAATTTACTTACTGTTGATTCTGGTTACTTGCTGCTGCGGCTGCTTCGGCGGGGCTAGCTGGCATTAAGGCTTCTAACTGAAAAGATGTTGTAATAACTGCGCCTCGTGGCTGCACAACACCAGGTTGCTGACTGTCTCCGGTTTGTGCCAGGGATGATTGATAATCTTTAACTATCAATAATGGCTGTAGCCGCTCAATATTGCGAATGATTGATTGCGTTTGCTCGAAAGTGCCTTCTAGCTCAATATTGACAACTTGGCGCTTGAGTTTTCCATTGACAGCCCCTCCAAGGCTACCATCTGAAACAATTTCTGGTGACTGATTAACGGGGACAAATCGCTTCAGTTTTGCCCTAGGGGCATTTTGTACTTGGGCATTACCTGATTCTACAACACGGTTCAAATCCAATAACAAGGTATCTAACGTGCGCTCGTCAGCAAACAATGTGAGAACTTGAGCATTTTGCTGTTTGACTTGGGCTAACTCGGCTCTAACTTGTTCGGTTTGTTGAATCGCAAGTTGTTTTTGTTCAACCAGCGCATTTTTTTCATCGCGACTTGTTTGCAATTCTTGGTGTCTTTGCCACGTTGGCATTAACAAATTAACAACCAAGTAAACACTTCCTGCTAGCCCTAACAGCGCAATCAGCACACCGCTTACCGCCGGAGTCAGCGTCACGCCAAATGCTTTAGGGTAACTTGGCGCTACTGGTTGAAACTCAATGCTTTCTTCAGGAATAAAGTCTTCAGTCACCGTCATTGTTGAATCACACCTTTCTGTTGCAGTGTGCGAATGCGAGTTACCAATCCTAATGTACCCTTACGCTCTAGTTCTCTTAACAACTCTGAGGCAGGAACATCGCTCAACGTTGATTGAATTGTATATCTTACAGCTTGAGGCGTCACTACTGCGGTGGCATTTGCTTGGGGTACAGCGACTGTCCCTGGTTCGGCAATATCTACCAACTCAGCCGTTACAATTCTTGTATCCGTCGGTTTGAGAAATGCTGATTGTTGCAGTGTTAGTAAGAAATCGTTGACATCGTTGAAAGAACGAGCAATTCCGGCAATTTCAATATTACCTGCGGGGACTTGTGCTGGTTGCTGGTTCGCTTGCTGTTGTTGCTGCTGTTCAGCGTTTTGTTGATCTTGTCCTTCTTGTTGTTGCTGTTGCTGGTTATTGTTATTATTCGCAGCTTGCGGACTGGGTTGGGGAGTTGCAGCAGCGGTTTGGCGGATAGTTTCAATTTGGACTGCACGCGGAATGCGATCGCGCATATCCTGTAACATCGCTGACCACGGACGGATTTGATTGAATACCGTAGCTAAAGCTTGGGTTTCTGTGCGAATTTGATTAATTTGGGCTTGCGTTGTTTGAATTTCTTGTTCTTGCAGTCCCAAGCGGCTTAATTCAGCATCAAGCTCGGCATTTTCGGCTTCAAGTTGCCCAATGCGCGTTTGCATGATTAACCACGCGCCACCAATCATCGCAGGTAAAATAACGCCAATCGCAATTCCCAAATACAAGGGGGTTGTATCGCTAGCGAGTAGCTTTAATTTCTTAGCACCAGCGTTTTTTAAGGTGTACTCTGGGCGATCGCGAATAAAGTTAATGTCTAGACTGTACATAAAATTTAGTGTTGATCGTGATGGATAGCTGACAGGCAAGTTAACTAAATCTCGCGCATTCCTAAACCAAGAACAATTCCGAGTCCTGGGCGTTGTCCAGGAGTAATTTTTTTCTCATCAACTTCTAATGACAAAGCTGCCACAGGATCGATTTGTACGGTGGGAATGTTTACTCGTTGTTGGAAAAACTCATCTAAGTTTACTAATCCGCCACCAGGTCCTGCCAAGAGAATTTGGGCAACTTCGAGATTTTCACTTTGACTGAGATAAAAATCGAGCGATCGCCGTAATTCGTCAATCAACTCTCCCATCACGCGCAACATTGCCGCGGTACCAGGGTCAACTGTCGTACTGATGACTCCTCCCATTTCATCAGTTGTCGTGGTGGGAATAATCACCGACTGTAGTAAGACTTGTGTATCTCTAGACATTGGTAAGTGCAGTGCTCGCAACAGCGCACTTTGCAGATGAAATGTACCAATCGGGACAGTCCGCGAAAACTGCGGTATTCCATCTACAATAATGGCAATTTCAGTGTTGTCAAATTCAATATCAACCAAAACAACGGCTTCTTGCGAAGGAAATTCGCGCAGTTTCTCCCGAATCGTGCGTAACAACGCAAAACTATTAATTTCTAAAACATCAACTTGTAACCCTGCTTGTTGAAATGTATCGATGTAAGTATCCGTAACTTCTTTGCGCGTAGCAACTAACAAGACTTGTACCTTTTCAATTCCGTCCTCATCCACAAAATACCCAAGTTTTTGATAATCGACATCAGCTTCTTCACGCGGATACGGGAGATACAAACCCGCTTCGTGATTGAGTACCATTTCGCGTAATTCTTGGTCATCTAACTCGGCAGGTAAAGGAATTAAACGCACGAGTGAATCTCTTCCAGGAACAGCGGTAGCAACTCGCTTAGCTTTTATTTTGCTTTGGGCTAAGGCGGATCGAATAATTTCAGCAAGCGCTGGTGGATCAATAATTTGACCATCCTGAAAAATTCCTTCGGGTACGGGAACCGAGGTAAACGCTGCCAGTCTTATTCCCTGTCCTTGTTTGCGTAGCTGGGCAATATTAATCCGTTCAGGAGCCAGTTCAACGCCAACTCCTTTAGTTCGTTTTGGCAGTATTTGTAAGCGGTTAGGTAGTGTCTGGAAGCGGTTAAGCACAGTTTTGCTGGTTGTCTAGAGGGTAAAAAGAAACTGAGAGTGAGAGACTTATAGCAATGGTCAATATCGTTAGGGCATCATAGAGGCTGAGGATCATTGTCTGGTAACATTTGTTGAACAAAGGATCTTCGCACACGATTTTCCGCTACTCCAAATAACTATTAACCCTGACCCCTGACCTCTGACCTCTACTATAAAAAGTGAATGGTTGCTACTTTAGCTTAGAATTGCTTTGCTCGTATAAGTCAGCACGTGACGTTTGAAAAATGCCGATAGTATCAGTCTTTTTTAGCAAAATCAGAGGTTGGAAACGCCTCGGAATTTTCGCTTTGTTAGGTTTAACTCTGAGTTGGGTTGTCAGTTGTGGTACTGGTAACGTCAATAATAGTACCCAGCAATCGGCGTCAGGTAACACTAATGTGGAATTTTGGACAATGCAACTCCAGCCACAATTTACAGATTTCTTCAACAACCTCATCAGTGCTTTTGAAGCTGAAAACCCTGGAATTGAAGTTAACTGGGTTGATGTTCCCTGGTCAGCAATGGAAAGTAAAATTCTGACTGCAATGTCCGCACGCACCGCACCGGATGTTGTCAACTTAAACCCTGGTTTTGCTTCGCAGCTAGCAACGCGGAATGCTTGGTTAGATTTAGATGCCAAAGTCAGTGCGGATGTTCGCCAAACTTACCTCCCTAATATTTGGAAAGCAAGCACGATCAATGGCAAAAGTTTTGGTTTACCTTGGTATCTCACAACACGCCTAACAATTTATAACACTGATTTATTAAATCAAGCAGGAGTGAGTCAACCGCCAGCGACGTATGCAGAATTAGCATCAGTGGCGCGACAAGTTAAAGAAAGAACTGGCAAGTATGCCTTTTTTACAACGTTTGTTCCTGAAGATTCTGCCGAAGTCTTAGAATCTTTTGTGCAAATGGGAGTTAATTTGGTAGACGCGCAAGGCAACGCCGCGTTTAATACTCCTGAAGGTCGGGCTGTCTTTCAGTATTGGGTAGACTTGTATCGCAACGAACTGATTCCACCCGAAGTATTGACACAAGGGCATAGGTATGGTATAGAACAGTACCAAGCAGGACAAACTGCGTTATTAGCTTCAGGCCCAGAATTCTTAAGAACGATCGCTAAAAATGCACCAGCGATCGCAGAAGTTTCAGCTACCGCACCACAAATAACAGGTTCTACAGGCAAGAAAAACGTTGCGGTCATGAACTTAGTCATTCCTGCCAACACCGACCAACCAGATGCAGCGTTAAAATTTGCGCTGTACGTCACAAATAATCAAAATCAGCTTGCCTTTGCCAAAGCTGCCAATGTCTTACCCTCAACAGTAGCAGCACTCTCAGACGGCTACTTTAAGTCAGTACCAAATGATGCGCCAACAGTCGAAAAAGCCCGCGTTGTCAGCGCTAGTCAATTGCAGCAAGCTGAAGTTTTAGTTCCCGCAATGGAAAACCGCAATGTCTTGCAACGCGCAATTTATGACAATCTACAAGCCGCCATGTTAGGCGAAAAAACCGTAGACCAAGCTGTTGCTGACGCTGCGGCGGAGTGGGATAGTAGAGGGTAGGCGGGTAGGTGGGTAGTAGGGTAGTAGGGAAAAAAGCAATTAAATCTCTCCCACACTCCCACTCTCCTACTCTCCCACTAGTCACTCGCTCCTCCTAAAACGGAATATCGTCGATATCCTGGTCTTCGCTAGATGGTAGCGGTGCTGACGATGTTCTTACAGGTGGCTCATAAGTCGCAAAGTCAGCTATGACATCAGTTCGATTTGTTGTCGAAGTCGCCGTTGCGGTACGAGTCATCGTGTCTGAATCAACATTCTTGGCAGCTTTTTCAGAACGCGAACTTACAGCAGCGGGTGCAGCTTTGGGGTTAGCTTTTGTCGCCGTTGTATCTACAGTTTTATCGACTGCGTGAATTCGTTGTACTGTCAACTCAGCACGTTTTTCTTTGAAGCCTTCAGATCGCTCAAAAGTACTCATGCTTAAACGACCTTCAATGATGACGCGATCGCCTTGCTGATAATTTTGTTCAATCTCTTGCGCCAAGTTTCCCCAGCCGACAGCTTTTAATGTCGCAGGGGAATCTTCTGCGCGTAAACCTGGAAATTGAATCAGCATTTCCGCTAATGCCATGTTGTCAGACGTATAACGCAGTTGTGGCGCTTGCACAATTTCTGCCATCAAAATACAGCTATTCATTCGCTTCTCCTATGTGTTCGCTTTAATTAGGGGTCAAGGGTTGGAGGTCGGAGGTCAAGTTTTTTTTAGAGTAGGGGAGCAAGGGAGCCTTATGATACGGGTAAGACATACCTTACCTCTTTAAATTCCACTCGCTCCTCGCCCCTCACTCCTCACCCCTTACTCTTAACTCACGATTGACTGCTGAGGGCTGTTGCTGTAAGCTTCCACTCCTTGTTGTTGTTCAATAAATGATTGAACGCGGGTGCGGTATTCCCTCAGCGATTCATCTACCCAATTACGATCATTACTGTTAGCGAACAAATGTACCAGTGGTTCACCCGCATCGGGCAAAATCAGTATCCAATTATCATCTTCAAAGCGGATTTTCACGCCATCAACTAACTCTAGATTCTCCTCGTTGTGGGTTTCGACTAGATGGCGCATCAATGCTCCCTTAACTGTCCAAGGACAGCGTACAGTGTAGCTGCGGTGGCTCACTTGTGGTAAGTCGTCATCGCGAATTGACGCGAGCGATCGCTCTTGAACCGTCAACATCTCAATCACTTTCGCAATGCAGAACATCGCGTCAAACCCAGGATGCAACTGCGGGAAGATAAATCCCATATCCCCACTACCAGCAAGAACGACATTCGGGTTAGCACTTGGCAAAGAAGCTTCCATGAGTGCGGTAGGACTTGCCTTAGTGCGAATTACCTTACCATCATGGCGACGGGCAATTTGTTCGACAGCACTCGATGTATGAATGGGGACAACGACAGTTCCGCGAGGGTGTGCGGTGAGAATCATGTTCACCATCAGGGCGGTTAACATTTCACCGCGAATCGGCGTTCCCAACTTATCAACCAAAATTAGTTGTTCTCCGTTAGCGGATACCTGGACGCCAAAAGTCGCTCGCAATGCTTCGACAACATGACCAAGCTGCTGTAAGAGTGCTTCTTTCTCTACTGAAGAAACCGCCGTTTGTTTCAAACTGGCATTCAACACTACAGCATCGCAACCAAATTTCGCTAAAAGTTGCGGCAAAACCGCACCCGATACGGCATACGTGTAATCAATGACAACTTTCGAGTTACTATGGCGAATGGCTTCTACGTTTAAATTTTTCTCAAAAGCATTGCAGTAAGTGTCGATCATCTGAATCGGATAGACAACATTACCAATCTCATGTATCTGCACCCGTCGGAAGTCTTCTTTGAAGTACGCGCCCTCAATTTTCTTTTCGAGTGCTTTCGAGATATTGACGCCTTTGTTGTCAATGAATTCAATCAACAGGTAATCAGGTCGATCGGGGTGCAGTCGTACGTGAATTCCGCCAGCGACGCCCAAAGTTGGCACAACAGTCCGCGACATTGGTACTGCGGTAGCATCCAAGTTTTGAATATTGACACCTACAGACATTAAACCCGCAATTAGCGATCGCGTCGCCATTCGGGAAATGCTGCGTTGATCGCGGGATATCATCACCTGTGAGCCAGGCTTCAATGTCGAGCCGTAAGCTGCGCCTAACTTCACGGCAAATTCGGGTGTGATGTCAATATTGGCTAACCCCGTAACCCCACGCTGACCAAATAAATTGCGTTGTGCGGTTTGTCCCCAAATTAAATTAATGTTTAATATTGCGCCTGATTCAATTTGTTTACTTGGCCAAACACGAACATTAGGACTAATTTGCGCTTCTTCTCCAACGGTAGAAAGCGAACCAACGACCGCACCTTCTAATACTTGCGCGCGGCGATCTACGCGTGTCCCGCGACCAATAACACACGCTCGCAGTTCTGCATCTTCGCCGACAATTCCACCATTCCAGATAATTGGTCGTTTTAAATCAGCATCCGCACCAATCGTCACGTTATCCCCGATTACCGTTCCAGCATCAATCCGCACTCGCGGTCCAATTCGGCAATTGTGACCAATCAATACCGGAGGACAAATTTCAACACTCGGATCGATATAAGTATTTTGACCTTCCCAAAGTCCTGGCTTTGTCTCGGTGTACGCAAAGTCAAGTTTTACCTTGCCAAACAAGCCGTCGTACTGACTTTCGCGGTACGCATCAAGATGTCCGACATCACACCAGTACCCTTGCGCAATGTAGCCATACATCGGCTCGCCTTTTTCTAGCAACAACGGAAACAAATCTTTAGAAAAGTCAGATTCTTGATTTGCTGGTAAATACTCTAAAACTGACGGTTCCAAAATGTATATACCCGTGTTCACCGTATCCGAGAAGATCTCGCTTGTGGATGGCTTTTCTAGAAATCTCCGAATTCGATAGTCTTCGTCAGTAATCACGACCCCAAATTCGATCGGATTGGGAACGCGAGTGAGAACTAAGGTTGCTTTGGCTTGTTTGCGTTTATGGAACTCAATCGCTGCGGTGAGGTCAAAATCTGTAACGCTATCACCACTAATCACTAAAAATGTTTCATTGAGTAATTCCGCAATGTTCTTCACGCAGCCTGCGGTACCCAAGGGTTGATCTTCTTCAACGGCATAAATCAAATCTACGCCAAAGTCAGTGCCATCTTGAAAATAATCGCGAATGACTTCAGGTAGATAATGCAGTGTGGCAATAACCTCGGTTATTTGATGTCGTTTGAGAAGATTGATAATATGTTCCGCAATTGGTCTGTTTAAAATAGGTACCATCGGTTTAGGAAGATCACAAGTCAGCGGTCTTAACCGCGTTCCAGACCCTCCAGCCATCAGCACTGCACGCATAATTCCTCCTTAGATGATTTGCCCTCATCACTGACATCAAGTCAATGACTCTGGCAAAAAGCAAGTCTTGTTATAGTTTCCTACGTATCTTGAAACTTAAGGTACTTCCACAGGATACATCCGTTAAGCGTAAACTTCATTAGGCATATATGTCAGTGTAGAGACGTACAACTATGCGTCTATCGAGAACAAGTCAATGTCGTTGCGAGATAAGAGTAGTACTGTTTTACTTTAGGGCTGATACATACGGGGAGCAGTATTTGTAGTTCTCATTTAGTGAAATGGTATAATGGCTCCGTGCATGAAAGTTTGAGCGCTAGACAACTATTGATATCATCTTCGATTAAATAACCAGACTATTGCTATCGTTGTTAGTGGTTAGTTGTAATGACATACCCTTTCAGGAACAGAAAACTTAGTAGTCAAGGTTTTTAGAGTTCGACACGTATGCTAACTTAATTTGCTATTACACCTAGTCACTACTTACACTAGTCACCTTTACCCACCAGATAAGCGGCTAAGTTAATAGACCTCCTACGTGAAGCGAATCGCGAATAAATTCGTCAGCTAAATAAACCCTGTCCACCGACCTGGACTACGGGTAAGACCTGCCTTACCCTCTCAAAAATCTTGTTTGAGTGTACCTTCGTACACTTTGCCTGGATAGCCCTTGACTTTAGTCGGAGGGCGTCTGTGATTCATGCAGGAAGTCTAATGTATTGCGAATGACCATGTTTTTGAGCTACAACTAACTCAAAGTGACTGATGTTGCTCGCTATAAAGATTTCTCTGGGCTAATTTACACTAAGAGTAGTGGGAGAGGAAATTCAGCTTAAGATACCAATTTTGACTTTGCGATCCGTTGTACAGGTGGTTTAAGGCAATGAACTTAATTGTGTTTGGCTTGATTGTTGTATATGCAATAGGTACTTGGAAATTTTGGAAGGGGTTTCATCGCACTACGTTTTCGCGTAGTTTTTCCAATCGCTTGTCTTTATCATTATTATGGCCTGCATTGTTAATCTCTAATAAATCTTATCGACAAAACTTCCGGAAAGCACTAAAAGGCTAGCTGCGTTGCGTATTCCTCCCGTTTTTGCTCAGTCACTTCCAACTTGTAAACCAGCGTATGGCAAGTTGTGGTTGATTGGCGGGACTCAAGAAAGTGTTGAAATTGCGGCGGCGATCGCGAACTTCAATATCCGCTGTATTATTTCTGTAACAACTTCTGCGGCGCGATCGCTCTACAATCCTGCACCGTGTTTAACAGTTTGGGTAGGGCGTTTAACTGGCGCTCAAATTCCTGAATTTGTCAAACAGCAACAAATCATAGCGATTGTGGATGCTTCACATCCTTATGCTGTCGAAGTTTCGCAAAATGCGATCGCGGCGGCGCAACACCTACAAATTCCTTATTTGCGCTATGAACGCCCAATCTTATCATCTACTGTAGATGGCACCGAGCATTTCGATAGCTTTGAAGCTTTATTATCAACAAACCGCTTGCAAAACAAATGCGTCTTATTAACTGTAGGTTACAGACCACTACACCTATTTCAAGCTTGGCACGATCGCGCCACGTTATTTGCGAGAATTCTCCCGTCTGCGATCGCCCTTGAAGCCGCAACAAAAGCAGGTTTTACCCCAGAGCGCTTAATCTGTTTGCGTCCTCCGATTTCTGCTGAATTAGAACTTGCGCTTTGGCGTCAGTGGAAAATTCAACTTGTCATTACCAAAGCCTCAGGAAAACCAGGGGGTGAAGATACAAAACGCCTTGTCGCAACTCAACTCGGTATCCCATTAATGACAATCAGTAGACCAACCGTTAACTATCCCCAGCAAACCAGCGATTTAGCTGTTGCACTCGACTTTTGTCATCAATACCTACAGGACTTACGCAGTTGAATCTATTCCGCCCCCCTAGCCCCAAACACAAAAGTTTCATCCTTATCTTCTCCCCCATGCATTGGGGGAGAGTGAGAGGGGGTGGGGGGAATCTGAGTTGAAGTCCCCCACTCATGGGGGATTTAGGGGGCAAGTGCGTAACTCCTAACCTAAACTAAAGCCCTTTTGATTAGTTCGTATTATCTAATACTTACGCAAAATAACGAACCATAAAGAACACATAGACGCGTCAGCAGTGAGCAGCGCGTTGGGCGGTGCCGACTTGAAGCGACTGCGAACCCGAAGGGCTTCTCGTAGGGAGGACACCAAGGAATAAGAGTTTTATTTCTTCGCGTTCTTCGCGCCTTAGTGGTTCACTTCCTCCTTAAAAAGCTTGAATCCACTCTTTAATAAAGTACTCAGTCCAAACACCATTTTTCCAATAAGGATCGGCTTCAACAAGTTGACGAACTGTTGCTTCATCTTCAGCTTCGTAGATGCCAAAAACCTTTGTTAAATCCTTTGTTGGACCAATAGTAATCAATACACCTGACTCTTTTTGCGCAGCTAGCCCGTCGAGATGAGCTTGTCGATGAGGAGCGCGTTTTTCTAGCACATCCTCGCAATAACTTCCCCACATTACGTATTTAGGCATAACACAAGCTCAACTGCGCAGATTCACACCAAATTTTTCTACCAAAGATTTTCGCACTTTTTGGTGTACAGGTTCGATGTCCTCATCCGTCAAAGTGCGATTTTGGGCGCGATACACTAAGCGAAACGCTAAACTTCTTTGTCCTTGGGGAACGTGTTCGCCGCGATATTCATCGAATAATTCAACTGATTCGAGCAATTCTCCCGCCGCAAGTGCGATCGCGCGTTCTATTTCCGCAACAGAAACGTCGAGATGCGCGAAAAATGCGATATCTCTGGGTGACGGTGGATATGTAGAATACGAACGGAATTTTGGTACTAAAACTTCGTCGCGATCCCAGTAATCTAAAATCACATCTAAATCAAGTTGAAACGCATAAACCGCATCTGGTAAGCCTTTTTCTTGGCGTAGTTGCGGATGAACTTGTCCAAAATCACCTAAGCGATTTCCCTGCAACCACAACGACGCTGTACGCCCTGGATGTAGGCGCGAATCTTGATGACTTGGTTGGTACTCTACCTTTAACCCTAAGCGTTGAAAAACGCTTTCTAAAATGCCTTTAGCTTCAAACCATGTCAGCGGACGCTCTTTTCCACCCGATGTCCACTTTCCTTGAGTTGGATCGCCGCCTAAAATACCACCAATAGCCTCAGCTTCGAGCAATCCATCTTCTTCTTGCCAGAAAATGCGCCCAATTTCAAAACCATTGAGGCTACCATTACCCTGCTCTAGGTTGTACTGAAAAGCATCGATTAAACCAGAAATCAAATCGGTACGCAGCGCTGAATATTCAACAAAAATCGGGTTGGTAAGGACAATTTGTCGATCTTGTCCTGGTTTGACGAGCGAGTAATGAATTAATTCCGTCAGCCCAGCGGCGCGGAAAGCTTCGCGAAATTGGCGGGTAAGTTGCTGTTCTAAGGAAAGATAACCAGGTTCTGTTTTTTCAGGTAAAGTATCGCAAAAGCGATCGTAGCCATAAAGCCGCGAAATTTCTTCAATTAAGTCAATTTCACGCTCTAGATCGCGATGACGATATGGCGGGACAGTTACAGTCAAAACTTTTTGTTGTTCAGATGATGGTTTTACCTGACATCCGAGGGCGGTAAGAATTTGCTGGATCGTTGCTGGTTGAAGTTCGCCAGTCGTGTCTTCTAAGTCGATTGGTCCTAAAATTTGGTTGACGCGATCAAGCCGTAATTCAATCGAACGTGACGTTGCGCCAATCTCAGGTCGTGCGTCAGCAAATTCTTGTTGCACAGGAACGCCGCCAGCCAGTTCCTGAATAAGCATTATGGCTCGACGACAGGCTAATTCTAATTCAGCCGCGTTGATTCCCCGCTCGTATCTTGCAGAAGCTTCGGTACGTAAACCTTGGCTGCGCGCCGACCGCCGAATCGCGACAGGATCGAACAGTGCGGCTTCTAAAACGAGATTTTGCGTACCTTCATGTACTTCGGTTGCTTCGCCGCCCATAACTCCCGCTAACGCAACTGGTTCGTCGTGTGCGGTAATGAGTAAAGCTTGACTGGAAAGCGTGCGCATTTGACCATCGAGCGTTTTGAGTGTTTCGCCATGCGCAAACCGGACGCCAATTGTTAAGTCTGATTGAGTTCCACTGACGGCTAAGAGGCGATCGCGATCAAATGCATGAAGCGGTTGACCCCATTCGAGCAGAATGTAATTAGTAATATCAACAACGTTGTTAATCGGGCGAGTTCCCGCAGCTTGCAGTCGCTGTTGTAACCACGCAGGCGAAGGAGCAATTTTAACTGACTCGATCGCTGTACCAATATACGCAGGGCAAGCTTGCGACTGCGAGATTTTGAGTGTTAAATTCTTCTGAGTATCAGAAATCGAGATTTCTGGTGCTTCTGGTAGTTGCACTGTTTTTCCTGTGATTGCGGCGACTTCGCGCGCGACACCCACCATGCTTAACGCATCAGCACGATTTGCAGTTGCTGTCAAGTCTAAAATGACATCATCTAAACCAAGCAACGGGCGCACATCACTTCCTAATTCGAGTTCCTGCTCAAAAATATGAATTCCTGCGGATTCTTTAGCAAGTCCTAACTCAGCTAAAGAGCAAATCATGCCTTCAGAACGGACTCCGCGTAGTTTTGCTGCTTTAATTTTGACGTCGATTTTGGGCAGGTAAGTACCAACTGTGGCGACGGGTACATATATTCCCGCACGGACATTCGGCGCACCGCAGACAATATTTAATGGTTCTGGGGAAGCTGTTCCGACATCGACTTTAGTAACACTGAGTTTATCCGCATTCGGATGGCGATCGCACTCTAACACTTTCCCAACAACAACACCCTTTGCCCATGCACGGCGATCTTCAATTTCTTCTACTTCAAATCCTGCCATTGTCAACGTTTCCGCCAATTCTTCAGGAGAAAGCGTCAACTCAACCAGTTCTTGCAGCCAATTCAGAGAAATACGCATGGAGTGTGCTTGCTTAGACCTTAGCCAGACTATCTTATCAAAATTATTGCAAAGCTTTGAAGAGATTACCGCACCGTAGCAGGCATATGATGCGCTGCAATTGTGTCAACGTCTGCGAACGCAACTAAGAATTTTTGTTGCTTACTTTCTTTGCAACCAGATTCATGACAGCAATGCGCATGGTAATTAAGAATAAATATAGCTGCTATCGAGTCCACCCGTCAGGCACAGTTGAGGCAAATGCAATCAATCCGCAACGAGTTTTCCTGCAACTCGTTGTAAGTTGTTTCACGTGGTAGTGGTATTGCTTGGCTACAACAGACAGCAACGGAACACCAAACTGGAATCAAGGACTGCTTTAAGCATTAATTACCCATTTCGCTATGAGTATATAGTGAAAATCAGTTTTTGCTTGATAAAACTAACCATCCAGAAGCCTTAGAGATGAGGGCTGAAACAGCTTATTTTTAAGCACTACAGCCTTAAACCAGTTTTCTGTTCCGATACTTGTTGCTACCTTAGCTAGTGTATTTAATCAGGGAAAGATTTTTTAAGATAATCTTGGTTAAACTGTCTCACGTCAACTCAACAAAACCTGTTGATGTCCTCTTCCCTGACAAGGTTACTTTTACACATCAGTTCTCCGATCGCGAATTTCTACCGGAGTAACTTTCCGTTCTTGTAAGTCTGCTTCGCTGGAAGCAACCAGCGTCTCAGTGTTTGTAGTTGTTGTTGGTAGCTCAACTTGCTTTTTCTTGATTGAGGATGGTTGAACCTCCTCAGTTGCACGCTTAGCTGAGTCAGCAACACTTTTTGTTGCTTCCATCGCTGAGTTTGCGGCACTCTGTGCGGCTGGTTTGACATCTTCAACCGCACCTCTTACAGATTGAGCTACACCTTGTGTTGCACCCTTAACTGAGTCTGCTGTGTCCTTTACAGAGTTAGCTACACTTCTTACGGCTGGCTTAGCCTCTTCGGATGCAGATTGGACAGCTTCTACAACAGCGGGTTTGGACTCCTGAACTGTCTCTTTGACTGCTTCTGCTGTGTCAACGATGGAAGGTCTTGCTTCCTCAATTGTCTCCTTGACTGAGTCTACTGTACCTTTTACCGAGTTAGCTACACTTCTTACGGCTGGCTTAGCCTCTTCGGATGCAGATTGGACAGCTTCTACAACAGCGGGTTTGGACTCCTGAACTGTCTCTTTGACTGCTTCTGCTGTGTCAACGATGGAAGGTTTTGCTTCCTCAATTGTCTCCTTGACTGAGTCTACTGCACCCTTTACAGAGGGCTTAACATACTCAGCTGTATCTTTTACTGCTTCGCCTACAACTTCTACAGTTTCGTTTACATTCTCGGCTACACTCTCTACAGCGTCTACTACACCTTCTACAGTCTTATTAACAGCCTCAGCGGTACCCCTACCAGCCATCGCCCCTGCTGCTGCACCTGCTACAGCACCAATGATTCCTCCAGTTCGACCGCCAAGTATAGCACCAATAGCCGCGCCAGCTGCCGCTGCACCCATACCCGAACTGCTTGGCTGCTCCTCCTGTTGCTGCATATTAGGTTCAATATTCTCGTCATCCTTATCAATTGGTTGCTTGTTCTCAGTCATCGCTTTTTCCTTTGAGTAAAGTATTCACCAACAATTTGTGGCAAGTTGACTAGTGCCAATTTAACGATTACAAAAAAGGACTTACACCTAACTGAGGGGGGACAACGCCAAATACATAGTTATCTAAAGTTAGAAATTTTAGAGCGAGTTGGTAGTATGGCTAGGCTCTGTTTTAAAACTACAGCCACAAGGAATAGGGACTACAGTCAACAACATAGCAAGGTAGTTTTAGTTGTCTGCAACAATACGATGGGACGCACTTAAGGACAACCGGAATCTGTTCGTTTGACATCCAACTCTATATTTTTTGCTAACCCAGTTTTAAAACACGCTCTAGGAGCGATAGCAGAGGTTAGGAGTCAGAGGTCAGAGGTTAGAGGTCAGGGGTCAGAGATCAGTTGACAGTGAAGAGAGTGTGGGAAGACTTTGTCAACTGTCAACTATCAACTTAGCGTATTCGATGTCCTAATTACCCCAACGAGACTGCTATAGGAGGGCAAGTA
This sequence comes from Gloeocapsa sp. PCC 7428, assembly GCF_000317555.1. Taxonomy (GTDB): domain Bacteria; phylum Cyanobacteriota; class Cyanobacteriia; order Cyanobacteriales; family Chroococcidiopsidaceae; genus Chroogloeocystis. Next base: position 3,101,315 of record NC_019745.1, read on the forward strand.
TCTTACCTGCGCTGGGCAATTAATGAGTAAGGGAATACGGGTACTTAGAGCCGCATCTCTCGTTTTCCGTATAAATCACGTGGCTATGAGTAATTTTTCTTTAAATAATTGAAGCAGGGTGCGATCGCTCCCAGTGTTACCTGAAACAGCGAGTAAACGCTCATATGAGCTATTGCCTAAATCCCAACTGTTCTCATCCGCAAAACTCAAGTTCTCGTCAAACGTGTGCAGCTTGTGGCGCTCAATTGGTATTACGCGATCGCTACCGCGCACTGCAAGCACTAGCACAAGGTGGTTTCGGTGCGACGTTTTTAGCGCAAGATGTCACGTTACCTGGTGAACCTAAGTGCGTTGTTAAGCAGCTTCGCCCTTCGGCGACATCGCTAGAAGCGTTAGATATGGCGCGGAAGCTTTTTGCACGGGAAGCTAAAACTTTGGGTAAAATTGGCAGTCATCCGCAAGTTCCTAGGCTACTTGACTACTTTGAAGATTGCGAACAATTCTACTTGGTTCAAGAGTACATAAATGGTTTAACACTGCAACAGGAAATCAAACGCTCTGGTCCTTTTAGCGAAGCTGGGGTCAAACAATTTTTAAGTGAAATTTTACCAACGCTGCAATATCTTCATAGCCAACAGGTGATTCACCGCGACATCAAACCCGCTAATATTATTCGTCGTCATGAGGACTGCAAACTCGTGTTAATCGATTTTGGTGCTGTGAAAGACCAAGTCAGTCAAACAACGAGTATGTCAGAAAATACAGCCTTAACAGCTTTTGCGGTGGGAACTCCAGGTTTCGCACCGCCTGAACAACTTGCAATGCGTCCTGTTTATGCAAGTGACGTTTACGCACTAGGAGTCACTTGCATTTATCTGCTCACTGGGAAATCTCCCAAGGATCTAGACTATAATTCCTCGACGGGGGAAATGCTGTGGCAAAACAAAGTACAGATTAGCGATCGCTTTCGCGAAGTCTTACAAAAAATGGTAGAAGGTTCGGTACGACATCGCTATCAATCACCGAATGATGTTCTTACCGCCCTCGAACTCGAACCATACATGGATAGCTTAGCCAATAGTATGGCGGCGCAACCTTCGGCGGTGCGTAAACCGAAATTACCTCGAATGGTGAAGCAAACAACGCCTACAACAACGCCAGTAGCGACTACGACAAGCGCTTATACTGGAAGTCATGCTGCGCAATCGCGGGCAAAAATGGCGGCGGCGATTCGTGCGAGAAAAGCGAATCTGACTGAGGTATCGAATACACCTGTACAACCTCCCCTACCATCAGTAACACTTACCCCTGCACCTTCAGTCCTTGGGGCGAAACCTAAAACGGCACCCCCTAGAAAGCTCGATGCTGATAATTTAGTTTTGTCTTATATCAAAGGCAGAAGAGATTTTGCTTCTTACGATTTGAGTTTACTTGACCTACAGCGAGTAGATTTATCAGAGGTAAATTTTCGTGCGGCAAAATTAGACCGCACAAATTTTTTTAAATGTATTTTGTCAGGTAATGACTTTAGCCACGCTAGCCTCAAGCGAACTAATTTTAGAGAAGCGATTTTAACGAAGGCTTACTTTCATTCTGCTGATTTAGAAGGAGCCGATTTTCGCGGTGCTAATTTAAGCTACGCTGATTTAAGCGAGGCTAATTTACAAAATGTGAATTTGTGTGGTGCTAACCTTACTGGGGCAAAAGTTTCGGATGAGCAGCTAACACAAGCGAAAATCAATTGGATGACCGTGCGCCCCAATGGTAAGCGCGGCTGGTTTTAGTCATTGTGAAGAGTAACTACTAAATTTACAGTAATTTCATAATTTTTAGTCTAAATAAGAGTCATTCTTTAACACTGCTTATACTTACGATGCATATATTTGATATAGAACTCAGGTAAATAGTTATTCCTAACTCAGACTCAACGACGAATTAACAAAAATTACTATTTTTGAGTTTTTCTATCTATTTAAAAATAGAAAAGCAAATCTATGTTGAAAAAAATTATAGCAGCTACTGTTTCCTTAGTAGCAATATTTTCTACAAATTCTGTTTCAGCAAGGCAATGGGTAGTGTTGAATCCTGATCCTTATCTAGCTGTAGATGTTGATAGCATCAAAGGAACAGGAAATAGTAGAACTTTTTGGAATGAATTAATTGAAGCACAAGACTCATCTTCGAGTTCTTACATTTCTTTTGATAGAGCAAAAACTAAAACTATAAAATCCTTGATTTACGTTGATTGTGTAAGCAATAAAATAGGTGTATTAAGACAAGTTAGATACGATGCTAACGGCAATGTGTTAAGCGATTACGATCTAAGTCATCTTGCTATACCACCTAATTTGCGTTCACCTGTCCCTGATAGTATTGGTGAAATGCAATTAGTTTATGTTTGTAGCTTAAGAACTGCTAACAGTGGGAGACAATCTGTAACTAGTTCTCGCGGAAGTAATAGAGCAACTGTCTCTAGAAATGCCTCATTTCCTCGCAAAACTTGTGGAGATCCATTTCAGAGGCAAGGAACATATTGGCCAGTATTTATAGATGGAGGAAATCTTAGTAAAATTAGAATAAATCTATGTAATGATGCATTTTCTATTGTTAGAGGAAGAGGAATTCGGTCAGTTCAAGTCGCTTCTTTCACTTCTTACGAACGTGCGTTATCTTTCGCTCAACAAGTAGGTGGAACGGTAGGTGAAGCAACACACTATGTTAACGGGCAGATTGTAAATTAGCTTATTGTACTTTTTGTTGTTGAATGCAAGCAGTTGCATTGTTAGATACAACTGCTTGTCACAATGTTAATGTTATTTGGTGTGGGCTAGCGGAATTAAAGGTGTGCCGACTTGTAACACGCGGATAGTTTCACCTTTGGCGATCGCGGGTTGACCAATGGGAATAACGGCTAAGCCGTTGGTTTGTGCTAAGTTAATTAAATTGCCTGAACTGTGGCTCCCATCAGCTAAATGAAACTCGTAGGCACCATCGATGAGGTGTAGTTGTCCCCAAAGATAAGTTTCGCGCTGACCGTCGGATTTTAAATCGTGTTGCGATCGCGCTTGCACAAACATCGGTCCCCAACTGTGTGCGAGTCCAGAAAGCTTGCGTAATGCTGGCTGGACAAACCGCCAAAAGCTGACTAAAGCAGAAACAGGATTACCAGGCAAACCAAAATACAACACAGGTTTATGTTTAGACGCTGCTGATGCAGGAAATGTTGCAAATGTCAAGGGCTTTCCTGGCTTAACAGCGACGGCACGAATATGAATTGTCGCGCCTAACTCGGCAAGAATTTGTTCTACGTAGTCGTAGTCACCAACCGAGACACCACCAGAGGATAAGACAACATCAGCAGTGGCGATCGCCTGTGAAATCGCGCGACGCAAAATATTGGGTTTATCAGGAAAAATTCCTAGATGCAACGGTTCTGCACCTGTCTGCGCGACAAGGGCGGCTAAAGCATACTGATTGGAATCGACAATTTGACCGAGTTGTAAAGGCTGATCGGGGGTAATTAATTCGTCACCCGTCGAAAGAATGGCGACGCGTGGGCGGCGATAAACTTTGATTTGGGTACACTGCGCTGCTGCTAGTACCGCGAGTTCTGGAGGTTGTAGCGCAATTCCTGGCAATAAAAGGGGCGTTCCTGCTTGATAATACGATGCTCCCTGGCGGACAAAAGCTTTTTCTGCGGGTGGTGCTGCTAAAATCATGACGCGATCGCCTTCGCGTTTTGTATGTTCTTGCATCACAACGGTATCGGCTCCGGAAGGCATCACCCCACCTGTAAAAATGCGTGCGGCTTGTCCTGGTTTGACTTCGCGTTTTGGTGCTTGTCCCGCGCGAACTTCTTCGACAATTTCTAACGCGACGGGTTGATCTGCGTGACAACTTTTAACGTCTTCGTAACGCACCGCGTAGCCGTCCATCGCGGAATTATCCCAGTGCGGAAAATCCAACTGACTCACAACTGGTGCTGCCAGGATGCGGTCAATTGCTGTTAAAAGTGTTACAACCTCACCGTGTCGCTTTCCATCTAGGGGTTGCACCAAATCTAAAATCATTGCCTCTGCTTGGCTTGCTGGCAGCATACAAGTTAACTCTGAATTCTGTATTCTTAGCTTAGTAACAGCGCTTAGCTATTAGCAATTAGCCATAATCCTCAAAAATAGATTTAGAGGATGTAAATATCATATGCAAGCTTGCGGCTTGCGCTTGCACGTACTAATTGCTTTTGTGGTAAATAAACATTTGCTGCGAGTTCAGCATCGCTTTACTTAATGATAGTTATATAATTGAACATTTTTGACCCAAAGTAAAATTGAACGATTGAACGGCTACAATGCAACAGCTATCAGCATAGGATATAAAAGTAGCCAGTCACAACTTTTTGCTATGAATACTTCGCCAGACTATACCCGCTTTCCTCGGGTGCAAATGGGAAGGCGCGCTGTAGGTTTTGGAATCGATTTTTTGGGAGTTTGGCTACTAAGTTCTGTATTAGGTGGAGGCGATCGCTTTTCGTGGGCGCAGGGTATTGTATTTTTGTTAGCGTGGTACGGTACGCGGGTATTTGTTGCTTATCGAAATCACGGACAAACTTTCGGTCGCTGGGCTTTGGACATGAAAGTCCTCAATGTCGAGTTCGGTAAAGTTCCAAGTTTACTAGCCTTAGTGATACGCGAAAGTATTGTTGGGTTGGGTGCAATGCTCGCCGCGATCGCCCTCAATAATTTTTTTACAAGTGCCAGTAATATATTATTAATGCTGCCTCTAGCAATTGACTGTAGTATTGCGTTCGCAGACAACACGCGAGCGCGTGCAGGACATGACCTGATTGCTCGTACAATTGTGGCAAGTTCGCTGCGCGGCTATTCGCTCGACATCAAAGTCAAACGTTTCCTTGCCCAAGCTTGCCAGCGTATTCTAAAATAATAGATTGTGTCTAATTTTGTTTAAACTTGAGTAAGAGTCAATATGGCTAAAAGTAAGGGTGTCCGAATAACCGTGACACTAGAATGCACTGAATGTCGCACTAACCCAGACAAGCGATCGCCTGGGGTTTCGCGCTATACCACGATGAAAAACCGCCGCAACACAACTGCGAGGTTAGAACTCAAGAAGTTTTGCCCGAACTGCAACCGCCACACCGTTCACAAGGAAATTAAGTAAGAATGAGTTATTTTCGTCGTCGTTTGTCACCAATTAAACCGCAAGACCCAATTGATTACAAAGATATCGAATTGCTGCGCAAGTTTATCACCGAGCGAGGAAAAATTCTGCCTCGCCGCATTACAGGATTAACTGCTAAACAACAACGCGATTTAACAGTAGCAATCAAGCGGGCGCGCATTTTAGCAATGCTACCTTTTATTAATCAAGAGGGGTAACGAGGAGTGAGGGGCGAGGATTCGCGTGTCATTTGATAACTTGCCCTAAACCCTGCTTGTAATACTTGATCGAACATAAACTTAACTGCTGAGTGCGCTTGTTGTGGAAAAGGGAACGCTAGTCGAATTTCGAGTACAAGGCGATCGCCGACTTGGAGTTGTCGATCGTCCTGATGGCAAATCGCGTTGGATTGCCGTAGACGAACGTGGTTCAACGCATAGTCTAGCGCCGCGACAAATTACCTACCAAGTTTCCGGTCAAAGCTACAAACCGCCAGAAATCCCCCAATTTTTGGCAGAAGTACAGGCATACCTTGACCCTGCAAGCTTAGAGGTCGCCTGGGAATTGCTCATAGAAAGCGGCGAAACCGTCAATCCCGCACAAATGGCGACGCTGCTATTCGCCGAACAAAATCCGCCACAGTGTTACGCTGCTCACTGCTTATTATCCGATGATAAGCTGTACTTTAAGCAAAAGGGAGATAGCTACGAGCCACGAAGTGCAGCGCAAGTTGCTGAACGAAAACATCAAATCGAAGTCGAAGTCAATCGCCAACGCGAACAACAAGAGTTTCTCACACGAGTTGCGCAAGCGATTCATGGTGAAACAGTAGAATGGAGTCGCCAAGATCGCCAACGAATCGAGGCGCTAGAAAAGTATGCGACACTACTAGTAGAAGGTGTGCGTTCGGGGGTAACTCCAGACTCGCTAGCGCGTACTTATGCCCCACCGGCTTCGGTTGTAGAAACCATGAATACCTTGGGACGTCCCGCTACGCCGCAAGCAGCTTTTCAGTTGCTTGTCGATTTGGGACTCTGGAGTGTTCACGAAAATTTATTTTTACGGCGCAGCCAAATTTCGGTTCAGTTCCCTACCAAGGTGTTAGAAGTGGCTCAACAGCGTATGGATTCTCCACCACCTGATGTCGATCAGCGCCTCGATTTAACTTATCTTAAAGTCTATACAATTGATGACCAAAGTACGAGCGAAATTGACGATGGCGTTAGTTGGGAATTACTCGCGGATAAGCGCCAAAGGTTGTGGATTCATATTGCCGATCCGACACGGTGGTTAGTTCCAGAAGATGAACTTGATTTAGACGCGCGACGGCGGGGAACAACAGTTTATTTACCAACGGGAATGATCCCGATGTTTCCTTCCATATTAGCAACAGGACCAATGAGTTTGTTGCAGGGAAAAGTTTGTTGTGCTTTAAGTTTTGGTGTTGTTTTAGATGAATCAGGCGCGGTACAAGAGTATAGTATTCATCCGAGTTTGATTAAACCGACATATCGTCTGACGTATGAAGATGTAGACGAAATGTTGGAATTGGGGGTAGAAGGAGAACCAGAAATAGCCGCGATCGCAACTCTAGCCCAACGTCGTCAAATGTGGCGGCAGTCGCAAGGCGCAATTAGCATTAATCTACCAGAAGCTATTATTAAAGTTCAAGACGACGAGATTACAATCAAGGTTTTAAACGATTCGCTGTCGCGCCAGTTAGTCGCCGAGATGATGATCTTAGCAGGAGAAGTTGCGGGTCATTACGCCCAAGTTCATAAAATTGCATTACCATTTCGCGGTCAACCACAACCGGAATTACCTTCCGAAGAAGAGTTAATTCAATTACCCGCAGGCTTTGCGCGGGCTTGTGCGATGCGCCGCTGTATGCCTAAAAGTGAGATGAGTATTACACCTACACGTCACGCAGGCTTAGGGTTAGCGACTTATACGCAAGCAACTTCACCGATTCGTCGCTATACAGATCTCCTCACGCATTTTCAATTAAAAGCACACTTACGCGGTGAAACGCCTCCTTTTTCTGGCGAACAAATTCAAGAAGTTATGCTGAGTGTGACAAGTGCAACGCAAGAAGCAACGTTAGTCGAACGTCAAACAAACCGCTACTGGGGATTAGAATATCTGCGTCGTCATCCGAATCAAGTTTGGCAAGCATTAGTACTGATGTGGCTGCGCGAAGATAGCCGATTAGCTCTGATTTTGATTGAAGACTTAGGGTTACAGTTGCCCATGGTTTTCAAGCGTGGCGTTAAACTAGGCGAACAGGTGTCAGTGAAAGTTAGCTACGTCGATCCGCGTCAAGACGTGTTGCAGTTTCAGGAAGTCACTTATTCGGAAGCGCAGCAAGCGGCTAATTAGTGCAGTAGCCTAAATGCGATCGCAGACAAAATATACTGCCGTGAGATTACTGTCACCCCAACACAGTAACATCTCTACTTTACATAAAATTCATAATAGCACCTTTGCTAGGCTTTCAAACTTGATAAAGTTCGTTTAGAGATAGCAATCACATTTTATTTTCTTTTAAATTTTAATTAGTAATTACACAGTGGTAGTTCAAAGTTCTAGTTTCTAAGATGAAACTATCGAACGGAATTGATTTTACTTCAAGAATTAGATTTTTTACTAAAACAATTAATTCCCATCGGTAAGAATAAACTAGATTCTATTAAAGGACTTGAACAATGCAATATCAACTGATCCAGGATACTTTGACTTACCTAATTAATGGTGTTGCCATTTCTGGAGTACTCGCAGCTGGTACGACTATTGTCTATCAATACTGGACACAGGAACGACTAAAACCACAACTAGTAGAGGGTGAACCCTGTCAAGATTCGTCACAACCAAAGTCGATCAAGTCACTAATAAGTGTACAGCAACCTGTTTTAAATAGGGAAGAACAGCAAATTAAAATTGAGCTTAGTCAACTTCAGCAACAACTATCTTTTACTCAAGAACAGTTACAAGAAGCTCAACATCAATTAGCACAATCTCATCAACATAAACTCCAAATCCAATCTTATTACGATGCTAAGTTGCAGCAAGCTCAGCAACAAGAACAGCAAGCTCAATTTGAGCTTAGTCAACTTCGGCAACAATTATCTTCTACTGAAGAAGAGTTACAAAAAACTCAGCAGGAGTTGATCGATACAAAAGAAGGAGTACAAGGATTTGTAAATCAGATGTTTGTTTCAGATAAAAAGGCTAAGGAATGGTTTAAAAAACTCTTTTCAAATAATGAAGTTTCCCAACAACCAACCTCTAATTAAAAATAATATATAGTTGTCTCAATATGGATATTAGAGATATAGAAAGTTTCCATTTGATAAGTACGACAGAACACATAACCTCGCTCTACATAAAGCTTCTGTTAGTTTCAAACTCTCGAAATCCATATTGAGTTCTACAAATAATTTAACAGACTTACCTAAACAATAGTCTGAATGTGAAAGAGACAATCTTTCAGGTCAACACTTTATTGATGAAAAGCACATGGGGCGGCAAGAGACACTACATAGATCTTGTAAGCGTATAGGTGAGATATGTAGAAATGTAACTCGTAAAGAAATTATCGAAATTGCTATACACAATGGTTGGGAAATTGTACCAGCAGGTAAAGAACAACTAAAAGCTTGTAAAAAAGGACATTCTGGCGTTCCACTTCCAGGACATAGAGATAGCGCAATTATTCCTAACGGTACAGCGCATAAAGTCATTAAATCACTACAGCAATCTGCGGTTAATGATGTGAAATACATAAACGCAAATAATATACCTCACAAGGTCTTAAATTTCTACAAAGCTAAAACCAATCAACTTGAGGTTCAGCTAGCAGAAGTAAATTCAACTAATGAAAAATTAAAAGATGATATTGAAGCAGCTATTGATTTAGCAGCAGAAACTGAGACGAGGAACATAGAATTAAGTAAGGAAATTTACAGACAAAAGTGTTGGATTGAAGGATTAAAACAAGACATTGCTAACCTGATTCAGCAAAAAGTACAACAAGACAAAGAGATGCTCATGATTGCTGAGGAAGTGGAACAACAGGAGTTGCGGATTAAGGATATTGCTGAGGAAGTGGAGCAAAAGGAGTTGCGGATTAAGACTGGTGCTAAAAAGTTAACTCAGTTTTCGCGGCGGCTAAGACCAAAATTACGGCTAGAGCTACAGCAAATAATTCAATGGCTGACAGAGGAGAATCCATGAGTCTTGCACAACGGATACGAAATAACGTAGCGCGTTCTCGTCGAACAACTTCTGAAATTTTAGGAGCTACATCCGAACTCGTTCAAGCTCATGAGCGAATCTTAGAGCAACTAGATACCTTTAATCAACCTACACTACTAGCCAAACGAAGAATTTGGACGATCGCTGTCATGAAGCGCGAAATTGGTGGATTTAAGGCAGCTAAAAATCACTTTGCACAAGCTTACGGTATTAAAGCAAAAAGTTGGGCTATATTAGTTGACAAAGTTAATACTATTGAATCTGCCTTGGTTCATTTAGGGTATTGGCAGTAATATCGTATCTAGTTGATTGAATATAATTCCTGCACGCTACAAAAACACCAATCAACTAGTTTGAAACTTTAAAGGAAATTTATATAATGACTTTTACGCACATTAGCCAACAGAAACTAATCAATGTTGCACTTACAATAGTTTGCACCGTCGGTATTGCTCACACTGTGATAACTAAACCCAAAGATATCGGTTTAATGTCTGCTTTTACTGGATTATTAATAGTAATTAAAAAGACACAACAAGCAGAGAAAAGTGCTATTGAAGCTTTACAGCACTCTCAATGTGCGATTAACACACTCCAAATTCAAAACAATTTGACACGCGATCGAGTGGAAGAAGTAATGCAGCTTGTCAATCAACGCTGCGATCGCGTTGAACAGAAACTACAAGAAGACATCAACGATTTTCCCAATCATCAAGTCATCGAACTACATAATTTATCTAAACCTAAAACTAAGCAAGTGACTTTTACCGAAGAAGAATTAGAAAATATTCTAGTTACTTTAGTAGCAGATTTGTGTGCGAAGAAAAAAAATACAAGTATCTCACTCTGTGTTTTAGGTACTCACTTTTACCGTATTTACGATCAAAGTTTGTCGTCAGTCTTAAAACAACTCAAATTAGGAAAGTACTGTATTAACTTTTTGAAAAAAAGACCTAATAAATTTCATGTAACTTACCGAGATGGTGCTTCTTTTGTAAGTCTTGTTCACTCGGTTAAGGACTTGACAGAAAATAATACCTTAGTCAAGGTTGCTTAGTAATATTTCATCTAAGCGATGTTTCAGAACGCTGCGATAAAGGTTTTATCGCCAACTTAATATTTATTAAATAAACTACTCTAGTACAGATAATACAGATTTAGGTTGTAATTTATCTTTAAACCACACAATTTTTGCAGGGCAATCGTTTAGTTTGACTCCAGCTTTTTCTAAATTTAAGCGTTCAGAAATTGCTAAAATTAAATTATCACAATTCGCACGACGCACTTGAGAAAACTTCTTTTGTAAGTATTCAGGTCGCCAATAGCCGACAATTTCTAATAAGAAGATTCGTCCATCAGGATGTACCAAGCGAAAATCGGGAATCATGACGCTACCAGGAATTGGAATCAAATCAACTTCGCGTTCTAGAACCCAATTTGTTTTTAATGCTTCCCAACGCTCAACAAACGAGGCTTCGAGCATACTATCATAGGGTTTACCAGGTGGGTAATGCGAAACCAAACCGCATTCAGAATCGAGACTAAAACGACCCGTTTTCCAGTTGTTTGTATAAAAATCACGAAACTGTAGTGTGGCGCTGAGACTCCATCTAGTAACGTGTAAGAGTGCAGGAATCAGTTTAGCGATCGCCAGTCCATAGCGCGTACTCGGACTAAATAAACTCGTAGGTCCATCAATTGTAATTGTAAATCCATGATCCGCATCGCCTTCAATATAAGCCATTAACTGAAATAATTTGAGATAGCGAAACAACAGCTTATATTCACCTGGAACATTACGATGCGCATTGATAATTAAATGACTTGCCTTATAAAAAATTCCTTGGACCTGTGATAAATTATATCGATGTAATAATTCCTCTGGTGTAGGTGCAGCAAACGAAGTTAAAATTCGATTTTCAGCTAAATCGGCATACAATCCAACTTGAATTTCCTCCGCAATCACTTCGCGCTGTAACTCTTGAGTGAGTTGTAAAGCTAAATTATTAAGAGTTTGTTGTCTATTAAAAGTACTAGGAACTGTTTGTGCTGCAACTTTAAACACTCGTTCTCGTAAAACTTGAGGTTCCAAAGGACTCACCACCTCAAACTCACACAAACTCTTCAACAAATGCGCCAATCCCCGCTTAACGCGATAATCAGGACTATCCCCCTCAAAATCTTGCAATTGGCGATTCAATTCTCCCTGAGTATTACCAAGCGACTCCTGAAAACACGCAATTAATTCTGCTGCTAATTCCAAACTCTTAGCATCAATTGCTAATCGCTTCGGAACAATCGTTTCTCCATTCAAGCGATGCGTTAGTAAATCAGTCGGTAACATTTCAAACTTGAAGAAAGTAGGTAATTGGTAATTGGTCGCACAAACAACAAGGAAGGGTACAATATCTGATTGTCCTTACCTATCCTCCTTATCATTATCAACTCGATACAAACCAGAAGACTCCGCCGCGAACAATCCCCCCTTATCTTCTCCTTTGCGCCCTTTGCGCACGCCAGTTCCCTCAACGGAGGATACCTCCGCACGGGACTGGCTCCTTTGTGGTTCGTTCTCTAAACCCCTCCTACGCACCGAAGTTCCCTCCTCCGAAGTATCCTCCGCCACCACCTCATACAACACAGCCAACTTCTCCCCATCCGTACCGCGCCGCAACACGCGCCCCAAACGTTGAATATACTCGCGCGCCGAACCCGTACCGGAAAGAATAATTGCTACACTCGCTGCGGGAACATCTACCCCCTCATTTAAAACGTGCGAAGCCACTAAAGCGCGATATTCCCCTTCGCGAAACCGCGTCAGAATATCATGACGTTCCTTAATCGGAGTTTGGTGCGTAATCGCCGGAATTAAAAACTCTTGCGAAATGCGATACACCATTGCATTATCTGCGGTAAAAATCAACGTGCGCTCAGGATAATGTTGTGCGAGTAAATTACTTAATACCCGTAACTTACCATCCGTACCTAATGCGATCGCCTTCGCTTCGCGGTGCGCTAACATTGCCTTACGTCCCGCTGTCGAACGCGCACTAGCTTGCACAAATAATTGCCAACCTTTTAAACTACCAAGCTTGATATTTGCTTGCTGTAAAAAGCCATTACGCAACCGAATTAATTCGGTGTAGCGATCGCGTTCGTGTTGCGATAGTTTTACCTTAATTTGTACTACCTCGTGTTTTGCTAAAGCCTTCCCCGCAAGTTCAGCCGCAGTTTGGCGATAAACTTCGGTTCCAATCAAGTAATTTAAATCTGAGTGCTTCCCATCGCTGCGTTCAGGCGTTGCGGTTAATCCTAATCGATAGGGGGCGATCGCATATTCCGCGATCGCGCGGTTGAAATCGGTAGGTAAATGATGACACTCATCAAAAATCAACAGTGCATAGCGGTTTCCCAAAGCTTCCGCATGAATTGCAGCGCTATCATACGTCGCGACTAATAGAGGCGATTTATCGCGCGCCCCGCCACCGAGTAACCCGACTTCTGTATCGGGAAACGCCGCTAACAGTTGCGCATACCACTGATGCATCAAGTCCAACGTCGGAACGACAATCAGCGTACTACGCGGCGTAGAAGCGATCGCAAGTTGTGCTAAATACGTTTTCCCCGCTGCGGTAGGTAAGACGACGACTCCCTGACGCCCTGCGTGTTTCCATGCGGTTAAAGCTTCGGTTTGATGCGGATACGGTTCCATCGCCAAACTTGAAACAAGTTCCAACGAAACAAACGCTTTCGCTTCGTCAATAAAATGAACTTGTTCGTTTTGTAGTGCTTCAACAACGCGGCGATAGTCAATTGCTTTAATCCGAAATTTTTCTACTCTGTCATCCCAAGTCGCGTAATCTACCCAAGCTTTGCCTTTGGGTGGAGGATGCAAAATTAAAGTACCGCGATCGAAAGATAATGTAGGAATACGTACCATTAACTTATTAGCTATCCATCCCCGCATATTTAAGTTTACTGTGCTGCTGGTTTTTGGCTCAAAATCGCAAATAATTCTGTAAAGCGATCGCATTGAGTACACTTTTGGGGGCAAAATCATTTCATAATGACGTAAACCGAGTCAGTGCAAATTATTCATGTTGCAGGAACAGGAAACGGTTATTGAATTCCGTGATGTCAGTTATAGTCCACAACACCGCGCGATCGTGTCGAATCTCAATTTCTCAATTCGTCGAGGTGAAGCACTCATTTTATTAGGACGTAGTGGTAGTGGCAAAACAACGACGATGAAGTTGATTAATCGGCTACTCAAACCGACGCAAGGCGAAGTTCTCTTCGATGGGATTTCGACAAATCAGTGGGATGAAATTAAACTACGGCGCAAAATTGGTTACGTCATTCAAGAAACGGGCTTGTTTCCGCATTTTACTGTAGAACGCAATGTTGGATTAATTCCTGCGTTAGAAGGCTGGAAACCCAAACAAATCAAAACGCGGGTATTTGAATTGTTAAACTTAGTCGGTTTAGAACCCGAACAATTTGCAAAACGCTATCCACATGAATTATCTGGGGGACAACGCCAGCGCGTCGGTGTCGCCCGCGCTTTAGCTGCCGATCCTCCAGTACTATTAATGGATGAACCTTTCGGCGCATTAGATCCGATTACCCGCTTAGAGATTCAAAGCGAATTTCGCCGCCTGCAACAAGAACTTGGGAAAACCGTTGTTTTCGTAACGCACGATATTCAAGAAGCCTTCATTTTAGCTTCGCGTATTGGTTTAATGGATACTGGGCGGTTAGTCGTTTTAGGGACACCAGAAGAATTTTTAGGTTCGCAAGAACCTGAGGCGCTTGCTTTTAAGCAGTGTTTGCGGGGAATCACACCCCCAGAATCATTTCCAAAATTCTCAGAGGGAGATAGCAATAACGGGAAATGGATTTAAACGAATTTTTTCTCATTAGATACGCCCCAGAAATTTTACAAGAAACGGGGACGCATTTATTAATTGTGGCGATCGCAGTTGGTATTGCAACTTTAATCGGTATTCCTTTAGGAATTCTCATCACGCGTCAAGTACGCTGGCGACAACCGATTTTGGGTATTGCAAATATCTTGCAGACGATTCCAAGTTTAGCACTTTTCGGCTTTTTAATTTCCGTACCCATCATCGGCGGAATTGGAGCGCAAACCGCAATTATTGCCTTAACTTTATACTCTTTTCTCCCCATTATTCGCAATACTTACACGGGAATTACCAGCGTCGATCCCGCAATTCGCGAAGCTGGGCGCGGTATGGGAATGACCGATCGACAATTGCTCTTACAAGTCGAAATTCCCCTAGCCTTAAGCTTTATTTTAGCGGGAGTGCGCGTTGCTACGGTGATTGCGATCGGGATTGCAACAATCGCCGCTGCGATCGGCGCTGGGGGTTTGGGCGTTTTCGTCTTTCGCGGTATTGCTATGGTAAACAATCAACTCATTCTCGCAGGAGCAATTCCCGCCGCAATATTAGCAATTCTAGCCGACTGGGGTATCGGTTTAATCGAGCGACGTTTACTAAAAAGGCGATCGCACGCCAAAGCTAAGGGTTTTTAAAGTTTCTCTTTCACTCATCACTCTTCAATCTCAATCCCCAATTCGCGCAACTTTTGCTGTAGTAATTCTACTTTTGCTTCCGCCGCATTAGCCCGTTGTCGTTCAATTTCCGCCCGTCTTCGTTCTTCTGCTTCGGCTTCCTCTGGAGTTGGAACTAATTGACCTTCTGGCGTAAAAAACCGCAACTGTTCGCCGACAATCCCCAAATACAACTGCAATTCATCACTCCACAGCCATCCTTGCTCATTCGGGATGAGTGGTTCATAAATACGGTAATTGAGTTTAAAACCCGCAAATTCTAAAGTATAAGGGTCAAACCAGAAGTAATTTGGCGTGCGAAACACATCCTGATACAACTGTTTTTTTAAACCTCGGTCATTTTTAGCAGTAGATTCGGAAAGAATCTCCAAAATGAAGTTAGGATACTTTCCTTCCTCTTCCCAAACTGTCCAGCTTTTGCGCTCTTTACGTTCAGTGTTTAAAACAACAAAAAAATCTGGTCCTTTGACATCCTCTGATTTAATCTGACGAATGCTGTAGTAAATGCTTAAGTTACCTCCAGCAAAAAAATCTTGCCGATTTTGCCACAAGCGTTCTAGCGAAGTGAGAAGTACGATAAGTTGTCTAAGGTGACGATAGGTTTCCAACGGCGGTTCGTTACTTAGTAAATCAGTGGGAGGATAGGTTGGAGAATGCGTTTGACTGCTTTGTACCATATTACTGAGGCTGAATTGCGCGGGCAAGGCGAATTAAGATTACTTCTAGTTTAGTTGATGAGATTTTTGGCGTTGGTAGATATGAGAAAATTTATTCCGCTGTGCTTTGTGACTTTTAGTTTAGTTCTGGCGATCGCTAGCTGTAACCCCAGCACAACAACAGGTGGCGGTGGTGATATTATTGTTGCTTCTAAAGACTTTACTGAACAAGATATTCTCGGTGAACTTTTGGCGCAACATATCGAAAATACCACCGGATTAAGCGTTGATCGCCGCTTACATTTGGGTGGAACTTTTGTTTGTCATCAAGCATTACTCGCTGGACAAATTGATACTTATATTGAATACACAGGTACAGCTTTCACTGGTATTTTAAAACAAAAACCGATCGGCGATCCGCAAGCAGTTTATCAACAAGTCAGATCGTCCTATGCAGAACAATTTGACCTGGAAGTCACATCCCCTTTAGGCTTTGAAAATACCTTTGCGATTATTGTTCGCGGTGAAGATGCAAGAGCATATAATCTACAAACAATTTCGCAAGCTGCACAATATACTCCCCAATGGCAAGCAGGCTTTGGCTACGAATTTATTCAACGCGAAGATGGATTTCCTGGACTTGCTCAAACCTATAACTTACAATTTGCGCGATCGCCCCGTGTCATGGATTTAGGCTTAATGTATCGTGCGTTAATTGATCGGCAAGTTGATATGGTTGCAGGTAACTCTACCGACGGACAAATTGCCCGATTAGATTTAGCGATTCTTGAAGACGATAAACGCTATTTCCCCCCTTACGAAGCTGCACCCATCATCCGCCAAGCAACTTTGAAGAAATACCCTCAGCTACTACCTGCAATGCAACAACTTGGCGATTTAATTACTGAAGATGAAATGCGCAGTCTTAACTACCAAGTCGAAGGCGAATTACGCGATATTAAAGAAGTTGTGAGTGAATTTTTACAGGCTAAAATTCCACCAAAAAATGCGAAAAAGTAAGGGGAAGGTAGTTGATTTTTTCATCTGCGCCTGATACAATTTTCTACATAATGGAAATCTGTGCAAAATTTTTATTTTTAGTTATATTTTCATTATGAAGAAAACCATATTGAAATAATACAACAAATTGCAGCAATTGTATACGACCAATTCAAAAAATATTCTTAATATATGAGCGCATGAAAAATGACATATATCTATTATCTGAATGGGAAATATGTTGCGGCTGATGAAGCTTGTTTACCAATCAACGATTTAGGAATCGTCCGAGGATACGGTGTATTTGATTTTTTACGGACATACAACGGAGTGCCATTCAAACTCCGCGAACACGTACAAAGACTACAAAAATCAGCAGAATTAATTGGGTTAAATTTACCATGGTCAACGTTAGAAATTGAGGCGATCGCGCAAGAGACATTCAACCGCAATCATCTTCCAGACGCAAACATTCGCATCATCGCTACAGGCGGTATCGCAACCGATTTCATCACTCCTTGCGGCGAACCCAGCTTAATTGTCATTGTGACTCCGGTAACAGAATATCCCGAAGCATATTACAAACAAGGCGTCAAAGTTATTACAGTCCAAACGCAGCGATTCATACCAGGAGCAAAGAGTCTCAACTACATCTCTGCAATCATGGCATTACAACAAGCCAAACAAGTTAATGCAGTTGAAGCACTATATGTAAATCAGCATCACGTTTTAGAAGGAACAACGACAAACTTATTCGTCTTTCGAGATCATAAACTCATTACCCCAAAAGAAAATATCCTTCACGGTATTACCAGAGAAGTTGTTTTAGAACTCGCCAAAAACAAGTTTGAGATTGTCGAACAGCCAATTTACTACAGCGACTTAAATCGTTGTGACGAAGCATTCATCACCGCCACCAACAAAGAGATTATGCCAGTTACGCAAATCGACGATCTGCAAATCTCCAACGGCAAACCAGGAGAAAACACGCAACACCTTATGCATCTGTTTCACAACTATACAAGATTGGGTAATTGGTAAGAAAAGTCAGTACAATTACCAATTACCTATTACCCCTTACCACTAATGCCCGTAGCCTGCAAATACAAGCCATTCACGCTTGTCGCGATTTCCCTGTGCTTCATCACACCGGCAAAAGCTGCGATCGCAGCTTTTGTCCAACCACTTCGTACTAAACAAGCAATGGTTGTCTCTGCACATCCGTTAGCCAGCGAAGCAGGATTAGAAATACTACGTCAAGGTGGTAACGCAGTCGATGCAGCCGTCGCGACAACCTTTGCGATTTCTGTCGTTGAACCCTTTTCTGCGGGAATTGGTGGCGGTGGTTTTCTGCTACTGCACCAGCCAGGGAAAGAAATGAGGGCATTAGATTTTCGCGAACGCGCACCATTAAAAGCAACGCGAAATATGTATTTAGACGCGCAAGGCAAAGTACGTCCAAATGCCAGTATAGACGGTTACTTATCTGTCGCCGTTCCAGGAACCGTAGCCGGAATGTACGAAGTGCATCGCCAATACGGAAAACTACCTTGGGCGACATTAATGGCACCAGCGATTCGCTACGCGCGCGATGGTTTTGTGGTATCGCAAAGATATACGAATGCTGCCGAAAGTCGTCAAGCCGCGATCTTAGCCAATCCCGCAGCGCGACAAATTTTTACACGCGACGGTAGAATGTACCAGGCAGGCGAGAAATTAGTACAGCGCGATTTAGCAAAAACATTACAATCAGTCGCCCAGAATCCGCAAAGCTTTTATACCGAAAATATTGCCCGTGCGATCGCATCCGACATGGCAAAAAACGGTGGTTTAATTACCCTCACAGATCTCAAAATCTATCAACCGATTTGGCGTACTCCCGTTTGTGGCAATTTCCGCAACTACCGCGTGTGTTCGATGCCGCCGCCGTCTTCGGGAGGCGTACACTTATTACAGATGCTGAATATCATTGGCAATACCGATTTAAAATCGCTCTTGTGGCGTAATCCTGACGCACTGCATCTGATGGTAGAAGCGATGCGGATTGCGTATGCGGATCGATCCGAACATCTCGGCGATCCTGATTTTGTCAAAGTTCCTGTGCAACAATTGATTAGTCGCGACTATGCTTTGCAAAGACGTCAAGAAATTCGCATGGATAGCGTACGACGTTCGAGTGAAGTCAAACCAGTAGATCGCCAAACGCTACTGCGCTACATTAAAGGCAAAGAATCATCAGATACCAGTCATTTAACCGTCATCGATCCGCAGCGTAACGCCGTGAGTCTCACGTTTACGATTAATTACGGCTTCGGTTCTGGTGTCGTAACGCCAGGAACAGGAATTCTCCTCAACGACGAAATGGACGATTTTGCTGCTGCGCCAGGGGTTCCCAATGCTTACGGGCTTGTTGGTGGAGAGGCAAATGCGATCGCCCCGCGTAAAACTCCCTTGTCGAGTATGACACCCACCATCGTCACCGAAAACAATCGCTTGCGAATGGCAGTCGGCGCACCTGGCGGTAGTACGATCATCACCACAGTCTTGCAAACAATCCTCAACGTTTTAGAATATGGCATGGATGCCGGATCTGCGGTAGCTGCACCGCGAATTCATCACCAATGGCTACCCGATGAATTACGGATCGAACCTTTTGGCTTAGACTATGCCACGATTGCCGAATTGTGCCGTCGCGGACATAAAATTGAAGAGCGATCGCCGTGGGGAAATGCAAATGCGATCGTTGTCACTCCAGATAATACACTAGAAGGTGCTGCCGATCCGCGTGGAGAAGGTTCACCGAGAGGATTTTAATTCAATCGCATTATTTCAAAATTTCTGCCTCTGTCGCAATTTTCCCAAATTCTGTAGCGCGGGCGCTGGGTACCAAAATCCAGCCTTGCTTGATCAGTTTTTGGTAAGTTGCCCAACCTTTGGAACCGCCAGGAATTCGGTAATCGGGTACTGCATACTGCGGGAAATGCGTGTAAGGCTTCCACGGTTCATTTGGTGCAGCTTGTAAATACAAAACTTTCTCGCCATCTGTACCGGATTTCGATAGCCAGCACAATTGTCGAGGCATAGGCACTCCTTGTCTCAAATAACGGCATAAAACGCAATGCACTCATTCGCATTTAGCAAAAGCTTGTCTTTAGGCTGATAACTTTGAAGAAGTATGTAGCCTCAAGCTTATAAATGTTTAAGCACACTAATGTACGTTTGTCAAGACTCATGTCTTGCAGTCAAGATACTTTTTTCTTTAATTTTTGTATATCTATCTAGGGTAAGACTTCATATTTAGTGACGTCGCTAGGTGCTGGGGATCGCCTTGTAGTAAGGTTTGACAGTGAAGCAATTACCTGGAGGAAAATAGGGGTCAAAGGTCAGAGGTCAAAACTCAAAACTCATCACTTACCCCCTGTGTCACATGCCTAATTTTATGGCGAACTTCTGCCGCGATTTGAGAATAAGCAGCGTCGGATAAAACGGGTTGGGAGTTTTCGAGAGAAATTGTCTGTGCTAAATCAATCCACGACTTACAACCGCCGTACTCTGCACGATAAGGAATATGATGCACTTGGGGAAGAGTGTAAACTCGTAGCAGCAAAATATAAAGTGGCTGACGCGATTTCCATTTCAGGCGATCGCGAGTAAACTTGTCATTCCAGATATGAAATGGCAGTAACGCTTCCACCACTTGCGGATCGCTGACTGGTAAAATATCCGTAATTTCTGCCCAACTACTGATACGCACAGTTTCCGGATGCCAACCAGAAGCAACTGGGGTGACAGCATTAGCGTATTCTGGTTTTAACAATGCAGGTTGCTGATGCTCGTAGGTAGGATACAGCAAAACTTGGTCGCAAGCAACGCGAAAGCGTCCGCCTTGTTCGTGAATCCCACCTTTGCGTAGCAGCATAATTGTTTTTGCTTGTTCTAGCGCTGCAACTGCTACCGCCCATTCTTTGAGTGCATGGCAAGTGTTTAATTGCATAGAAGGGGTCAAGGATTTCTGACCTCAAATGATGGCTAAATATTATTTTAGCCCTGCGACTGAAGTCGGGGCTATCCAAACAAAGTGCGCACGGCAGCACACTCAAAATGATATTTTGTTTAGTTAGTGGCGAATTTATTCGCCGAATATTCCGGTGAGATGTAAAAAATCAAAATTATCAATTTATCAATTGCCAATTAAAAAAAAGTAGGTGGAGAATGTAATGACACCTACTTTATTGCTAATAACATAGCAGTTGATTAGTTTGTCATAATTCTACTTACCAATCAGCATTACGTTGAGGTTTGAAAGGTTCTCCTGTAAACGGCTGTACTCCCGTTGCTGGATAAGCATCATCACTTGGTCCAAAAATCCGCGTAACAGCTTCTGAAATATAGCGAGTCATGCTGTCAATTATGCGATAAATACTCATAGGATATTTCTCCTAATGATGATTATGATCGATTCAATTCTGAATATGTGTAGTTTAATTCCCTTCTGCTTTCATTATGATACGTGCTTAATTCTTTGCGCATATTTGTAATGCTTATTTGTTTATGTTTGCAATACTTTATTAGGAATCACTAGTCAGGGATCAGAGATTGTAAAAGAAGTTTGCGCTTTGTCGATACCAAGCTCAATGGAATTAAATATAGTAAATTTGACTACAAACAAACATAAACAAGTATGTCTTTTGTGTAATCTTTCCCTCAATATCTGCCAAAAGTCCGATTTGCTGGGAAATAATCACAGCTTGCTTGACAAGATTTTGGTGAAATACACTATAATTGAGCAAACTACCAGAATTGCTGTGTAATGGCACCTTCCCTCGATTGGGTATCAACGCAAGAACTGACGCTAACTCCAGAAGATTATAGTTTGCTGACAGATCTTTATCAGCTGACAATGGCAGCTTGCTATACAGGAGAAGGACTAGAGCAAAAATGGGCAAGTTTTGAACTATTTACCCGCCGCTTACCAGACGATTTTGGCTACTTGATCGCAATGGGATTAGCCCAAGCGTTAGAGTATCTTGAAAATTTGCACTTTACTCGAACGCAGATATCAGCTTTAAAAGCAACAAAAATTTTTACCCACGCTCCAGAAAACTTTTGGACACTGCTAGAATCAGGACGCTTTACCGGAGACGTGTGGGCAGTACCTGAAGGAACCGCAGTTTTTGCGAATGAACCACTTCTACGAGTTGAAGCCCCCTTGTGGCAAGCGCAGCTAGTAGAAACATATTTACTCAATACACTAAATTTCCAAACATTAGTCGCAACCCGCGCCGCACGCATCCGCGATATCGCTGGATCGTCCGCAACACTTTTAGAATTCGGGACGCGACGGGCTTTTAGTCCGCAATCTTCACTTTGGGCAGCACGCGCAGCGCTAGCCGCTGGCTTAGATTCTACCTCGAATGTGTTAGCAGCATTGCAACTTGAAAGTCAACCGAGCGGGACAATGGCGC
The DNA here is from genome assembly GCF_000317555.1 of Gloeocapsa sp. PCC 7428. Taxonomy (GTDB): domain Bacteria; phylum Cyanobacteriota; class Cyanobacteriia; order Cyanobacteriales; family Chroococcidiopsidaceae; genus Chroogloeocystis. Next base: position 3,123,463 of record NC_019745.1, read on the forward strand.
ATTCTTTGGTAATGGCGATCGCTGCGATGGAAGGTACCGAAGACCAAGCTTTTACCGCATTTCACCGTTATTTTCCAGGCGCACCTTTACTCATTGACACCTACGATACCGTAGCAGCAGCGCAACGTTTATCTAAAAAAGTGCAAGCAGGAGAAATGCAACTTGCAGGAGTGCGGTTAGATTCGGGAGACTTAGTAACGCTGTCGCAACAAGTGCGATCGCTTTTGCCAGGAGTCAGTATTTTTGCCAGCGGCGATCTCGATGAGTGGGAAATTGCCCGACTCAAAGCACAAGGGGCAGAAATTGACGGTTATGGCTTGGGAACGCGTTTAGTGACGGGTACGCCCGTCAACGGAGTCTACAAAATTGTAGAAATTGAAGGCATCCCAGTGATGAAACAATCGAGTGGAAAAGCGACGTATCCTGGACGTAAGCAGATTTTTCGGAGTTATGCGGCAAATCAAGCAATCAAAGACTGTTTAGGTTTAGTAACCGAAACTGATGCGCAACCATTATTACAACTTGTGATGCAGCAAGGCAAACGCATACAACCGCCAGAGACATTAGATGACATTCGCGATCGCACAACTCGTTCAGTTGCAAGTTTACCTGATACCGTCCGGCGACTTGATAAACCGACGTCTTTACCTGTAGAAATATCACCCGCGTTGCAGCAGTTAACCGAGAAAACTCGACTAGCTGAAGCAACCGTCACCGCATAGCCAATCAAAAATCTAAAATGCTCAAAATTGCGTTATTTGGTACAAGTGCTGATCCTCCTACCGCTGGACATCAAGCGATTATTAGCTGGTTGTCACAACACTACGATTGGGTGGCAGTATGGGCAGCAGATAATCCCTTTAAGTCTCATGCTTCACCGTTAGAACATCGCGCCGCTATGCTGCGGTTACTCATTGAGGATATCAATCCGCCGCGACACAACATCGGTTTACATCAAGAATTGAGCAGTCACCGCACGCTAGAAACAGTCAACAAAGCAAAACAACGCTGGGATAAAGACGCAACGTTTACACTCGTTATTGGTTCGGATTTGGTACACCAGTTACAACAATGGTACGCCGTTGAAGAATTGTTGCAACAAGTACAGTTACTCGTCGTACCGCGACCAGGATATGAAGTAGCAGAAAGTGACTTACAACAGCTAAGACAGTTGGGCGCGAAGTTTGCGATCGCTAACCTAACTGCACCAGATGTGTCCTCAACCGCGTATCGTGAAAGTGGAGATTCTGAAGCTTTAACGCCTCCCGTAGAAGCATATATTCATCAACAGCATTTGTACGAATGCCAACACGCAGCCAAAGAAACATTGCCGACGTGGTAAAGCCACAGCCCTTAGCAGATTTCAAGGTTGGGGTAGACAACGCAATTTTTTCAGTTGATACCGCCCAAAATCGGCTTTTAGTCCTACTCGTGATGCGACAACAACCGCCTTTTTTAGGTCAATGGTGTTTACCTGGAACTTTAGTACGCCAGGGCGAATCACTAGAAGATGCCGCATATCGGATTCTGGCAGAGAAAATTCGTGTCGAAAATTTATATTTAGAGCAATTGTATACGTTCGGCGGACCAGAACGCGATCCGCGCGAAGAAACCGACAAAGTGCGCTATCTTTCAGTCAGTTACTTTGCGTTAGTGCGCTACGAAGATGCCGAACTCATCGCCGATGGTGTTAGCGGTATTGCTTGGTATCCTGTAAAACAAGTACCGCAACTCGCGTTTGACCACAACGAAATTTTAGCTTACGGACACCGCCGACTCAAAAATAAACTCGAATACAGCCCTGTGGCGTTTGATGTCTTACCCGAAGTCTTTACACTCAACGATCTCTATCAGCTTTATACAACGGTTTTAGGCGAATTCTCCGATTATTCTAACTTCCGCGCCCGACTCCTCAAGCTCGGTTTTTTGTGCGATACAGGTTTAAAAGTCTCGCGCGGTGCAGGACGTCCCGCCAGTTTATACCGCTTCAATGCTACCGCCTTTGCTCCCTTTAAGGATAAACCTTTAGTATTTATTTAGCGATCTTCAATAGCAACCATTCCGACACAACCGTACTTTCGATTTCACGCACTCTTTATGAAAATTGCGATCGCTCAAATTAATCCTACTGTTGGTGATTTAGCAGGTAACGCGCAAAAAATCCTCAGCGCCGCCCAAGATGCAGCCGCGCAAGGTGCAGACTTGTTATTAACACCAGAACTTTCGCTATGTGGCTACCCACCGAAAGATTTATTACTCGATCCGAGTTTTATTGCAGCGATCGCCTCAAATCTACAACAACTCGCACAAAGCTTACCACCTGCGATCGCCGTCTTAGTCGGTTATGTCGAACAAAACGCCCAAGCATACATTTCTGGCGGTAAACCTTTATTCAACAGCGTTGCGTTACTCTCTCAAGGCAAACTTCAGCAAACTTTTCACAAACGCCTCCTTCCCACCTACGATGTATTCGACGAAAATCGTTACTTTGAACCTGGGCAAGAAACGCGATTTTTCACAATTTCCAGACCAAAGGAAATAACCAATTACCGATTACCAATTAGCAACGACTCAACCCCCCTCAAAATCGGTGTCACGATCTGCGAAGACTTATGGAACGATGAAGAATTTTGGGGAAAGCGTCACTATGCAGTCAGCCCAATTACGGACTTGGTTGAAGCAGATGTTGACTTAATTGTCAATTTATCGGCGTCTCCATATAGCGTTACCAAACAGCAACTGCGCGAAGCGATGTTGAGTCATGCTGCTAGCCGTTATCGTTGCCCAATATTATATGCCAATCAAATCGCTGCGAATGATGACTTGATTTTTGATGGTTGCAGTGTCGGATTTAACCGCCAGGGTGAAATGGTGTGCCGCGCGCAGGCGTTTGAGTCAGATTTACTCGTTGTCGAATTTGACGAGCAAAAACAAGACTTGCAGCCTAGTACAATTGCTCCTATGCCCGAAAATGACGATGCGGAAATCTGGCAGGCTTTAGTTTTAGGTGTAAAAGATTATACACGTAAATGCGGTTTTCGTCAAGTCGTTATTGGCTTAAGCGGGGGAGTTGATTCGGCATTAGTGGCAGCGATCGCCACCGCAGCCGTTGGCAAAGAAAATGTCCTCGGCGTACTCATGCCCTCGCCATACAGTTCCGAACATTCGATTAAAGATGCCTTGCAACTCGCCGCAAATTTAGGCATCCAAACGCAAACGTTACCTATTGGTGAATTAATGCAAGGCTATGACAAAACGCTTGCACCTTTATTTGCTGACACTGAGTTTGGACTTGCCGAAGAAAATATACAGTCGCGGATTCGCGGTAATTTGTTAATGGCAATTTCTAATAAATTTGGTCATTTACTGCTATCGACAGGTAATAAATCAGAAATGGCAGTTGGTTATTGCACCCTCTACGGTGATATGAATGGTGGTTTAGCCGCGATCGCTGACGTTCCCAAAACCCGCGTTTACTCGGTATGTCGCTGGTTGAATCGAGACTCAGAGGTTATTCCAGAAAACATTTTAACTAAAGCACCCAGCGCCGAATTAAAACCTGGTCAAGTCGATCAAGATTCTCTACCAGCGTATGACGTACTTGATGATATTTTAGAACGCTTTATTTGTAACCACGAATCAGCAAGTCAGATTGCCGCCGCAGGTCACGATCCAACTGTAGTAAATCGTGTGATTAAAATGGTAGTACGTGCTGAATTTAAACGCCGTCAAGCGCCACCAGGATTAAAAGTGACCGATCGCGCGTTTGGTACAGGCTGGCGAATGCCAATTGCCAATAAGTGGGGATCGACAAATACCGATCAGAATCCTCGCGAACAAACTCCGCTTTCTACTTCACAAACCTCAGCCTAATTCCTGGTCTAAAGCCGCCAATTCTTCTCCTTACAGGATAGCGGTTATTGTGAATGCGACGGCGATGGAAACTACCAGTATATAAATGATAAAAAGGATCGGCACGGTAAATCGAATTAACTCGTTGTCGATAAAATCTGCGCGATCGCGGCAATCCCTGAAGACGACCAAAATCTGATGTATAGACTCTACTTCGATACCCAGCGCGACTATATTGATACTGTTGTGCTATGGGCAGTGTAGCTTGGACAGGAGGAGCGATCGCACTTGCTAAAACAATGATTCCTAAGGCAGCGATGACTCTACGATTGAGTGGCATGATCCTTCCTTACCAATCTATCGTCAATATAGCAAGGATCAAAGGGCTACGCTGCCAAAACAATGAATTCTATATATATCTCAACAGTCAAACAAGCAATTAATAAAGATAAATAGCCCCAGTTCTACCGATATTCACAACACGATAGCCTTCTTCTTGTGTTGGCTGAACAAGCACAGTGACAACATTCTGATTAACAGAAACGGTATAACTAAGATTAACCTCATCCCCTGCCCCTGCCTTGGGTGAAGGGTCGTAAACCGCAATGTTCATTGGTAAAGTAACGCGGCTAAACTGAACTTGGTCGCCAACAATTAAATCAGCTTCAGCACGGTCATCCAAAAAGTTATACTTGAGTGGCATTTCTGTCTGGTTTTCTAAAATTACTGTCACTGGCATCTTTGGATTGATTCGCGCCCGTGGTTGCCAGTACCCTGGTTGATAGGTACGTGCAGGTGGAGTTTGGGCGACTACAGGTACAATTGAACTCACGAACAACGAAGTTCCAGCAAGGCACAACAATTTTGTCCAAGCTTGCCACTGCATAACTTGCCTACCTTTATAAAATAAAAGCTTATATTTCAGAAGAATTATCTCAGATTGTTTTAGGACGAAATAGAAAATTTTAGAGTAAATTTATTTCTCTGGTGGCTTTATTCTCTTTTTAGCAAAAGTATACTTCGACTATGAATAGATTTAGCCTCATCTACTCGTAATACTCTGCAACCAGCGCGTAGCAAAATCTAGGTGATAATTTAAGTATGGATAGTATTTAATCAACAACTTAAATATTGATGCTTGCTGTTTCGCTGCAAAACGTTCACAAACTTTTCAATAACGTTCCTGTCGTTAATGACCTCTCTTTTACGATTCAGTCTGGAGAAATGTTTGGTTTGCTAGGACCTAACGGCGCAGGTAAATCAACAACAATTCGGATGCTTACAACTTTAACAAAACCATCGCAAGGGCGTATCGAAGTCGCGGGATTTGATGTCGTGCGCCAAGCTTTGCAAGTCAAGCAGTGTATTGGAGTCGTATTGCAACAAACAAGTGTCGATGGCGATTTATCCGTGTGGGAAAACATGGAGTTGCACGGAAGATTGCATCACATCCGCAATCCGCAACGTCAACGACTGATTAATCAATGGCTAGAGTATGTAGAACTCGCAGATCGGCGTGACGATTTTGTGAAAACATTGTCTGGAGGAATGAAGCGTCGCTTACAGATTGCCAGAGCGTTGTTACATCAACCACAAATCTTGTTTTTAGACGAGCCGACAGTCGGACTCGACCCCCAAACACGGCGACGGTTATGGGAAATCATCCTTGATTTAAATAAGCAAGGTATGACCATGTTACTCACGACGCACTACATGGAAGAGGTAGAGTATTTGTGCGATCGCATCGGCATTATGGATCAGGGTCAGTTAATCTCCCTCGGAACTTTACAACAGTTACGAGCCAAACACGGCGAAGGGTTAGCAATTAAACAAGTCGGTACAAAGGACGCAGGACGCTGGGAATATCAATTTTTCCCCACCCTAGAACAAGCCAACGCCTACCTTGACCAGCAAAAGGATAAAACTGGGATCATGGTACGTCCCTCGAATCTGGAAGATATTTTTGTCGAACTTACCGGACGCCAACTCGACTAATTTAATCAAGGTATTAAAGCCGTGGCGTTAGAAGACGCTCTAAACGATTGCTTCCTGGTTGATTGAGTAGCATATCGTTTACTGCTTTCTGGGCTTCTGCTAGGTCTGGTTGCAAGGCTAAAGCACGTTTGTAGGCATCGATTGCACCTTGAACGTCGTTTTGCACCCTGAGAATGTCTCCCATTTGCAGGAGGACTTTCACATTTCGTGGGTCGATCTGCACCGCTTGTCGCAAAGTCATCAAAGCTGCGGTCATATTGCCTTGACTTGCCCAAGCCGTTGCTAGATTTAGTAAAACGTTACCGTTGTTAGGATCAATTGTTGCTGACCTTTGGAGAGTTGCGATCGCGTCGCGAAACCGATCTTGTTGTAGAAGAATCGCCCCCATCAACTCATACGCACTCGGATTATTAGGATCGCGATTAATTGCTTGCTGTGCCGCCCATTCAGCACCTCGATAGTTTTTTTGACGTAAGAGTACAACACCCAATCCAAGATAAGCATTGACATTATTCTGGTCTAGCTCGGTTGTTCGCCGATACGCACTAGCAGCTTCCGCATAGCGTCCCATCCGTGCTAACGTGTAGCCAAGAGCATAGTGAAAGTCCGCATGGTTGGGGGCTGCATCAATCGCTTGACGATACGCCGCCACTGCCGCAGCATAGTTTCTTTGACGCGCGTAAAGAAAACCAATCGTCGAAAAAATGCGCGCGTTTTTTGGTGATAATTTAGCGGCTTGTTGATAACGGGCGATCGCTTCGGCTGATTTTCCCGCATCCATTAACCTCCGTCCTTCTTGCAGCAATTTTTGCAGTTGCTGGCTGCGTTGATAAGGACTACTTGGCACTGCGCCTTTGGTTTGTGCAACTACTATTTGAGCTTGAGCAGTTGGCGGTACAATAACGCCAATTCCTCCTAGCAGCAAAACACTTATAGCTAATAAACTCTGCTTTTGCACGACTACTTTTCTGCTATACTTCTGCAATTTTTGCCAAGGTGCGACTAATGCTCTACATTAAACCAGGAATCTTTAAATTTGGAAACTTTTTTTTCCGATTTCTTGGATGTTAGTCAATCTAAAATTGTACTAGTTTGAACCTCTGCTGTTAGGTTGGTTTACTTTTTCTAGCAAACATCGTTTTCTGAGGCTCCTCCATGATTTTAACGACAACGGATGTTATTCAAGGAACTACTGTCGAAGCTTATTTGGGAATCGTCACGGCGGAAGTCGTCTATGGTAGCAATGCGTTGCGCGACTTTTTTGCTGGAATTCGCGATGTTATTGGTGGTCGTACTGGTAGTTACGAACGCGTGTTTGAGCGAGGTCAGCGCGATGCAATTCAAGAATTAGAGCGCCGCGCCCTTAAACTGGGAGCCGATGCTGTGATTGGCATTGAAATCGATACTGGTACGATCAATATTGACCAATCAGGAGCTTTATTACTCATTACGGCAACGGGAACTGCTGTTAAGCTTCGTTAAATATTTTTCAAAATTTCCTTTCGCTGAGCTAGAAATCAGAATAGGCTGATGTCTACATATATATGATTAGCTAATCAATCTTATAAAAATTGACAATTCATCGCATTTGTTAAATTTTAATATCTTAATAAAGTAGTTGCGAATTAATAAAATAATTAAATTTTTATCGCGTAAATTAATATTCACAAATTGCTGAGTTTACTTTACTCCTAAAGGTAGATTCCGCAACTATTTCTACTGATAGATAGTTAAATTAAAATTCCAATTTAAATTAGAGACTCAAGCAAAATTGTAGAAAAACAGAACAGGGAAGGGGGTAAGTTACCCATGTCATACGTAAACAGACCGGCAGATGATGTTATTTCTGAGCCTGCCGTAGTGAATCGAACAGCTGTCGTAGATTATCACGATCGCGTTCGTTGGGGTCCGATTCTTTCAGGTTTGGTCGTTGCTTTAGCGACTCAGTTACTCCTTAGCGCGCTCTTCGGTGCAATTGGTGCAACTACAATTGCAGGCTCCGGTGCTCCAAGAACAAATGCACCTAACGTTGCAGGTGACGTTGGTATTTGGTCAACTATTGGTTTATTAATCTCCTTATTTGTCGGCGGTTGGGTAACAGCCCGTGCTTGCGGACCGATGAATCGCAGCACAGCGTTGTTAAACGGAGCAATTCTTTGGGCAACAACTTTAGCCCTAGGTTCTTGGCTACTTGCAAGTGGCGTAACAGGCGCATTTGGTTTAGCAACTCAAGCTGCTGCTGACCTTGCTGGCGGCGCCATCGGTCAGGTACAACCTCCTAACGTTAACGTAACTCCACCTAATGTTACAGCTCAAGATACTCGTAATATTGCCAGTGGTATTTCTCAAGGGCTGTGGTGGTTCTTCTTTGGTTCTTTACTCGGCTTAATCGCTTCAATGATCGGTGCAGCGGCTGGTGCGCGTAGCCCACGCACAAACGTCACTACTACTACTTACTAATTGAAAATATCACTTAGAGACAAGCCAAAATGATATTTTTTAGCACCTAAATATAGGTGCTATTTTTATTTTTCAGGTGTGAGTAACTGTTTAAAAGCTGATCGAGTCATTAACAACTGAGCAAAAAGATAGAATATGACAATCCCTCTCGAATGGAGAGAGCCGCATGGTGAAACAACTGCAAACAAACACTACACCAGCTATTATCTACCCAGATAGCGATGGTCAACCAATGGCAGACAACACCAAACAATTTCGTTGGATTGTCACTATCAAAGAAAACTTAGAACTGCTATTCGTGAATGATAGCCAGGTATTTGTTGCTGGCGATCTCTTGTGGTATCCGGTTCAAGGAGACAATAAAATTCGTCAAGCACCGGATGCGATGGTTGTTTTTGGTAGACCAAAAGGAGACAGAGGTTCTTACAAACAATGGGAAGAAGATAATATTCCGCCACAGGTTGTATTTGAAATACTCTCTCCTGAGAATCGCCTCAAGAAAATGGCAGAAAAATTTAAATTCTACGAACGTTACGGTGTAGAAGAGTATTATGTATACGATCCAGATGACAACGAGCTAATCGGTTGGCTGCGTGCTGGAAATGATTTAGACATTATCACAGAAATGGATGGTTGGATGAGTCCCCGCCTCAAAATAAAATTTCAGATGAGTTCTGATACTTTAGAAATTTTTTCACCCCAAGGAGACAAATTCCTGACCTACGTTGAGCTAAATCAGCTACGCGAACAAGAACGCCAACGCGCTGATGAAGTAACAAAACAATTAGAGCAGGAAAGAGAGCGTAATGCAGCCTTAAGCGCACTACTGCGAGAAAAAGGAATTAATCTAGAAGAGTTATAGATTATGCACTGAAATACTTGGCTACGGGGTGATAAGCAATAATCGCGGTTGTTGATTGCTCAGGATAAAGTTGTTCGCTTTCATCCATGTAGAGATTGATGCGATCGCTCTCTAACAACTCCAACAATTTATACTGATCCTGAATATTCGGACACGCGGGATAACCAAAACTGTAACGCGAACCGCGATAGCGCTGCGCCAAGACATCCCGAATATTATCCGGTTCCTCAGCCCCAAAGCCCAACTCGTGACGAATTCGCGCGTGTACCCACTCCGCCAAAGCTTCCGCCATCTGCACCGCCAAGCCGTGGAAATAGAGATAGTCAGTGTATTGATTCGCTCTAAACAACTCCTGCGCAAACTCCGTTGCAATATCCCCCATCGTCACCGCCTGCATCGGAAACACATCAATCACACCCGACTCCTGCGGCGCAAAGAAATCAGCAATACAAAGCCTTCTTAAAGACCTTTGCCTCGGAAACTCAAACCGCGCAATTTCCTTTGTGTCCACGGACACTTTGCTCAACGGAGGAAACCTCCGCACGCAAGTGTCCTCCTTCGCGCCTTCGTGGTTCGGCTCATAAACAATCAACGAATTCCCCACCGCCTGACACGGAAAATACCCATAACTCACCTGCGGATGCAACAACTTTTCCGCAACAATCCGCTGCTTCCAATGCTCTAAAATCGGATAAACCTTCTCTGCCAAGAAAGCCTGATATTCCTCTTTCGATTGCTCCTTAGGCTTACGAAACTGCCATTGTCCGGCAATTAAAGCTTGTAAATCCAAATACCAAAACAACTCATCCCAAGCAATATCTTCTAGTTGCAATATCTTCGTTCCCCAGAAAGGCGGCGTGGGGCGTTCTATATCGACTGCAACAGCATCACTGCGGCGGGTATCTACAACGAGGGGTGAGGGGTGTAGGGCTTTGCCCTTCTCGGAGAGTGGGGTGAGGGGTGAGGGATTTTCTTTAGGAGGTTCTTGATGTCCATTCTGAGATACTTGATTATTTTCTGCTAATCCATTTAAGAAGCCTTGAAGATCGTCCCAGTGACCTTGTGACTTGGCTGGCATCAACTTATCCATGAAATGCAAATCAGAAAAAGCATCTTTACCGTAAACGACTTGTCCTTTATACGTTTTTTGACAATCTTCATAGACAAATTTGGGAGTCAACGCCGCACCACCCAAAATCACTGGAGCCGTAATTCCTCGTTGGTTAAAGACTTCCAAGTTTTCTTTCATGAAAGCAGTAGACTTGACGAGTAGCCCACTCATCGCGATGCAATCAGCTTTGTGCTGCTCGTAGGCATCGATAATGTTTTCTACCGGCTGTTTGATGCCAAGGTTAACGACTTTGTAGCCGTTATTCGACAAAATGATATCGACAAGGTTTTTACCAATGTCATGGACATCACCCTTGACTGTCGCAATTACTACCGTACCTTTTGAGTTATTACCGCTTTCTTGCTTTTCCATAAACGGCTCAAGATAAGCGACTGCGGCTTTCATTGTCTCCGCCGATTGCAACACGAAAGGTAGCTGCATTTGTCCAGAACCAAACAATTCACCAACCACTTTCATACCATCGAGTAAGAAGTTATTGATGATATCGAGTGGTGCATATTTTTCTAAAGCTTTTTGCAGCTGTTCTTCTAAACCGATTCTTTCACCATCGATGATGTGACGTTTGAGGCGTTCTTCGATGGGAATACTTTCATCAATCGTGCGATCGCGTTTTGTGGTTGCGCCTTCAAAAACAGTTGTTAACTCTGCCAACGGATCGTAAACGCAAATATCGCCATCAAATTGCCGTTCATCGTAAATCAACTTGCGACAAACTTCTTGGTGTTCTGGTGCAATCTTAGCAAGCGGTAATATTTTACTCGCGCTCACAATCGCCGCATCCATTCCCGCTGTCATCGCCTCGTGAAGAAACATCGAATTAAGTACAACACGCGCAGCGGGATTTAAACCAAACGAAACGTTAGAAACCCCCAAAATCACATGACAGCCTGGTAATTCTTCGCGAATGCGACGAATTGATTCAATCGTTGCTTTACCGTTGGCGCGATCTTCCTCAATTCCTGTCGATATCGGCAGCGCTAAGGTATCAAAAAAGATTTCTTCTGGTGGAATACCATATTCAACGGCTTGGTTGTAAGCGCGTTGAGCGATTTCAAATTTCTTGTCGGCAGTTCGTGCCATGCCATCTTCATCAATCGTGCCGACAACAACACCCGCACCGTACTGTTTTGCTAACTCCAATACCTTAAAAAAGCGCGGTTCTCCATCTTCGTAGTTCGTCGAGTTGAGCAAACATTTACCACCCGCAACCTTTAACCCCGCTTCCATTTTTTCCCACTCGGTGGAGTCGAGCATCAAAGGGATTGTAACGTTTGTTACTAAACGCGATACCAATTCGTGCATATCCCGCACGCCATCGCGCCCCACATAGTCCACATTGACATCTAAAACGTGCGCGCCTTCGCGTACCTGCGCCTTTGCCATCGACACGAGTCCGTCCCAATCTTCCGCATTAAGTAATTCGCGGCATTTCTTAGAACCACTCGCATTTAATCGCTCTCCGACAATCAAAAACGAATTATCTTGGTCATACGGTTGCGCGCTGTAAATCGATGCGGCTGCTGGCTCATAGCGAGGATACCGTTCTTTAGGCTTGAGTGTTGCGGCAATTTCTGCTAATTGTTGAATATGGTCAGGACGCGTACCGCAACAGCCGCCAATTACCTGTACGCCCAAATCTTCAACAAAATGCATCAGCGCCATGCGCAATTCCATCGGTGTGAGTCGATAGTGCGCTTGACCACCAACGTTTTCTGGTAGCCCTGCATTCGGAATACAAGAAACGACAAACGGCGAATGCTGCGAAAGATACTTGACGTGTTCCGCCATCCGGTCTGGACCTGTTGCGCAGTTAAGACCGAGAATATCAATTGGATATGGCTCTAAAATTGTCAAAGCTGCGCTAATATCCGAGCCTACCAGCATCGTGCCAGTTGTCTCCATTGTCACCGATACCATCAGGGGACGTCGTTCTCCCTTGCGGCGAAACACTGATTCAACTGCGTTTAATGCTGCTTTGATTTGCAGCACATCCTGACACGTTTCAATGATAAATAAATCAACTCCGCCGTCATATAATCCTTCGGCTTGTTCGGCAAAAGCGGCTTGCAATGTGTCAAAGTCGATGTGTCCTAGCGTTGGTAATTTGGTTGTTGGTCCCATCGAACCAGCAACAAAGCGGGGTTTTTCTGGCGTCGAAAATTCTGCTGCAACTTGTTTTGCGAGTTCTGCGGCTTTTTTGTTTAAGTAGTAAGCTTGATCGGCTAAGTCGTACTCCGCGAGGACAATTGACGCAGCACCAAACGTATCTGTCTCAATGACATCCGCACCTGCTGCCAAAAAGTCACGGTGTACCTTGGTGACGGCTTCGGGTTTGGTGTGGACTAAATATTCGTTACACCCTTCGTACTGCGCTCCTCCAAAGTCGGCTGCGGTAAGATTTTGAGTTTGCAAGTTTGTTCCCATCGCGCCATCGAAGACGATGACAGGGCGTTCTGGACTGTGAAGGCGAGTCAGAAAAGGGCTGTTCATATATAAATATCGCTAGCAAATGGGACGAACTGTCTGATTGCTGAGAATTAAGTTAAGAATATTCAACTTCTATATATTTTGCAAAATTTCTGCGCGTTAGGGGGCGATCGCACCGAAATAATTACCTTTTATTACCTAATGTCCTACAAAAACCCATCATGCCTATCTACGATGCGATCGGTCAATTCTATACTCGCTCTCGCCTTCCAGATGTGCGGCTAGTCGATTCTGTCGTACAGTTACTCGCATTGCCTCCAAAAAGTGTTATTGCTGATATTGGTGCGGGAACAGGCGGCTATAGTAGGATGCTTGCTGAACGCGGATTTCACCTTTATGCCGTTGAACCTTCTGCCGTGATGCGATCGCACGCGACACCACATCCGCGAGTACAATGGCTAAGCGATTACGCTGAGGCAATTTCTTTACCTGATCGTGCAGTAGATGCTGTCATTTGTCTTCTTGCAATTCACCATTTCTCTGATCTCAAAAAAGCTTTCTCCGAGATGAACCGAATTGCTAAAAAGATTGTGATTTTTACTTTTGACGCGATCGCCGCCGAAAGTTTTTGGTTGTATGATTATTTCCCTTTTATTCGAGAGTATGACAAACAAGTCTTTTCATCTTTAAAAGACGTTGTCTCTCTCCTTAAACAAATGACTCAAGGTAGCGTTGATGTTTATTCTTGTATGCTGCCACCTGATTTGTCAGATATGTTCTTAGCCGCAGGTTGGAAACGACCTGAAATCTATTTAAATCCTCAAGTTAGAGCCAGTATGTCAGCTTTTGCTCTCACTAATTCTGATGCAGTTCAAACCGGAATAAATCTTCTTCAAGCCGATTTAAATAATGGTCAATGGAGTGCAAAATACGGGCGATTTAAGCAACTCAATCAGTTGGATGTGGGCTATAGATTCTTATGCGCGAAGAAATAAACTTTCTATATGAATTATAGATGCCCTTCGACTCCCTTCGGGGCTACTCAAACCAAGTGTGCCTCCGCACACTATAAATAATAGATTTGAGGGGGTAAGGTATGCCCCGTAGTCCACAAAAGTGGACTTTCTTTTATTTAGTAGCGAATTACTTCGCAATTGTTGTCAGGCAGGAGGTCTAATGAATTAAAAGTTAATTTTATAACAACAAAGGAGTAGGAACGTTCTTTTCTTTCCTACTCTCTGTTACTCTGCCTTAGTAATAACCTAAACGTTATACGTATTAGCTGCATCCGCAACCACTGTGACCACAACCTGAACCACTTGTATGACCATTAGCACAGGCTTCGCTGCAATAAGGCTTACCGTCTTTTTGAATTGCGTCTTCTAGCGAAACAATACACAAACAATTTTCACACGCACACTTCATTTGAGTTACAGTTGTCATTTTTTTGTCCTAGCTCTGAATATTAATATAACATATGAACAAGTATTCAGATATATTTCAAAAAAATTTACACTGAGGATTTGTGGTGAATTGGCGATCGCCCTAACGGTAGTTAGTAAACTGTAGAGCTACTGGAAAATCTTCTTGCTTCAAACGTTGCATAACAGCTTGCAAATCATCTTTTGTTTTACTAGAAACTCGCACTGCGTCGCCTTGAATCGAGGCTTGTACCTTCTTAAATTCGTCGCGAATCAATTTTGAGATTTGCTTGCCAATTTCCTGGCTAATGCCTTTTTTGAGCTTAATTTCTTGGCGGACGCGGTTTCCACTTGCGGATTCAACTTTACCAAAATCAAAGATTTTCATCGACAACTGGCGCTTTGCAGCTTTCTCGCGTAAGACAGTGTGTACGGACTCTAGAGTAAACTCGCTATCAGTGTTGATTGTGATGACTTCATCACCGAGTTCTACAGTAGTTTGCGTATCTTTCAAGTCATAGCGACTTTTGATGTCGCGCACAGCTTGATCGACCGCATTAACTAACTCTTGGCGGTCAAAATCACTAACGATATCAAAAGAGTATGTAGCAGCCATTAGTCACTAGTTATTTTGCAGAAGACTTAGAACAAATAGGGTACCAGAACAGAGAGAGCCAACAGCGAACATGAGCGATCGCGCGATGGGAATATTGGTGACATAAAAAACTGAATAGAGGAAGCGGGCGATAACAAAGGCGATCGCAGCACTAACGGCTAAGTTAGAATTTACGCCCGTGACGTACGCCATCAAAGCGGCAGCGGCAAAAATCATGAAAGCTTCAAAAGAATTTTGATGCGCCCATGTTGCCCTTTGCGCATAAGGTGGCAATTTATCAAACATAGCGCGAGGCGCGGCGATATCGTAGCCAACTTGTACTCGTGCATAGCCGACAAGTAAAAAGGGCAGATAAATTAAAATAACCGCCGCAACGATGCAATACAAAAAAACTGTAGAAGCTGGTAGTTGTGATAAATTCATGTTTTATCAGTTGAAAAGAGCGAATCACTAACAGCCTTAGTCTAAATAGAATAGCGTCACTACCTTACGCTGATCCTCTGCCTCTTGGCAAGTTTGTAGCAAAGTCCGGCTATCGTGAAACGCGAAGCAAATCAACTGCTGACAGCGCGAGATGATTTCTTGGTTACAGATCGCACTTGCTTCTGCCAGAGACAAATTATCATTGCTAGGATTTTCGACTAAGTGCATGACCTGCTCAAGCTGCTGTCGCGACTCTAGCGGTTGGCGTTCTAGGCTTTGAGGCAAAATGACTGTTAATAAATTTGCATCAGCCCGCATCGCGCCTCGGATCGCCGCCGAGTTTGTTCCGGTTGCGCCAGAGGTAATCAGCCGATTGCCAGATAAAACGAGGGCGTAACTCATCATTTCGATCAGATGCTGATGAGTAAGAGGAACATGACGAGAACCTAATAGAGCGATTCGCTTAGCACCTGTTTGCTGAATCGTTGCTAGTTCTTGCGCTAACGTGTCAACGTTGTTGACGAGATCTATAGACTGACTCAAAGACGGAATCAGATTAAACAACCTTGCTATTTTAGCAGACAGCGCGATCGCAGTTATTTACGATTAACGAAGTAATTCCATTGCGCGATCGCACCAAGCTACCCAATCTGATTCATAGCTAATACCTTTGAGTAGCGTTAGATAACGAAACTTCGCAGGCAAAGACAGCGATTGTAGATTTTGAAAGTACCGCTGTTCTAAAGCCTTGTACGTCGATAGCTTCTCTAAGTGCGCTTGGCGGTGCTGCTGTAATTCGTGCAAAATAATTTCAGGGGAAGTCGCGACATAACCCGCAAAGATTTTAACAAGCAAATCTTCTTTAATTGCTGCTGGCTCGCAAGGTTGCGCGATCCACGCTTGTAATTCCTGTTTCCCCGTTTCGGTAATGTGATACAGCTTTTTATCAGGACGTCCTTCTTGCAGAATGATTTCACACGTTAGCCAGCCTATTGCTTCAAGCTTGGACAACTCTCGATAAATTTGTTGATGACTTGCTGCCCAAAAGAACCCCACAGAACCATCAAATTGCTTTGCTAAGTCGTAACCACTATTCGGGCGATCGACGAGAACCGCCAAAATTGCGTGTGCTAAAGCCATATAAATTATTTCCTTGACGTATGCAAATTATTGCATATAATTTAAATATGCAACTAAACACATATTAGATTAATTGCATAAAAGAAACCTCAAGTTGAGCGCAAGGAGAGAATATTCATGGCTCAAATCATGCCAGGGCGCTACACAGCGCAAGTTGACGAACCCTTCGTTGTGTTTCTCATTGGGATGCGCATCAATCAGTTTCTCGCTTTCTCCAAATGGCTTCCGACAGCACAAGCGATGGCACCGATGCTGCGTACGCTTTATCAACATCCAGAAAAAGGGTTTTTAGGCGGAGAAAACTTTATCTATTGGCGGGGTGCGGGACTTATTCAATACTGGCGATCGTTTGAAGATTTAGAGCGCTTTGCGAGAAATCCTGCTGATCCTCATCTAGCAGCATGGCAACGCTTTCATCGCGCTGTAGGTAACGATGGCAGTGTGGGGATTTGGCACGAAACTTACTTGATTGAACCTGGCAACTATGAAGCTATCTATGGCAATATGCCAGTCTTCGGCTTAGCTGCTGCGACTCAGCACGTTCCAGCGAAAGGGCGTCGAGAAACGGCACGACAACAGCTAAAACCAGAAACACCTTATGCATAACACCTTTAAGGCAACGCCACTGCGGGCTTTAACTCAAGCTGTGACAACAAACGGTCAATATCAAAATGCTTTTGCATCAACTCGCGGATGCATTGCACTTTAATCGGTTCATGCAAGCGGACTTGTCCAAAAGTGCGATCGATGATTTCTACTGTAGAGAGCGTATCGAGATCGACCGATAGAATGGGAATTTCGAGTTCCTCAGCTTTGGCGAGGATAAACGGTGGTGGTGGTAGTTGTCCAGTGAGGATGAGACATTGCGTTGAACTTTCTAAAGCAGCCAGTTGAATTTCGACGCGATCGCCGCCTGTCACCACTGCCATATTCTGCCGTCGGCGGAAATATTTCAGCGCCGCATTCACATTCATCGCACCAATTGCCAAACTTTCTACCATTAAACCTAGGCGATCGGGACGACACAGTACTTCTGCACCTAATTGTTCAACAAGTTCAGCAACGCTGACGCTGCGCAGTAAGTTATTTTTTGGCAGTGTTCCTAATACAGGAATACCTTGCTTTTCTAAAAACGCGCGGACATCGGTATCAACAGTCTGCATTTGTTCTGGGGCGATATCGTTGATCAAGACACCGATTAAGCGATCGCCTAAACGCTGCTTCGCTGCTAAAAGTGCTTCTACTAAGAAAACTGATTTGTAGCGTGTTACGAGCAGGACTTTAGCATCAACGATCTTTGCGACATCGAGTAAGCTTAACCCAAATAAGCTGCCTTCTTCTAAATTCCCTGGACCTTCGAGTAATACCAAATCTCCCTTTGACTGCTGATATTGTACTGCGGCTAAATGCTGATAATCCGTCGTATCCTTACCGCATAGGCGCTTTTGAATCGTTGCTTCATTTAAAGTTAGGAGCGATGGTAACAGTCGGTTTTCTGGTAACTGAAGGATTTGGTTAACAAATTGAACATCTGCATCGATCGGCGATTCCTTCGAGTTATTCACCCAATTACCTAACGGTTTTCCATAGGCAAGATCGAGCTTTGTCTGCTTTAGCTGTTCAGATAATCCCAGCACTGTTGCCGACTTACCGCTGTAAGCCTCGATTGATCCAATCAGCAAGTACTTAGCATTCGGCACGTCCCCACTCCCTAAACTCAACATTTCGCCGTATGCGGCTTGATTATTTATATATTCTAGGTGGAACCTGCTATTTGATAAGACTCATAAGCAGTTCTTGTAGTTTGAGGGCAGACGGGTAACAGATTGGAATTATAAGCTACAAAATGAGATGAGATTTTGAATTTAATTGTCAAACCGAAGTAGTTTTCGGTAAAAACCCTTAGTAAAATCGACAGTGTTCGTGCGTTTGAAATGTAAGATTGTATCGATCAAAAAGTCTACGAGTTCCGAGCTAGACATCATCACCTCATAGCTGAGATCTGCCTTACCGTCGAACTGCATTCGGCAACGCGTTAAATCAGCAGGGAGTGTGGACACATTCCAAGTAGCCACAAAAGGAATACTATCACCACCTTCTATGTTGCGCTGTCCTTGGAGGACTCCTTGTTTGTAAAGGCTAATGGCTAGAGGTAGCGTATTGCGTTTATTGCCTTGAAAATAAGGTTGATAAACTCTGACTTCTTGTAGACTAGCGGGTTGTAGTTGCTCAATCGACATATCGGCACTATTACTAAAAAATGTATGCGTCGCGAAAGCAAGGAGTAAACATCAAAAAATTAGCTCCTCTGCCCAGTATTCCCACATAGTGAGCGTTTTCTATAGCAGTTGCTGACTAATTACTAGCCACTGTTGATTTGCTCCAACGCTAACGTTACGCTGGCGGCTGGCTCCTCCTATTTCCTCGCGCCTGTCAATGTCGGATACAATAGGGCTGCACTTACTTTTATCGAAGCTTGGGAAATTACATCAAAAAACCTCGATTTTAAACGATGGTTAGTACGATCGCAATTTCTGCTAACGACAATCTGTTGCTACCTTGTGCATGATGCGCCCAACTCGGATCGAGTTGGGTGAAATCATTCAAGACTAAACGTTTGTCGACTGTGCTGAGATGTTACCTTGCTTCTTGGAAGTGTGTAAATAAATACTGGTGGTTGATCAAGTAAACTATGCCAGCGAATTCCTGGGCTGAGAACGATTCTTATAGCGAACTTGATGCGCTAGGCTCGTTGTTATCTGAGTTATCAGAAGACGAGTCTGAGCTAGAGACGTTGCAAACAACATCTCTCAAGACTTGCGGCGAGGGTCGAAGACGCAAAGCGGCTGTTGTTTTCATCGTAGTTTGGAGTGGCACGATCGCCCTTCATTTAATTTCTGTTGGATTTTGGCTGGTACTCGGTTTAACAACTTTATGGGGAATTCATACCCTACGGTTAGTTTTAGCTCGTCCCCGTACCCAAAATGCGCAAGCCGATTATTTCCCTTCTGTTTCGCTGTTAGTTGCTGCCAAAAATGAAGAAGCAGTGATTGGCAATTTAGTCAAGACGCTTTGTAGCCTTGATTATCCGGTAGACCGCTACGAAGTTTGGGTCATTGACGATAATAGTACCGACCAAACGCCCGCACTTTTAGAAAAATTACAGCAAAATTACAATAAACTAAAAGTGTTGCGACGGGGTGCAGGAGCTAGTGGTGGTAAATCCGGCGCATTAAACCAAGTTTTACCCCTAGCAAAAGGGGAAATTTTGGCGGTATTTGACGCCGATGCGCAGGTAACGCCTGATTTATTGCAGCGTGTATTGCCATTATTTCAAAAACGTACCGTCGGAGCCGTACAGGTACGCAAAGCGATCGCCAACTCGCACGAGAACTTTTGGACTCGCGGTCAGATGGCAGAAATGGCTGTCGATAGCTATGTTCAGCAGCAGCGCGTAGCCCTTGGCGGTATTGGTGAATTGCGCGGAAATGGTCAGTTTGTTCGCCGTCACGCGCTGGAACGTTGTGGCGGTTGGAATGAAGAAACGATTACCGACGATCTCGATTTAACGTTGCGCTTACACCTAGATAATTGGGAAATTGAATTTGTCAGCTACCCATATGTCGAAGAAGAAGGCGTAACGAATGCGATCGCGCTATGGCATCAACGCAACCGCTGGGCTGAGGGTGGTTATCAGCGCTATTTAGATTACTGGCGATTAATTATCAAAAGCCGCATCGGTGCTGGCAAAAAATTCGATTTACTGATGTTTATGCTAGTTCAGTATATCGTCCCGATCGCGCAAGTTCCTGATTTCCTGATGGCGATCGCCCGTAACCGATTACCTGTGCTGACGCCGCTTACGAGCTTCACCGTCACCATATTTATGATATGGATGTTCTTGGGGTTAAAGCGAATTCGCACGCTTGAAGATAAACTCACTTGGTCTGCATTGTTTGTTATCCTCTTACAAACGCTGCGCGGTACTTTGTATATGTGCCACTGGATGGTGGTCATGGCGAGTACGACGGCACGTATGTCCGTGCGACAAAAGCGGCTAAAATGGGTAAAAACTGTCCATCAAGGCAATAATTAAAAATCAAATTCAGCAGTATCTTCTTCATCTGCATCATCCCAATCTAAAGCAGCCTGCGGTGGTAGGCTGCTTGTTGCTATTGGTTGGGTAAACATTCCATCATCGTCTAGTTGCAGAACCTCACCTTTAAAAAAATCGGCTAAACGTTGCGCCGCGATCGCGACATCATCGGTTGCCGAATCAGGCGAGTCAATTAACATTGAATCGGATTGTCCTTCAGGAACAGCATCAGGTGCGATCGTGGGTTCGGGTTTAATTAAAGTAGACGTGGCACTGAATACCGATGCAGTTGTTTCGGGAGAGGCAGTATTCACCGGAGGCTTTCTTGTAGGCTGCGGTGTTACCGGAGTATTAGCCTTCGGCTGATGAGTCGTTGCAACTTCAAGCTGTACTTTTACTTTGCGATCGTACAACTTCCCAAATGCTGCTTCTAAATCTGCTACTTTGGTTTGAGCAATTTTGAGTAACTTTTGCGAACGAATACCAATCGAAGCGTGTTGCTCGTGAATCGCGACTAAGCTGCCGTGTTCTTTAAATAGTGCTTTACTTGGTAAAGGTAGATTTTGCAGCACTTGTTGCCAAACTTGATCGAGGTCAACATCAGTTGCGACAACTTCAGTATGAATTTCAACGGCTTCATCTTCATCAGTGCGAATATCCGAGCGATCGTGATGCACAATCGGCGGTGGTGAGATCGGTTCAGCGACTTCTTGTTGTGGCGGTGTTTGCGGTTGTGGAGGATGCGCCGATGCCGTGACGACTTGGGGCGCGGTTTGCGGTTGTGGAGTATCTTTTACTACAGATGGAGTTTTGGAAGTACTGATATTTCGATGAATAACTGGCGACGGTTGAGGTGTACTGGTTGTAGGTAATAATCCAAGCAGTGTTACCTCTAACCACAATCGCGGTTGCGTAGAAGTTTTAATTTGCGCTTCACTGGCTTTGAGATTTTTTTGTCCATCAAGAATTGTTGCGATATTCCACTGCTGTACCAAATCGCACATTGCTTGCCATGTTGTTGCAGTACAAGCAACCAAATCGTTACGGTGAGGTGCGGTTTTGGCGATCAGCAAATCGCGATAGCAACTTGCAAGATTTTGCAAGATCGTTAAAGGTTCTCGCCCGCGTTCTAATAATTGACGCGTGCGGTCGAGAAGTTGTTCGGCGTTGTTTTGCGCGATCGCGTCGAGTAACGCGAGTAAATCTGGCTCCGCAACGGAACCGACTAAATCCCAAACGCGCTCTACTGTGACTTCTGG
Organism: Gloeocapsa sp. PCC 7428; assembly: GCF_000317555.1. Taxonomy (GTDB): domain Bacteria; phylum Cyanobacteriota; class Cyanobacteriia; order Cyanobacteriales; family Chroococcidiopsidaceae; genus Chroogloeocystis. The sequence continues at coordinate 3,145,146 of NC_019745.1, forward strand.
TAATAAACTGAGTTGATCCAACAAACTCTCAGCATCGCGTAATCCTCCTTGGGATAGTTGTGCTACGAGTGTTAAGGCTTCACTTGTAATTTGGATTTGTTCTTGTGCCGCGATCGCTTGGAGATGCTGCACCATTGCTGCTAAGGGAATTCGGCGAAAATCGAACCGCTGACAGCGCGAAATAATCGTCGGTAAAACCCGCTGGGGATCAGTTGTTGCTAAGACAAAAACGACGTGTGGGGGTGGTTCTTCAAGCGTTTTGAGTAAGGCATTGAAAGCGGCGGTACTCAACATATGGCATTCGTCGATTGCATACACTTTGTAGCGACACTGCACCGGAGCAAACTGCGATCGCTCGATGATTTCTCGAATATTGTCTACCCCTGTGTTACTCGCCGCATCAATTTCAATCACATCTAACGCCGAACCATTGGCAATTCCTCGACACACTTCACACACACCGCAAGGCGTTTCGGTAGGCACACGGCTTGCTAAACAATTCAGTGATTTTGCCAAAATACGGGCGCTAGACGTTTTCCCTGTACCGCGCGGACCTGTAAACAAATATGCAGGCGCAATTCTACTGGTGCGGACAGCATTAATGAGCGTTGTGGCGATCGCCTCTTGTCCCACCAGTTCTGCAAAGCTTTGGGGTCGATATTTGTGATGTAGTGGCTCGTACATGGGGCAGGGGAATAGGAGAGCAGAGGAGCCAGTGCGGTGCGGAGGTGTCCTCCGTTGTAGCAACTGGCGTGGGCAGAGGGAGCAGAGGAGCAGAGGAGCAGGGGAGAATTATAATGTAATCTTTTTTGCAATGAGTGTAAGCAAGTGTAATTTTTATTACACTAATTTGATGCAGCACCTTTAAAGTAGAACAAACATACTAATAAGGTAACTCGCGCGCAGAAATTTAGGGAGAAGCTACGCACGTAATTGTGCTAGCCTTAATAGTCCTTCTGCGGGTAATAGATAATTGTTGATGAGTATAATTGCCAATGACCAATGACCAATGACCAACTTTCAAATAATATTTATATTTTCACCCGCTTCTTTCACTGTTTAATTTCTATATGCCTGCCAATACAATCAAAAGCATATATACTGATGGAGCCTGCACGGGCAACCCTGGTCCTGGCGGTTGGGCGGTTGTTGTTTACTTTGCAGATGGTTCAGTTCAGGAGCTCGGTGGGTACGAAGCGCAAACGACGAATAATCGCATGGAAATGCAAGCCGCGATCGCCGCGCTAGAACTGCTTTCAACCGTACCGACAAACGAACCGATTACGCTATATACCGATAGTGAATACCTCATTAAGGGTATTACACAGTGGGTAAAAGGTTGGAAAAAGAAAGGTTGGAAAACCGCTCAAGGAAAACCCGTACTCAATCAAGACCTCTGGGAACTTCTTGACGAAAGAAACAAGAATGTGCAATGGCAGTACGTCCGAGGACACGCGGGTAATGTAGGTAACGAACGCTGTGACAAAATTGCACGGGCATTTGCTACAGGTAAAACGCCAACGCTGCAACAACCGAAATCAGATTCTGTACTGGTAACAGAAGTATCTGATTATGTACCACAATCTACGATAAGTTACGAAAAGACAACCACTTCTAGCCACCTTGTCTCAGATATGACCATGATGGAATCTACCGCACCAAACTCCGTTGTCACCAGTGAAGAAATCCCCCGCGAGACGAGAGTGGCTTTGCTACGTAGCTTAGTCGAAACCTTACGAATTGCTGACGAGATCGCAGCCAAAGGTTACTTAATCACAAGTTCTGAATTAGCTGATCTGATGGATGTCCACGCCAGCGCAGTCACAAGCCGTGGTGACGAATGGCGCTGGCGCAACTGGATTGTGTCGCGCGTCCGCCGTGAAGGCAACCAAATTCTCTGGGAATTAGAACGCGCAGATCAAGTTAACTCGGATGACCATACTGGCGACCCCGCCACTGAGTAGGAGTGCGAAAAGCCGATAAGAAAATCCGCAGTACCGCCAAAGGATCGGCAAAAGGTGACAACCAGAATAACCAACCTCCTTTGGCTTGCGAGCGATCGTACGAAGGCGCGATCGCCAACAACAAAGCAAAGCGGACAATGAGTAGAAACGAATTGAGTCCCAGCAATGCCAGTGAAAAAGGCGAAAGTGTAGACGACGGGAAAAGAAAATAGCCTAGTAAGATTGGTAACGGTAACGCTTGCACGGCAAAAAGCAACCACAAATCCCACCACAAAGCTGCGGATGAGGAAGCGTCTTTTAAATCAAGCGATCGCCCCCACTCTTGCCAAGTTTGGATTGCGCCTTCATACATCCTCACCTTAAACACCTTAGCACCATCTAAAAATCCCACACGAAAGCCTTGTGATGAGATATTTCGTGCCAAAGTCACGTCATCACAGAACGAACTTTTCGCGCTGCTATAGCCGCCCACCTGAGCTAATACCGCACGCCGACACAAAAAACACTGTCCGTTCGCCATGACTCTTTCGGCAACTGAACTATCGACACCCGCACTTTCAAACCTGTACAGTAGCGTCATTAACAACGCAGGTTGTAACCAGCACTCTCCAGGGGACTTCAAAATAAATTGCGGTGATAAAGATACCAAGTCATAGCCTTCAGTTTGAGCCGTTTTTACAAGGCTGGCAACTAAGCCTGGATGCGGTTGAGTATCGGCATCCATTCCCAAAAACCACTGACTATGTTCGGAACTATGTAAAAAGCCGTTATGCAAAGCCCACGGACGCCCTACCCAGCTAGTAGGTAGAGGATCATCGGTCATTAACCGAAAGCGTGGATCATTTTTTTGCGCCGCCTCCACCAAGTCTGGCGTACCATCCTGCGAGTTGCTATCGACAACAATCACTTCTCGCACTTCGTAACTTTGCCGACTTAACCCAGCTAAACAGGGGCTAATGCGGTCAGCTTCATTTAAAGTCGGTACGACAACGCTTACACTACCCAATAGATCGGGTGTAGCCGAAGTGGGTTCCAGCGGAGGATGGCGACTGGGACCTCTTAGCAAACGCGATAGCAAAACTGCCGTTGCTGGTATTTGAATCAGTAGTAATAAAAATGCCATAGCGCCTTGAAAAATTAACCCGCTGACCACATCTACTCCCTGCACAGCTTACTTCAAGGCAACTTTTACCGCAGGGTTGTTGACAACCCCTGTCGCGGCTTCTACAACAGCATCTGTACTTGGTTGTGCCATCCACCATAGGAAAATCACTGGAATGACACCGAAGATTAAACCTAGAGCAACAGGAATCCAATATCCAAAAGCTAAACTAATAGCAGCAGCAAACGCAACGTTACTTAAGTAGACAATCAGTGGTACGACAAGTTGCGATCGCTTTAAATTTAAGCGCGGATTTCTCCACAAGAGTGCAGCCACACTCATAAATAAGGCACTTGTGCCATACCAACCTAAATAGTTACGATACGGTGTTCCAAAAAACGCTCCTGGTTCTGCCCAGTACCAAAACGGAAATGTTGTTTGACTCATTGCTGGTTCCAGCGCAAAATCCCAAGCAGTAAACAGCATCGCACCCAAAAGGACAGCACCTACTTGGCGTAACCAGTTTGATTTATCGGTATTTAAAGCAACACTAGCAATTAAATAGGAAGAAAAACCCATATAAAACCAAGACAGCGGGATAGTAAAAGGCACTAACCCCGCAATTTTGTACCCTAATCCACTGAGGTAGCTGTAATCTCCAAATGGAAATCCCGTGCCTGTTCCTAATAATTCACTGGTCAAAGATATCGAAACGGCTGGCAGCATAAAGGCTAATGTAAGTCGCATTCCAACCGTGCGATAGGCAAAAATTGAGACGGCGGCTAACCCAAACAGGATATCCGTGACGCCGCCTCCTGCCATTGATTTTTCCACACTCCATTGAAACAAGCTTTGCCCATCTGGCAGTAAACGTAAGATGGCATCCGCGTGCGGTACGACTAGGAGCAACCCTGCTAGTCCAAAAGTCTTTGCCAAAATATGACCGATTAAGCAGTAGCGTTCAGCAATAACAAGTTGCTTCATGAGAATTCCTTAAGACAATCTGACACTCTATACAATGTCACTCATAACAGTTTACAAATGTTTACGAAAAGAGTTAATAAGTTTTTTGATACATAAGTAGAGTAATCGTGCTGCGATCCTTAATCATAGAATCTTCGCCGGAGTGTGAAAACCTCCAGGATTCCAAATTGGATTATCACTAAGTTTATGAGTCGAGGTACAATACGACTACTTAAATAGAAAGCTTGAAGAAACTACGAATAAGTATAAGTTTGATCAAGTTTGCGGTTTATGAGAGCATTCGCTTAGGAAAGCGCGCTTCTCTTTCTCACCTTTTTTATCCTCGCGTAATATATAAGACATAAGACTTGTCACTTGCCAGTCTGATGCTAAGCTTGAAAATCCCCTGGGTAGCTTTTACATTACTGTTACTAACGTATATCACCTTAGGCTGGCTACTTGAAGCATTTGACGATCCGGTGGCAGCTTGGATAATAATTGTTATCGGTATTTTTTTGCTCTCTGTCCTCCTCGCTTCGCCGTGGTCTCAAATCAGAAACGATTTAGGACTTTTATTTAAGTCTGACACCAGAGCTTTTTTTGTCGCTGTCATCGGAGCTTTTTTAACCGTCCTGATTATCTCCTGGTTTCATATATTCGCGCATGGTTTAGTTGCTGTATCTGCGGCTACATTGTTTCGCTTAGATGCTCAAACTGTAGGATGGAGTGAAACTCAAATTTTTTGGATGTTAACTGCTGTCTCGATCGCTGGTTTAGCGCTGGGTGCATTCGCACAAAATTGGATTTATTGACAGTTATGGGGGCAAGGCACTGCCTTGCCCGTATCTTATTAATTTATTGAGCGTCTTTTAGGATGCTGTTGTCGTTGTCGCGGCTTCTGGGGTAGCTGCTGGGTAGATGCTGACCTTTTTGCGGGTTCTATCCTTTCTTTCAAACGTGACAATGCCATCAATGAGAGCAAACAAGGTGTCATCGCTACCGATACCCACGTTGTTTCCAGGGTGGAATTTAGTACCGCGCTGGCGCACCAGAATATTACCAGCACGAACTGTTTCACCACCAAAGCGTTTTACGCCTAGACGCTGGGCGTTTGAGTCACGACCGTTGCGGGTACTACCCGTTCCTTTCTTATGAGCCATAATTTCCTCTAGATCTCTACCTTTCTATTGTGCTTCATCAGAAGATTCGGTCTCAGAAGTTGCTTCAGGTTCAGCAGGCGCTGCGGCTTCGGCGGTAAACACAGAACCATTGAAGCTGATGGAATTAATCATCAACCGTGTAATTTCCTGACGATGTCCCCGCTTTTTGCGCGTTTTCTTTTTGGGCTTCATCTTGTACACGAGAACTTTGCGATCGCGTAGATGACGCAAGACAGTTCCTTCTACGGTCGCTCCGTCCACAAACGGCTGTCCAATCGCAACGCCGTCGTCGTGCTGTACAAATAAAACTGATTCCAAAGTAATTGTTTCGTCGGGTTCAACGCTTAAGCGTTCAATATCGTAAAAGCGACCAGGTTCTACTCTGAGTTGCTTGCCGCCGGTTTCAATAATTGCGTAAGTCATGGGATATTTCGTAATTTTGCCGTACAGGTAGCTGATAGGCTTGAAAATCAAGCTGTCAACTTTTGCTCATCATTCACCTGATCCGAGCAGGATTTAGACAGCACAATCTATTATTGTAGTAGAGTTGTTAAGTATTTGTCAAAAATTGAAGAGCGAGTCATCAGTGGCTAGTGGAAGAGTGATTCGTTTTGAATTGTGAATTAGAAGAATTTTCTTAATGCATAACTCAGCACTCTTAACGAGTAACTTTTTGACTGCTAATTGCTCATTCTCAATACACAAAAACATCGCTGTCAGGGATAATGAAGACAACGCTACAAAACTTAAACTTGCTGCTCTATGCCAAGAATTGAAACGAGAACGGAACCTATGGTGCTGAACATGGGTCCGCACCATCCTTCGATGCATGGCGTACTCCGACTCATCGTCACCTTGGATGGCGAAGATGTAGTGGATTGCGAGCCAGTTATTGGCTACTTGCACCGAGGAATGGAGAAAATCGCGGAAAACCGCACCAATATCATGTACGTCCCTTACGTCAGTCGCTGGGACTACGCCGCAGGGATGTTTAACGAAGCCGTCACCGTCAACGCACCGGAGAAGTTAGCCGATATTCCTGTACCAAAACGGGCTAGCTACATCCGCGTCATCATGCTGGAGTTGAACCGAATTGCCAATCACCTGCTGTGGTTAGGACCATTCATGGCTGACGTTGGCGCGCAAACTCCGTTCTTTTATATCTTCCGCGAACGCGAACTTATTTATGACCTATGGGAAGCCGCCACAGGCTACCGGATGGTAAACAACAACTACTTCCGTATCGGTGGCGTCGCGGTTGACTTACCCTACGGTTGGGTAGATAAGTGCTTTGACTTTTGTGACTACTTTGAACCAAAAGTCGATGAATACGAACGCTTAATCACCAATAACCCGATCTTCCGCCGCCGTGTCGAAGGAGTGGGAACAATTAGCCGCGAAGAAGCGATAAATTGGGGGCTATCAGGTCCAATGTTACGCGCCAGCGGTGTGCAGTGGGACTTACGCAAAGTAGACCACTACGAATGCTACGACGATTTTGATTGGGATGTACATTGGGAAACGGCGGGCGATTGCTTCGCGCGGTACTTAGTACGAATTCGTGAAATGCGCGAATCTGTCAAGATTTTGCGTCAAGCACTCAAAGCACTACCAGGCGGACCATTTGAGAACTTAGAGGCGAAGCGTTTAGCCGAAGGGAAGAAATCCGAGTGGAATGATTTTGACTACCAGTATATCGGTAAGAAGATTGCGCCCACGTTCAAGATCCCCAAAGGCGAACACTATGTTCGGATTGAAAGCGGTAAAGGCGAGTTAGGCATTTACATCATCGGTGATGATAATGTCTTTCCATGGCGGTGGAAGATTCGTCCGGCTGATTTCAACAACTTGCAAATTTTGCCGCACTTGTTACGCGGTGTCAAGGTAGCTGATATCGTTACGATTCTGGGTAGTGTAGATATCATCATGGGTTCTGTAGACCGTTGATGTCGCAACAGGTTAGTGATTCTCATCCGACGTTGTGTGAGGCGATCGCGCTGCGGATAGCAGAAAGTCCGCAGCAGCGCATTACTTTTGCGGAATATATGGATTTAGTGCTGTATCATCCTCAGCACGGTTACTATACAACTCACGCCACGAAACTTGGTAAGCAAGGTGACTTTTTTACCTCGCCGCATTTAGGCGCAGATTTTGGCGAGTTACTCGCCGAACAATTTCTGCAAATCTGGGAAATTTTAGAAAAACCGATTCCTTTTACGCTTCTAGAAATGGGTGCAGGTCAAGGTATTCTAGCGTTGGATATCTTGAATTATCTTGAAAGGCAGTATCCAGATTTTTTAGCAGCGCTTAATTATGTCATTATTGAGCGATCGCCTACGTTAATTCAAGAACAGCAACAGCGACTCCACAAATATCACAGTCGCCTTCAATGGCTAGCGCTTGCAGAAATTCCCGAAAACTCAATTGTCGGCTGCTGTTTTTCTAACGAACTTGTAGACGCGTTTCCTGTACATCAAATTACTATCGAAAACGGACAATTACGCGAAATTTACGTCACAACTCAGAAAACCGCTGATCCCCAAGCGACATTTGCAGAAGTCGTAGGTGAAGTCTCGACAGCCAGGATTTTTGATTACTTTGATTTAATCAAGATTGCGTTACCTTCTCCCGCTTATCCTGAAGGTTATCGTAGCGAAGTCAATTTAGCAGCTTTAGATTGGTTGAAAACGGTAGCAGCAAAACTCCAGCGAGGTTACGTGTTAACGATCGATTATGGTTATTCGGCTAGCCGCTACTACAACCCATTTCGACAAGGAACACTGCAATGTTACTATCGCCATCATCGCCATAATAATCCTTACATTTACGTTGGAAAACAAGATATGACAGCGCACGTCGATTTTACAGCGCTGCAAGTATGGGGTGAATTGTGTGGTTTAACAACGGTAGGCTTGACGCAGCAGGGATTATTTTTGATGGCTTTGGGATTAGGGAATCGCATTGCTGCACTTGCTACATCATCACCGCCATCAGTGCAAAAGCTGCTACAGCGAAGGGATAGTTTGCATCAGCTAATTGATCCTGTCGGGCTTGGTGGATTCAACGTCTTAGTTCAAGGTAAAGCGATCGCGCAGACGCTACTTAAAGGTTTAAATTCACCTTTAATTTAAACTGTTCACTACGAGCGATCTGCTAGAGTTGATAAAAGTAAATTTGCTTTGTTATTTACTACACTTGCTAAATCCCTGTCTGTCAACTCATCGTCGAAAGTTATCTTTTCAGATTATCTAACTTCCACGAACAGCCAAGTTGTGTAAATTAATGAGTGACACGCTGTAGAAGATTAAGTGTGTACTTCCTCAATGACAGCACAATCCTCCACAAGTGTGAGTACATTTTTGATGACAGTAAATAAAGTGAGTTTAAAGTTCTAGAAGGAGACAAAAATGAATACGCATGACTTATTGATGCTGATATTGCTACTTACACCTGGTATTCTCCTTTCAGTTTTGATTATGGCCACTTTTGCTGCTGGTGGCTGATTGTTATGTGACTGTGGCTCTTGGTTTGATAGTTTAACCTCAAGGCGAGCGTTAAATTTAACACAGTCAACGCAAGAGGGGTTCGCTTATTATAAATTATCTCTAACCTTGGCTAGTAGCAAATAGCTTCTATTGCACGCTCGCACCTAATTGATAGAAAAAACAGGTGATATACTAAGCAAAACTAGTTATACTCCAGCAATTCCATAAAAATTGCGTAAGAGAGAGAAATTTAAAGCTGAAAATTTAGTAAAATCAGCTATCTTAGTTTAGGTGTTTATACGCAAAAGGAGGATTTATTATTCTGTCTTCTGACTTTTCTCACAATTGCGCCTCTCTATCTTGGAGTTGATGAAGCACACTTGTGAGTCAAGTATCGTAAAAAGAAATCGAGAATACTTTTCTTTGCCAAACACAGCGGTGCTACACGTTTACAGTATCACCGGAAAACACTCGTAAAAGTTGTCATTGGAAAACGACCTTAAAACTATGGAATCACAAGTGCAACCACCGGAATACGCAAACCCTACTTCTTCGGAAACGATAGGTGTTTCAGATTCAGCACCTCTAGCTACTTTACCACCCTCTACACAAGACGAACAGTGGCGGCGTGTTGGCTCGCAAATTTCTGAATTTCTCGCTCAACTACCTGATTATATTGGCAGATTTTTCAATGAGTACAAGCAGCCGATTATTACTGTCGGTTTAATCCTGGCAGCTATTATTACTGTTAAGGTAGTTCTAGCTGTGTTAGATGCACTCAATGATATTCCACTACTTGCACCAACTTTTGAACTCGTAGGAATTGGTTACTCAGTTTGGTTTGTGAATCGCTATTTACTGCAAGCTTCCAAACGCCAAGAGTTATCACAAGAACTACAATCGTTGAAAAAGCAAGTAATTGGCAGTCAGCAACTACCAGAATCATAAAAGCTATTAACCAACATAGCCAATTATAAGGGCGAGGGGAATTGTATTTAACAAAACCTGCGCCCGTTTATTTTGTCGATATGTTGATTTTCTGACGGTGAGGATAGCGGTTAAAACCGCAACTATACAGACAAAACCCGTGAAGACAGGTTTTTTAATCATTAGACTTCCTGCATAAATCACAAATGCCTTCCAACTGAAGTTGGGGGCTACAAAACAAAGTGTACTTTCGTACACTTAGACAAGACTTTTAACAGTAAGTCCACGGAGGTAGACAGGATTTATTTAGCTGTGAATTTATTCACAAGCACATTCATGCAGGAGTTCTATTGTTTTGAGTTCACGAAGGTGAACTTAGTTGATTAAGCTGCGACTTCAGTCGCCAAGCTTGCCCAATTTATTGTTGCTGTTGTACTACGTATTGAGATTGAATTGGTTCTACTCTACCTGCACGCACTAAAGCTTGGTAAATAGAAGCAGTTACTTCAGCGCGAGTTGCATTACGGTTTGGTTCTAGCACATTTGTTTCAGGATAGTTGACGACTAAACCAGCATCGGTTGCGGCTGCTACTTGTTCAACTGCCCAGTTAGGAATTTGATTGGCATCACCAAATATACCCAATGTCTGATTAGGATTTTGGGGCGCTGGTAGATTTAAGCCACTTGCTAGCGCCACTAATACTTGGGCGCGCGGAATCTGTTGTTGTGGTCGGAATATATCTCCTGGATACCCTTGCATAAAGCCACTTCTAATCGCGCTACCGATCGCAGGAACTCCCCAGAAATCAGCGGGAACATCTGTAAAAGCGATCGCCTGTTCTCCAGGTCCTGGCGGTTGGTCAAAAGCCGCTTGTAAAATTGCGGCAAACTCCGCACGCGTTACCGGTTCATCGGGGCGAAAATAGTCGCCAGCAAAGCCACTCACAATCCCACGCGCCGAAAGCGCATCGATAAAGGGACGCGCCCAGTAATTTTCGGGAACATCAACAAATGCAATCGGTTGCAGTTGTTCTGGAGTCGGGGTAGGTGTCGGTGTTGGTGTTGCTTGCGGGACAGGCGCAGGAACAGGAACAATACCTGCAAAAGGTTGGGGTTGTGCGGGTGCAGGTACAAGCGCTTCGGGTGGCGGTGTCGTCGGAACGACTGGTGGAAGCGGTAGTATCGGTGATGCTGTTGCGGTTGGTGCGGGAGTTGGTACAAATGTGGGAGTCACCGTTGGAGAGGGTGATGGCGTTAATAACCCAGGAATACCAACCCAGTCGAAACCGCGATCGCGACGACCAAGTGACCAAAACAAAATTGCCCCAATGGCGCTTAATGCAACCAAAATGGCGATAAACTCATCAAATCCTAAGGGACTTCTTGGCGATGACGGCGGATCGGGAGGGAGATTTGTCATCTGAACTACCCAAATAGGTAAATCTAACTCTTAAAAAAGTAACCCACAGGTGCAAATTTTGAAATACTCCATTTTGGGGAGTTTTACCGAAAAATCGCGAATAAATTTGCCTCTAGAGAACTCTTAGCACGCTAGGAATGCTATCTACTGCTTCGAGGGTACGAATTTCAGCTAAAGATGAGTGAAAATTTCCTTCGCGGACATCGTGGGTGACAACGACGATTTCGGCTAAATCGCCTTGCAAACCAATTTGCACAATTGATTCTAGGCTCACGCCGTAGTTGCCAAAACAAGTTCCTAATTTACCAATGACACCAGGACGATCTTTCGTGAGAAAACGCGCATAAAATCGCGTTGTGAGTTCAGCCATCGGGGCGATCGCGCAATAATCTTGATGCGAACAAGCAAGTAACGGATTGGATTGTGTTTGCAAGCGATCGCTTTTTGTTTTCAAGACGGCAGCAACGTTCATAATATCTGAAACGACAGCACTTGCCGTCGCCCCAGCCCCTGCTCCAGGACCATAAAACATCACTTGTCCCAAAGGTTCGCCTTCGATTAAAATCGCGTTGTAGACGCCATTAATACTCGCTAAAGGATGCGATCGCATCACGAGCGTCGGGTGGACTCTGACTGAAAGCGCTGAAGAGGTTTGGGTTCGTTGGGCAATTGCTAAGAGTTTAATCACAAAGCCGAGTTTATCGGCATACGCAATATCTGCTTGACTGACGTTACGAATTCCTTCACTATAAACTTCTTGTAGCTTGATGCGCCCGCCAAACGCCAACGAAGCAAGAATCGCAATCTTGTCAGCGGCGTCTAAACCGTCTACATCCGCACTCGGATCGGCTTCAGCGTAACCGAGTTTTTGGGCATCGGCTAAAACTGCGTTAAAGTCACTACCTTCGGTTTGCATGCGTGTCAGGATGTAGTTCGTTGTGCCATTCACAATCCCTGTTACGGCTTGAATGCGGTTAACGCTTAAAGCTTGCTTGAGTGGTTGAATCACAGGAATACCGCCGCCTACCGCCGCTTCTAGCATGACGTAGACACCCGCCGCATTCGCCGCTGTAAAAATTTCGTCCCCATAACGCGAAATTACGGCTTTATTGGCGGTGACGACGTGTTTTCCGTGATGAATTGCTTTGAGGATGAGCGATCGCGCGGGTTCTAATCCACCTAAAACCTCGACAACAATATCCACCTCTGACGCAGTAACTATTGCTTCTAAATCTGTTGTCAATATATCTTTCGGAAGATTTACACCACGCTCTTTGTCGAGCGATCGTACTCCGATTTGGTAAATTTCGATTTCTTGTAATAACGGATGCCGTCCAGCAGAATCGAGTAGTACCTGTGCAGTACCCGTGCCAACGGTTCCTAATCCGAGCAAACCAACTTTAAAAGTCACAGTTTTTCGTACCAGTTCACCAAAAACAAGGGGTTGGAGGCTAGAGGTCAAAGGTCAGGGAACGCCTTTAATGTCAAGCTTCTGAATTTGAGCAAGACGCCTCGTACCTTGGACTACGCCTTCAGGTATAATTTATCTTCTTCCCCTGATCTCTGACCTCTGATCCCTGACCTCTAGTACGTTTCTACGTGCCAGCGACCAGCTTTTTTCATTTGTTTCTGGTAGTCTATCCAGTTGACACCATCTTTAGCAGCAGCAGCAGATAGTGCCTCATCGATACCACCTTCCATACCCTTGAGACCGCAAATATAAGTATGCGTGTTATCCTGCTGAATCATTTTCCACAATTCATCTGCGTGTTCAGCTACGCGGTCTTGGATATACATCCTACCGCCTTGAGGATTTTTCTGTTCGCGGCTAATTGCGTACGTCAAGCGGAAGTTATCAGGATACTTTTGCTGAAGTTCTTCGAGTTCTTCCTTGTAAAGAATGTTTGGAGTTGTAGGAATACCAAAGATTAACCAAGAAAAACCCTTAAATTCATAATCAGGGTTAGCGGCTTTTTCTTCATCCTTAAACATCCGCCACAAGTAAGCCCGAAAAGGTGCGATACCTGTTCCGGTAGCGAACATGATAATATTCGCGTTTGGGTCACTCGGTAGGAGCATTTCTTTACCGACAGGACCGGTAATTTTGACATCTGCGCCAGGTTCGAGATGACACAGGTAAGTTGAACAAACACCGTAAACAGTTTCTCCCGTTTCTGGGTGCTTGTACTCTAGTTGGCGGACGCAAAGTGATACCGTTTTGTCATCAACATGGTCGCCATGACGCGTCGAGGCGATCGAGTACAGGCGCAGTTTTTCTGGCTTACCGTTTTTGTCTGTTCCAGGAGGAATAATACCAATACTTTGACCTTCAAGATAGCGTAAATCGCCTTCAGAAATATCAAATATCAGGTGACGGACAGTACCAATACCACCTTCACCAACTAACTCTTGATTCGAGATACACTTACCAATAAAAGGAGCATTCGGGCGATAGATGTTAACCGGAACATCAGCGTGCGATTCTTTAGCCTTTGCTTGAGTCATAGGCTTGCCTTTTTTTTCAGAAGTTGGCTGTTGATCGTCTGCTTTGATGGCATTACCTTCGCTTGTCGCAGTCGCCGGTGTGGCTGTTGCGCCATTTCCTTGACTTTGACTTGCTTGCATCTTCATTACTGAAGAACCATTTGCTACGCCATCAGCGTTCATGGGGTGAATGCTAACAATTTTGCCGCCCAAACGAGTGATTCGCCGCATTTCTTGATTCATACGGCTGTAAGGCACTCGAATAAATACACTGCCGCTTTGACGGATAGGGTAGTTGGTTTTGTCAGTTTCTTCGTTCTGACGTAAGCCTACTACTTCGTAAATAAAAACGCGGCTACCAGATACTGTATTGGCAGCACCATCAGCGGCGCTTGAGTTGTACATCGATGAATTTTCTCCGATCCCTACTTAACTTGTTACTGAAAAAAGTTCCTGCCCAAAACAAATTTTACTGCCGGAGTGCGGAAGTAAAAAATATTTAAAGACAGTAGCCTTATTCATAAACTGAACCTTACGACGCTCACTCGTTACTTAGCAGCAATTGCAGCAATGACACCTGAGCTTTTACCACCCTATCGGGTAAACAACTTGCATAATGTCAAGAGTGAGTCAGTTTTGATTTTTTTTATAAAAATGCGCAACTAAACCTTAGCATAAGTACTGAGACAGACGATAACGCTCGCGTCAGCCTTGTAGAGTAGTTTACATTCTGGTAGGATCTACTATAACAGTAGGACTAAATACTTAACAGCTATATCTCCCGTCTCCCAAGTTGGGGATTGCTGGAGTGTTACGCGAATATGTTGTCTCCTGTCAAAAGCTCTGTGGATAAGACACAGAAAGCTGACCAACAGAATAACCTTGGGCTAAAGATAAGCGAAAACTTAGCAATTGACTCATCTTGTTGTTAGAGGACACCTATGACCAGTAAGCCGGACCGCGTGGTTCTAATTGGCGTTGCCGGAGACTCCGGATGCGGGAAATCCACCTTCTTACGCCGTTTAACAGATTTATTTGGAGAAGAATTTCTCACGGTCATCTGTCTCGATGACTATCATAGTTTGGATCGCAAACAGCGTAAAGAAACAGGAATTACTGCACTTGACCCAAGAGCAAATAATTTTGACCTAATGTACGAGCAGATCAAAGCGCTCAAGAACGGTCAAGCGATTGATAAACCGATTTATAACCACGAGACCGGTATGATCGACCCGCCAGAGCGGGTAGAGCCGAATCATATTATTGTGGTCGAAGGTTTACATCCGTTGTATGACGAGCGGGTGCGATCGCTCCTCGACTTCAGCGTTTATTTAGACATCAGCGACGAAGTCAAAATTGCGTGGAAAATTCAACGCGACATGGCTGAACGCGGTCATCGTTACGAAGACGTGCTGCAAGCGATTAATGCGCGTCGTCCTGACTTCCAAGCGTACATCGAGCCACAAAGAGAATTTGCAGATGTCGTATTGCAGGTATTACCTACCAATCTGATTAAAGACGACACCGAACGCAAAGTATTGCGCGTGCGAATGCTTCAACGCGAAGGTAAAGAAGGCTTCGAGCCAGTGTATCTATTTGACGAAGGTTCCACAATTCATTGGACGCCTTGTGGTCGCAAACTGACCTGCTCGTATCCTGGAATGCGACTGTTCTACGGCTCTGATGTCTATTATGGTCGATACGTTTCGGTGCTAGAAGTCGATGGTCAGTTCGACCGATTGGAAGAAGTCAGCTACATCGAGACGCATTTGAGCAATACTTCGACCAAGTATCCTGGTGAAATGACGCATTTATTGCTACAGCACCGCGAGTATCCTGGCTCGAACAATGGCACAGGATTATTCCAGGTGTTGACAGGCTTGAAAATGCGGGCAACTTATGAGCGTTTGATGGCAGCTAAGAATAAAGAAGCTAAAGTTGCTGTTCAGGTTTAGAAGTGAGTGGCTCATGAGTTTTTTTAGGGGCGCAGCACAATGCGTCCTTTTTTTTAACGAACCACAGAGGAGCCACTTCCGTGCGGAGGTTTCCTCCGTTGAGGAAAGTGGCGTAGCACAGAGAAAAGATTAAGAGAGAATTATGCGTTTGATACCATTTTTAAGGAGAGGGACGTTGAAGTTGATCAGTAGGGCAAGCGGATAACCTGTCATTTTTAAGTATGAGAGGACTTGGGCTTCGTGAATTGGGGCGAGTTTTTCGACTGCTTTTAATTCAACGATTAAAGTGTTGCTAATGAGTAAATCTAATCTGCCTTCTCCAACTTGCTCTCCTTTATAACGCACAGCAACGACTGGCTGGCGCGTAAACGGTATTTTACGTAGCCGAAGCTCAACACATAAAGCCTCCTCGTAAACAGTCTCTAAAAAACCTGGCCCCAACAAGCGATGAACCTCAATCGCCGCTCCAATCAAAGCCCCAGTTAACTGACTAACATTCTCTCCTAACATCTTCTCCTCTGCGCTCTCTGCGCCTCTGTGGTTCGTTCCTTCCATCACCCTGTGGCAAAATCTTATATAAGCTGTTCTCATATAGTCTTCCCTCCATGACCGCAACCGTGACCAATTTGCCTAGCCTCTACGAACCTTTCTCCACCGAAGCCAAATGGCAAAAAGCGTGGGAGGAAAACCAAATATACAAAGCTAACCCTGAAAACGGCGGCGACCCTTACTGCATCGTCATTCCGCCGCCGAATGTCACGGGTAGTTTGCACATGGGACACGCCTTTGAAAGTGCCTTGATTGATACGCTGGTGCGCTACCACCGCATGAAAGGACGCAATACACTGTGGCTTCCTGGGACGGATCACGCGAGTATTGCTGTGCAGGCAATTTTGGAAAAACAACTCAAGGCGGAGGGTAAAACGCGCTACGACTTGGGGCGCGAGCAGTTTCTCGAACGCGCTTGGCAATGGAAGGCAGAATCGGGTGGGACAATCGTCAACCAACTGCGACGCTTGGGTGTGTCGGTAGATTGGTCGCGGGAACGCTTTACGATGGATGAAGGTTTATCGAAGGCGGTTTTAGAAGCTTTTGTGCGGTTGTATGAAGAAGGGTTGATTTATCGCGGAAACTATCTGGTGAATTGGTGTCCAGCTACGCAGTCGGCGGTGTCGGATTTGGAGGTGGAAAGCCAGGAAGTTAACGGGCATTTGTGGCATTTTCGCTATCCGTTGAGCGATGGATCGGGTTATGTAGAAGTCGCGACGACGCGCCCTGAAACGATGTTGGGTGATACAGCGGTGGCGGTGAATCCGAATGACGATCGCTACAAGCATTTGATCGGTAAAACGCTGACTCTCCCTATTCTCAATCGCGAAATTCCCATAATTGCGGATGAGTTGGTGGAGATGGAGTTTGGTACAGGGTGCGTTAAGGTGACTCCGGCGCACGATCCGAATGATTTTGAGATGGGTAAGCGACACGATTTGCCGTTTATCAACATCATGAACAAGGACGGTACGCTCAATGAAAATGCGGGACCGTTTCAAGGGCAAGATCGGTTTGTGGCGCGGAAGAATGTCGTACAGCAGCTAGAAACTGACGGGGTTTTAGTCAAGGTAGAAGAGTATAAACATACCGTACCGTATAGCGATCGCGGTAAAGTTCCTGTAGAACCTTTACTTTCAACGCAGTGGTTTGTCAAAATTCGCCCACTGGCAGATCGAACGCTGGAATTTCTTGATCAACGCAATTCGCCAGAGTTTATTCCACAGCGCTGGACGAAAGTTTATCGCGACTGGCTAGTTAATCTCAAAGATTGGTGTATCTCGCGTCAGTTGTGGTGGGGACATCAAATTCCTGCTTGGTACGCTGTTAGTGAAACGAATGGGGAAATTACGGATGCAACGCCGTTTGTCGTGGCGCGCAGTGCAGCGGAGGCACAAGAGAAAGCTACTGCACAATTTGGAGAAAATGTCAAGTTAGAACAAGACCCTGATGTTTTAGATACGTGGTTTTCTTCAGGATTATGGCCATTTTCGACTTTGGGCTGGCCTGAGCAAACTCGCGATTTGGAGTTTTATTACCCGACGTCTACGTTGGTTACAGGCTTTGACATCATTTTCTTCTGGGTGGCGCGGATGACGATGATGGCAGGACATTTTACCGGACAAATGCCATTCAAGGATGTGTATATCCACGGCTTGGTGCGCGATGAAAATAATAAGAAAATGTCGAAGTCGGCAAATAATGGCATTGATCCCTTGATTTTAATTGATAAATATGGTACAGATGCACTTCGCTACACCTTAATTAAAGAAGTCGCAGGCGCGGGACAAGATATTCGACTCGAATACAATCGCAAAACGGATGAATCAGTTTCAGTCGAAGCATCGCGTAACTTTGCGAATAAGCTGTGGAATGCGGCGCGGTTTGTGATGATGAACTTGGATGGACAAACACCACAACAACTCCTCGCTCCTCGCTCCTCGCTCCTCGCTCCTGAACTAAGCGATCGCTGGATTCTGTCGCGGTTCTATCAAGTTGTGCAACAAACGAGTGATTATATCGATAAATATGGATTAGGAGAAGCTGCGAAGGGACTTTACGATTTCATTTGGGGTGATTTCTGCGATTGGTACATTGAACTTGTGAAATCGCGTCTGCAAAACAAATCGACAACAGCTTCGCGACAAGTTGCACAACAAACTCTAGCTTATATTTTAGAAGGAATTCTACAACTGCTGCATCCATTTATGCCGCATATTACTGAGGAAATTTGGCACACGCTGACGCAAGCAGATACAAATCAATTTTTAGCATTGCGATCGTATCCAGAGGTCGATCGAAACCTCATCGATCCAGAGTTGGAACAACGGTTTGATTTACTCATTGGTACTATCCGCACAATTCGGAATCTACGTGCTGAAGCGGATATTAAGCCTGGAGTTAAAGTCACCGCTTTTTTACAAAGTGAAAGCGCTCATGAGCGCGAAATTTTGACACAAGGACAATCTTACATTCAGGAATTAGCGAAAGTAGAAACATTAAAGATTACGGCTACTGTCGAGCAAGTTGAATCGGTAATTGCTGGGGTTATTGGTACGATCCAAGTACTCATTCCGCTTACAGGTGTTGTTGATGTGGAAGCGCTGCGGGCTAAGCTTAAAAAAGATATTGCGAAGCTTGAAGCTGAAGTCACAGCACTCGCTGCACGGCTGAATAATCCTAATTTTGTGAATAAAGCTCCGGCTGAAGTTGTTCAAGGTGCAAGAGAAGCGCTTGCGGAAGCCCAAACACAGCTACAGATTCTTCAAGAACGGCTGCGGCGTTTGGCTTAATGTTTCTTGTTTTTTAACGAACCACAGAGTTACAAAGAACACTAAAAAATGAATAAGGAGAGGTTTTTAGAAATGATTTGGGTACTTTCTAGATACAATTTTACTCACCTTCGTTTGTAACTCATATACTATAGCAATGGTCAACAAGGTAGGAAATTATAGAAGCTGAGAATCGTTGCCTCAACTAGCTTTTATTTCTGACCTCTGACCTCTAACCTCTGAACTCTACTATAGGCAATGCGACATTTGGCTCAGGTGCAAAAACACCAATTATCTGGTAGGTTGAATCTTCGGTTACTGGCGGTTCAAGAAGCCGAGTACACCTGGGCAATTCTTACTGAGGAAAAAGTCATTCCTCCGGCTGAGGTGTTAAAAAGTTCTGATGCTGAACAACTGCACGAAGGGTTACTTGTTTTATTAGAATTATCTCCTACAGGAGAAATTAAGCACATCGAAAATGCGACGAATTGGGTGCTGGAGTTGGTCAAAACTTATTTAACGAGTGGCATTACTCCAGCGTTTTTGCAGCAGGAAACCGAAAGAGCAGAACAGTGGCGACAAACTTTAACTTTACAAACTCAAGAATTAGCACGGCGATCGCTCGAAGTAGAAGCACGTCGCGAACAAATTCAAGCGTTGGAAGAAAGTTTGAAGCGCGAACGCGAAGGGGAAAATTGAGTAGCTACAAATCCTCCACAAAACGCAGACGCTAAGTGTGACGAGCCACACTGAATGAAGACGGTGTTTTGAGAGGATAAAACGTGGCGTAGTCCGCGTAGGCGGACTTTGTTCACTAGCCGTGAATTTATTCGCTAGGCTATCTTATGTTTTAGCTGGAACAGGAGCGATCGCAGGTCTTTTAACTTGACCGTTAGTGTAGGCTGGTTCGGGCGAAACTAATACTTCTCGAATCAAACGAGCGATCGCGCGTTGGGCTAAACGGCTAGCAACTTGTTGACCCATGCGTTGTAATTCAGGTTTCAACAAAAGTTGTGGAATCTGGGGCGCGATTTTGGCGGCGTCAAAGCCTTGTGTTTCTTGTAGGATATTCCACACGCGTTTAATGTGTTCTAGCGTTTGTTCTTGCTCAACGGGGGCGTTGGGTGCTTCTTCAATTGCCCACGCGAGGCGGTTGGCTAGAGGCGCTTTGAGAATGCGATCGCGTAGGTTACTTGTGACGTTGTGTAAGGTATTTTGACCTAAAGCATCAATACCTTTGACAATTTCATCGACGAGGTTATTGCGAATAAAAGCACCGCGTTCGGATGAGAGAAACTCGATTGTTTGATCTAAAACTTGATTGAAATCGTATTCTTGGCTACTACGCGCGTTGCGTAATAAGTTTTCTAACCGATTCCAACGGAAACGACCATCGCGAAATAGAAGATCGCGTAACGATGCGCGTAATTCGGGTGCTGGATCGGTGAGTAACCGCTTCGCAACGTATGGATAAGCTGCACTGAGAACTTTAAAGTTGGGGTCGATGTTAATCGCAATTCCTTCTAGCGTTACCAACGACCTAATAATCAAGGCATAGTACGCTGGGACACGGAAGGGATACTCATACATTAACGCCGATAGCTCATCAGTAATATTTTTAATATTTAATTCAGCAACACTCGCGCCTAAAGCATTGTTAAAGACACGCGCTAACGCTGGAATAATCGGAGTTAAATCGGTATCTGGAGTCAAAAAGTCGAGTTTGACATAATCGTGGGCTAAACCTTCAAAGTCACGGTTAACCATGTGGACGATCGCTTCGATCAAACCATAGCGTTGATGCGGTTTAATCTCGCTCATCATGCCAAAGTCGAGATATGCTAATTTGCCATCAGGAGTCGCTAATAAGTTACCTGGATGCGGATCGGCGTGGAAAAAGCCGTGTTCGAGTAATTGGCGTAGCGAACATTGAACGCCGACTTCAACGAGATAACGCGCATCGATTCCTTGCGCGCGAATTGCTTCAGCTTGAGTTAACTTTGTGCCGACGATCCATTCCATCGTCAGGACGCGACGCTGCGTATACTGCCAATAAATCTTGGGAACGTAGATATCTTTGATATGACCGTAAAGCTGGGTGAAGCGTTCGGCGTTTTCGCCTTCTTGGATGTAATCCATCTCTTCAAAAATGCGATAGCCGAATTCATCCAAAATCGCGACTAAATCGCTGCGCACGCGCTTGATATTCTTATTTGCCCACGCTGCGATGCGGCGTAATATATAAAGGTCTACGGTGATGCACTCGCGTAAGTCAGGGCGTTGAACTTTGACGGCGACTGTTTCGCCTGTTTTTAATTTGCCTTTGTAAACTTGTCCTAAAGAAGCAGCCGCAAGTGGTTGTGGTGATAATTCGGCGTAGATGTTTTCGGGGCGATCGCCGA
The DNA here is from genome assembly GCF_000317555.1 of Gloeocapsa sp. PCC 7428. Taxonomy (GTDB): domain Bacteria; phylum Cyanobacteriota; class Cyanobacteriia; order Cyanobacteriales; family Chroococcidiopsidaceae; genus Chroogloeocystis. Next base: position 3,166,328 of record NC_019745.1, read on the forward strand.
GTTCTTCTTCGATGAATTGGTACGCAATTTCGTTCGGGAAAGGCGGAAGTTGGTCTTGTAGCTGTGTTAACTCTTCTAAATATAATGGCGGAACTAAATCAGGTCGAGTAGATAGTGCTTGACCAATTTTGATATACGCAGGTCCCAAGCGAGTTAGCAGTTCGCGTAACTGAATTGCCCGACGCTGTTGATTTTCGACGGCGCGGTTACGTTGGCGATCCCACCATAAACCGAACGCAAAGCTGAGAATGGGAAATATGACTCTGAAGATTCGCCCTAGGACTTCGAGTGGTCTATGACGAAAATATTCGGCTATTTCAACAGGGTCGTAGCGCAGCGTTTCTGGTTCGACAACACTGGGAAGAACGGTATGATATGATGGTCGCTCCTCTACGACGGTTAGGTCATTTACTTGCATAGCTGGAGTAATTACAGGCTCATTAAGTTGTGAAGAGTAGTATTTTCCGTTCATGAATCTCTAACCGCTGTAGCGGAACTATGTTAATAATTGTAACAATTTTTGCGATAAACTTCACGTTTCAGTTTTTTACGAAAGATACAGCAGTTGCGGCTGTGAATGAATCGCCAATCTATTTAAGCAATTCGCCAGAAGGCATTTATGAAATTTTGGTAGCAAAATCGGCGATGGCGCAAAAAAAAGATCGATCGAGCTTGTCGCGTGTTCCTCATAATGAAAGATAGTGTCCTCTAGATTGTCAGCTTGCGGCATCTGCCCTCACGGTGAATTCAACATTATGTTAATCTGCCTGCGGATCGAAAACTTTGCGTTGATTGACCAGCTAGAACTAGACTTTGGCGCTGGTTTAAATGTATTAACGGGCGAAACTGGTGCAGGAAAATCAATTATTTTGGATGCGATCGATGCGGCGTTGGGCGGTAAAGTTTCTAGTCGCGTGATTCGCACCGGAACAAGTCGGGCGTTGGTAGAAGCAACGTTTAAACTCGACGCGAAGATGATTTCTTGGTTGACGGCGCAAGAAATTGAGCTAATCGATGAAGATTGTATTGTCTGTAGTCGCGAAATGACGACAACCGGCGGTAACCTCCGTAGTCGCTCGCGAGTTAATGGTATTCTTGTCAATCGTCAATTGATGGCAGAATTGCGCGATCGCATCGTCGAAATTACCGCACAAGGGCAAACAGTACAAGTTGGACAACCCGCGCAAGTTCGTGATTGGCTGGATGCTTACGGTGGTAAGGCGCATTTTCAACAGCGCGAAATTGTTACCGCAGCTTTTGCAGATTATCAGCAAGCAAAAAACGTCCTCGAAAAACGGCGACAATCAGAACGCGATCGCTTGCAACAACTTGATTTACTTACATATCAAGTCCAAGAACTCAAAACCGCAAATCTCACCGAAGCGGATGAATTTGAACAACTCGAACAAGAACGCCAGCGTCTCAGTCACGTTGTCGAGTTGCAGCAATTGAGTTACCAAGTTTACCAAGCTTTGTATCAAAACGACGATGACGCACCTGCGGGTGCTGATTTACTTGCGCAATCGGAAGCAAAGTTAACCGATATGGTACAGTATGATGCGCAGTTACAGCCGATTTTAGATTTGGTAAGTGAAGCTTTAGCCGCTGTCACCGAGGCTGGGCGACAAATTAATGCTTATGGTGAAAGTTTAGAAGCCGATCCGCAGCGACTTGTTGAAGTTGAAGAACGCATTCGCGAACTCAAGCAAATTTGTCGGAAGTATGGTCCGACATTACCCGATGCGATCGCTTACTATCAAAAAATCGCCGCCGAATTAGAAGAACTCAATAGCAGCGAATACTCGGTTGAAGCTTTAGAACAACAAGAACAAAAATATCTCCAGAAATTAAATCAAGCTTGTCATAAATTAACCGATCTGCGTCAAACTGCGGCAGCACAACTCGAAGCGCGGTTGATTGCAGAACTTAAACCCTTAGCAATGGAAAAGGTACAGTTCCAAGTGGAAGTATCGGCGACATCTCCTACGGCGATGGGCGCAGACAAAATCACGTTCTTGTTTAGCCCAAACCCAGGCGAACCATTACAACCGCTAACGGCGATCGCATCAGGGGGTGAAATGAGCCGCTTTTTATTAGCATTAAAGTCGTGTTTCTCCGAAGCTGACGCTACAGAAACATTGATTTTTGACGAAATTGATGTCGGCGTTTCCGGAAGAGTCGCACAGGCGATCGCCGAGAAATTACATCAACTGAGTCAACACAATCAAGTATTATGTGTGACGCACCAACCTTTAGTCGCCGCAATGGCAGATCGACATTTTCGTGTCGATAAACACGTGGTTGAGGAGACGTCGGCGACAACTGCTGACTTACGGACAATTGTTCGCGTCACTGCGCTTGATAACTTCACAACTCGCCGCGAAGAACTCGCAACGCTTGCGGGTGGCAAATCAGCACATGATGCGATCGCGTTTGCTGAATCGCTACTCACTCAAGCTGCACAACGTCGCGTACTTTTGTAGGTAAGCGATTTGCCAACTAGCAAATAATCTTATCTGTAGCAATCCCAAAATCATTGTGAATTAAAACGCATTTTAGGATTAAGTAGTGAAAAAATCCAATTAGATTAAATTTGAGATTGTCGCAGAGGTCAGGGGGCAGAGGAATAATTCGTTCTGTCTTGTCTCCTCTTTAATTAGTATCCAAATAAGTTATTAGTCGTGTAAACGTTGCAAGTTGGTGCATCTACAGTTGCTTGTTTGTATGAGAAAACAAAGGTATAAACTTAAATATGGTTCTTACCCCAGATCCAGGTAGTACGCTGGGTACAGCTTATGGACTTTCAACACTAAGTGGTAGAAGTGATGTGTTGAGTGATGCAGTCGGCACATCTGACCCCAACGACTATTTTCGGTTCAGTCTTAGTGCATCGAGTAGTAGTCTGAGGGTGTTATTAAGTGGCTTGAGCGCAAATGCCGATTTGCAAGTCATACGCGATGCGAACTTTAATCGAACTGTTGATCCAGGCGAAGTCATTAGTAGCTCAACACGCACTGGTACAGCATCCGAGCAGATCAATCTCTCAAATTTGGCAGCAGGTGACTACTATGTTCGAGTTTACCAAGTTAGTGGTGACACAAACTATAACCTGACATTAGTTTCCGATGCTGCGGGTGCAACAATGGCAACAGCGCGTAACATAGGAACACCTCCTACAAACTTTACCAATACTTATAGAGATTTTGTCGGAAATACAGGAACAGGAGTTACTGACACAGCAGATGTTTATCGCTTCAATGTGACAACTCGCAGCAATTTGAATGCGTTTCTAACCGATGCAGGAACCAATGCGAACGTTCAACTTCTAAACAGTAACGGTAATTTCATTCAGAGTGCGCTCAACGGGTTTGATGGGGCAACTCCAGCACAAACGATCGCTCGATTCATCAATCCAGGTACTTACTTTCTGCGCGTGACTCCGACGGGTACAAACAGTACCAATTACACACTCAAAATTGCTACGCCTCCAATAAGTTCTAGCTTAGAGTGGGTCAAGCAGTTAGGTACAACTTCTAATTTTGACAACGCAACAGATGTAGCGGTAGATGGTTCTGGTAATACTTATGTTGTGGGTTATACCACTGGTCAGTTACTAGGTAATAATGCAGGTTTTGCGGATGGCTTTCTGGCAAAGTATAACAGTGGCGGTACGTTACAGTGGATTCGAGAGATTGAGACTCGGACTAACGATTATGTTAATGCGGTTGCGGTAGATGGATCTGGCAACGTCTACATTGGGGGAAAGGGATCGAGTGCTGCTGTTGCTGCTAATGTCTCTGGAGATGCTTTTATTGCCAAGTATGATGGCAATGGTAATCAAACTTGGTTACGACGACTTGGCGCAACGATCGGGTTGGGTGGACTTGCGCAAGTCAACGATCTCACTGTAGATGCTGCGGGTAATCTCTACGTAACAGGAAGAACCGCGAATAGTGGTAGTACCAACTTTGATGCTTTTGTTGGCAAATATCGCACGAGCAATGGTGCAACGCAATGGTTTAAGCGTGTAGGAACTCCAAATTCTAATGCTTGGGATGAAGGATATGGAATTGCTGTCGATCGCACAGGTGCAGTCTACATTAGCGGACAAACTGCGGGAAATCTAGGTACGACAAATGCGGGAAGCTATGATGCTTTCTTAATTAAGTACAACAGCACGGGTACTCAGCAATGGATTCGCCAATTTGGTCTAAGCAGTAATGATTCGGGCAATGGAGTTGCCGTTGACGCGAGTGGTAATGTGTATGTTACAGGCAATTCTTTTGGCAACCTAGGCGGTACAGGAACCGGTCAAAGTTACTTGACCAAATTCGGTAGCAATGGATCGCGCCTTTGGACAACTCAATTTGGGGGAAATTTGCCTACTGGTGCATCTGATGTCAAAGTTGACGCCAGCGGTAACATCTATGTAGCTGGTGCGAGTCAGAATTCATTTGGTAGCACGAGTTACGGAACTTGGGATGCTTATTTCTTGCAGTTTAACAGTAATGGCGTGATGCAACAGGGAACAACGCTTGGGACAACTTCTACAGATAGCGCGTCTGATATTGCTTTGGATAGCTTAGGGAATGTCTATATTACTGGTACTACGTTTGGGACACTCGCAGATGCAAGTGCAGGTGGTACAGATGTCTTCGTTGCTAAGTTTTAATACAGCATGAGAACTGTGTAGCACAAACACGGAATCGGCTTGTTGATCATCGTCATTACCTCCATAAGAAAAACGGTCGATCGTTACCGTAGAAGTGAAACCGCCCAAAGCCGAGAAATTGACCGTGGGCTTTTTCGCCTGGGGGAAACGCTGTAACGCCAAAAAGATAAACGCCAGAGAATAACGGATTGCGGACAGGACGTAAGCCGATTGTAATTGTTCTTCCTGGCGCAACTGGCGGGTCAAATGTGACATTAACAGTTCTCGTTTCGCGATCGCGCGTGACTTCGCCTAAAGTTAATTGTGTACCTCGGCGATCGCGTGTTCCTTCAAACGCACGGGTGTCATCAAGTTTAAAGCGGATATTATCGCTTCCGTCTCGTTGCGTAATTGTGACTCTTTGCAGCGGTTCACCAGCATTCGCTGGAACATTAACTGTGAAGTAGTATGTTGCACCCCAAGCGCTAACGCCTTTGAATGTCGTTGTCGCAGCAACTAAATCTGGTGGCTGTACAAAGTAAACTGTACCTCTCAACTGAACTGCTTGCGCCACTCGTGGAGTGATTCCACTTATTCCTGTCATTAAGATGAGTGTTGTGCTAAGTAAAACACTCGGATTTAGCAAATTCATGACTTTAATGTTGTTCTGAGCGCTCTTTTATTAATTATGACTTGAATAGCATTTTTAATAATTCTTATTTAAACTTTCGTAAATAGATAAAAAGTACTTTTGCGCTGCATCTCCAAAGTTTTAAAAGATATTTCATATTTATGTCATAACAAATTCGTTAAGCTAAAAATATAAAAGTAAATCAAGGCAATTATATGACTGTTTCTAGTATTCAATTCAAGCGTTCTGTTTGGCAGAACGTTGTCATCTTAACTCTGGGATTCTGGCTAAGTAGTAGCCTCATTTTAGATTGGGTAATTATGCCCAGTTTATATATTTCTGGAATGATGACTCAAGCTGGATTTACGACAGCAGGCTACTTGATTTTCTGGAATTATAATCGCATCGAACTATTAGCAGCAGCTTTGGTAGTGACTGGGGTTTTAGTGTTAAACAAAACACAATTTACCGAAGATAATTGGCGACGCGGTACAACGATTTTAGCTTTACTCTTACTAGCTGTACCTTTGTTTGCTACTTACTTTTTAACTCCACAAATGTCTGCAACAGGATTACAGTTGAATTTGTTTGACTCAGCAACCGAGGTTCCTACGACAATGAACCTGTTACACGCAGGCTACTGGGTATTAGAAGCTGTAAAATTTATTGCTGGTGGTACTCTTTTGTGGTGGGGAATCCGCAGATAAGTTGAATTAAATGAGTATGCGTGCAAGAAAGTCTCCTACACTAAGTAAGGGACTTTTAGTTTTCTTCGTTGTGAGATAACTCAGAGTTGTACCACAAGCGAATGCCAAGAAAGGTAAATCCTACCGCCGCGAGTATTTTTGTTGTTTTTACAGGTAATAGTTCAGCAGCCCATCCACCGGCTAAAGCACCGAGTAAGCTAGTTAATAATAGCGCGGCTGCTGTCCCCAGAAAGACTGCACGGGGAAATTGAGAACGTCCGCTGAGGGCGATCGCCGCTAATTGGCTTTTGTCGCCGAGTTCGGATAAAAATACCGTGATAAAACTTAGCCCAAGTAAATTCCAATCCATTTTTTGAACCCTAAACAGCGAGACTACTGCACGACGTCCCAAAGCAGCATCATGGAAATCAAGAGTAAACTAGCACTTGCAAGTTTTTCTACAGTTCGGGGTGCAATGCGAGTTGCAATCCAGCACCCTAAGAGAACACCTAGTAAACTTGTGATGACCATTGCTACCGCTGCGCCACTAAAGACAATCCAAGGAGATTGAGATTCAGCACTCATCAAGAGCGTGGATAGTTGTGTTTTATCGCCAAACTCGGCTAAAAATATCGTGACGAAGGTTGTTGCGAATACTGTCCATGAAGATTGCGCGGAAGCTGAATGCGATTGTGTCTCCGTTATCGTATCGTTAGGATTTTCAACGGCGATTGCAATATGCTCAGGTTCGAGTTCAGATTCTTCAAGTAACTGGGTGGGTAATTCAATTTTCACAGGTATTCAAAACGTCGCAGCGCTTTCATATTTTTTTCATTTTCTCTGATCTTTGTTACAAAAATCAACCCCACGTTCGCAGGAATGTGAGAAATTAGTCTTTAATAGCTTGCTCGAAGCGCAACATTTCCAGGCTGCGATCGCCGTAAACGCCACTAATTTGCTGCTGACAGCATTCGATGGCAAAATCATCTAATTCTTCTGGGAGAATGTCGTACATATCTTGAAATATTGCAGGTTCTACGCGGCAAAAGCGCGGACGATTTGGGTAAATGCGGCATTCGCGTGTCACGTGGTTGTAGTTGATACACCAGCCGTCTGCACCAACCATACTCAAATAGAGTTCGAGTTCTGCGGGTGATAAATAATCTTCAATATCTGGACGCTCTGCTGGGTCAAGATTACAGCAGGCTCCACATTGCTTTACACAACGCCAGGTAGCCATAAGTCAAATTTGGGCTATGATTTTTCTTGCACTTCGAGTTTAACGATTTTATTCGGTGAGTCAGTAGTATGAGAAAGCGGCAATGATTGTTTGTTGTTTTTTATAGATTTATTAAGTTAGTTAAATCGAGTCATCGTCATCCAGGTAAGATCGAGTGCGGAGCTTTATCTGAGTTACTGATTCGGCTAGGTAATGGGAGGAAAAATGGACGTTGTATCTGGAATTTTTGAGGGACTCAGCACTTTTCAATGGGAAACCTTTTTTCAGCTAGTCAGTGTTGCGCTGATCATGCTTGCTGGTCCAATTATTATCTTTATTTTGGCAGCACGCGGCGGCAATATGTAGAAGGAGTCAAGAAGGCAGAAGGTGGTTATGTATCTCCATAAATAAATTTAGGAGATTTAACTTTTGATATACTCCGTTTGTTTTTCATAAATAGATTTAGGGGCTTGCAACCATGAAGCGAGAGTAAAAATAAATTTTCCTTCTGCCTTCCTCAATCCTTCTTCGGTTAGCGATCGCCCTCTTATTCCTCACTCAATTATTCAAATTTAAAAACAAAAGATAACAGCAGCGTGCAGTATTAATGATGTCAAATCCAGTTGATTGGTGATAAAAAACTAGTGACTAGTCACTAGTTACTAACGACTAATCTAGTTATTACCAGAGATAATATGGTTGCTTTGATCTGTTAAGTTATGACGCTATCGAAGCTACAAGTTTCTAATAATTCTACAAGGATTTCCTGCTGCAACGACGTTAGCAGGAATATTTTTGGTAACAATGCTTCCTGCGCCAATTGTGGTGTTGTTTCCAATTGTGACTCCTGGACAAATAATTGCTCCACCGCCGATCCAAACGTCATCGCCAATTGCGATCGGTGCAGCCATCTCCAAACCTGATCTTCTCATTTCTGGATCGAGAGGATGATACGCTGTGTAGATTTGTACTTTAGGAGCAAGCAATACATTGTTACCAAGATAAACTTTATTGCAGTCTAAGATAATGCAATCGTAATTAATATATAAATTCTCTTTAGCATAAATGTGACAACCATAATCGCAATGAAAGGGCGGCTTAACCTCAAAAACTTGACCGACTGATCCAAAAAGATGTTGCACAATCTCGCGCCGTTTTTCGCGCTCCTCAGGAAGTGACACATTGAAAGTATGCAAGAGATTTTGTGCTTTTTTGTGCATACTTTCAAGCTCAGGATCAATGGCGATGTATGGCTCATTTGCCAACATTTTCTCGCGTGCTGATTTGTTCATCTTGATTACCAACTGATAGCAAGCGGTAATTCAGGTCGAAAATCTGCCTGTTTTCCTTGCTGTTCGTCATCAAAACCAAGTTCTACAAAATATTCTGTTCCTAAACGAACTTTGAGTTGATTCGTGTTAACCATTGCTTGCATCTCTGGCGAAAGGCTATTCGCAGCAGGACTCACTAATTCTACACGAGTTATTTCGCGTAACCCTACAGAATCGTTGAGAGGTTGTGAGTTCTCAGCAGGATAATGATCTGGACGTTGACCAAATGGAATTTGAAAAAGCATTGGTTCAGTCAACACGTCGCTATTTGTTCCTACCCGATACTCATCCGTTTCAGGTAGATAAGGTGGACGATATACCCAACTGGAAAAAGCAACAGTATCTCCCGAATCCGTGCAGCGCAGACAGAAACCAAACGGACAAGCACCATTGTTGCGATCGCGCCACCGTTCCCAAAGGCAAGTGGGAGCAAGTGGCTCAGATTTGGCTTCTTCAGGATTGTGAATCCATAACAGTTCCAAAATGGCGTTGTGAAAGAAAAAACGGCGATTGGCTGTACCTTGCCCAGGATGGGTGTTAGACGAGCCTTCAATTAAACCGAATGATGCTAAACGATTCGCCTCATCAGCCCCGACATCAGTACAAATAAAAAGATGGTCGAATTCAAATGCCATATGGATGCTGCTTGAGAGGGAACTTACGCAACACTAATAACCTAAGTCACCTAACAACAGAATAATTCACTTAGGTAACTGATTTAAAGCAGTATACGCGGCGATGACTAATTGGTGAAAGTGCGATCGCGTGATATCAACTTGTTGGGCTGTTTCGCGCTTCGTACCTAAAAATCCTGTGGAATCTCCTTGCGCGATCGCCAATATTTGACCTTGATCGTTTTTTATGCGCAATTCAGCCGTTGAACTACTTGCAAATATGCCACAGATATAACGGCGTTGATTGTAATAGAATACAGCTTTTGAAGATGGCGATGCGGTTTTAATGGGTTGTGTTGGTAGGCGCACGCCAACTAATTCAAGTTCAATTGTTGTGTTACCGTTCCAGGTATTTTCGCGCAAGCAGTAGGCAATATCGATGCGTGGTGGTAGTGGAAAATAATCGCCCCATCTCCAGGCGATCGCATTCACCTCAAACCGCTGCGTACGTTCATTGTGTGCTAGTTTCAGTTTGATGTGTCCTTTACCGACAATTCGCTGTTCGACAACCTCGACATTTGCTGTCCAAAATAGCGGATTAGGATTATCAATACCGCAAGGATGCAGCGCGTCTAATTGCTTGTAAAGTTGACGATCAATTTGACTTAAGTTTGCTTGTGCATCAATTTTGAGCAGTGGCTTGAGGTGTTCAACTTGCAAGCATTGATGGGCAAATTCCCGCAACCGCGATCGCAGCGCGGTTAAGTTTTCCGCAGGTAAAGAAAAGCCCCCAGCAGCTTTGTGTCCGCCAAATTTACCTAATAAGTTTTGACAAAACTCTAAAGCGGCAAAAACATGAAATTCGGGAATTCCTCGCGCGGAACCACGAATATGATGTTCGTCTTCATACGTACCAATAAACACAGGAACGCCGTAGCGTTCGACTAAGCGCGATGCAACGATCCCGATAACACCATGATGCCAATCGGCTTGCACAACGACTAAAACGCGTTCTTCTAGTAAATCGATTTGGTTTTGTTCAATATAGGCGATCGCTTCTTGTTCGATTTGTTCGCATAATTGTTGACGATGCTGATTAATTTGTTCGCACTGCATCGCGCGTTCTAGCGCAATTCCCATATCGTCTGTTGTCAGTAAATCTATGACAATTTGCGGATCGGCAATGCGCCCTACAGCATTAATTCTTGGACCTAGACGAAAACCGATATCATCAGGCTTGAGCGATTTTGCATTGACGGCGCTATTCGTGTTATTTTGTACGCCTGCAACTTGAATTAAAGCTTGCACTCCGGCTAGTTGTGATTGCGGAAGTAACCCTAAGCCACGCTTTACCCAGCGACGATTAACACCGGTTAAGGGGGCGAGATCTGCGATTGTACCGAGGGTAAATAACTCAAGCAGAGGTTTGACTAATCCGGCGATTTGTCCTAATTTTTGTGCCAGCGAGACAGCCAGAATGTAAGCAACGCCCACGCCTGCAAGTCCGCGATATGGCGAAGATTCTGGAATGAGTTTGGGGTTAAGGATTGCGTTAGCTGGGGGTAGTTGTTGGGGGATGTCGTGATGATCGGTGACAATCACTTTGAGATCGAGTTCTCTAGCTTTGGCGATCGCATCGTAAGCGGAAATCCCGTTATCGACGGTGAGAATTAACTCGACGCCTTCACGCTTGAATTCTTCCACAATGCGCTGATTGATGCCATAGCCTTCGTGCATCCGGCTAGGAATCGCGTAATCAACGTTTGCACCCAACCAGCGTAGCGATCGCAGTAATAACGCAGTACTTGTCATTCCATCGGCGTCGTAGTCGCCACAAATTGCGATTTTTTGCTGATGTGCGATCGCACTGTGCAACAACTCAACACTCAACGCCAGATCGGAAAATTCCTCTAAGGGGGAAGGAAGGATTTGCGATTCGGGTTCTAGAAATGCTTGTGCTTGTTCGAGTGTTTCTATACCACGATTAGCCAGTAATTGACCGACAATCGGCGATAGTTGGGTAGCCTCAGCCAGCTTCTGGGCGAGTTCCGTTTGTTCCGAATAAATTTGCCAGCGCTGAGTTGGTAGACGCTGGGAACGATGAGACGATTTTGTATTAGAGCGATTTAGCACAGTTACACGACACGCAACTCGCCAAATATTTTAACTCTTAGTCGCTTTACTTTAAAATTTTTCTTTGGCTCAGTCTTTAAATTTCACCCAGTTCTTATATTTTATTGTTAAAACAGAACTTAAGTGCAGCCGATTGAGGTGACTTAAAATTCTTACTTTTTAGCTATTTTTTAAGCAATATCCATCAATAATAATATTCATCACTATCTGAGCCAGAATATTCGCAATGAAACAGCAAGATCAAAATATAAAAAATACAGATACATATAACACCTTTGAACGTATATTTTATCTTTTTGTTCTTATTTGTATTAGTTTACTCGGATTAATTGTTGTTTTACCTTTATTTTTAATAAAACAAGTTATTAATATTAGCAAATTCATTCTAAATCACGACCAATCAAACAACGATACTCCCCCTCAAGATTAGTATCTTTTCAATAAGAGTCACCATATTTTATAATTTTTAATATGCGTCAGATTGAAGGTGTTATATAAATCACTAATACTATTTCACTAAATAAGAACTACAGTTAATTTCTCCCTCTGCCCCCTCTGCACTTCTGCTACCCATTTGTAGCAATTTTAAAGTGAAATGGTATAAACCGCCGGCATGAAGAGAATTGCGAATGAATTTGCCACTCAAGAAAAGAAAGTCCACCAATTTAGAGTTATGAGTTAAGAAAATTCTTGAGAATTCAAAACTCAAAACTTAAAGTTCATAACTCTTGAAACTTTGCTTGGATAGCCCCGAAGAAAGTCGGAGGTTTACTATTTACAAAGGCTGGTTTAGCTCAGTCAATTCTAACCATTGAGGGTTATTAGCCATTAAAGCAGTAGCTGAGGCGCAATTCAAAGATCTTGCGAAGAGATATCCTTGACCAAATTCACAGCCTAAAGTTCTTAGTACTGAAAATTGTTCAGGTGTTTCCACACCTTCTGCGACTACATTCATTCCTAAAATATGCGCAAGCGTCGTAATTGTGCGGACAATTTCATAGTTTTCACCATTGGAATGCATTCCACTCACAAAAGAGCGATCTATTTTCAAACTATTTATCGGAAACCGATGTAAATAGCTTAAAGATGAATAACCTTGACCAAAATCATCAATACTTAACTGAATTCGTCGCGACCTAATTTCTAGTAAAGTCCGAACGGTTTCTTGTGCATACTCAATCAGTGTACTTTCAGTAATTTCTAATTGTAAGTAACTGCCATCCAATCCAGTTTCAGTTAAAACTCGGTCGATTTGGTGAATAAAATTTGGTTCTCTAATTTGTTGTCCAGCGATATTAACACTTAATTTAAGCGGCATCAAATGCGGAAATTGTGCTTGCCAAACGTGAAGCTGACGACAAGCTTCTTGTAGCACCCATTCGCCGATAGTCACAATCAAGCCAATATCTTCAGCGACAGAAATAAAATTTGTGGGGGAGATTAGCCCGCGTTGAGGATGTCGCCACCGAATTAATGCTTCAAAACCTGTTAATTTACCTGTCGTTAACGAAATGATTGGTTGGTAGTGGAGGCAAAACTCCTGACGTTCTAACGCTTGTCGTAGATCGCTTTCTAAGCGTAAGAGTTTTAGAGTTTTTTGATACATTTCTTGGTCAAAGATGGCGTATCGTGCCTTACCTTGTTCTTTAGCTTGATACATGGCGATATCAGCATCGCGGAGTAAATCTTGTGCTTCAAGATAGCTTGGCGAAGAGAGGGCAATTCCGATACTTGCACTCGAAAAAATTGTGTGGTTTTCGAGTTGGAATGGTGCGGTGAGTTGTGCTTGGAGTCGCTCGGCAATGCGGATCGCATCTGTGATATCTTTGATATCGTCGAGGAGAATTGTAAATTCATCACCACCAAACCGAGCAATTGTATCAGTAGAGCGTAAGCATTGTTGAAGCAGATCGGCGATCGCACATAATAATTGATCGCCTAAAGTATGACCTAAACTATCATTAACAACCTTAAAGCGATCTAAGTCGATAAAAAGTACCGCAAATAAATAATTAGTATTGCGCTTGGCGCGGTGTAACGCGCTTTCTAAGCGTTCCATAAATAAATTGCGATTGGGTAAACCCGTTAACGCATCGTGCAAGGCATCGTACACTAATTGTTCCTCGGCTTGCTTGCGGCGTGTAATATCGTAAACAATGCCATCGAGGCGAACAGCAACACCATTTTCGTAGATAACGCGGCTACGAGTACTCACCCATCGTACACGACCATCAGGTTGTAAAATTCGATACTCTAACTCGGCACTGCCTTGTTGAAGTAGCATTTGATGCGATCGCTCAACTTTGCGGCGATCTTCTGGATGCACCGCTTCTAACCACAAATTGGGATTCTCAAAAAATTCAGCAACAGGACGACCATAAACTTTTTGCGCAGCCGGATTGAGATAAAAAAGCTTGCGGGTTTTTGGACAAACTGACCACACAACTTCTTCTAGGGAATTTAAAATACTTTCAAGTCGTTCTTCACTTTCTTGTAGCCGTTTTTCTGCAAGTTTGCGTTCTCCGATTTCGCGTTGTAGCTGTTGGTTAGCTGCTTGTAGTTGTAAAGTACGCTGTTGAATGCGTTGTTCGAGTTGGGTATTGAGTTGAGAAATTTCTGCTTTGGCACTTCGCAGCGCAATCTGACTTTGAACGCGGGCTAAAACTTCTGCAATCTCAAACGGTTTCGTAATGTAATCTACTCCGCCGACTTCAAAAGCTTTGACTTTATCAAGCACATCATCCGAAGCACTCAAGAAAACCACTGGAATATCGCGCGTTGTGGGCGAAGCTTTCAGGCGACGACAAACTTCGTAGCCATCAAGATCGGGCATTTTGATATCGAGGAGAATCACATCGGGTGGGGCGGTATTAGCTCCCATCAATGCCATAGCACCATTCTTCGCACAGCGGACTTGATAGCCTTGTCCTAACAAAGTTTTGGACAAGACGCGCAGGTTTTCAGGAACATCGTCAACGATTAAAATTGTGCGTGATGCATCAAGGGGAGAGCTATTCATAACGAGGATGGCTGAGCTAAGTCGATAATTTGATCAAAGTCAAAGTTATTTACTTTTTGTTGCAATGCTTGTGCTAGGAATGCATAATCTGTAGGAATTTCTGTAATGAGTTGTGCTATTGTTTCAGCGTCAAGTTTCGCTGCTGCATCGTGCAGTTGCGCGATCCACGCAGTTGGCATCACAAAGTTGAGGTTGTCAGCATTTAGCACGTAACCTGGGGCTACTTCTTGCAGCGTTTCGCGAATTGAACGTGGATTTTCATAAATATAACGGACACCAAGATGTTGCTTGAGCTTTTCCCAAATAACTTCTTCGCGAAACGGCTTACGAATAAAATCATCGCAACCTGTTGCTAAGACAGTTGCTCGTTCTTGCTCAAACGCACTAGCCGTGAAAGCAACAATAATTGTTGATTGACCTTTTGGTTGGGATTTAATATATTGAGTTGCTTCATAGCCATCGACAATCGGCATCCGCATATCCATCAAGATGAAGTGTGGTTCCCAGATGTTCCACAGCGCGATCGCGTCTTGACCATTTTCAGCTTCGCGTACCTCAAACCCAATGTTAGTTAGCGTTTGTTTCAGAATACGGCGCATCGCTAAGTGATCGTCAACGACTAAAATCCGATACTGTGGTTGTCCTGGCTCTAAACCAATAACGCGTTGAGTCTCAGTTTCTTGTGATGTAGCTTCGGCGAGTTCAACGGGAATATCGAACTGGAAAATCGTGCCTTTTCCTAACTTGCTACTGAGTGTAATTGCGCCTCCCATTAGTTGAACAAATTTGTGCGTGATCGCTAAACCTAACCCTGTTCCTTGTTCGGATTTTCGCCCTGTTTCCGTTTGCACAAAAGGTTTAAATAGCATTTCGGTTTCATGCGCTGCGATTCCTATTCCCGTATCTTCTACCTCAAAATGTAGTGTTGTTTGTGGAGTGGGCTTTGGTGTTGTATCTTGATTCTCTACGGTTGTTACGCGCAAAAACACATAGCCTTCTTGTGTAAATTTAATCGCATTGCCGACAAGATTAATCAGAATCTGGCGTAGTTTGATTTCGTCTGAATTAATGTAGCGAGGGACTTCTAAGGTATGCTCAATTTGTAGCTGTAAGCCTTTTAACTGAGCTTTGCAGGAGAACATTTCTTCAATTGTATCTAAAAGGCTATATAGGTCAAAGTTTTTTTTATTTAATGTAATACGACCTGCCTCAATTTTTGCCATATCAAGAACGTCATTAATTAATGTCAGCAAGTGTTCGCCACTGCGATTAATAATTTTTAGATTTTCTCGTTGTTCAGCGGTGAGGGAGGCGTCTTGATTCATCAATGTTGTAAAGCCAAGAACTGCATTTAAAGGAGTACGCAATTCATGACTCATGTTAGCAAGAAATTCACTTTTAGCACGATTCGCAGCTTCGGCAGCTTGTTTAGCTTCGTTGAGTTGGGCTGTGCGTTTTTCTACTCTTGTTTCTAGCTGTTCAAAGGATTCTTTGAGTTGTAATGCCATCCGATTAAATGACTGCGATAAGACATCCAGTTCTCTGACTCCTTTAATCTCAACTTTTTGGTCTAAATCTCCATAGGCGATCGCTTTGCTAGCTGCGCTGAGTTCTCGAATCGGCTGGGTAATCCATCGCGAGGTCAACATTCCTAAAAGCGTAGCCAGTAGCATTGCTAATAAACAAAAAATAATTGTTATTTTTGTATTTTCATTAATCTGTGCCATGAAGTCAGATTCAGGCACAACCACCACCACTAACCAATCAAGTCCAAGTGTGTCTTTCCACGGTGTTACGTGGACAAAATGACGTTCATTATTGTACTGAAAATTTAGTTCCTGGCTAATACTAATTGTGGTAAAGCCGTTAAATTCATTGTATAAATACTTTGCTGTTGCTCGAATTAATACATCTTGACTTTGTAAAACATTGAGTCTTTGGGCTTTGCCTTGAAGAAGTGTAAATGGTTTTTCTGTACTCGAACTAGCAATTAACTTGCCATCATGCTCAATAATAAAAATTTTTGCTGAAGGACTGATATCTAAACTCCGAATAAAATTACTAATCTTAGTTAGTAAGAAATCTGCTGCAAACACACCAATGAGTTTTTTGTCTTGATCGTAAATTGGATGACTTGCTGAAATTAACAAGTGACCTGCCGGATCGTTCCAGGTATATACTGGACTCCACACAGGTTTTCCTGCTTTGACCGCATACGTATACCAAGATTCCCTCAACGGTTGATAGTTGTCATATACTCTTAAAACTCGCGTGCGATCGCCCTGATTATCCGTTGCGTAAGTGTATGCTTTTCCTTGAGTACGCGACGAGAGTTCATCAATAGTTACGCCCTTACCATCTAAATATCGCCCAGATGCAACCAGTTCACCTGTCGTGAGCGCATAACCGATGTAGCTAACATCATACACCTGCATCTGTTTCCAAAGGTAACGTCCTGCTGTGTCAAAGTTTTGTAAGTCTAATATTCCCAGTTGAATGGCATCAATATTCAGCTGATTAATTTCCTGAGGAGTTGATAGATAGCTATCTAGATGCTGTGTCACAAGACGATTGACTTTATCCATCAACTGATACGCCAAGTCGTTGACTGCTTGTTGTCCATTACGCAGCGAGAAATATCCAACAATTCCTACAACTGTAAAAATTTGTAGTATAAAAGGTACAATAAGCAATCGATGTAATGTAACTCCACCAGACTTGTGCGCCTTACTATTCGGTATTTTCAGCAATAGGTTTGGTTTCAGCACCCTCATATATTTAATAAGTTTAGTAATAAATTATACTTCGCCAAAACAACATACTTCATTACAGTTATTACATAAAAAATGTTGACATCAAGACGAAACTAGCTGTTAGCTGTTTACATTACTCTCTTGTCTGAAGCATTGATTGAACACATTCTTTTTTTAGATAAGTGTCAGTAGTTTTTAATAGCATAATTGATAGATTTTCAGTAAAACTTACTAGTTTTTACGGGAATTTGGCGATCGCATACAACAGAGAGAGCTTAAAACCAATAAGTGTGAGTGTTATTGGCAATGATGCGTACAGCTTTATCTGTAGATTTTCGCATCCTATCTACTTATAAAAGCCATAAATTCCTAGCACATCCGTAATTATGCTGAAAAATTAGACTTCGCATTTGAGCAGCTTAAGAATTGTCTAATTCTACAAAAGTATTAGGGGTTACACCATTTCATTAAATAAAAACTACAAATCATTTTTTTTCTGCACCTGAAGCTGCCTATTTGTAGCGACTTCAAAGTGAAATGGTACTACACTTTTCCAGGTTGGATAATTAAAAAGAGGTAATCAATAAACCTCTAGCACTTAGCTTTTACCGAATGCAAGTGCGTAATTAACTACCAATTGTTTAGTGTTAATAATTCTCAGTTTGAAGTCATGCTGAGTTTCAATTTCTTAGCGAAAATCAAGAATAATTACTAAATTACTCACTTTTAAGCTTTGATTCAAGATAGCTTAATACTAAACACTCATGCCTATAATTTGGCACTTAGTCGCTATTAATTAAGTTAATAAATAATAGAAACTTTCATCGAACACCAGCCAATAGCCAATCGCTAGTCTAAGATAGCGATTAATTACTAATCTTATATTTTCACCACTTACTGATCGTGTATTTAGCAACTATAGCCCTAGTCAATAAAGTTAGGACACTATAAATGTTCACAGTGATTTCTCTAACTAGAGCTTAACCGTGACCTCTGACCTCTGACGCTATAGTTAGGTCGTCTTTAAAGTAAGCGCAGTTGACGATCTGTAATGTTTGTAGCTTCTTGGCTGCTAGCGGCTGCGTTGTCTGTGCTATTTGGATCTAGATTGAACCATTCTTCAGTATCACCCGCTAGCAACTTGTGTGCAGCTTCTAACATCGGGGCTGAGATATCTTTAAGGTCTTCCCGATTGTTTAAATAAGTTCTCAAGGCTTCTATCGGGTCAATCGTGTTACTTGTTCCTAGTTCGGGTACGCGTGGACGTGCGAGTTGGCTAATTAATTCGGGTTGAATGGTGTAAGTATGCGCTGGGCTTAATGTTTGATGCAACAATGCTGTATCGATTTGGTCTAGTTGTTCAGAACGTAGCTTATAAATAAGACGCACAACAGCGTCATCAATATTTTTTTGTGCGATCGCCTTTAATATTTTTGCTTGCGGATCAGCAGCATTCGAGACATCTACATCAATTGTGCAGAATGTGCGCACAGGTAAAGGACAAAATTCCCACTGCACTTTACCGCGTTCGACTTCGACGATTACATAGCCTTTATCTTCTTTTTCCTCGCTAAAATCTACGCGTTCAATACTTCCTGGGTAAATAATCGGCGGGTCATTTGATTTATTCAAGTTCTGGTGGCGATGGACGTGTCCTAACGCGACGTAATCAAAACAAGGACGAGTGAGTAAGGATAGCGGTACTGTGAAGCCTTTACCAACAGCTAAAAAGCGTTCAGCACCGTAAGACGCATTATCAACCATGAGATGCCCTAATAACACCGTTGGTACTTCTGGGTTAAGGCTACGAATTTCACCTTCGAGGGCGACACGCAGGCGATCAATAAGTAGTTGATTAACTTCAGCTAAAGACAATCCTTCGGTTTCGGGGCGCGTTAGCAGCGTTGAACGCGTTAGCCAAGGTAGCGAAATCACTTGAATTGGACCATTACGCGTTTGGATGTGGTGCGTCATGAGGCGATCGCCAACAATAAATCCTGGTACACCCAAAGTTCGATAAATACACAAACTCGCCCCGCCTTGTCCTTGCGAGTGTTGGTCGTGATTACCGACTAATAAAACTGTGGGAATTTGCGCATCGACCAAGCGGCGAAACTGACTCGCAAATTTTTCTTGGACAAACGGTGGTGGAGTTGCATCGGGAAACGCATCGCCACCAAAAACAACAAGGTCAACCGGTTCTGAGATCGCACGGTCAATACACCGCGCCAAAGTCTTGACAAAATCCTCTAATCGTGTATTAGTTCCTGTTTGAGGGTCAATGCGTCCGTGGGAGAAGCTACTCCCCATATGAATATCGGATAGGTGGAGGATTTTTAGCATAAGTGGCTAGTTGTTACTGGTGGGTGGTGAGTGGTGAGTTATATAAAACACTATTCCTCTGCTTCCTCTGCTTTCTCTGCTCCCCTGCTCCTTCAACTCCCTGACCTCTGATCAGATATGAATTCCGCATTCAGTTTTACCCATACCGCGCCAGCGTCCTGCGCGTTCGTCTTCGCCTTCAGCGACGGGGGTGGTGATTGGTTCGTCGCCGATGCTGGGATAACCTTGGTCGTGGAGTGGGTTGTAAATGACATTGTGTTGGAAAACATAATTCCAGGAATCTTTACGCGTCCAACTTGCCAAAGGATTCACCTTAAGACGCTGTTGGGCATCTAATTCAAATACTGGCATATCGGCACGGGTCACAGCTTGGTCGCGACGTCGTCCCGTAATCCAAGCAACGGTGTTGAGTTCCTCCAAACCACGCTGCAAAGGTTCAATTTTTGTGACGTGGTGAAATTTCTCGATATCTTTGTTCCACAAGGCTTCACCATATTTAGCGGCAAATGCTTCCCGCGTGTTTACATCAGGAGTTTTATAGATGCGCAAGTCAAGGTTGTACGTTTCCTTCGCTTTGGCAACAAATTCTAATGATTGGGGAAAGTGATGTAACGTGTCGAGAAAAATGACTGGAACTGCGTGCTTGAGGTCGCGGTATAAGATATCAGTGATGACCATATCATCAACATTAAAGGCACTCGTTTGCACTAGTCCCTTTACAATATGCTCAACGCACCAAGCTAAAATCTCTCTTGGATGAGCAGTATCAAATCTCTGGTTAAGTTGATCTAAATCAAAACTATCAGTCTGCGTCTGAGATTCGGTCGAAAAGCTCATGTCAATTCTTTGGTTATTTCTCCTACATCCAGAATATCTAAATATGGCATGGGTGAAAGCTTTTGATTTTTTACGTCGAGCCTTTGTTTTTTATAAAGTAGTTTCTCTAAAATGCGATTAATCTTATACAGTAAGCCAGGGTGCCATTTGTGTGAGGGATTGGAGGAAAAATTGGCACAAATTCACTCATTCAGCTTCGATTTGGAAGTACGAGACATTACAACTCGTGCAGATTGGGTTGAGACGTATCAGTATGAAGTTCCAGTCCTGTGTCAGGACAACAATGGCAAAGAAACGCAAATTCCTCGTCCTTCCCCCCGCGCCAGTGTGTCGCAGTTGGAGCAATTGCTACAGAAATATCTCAAAACTCATGATTCAGAGTAAAGGATGTGTGTTTGTGGCAGCGGTCAGGGGTCTGAGGTCAGAGGGGCAAGGCGGTGCCTTATGTGTAGCGGTCAGGGGTCAGAGGGGCAAGGCGGTGCCTTGCCCGTACAGGGGTCAGCGGGTGAGTGATTTTGGGGTCTTTTGAGTTTTTGTTGTGAGGAGTTGATGCCATGAAATTGCGCGAATTGTTGAAAAATATTGCAAGTGTTGTCGAAGTACCCCAACACGCAGCAATCGATACGGAAGTTACGGGGTTAAAAACAAACTCTCATGCTTGTCAAGCAGGAGATCTGTTTATTGGAATGCCAGGGACGCGAGTTGATGGCGGCGAATTTTGGCAAAGTGCGATCGCATCGGGCGCGATCGCCGCGTTAATTTCCACCGATGCGGCAAAAAAACAGCCCGTGACAACGGATGCTTGTGTCATTGTGGCAACTGATATGGTAGAAGCCTGCGCCTCTTCGGCTGCGGCTTTTTATGGCTACCCTGCAAAACAACTCAAACTTGTAGGGGTGACGGGTACGAATGGCAAAACGACAACAACGCACCTCATTGAATTTTTTCTGACGCAAGCGCAATTTCCCACTGCATTGATGGGAACTCTCTACACGCGATGGCAAGGTTATGAGCAAACCGCAACGCACACTACACCCTTCGCCGTCGAACTTCAGCAGCAACTAGCCGCAGCCCGTGACGCGGGTTGTCAGTGGGGCGTGATGGAAGTGAGTTCCCATGCTTTAGCCCAAGGGCGGGTGATGGGCTGTCCGTTTGAAGTTGGGGTGTTCACAAATTTAACGCAAGACCACCTTGACTTCCACAAGGATATGGAAGATTATTTTGCGGCGAAAGCACTGTTATTTAGCCCTGATTATCTTCAAGGACGCGCGGTGATTAATGCGGATGATGCTTACGGACAAAGACTCATTGCACAAATACCTGCGCAGCAACTATGGCGCTATAGCGTCCACAATGCGGAGGGATCTGATTTTTGGACGAGCGATCTAAACTATGAACCGACGGGTGTGAGTGGAATGCTGCATACACCCAAAGGAGATATTGCGTTTCGTTCGCCTTTAGTCGGCGAGTACAACCTTTCAAATATGTTGGCATCTGTTGCCGCAGCGTTACACCTGGGTGTAGATTTAGAATTAATTGCCCAAGCTTTACCAAAATTTACGGAAGTTCCTGGGCGGATGGAACGCGTGCAAATCGATGCCAAGCAAGATATTAGCGTGATTGTCGATTACGCGCACACACCTGATAGTTTAGAAAATTTACTCAAAGCCTCGCGACCGTTTATTCCAGGTAAGATGATCTGCGTGTTTGGTTGTGGTGGCGATCGCGATCGCACGAAGCGTCCGAAAATGGGAGCAATTGCCGCGCAACTTGCAGATATCGCGGTTGTCACGTCAGATAACCCGCGTACTGAAGACCCCGAACGCATTTTGCAAGATATTTTAGCCGGAATTCCCAAAACCGTACAGCCAAAAGTAATCGGCGATCGCGCGAGTGCGATTCGTACAGCGATCCTCGAAGCCCAACCAGGAGATGGCGTACTTATTGCGGGGAAAGGTCACGAAGACTACCAAATTTTAGGAACAGAAAAAATCCACTTTGACGATCGCGAACAAGCAAGATTTGCTTTGCAAGAAAGACACAACGCCCAAATGATGCAAGGGAGTGGTGGTTAGTAGTTAGTGGCTAGTGACTAGTGCGCGAGTTTTGAGTTACCCCTCATTTTATTCTTCCTCTGCACCTCTGCTGCCTCTGCTTCCCCTAGGTAGCAACTTTAAAGCAAAACAATATTACTCACTATGGATTCGCTTTATAAGTCTATTCTCAACGTAGAACCGCCCCCGCAACTTTTAGCTGTCAGCCCTGCAACTTTGCTTTCATTAGTCAGGGCGACAATAGATGTCCTGATTGAACATCAAATTCCAGCGACGCTATGGCTCAAGCTACCACCAGGTGAAATTTGGCACGCAGAAATTCAGCGTTACCACAGCCAAGTACAGCAGCCGCATACTACATACATGATTCTTCCCCAAGGCGGCGACAATGCTGACAAATTCAAGTTTCCTAACGTTCCCATTCCGCTTAAACTAAATAATCAGTTGCGTCGAGAATATTTTTTGGCGATCGCCGCTAGCGATTTTTGTGGTCTCATCCTTGCATACCGACTCGGACCAAAGCAGCGACAACAGAAACTCAAAGAAAATGCATCCCCGACTGCAATCCGCAAAAAACCGCCTTTAGTTGCGTTTTACTCGTTTGAAGGACGTGTGATTCAACCAGTACTTAATAGTCTTAAAAGCATTAGTCAATCAGCTACGTTAACTCTAGAAGTTCCAGCAATTCCTGAACCGTTATTTTTAAATCAAATCTTAACTAAGCAAATTCATCACCAAGAACAAATTCGCAGTCGGACTAAATTACGCCGCGATCGCGCACTTAATAAAGCTACTCGGACGAAAAAGCAAAGTAGTTTTTCTTTAAAAGATGAGTTTGTAAGTGAGTTGTGTCAAGAACTGCGGACACCTTTAGCGCATATGAAAATGGCACTCAGTTTACTCAATTCTCCGCAACTTAAACCTGCACAAAAACAAAGGTATTTGCAAGTACTTAGTACAGAATGCGATCGCCAAAACTCGCTCATTAATGGTTTATCAGACTTAATCCAGCTTGAACGTGCGGTACAAACACCTTTAGAATCAGTGCGCTTAAGTGAAATTGTCCCTGGTGTTGTCAGTACATATCAGCCATTGGCAACCGAAAAAGGCATTATGCTTGCTTACACCGTACCTGAGGATTTACCTTCCGTTTCTTGTGTGAGTGCTTGGCTTAAACAAATTGTGATTAACTTATTGCACAACAGCATCAAGTTTACTCCTACTAACGGTCAAGTTTGGGTGCGATCGCGTCTGCAAGGCGATTTTGTCCAACTCGAATTTCGCGACACAGGTATTGGTATTGCACCGAGTGAAATTCCTAAGATCTTCGATCGCTTCTATCGCGTCCGCCCCGCCGCTGGTGAAGATGGTAGTGGTGCAGGGCTAGGCTTAACCATTGTGCAACAACTTCTCTTACGCTGTGGTGGCTCGATCTCAGTCAAAAGCCGCTTGGGAGAAGGTTCGACTTTTAATGTGCTTTTACCTGTAGATACTTCTGACAGGTCGGGAAGTTGAAGGCGTAGGGGAGCCAGTGTCGTGCGGAGGTTCCCTCCTTTGAGTGCAAGTGGCGTGAGCAGAAGGGATGGGGTGAGTGCGAAACAGAAAGTTATAAGGGTTGAGTTAAAAAAATCTATTAATAATTGCCTCCGGCGCGCTTACGCGAACAAAACTCAAAATTAATCACTCACTCCTCGCCCCTAGCCCCACGCTCCTCATTTGGTATGCGCCAGTAAATACTATTCTCGCGTTGCATGAATTGATAGCCGATCAGTTCGCGACGTAGTGTGGCGCAGTCTTCGTGGTAGCGCTTGAGGATAGTATTAACTTTAATTTCAGGGTACTTGACTCCTGTTTCAAATTGGTTTACTAACCACTTGAGAATGACAACGCGCTTTCTGCGACTTGCCGGAATTTCTTTGAGTCGTCCATCAACGAGAAAGTTTTGCAATACTTTACGTTCCCAGGCTTCGCCTTCGATATTTTCAGCTAACGAAGCAATCTGCTTTGGCGAAAAAATCTCTTTGCTGATACCTTGCAAAGCTTCAGTGTCTAGCTGATACAGATGGGTATTTCCTTCAGCGCGCATTTTTACCAACTGCAACTCTTTGAGCTTATTGAGATGATGCGATACCGTTGGTTCTTTCAATTGCAGTAATACAGCTAATTCTTCCACACTGCATTCTCGATTCGCTAGAATCCCCAGCATCTTCAATCGACTTTCGTCGGCTAGCACTTTAAAAAAGCGCAGCAGCGATCGCATGATATCTTGTTCCATTTCTCTAATTAGACCGATATCTAATTAAAAGTTTATCGAATGAGTTGTCGTTTTGCTAGGTCTAACTGCAATATTCGGTCTGCTTAACGTCCAATGGTAAGAAAATCGTTAAAACTTCGCCTTCGTGCGGGCGTTGGCGCACGATGAGTTTACCGCCAATTGCTTGAAACAGCTGCTTAGTAGCTGTAATGTTCAAACTAATAGTGCCTGTTTCGGGTTGAAACGTGAGTAACTGCCCTAGTGACTTGCGAATCGGTGGAACTGTAGATTGTTGTCCTTTATCGTTTTCGCCTAGCTGAGACTTAGGCAACAATTGCAACTTTAACTGATCTCCCGCAGGAATAACTTGCACTTGGATATGGCTTCCTGGCGGTAAGCTGCGCGTAAAGTTTTCAATTAGCCCTGTTAATACTTGATCCAGCATTTTTGGATCGCTAACGACGGTTGGTAGCTGCTGCTGCGGTAAAACAACATCCAAAGTCAAGTTACGCCGACTCGCTTGTTTTTGCCAACGCGGAACACTTTGCTGTAGTACCTGCGTTAATGACATCGCCGTTAAATAAGTACCTGAGTGCTTAGCAGTACACTTTTCTAGTTCTGCTGCACGAAATAAAAGTTCCATGCGGTCGATTTGCTCGGTACACTCATGGTCAATGATTTCTAACCGTTTGAGCGCATCAGTCGCCAAGTCGCGGCGCTTGAGGAGCAAGCGAGTCAATGTCCGAATCGTTGTTAACGGTGTCCGCACTTCATGCGCAAATGCTTGCAGTAACTCTACATCGGAGCGCGGTGCGGAGGAACCAAGTTCCGAGTTATGATTTCGGATTGCACTATCACGCACTTCTTCGTGTGGCACTTCTGGCATATGCCGCAACAGCAAGCGACTAAAGTGCATGACTGTTTGGTAATCTGGCGCGATGGGATAATATTGTTGAACTAATTTATCAAGATGTAATACTGACTCAGAAGTTGTCAGCGCGGCTCTTGCTCGCAGCGCATACCACGCTTGTTCAACGACTTCTGGTTCAAACGAAAATAAAAATATTGGTACGCCACCGTTTTCGGCTAAAACCATCACAAAGCTAAACTGTGCGGTTAACACTAAACAAAACTGTTCCTGTGCTAGCGGATCTCCAGGAAGCAACGGTAATGGAATTCCTGATTCGGCAGCTAATTGTAAAGTTTTGTGTGCCGCAACGCAAGTAACATCTGCTGGAAGTAGTTGATGCTGCCAAGAATCTTTAGTAAAAGTCCACGCGGGTAGCTTGCTAATAAGTTGGGGATTGGCGATCGCTGGTGCAAAACTTGCCAACACAACTCCTTGCGGCGATGCACTGCAATTCTCATCAACCGTGTCTTGAAGAAGTGTTTGTCGTAGTAGGTTCTCTAAGGCGGCGATCGCAACGTGCCATTGCTGCGCTGCTTTGACAGGCTTATCTGCCAAAGTACATTCTTCGCTAGTTGGAGACACTAGGCAAGAATTGCTACCATAGCCGCCGTGCTGTGCGTCGTTGCTCGCTAGTATTTCACTCAGTGTTGGGATTATCCATTTGCGCACCAGTACTCACCCCTTCAACTCGCCATTGCTTGTAGTGCTTTAATCTTGATCTCAATACATAAGATATCGAGATTTGGTCTTCAAGGGCAGTCGTAGAACCGAACTCATGAGTCGCAATTTCCGTTGAGGCTAGCTGTTTTCTTCAATAACTAATTAGTTCGCGCAAGTAAGCTTTAGTTTAATACATTCTTGTTTCAGCTATCTTTATGTATGTCAAGGCAGCGAATTAAATGCTTTTCAATTTACATATCTTTTGTTTTGAAATAAACATATAAGTTATAATTTGCTATGCATTAATAATTATTTTGCACTCTAAAATTACTTTATTTACAGTTGGTTTTGCAGTCAAGCTAAAGGTTTTATTTGCACATTAAAGATAAAACAAAAACAACAATCTCTAAAAAGCTATTAATTTTTTATATTTTATTGTATTTCCTTAGATTGATGATGTCCTAGGAATTAATTTGATAGAAATTCAAGTATCACATCATATAAATTCTTGCAACCATAAGTCAGGTGGTAAAAAATGGTAAATGATCTAAAAAGACGTGCAATTGGTGTATTTTCGAGTTATTTAGATGCAGAACAAGCAATCAATGATCTACGCGATCGCGGTTTTTCTATAGACAACATTTCGATCATTGCCCGCGACGAAGCAACTCAAGACGAAATCGCTGGAATTGATGTGAACGACACCTTTGATAATAAAGCCGGTGAAGGGGCAACAGCCGGAGCCTTGACAGGTGGTGTATTGGGAGGAATTACAGGCTTACTTGTTGGTTTGGGTAGTCTTGTCGTTCCTGGTGTAGGTCCAGTATTATTTGCTGGAGAAGTCGCTTCAGCTTTAACGAGTGCGATCGCCGGAGGTGCAGTTGGTGCTGCAACGGGCGGTTTACTCGGTGCATTGCTTGGTTTAGGTATTCCCGAAGAACGAGCAAGAATCTACAATGAACAAGTTGCTGGTGGTGGTTATTTAGTCATTGTGGATGGTACGACACAAGACATCATCAACGCCGAAGCAATTTTAATGAATCGAGGCATTCAAGAGTTTGGCGTGTATGATATTCCAGCCGCTACTGAGGTTCAAAATCTTGATGACAATACAACACCCAAAGTAACTCGCAGTACAGAATACACCGAGCCTGTTAGTGACGATCCTAAGGTTGTCATTGTCGATCGTCGCGAGCAGATTTAGGTGAAATTATGTCGATGGCGCTCAAAACATCGACAAGTTGCTTGATATGAGCAAACGTATGCGTCGCCATCAGTGAAAGCCGAATCCGGCTTGTGGGTACTGTAGGCGGGCGAATGGCTGGCGCAAAAATCCCTGCATCTTGCAAAGAATGAGCCGCAGTTAAAGCACTCGCGGGACTAGGTAATAATAAGCAAAGAATTGCAGATTCAGACGGTAGTAATTTTAAGTGTGGTAACTGTTGATGTAAGAGGAGCTTCAAGTTATCAATATTACGCCACAACTGTTGACGCCGTTCGGGTTCCTGCTGAATAATGCAAATCGCTGCTAAAGCTGCTGCCGTATTTGCAGGTGAAAGCGCAGTAGTGTATATCCAACTAGGAGCGCGATTGCGCAAGAAATCAATTAATATTTTGCTTCCAGCAACATAGCCGCCTAAACTTCCTAACGCTTTACTGAGCGTACCAACTTGAATTAGCTGGCGTTGTGTACAGCCGAAGTGTTCTACACACCCAGCACCACTCCCCAATACCCCAGTTGCATGAGCTTCATCGACTAACAACATACAATTGTAATGTTCTGCTAAATCGAGTAGCTCTGGTAAAGGACATAAATCGCCATCCATGCTAAAAACACTATCGGTGATAATTAGACAGCGACGATAGCGATCGCGTTGTTGAAGATGCGTTAGGAGCGATACCAGATCGCAATGCGAATATTCAATCACCGTTGCACCGCTGAGAATTGCCCCATTTTTTAACGATGAGTGATTGTATTGATCTGATAAAATCAAATCGCGTTTACCGACAATTGCCGAAATGACACCAATATTGGCAAGATAGCCTGAACTAAAGACAAGAGCATCTTCAGTTTGTTTGAGCGAGGCGATCGCGCCTTCTAATTCACGGTGTAATTCGCGATGTCCGCTGAGTAACCGCGACCCTGTACTACCTGTACCATAGGTTTGTGTTGCCGCAATCGCAGCTTGAATCAAGCGATCGTCACTGGCTAATCCGAGGTAATCATTACTGGCAAAATTGATAAGCGATCGCCCATGCATTTGTACAATAGCTCCCGAACGACCCTGAATCGTCTGCACAGTACGATACCAATCAGCTTTGTGGATAGTAGCAAGAGATTGTTCAATCCAGTCGTAAGCGTCACTCTGCATTCTGATTCAAATTTTGATTACTATTGTTCATGGAGCGCTTCAGTGAAAATTCGCCAATTGCAGGCAAAAATGCTCGCATCATTAGTCATTCATCACTATAGCCCCTGACCTCTGACCTCTGACCCCTGACCCCTTTTTATGCCCATCATTTCGGCTGAATACTTAAGTAAAGTTTATCCTGTCGCTGTCAAAGAACCTGGACTAAAAGGAACCATACAACACTTTTTTCGCCGCACCTACCGCATGGTAGAAGCCGTCAAACAAGTTTCCTTTGAGATTGAATCAGGCGAAGTTGTTGGCTTTTTGGGGGCAAATGGTGCAGGTAAAACTACTACGCTTAAAATGCTGACAGGTTTAATTCACCCTTCAGCAGGGCGCGTGCGAGTAGCTGGATACATCCCTTTTCAACGCAAACCTGGGTTTTTAAAACAAATTACGCTTGTCATGGGGCAAAAGCAGCAGTTAATTTGGGATTTACCCGCACTAGACACATTAAAGATCAACGCGGCAATCTATAACCTTTCAGATAAAGAATACCGTCAGCGTGTCGGCGAACTCACAGAAATGTTGTCACTGCAAGGTAAGTTAAACCAACCTGTGCGCAAACTGTCGCTGGGCGAACGCATGAAAGCCGAACTGATGGCAGCATTATTACATCAACCCAAAGTACTATTTTTAGACGAACCAACGCTAGGACTTGATGTTAACGCCCAAGTGGGAGTACGCAAATTTTTACGCGAATACAACCAAAGATATGACGCGACAATTCTGTTAACCAGTCACTACATGGCAGATATTAGCGCATTGTGCAAACGTGTACTTGTTATCCACCAAGGACAATTGATTTACGATGGCAGTTTAGAAGGACTTATCGATCGATTTGCCCCTTACCGCGAAGTGCAGGTAGAACTCGCGCACCCTTTACCCGAAGCAAAGCTGATGCATTACGGTGAAATTAAGTCTGTAGAAGGACAATCAGCACGTTTTTTAGTGCAACGCGAAGCCTTAACCCGTACCGTCGCCCAAATTTTGGCAGAGTTAGAAGTCATCGACTTAACTGTCACCGATCCACCCGTCGAAGAAGTCATCGGTCGTGTATTTAGCGCTGGTGGTGTGTCATGAATTCAATCTTCAAAAAAGCCCGAGTTCTGCTTACCAGCTACTACGCATATATGCTCGAATACCGCGCCGAGCTATTTTTATGGGCTTTGTCTGGTAGTCTACCACTCATTTTAATGGGAGTGTGGACACAAGCGGCTCAAAGCGGACAATTTGGGCTAAGTCCTGAAGATTTTGCGCGTTACTTTCTTACAGTTTTTGTTGTCCGACAATTTACTGTTGTTTGGGTAATTTATGAATTTGAGAAAGAAGTTGTTGAAGGAAAACTGTCACCAAGATTATTACAACCGCTCGATCCGGTATGGCACCATGTCGCCTCGCATCTTTCTGAAAGATTAGCACGTCTGCCGTTTGCTTTATTATTGGTAGCCTTATTTTTCTTTCTTTATCCGCAAGCTATTTGGATACCAAGCCTAAGTAATATTCTACTATTTGTAGTGACAGTAATTTTTGCGTTTATTCTTCGATTTCTCATTCAATACACATTTGCTTTATTTGCCTTTTGGACAGAAAGAGCCAACGCAATTGAAAATTTTTGGTTTTTATTTTATCTCTTCTTTTCCGGTTTAATTGCACCGTTAGAAATGTTTCCAGAAAATATACGCAACGTATTACTTTGGACGCCATTTCCTTATTTGATTGATTTTCCAGCATCGCTATTAATTGGTTTATCTGTGAATGTGTTACAAGGATTTTTAGTGATGCTAGGTTGGATTGCGTTATTTTTTGTTGTCAATCGCTGGCTGTGGCGAAGAGGATTAAAACAGTATTCGGGAATGGGTGCGTAATTGCGCTTTTAATTGAGGCGATCGCCGCACAAGTATAAAGTGAAATACAATAAAGGCACTAACTTAAAGAGGGACAATGCTAGCACCTGATCTCAAGTAATCCCTACCTACCAGTGAAGAACTACCTTGTTCTGATGATACGCCTGTGGATAATGTAGGCGTTTCGCCGTCGCGAAGCGAGGATCAAAACTTTTTGCCCAATGTCCTGCTGTTTGTATTGAAGATGATTTGGGCAAATCGCAACGATTGGTTCTTCGGCGTGGATATGGGAATTTATTACACTAAGGGTACAAATATCAGACTACCTGTGATTCCTGATGGTTTTTTGAGTTTGGGTGTAGAACGTTGGAAGCCTAAGCGTCAAGGGCGAGGACGCTTGAGTTATGTAATGTGGGAAGAAAATGAAATTCCACCGATTTTGACGTTAGAGTTGGTTTCACATACCTACGGCAATGAATATGACGAAAAGATGGAGATCTACGCTCGTTTAGGTGTATTGTATTACATCATTTATAATTCATTTTGGCGAAGAGATTGCCATCAACCTTTTGAAGTGTACAAGCTGGTAAATGGTAAATATCAGTTGCAAAGTGGTGAACCTTATTGGATGTCAGAGGTAGGTTTGGGAATTGGTCGCTATACAATGCCGTTGGAACCAACACAGCAAGAAGGGTTAGCATGGTAGGATCAGCAAGGAAATCGTTATTTAACAGCAGAAGGGCGATCGCAACAAGCACAACAACGCGCCGAAAGACTCGCGTAACGACTACGAGAATTAGGTGAAGACCCCGATCAATTATAAAAATTAGGTTGCTTCAGTGACTGCCTAAATGTAGTAACACAACAGTTATTGATCTCACGATTTCATTAACTGTGTATCGAGTTCTGAATACTGAGAAAACAAGCCGTCAATACTCGCTAGCTTTGCTTCATAAATAAGCACTGTAGCGATAATTAAACGGTCAAAAGGGTCTTTATGTACAGGTGATAAGTTGACTGCTTGATAGGCGATTTTGGCAGTTAGTGGAAATAATGAAATACCTGTTGGTTCCAAAGCATCTTGAAGCCAAAGCTCAACACTACAAGGCAATTTTAGCCGCCCTTTTTGCTGTGCTAAAGCGACTTCATAGCAGGATACAGGTGAAATTCCAACTCGATCAGCCGTTTCAATTATCTCTCGCCAGTGAGATGGAAATAGCTCAAATTCTTGGGTAACAAACCAAACCCAAATATGAGTATCCAAAACAATTACTTGAGACATTCCCAATCTTGTTCTTCAATCACAGAACTCACCAAATCACCCAAGGTTTCACCTTTACCTGCAATGGAAGCAGGAGGAGTACGGCGCTTCACTCGTGGTGTGGTATCCTCTAAAATCGTCACAATTACACGAGCAGATGATAGTTTTGGCTCATCCCCTAGCCATTTTAGCTGACCGTTCTCAATCGTCGCTTCGTAGCTTTTAAGCATTGTTTTGTCAAAATCTTAAAGTATAACTTTGCAGCTATTTCCAGTTTACTCCTGACTGTTGTCAAAAATTTTAGCGAAGCACTGCTTGACTTTAATAGGATGAGGAAAATGCGATCGCGTAGTGTGTGCAAAGCACAATCGCGCATCACTTCCCTACCGTTACCTGTCCTCGAAAACCTCAGCGTTGGCGTAGCCTGCGCTTTGCGCATAGCTTTATTAGATTTTACTAATTTGTCTGATTTAGAAAATTGGTTAGCACAAAATGTACAGTAACGAGTACAAATCATAATGTTGGGACTGAATTTATTTGAAGAACCTCGCGCCATTCGCGAAGCAAAAGATGAGGGGCGACAAGAGGCGATCGCTCTGTCCACAAACCCTGATCGGTTTTGCCGTCTTGTAGAGAAACGCCCCTCTTTTCAGAATTATTGAGCGCGATCGCTCACCTCGTTAGCTGAATAAAAGGCGATCGCACAAGCAGCCTTCACAGAGATATTATTCTACTGGGTATGGTGTAATTTTTTGGGTTGTTATTTGGGGGAGTAATGTTGAAACGTAGACTAATCGAGATTAACTATATTAAAATTCATAGTGATTTTTCAAAAAAAGTAGAAGTTTTATGTACCTTCTGGTAAGTATTTAAACAAGTCATCCAATACTTTATTCGCTCCTAATATGCCTGCTGCACTCCAAACTTCTTGATTGACAACATAGGCTCGATTATTTTTGATAGCTTTTAAGTTTCTAAATATTGGATGTTGAAAATAGAAGCTTGATGGTCTTTCAGCAATATTTATGATAAATAGGATATCAGCATCATACTCACGAATCGTTTCAATGCTGAGTGGTGGTTTCATCAAATTTCTATCACTAGACAGAAACTTGTAGCGCAACCCAATATCATTAAAAATACTAGGAATTAAAGAATTCATTTGATTGTTAATTGTATAAATGACATCCTCACCATAAAAAATTACAGCGATCTCTAACTGCTGCAACTGCCTCCCTAATTTTTCCCTCAACTGATTAATTCGTTCTTCATATTCTTTTAGAATTTCCTCTGATCTTGATTCTTGATTAAGTAATTTAGCAATATAGCGAAGGTTTTGTTTAAAGAAAGCTTGGTCTGTGGATATAAGATCCGAAAATGGAGAAGGCACTGAAACAGTGGGTGCGATCGCTGATAATGATTCATATAGATGAGCGTCGAGGGATAATAAGATCAAGTCAGGTTTGAGCAGTAGAATTTTTTCAAAGGAAGGTTGATAGACATTCCCAACATACTCAGCACCTGCAACTGCATCAAGCGATGCACCAAAGAGACTTTGCTTTCCTTTGTTTAGAATATCGTAGCTAGTATATCCAACGGGCTTGATACCGAGAGCGATGAGGGCATCAAGATTGTTTTCAGGAGATAATGTAACAATACGCTGTGGTTTCAGTGGAACGCAAGTTTCGCCAAAGTCGTGCTGGATGATTCGGCACTCAGCAGAAGGCTTCAAGGAGATATCAGGTCTTTGGGTAAAAGTTTGGTGACAAGCTGTAATTAAGAGTAAGGCAAAAGTCATTAGTAAGAACAGCTTAACTAGACGACATGACTGTTTTTTCATCATTTTGACTATGCTAAAGCCCTAACTGGGAACTGGAATCAATAGAAAACCTCTAGCTTGGTAAAAGTCAATGAAACTCTGGCAAATACTTAAATTGTTTACACCAAGTTGTACTTACAGATCTGCACCAAGCTAGAATAAATTAAAATTCCCAGGAAAGAGTTCCCTGCACAGTAAATGGGTCTCCTAAATAAACATTGTTCCTACCATTAGCTGAGGCAAAATACTCAACATCAAATAAATTTTTGAGGTTTAGAGCGGCTCGGAAGTTATTTCGTGTATAAAATATTGCGGCATCTGTGCGAACGTAGCTGGGTAATTGAAAGGAGTTATCTAGATCGCCTTGCCGTTCTCCAGCATAAAAGACACCTAGACCAAAGCCCAGCCCTTGCAGGCTTCCAGACTGTAGTTCGTAGGTAGTCCATAAATTGAAAGAAGTCCTCGGCGTATTATTCAATTGATTGCCAACAGGTAGAGTGTTATCTTCAGTAATTTCTGCATCAATTAGTGCGAAGCCTGCAAAAATGTTCCATCCAGGTAAAATTTCGCCGGATAAATCTAGCTCAACGCCTTGGCTGCGCTGCTCACCCGTCTGAATAGAAAGTAAAGGATTGTTTGGATCGGTGGTTACAACATTAGTACGAGTTAAATTGAACAACGCAAGTGTTGCTGAAAGTCTGTCGGTGATATCTGCTTTTACACCAATCTCGTACTGTGTGCCTCGCTCTGGTTTGAATTGACTACTGATATCAACTGCTCTGCCTTGTGCTGGAGAGAATGAGCGGCTATAACTTGCATAGAGTGCAATGGGTTCAATGGGTTGGTAAACAATTCCAATCCGTGGACTAAAAGCCTGTTCTTGCTGAGACGCACGTTGGAAAAAGGGAACAAAAGCAGCTTCTTGCTCTACAATATCAAAGCGTCCACCGAGAAGCACTTTCAGATTTTCTGCCAGAGTCATTTGGTCTTGCAGGTACAACCCTAGCCCCTGGGTTAGGAATCTTGCATCTTGATCAGGTATTGGATCTGACAAATCCGCTAAAGTAATTGCTCCGTAGACAGGATTAAAAACGTCGATTGCAGGCAGGATTCCTTCGATGCCATCAGTATAACGAAGGTCTTCTCTATAAAGGTTAAACCCTGCTACTAGTTGATGTTGAATACTGCCAGTTGAAAACTCTCCAGCTACATAGTTGTCTAGTTGATAGCTTTCAAGAAAATTGTCAGACTGGATATAGAGCCTGGGCTGTTCTCGTTTATTGTCTAAAAAACTTAGAGGGACATTTACCCTAACATTTTCTTTCCAAAACACGGTTTGGAGGCTACTACGAACTTGCCAGTTTTCGCTAAACCGATATTCAAGATCGTAGCCAATCCGGTACAGGTCGGTATCATCATCATTTTCTAATGAAGGCTCACCTCTATAGCGGTTTCTAGGAATTTCACCGTTGGGGTTTGGGAGTACACTTCCTTCTGCTGGAAGACCATAATCTGTTTTTGTTCCAGTAATTCTTTGGTATTCAGCATCGAACGTTAGTCTTGTTTGCTCACCAATTTGCCAGGTTAAACTAGGTGCCACAAGGTAAGTTTGTCGCTCGAAAAAGTCAATAAAGCTTCCGGTGGTATTCGCACTGGCATTCAAACGGTACAAAACGGTTATGTTATCATCTGTGCTTTCATCGAGCGGTCCAGATAAATCAATTGAACCCCGATAGGTATTGAAACTACCGACGGTAGCCTCAATTGAATAAAATGGTTCTCGTAGAGGTTTTTTGGTGATGATATTAGCTGCTCCTCCTAGGGTTCCTAAACCAAAGAGAACGGAAGCTGGTCCTTTGAGGACTTCAACACGCTCAATATTATCGGAGACGGTGTAGCTGTAGTCAGCCCCCAAGGTATCTGGAGATCCGTTTCTCAGGACTTCAAGTTCAAATCCCCGACTGTTAAAAAAATTGGAAACTGAACGAGGCGATCTAAATGACCCTGTTATGCCTGGTACATTTTCTAAAATTTCTCCTAGACGGTTGGCATTTTGATCTCTAATTACTTCCTGTGGCACAACTTGAATCGATTGGGGAATATCGCGCAGTGGGGTATCGGTTCTGGTTCCTACACTAGCACTTGACGGGTTATAGCCCTCATCTTGCTCCCCTGTCACTACTATTTGAATTTCATCTTCCTCTACCGATATATTTTCTGTATCCGGTGATACACTTAACACCAATCCCTGCACATCAGGTTGTACCTCAGCCACAGGTGGCGCATCGGTTCCTGTAATCGCTACCTGTACTCGCTCACCAGGCATTGTCACCGTTACTAGCGCAATTCCCGCCGTTGGTTCAGCCGCAGAAAATTCTTCTAGCAGCACTGCATTGGAAATATCTACAATCAAAGTATTGCCCGTTACTGTTGTCGTTGGTGTTGCCAGTTCGCCAGTGGTTTGTAGCACCACTTCTAACCCTGTTTCCGTCTGGTACACTCGAACTGCGGTAATCTCAACAAGCGATCGCACAATTTGGGCTTGCCATTCGGCAATTGTCCTTGCAGGCTGCTTGATTTCGGTACGCGATGCCTCAACATCTACAACCCGTTCCGTCTGTGCCGCAGCAGGCGACATTAATCCTACAGCAACCAGCCACAAACCCACGCCCCACGACAGTCGAAACACAATTGATCGCACCTTCACCACACTCCAGTTCTGCAATCATCTATTGCAAATATTTCTTATTCCGTACTGAAGTGTAAAAAAACTAAAGCGATCGCGTCTATCCCAAAACTGCCTTTTTACCCGCCAAACATTCACGCGGACTCAAACCAAACTGTCGCTTAAACACAGCCGCAAAATGCCCTAAATGCTCGTAGCCTACCATATTGGCAACTTCCGCCACGGTATAATCACCAGCGCGTAACAGATGTTCTGCGTGTTCCATCCGTCGCCGCATCAAGTAGCCTAGTACCGAAGTTTTGAATAACGCCTGAAAACCGCGATGCAATGTGCGTTCGCTTACGCCCACCTGCTGCGCCAGTTGCGGAATCAACGGCGGATTTTCAAATTCAGCCGTCAAGATCGCTTTCGCTTGATGCAAACAGTCGATTGTGGCAGATTTGAGCGCAGGAAAAACCACAGATAAACCGCGATCGCCCAAAACATCCTCTAGCAGCAACGACAGCAATTCCAGCACTTTTGCTTGCAGATACAACCGCTGCATTTCACCTGTAAACGGTGAATGAACAATTTGCCACGCAATCTTTTGTATGGCTAAAGTCACTGTTGGCAAAAATGACGGTTTCCACTCATTTGTGCGAATCATCAGGTCCAAAATTGCCGCCTGTCTGGGATCGCCAACAAACAAATCTGCTAGCAATTCGGGTTCTATATGCACGTCTACAAGCAGAAATGGCTGCGATCGCTTTGACCACCCCACACTCGCAGGTGCAATCCCACTACCAGATAGATAACAGCGTCTACCACCGAAAAGGGCATACTCCGAATTGTAAGTAGCCCCAGTCAAAAAGAGCATAAATTGCACTTCATGCTCATGCACCGATTCTTTGCAGATCACATCATCACGATACCGATAATGGGAGATTTCTAAATCTATTCCCGAAGATAGTTGTATTTCCCGAAAAAAACCTTGCCCTAGTTTTTCCGAAAATTTGTAGCGCGTCTCAAATGCATCCAAGTTGCCCGTAGCAGGGTAGTAATCAAGTAGTTCATGCCACTGTTCTATCGAAAAAACGAGAGTCATCGGTAGGTGATTAGCAACAGTGCTAGCTAATAGTAGAAATTAGCAATAATTTAACACTAATTCGCCATTGCTAAATGGGAGTATGATGTGCCCCTAGCCTCGTGAACAAAAGTTTTATCCTTATCTTCTCCCCCAATTTTGGGCTACAGTGTACACATAAATCTGACCGGCTTCGATTCGAGGCTTTTCAGCCCCCTAAATCCCCCACATGTGGGGACTTTGAGCATCTCGGTTCCCCAGAATTGGAGGCTAGGAGGCAGTTTGCTAGAGACTTGACTGAATTAAGATCACTTGTGTATGTACCGTAGCCAATTTTAGGTGCGAGTGAGAAGGGGGTAGAGAGAACTGAATTTTTTCAAAGTCCCCCACGTGTGGGGAGCCACTGCGTTGCGGAGGTGTCCTCCGTTGTAGCAAGTGGCGTGGATTTAGGGGGCTACCAGAGATGAAATTGCTTAACGATTCATACATTGCAGCAATGCCTCTAAGCTAAAATGAGGCTACCTCCGCAAACCTCACCAGCTATGAGCTATACCTCACCCAAACTGCTAACTTTTGAGGAATTTATAGCCTCATACGGGGATAACCCGTGCTATGAACTCATTGATGGAGAACTACGTGACGTGGAACCTACAGGTCCTCATGAAGAAGTTGCAGGAAGCATTGCTGGTAGAATTTATGCGGAAATTCTGCGTTCTAATTTAAACTGGTTAATTCCCAAAACGTGTTTAATTAAGCCACCTGCTGCTTCAGCAACAGCGGCGCTACGTCCAGATATCATAGTTTTAGATCGAGCAAAGCTTAATACCGAACCACTGTGGCAAAAAGAACCGATTATTTGTAACGGTAGTACAATTAAACTTGTTGCTGACGTTGTTAGTAGTAATTGGCAAGATGACTACGCACGAAAAGTAGAGGAATATGCTTTTCTTGACATTCCAGAGTATTGGATTGTAGACTTTCGCGGTCTAGGTGGCTTACAATTCATCGGCAAGCCCAAACAACCAACTTTAACTGTTTGTCAACTCATTGATGGTGCATACCAGCAGACACAATATCGCTTAAAAGTGCGATCGCCTCTAATTTCTTTCCTGACTTGCAATTTACACTAGAAGCGAGCGTACCGCAATAAAGGAACTAGTATTGATTTAAAGCGATCGCTCAAGCACTTTCTTCATAACTCACTTATCCTGACTAGCAAGCTTCCACGATCGCCCTTGGCAATACACATACCCATCTTTAATACAAACACCAGCAAGTTTTTGCATTAACATCAAAGCTTCTTGCCGTTCTTCATCAGTTAAATAATCATCACCATGCATTCCACTAGGACAAGACCTAGGATCGCCGCCTGCATCCAAATAGCGCTGCCGACCTAATGCTACAATTTCAGCTAGTCTTGCGTCTTGTTGCTGTTCAGTTTGTTTCATCATTCCGATATCCATTCACCAGGGACAATATCGCCGTTTGGCAGCAAATAAGCTCTTGGTAAGACAGAGCTAGCAGTTATGATTAACCAAATACCTGTATTTTCATCATAAAGTCTAAATTGAAGCAAATCTAAAGTTTCCAAAGCATTCAAGATTAAGTATTGTGCGTCTGTAGGTTCCACTATCAATAAATCAACTTCCACTTCCCTATGTGCGATTTTACACTAGGCAATACAGCTAACTGTGCAACTGCCACAATTGAAAATGAACCACAAACACTATAAAAAACTTGATTCGTGATAAAACGTTATTTTGATGTATTACAGCTATTATGGGGTGCGGCGATCGCCGCTGAATTAGAGTATCGAATTAACTTCATCTTGGCGACGCTCACAAGCCTTGGTAATCTTGCGGGCAGTTTGTTTAGTCTATTTCTTTTCTACCGAACTGGTTACACATTTCAAGGATGGGTGTGGGAAGAAGCGCTAATTGTCCTTGCGATCTTTACGATATTACAGGGATTTTCTAGTACCTTCTTAGCACCTAACCTCAACAGCATCGTTAACCACGTACAACAAGGCACACTAGACTTTATCTTACTCAAACCAATCAGTAGTCAGTTTTGGCTTTCTAGCCATACACTTTCACCTTGGGGATTACCAGATATCATCTTTGGCGGTATTCTCATCAGTTACGCAGGCGGAAGATTGAGTTTAACACCACAAGACTACTTACTCAGTGCCATTCCTTTGCTATTTGGACTTGCTAGCCTCTACAGCCTGTGGTTTATGCTGGGCGCGACAAGTATTTGGTTTGTCAAAATCTACAACGTTACAGAAGTTCTCAGAGGCTTGCTAGAAGCGGGAAGATTCCCCATTGTCGCGTATCCTGTTGCTTACCGCTTTTTCTTTACATTCGTTGTTCCCGTCACGTTTTTAACAACAGTTCCCGCCGAAACGATGTTAGGGCGCGTTGAGTTAGGCTGGGTTATCGGTGCAGGTGTACTCGCGTTAGCTTTGTTATATATTGCTAGAATTTTCTGGAATTTTGCGCTGCGTTTTTACACCAGTGCTTCTAGCTAAATAAATCATATGCAAATTCGTCCTGCTGAAGTTACTGATATCTCCGCAGTTCTACCCATGGTTGCATCAATCTGCGCTTTGCACGAAACTTGGGACAGTGCGAAATATAGCTTCTTACCCAACCCGCAACAGCGTTATAAACAATGGTTAATCGCGCAGGCTAAAAATGACAAAAGCGTTTTTTTAGTCGCTGAAGATCCCCAAACAAAGCAATTAGGAGCGTTTTTAATTGGTATTGTAGAGCGAGAAATCCCGATTTATCGACTACGCGAATTTGGCTTCATTCACGATTTATGGGTAGAACCACAGTATCGCCATGCTGGAGTTGCAAAGCAAATGGTGATGTTGGCAATTCAGCATTTTCAACGCATCGGAAACAAGGGTTTGGCATTGCCAAACCCTTAGTCGTTTGGATACTGCGGCAGTTAACAAAGCAGGGCGGCGGTTATTTAGCGCGTGCGGTTTTCGAGTAAGCACCGTGGAGATGTTAATCGAGTTGAGATGATGACGCAGGAGATTGGTCGTACCGACGTGATGACGCAGGAGATTGGTCGTACCGACGTGATGACGCAGGAGATTGGTCGTACCGACGTGATGACGCAGGAGATTGGTCGTACCGACGTGATGACACAGGAGATTGGTAGTATCGACGTGATGACGCAGGAGATTGGTCGTACCGACGTGATGACGCAGGGGCTTGGCACTGCCAAGCCCTTACAGTGATGTATCAAGGATTTACCGCCAGATAGAGGTATTCAAGTTGGAGTTTTGATCATCTAAGGAAAGTATCATCACCCATTATGTTAGGAGATTACCAATGCAAACAACACAACTCGGCAATACTGATGTGACAATCAGCGCGATTGGTTTGGGGGGAATGCCAATGTCTTTGAGTAGCAGACCTCCAGAGTCGCAAGCAATTGAGGTCATTCATCGCGCTTTGGATTTGGGCGTGACGCTGATTGATACGGCAGATTCTTATTGTAAAGATGAGTCGGATAAGCACCACAACGAGCGATTAATTGCGAAAGCTTTACAGCAGTATGAAGGCGACACAAGTAAGGTGACAGTTGCGACGAAGGGCGGCTTGATGCGTCCTAATGGCAATTGGACACGTAATGGTAATCCAGCACACTTGCGCGAGACAATTCGAGTCAGTTTTGAGGCGTTGGGTGGCGATAAACCAATTGATGTTTGGCAATATCATGCACCTGATCCTAATTACACTATTGAGGAAGCACTCACACCCGCCAAAGAAGCTGTAGAATCCGGTTTAATCCGCTTTGTTGGTGTTTCTAACTTTTCAGTAGACCAAATCAAGCAAGCGCGAGATGTTGTCGAGATTGTCTCCGTCCAAAATCAATACAATCCTTGGCATCGTCAGCCGGAATTTGATGGGGTTTTAGAATACTGTGCAAACGAAGGTTTGACGTTTTTACCTTGGAGTCCTTTAGGTGGAAGTCGGCGCGTCAGTCGTTTAGAAGATATTCCCGCGATCGCCAATCTCGCTAAAGAAAAAGGTGTTTCAGTCTACGCAATTGTTCTCGCCTGGCTGCGTGCTAAGTCGCCGTGCGTTGTCCCTATTCCTGGCGCAAGTAAGGTTGCAAGTATTGAAGACTCAACTGCATCGCTCGATGTAACTTTATCAGAACCTGAAATTCTGCAAGTAGACCAAGCTTCGGCTTAAAAAACATGGAAAGGGGAATTCCCTTTTCCTCGCCTACAGTTCTCCAAAACTATAGATTTTCTGCGTTTCCAACTCATGACATACGCTAGAAGGTAATTGATCTGCGCTTAACTTTTGTCGATCTAGCTGCACTTGCAAGTTAGCTAAAGGATCGCTACCGGAAGAAACTAAAAATTCGAGTTGGCGAATGTAAGGTAAAGTAACTAAATCATCTAGAATCCGCGCGATCGCTTCCACGTAAGGATGGTTGCCATTACGATACCAATCTGGTGCAGCAAGGTGTGCTTGGTCTAATCCCAAATGAACCGTCAGCGAAGGTTTGCCAAAAAGAGCGATCGCCACAGGTCTTGCTTCTTCTTGTAGCAACAAGTTATGCGTTTTGACAATATGACGAACTTTCTCTAATCGCTCATAGCGTTCTGTTACCGAGTTGAGTTCATCGCGCCAGTGAATTGCGACTGTGACAAGATACGTTTGCAACAACATATGACCTAGCTTTTGCGCTTTAGTTGCTAGGTAGTTTGAGTTGTAGTCTGTCGCTTCAATCAGTAACGGGACGCGATCGACAACTTCCAAACCATAGCCTTTTAATCCAGCAATCTTGCGTGGATTATTGGTAATTAGGCGAATTTGATGAATACCTAAATCCATCAACATTTGTGCGCCCATCCCGTAGTTACGCAAATCCGCAGGAAAGCCCAAGCGTTCGTTTGCTTCCACCGTATCCAAGCCTAGATCTTGCAACGAGTAAGCTTTTAACTTGTTAATCAGTCCAATTCCGCGTCCTTCCTGTCGTAGGTAAACGACAACACCACTCCCCGCGTTTTCGATCATTTTCAACGCCGCTTGCAATTGCATCCGACAATCACAGCGCAGCGAACCCAAAGCATCGCCCGTTAAGCATTCCGAGTGCATCCGCACCATCACAGGTTGGTCAGCAAAAGTCGCAGGATCGCCTTTGACAATCGCAACGTGTTCGGAGTTATCGAGAGTGTGGCGATAGCCGTAGATTTGGAAATGTCCAAATTGAGTGGGTAATTGCGTCACCGTTTCACGACGTACCAGGCGATCGTGCTTCAGGCGGTAACTGATGAGATCCGCAATACTGATAATTTTTAAATCGTGACGCTTGGCATATTCGATCAACTGTGGTAAGCGCGCCATTGAGCCATCATTATTTTGAATTTCGCAGATAACTCCTGCTGGATAAAGTCCGGCTAAACGTGCTAAATCTACCGCAGCTTCGGTATGACC
Organism: Gloeocapsa sp. PCC 7428; assembly: GCF_000317555.1. Taxonomy (GTDB): domain Bacteria; phylum Cyanobacteriota; class Cyanobacteriia; order Cyanobacteriales; family Chroococcidiopsidaceae; genus Chroogloeocystis. The sequence continues at coordinate 3,208,981 of NC_019745.1, forward strand.
CGCGCGTTTTAATACACCACCTTCGCGCGCGCGAATGGGGAAAATATGACCAGGACGGCGTAAATCTTCAGGACGTGTTGCAGGATTAATCGCTACTTGAATTGTACGGGCGCGGTCTTCGGCGGAAATCCCTGTACTCACACCCAAGTGTGGCGCAGCATCAATACTAATCGTAAACGCGGTTTGGTTGGTAAAGGGAGTATTGTGACTTTCTGGGATGGGGATGGTGCTAACCATTAAGGGCAAATCTAATTCATCTAGGCGATCGCCCATCATCGCTAGACAAATCAACCCCCGCGCTTCCACCGCCATAAAATTAATCGTACTTGGCGTGGCAAATTGCGCAGCGCAGATCAAATCACCCTCATTTTCGCGGCTTTCGTCATCCACCACCACGAGACAACGACCAGCTTTGAGGTCTGCTAACGCGGCTTCGATTGAGTCAAACTGAAACGGATGAGAGGTGGTTTTAGGCTGCTGCACAGATAAGTAAACCGTAAACTTTTTTAAAGGAAGCTTTTAAATTGATTGTAGCTCTAGATTGGAGTCAAGCACATTTTATTAGAACATGATTTACAGGCGATTAGCTTGATGATTGGTAATAGGTCATGGGTAATTGGAAATTGAGTTTGATTTAAGTAGGTAAAAGTAGCCACAAGTTGAAAGCTGCCACAGATAATTGGTCATCGACAGTTTTCTCTAGCTTTTGTTGAGCTAAGTGTCTCATTACCGATTACCAAACGCTATCAAAATCTAGTTACTAGCCACTTTTCCAAAATTTGCCAAAATTGATGCGCCCAAACTTCTGTTTTAGTACTACAATGCAGCGAAAGCTTATCAGTTTTTACCCATTTGTAAGTGTATAGGAATTTTGCATCATGGGCGATATGGGGCGCGTTTCCGTCGGAATTGTCGGCGCTTCAGGCTATGGCGGGGTGCAGCTAGTACGACTTTTACAGGATCATCCCAAAGTCGAACTAGCGTACTTGGGCGGCGAGAGTAGTGCGGGCAAAACCTTTGCCGACCTTTACCCGCATTTAGCGCATCAGGTTGACCTCGCAATTGAGCCAGTAGAAGCCAGCACAATTGCGGCTCGTTGTCAAGTAGTATTTCTATCGCTGCCAAACGGTCTTGCCTGTCAAATTACACCCACTTTAATAGAAAAAGGGTTAATGGTACTCGATTTGAGTGCCGATTATCGGTTTTTTGATTTAGAAACTTATAAAAATTGGTATGGAACTGAACGCAGCGATCGCCAAATTGCCGCGAAGGCAGTGTATGGCTTACCCGAACTGTACCGCGATCGCATTGCTGATAGCCAACTCATCGGCTGTCCTGGATGCTATCCTACCGCGAGTTTACTAGCACTTGCTCCTCTACTCAAGCAAGGGTTAATTGTTCCTGAAACGGCGATTATTGACGCAAAATCGGGGACTTCGGGCGGCGGACGTCAAGCAAAAACAGGGTTATTACTTGCTGAAGCCGATAATTCGTTAGCAGCCTACGGTGTCGCGCGCCACCGCCATATTCCAGAAATCGAGCAAATTTGCAGTGATTTAGCTGGTCATGAAGTGATGGTACAGTTTACCCCGCATTTGATTCCGATGGTACGCGGCATTTTGGCAACAGTGTACGCAACGTTACGCGACCCTGGGTTAGTCCGCGACGACTTGATTACAATTTTCAAAGCCTTTTATCGTAATTGTCCTTGGGTCACGATCTGCAATAGCGGCGTATATCCACAAACGAAATGGGCGTGTGGCAGCAATTTATGCTACATCGGCATCGAAGTTGACCAACGCACAGGTAGAGCGATCGTCATGTCCGCGATTGATAACTTAATCAAAGGTCAAGCAGGTCAAGCAATTCAGTGCTTAAACATTATGATGGGCTGGGAAGAAACGCTAGGATTACCAAGACTAGCATTTTATCCTTAAAGAAGGGTGAGAGGTGAGGGGTGAGAGGCTAAGAGAACATCATATGATTTCTCTCCTGCTCCTTGTCTCCCCTGCTCCCCTGCTCTTATTTCGGTCCCATACCCACTGCACCTGCATAAACGGCGCGATCGCCAAGTTCATCTTCAATACGGAGAAGTCGGTTATATTTTGCAACGCGTTCGCTGCGACAGAGTGAACCTGTTTTAATTTGACCGGCGCGGGTTGCGACAGCTAAATCGGCGATCATCGTATCCTCAGTTTCTCCGGAACGATGACTAATCACAGATCGCAAGCCATTGCGCGTCGCTAAATCAATTGTTTCCAAAGTTTCAGTCAGCGAACCAATTTGATTGAGTTTAATCAAAATCGCGTTACCAGCTTTTTGTTCAATACCCTTTTGTAAGCGCGTGGGATTCGTCACAAATAAATCATCGCCGACTAACTGAATGCGATCGCCTATTTTCTGTGTCAACAATTGCCAATGTTGCCAATCGTCTTCGTGTAAGCCATCTTCAATCGATACAATCGGGTATTGCGCGGCTAATTCAGCAAGATAATCAACTAACTCTGTCGGTGTATGAACTGCGCCGTCGTAAACGTATTGACCATCTTTGTAGAACTCACTTGCAGCCACATCAAGCGCTAAAGCAACTTCTTCGCCAGGTTTGTAACCTGCTTTTTCAATCGCCGCTACCAATAATTCCAGCGCTACCTGATTCGACTCTAAGTTAGGTGCAAAGCCCCCTTCATCACCGACACCTGTGAGTAAACCCTTATCGTCTAAAACTTTGCTCAACGTCGCAAACACTTCAGCCCCCCAGCGCAAGGCTTCCCGAAAAGAAGGCGCACCAACTGGCACAATCATAAATTCTTGAAAATCGACGTTATTAGCCGCGTGCGCACCACCGTTAATCACGTTCATTAGGGGAACGGGGAGTAAATTAGCTAAAGGACCTCCTAAATAACGATACAACGGCAATCCCAAAGACTCAGCACCTGCTTTAGCAGTTGCAAGCGACACAGCGAGGATTGCATTCGCACCAAGATTCGCTTTATTTGGCGATCCATCCAAGGAGATCATCGTGCGATCGATAACTTCTTGGTTCAAGGCGTCCAAATCCATTAACTCTGGGGTAATTTTCTCCTTCACATTTTCAACAGCTTTCAGTACCCCTTTACCGCCATAGCGGCTTTTATCATCATCGCGTAGTTCATGAGCTTCAAAAGTTCCCGTTGAAGCGCCACTAGGAACTTGCGCAATTCCAACAACACCACTGATCAAGCGAACTTCAGCTTCTATTGTCGGACGTCCCCGCGAATCAAGAATTTCGCGGGCAGTAATATTTTCGATTGCAGTTTCTAACGTGTCAATCATCCTCTCTGGCACCTCAAGTTAATTATGGGTAATGGGTAATGGCTCCAAGATTTCAATAACCAATTTCAATCACCAATGACCAATTACCAACTTTGTCAATTTATTGATGCTACGGTCAAGTTTGATAGTTAGGATAGGGGTTTAGATCACTTTTTCGGGTTGAGCGATCGGACTCTTGTCATAAGTTCTATCCTCCTAGCTTACGCCGCACTCGTTGCATCACTCCTCTAGACGTGCTTGCTGCGCTCTTTACAATGAAAAAAGGACATCAGGAGTTTGTCATGAGATTACTACACACAATGTTACGCGTTGGTAACTTGGAAGAATCGTTGAAATTCTACTGTGATATTTTAGGCATGAAACTGCTGCGGAAAAAAGATTATCCTGGCGGCGAGTTTACGTTAGCATTTGTCGGGTACGGCGATGAGTCAGATCATACCGTCTTGGAACTGACATATAACTGGGGTACGGATAAATATGACTTAGGTGATGCTTATGGTCATATTGCCATTGGTGTTGATGATATTTATGGCACTTGCGAGGAAATCAAAGCCCGTGGCGGTAAAGTTGTCCGCGAACCTGGACCGATGAAACACGGCTCGACAGTGATTGCTTTTGTAGAAGATCCCAACGGGTATAAAGTCGAACTTATTCAACTGGGTACTCAAGGAACTACAGAACAAAAGGCAGAACAACCACAGTTAGTATCTCAGTAGTACTTCACGATGCCAAAGTGGTGGACTGCTTGGTACTGGTTAACTGGAATGACAAGTTGGGGAGTGTTGAGCCAAACTGTACCAGTTAGCGCCAACTCTGTGCCGCTGGTACAGACACAAATCCGATGTGCGGTTGCTAGTTGTCAGGAGATTTCACCTGAAAGGGCAAATCAAAGAGAAGCCTCGATGACACGCATCCCTGCTGTGAGTGAGTTAGTTGATGAAATAGCACCAAGCGATTGGGAAGTGCAAGCGATGCTTTCGCTGGCTTCGCGCTATGGTGTTCTAGTTGGGTTGAGCGATCGCACTTTTCGCGGCGATCGCCCACTTTCGCGTTATGAATTGGCGGCAGCACTTAATCAAGTTCTCAATCAAGTCAATACACTCATCGCCAGCAAAGCGATGCAAGTAAGTAAAGAAGATTTGATAACCCTACAACGGTTGCAAAGAGAATACAATTCGGTATTACAAGAAACGCACACTCGGCTTGAAACGATCCAGAGTCGCACAAACCTCTTAGAGTCTAGCCAGTTTTCTACCACGACAAAGCTTAATGGTGAAGTCATTCTGGGTTTTACCGATGGTACGGATGCAAACGCTACGGTAGTTTCTCGACAGCGACTGAATTTATTAACAAGTTTTGCAAGTCGCGATATGCTGCTGACACAACTCGAAGCGGGTAATCGCGGACAAGATGCGATCGCTGTCGCGCACAACCGCGAACAAAATCTTTTGGGAACAAGTGGTTTACTCGCAGATGGTGGTGGCTTAGAGTACGTGGAGATTAATGATAATCTGCGGTTGCGGCGACTTTATTACACGTTTCGTCCGAGTACCGACTTAGCAGTTACACTAGGAGCAAAAATGTCTCCGAGTGATTTTATTGACCGCAATCGCTCCGCAAATAATCCTGCTGTTGATTTTAGCTCTAGCTTTTTGATTAATAATCCGTTGATTATCCAAAATCAGATTGACCGCGAAGGTGGCGCAGGTGCAGCGATGGCGTGGAATATCAACGGTGGTGCGTTTACAGTGCGATCGCTTTACATCGCGGCGGATAGTCATCAACCTAATTCAACAACCCTTACTCAAGGAGGATTGTTTAGCGATCGCTATCAAGGCAGTGTGGAAGTGGAATATTCTTCTAGCGCTAACTTAGCCGTACGACTGCAATATACTGACGCTGTGATTAACAACACCGATATTCAAGCTGCGGGGATCAACGCTGAATATGCTTTCAATCGCAATGCTGCGGTTTATGGACGCTTCGGCTTTGGCAGCTATCAAGGCTTCAACACTGCCATAGAACAAGAACTTGACCTGAACCCTAGCGCGTGGGCAGTTGGTTTAACCGTACGCAATTTAGCGATTCCTGGAACAATTGCGGGAATTGCGTTTGGTCAACCTTTTATCGAAAGCGATCTAGGTAATGCTACTCAAACAAACGTCGAAGCGTTCTACAATTTGACTCTAAGCGAAAATATTAGTGTTACTCCTGCCCTGCAACTCGTGAAATACGCAAATAACGACCGTTCCAGCGGCACCATTTGGCAAGGTACTCTGCGCACAGTATTTTCTTTTTAATTAAATCCAATTTCCACGCCCAAATCGTAAATCGTCAAAATGCAGCCTACCGATCCTAGTAAGTTCACTGATAAAGCTTGGGAAGCCATCGTTCAATCGCAAGATGTCACACGTCGCTTCCAACAACAACAGATGGAAGTCGAACATCTGATGATCGCCCTATTGGAAGACCAAAAAGGGATAGCACACAGGTTTCTCAATCGATCCGGTGTCGAAGCTTCACAAGTTCTTCAACAACTCGAAGCTTTTACAAAACGCCAACCTAAGTTTTTGGGAAAAGCTGACCAACTGTATCTCGGTCGCGCCCTCGATGTCATGCTCGACCGCGCTGAGGCGGCTAGAGTGACAATGGAAGACAGCCTGATTTCGGTTGAACATTTTCTGCTAGCCTTTGCCGATGATGAGCGAATCGGTCGCCGTTTGTTTCGAGGTTTGAACTTAGATAAAGCAAAATTAGAAGCGGCAATCAAAGCAGTCCGAGGCAGTCAAAAAGTTACCGATCCCACTCCTGAAGCCCGTTATGAAGCTTTAACCAAATATGGGCGCGACCTCACCGAACAGGCAAAAGCTGGTAAACTTGACCCAGTGATTGGACGCGATGACGAAATTCGGCGGGTGATTCAGGTATTATCGCGTCGTAGTAAGAATAACCCTGTGTTAATTGGCGAACCTGGTGTCGGTAAAACCGCGATCGCCGAAGGTTTAGCGCAACGGATTATTAACGGCGATGTTCCCGAATCGTTGAAAGACCGTCAATTAATTGCCTTAGATATAGGTAGCTTGATTGCAGGTGCTAAATATCGTGGTGAATTTGAAGACCGCTTGCGTTCCGTATTGCGCGAAGTTACCGACTCCAACGGTCAAATTGTCTTATTTATCGACGAATTGCATACCGTTGTTGGTACGGGTGGAACGACGCAAGGCGCGATGGATGCAGGAAATTTACTTAAACCCATGCTCGCACGCGGCGAACTGCGTTGTATTGGCGCAACAACTTTAGACGAGTACCGTAAATATATTGAAAAAGATGCGGCTTTAGAACGCCGTTTTCAACAAGTTTTTGTCGATCAACCCTCAGTAGAAACAACGATCTCAATTTTGCGGGGACTCAAGCAACGCTACGAGGTGCATCACAGCGTTAAAATCACCGATTCAGCCCTCGTTGCAGCGGCGACACTTTCCAATCGTTATATCAGCGATCGCTTCTTACCCGATAAAGCCATCGATTTAGTCGATGAAGCAGCGGCGCAATTGAAAATGGAAATCACCTCAAAGCCATCAGAAGTTGAAGCAATCGATCGACGGTTGATGCAGCTAGAAATGGAAAAGTTGTCAGTTGCAGGTGAAGACCAACGCGCGGCGAAGAATCGCGAACGTTTAGAACGCATTGAGCAAGAAATTACTGCACTCAAAACAAAACAGCAAGAACTCAACGCGCAATGGCAAGGTGAAAAACAACTCCTTGATGCGATTAGTGCTTTAAAGAAAGAAGAAAATGCACTACAAGTCCAAATCGAACAAGCTGAACGCGCGTACGATTTGAATAAAGCGGCGCAGCTAAAGTATGGAAAACTCGAAGGAGTCCGCCGCGATCGCGAAGCCAAAGAAACGATGCTGATCGATTTGCAAGCACGTGGTTCAACACTGCTGCGCGAAGAAGTCACCGAAGCCGATATTGCAGAAATTGTGGCCAAATGGACGGGAATTCCCGTTAACCGCCTCTTAGCATCCGAACGGCAAAAACTTTTGCAACTCGAAAGTCATTTACACGAACGCGTCATCGGGCAATCCGAAGCCGTATCAGCGGTATCAGCCGCAATTCGGCGCGCGCGCGCCGGAATGAAAGACCCTGGTCGTCCGATTGGTTCGTTCTTGTTTATGGGACCTACAGGGGTAGGAAAAACCGAGTTAGCTCGTGCTTTAGCCGAGTTTCTCTTTGATTCGGACGATGCTTTAGTACGCTTGGATATGTCTGAGTACATGGAAAAGCATTCGGTTTCGCGCTTAGTCGGCGCGCCTCCAGGGTATGTTGGATACGAAGAGGGGGGACAACTTTCCGAAGCAATTCGTCGCCGTCCTTATTCGGTTGTGCTATTTGATGAAGTCGAAAAAGCTCACCCAGACGTTTTCAATATCTTGTTGCAAGTCCTTGATGATGGGCGGATTACCGATTCGCAAGGACGATTAGTCGATTTTCGCAACACCGTGATTGTGATGACGAGTAATATCGGTAGCGAACATATTCTAGATGTGTCCGGTGACGATAGCAAGTACGGAATTATGCACAAACGCGTCATGGATGCGTTGCGATCGCACTTTCGTCCGGAGTTTCTTAATCGCGTTGATGACATTATTCTGTTCCATACGCTCAACCGCAGCGAACTCGGACAAATTATTCGCATTCAACTCAAGCGCGTCCAAAGACTTTTAGCCGAACAAAAACTTGGGTTAGAGTTAACTCCAGCGGCTGAAGCGCATTTAGTTGACGTTGGTTACGATCCAGTGTATGGTGCGCGTCCTTTAAAACGTGCCATCCAGCGTGAACTGGAAAATCCACTTGCGACTAAATTGTTAGAAAATGCGTTTGATGAAGGAGAAACAATTCTAGTTGACTATCACGATGGTAGTCTAACTTTTAATTCGCAAGGAAAAGCTCAGAGCGATCGCTCAGTACTTACCGAAGCAACTCGCACAAATTAATTCAATTCAACTCGAATACTTAATAGGCTTTGGGGAAAACCACGAGCCTATTTTTTTGGCATATTTAAGCAATACAACGCTGATTTTTTGAGATATTGCTAGTCTTAACACTTTACATTTTCACAAAATATTTAGATAAAACACTCATTATTCACGCATTCTTTACGGTTTCATCCATAACCTCCGCATTAGTATAGGTACGTAGAAAGTTAACTTTACGAATTACGCCTAGCTGTCATAAAAAACTATAGGAAAACCTATGAAAGCGGTAATACTAGCAGGGGGATTGGGGACAAGGATCAGTGAAGAGACAACAATCAAACCAAAGCCAATGGTGGAGATTGGGGGAAAGCCAATCCTGTGGCACATCATGAAAATCTATGCAGCGCACGGGATAAACGATTTCATCATTTGCTGCGGATACAAAGGATATGTCATTAAAGAATATTTCGCGAATTACTTTCTGCACATGTCCGACGTGACATTTGATATGCGATTCAATCAAATGAACGTCCACTGCGGGTATGCCGAACCGTGGCGCGTGACATTAGTCGATACGGGCGAAGCGACGATGACGGGCGGTAGACTCAAGCGCGTCAAAGAACACGTGGGTAATAGTACATTCTGCTTCACCTACGGCGACGGCGTCAGCAACGTCAACATCACGCGCTTAATCGAATTTCACCGTCAACAAAAAACGCAAGCAACACTCACCGCCGTGCAACCGCCAGGCAGATTTGGCGCGATTTGTCTAGCCGAAGAACAAACAAAAATTACATCATTCAAAGAAAAACCAGGTGGTGACGGCGCGTGGATCAACGGCGGTTACTTTGTCCTCGAACCGGAAGTGATCGACTACATCGCCGATGACACTACAGTGTGGGAACAACAACCACTCGAAAAACTCGCGCATCTCGAACAGCTATCCGCGTACAAACACGACGGGTTCTGGCAACCAATGGATACACTGCGCGACAAGAACTATCTCGAAGACTTGTGGAAAAAAGGTACTGCACCTTGGAAAGTGTGGTAGTCCGCAGCCGCGTTCACGAATTCAAACCATTCAACACAATACACTAAGCTTCATGTACGACTTTGCAATCATTGGTGGTGGAATCGTTGGATTAGCAACAGCAAAAGCGATTGGCAAGCGTTATCCAAAGGCTCAAATTGTTGTCATCGAGAAAGAAGCCACGATCGCCAGCCACCAAACCGGAAACAATAGTGGCGTGATTCACTCAGGAATCTATTACAAACCAGGCAGTTTCAAAGCAAAATTCTGCCGCGACGGCAGCCGTTCGATGGTAGAATTCTGCCGCGAACATGGCATTGCACACGAAGTCTGCGGCAAAGTGATTGTTGCCACGCAAGCTGAAGAACTCCCCCGACTTGAAAATTTGTATCAACGCGGAATTGAAAACGGTCTCAAGCTTGAAAAACTCACTTCAGAACAAGCGCGTGAGATTGAACCGCACGTGCAATGCATCGCAGGCATCCGCGTGTTTACAACAGGGATTGTCAACTATCGGCAAGTTGCGCAGAAATACGTCGAACTTGTCAGCGCGCAAGGCGGCGAACTGCGACTCGGCACAAAAGTCACCAAGATCGAGACGCGCAGTGACGTTACCATACTGACAACGAACAAAGGTACGATTTCAACACGCTTTGTGATTAATTGTGCGGGACTATTTAGCGATCGCATCGCCCGTCTAGGAAAAACCGATCCGCAAGCGAAAATTGTGCCATTTCGCGGCGAATACTACGAACTCACCCCCGAAAAACGGTATTTGGTCAAACACTTGATTTATCCGGTGCCGAATCCCAACTTCCCATTTTTGGGCGTACATTTCACGCGGATGATTGATGGTAGCGTCCATGCTGGACCGAATGCTGTCTTAAGTCTCAAGCGTGAAGGATATCACAAAACGGATATCAATGTGCGCGATTTGAGTGAGGTTCTAACATATCCTGGATTTTGGAAGTTGGCAGCAAAACACGCGGATGAAGGCATCAAAGAGATGATTCGTTCGGTGTCGAAAGCGGCGTTTGTGCAAAGTTTGCAGCAGTTGATACCGGAGGTAACAGCGAATGATGTTGTACCAACACACGCAGGGGTACGCGCGCAAGCACTGCAAGCAGACGGCAAGTTAGTTGATGACTTTTTGATTGTGCCTGGCGATCGCGCACTGCACGTATGTAATGCACCGTCTCCGGCGGCGACGTCTTCGTTGGAAATTGGCAAGGCGATCGCCAATGCGATTCCCCAACAATCACATCTCGAATCGACATTAGTTCAAGTTTAGGATTTCTGATAATGAAAATACTCGTTACTGGTACTGAAGGGTATCTTGGCTCGCTATTGGCTCCTATGCTAATGGAAGCTGGACATGAAGTTATTGCCGTAGATACTGGATTCTACAAAGCTGGTTGGCTATACAATGGCACTGACCTCACGGCAAAAACGCTCAACAAAGACATTCGCCAAATCACAATCGAAGACTTGCAAGGTGTAGAAGCCATCGTCCACATGGCAGAGTTGTCAAACGACCCCACCGGACAACTCGCACCGCATATCACCTACGAAATTAACCACAAAGGTTCAGTACGTTTAGCCGAACTCGCCAAAGCCGCAGGAGTGCGACGCTTTATGTATATGTCGTCATGCAGCGTGTACGGCGTTGCTACAGGCGTTGATGTCACCGAAGAATCACCCGTCAATCCACAAACTGCCTATGCCGAGTGCAAAACGCTCGTTGAACGGGACGTGCAAGCACTTGCAGACGATGATTTTTCGCCTACCTTCATGCGCAATGCTACCGCGTTTGGTGCTTCGCCCAGAATGCGTTTTGATATCGTATTGAATAACCTCGCGGGGCTAGCGTGGACAACGAACGAAATCAAAATGACGAGTGATGGCACTCCTTGGCGTCCTTTAGTTCATGCACTTGATATTTGTCAGGCAATTATCTGTGCGGTAGAAGCACCGCGCGACATTGTGCATAACCAAATTTTCAATGTTGGAGATACTGCACATAACTACCGCGTCAAAGAAATTGCAGAGATTATTGCAGATGTCTTTCCCAATTGCCAAGTGAGTTTTGGGGACAATGGTGCCGACAACCGCAGCTACCGTGTTTCCTTCGAGAAAATCAACACTACACTACCAGGATTCAAATGCGAATGGGATGCTGTGCGTGGGGCACAACAACTATATAACTTGTTTACTCAAATTGATATGTCAGAAGAAACCTTTTTATTCCGAGGTTTCACTCGCTTAAAACAATTGGAATACTTAATGCGCACGCAACAAATCGATAAAGATTTCTATTGGAGAAAAGCATGAGATTTATTGAAACCTCACTCAAAGGCGCATACATCATTGATTTAGAAGAAAAACCTGACCATCGTGGCTTCTTTGCCCGCACCTATTGCGCTGAAGAATTCGCCGCGCATGGACTCAAAGCCACCGTCGCCCAATGCAACTTATCGTTTAACCATTACAAAGGAACACTGCGCGGAATGCACTATCAAGTCTTCCCTGCGTGTGAAACGAAACTTGTGCGTTGTATCGCTGGGGCAATTTATGACGTGATTGTCGATATGCGCCCCGACTCACCGACGTATTTGCAACATATCGGTGTCGAGTTAACTGCGCAAAATCGTCGCGCGTTGTATGTCCCAGAGATGTTTGCGCACGGATATCAAGCACTCACGGATGGTGCGGAAGTTGTTTATCAGGTGGGCGAGTTTTACACTCCTGGGTATGAGCGCGGGTTGCGTTATGATGACCCTGTTTTAGCGATTGATTGGCCGTTACCTGTCAGTGAGATTTCTGCCAAAGATGCTTCTTGGGCTTTGTTGGAACAGACCGTTGTAGGAGTATAGAAATGATAATAATTGATAAAGCACTAAAAGAACGCGCAGCAGCAGGAAACCCAATTCGCGTCGGGATGATCGGCGCAGGCTTCATGGGTAGGGGGATTGCCAACCAAATCATCAACTCCGTCCCAGGAATGGAACTGGTAGCAATTGCCAACCGCAACATCGAAAAAGCAATTCGCGCCTACAGCGAAGCCGGAATTGACAACATCCACACTGTCAGCAGCATCAATCAACTCGAAGACGCAATTCACACAAACCGCTACGCCGTCACCGATGATGCACTGCTACTATGTCAAGCCGACGGCATCGATGCGCTGATTGAAGTGACTGGTGCAATCGAATTTGGCGCGCGCGTCGTCATGGAAGCGATCGCCCACCACAAACACGTGATTTTGATGAACGCCGAACTCGACGGCACAATCGGACCAATCCTCAAAGTGTATGCGGACAAAGCCGGAGTCATTTTGAGTGCGTGCGATGGCGACCAACCTGGTGTCGAGATGAACTTGTATCGGTTCGTACAAAGCATTGGTTTACGACCACTATTGTGCGGCAACATTAAAGGATTGCAAGACCCATACCGCAACCCGACAACGCAAGCCGGATTTGCGCAACGCTGGGGACAAAACCCGACGATGGTCACAAGCTTTGCCGATGGCACGAAAATCTCGTTTGAACAAGCAATTGTCGCTAACGCCACGGGTATGAAGGTTGCACAGCGGGGAATGTTGGGCTACAACTTCACGGGTCATGTGGATGAGATGACTTGCATGTACGACATCGACCAATTGCAAGAACTCGGCGGGATTGTCGATTACGTTGTCGGTGCGAAGCCAGGTCCTGGGGTGTTTGTGTTGGCAACGCACTCCGACCCGAAACAACGGCATTATCTCAATCTGTACAAATTAGGTGAAGGTCCGCTGTATAGCTTCTATACTCCTTACCACTTGTGTCACTTTGAAGTACCGCTATCGGTGGCGCGCGCGGTGTTGTTTGGCGATCGCGTCTTATCACCACTTGCCGGTCCTGTGGTTGAGGTGGTGACGACCGCCAAGATTGACCTCAAAGCAGGGGAAACACTTGACGGCATTGGTGAGTATATGACGTATGGTCAGTGTGAGAATGCAGACGTTGTCCAAGCACAGCGCCTGTTACCGATGGGCTTAGCGGAAGGTTGTCGCTTGAAGCGCGATTTACCTAAGGACGCGGTCTTGACGTATGATGATGTTGAATTGCCTCCAGGCCGTCTTTGTGACGAGTTGCGTGCCGAACAAGATGCCTTATTTGCTTCTCGTCTTCCTCTTGCTGTTGGTTAAAACTAGAAACTAAGTCAGCATAATAATTCCTGCATGAAGCAGTTAGTAACTTAAGTTACAGCTATCAAGCTTATATCACCATTCCTAGATTAATCACTGAAACTTCTGTGTAAAGTGTGCAAGGTTGCATAGTTAGCTCACCTAAATTCAGACTTCAGCCTCTGAGAAGCAGGAATTTGTGCGGGAAGTTTATTAAAAATTACATTCCACGATACTAAATCGTGGAATTTTTTTCATCAGTTTTTAAATTTTGAGAAAGTTTTAGTAAAGTACTGTTTACTTTAAGCTACTGCAAGTAATACACTACAAGGTTAGCTTGGCGTATATAAAATAGAAAACTTTCATTTTCTGGGACTTTATTTAAAATCAGTATCAACACATGAATACTAAGTCTCCAAGATGGAATTTTACTAAGGTAAAAATACAGATTGTATAATGAGTTTTTAAGGTTCACTTTACACTTTCATTACAAAAATCCCACTTTCTAAAAAGAAAGTATGGAGAAAGTGTTGAAAAGTGTCCGTATTTTTAACATTCATATAACATAAAGACAAGAAGACAAAGTTTAAGTTCGTCATCAAAGTGTTAATCCATTTCCTGAAAGTCTGGCTAAAACATATCCCTACCAGTTAGACGTACAATTTTCACATACAAAAATGCAATGAGCTAAAGCCATAAATAATACGATTTAGTTTAGCTCTAATATTTGATATTGAAACGACATAAGGCTGTTTAGGAACAGTAAAGGATTTTTCAATGACTAAAGCTCTATCCTCGTACTCACTCTCAAAATCAACGAATAAAAATAACCGCTGGTCGTATTATTTATTGATCGCTTTAATAGCAAATGCCGCTATTTGGGGGTCTGCATTGCTATTCGTTAAACTTAAAAACCCTGTATATACTAGCACTTCTACAGCTACTCTACCGGAAACAAAATCAGCTGCCAATGTTAACCTACCAAATATTGGGCAAGCTTATTATGAAAACTCTTCACCCTATGCAAATAGCTCCATACAAGATCCAAGAGAAACTTACAAAATTATTGCTGAAAGTGAACCAGTATTAAGAGCAGCAGCAAGCCAGGTTAATCTGCCTTTAGAGGATTTTGGCAAACCCAGAGTTAAAATTGTACTGAATACAACTCTGATGACGTTTGACTTTAAAGGAGCAACACCAGAAGAAGCTAGAAATAAATCTCTAGCATTTCACCAAGCATTTCAAACTAGACTCAATCAGCTAAGAGCAAAAGAAATTGCCCAACAGGACAAGGGCTTCCAAAGTACGCTCGATTCAGCAAAGCAAAAGCTACAAGATGCACAACAAAAACTCTCAGCATTTAAAGCTAACTCTGGATTAGTATCTAATGAGCAGCTGAGAGATCTTTCTGCTAATATCGAACAATTAAGAAGACAAAAAGCAGAAGTTTCGGCGCAACAACAGCAGATTAGTTCTCGTGTAGGTCAATTATCAGCCAATTTAAATATATCTTCTCAACAAGCTGCGGATGCTTTTGCATTGCAATCTGACCAAATATTTCAGCAGAATTTAAAAGATTATAGTGATGCTAGTGCTTCTTTAACTTTACTTAACGCGAAATTTTTACCCGATCATCCGACTGTAATTGAACAACAAGCAAAACGAGATGCATCGCGAACAGCTTTCTTATCTCGAAGTCAAGAGTTGTTGGGGCGATCTGTGGATGAGCAAGCAGTACAACAATATGCACTCAATCAAGCTAATTCTCAATCAGCACGGGAAGCACTCTTCCAAGGGTTAGTTGCATCACAAGCCGAACAACGAGGACTAAAAGCTCAAGCTCAAGAAATAGATAGACAAATTGCAATCCTTGAAAATAGGCTGAAAAATTTAGCACAAAATGAGTCTACTTTAGATGCTCTGAAGCGAGACGTACAAATTGCAGAAGCAGTATTTTCTTCTACTCTAACTAAGCTTGATATTAGCCGAGCTAATGCATTTGGCTCCTACCCTCTCATTCAAATGCTCTCAGAACCCACGCTTGCAGAAAGTCCAAGTGGACCAAAACCAGAGTTAGTTTTGTTAGGTGCAGCGCTAGGCTCTCTATTTATTAATACTGGGATAACACTTCTTTATCTACGTAAACCTAAATCTAAAGCATTCAGAAAAGAGTTAGAAACACTTGAACTACAACAACCTGTTCTAGGTTTTAATGAGAGTAATATCAGCAGCCCTTTCCTATAAAGCAAGTGCTTCTACTGCTTTTTGTTAATTGTAAAATTCTATAAAAAAGCAGCTTGAGGCAGGTAGATAGTATGAATTAGAACCTGCCCTGCTTTTAAGTTCAGTAGGAAAGATGAAAAAACTTAAAAAGTACCTGGCTCTTTTTTTATTAAGTTATCTTTTGATTATAGGAACAATATTTATATGGTTTGATACTAAATCTTCGGCAGGATCATCTAATTGGCTGCATGTAGATGGCATACATATTAAAGATATACATAATAACAAAGTTGTTTTACGGGGTGTATCACTTCCTGATTTAGCTCACTATGACTTTAGAGGTAAAATAGGAAAATCACCTGTTGAACTAATTGAACTGTTAACCGATCATAAACAAGGGTGGTATTCTACAGTAGTTAGATTGCCGGTCTATCCTATTTGGAAGTTAGGCTATAATTCCAATCCTAAACGGTATTATGAAAACTATATTAAGCCTGCTGTTGACAAGTGTGTAGAACGGAAAATTTATTGCATTATAGATTGGCACTATATAGATGACCCTACGAATTTAGATGCTGAAACACGTACTTTCTGGGCTGATATTGCCCCAAAGTATAAGAGTTATCCTAATGTGCTATTTGAAGTGTTTAATGAAAACTCAACTGATATGAGTTGGGCTGCCTGGAAAAATATTGTTCAACCTTGGGTTGACCTTATCCGTTCTTATGCTCCTAATAATTTAATTTTGGTAGGAGCACCGCATTATGCTCAACATCTATATGATGCTCCCAGCAATCCAATTAAAGGAAAAAATATTGTTTATGTAGGTCATATATATCCTGGTTTAGAACAAAAATTATGGGATAAATGGATTTTTAATGTAGCGGATAAAATTCCTCTATTTATTACAGAGTGGGGATTCCGCAACGGTGCTGATTATCCTACGAGTGGAACAGTGACTAGTTTTGGCATTCCCCTAAAGAAGAAATTAGAAAAATATAATTTAAGTTGGACTTGTTGGGTTGCTGACCACTCTTGGCAGCCAGAAATGTTTGATAAAGATTGGAACCTGTTAGTTGGAGAAAACTATATGGGTGGGTTTGTTCAAGATTACCTGTTGAGTAAGAATTAAGCAAGACAGAGCTTTTATTTCTTAAATTCTGTAAGTTCATTATGACTGGAAAGATATAAATGAAACCCCTCAATTTTGAAGAAAAATTGGTTTGGTACACAATTATTGGCACTTATGGCTTATACATTTTCGGAGCACAGCCAATTGTCATACCTATAGTAGCTTGGATATTAGTAGGATATCTTGGCAAGAAACTTTGGCACCAATCAAAAGGTACTCCAGAGGCTCAGCAAATAACAATTCCTTTCACAGCATGGTTATGGATTATTTCGATGTGCATAATCCTAGTTGCTATAGTGATTGGAAATCTTAACTTTAATGTTGATAATATTAGATTAATGAAGTCTGTTTTTAAATGGACTAGAGAACACGCTTTATGGGGTTTACTACCTTTAGTTGCTTGCCTTAACATTAGACCCAAGTTGCTCTACAGAGCAGTTTGTATTCTTTGTGCTCAAAGCCTAATTGTTATTCCAATTTGTTACTTAGCATATTTATTACGTCTTCCTACGAGTACTTTATATGTTTCTCCTTTCGCTAAAATTGGGGGAAATTCTCCGGATCTTTATAGTTTAGTTCTTTATTTTTTAGACTATGATAGCAATCAAGTTCGCTTAGCTTTATTTGCTCCTTGGGCACCTAATTTAGCCTTAATATCACTCATTTATTTTTTTATTGCTCGGCAAGAAACAAATATAAAATGGCGTAGAATTGGCATGATAGGTGCACTTGCCATGGTGTTGGTTTCGGTATCGCGGGCAGCAATCTTATCCTTTCCAGTGATTTTATTGCTTACTTGGCTTTTAACAAACTTTACTCGACCTGGAATATATTTTGCGACAGGAATAGGCAGTTTTTTTCTAAGTATTTTCTCAACTCAAATAACTAATTTTGTTAATGATTTTACTGAACAAGTGCATAGTGCTAGAGCAACTTCCTCTGAAGCTCGAATGAACTTAGTTAAACTGTCCTTAAATAAATGGTGGAATGAAGCACCTATTTGGGGTCATGGATATACTGAACCTATAGGTCCAGCGATTGTATACTTCTTGCCAATCGGAACTTCTGGATGCGGTACTTGGGTAAACTTACTTTACACAAAAGGTTTAGTAGGTTTTATGGCATTTGCTGTGCCGTTTTTGTGGAGTCTTGTGTATTTAGTGACTCAAGCACATAGAAGTGCGATCGCGAGAACAGGATTGAGTATCATTTTAGTTTTCTTCTTTTTTTCATTCACCGAAGAACTCGACCTTTTAGCCTATCTTTACTGGCCTGGTTTGTTGATGTTAGGTCTTGCTTTAAGAGCAGAAACACAATTGACTTCTGTTAGTTTAAGAAGACCTTTACTAGAAGGCTAACTTACAGTTAATCAAATTATTATTTTAAGGTAAGAATCAAATGAAAAAAGTTTCTGTAATTATTCCAGTTTATAATGTAGAACAATACGTAGCTGATACTATTAATTCAGTCCTTCAACAATCATATACAAATTTTGAGTTAATTATCATTGATGATGGTTCTCCTGACAGAAGTATAGAAATTTGCCAAAATTTTAACGATCCTAGAATCAAGATTATTCGTCAAAAGAATCGAGGAGTAGCAGCAGCAAGAAATACAGGTATTCGTCATAGTCAAGGAGAATACTTAGCATTTTTAGATGCAGACGACTTATGGTTACCGCAGAAATTAGAAAAACATATTGAACATTTAGAAAGTTCACCAAATGTTGGAGTCAGCTTTAGCCGCTCTGCCTTTATTGATGAAGAAGGAAAGCCCTTAAAGCTGTATCAAATGTCCAAGCTTAAAGATATTACTCCGTTAGATTTACTATGTCGTACGCCAATCGGGAATGGTTCTGCGGCAGTTTTTAGAAGAGAGGTTTTTGCAGAAATCAAGTTTAAAGACGAGCTTGAGGGTACAATGGAAGACTTGTACTTTAACGAGGATAGAAACTTACATCCATCAGAAGATGTAGAATGCTGGCTACGAATTGCTATTCAGACGAAATGGAAAATAGAAGGAGTTGCAGCAGCACTAACGCTCTATCGAGTAAATCCTCATGGATTTTCTGCGCAGATTTTGAAAAAACTTAGATCTTGGGAAACATTATTGGATAAAGCTCAAGCATATACTCCTGCACAGTCTATGCGTCAGTGGAAAGCTCCAGCTATGGCATATCAACTACGACATTTGACTAGAAGAGCAGTAACTTTAGAAGCAAAATCAACAGCAATAGAGTTAATACATAAAGCCTTGTTTACACACTGGCAAATCTTAATTGAAGAGCCACATCGTACACTTATGACTTTAGCTGCTGCTTACTCATTATTTTTGTTACCGAGATCTTTACACTCTCGACTTAAAGATGTAGCTATAAAAATCGTAGGAGCAATCCAAAACCGTACTCTAATCACAGAAGAGTATCAGCAGTCAGTATAAATATTAATTACTAGCATTACATAGTATCTGAGTTAACCCACGATCAGAGTTATCAAAATGTATTAAGGGTTAACTCTATGTAATACCAATCAATACCTAATGCAAGCTCATAGTAATAGTCTTTGTAAAAGAAGTTAGTAATAATTTTACTATTACTGTAGTTTAATGAAGAGATTTTGAAGAAGAGTAGATAAGAATAGATTATCAGTAAATATATCTTAAGATTTAATTAAGTTACTTTTCACCTAAGTAATACTTCTACCATGAAAAATTAGCATCTACACAATATTTTTAAATATTTAGGCTTAAGACAAACAATGACAATTAGTATTAAAAAAGCAAGGGTAGTAGCTCATAAATTGAAATGGAAGCTCTCTGGTGAGTTTGTACGTAACATGGGCTGGCTTGGTGGAGCCGAACTAGTTAATCGTGTTTTTCGTTTAGCTACAACTGTTACTTTAGCTCGTCTACTAAGTTCTTACGACTACGGTCTTATAGCAATTATTTTAATTACGCATGATTTTGCTGCTACGTTTTCCTCTGCTATTGATGCAAAAATTATCCAAGCATCTGATAAAGACCTCAAAGTTTTATGCAACACAGCATATTGGATGAACTGGATCTTGTTCGTAGCTGTTTTTATTATCCAGTGTATTGCAGCTTTTCCGCTTGCGTGGTTCTACAACGATAATAATCTGATTTTACCTATTTGCTTTATAGCTTTAGGTTATCTATTACTACCAGTTGGATCTGTGCAATCTTCATTGATCAGGAGAGAAAATAGGCTGAATATCATAGCATTGATTAATGTTCTTCAAGGAATCAGCCTTAATGTTGCGACAGTAATATTAGCTTTTTTAGGTTTTGGGATTTGGTCAGTTATATTACCTTTCGGTTTAGCTACTCCAATTTGGCTGCTCATTAGCCTTATGAATCATCCTTGGAGACCAAAGGTGCCTTTTACTCTTTATAGATGGGAAGAAATTGCTGGATACTCCACAAATGTTATTATAGTTGAGTTTTTAAATAAGTTAAGAGCAAATTTAGACTATTTAATAGTAGGTAAGTTTCTAGGTTTTCAAGATTTAGGATTATATTATTTTGCTTTCAATGCTGGGCTAGGCATCAGCATGAATGTCCTGAATGTGATTGTTTCTTCTTTGTTTCCTCATCTATGTGCTGTACGAAATAATTTAAATCTACTCAAATCAAGATATTTGAGTAGTTTGAAAACTATTGCTTTAGTCGTTATACCATTAGTTCTTCTACAATCGAGCTTGGCTCCTTTTTATGTACCAATTATTTTTGGTCAAAAGTGGGTTCCAGCAATTCCTATTTTAATACTGATTTGTTTGTCAGCGATAACACGTCCCTTTGGAGAAGCTGCTAAGCTTTTACTCTTAGCTGTTGATAGAAGTCGGGTAGCTCTTGCCTGGAATTTAATTTTTACTTTGGTGTTTGCGCTCAGCTTAATTGTAGCTGTGCAGTGGGGAGTTTTGGGAGTAGCAGCGGCAGTTTTAATCACTCATATCATATTATTACCTCTGTTTACTCTATGGACTAGTAAATATATTTTTGACAAAAACTTACCTATGAAGCCTTTGTTATGAGCTTACGTTTGTTACTGTAAACTAGCTATTTTTTTAGAGCTAAAGAGAACAATATTCGCATAGTGAATATGAATAAAATAGATATATTACCAAATTCTCTAGAATCTATAAAGAGTCAATGCCCTGGGATTGAATTAGTTAAAGAGCAAAAAGATAGACCACTTTGGTCTGTGATGATTCCAACTTATAATCGTACCAAGTATCTAGAGCGAACTCTTAAAAGTCTATTAAACCAAGCGCTTGCGCCAGAGGTAATGCAGATTGAAGTCGTAGATAACTGCTCTACAGAGGTTGATATGGAAGCAGTTGTTAAAGATATTGGTCAGGGTAGAATTTCATTTTATCGACAACCTTATAATGTTAGTTTAACGGCTAACTTAACAGCTTGTATTCAGCGATCGCGCGGTTATTTGGTGCATATCTTACACGATGACGACGTGGTTTTACCTGGATTTTATCAACATTTACAGGAAGCGTTTGAAAAAGAACCTACCATCGGAGCAGCTTTTTGTCGATACGCTAACATAGATGAGAACGATCGCCCTGTTTATATTCCTAAGTTAGAGCAAAGTACCGCTGGTATTATTTCCAATTGGATAGAGCGAATTGCGGTGGAACCACTCATTCAACCGCCAGCGCTCGTTGTTAAACGTAGTGTTTATGAAAACATCGGCGGATTTCATCCAGAACTACGTTACACTTGCGACTGGGAAATGTGTAAGCGAATAGCCGCATATTACCCAGTATGGTATGAACCACAAATATTAGCATACTATCGGATACATTCTGCATCTGCAACATCCGATGTCATCAAGTCGGGAGCAAATGTTGCAGATCGACGTAAAGCAATTGAAATTTCACGCGCGTATTTACCTTCGCCACTTGCAGATCAGTTATCGCACAAAGCGGAAGAAGTGTCTGCAATTAATACATTAGGTGCTGCACGTCGCGCACTGAGTAGAGGTGATACTGCTACTACAATTGTTCAAATCAAACAAGCTCTTAAATGTAGTTCTTCACCAAAAATTGTTGCAGTACTGACTCTTGTTCCGATTCTAGCTGGAATAGAGCGTATGAAGCAGTATAGCTATAAACGAGCTTACTAGTGATGTGCGATCGCACTAAGAAGCAGTTGTACTCCATCAAGCTACATCGGCAAAAGCCAGTCCTACTGACAACTAAGTATCATTTTTACATAAGGCAAAGCAATGAAACTGAGTGTGATTATTCCTTGTTTCAATGCAGCTGATACTATTGCTGTTCAACTCGAAGCGCTTGCTCATCAGTCGTGGCACGAGCCATGGGAAATTATTGTCTGCAATAACGCCTCAACAGATGATACAGTAGCAATTATAAAAGAATATACAAAGCAGATTCTAAATCTCCGTCTCATCCATGCACTAGCGCGAAAAGGACCATCATACGCGCGTAATATGGGTATATTAGCGGCAACAAGTGATGCTTTTGCTTTCTGCGATGCAGATGACGAGGTTGCTCCTGGCTGGGTAGCGGCGATGGGAGAAGCGCTCACTCGTTATGAACTTGTGGCTGGTGTTCTTGATTATACAAAGCTTAATACAGCTTCGCCAAGGAAGAATCATCAACGACCATCAGGACTAATTTATCCAAAGCATCCTCCTTATCTTCCGTTTGCGGGTAGTTGCAATCTTGGTTTTCAACGCTCACTGTACCAAGCTATCGGCGGTTTTGATGAGTCTTTTTTGTATGTAGAAGATGCCGAATATTGTTGGAGAGCGCAACTTGCAGGAGCCAAAATTCATTTAGAACCAAGCGCGATCGTCTATTACCGCTTTCGTAATTCTTTGCTCAGCAACTATCACCAAGCGTTGAAATGGTCAAAGGCGTATTTATCACTTCGTCAGAAGTACGGTGGCTCTTTGAGTGCATTTTCTACCTTAAAGTTATATTTGGGTGGTTGGAAATACCTGACTTTTAATCTTCTACAAGTCCGTAATCGTGGTGACTTGGCTGATTTTGTATGGCAACTTGGCTGGAAAATTGGGGAATTGCAGGAAGCTATAAGTATGATGTGACTTGATAACTTGTATATTCAAAGCTCCATTGTTTCTACTCAGACACGTACTAACCTAAACGCAATGCAACTATATCTGCAATAAAAATTTTAGCCCTGAATTATAGCTTAACAGTGTATCTATGTATTTAGTGTATTATGTTATACGCAAGATTTATTTTTATTTTCTGATAAATATTAAATTAGAACAGTAGATAGCCATTCAATTTAGTACTTGGTATCTCTAAAGCTAAAAACATTTATTTTGATTACTTGATTAAAAAGTTCTTATTGCGAGAAGCTCTAGTCAGTATTTTGACTTATTCATTTCTTTTAAAAGCTACATTTTACATAAGAATAAAATATTATCTTTATAATTAACTAATATTAAAAGTATTTATTTGACTGTGTATTTCTATTATATAGTAAGTCTACTGCAATGATTAAGTTTTAATTGTGGGCTATCAATAGTCAATATTTAATAAAAAAACTAACAATCTTGACAAGATATTTCAACAATTAAAAAAATGCTATTTTTGACATAAATAATCAATCTCATCTTCATCAAAACTTAATATAAGTATTTGCTAGCAATACAGAATCTTATTATTGAGGCTATTGATTAGATTGAGTCTACGTATTATTATGTATATGAATCTAATAAAATATAAATAACAATATTATATAGCGCTATAAGATCAGGTTTAACATTTTATAGTCTTGACTTTACTATAAGATTAAACCCTCTGGCTAGAAAGTGATCGGCGAATAGCTAAAACACTAAGCTGTTAAGTTTTTAGGATAGCTTCCCTCGTGAACAAAGCACTAGATACTAGAAACTGGTTGCAAGAAAACCGATGCCGAAATCGGGGAAGTATCTATTTATTTGCGCCAATGGTGGACTTCAATGTAATGTCTGAAGTAGGCGACACTCCACCATAAGTTAAACGTAGTAAGTTTTAAGTTATTTGTGAATTAATTAGTGAACCTCAATTTTTTGATTGAGGCAATATGTACTGGTTTTATAAACAATAAACCAGCATAATCAAGAAAACACTCTCTTAATCTCTAAGATGAGTTTGCAGTTTTTAGAGATAGCAGACAATAGAAGCAATAAAAATCATGTCTAGAACTTTAGCTTCAGCTTCTAGGCTCTAGATTTTTTGGCTTCTTCTATAGCAAATCGCACATATTTTAAATGCCTTTAAGCAAATTAACTTTTGTTTCAGGTGTTGAATATTTTTGTAGAAATTGAGTACGGGTTAACTATGAATATCAATACGAGTAGCGTAAAACAGCAGTTTTTAGCTGAACGTCAAGAAAGGTTCTTTTGGTTACGTGCAAAAGAAACAGCAATAATTCTACTAGTAGGTTGGATTCCAAAACTTCCAGGTTCTTTATTAAGGCAGTTGATATACCGTACTATAATCAAACACATTGGAAAAGCGGTTTATATTGAATCTGGAGTAGAAATTGCTGGTGCGAATCGTATAGCAATTGGCAACCAAGTTAAAATTCTTCGTGATGTTCGTTTGACTGCTAGAGAAAAAAATAGCCAGATTTGCTTGCGCGATCGCGTATGCATTGAGCGCGGTGTCAACATCAGCGTTGTTCCTACTGAAGGAAACTGCCAAATAGAAATTGGCGAGCGTACGGTCATTGGTGCGTATAGTTGTGTTGCAGGTCCTGGTAATATTAAAATTGGTAAACACTGTTTGATTGCTTCACACGTCGGAATTTACGCTAATAATCATATTTTTGCCGATCCAGATCGTTATATTTGGGATCAAGGCGTCACTCGCCAAGGAATTACCATTGAAGACGATTGTTGGTTAGGTAACGGAGTCACAGTGCTAGATGGCGTTACTATTAGTCGAGGTAGTGTTATTGGTGCTGGTGCTGTTGTTACTAAAAATATTCCTCCGTATTCAATTGCCGTTGGTGTTCCCGCAAAAGTAATTGCGCGTAGAGGAGAGCAGAAATAGGTAAAAAATGTTGAGTAATTAGTTATTCAAGTAAGTAGGTAATCTAATTACCTACTTGTTTTTCTTCACATATCAAAACTATAATAGAAAATCTCCTTCATCTCGAAGGAGATTTTATGTGTGTCAGTAAGTACTCGATGTTTCGTTATTAAGCGTTTTATTTTAATCTACACTTTGATTAGGAACAGTGTATAACCTCAATTTTTGTTTTAGGATTAACCAGAAAAACGGTAAATCTTCTAGCAAATATCGCCTCCAAAGCCTCTTAGGTTCAACTAATAATCTATAGAGCCATTCAAGTCCAGCATTACTCATCCACTTTGGCGACCTTTTCACATTACCAGCTTCAAAATCAATTGTTGCTCCTACAGCTAGAAAGATTTTGATATTTGGCAAGCGGTTTTTATATTTTATAATCCATTTTTCTTGCTTTGGCGCGCCAACTCCTACTGCTAAAACTGATGCCTCAGATTGATTGATCATTTCAATAATTTCTGCACACTCTAGCTCATCTTTTTCAAACCCAAAAGAAGGAGAATGAGCACCTATCACTATAGACCTACCAACTTTGTTGTTTATCCGCTTAGCGGCTCGCTGTGCTACTCCTTGCTTACCTCCTAGAAGAAAGATTTTGATGTTTGGATTATTTTTATGATAGGTGTAGAATGCTGGAAATAAGTCTGAACCTGAAATTTTCTCTTTAATAGGAGTTCCTAAGAATCTTGATGCATAAACTAAAATTTGACTGTCACAAACTTTGTAATCAGCTTGCAAATAAGCTTGTAAAAACTCGCGATCGTATTGCAGCTTAACCATGTGATCTACATTAGGTGTAAATACAACACCTGACTTGAGTTGTTTAAGTAACTCCACTTTAGACAAATTGTCAAGTGAAATATTGAGTATTTTTACGAATTTCATTGGTTTATATGTAGGAAAATAATAAAGAGAAAGTTCGTTGCAGGTTTAACTTTGAATTTCCAAAAAAGGCATGAAAGAATTATCTGAACCCTGCATTCAGTACATCTTTTTTGGAGCGCAACGTAGATTGTGTATGTCTGCGAATACAGTGCCTGTGCTTTAAAAAGCACAAACATTTCTGCTCTACTGCACTTACAGTAAATTTACGTATGATTGATATCTATTGGTGAAATAGATACTAAATAGATTAATTGCTCTTTTCGGAATCTGCGGAGATATACAGTTAAGGTTTATACGATCTTCAAAGTATAGGAAAGTTAGGTAAAATTTACATAAAAACTGTGCGGTTGAAAAACCGAAGGCTATAGTGAAAATACGTAAGAACGACAAATGAATGTATTTATTACTGAAATGTAGCTAAATGTTTTTCTGAGAAAACAGAGGTAGGGGAAACCGAATATGTGGCGGGGGGCAATTTCTCTGTGTGAGATTACAGCGATCGCACTTGATCTGCCTTTATGATCCTGAATGAAGAACCGATGAGCTAAATCACCATGCTGGAACAAGGCACGATCAGTATTCATACAGAAAACATTTTCCCGATTATTAAGAAATCGCTTTACTCTGACCACGAAATATTTTTACGGGAACTCGTATCCAACGCTGTAGATGCCATCCAGAAACTAAAAATGGTATCCCGCGCAGGAGAGTATAGTGGAGATGTTGGCGAACCGGAAATCCAAATTGCGATCGACAAAGACAAAAAAACTCTCGCGATCAGCGACAACGGTATCGGCATGACCGCTGAGGAAGTAAAGAAATATATCAATCAAGTCGCCTTCTCAAGCGCCGAAGAATTTATTCAGAAATATCACAGCAAATCCGATCAACCGATTATCGGGCATTTTGGATTAGGTTTTTACTCCTCGTTCATGGTGGCGCAAAAGGTTGAGATTGATACACTCTCCTATAAAGAAGGTGCAACTGCTGTACATTGGTCGTGTGACGGTTCGCCAGAGTTTCGTTTAGAAGATTCACCCCGTACGCAACGCGGTACAACAATCACGCTGACTCTGCAAGAAGAAGAACAAGAATATCTAGAACCAGCGCGGATCAAGCAGTTGGTGAAAACCTACTGTGACTTTATGCCAGTCCCGATTAAACTCGATGGTGAGGTACTCAATCGGCAAAAAGCACCCTGGCGCGAATCTCCAAGTAGCTTAACAAAAGAAGATTATCTAGAGTTTTACCGCTACCTGTATCCTTTTCAAGAAGAACCACTAATTTGGGTACATCTCAACACGGATTATCCCTTCATTCTCAATGGAATATTATATTTTCCGAAGTTGAAGCCGGATGTCGATGTCACGCAAGGACAGATTAAGTTATTTTGCAACCAGGTGTTCGTCAGCGATCACTGCGAGGAAATTATTCCCAAGTTTTTACTGCCGATGCGCGGTGTGATTGATAGCACGGATATTCCGCTGAATGTATCGCGGAGTGCTTTGCAAATGGATCGCACTGTTCGCAGAATTGCAGATTATATTTCACGTAAAGTCGGCGATCGCCTCAAGGAACTCTACCGCGATAACAAAGAAGAATACATTAAAGCTTGGCAAGATATCGGTACTTTTGTCAAATTTGGTGCGCTCAACGACGAGAAATTCAAAAAACAAATTGAAGACATCATCATCTATCGCACGACGCACGAAGCAAAAGCCAGTGAAACCCCAAGCGTCGAGGTACAGTCGCAAGAAGGCGATGTGTGGCAAGACGTTACCCCACAAGAATCAGCAGCTACGACACTTCCATACACAACGCTGAAAGAATACCTCGAACGTAACAAACAGCGACACGAAAATCGAGTTTATTACTGCACCGATCAAGTCACCCAAGCTACATATGTAGAGTTACATAAAAACCAGGGTTTAGAAGTCCTATTTATGGACTCGTTCATTGATACCCACTTTATTACATTCCTCGAACGCGAATATCCTGATGTCAAGTTTTCGCGCGTAGACTCTGACTTGGATGAAACGTTGCTCGATCAAGATAAAGCTGCGGAAATTGTCGATCCTAAGACAAATAAAACTCGCAGCGAATTGATTAAAGAACTCTTTCAACAAGCGCTCAACAAGCCTAAACTTAATATTCGCACTGAAGCACTCAAATCAGACGATCCGCAGGGTACGCCGCCAGCAATGGTATTGTTACCCGAATTCATGCGCCGCATCCAAGAGATGAATGCATTTATGCAACAGCAAGCCGCCCAGTTTCCTGAAGAACACATTCTACTTGTGAATACCGCACACCCACTGATTCAAAATCTTGTGAGTTTAAATCAGGGTAGTATCGTGCAAGGAGATACTGCGTCTCCTTCGGCAGAGTTAGCGAATATGATTTGTCATCATGTCTACGATTTAGCGCTGATGGCACAAAAAGGATTTGATGCTGAAGGGATGAAAGCTTTTGTCGAACGGTCTAATCAGGTATTGACAAAACTAACTGAACGTGCTGCTAAGAGTTAGGGAAATCTAAATTATGGATGTTAGCCCGTATTGACGGGCTTTTTTTATGGTTGAATAATAGCCTGGCGACTTTAGTCGCGGCTTCACAAACTAAGTCTACCTTCGTGGACTAATAGATACGAGATGCGATCGCACTTCCAGCACACTCATAAGGTAATGCGGATACAATAAGAGATTGCACGTTAATTCACACACATGGAGATAGAGTATGTCGCGCAAATGTCAGCTAACAGGTAAAAAAGCAAATAATGCTTACGCAATTTCGCACTCGCACCGTCGCACCAAAAAGCTACAAGAAGCAAACTTGCAGTGGAAACGAGTATGGTGGGCGCAAGGAAATCGTTGGGTAAGACTGCTACTTTCGACTAAAGCAATCAAAACTTTAGAACACAAAGGTTTAGAAGCAATGGCAAAAGAAGCAGGAATCAATTTGAATCGCTACTAATGCGTACTTTGGGGGCATTATTGCCCCAGTATGACAAAACGAGGATCAAGTTACTGCTGTGCTACCCGCCTAACTGCTTCTAAATCAACACCAAGCCGCTCTGCAATTTGCTCTATACTCATGCCTAATTCCAGCAATATTGGCACTGCGGTTAGTTTACCTTCTTGGCGACCTTCTTGGCGACCTTCTTGGCGACCCTGTTCAAGTCCCTGTTCAAGTCCTTGTTCAAGTCCTTCTTCTAAAGCTTCTTGATAAACTCTAGTTTGCTTTAGTTCACTTAATCCCAGCATTTGTTCAATCTCCTCTCTACTCAATTCTGGGAACTTGTAAATGAGACTGTTTCTATTAATTCTATAATTTTTTGCCGCTCGGTAACATCCGTAAGTTCGCGCTGCGCTTTCTCAATTATCTGTTTTGCGGTTTCAGGTGCCGTAGCTTCTTTGACACCGACAAGTTGTAACAAGCCTAACCCAATAGAGATGTCAGCGACTTCTCCTGTAAGTTGATCTAAGTAGATGCGTTGCAGGCGCGAACTCCTGGCAAAATCTTGGTAGTGTAATGGTAATCCTGGATCTAAACGACGTTTGGTAAACACTAGAATACCTCGCCAATCATTCGCAGGTCGGTAGTCGTTGAGATAAAGAAAAATCTCGCTAAAGAAACTAGGATAAAGATCGCCGTTTAAATCGCGATAGCCTTGAAACTCCACAAAGTATATGGGCAAATCAGCAGCATAGGGAGGTGGAAGTAAAATGCCATCAATGCGAAAACTGGTTTGCTTCACCTCTTGAGACAAAAAGCTATAAGTGGATGTTCGGGGTGATAAGTCACCAATCAATTCAAACAGAATTGTGGGATAAATCTGAAAAAGCTGGTAAAACAGGCTATCAGTACGCAAGAGTTATTAGCTGATATTGTCAAAGTAAACACCATTGTAGACTAAGAGCGATCGCCACAAAAATCTTATTGCTGTATCCGTATTGCCCGCAAGTAATCAGAATCTCAAGGAGATATTATGATAAGTCTCAAACTTCCCTTAACTGATGAAGAGTTTATGCGTATTGCCTCGGAAAATGAGGAGTGGCGCTTGGAAAGCACAAAGGATGGAGAATTAGTTATTATGCCGCCTACTGGGGGAAATACTGGACGCCGTAACAGTAAAATAACAACTCAGTTGGAGCTTTGGAATAGTGCTAGCAATTTGGGTGAAGCGTTTGCTTCTTCTACTATGTTCGTCTTACCAAATGGCGCGCGACGTTCTCCTGATGCAGCTTGGATTAGACGCAATCGCTGGAACGCACTTACCCTAGAACAGCAAGATAAATTTCCCCCACTCTGCCCAGATTTTGTTATTGAACTTTGTTCTCCTTCAGATAACATTGAAGACTTACAACAAAAGATGCAGGAATATCTTGAAAATGGTGCAGTATTAGGCTGGTTAATTGACCCAAAAACACGAAGAGTAGAAGTTTATCGTATAGGTAAAAATAAAGAGGTTTTAGAAAACTCGACAATGCTTTTTGGGGAAGATGTGTTACCTGGATTTGTCTTGGATTTGCCAGCGATTTATTGATTTTACGTGGGTAAGTGTTCGTTCTTTAAAAATGAGAATTTAAGCGATCGCATTCTAAACAGCTATTACTTTACTGATTCGTTTTAACACGCGCAGCACATCATATAATTTATTTTGGTGTATTAGTAACAAAGAAAAATTATCTGAAAAATCATACTGAAGTTGCTCTTGCTTCATTATTTTGATGAACATAAATAAACTACCATCTGTTACCATACTATATACAGGTTTTTCTGCATTAGGGTTACTCATCATATAAGTTAGTGCCTGAGGTATTGCAGCTTCAAAGGAAATTGAAGATTTAGACTCAACGACAAGCACCCAAAACTGCTCTTGAATGACTAGTGTATCAATACGACCGCGTAAAATTTCATCTCGATTTTCCAGCGAAATTTCAACTGAGGCTTCTGTTGTAATAAAGAAAGGTTCATCGTAGAAGCCTGCTAATTCAAGTAAAGGCGATACGAGCAAGAGATTAACAGTTCCTTCTGCTAACTTACCACGGTTTCTATGACGAGAGAATCTCTGTTTGAGTTTATCTAAAGTTATCTTTTCTTCATCAGTAATTTCAGATAAATCTTGATGCCATTCTGTAAAAACTGCTTATTGTCAGTTGGCGTTAGGTTAAACCTCTCTTCTACATCGGCAAGTGTAGGTATGGATTTGAAAATTGCTATAGTTTGAACCATAGTTTTAATTGTTATTTTACTGGTTACACAGATATTGTATCATTCAACTATATTTAGTGAAGGCTCACTTTAGAGTGTAGTTACAGAAGTAAATAAGAGAGCGATTATTTTTTAAAATTAGTATTAGTAAATGGAATTTTAATATTTCTTAAAGAGCAATAATATATTAATGAAGCAGTAATCTTACTCCTCTAAAAATTCACAGAAATAGTAGTATGTATGAATATTAAAGTGCAATCACCCAGTCAAAAAACTAATAATCAATAATCTCGAAGTATTATCAAATCATACTGTAAATACTATCTTTTCATCGAATATTTATCCAATTTATCTAAGCTGTAATAAAATAAATTATTGTTTTTACGTGAATCTACTTATTTATAAATAAGTAAGGAAGATCACTGATGTTGCGGCTAGAAACGTAATGTTATTACGGAAATATTGAATTTATTATATTTGCTTTAAATTGCCTGTAACTATTATGGTTAAGCGCAAATCTACTAAAATGCTTAATCGCGTTTTGCGGAAAGTTGTCAGTTTTATACTTTTGACAAAACGAAAGCTGTATTGGTTGTTGCGTCGTTCTTTAAGCCGTCGCCGACGACATTTGCAGAGTGGATTTGTGTTACCAACAGTGTTGATGGTGTCAATGGTAGTTGTGTTGCTGACTACAGCAATGGTTTTTCGATCCTTTGATCGCTCCAAAAATGCTACGTATGTGAGGGTAAATCAAGCTGTACTTAATGCTGCTACTCCTGCACTTGACCGCGCTAGAGCAAAACTCGATGCTTTATTTGCAGATCCTACACTACCAAGAGCAACGCCTTCTGATATTGCTTTGTACACTGCTCTTAGTAATAGTAGGTATACCTTTGGAGATGAAGAGCGTTTGAAGCTCGTTACAGATATTAATGGAGTTGCAGGTATTCAAAAATATCCTGATGTTACTCTAGAAAATGATGATACGCTAAAAACTGCATGGCGATTTCCTGTTGATACAGATAACAACGGCAAATTTGATAGCTATACCCTATACGGTATTTACTTCCGTAGTCCCACGCGTGGTAGTGATGGGAAATTTAATAGAGCTAGAAACCCGCTAGAGGCAAGAACTCCACCAATGAGAGGTGGTAACATCGGCAATCAATGTGCTAATGCCGCAGGTACGAGTGCTAGTTTAGTAGGTGATTCTAGTTGGTATAAATCTGGTGGTAAGCTGAGTAAAAGCTTCTTTGTTTATACCGCCACTGTTCCAATCACCAATCCTCCTCCTGATGATCTTGATAGTAACAAGTACTATGAACTAGGTAAGCAAAGCTTTTCTGCTTTAGAGTATCAGCAGGATCGAAGTCTTATCCCTCTAAGTAATAATGCAGCTGTATTTCAGGATGATCTTGAATTAACTCCTGGCTCGGCTTTCCGAATGAATGGTAGAATTTTTACAAATGCTAACTTGCTCATTGGTGGACGCAGTAATACTGTAGTTAGACTTTATCAAGTTAGTAGTAAGAATTCATGCTTTTATGAAGAAGAAAATAGTAAAATTACTGTCGGTGGGAATGTAGGAACTGGAAACGTTGCTGATACTTCAAACCAAAATCAGGTAACGGTTGATCTCTTCAAGGGCTTTGGGAACGATCCTGGTACTGCCACAATAAGCAGCAACAATAAATCTACAAACTCCAATGGTGGAGCACAAGTAGCATACAACGATGCTGCTTATAATCGGCGGATTGCTGTAATGAAACGAACAGCGCTCTTTTTACACGGAAACTATAGCTCTACCACGAATAAGATTGAGCCACCACCAACAATCAGCAGCGTTGATGCAGTATCGCGGTATCCTCAAGCAGTGAAAGATGGCTTCAAAGCAAAAATTCAAGCACCTGGAGGTAGCAGCTTAAATACACAAGATGTTTTAGCACAAGAACTCGAAATTTATCTAAAGAACCGTACTCGGCGTGTTCCTTACGCTGAAGTTGCAGCACCTGATGGTACAGGTGCATTAGGTACATATGATAGTGATGGAGATGGAATCGATACATCCATCTTTGCATCAGGTACGATTGATCCGCCTGATGCTTGGAGTGCAGTCACAAATACCAGTCCTCTGACTCTTACTACTAATAGATTAGAACAAACTCAACCAGAGCAGCAAAAAAAAGATGCCAAAGAAACATATGTAGGCGATCGCATCCTTGTAGGCAATAACCTTCCTGCTTTCTGGAAAAAAGATGGCAAGTATGTTACTGGACGTAATGAAAAGCAGTTTCTAGGTAACAATATTCATTGGACGAGTCCGAGTAATGAACCACGTTATCGCACTACTCAGGTAGTACCTTTACCTGATATAGGAATATCTGACAGAAACGGTTTTTGGGAAGATGCTGCTGCTCAAGAACCACAAGGTAGTGCTAATACAGGTGGACTAAGGGTAATCACTGGAGCAGGAATTTATCGCAATGACTCATCTTCTTACACAGTTTTATCCACTTCTTCTTTCTTATCCAAGCCTACTACTCTAGAGTCCGGTGGAGCTATTCCTAATGCCCCACGTTTAGCAGGTGAGTCTACCGCAACTCCTTACAACCTAGTTTGGTCTGATTTAATGCCAATGACTGGTGGTGCTAATGTTTCTGCGCCAGCAGACTTACGCATGAGAGCTACAACCGTTTATCACTATAAAGACAATGCGGGAACTAGTCAGACTCCGATCGCGTGTGTAAGTAGTTACTACGATCCAACAAACGCAACCACAGCGAAAAATAGAGTTAATGTTGATGGTGGATATGGCATCGACACGACTGATGGGAAGTCAAATAATGGAGTAGTTTATCCTCCTCCTTACACTACTAATTCTGCTAGGTTTGCGGCGATCGCAACTTATTTGCCAGAATTAAAGGCTCAAGCAAAACTGATGTTTCCTAACGGACGCATTGTTAACGAACCATTGCAGCAAGCTTTACAAAAACTCAATACAAGCGGACAACTGGCAGATACGACTAAACCGCTAAGCTTATCTGAGAATTCCGCAATTGATGCAGCAATTTGTGCGCTCAGAATTTTAACTGATAGCACATTCACGCCTAGTAGTAGCCCTGTACTTCCTCACGGTGCAATTAAGGAAGCAACTTTCCTCGATGCTAGACAAGTTAGAGCAATTGATAAAACTCCAGCTAACTACGACTTAGAACTAGAGCAACGCCAACCGTTGGAAATTCGAGTAACTGATCTCGATATTCGTCAATTAGCTACAACCTCAATTGGTTCCTCAACCAAGCAGGAGTATATGCTACCTAATAGTGGCATTATCTATGCGAGTCGCGATGATGCTTTAGCTGATTTAAGTGACACAAGTGTTGAGCGAGAGTTACTTAGCCCTACTGATTTTAGACTTGATGCTACTCGTCGCCCAAATGGTATTCGATTAATCAACGGCAGTAATTTAGCAAGAGAAAATGATTATAGAGAAGAAGAAAAGGGCTTAATTCTAGTCACTAATTTACCTGCATACGTTCGAGGTGATTTTAATCTACATCAGGAAGCAGGAGGTAGTACGCCTACTGAAGAGTTTACAACGACTTTAGCTCCTGATTGGGATAATTTCTATAATCGTGATAAACCTTTTAATAATAACTTTGCTTGTCGTCAAGGACAAACTGGTTGTGGTAGTAATGGCGATCAATGGCGTCCTGCAACAATAATTTCTGATGCAATTACTCTACTTTCTAATAGTTTTATAGATGGTTTCCGTAACCAAGGAGACTATGATCTAAACAATAATGCTGGTATCTCTTCTATTCGATCGCGTCTCCGAAATGGCTTCTGGAATAATAACTTTGTTACCAGTGCTTTTTGGTGGCGTGCAAATGCCAGTAACACTACTGGCTATCCTTATCCGTACCAGAAACCTCCTGCTAATAGTCATGTAGGTTCTTATCTCACTAATGGAGTAACACCCATCCAACGGCGAGTAGATTTTCCTGAATATTTGATGGAATACTGTCCAAAAATACCTGTTTCTCTATGCCAACCTTCAGATTGGGTAATTAACCCTAGTGGTACAAGAGCAACTAACGCTATTGGTCAAACCTTTGATATTGCTACTCATCAAGCAGGCACAACGGCACAAGCGGCATCTTCTACACTACAGCGTTATGCTCGCCGTGTTGCTTTTAAACGTAAGCCTAATGGCACGCTTGAACTTAAGGAATGGAACGACAAGGCTACACCGATACCATTGGGGATCGATTCGACTGGTAAGATTGATGAATTTCCTTATGACACGTACAGCACTAAGTCTCCAAGGATAGCAAAGAATGCTCTTTGGTTTAGAACAACAAATAATACAAGCGGTGAACCATATAACAATCCTAGCTATAGAACTGATAAGCCACTCGCATACTTAGGCAGTACTCAGTTAGTCTCACCTCCTACTCCTGAGATTCCAGGGATTCCTAGCCTAAACTTACCAGAAGGAAATCCAGCCTCTGACTATATGATATGTACAAATCAAAACACTAGGGGTTCTACTAAGAAGTTTTTTATTGATGAACCTAGCGACCTTGACTTAAATAGATGTCCAAGTGACACGATGGCTCAAATAACAGCAGTGCGAAACGCCTTGATAAATACAACTACTTTTAATCCAGATTCTTCCACGACTGATAACATTGTTAGACCTACACGAACTGGAACAACCGGAGCATTTCCTGCTGCTGCTGGAACAACAACTACCTTTACAAGTAATCCGGCTGCACCATCTCAAGAAGTTGTTAATGTTATTGACATAGGAGGAGACTTTAATACAAGTACTGCCTGTACAACCATTAGGCTTGTGGGTAATGAAAATTCAATCTTTGTATTGAGAAAACCCTCAAATAGTCAACTGAGCTTTGGTGGTAGAAGTAGTGACTGTGGCATTCAGGTTCAATTAGAAGGAGTTGAGCCAAATAATGTGATTTGGGCAATCAATGCTAACGTTCATTGGAACGCAGTAGATTCTACTAAACCTCATAAAATGGTTGGTACTTTCATTACTGATTCTACTGGTAGTCCTAAATGGGAAACTGTCAACTTTGAGGATGGTGGTCGGATATTAGGACCTAATGTTGTTCCATCAAGTTCAAACTTCACTAATAGCAAAATTTATGCGATCGCTTCTAATGGACAACCATATCTAGTTCCCATATTACAAATTCATAGCCCCGAAGGAACCCCTTCCAATAGTAGCGATTCTCTGCCAGATAACAATCACCTAGAACGCGAATGGCTATCAAGAGTAGCCGCAGATGTAACAATGAATGCTGTTTTTGTGTCAGGTAACAGTCCAAGTCGCCCAGCAGAAGAATCAGCAGGTTTGCATAACTTTGTGCGTTTTATCGAAACATGGCAGAACCCTTCTCAAAGAACACTCAATATCAAAGGTAGCTTTATTCAATTTAAGCGAAGTGCCTATGCTACAGCACCGTTTGCTACTGTATTAGTCGGTAAGTCTACCGCTAATGATGGTTCTCTTAGTATTTTTGGCTATAGCCCTACACGCTACAAAGTTCAAAACGGTACACCTACCGGAACTTTACCTTACTACAAAGCACCTACTCGGCAATGGGGTTTCGATGTAGCAATCTTATCTCAGTCACCCGATCTTTTTGCTCAGAAATTTACTCAGCAACCTACAAATCCTCCTGATGAGTTTTTTAGACAAGTAGATCGCAATGATTCCTGGGTTGAAACTTTGTTGTGCGCAGCGAAAGGTTCAGGGACAAGCTACACCGATGCACTTGATAGAAGCGATCGCCCCACAAGTTGTCCATCTCTTAGTTTGTATAACGACTAATAAAACGATAGTTAGAGCTTAAATTAGGTGGACAACAATGATTAAACGCATCAAGCAATATTCGGCTCAAAATAGCCAATCAGGTTTTACTATTGTTGAGTCATTAATGGCTGTGATTGTAGTTGGTATCTTAATGAGTGCGATCACTCCTGCAATTGCGCTTTCAGTTGCAACTAGAGTACAAGCAAGGCGAGTAGAATTAGCAACTCAAGCTGCTAGAACTTACATTGATGGTATCAGAAGTGGAACAATTGCTCCTCCTAATACAACCATTGTACGTAGTACAACCCAATACTTTTTAAATAGTGTAGATCCGCCAACAGCCTCAGCAGCAGGTTTAACAAGTTTACATTGTGTAAGCCTCGACGATACTCCAGGTTGTAGTAGCGCAAGTTCTAAAGATTTAGTTATTCAAGCTGTTCGCAGTGTGACTTCAACATCTACTGATGCTGATAAAGGTTATCGCCTGGGGTTAAGAGTATACAGGGCTGATGCTTTTAGTGATAGCAATGCTTTGCAGAAAGGAACAAAACAAGCAACTTTTACTGGTGGTTTGGGCGATCGCAAAAAACCTCTAGTGGAAATGACAACAGAAATCACTACTACTAGAACGACTTTTCAAGATTTCTGTAATCGCCTTGGTGGGTGTCAGTAATGCAAACAGGGAAGCCATAACATGAGAAAATCACTGAAATTCTTATTACAGCAATCTCATCAAAGCAGAAAAACAAGCGGCTTTACCCTGACTGAATTACTCGTAGGTATGCTAATGGCATCATTAGTTATAACGCCTTTGTTCTCGTTTGCCCTTAATATTATGGAGAACGATCGCAAAGAACAAGCAAAAGCAACTACCGAGCAAGAAATTGAGTCAGCCTTAGACTACATAGCACAGGACTTAGAGCAAGCAATCTATATATACGATGCAGATGGATTAGATAATAATAGCTCTACCAGTTCTTCTTCTGGTATTAAAAATCAAATTCCACCTGTATCTACTACTCGCGGTTGTGGAAGTACAACACCAACTTGTGTACCAGTTCTTGTGTTTTGGAAACGCGATCATCGACCAGGTGTTCTTCCTGTATCTGGTAGTTCTGTAAGGGATGATACGTTTGTATATTCTTTAGTTGCTTACTACTTAATCAAAGATAACAGCAGTATTTGGTCGAACGCTGCCCGTATTGGTAGATTTGAAATTCGAGATGGTGTGAGAAATCCAACTTCACCTACAAATAGTGATGGTACACCCAACTTTATTACAAACGAATCTACTAGCTCAGGTTTTCAGCTATTTGACTTGAGTGTAACTGGTAGCAGCCTGAAAGAAAAGATGAATCGTTGGACAAAAGCCAGTAGTAGCTATACGACCAATGTTCTTACTTTAATTGATTATGTAGATCAGAGTAACTTAACGCCACAGGCTTGCCCTACAGGTATGCAAAGAGTTCCGTCTACAGCAACTGTACCAGGCGGATTTTATGCTTGTGTTGACTCAGCCACAACTTCTGCACAAATTTATATTCGAGGAAATGCCCTAGCACGTATAGGAAACAATAGTACATTTAGTACAAATCAATCTGCTTATTTCCCAAGTGCAACAATTCAAGTGAAAGGGCGCGGTTTTCTTGGAGTTGAATAAATTTAATTTTATTGATGATGTTAAAGCGACAGCTAGATAAATTGAATCAAGGATTCACCCTAATAGAAATGCTAGTGGTGATATTTGTAATTGGAATAATCGCAGCGATCGCTATTCCAAGTTGGCTTAGTTTTCTCGATACTCGTCGTCTCAATATTGCCCAAGATCAACTTTACCAAGCTATGCGTGACGCTCAAAGAAACGCCAAAAGAGATAAATCAAATTGGCAAGCTAGCTTTAGGCAAGATAATGGAGTCGTTCAATGGGCTGTTCATCAAGCAAGCAACACGCCCACTACAACAGATTGGCAGAGCTTAGATCAAAGTATTCGCATAGTTGCAACGCGGCTCAACTCGACAGATCCTAATGACACTACATTATTCTTTGACACCACAAATAATCTTTGGAGAATTGTATTTAATCACAAAGCCAACCCGAATGGTCAAATAGGAAAAATTACACTATCTACTCGCAATAATAATCAAATAAAACGTTGTGTGATAGTCTCTACTCTAATAGGAGGTATGAGAAATGCTAAAGATAGTCAATGTTCATCTAGTTAAGTTATTTCCCTACATCATTATTGTGATTTTATAAAGATATAGAGTAAAGCTAGTGTAGCGATCGCAAATATGCATTTTGAACTCAAATTCTTAGAAAGGAAATGACGGAACATCAACGTTTATCTAGCAAAATTACCCCAATTGTACAAGCTGCGGCTCAAGCAATCGAACGACATCGTAGGTTAGGACAAGCGATCGCCATTTGGCACGCTAGTAAAGATATTATTAATGCGATCGCAAATTCCTGAACTTTGTGCAGAACAACAGAAAATCAGCGCCCTAGATTGATGCAGAGTGTTGCGTTCACTGCATTACATCTATAGTAATTGAAGAGATACTTAGGACATGATAGAAGCTCAGAATCAATAGCTCTTCTAGATTTTAACCCTGACCTCTGACCTCTGCTTCCTGACCCCTATTATAAGATCTACAGTGTATAAACTTATAATAGTTGTATACAAAAATTACTTACGCAAACGATTACACAGCACTCTAAAGTGAACAGTTGACAGTAAAGAGAGTGTGGGAAGACTTTGCCAACTATCAACTATCAACTATTTAGATTAAAACAATGTAATGGCGTTGGGTATCCTCTGTCTATCTCTGTGGTTCGTTCAAATTCTCAAGCAAAAATAGTTTCCTACATTGCGTATATCTACATATCAACTTTGCAATCAAAATTACATTGTAATAGTGAGGCTGCTTGGGTAAAAATACTCTGTAAAGATTTTGTATAAATGCGATCGCGCTCACGGTCGTTCCTTGTTAAACGCTACAATAACTGTGATTTTCTCAAGCACCAATTTATACTGTTCGATGTAAAGCTCAGCACACCAAATCACCTTTACAACAAACCTGATTTTAAATTCAGCGGTAGAATATTTCAGATTGTGGCAAGGAAGCAGTTATGTCAACTGGTAAGTACGGCAATGCCATTCTAAGTCAATTAAAGCATGGGCAACCGCAAAGACAATGGCTGCTACGGAGTCTGATTGTGATGCGGCAGAATTCTTCGACATCAGGATTCGTTTTGCCAACTGTGGCGATGGTATCGTTGGTAATTGTGCTGCTGACAACTGCGATTTTGGTGCGATCCTTCGATCGATCGCGGACTGCAAGTAATCTTAGAGTAAGTGAAGCTGCATTGAATGCTGCGACTCCTGCACTCGATCGCGCTAGAGCAAAAATTGATGCTTTGTTGCTCGATCAAACTTTACCACAAGTTACGCCTACTGATGCCGAACTCGAAAACGCCCTGAACCGCAACAGTTACACTCTCGGTGACGAAACTCGGTTGAAGCTTGCGCAGGATAATAGTTCTCGCAACAATAATCCCAATAATACCTTAACAACCGCTTGGAAATTTCCGGTTGATACCGACAGTAACGGTAAATTTGATAGCTATACGCTATATGGCATTTATTTTCGTAGTAATACCACAGAAGCAGCGCGAAATCCTTTGCAAGCACGAACGCCACCGATGCAAAGTGAAGCACTCGGAAGAGAATGTGAAAATGTCTTTAGTAATAGCGATCGCGCGCTAGGTGACTCTGGATGGTATCAATCTGGCGGAAAACTCAGTAAGAGTTTCTTTGTTTACACTGCAACTGTTCCGATTGCGAATCCCCCAAATGATAATAATTACGAAGCTTATCGCGGAAATCGCAGCTTTTATGCATTAGAATTTCAGCAAGATCGCAGTCGCACACCGTTGAGAAATCATGCGGCGCTGTTTCAAAACGACTTAGAAATTACTCCTGATTCGACATTTCGGTTGAATGGCAGAATTGCGACAAATGGTAATTTATTAGTTGGTAGTCAAAATAACGCAACGACACAGTTTTATCAAGTTAGTAGTCCATACTCTTGCTTTTACAACGAAGAAAACGGCAAAATAACCGTTGGGGGAAATGTTGGGTTAGGTAACGCAGCAGATACAGGCGATCGCACAGCCGTAAATATCGACTTATTCAATGGATTCGGCAATAATCCGATAAAAGCCGCACTCGATCGCAACATTAAATCGACAACAACGACAGGTGGGGCGCAAGTTAGTTATAACGATGCAGCTTACAATCATCGCCTTGCTTTAATGAAGCAAACAGCGTTGTCTTACCACCCAAATTTTGAACGCCGCAACACGATTGATGAAATTCCCCCAACAGTAGAAAGTGTTGCAGCTGTTAGACAATATCCGCCAGAAGTTAAAGCAGGATTTGCAGCCGCGACCGCAGATACAAACAATCAGCGTGGGAGTAGTTTAAATGCGTGGGATATTTTAGGCGAACAAATCGAAACGTATTTGAGAAATCTAACGCGGCGCGTACCTTATGCGGAAGTGGCAACAAGCGATCGCCGTGCTGCTTTAGAACGATATGATTTTGATGGAAACAGTATAGATACGAGTGTCTTCACTCCTGATACGATTGAACCACCGCTAGCGTGGCGCGAACCAACACCAGTAAATACCCAATTAACGCTGAATCAATATAACTTACCGCAGACACAACCAGAAAAACAGCAGCAAGAAGGAAAAGAAAGTTTCGTAGGCGATCGCATTGCTGTTGGTAATAACCTTCCCATGTTTTGGAAAAAGGCAGGGAACTTCTTTTTAGGCTTTAATGAAAAGCAATTATTTGATAACGGTGTCAACTGGAATAACCCGAATACGCAACCGCGTTACCGCACAACTCAAACCTTACCGCTTCCCGATCGAAGAATCATTGAACGGAATGGATTTTGGGAAAATACAGCTGCACAGCAACTTTCTACAACCTTAACAGGTGCAGGTGGTTTACGGATTATCACAGGTGCAGGAATTTACGATCGCGCCGCTTCTTTTCTACCAGAACCCAAGCTAGAAGAAGGTGTAAGTGAACCACCGCTATTTAGAACGCGTTCGTTTAACGCTAATCGTAACATTGTTGTGTGGTCTGATGCGCTACCAATGACGGGGAATGCGGAAGAAAGTAAAAAAGGCGATCTTCAGATGCGCGCTACCGCAGTTTATCATTACATAGATTCAAGTTACACCGGCACAGACTATATCGAAAGAACGCCGACAGCGTGTATTAGTAGCTACTACGATCCTACAACGGCAATTACTGCCAGAAATCAAGAAGATTTACCCGATGTCAGTGGTGTTATCGATGGCACGCAGCCTGCAAATGGCAGATCGAATAATGGTGTTGTTTATCCGTCTCCCTATAATGATATCGGCGGTCGAGAAGCGGCGGTTAATCAATTTCGCGAACAACTTAATTTTCAAGCAAGCCTCATTTTTCCGAATGGGCGTGTTGTTAATCAACCATTACGCGATGCTTTAGCGAAAATCGATGACAATCGAACGCGATCGCTAGCGGATAATTCAGCAATAGATACGGCAATTTGTGCAATTAGAATATTAGATGATAGTCTTTCTCCTGTTAGCAATCCGATCGTGCCGCATGGCGCAATCAAAGAAGCTACTTTTCTAGATGCTAGAGAAATCAAAGCTATTGATAAAGATAAATCGCCAAGTAACTACGACTTAGAACTAGAAAAGCGCCAACCGCTAGAAATTCGCGTCACCGATATTGATTTGAGTTTACTTGCAGAAACAGAAATTGGTAACGAAAGAAACCCGCAAGAATATCTATTACCTAATAGTGGGATTATCTATGCAAGTCGCGATGATGCATTAGCAGATAGAAGCGATCAAAGCACCGAAACGAAATTACTTAGTCCTAATGATTTTATCCTCG
Organism: Gloeocapsa sp. PCC 7428; assembly: GCF_000317555.1. Lineage (GTDB taxonomy): Bacteria > Cyanobacteriota > Cyanobacteriia > Cyanobacteriales > Chroococcidiopsidaceae > Chroogloeocystis. The sequence continues at coordinate 3,251,834 of NC_019745.1, forward strand.
ATTCGACGCGTCGTCCAAATGGAATTCGGTTAATTAATGGTAGCGATTTATCGCGAGACGAGAATTACCGAGAAGCAGAAAAAGGCTTAACTTTTGTTACTAATTTACCTCTGTATATCCGAGGTGACTTTAATTTACATCAACAGCCACTCACGCGAACTCCAACTGAGGAATTTTTAGAACGATTGACATCAAATTGGACTAATTTTTACACTCGCAATACAAATTTTGATAGAAACTTTGCGTGTAGAAAAGGACAGCCAGGCTGTGGTAATAATGGCGATCAATGGCGTCCTGCAACCGTTGTTTCTGATGCAGTTACAGTATTATCTAATAGTTTTATTGATGGTTTTCGTAGTGGTGGAGACTACGATTTGAATAATCACATTGGCAATTCGGTTACTACGCAACGTAAGAGAAATGGATTTGTTGATAATAGCTTTGCTACCAGTGTTAATAGACAAACTGATACTAGAAGAAATTCTTATTTAAATAATGGTGTCACTCCAGTACAGCGGCGTACTAATTTTCCTGAGTATGTTATGGAAATTTGCCGTAAAATTCCGGTATCAGAGTGCAAGCCTAACGATTGGGTAGTCGGATATGAAGGTAACAAAGATGTCAAAGCTGCAAGTTTACCTGAAAACGCAAAAGCTGATAGATTAATGGCAGGAACAACTGCTAGACCTGCACTCAGTCCAGAAGATCGACGTTATGCGCGGCGAATTGCATTTCAACGTAATGAATTGGGGACGCTAGAATTATCAGATTTTCAAAATACCTCTACTCCCATACCTCTAGGAATTAATTCAGCCGACGAAGTAGATTTCTTTCCTTATAATACTTATAACAGTAAGCGTCCAAAGTCAGCAGATAATGCTTTATGGTTTAGAACAACAAGCGATCCTGCACAACCTGATAGTGCGCCTAGTTATCGAAGTGAACAACCTTTAGCGTATACACCAAATACTCAACTTATCTCACCTTCAACGCCTGACATTGGTACGATTAGTTTGAATTTACCAGAAAATAAGCCTCTTTCTAGCTATACAATTTGTACAGCGTCAGGTAAATACTCCAAGCAATATGAATTTGAAAGTGGAGAACAACTACAAACACTTCCAAGTGAATGTGGAATAGATGTCCGAAACCAAATTCAAACTGTTTACGAAGATTTAAGAAATCTCAATCCAGATACTGATACAACTGATGACATTGTTCCAGCAGCGCAACAAGGGGATTTTGAAGAAGCAAGAGAAACTGTTATAACTGCTAACGATAGTAACCCTATCAATATCGTTGATATAAGGGTTGAGAGAATACCTACTAATAATACTAATCCAACAATAATTAGATTTGTAGGTAATGAAAATTCAATATTTGTTATTAGAAACACGACAGGTCAATTGCAGTTTGGTACAGGAGGTAAAGACCATCATGGAGTTAATATTGAATTAGTTGGAGTGAGTCCTAATAATATTTTTTGGGTAATTAATGGAAATCTCACTACAAATCAAGTTGCTGATGATAAGCGTCATTCTTTAGCAGGAACTTTTTTGAATAATGGTGTTGGTATTCCTGTATTAAAAAATGTAGAAATTAATGGTCGTTTACTCGGATTTCAAGATTTACCTCAGAAAGGAGAAAACTTTACCGAAGGAAGTAAAATTACTGCGATTACCTCAGATGAACAACCTCTATTGATTCCTGTTCTACAAATTCATAGCCCTAACGGTTCTCCTGGGGGAAATAATCTGGATCGCGGTAGCGCAGATTTGCAAGATGCATGGTTGCAAACTCCAGAAAATGATACGACTGTCAATGCTGTTTTTGTCTCAGGAAATAGCCCCAGTCGTCCAGGAGAAGAACCCGCAGGTTTACAAAACTTTGTCCGATTACTCGAAAATTGGCGAAATAGAACATTAAATATTAAAGGTAGTTTTATTCAACTAGATCGCAGTACTTATGCGACTGCACCATTTGCACCAATCTTAGGTAGTAAATCTAGTGCAAACGACGGTAGTTTGAGCGTTTTTGACTACGGTTTTACACAGTATAGAACTAATAACGGTCAATTTGTTGGTACACTACCCTACTTCGCGACACCAAACCGACAATGGAGTTTCGATGTTGCACTTTTATCGCAGTCACCAGATTTGTTCGCGCAAAAGTTTACGCAACCGTTGGGAAATGCGACTAACGAATTTGTTCGCGAAGTCAATCGCGACGATCCTTGGATTGAAACGTTGCTATGTGCGGCAGAAGGTTCTGGCAATAATTATACCTATGCGGTTGATGAAAGCGATCGCCCCCAAAGTTGTCCCGCGTTAAATGCTTACCAAGACACCCAAACTAACGTCACGCCATGATTTCTCGTTCACAAGATGGATTCACCATTGTTGATGCTTTAGTCGCGATTGTCGTTGTTGGCATTTTGATGAGTGCGATCGCACCTGTCATGGTACTTTCTGTCGGCAACCGCGTACAAGCCCGCCGAGTCGAACTCGCAACCCAAGCCGCAAAAACTTATCTTGATGGTATCCGCAACGGCACAATTCCACCACCAAATCATACCGTATTAATTAATGAAGTCGATACTAGCGTGACTCGCCAATTCAACGCGCAGCGCGTTACTTTCACAAATGCTGCGGTTCCACCTGCAAGTGGTTTAACAAATTGTACCCCCACAACACCCGATTACCCGTACTGTCAAAATTCTCCAAATCTAAGTTTGTACTGCATTGACTTTGATGCAGAAGCAGGTTGTCGCAGTAACAGCGTACGCGATCTTGTTGTTCAAGCATTTCGCAGTGTTACGCCTACGTCTACCGATGCCACAAAAGGTTATTTATTAGGTGTGCGAGTTTATCGCGCTGATGCTTTTAGCGATAGTTTACCCCTCGTTAAAAGTGATGTTGATACCAGACGAACGCAAGCCACTTTTACAGGCGGATTAGGCGATCGCAAAGCCCCATTAATCGAAATTACTACCGAAATGAGTACGACAGAAACCCGATTGCAAGATTTGTGCGATCGCCTCGGTGGTTGTCAACTGTAGTAGTAATACGAATGGCAACAAGAGGATAGCTATGCCATGATGAACTCACTCAAACTGCTTCGGTACATCCACACAAACCGTTTTGACTCGCAATCGAAAGGTGGCTTTACCTTAATCGAACTGCTAGTAGGTATTGTCCTAGCAGGATTAGTCATTACGCCATTAATGAACTTTATGCTCAATATTTTAACAACCCAGCGACAAGAGGAAGCCAAAGCTAATACCGATCAAGAATTACAATCAACCATTAATTATATTACGCAAGATTTAAGGCAGGCAATTTATATTTATGATGCTGATGGTTTAAATAATATTTCAACCCATACTCAACCAGGAATTAAAGATCAAATTCCCCCGTTAGCACCTGTTACAGGATGCGATGCTAGTACAAATTGTACTCCCGTACTTGTGTTTTGGAAGCGTGATTTTAAGCCAGAAATTTTATCTCGTTGCACAAGCGAATCAATCGATTGTTTAGCTAATACCAACCTCGACGACACTTTTGTATACTCGTTAGTAGTGTATTATTTAATTGAAAATAATCCCGTAAATACAACTGAATCTAACACGGCTCGTATTGCCCGATTTCAAATCAATGATGGCGTCAAAGATCCGCGAAATTTTAATAACTACATTGAACCACCGGATAACGGGTTTCAATTTTTTAATTTAAGAGTTCCAGGATTAACAATCAAAGATAAGATGAATCGCTGGCAAAAAGCTAACGAAAACTATACTAACAGCGTTGCTACGCTTGTTGATTTCATTGATATAAGTGCTAGCACAAAACAGCAAAATTGTCCAGCTAATATGCAACAAGTTCCCGCTATCGCCAGTGGGTTTTATGCTTGCGTAGACTCAATAAATACAACAGCACAAGTTCATTTAAGAGGCAATGCGATCGCACGAATTAGAAATGATGCAACGTGCGATATCGCTTCTGTATACTGCCCTAGTGTTAGCGTTCAAGTTCAAGGCAGCGGATTACTCAGCCGTAACTAATCATACGTAAAGCTTACTATTTGTTGGTAACTAGATATGACCCATTACCAATTACCTATTACCTTTTTTACAATTAACATATGTCAAATGAACAATTAGATTCTGGTTTTACATTAATCGAAGTTATTGTTGTTACCTTAGTCATCGGAATTTTGTCGGCGATCGCCGTACCTTCTTGGTTAGGTTTTGTGAATCGTCAACGGATAAATACAGTAAACGAATCGATTCTCCGTGCTTTACAAACCGCGCAGCAAGAAGCTAGAAAGCAAAAAATTAGCTACAGTGTCAGTTTTAGAACTAACAATCAAATTCCTCAAATTGCCATCCATCCTAGAGGAACAACACCCAGTAATACAGATTGGCAACCATTAGGTGAAGATTCAGGAATTAACCCACAACAAATTTTGTTAGGAACTAATCTTAATGGTGACAGCGTTGCCACTAATGCTATGACTTATGCAGCTAATACAACACAAACAATTAGCTTTGATTTTAGAGGCAATTTACCACGCGATGCTAGTTTTGGCACTCCGGACAAAGGTTTAATAGTAACAGTTGCTCAACCTCGTAACAATTCCACAACTCCTATTGAAGGAACAAGGCGATGTGTTGCGGTAAGAACCCTTCTTGGTGCCATGCAAACAGATAGTGAAGATGAATGCAATCCTAGTGGCTAACATTAGGGGTGTATAGAGTCATCTCGATTTCTGCTTGACGGTATTCGCTACTTAGACGCTTTGTTACAAAAGTTAAACTAAAACAGTTTGGCATTAAAAAGTTATACGGCTGAGACTAGGAAACTGACGAACTGTTATGAATATCTCTCATCTAGATTCTGAAACGATTGACCGTATTATTGAAATGGCATGGGAAGACCGGACACCGTTTGAAGCGATCGCCCTGCAATTTGGGCTAACCGAAAAACAGGTCATTGCCTTAATGCGCCGCGAGATGAAAGAATCTAGTTTTAAGATGTGGCGCGAACGCGTGAGTGGGCGCAAAACAAAACACCTCAAAAAACGCGACTTTATTCAAGGACGTTTTCGTTCTCAGAATCAGAAAGGAAGTTAGATATCAAATTCAACTAAAGCGATCGCTGAAAATTTTTGCAAAAGCTTCTTGTAAACTCTCTTATCAATTATCAGATAAACGAATTGTTAAAGTAGGTATTATTAAATTTCCTTATATAGCAACCGTACAGCTAACTGGCAGCAAGCTAGGATCAAATCAAACACCACATTTGCTGAAATCAAGCTTACTACGCTGTGGTTGTTCGCTTTGAGCTTAAGGATTAAGCTATGCAACTTCTCTCGATTGAAACCACTCCTAGCCCCAGCTGCATCAAGCTCAATTTGAATGAGTCCATCAGCACCAAAGCCCTGACACTACAGCAGGGAGTCGATCAGAAAGATACTCCAGTGTTGGCGCAACAGTTACTTACTATTGAGAACATTCAGTCAGTCTTTCTATTTAAGGATTTCATCACACTGACGCGGAAGGGAAATGCGGATTGGCAGCCCATTCTAACCCAAGCTGTGCGTATTATTGGAGTTGCCAAGGATGCTGATGCCAAGCTACTCGCTGATGTTGCGCAACCTCAAGATATCACAGCGTCTAACTCAACGAACTTACAGCAGACGTCGTTAGGTCATGTTGAGGTAGCTGTTCAAATGTTTCGCGGTATTCCTGTTCAAGTCCGCGCGATCGCATCTGATGGTCAACAAGCACGAGTCGCATTACCAGAACGATTTAACCAAGCACTCCAACGAGTAATTAGTGCGACAGGAGCAAATTATATCGCCGAGCGAAGCTGGAACCCGTATCAGTCTCCGGCTGGTGCTCCAAATGAAGTGGCGCAACTCGTTGCAGACGAAATTGCCAGTCTTATAGACGAAGATGAGTTAGCTCGAATTGAAACAGCTGCTATTGCTAATTCGCATAAGTTTGAGCCAACAAATCAGCAATCCTTACAGCAAGAGCTTTTAGCTGACTTGCAGCATCCGAACTGGAAACAGCGACTCAAGGCGCTGCAACAAATTGAAGTCACTTCTGAAACATTTTCTCAAATTGTAGCTTTACTCGATGACGAACAGAGTACGATTCGGCGCTGGGCGGCGGCGCTTTTGGGTGCGAGTAGTATGGCAATTGCCATTGAGCCGCTTTGTCGTGTTATTCTGACAGATTCATCGGCGATTGTTCGTCGCACTGCTGGGGATGCATTAAACGATTTGGGGGATGACAGTGCGATCGCAACAATGTGCCAAGCTTTAGCCGATCCCTCAAAGTTAGTTCGTTGGCGAGCCGCTCGCTTTTTGAATGAAATGGGCGATCAAAGCGCTGTTGATGCCTTACGCCGTGCTGTCGAGTGCGAAGCTGAATTTGACGTTCGGATCGAAATGATGGCAGCGTTGGAGCGGATAGAGGGCGGTGGTGAAACTCAACTACCAATGTGGCAGCGAATCACCCAAGGTGGGCTAACGGAATGACCTTTTGCATGAATCTCAGACGCCCTTCGATTGAAATCGGGGCTACTCAAGCAAACTGTACCTTCGTACACTGAAGTCCACGAAGGTGTACAGCGTTTTAGCTGCAAATTCATCGCTGCCTCAATTAGCTTTTAACGTTAACCTCCGACCTCTAATTCCTGACCTTTGCTTGGAGTGTGCGCAGGCACACTTTGTTTATCAAGCCCTAGACTTTAGCCTGTGGGCTTAAATTCATGCACCGCAATTACTTACGCAACGCTTGCGCCGTTTTCTCGCCATCGAGTTTTAGAATAAGTACACCTAAAGGTGGTAGACATAGATCAATTGAGTAAGAGTGATTGTGATAAGACCATTCCTCAGCCCACTTACCACCTAAATTTCCCATATTGCTACCACCATACTCGCGGGCATCACTGTTAAAGATTTCAGTATAGAATCCAAACTCTGGGACACCAATTCGATAATGCGAATGCGGTTGAGGGGTGAAATTACAAACCACAATGACAAAATCTTCAGGATCTTTTCCACGACGAATGAAGGAAACAACACTATGACGGTTGTCGCTACAGTCAATCCATTCAAATCCTGCTTGCCCGAAATCTTGCGTGTATAAAGCTGGTTCAGCGCGGTAGAGATGGTTGAGATCCTTCATGAATCGCTTTAGCTGTTGGTGCGGTTCATACTGCAACAAGTGCCACTCCAAATCGCCCCACACATTCCACTCGCTCCACTGTCCAAACTCCATCCCCATAAACAGCGTTTTCTTGCCAGGATGCGCAAACATATACGTAAACAAACAGCGCACGCTTGCAAACTTCTGCCAGCGATCGCCTGGCATTTTACCAATGATATTGCTCTTGCCGTGTACCACTTCATCGTGTGACAGCGCCAGCATGAAGTTTTCGCTGTGGTGATACCACATACTAAACGTGATATTGTTTTGATGAAATTGCCGGAACCAAGGGTCCATGCTGAAATAATCCAGCATATCGTGCATCCAACCCATGTTCCACTTTAAATTAAAGCCCAATCCTCCTGTGTATGTCGGCCAAGATACCATTGGCCAATCGGTAGACTCTTCTGCAATTGAGAGAATGCCAGGAAAGTAACTGAAAATTACGTGATTTGTTTGGCGCAGAAACTCAGCAGCTTCGATATTTTCTCGTCCACCATACTGGTTAGGCAGCCATTCGCCTTCTTTACGGCAATAATCGAGGTACAGCATCGACGCAACTGCATCAACTCGAATACCATCGATGTGATACTTATCAAACCAAAATAAAGCGTTGGCGACTAAAAAGTTTCTCACTTCATGGCGGCTATAGTTAAAAACTAACGTTCCCCACTCTTTGTGTTCGCCTTTGCGGGGATCGGCGTGTTCGTAAAGATGCGTACCGTCAAAAAATGCTAAACCATGACCATCTTTCGGAAAGTGACCTGGTACCCAATCAACAATCACACCAATTCCATTTTGATGGCATTGGTCGATGAAGTACATAAAATCTTCAGGGCTGCCATAGCGCGAAGTACAAGCATAATAACCCGTGACTTGATAACCCCACGAACCATCAAACGGATGTTCCGCGATCGGTAGCAGTTCAACGTGCGTGTAGCCCAAGTCTTTAACGTAAGGAATTAGTTTAGCCGCAAGTTCGCGATAAGTCAGAAATCGCGCCCCTGGTTGGAGTTCAGAAACCGGAACGACTGGTTCAGTTTCTCCATTAGGGAGTTTAGCTGGTTCTGCCGAGGCAGCGTGTAACCACGAACCTAAATGAACTTCGTAAACTGAAATAGGCTGCGTTAAGGTATCTGTATGACGCCGCTGCTCCATCCATTCTGCATCGTTCCACGCGTAAGCCTCAAGATCGGCGACAATTGAGGCGGTTTTGGGGCGAACTTCTTGTTGAAAACCGTAGGGGTCGGATTTTTCGTAGATGTGCCCGTCGAAGTTTTTAATTTCGTATTTGTAGCGATCGCCTACTGTGATTTCTGGAATAAACAATTCCCAAATGCCCGTTACGCCTTTACGCATTTGATGCTTCCGTCCATCCCAGGAATTAAAATCTCCAAGGATTGACACATTCCGCGCATTCGGTGCCCAAACCGCAAAATAAACGCCTTTAACACCATCAACTTCAGTCAGATGCGCCCCTAGTTTTTCATAAATGCGGTGGTGGTTCCCTTCGGAAAATAAATGCAGATCAAAATCAGTTAACTTTGGCGAACGAAAAGCATATGGGTCGTATATTACCCGTTCGTGTTCGCCTTCTTTGATTTTTAATTGGTAGTTTGCTAATTCTGAAACGTCGATCGTACACTCAAAGAAATGGGGATGATGCACCGGATGCATTTGATGTTCAATTCGTGCTTCTGGACGAATCACCCATGCTGCACTCGCGTTTGGTAAATAAGCTCGCACCACCCACACGGTTTTGCCATCTTGTTCTATGGGATGAGAACCAAGCACTTCAAACGGATCGTCATGCTGATTCCAGACAATGCGCTCAACCTGTTCTGGGGCGATGGTCATAGACATGAAAATACCTTACCTAAAACAAATTTGTTATTTCTACGTCATATTTATACATATTCTTTACATTTATTTGCAATCATTTGCTGTATCCAAATAACCTGCAATTGAACGAGTAGCAGCATCAGAAAGCTGTATTAATAATGATTACAGCATACTATTTTTGGGAATTTAAATTGGCAAAAATGGCAGCAACGTGCGAATAATACGTCGCAGGCGCAAAAGTTGCACAGTTTCTCTTACCTGGGGAGAAAGCGGTGGAGTCACTTGACGATTTTGTAATTGCGCTTGTAATTCTGCATATTCTGCCGCATTTAGTCGTTTGCCATCAATTGGCGATCGCGCTTCTGTAATAATCTCTGTACGTAAAATCTCTTCTGGTATATCGTCTGGAGGCGGTAAGGCAAATGCTAAGGAAGCATTCCATCCTAGTAAAACACTAGCACTCGTACCCAAACTTAATTTATTGATAATTTTCAGCATAACTTGTTGACTCTTTAGCGCACTTACCCACAGTCGCCCTGCTTTCTTTATCCTTCCTCAGGTGAGATTTAGCCAAATCGACTTGTCAGCACGACGGTAGAATTTTTGTCGGATTTCAATTTTCAGCTTATCGAGTCTTTTGCGCACCGAGTGAACGGTACACCGGAGTTAAACTCCGGGGAAAAGCGTTCACCGCATTCCGCGGTCAGATTCAAGATTTATAAATTTTTCTATTGAGAGTTCTTTAAATTGTTTGTTTTTTTTATCAAACAACTTTTCCGCAATTAGCAAGCGGATGAATTCAAAAAAATACTCTCCTGCAAAGAAGTCGTGTTATCAGGCGCAAGCGGTAAATACTGCTACCGAAAACAGACGTTTGACTTTGTAGGAGAGAACATAGCTTGAACTGATGAAAAGTGAAATGTCAACTACTCAGCATTACAGCTATGGAGATGGAGATGTTGTTGGAGTTGCGGCAGGATCTACGGGAGATACTGTCGGGCTAGCTCCAGGGTCTGCGCCACCTCCGGTACCAGTTGTATCACATGCTCCCAGGGTGGTGAGCAAGCCTAGAAATAAAGCAAAACCAAGGATTTTTTTGTTCATAACTCCTCTTTCACCAATTGCGGCAAATAATAATCTGCTAGTTGATTACGATACCGCATTTGTTGACTTTTTTTACAAAAGTGCGATTTTGACTGTATTAGCTTGATACCCTATCACTTCAGTGATATGTCGTCTTCTTTCTTAAGACAGAGGTTTTCGACAGGTGCGACTTTAAGTCTATCCTGTTTGTTAGTGCTTCGGGTTGACACATGCGAATTACCAAACACACTCTAGCCCGACAAGGTAGCAATCATCGTAGATGCTTTGAGCAATAGATGTTTGTAGCTATTACATTAACCTCTTAGCTGCGGAAATCTTAGAACGAAAGCTATCTAAATGATACGATGGGGGCGACTTGCAGCTTTTTAGTAGCTAGCGCTCTTAATACCCAACTAGCTTCCACTTAACAATAAATTACTATGCGTGCTGCTTACAAATCGAGTGTAACCAACCATCAGCGGACAAACGCTTTGAAATCAACATCTGCTACACGTACAAGCGCTCCTGATCGAGTGCGACCGACTGGGAATTTCCCACAAGGAACGACAACTCGCCATCCTACTAGCGTGCCGATTTTGCCTAGTGCCAGAAAGCCTCTATGGTTAATTCGCCTCAGCGTTTTGCAACGCAGTTCTACTGTGGTGCTGTTTTTCTTGATCGCGACAGTATTGGCACTTTACACTGGAACAATTTATTCGCAGCGAAAGTGGTATCAATCATACGAGAAGCGAGAAAATCTACAACGTCAAGAACGGCAGATCACGACAGCAATTGAAGTGTTGAAAAATAAAATGGCGCAGCAAGCTGAGCAACCTGAAACAGGTTTACTTCCTGCCGATCCCACACAGGCAATTTTCTTGAAACCAGCACCGCAGCGCCCCGCACGCCCCGTAGAAACAATTGTTTCTGCAACTTCGATGACTCGTAAAAGTTCTCATGACACAACTCCTGTAGGCTATTAAAGACGGATAAACAACGAGTACCTAGCACATCGAGAAGTTTGTCTTAGTTTAGAACTTACGTAAGCATTCGCTGAAACTCTTATTCTTTTGTGTCCTAGCCTACACTGGTGTGGTTCGTTTTTTTCATAATTTGCGTAAGTCCTACTTAATTTTCCGTTTACCCTAGTCTCATCGCCTCGAGTATAATTGATAACTTAAAACTTGTCCTATGCCTACTTCAGTTCCTCCTGGCTCTAGCTTTGACCGCAAGCGTCGTAGAGTTGCAACTATGGACGCACCGAACCAATCAACTCGGCAAAAAAGCAAGCCGTTGAGTCAACAGCTAAAACGTTCTTCAGTACCGTATTTTCGATTGCTCTTGGTGTGGGGTGTATTGCTGGCTGGTGGTTTAGTGCTAGCGGGGAACTTGTATCATCTCCAAGTTGTGCATTCCTCAACTTTACTGAGAAGAGCGCAACAGCAACAAACAACCTACGTACGCCCCTTTGTACCGCGCCGTCAAGTCGTTGACCGCAATGATAACGTGTTAGCGATTGATCGTCAGGTGTACACGCTGTACGTGCATCCTAGGTTATTTAAGAATGTCTCAGAAGCAGAAGATACCGCTAAAAAAGTTGCTGCAATTCTAGATCGTCCACCAACCGACCTCGTTACTTTATTGACAAATGGCTACAACAACGATCGCAATCGAGGTATTCGAGTCGCGTCAGCTTTGTCCGAAGAAGTTGCAGATAAGCTCAAAGGACTGAAGGCAAATGGCTTAGACTTGGTTCAAGAGTCCTCGCGGTTGTATCCTCAAGAGAAGGTTGCTGCTGACGTTGTTGGCTACGTCGATCGCGACCATCGCGGTCAAGCAGGAGTAGAGTATAGTCAGCAAAAGCTACTCGAACGCTCAGCAGAACAATTCGAGCTACGCAAAGATGGTAACGGGGTATTATTAAGCGATCGCATTCCGGAAAACTTTGTCCATCGCGATGAGACGAAACTGCAACTGACAATCGATACTCGACTGCAACGCACGACGCGCATCGCCTTGCGCGAACAAATGCAAAAGTTCAACGCCAAGCGTGGTGGCGTGATTGTGATGGACGCCCACGATGGTTCGATCCTAAGTTTGGTTGCTGAGCCTTCTTACAATCCTAATGAGTATTTCAACTTTGAACCCCACGCTTTTAGAAATTGGTTACTCGCAGATCTTTATGAACCAGGCTCCACCTTTAAGCCGATAAATATCGCGATCGCGCTCGAAGAAGGAGTCATTAAACCCGACGATGTTTTCCCCGATCCCGATGTCATCAAAGTGGGTGGTTGGTCGATTCGCAATGCTGAAAAAGAAGACAATCTTGCCCTATCGATTACCGGCATTTTACAGCACTCCAGCAATGTCGGCATGGTACAAGTCATGCAACGCCTTAAACCCGACGTGTATTATAGTTGGCTGCAAAAGCTGGGCTTAGGAAAAACCGTAGGCATCGATCTCCCGTTTGAAGCACGAGGTCAGCTAAAAAATCAAGCCAAGTTTGTTTCCTCGCCGATTGAACCCGCAACCACTTCGTTTGGTCAAGGATTTTCATTAACACCCATTCAGCTGGTGCAACTCCATGCAGCTTTAGCTAATGGTGGCAAACTCGTTACACCTCATGTTGTACGCGGGTTGATAGATAACCAAGGTCGGCTACAACAGCCTAATTTACCACAACCCAAAGCAATCTTCTCGCCACAAACAACCCAGACTGTTGTCAAAATGCTAGAAGCTGTTGTTCTTGAGGGGAGCGGCAAAGCTTCACAAGTGCCAGGATACCGCATTGGTGGCAAAACAGGTACAGCACAAAAAGCAAACATCGGCGGTCGTGGCTACCAGCGCGGTGCAGTCATTACAAGTTTTGTTGGGATGTTGCCCATTGAATCCCCTCGTTACGTCGTCTTAGCTATTGTCGATGAACCAAAAGGAATTGCATATGGCTCAACCGTCGCAGCGCCTATTGTCAAGTCAGTGATGGAATCGCTCATTTCGATTGAACGAATTCCCCCAAGTCAGCCCATACCTACGCAAGAGAGCAGCAGGGCTTCAGGAGCATAGGAAGAATAGTGTTGTCTATATAACTTATCACTCACCACTCAAAACTAACTCCTTTGATCGCTGTCCGCTAGACTAAGCAGTAGATAGCAAATGCACTAGATCGCTATGACTAACCGCCTTGCCCAAGCTCAAAGCCTTTACTTGCGCAAACACGCAGAAAATCCAATTGACTGGTGGACTTGGTGTGATGAAGCCTTGGCAACAGCAAAAGCACAAAACAAACCAATTTTTCTCTCGATAGGCTATTCGAGTTGCCACTGGTGTACGGTCATGGAAGGAGAAGCATTTTCAGATTTGGCGATCGCCGACTATATGAATGCTCACTTCCTCCCGATCAAGGTAGACCGCGAAGAACGCCCCGACCTCGATAGTATCTATATGCAAGCCTTACAGATGATGGTAGGTCAAGGCGGCTGGCCTTTAAATATTTTTATTGCTCCTGATGATTTAGTCCCCTTTTATGGCGGGACTTATTTTCCGGTTGAACCACGCTACGGACGTCCAGGCTTTCTACAAGTACTACAAGCGATTCGCCGCTACTACGATACCGAAAAACAAGACTTGCTTGCACGTAAAGCCGCGATTTTGGAAGCAATTCAACAAAGTGCAGTATTACCTAAAACGCAGCAGTCAGACGAAGACTTGCTCAAAAAAGGCATCGAAACCAATACAGGTGTGATTACGCCGCACGATTACGGTACGCAGTTTCCCATGATTCCCTATGCTGAGTTAGCGCTACGCGGCACTCGGTTTAACTATTCCGCCTGGCGCTACGATATTCCGCAAGTGTGTCAACAGCGAGGCTTAGATTTAGCATTGGGCGGTATTTATGACCATGTTGCAGGGGGATTTCATCGCTATACTGTTGATCCGACGTGGACTGTACCGCATTTTGAAAAGATGCTTTACGACAATGGTCAAATTGTTGAGTATCTCGCGAATTTGTGGAGTAACGGCGTTCAAGAGCCGGCAATCGAACGCGCGATCGCTTTAACGGTTCAATGGCTCAAACGCGAAATGACGGCTCCTGAAGGTTACTTCTATGCCGCACAAGATGCGGATAGTTTTACCAGCCCCTATGAAGCTGAGCCAGAAGAGGGAGCTTTCTACGTTTGGAGTTACAGCGAATTGCAGCAAATTCTCTCATCAGAAGAATTATCTGCGCTTGAGCAACAATTTACTATCACCTCACAGGGCAATTTTGAAGGGCAAATCGTCTTGCAGCGGCGACACCCAGGGTCGTTGAGTGACATCACAGAACAGGCGTTGTCTAAACTGTTTACTGTTCGCTACGGTGCCACACCAGAATCGTTAGATGTCTTTCCGCCTGCCAGAAATAACCAAGAAGCAAAAACTCAAAATTGGTCAGGGCGAATTCCTGCTGTTACTGATACCAAAATGATTGTGGCTTGGAATAGTTTGATGATTTCTGGACTAGCAAGGGCGTACGCAGTTTTCAAAAAATCCGAGTATCTCGAAATTGCACTGTCATCAGCACGTTTTATTTTGAATCATCAGCAGGTAGATGGACGCTTTCATCGACTCAATTATGAAGGTCAAACGAGCGTGATTGCGCAGTCAGAAGATTATGCTTTGTTTATCAAAGCTTTGTTAGATTTGTACCAAGTGACGCTAAAAGACGCCAATTCGCAACACTGGTTAGAGCAAGCGATCGCACTCCAAGCAGAATTTGATGAATACTTGTGGAGTATCGAATTAGGGGGATACTATAACACCGCAAGTGATGCCAGTCGCGATCTGATCGTCCGCGAACGAAGTTATGCCGATAATGCGACTCCCGCAGCCAATGGAGTTGCGATCGCTAATTTAGTGCGGTTAGCCCTACTTACCGAAAAGCTCAGTTATCTCGATCGCGCCGAGCAAGCGTTACAAGCTTTTACGAGCGTCATGGATTCTGCCCCTCAAGCGTGCCCAAGTTTATTTACCGCTTTAGACTGGTATCGTAACTGTACGCTAGTGCGTACAACGTCAACGACGTTAGAGACTGTCCTCGCCAAGTATTTACCCGCAAGTGTCCTCAGCGTGGCAACCGATTTACCCACATCAGCAGTAGGCTTAGTTTGTCAAGGATTAGCGTGTCTTTCCCCCGCCCGCACCGCAGCTGAGTTATTCGAGCAAGTCGAGCAAAGTCAAGTGCGAAGTTTATAGGGTAAGCAGGGGTAAGGCAATGCCTTACCCGTAATCAGGCAATTTTGCAGGGGTAAAGCATTGCCTTACCCGTACTGCGAGGGGTTGCGTTTTGGAAAGCGCAGCGTGTTGGAGGCATTATGAAAAGAATTTTCTTCCTCGCTCCCCGCTCTTATTCTCGATAAAATTAAGAAAAGCTAAGATTACGAGCAAATCTAGAATGATTCCTATTGTTATTGAACAATCAGGTCGCGGCGAACGTGCTTTCGATATTTACTCTCGATTGTTGCGCGAGCGGATTATTTTTTTGGGACAGCAAATTGATTCCAATTTGGCAAACTTAATCGTTGCCCAACTTTTATTTCTCGATGCTGAGGACTCCGAAAAAGACATCTACCTGTACATCAACTCTCCTGGGGGTTCGGTGACAGCAGGAATGGGAATTTTTGATACGATGAACCACATTCGCCCTGATGTTTGTACGATTTGTACAGGACTCGCGGCGAGTATGGGAGCTTTCCTACTCAGTGCAGGAACTAAAGGTAAGCGCATGAGTTTGCCTAATGCCCGCATTATGATTCACCAACCTTTAGGAGGTGCGCAAGGACAAGCAACCGATATCGAAATTCAAGCTAAAGAAATTTTGTATCACAAGCGGCGTCTCAACGAGTATTTAGCAGCACACACAGATCAACCAATTGAGCGAATCGAGCAAGATACCGAACGTGACTTTTTTATGTCTCCAGACGAAGCTAAAGACTACGGATTAATCGATCAAGTCATAAACCGTAGCGCTGTTGGTAATCGCCCTGTAGCGGTCTTTAGCTAGTTTAAGTGATAGACTCTTGCGGAGAAGGCTGGAATTCTAAATATTGTAGGAATTCCAGCAATTCTTGATGCGTGAGTGAAGTACGTTTTCGTTTATTGTAGGTTTGGAGGAGATAATCTCTTCCTTTTTGCACACTCCACTTGAGACGCTTCATTTCATCGCCTGTTTTCGCAAGCAATTCTAAGTAGTCTTGAAATTCGACGACTTCGGTTTCAGTCAAAAATTGTCGCGATCGCTTTTTGTAAGTTCGTTCTAAATACTCGCTTTCATGTTCGGCACTCCAGCCTAAACGCTTGAGCAAAACATCGATTTTGAGCAGCGCATCGGATAAATCAATCGGCGAACTGCCCATAATGACATCATCTGCGGTTTCTAGCTGAAAATCCTGGCTACGCGATCGACTAAGCGGTGTGACATTATTCCAAGCGCGATGTTTATTGTCGCTTTCGTCTGAACTTAAGTCTAAGTCTAAATTTGAGGTTGTCACCTTCGCAGGTGGGTCTAAAGCGACGCGATCGCTTTCAGAATCAACGTTTGTGACTGGTGCTGGTTGTGGTGACGCAAATGAATCAGATTCTATCGCTTCGGGTTGTTGAGATGTCGTATCCGCAAGCGACGGTAGCGAACTCGGTTCAATGGGTGTCACCGCCACAGGTTGCATCAAAACTCGTAACGCGCGATCGCGGGCTTGATCTTCCGCAAGTTCGACGGTTTCTGCGGCTGCCATGCCTGTAATTCTAGTTGTACCATCGATTTGCACGGCTACTTGGACAACAAATTTTCCTTGGTAAATTTCGATTAATTCAGATAAAAGATTGCCCGTTGGATAGCGGGCAAAAAATAATTGCGCCAACATGATGATTAATCTACTGCTTGAAGTAGGGTTGTTTGATTTTTGTAGGTAAATTCATGCGGTGAAACGGAGTTGGATTAACTCTTTTACCCGCGCTCACTGTCTGCACGCATTACCCTATTTACTATTTTATTTGGGCGATCGGGGGAAAAACCCTTTGCCTAAGTACGCTTCTTATTTAAAATATAGTAGGGTTCACTCGCTTGGTGTCCGCTTACTGCTGAATTTAGTGTTACCAATTCTACAAATAAGGTAATGATGTTCGGTGGTAGTCTCATTAAATTCATAATTACAGCCTAACGAACACTGACTTGTATCTAAATCAAGTACCGCCAACTCGTGTTGCAGTTAGGGTTGCTTGCTATCTGTTGATCGGTCATTTGTAGGTATTGCGGATGTGAATAACAAGAATATTGTTGTAGCATCCAATATGTGAAGTACCTGCTTTAAGTAGCGATCGCACCTGCGGTTCCTTATAAAGAGGGATTGTAGAACCACAAAAGCAATTGGGCTGAAGGTGGTAGAGACACTGTATTTATCAATTTGAGGTAGAACTACTGTAGTTTGTTCTTGAGTCCCCTGAGTGATACTACAGTTGTGTAGGCAACGACACATGACACCAAAGACAACACAAATAATTTTTTGACCAAAGGTCGGTTTTTTCAATGGAATTTTCAATCGCTACACTACTTGCGAATTTTCATGATGATAAATTAGTCGCTGCCAAGGTACTAGAGAAAAAATTAGATTGTCTCGAAGAAACGAGTTTAACGAAGTTACATATTGCCTTGGAAGTCCTCGAAAAAATTGGCATCTTAGCTAAAGAGCGTGGAAAGTATCGCCGCCTACCCGAAGAAGGAGTTATTGAAGCTAAACTCCGCTGTTCGAGTAAAGGATTTTGCTTTGCGATTCAAGACGAAGAGGGCGCAGAAGATATTTACATCCGCGAAAGTCATCTCAGTACAGCGTGGAATGGCGATCGCGTCTTGGTGCGACTCACAAAAGAAGGTAGCCGCCGCCGCAGTCCTGAAGGCGAAGTACGCTTGATTCTAGAACGGGCAAACCACAGCTTACTCGCGCGGTTGAAGCAAACCGAAAAAGGCTTTCGCGCAGTACCTTTAGATGACCGATTATTGTTTGAAATCGACTTAGTACCAAGTGATATCAACTTAGCAGAAGCAATCGAACACTTGATTCATGTCGAAATCTTGCGCTATCCGTTAGGACAATCACCACCGCTGGGTAGGGTAGTACAAGTTCTTGGTGGAAGTGCCGAAGCGGCTGCGGATATTGACTTAGTTTGCTGTAAGCACGATCTACCACGCGGCTTTAGCGAAAGCATACTCGCCGCAGCTGCCAACTTACCGAGTCAAATCACCAAGACAGAGATTAAACAGCGCCTCGATTTGCGATCGCTGCTCACAATTGTCATCGAAACTCAAGATCGCGCCGACGCTGCGTGTATCGAAAATGCGCTGACTTTAGAAAAAACGTCCGAAGGACGATGGCGTTTGGGAATTCATACAACCGATGTCGCGCATTACATCTTACCTGACTCACCGTTAGATAAAGAAGCACTTAAGCGCGGTAGTAGCGTTTACTTGCGCGATACCGTATTACCACTATTTCCCGAAGCCGTCCAAGAACGATGTTCATTAGTAGCAGGTAGCGATCGCTTAGCAATGTCTGTCCTGCTGATCCTCGACTCGAATACAGGACAAATCGTCGAGTATGAAATTCAACCGACGGTGATTGCGATCGACCAACAGATCAGCGAACAACAAGTACAAGCCATTATCAAGGCACAGCAAGCTGCATTGAATGGTCAACAACAAGAGAATAGCCAGACTGTGGACGAGTTGCCAACGAACATTGTTGAATTGATCCACCAGCTATCGGCGATTAGTCAAGCAGCCCAAACTCAAAGACATCAACGCGGTAGCTTTGAACTCAAATTACCCCAAGACGATTATCCGCACTACGATGAGGGAATGCTTGGCGTCGTTAAAGCTGAATCACCGGTAAGAGCGTTGTTAACCGAGTTGCTACTGCTAGGAAATCAGGCGATCGCCCAACACTTGCAAACCTTAGAAATTCCCGCAATTTACCGCAGTCAACCGGCTCCTGATGCGGAAGATGTGCAGGAGATGATCAAGTTGGCAAGCAACTTAGGCGTAGAATTGCAACTTGAGCAAGAAGATACGATTTCACCAACGGACTTTCAAGCGTTTACCGAGCAATTCGCGCAAGTGCCATCAGAGCAAGTCCTCACGTATCTTTTGCAAGCTACGCTCAAGCAAAGCGTTTACAACGTTGCACCCCAGCCACATTTTGGTCTAGCGCTCCCAGTTTACGCGCGGGGAAATTCTCCTTTATGGCGGTATGCTGATTTACTGCTACAACGCGTCCTACACATATTATTCGAGCAAGGACGCGATCGCCGCACGACTCGCGCGAAAGAGCGAGTAAACCTGCGGCATAGTTCGGCGCACGGTAATATTACTTGGAATGTCTTACCGCCAGATATTCAGCAAGAGTTAGAAACGGATCTTGCTAGACTTGTCGTGCAACTCAACGACCGCGAAAAGGAAGTTCAAGAAGCCGAAGAAGATCTCGCTGGGCTACAAAAAGCACAGTTAATGAAACAGCGTACTGGCGAAGTTTTTCAAGGACTGATCACCGGAGTCCAATCCTACGGCTTTTTTGTCGAAATTACAGTTCCAGATGCCAACGGTAAACAACTGCGCGTCGAAGGCTTAGTTCATGTAAGTTCGCTCAAAGATGACTGGTATGAGTATCGCGCCCGCCAACAAGCGCTGTTTGGTCGCAAAAGCCGTACCGCTTATCGTTTAGGCGATCGCGTTGCTGTACAAGTGAAAAATGTCGATTACTACCGCCAACAAATTGATTTGGTCACAGTCAATGGTGACGTTGAAGGTGATTTACTCCCAGATGAGGGTTTGCTAGAAGATAACGACGACGATTTTAATTCTGATATGGAGGAAGATCTCAATTCCGATTCGGATTTTTACCTTGATGAGGAGTAACCCCAATAATCTTGTGTCTAACCCGCAACCAATTTATCAAAACCCACCTACGTTACCACTTGTTTTAGGAGTTTCTGGAGCGTCGGGGTTAATTTATGCCGTCCGCGCACTCAAGTTTCTTTTAGCGGCTGACTATGCAGTTGAGCTTGTTGCTTCTAAATCAACATACATGGTTTGGCAAGCCGAGCAAAATATTCGAATGCCCGTGGAAACTTTGCAGCAAGAGCAATTCTGGCGACAGCAAGCTGGTGTGGAAGCGCAAGGGAAACTCCGCTGTCACCATTGGGGCGATGTGGGAGCTAACATTGCAAGTGGCTCCTTCCGTACCCTTGGTATGGTCGTGATCCCCTGTAGTATGAGTACTGTCGCCAAACTCGCGGCTGGTTTAAGTTCAGACTTGCTAGAACGAGCATCCGATGTGCAATTAAAAGAAGGACGCAAGTTAGTGCTTGTGCCGCGCGAAACGCCTTTTAGCTTGATTCACTTACGCAACTTAACAACACTTGCTGAAGCTGGTGCCAGAATTGTGCCAGCGATTCCAGCTTGGTATCACAAACCGCAAACAGTTGAAGATTTAGTCGATTTTGTCGTTGCCCGTGCGTTGGATCAACTCGACATCGATTGTATTCCGATTCAGCGATGGCAAGGACGTGATTAGAGAGGGGTCAGGGTTCGGAGGTCAAAGGTCACGGGGTGAATAAAGCAGCAGGTTTCATGATGCGTCGATCTCGTTTACTCAGACGTACGGAGAAACTCGATCTTCTGAGGTGAAAATAGAATGGTATAGCAACAGTCAATATAATTAGAACATCTATAGCTCAAAATCATTTGCTTCAATTGTATTAACCGTAGCATTTCCTGAACCCTGACCTCTGCTATAACACCCCAAAACTATGCCTGTTTTGCGACTACTTTTGTTACTGGTGGTGCTGGGAGGACTAACTTTGTTACTGTTGCAAAACTGGTCCCCTGTCCTACCACTTGTCTTTTTGGGTGGGCGATCGCAAGCGCTACCATTAGCTGTTTGGATTTTACTCAGCATCGCTGCTGGGGCGCTTTCTGCGTTACTGATCGCGGGGTTATTCAAAACGTCGAATTATTTTGCCCAAAGTCGAGTCAAGCGGCGCAGTATTGGCGATCGCACTCCACCACGTCCCAATCAACGTACTGTCAAGCAGGAATATACAACAGCGGCGAGTGCTACTTATTCATCAGCAGCATCGACACCAACCGATCCGACGGATGATTGGAATAGTGATAATTCCACTGATGAAGATTGGAACTTTGAGGAAAATCCGACACCACCAGGGAACTTTCCTCCGGAAACGACGATCAATAACTCTAAAACCTACGAAGTCAGTCCAGACTCTTCTAAAACTAATCCATCAAGTTCTGTATACTCGTACAGTTCTAGCGAACCGCGCAATACCAGTGTTGGTAAAACTGAGTCAGTCTATGATGCTGACTATCGCGTGATTACACCACCTTATGGTAGTCGCAATACAACCGAGGAGGATGATGAAGATTGGGGATTTGAGGATGACGAGTTTGACGATGAAGATGACAGGAATTCACGCTTGCGATAAAGCTTGCCTTATCACCTGGCGCAGTACTATGGAGCTTAATTTTATTTATAGGAGTTAATTTAATTTAACGTCACCTAGATAAAGCGCAGCGCTCATAGGCGATCGCATTAGCTACATTGTTCAATTGGTGTATACTCAAACCGCTCGCGCGATTCTTGCTTAACTTTACCAGCCATCGCGGCTTCTTGCAATGCCATAAAAGCATTGAGATCTTCTAAGTCGTAGTGGGTTGTGAGTAATTGTCGCAGTTGTTCCTCTGCTTCAATCGTTAAGTACCCTGTTTTTAGTGTCTTTTGCACTAGTTCGCGAATCAAAGCCATACTTTAAACCTCATCCATAACATCTGAAGGGTGGAACTACCTACGAGCTAATGATGAATCTAAGTCATTTATTGCTATTCAATTGAGGCATAGTAGCGTCAGCAGCCTGAGTCATCAAAGTTTGATTTTGTTGACAGCACGGTAAGCCTTACTGTCGTTGTGACGTACAAGAATTAATAAAGTTTCAATATAATTAAGCCAAACATAACTTCGTTATTTGTAATCTATCACTTAACAATCGTTATGTAAATCATTAAAATAGTGCTATTTAGCATTTATAAAAATAAAATACATTGTTATTTTGTAACGAAAGAAATTAAGGGGTAATGTAAAAATGCACTCTAAAACAAAGCTATTCGAGACAAATCTTACAGCAGCAGAAAAACTCTGGAATCTAGAATAACTGTACTCGGATTTAGCCAAAACAAAGGAAAAGTTCCTGAATGCTGTAGAGATAGCATTACTCAGAAGATTACTTTGCGGTTACAGTCTAGCAGAAATTGCCAGTATGATTTGTCAAAATTGTAGTAACATCAGACATAGTTGATTTATCAAATGGATTATATAAGTACGTAGAAGAAATGTTGAGTCTTCCGTTTGAAGACTCGGTTAAAATCAAAAATTAAAGTCGTGTAGCGCAACTACTAGAAACATCTGGCTATAAAAAAGTTTGACTTTCAAGACAAATTATGTATCTGCTACAGCAGTTTTGCAAGCCAATACTATCGTTACGACATACAAAGTTTGGGGTAAGGCAATTGATGCGAGAATTTTTATGGACGAAGCCTAGAATTGCAATCGCTTTTCTGCAACGACGGAATACTATCGCTGGTAATTTACTCTAACTCGTTCAAAAGAAGTGCTTTGCGACTTATATCGCTGAACAATTAAGCGATCGGATTTATCAAAGCCAGAGAAATCATCAAAGTCTTTCTGTTTTTAATAAAAGAAGTATTCAAAATTATTTGTGCCGTTCTACTCTAGAGAAGGCTGCCGATTTAAGTAAGCAGGATTAAGTTTTGCTACTTTTGAACGAACTACAGAAGAGAACAGACGAAAGCTGCGGGGGTGTCCGTGACGTCGAGGAAAGAGAAAGATAAGTATTTTAGATACTATATTACAGTTTTAGTGAGTTGAATAATAGTATTGTGAACACATCAGATCGGCAAAGCAACGTATTGAAGGGAGTCAACTTATACTTAGTTGGCATGATGGGTACTGGGAAAACAACAGTAGGACGTGCCTTAGCAACTAAACTAGGCTATAGATTTGTCGATACGGATGAGATTATTACTCAAGTAACACAACAATCAATTAGCGAAGTGTTTGCAACGAGTGGTGAAGCAGCGTTTAGACAAATAGAAACTCAAGTATTAGCAAAAGTTTGTGCTTATACGCATTTAGCGATCGCCACAGGTGGTGGTATTGTTCTTCAACGCGAAAATTGGAGTTATCTACACCACGGTTTAATTGTCTGGCTGGATGCGCCAACAGAATTACTCTCTACTCGCTTAAGTGCTGATGACACTCGACCATTACTCCAAACAGGAGACTTGCGATCGCAGTTAGAAACGATCTTGCAACAGCGACAACCGCTTTATTCACAAGCTGATCTCCGAGTTGTTGTCACTTCCGAAGAAACGCCAGAACAACTTGCTACACGGATACTACAAGAGATTCCGCAAGTTTTGAAGCAGCCAAGCACGCTCCCACAATCATAATTTGAGATTTCAAATTGTTGCAATTGAGATTGTTGCCAAGCACAAATTCTTTTAAACTGCTGTGCATACTTTTATGCTTTATAAAAGCTACTCATGTTTAACGATAGCGAATACATTAGAGAAACCGAAGCTACCCGCGTCCGAGTACTGAGCGAAGCACTACCTTATATTCAACAGTTTGCTGGAAGAACCGTTGTTGTCAAGTACGGTGGTGCAGCAATGAAAGATAGTTCGCTTAAAGATAAAGTTATTCGCGATATTGTATTTTTATCTTATGTGGGACTGCGACCGGTTGTTGTTCACGGTGGTGGACCAGAAATTAATAGCTGGTTAGATAAATTAGGAATTGAGGCGCAGTTCAGAAATGGCTTGCGCGTCACAGATGCGGCGACAATGGATGTCGTGGAAATGGTGCTAGTTGGTCGCGTCAATAAAGAAATTGTCTCTCTAATCAACCGTGCTGGTGGCTCAGCGGTTGGATTGTGCGGTAAAGATGGCAATTTGATTAAAGCACGTCCTCAAGGTCAAGAAGGTATTGGCTTTGTTGGAGAAGTCACTAACATGGATGTGAGTATTTTGGAAGCACTCGTTAAAAATGGCTATATTCCTGTTGTGTCCAGTGTCGCAGCCGACGAAACAGGTCAGGCTTATAATATTAACGCCGATACAGTTGCTGGCGAACTTGCAGCCGCATTAGGTGCAGAAAAGTTAATTTTACTAACCGATACACCAGGAATTTTGAAAGAGTATAAAGATCCTTCAAGCCTGCTGCATAAACTAGATATTCAACAAGCGCGGGAACTAATCGCCCAAGGTGTTGTCAGTGGTGGAATGATTCCGAAAGTGAATTGTTGCGTGCGATCGCTTGCGCAAGGCGTCCATGCTGCACATATCATCGATGGTAGAATTCCTCATGCTTTGCTACTAGAAATCTTTACCGATAGTGGTATTGGCTCAATGATTGTCGCCTCAGATTTTATGGGGTAGACGAAGAATTAGTTTTGAGTTGTGAGTTTTGAGTTGTGAATTATAAAGACTTGTTTCAACTCAAAATTCATCATTCTTAACTTCCTTGCACCTCTGCGCTCACTTAAGGGACAAAAATAACGCCTGATGGTACTCTATTAAAACGCCGATACCCTGAATCAAGAATAACAGGATTAATTAACGTTGAATCTTGAATTTTGGGATTAACTAACACAGGATTAATCAAGGTAGAGTTAACTACTGTACCAGTTCTCCTTGTTGGCGTGGAACTCCAAGAATTTATTGGCGCACGCCGCACAGATATTCCAGTTACGGGATCTACAGGCATAGGAGTCGGAATTGGGCTACCGTAAATAAAGGAACTGACATTCTGCGGTTGACTGACGCCGTAAGGAACTCCTTGACCAATAAATACTGACTGCGCCGCGACTGGTGCTGATGGTATTGTCATTAACGCTGCACCAAACAATATAGATGTTATGGCACTACCCGCCCTTAATATTTTTTGAAATTGAATCATAACTTTATTACCAGTAGGTTTCACTAAGTTATTAGGTATAGCCAACTTGTAGCAATGTCTAACTATATACCTCTGCTACAATTTTATCGGTTTTACTAGTAAGATATAAATTTGGTAACTGGTCATTGGTCATTAGAAAGAATAGTTATTACCTATTACCCATTACCTATTACCATCACAAATCATCTAATATGAACGCTTATTAGGCTATCTATACTACGTCAAAATAGCGCCACCCATTAATTTTTGATAGCGATATTCCAACTCAGCTTTCATCAAACGCCAGCGTTCTAGAGTCGCATCAATTTCGATGACTTTTTCTGCGGCTGCTCTTGCCAATTCTAAAACTTCTTGATCTTCTACAAGACTTGCTAAAGTAAAGTCTGGTAAACCTGATTGTCGCGTTCCTAGAACTTCTCCAGGACCGCGAAAACGCATATCCATCTCTGAGATAAAAAAGCCATCTTGCGATTGTTCTAACACTTTTAAGCGAGATATTGCAGTCTCTGCTTTAGAATTACTCATTAAAAGACAGTAAGATTTTGCTGCACCCCGACCAACACGACCGCGTAATTGATGCAGTTGTGATAAACCAAAACGCTCTGCATTTTCAATCATCATCACTGTTGCATTAGGTACATCAACTCCTACTTCAATTACAGTTGTTGAAACTAAAATTTGTGTTTGGTTGTAACGAAATTGACTGATTGCGGCGTCTTTATCCGCTGAACTCATCCGACCATGAAGTAAGCCTACTTGATATTGCGGAAAAATGCTTTCTTGCAGTCGTTGATGTTCTTCAACAGCAGCACGGACATCAAGTTTTTCGGATTCTTCTACTAAAGGTAGAACAATATAAGCTTGACGCCCCTGCGCAATCTCGCGGTTAATTAAATCATAGGCGTGAGTGCGCTCTTTTCCTGATAAAACTGTTGTCTGAATTTGTTGTCTTCCTGGTGGAAGCTCGTCGATTTGACTAACATCTAAATCGCCATGCAGTGTAAGCGCGAGTGTACGCGGGATGGGAGTCGCTGTCATTGTCAAGACGTGGGGCGATTCGCCTTTTTGCTGTAATTGCGCCCGCTGTCCCACACCAAAGCGATGTTGTTCGTCAATGACAACTAAACCTAAACGCTGAAAGTTGACTTTTTCTTGAATCAACGCATGAGTACCGACTAAAAGCGGTAATTCGCCTGTTTCGAGTTGCGCGTGAATTTGACGGCGTTTTGCAGTTTTTGTAGAACCTGTTAACAGTTCTACAGGTAAATGCAACAGATTAAACCAGCCCACTAACTTGCGATAGTGTTGTTCTGCTAACACTTCGGTAGGAGCCATTAACGCTGCTTGATAGCCTGATTGAATCGCCGCCAGGATGGCGACAACAGCAACAACGGTTTTCCCCGAACCTACATCGCCTTGTACCAAACGATTCATCGGTACTGGTTTTTGTAGGTCATCGAGGATGTCGTTAACAACTCGCGATTGAGCGTTAGTTAGTTGAAAAGGTAGGAGTTGATAAAATGTTTTTATAAGTTGCCCAGTACGCGCTAAAACTGCACCATTTTGAATTTGACGTGCTTTATGCTGGCGTTGGAGTAAACCAAGTTGTAAATAGAAAAATTCATCGAAGACTAAGCGACGTCGCGCCACTTCTAAGGAAGTACTGTCTGCGGGAAAATGAATATTGGTGATCGCTGCTTTTAATTCCATCAAACCATACTTATCGCGCAGACGAAAGGGTAGTGGGTCTTTAAGATGGACGCACGCAGGTAAAGCCGCAGTGACAGCCTTGCGTACCATATCTGCGCCTACGCCTTCGGTCAAAGCATAAACTGGTACGACTCGACCGATTGTTAGCGAGTCAATCGTATCTCCTGGATGTGCTAAAACTTCAATTTCGGGATCTTCTAACGTTAAACCATATTTGCTTTCTTTAACTAACCCAGAAGCAGCTACGACTGCACCCACGGGGTAGCGACGTTTTTGCTGTTCTTGCCAACCACGATGGCTATATCGCGCCCCTGCAAAAAAACGACTAATCCGAATTTGACCAGTATTATCTTTGAGGACAAGTTCTAAAATCGTTAATTTAGGATTTCGCGGGCTATTAAAGCAAGTACAGCGCTTGACTGCGCCTAGTAACGTGACTGTCTCGCCTGCTTGAAGTTCTTTGATATTAACTTGCCGCGCGTAATCAATGTGGTCGCGAGGATAATAAAATAAAATGTCGCGTACTGTATACAACCCCAATCGTGCTAAGTAGCCACTTCTTCTTGCTCCTATTTCGGGTAAGCTTTTGAGTGGCTGCTCTAGGTTGGGTGCAATGCGGGTTGCGGCTTCTATTGGTAGTGATTGTGTTAAAGGTGTTGTCGGCGGGAGTTTTGTTTTTGTTGAGTATGGCGATCGCTCGATTTGACTTTGCTCGCTTGTGACATTTTCTCCCCGCTGATATCGTTGTGTATGATACACGCATCTGCGTGCTTCCGCGACTAGGTGTTGTCGTTCTTCTAGTGGCAATTCGGGATATTTCGCAAATTGTGCCGCGATTTCTTGCCAGCGCTGACGTTCATCTGATGGCAGAGTCAGCGGAGGTTTACCAAAACTGAGACAGAGAAATTCACTAAAGCGATATTGCTTGCCTATTAAATCAGCGAAGCCGCGTTCTGCTTCTACTGCCAACGCTTTTTGCAATCGCCCTAAATCTAGTGATTCTGTCATACAGCAGGGGTCAGAGGTCGGATGTCGGATTATGAGTTCTCGGTGTTGAATGTTGAGATAAGAAGTAAATTAAAAACTCAAAACTTGAATAGTGTTTTAAGCTTTACTTCTATTACTATAAGAAATTGGCTGAGCCGCGATCGCCCAATCCCCTTTATAACTTTATAGTACGCACTGCTAATCTTCAAACCAGCTTGCCCGCCACGCTGCTTCGGCTTCGGCAACGGCTTGCTCGCGTTGTTTTCTATAATATTCTTTCAATAAAGCACGGCTTCGGGTTTCTAGCTGACGAATCTGGTTACGCTTAGTTCTAAGTGTCGCATCTGCAAATTCAATCTCGCCTAGCCTTAGATAAATTGCGACAAGCGTTGTCACACTAGACTCTTCTTGCTCGCTGTTGCTTTCTGCTTCTACTAATAAGTTTAACAAGTTCGGCGGTCCCGCCGTTGCTTCTGCTGGAAGTTCAGGGGCGTTTAACGCTGCATCGAGTAGTGGAAAGGGAAGATTCTGTGGTAAAATCTTCGCTTGCTGAAGTAAATAGTTGATTTCCCGCGAAATTGTTTTTAGTTGCAAAGCGATCGCCTGCTCGATATTTTGTTGCCACTTGATAAGCTCGATCGGATTTGCAGGAAATTTAAGTATTGTGCTAGGAGTTGATGGTTGAGGGCTAACAGATTCCAACAACGCCGCTTCAGTCGCTTCTAGCTGAATGTCTTCTTTAATTTCTTCTTCTGAGTTTTCTTTCGCTTTAACCTGTGAAGAAATTGTTAACAACTGCTCAGTAGCTTCTCGTATGACCTGGCGTATGTCTTGCTGCAATTGTTGCCGCTGATTAAAAGATAAACTCAAAAACGCTTCTGGGTAGCCCTGCGTACACAAGTGATAAGTTGCTAAAACTGCTTGCTGTCGTATAGCTTGCCCTAAAGCGATGAAATAACTTTTGTAAGCCACGTAAAGTTCTTCTGCTAGAACTCGACACGCTTCTTCTAAAGCTGCAATCTCTCGTTTAATTTGTTCAATTGTTGCCATTACCTCAAAAACTAAGGAGCCAAAGGTCGGGGATCAGGGGTCAGGGAGTTATAAGCCGTGAAGTATGACTAGTTATTCAAAACTCAAAACTAATTACTACTCACTAGTCACCCTGACCTCTGACCTCTAAACCCTAACCCCCAATTCTACTTACTACCCATTTGCGCAGCAACTTCTTCTGCAAAGTTACTTTCTTGCTTTTCGATACCTTCGCCTAAGACAAAGCGGACAAAGCGACGCACTTGGATATTTTCACCCAACTGCGCGATCGCCTGTTTCACTAAATCTTCCACAGAAATGTTTTGATCCCGAATATACGGCTGATCCATCAAAGTCATCTCTTTCAGGCGTTTTTCAATTCGACCTTGAACGATTTTTTCTTTGATGTTGTCTGGCTTTTTCGCCAGATCGTCACGCCCCATTTCAATTTCTTTTTCTTTTTGGACGATATCAGCTGGGATATCTTCTACTTTGACATACTCGACATTCGGGCAAGCCGCTACCTGCATGGCGATATTCCGCACCAGCGTTTGGAATTCTTCACGACGAGCCACGAAGTCGGTTTCGCAGTTAACTTCTACTAACACACCAACTCTACCGCCAGTGTGGATATAGCTACCTACGAGTCCTTCTGCTGCTACGCGTCCAGCTTTTTTGTCAGCAGAGGTGATACCTTTTTGCCGCAGCCATTCGATGGCTTTGTCCATATCACCATTGTTTTCTTTCAGCGCCTTTTTGCAATCCATCATTCCAGCGCCGGTTCTTTCGCGTAGCTCTTTGACGACTTGTGCAGATATTTCCGCCATCTTGCCTCAATTTCCTACTTAACTAAATTCGAGCTTTTAGGTCACATTCCCAAAAGCTATTTTATTCTTCTTCGTCTTCGGCTGGTTCTGCTTCCTCATCTGGTAGCAGTGAGTCAGTGTATTCGACTTCGCTTTCGTCGTAATCGAGGTCTTCCTCCGCACCTTCGTAGTCGTATTCCTCTTCTACGTCTAGCTGACCGTGACGCCCTTCATAAATCGCGTCGGCTAACTTACCAACAATCAGCTTGATCGAACGAATCGCGTCATCGTTGGCTGGAATCGGAACATCAACAACATCGGGATCGCAGTTAGTATCTAGCATTGATACAATTTGAATTCCTAGTTTTTGACATTCTTGCACGGCGTTATATTCCCGACGCTGGTCTACAATCACAACCACATCAGGAATTTTCCGCATCATTTTGATGCCGCCCAGATACTTCTGTAGCTTTGCCATCTCGCGGCGCAGTACCGAAGCTTCTTTTTTTGGTAACAAGTCTAGCGCTCCGCTTTCTTCGCGGCGCTCCAAGTCTTTTAACCGCTCGGCACGCGTTTTGATTGTTGTCCAGTTCGTTAGCATTCCGCCTAACCATCTTTGGTTGACGTAGTACGAACCGCAGCGCGCGGCTTCTTGCGCGATGATTCCTGCTGCTTGCCGCTTTGTCCCAACAAAGAGGAACTTTTTACCCTGTTCAGCCGCAGTGCGCGTGTACTGGTACGCTTCATCCATCAACTGGGCAGTTTGTACCAAGTCGATGATATGCACTCCGTTACGTGAAGTATAGATATAAGGAGCCATTTTCGGATTCCACCGTCGGGTTTGATGCCCAAAGTGAACCCCTGCCTCCATCATTTGCGCCAATGAGACAACTGGCATATTTTCTCCTAATTTCGGGTTAATCCTCCATCCAGGTGTATTTCCTTACCGGAAACACCCGAAAAAACTGGATGTGTGATTTTGGTCAACTCTACTAGTGTATCATATCAAAAGCTCTACTTGGCGCGGTCAGCAGACTGCATTTGCGCGTAAGCCGAATATACACCTTGAACGTTGTACCAATTCAGAAAAATTCGCGCAATTTCTAGGGCTAATTGCGGTTTACCCTGGTCAATCAACCACTGAAGTACAGGTGCTAAGCTACGTTCATTAAGATTGCCACCCAGCGAAAGCAATCCCCAAAGCAAACGGTGCAGCCAAGTCATTTGAATCATCATCCGCACTTCCCAAATCGGGTGTTTTTGATAAAACAACACACCCATGCGCCCGCGTTGAATTTCCTTTTCGATCAGGTTAGGAATTTGCTTGAGGTTAAACGGCGGATGCCAGTGATAGCCAACTGCGGCAGGGCATTTGATGAGTTTTAAGCCTAATTGTTTTAACCGTACTCCGAGTTCTAAATCTTCCCAGCCATAAAGTTGAAATCGCGTATCAAACAACCCTGCTTTGTCCAACCAATGCCGCGCGATCGCCACATTCCCCGTCGCAAAATAAGCCGCAGAAAAGTCCGTAATTTTGTACGGTTCGGCTGTAGGATCGGCAAAATTGCAAGTGTTGATTACAAGACCATAGGTAAAAACGCGATCGCTACCATAGGTTTGTTGTCCTTGCTGTAATCCATCAGCGTGTGCTTGGAGAAAATTTTCTGTAACAACAAGGTCGCTATCAATAAAAATAATCGTATCGCCCTGCGCGTGTTCTACACCCAAATTACGCGCGGCTGCTGGTCCTTGGTGGTTTTGTAGAAGCGATCGCACGTGCGGAAACTCCGCAGCATTGTCTTGCAGCCACTCTAACGTGCCGTCAGTCGAACCATCGTCTACTAAGACAACTTCGTAGCCCTCAATGGCGCTATCAGCCGCTAAATTCTGGCGTTCGAGCGCTTTTAAGCACTTCGCTAAAATCGGCTGACGATTGTAAGTTGGAATCACAACACTAAAAAACACGCTTCCCCCTAGCACCACCTACAAAAGTCATCATAAAGCGATTAGCTGGACTTGCTGACGGTAAGCTTGCTAATGGTTCTGTCGTCATGAATTTTACCCGTTGATACTATTGCCGCAGAGTCCTAGCAAACCATAACTGATCGTGGCTTATGACGGAATGACAAATAATTCTGTGCCATGGCTGACAAGAATGCGCCTAAATTAGTTAGATAATAATCACTCGTTGTTGTGCCAAATCGAGGAATCAATGGGTCGTGCTACTAAAGTTGTCCTGGCATACTCTGGTGGAGTAGATACTTCTGTCTGTATTCCCTATCTCAAACATGAATGGGACGTTGCCGAAGTGATTACCTTAGCCGCAGATTTAGGACAGGGAGATGAATTAGAGCCAATTAAACAAAAAGCGCTGCAATCAGGTGCAAGCGAATCACTCGTCATTGATGCACAAGAAAGCTTTGTCAAAGATTATGCGTTTCCAGCAATTCAGGCAAATGCTTTGTATGAAAACCGCTATCCGCTTTCGACGGCTTTGGCGCGTCCATTAATCGCGAAGCTTTTGGTAGAAGCCGCACAAAAGTATGGTGCCGATGCCGTCGCGCATGGTTGCACTGGTAAAGGTAACGATCAAGTCCGATTTGATGTTTCCATTGCTGCACTTAACCCGAATTTGAAAGTATTAGCCCCAGCGCGCGAATGGGGAATGAGTCGTGAGGAAACAATCGCATACGGCGAACGTTTTGGGATTCCTGCACCTGTCAAAAAATCTTCTCCTTATAGTATCGACCGTAATTTACTCGGTCGCAGTATTGAAGCCGGACCATTAGAAGATCCCCGCACCGAACCACTCGAAGAAATTTATTTGATGACAAAGGCGATCGCCGATACTCCCGATACGCCAGAGTATGTTGAAATCAGCTTTGAGCAAGGTATTCCTACGCAACTCAATGGAGAAGCGATCGCACCTGTAAAACTCATCGCTCAACTTAACCAAATTGCAGGCAATCACGGCGTTGGGCGGATTGACATGGTAGAAAACCGCTTGGTTGGGATCAAATCACGGGAAATTTACGAAACACCAGCATTATTAGTTTTGATTCAAGCACACCGCGATTTAGAAAGTCTCACACTCACGGCAGATGTCACGCACTACAAGCGTGGTATCGAAGAAACTTACAGCCAAATGATTTATAACGGGCTGTGGTATAGTCCGCTTAAAGGTGCGCTTGATGCGTTTGTGCAAAAAACTCAAGAGCGCGTATCGGGTACTGTGCGCCTTAAATTCTTTAAAGGAAACGCAACAATTGTCGGACGCTGGTCTGATAATTCGCTCTACACTCCAGATCTAGCGACTTACGGCGCTGACGATCAATTCGATCACAAAGCCGCAGAAGGTTTTATCTACGTTTGGGGACTACCAACTCGAATTTGGTCAAAGCAAGTGCGAGGTTAGGAGTATGGAGAGTATGGGGAGTGTGGGAGTTTTGGCGAGATTAAGATACGATTTTCCTACAACCCTACAACCCTCCTACTCTCCGCTCTTAATCTTCACTCGCAACTTTCTTAACTTGGCGCGACTCCCACCACAAGGGAACAACAATCCAAGCGATCGCAACAACTAAGGCGAGAATCGCAAATTCACCTACCCAAGAAACCAATTGTTCTAAAGATACAACCTGTCCGACAAAGAAAGCTAAAGTCACCATCACAGATGCCCATACGGCTGCTCCAGCTAAGTTGTAAACGAAGAACTGAGCAAAAGACATCCCAGCTATTCCGGCTAATAATCCCGAAAAAATGCGTAGTAAAGCAATAAATCGCCCAAAGAAGACGGCTTTGGTTGCATTTTGACTGAATTTGTCCTTCAATTCTTCCAACCGCACTGCGGGGATGCGAAAAAAGCCAGCAACGCGAAGAATAAATTCCCAACCAGTATATCTGCCAATCCAATATCCACAAGTGCCACCAAGAACCGCGCCAAAAATGGCACTACCAAGCACAAACCAATAATTCAGTTCCTTGCTACCAGCTAGAAAACCTCCAATCAACGTTACGGTTTCTCCTGGAATGGGAATACCTAAGTTTTCTAGCAAGATCCCTATAAATATTGCCCAGTAGCCGTAATGATGCGCAAACTCCTGGATTTTCTCCAGTGATACAAACTCCAGAGACATTCCCGCAGCCTTTACAAAGTTTTACGTTTTCTCCATCTTGACGCGGTTTTGCTTAGGGTGTCAATTAAGGAAATACGATGAGCAATAAAATCTACCTTTTGTTGAGTTGCTCGTAAAGAGTAACGCAAAGGCTCAAACCTTTAATTATCTTTAAAATCTTTTATGTCCTAATACTACTTCACAAAAACTTTAAATAAGTGCCGCTGCCGCATAAAGATTCCGTAAAGCTCCCCAAAACTACTGAAATCATTTTGTACCAGTGTTTATAGTAGGGGGATTAAAACCTATGTCTGTAGAATTGTATTAAGTCAACAAGCATGAGCTATTGATGACGACATAAGCCAATACTGCCGATTATAGGGCGATAGTTGAAGTAATGTTACAAAAACAACAATCTATTTAGTGTTATCAGTGGCATACTTCTTTCATCTCATCATAAAAAGCAACTGCTTTTACATAAATAGGCGCAAGCATTCGTTTCATCTAAAGACTGCATCCGTATAAATAACAATCCATAGAATGGGTATTTTTACAAGTTGCTTTTCCAAAGGATGAAACTTTTTAATTTTTTGGATTCTGCGCTCAACTTCTTAACCACATAACGACAAGGTATATGAATATTACACACAAAAATGGTCACATGGTTGTACTTCATCCTCAAGGACGATTAGATTGTGACGGTAGTAAGCGCTTAGAGGCTCAATTGACACGCCTGATGGTACAGCGTCATTCACTATGGGTAATCAACTTATCGCAAGTTGACTTTATGGATAGTACTGGTTTAGTAGCTTTGATAACAGGACTGAAAGCAGCGCGTGAAAGCGGTTGCCGATTAGTGCTATGCCATTTACCGGAACCTGTCAAGTTAATTTTAGAACTTACTCAGCTTGATTCAGTGTTTGAAATTTGTGAAGACTACAACGCCGTTTTGACATTGACTCAAACTCCCGCTTTAGCTGCTTAGTTGCTTTATGCGAACATAAATGTCTGTATTTTGATTTGTGCGCAGCAGTTCAATTAGTGTAAACTATGAAATCAGCAACGTTAGTCAACTATCCCGAACACTAAGATCGTAATTATCACAATTGGCAGTGCAGCTAGTTTTTGCAGGAGAGAACGCTAACTTATAAACTTGCTAGTGCTGTACAACCGAAGCATAATCTCAATCGAACTCATATACTTTTTCACTAGTCCGTAGTACCAAACTATTTCTCAGGGGTGAAATAGTAGTTCTTAGCGATCGCGCATCTAAAAAATTTACGCTAAGCGCTGGTCACTGATATAAACAGATTTTGTTTTAGTGCAAATACCATGACCTCACCTTTATGGCTATGAAGGCATTATCCCGCTTTCAGCTTTCTACCTGGTGGGGCTTGAGCAGCGGGAGTAATGATGCTGTACCTAATCAGCTGCTAGCTGATTGCTGTTGCTTCTTCGGGAGATTCTTGGGAATCTTCGATTTCTGAGGATTCTTGCTTGATAGTTAGGTAGCGAATCACCTCATCACTCAATCGCATTGCGCGCTCTAGTTGAGCAATAACCGTTCCAGGGGCTTGGTAGTTCATTTGAACATAAACACCTTCACGGTGCCTAGCGATTTCGTAAGCAAGGCGACGTTTACCCCGATTTTGGATTTCAACTTGCGTTGCTCCTTGCTCTTGGAGCATATTTTGGTATCTTGTAACCGCTTGCTCGACCTGTTCTTCTGCGAGATCAGGACGCAAGATATACATTGTTTCGTAATTTGCCATGATAAAAGTTTTCCTTATGGACAACACGGCTGCTTGGGGTTGGGTGCTTGTGAACCACAACTCCAGCAACAAGGAATTACAATTTTAGCAAAGTTAGTGCCTTATGCCATAACTTAGGTTCGATACCGCGATCGCAGCTAGCAAAAAAACTAAGTTAATCATAGATGAGATGATATCTTACAAAGTTGATCGACCTATGCAATGTATGCTGAGGTGTGATCAATTGATCGCAGCCTGTCTTTGGCAGCAGTTAAGCTCAAAACCTAGATTAACAGCACTTTATGGCGCAGCGCTACGTCCGAGTTCAAAATCAAGAGGGACGGATTTACTACGGGTTGCTCAAACCAAGCCAAAGCGTTCAGGTCCTTGATGCTCCACCGTGGTTGCAAGGTCAGCCTACGGATTTGCATTTAGAACCAGATCGCTATCAAATTCTAGCTCCGTGTGCTCCCTCTAAAATTGTTGCAGTTGGGAAAAACTATGCCGACCATGCGGCAGAAATGGGGACAGACGTACCCAGAGAACCATTACTATTTCTCAAACCTTCAACCGCAATTATTCCGACTGGCGGCGAAATCATTTATCCTGCGCAAGCGCAGCGCGTAGACTACGAAGGCGAATTAGCCTTAATTATCGGCGATCGCACTTTTAGCTGCACGCCGACGCAAGCGCAAAACAAAATTTGGGGCTACACGATTGCGAATGATGTAACAGCGCGCGATCTCCAGCAACGCGACGGTCAATGGACGCGTGCCAAAGGATTTGATACGTTCTGCCCCTTGGGTCCTTGGATAGTCCGAGAACTTAGCCCTGGAGCGCGGTTACAGACGTTTATCAACGAACAAGCACCTGTACAATCAGCAAGTGTCGATCAGATGGTGTTTCCTCCAGATGTTCTGGTGTCCTATATTAGTCAAATTATGACTCTCTTGCCTGGCGATGTTATCCTCACAGGAACACCTGTTGGTGTAGGACCGTTACACTTAGGGGATTTTGTTGTCGTCGAAATTGAGGGGATTGGTCGATTGGAAAATACCGTAATCTCTCGAGAATACACCGTCGTGCAACCATTCGAGAAAGCTTAACGGACTTGCATATACACCGCGTCCGATATTGCCGGAATTTCAGCATAACGACCAAGCAAAGACTGGATCACCGCGTAAGCAGCGGCGATAAATACGCCTAGAAAAATAGTGTTGACGATTGTAGCGATCGCAAAAGTCGCGCCTGGAATTGGTGCTAATATCTGCACTAAAATACTGCACAAAAATAACGCGATTGTGATTAAGATTGCCTGCATCGTGTTGAAGCGGATAAAGTGGCTCACCCGTTCGTTTCTCACCACGAGTAAGAATAAGACAAAGAAAATAATGAGTCCGACAAACGGTATGCCAAAGTAAATTTGTACTAGAGGTAATAAAGGCACTAAAACGACTCTGAGTGCAGGGAATTCACCAAAGATTGTATTTTGGATTCCGACACGCAGCAACAGCCCCACAACATCGACTAGCGGTAACAAATAAGCAAGGCTCGCAAAAATTCTGTCCCAAACCGTCGTTGACCCGCGCCAAGCCATTACTTTCCTCCCAATTTTTTTGCTTTCCCTAAGCTACAGGATAACGCAGGTCTATTGTTCTCTTGAAATTACTGAGATCAATTTCCTTGAATTAGAGTATTTATATACGCGATTGACAGGTTATTCAATGTTAGCAATCCGAAAGCCCATCATACACTGATACTGGTCTGGCTGGCTTGCTGCTATTTTGTGCAGCGCTTGACCGCAGCGGAGTTGACCTTGACGCCAGCGGGGTTGACCGCTTTGATCCGCCAGCAAACAGCTTTGACAAACCTGATGTGGGGCAAGGATTTGATCTTCTATCAAAACCACTAACATCCACTGCCTCCTAGAGAACCCCTAATTGACTTAATTCCATTTTATGGTAAGTAACTAGAAATACTGTAAGAATGCATACACAGCTTAATATACTGATCGTTCATGAAAGGCAGAGAACGCGATCGCACGTGAAAAACGAACCGCACAAGTGCGATCGACGCTAAAATTAGCTAGCAAAATCTATTGATGATGTCATAAACAACAGTTCTCAATTATTTTTAGGGATATCAGCAAGTGACTCGTAATAACTTAGACTTTCTCGCCCAAACAGATCCCGCTGTTGCAGATTTAATTAACTCAGAACTTCAGCGCCAACGCGATCATCTAGAGTTAATTGCTAGCGAAAACTTTACTTCCGCAGCAGTTTTAGCCGCGCAAGGCTCTGTACTCACCAACAAATACGCCGAAGGCTTACCAGGAAAGCGTTATTACGGTGGTTGCGAGTACATCGATGGTGTTGAACAACTCGCAATTGACCGCGCTAAGCAACTTTTTGGTGCAGCCCATGCTAACGTCCAACCGCATTCTGGAGCACAAGCAAATTTTGCCGTATTTCTAACGCTGCTCGAACCTGGAGACACGATCATGGGAATGGATTTATCTCATGGCGGACATTTGACGCATGGTTCGCCCGTGAATGTCTCTGGTAAGTGGTTTAAAGTTTGCCATTACGGTGTTAGTCAAGAAACCGAGCAACTCGATTATGACCAAATCCGTGAATTAGCGCGTCAACATCGTCCTAAGTTATTAATCTGCGGCTACTCGGCGTACCCACGCATTATTGACTTCGAGAAATTTAGAAGTATTGCTGATGAAATTGGGGCTTACTTATTAGCTGATATTGCGCATATTGCTGGTTTAATTGCAAGCGGCTTACATCCTAACCCAATTCCCTACTGTGATGTTGTTACCACCACTACACACAAAACGCTGCGTGGTCCTCGCGGTGGATTGATTCTTACCCGCGATGCAGAATTAGGCAAAAAGTTAGATAAATCAGTGTTTCCTGGTAGTCAAGGAGGTCCTTTAGAACACGTCATTGCAGGGAAAGCCGTTGCTTTTGGCGAAGCACTCAAACCAGAGTTTAAAACTTATAGCGCCCAAGTTATTGAAAATGCCCGCGCTTTGGCGACACAGTTACAAGCAAGAGGTTTTAAGATTGTTTCAGATGGTACCGATAATCACTTGATGCTTGTTGATTTGCGCAGTATTGGCATGACAGGTAAGCAGGCAGATCAGTTAGTGAGTGGCGTAAATATTACTGCGAATAAAAATACAGTTCCCTTTGATCCAGAATCACCCTTTGTGACGAGTGGTTTACGCCTTGGATCGCCAGCAATGACAACACGCGGTATGGGAACTGCGGAGTTTACCGAAATTGGAAACATTATCGCCGATCGCCTGCTGCGTCCAGAAGATGAAAGCATCGCGCAAGCTTGTCGTCAACGCGTAGCAGATTTATGCGATCGCTTCCCACTCTATCCACATCTCAATATTCCAGTACCAGCGTTAGCTTAATTAAGCGATCAGGTACAGGGGGTAGCAAAGTAGAGGGAGTTGGGTAGCGGGTAATAAAGAACAATAAAAATTAAATCTCTCCCACACTCCCCACAC
Source organism: Gloeocapsa sp. PCC 7428 (assembly GCF_000317555.1). Lineage (GTDB taxonomy): Bacteria > Cyanobacteriota > Cyanobacteriia > Cyanobacteriales > Chroococcidiopsidaceae > Chroogloeocystis. Next base: position 3,290,979 of record NC_019745.1, read on the forward strand.
CCCTTTTTGACTTTTGTGTGTTGAATGTAGATATAAATTGTGCAAATGCGGGTAAACTTTGGCTGAGACGTTGCTTTAGTGACTGAGTAACTACCGATGCCTATTCAGCTATACCATCTGATCGCCTTTTTTGTCTCTGCCTTCGTCGTCCTCTGGACAACTCCAGTTGTTAAAACCATTGGCATCAAAAGTGGACGCGTCGATCAACCTAACGAGCGTAAAGTGCATCAACGTCCTATGGTACGCCTAGGAGGAGTTGCGATTTTTACGGGGACGATTGTAGCTTTATTACTAGTTTGGTCGCTTGGGGGCTTTGGCATCTTACCACCAACCAAAGAGTGGGAAGTGTGGGGTGTCACGCTTGGCGGAATTGCCTTTTTCTTGATTGGTTTAGCCGATGACTTGTTGAGTCTATCTCCGTTCTTGCGGCTTCTTATCCAAGTTATTGTTGCAGGGATTGTTTGGCAGATGGGCGTACATATTGATTTTTTGAGCATTCCTTTTGTCGGACTAATTCAACTCGGTTGGCTAAGTTTGCCTTTCACGGTAATTTGGTTAGTCGGGATGGCAAATGCCATTAATTGGATTGATGGTCTTGATGGCTTAGCGGCTGGAGTTTCAGGAATTGCTGCTACCGTCATGCTATTTGTCGCCCTATCGATGCAACAACCAGCAGCAGCTTTGATTGCAGCGGCGCTGGCTGGTGGGACATTAGGGTTTCTTCGTTACAACTTTAATCCTGCTCAAATCTTTATGGGAGATGGCGGGGCTTATTTTATCGGCTTCACTTTGGCTGGTGTCGGCATTATTGGACTTGTAAAGACTGCGGCGGTGACGGCGGTGCTGCTACCTTATTTGATTTTAGCAGTACCGATTGTTGATATGTCTGCGGTTATTCTGGCACGCCTGCGGCAAGGAAAATCGCCTTTTAGTGCAGATAAACGCCATTTGCATCACCGGCTATTACGCGCTGGGCTGTCGCATCGATTTGCTGTTTTATTCATTTACTCGTTGACGTTATGGGTGGGGACATTGGCACTCGCTTTTGCTGGGATACCGAGTGGTATTGCTTATGCGTGTGCGGGAACCTCGCTTTTGAGTTACACCAGCTGGCAAGTTTGGAAGCACGCTCGGTCATGAGTAGAAACTGTAGACTGTAAAAACTTATTCATAGCTAATAGCTAAACGCTAATGGCTAAAAGCTTATACTATGACTGCTGAAATTATTTGTGTTGGCACCGAGTTACTCCTGGGCAATATTTTGAACAAAAATGCCCAGTACTTAGCACAGCAACTCGCAAATCTAGGAATTCCCCACTACTATCAAACAGTTGTGGGAGATAACGTAGCGCGGCTCAAGCAAGTCATTGAAGTTGCGATCGCGCGCTCAAAGATCCTCATTTTCACGGGCGGGCTTGGTCCAACACCTGATGATTTGACAACCGAAACTCTCGCCGATTTTTTTGGTGTCCCTTTAGTAGAAAATCCAGAAATTCTAGAAGACATTGCCCGAAAATATGCGATTCGCGGTCGAGTAATGACACCGAGTAACCGCAAGCAAGCGTTGATTCCGCAAGGAGCCACCGTTTTGCCGAATCCGGCTGGTACAGCACCAGGAATCGTTTGGTCCCCAACTTCTAATTTGCATATCTTAACTTTCCCTGGTGTGCCATCAGAAATGCAGCGTATGTGGCAAGAAACTGCCGTACCGTATCTCAAAACCTTAGGATTTGGTCAAGAAATTATCTTTAGTCGCACCTTAAAGTTTTGGGGAATCGCGGAGTCAGCTTTAGCAGAAAAAGTATCAGCATTTCTTAACTTACCGAATCCAACAGTTGCTCCCTATGCTAGCCGTGGCGAAGTGAAATTACGCATCTCTGCTAAAGCAACTTCACTCGCCGCTGCGGAAGAATTGATCGCACCGATCGCACAGCAACTACAAACGATTGGTGGGTTAAATTATTACGGTCAAGATGATGACTCGTTAGCCTCTGTGGTCGGGCAATTATTGCAACAAGCAAATGCGACGCTTAGTGTTGCTGAATCTTGTACAGGTGGCGGATTGGGACAAATGTTGACCGATGTTTCTGGAAGTTCGCGCTATTTTATGGGCGGAGTTATTTCCTATGACAACCAAGTTAAAGTGTCGTTGTTAGGTGTCGATCCACAAGCTTTAATTCAAGAAGGAGCCGTCAGTTCAACAGTCGCCGCCCAAATGGCACAAGGAGTGCGATCGCATTTGGGAACAACTTGGGGATTAAGCATTACTGGTATCGCTGGACCTGATGGCGGTAGTCTTACTAAGCCCGTAGGTTTAGTCTATATTGGGTTAGCTCAAGCAAACGGCACAGTGCAAACTTTTGAACATCGCTACGGTCAAGACCGATCGCGATCCTTAATTCGCCACTTGAGTGCTTGTACCGCGCTCGACGCTTTACGCCGTAAGCTACTTGACAGTCAATTTTAGGAAAGTGTAACTAGCGCTACTAATGAAGAAAAAGTTAAGAATCGCCACGTACCACAAATTTGCACAGCTTGCCATTATAATTAAAATCTCTATGCTGAATATTCGGAGTGCTTGGCAATTTAAACCGGATATCTGTCTGTAGTGTCATGAGTCTAGTTTCAGCTGATATGATAAGTTTAATAATAAGTAACACTTACAAACTTAAAACTTAAGTATAGGCATCATTTCATATAAGTCAGCGAAACAACACCAGGTCGTATTTTAGGAGCACTCGAGTCAATGGACTACTTAGAAAAAGTACTGGAAAAGTTAAAGGAATGGGCGCGACGGCTAATAGAAACTTTGTTAGGTCCAGAAGCTGAACCAGAACCCGAACCAATTCCTATTCCAGTTGACGATCGCCGCCGCTATTAGTAGTCCATCGTGAGTCGTCGCCATTGCACAGTATTCTTGTACTACACGGACCAAACCTCAATCTTTTAGGGCAACGCGAACCGGAGGTCTATGGCTCTACTACGCTAGAAGATATTAATGACCTCTTGAAGAAAGAAGCAAAAAGCCTAGGTGTAGTTGTGGCAGCGCTGCAATCAAATCATGAAGGCAGTTTGATCGATGCAATTCACGCGGCTAGAGAAAAACACCAAGGAATACTAATTAACGCTGGTGCGTATACACACACGAGTGTGGCAATACGGGATGCGATCGCTGCTGTTAAGTTACCAACGGTAGAAGTTCATCTTAGTAACATCTACCAACGCGAAGCTTTTCGCCACCATTCTTACATTGCACCAGTTGTATTAGGGCAAATTAGTGGTTTTGGTGCTGAGAGTTATCGCTTGGGGTTGCAAGCATTAGTTCATTACCTGAGTGGCTGATGAATGCGTTACTCACTCGGTAGTCGATTTCGCGGTACTCTGCTAGGCGCAGCGATTGGAGGAATGCTAACACAAGCAACTTCTAGTAAAGACGCACAAATAAAAGCAGCAGATTTTACGTGGGAACGTCTAGCAACTGAAGTTGCGCAAAGCTTGATTCGACAGGGAAATTTATCTTACCCCGCAAACCAAAGTAAAACAAGTCACTCGGTCAAAGTTATTATCGCAACGTTGCCGATCGCGCTTTTTTATCACGAAAACGAAACTCGATTGCAAGCTCATTTGCAGCAATTTGTTGCATGGCAAAACGACCCAGAAATAATCGCGGGAGTTCTAGCGGTTGGTTATGCGATCGCATCGTCTTTAAGAGAAATGCCACCAGCCAACTTGATGGGGCGAGTAATTCAGTTCATCGCAGCACCTCAATTACAACTGACTCAACAGCTTGTACAGGTACAAAGTTTATTAAAACATCAAGCAAGCTTAGCAAAGGCGATCGCGGTTTTGGGAGAAGCTCAACCAACTAGCGCGATCGCTTTAGCACTTTACTGTTATTTAAGTACTCCAGAAGACTTTTCACTGTCACTCAGGCGTGCTGCGCATCTTAGTCAGCGATCGCCCGCTATCAGTTCGATTGTCGGTGCTTTATCAGGAGTATACAACGGTACCACTAGTATTCCGCTCCCTTGGCGGCTAGCATTAGCGCGCGATCGTCAATTTCTTGCATTATGGGGTATGCAAAGCGAAGCCGAATTGTTACGGCTATGTGATACGTTGGTCGCAGCGTGGTCAGGAGCTTACAATACAACTATTGATGACTCTCTACCAACGGCGATCGCGGCTCCGCAAGTTATTCGTCCGCGTTAACCCTTGACACCACTAGCTGTTTCAGTTGGCACGATGTAGCGCTGTAATAGTAAGAATACCAGAATCACAGGCGCAATTGAGATGACAGAACCTGCGGCAATTAATCGCCAATCGAGTGAAAACGTCCCTGCTAGCGTTGCTACCCCTAAAGGTAAAGTATAAAATTCTGGTCGATCAATGACAATCAAAGGCCACAAAAAGTCACTCCAAGAACCAATAAACACAAAAATAGCTAACGTTACTAATGCTGGACGAATTGCGGGTAGCATCACAAACCACCATAACCCTAATTCCGAACAGCCATCAATTCTTGCCGCCTCTTCCATTTCTTTGGGAACGCCTTGAAAAGCTTGTCGCAAAAGAAAAATACCAAACGCCGAAGCCAGCGCCGGAAAAATGATTCCTAAATAGCTGTTGCGCATCCCCAACTGAACGGTCAGAATATACAAGGGAATCATCACAATCTGAAAAGGAATCATAATTGTCGCGACAATTGCTGTGAAAATCCAGTCTCTCCCACGAAAGTCTAGTCTTGCTAGCGGATACGCGGCTAATGCACAGAAAAGTAAATTGAGCGTTACCGTCAGAATCGCAACGAGAGTACTGTTAAATAAATATCGTCCAAAAGGATTTGTCTGCCAAACTTGCACAAAATTCTCTACCGTCGGCTGACTCGGTAGCAACTGTGGTGGAAATTGAAATATATTTTCGCTCGACGATTTGAAGGCAGTGCTAATGAGCCAGAGTAGGGGAAACAACATAACAATCGCGATCGCCCCTAATAACCCATACAGCAACACATATCTCGCCAACGTGCGTTGATTTCGATTGAGTTGTGGTTGGGCTTTGATTTTACTCATCTGCTATTACGCAATGTCACTGATGTATGGAAATAAAAATACCACTATTTAGCCAAGGAAAGAGAAGTAGGTTCTGCATAATGTAGTTAGGAGCGCCGCACTCCTAAGTTGTTTGTCATGTCTGTTTATTGCTTTATTAAAATTTTGCTATTTCCTAAAATTCTGTTTATGTGCTGCTTAAATAAACATCAGTGTTACGGGTGCAGAGTGGCATAGTAAATAAAAAAATCTTAATTTTTGTGTTTTTTAATGTTGTCGATTACTTCTAGTCTACTGACTTAAATATTTTGAATAAAGTAATTTTTAGCTAATAAAAACTATTGACTTTGTAATAGTAATGTCATATTATAGTAATTGTATTTTTCTGACTAAATACTTGCTTAAAAGTATGTAGTTGGAGCGCAGGGGACAATAGTCCTCTGCGCTGGGCAAAGCCAAATCAAAGAAATTTCATCGCATCATTTTTAAGCCCGTTTCTGTGCAAACACCATGTAGAGGTTTATCCCAAGCTTCAGTAGGTAATTGATGTAAATAAGCAAAGTCAAACGTAATTCCAATCGTGGGCTTTGACATCCATTCAGGACAACTGAGCAAGCGATCGTAGAAACCACCACCGTAACCTAAGCGATACCCTTGAGGATCGCAAGCGATCGCCGGAATGAGAATTAAATCGACTTCGTTAACATGAATGAGTGGCGCACGCGAGACAGGTTCGGGAATGTTATAAAGTCCCGTTTGAATATCATCTCCTGGGTTCCAAGAATGCCAAATCAGCGATTTGTTGACACAGCGCGGCAAGCCCCAAGTTTTATTAATGCTAAATAACGCGTTAAGTTCTGGCTCCCGACGAAAACTGAAATAGCTAAGAACAGTTTTTGCCCGAATAAATAAGGAGGATGATTGGAGGTGAAAACAAATGCGATCGCTTTTTTCTTGCCACTCTTGCAGTGTCATAGATTGCCGCTTTTGAAGTAGCAAACGGCGTAACTCTGTTTTATTTGCAGCTTGACTAATCACTCTTATAAGTAAAAGTTGAGTTTGACAGATTGAGTTGACTTCAAAAAAGCTGAAACTACATTTAACAACAAAATCTGCATAGTCTCAGCAATGGCAACTATTGTATCTCGACTCTATACAATTGTTGCTTTGAATAAACGCGTGTAATATGAATATTCAGTCTCCAATTTTAATTTTCTAAGACATTTTGAGTACAATACCATCACTCTGCGAACCTCTGCTTAATGGTTACAAGTGAAACAGTTGATAAAGTTATCAACTTCCTTGAAAAGGATATGGAACCGTTTAACGGTGCTAAAGCATGGGTAGATCCTAAATTTAAACAACGCTGACTCTAAGACACCCCCTCGGAGATCGCCCCAATGAACTTACCGCGCGCAATGGCGGGTGCTGAGGGCGAACATATGAAAGCAGTCGAGAACCACGAAAAGTTCTAAAAGAGTTTGGGTTAGATATTCCTGAATCAACTGAAGTACGCGTATGGGATGGTTCGTGATTCCAGAACGTCCCGCAGGTACAGAAGGATGGACAGACTTTCTAAAAAAGGACACTACGAGTGGGAGGATTTTCGTCAGGAATTAATCGCCGCGATCGCCGAATGGGAAGCAAACCACTAGACGATCCAAATTGGGATTATTATCAACGCTGGCTTCTCGCTTGAGAACGCTTAGTGTTGGAAATAGATCTTATTGATACACAAGAACTAGAAACGCAGACTCAACAGCTACTTAAGCCAGGTGTTTAATTGCGATTTGGTGCGCTGTGCAAAACTTGCAACCATTAACTAATGCTGCGCCGCGATCTCTATACGACACAGGTATCAATTACGTATTAGTTTTGTTCTAGAACCACCGAGAATAAAGCTTTGCGCTCTGCCTTTCCAGAAAGAAATACAAACCTAGATGCCTTATTTTAGTGCATATCAAAAGACTGTAGTTATATATACGAAGTTTACGCCTAAATTGGTATTTAATGTTTATGCTGTATACCAATAGACACAAATTTAAAATTTTGGTCTTGAAATCATAGAAATCAACTAAAAATCAGATTAAGTTTCTCAGCTTATGCCACCTGCCAAACATATCGCAGAAACAACTGAATCAACCCATTTAGCAAATCATGCTCTTCTTGAATTTGATTGCGTTGGTTTAGAGTACGTTGTTGATAATAAGCCAAAACGAATTATTGAAGATGTTTCTTTATCAATCAACGAAGGTGAATTTGTTTCTATAGTCGGACCTAGTGGTTGTGGTAAAACATCAATCCTGAAAATGGTTTCTGGCTTAAACCCTACTTCGATTGGAGAAATAAGACTGCAAGGGAAAAAGATTACTAAACCTCTCAAAAATGTGGGGATTGCCTTTCAAAATCCAGTGTTATTACCTTGGCGAAATACATTAAAAAATGTTTTACTACCTTTAGAAGTTGTTCAACCATACAAGCGCGAGTATAAACAGCGCCTGCCAGAATACAAACGTATGGCGCAGGAACTTTTAGCAACCGTTGGCTTGCAAGACTTTCAACAACAACTCCCCTGGCAACTCTCTGGAGGAATGCGCCAGCGTGCCTCATTGTGTCGTGCTTTGATTCATCAACCAGAAATTCTTTTATTAGATGAACCTTTCGGAGCATTAGATGCCTTTACTCGCGAGGAAATGTGGGTGATGTTGCAAAATCTATGGATGCGAGTTAAGTGTGTTGGCATTCTGATTACTCACGATCTGCGCGAAGCTGTGTTTCTATCGGATACCGTTTACGTCATGAGTCCGCGCCCTAGTTCAATTATTTATCAATTAAAAATTGACTTACCTAGACCACGCACTTTAGAAATGTGTTTAACCGATGATTTTAATCATCTCTTTTCTGATATTCGCAAGCACATTCGTCGAAGCTAGGTAAACGCAATATGAGTAAACAATTTAAATTAAATCGGTTCTTTCACTCGAAGGTAGCTAGTTTTTTATTACCATTTCTGGCAACTATTCTGTTGTTGCTCGTTTGGGAACTAGGAGTTCATATTTTTCAAATTCCGCAGTTTAATTTACCTTCACCTAGTAGTATCTATCAAGCTGCTATTACATATAGTTCGCAACTGTGGACGAATGCTTGGCGAACATTAGTGACAACAACGATTGGATTTCTTTTGGCGATCGCAACTGGCGTCTTTTTGGGATTTTTAATTGGTTACTCGCGCATTGCTTACCTTACGCTTTATCCAATTTTAGTAGGTTTTAACACAATTCCTAAGGTGGCAATAGTTCCCCTCCTTGCGGTTTGGTTTGGTGCAAACGAAATTCCGGCAACACTGACGGCATTCTTATTAGCCTTCTTTCCAATCGCCGTTAACGTTGCTTTAGGATTAGATACCGTTGAGCCAGAGATGAAAGACGTGCTGCGATCGCTTGGTGCTTCACAGCTAGAAGTCTTCCAGAAAGTCGGATGGCCCCACACTCTACCATATCTATTTGCATCGCTGAAAGTCGCCGCTTCTTTTGCGTTTGTTGGTTCCGTGATTGCTGAGTCGGTAGCCTCGAATGGTGGAATGGGCTATCTCATCGTTGCTGCTAGTTCTAACTTTGATGTACCACTAGCTTTTGCCGGACTTTTGGCACTCTCTATTTTAGGAATCCTCCTCTACGGCTTTTTTGTCATCTTGGAAAAGTATGCAATTTACTGGGCGCGTTGAGTGCCGATAGCTTCAGTTATCTGTGCGTGGAACTATCATTCATCTCTGAAGGACGAAACCAAGTCATGTGGCGATAATTCGGATGAAGGTGTCCTTCGGGCTGATGTTGAAACTCAACTTCTCCTAATTGAGTATTGCGATGTTTGACAAACTGATGTAGCAAGCGATTCATCAAAAACCTCCTCTTCACACCGTTAAAACTCTGCGGCGCTGTCTAATTTTTTTCTAATTTCTGTATCCTATTTTACCATTATTGCAATTTCTTTAAATCAACTTCTGATCTTCCCCAAGACTGATTTCGCTGCATCCGGAGTGGTTCGTTACAAAACCCTGACCCCTGACCCCTCTTATTCATGCTTGGCTTTACGCTCGTTTTTCTCGGTTCTCTGTGTCTAGCTGCTCAAAACGTTCTGCTGCGGGTGGTTTTCGTCAACAGTTTTATTTTTGGGATACTGCCCTTTGGTGGATTTGTTGTTCCTAGTCTCGCTAACTCATTGTTGCTATTGCAATTGCGCGCAGTCTTTATGCTACCGTTGATAGTTTTGCTAGCACCCAAGCTTCACGCCACGACATGGATAAACTTAAAACAGTTGCTCCAACCTCAAAGCCGTCCTCTATTTATTAAAGCTTTTATTAGTAGTTTTTCTTTATTTTTATCCCTCGCACTTCTATTCATTGCCATTGCCAAGATACCTGCTGGGGTTGCTACGGTTTTATTTTTTATTCACCCAGCAATTACAGTTATCCTCGCTTGGCGAATTTTTGGCGATCGCCCAACATGGTTGCGTTGGGGAGTGCTAGTTATTGTCTTCACTGGTAGTTTTCTTGTTGTGCCGAGTTTCACCACAACAACCGATAGCGATACTTTAATTGGTATTGGCGCAGCCTTAGGAGCCGGAGTCGCTTATGCTATTCAAGGGATTCTGGCACAAATTTGTTTTCGAGCAATTCATCCTGTGCCTTTTACCGTTGTCAGTTGTACAGTTATTTTAGTGTTTTCTAGCCTCAGTTTGTTATTCGTCAATATCGAGGTAGCTGATGTTTGGTCAATTCTGGGAATTGTCAGCTTAATTGCCGCTTTACTCACACTCGCTGGACAACTGTTGTACAATTTTGGCATCCATTTAGCCGATGCTGCGATCGCCTCCATTGTGGCGATTAGTAATCCTACTTCTACCGCAATCTTAGCTTGGTTGATTATTCAGGAAGCTTTACAAGGTAAGCAAATTTTGGGAGTAGCTTTGGTAACACTTGGGGTAGGATTACTCAGTCAAGATGCACGCAAAACAAAAAATAGCGGTTAGTACGCAACACAATAAGCACAATATATAAGATAACTCTGCACCTGGTTTAAAACTCTTGAATTATGAGTTTTGAGAGAAAATTGGAATTTTTCAGACAAATAATACTTTGATTTCAGTCAGATTTTAGTAAAATGTGCAATCGCTGAGCATCACGAAGTGCATGACCATCAGGATCGTTGTTGAAGTATACATACACGTCAAATCCTTGTGCGCAGAAGGAATGGATGCGCTCAGCCCAGAAAGTTAGCTCGCGATCGCTCAAACCAATGCTTGACTGCCCACTGTGTATGCGGATATAAGTCCAAGAGGTAGTCAAACAGACATCAAGCGGAACAGTTGGACTTACAGGTAGGCAAAGTGCGACACCTGCACGTTCCAGTAGTTTGTAAACTTGTGGAATTAGCCAACTTGAATGACGGAATTCGACTGTAAATTGTTGTTGTGGGTAGGTTTGCAGTAATTCCAAAAAAGGCTGAAGACGTTCAATATTAATGTGCCAAGTATGGGGAAATTGAAATAAAATAGGACCGAGCTTTTCTTGCAATCCCGATGCACGCTCCATCAAGCGAGATAGCGGCTCATCTGGGTCTTTTAGCTTCTTCATGTGAGTGAGGTAGCGGCTCCCTTTGACAGCAAAAACAAACTTCTCTGGAGTTTGCTCGCGCCAACTTTCAAAAACTGACCGATCTGGTAACTTGTAGAAGGAAAAGTTAATTTCTACAGTTGTAAAATGTTGGGCATAAAATGATAATTGCTGGTTGCTGTTGCAATCTGGTGGGTAGAAGATACCCATCCAATGTTTGTAAACCCAACCACTAGTACCAATTTGTAGCTTAACCATCGATTTGAACACTCTCTGTTGTCAACCACCAAGCCCAAGCGACTAAGAAAACTTGAAAAGGAAATCGCAACCAAATCAGCGGCGGATCGTGCGGTAGCGCTGCAACTTCGATGTTATTAACTGCTTGATAGAGATTAGCTGGAAAAACAGCAATATAAAGTACAACTAGAAGCCATGCAGCAAAACGGCTGACACCAGGAATGAATAATCCTACTGCCGCTAAAACTTCCAAAAATCCGCTAATGTAAACTAGTGCTAAGGAATGCGGAAGGTAGTCTGGCACAATCTTCTCAAATCCGTTTGAGTGAGTAAAGTGCAAAGCACCAACTATTATCATTGCGATCGCAAGTAAGATGCGGAAGACTGGTTTGTACTTTTTCATGTTCTAAATCTGCACTTTCCAGTTAAAACTAGCTTGACATTCAGCTAAACTTTTTAACCGCAAAAACTGCTGGCGCATCATTAATAAATCTCCCCAAGGCAAAACATAGCGCATCCATGACCAAAAGCTGTTTCTAGGATAGCGAATGTGTCCTTTGAGAATCAGGCGACAAGTGTTTTTCGCTAGCGGAAAAATTACATAACTAGCGGCAATATTACCAAACATTGTTATGGCTCGTTCGTCATCCATGACTATTGTTAAATGTCGATTTTGCTCAAAATCAACAATTTTAAAAACACCCATCACTCTTTGATCAAGGGCTAAATTTTCTACGCCTGGAAGCAGTTGTTTGAGACTTGGAGGATTTGATATTGAATCTTGAACCGGAAAAATCATCTTTTCGAGGCGATCAATCCAGTCATAACTGTAAGATCCAATCTTAAGTTGGCATATCCATCGAAATAAAATCTCAGGAGATGCTTCTACATTTATGGCTCGGAAATACGCCTCGTCACTATTTTCTAAAAATTGATCGCAGGGAAACGTCATCAGCCTTTCTTCAGGCGTGGAACCCCAAGTGTATGCAATATCTCGTACATTGACTACCATTTATTATAGTTGCTATTTTCTTAACATGCTTTGAGAATTAGTACGCAACTTGCTGCGCGTGTAATTGTGCTATCCACAACCATTTGCCTAGCTGTATCTAAAGGAATATGAAGTGTTTTTATTGTTTCCGTACCTTCTTAATTTGCTTCTGTTTTTATTAGTTCTTTTGCCAAAAACAACTGTATTGAACAATTAACAATTGATGTATCTAAATCGACCACACCTAAATCAATTAATTTCGACGCTTTAATACCAATTTCCTCTTCTAGTTCGCGTGCTGCTTTTTGTTGAGGTTCATCTTCCTCGATAGCACCGCATACAACCTCTATACTCTCTTTACCAAGAGCATAGCGAAATTGTCTAGTTAGATAGACATTTCCATCGCTATCTATCGGTAAGATAGCAACACCTGGTTTCATTTTGACAGTAGCATACATCCCTGGTTGCCCATCAGGTTGTAGAACTTGGTCTTCACGAACATTTACGTAAGAATTGTGGTACTTCTCTTGGGTTTCTTTTATTGTTCAAGAACCATTTTTTTTGCGTCATAATAATCTCTCTTGCTATTGATTCATACGCAAAAAGTGATTTTTATTATCCATCACACGAGGCACAAAAGTAATTTCTAACTATTTAACCATTTTTTTCATTCATGCCTTGTTTTTTTGAACAATGAAAAGATAACTCAAAATCAATCGATAGCTGGTTGACTTCGAGCGTAAGAGTTTAAAAAGACACCAAAGAGAATTGCAAAAGTAAGGTCAATAACACCTGGAATTAAATAAAAAGGGTGAAGATTGCTTATCAAAGTATGATAAGCTAGTACAAGAAAAACTGAAGATTGCGCGATTATACCAAGTTTGACGATGCCATGATTGCGAGTGATGTCGTTGCCAACCCACCAATAACCAATCCCGATAACGAATACTAATGCGAGAAATAGGTGAGAATATTCAGGGTTTGTGAGGGGTTTCTCACCAAGGAATTCGCGAATCCATTGGTCGGATAATAGCAAAAATACAGATTCAACCCAATTAATTATAGCCTTGAGTTGAAATATATATTTCCATGTCATTTGATTATTCATAATTGCTCAAAGTACAGAAGATTTTTTGCTGTAAATGATCAATTTAACTAGGTTTTTGAATCAGCCATTGAAGACTGCAATTTGCTTTTAGCTGTTTTAAATTCAGTTGCCATTTGCTTTTGTTGCTCATGGCTGAAATTGTCACGAAGCTTGGGGAATATATCGTTTTCTTCTTGATTAATATGAGTTCGTACCGCTGTTCTTAGCTGCTCAATTTTTGCTTTAAACTCAGATGCAGCAGGATCTAAAGGTTTAATTTCATCTAACATCAAGATGACTTCGTCGGTCTGCTCAAATATCTCCTGCATGTGTTCATAATACGGACGAACTGCGGGGTAAAGAACTTGTTCTTCGGCTAATCCATGAACTTTTATATCTTTGTAGAGTTGCCCAAAATATTCTTGGATTTTTTGCGGTTCGCTGGCATTTAAAACTTCTACAAACAGGATATCGGCTTTAGTATGATCCATCAGTAGAAGTTCGCGGATGCTCATCTCGTCATCGGTGCGCGTTACTACACTACCGACCACGCCAGTTAAAGCGGCAACAGCATCTTGAACCCGCCCCCACAGTCCCTGAAGCGGCTCTTTTCCTGTCAGTTCGCGAACACCTAAAATTTCTAAAATTCCTTTGAGTTGCTCTTGATGCGCGCGGTTTTCAAAGTTAACAGTATTTAAAGGAGCGATCGCCGCTTCGATATCAGCACCAACGACTTGTGCAGCTTTGTGAACAAGCAATCCCGCCATCACCTGCTTATGCTTGAGCAATTCATGTTCTTGTACTTTCTCAAACAAACTCACATCGGAACTTTCTATCAGTTCCTGAAGCTCAACTCTTTTGTGCGTGGTTTCTGTAGGCTCACCCTTGATGCCGTACTGAACAATTACAGTATCAAGAACACCTAAATTTTTGCGATCGTCTTCCAGCATGTTCTGTATGCGATCGCGAATATCATCATCAGTGCAATCCTCGATAAATCGTTGCTCATTGTTAATCAGCAGATTTTGTAGTACTTTCATATCTGCTAATTTTGTTGCAATTGCAAGGCGCTTAGTGTCATCAAGACTCGATACCATTTTTGATTCTCCTCTCATAGTTGTGAACCAGTTAAAGCTATTAAGTCTTCTCCAACTGCCTGCATTCTTTGTTGGTAAACACAGCCGGTTTGTCCAGTTCTGCCGTCATATAAGCGACTGCCATACCCTGCGAGTTATGCGCCCATCCAACGCGTCCCTGACGATCTAGCAAAATGCAGCCCGCCTCTCCTGTAACCTTAGATCTCAGCGTATCAATCACTTTCTGCGCTGCCTCTTCTGGATGCCTGTCTCCAGCCAGCAAATCGATCGCTGTTTTAGCTACAACTACAGGGATAATCGACTCGCCATCACCCGTTGTTGAGCAAGCGCCAAGTTGATTATCAGCATACAAGCCAGAGCCAACTAACGCTGTGTCACCGACGCGACCTGGTTGCTGATTCATGGTGCCCCCAGTTGAGGTTCCAGCTACTAAGAGTCCATTTGCATCCAGAGCTACACAGCCAACAGTGTTGGGGCGATCCACAACTTGCTGCTCCTGCTTCCACTCCTGAAATGGCTCATCAGCTATCAAATCTTCTTTTGCACACATCTCGGCTCTATTGTCTGCGGCAAAGCGTTTTGCACCCTGCGCCACTAGCAGTCGAGGTTTTTCATCCATAATCATCCGTGCCACCGAGATGGGATGACGCACACCTTGAACCGCTGCCACTGCTCCCCAACTTAAGTTAGCGCCCTCCATAATCGCCGCGTCTAGCTCCACTTCTCCCTCAGTGTTGAGAGTCGCGCCAAGTCCTGCGTTAAACGTCGGGTCAGCTTCAAGAACGCGGATGGCTGCCTCAACCGCTTCTCTAGCACTACCCCCGCTTTGAAGCACTGCCCAACCTGCCTCTACTGCTGCCAAGCAACCAGCATGGTTGGCTTCAACCTTGTCCTCTTTGATGGTTTTTGCTCCGCCATGAACAATGATGGCTAGTGTCATTTATGGTTCCTGCTAAATTCTTGTGAGATACTATCGCCATGCCAGGTGAATGAGACGTTTTCTATACGCGAACTCTTTATTCAGTAAGCATTTGATACTTGTTTAACATTCAAGCACAGCCAAAAAAATGACAGCTTCATCCTTAGAGGTGTTTTACCTACACATAAGGAAGGCTTTTGTATCAAGTTACTTTGTTATTTGTGATACCAAATTTAACAAACCCTCTCATCAGCACATTGAAATTGCAACTCAAAGAATCGCGATCGCGGTGAGTAGAGCTATCCAATCAAAGTCATCTTCAAATTTACTCACATCAACTCAGCAATTCTCATCCTATGTATGGATTCTGGAGAATCTCATCTTTAGCTACGTTGCATTTGTTATAGGCATCCAAAAAATTCACAGGAAACATTATGGCTGATTTTGCTAACAAAGCAGACAACGAACCAAATCCAACTGAGGAAACAAATCTTTCGGATATACCCATCGAAGATACTGACCTTGTTTCGGATATCCCTGTAGAAGATAGTGACGAACCAATTATTTCAGAGCTACCCGAAGAAATTACTGAATCTTATGGAACAGGTGTTGCCCTAGAGCCAGGACTAGAAATCGGTGGACGAACTATGCACGACCGGATGAAGCAGTACACATCGGCTAGTCCAGAACTAACGGGAGGTGATATCGATGCGCGTTGGGATCAGGCTGAGATGGTTGGTGACGAAGCAGTTGGGGGAACTGTTGCTACTCCCGATCAGGATATTGTTGAAGAACTAGGAACTGCTGTTGGGCTAGATTATGATGATGGGGTATCTCTTCAGACCAACGATATTTTGGAGGCACGTGATTTCCAAAGATGGGAGTTAGACCCCATGTCTTCAGAAGATTATCAGGAGCATTGAGATTCTCTCAAGTGCGCGAGTATCGGCTCAAAGTTAGGCTTTTTGAACTATGCAGTTGTATAGCCCTAGTCAACAGAGTTAGGACATTATAGAAGCTCGTCGTGATTTCCCGGAAGGGAGTTTACCCTGACCCCTGACCTCTAACCTCTGACCCCTGCTATAGCAGGTATTACAGTCTCGCACTGCTCTTTTACCCTGGCTCTAACTGTTTCCAGGTATGAAGTTAGTCCGTAAGTAAGAAGAGCTAGGCTCTCTAAATTGTCTAGCTTTTACATAGATTAATGCTATTGAGGAGCAGTTTATGGTAGACCCAGAATTTTCTGATACCAGACCAACAGATATAAATATCACCGGAAACGTTGACATACCAGATACACCAACTATGCCAGATCCAGATGCATATGTTAGTCTAGGTGATTCTGCAAGCAACCCTCTAACTATTTTTCCATTGTCAGAAGAAGAAGCGATGGAGTATTGGCAAAACACTGAAAATAGCGATCGCCCAACTACAGCTGATGAGGATAATCCCTAATACTTTCGTCGCCCGTGTCTGCGGTAACGATGCCATAGAGCCAACAGGCTGAGAAATTCAGGTAATTGAATGAGTCGGAATCTTCCTAAACAAAGCAGGAAACGGTCAAGCATTTTAGCGTAAAGCTATGCTCTAACTCATGACTATCAAACTATTGAGATTGTCAAACACAAAGCTTTAGGCGATGCCATGAGGCAATACAGCAACATTCCGCCTGATTGGGCATTGTTGACTCAATGTATGAATCGTTAAGCTTCACTCCTGATAGCCCCTAAATCCCCCAAGATTGGGGGACTAGGGGGGCAAATCGTATTCCTATTCAGCAACACCCCTAATTGGACACGACGACAACTACTCTGGTTTGGGGTAGTAGATATGTTGTCACTTATGGTCTCTCAATCTAGTTGCCTAAAGCTGAACTTATTGACTATGGATTCAAAACAGGCTGGTTCGTCTGCCAGTGAAGGACAGTTGTTGTCCCGCCCAAAAAGTCCCACAGCAACTGCAACTCCTGGATTGCACCCGCTAAGACTTGATGGACAGCGGGACGGTTTCGTTTATGTGCCTAAAACCTATCGGGCAGAGCGCCCCGCACCGCTGGTGTTGATATTGCATGGAGCAGGTGGTCGTGCAGAAGGTGCGCTGAAAATCCTCCGCCATTTGGCAGATTCTTTCGAGATGATTCTGTTGGCAGTAGACTCACGCCGCCAGACATGGGACATTATCCGAGGTGACTACGGTGCTGACATTGCTTTTATTGACCGATCGCTGGCACAAACCTTCACGCGTTACGCTATCGATCCAAAGCGAGTGGCGATCGCTGGCTTCTCTGATGGTGCTTCCTACGCCCTCTCAGTCGGCATTACCAATGGCAATTTGTTTACGCACGTTATTGCCTTCTCACCAGGATTTATAGCTCCTGCCAGACAGGAGGGCAAACCGCAGGTGTTCATTTCTCACGGCAAGTGGGACACCGTTTTGCCAATTGAGCGGTGCAGTCGGCAAATTGTGCCACAGATGCAACGGGCAGGCTATGACGTGTTGTACCGAGAGTTCAACGGCATCCACACGGTTCCAACCGCGATCGCTCAGCAAGCTGTGGAGTGGTTTACGGCAGCAGCATCGAACGAGAATTGACGATCCCTGCGTCTTGAATTGCTGCAAAGGCAGTTTCCCCTAAAATGTGGTGCGCCTTTGTTGTCGGATGAATGCCATCCCAGAACAAAAACTTGTCTGGACTGCCACAGGTGCTTAAGCCCGCCAAACACGGACTGATGACATTCGTAAAGCCAAAAGCAGCAGGATTTGCGATCGCTTCTCGATAAAGTGTATTGGCATCGAGAGTGGCAATCTGAACGTCAGAATGCTGCTGAGATACTTTAAGCGATCGCCGCAAGCCTTGATTGTGCGCTTGTGTTAATGCACTGAGTCTGGCAGAATTCGCAGTGGTGCGTGTAGTTGGTAACTGTCCCAAATCTGGTAAATTTGCTACCAGGATCTTTTTAGCACCGACATCAGCTAGAGAAGCGATCGCCTTAGAAATATTTTCAACCGGTAAAGTTGCACTGCTAACTCCCTGCAAATAATCATTCGCCCCTGCCCATATGACATACAATGCATCCGGTCGAGTCTTTGGCTGCGCTTTATGAAACGATTGGATTTGTGTCAACAATCCTGGGACAAGACTATTGCGATCGCTTTCAGTTGTAGCTCCTCCGTAAGCAAAATTGTTGAGTTGAGTCGAGGAGAGATGCAGGCGATCGGCAAGATACTCAACCCAAACTCGACCATTTGAATATCGCCCCTGAAAGTAGGGTGGGTTAGGTGGATACATCCCTCCTGTTGCGCGGAACACCGTACCTGTATCCGAAAGACTGTCCCCAAACACATAGAGTTCTGTGATGGGATGAGCGTTCTGAATCGATGTTGTCAGTACAACCATGACAAAAATCAGGAGCGCAAGTCCTGCTAATAGAAAGTTCTTTGCTTGCATGAAATTCTGCTGCAAACTCCCAAGAGTGCTATTTTTAGCTTTCATTTTCAAAACTAACTGCAACCATTGTTAATGGTTTTAGTTCTGAGTAGAGATTGAGCCTGCAATTTATTGCTTCTCTAGAGTAACAAGCTGAATTCAGCAGTGGAGAACGCAACCGAATACTTTCAGGTGTGGATTTTGCCAATCGCCTGAGTAATAATGTTTTACTTTAAGGCTGCTACGGATAGGAAAGCAGGGGAGCCTGCGCCGTGCGGGGGTTTACCCCCAATCCCCACTACGTGGGGTCCCCGAGTCCCCCGTTGAGGCGACTGGCGTGGACAGAGGAAGCAGAGGAGAAATGATTTGTAGTTTTTATTTAGTGATAATGGTATTAATTGTAGTTCTCAGTTAGTGAAATGGTGTAATTACTGCTCAATTTTAGAGATTGTTAGCTTAGCAATTCGATTTTGCCACAACAAGTCTTTTAACCAAGCCAATGCAATCCCTTATCGTGCAAGTTCTGCTCGATGTGCTGCATTTCCTCGATCGTCTCTCCGGTGACGATTCCGTAAATTTCGGTGTAGATTTTTCCGTATTTGACTTTCTCTAGTGCCGATAGGATCATAAATTCCTTGCGCTCTAGTTCTGGTTTCAGGCTTTGGAGAATCGATTCTAATGTTCCATCCATGCGGTAATCACTGGAATATTTAGCAACCACCTTTCCTTGCCCTAATAGGGTATGGCGCTGCAAGCACAGCGGAGTCGAGCCATTGACTCGGAAATTAGCATCGATCGCATAAAGCTGTCCGTCTTGGTTTTCCAGTACGTCGAAGCCAATAAAGCCAAAATACCCCTGCTGATGAGCATACTGACCAATGGCAGCAATCATCTCAAAGAATTTGCTCATGTCGTCACGGTAGTGAATCAGTCCCCCTAAATAGTTACCCTCCTTTGTGACGAGTTGCGTTGTGGTGCCGACGAGTGTTATCTTTCCCGTCTCGCTGAGATAGAACTGTACGCAGTAGTTCTGCACCGCATTCTTGATAAACTCAGAGACAATAATCGTATCGAGCAACTTAATATCGAGATATTTCCTCAGTTCTTCTAAGCAGTAGTTGAGAGCGCTGGGGTTTGTGATAATATAAGTGCCTTCTCCTGAAAGTCCGTGCGACGTTTTGATCAAGTAGGGAAATTTTGGTAGCTCAATGTCTTTGAGACTCCAGGAGTGCAGATTGTAACTTTTGTATTTAGGACATTGCACGCCAAGTTCGGCTAGCGTTACTTTGCTGAGCAAGCGGTAATGGGTATCTGGAGCAACGGCGTGTTTATTAGGTTTGAGATGATCGAAGGGAAATAGAGTGATAAGCTTATCAAAGCGATCGCTCTGGCTGAGGTCATCTAAATAAGTTGCGCAATCCATCATCTCCATGCAGGTGTAGCTGAAGCCAAAATGCTCGCGCCAGTAGTCAACCAGCATGTTTTGTGGCGGAATAATCACAATCCCTGGAATTGCGTCACCTAACACCGCTAAATTCTTCCAAGGTTCCTTCTGGCAAATTTTGTCGAAAGAGGTTTTGGTGGCTTCGCTACTACCGTCTTGAATAAAGTATTTCTTCGTGTTGGGGTAAGCAGCCCAACTTGCAGTCGCAGGGTAATTTAGGATAAACGCATAACATCCATCTTCTGTGATGTCTTGAGCAAACAGATCGGAAAAAGAACTTCCTTGAAAGTAATTAAAGTCGTAGGTTGAGTTCATCAGATGATACGCATTTTGGGCTTACGACTTTTGTGTTACGGTAATAGTTGCAAGTTCATCGCTCAGTTGCAGCGATCGCTGCTTGAGAGTCTCTAAACCCAAACGCTCAGTTGCGGAAATAAATACAGCTTGGGGATACTCTTGCTGCGCCTTCGCTAAAGTTTCGCTATCTACTCGGTCAATCTTATTAAAAGCAATTAAACTTTTTGCTGGAATCGCAGGCATTTCGGCGAGTATTTCTTGCACACTTGTCATATGGCTTTCCCAAGCTGGGTGCGATAAATCTACAACATGAAGCAAGGCATCAGCTTCAATGACTTCCTCCAATGTGGCACGGAAAGCATCCATCAGCGGTGGCGGAAGTTCGTGAATAAACCCTACAGTATCTGTTAGCAGAATCGACCTGCGTTCTTGATTTGGTTGTGTAATAACTAACTTGCGTGTTGTCGGGTCGAGCGTGGCAAAAAGTTGGTCTGCGGTGTAAACTTCGGCATTAGTTAACACATTCAGCAAAGTTGATTTACCCGCATTCGTATAGCCGACTAACGCCATAACGGGAATATCTTGCTGGTGTCGTTGTTGTCTGATGCGACTCCGGTGGGCTTGTAATTGATTGACTTCTTGCTGTAGCTGGGCAATTCTGCGTTGAATTGCCCGTCGTTCTGTCTCTAGTCGGGTTTCACCTGGTCCGCGCGTACCAATTCCGCCACCTAGCCTTGACATCTCTCGACCGCGACCGCGCAGCCGAGGTAGCATATATTCGAGTTGTGCTAGTTCTACTTGTAATTTACCTGCACTAGAACGAGCGCGTTGCGCAAAAATATCTAGAATTATTTCTGTGCGGTCTACAACTCGAATACCAATCTCCTGCTCTAGGTTACGGGCTTGCGATGGAGAAATATCTCGGTCAACAACAATCAGATTAGCTCCTAGCTTTTGAGCCAAAAGCGCAATTTCTTCAGCTTTTCCTTGTCCAACAACTGTTTGGGGATGGGGGCGACTGCGTTTTTGCCGTACCGTATCGAGTACGATTCCTCCAGCACTTTCGACTAAACGCGCCAATTCTGCTAATCCATCTTCAAATCGTTGCGCAGCTACATCATCTGTTTGTACCCCTACCAGCAGCACTCTGTCTTGGTCAGAGGCAATTTCCTGCGATAGGAATGTTCCATCGCTTGCTTGAGCAATTTCCTTTTCCCATTCCTCAACGAACTCATCAAAGTCTTGTTTGGTGAGATCAACCAAGCTCAAAGGAGGTGAAATTACCCAAGGGATATTGACATCAGAAGCAAGGTGTGCTGTAAAAGCTTCTTTTACTTGGCGATCAGCCACGCTTAATACAATAAGAGCATCTAAACGTTGACGTACCATTGTCGTCAATGCGGCTTCTGATGGCGGTTCTGAATTGAATTGAGTAGCAATGCAACGAATTTTGCTCAAGCGTTCCGCACTGCGACGCGGTAATTCTTGAGGTGGAATTTGAGTTTGACTTGGTGTTCCTACGGCAATTCGGATAACTTGCCCGCGCCGATTGATATAACAACAAATTGGTTGGTGAATTTCTGTAGTCATTGCAGCTAAGGAAGCGGCAAATTCTGAGGTAATGAATCTATCTCTCGGTTGCTGTTGCTCGTAAAGCGCTTGTAATCGCTTGATTTGGCTCGATTTTATCCCTTGAGTATTGCCATAAATAGTTTGCATAAAAATAACACTGGAAAATCTTTATTAAAGCCGTTGGTTTTATACTTAGCGATCGCCGATTGCGATGGAATCTATCAAACGAAATAAGGAAATTTACACTACCGCGATCGCCCCTCGTTGCGATCGCGTCACCTGTTCAATAATATTTGCTGCCCGTTTCACGCCGCCTGAAAGTTGAATTGACTGCTGAATTCTGCAAGCATTCTGTTTGTAAGAATTGTCTGTCAACACTCGCTTAATTGTCGATCGCAGGTTGGAAATATTGAGTTTGTGCAGCGCAAGCACTTCTCCTACTTTTGTAGAACGAATTCGCGCGCCCGTTCCTGGTTGCTCAAATGTAATCGGAATTGCGACTACAGGTACGCCGTAGGTAAGCGAATCTAATGTTGTATTCATACCTGCATGAGTTATCGTTAGACTAGCGTGCGCGAGAATATCTGGTTGCGGAGCATACTCGACGACTAAAGGAGAACCAGGAAGCGATCGCACTCCTTCTGCACTCATCCCACCCCCATGCGCGATCGCGAGTTGTACGTCGAGTCCTTGACAAGCCGCTGCAATGCAACTAAACACTCGTTGCTTGGTGTTCTGTACGCTTCCTAAAGAAGCATAAATCATCGGCTGTCCAGTCAACTTCTCATAGGGAAATGAAACCGATTGTGGTGCAGCATTTCGTAATGGACCAACGTAATGAAGGTGCGATGGCAAATCGGGAATTGGAAACTCGAATAACTCAGGCTGTTGACTGATGTGCGCTTGTGCATTGGAAGCATAAATGTGGCGATACTCAGGCAATTTCCACATCAAGCGGTAGCGATTAATCGTTTGTAAGAGTGGTTGACAACTGCGATCTAAAAGGTAATAAGCTAAGCGATTGCGAATTTTTGACTGATGTGTATTTTGGTAATTCCAGGAAGTGAAAAAAGGAGGAACGTCAACTCGGCGGTGAATGATCTGTGCGCCAGAAACGCAGATGAATGGAAGATTGAGATGTTCAGCTACCGTTTCACCAACGGGTTCGAGTTGATCTACGAGTAAAACTTCTATTCCTGTCGCGGCGATCGCTTTGGGTGCATCTTGGCAAATTATCTCAACCATCTGCTGGCAAAAGTCGAGAGAATAACGCAACGCCTTAATAGCGCTAAGCTTTCCCAGTTGAGTAAAAGTTTGTGCCATTGAACCAGGTTGATAAATGGCTTCACCAATAGGATAATAGTTTATTCCCTGTGATTGCACCTTCAATGCCAAATCTGGAATTTGTAAAAAGGTAACACGATGACCGCGTGATTGAAGTTCTCGTCCCAACGCCGCTAGAGGATTGAGGTGTCCAAGATAAGGCGGACAAATAATACCAAAGTGAGTCATAACTGTGCGCCAGTCGAAGGCGATGCCAATGCTCTATGCTTGTAAACAGCTGGTAGTTGCCACCAAGCTACATGAGGAAACTCGTGATGTTCTCGGTGATAGCCGAAGTGATAGCAACTGATGAATGACCAAAAAATTGGCAATGCGATCGTTTGAGCGCAGTGTGGATAAACGTATCCTGATTCCGGTTCTCGATGGGGCAAAAACGTACCAAAATAAAACATTTGAATCGAACTGAGAATCGGTGGAATAAGCCAAAATAAAATAAGATTTGTCTGAGAAATTGGCAAAGCGTATTTAGCTAGATTAAATGCAAGCGTCATTCCTATAACTTGTTTCCAACTCCAGTATTCTTTCATAAACTGAAAATACCAATGAATTGGATTGCTATTGCCATCATGATGATCGGGGTCAATCTCACTAGCTGGATGATGATGATGAAGCCAGTGATTTTTCAAAAGTTGTTGATAGGAAAAAAATCCATAGAGAAATACAGTCAGCGTCCCAATCAAATGATTAATTTTCTTGTTTTGACGGCACACTGAACCATGCATGGCATCATGCGCAGTAATGAACATCCCTGTATAAAGGAACGTTTGCCATACTATCGCGATTGGTATTGACCAAATGGAAAGTTTAGTAATATCAAGGCAAAGCAGTAAAATCAAACTAGCTGCCCAAAGACTGATTATCACTAAAGCAATTACTAGCCCATAACTTTTAGACATTTCAGAGACAAATTGTTCTAAACCTACATCATGGTAGGACGAACGATTACACACAGCACCGCGCCAAAGGCGATCGCAGATATTCAAACTGATACTCCTCGTATAATGAAATCAAACTCAATCATCTATACCGCAACACTTTTTGTTCCATTAAGTAGTTAAAATTAAACTATTAAAATCAAATGATTAATTTTATCAAGTTAATATTTCTTCAGTTTTTGCATTTCTAAAATAATGAATTATATATTATTTATCAGTTAGTTCTTCCATTTTTTTTAACTTATAATTAGTAGATGAAAATCTTACATAAAGCTTATTTGTACCAATAAAATTTTACTAATTGACGTCAAATACATTTTTTCTAAATACACATTTTATAAGTATTATCGTCACTTAGTAAAAGTTATTAATTTCAAATAATTCAAATTAATTCACACAAAATATAAATAATATTTCCCTTCGTTATATAAATTAAAAATGATTTATTTAGAGCAGAAATCAGAGCAATTAATTGCTTCTTCAGTCAAAGCTGAATTAGGACGTACTGTGCATTTAAGATGATAGCTACCTGTAAAGAATTGACATTTTGCACAAGGAATTTGATGCATTTGCTTTGCTTGAGTAAAAGTAGCGTATACTGTTTGCCAAATTGCCGATAAAAATAAAACAACGACTGCCCAAGGAACTACAAGGAAGACAAGCTTTAAAGCTGCTTGTAAAGCGAGGGTTAAAGTAGGTGTAAGCTGGAACATTATTTCCTAATATAACTTTGTATTGTCTAAGAGAATTAGCTCAAAACTTATAGCTGAGATAAGATTTAAAGTCATGATTATCGAGATAATATAAAGGTTTTTGTTTGCTTGTGTACTTGATATTAATATCCAACCTGCCCGCAGTAACTTCTGATAAGTTGCCCAACCTTGAGAACCGCCTGATATCTTGTAGTCTGGTACAGCATATTCTGTAAAAGCTTTGTATGGTTGCCAATCTTCACTCGCATTAGTTCGTAGGTGTAAAACTTTCTCTTCATTAGATTGCGATACAGGAAGCCAACACATCTGTCCAGACATTTTCAACTCCTTCAATATTATTTGTTTTTTAGATAAAGCTGCTATTTCGTTCTCTATAATTATTAGGTATTAAACCTATAAAAATAGAGATTAATAGGTAAGCAATATTAAATTATTGATGTATAGGACAAGCATTCTTATGTTTTTTTTAGCGAAGAACGTCACTTCATAACTGCAAGTGATACTGCTAATCAGCTTCTAGGATGTACTGAATAACAGTAAACACTCACGCTGAGTTGTACATTACTTAATTGCAAGCTAAGGCTACTATTAGCTGGATACAACTTAATGGATTAAGTTAAGTACATCACGTAGGACACTATAACCAGCTAAATCCCACAATAAGTAAGCAACAAATCCAATCATTGCTAAGCGTCCATTCCATAGTTCTTGTTGAGGATTCCAACCGAAGATCCAAGCATTACGGTCAATACCGTTGTATGCAGGAGCTACAGGCGGTACGTTGGTAGAAGAACGTTGAGTTTCCATAGATATTACTCCTAAATGGGTTTTCATCTTGTTTCCTCATAGTATCTACTCCAAAAAACTATGATTCCCTACCTTCAGGCTTAAACTATATGCAACTCTCAAGGATGATTATATGAAAACAAATATTGTATATAAAAATACAAGATATATTTCAAGTTGTAGCAGTCTGTGTAGAAGTAGCTATTTAAGTTAAATAAGATATTGTTAACCTAGATGAATCATAGAATTAAGTAAAAGATAAACTTGCTTAGAATTAGGTATTTTTCAATTGATAGTGTTGATGTTAGGTAATAACACAATCAAACATATGACTAAATAAGCCTTTTGTATATTTAAGTGTATTAATAGTTACAAGATAAAGTCACATTAGGATAACTCTTTAAGTAGAATAGATTTCAAACTAAAGTTCCTCTCAAGAAAGAGGAAAAATTTAGTCATTGTTTGAAACTATGTCAGCATAAGCATTGCCACATGAAATAAAATAAGCTTATGAAATCTGATGAAAGTCAAACTCCAAGGACTGAGAATAATATTCCTTTATCGACGAATACGACTTCTCACTATAATCCCGCATCAAAATCAGAGCCACTAACGCAAGTTCAAGCAGAGAGCGTCATTACTCGTGAAGATATACCAAACTTGGGATTTCGCATTACTGTTACAGCGATCGCCATCGGAATTATCTTATTCATTATTGGTACTTATTACGGCATTATCAATGTTTAATCTGTCGTTCCCTGGTACGTGTGGGCGAGTTGTACCAAAGCTAGAAAACTGAATAATTTTTGTTTCATACATTGAGTAAACCCTAATTGTGTGACGTAAGTTATGAAGGCTTTGATGCAACGACGCTCACTGATTGGGGTGCTGCTAATTGTGGTTGTGGTTGGTATTCTGGGCTACTTGCTCGAACTGTCCTTTCCCATTCGACCGCCTACACTAGATAGCACCTATACACCTCTAGCCAAGCCTGCACCACAAGAAATTGGTTCCTACGATGTGCTGGGTACGCCTGTGAGTAAAGCAGAAGCAGAACAACTGCTGCAAACCGAGACAGGGAAAGTTCTACTAGCACCTGATAATGGTGCGATCGCGATTACTCAAAACCTCATCGATTTAGGACGCGATGCGTTTTACCGCGAAACCTTCGGTAACGAATACTTTTTCACCGATGTTGTGGGTGCGATTGATGGATCAATTAATTTGGTGAGTGTGAGTAAGGCGATCGCCGCCCTCGGAGGTAAGCACACCACTAACTTGCAGATTCCGCTCGATCGCGATGTCACCGTTGGTGGACGGACTTTCAAAGCTGGTACGAAATTAAACACTGGCTTAGACGTGCCTGCGGGTTCACTCGTCCCTTTAGGAATGACGCTTGTGAAATCAGGTGCCAAACTCCGTATGGGTTTAACCTGTGCGCTGTGTCATGCAACCGTAGATAAAGAAACAGGACGCATCATCGAAGGTTCGCCAAACAACGACCTAGATTGTGGGCTATTGCAAGCCTTTGCAACTAACTCAGCGGCGATGTTTCGGCAAACGGGAATCAACCCTATAACGCTACTAGCAGGGGAAAACACCTACATCAACGCCGATGGTCAAACAGCACAACTACCCGATCCGCAAGCTTTGGAAGATGCTGTAGATGACCAACTTCTGGCGTGGGCACCTGGTAATTTTGATTCCACCCCAGACAACAACAATAATCCTTCACAAATTCCCTCGTCTTACACCTTTGATACCTACCCCTACGGCTGGAGTGGATTTTCCTCAGTAGGCTGGTTTCATGGATTAACAACGCTCAACAATAACGTTCATGCTGCCAACTCCGACCCTACCTCTGATTCCTACGGTAGTAAATATCTGCTGGGGATTGATAAGGAGACATATTTAGGAGTCATGCTGCAAAATGCCGCAAATCCAAAATTTCGCTTACCACAGGGCACGAAACCGTCAGAATTTTTTGAAAAGAATGACCCCACACCAGGTCAACCAGGAATCAACGAAGTAATCAAGATGCCAGGGCATCCCAAAGGTTCGATCTTTGTGTTAGATGGACTGCTTGCGAGTTCGCCTGGATACTTGGCTGGCGAGCAACTAAACGGGATGTCTGCGTACCAAAACACGCTGGCTCCGCCACCCCATGAACCGACATCGGACACCGAAGTACTCAGGCGTGGGGCTGCGGTATTTGAGAAAGCAAATTGTGCGAGTTGCCACAGCGGGCGCTATTTTACGAATCATGACGTGATTCCAGAACAAGAAGTGCAAGCGCAACCCTCCCGCGCAGCAGCGCTGGCAAAGTTTCCGCAAATGTTTATTCCCCCAGAAACTTATCCTGGTAATATTGCCGTACCACCCCCAGCCGATCCGCCGGTGATATCGGTGCCTTTAGATATCACACCGCAGCGAGTCCGCGATTTGGCTTATGCTGTCGGTAATCCTGCTGGCGGCTACAAAGTACAGAATTTAATTGGATTGTACTTAACTGCGCCCTATCTCCATGATGGCGGTGTTGCCGCAAGTTCAGAAGCGTTACAGCAAGACGCTGATGGTTTTTACACAGTTGCGAACCCTGACCAAATGGGATTAGCAGGCACTTCGATGCAATGGATTAACCCAGATCCAGAAGCAAGTTTGCGCGTATTGCTCGATCGCAATCTTCGTGAAGTTGCAATTAATCAAAATCGCGCTAGTCGCGACTTACAAATGATTAATGCCGATGGCAGCGGTCACAATTACTGGGTCGATGCCCGTGCTGGATTCACCGCACAACAGCAAACCGATTTAATTCAATTCTTGCTTTCGATTGATGACGATCCCGCTGTGTTGCCCGATCCTACTTTAAAAGTGGCAACAGCGACAGAGCAAGAATAAAAAACGGGAAATAAGGGGTCAGGATAATGGTTATTTTCCGATCCCTGAACCCTGACCCCTCTATAGAAGCTTATATGGCTAATACCGTCCTAATTACAGGTGCATCACAGGGAATTGGTAAAGCAACCGCACTCCGATTTGCGCAGGAAGGATATGACATTGTTCTAGCAGCGCGCCAAAGCGATCGCCTCGAAGCTGCTGCCGAAAAAGTGCAATCCTGCGGTCAAAAAGCCTCGCTGTTTCGACAGATGTTCGCGAGTACGCACAAGTTCAGGCGCTTGTTGAGCAGGCGCGCAGTTCGGTCATGTGGATGTGCTGATCAATAATGCCGGTATTTATTATATGGGTCCGGTCGAAGACGCTTCGTTGAGCGATTGGCAGCAGATCCTCAACACCAATCTTTGGGGATATATTCATACGATTCACGCGCTGTTACCCCACTTCCTAGAACGCGGTAGCGGTACGATTGTCAACGTCAGTTCGATCGGCGGACTTGACCCAATTCCTTATCAGGTGCCATACACAACGAGTAAATACGCGGTGACGGGATTAACCAAAGCCTTACACGCCGAATTAGCGCCAAAGGGAATTCATGTCTGCGGTATTTATCCGAGTTTCATCCGGACTCAATTAATGGAACGCGCGCTATTTCGTGGCAAGGATGAGGACGCACGCTATAATCTCGTGAATACAGCTTTTCACTCTCCCCTACTAGAGAAACCGGAGGATGTCGCTCAAGCGGTTTGGAAAGCCGTCAGACATCGGCAAGATGTGGTTGTGGGTACGGCAAAACTGTGGACAACCTTACATCATACGGTTCCTGGATTGATGAACTTTGTTTTCCGACGCGTTTTTGGGATGAGCGATCGCCGTAGTGTCAGTTCCACGCACTCAACTTCCTAAGTTTTACGCTTCACTGCTATTTTCGCTATCTTTTACAGCTTGCTCCAAAATCTCTGAAGGAAATAGACCGGCTCGCCGCTCACTAGGTGAAACACCGTGAGGATTCATCACTCCTTTCGGGAGGTAAACTAACTCGCGCAGTGGAGTCACCATCGGATCTTGCGTAACTTTATATGGTAGTCTGCCCATCGCAACATTATCCAGGTTTAACTCGTGGCGGTCATAGACGCAGAGTTCGTACTCTTCGGTAAATGACAAACAATTCGTCGGGCAAAACTCAACGCAATTGCCACAGAAGATACAAACACCAAAGTCAATGCTGTAGTGCTTGAGCTTTTTCTTTTTACTAGCTTTATCAAATTCCCAATCTACTACAGGGAGATTGATCGGGCAGACTCGAACACACACTTCGCAAGAAATACATTTATCAAACTCAAAATGAATCCGACCACGAAAACGTTCAGAAGGAATGAGTTTTTCGTAAGGATACTGCACGGTGACTGGGCGACGACGCATATGATCGAAGGTAACTGACAGTCCTTGCCCAATGTAGCGACCAGCTTGCACCGCTTCTTTGGCGTAGTCACCTACTTGCTTGAAAAAGTTAAACATTGCTACAATGCCTTAGCTTGGAAGTTTACTATTACCTAAAAGACGCAGTACGTAAAGCCAATGAATTTTTAGCCTTGGTTCACGTTCTCGTTTTCTACCGACTGAAGCGCAGGCGGGATTTCCATGCCCATTGCTTGTGTAATTTCTGGCGGTGGGTTTTGACGCGAAGGCGATCGCAGGTATTCACCTGTCAGAATGCGCGAACCAACTTTCATGTTGTGCGTCGTGCTGTAGAAGCGATGCGTTTGCTTAATCTTGCTCCGCTCTTGGAGCGATTCATTAGCAATTTTTTTACGAAGTTTGACGATCGCATCCATGATTGCTTCAGGGCGGGGAGGACAACCAGGGATGTAAACATCAATCGGCAGAATTTTATCCGCCCCGCGAACCGCTGTAGGAGAATCAGCGCTGAACATACCACCCGTAATCATGCACGCTCCCATCGCAATCACGTACTTTGGCTCAGGCATTTGTGCGTAGAGACGCATCGTCGGTTGAGACATTTTCATGTTAAGTGTGCCTGCCAAAATAATTAAGTCAGCTTGACGCGGGCTAGCACGCGGAACTAAACCAAATCGGTCAAAGTCGAATCGCGAACCAATCAACGCTGCAAATTCAATGAAGCAACAAGCAGTACCGTACAACAGAGGATAGAGACTCGATAATCTAGCCCAGTTATAGAGATCGTCTAGCGTTGTCAAAATGACGTTTTCGGAGAGTTGCTGCGTAACTTCATAGCTAGCGGGAGCGACTATTCTTTCTTTCCCAAAAGAGTCATCTGAGTTGAAATCGATAGAACTCATAATTTATCTACGAAAGTGCTACGGATAGCTTGAATAAAAATTTTAACTATGTTTGTCTTTTATCCAAGATTAAGCTCTATAATGTACGTTCCCTTCTACCTTAAGAAATGGGTATTTATCAATTTATTCTGTTGTAAAAAACACATTTTTTCAGCCAAAAATAGCTGTTTTATGACAAGTAAAATAATAAATTTAAAACTCTGTTTTGACAATATTGCTTTTAGGCAAACTTGGTTTGTAGCATTTCATACAAATATTCATAAAACTACTTTTTGTATTTAAAAGAACATATAAACTTTACATTAAAATGTGTCTTAAGTAGAAGGGTAATAAGCTGCAAGAATGAGGCTGCCATTTTAAAAATTATTCACAATAAAAGTACTAGAAAAAGCGTTAACAATGATTATTTAATCAATATCTAGGGCGTATTAGCAAAATAATTAGGTACGAAAAACAAAGGTTTACTAATACTTAGCCAATACAGCTTAATCAGTATTTGATTATTTACTAAGTTGTAAAAAGGGTAAAGTTATGCAAAAGAGAACTTGTATTTAGACAGTCTAAAACAGCCTTTAATTAACACCAAATAAACCGAAAACTGCCTTAATAAAAAGCGTAAAGACTATGGCGGAACTAAATTGGAAAATGGAAAGTGAAGGATTGAGGCGACACGTGCAAGGTAAACAACTATCCCAAGATTACATTCTGATCAGAAACCTCATCCGTGCTGGGGTACCTTCAGAAGAAGCCTACCAAGTTGCACCGCTGTTGAAAAAAGTACAGCGATCGCCGGATGAAGAAGCTTTGGTTAAGAAAGTTTGGCTACGGGTTAGAAGCCAATAAATCGAAAAGGTGTGTATTCAGCTTGAGACGAACTTATCTAACTTTGAGTAGGAACTAAAATGCGTCCCACATAACCTGCGTGGTTGTACTGTTCGAGAACATCAGTGGCGATCGCTTGCTCACCTGTGGCAATTAAAGCAACGCAAGCTCCGCCAAACCCCCCTCCCGTAAGGCGTGCGCCGAAGACTCCAGGTGTTTTTTGCAAGATGGCGACTAAGGTATCAACAGCAACAACCGAGACTTCGTAATCATCGCGCTGACTCGCATGGGAAGCGTTCATTAGTTCGCCAAAGCGTGCGGCGGATACTCCTTGTGCAGCTTCTAGCACGCGGTTGTTTTCGGTAATCACATGACGCGCCCGACGTTGTAGTGGTTCGGGTAAGATCTCTACCGCGTGTGGATCGGTGATGTCGCGCAGTGCTAGAAGATGCAATCGCCGCGCCGCTTCCTCGCATTCAGCCCGACGCTGATTGTAGCCGCTATCTTTGGCAAGGGCGTGATGAACGCCACTATCAATAACCAAAATTTCGGCACCTTCTGGAAACGGTAACACTCGCCGTTCTAACGTGCGCGTGTCGAGAAATAGCATCGAGTCGGTGTCAGCTAAACTAGATGCCATTTGATCCATAATGCCGCAGTTTAAACCTGCGTACTGAATTTCTGCTTGTTGTCCAATTTGAGCAAGTTCGACATCATTGAGTGGAAGATTGAAAAGTAATCGCAATCCCCTCAGCGTTGCAATTTCCAACGCAGCGCTGCTCGATAAACCTAAACCGATTGGTACGGTAGAGTTAACCCAAACATTGAGTGGTGGAATTGTGTACCCTGATTTGATTAATAATTCGATACAGCCAAAAATATAACTGGCAAATCCAGACGGCGGGCGATCGCTAGAAACACTTACTTTTTCATTTAAATTTTCCGAGTAAAAGTGATGCTGCAAATCGCGACTCAAGCTGATTTGTACGGTTGTGCGTTGAGGGATGGCAGTAGGGAGAACAAAACCATCGTTGTAATCGGTATGTTCGCCAAGTAAATTAACTCTTCCTGGCGCACTCGCTTCGATTTGGGGTGGATTACCAAATACCTGTTGAAAGTTCATAGCTTTAATTTATTAAAGGCACAGGGCGCAGCCTTCCTGCTACTTCCACGCTGGGAAAGTTAGGATCGTAAGTCAAATTTTCCAACTTTCCATCACTCACAATTGCAAAAGTATCTTCAATCTTTGCCCCTGGTAAACTAGGATTCCAAGCAACAACGCTGTTTTCTACCAGCGTGTCAGTCGTTGTAGGATTCGCCACAATTTCTCGCGCGAGATATCCTGTTGTTCCTCCCTGGTGATGTTCGCGAATCGCGTGAGGAAACCCGTGTTGTTGGTATGCTTGCGCTAAAGCGTGATAAATTGCATCTAAAGTCACTCCAGGCTGGCATGGCAGCGGGCGGCGAGGTGTCCTCGCCGACGTTAGCTGGCACAAATTCAACGCTTCGGCTTCAATTTCACGCACGTGGTTGTGTGCGCGATCGTCTGTTAACGCACCAAAACTCACAAATCGGGTAAGATTCGCATACAATCCATAACCTCTGGCGCAAAACACGAGCATTGCTTGTCGTCCCAAGAGTTCGCGACTTGGTGTCGCATGACGATACAAGGGTAAACGCCGTTCGCCAGCCACCAACGTTAAAGCTGGATGCAACCCTCTAGCCCACAATGCTTCTGCACCTGCACCCGCTAACTGGTACTCAGTCCAAGTCGGCTTAGCTGCTTGTAATACCTCGGTCATCGCTTCGCTGGCTTGGCGTCCTACTTGACGATATCGCGCTAGCTCACTTGACATCATGATTCTTTTATGCTGCTGCAATGAGGATGGTAAGCGCTTCTCGACGTGGGGAATCGGGCGATCGCTTAAAACCTTGCCACCACAAGTCGCATCCCGCACAAAGGCTTCGCGACGGGCTGCATCAGCCCAGGGATTAACGTTTAACTGAAAATTCGCGGGTAATTCTTCATCTTTTAACCGCTGGGCTTCGATTTCATCGGTCAACACCCAAGCATCTTGGGCAGTTACCAAGACTTCTGCAACTCCCGTCTCAGCAGTCAGAAGTACCGTGTGAGAAGCCCCAGCCGTTGCCCAAGCAAACCAATCAGTACCGCGAAGACGTAAACCTTGTGCCTCAGTTTCAACAAGGATTTGACGCATTAATTCCAGCTTGGTGGAAACTTCTTCACTGTACAATTTCATAAATCGTCACCCTCACCCTAAATTCCTCTTCCAAGTTTGAGGTGTAGAGAAGCCCCCTAAATCCCCCACAAGTGGGGGACTTCAAAATGTTGCTGCGCAGCAAATATTTGATTGATAGGGTGGGCATCATGTGATTGCTAATTCGCTATTGACGACGACAGCTTGTAACTCCTTAGCTTTTTCCTCTGGTAATGCATCGTTGGCAAACATCCCTGCGGCGAGTTCGGTTCCTGCTAAATATTTCAGGCGATCGCTTGTTCGATACGGAGGATAAAATTGTGCGTGCAAATGCGCTTCCGGATGCGCTTTTCCATCAGTAGGCGCTTGGAACCACGCCATCAAGTACGGAAATGAGCGCTGCCATAAGCCATCATATTTCAGCGTTACCGTTTTTAAAGCTTTGGCAAGACTCCAGCGTTGCGCTGCACTCAAGTCACAAAACGTCGCAACGGGCTGAATCGGCGCAACCCACACTTCATAAGGATAGCGCGCGCATACCGGAACGAACGCGATCGCGTTTTCATCTTGATAAACAATTCTTTGGTTATCGGCAATCTCTTTTTGAATCAAATCTTGCAGCAAACCACATTGATGTTCCGCGTAAAAGTGCCGTTGCCTCTCTAGCATTCGTGCGGGTACGGGTGGAATAAACGGATAAGCGTAAATTTGTCCGTGAGGATGGTGCAATGTTACGCCCACTTCCACACCCTTATTTTCAAACGGGAGGACGTATTGAATCTGGGGATTTTCTCCGAGAATTCTAGTGCGATCGCCCCACACTTGCAACAGCAAATCTAAGTGGTCAAGTGCCAATGAACCCAGCGACGCTTGCGGATCTTGCGTAAATACCACCACTTCACACGCACCATTTGCAGGTAAAGTTTCCACAATCGATGGCGGCGGATCGTGGGCTGCGATCGTGAGTGAGGGAAAGCGGTTATCAAACACCGCAACGTCATATCTACCTAATGGTAGTTCCGTCGGAAACGTAGAATTGGTAGTGGGTGCGAGGGGATTATATTCTGGAGGCGGCATGAACGTCCGTGCTTGACGGTGACTTGCATAGGCGACCCATTCACCGCGTAACGGATGCCAGCGCAGATGCGGATTTGCTTGCACTGGTTCATTGCTGGGGCTGACGGCGGTGATTTTACTATCAATGGGGTAGCGACTGTACAACGTTAAATGACGACCATCCGGCTTTAGCAGCTTGTGGGAGTACATAAACCTCCTGATAGAGTTGCCTGACGAATCGCATCAATCGAGATTTTAGGCGTGCGATCGCTGTACAATAACCCGTTAGCTTCTTGAAACGTATCGGCAAACTGCGTGTAACAAAAGCCGCTGAATATTTCGATGCTATTCACTGTTTCCAGCAGTGCAGTATACTTCATTTCGAGTTCGGAAATATTAAAACATCGCTCGTATCCCCAAACCTTATCAGCATCTGGTTTATCTTCTGGGGCATAAGCAATTCCGCCAAACTCGGTAAGCATTACTGGTTGTCCTTGATGCGGATAGTTATCTAAAGTTAAGATTCGCCCGCCAGGACGCCGCCGTTCAAAAAGGTCTGATAGCTTGACTTCTGGACCATAACGATGCGCTAACTGTGTAGGATTGGTTTCATAGTCATGAATCGCGAGAATATCGGTATCGGTACTTTCCCAACCATCGTTACCAACGACCGGACGCGATGGATCGAGCGTCTTGGTAAGGTGATAGATTGCTAAAACATAGTTGCGGTGTGCCGGTGTTTCCACTAAGTTCGGAACTCCCCACGATTCATTAAACGGTACCCAAACGACAATACACGGGTGACTAATATCGCGCTCAATGACCTCTGTCCACTCTTTAGTCATGCGTTCGACGGCTTTGGGAGTGAAGCGATACGCGCTGGGCATTTCCTCCCATACGAGTAATCCTAAGACATCCGCCCAGTATAAAAAACGCGGGTCTTCAATTTTTTGGTGCTTGCGGACTCCATTAAAACCCATAGCTTTGACAAGTTCCACATCGCGTCGCAACGCTGCATCGGATGGTGGAGTCATTAATGTCTCTTCCCAGTAGCCTTGATCGAGAACTAACCGTAAGTAATACGGGCGACCGTTGAGCATAAAGCGATCGCGTTGTATCCCGACAGTACGCATCGCGGTGTAGGATTTTACTTCATCAAGTAGCTTGTCTTGCTCCCATAATTGAATTTCGGCCTCGATCAGCGTTGGTTTCTCTGGACTCCAAAGCAGTTCATTACGGTAGTCGTCAATTCCTGGATCGGAAAGCGCAATCCGGCGCTGAATCTCGCCGTTGAAGACTTCGTAGGTATCTTTTACTAAGACTGTATCGCCAATACTCAGTTTGACTTTGATTTGGATACCATCTTGGCGATCGCCAGCGATCGCCGCGTAAAAACCAATTTCCCACCGCTCAAATTCTGGAGTCCACCGGATGCGATCGACATACGTTCCACCCACACGTTCCACCCAGACGGTCTGCCAAATGCCACTTGTGCGAGGATACCAAATACTATGCGCCTCTAATTGCCAATCCTGCTTACCGCGCGGTTTAGCTAAGTCGTGCGGATCGTCTTGCGCCCAAACTGTAACTTTAGTTACGCCACTATCATCCAAAACCGACGTAATATCAATACTGAACGGAGTATGACCGCCTTCGTGGTCAGCCATAAACTGACCATTAACCCACACCCGCGCCCGATAATCTACCGCCCCAAAATGAAGTAACAATCTTCCCTCACCTGGCGGCGTTGTAAACTCTCGCTCATACCAACAATTTGTATGAAACGCTAAATCGCCAATACCACTTTTGGTAGATTCGGGAGCAAACGGAACTTCTATATTATGTGTCCAATCGGTAATATGGCTAGGTTGATTAAACTGTCCTTGGTCATCATACACAAATCGCCAAGTGCCGTTTAAGTTGTACCACTTGTCTCGTTGCAGTTGTGGACGTGGATAGCCATCTTGTATAGAGAGGGCTATTCTGTTTACGCCAACATTGCAGTATTCCGTTTCTTCCTCCAACCTATCCAATAGTAAATCCATCAAAATAGATACCCTAACCCTTTCGCTCAAGCCCAAGGTTGAACGTAATAGCAACATAACCTAACAATGTTCCAGATGTACAGTATTTTCTGGACATTTGTTAAGGGAATATCGTAGGTTTAATTACCTAATTCTTTAATTAAGTTTTCAGCATAAAGAAATTACACTACCAGCTTTATTAAAATCTTAAGAGGATTACGGTCATCCTTAA
This sequence comes from Gloeocapsa sp. PCC 7428, assembly GCF_000317555.1. GTDB lineage: Bacteria > Cyanobacteriota > Cyanobacteriia > Cyanobacteriales > Chroococcidiopsidaceae > Chroogloeocystis. The sequence continues at coordinate 3,328,056 of NC_019745.1, forward strand.
TACCATATATATAAATTATGGCATATGTTGAAATACACAGTCAGAACAAAGCCTTATAGCACTTCTATTTCATAAGTTTATTCTCAAGTGCTTTGAGTTGATTGCCGATCCAGAAAGCACCCATAGCCATACACTGAGGGCAAATATCACCGTAACCATCACCTTGGTCATTGCAGATAATTAATCGTGCTTCCTTCAGTTGAAATTGTTTGTTGCAGATGAAGCACGCTTGGTAATTTGTCAAAGTATTACATTCAATTTGAAATTGCATATCTTAAAATCGACCGCACTGTAGCGCGCTTTTTGGTGGTTATAAGTACTTAACTACATAGACTAAGCTTCCTGACTCAAATTTTACTTCTACCCTAGGAGTAGATTTTACGTGAAGTAAAAACAAAACAATTGAGGACGTGCAAGCTTGTAGACGCAATGATTAACTGTCAATAGTTTGCTTATTCAACTTTGTAGCCAAGATTACTAACTCAATTCATATCAATTCATCTTTTTAGGTAGAAAATCAAAGATAAATGTATTTGATAGCTTTTAAAAAGCTCATATTACGTTAGCCAAGATTTTCATTAGGCTTTTATAGCAAGATTTCTAAAAGATTCAATACACTACTTTCTATTGCTTGGCATAGAAAATATGTCTTGACTTTGTTGAAAATTAACAAATTTAGTAATTTTAAGTATTTCCTCATGAATGGTTAAACTAATCGAAATAAAAGGATCTACTTTGAATAAGAAAAAGAGAATAAAAATTATCCCCACAATTATTAAATTTTTAGTTGCTTTTATTTTCGACCATAAAGACTTAAGTAAGACAAGCATGAGCGATCGCAAAGAATTTAGGGAGTACCATTGATGCAACTGAAGCCGATTGATCAACAAGTCGTTGTCGTCGTTGGGGCTTCCAGCGGGATTGGACGCGCGGCGGCGCTGCAATTTGCCAAGCATAAAGCAAAACTTGTTGTCGCTGCGCGGAGTGAATCGGGACTGCAATCTTTAGTAGAAGAAATTCGGCAATTGGGAAGCGAGGCGATCGCCGTCGTTGCGGATGTGACAGTATTTGACCAAGTGAAAGCGATCGCAGATCGTGCGGTTGAAGCATACGGACGACTTGATACGTGGGTGCATACTCCTGCTACGGCTGTGTTTGCAAGTTTTGCTGATACTAAGCCCGAAGAGTTCAAGCGCGTGATTGATGTTAGCTTAACCGGACAAGCATACGGCGCAATGGCAGCACTACCGCATCTCAAGCGCGAAGGGCAAGGCGCGTTAATTCACGTTTCGTCAGTTCTCGGTAGGCGTAGTTTACCGCTGCAAAGTTCGTATTGTTCGGCAAAACATGGTGTTGAAGGCTTTCTGGAATCGCTGCGCGTCGAGTTACAACATGAGGGAATCCCGATTAGTGTAACGAGTATCTTACCTGCCTCAGTCAACACGCCCTTCTACAACAATGCGCTAACACGATTAGGTGTCAAACCATCCGGCGCACCACCATACTACGAACCTAGCTTGGTTGCGGATGCGATCCTCTATGTCGCGACTCATCCCACGCGTGACTTTCTGGTAGGAGATGCAGCGCGAGTTACCGATCTTTTGCAACGTCTGTCGCCTGGGTTAGTCGATTTTGTGTTAGTCAAGATCGGTTATCAACTCCAGCAAACTTCAGAACCGAAATCGGAAGATGTACCCAACAATCTTTATCAACCAATTCCAGCCAACGACAAAGTTGAGGGGGACTTTGGCAATTTAGCAGTACCGAGTATCGGTGACTGGCTAGACAAAAATCCACTTCTCAAATGGGGTGCCGTCGCGGGTACAGCCACACTCGCGTTTTTAGCAACACAGGCGTTCAAAGAGGGGAAAATATGATGGAACGAGAAACACCCCTAGATGGCAATCCTGATGACGATGCTCAAGCGACAAGTAGTAGCAATGTTAGCGATCGCACGCTGTTGCTTGAGTTAAATAACCTTTATTGGGATATTTATGAAAAGACATATAGCCGGTGGTTACAAAGTCCTCGCATCGGGATTACTCGTGAATTCAATCACAAGTTGCTCCAAGGAATTGATACCTGGCTTAACTTCTGTAAAGCAAGCTTTGACTATCAAATTGTGCTTGCTGATGTTTGGGTAAAGACTTTTGCCGAACTTATACCACAATTAGATTTTAGCAAGCGCGATCCTGACTGGCGTGAGGTATTGCAAATTTGGAGTCGCTCGTTTGATCGCATATTTGCGCAGACATTTCGTTCAGAAGAAGCCCTACAAATTCAAGGAAACTTCTTAAATACAGCAATGAAATCTCGGCTTTATCAACAACAGCTGATCGAACTGTTTCTCAAGACGTATGACTTTCCAGTTAAGAGTGAAATTGATGAACTCTACCGCACTATCTACGAGTTACGCAAGGAAGTTAAAAGCCTCAAAAAAGCTTTAGCATCGCCAACCAAGTTGCATCCAGTCGTACCAACCAAAGAAGAGAACGTCAAAACCGCAAGTGTTTTGGGCGGAGTGTGGGGAGAGGAATAGTTACCTAGCAAGAACGTAATGCTTACAGATCTAGCCGAACTTTGGCAACGTGGTGAAGTTTTTAGCCGTTTGCGCGAAGAAGACAATTTAATAGGAGTCACGCCGAAGGAAGAAATCTACCGCGAAGATAAGGTGGTGTTGTATCGCTTTACTCCACAAGTGAAAAATTTACTCAACACTCCGATTTTGATTGTTTATGCCTTAGTGAATCGTCCTTATATTGTTGATTTACAAGCAAAGCGATCGCTTGTTGCTAATTTGCTCAAACTCGGTGTTGATGTTTACTTAATCGATTGGGGTTATCCAAGTCGAATTGATCGTTGGCTAACGCTTGATGATTACATTAATGGCTATATTAATAACTGCATCGATGTTGTCTGCGATCGCCACAACCTTGCGCAAATTAATCTTTTAGGCATTTGTCAGGGAGGAACCTTTAGCCTTTGCTACAGTGCGCTTTACCCAGCGAAGGTAAAAAACCTGATTGTGATGGTTACGCCTGTTGATTTCCATACTCAAGAAGGGCTGCTCAACGTTTGGAGTGGCTGTACGCTAGGCGCAAAAGCTCTAGATGTGGATCTAGCGATTGATACTTTGGGGAATGTTCCTGGCGACTGGCTCAATTTTCAATTTCTGATGCTTAAACCTTTTCAATTAGGAGTTGAAAAGTATATTAAGTTTTTAGAAAGTAGTGATTCTGAGGAAAAAATTATCAACTTCTTCCGCATGGAAAAGTGGATTTTCGATAGTCCCGATCTAGCTGGTGAAGCTTTTCGACAATATATGAAAGACTTTTATCAAGAAAATAAACTTATAAAAGGTCAACTGGAGATAGGAGGAAAACGAGTACATTTAGAGAAGATTCGTATTCCAATTTTTAATATATATGCCGAGCAGGATCATTTAGTACCTCCTGCATCTTCGTTAGCGTTAGAGAAGTACGTTGCTAGCAGCGAGTACACGGTACGTTCTTTTCCGGTTGGGCATATTGGTATGTATGTGAGTCGTAAAGTTCAAAAGGATCTACCTGAGGCGATCGCTGATTGGTTGAAGTAAGAAGGGAAAATTAACGAACTACAGAGGACACGAAGTACACAAAGGAAGGATACGAGTAATTGACTTAATTTAATAATATTTTGTATTTTTTCTTACGTACTAACTTGATATAAACTTCTCCCTTTGGTTGTAACAGGCTGATTCTTACGATAGAAGTTTTGTCAAGGTTTTACTATTATGTTGAGGAGGACAATATTTTCACTATTTTTTGAGGATAATATCAATAAATGTCTAAAATAGATTTGGTTCATGTTATTTGAGTTCTAATAAATCAGAATCCAGGGTTTTTTATAAGTAGCTTCTCATCTGGATTCTGACTTTTTTTATCGAGTTGGCTCAATAGTTCAAGACTCACTCAGCTTTTTGAGGTTGTGCTTTCCGTAGGGTTTTAAAATATCCATCCCACAATTGCTGCTGAATTTCAATTGACATCCGAGCGATTAGAGCTTGAGTTTCTAACGAATTTCTTATTAATTCCTCTTGAAAGTTCACTGTTTTTTCAAAAGTATCTGAAAATCGCGTGTTGAAATTCTCCATACTTGGCATGGTGTCATTCCAGTTATTAAAAGCAGCCCGTTGAACTTCGCTCAACTGTCGAAAAAACTGTTCAACATTACTCGACCAATCCATAGCGATCGCTCCTACATTTAAATGAAATATCCTAACTATCTATTAACAATAATCTTGACAAATAAGCAAGCACAAATACTAAATTCACAAAGATAAAACATAAATTAATATACTCTTCCTCCTACTCTAAACTTTGTGTTCTAGCCTAGCGCCTACGGCTAACGGCAACTCTTACGGGGGATGCGCCAATGTGGTTCGTTAAAAAATCCATTTCACTCAATAAAGTTATATGCAAGAAGCCTATATCATCTCCACAGCACGTACACCCCTAGGTCGATTCGGCGGAACGCTGGCAAATTGTTCCCCAGTGGAGTTAGGTATGCACACAATTCAAGCAGTTCTAAAACAAGCCGGAATCTCAGGCGAAGCTTTAGATTTGTATGTCTTTGGCAACGTCCTCCGCGCCGGACACGGACAATCATTACCGCGTCAAGCCGCTTTAAAAGCGGGAATTCCCGAATCAGTAAACGGATACGCCGTTGATATGGTTTGCTCGTCAGCAATGATGAGCGTCATTAATGCAACCACTGCGATTCACGCCCAAGCCGCAGATATCGTCCTTGCAGGCGGAATGGAATCAATGTCTCAGACAGGGTTTTTGCTATCGCACCGCGCGCGATGGGGATACAAATCGCTGAGTTCGCCAGAGCAACTCATCGATATCCTACTCTACGACGGTCTTACCGATCCCACATCTTCAGAAACTATGGGAGAACAAGCGGAGCGCTTAGCATCAACTTACAATATCACGCGGGCAGAGTTAGATGAAGTTGCGCTGTATTCGCACCAACGCGCCGCGATCGCCACCGCACAAGGAACGTTCAAACGCGAAATTGTCCCGATTGAGGTCAAAAGCAAGACAGGAATGCTCGTTGTCGATCAAGATGAAGGAATTCGCCCAGAAAGCACATTGGAGAGTCTCAGCAAGCTCAAACCCGCGTTTATCGAGGATGGCATCTTTACGGCTGGTAACAGCAGTCAACTATCGGATGGAGCTGCAGCGCTGGTTGTAGCAAGCAAAAAAGCTGTGGAACAGACTCAAACCGATCGCGCGGATTTTTGGTGGAACGTGGGTAGGTGGAGAAACTTGGCGCTTTCCAGAAGTCCCAATTGTGGCAGTGCAAAAGCTATTAGCCAAGCTGAAGATGAGAATCTACGATTTTGACTTGTTTGAGAATAACGAAGCGTTTGCATTAAGCAACGTGTTATTTAATCGACTCCTCGGTGTCCCCTACGAGAAGCTCAATGTTCATGGCGGCGCGATCGCGCTGGGACACCCGATCGGCGCTTCTGGGGCGCGAATCATCGTAACGTTACTCAATGCGTTGCAGGAACGCGATGCACACTTAGGGTTAGCTGCGGTTTGTCATGGTACAGGCGGCGGGACAGCGATCGCCGTCGAGCGATTGAGATAAAGATTGGGGAATGAGTAATAGATATTCTCAATACATTATCAATTACCAGTTTTGAGTTTATATTCACTTTGTAGCGAGTAACCGATGATCTCTTTAGGGCTAGAGGATAAAGTTGTTTTCGTCACTGGTGGTAATCGCGGGATTGGAGCCGCCACTGTTGCATTACTCGAACACTTGGGCGCTAAAGTTGCTTATACGCATCGCAGCGATCGCATTAATCCCTATGGTATGGCGATCGCTGCTGACGTTACCAATGGCTCAGCGATGGAGCAAGTCGTCGAAAAGATTGAACAAACATTAGGTTCGATTTATGGAGTTGTAGCGAATGCAGGAATAACACGCGACAATTTTTTCCCCAAACAAACGACTTCAGACTGGGATGCAGTTATTGACACGAATTTGAAGGGAGTCTATCACACGCTCATGCCTGTGATTCCCAAGATGTACGAGCGTGGTGAAGGCTCGGTTGTCTGCATTAGTTCCATTTCCGGCGAACGTGGTAACGTTGGTCAAACGAACTATGCCGCATCTAAAGCAGGTTTGATTGGTCTAACGAAAACACTCGCATTAGAGGCAGCGCGATACGGAGTACGAGCTAATGTCGTAGCACCAGGATTTATCGATACAGAGATGCTCCAGAGTGTACCAGATAAAGTCAAGCAACGCATTCTGTCTGAGGTTCCTCTACGTCGCTTTGGCAAGCCTGAAGAGGTTGCTTGGGCAGTAGCGTTTTTACTTTCGCCGATCGCAAGTAGCTATGTTACAGGTACAGTCTTGCGTGTTAATGGCGCTTGTCATACTTGAACAATGTCACGTTCTTCGATTCTGTAACGGTTTTTGCTGACCCGTATCTGTTGATCGCAGATGATACTAAGCATTCTCAAACAGAAAAGAGAGAACAGGCTATCGGGGAGGCAGAAAGCGGAAAAATCCTTGTAGTCGTCTTCACAAGGAGGGCAAATAGCATTCGCATAATCAGTGCAAGACCAGCAAATAAAAAGGAGCGAAAATTATATGCCCAAAGAACAACAAAATGAATTTCCTGTTGACCGTGCAAGACGCGTTTCAGATGAAGAAACAGCAGAATTTAGAAAGGCAATCGAAGAGCAGTTTGGTGTAACACTTCGTAAAAGGGGCAGACCAGCAAAGAGTAAATCAGAGAAGTACGTTCAAGTGTCGCTTCGCCTCGATCCTGCTGTGATTAATTGGGCTAAAGAACAAGCAGAACGTGAAGGAATTGGATACCAAACTGTAATCAACAACACTCTCAATCAAGCACGCAAAAGATCTTCTCAACACGTCAAGAAATAGAAGCTTAAAACAGTACCCAAACTGCCATAGATCTAGCTTACTTAACTTCAACTAAAAACTGATTCACTGCGTTACTGAAGAGATCAGGACGTTCGACATGAGGTAAGTGACCGCAATATGGTATGTAAGCAAGTTGTCCTCGCTGTAGTCGGCTGACGGCGGTTTCTGCTTGATATTTGGGGAAAACCGAGTCATTCGTACCCCACAAAACAAGTGTTGGTATCGTCAATTGAGGTAATGCGTCGAGTAATACCTCGCGTTGTCCGATAACATTCAACTGCGCCCGTAGTGCAGATAAACTTGCTTCCAGAAAGCCAGGAAGTAACGACATTCGTTCTTGTTCGGCGATCCACGCCGCTGGAACTTTTCCAGGGTGATTAAAAAGTAATGTTGCCCGCAACCACGATCGCGGCTTCGCACCTAATGGAGTTTTGCACATTGCAATCATTGCCTCGCCATACCCAGGTAGAGTCAACTGCGATAGTAAGGGAGTCACGACGTAACCCAATCCTGAACTATCTACTAGTACAAGTGACGTGACGCGATCGCCATTCGCTAACGCAAACCGCAACGCCACAATACCACCTAACGAGTTCCCAGCCACTACTGCGCTGTCTATTTCCAGCACATTCAGAAAGTCATTCACAAACTGTGTTAAAAAGTCGAGTGAATAATTAAGGTTAGGTTTGCTACTGTCACCAAACCCAGGAAAATCCGGCGCATAGACGCGGTACTGAGTCGCTAATTGTGGCAATACCCAAGACCAATCAACAGCACTAGCCGCATTTCCATGTAGCAGCACTAATGGTAAACCCTCATCACCTGCTGTAAAGTAACGGATAGTAAAACCATTGATATTAATTTGCTGTTCTTTTACTACAGTATTCACACTTAGCTCCACTGCTAATTTTTGCTGGATTAGTTTCAAGAATAAATAATATTTCAGCAATATAAATTCATTGTGACTTAGTGATTGTTATTTGCCACTAACCATTCCTACTTAGCCGACAGTTGGTAGCATTCATAAAGCCTTTAGTAGTGCTACTCAAATGCAGTATCCTTCTATCATTTTGCCAGCTTAAACATAATAAAAAGCCTGAAGTGTTAAAAACAAAAACCTTAACAGCAGAAATCTTCTGTAGGTTTTGCATCTCACCACTTTCAGGCAAGTAGGTACACACGATCAAAGAATTCACTAATACATAACATAGCTTCTAATACTGTGCCAAAACCTTAACTCAAGAAGTAGATACCTGTTAAATATTTGTGTTGGTAAAGATACAAGTTACTGTTATGCAGTGGCAGTTTATTTTTGTAATATAACTTATTAAATTATCTGCAAACTTCTCTTTGAAAGTATAGCAGAGGTCAGGGTTAAAAGTAAGTTGGGGTGAAAGTTCTGAGCTTCTATGATGTCCTAACCTATGCTTCGACTGCTATACATAGCATTTCTAGTTGGGTTAGGCATCGATTAGCGTTAACAAAATTCACGTAAAATCATGTCGATTTGAAGTTACTACAAATAGGCAGCTTCGGGAGCCTGCGCCGTGCGGGAGGTCGGTTGCGTGCGGAGGTGTCCTCCGTTGAGCAAACCGACTGTAGGGTAAACCCCCGTTGAGGCGACTGGCGTGGGCAGAGGAGAAATGATTTGTCGTTTTTATTTAGCGAAATGTAGAGCAAAACGCATTCAGCTTAGGACAAGTATATTGAGTAAATGTATGACTCGATAAAGCTTTTAAAAAAGCTAAGAGCTAACAGCTAATTGCTAACTGCTATATCAGTTCTGATTGATTAAAAATGACACGATTAACTCACACTAAAAAATCCCCGCCTTGCGACGAGGAGTTATATTTATTCAAACTGAAATTCAACTAACTAAATTAGCCAAATTTACCAGCAGTTGAGGCTATGAGGAAAGCAGCATAAGTGAGGATATAGCCAACCGTAAAGTGAGCTAAACCAGTCAACCAACCTTGGACGATTGATAGCGAAACTGGCTTATCCTTCCAGCGGACTAAGTTAGCAAGTGGCGTGCGTTCGTGCGCCCAAACGAGCGTTTCGATTAACTCTTGCCAGTAGCCTCGCCACGAGATCAAGAACATGAAGCCGGTTGCCCAAACGAGGTGTCCGAATAAGAACATCCAAGCCCAAACCGACAGGTTATTCATGCCATAGGGGTTATAACCGTTGATTAGCTGTGCGGAGTATAACCACAAGTAATCGCGCAGCCAGCCCATTAGATACGTTGAAGACTCGTTAAACTGGGCAACGTTACCTTGCCAAATGCCAAGATGTTTCCAGTGCCAATAGAACGTCGTCCAACCCAGTAGGTTCAGCATCCAGAAGGTAGCAAGGAAGAAAGATTGCTCCCAAGCGGAAGTTTGACAAGTACCGCCACGACCAGGACCATCACAGGGGAAGGTGAAGCCAAAGTCTTTTTTATCGGGAAACAGCTTGCTACCACGGGCATCTAATGCACCCTTAACACAAATTAAAACTGTAGTGTGTAGACCCAGCGCGATCGCATGGTGTACTAAGAAGTCTCCAGGACCAATCGTCAAGAATAACGAGTTAGTACCGTTATTGATTGCATCTAACCAGCCTGGTAGCCATGCTGCACCCGCAGTAGACGCAATACTATCTGGATTTGATAGTAGCGTGTCAAAGCCATACAGTACTTTACCGTGCGAAGCTTGAATGAATTGCGCAAATACTGGCTCAATCAAAATTTGCTTTTCCGGTGTACCGAAGGCAACAACAACGTCGTTATGTACGTAGAGTCCTAGAGTGTGGAAACCCAAGAACAGCGATACCCAACTCAAGTGCGAGATAATCGCTTCTTTGTGTTGTAGTACGCGATCAAGTACGTTACCTTTATTTTGCTCCTCGTCGTAGTCGCGTATCCAGAAGATCGCGGCGTGGGCAAACGCACCAATCATCAAGAATCCAGCAATATACTGGTGATGCGTGTACAATGCGGCTTGCGTCGTAAAGTCTTGCCCGATGAACGCATACGGAGGTAGGGCATACATATGCTGTGCTACCAGCGACAGCGCAGTACCGAGTGCTGCTAGGTGGATCGATAATTGAAAGTGCAGCGAGTTGTTATAGGTGTCGTACAGCCCTTGGTGTGGCAAGTTGAATTGACCTTCGGTTCTTACACCAAAGAAGTTTTTGGCATTGAGCATCTCTTTGATGCTGTGACCAATTCCGAAGTTCGTCCGGTACATATGACCGGCAATAATGAAGATAACGGCGATCGCTAAGTGGTGATGCGCCATATCCGTCAGCCACAACGACTGCGTTTGCGGATGGAAACCACCTAAAAACGTCAGAATTGCACTTCCTGACCCTTGCGATGTGCCAAATATATGATTTGCTGTGTCAGGATTCGCTGCGTAAACACCCCAGTTCCCTGTAAAGAATGGTCTTAATCCTTCGGGATGAGGAAGTGTTGTTAAGAAGTTATCCCAACCGACGTGCTGTCCGCGCGATTCGGGAATTGCAACGTGAACCAAGTGACCTGTCCATGCAAGTGCGCTGACGCCAAACAAACCTGCCAAGTGGTGGTTGAGGCGTGGTTCTGCACTTTTGAACCAAGTCAAGCTAGGACTATACTTCGGCTGCAAGTGCAACCAACCCGCAAACAAAAATAACGCCGCTAGCAGCAACAAAAAGACTGCGCCGCTGTATAAATCGTTATTCGTCCGCATCCCGATTGTGTACCACCAGTGATAAACACCAGAGTATGCAATATTAACGGGGTAGCTAGCACCACCTTGCGTAAACGCATCGACTGCGGCTTTACCAAAATGAGGGTCCCAAATTGCGTGCGCAATGGGACGGACATTTAATGGATCTTTAATCCATTGTTCAAAGTTACCTTGCCAGGCGACGTGGAACAGCAAGCTTGATGTCCACAGAAAAATGATCGCCACGTGACCGAAGTGAGTCGCGAAGATTCTTTGATAAAGCTTCTCTTCGGTCATCCCATCATGGCTTTCAAAGTCGTTGCCCATGGCAATCCCGTACCACAGACGCCGTGTCGTCGGGTCCTGGGCGAGATCCTGGCTAAACTTGGGAAATTTTGTTGCCATATGCTCTACTAAAATCCTCCATTCAGGAAATTGTTGTTGCTAATCCACTGCGAACTAGCAACACGTAGTCATAACTAAGCACCCTTTCTGGCTTATATTGGAGGTCGATTTATTTGATAAAGGCAGTACCCTTATCTCTTATTTAAGTCATTTTATAAAGCAATTTCCTCCTAAATAACTTTCTTAAAGAAATGAAATATTCAAGAATATAAATCAAGTTTGTGATCATTTTTACTATGCTTTTTCACATAGAATTTTCTGCCAAATACAGCTAGACAACTTATACCATTTCACTTTGAAGTTACTACAGTTAGGCAGTAGAGGAGCAGAGGAGCAAAGGAGAAATGATTTTTGGGTTTTATTTATTGAAATGGTATTAGCTAACTTGGTACTAGTAATCTACCCAAACTCCTTTAGCAACACAAGTAGGTTTTTAACCTCTGCAAATATGGTTTACAGTTGTGCTTGGATTATTTTGAGTATAGTAATATCTGACTAATTGTACTTTTTAGACTATTTTGGAGGCTTATACTAGCCAAATAACAACAAACTAACCAAAAATAAGTCTCATTATTAAAATAACGACATTATAGCTGTCTGGTTAGCTGATTTTCACTGACATTCTTAATGATAATCTGATTTACAGATAAAGCTGTATCTCAGTATTAAAACACTGACGATTAATTGCAAATTTTCTTTCTAACTAAAGACAGATAGTGTTTTTAAAATTCTTTGTGATAAAAAATACGTTTTCATTTATTACTTGTCAAGCCAATACTGGATAATTCGCCAATCGCTACCTAACAAGCACTGATATCATCGTTATTAGTGGTTAGTGACTATAGCAGTCCTAAATCATTCGTGAAAAACCTCTCTTAACTTTTCTCTTTGTGTCCTACTCTACGAGAAGCCGCCCTACGGGCGTCTATGTACCTTTGTGGTTTATTAAAAAATATTTTTCACAACTCAAATAGGATCGCTATAGTTACTAGTCACCAGTCACCTTTACTGATCATTTTTGTTAACACTAATCAACCGGATTTGATATGATAACGCTGACAATGAGAATAAAGAACAAAATTCATTTACGGTCGTTGTTGCATCGATTTACTTGAGCGGCTGACCTACTCTTCTACATGATGTTATAGTGATCCTTAGCGCAAAAATACGGCAATTCTTGCCAAGAGTTCTTCAAAATCAACAGGTTTGCGAATAAAATCGTTTGCTCCCGCATCCAATCCTAATTTCGAGTGGGCTTGTTCGTGGGCTGTAACGAGCAGGATGGGAAGCGAAGGTAAGCTGTAATTTTGACGAATCCGTCGAGTGACTTCATAGCCACTCATGTCTGGTAGCATCACATCGAGCAGCACTAAGTCGGGTAACTTAGTTAATATTTGGCTGAGGGCTTGGCTACCGTTATCAGCCGTTTCAACCTCAAATCCCTCTGCTTCTAAAAACGTTTGCAGTAAAAACAGATTATCTGCTATGTCGTCTACAACCAAGATGCAGTAGTTGCGAGAAAATGGCACAAATACGAAACCTTTAAAAGGTAATAGAAATGTTTTACTTTTGCTCTATATTTATCTTCTCTACTGAGCGCTTCACGTCCTACTTTTGAGAGAGATCGGTATCATCCACTGGGAGTATGGATCGCAGATGGCTTGTGACTTTCTTCAGGGCTAGATAAACGGGGATTGCTGAATCAATGTATGAATCGTTAAGCAACCGCACTTGTATAGCAGTTAGCAATTAGCCATTAGCTTCTTTAAAAGCTTGAACGCGCAATGCATTTAATAAGTATATTTGTCCTAACCTAAATACGTCTTGCTATACAAGCCCCCTAAATCCACGCCACTTGCTACAACTGGCGTGGGCGAGGAGGGCAAATCCTACTTCTATTCAGCAACGTCTATAGTCTATAAACGAAGTTGACGATCGCACACTAGAGGATCTCTTGCATCCCTACTCCTCCGTATCAACCACGCCCAATTAAACGCGCGATCGCACTAACTAATTCACTTGGATCAATCGGCTTGGACATATGTAGTTGAAATCCTGCACTTTGGGCGGCTTGCTGATCTTCTTCTCTTGCATACGCAGTTAAGGCGATCGCCGGAATTTGTCTACCTCGGCTGGCGGCTAAAACTTGAATGCGGCGCATGAGTGAATAACCGTCTTCGTTAGGCATACCAATATCGCTGAGAATCGCATCAGGGTAAAAACTTTGCAATTGCTCAATCGCAGCGGCGGCGGAGTTAACAGCGATCGCTTCTGCGCCGTATTGCTCAAGCATAAACGTTAAAAACTCGCGCGTATCGGTTTCATCATCAACAATCAGAATGCGCACGCCATCAAGTGCGATCGCATCGCTATCCGGCGCACTCGCTGCAACTTCGGATTGAAGCGGTAATAGCGGTAACTTCAACGTAAATGTCGCGCCTTGTCCTTCGCCTGGGCTATCGGCGGTAATTGTACCACCGTGCAATTCGACAAGATGACGCACGATCGCAAGTCCTAACCCTAACCCGCCTTGGGTACGCGTAATTGAGCCATCTGCTTGCCGAAAGTAATCGAACACGTACGGTAAAAAATCAGCGCTAATGCCTTTTCCCGTGTCGCTGACTTGAATCTGTGCATAAGTGTCGTTGCGTGTCAAGGAAACGCTCACACGTCCACCCGTAGGCGTAAATTTAATTGCATTGGAAAGTAAATTCCAGATGATTTGCTGTAAGCGCGTTGCATCGCCGGAAACTTGTCCTACGGTAGAATCAAGCCGCAGTTCGATTTGAATCGACTTGGCATTCGCGGCGAGGCGCATTGTTTCTATCGCCGCTTCAACGACTGACGCTAAGTTCACCACAGTCGTATTTAAACTGAGTTTACCTCTCAGGATACGCGAAACATCAAGTAGATCTTCAATGAGTTGCGTTTGTAATTCGGCATTGCGTTCGATCGTTTCTAGCGCGCGTGTTGTCGTTGCTTCATTAAATTTGCGCGTACGCAAAAGTTTTGCCCAACCCAAAATCGAATTCAGCGGCGATCGCAATTCGTGCGAAAGAATTGCCAAAAATTCGTCTTTGATGCGGTTAGCTTGCGTCAACTGTTCGGTTTGCTGCTGCAACGAAGCGAGTAATTCTGTACGTTCCATTGCGACGGCGACTTGATCCGAGGCGGCTTGCATTAACTCGATTTCATCAGGCGTGAAGCTAGTACGCGTTCGACTCGCAAAGCATAGCGTACCTAAAAGTCGCCCTTGAACAATCAACGGTTGACCTGAATAAGCTGTAATCCCTAGGGTGCGGATTGCTTCTGTATTCGGAAGCTGTGATGCTTGGACGTCGCTAACGAGGATTTGACGGCGTTCTTGTGCTACCGTACCGCACATTCCTTCCCCAAGTTCGAGCCATTGAATTGCTTGCGCGACTTCTTCAGAAATACCGCCGTAAGCCGCTAAACGCAACATCTGCTGCTGATCGCGTTCCTCGACTAAGAAGTTGAAGTAAAAATGCAAGTCTAGCTGCGCGGCGAGTTTTTCAAACAAGTCGTTGAGGAGTGTCAGCGGTTGTTGTGTTGAAAGCAAGGCGCTTGCAGTTTCTGATAATAGCTTCAGTCGTTCGCTGCGATCGCGTAACGCTTTTTCTGCTTGTTTATACTCGGTAATATCGCGGCTAATCACGAGTAACGATTGCACTGAACCATCTTGCGCAAATTCAGGTGCAATCCGCGATTGATACGCGCGCATCCCGTTGGCGGTGGGAAACTCGAATTCAAAAAAACTGCATTGTCGCGTTGCAAAAACTTCGCGTAGGGCATTTTCCCATGCGGTAACGATTTCGGTTGCAACTCCCAGTTCAGCGTTAGTTTTACCAATAAAGTTGGCGCGGGGAATTCCGGTTGCTGGTTCAATCGCAGGATTAACGTAGACGTGACGCAGTTCGGTATCGAATCGGGAAATAATATCAGGGGAGTTTTCCACCAAGGCGCGAAATTCTTGTTCGCGGCGATGCAGTTCGGCTTCTACGTACTTGCGCTGTGTGATATCTTCAGCAATGCCATTCACGCACTGGATTTCTCCCGCAGCGTTTTTCACCGGATAGCCGCGATCGCGCACCCAGCGAACCGTACCATCAGGTCGTACAATTCGATACTCTTCATCGTATTTTCCGCGCAGGATATTTGTAAAAAACGCCTCGCGGACGCGATCGCGATCGTCAGGATGAATCGCGTCGATCCAGTCGTACCAATTTGCTTTTAAACTCGTACAACTTCGCCCCCAAATTTGTTCATATGCGGGACTTACATAAAGCGATCGCCTTTGTTGCGGATCGGATCTCCAAAAGACATCTTCAATGCTTTCGGCTAGCTGACGAAATCGAGTTTCACTCGCTTGCAATGCGGTTAATGCTTGTTTGCGTTCGGTAATATCGCGGAGTAACCAACGCAGCGCGACTAATTGTCCCGTGTCATCGCGTACCGCCGCTACAGTTAAAACAATATCAATCAGGCGACGATCCCGCTGGCGAATCACACAAACTTCCCACTCGCGTACCCAATCGCCCGAACGTGGCTCGTTGATTTTAGCTGTCAAGTCATCGCGATCGCCTTCCGCGACAAAATTGAGGAATGATAACCCAACCAAGAACTGCGGTTGAACTTCCAGCATACTTGCAGCCGCGCGGTTGGCTTCTAAAATTGTTGCGGTGGTATCTGTCACCAAGTACCCGTCGGGCGCAAATTCAAACAACTCTTGATAGCGTTGGCGTTCTGCTTCTACTGTTTGACGTGCAACAATCAAATCCTCATTTTGTTGCGCTAGCTTTTCATTCTGCGCTTTTAATTCTTCCTCAACAACGGCGAGTTCTTCTAAAGCTTCTTGACGTTCGATTTCGCGCTGCTTAACTTCGCTAATGTCTTCGATTATCCCATCAATAACTGTCACGCCGTCGAGCGTATTGATCGTTTGACTTATCCGCACCCAAATTGTACTGCCATCAACGCGGCGTAGTTGCACTTCGCGATCGCGAATTTGTCCTTGCTGCAACTGGTAAAGTTGTGTATAGTCTTCCGGCTGGAAATACGGCTCAAGTGTTTGCGTTGCAGGTGCGATCGCCTCAATTCCTAATAGTCGCAAGAACGCTGAATTACCATCAAGTAACACACCATCTTCACGCAAGCGATAAACCCCAATATTCAAATTGAGCAGCGTTTGCAGGCGATCTAATCCTGTGGTACGTTTTTGTGCAAGTGCTGCGCGCACAACTGCGGGTAGAAGACGATAGTTTTGTGGTGACTTGATGATGTAATCGTCTAACCCTGCTTTCATTGCTGCAACTGCAATTTCTTCACTACCGCTATTTGTAAACATCACTACTTGACAATCAAGATAACGATTCTTAATCGTTTGTAAGACGCTTAGTCCATCACTCCAGCTGAGTTGATAATCACAGATTGCTAAGTCAAACCGCCCTGCTGACAATGCTTGTTCAAAATCTTCGGCACAAGTAATTTGTACTACATCAACGTTAGGAAATTCGCGTTCGAGTTCAAAGATAATTTGAAGGCGATCGCGCGGAGAATCGTCAATTAAAAGAATGCGTGACATCAAGTTCCAAAACAGTTGTGCGTTAAGGTAAAACTGATTGCAAGTTTGTTATTAAGCCTCAGCAAACGGCTGTTTTCATAGTTTTTGATTCATTTACACCTAGTAAATCGATGTCATCTTGCGCTGATTGCGCAAGCGCATCTGACACGATAAGCACCCTAAACTAGAAGAATAGCGAATGCGATCGCCATATCCTTCTCACTACGGCAGATACAACCAAGCTGTACCACTATCATTCACAATTTGCGGTAAATTTGCAATACCGCGCAGGATGTGAATACTTTGCAATTTGCATATTCTAACGTTATACAATTAACGTGCTTTTTGTGATTAAAGAAACAATCAAACTTAAAGAATAATTCTTCCTGAAGATGAACTTGTCATCTCTACGCTGTCATTGCAGCGATTCCTATTATCGCGATCACGCTGACTAGTGACTCGACTTCACACTCATCCAACCACTATGTGAGTATAACGATCGTAAAAGTCGAATTCGCAATTTTAGCCACACAATCCCCGCAACAAAAACTTATTTAATTTACGTAAATTTATTGATAGCGAATAAATTCACTCCTAGATCAAGAAAGATATTATTGGGCGCAGGTACATTTTAGACTTCCTGCGTGAAGAGAATTGCGAATAAATTCGCACCTAACTAAACAAAGTCCACCTGCGTGGACTGACTGATAGAAGACTTATTTTAGTGTGCCTGCGCACACTCTGCTTAGATAGCCCCGACTTCAATCGGAAGGCTTCTCACAGCGACATTAATTCAACAATATAATATGATGCTCGTCATCAACCGTGATAATTCCTTGCTCGCGCAGTTTGTTGAGTTGGCGCGTCGTCGTCACGCGCGTTGCACAACACGCACTCGCCAGTTCTTCATGCGTAAACCGCACACTCAAACGCGTTCCTTGCGCTACAGGTTGACCGATTTCTTGTTTAAGAAATTGTAATAGATAATGCAAACGATGTTTCACGCGTCGCTGACCTGAAATATATAACAATAACTCAGTTTGACGGAGGCGAGATGTCAATTTAGGGACTAATTTTTGCACTCTAGAAGGACAATCAAGCCACTTCGTTAAAGGAAAGCGAACTAACTCAACGTTATTTGTTAGCGCGGTTGCTTGATAAATATTGAGCGAAGTAATACTTCCCCCAAAAGGCATCGATGAACTTGCTAATCCGACAAGAACTTCTTCTCCTGTATCGCTCATCGTACTTAATTTAACGACACCTTGGCGAACTTGGTAAATTTCTTGATAATTAATCGGAATAAGTTCCCCTTTGTAGTAGCGATCCATGAGGTTATCGCTCAGCGTTTCGTCATCGCTATTTGAAGATAGTATTGATTGTTGCTGTAACGTATTTTCGCGCAGCAACCAACGTAAACCAATGATTTGGTCGCGTTCATCGCGAATTGCACTGTAATTTATGTCTATGTTATGCAATCGTTTACCGTTGGGTAGCCGGAAGTTAACTTTAAAGGGTGGAGTTAATTTGATTTTTTGATACTTTCTGGCTAGATTGTAGTTAAATTGTTGACGGCTTTCTTCTGCGAGTAAGTCGGTTAAAGACTTCCCGATTAATTCTTCTGAAGCAAGTTCAAATAAGAGTGTTGTTGCCCGATTAACTTCTTTAATTTTTCCTGAAACATCGGTGACAACGTAGCTTTCAAAAGCTAACTCGAATAAATCATAGTAGCGCCGGCGTTCCGCTGCAATAATTGCCTGTGCAGCTGTTAATTCTTCCTGCTGTTTTTGCAGTTCTTTGGCAGCTAATTGCAGTTCTTGGGCAGCCATACCTAATTCTTTAAATGCTGCTGGTAGTAAGTCCAAACGAGGTACAAAAAGGTCATTGGCATCTTTAGATAATGCTTCTAAGCGAGAAGACATATTGTTTACTCGTCGAACAAATCTATCAATGTCCATGTAAAACTCAGTTTATTTGTAATGTTGTTTATAATGGCTGTCAAGCTTTTTATTAGCTTTAACTAAGACATAATATTTATTAGCAGTTTATTTGTTAAAGGACAGTTTATTTGTAATGTTGTTTATAATGGCTGTCAAGCTTTTTATTAGCTTTAACTAAGACATAATATTTATTAGCAGTTTATTTGTTAAAGGAGTGCGTTTCTTTTACTTTTGACTCACCTTTTAAGACGTTTAAAAATAAGTAAAAATATTTTGTTGTTTTTGCTGATTGAGAAGCTATTGCTAAAAATGTATATAAGTAGCTAGGCGGAATTAAACCGAAAACGCTCAAGCGTATATCCTCCTGCTTGACTTCGTGTTTCCATGCCTTTGATCACTGCCATTGCTAAATCGTACTCATCTTCAAACATCTGCCCTGCGATCTCATGCGTTTTGAGTTGATGCCACTGGTCTTCAATCCGATTCATTTGAGCACTATAGGGCGGTAGAAAGAACAGCAATAAACCTTCCTCTTGCCAGCGTTGCCAATGTTGTCGCACGATGTCGCGCTTGTGAATGGGGCAGTTATCCTGCACCACAACCGTTAAGCGTCCAGTCTCCGCCAACGACAGGGCTGCTTTTTGGGCAATCCAGTTCATCACTGTGAGATAACTCTCACCATTAAACCCACCTTGGACCAGCGCATACTCAAAGGTGTTGTCCGGTTGCCATAGTCCCAAAATGCTGATGCGATTGCCACGGGTCGGCACTTGGTCCAACTGTTTTTGACTCCCAACTCGACTGTAACTGTAGCTGACGGGGCTGTACAAACAGAACCCTGCTTCATCCAGGTACTTCAGGTCGATCTGCCCCTCTTGTGCTGCCAACTCTAGCGTGTCGAGGTCGGCTTGCTTGCGCCCTTGGTACACTGGGTCTGGATTACGCTGCTGTCGGTGGCGGGTGCGCTTCCAGTAAAACCCCTTTTTTGCAGAATCCGGCGTATCCGGTCTGCACTCAGTTTTACCCCTCGCTCTTGCTCCAACAGGGCGGATAATTGGGCACTGTTGTAGGTGCGTTGGTCTTGGTCTAATCGGTTTTCTAGATACAAAAGGTCTGCCTCACCCCACCGCCGTTTCATCCCCCGTCCAGGGCTATCCCATAATCCCCCCAAGCCACCCTTCTGCCACCGCTTGAGGGTTTCTCGCACGGTCTGCTCCCGACATTGGAAGATCTCGGCAATTGCTGGGACGTTCCACCCTTGGGCATTCAGTCGCACCATATGAGCACGGTCTTTGATGTGCTGTGCTACCCTGGGTGCAACTCGTAATTCTTGCAGAGTGCGGTCTGATTCCTCGCTGAGAACGATACGTAAAGGGGCGGGCATTGGTTCAAGCAAGATACAGGTTTTATTGTCTCTCCTATCTTACGTTTAATCTCGCCTGCCTACTTATCTAAGCTTACTCGTTGTTTTTGCACGCCTAGATAAGAACCTAAAAGAGAGGTTAGTGAGTCACTTAAGATTGCTAAAACTCATAATACTTATTAGCTATTGTATCGAATAATACAAGTTCGTTTTGTTTACTAGGAGATTTTGATCTCTTTGAAAGTAAAATGAGTAGATTGATTCTCTTTAAGCTTCTATGAAAAGTTATTTTACCACATCTAACTAGAGAAAGATATGCTTTTGTCTGTCATTCTTTACTGTTATTTCTATATAAAAATAAGCCGATTGTTAATTGCAGATACAGACGCTTGTAGCCAAGAATACAAAAAAAAATTAACACAAACATACTTCAAAAGTTAGAGATGATAACGAAGATGTAGCTATTAGTTTAAAAAAATAAAAATGAAGTCTTAAAAAATTAGGAAGCTCGTACTAAGTTAAATTGACCAAATCAAATACGCAATATGAGTTAAGCATCGCGCAAGCCTACGCCCATTAGGTTAGATGACGATGCGGGATTTAATATATTGCTGACTTAGTAGAGACGGTAGAATCAAGTTTTAGGAATATTCAGGAGAAGTAGAGCATGATATTGCAACGTTAATAAAGCTTTTGATTACTCTAGTGAGTCAAATCATGATTTCTCGTAAAAATGGCTATAAATCAAGAGCTAGAATTAAAAAACAAGTACTCGCAAGGAAATATACTCAAACTGAGCAGCAACTCAAGGCACTCATCAATTTAGAAGAATTGGATGAGCGAATCCAAGCACAGCCTTGGATGGTGAGTGAGTTTGAGCTAGTTCTGGAAGACGCGATCGCAGCAGCGTATCAATCAACAACGAGTTGTGCTTTAGCTCAACATTTCTTGCATCGCTTGCTGTATCGTATTAATCGACTCAAGCTATTCTGGTACGATAATTTACGGCATTACACAAACGAAAGATCTATTTACCTGCATTTGTGCCGTGAAAAGATTGAAACAGCTTGGCAACAGTGGGAACTTGCGAATATTGATGTGCTAACACTGCAAACGCTAGACGTTCAAACAAGTCTACTCACCCAGGTTAATGGCGATCGCAACTTCTGGGATACTCAACAAGAGCATGACCGACTGCACGAAATGACTCATGCTGAATATCATAAACTGCTAGCGATCGCTGCCTTCGATACTCTACAAGCAAGAAACAAGTTTTTCCGCACGCTTGCCAATGCCGTTAACGAAGTCGAGTCAAAGTTAACACAGTTATTACTTGAAGACTACAGTCGCAATTACTTAAGCACTCAACACTCGACATTGTTAGCGCAAATGTTGAGCGAGTTACAGCTAGATAGCATTCCCGAAGCATACTTCAAGATTGTTCCGTATGAGGTGCTGGCGTGTGCTAACCACAACTTTCTCCTAACCGACTGCAAACGTTTGTTTCTCCGCTGCATCGGTGGGATGATTTATTCAGAAATTGCCAAATCGACAACATACAAACACTACTCAGTCTCCGCACAACGGCTAGGGTTGTCAGCTACCAAAAGTTATTGGGAGCGGTGCATTATAGAAGATGAATGCTATAAACACCGGATACTTGAAGAAGTGGCTTTACCGTTGGTAGAAAAATATCCTGCAAGCGCGTGGGAGTTACTACTAGGGTACGAACAACAAAAGCAAATTCATCAGCGTGCGAGTGCTGCTACACTAAACTCTTGTCGGGAATCTAGCAATAATGTCATATTTAGTGCTAGGTAAAAATTTTCTCGCCCCCCCTAATCTAGAAGCCCCCCAGAATTGGTGGGTTGGCGGGCAAATGCTCTAGAATCTGTGGTGTATGCACTAATTTTCTCGCCCTCTAAATTCCCTACCAGTGGGGGACTTTAAGTAGTCTAGAAGCCCCCCAGAATTGGTGGGTTGGGGGATACGCTAGTTTAAGCTTTTACATAACATATAAGCTATTCCTAGTTTTATTAGCCTAATGCGGTCATTTAATTTTTCTCAACTACAGCGCTATAAAGTCGCGTTACTAAGTGTTGCGATCGCCGCGCTGTTGACTTTATTTTTATCCGAATTTGTTGCGCCTGCGATTGCGCTTGACTTAGACTATATACAGCTTGTTTTGTTTGTTGTTGTAGCACTCAGCATAAGCACCGTAGCAGTTGCACTTCGCCAGGAACGACAAAACGCGGCGATGATTCAACCGCCACAAACAATTCAAGACTCATCGACACAAGCAAACCAACTTGCAGGTAATATCTTAGAAAGTATCACCGATGCTTTCTTTGCGCTCGATCAGGAGTGGCGCTTTATCTACATAAATCGTCATAGTGAAGATATTTTTCAGCGATCGCGCGAATCACTTTTAGGACAATCGATTTGGGAAGCATTTCCAGAAATTGTCGGTTCCGTTTACGATCAACAATACCGCCGTGCGATGCAAGAACAAGTTGCGGTGAATTTTGAGAGTCTCGCGCCAGATGGGACTCAGCGCTACTTTGAAATTCATGCTTACCCCACACCCGCAGGTTTAGCCGTATATTTTCGCGAAATGACGCAACGCAAACAGGCGGAAATGGCATTAGTTGCGAGTGAGTCTCGCTTGCGCCGCTTGGTTGATTCTAATATAATTGGCGTCATATTTTGGGATGAAAGCGGTCAAATCACCGATGCCAACGATGCTTTTTTAAAAATTGTAAGGTCTCAGCGTTCTGATTTAGTTGCGGGGCGGTTGAATTGGCGCAACCTCACACCAGAAGAACAACTTGCGAGTAGCGAACAATTGCTGAATGAGATGAAAGCTTCTGGTACAAGTTCTTATTGTGAAAAAGAATATATTCGTGCTGATGGAACTCGCGTTCCGGTGTTACTCGGTAGTGTTTTTTTAGAAGCATCAACCACACAAGGCGTTAGCTTTGTCCTCGATTTGACGCAACTCAAACAAACCGAAGCCGCACTCCGCGAAAGTGTCAGCTTGTATCGAACTTTAACCGAAGTATTGAAACACCATGTTTGGATAGCCCGTAGCGATGGTTTTGTCGAGTATGTAAACAAGCATTGGTATGATTATTCTGGCGCGACGCTTGATGACTTTAATCAGGGAAATTGGAGTCAGCTATTTCACCCAGAAGATGTGCCACGCTTACAAGAAAGATGGGCAAAAATGCTGACAACAGGAGAAACCGAAGGTATGGAGTACCGCATACGCGGTGCAGATGGACAATATCGCTGGTTTTTGGGTAAAGTCGCACCTTTAAAAGATGCACGCGGTAAAATTATCCGTTGGGTGGGGACGAATACTGATATCGACGATCGCAAGCGGTTTATCAAAGAACTACATCGCCGAGAGCAACAGTTTAAAACCTTAGCAGAAAACGCCCCAGATGTGATTGAACGCATCGATCGCAATTACCGTCATCTCTACGCTAGTCCTGCGATTGAAACTGTAACAGGAATCGCACCGGAAGCATTTATCGGCAAAACCCCAGAAGAGTTAGGCATACCAGAAGAATTATCCCGCGTGTGGCGATCGCACGTGGCGACAGTTTTTGCTACCAAGCAACCAACAAGCTATGAGTTTATCTATCCTACTACCAAAGGCGATCGCTACTATCAAATGCGCCTTGTCCCAGAATTTGCTGCTGATGGTTCAGTCGAAACAGTTCTCACAATTTCACGCGATTTAACCGAGTTGCAACGCCATCAACAGGCGCTACACGAAAGCGAACAAACGCTCAAAATCGCCTTAGAAACCGCGCAACTAGGTTCTTGGCAATTAGACTTAGCAACAATGACGCTGACGAGTTCTGATTTGTGCAAGGCAAATTTTGGACTACCCCCCACAGCCGAGTTCACTTACGAAAAACTGTTTGAATTGATTCATCCAGAAGATCGCGATCGCGTCCGTACAGCGATCGCGACTGCAATTCAAAACCACACCGATTACGATATCAAGTACCGAATTACTTGGGTGGATAGTAGTTTGCACTCGATCGTCGCGAGAGGTCGCACTTTATACGCTGCGGATGGTAAACCGCTACGCATGGTTGGCGTGACACTCCTTATTACCGAACCCAACCGCAAACAAGAATCAGTGCAGATGCTGGTAGAAGCGAGTGCAATTTTTAACGCTGAACCCAACTATCAAACCGCACTGCGCAAAGTTGCGGATCTTGTCGTACCAACGCTTGCTGACTACTGTTTTTTTGATATTGTCAGTGCAGATAACACGCTTGAACGCATCGCCTGGCAACACGCCGCCATCGAAAAACGCGAACACTTTCAACAGATTCAGCGTTATGTACCACCAATAGATGCACAAAATAACCCTGTTGTCAAGGTCTTGCATACAGGACAACCACAATTTACACCGCAAGTTACTGATGAATGGTTGCAAGCAACCGCACTCAATGCCGAACATTTACAATTTCTGCGCGAGTTTCAGCCAAGTTCGACGATTTCAGTTCCCTTAGTCGCGCGCGTAATCGCGCGCGATCGCCGCTTGGGAGTTTTAACATTTTGTCGCGAGGCGCGATCGCAACGTCACTACACCCATGAAGATTTCAACTTAGCCGTTTATCTTGCTTACCGCACTGCTTTAGCGATCGACAACGCGCTACAGTATCAAGCAGCCGAACGCGAAGATACTCGCGCAGCGCATCTTCAAGTTTTAAATGCGGCTTTATTAGAAGCTTTAACCAGTACTCAAGTAGCCGAATTAATTGTCAATCAAAGTATGACATTATTAGGCGCAGCAAATAGCGCTGTATCGCTTTTAACCGACCAAAAGAGTCACTTAAAAACAATTGCGACAGTAGGCTATTCGCCAGCAGCACTCGAAACTTGGGAGTATTTCCCTATAACCCTACCATGTCTTCTCACCGACAGCATCCGCACAAAAGAGCCAATATTTTTAAAAAGCTTTGATGCGTTTGCAACCCGATATCCGCACTTAGTCAACAATGCTGCATTTATTGATAAGTATGCCTTCGCCGCTATTCCTTTGCTAGCTGAAGGACAAAGTATTGGCGGAATCGCCCTCAACTTCGATACTCCCCAAGCGTTCAGCGCTCAAGACTGTGCATTTATGCGCGCATTAGGTGCGCAGTGTTCCGCAGCACTCGCCCGCACTCATCTCTACGAAGCTCAACAGCACACTACCTAATTTGAGATCCTGAGTTATGCGTGGAAGCCAAAATTCAAAACTCAAATGAGGCACTTTGAATACTCCCCCAATTCTGGGGGCTACGGTGTACACACAAATGGTCGGATATAAAAAGTCTTTGGCGAACCGCCCCCCAACGCACACCAGTTGTACGCCACTTCTCTCCACGGGGTAAACCCCCGCACGAGAGTGGCTCCTCAACGGAGGACACCTCCGCACGACACTGGCTCCCCAATTTGGGGGACTTCTGAGCCAGTTCTACTTCAAAGTCCCCCACAGGTGGGGGATGCAAGGGGGCGAAAAAGCTTGGAGCGACGCCAGTCTAGACTTGTGTGTACAGCGTAGAATTCTGGGGGAGAAGACAAAAAAACATTTATAGCCATAGTCAACAGAGTTAGGACATTATAGAAGCTCGTATTGACTTCCCTGAGCGGAGTTAAACTCCGACCCCTGCTATAGTCTATTACTTAAAGTGCGCCTGCGCACACTTCGCTTAAGTAGCCCCGACTTCAGTCGTAGGGCGTTTATGATTCATACAGGAAGTCTACTGTTAAATCTAACTGTACTTTGAAGACTGGTAATTCAACTAAAAACGAAAAATTGCTGCTGCTGGCGATTGTGGTACATCTTCAGGATCTAAAGCGTAAACCGTCCCACCATTCAACAATGTATGAATAGCAGCAAAATCCAACATATCTTCATCATCTGGTTCGGGTTCTGAATGTAACTCTACAGCCATCGTATCGGGATCGAACTCGCCCCAAAGCTTCTGTCCGACTGGTACAAATAAAGAATCAATCCTTTGAAAGTAAGCGGCTGAAACAATCTCTTTAACATCATTTGAAGCCTTGCCAGTACCAGCACCAGCTAGTTCTTGATAACGCTCTATTGCCTCTTTTTCTGCCTGATGGAACAGAGGTTCAACAATAGGTAAAGCTTTGTCTTGCAATTCTTCCGGCTTGACGATATCTACATTGACATTGATACCTTCTTCCACTAAATGCGGATACTCGTTAGTCTCTTTATAAATGGGGAAAAGATACTCAACTCCTGCCAACACTAAAGGTGCTTTTTGATTCTTCAGTTTCTGACACACCGCATCATCAACTAGGTGAAAGAATTGCAAGATATCTTTCTGATGCTGATCTCGATCAGGACTTCCTTGCCCGTGAAATGAACCAGGCTGCGTCATTGCATTAGCCGTTCCGCCTCTAGATGTTGCAATGCGGAACTGCCCTGATGAGGCAGTTTCGTCATAACCAAGGGCTTCATCCAGACTCTTGGGCATATTTGGTACTTCTACTTCCTTAATACTGTAAGGCGTACCTTCAAAGAACCGAATATTATCTTGGCTCAAAGCTAAAATGTAAAATCGGTTATCGTTGTCAATCAATTGCAGTAGCGGCTTGAGGTGAAACTGCTTGCTAACAACTACCAATTCTTCAAACTCGATTGGCAACTGGTAGTAGCGGAAAACTGTTGGCGAGATAAAAATAACTAGTCCGCGATCTTGGTTCTCCCAAAAATCGGGCGTATCAAGTTCATGCGCTTGTTTAAAAAGTTCTACTGCGTCTGTCTGAGGCATTTTGATTGCTTCTAACCGTGCCTCAGCCTCACGAATTAAATTCTTGAAACGAATGGGATTTTCTCTCACCTCTGGTCCTGCTTTTTGCATTGGCATATATAAAGATATACAAGGGCTTTGAGGATTTTCTACTAAAGCTTTTAATTCATCTATATTCAATAGCGGCATACTTAACTCCTATCAACGTCGCCAATAGCAAATTACTCTAGATTTATTTCATGTAGAGGTTAATTAGCTTTCATCTTTCTTGCGACGAGAATCAACTATTATATAACCTGTCCTTAGATATATTTGAGAAGATTTTATGTATTTTGCAATTCAATACGTTCCAGAATAACGATTTATGGAACTATCGGCAATGACTGAATCGACAGCGAGAGCTTATATTAAGACAAAGTATATCAATAAACACAAAACCGCGTAAAGTTGAATTATCACTTTTGGCAGAGTTTATTTAAACTAAATCTATCAAACATTTAAAAGTAGCAAAATCTTTTTATTATTCAATCTTGCTCTCCCGAATCCAGGTGAATCTATGGCTAATAAACAAAATTTTTGGAGTGGATTACAAAATCAAGTTGATAGTACAAAAATCCGTTATTTCGCGTTGATTACAGGAATTCTTTTTCTGCTATTAGGAATAGCGGGCTTTGTACCAGGGCTTGTTTCGCTACCAGCAGGTGCGCCTAACGTTGCCGTTGATGCACCTCGATTATCACTTGATAGTGGCTACGGCTATGTTCTCGGTTTATTTCCTACTAATTCCTTACATAACGCGGTTCACATTGTTGTAGGGCTATTAGGAATTGCGGCTTACACCAGTGCTAGCGGTGCGCTGACATTCACGCGTGGTTATGCGATCGCCTACGCGCTGATCGCGTTGATGGGCTTGTTTCCCTTTTCCAACACAACATTTGGTTTAATGCCTATCTATGGAAATAATGTGTGGTTGAACGGAATTACTGCGGCGATCGCTGCTTATCTTGGCTTTAGTAAACCACCTGAAACAAGCACTGCTTCTACCCCAACGAATGTAGATTCTGGTTCCTCAACTGTGTAATCAGACCATTAGCTCAAAGTAGGCTAATTACTAACAGCGTTTATCATAGCTATCAAGTATCTTTGATTACAAACAAAACAAGTTTATCCATCTTTTGGTAGCTGTTATTCAAAGAGTAAGTATTCTAGGATGCAAGAGTGAAAAAACACACCCACGGCAAGCAAGAGTGCTTACATCATTGCCTCAGCAAAACTGGGGCATTTTCTATTAATGTAAAGAGCTAAAAACCTTTTCAAATGCAAGCTTACGATGTTATTATTATTGGTGCAGGACATAATGCTTTAGTCTGTGCAGCGTATCTATTAAAAGCAGGCTACAGCGTTGTTTTATTAGAGAAAAATTCGATTCCAGGAGGCGCAGCAACAACTCAAGAAATTATGCGCGAATCGGCTCCTGGTTTTCAATTCAACCCGTGTGCGATCGACCATATTTTTATTCATTTAGGTCCTGTCGTTAGAGAATTAGAACTTCATAAATACGGCTTAGAATATCTATACTGCGACCCCATCACTTTTTGCCCACATCCTGATGGCAAATATTTTCTCGCACATCGTTCGGTTGAAAAAACTTGTGCTGAAATCGAACGGTTTAGCCCGCGCGATGCCAAACAATATGCAGAATATATCGATTTTTGGCAGCGGGTCACACAAATGATTATCCCGATATTTAATGCGCCGCCCAAGTCCATTATCGATATGGCAGGCAATTACGACGCTGGCAAAATTAAAGATATGTTGTCTTTAATGGGACCTCCCGATAAGACGTTAAACTTGATGCGATCGCTGTTTACCAGCGCCAAGGACATCATCGAAGAATATTTTGACGCCGAATTTATCAAAGCACCGCTAGCCCGAATGGCGGGAGAACTCAGTACACCACCTTCGCAAAAAACGAGTGCGATCGGCTCAATAATGATGGCAATGCGCCACAATCCTGGTGTGAGTCGTCCCAAAGGCGGTACAGGGGCGCTGACTCAAGCCTTAGTTGCAGCAGTAAAAGACCTTGGTGGTGGCATCTTCACCGACCAACACGTCGAAAAAGTCTTAATTGATAATGGACGCGCTGTCGGTGTCCGTGTCGCCAATAATAAAGAATATCGGGCAAATCGCGGCGTGATTTCAAGTATTGACGCCAAGCGCCTATTTTTGCAACTTATCGATAAAAGTGACGCTGATGCTGCCGATCCTCACTTGCGTTCTACCTTATCGCGTCGCATCGTCCACAACAACGAATCAATTCTGAAAATCGACTGTGCGCTTGCTGAACCGCTGCGCTTTAGCGCGCATAACCACACCGATGATTATTTGGTTGGTTCAGTCCTCATTGCAGATTCAGTGAATCACGTCGAAGTTGCACACACCGACTGTAATGTAGGTAAAATTCCTGATGCCGATCCTTCAATGTATCTTGTTGTCCCCACCGTACTCGATCCCTCAATGACACCACCAGGTAAACATACGTTGTGGATCGAGTTTTTCGCCCCATATCAAATCGCTGGTGCAGAAGGTACAGGCTTAGACGGTACAGGTTGGACAGACGAACTCAAGCATAAAGTCGCCGATCGCGTCCTCGATAAACTCGCAGATTATGCGCCTAACCTGAAGAATGCCACGATCGCCCGACACGTAGAAAGTCCTGCGGAATTGGCAAAGCGTCTCGGAGTTTTAGAAGGAAATTACTATCACCTCGATATGACGTTTGACCAAATGATGTTTTTCCGCCCAATTCCAGAACTTGCTAACTACAAAACTCCCATTGAGGGCTTATTTCTCACCGGTGCAGGTACGCATCCTGGCGGTGCCATTTCTGGCATTCCTGGACGCAACTGCGCGCGTGTCTTTTTGCATACACAACAACCCATGAGACAAACATTAACCGATGCTGCTGATGCACTTAAGTCAAAAGTCAAATCTTTTTTAAAACTTTCTTGATTTGCGGATTTTTTAATAGTTAAACCAATAAAGCTTGGTGAATAAATTCACTGCTAGACAAACCCTGTACACTACCATGAAGTTATAAGTGTTGAATTTTGAATCGATTTGAAGAAGTTTTAACTCAAAACTTTGTTTGGATAGCCACGAAGAGAGTTTATACCATGTCACTTTGAATTTACTACAAATAGGCAGCTTCAGGAGCCTGCGCCGTGCGGGGGTTTACCCCCAATCCCCACTACGTGGGGTCCCCGAGTCCCCCGTTGAGGCGACTGGCGTGGGCAGAGGAGCAGAGGAGAAATGATTTGTAGTTTTTATTTGGTGAAATGGTATTAGGGGGCATCCACAATCCTTTTTTATCTTCTTGATCGCGAGATATATCTATTAATACTATTCACCGCTAAAGTAACAACATTAAACATACATTTTTGGATTTATTAATGTGTTTTTATCCACATTCTCTTTTATTGAGAGCCAGTGTATTTTGCACAACAGGTTTGTTTATAGTTAATTGATTCTTTAGACATAGAACAATTTGTATCTCTAGTAGAAGATAAAAATAGGAACTAGCCGATATTGTTAGTTTAGAAGAATCTCCAAAAATGAAGTTGCCAGTACTAGTACTCTTTTTTTATGTTGGCTTAACTAGTTAGCACTTCAGCAAATGAGCACGAGAAAATACGAAAGTGTTTTCTAAAACTTTCGTGATGATAAATTTCCCTCACTAAAAATTTCAAATAATATATGTCAGAGCATAATCAAATTGCGCATAATGGAAGCCACAATCATATTTCAGCAAATCCGGCGGAAAGTACGTTATTAAATTCATCAAAAACGGAAGAATTAAACGCCTCATTAGTCAATCTATCTTTAACAGCTAAAAGCTTTAAGCTAGCTAATAAAGAAACACCTGATCTTGTTTGTTTATCGCACTTGCGGTGGAAATTTGTCTATCAAAGACCGCAACATTTATTGACGCGCTGCGCGCAAGGACAACGCGTTTTCTTTATTGAAGAGCCAAATTTTAGTTCAGACTTAGAAACAGCCCCAGAGGGAAAATTAGAGATCAACTTAGACGAAAGTGGAGTTTGGGTTATTGTTCCGCACCTCAAACACGGTTTGAGTCAAGAACAGAGCAATGCTCAACTCGCAGTTTTGATTGATACTTTATTTACCGAACAACAAATTAGTAAATATATTTGTTGGTACTATACACCAATGGCGATCGCCTTTACACGTCAGTTGCAACCGCTAGCAACTGTCTACGATTGCATGGATGAGTTATCTGCATTTCAGGGCGCACCGCCAGCGCTAAAAAGCTACGAAGCTGAACTGTTTCGCCGTGCCGACTTAGTATTTACCGGCGGACAAACTCTTTACGAAAGTAAAGCCAAGCAGCATCCCAATGTTTATGCATTTCCGAGTAGTGTCGATGTGGCGCACTTCGCCCAAGCGCGAATTGTTGCAGAAGATCCCGCACAAGCCCACATTCCGCATCCGCGTCTGGGTTTTTATGGCGTCATTGACGAACGCATGGATATCGAATTGCTAGCAGGCATTGCCGATGCGCGTCCTGATTGGCATTTAGTCATCATTGGACCTGTTGTCAAAATTGATCCCGCAACTTTGCCGCAACGCGAAAACATTCATTACCTAGGGGCTAAGGATTACAAACAGCTACCTGCGTATCTTGCGGGATGGGATTTGGCGATGCTGCCGTTTGCGCACAACGAATCAACGCGCTTTATTAGCCCGACAAAGACTCCAGAGTATCTCGCTGCGGGGAAACCTGTTGTATCAACTTCGATTCGCGACGTAGTGCGTCCTTATGGTGAGACAAGATTAGTGCGCATTGCAGATAGCGTTGCAGAATTTGTCACCGCCGCCGAACAGGCGATGCAAGAAGACACCTCTGCATCAGGGTGGTTAAGTCGTGTTGATGCTTTTTTAGAGCAAATTTCGTGGGATCGCACGTGGGCATCGATGATGAAACTAATCGACTCGGCGATCGCTGCTAAAAGTGACACTCCTGCTATCAGTATCCCGCAAGCACCAAGTGTTATTACGCGAGATTTTGTTTTCGATTACTTAATTGTCGGGGCGGGATTTTCTGGAAGTGTCATCGCTGAACGCCTAGCCAGTCAGTCGGGTAAAAAAGTGTTGGTTGTGGACAAGCGCAATCACATTGGCGGTAACGCATATGATTGTTACGACGATCATGGCGTCCTGATTCACAAATATGGTCCGCACATTTTTCACACCAACTCGCGCGAAGTTTTCGAGTATCTTTCGCGTTTCACGCAATGGCGGGCTTACGAACACCGCGTTCTTGCGAGTGTAGACGGGCAACTTTTACCGATTCCGATTAACCTCGATACGATTAATAAGCTATATGGAATGAACCTCAATTCATTTCAAGTCGAAGACTTCTTCAAATCAATCGCTGAACCAAAAGAATACATCCGCACGAGTGAAGATGTTGTGTTAAGTAAAGTTGGTCGAGAACTCTACGAAAAGTTTTTCCGAGGTTACACGCGCAAACAATGGGGACTCGATCCATCCGAACTTGATAAATCGGTGATCGCGCGAATTCCTACCCGCATCAACCGTGACAATCGCTATTTCACCGATACCTACCAAGCAATGCCCTTACACGGCTTTACGCGGATGTTTGAAAATATGTTGGCGCATCCCAACATCAAAGTCATGCTCAATACGGACTATCGCGAAATTACCACCGCGATTCCTTGCCGCGAAACCGTTTACACAGGTCCAGTTGATGAATTCTTCGAGTTGCGCTATGGCAAGTTACCGTATCGCTCGCTCGATTTTAAACACGAAACGCATAACACGCAAGTCTTTCAACCTGCTCCGGTCATCAACTATCCAAACGAACACTTGTACACGCGCGTCACAGAGTTTAAATATCTCACCGGACAAGAACACCATAAAACGAGCATTGTTTACGAGTTTCCCAAAGCCGAAGGCGATCCCTATTACCCCGTACCGCGTTCAGAAAATCAAGAAATCTACAAAAAATACAAGGCACTCGCTGACGCCACTCCAGGAGT
This sequence comes from Gloeocapsa sp. PCC 7428, assembly GCF_000317555.1. Classification (GTDB taxonomy): domain Bacteria; phylum Cyanobacteriota; class Cyanobacteriia; order Cyanobacteriales; family Chroococcidiopsidaceae; genus Chroogloeocystis. The sequence goes on from NC_019745.1 coordinate 3,360,862, forward strand.
CTATTTTGTAGGCAGGCTCGCAACTTACAAATACTACAACATGGATCAGTGTGTCGCCCAAGCGCTGGCAGTTTACAAACAAATTGCAGTCAAAGCTTGAACTCCAAGTAGTAAAAGCAATTAGCTGTTAGCACTTAGCAATTGAAACCTAGCTAATAGCTAATCGCGCTCTCATGACCTTTTCAGCTTGAATTGTAAATTATGGCTTTGTTGAACTCAAAACCTCCCCTAGAAGTCTGGGCGGGAGTCGAGTGTACGGTTAACCGCGTGGGGAATCGGTATTTCGACCAATTAGAACGCAACGGTCACGGAACGCGCTTGGATGATTTGGACTTGTTCGCGCAATTAGGAATACACGCGATTCGTTACCCAATATTATGGGAGCGAATTGCCCCTGATGGCTTAGAAAATGCAAACTGGTCGTGGGCAGATACGCGATTAGAGCGATTGCAGGAACTCGGTATTCGTCCGATTGTCGGATTAGTCCATCATGGCAGTGGTCCGCGCCATACCAGCTTGATCGACCCTGCGTTTCCAGAGAAACTCGCAGACTTTGCGCGTGCAGTTGCCGATCGCTATCCTTGGGTGACGCACTATACGCCAATTAATGAGCCGCTGACAACGGCAAGATTTAGTGGATTGTATGGTCATTGGTATCCTCACGGTCACGACGATCGCACTTTTGTACGGGCGTTGTTGGGGCAAATCCGCGCGATCGCACTTTCCATGGCAGCAATCCGCGAAGTCAACCCTCAGGCGCAACTCGTGCAAACCGAGGATTTAGCGAAGGTTTTTAGTACGCCGTTATTAGCGTATCAAGCCACGTTTGAAAACGAGCGCCGCTGGTTAAGCTTCGATTTATTGTGTGGTAGAGTGTCGCCAACGCATCCAATGTGGCAATACTTACAGAAGTGTGGCATTAAGGAAGCTGAACTTGCAGAATTTTCAGACAATCCCTGTTTGCCGGACATTATTGGCGTTAACCACTACTTGACGAGCGATCGCTTTTTAGACGAACGTACCGAACGCTATCCGATTTGGACTTATGGTGGCAATGGCAAGCATCAGTACGCGGATGTTGAGGCAGTGCGAGTGCGTGCGGAGGGTATCGCCGGACACCGCTGCTTGCTGCAAGAAGTTTGGGAACGCTATCAACTGCCGATTGCTGTCACCGAAGTTCATTTGCATTGCACGCGAGAAGAACAGTTGCGTTGGCTATATGAAGTTTGGCAAACCGCACAGGAATTACGTCAACAAGTCGATATCCGCGCTGTCACAGCTTGGTCGCTTCTCGGTTCTTACGATTGGAATACTTTATTGACGTGCTGTGTTGGTGACTACGAGTCGGGTGTTTTCGATTTGCGTTCTCCCCATCCGCGACCGACGGCGATCGCAAAATTCGTCCGCGATCTCGCAACAGGGCAGACACCTTCGCACCCTTTACTAACAACACCAGGATGGTGGCATCGACAAGAACGCTTATTATACCCAGCCTATCAGACAGAACAAGATAGCAACGAAGTCTCAATTTCCTCTGCACCACATCCCTCACGCCTGGCAATTATTGGCGCAACCGGAACTTTAGGCAAAGCTTTTGCCCGCATCTGTGCTGCTAGAGGAATCGCGTACCACCTCCTGACACGCCAAGATGTGAATATTACCGATCCAGCGTCGGTTGATGCGATGCTGGCACAGTTGCAGCCGTGGGCAGTTGTGAATGCTGCGGGCTACGTGCGGGTAGATGATGCGGAACGCGAACCAAATGTTTGTATGCAGGTCAACGCCGAAGGTTCCGCAATACTTGCGGCGGCTTGCGCTCGCTCTAATGTGCCGTTGGTCACTTTTTCGTCGGATCTCGTGTTTGATGGTGCCGTGTCTAATCCTTATACCGAAAGCGATAGAGTTGCGCCGCTGAATGTGTATGGACGCAGCAAAGCTTTAGCAGAACAACAAGTATTGCAAGCGCATCCTTCGGCGCTGGTCGTGCGCACGAGTGCTTTCTTTGGACCTTGGGATGATTACAACTTCGTGACTCTCGCGTTGCGTCAGTTGCGTCAAGGACAAATGTTCGTCGCCGCCGAGGATGTTGTCATTTCACCTACATACGTACCGGATCTTGTCAATACCAGTCTTGACTTATTAATCGACGGTGAAAGTGGGCTGTGGCATTTAGCAAACCGAGGCGCGATCGCCTGGGCTGAATTAGCGTGGCTCGTTGCCAAAAAAGCAGGGCTAAATGTCGATTTTATTATTGCCCGTCCCCTGCAAGAACTAGGTTTTACCGCTTTGCGTCCCAGTTACAGCGTTCTCGGTAGCGATCGCGGTCAGTTACTACCACCGCTGGGTAGTGCGATCGCGCGTTACTTCGATGAAATTGAACAATTAGACAAATAATACCGAAATCGGGATGACTGGATTCGAACCAGCGGCCCCTTCGTCCCGAACGAAGTGCGCTACCAAGCTGCGCTACATCCCGTTACTACTTTTCAGCAGCGATCATTAATCTTAGAGCATTCTAACATACCCGTTTGTCCACAAATTGAGTTAGATTTGGGTACGAAACAACTAAAATCTCTAGCAATTTATTCATTGCAACTGCCGCTGAATCCGGCTACTCAAAGTGCTATGTTTTGATGCTAAACGCGCTTTACCCGCCGCAGCCCATTCTTGGAGAAACTCAATTTGCTCTTGTGCGGTTCGTGCTAACGGAATAATTTGGCTAGCAGCTTCTAAAATATCGTCGGTGGTAAAGTCGCGGTTTTGACTAAAGCCAATATGCATTGCTTCGATCAGCGTTTGCTCAATTTCTGCACCGGAAAAGTCAGGGGTTTCGTAAGCTAAGCGTTCGATGTCGTAAGTTTTGATATTGTGAGGGCGCAATCGCGATAAATGAACGGTAAAAATTGCTTTGCGTTCTTCTTGAGTTGGTAAACCCACAAAGAAGATTTCATCAAAACGTCCTTTACGGAGCATTTCGGGTGGCAGCGATTGAATATCATTAGCGGTAGCAACAACAAACACTGGCGATGTTTTTTCCGCAAGCCAGGTGATGAATGTACCAAATACGCGGCTCGTCGTACCAGCGTCGCCTTTCCCACCAATACCCGCAAACGCTTTATCAATCTCATCAATCCACAAAATGCAGGGCGACAAGGCTTCCGCAACTTGAATCATTTGTCGCGTGCGCGACTCAGACTCACCGACTAAGCCACCAAACAAACGTCCGACGTCTAACCGTAGTAGAGGTAAATGCCAGTGATGCGCGATCGCTTTAGCAGTAAGCGACTTTCCTGTTCCCTGAATTCCCACTAACAATAAGCCACGCGGGTGCGGTAAGCCATAAGTTCTCGCACGTTCGGTAAATGCCCCACCCCGCCGTAATAACCAATCTTTAAGATTATCTAATCCCCCAATATCCGAAATCTTTTCCGTAGCAGGGTAAAAGTCGAGAATTTGGGTTTGCCGAATCGTTTGTCGCTTTTCTTGCAACACAAGTTCGACATCTTCCGGCTGAATTTGCCCATGCGTGGCGATCGCCCTTGCCAAAACTCGCCGGATGCGCTCCATCGATAGCCCTTGACACGAACGAACTAATTCATCAAGCACTTTTCCTGTCAGTGACTGTCCTGTGGCTGCGAACAACCGTTCGATTTCTACTTTAATTTCTGGTGCTGCGGGTAGCGGAAACTCTAAAACGGTTAAAACTTCGCTTAAATCTTCAGGAATTGCCACTTTTGGCGAAAGAATAACGATATTTTTAGGTTGCGACTTCAACAGCTTTGCTAAATTACGCAACTTCCGGCAAACCGACACGTCTTCTAAAAAGCGATGAAAGTCGCGCAAAATAAATACCGCTGGTGCTGATACCGGCAGTTTTTCAACTAACTCCAGCGCTTGTAGCGGGTTACGACGACCAAAACCTGCATCATTAGGATTCGCGGTGTATCCATCTACAAAGTCCCAAATATAAATTGCCCGATTGCCTTGACGCTGTGCTACTTCCCGAACTGCTAGTTCTACGCGTTCTTCTTCAAAGGTGGGAATATAAATCAAAGAGTAGCGGGCGCGCAGTAGCAGTTCAAACTCATCGTGGAAGCTCATGGCAGTGATGGGGGCTAGGGGCTAATGAAGACTCGTGGGCATTTTAATGTTAAAGGTCTTTCTTTAGAGCTTGCAGCGAAGCCCAGCGTTTGTCAATAAGTGCCGTTGCAGCATCATTATTTTCTGGTTGAATTCCTGAGCATTTGGCGTCGCATAATTGCCTTTGCGGCAGTTCTAGACATAACTGCTCGTAAAGCCACTGACTAGGCTCGAAGAAACCGCGCGGTGGCAATGTTTCTACCAAGTCTTCCATCGCGATTTCTCGCTCAACTAAAAGCATATCTGTTTGTTCGGCAGCTTCGTCTAACCAGATAATCTCTGAAGTATCGACAACCAAACGATGATTGTATTGTTGCAGGCAGCGATGGCACGTTAGCGTGATGATGGTTTCAGCAGCGGCAGACACTTCTAAATAATTGCCGCAATGCTTGACTTTGATCCAACCACGAACAGGTGTCAGGGTTTCTAAGTCTTGCAAAAACTCCTGAACTTGGATCGTCTCAGTTTTCTCCGGCGCTTTCAGTAGCTGCGGAATATAAATGGCTTCCATCATAATTTTGCGCCACCCCTTCAAACAAATAGTATTTCCAACACAGCGTTAGTACTCAAATAACAGTCTAGCTGTTGTCGTAGCGGTCGGAGATCGGAACTTACGATTCAAATGGGCGCAATTGCGCCCATGCTTGGTATGCTGTTCCTATTGCAGCTGGCGCACTACTAAATGTCGGTGTGGCTCCTTACCTTTACTAAAGGTTTCTAAATCTGGAAAAGTTTTCAAGAACGTATGAACTTGACGGCGCTCTGCTGATGAGAGCGATTTGATTTCGACTTCTTGCCCTGAAGCGCGGACTTGTTCAGCTGCTGCTTGGGCGATCGCTTGCACTTCTGCTTGACGACGTACGCGATAACCGTCTAACTCAACGGTGTATGATGCTTGGTCGGCTGGCGATTGGTTCAAGTTAAGCGTTGCATTCGCTAAGTATTGAATTGCATCAAGTACACTGCCTTCTGAACCAATAAGAATTTCTATCTGTTCTGGTGTGAGTTTTGTATTATCAATCGTCAACCAGTAGTTATCTGGCTCTCCCGCACCTTCGATTTGATTTGCTTCTAAGTGTGCCTCCACACTCGGAGACACACCCATCAGCTGAAGCAGCGATTCTAGCCACACTTGACCTCGCTGCATACGCGTATCCTCTGTCATACTTACCCTGAAGCTTTTTTCTTAGAACGTCCTGGCTCGAAAGGAAGTGATTCACGTCCTTTGGCTTCTGATTCTTTTGGTTCGGATGCCGCTACAATTTTTTGCAGGTTTTCTGGCAGAGGTTCGCGGGACACGACAAATGTCTGCAACGTTTGGAAGATATTAGCAATGAGCATATACATCAGGACTCCCGCAGGTAGGGGGAAAAACAAAAACATCCCTGAAAAAATGACCGGAGTGATTTTGTTAACTGTGTCCTGTTGGGGATTACCTGAGGCACCTTGACCGGAAAGTACTTGGTTGAGGTACAAGCTTAAACCAAAGCCAATCACCATCGCCACAATATCCCAGTGGATTGTGCCATCGGGATCAAAAGCGCCTACTCTCCCTAAAGCATCAATGAACAGAAAGCCTTTCTCAGACGCAATTCCAGGAATTGTCCCTTGAATTGTTGCGTCACCTGGTTGCAATGCTGTAATATTGCCTGCTTCGTCGATTTGTACCCGCTCTTGACCTTTTGCGATCTTCCAGTGGGGTGTAATACTCGATTCTGGATGCTCGGCGACCAACTCTTGCAGTGGCTTGCCTTCTACGGTTTGAAATTCGAGCTTTGTTTTTTCGCCGACTGCTAAATTGTTACCGCTAGGAAGAATCGCGCTAATGCGGTAATGTTCGCCATCTGCAATGTAGATGTTTTGCGGTGAAGTCGCAAAGGCTTTTGGTTGAATCCGTTCGATTTGTTCCTGAGGCAGGATTTGCAGGTTGACAGTATAGTTGACATCCGAAAACGGCGAGCCGCGTAGCGTGGCGAATAAAGCAAATAATACTGGCATTTGCAGCAGTACGGGTAAGCACCCAGACAGTGGATTACCAAATTCTTTGTATACCGCGCTCATTTCTTCCTGCAACTTGGCAGGATTGTCTTTGTGGCGCTCCTGAATTTCTTTTACCCGCTTTTGCATTAAAGGTTGCGTGATTCGCGTGCGCCGCATATTGCGAATCGAGCCAGCACTGAGAGGGTAGAGTGCAAAGCGAATGACGAGTGTTAACGCCACGATCGCTAATCCATAGCTTGGCACGATCCCATAGAAGAAATCCAGGATCGGCAGCATTACGTTGTTAGAAAGAAACCCGATACCAAAATCCATTGGCGTTAAGTCAACCTGAACTACTCTAATATGTCTGAATCTAATGTATCCGAACTAAGGGTCAGGCGTTGGAATTAGAGAACAGAGGATCAATTTTCCTGATGTCTAATACCGATATATCGTTATTTAATTTATCAAGCCTGCCCTAGATTAATCGATTTCAGACTATGCTGCACCTACTTTCTTGGCAGCGACTTGCTCGTTGATATAGTCGTAAATCTCGCGAAACTTGGGAACCGCGCGTAATTCTAAACGGCTACCGTCTCTGAGCGTGAGTACCATATCTCCCCACAAGCCGACACCTCTGGGAACTTTAACAATTTTAACTATTTCCGCATAAATTACATCAGTGCGATCGCGTCCTTGCCACCCTCCCGTTACCGTAATGCGCCGACTTGTAATGCGATAGCGCAGCCACAAGGCGCGGACAATCGCTCCAACTGTTAGCGGTAGACCAATTAACGTTAATCCAATGAGTAAATTAATAATAAGATCCCCAATATGCGGTCCGCCTTCAAAAAATACGTCCTCACGAATGCCCATCTATCACCTCAGCTTCGGTCAACAACTGCTCTAATTCTTGCAGAAATTGACCGTAATCGCACTGAGCTTGTACCGCTGACGGGTGTATAATCACCACCAGTAACCATCCAGGCGCGATTCGCGGTAATAAATTTCGGAAAGCTGCTCGAACCTGACGCTTAATCCGATTGCGAATGACAGCGCGTTTACTCACTTTTGTGCTGACTGAAATACCAAGACGTGTTGGTACTTCTAATAACTCAGATGGCTGGAGATCTCCACTAGCAGTGTTAGCAGTATGCTTAGCTTTCCGCTGTAAGGCTCTAAGCGTTATGTGCGAACCATTACGGCGGATTCCTTCCCGAAACACGGCTCGGAAATCGTGCCGACTTTGCAGTCGATTTGCTTTATGTAAAGCCACGCGTGTTGATCTCGAATGTATCAACGCCTGATTTTTTGCGACTAATGCTAAACCGTTAACCGATGACGTCCTTTTCTTCTACGGGCTTTTATGACATTTTGTCCATCTGGAGTCCGCATCCGAGCGCGGAAACCAGAGGTTCTTTTTCGTTTGCGGTTAGTACCTTCTAAAGTGCGCTTCATAATTCTTCCTAGCTTAGCTGCCTATGAAAAGTCACAATCTCTTATTATATCACCAAAGTGTAACTTCAGCAGCAAGGGAGATACAGTAAATTCCGTATCCCATAACCCCAATTTCTTCCTAGGTGATACTCAAAATCCACGTGCCTACATAGCGTAGCAGCGGGACATCACCAGGCGTTTGAATTTGGCAGTTGAAATAGTACATTCCACCAAACGTAGGATTTCTGACATTAGAGAAGACAATTTCAGTACGCGTATTAGCTGGTACAGGTTCAACTGGGAAGATTTCCACGACGCGGTTTTCTTGATCCCATCTTACTTCTTGTAGTGGTACACTTTTTCCTCTAACACGAACTTCAATTCGGTCTGTGTCAAACTTGCCGCGATAGTTTTCAGGATAAGTAACTGTAAATTGAGCAGCAGCCAAATTTAGTCTATTTCCTGGAATGCGCAAACGATAGCGATCCCAGCCATTAGCTTGTCCACCAAAATCTAGGCGAAAAGGCAACTGGTTCTCGCGTCTGACGCCGCTAAATATTGTAAAACCAGGCAAGGACTGGGCAAGGGAAACAACAGGGAACCCAGCAATTAAACAACCAGTAACGGCTAAAGCAGAAATTACACGACGCATAGATACTTTTGTGGCTACCATCGGTCTGATACCTAAATAATAGGTGTTTTTACTAAACTTTACCAGAAAGGAGCGAGGAGCTAGGGATAAAGCACGAGGACAAAAAACAAGAGTCTCGCCCCGTGAATCAGGTCTAATACTCCAGCACTAACGCCATGCAGAGGACGCAGTCTGACACACAAAGCGTCACGATGCAATCCACCAAATGCGTGCTATGAGGTTCTCTTACCCTCGCTCTTCACTTCTATGATTTGGACGTGCTGTAGTCAAAAAAAGTGCCAATGCTTTGCAATTTTTTAGTATTCGTATTTTAGGCAAATGAGTTAAATTACCTTTGCACAATTCACAGAAATGTATTGATAAATGTGTACCAGTGTGTCTATATTTTTGGTTTTCGTTATAAAAGTTGAAACATTTTGCTACACAAATGCCTATCAGATACGCTAAATTCATCAAGACTCCCAATTTGTTCAAGAAGACTCTTGATGACCAAGTATTAAAGTTACAAAAAGTAACATATAAAATGCTTATGGTCACTCAATTTATAAAAGAAGCTAAAGATTGGAATTAGACATCTGGGGATCGCAATAAGATGTGCAAAGTTAAGTACAAGTTAAGTTTTGAAAAATATTAAATCGCAATTGCCGAACCGATAAAGCCTCCACGTAGTCGCAAAGTGGAACACCACTTTTATTTAAAACTCACGGGGAGGTTTTCATTTGGCTGGAGGAGCTAGCAAAAAGCCTATTTTTAAGTTGCTTATTTTCGAGATTGTCAGGAAGGAGATTGCATGAGACTAGCAGTTGCAAAAGAAATTGAAGTTGGCGAGCGTCGTGTTGCTTTAGTACCGGATACTGTCGCCCGATTAGTTAAACAAGGAATTGAAGTATGGGTAGAAGCAGGTGCGGGAGAAAGCGCCTTTTTCACAGATACGGATTATGAAACCGCAGGTGCAAAAATCATTAACGACACAGACACTTTATGGCGAGAAACTGATGTTCTCCTCAAAGTAGGAATACCCAAAGAGCGCGAAGACGGACGCTTGGAGATAGATTTATTGCGTGAGGGCGCAGTTATAGTTAGCTTCTTAAATCCGTTAGGCGAACCCGCGATCGCCCAGCGTTTGGCACAAAAACAAATTACCGCGCTGAGTATGGAAATGATCCCGCGCACAACTAGAGCGCAAAGCATGGATGCATTATCATCACAGGCATCGATTGCGGGATACAAAGCCGTATTAATTGCCGCAGCAGCACTACCAAAATACTTTCCGATGCTGACAACAGCCGCAGGGACAATCGCGCCAGCTAAAGTATTTATCATGGGTGCGGGAGTTGCAGGGTTACAGGCGATCGCCACCGCCAGACGCTTGGGCGCTGTCGTAGAAGCTTTTGATATTCGCCCTGCGGTGAAAGAAGAAGTTCAAAGCTTAGGAGCGAAATTTGTCGAAGTACAACTTAACGAAGATACTGTAGCGGATGGCGGATACGCGAAAGAAGTGTCAGAAGCCGCTAAGCAGCGGACGCAAGAAGTTGTCGCCGAACACATCAAGCAATCTGACGTTGTGATTACAACCGCACAAGTTCCTGGCAAAAAAGCCCCGCTACTCGTGACGGAAGACATGGTGGCGAACATGAAACCAGGTTCAGTGATTGTCGATCTTGCCGCTGAACAAGGTGGAAACTGTGCTTGTACCGAACCAGGTAAAGACGTGCAGCGCAATGGCGTAACAATTATTGGTCCTATCAATTTACCTTCATCGATGCCCGTTCACGCCAGTCAACTGTATTCTAAAAACCTTGTTTCACTTGTTCAACTGCTGATCAAAGATGGCAACCTAGACGTAAATTTTGCAGACGATATTGTGAGTGCTGCTTGTATTACACACGCGGGTGAAATTTGCAATCAACGTGTAAAAGAAGCTTTGGCAACGTTGAGTAGTGCAACAGCTGGATAAGCGGTGATAGGTAATCAAGGCAATTACCAGTGACCAATTACCAATTACCAATCAGGAGATTTTTCAATGACAGAAGCATTACTTGCCGCTTTGTTTGTATTTGTTTTGGCATCTTTTACGGGATTTGAAGTTATTAATAAAGTCCCACCCACACTACATACGCCTTTGATGTCTGGCGCGAATGCGATTTCAGGCATTGCGGTAATCGGCGCGATTCTAGTTTCAGGTGCCAATGAAGGAAGCGTATCAGTCATTTTAGGCTTAATCGCCGTTGTGCTAGCAACCATCAACGTTGTAGGTGGTTTTCTAGTAACAGATCGGATGTTGCAAATGTTTAAGAAAAAAGAGGTGAAAGCGTGAGTGACTTTCTACCAACAGGAATTCAGTTAACTTATTTAGTCGCGGCTTCGTTATTTATTGTCGGTTTAAAGAAATTAGGTTCGCCTGCTACCGCGCGTCAAGGTAATTTCTTAGCAGCAGTCGGGATGTTGCTTGCTGTTGTGGCAACGCTGCTCGATCGGCAGGTACTAAGCTATGAAATGATTTTAGTCGGCTTGGCAGTTGGTTCGTTAATTGGGGCGATCGCGGCGCAAAAAGTAGCAATGACCGCAATGCCACAAATGGTAGGCTTATTAAACGGACTCGGTGGCGCGGCTTCTGCGCTTGTCGCCGTTGCTGAGTTTTGGCGATTAATGGGAACGTCGCAAGCAATCCCCCTCGATGCCAATATATCGATGCTATTAGATGTGTTTATCGGTGGCGTCACGTTTACTGGCAGTATGATTGCCTTTGCTAAGTTGCAAGGTTTAATCAGCGGTTCCCCTGTCACATTTCCCCTACAGCAACCGATTAATGCCTTACTTTTAGTTGGTTTTGTTGTTGGTAGCGGGTATTTATTAGTCTCCCCTGAAAATCTACCCATCTTCTTAGCAGTAGCGGGTATTTCCTTACTCCTTGGCGTATTATTCGTTCTCCCAATTGGTGGCGGCGATATGCCAGTTGTCATTTCGCTGTTGAACTCGTTATCCGGTTTAGCGGCGAGTGCAGCTGGTTTTGTCGTGATGAATAATATGCTGATCATCGCGGGTGCTTTGGTAGGTGCATCTGGGTTAATTTTGACGCAGATCATGTGCAAGGCAATGAACCGCTCATTGGGAAGCGTTTTATTTGGCTCGTTTGGTAAGGCGGGTGTCTCTGGTGGTAGTGGGACAGAAGATAAAACTGTCCACAGCATTGATCCCGAAGAAGGCGCAATGATGCTGGGTTATGCGCGATCGGTGGTGATTGTTCCTGGCTACGGTATGGCAGTCGCGCAAGCACAGCATAGCGTTCGCGAATTGGCAGATCAACTCGAAAAAATGGGCGTGGAGGTTAAGTATGCAATTCACCCCGTTGCAGGAAGAATGCCAGGGCATATGAATGTGTTGCTTGCCGAAGCGAACGTACCGTATCCGCAGTTGTACGACATGGACGATATCAATCCCCAGTTTGAGCAAACTGATGTCGCGTTGGTAATTGGGGCAAATGATGTCGTGAATCCCGCAGCGCGTAGCGATGCTGCTAGCCCAATTTATGGAATGCCCATTTTGGAAGTCGATCGCGCTAAGCACACAATCGTGATTAAACGGGGAATGAGTACCGGCTTTGCTGGAGTAGATAACGATCTATTTTACAAAGATAAAACGATGATGCTCTTTGGCAGTGCGAAAGATGTGGTAGCGAAGTTGGTTTCTGAAGTGAAGCAGCTATAAACTATCTCAATCACAACTGATAAATCTATGAGCTTGCCTTGAGAGATGAAGCCTCTTGAGGCAAGTTCTTTTATTTAAGTAGAATTACTTATGGTTATTACTATATTGTACCATTTCACTAAATGAAAACGACAAATCATTTCTCCTCTGCTCCCTATTTGTAGTAACTTCAAAGTGAAATAGTATTATACAGGTTCGCTATAGTTGACGAAAAGTTGATTAAAAGGTATATTTAAAGGTAGGCTCAGCCTAGGGGTGGTCGTAGACCGCCGCACCATTACCGCGTTTCAAGGCGGTTTTGTTGTTTTTAGGGGTAATCATCAAAGCAGTAATATTTAACTCCTAAACTATCTACAAGACTAAGTTCTAAGTCACAATCAACTAGCAACTTAGCCTTTTTAAGGCTTAAAAACGCTTGGTTATTTGGATTGGTTTTACTAGTAACAACCGGATATAAGCATAAGTCAGCAATTTGCATCACTGCATTACTCTTTTTCTTGCTATCGATTCCACGCAGTAGAGATGAAAAGTCGTTAGCAGATAGCGGAAAATATTTATTTGCTCGAATAGTATCAAAAGGGTGTCCTTGAGAGCGCAATTCATTAAAGTAGGATTTGATTAGTCTATCTTCTCTTTTTCCAGCAGCTTCAAAATAAACCATTAATGTACCATTTTTGGCAGCTACGTACTTAGCTGCACGTTCCACTAAAATAGTGAATGCACTTTTCATCATCTCCCATGTATCCTCGCCATATTTTTCTAAGTAGCGTTTCAGATAACCATGACGAGATATAACACAGGCATGAACAATAATAGGGCAACGAACGATTGTATTAGTTAAATCCTCCATGAATTGTTGATACTCTACTTCTGAAAGATTTCCTAACCAATCATAATTGTTCTTTTTAGAACGTATTTCACTCCCGTGCAAAGGTATATCTACAGCAATATTCCAACGCTGTTTAAACTCTAACACTAATGCTTCAATAATCTGTTCGTGACCTCTATTTATTAAAACACCACCCATCCCAAAAAAAGGACACTGGTCTTTTGGATTAGGTTTAGGACTACCTGAATCATCGAGGTATAAAGCAAATTCACTGTACTGTAATTTCATAAAATGGGAAATCGTAATAAATTTCTTTTTGTTTCATACTCAACAATTTCTATAAAAAACACTACACAATTTTGATTAAAGGTATAAAACAAAGCCATAGTAAAATTCTTCTCAAAGTGAAATTTTAGCTTAAAACAAGTTTAACGCTAGCTTGAACAGCAGTTAATTATCAATTGATATCTTTCATAAGAGTCTTTTACTCAGAAAAAGTTTGGTTACTTTATTAAGTCTTGGATTTTTTGAGTTACCCGACTTTAAAGAAGATATTTAGAGGAATTAATATGGCTCGTTGGGATGTGGAGCGTTTGCTGTTGACTGGGATGCAGCGGCGACGCTTGCTGATCGGTGTGAGTGCATTAACAAGTTTGGCGATCGCAAGTCAATTTTCGCGGCGAGTCGTTGCTCAACCAAAATTTTCTGATTATCCCTTCAAACTTGGTGTCGCTTCAGGAGAACCATTACCCGATGGTTTTGTGATTTGGACGCGGTTAGCACCTCAACCCCTCAACGGTGGGGGAATGCCAAGGCAGAATATTGAAGTGCGCTGGCAAGTAGCACGAGATCCCAAAATGCAGCAAGTTGTCCAAAAAGGAACGGCGATCGCAACTCCTGAACTTGCGCATTCGGTTCATGTCGAAGTGCAAGGTTTAGAACCAAATCGCTGGTATTGGTATCAATTCAAAGTAGGTAACGATACAAGTCGCATCGGCAGAACGCGCACTGCACCTGCAAGAGGCGATCGCTTACAACAACTGACTTTTGCGTTTGCTTCATGTCAAGATTGGCAAAATGGTTTTTATTCTGCCTACCGCAACATGGCGCGAGAAGAACTCGATTTTGTCGTCCATCTCGGCGATTATATTTACGAATACGGACCTGATTTTAGCAAACCACGCCAACACAACAGCGCTGAAATTATCAGCCTTGTAGATTACCGCAATCGTCATGCTTTGTACAAAACCGGATTTCACTTACAAGCGGTTCATGCAAAGTTTCCTTGGATTGTCACTTGGGACGATCACGAAGTTGATAATAATTACGCCAACTTCATTCCCGAAGACGATCAAACGCGCGAAGAGTTTATTCAACGTCGTGCCAATGCTTACCAAGCTTATTACGAGCATATGCCATTGCGTTTATCTTCCTTGCCCAAAGGTCCCGATATGCAACTTTATCGGCGTTTGACTTTTGGTGATTTAGCAGAGTTTTTTGTCTTAGATACCCGCCAATACCGCAGCGATCAGCCGTGTGGAGATGGCTTAAAACCTCGGTGCGCGGAGGCTTTGGCAGAAAAGGCGACGATGACGGGTAAAGAACAAGAACGCTGGTTATTTAAAGGATTAGAGCGATCGCCCGCGCGTTGGAATGTGATTGCCCAACAAACAATGATGGCTCAATTTGACTTTGATGCGCGTTCAGATAGTGAAACGTTTAACCTCGATCAATGGGATGGCTACGTTGCCGCACGCGATCGCCTGTTTCACTTCATCCAACAACGCAAAGTGGCTAACCCTGTTGTGATTACAGGTGACATTCACTCTAGCTGGATACACGATCTCAAAGCCGACTTTAACAATCCTGCTTCACCTACCATCGGTACAGAATTTGTCGGAACTTCGATTACTTCGGATTTTCCTACGCAGTTTATCGCCCCAGTCACCGCAGCTTTAGCCGATAATCCACATACTAAGTTTTTCGACGGTGCTTTTCGCGGCTACGTTCGCTGTCAACTTACACCTAAACAATGGCGTAGCGATTATCGAGTTGTTTCATCAATTCTCGACCCACAAGCTCCAGCGAGTACGCTAGCGTCGTTCATTGTCGAAAATGGACATCCAGGCGCTCAAAATGCATAAAGATAATATTTTGTCAAGAGGGTAAGGCGATGCTTTACCCCTTTTTGCGTTTGTATCTACCTGAGGTGCGGTTTTCGCGTTTTTCTTTATCTTGGCGACGGCGATCGCGCCAATCAGCAGCTGTTAAGTACAAAACACCTCCGGTTACTGCAACCAGTAACCCAAAGGCAATTAAAACAAGAACATTAAGTGCTGTCGTTTCCACTTGAGCTTTTACAGTCCGTTACGACCCCAAACTACCATTGCAATTGACCATGTGAATGTAACAAGCAGCGTAACCCAACCAAGTGTCAGAATTTCCATAGCCGTGTATCAAGCAAGTAAATCAGTCTTAAAAATTATCATACTGCAAGATCGTCACTAGAAGATGAAGCGTTAGAGAAACCTATGAAGATAGGTTTCGTTTGTGTAGCGGCAATTTCAATCGCTCAGCTTACATCAAATTCAACAAAATCAGGTTGACCGTACATCATTTGGCGATCGACAGCAGAGAGAATTTTATTATTCGCCTTTTCCGAATTAAGACAGCGACAGACAAGTTGCGCGACATCAGCGCGGTAAATTGTCCCAGCAACGCGCGGATCTTCAGTAAGCACGCCATTACCTGTTGCAGGTTCTGATTTTAAACCACCTGGGCGAATGATTGTATACGTCAGTCCACTGTTGATCAAATGCTGTTCAGCTTTTTCCTTTTCAGCTAATACAGAACCTAATGTCGCCAAAGCTTGGGGTGGTAAAGCTTGCGCGCTATCGCCGCTACCAATCGAAGAAACTAAAATAAATTTCTGTACTCCAGCTTTGACGGCTGCATCGATGAGGTTTTTATTGCCTAAATAGTCTGCGCGATCGCCATCTTTGGGTAAACCACCGATCGTACTAATCACTGCTGTGATTCCTTGTGTTATTGCACTTTCTACATCACTAACACGCAACGCGTCGCCTAAAATAACCTCAATCCCCATTGCTTCTAAATCTGCACGAGTCGCCTCGCTGCGCAGTAAAGCCTTTACCTTTAATTGTTGTTGCGTCAAATAATGCACAATTTCTCGACCAACGCCACGGCTGGCTCCCGCAAGAAAAATGTAGGATGGATTTATCATGCTCAGTTTTGTTGGGTAATGGGTAATGGGTAACAGGTAATGGGTAATGAATCGGAACTATGACCAATTATCAATTACCAATGACCAATCACCAGCCTTTTAGTTATGTTCGTTTTCACTCGCTTACTTATGAGTAGAAAAATGATTTTATGGGTGCTTTGGGCAGCATTTATTATTTATGTGCTGTTTTTTGCACCACCGTTGCATCTACAAGAAACCTTAACACTGTTAATCAATATTCTGACGTTGCAGTGGACAAAGGTGAATCCAGTCATTTTATCGTTGTTTTCGCTCATTGGTGTTTGGGTATTTATTTATAGCTGCGTTTTATTTTTTGATGGCAGAATGCAGAAAATTCCATTTTGGGCTTTTGCACTCGCGTCACTTGGTACAGGTGTGATCGGATTAATTCCTTACTTAGCCTTACGCGAAGCGAATCAAGAATTTACTGGTGCTAAAGATCCGTGGTTACAGTTGCTAGACTCGCGTAGTACTGGTGTCGCTGTGACGATATTTACGCTTGGTTTAGTCGCTTTTGGTTTAGTTGCTGGCGATTGGGGAGATTTTGTGCAGCAATTTTTGGGCGATCGCTTTATTCATGGTATGAGTCTAGCGTTTTGTGTGTTTGCGGCGTTGTTTCCTACCGTACTTGGTGACGATATGGCGCGTCGCGGTTATTCTAGCAATTCACAACTTTTCTGGGTATTTGCGCTTATTCCTTTATTTGGTCCGCTTGCTTACCTTTGCTGGCGTCCGCCTTTACGCGATACCGTTGCATCGATTTAGTACTTGCGTACTATTAAAATAGAATGAAGAAGGGCTAAGAGCTAAAAGTCAGGATTCATAGAACAATCTATTTTGGTAGAAACGACGCGTCAGTTTAAGTTCTATCTAAAAAACGCTGACCTCTGACTTCTTTATTATTCAGGGAGAACATCACTATGGCAATTGCAGATTTACGCAAAAGCGACATGATGGCGCATCTACTTGATGCATTAGACGCGGGTAAGGATATTGGTCATTACGGTAGATTAGTGTTTGCGATGGTAGCGCGGCACTTTTTAAGCGAAAAAGAGTTAATCGAATATCTACAAAAAGATCGCGATTTTAGTGCAGAAGACGCGCGATCGCTTTATCAACAAGTGCAAGGTAAAGACTATAATCCCCCGCGCCGCGAAAGAGTATTGGAATGGCAACAACAGCAAGATTTTCCAATTTGCCCCAATCCTGACGATCCTGATGCTTGCAACGTTTACAAAGATTTGCAGTTTCCTGAAGAAGTTTACGAGCACATATCAGAGTACCACGAGCAAAAGGAAAGTTGAGTAGCTGGGGTTAGTAAAAAGAGTGAGTTTCCCGTATTTGATCGTAGATGAAAAGTTATCCGCAGGGAATCGCACTCCCATTGCAGCAAAGCTTGCGACAAATATTCGCAATATTTCGTTATAGTAGACGGGCTATCGAACTTGTATGGACAACTAGCCGCGTTCTCACAGTTGTTCTTGCAGTATTTACTTTAACAGCAGGTTTACTTCCTGCGGCGATCGCCTACATTGGTAAGTTGATTGTTGATGCGGTTGTTATTGCCTCGCAGTCAGGAGTAGAAAATAATCGGGCGATCGCATTAGGCTATTTAACATTAGAAGCCATACTAGTCGCCTTACTCGCAGGTAGTCAACGCGGATTGAGTATTTGTCAATCACTTTTACGCGTGTTGTTAGGGCAACGAGTTAATGTTTTAATTTTAGAAAAGGCTTTAACCCTCGATCTTGCTCATTTTGAAGACTCCGAATTTTACGATAAGATGACGCGGGCGCGGCGCGAAGCATCAAGTCGTCCGTTGTCACTTGTGAGCCGAACATTTGGTATCGTTCAGGATAGTCTTGCACTCGTTACCTACGGTGGTTTGCTGCTGCAATTTTCGCTGTGGGCGTTGTTAGCACTCGTTTTAACAGCAATCCCAGCATTCGTTGCAGAAACAAAATTTGCAGGCGAAGCATTTCGCTTATTTCGCTGGCGCGCACCAGAAACGCGAGAACAGCATTATTTAGAAACATTAATTGCGCGTGAAGATTTTGCGATGGAGGTGCAGTTGTATCAACTAGGACCCATGTTGCTACAACGCTACCACAATATTTTTAATCGCCTATACCGTGAAGATCGCAATTTAACTTTACGCCGAGGTGTGTGGGGTTACGCATTAGGTTTACTCAGTAGTGCGGCGTTTTATGCAGCGTATGCTTGGATTGTGATAGAAGCGATCGCCGGACGCATTTCGCTTGGTGATATGACGATGTATCTCGTTGTGTTTCGCCAAGGACAAACAACGTTCTCGTCAGCACTTACTTCATTGGGAGGAATGTACGAAGATCAATTGTATCTATCTAATCTCTATGAGTTTCTCGAACAAGACATTCCCACACCACGCGGTAACGCCACCCAAGGAACCTCACCGCAAGATGGTATTCGGTTTGAGAATGTGACTTTTACCTATCCAGGAAGCTTGCAACCTGCTGTAAAAAACTTGTCGTTGCATCTTAAACCAGGTGAGAAACTTGCGATCGTCGGTGAAAATGGTTCGGGAAAAACGACTTTAATCAAGTTATTAACCCGCCTTTACTCTCCAGATTCAGGACGAATTCTGCTTGATGGCTTAGATTTACAAGAATGGGATATCAAAGTATTGCATCGGCGAATTGGCGTGATTTTTCAGAATTTCGTCCGCTATCAATTCACTGTCGGTGAGAATATTGGTGTCGGAGATGTTCAACACTTAGTTGAAGAACCACACTGGCATATTGCCGCAGAAAAAGGCATGGCGCAACCTTTTATCGAGCAAATGGCAGATAAATTTTACACGCAGTTAGGACGTTGGTTCAAAGGCGGTCAAGAACTTTCTGGCGGACAATGGCAAAAAATTGCGCTGTCGCGGGCTTTTATGCGGACGCAAGCAGATATTCTTGTCTTAGATGAACCTACCGCAGCCATGGACGCGGAAGCTGAAGTATTAATCTTCCAGCGATTTCGCACGCTTAGTAAAGATAAAATGGCGATTTTAATTTCACACCGTTTCTCAACTGTCCGTATGGCAGATAAAATTATTGTTCTTTCTGGTGGAGAATTAATCGAACAAGGAACGCACGAGGAATTACTTCAAGCCCAAGGGCGCTACGCCCGACTTTTCTCGCTACAAGCGGCGGGGTATCGGTGAAGAGGAAGCAGAGGAGATAGAGAGTTATGAGTTCTCGTTGTTGAGTGTTGAGTTCTGAATGAGACGATTTAACTCAAAACTCATCACTAACCACTAGCAAAAAGTAAAGAATTTCTAAGAAGACCGATATTTTAACGAAACTAGCGTCAAAATCAATGGCAAGTATTTTGATGTTGCCATGATGGTCAATTCTGCGCAAAACTCAAATCAATCAGCGGAAGTGCTGCTAACAGCGGCGGAACAAGATCTTATTGAGCAAATGCAATCGGAGTTAATATCGTTGACGCGTGTTACTCCTAATGAAACGATGGATTGGCAGCAATTTCCGTTTGGGACGAACTGGAGTAGTACTTGGGAAGGAGAAATCTACCGTAACCTTTGGTAGAACTCGATAAGCATTAAAATAGACAAAGCTTATATATAAATGCTTTGTAATTGGTCTTGGCTAAACAACGACTTGACACGCTACTCGTAGATTTAGAACTTTGCACTTCTAGACAACAAGCCCAACGCTTAATTCGCGCTGGCGAAGTTTTTGTAAATCAACAAGTTGTTGATAAGCCTGGTACTGAGGTTGAGACAACAGCAGTAATTCATATTAAAGCGCGATCGCCTTATGTTTCACGCGGTGGCGAAAAGCTTTTCAAAGCCTTAACTGAATTTGATATTTCAGTCACTGGGCGTGTTTGTATCGATGGCGGAATATCGACTGGCGGTTTTACCGATTGTCTCCTACAAGCTGGAGCAAAACGCGTTTACGGAATTGATGTTGGCTACGGACAAGTTGATTGGGGTTTACGCAACGATCCGCGTGTTGTTTTGAAAGAACGAACCAACTTACGCTATCTGCAACCAGCGCAACTATATCAAGAAGGTGACGCTGCGGCTGATTTTGCGGTAGTTGATGTATCTTTTATTTCTTTAACTAAGATTCTACCTGCTTTGTGGGAATTACTACAACCCCCACGCGAGGCAGTTTTACTCGTTAAACCGCAATTTGAAGCGGGGCGATCGCACGTTGGAAAAAAAGGCGTGGTACGCGATCCAGAAGCCCAAGCTGAGGCAATATTTCAAGTACTACAAGCCGCACAACAAATGAGTTGGCAATATCGCGGCTTGACTGTCTCGCCGTTGCTTGGTCCTGCTGGTAATATTGAATACTTATTGTGGTTAGGAATGAGTAGTCACACTCTACCACCTGATTTTCCTCAGATTATTCAGTTTGCCCAGACAGTCCGCGCACAATTCGCCACTAAGTAAATCGACTTTTTATCGACTAAATACCAACTCATTTCTAAATCTTATACACAACAGGACTCACGCAGTTGAATCTATTTTGCTCCCCTAGCCCCAAACACAAAAGTTTCATCCTTATCTTCTCCCCCATGCATTGGGGGAGAGTGAGAGGGGGCGGGGGGAATCTGAGTTGAAGTCCCCCATGAGTGGGGGATTTAGGGGGCAAGTGCGTAACTCCTAACACAAATTAAAACAGCGTTGCTGCGTAACTGCTTACCACGAACAATATTGTCATGATACTTGAATATTCAAACACAGATTTCCATTAAATTTTAGTTTTCTGGTAATACTTGAAAAATTGCAAGTTTCAGTAAATTACAGTAATACTTTTGGCGCATCTATAATCCTCACTTATGATGATGTTTAATCATTAGAAGCGGGTATAAATTCTAAAATATTTAGATTCTTAATTAAGTATTTCTATTCAAGAAAAATTATTCAGATTAAGTTATTAATTTAAAGAGCAGTAGAAGCACAAGCAATGGAAGTCATCAGAATTTCGGCACTTTATGATAATTACATTTTTTTGCTGCATGAACCCATGCAAAATATAGCTGCGGTTGTAGACCCAGCAGAAGCAGAACCAGTACTAGAACAGCTAGAGCAACTAGGCGCGGAATTAGTAGCAATTTTTAACACGCATCATCATAACGATCATGTAGGTGGTAATCGCAAATTAATTCAGCGTTTTGGAAGTGTTACAGTGTATGGTGGCGAGAAAGATCGCGGCAGAATACCAGGACAGCAAGTTTTCTTAAAAGAAGGCGATCGCGTTGACTTTGGCGATCGCAGCGCTGAAGTTATTTTTGTCCCAGGACACACTCGCGCACATATTGCTTACTACTTCCCGCCAGAAACACCAGACACCAACGGAGATTTATTCTGTGGTGATACATTATTTGCTGGGGGATGTGGTCGCTTATTTGAAGGAACTCCAGCACAAATGCTCGATTCTTTGACAAAATTAAGAGCTTTACCAGACAATACGCGCGTGTGGTGCGCTCACGAATATACTTTAAAGAACTTGCAATTTGCGCTGACGGTAGATGGTGGAAATCCCGAATTACAGGCTCGTTATGAAATAGTCAAAGCAGCACGCAATCGTTTGGAAGCTACAATACCTTCGATGTTGAACGTTGAAAAGCGTACAAATCCTTTTCTACGCTGGAATCAACCTGAGTTACAATCAGCAGTGCAAAGCAACGATCCACTACAAACTTTTGCACGCTTGCGCGGAATGAAAGATCAGTTCTGAGTGAAGAAAGGCAGAAGGCTTTGCTGTTCTAGACCGATTACTCCTGGTATCTTCATCGTTTGAAAGACATTTTGCATGAATACGATCCTATTGCTGTCGATTAACCAGACGTAGTACGATATACGGTTGCGATCGCTTGCTACATTTCGTTACGATTATAGATTCTGACCAATTTTTTGACTAAACATTCGCAACGATACCAACGTAATTGAACCACTACAGGAAAGATCATGGCAAAACGCGTGCAATTAGTTCTCAATCAGGATGTTAGCAAGCTAGGAAAATCTGGAGATTTAGTAGAAGTTGCACCAGGTTACGCTCGCAACTATTTGCTTCCCCAAAATCTTGCAATGCAAGCAACTCCAGGGATTCTCAAGCAAGTTGAGCGCCGACGCGAAAAAGAACGTCAGCGTCAAGAAGAATTACGTCAACAAGCCCTAACCCAGAAAGCAGCATTAGATAAAGTAGGGCAATTCACAATCGCGAAGCAAGTTGGTGAAAAAGACGCTATTTTTGGTACTGTAACCGCTCCCGAAGTCGCAGCCTTAGTTCAAGCAGCAATCGGTCAAGAAGTAGATCGGCGCGGGATCACTTTACCAGATATCAGTAAAACAGGTACTTACACCGCTGAAATTAAACTTCATCCAGAGGTAACAGCAGAAATCCAAATTCAGGTTGTACCAGAATAAAGAAGAGGTCAGGGTTCAGAGGTCAGGGTGATGTTTGCACCAAAGGTCTATGTAATTCCCGTTCATGAACGAGAAATACGCAAAAGTTCTTCCCTGCACTTAACGCGTCTTGGCTTACTACCTGATGAAGATCAACCCCAACTTGAAACGGTATTAGCCCACGCAGGTGGGCTTAGTCTGTCAAGCAGCGACTTCAGTCGCCAGGCTTTTCATAAATGTGTAGCGCGTAACCCTATTTAGGACAATCAAGGCAAGCGGAAAGAGAGATAATAGACACAGGATTTCATTCTTCTTGCCCTAACCCTAACCTCCGACCTCTGAACCCTGACTGCTTTATGACTCAACAACTGAGTTTTCAAGATAATATCGGCAGCTTACCTCCACAGAATATTGATGCCGAAGAAGCCATTTTGGGAGGGATTTTACTCGACCCTGAAGCAATTAGCCGTGTAAGCGATCGCCTTGTCAAAGAAGCTTTTTACATCAGCGCCCACAGGGAAATTTACGAAGCCGCCTTCAGACTCCACCAGCAGGGAAAACCGACGGATCTTCTCAGTCTATCCGCATGGTTAGCAGACCACGATTTACTATCTCGTATCGGCGGGAGAAGCAAACTTACTCAACTTGTAGACCGCACTGTATCAGCCGTTAATATTGATGTCCTAGCAATGCTAGTCATGGACAAATTTCTGCGGCGCAAGTTGATTGAATCGGGTAATGAAATTGTCCAGCTAGGCTATCAAACCGATGTTGAGTTAGCAACAGTTTTAGACCGCGCGGAGCAAAAAGTTTTCAGCATTACGCAAGAACGTCCGCAAAAAGGTCTTGTCTCAATTTCAGATACGCTGATTGATACATTTCAGGAACTCGAAAGTCGCGACCAAGGACAAACCCTACCAGGACTATTGTGCGATTTTTACGACCTTGACGCGCTTACAGGTGGTTTCCAACGTTCTGATTTAATCATCCTTGCAGGACGCCCAGCGATGGGGAAAACGGCGCTAGCACTGAATATTGCTAAAAATATTGCGGCTCGCTACGAACAATCTGTCGCGGTTTTTAGCTTGGAGATGTCTAAAGAGCAATTAGTACAACGACTCTTAGCCAGCGAAGCCGGAATCGAAAGTCATCGGATGCGCGCGGGACGTATTAGCCAAAATGAGTGGGAACAATTAAGCCGTGCGTTTGGGAATTTATCTGAATTACCGATTTATATCGACGACACCGCAAATATGACGGTGATGGAAATGCGATCGCAAGCCCGACGGCTGCAAGCTGAAAAAGGAACCGAGTTAGCGTTGATTTTAATCGACTACTTACAACTGATGGAAGGTAGTAGTAGCGACAACCGCGTTCAAGAATTATCGCGAATTACGCGATCGCTTAAAGGTATGGCAAGAGAACTCAAAGTTCCCGTAATTGCGCTATCGCAATTAAGTCGCCAAGTAGAAGCACGTACAAATAAGCGACCCTTACTCTCAGACTTACGCGAATCTGGCTCGTTAGAACAAGACGCGGATTTAGTTTTAATGATTTATCGCGATGATTACTACAATAGCGATACTCCCGATCGCGGTATTGCCGAAGTGATTGCAGCAAAACACCGTAATGGTCCCACAGGTACTGTAAAGTTATTATTCGACCCGCAATTTACGAAATTCAAGAATTTAGCCAAGCCTCCAAGTTACTAGACAAGGCTCAAAGAAACTCCTTGGCGCATAAATCTACGCGTAAAGCACGCCTTACCCCCACAAGACTCTTATTTTAGTGTGCGCAGGCACACTTCGTTTCGGTAGCCCTGACTTCAGTCGGAGCGCATATTTTTCCATTCCCAAACAGAAAGTAAATTTAGTGAAATATCGCAGTCAAATTCGTTAAGATTTGAAATGGCTAATTACGCTACAAATCAAAATTGGAAGATAACTAAAAAATGCGCGATCTTGACCAGAAAAAAACGATTGATATATTAAACTCGATCATGGAATTTGAACTTGCGGGAGTCGTGCGTTATACCCATTATTCCTTAATGGTGACAGGACCTAACCGCATTCCCATCGTGGACTTTTTCAAGACACAAGCAAACGAATCACTAACACACGCACAACAAGTAGGCGAAATCCTTACAGGCTTAGAAGGACACCCAAGCCTGCGCATCGCACCAATGGAAGAAACATACAAGCATTCTGTGCGAGATATTCTTGAAGAAAGTTTGAACCACGAAAGAAAGGCTTTGGAGTTATACAAAAATCTCCTAGAAACCGTAAACGATGCGAGTGTTTATTTAGAAGAATTTGCCCGCACAATGATCGGACAAGAAGAACTGCACAACATTGAAATTAAAAAAATGTTGCGCGACTTTAGTGGTAGTGCTGTGTAAAAAAGCAGTTGCTAGTCACGAATCACTAACTATGTATCTTTATGAGTCTTAGTGCTGCGTTACCAACATTTGTTATTACCCTCCGTGAAGGAGTTGAAGCCGCCTTAGTCGTAGGAATTGTTCTCGCGTGTCTCAAAAAAGCACAGCAAACTCATTTAAATTCTTGGGTTTATGCCGGTGTAGGCGCGGGAATAGGTGCGAGTGCATTAGTCGGTTTGCTGTTTAGTTGGGTTATTCCGGCAATCAGTGCTGCAAATCCTAAGTATACGCCTGTTATCAAACCTTTGTTGGAAGGAAGCTTCAGCGTTGTCGCCATTTTCATGCTGAGTTGGATGCTCATTTGGATGACACAGCAGGCGAAGCATCTCAAAGCCGATATTGAAGGAACACTCGCCAATACTTTGCAACAAAATCAAGCAGCGGGATGGGGTGTCTTCAGCTTAATCTTCATCGCAGTGCTACGTGAGGGCTTTGAAACGGTTGTCTTTATCGCTGCCAATTTTCAACAAGGCTTATTTCCGGCTTTGGGTGCAGTTTTGGGCTTAGTAGGTGCTGTGTTGATCGGCGTGATGCTATTTAAGTGGGGCGTCAAGATTAATATCCGCCGCTTTTTCCAGGTAATGGGCGTTTTGTTACTTTTAATTGTTGCCGGATTAGTGGTATCAGCATTAAAGCATTTCGATGCCGCTGCTGCAACGCTTGCAAGTATGGATCGCAGCTTGGAATCACTCTGCTTCTATCACGATCAGTTTGCTAAAAATCCTTCTTGTATCTTAGGACCAAGAGTGTGGGATACTTCGCACATTCTGCCCGATAACCAATTTCCTGGAATAGTTCTCAAAGCACTATTTGGCTACCGACAAAATCTCTTCTTGGTGCAAGCTATTGCGTATGTTGTCTTTTTAGTAACGATTGGTGGTCTTTACTTCCGCAGTTTAGGCGAGGGATCTCAAAAAATGAGTACTACAGCGCAAAAATCTGCAAGTTCGCAGCCAGATTAATTTGCAGTAACACTCGCTCAATTTAATTATCAGGAAACTGGAGGTAAACTACGCAACTGACGAACAGCATTGATACAAACTAAACAATCACAACCAAATAGCCTAACGGCTGCATCACTTTCTTCGTCAGTGAATGCAAGCATCGAAGTTTCATTAGATTGTTGAGCCGGTTCAGCAGTCTGTATTGTAATAAATTTAGAATTGCTAGAAGACTGTGAAACTCGCTGGCAACTTAAAGGTCGTGTATAAGAAGTCTGTTGACATTCTATAGTCGTTACTGGATACTGGTTCAGTAGTATTAGCGACATTGATACTCAGTAGTAAAGATAATGCAGAGCTAAAAATTGTAAGTAATTCTATCGTGAGAAGTTTTTTGCACGCTTAAGGTATCAATTTTCGATATTTAGAGCAAAGTTAACGATTTTTATCAAAAGATTGGGAGAAATTAAAAAAGCTCCTTCTAGCTATTAATGTTCAAAAATATCTTTGAATTGCAATAAGTCTAGCGTGACAATTGTCGGCAAACACTCAAAGCACGCTTGTGCTAACTCTAATCGATCTTCACGTTCGAGCATAGCAACGAGTTTTTGCTGTGCAGAAAGCAAATAACGAACATCGTTTGCGGCGTAACGGAGTTGTTGTTCGCTTAAAGATGCAGCGTTTCCCCAATCAGAACTTTGGGCGCTTTTATCAAGTTCAACTTTTTCAAGTTCTTGAATTAAATCTTTTAGCCCGTGTCGATTTGTGTAGGTGCGAGCAAGTTTACTGGCAATTTTAGTGCAAAAGATGGGTGATACTTGAATGTTGAGATGATAGCTTAAGGTTGCAATGTCAAACCGTGCAAAGTGAAAGACTTTGAGGATATCAGTTGCTTGCATTAACTTTTGTAAGTTTGGTGCAGATTCTTGTCCTTTAGCAATACGAATCGCCGTAACACGCCCTTGAGGATCGCAAAGTTGTACAAGACACAAGCGATCGCGCCAGGGTAATAAACCCATTGTCTCAGTATCTACAGCGATCGCTTCCGCATTCATGTACTGCGTTAAAATTTCGTCATCAATATCGCGATCGCAAACTTGAAAATCGGTTAATTCCATAAGGAGGGGTCAGGGGTCAGAGGTTGGGGGTCAGGTAAACTCAGAATGATTCTTTTGATATTAGCGGCTGCGGATAAAGATTTGGGTAAAGTAATATTCACCGTTAGCGTTGCGACTAATACCAATACCTGTTAAATCATATTGACCTTCGATGTTAACGCGATGACGAGGGCTTTTAATCCAACCTTGGACAGCTTGCACATCTGGATTACTATAGCCTTGATTAAACGCAACGTTTTCAGCGGCTGCGCGATAAGGTATTGTACGGCGAATAATTTGAACGCGCTGATCGAAACCATCGTGGCTAAAAGCAACCTTACCACTTGCCATCGCTTGACTGTGGGCTAATGCTTGGTCGCTAATGCGAGAATCGAGAGTGAGTGGTGGTAAATTGCGCGATCGCCGATACTCATTGATTTGTCGATGAATTGATTGTTCCAAAGCTGTATGAGAACTTGAAGCAGGTGTTGGTATACGTGACATTTGTGCAGGTACAATTCTTTGAGCAACCGATGCAGCATGACAGCTAACCGTTCCACTTGCAACAAGCAAGCTCAAAGCCATGCTGGAAAAATACTTTTGCATTCTAGCGGTTATTGTTCAAACAGTTCATTGATTTCAGCGTTGCTGATTAGCGTATGATTTGCCCCCTAGCCCTGCAATACCGTTTCACTTTAAAGCGGCTACAAATGGGCAGCAGAGGGAGCAGGGGCGCAGAGGGGGTAAGGAGAACTTATTTGTAGCGATCATTTAGTGAAATGGTATAAATAGATTGTTTTTCCTGATTTTCTCCCCTAACGTAGCCCAAAATTGCTAGAGAGACTTTAAAAGAACATTTTTACTGAAGTGATTCAGGAACACTTACAGCAGATAAACCCGCGATCGCGCGTAAATTTTGGCAACGAATAAGTTCAACGAAGGTTAAGCTAGGACGCTTTTCGAGTTTGGCGACAGTTTCGATTGCAGATAATAAATATTCTGCGGCTTCGGCTTCGATGTAGTTGCGCCTTTGGGCAATTTGAATCGCGGCTTCATCGGCGGCGATTTCGAGTTGCGTACTGCGATTATTACGCCAAATGCGATTAATGGCGATCGCGCTCAAACCTCCTGCAACTAAAACTCCGACAGCGTCTTGCTGCACTAACTCGATTGTTGCGCCGATTAGTCCTGCGATCGCAACACCTTGATAAATATCTGGCTTTAACCACTTAACTTGCAAAAGCCATGATACGGTGCGTAACAACAGCAGATCTCTTTGCGGCTGCGAAAGCCGACGCCACAAGTCAAAGTTAATATATATTAGCCGTTGCTGATTCCAAGGCAGAGGAAACGGGCTATGAATTACGGTTGCTTGCTCTGGTTTATGCACAATTTTAGTCATCATGCGACCAGAAGCAGGCATAATCTCTACAAGGCGGCGAATTTCAATAGCTGGCTCCATTGACTTTAGTTCAGCAATAGTACGACGGTTGGGCAATAAGACAACTGGGAGGGGGGAATAGACATTCTTTTCAATTACCAATTACCAGTCACGCTATATTTATTTTCTCCCACTTACTATAGATAATAAGCACTTGAAATGAGGATTTCGGTATAGATGCATTTGCTTTGCTGACCTCCGACCTCCGACCTCCGACCTCCAACCTCTTCATAAAGGATTCCTGAATGGATGCGTTTGCTCCTGTTCCGCCTGAATGGACTAATAAGGCAATTCACGCGTATGAATTTTGCTGTCCTACTTGTCGTGCTGCGAGTCGAGATGCGAAAAATGTGTGGCTGAATCGACGATCGCCTGTGATGACCGATAATTATCGCCGCAAGTGGCAAGAGTTTTATCAGTGTCGTTGTGGTTGTGTATGGTGGGCTTGGAGTAGCGATCGCCCGCCTTCGGAGTTTTCTTCATCTGAGCAGCAATCGATGTAGTATGCAAAAGTAAGTGGGGCGACCCAGTAGCGATCGCCCCAGCCTCAGTTAAATAGTCTTAACAATTACTTTAGAACGAGAATGTCGTCCGAAGTGTTCCTACATAGATCGTGTCGTTAGCAGTGTTGTGCTCTGGATTGAAGATCACTAACACGCCAGGAGTAACCGAAACGTTTTCGGTAAGTTGTAGGCGGTAGAATCCTTCGAGGTGGTAGGAAATATCAGGATCTTCAGCTGTTGCAATGCTGCTTTCTGTCACTCGCGGTGGTTGACCAAAAATGACACCTAGCTGATTACCTTCTCTACCGAAGTCTTGTACTGCTAGTGCAGCCGCCCAATAGAACATATCAGCATCAGCAGCAGGTCCTACTAAAGCATCAGCGGTTGAGTAACCTGCCCAACCTGAGAGGTTCAAGGTTGTACCGAGTTGTAAACTTGCTTGTACGCCGTAGTGGTTAGCTTCGGTTGCAACGTCGCCAAAAGGTGCATTGGCATTCGCGCTACCTGTAGAACCGAACAGATTAATTCCGCTCGCTGTGTTTTGATAAGCACGAGCGTAGGTAGCACCGATTGTGAAAGTATCACTGAACCGAAAAGCAACTTGACCTAATGCGACGTAAGCACCCTCAAAAACTCCAGTACCTGCTTCAGGAGTGTTTGCAGTAGGCGCTAGAAACGCCCCCGACACGGTTAAAGGGCCTTCTGGGTTAAGAATAACAGATAGTCCAGCACCGGTGCCGCTTGTGCGGAAGATCGGGCTACGTTGACCGTAACGCGAGATTGAACCGCGACCACTACTATCAAAGGAAGGGTTGAAAGTGAATAAACCTGCGTCTAGTCCGGCGTTAGCATTGAGTTGAACTAAAGCCGCGTCACCAACGGGGAAACGATAGAACAAGTCATCGATTTCAACATTGTTATCAGTGGTGATGTCGTAGCCCAAGCGGGTCATTACTGTACCCGTCTCGCCAGCGTTATTGTCTATATTTCCAGCTTGTAGACGAGTTCTCAAGAGATCGTCGCCACCAAAGCTCGTGTCAAAGTTCAACCGCGCGCGTGCCCCAACAACGGTATTGTAATCTAAGTCTGTTCCGCCTACGGCTGCGTCACCGAAGACGTCAGATGCGGAAATAATGACTTCGCCGTTGAGTACAGTTGTTGTCGAGAACTGATTTGCCTCAAGTTCTGCGGTTTGCGCTTCTAGAGCATCGACTCGACCGCGCAGGGTAGCGATTTCTGCGGCAAATTCTTCTTGCAGGCGCTGGAGGGTCGCTAGGTCTTCGCGAGTTACCATGTCTGCTGTCGCTGTCGCAATCAACTCGTTTACACGGTCTAAACATGCGTTTAAACCAGCGGCAAACTCGTAGCGCGTCAAGGCGCGATTACCGCGATAAGTGCCGTCTGGATAACCAGCAATACAGCCGTAGCGTTCAACAAGTGACTGTAAAGCTTGAAATGCCCAGTCGGTAGGCTGGACGTCTGACAACTGCGAGACTGATGTCACCTGCGCTAGCGAGTTACTTGCGGGGGCTTGGCTCACCAAGCTTGGCGCTACGCGATTATCGGCAATTTTGATTTCGCTAGCAACGGTTGGCGTTGCTGCGTTGCTGGTCGGAACTACGATGCTTTCAGTTGCTGGTTCAACAGCCGCAACTTGACTTGTTGTAGCTGTAGTCGCAACAACTAAATCGGCAGCCGCAGGAGTTTCAGCTGCTTGAGCGCGATTACCTAGAAGCAACGCTCCTAGAATCACTGGACTTAGCTTTAAAGCATTCCAGAAAAATTTCGTCATAGTTTTCTCACTCACACCAATGTGTTACAGACAAATTTAAACTTGTAGGTATATCTGCTGCACCATGTAGATTATACAAGCTTATATCACTCAAAAATCAATAGTAAAACCTCGGATTTCATAATTTTTTTAATTTAATGAGTTGACTACTTGATTAAGCAGAGAATTAATCGCCGTTGATGACGAAGCAACATTCCTTCTTCCTCGAATTGCTGTAACAATCGAGTGACGGAGACGCGTGTTGTATTGATGACTTCAGCTATTTCTTGGTGCGTAATCGCTAAATCAATTAACCGCCCTTGCTCCACTTCGCGACCGAACTTCTCTGATAGCCAGATTAAAAAGTGCCACAATCGCATAGACACAGGTTTGCGATGCACGATACTAAGGAGTTCTTCAGATTGTTGAATGTGGAGTAACATTGCATCTACTGCTTGGTGCCAGAATCCCGCAGGCAAAAGACTCATCTCGACACTTGTTAAGCACTCGATTTGGTAGGGATTAACGCGCGAAAGAGGATAACCGACTACATCGTCGGTTCCCCAATATCCTAATGTAATTAATGTGCCTTGCTCGCTCCAAGTAAAGGTACGTACGGCTCCACGCTCAATTTTCCACAACAGATCTTGACGAGGTGGAATGAGTTCTTTACGGCTAAATATGCGCTGACTAATTGGAGAAGGTAAAGCTGGGTTTGGAGCGGAGATAGTCATATTTGGTTTAACCGTTTTTTGTTTCGTTGGTGTGGTTATGATTTATTACTCTTCACTCATATTTCGGTAAATTTCGTTCTCCATAGGCTGCATATTTATATAACTTTAGATATTTTGGATATTTACGACCAAATATTATTTTGATAAAACTAGCGTATTTTTTTGTTTACAGGTAAAACGCTGTATCTGCAAAAGTAGATTGTAAATTCAAGTTGTCACACTTGATGTTCATTATTTGTAAGCTTAAGTGTAACTATAATAATGTTGAACTAGCCTGAATAAGGCTTTTGCTATAGTTTTAATGATGATCTTAAAACGACAAGTTTAAGAATAGGTAAGCCTTTGTTAAAGATTAGAGCGGTGGGTGAATCGCGCTGGATAACTCACAAAAATTTCGACATAAAGCTATACTACGATCGATGTCCGGTGACAATGTATGCCACTCTTTGACCAATATTAGTTGCATGATCTGCCATGCGTTCTAAGTGGCGAATGACAAGTACTAATAACAAAATTGGTTCGACAACGCCTTTAATATCGCGTTCGGTTGCTAAAGTTTGGTAGAGTGTTTCGTAGGCATCGTCTACAAAGTCATCAAGTTGCTTGACTGTTTTTCCAGCATCGGCGTCGAGATCGGCAAGCGCGACTAAACTCGTAGCGAGCATTGCTTGCGCGTGATGTGACATCTCTTCGATTTGCGGAACACAGCGATGCGGAGGATAAGGAAAAAGCTTGATGGCGATTTCGGCTAGATCTTTAGCATAATCACCGATACGCTCTAAGTCGCGGACGAGTTGCATGAAAGCACTCAATAGACGTAGATCTTGTGCGACAGGGGATTCTGACGTGAGTAAAGCTGCACACTCTAACTCGATTTGTTTATAAAAGCGATCGATTTGTTTATCGAGGCGGGGAAGTTCTCTCGCTACTTCTAAATCACGTGCAAACAATGCTTGATGGCTCAGCCTAAAGGAATTTTCAACTAAAGCCCCCATCCGCAGAACGTCACGCTCTAAGCTTTTGAGACGACGTTCAAAGTGGCGACGCTCCGAATTAGAATTAACATTCACGCTTCGCAATGTTTGCGCTCAAGTCATTAGTTAGTGTTGCCTTAATGTTAGTGCTAATTTTGAGGATTCGCTAATACCTCTGGTAGCAGAACTTGCAACCAAGCGCCACCAGTTTGCGGATGATTCATTGCTTTGATTGTTCCGCCGTGGGCTAAAACAATTTGTCGGGCGATCGCTAGACCCAAACCACAACCTGTACTCACAGGACAACTGGGATGCGTGAACGTTTCTTGGCGCGTGCGCGAGGGATCGCCTCGGTAGAGTCGATCGAACACACGAGGTAAATCAGTGCTAGGAAAGCCTGGACCAGAATCAATAATATCAATTTGTACTTGCTCGGCTGCAATCATACTGAGCTTGACATCAACTTTTCCTTGGGGAGGGCTGTATTTGATGCTGTTATCAAATAAATTCAAGAACAAGCGATAAAGTCGCGATTCATCAGCGTTAAGCCATACGGCTTCAGGTCCAGAATAACTCCATTGCATCTGTTTATTTTGCGCTATAGGTTCGAGCGTTTCCCACACAGCGCTGATGAGCGATCGCAGTTCGACGTTTTGGCGATTTAACTTACTGTTGGCTTCGAGTTGATTGAGTTCTAACCAGTCTTGAACTAAGTTAATCAGGCGATCGATTTCAGGAAGAATACGCGCCGCCCAACGTTGAAGTGGTGGCTGTAACTGATCGTGCAAAGTTTCGGCGACAAGACGAATTGAGGTGAGGGGTGTTTTTAGTTCGTGGGCTAAATCTGAAAGCGTGCGATCGCGGGATTGCGCGAGTTCTACTAAAGGTTGGCGATTTTCAATAAAGACGCCGACTCTTCCTTCTGGTAACGAATAACCAAAAGCTCGTAACGTGCGGGGTTGGGCTTCGCCGAGGGATACTGCATTGGTAAAAGTTGGATGAAATACCCATTCTTTGACTTGTGGCTGTTGCTGATCGCGTGTTAGTTCAATTAAATAATCCAACTCATACGATCGCACAAGCTCTAGAAGCAGCCTCGTTTGTTGTGGGTTCCACTTTTGGATGTTCAATAACTGCTGTGCTTGGAGGTTGCAGCACAGCAATTGATTTTCTTCATCTACTTCTAGATAACCTATCGGCGCAACTTCTAAGAGATATTCGCTCAAGTCAATTTTTGCTTGTAACTCGGCGTTGTGTTCTTTTTGCTTGATAATTGCCCGCTGTAGTAAATTGATAGAAGGTAACGAAATTTCTGTCACTTCCGAAGGAAGCCTGCGTAATACTTGCTGTAGTCTTTTTTGGAATTGGGTATATTGCCATAACCAAATCCCAAGTCCTATCGTTAGTCCCAATAAGAATTCTAACAACGCCATTTAAAGCTCATAGCTTTTTACCCATTAGCTACTAGCTTATCGGTTTTGGCTGGGAATGAGTTAATGTGAGAGGTTAGCGGTCGAGGGACGCTCCGCAGGCTTTCGGTGCAAAGGACTCATCACTTACTACTAGCCCTCATCACTTGCTCTTTTTTTTACCCAAAGCGGTAGCCGAAGCCGCGTACAGTAATGATGTATTCAGGATGACTGGGGTCTTTTTCTAATTTTTCGCGTAGCCAACGGATGTGAACATCGACGGTTTTGCTGTCTCCAATAAAATCTGCGCCCCAGACTTGATCGAGTAATTGTTCGCGCGACCAAACGCGGCGGGGGTATGTCATGAATAGTTCAAGTAAACGAAATTCTTTAGGTGAAAGACTTGCTTCTTCACCGCGTACAGTGACGCGACATTCTTGTGAGTAAAGCGTGACATCTTTGAACTGGAGTAGCGGGAGTTGCGGTAAGCTATTGAAGCGCTGGCGACGCAACAAAGCGCGACAACGAGCAACAAGTTCGCGCATACTAAAAGGTTTGGTGAGATAGTCGTCGGCTCCTACTTCTAAACCTAAAACGCGATCTGTCTCGCTACCTTTTGCACTCAGAATGAGGATAGGAATTTGATTTCCTTGATGACGCAGTAGGCGACAGACGTCTAAACCGTTCACTTGCGGTAACATTAAGTCTAAAATCAGCAAGTCATAAGGTACTTCGCCTTGAGTTGCCTCGGAAGTTGGTAGCATAGATAATGCTGTTCTACCATCAGTAGCAGTTGCGATCGTATAACCTTCAGCCTCTAGCGCGAGAACTAGCATTTCGCGGATTAACTCTTCGTCCTCGACGACTAAGATGCGGCTCATTTGTCCAATTTCTGCCCTCGGAGGACACTTGGCTGGTTCAAGAGTAAACATCAATCAAATATTTCGCGAGTAGGCTGCATAATTTATTATCTACCTCTGATGGTATACGTAGTTATCCTACTTATGAAATTAATATACAAATTTATTTTGAAATTTACGTGGCAAAGTTTGGCGGAACTGCGGATTTGACAAATGAATTGGGTTTGTTAGTGTCTAGCGGTTGAACCATGACTACACAGACAAAACCCGTCTTCACGGGTTTCTTTAAATTTGAGTTAGCCCACGCAGGTGGGCTTAGTTTGTGAAGCGGCGACTTTAGTTGCCAAGCTGAGCGTCAGTGGGAAAAAGTAAGGCTGGGTTTCCACAGCGCGGGGATAATTTTTTCACTTGCCATTCTAGCACCGGATAAATTACGGGCTACAGGTCCGACTTGGAGTGCGGCGAGTCCGCCAGTGATGAATAATTCGCAACCCGCCCAGCGTAAGTGAGGATCGAGGACTGGTAAACCTTTAGCGGTGGGAAGCGGATAATGTTCGATGATTTCTGTGAGTAAAGGTTCAGCGGTGAGGTCGATTTTGGTTCCTGTGGCAAGCCAAATGCGATCGCACTCGTGTTTACTGCCATCATCACAAGTAATCTGCCACGCCTTATGCCATGTTACGGATAGCACTTGACATTTTTCCATTATTTTGATATAGTCCCTACGATGGGCGCGGCGCAGTTGCAGCATAATTGCGGGTGTCAGAGAACCGCCGTTTCTGGCGTTTTGAATTGTTTCGGCGCGGTTTTCCCAATCCGGTTCTGTCCAGAAGTTTTTGAGGTATTTTGGTCCTAGCCAACCAGGATCGGCATCGAAGAGTTTTTCTTGCAGATCGCGACGGGACATGAGTATGACTTTAGCACCACGAGCGATCGCGCCTAAAGCTAGGTGCCCGCTGGTTAATCCACCGCCGACGATCAGTACGGTTTCGCCGTGTAGTTGTAAATGACGCAAATCGACATGACGCGAATGGCAAAGTCTGTCTTGCGGGTAGGGTGATGCGATTTTTTGCACCCAAGCGGGAATTTGCGGCGTACCGCTACCTGTCGCGAGAATAACGCGTCGCGCCACGATTGATTGATCGTTGTCTAACCAAAGACGAAAGCGCGATCGCAAGTTTTGTTTAATCGGTTCAATGCGAACAACTTTAGCGGCGACAATGTGCTGTTGTAATGACCAACGGCGAATCAACTCTTGGCAAAAATCTTGAAATAATAAGGTTCCTGGAAGATCGTAAGGCGGGTAAAGTTCGTGCGATCGCGATTGCGCAAATTGTCTTAAAGCATAGGGGTTGGGATCGGGATGATGTACCGCAGGCGATCGCAAATGCGGAATCTCAAACGCACTAAATTGATTTTGCCATTGTTGCATCCAAGTGCCATGAGGATCGAAGACTAATAACCGCTGACGTAACTGCTGGCGTTTTTGCAATAAGTGCGTCACGACAGTCATTGCATGAGGTCCCGCGCCAATGATGGCAATATCTGTGTAATTAGGTAGTAAGGTTGCCGCCATACTCGATGTCGATTTGTGTCATAATTTTTATGCAATGATAATCATTATCATATCGTGAAGCAACGGATGACTGCGGTGGCTGGTCTTCCTGGTGTAGGAAAGACCGATTGGATTCGCCAGCAATTTACGCAAAAACCCACTTTGTATTTTTCACCAGCAACGCGGGTTGGAATTGACCAAACTCGTTTAGCAGCGGAGTTTCCTTCTGTGCAATTTTTAGCTGACGACCAACAAGCACAATTGTGGAATTTACTTGCTGCGGGTGTTACGGCTTACTTGGAGTTAGGATACCACTTAGACTTAGCCCAAATAGCGCCGATTCTCGATACTCTCAACTGTCATCGCGTAGCGATTGTTCCTGCTGGGATGCAAGCTGCTGATTGGGAAGAATGGGCGGATGAGATTGTTGAAGGTTCATCAACAGCAACGGATGCAACTTCGTTATGGGTTGCGAATACGACGGGTCATGTCATCGATCCTGATAGTTTAGAGGTTTTTTGGTATGAACTTACTCAAGGCGCTTACGGTACAGTATCGCGCGCCAAGGGGATTTTTGAGCTTGCGGATGGGTTATCGGTTTATGGTGACTTTATTGCAGGGAGGGAACTGCAATTTGATGAGTTAAATCTACCACGCTGGCTTGAGGGAAGACCGCAGCGCCTCAGTGGTCTTGAAGTGTGGGGAAATCAATTAGATGAAGTTGCGATCGCTCAAACTTTTCAAGATTGCTGTTTATCAGATGCTGCGATTCGTCACTATCAACAACAAGTAAAAGAAATGCTCATTGAGGAAGCTATGGTATGAAATTAGCCGTTATGTCGTGCATTCACGGAAATTTACCTGCATTAGATGCAGTTTTAGCAGATATTGCCCAACAAAAAGCTGATAGAATCTATTGTGTTGGCGATCTCGTTGGCTATGGTCCTTATCCTAACGAAGTCGTAGAACGCATCCGCACGTTAAATATTCCGACGTGTGCAGGTTGCTGGGATGAAGATGTTGTCGAAGGACTCAATGCGTGTGACTGTAGTTATCCTTCATTATTAGCCGAAAAACGCGGTATGGCTGCCCATGCGTGGACAAATCAAGAAGTTACACCAGAAACACGCGAATTTTTAGCGCAATTACCTCACAGTCTCCACGAAGGTAATTTATGCTTCGTTCATGGTAGCCCTTACAGCGCGCATGAGTATCTGTTACCCGAAATGGATGCTTTTGTGGCGATGGAACGCGTACTTTCGACAGGGGCGGATGTGCTATTCTGCGGACATACTCACGTACCTTACGTGCGATCGCTTGATAATGGACAATGGCAAATTCGGATTACCGGTCCTAGTCTTGATTCAGAACAACATTTGAAATTTACAGCGCCTTTCAAGCAAATTGTGAATGTCGGTTCAGTCGGCGAACCGCGTCACGGACGCCCAAACGCAACTTATGTTCTTTACGATACTGAGACGCAGCAGGTAGCGCTACGCGAAGTTGCTTACGATTACCAAAAAACTTGTGCTGCGATCGCTGAAAAAGGTTTACCGCCTATTTTTGCTTGGCGTTTAGCCAGAGGATTGGAATATGCAGAAAGGGCGGAAGATCCTACTCATGTGTGTGCACGTTAAGTTATGGGTTACTGGGCAATTTTAAGTGGTGTTGAGGGGAATTTAGCGGCTTATGAAGCTGTGCTTGCGGATATTAAACAAAAGGCTGTAGAAGAAATTTATATTTTAGGAGATTTAGTCGGACCGCACCCAGACTGCGAAAAATTAGTACAGCGAGTTCAAAATCCTCGTCAGGGAGAATTGCAACCTCAAATATGCAAAGGATGGTGGGAGGAACAATGTTTAATTTTGCATGGTGTTGGTACGACGGGGGATGCGACTGAGTTGACGCATAAGTACGGCGCTGAAATTGTCGAAGTGTTGTGGAAATCTGTTTCGCGTCAAACTGTGGAATGGATACGCAAGCTTGATTTTGGTTTTCACGATTGCGATTGCTTATTGGTTCATGGTAGTACTCTGGGTGTTGATGATGAATTAACTCCCGAAACACCTGCACCGCAAATGCTCGATCGCCTTGTACGCGGAGACGCACAAACGTTATTCTGCGGGCGTTCGGGTTTGGCGTTTCAGTATCAAGTGCAATCAGGTTCGATCGCAGCAAGCGTCACGACGTTGGATGCGCAAAAATCACCCTGCGCGATCGCCACACAGCCACGCCAAGTTATTGGGGTAGGTAGTGTTGGCAAATTGCCAGAAATTGCTATCTATACTTTGTTTGAACCGCAAGCTAATCACGTACACTTTAAGACTGTTCATTACAAACTAAAAAAAAGTGACTAGCAAGTGTTCGCAGTAAATACCCCTTGGTGTAGAGACCTTCTTTAAAGTTTTTGTCATCTTCCCTTAGTCATATTCCCCTAGAATTATTTTTTCGCCAGATGAAGAATATATGTTTTATTGAGAATTCTTTTCATTTAACTTGCTTTTTCGAGTCAACGAATCTATACTCAATTCCAAGCAATATCCGCACTCCTCACTTTTAAATCCAAATGCTATGGCTTTTGTAACTCACAGCCCAACGTCGCCGGCTAATTGGAGTCAGTTCACCTTCAGTCGTGGCGATAAAATTCCATTACAACCAAATGTCCTACTGCGTATTGAACGCGGGGCAGTACGTAGCTTAACGTGGAGTGAAGAAGGTACAACAGTAACGCTGGGTTATTGGGGCGCTGGGGATGTCATAGGTCAACCTTTATCTCGCATTCAACCATATCAAATTGAATGCTTAACGAGTGTCGAGGTGACTTATGTTCCCGCTTTACAGTGGTCTCAGATCATTGATAACATTTTGCGGAACGTGCAGCAAGCGGAGGAATTACTCTGTATCGTCCGCCACGAACGAATACCCAATCGTTTACTGCAACTTCTATCTTGGTTGGCTAGCAAGTTTGGGCGTAGCGTCGATCAAGGACAGTTAATTGATTTGCGGCTGACGCACCAAGAAATTGCTGAAGTGATTGGCACAACGCGAGTTACGGTAACGCGAATGCTAGCACGGTTTGAGGAAGAAGGTATTATTTATCGCCCTCGGCGTCATTTTATTTTGTTGCGTCGGGTTTAGAGTTTTTCGATTTTCTTAGGGGCGATCGCAATTCATTCACGCTTTTATGAAATAATGATTATCATTCTCATAAACGATTTTTATGTCTTCACAAGTTGTTTCAACGCACGAAACATCAACAACTGATGCACCGATAATTCGCCCGCGCCGCTTGCGACGGACACCTGCATTACGGCGGATGGTACGCGAAACACAATTAAGTGTGAATGACTTGATTTATCCTCTATTTGTCATGGAAGAGGCAGGAAAAATCGAAGTCACTTCGATGCCAGGATGCTACCGCTACTCACTAGATTTATTGCTAGAAGAAGTGGCGCAAGCGAATCAGTTGGGGATAAATGCGATCGCGCTTTTTCCGGTCATTCCTGAAAGCAAGAAGGACGATACTGGTAGTGAAAGTTATCATCCAAACGGTTTGGTACAGCAGGCGGTTAAAGCGATTAAGCAAGCTGTGCCAGAGATAATTGTGATTACTGATGTGGCCCTCGATCCGTTTACGACGCACGGACATGATGGGTTAGTTGACGAACATGGCACAATTTTAAACGATCCTACGGTAGAAGTTTTGGTAAAAATGGCACTCGCGCAAGCCGCAGCCGGTGCAGATATGGTTGCCCCTTCAGATATGATGGATGGGCGGATAGGCGCAATTCGTAAGGCTTTAGATGCTGAAGGTTACATCAATGTCGGAATTCTGGCGTATTCTGCTAAGTATGCATCGGCTTATTATGGTCCATTTCGCGATGCGTTAGACTCTGCACCGCAATTCGGAGACAAGAAAACGTATCAAATGGACGCGGCTAATGCCAGAGAAGCTATGAAAGAAGTGTTTCTTGATGTTGCAGAAGCTGCGGATATTGTCATGGTGAAACCTGCTTTAGCTTATCTTGATATTATTCATCAAGTACGCAAGGCAACGCATTTACCTGTTGCAGCATACAACGTCAGTGGCGAGTACGCAATGATTAAAGCTGCTGCACAACAAGGTTGGATTGATGAAAAGCAAGTCATTTTAGAGACTTTAACGAGTATGAAACGCGCGGGTGCAGATTTGATTTTGACGTATTTTGCTAAGCAAGTTGCGTTGATTTTAACTGCGTGAAAACGTCATAAAGAATTGTACTCAATGTAAATGGTAGAAGCTTATGACTACTACAGCGAAAGAAGCGACAAATAAGATTTCGGGTGTTTCGGAAACTTTGATGATTACACTATATGCGCGGTATGTGGAATCGCAGCGCCAGGATGCAATTCTTAAGGACGATAAAGCAACAGAAATTGTTGGAAAGATTGATTATGATTTTACAAAATATGCTCAAGGATGGGCGTCGCAACTAGGATGTGTAATTCGTGCGGAGGTTTACGATC
The DNA here is from genome assembly GCF_000317555.1 of Gloeocapsa sp. PCC 7428. Lineage (GTDB taxonomy): Bacteria > Cyanobacteriota > Cyanobacteriia > Cyanobacteriales > Chroococcidiopsidaceae > Chroogloeocystis. Next base: position 3,401,510 of record NC_019745.1, read on the forward strand.
GCCTAATTTCAAAATTTATTCAAAATCATCCTAAGGCAACTATTATTAACTTGGGCGCAGGGCTTTGTACGCGATTTTTTCGCGTTGATAACGGGGAAATATCTTGGTATGAAGTTGACTTTCCTGAAGTGATTGACCTAAAACGTAAGTTGATTAATGAAGGCGATCGCTTGCATTTTATTGCTGGTTCTATTTTAGATAATTGGATTGAAGAAGTTCAGCCTGTAGCACCAGTATTAATTATTATGGAAGGAGTGTCAATGTATCTAACAGAAGTAGAGATGAAAACTCTATTTCAAAATATTACTCGCGATCTTGCACCTGTTACCATGTTACTCGATGTCATTGCAACTAAAAGAGCGAAAAATACTAAGAAACACGATACTGTATCTAAGACTAATGCAGAATTTAAGTGGGGAATAGATAATTCCAAAGAATTAGAAAGTTGGGAACAGGGAATTAAAGTAACTGAGGAGATTTACTATTTGACTCGCTTTGCAAATTACCCAGATCGCTTACCTTGGTGGGGGAGATACTTGCGGTTTCTTGTGACTGCTGTGTTTAAAAACTTTGGTCGCGTGATTCAAGTGGAAATTATGAAATAAAGCGGAGTAGACAGCGATATCTCTACTTTGGATAGACGTAAGTTTGGATGAGACTGCTCTACCGTTTTATTAGCGTTTTTGGTTGCCTATGTCTTCTACGCACAACCCACATCGCCGCAAGGAAATTTTACGCGGCGTCTTTGCTGTATCTTTAGTTATTGTCGGAATTACGCATTTTATCCGACCAGAGCAATATGCACGGATTGTACCGCCACCATTTCCGCCCTTCGCTTCAGTCTATTTGAGTGGTGTATTTGAGATTCTCGGCGGTATTGGGTTATTGATTCCTAGTATGAGTGTCACAGCAGCCTGGTGTTTAATTGCTTTATTTATCGGGGTGTTTCCAGCGAATATTTATATGACTATACACAACATCAAAGTTGAGGGAATTCCTCATAGTCAATTGCTGTATTTAGCAAGGCTACCGCTACAAGCTGTCTTAATTGCCTGGGCGTATTGGTATACTCGCAATCCAGAAACACAATTAGAAACAACAGATGGATGATTTAAATAAATGCGGTCAAATCACTGCTAGATTTTATAATTATAGTACTTGCGCATCGTAATAATGATAATGTTTATCGCCAGTAATTATGACTTCTACCGCAGCACCTTTACCAGATTCACTTGTGCGTGTTGTGCAGCGCTTTCAACGACTTTCTAACCCGAAGCAACGTTACGAGCAGTTAGTTTGGTATGCTAAACGGCTAAAGGAATTTCCAGAAGCTGATAAAGTGCCAGAAAATAAAGTTCCAGGTTGTGTTTCGCAGGTGTATATCACTGCGGGGCTAGATCAAGGAAAAGTTTGGTATCAGGGTGATTCAGATTCTGCACTTGTCAAGGGGTTAGTTGCTGTATTAGTTGAAGGTTTGAGTGGGTTGTCACCTGAGGAAATTCTGAAAGTATCGCCAGAGTTCATTAAGGATACTGGCTTGAATGCGAGTCTAACACCTTCGCGTAGTAATGGGTTTTATAATATTTTTCAGAAAATGAAAGAAAAGGCTTTGCAATTGCTGATGGAATAATGTTGAAATGCATAGCAAAGCCTAGTAAGTGGGTAGAAATGAACATAACTTAAGCGCTGGTAACTATTAGCGATTAGCTTTTGGGGAAATTGCTAAATGCTAACAGAAGAATTGCTAAGTGCTTTGCTATTACCCATTACCCAACAAATGTTGTGTATAGCAATTGAAGGGATGCTTAGGACATGATAGAGGTTTAGAATCATCACTTCTTCTAGCTTTTAACCCTGATCTCTGACCTTTGATCCCTGACTCCTGCTATATGATGTTTAATTATGTCCACCTACTTAGTCAAATTCTGATTTTCTGTGTTGCTACTCGACGAGTGATGCACTGTTATTGTTTCACAAACTTCCAGAGAATTTTGTAATCCCAATAGTAGTTAAGAGAATCAACAACACTTGGAAAATAACTACTACTTTCCTTCATAAGCATAAAGTCGTTTAACATGAACTTTTGAGCAAAAACAGTGAATCCTGTATCGCGAAATGTGTCGGCAATAAAATTCAAGCTATAGTTTTGCACCTCAATATTAGAATCTGCTTCAATCATTTTTTTCCAATTTGACCACAAAGGATTATCTGAATGACATCCTAATGCAGCGTAGTAGACGCCTTTGTTTTTCAAACAATCAAATATTTTTTGAGCGTGTTGCTGTAAATCTTGAATTAAGTACAAAACTTCATGACTAAAAGCAACATCAATTTCTGATTGAAATGGATCTAGATTGTCACGAACTTCGTAGGTTAGTGGTAAATTTCCCTTGTTTTCATTGGCAATTTGAATAGCTTGTCGCGCCACATCAATTCCAATTCCTTTTTGAAAAGGCTTGTCGTGATACAAAACTCGTAAAAAACCGCCTTGATTACAGCCGAAATCAAGGACTGTTTTTCCTTCTAAACTTGTCTCAGACATGCGCTCAATCATTACTTTCCACAATGGGTAATGATCGTCAAACATAGCATTTTCTTCTTGAGAATTGGTCAGCCAAGTGTCAACAATTTTACTAGTCATGAGTTTATTCTCACTGTAGGATTACGTTTGAAAATTTGTTCAGATCAGCATATTAGAAATCAAAGCCTATCATTCTAATTCCTGCAAGTAAAATACTCCCTGGGGGGATATTGGCTAAATCGCTATTATTTAAATTGCCAAAAATTAAGTGAATATGAGATTATTAAAAGTTAGAATAAGTAAAAATTATTCTGATTAATAGATAAGTGAGTAAAAATAAACATAACTTAAGGGCTGGTAACTGGTAATTGGTTAAGCAGTATCTATTACCCATTACCCATTCTTAGTTCTAGATCCACTGCCACTAGTAGTAATAAGTGTATGAGTTTTTTAGGTAAGGTTTTACTACCTCTTGCGATCGGAGCAATGGTTGTATTACCTGGTTGTACGCAACCGCAAGCAGAAACAAATCAACAAGAAAATCTTGTCTTTTCTTGGTCACAAGATGTTGGACCACTCAATCCACACCTTTATGGTCCTAGTCAAATGTTTGCTCAAGATATGATTTTTGAGTCATTGGTGAACTATGGGCGGGGCGGTGAAATTTTACCTGCTTTAGCCGAAAGTTGGGAAGTTTCGCCGGATGGCAGAGTGGTGACTTTTCAACTGCGTCAAGGAGTACAGTTCTCGGATGGAGAGGCATTTAATGCTACAGCGGCTAAACTCAATTTCGATCAAATCTTAGCAAATGCGGAAGCGCATGATTGGTTAGAATTGATTAGGCAAATTGACCGCGTTGAAGCAGAAGGCGAGTATACGCTAAGAATTCACCTCAAAAATGCTTACTATCCAGCCTTGCAAGAATTAACACTAATTCGTCCAGTGAGGTTTCTCTCGCCCGCAGCCTTTCCTGAATCAGGAACAACCGCTGATGGCATTAAGCAACCAATAGGTACAGGTCCGTGGATACTGACAGAATACCGTAGAGATAATGTTGCCGTATTTCGGCGTAATGAAAACTACTGGGGTGAGTTACCCAACGTAGAACAAGTCACAGTCAGGGTGATTCCAGATGGTGAAACGCGGGTAGTGGCGTTTGAAAGTGGAGAGTTGGATTTAATTTATGGTAATGGTGTCATTAGTTTGGATGCTTTTGAGCGGTTGCAGAAGTCTGGTCGCTATCAGGCTGAAGTTTCGCAACCTCTGAGTACGAGGGCGATCGCTATTCACGCTGGTCGCGGTCCAACGCAAGAATTAGCGGTGCGACAGGCAATTCAGCACAGCTTTAACAAAGATGCGGTGATTCAAGCAATTTTCTACAATACCGAGCGACGAGCCGATACGTACTTTTCTGATGAAGTCCCCTATGCTGATATTAACCTAGAGCCGTATAGCTATGATGTAGAACGCGCCAATGCTTTGTTAAATGAAGCAGGATGGAGATTGCCCGCTGGGGGAAATATTCGTCAAAAAAATGGTCAGTCGTTAACTTTGGAGCTATCTTTTAATGCACTCGACAATATTGACAGGGCGATCGCAGAAGCCTTACAAGCTGATTTGAGACAAGTTGGCATTGATTTGCGGCTGTTGGGAGAAGAAAGACAAGCGTGGCTCGATCGCCAAACAAACGGTGAATTTCACCTCATTTTCAATAACACTTGGGGACCGCCCTATGAACCTCACGCGATGATGTCATCGATGCGCAAGCCCTCTCATGCTGACTATGAGGCACAGTCGGGGTTGCCCATGAAAGCAGAGATTGATCGAAAAATTGCCGAGGTATTGGTATCAACAGAGGAAGCAACGCGGCAGCAGTTGTACAGTGACATTCTCACTACATTACACGAGCAAGCAGTTTATCTACCAATTTCTTATTCAACGAAGCTTGCTGTCTTGCAAGAAAACATCGGTGGATTTGAATTTATGCCTCAAGAAAATCAGGTTCCGCTTAGTAAGTTAACCAAACAATAGACCTCCTTCCTGCACGAATCAAAAAATCATGAATGTCATTCTGAATGAAACGCAGTGGAGTGAAGAATCTAGGAGATATTTCGCTTCGCTCAATATGACAATTTAAGTATTCACGCAGGAGGTCTAATGACAACCGAACAATATCACTCATGGTTAAGATCCTTTGAGCAGTTTACTCAGTTGTATGCAATTCGGCGGCTACTGCAATTGATTCCAGTGCTGCTAGGGATTTCATTGGTGACATTTTTGCTCGTGCAATTGATGCCAAGCGATCCGGCGGTTGTCGTTTTGCGAATTTCAGAAGTACCAATCACACCAGAAGCGATCGCGGCGATGCGAGAGCAATTAGGGCTAAATCGTCCTTTGCCAATTCAGTATCTCAATTGGTTGTGGCGTGTCATTCAACTTGACTTTGGGACTTCCTTCATCACTGGGCGACCTGTGCTACAAGAGATTTTTTACTACTTGCCAACAACTATAGAACTAACTCTTAGCACAACCGTTTTAATTTGGTTAGTAAGCATTCCTCTAGGAGTTTTAGCGGCGCTTTATCGAGATAGTATTTTTGATTATGCTAGCCGTCTTTTTGCTTATGTAGGAGCGGCTTTACCTAACTTCTGGCTGGGCTTTTTGCTGATGTATTTTTTCAGCTTTCAATTAGGTTGGTTGCCAGTAATGGGGCGCGGTAACTGGACTCATTTAGTACTGCCTTCAATCACGCTAGCATGGTCTCCCGCTGCTGTTTACGCACGACTGTTACGTAATAGTATGTTGGATAGCTTGAGCAAAAATTATGTTCTCTACGCGCGTGCTAGAGGGTTAAAAGAGCGTTTTGTTGTGGGCAGACACGTGTTAAGAAACGCTTTGCTTCCTGTTGTGACGTTGTTTGGCATGAGTATTGCGCATCTACTCGCAGGAGCCGTCATTGTCGAGAATGTGTTTGCTTTACCAGGAATTGGACGATTTGCAGTGAGATCGATTCTCAGTCGAGACTATCCGGTGATTCAAGCTTATGTCTGCTTGGCAGCGATTTTCTTTGTGATGACCAACTTGATTGTCGATTTGACTTACAGTTACCTCGATCCAAGAATTCGTTTAGGAAAGGTGGAGGATTTGTAAAGCGAATCATGTTACTGCTAAAACGATTATTGGACAACAAAGCGGCTTGGTTCAGTGTAGGAGTCATCTTTTGCATTGCTTTGATCGCCTTGTTTGCTCCCTACATTGCACCGCACGATCCTTTAGAAGTGGAACTCACTCGGCGGCTGCAATCTCCAAGTGCCACTTTTTTGCTCGGTACGGATCATTTAGGGCGCTGTATTCTGTCACGATTAATTTATGGAGCGCGAATTTCTCTTTCAATTGCTCTTACTGTTACCGCACTCACGACGAGCATTAGTTTGATTGTGGGTACGATCGCAGGTTACATTGGCGGGAAAGTTGATAGCGTTTTGATGCGGATTTGCGATGTGTTTTTGTCGTTCCCTAATTTAATTTTGGCATTAGCGATCGTTGGTATTATGGGTGCGAGTCCTGTAAACTTGGTTATTGCCTTAGGGGCATCGCACTGGGCTTGGTATGCTAGAATTGTCCGATCTAAAGTCCTCAGCTTAAAGCAAGAGAATTTTATCAAAGCAGCGATCGTGTCTGGGACAAGTAGCGCTTATATCATGATTAAACACCTGTTGCCGTACACCATCGCCGAAATTGCTGTGTTAGCTTCTTTAGATACAGGATGGGTTATTTTACAGATTTCAGCTTTGTCGTTTTTGGGATTAGGAATTCAGCCACCGACTCCAGAGTGGGGAGCTATGATTACTGATGGTCGCGAATTTTTCCGCCGCGAACCAGGGTTGATGCTTTATCCTGGCTTGACAATTTTTATTGTTGCGTTGTCGTTCAACTTGCTAGGTGATGCCTTGCGCGATGCGCTTGATCCTCGTTTTGGTAAGACAATTAAACAAAGATCGTCGCTTACTACTGTAGAAACATCACTTCCCAATGGTTGATCCGGTTCTCACAGTTACAAATCTCCATGTCGAGTTTCAGCAGGAAACTAGTTGGACACAGGTTGTGCGTGGCGTGAGTTTTCAACTCAAACCAGGAAAAGTTTTAGGCATTATTGGCGAAAGCGGCTCAGGTAAAAGCACCATCTGTTTAGCAATTTTAGGCTTACTAGGTCGTGAGGGACGAATTTCACAGGGAACAATTCGCCTATCGCAGCAAGATCTCACGAGTTTACCGCCTACTACTTTACGTCAAATTCGCGGACAGCAGATTGGTGTCGTGTTACAAAATCCCTCTAGCTTTTTCAATCCTATTTTGACTATTGGACAACAGTTTACGGAAACTTTGCGATCGCATCAATCTTTAACTCAAGCAGAAGCAAAGTCGATGGGAATCAGTTATTTATCTGATGTGAATTTACCTCATCCAGAGCGTATCTGGAGACAATTTCCCTTTCAACTTTCTGGGGGAATGTTGCAGCGGGTGATGATTGCGATCGCCATCTCGCTGCGTCCTCAGATTTTAATTGCCGATGAACCGACGACAGCTTTAGATGTGATTACCCAAATGCAAATTTTGAACTTACTCGCACATCTACGGCAACAACATGATGCCGCAATTTTGCTTGTGACGCATGATTTGGGCGTAATTGCTCAATTAGCTGATGAAGTTGCCGTGATGTATCAAGGAGAATTTGTTGAACAGGCAAATGTTAGACAACTATTCGACCAACCGCAACATCCTTACACGCGATCGCTACTTGCGTCTCGTTTGCAAGTGAGGACTGAGGTATGACGCTGTTATCGATTCAGAAGGTTTCCAAAACCTATGAAGTTCAGCAAGGTTGGTGGGGACAAAAGCACTTGGTAAGGGCATTACAAGAAGTTTCACTTACTGTTGAACCTGGTTGCTGTCTAGGAGTTGTCGGCGAGAGTGGTGCGGGGAAAAGTACTTTAGGGCGGATTGTACTGGGGCTAGAACAACCCGATCGCGGTGAAATTTGGTTTCAAGGCAAAAATCTGAGACATCTGAATCGCGATCAACGGCGAATTTTGCGTCGCGATCTCCAAGTTGTGTTTCAAGATAGTTTGAGTGCGGTAAATCCTCGGTTAAGCGTTCGTGAAATTATCGGCGAACCGATGCAGAACTATCTTAATTTGTCAACAACGCAGATGAGCGAGCAAATTCAGCAGTTGCTAGAAATTGTCGGATTACGTGCAGCAGATATCGATAAATATCCTCATCAGTTTAGTGGTGGGCAATTGCAGCGCGTTACCATTGCTAGAGCGATCGCGCTTAAGCCTAAGTTGATTGTCCTCGATGAACCTGTTGCTAGCTTAGATATGACGATTCAAGCTCAAATTCTGCATCTGCTAGCAGATCTCAAAGAACAGTTCGAGTTGTCTTATTTGTTCATCTCGCACGACTTAGCCGCAGTTTCCTTCATGGCTAATAAACTCGCAGTGATGTACCAAGGAGCGATCGTGGAAACAGTAGAAGATCTTAAACAACTGCGTCACCTTCAGCATCCTTATGCTCAACAACTAATGGCTGCGCAATTGCCCTCTCATCCACGCGATCGTTTGCTGTTTACTTCCTAAGTAGAAGTCAGGGTTACAAGAAACGCCTGGCGACTTTCTTCACGGCTCATAAAAAAAGACAACGAAGGTGGTCTTATTACTAAAACTATCAGCTTTAGCTTTAATTGGGGTCAAATCAAGAAATGGTTTGCGTGAGATCAGTATCTACTAATAGCGTTGCCGCTCCAGCAGTAAACTGATTGTAGGTGATACCATCAAGTGTTGTTTCGTTACCACGAAGCCATCCTTGCCCAGTTGATGTCACCGAGTCACCAGTATTACCATTCACAATCAAGCGATTGGTACTTTCCGAAAGATTGAGTAAGTTTAAGCGCGTCAGGATGAGATTGTTATTACCTGTACCAGTGAGGTCAATAATTTCAATGTCGCGAATTTGATTACGAGGTAAAGATGTTAAATCGATGGTGATATCGCTAGTATCAACAGTTAAAGTATCTGTACCGCTACCACCATCGAGACGGCGATCGCGCACGCCAAAACTAAGGGTATCATCTCCAGCACCACCGTAGAGGACATCAACACCGCGACCACCGATGAGGCGATCGCTTCCTCTGCCACCGATAAGGATATCATCACCATTTGTACCAATGAGGGTATCATCGCCATCAGTACCCAGGTGAGTAACAGAGTTTGTAAAGTCACGACCAAAGATAACGTAGCTTTCTCCCGCAGACTCTCGACCATTCGGGTCAGCACCAGGTGCGCCAATAATCAAGTCATCGAAGCCATCACCATCAACATCTCCTGCTTTACTGACAGAGATTCCTGAAAAGTCATCTGCATTAATCCCATTAATCACAAAGCCATTACTACCATCGAGAGTTGCCAAGTCAAAATTTGCATCAAATCCCGATGCTTTACCAAATACAACATAGCTTTGTCCCGCACGTGATTGAAAATTGGGAGTAGCACTTGGTGCGCCAACAATCAAGTCATCAAAGCCATCACCGTTGATATCTCCCGCACTACTGACAGAGAAGCCTGAACCGTCGTATGCATTAATGCCATTAATAACGAAGCCATTGCTACCGTTGAGTGTCGCCAAGTCGAGACTGGTATCAAATCCTGATGCTTTGCCAAATACAACGTAGCTTTTACCTACAGAATATTGACCATCAAGTCTGGCACCATCTGCCCCAATAATCAAATCATCAAAGCCATCACCATTAATATCTCCCGCACTACTAACAGACCTTCCTGAGTAGTCATTAACATTGATACCATTAATGACAAAACCATTGCTACCGTTGAGTGTCGCCAAGTCGAGACTGGCATCAAATCCTGAGGCTTTGCCAAAAATAACGTAGCTTTTACCTACAGAATATTGACCATCAAGACTGGCAAGTGGTGCGCCAATAATCAAGTCAGCAAAGCCATCACCATTAATATCTCCCGCATTGCTGACTGAGACTTTAGTGGTAGTACCTAAGACATTGCCTATATCAATGCCATTCACAACAAAGCCATTGTTACCGTCGAGTGTTGAAGCGTCGAGACTGGCATCAAACCCTAAGGCTTTGCCAAATACAACGTAGCTTTGTCCCGCACCATTTGCCCCAATAATCAAATCATCAAAGCCATCTCCGTTAACATCCCCCGCACTGCTAACTGAGTAGCCTGAGAAGTCATAAACATCGATGCCATTCACAACAAAGCCATTGTTACCGTCGAGTGTTGAAGCGTCGAGACTGGCATCAAACCCTGAGGCTTTGCCAAATACAACGCAGCTTTGTCCCGCACCATTTTGACCATTAGGCTCAGCATAACGGATACCAACAATCAAATCATTAAAGCCATCTCCGTTAACATCCCCCGCACTGCTAACTGAGTAGCCTAAACCGTCGAATCTATTGATGCCATTAATGACAAAGCCATTGTTACCGTTGAGTGTCGCCAAGTCGAGACTGGCATCAAACCCTGAGGCTTTGCCAAACACAAGATAGCTTTGCCCCGCACCATTTTGACCATTAGGATTAGCACGCGGTGCCCCAATAATCAAATCATCAAAGCCATCACCGTTGACATCTCCTGCATTGCTAACAGACCTTCCTGAAAAGTCAAATTCATTAATTCCTTGAATCACAAAGCCATTATTGCCATTGAGTGTCGCAAGGTCAATCTCATCATCTGTGAACTTGAAATAGTTGCCGTTCAAACTTAGTGAGGAACTTCCTTGGATAATTGCAATCAATTCATCCGCTTCCCCATTAACTTTACGGAAGATTGCAGTTCCTTTAGGTAAATTGCCTTCCCCAGAGGAAGCGCTTAAGAAATAATCAGTTCGTTTGCCGTTGAGGCGGATAAAATCATCATTGATATTGAAATCGGTAATTAATGCATAATCACTAAATCCTGAAGTAGTACCGTTGCGATCGTCATAAAACACACTTGTGGCATTTCCTAAAACAAATGTATCTCTACCGCTACCACCAGTGAGCGTGTCTTTGTCGCCTACAGTGCCATCAGTACCGACAAGAATGTCATTACCTGCATTCCCAACTAATAGGTCATTGCCCGCCCTGCCATGAAGTACGTTATCCAAAGAATTTCCAGTGATTGTGTTGTTAAGATTATTTCCAACACCAAAAAAAACATAATTATTCTCTATTAATGTTAAATTCTCTACATTCGCACTTAACTCATTAATAGAACTAGAGTTAATAATGACAGTATCTATGCCTGAGTTAGAAGCTTCAATAATTTGTATATTAGGGGAGACTACATAAGTATCGTCACCTTGACCGCCATACAAAAAGGCTTCCCCATAATATCCTCCGTATAGGGTGTCATTACCTACACCACCATAGAGTGTGTTATTCCCTTCTTCAAAGCTAGCGTAAAGCCGATCATTGCCTAAACCGCCATAAAGTACATTATTACCCGCATTGCCCTCGAGTACATCATCACCTAGACCGCCATAGAGAGTATCATCACCATTGCCACCTCTAAGCGTGTCCTTTCCTCTACCTCCTCTAAGAACATCATTACTTCCTCTACCCAACAGCAAGTCACCGCCTGCGAAACCCAATATCGTATCAGCGAATTGTGTTCCTACAAGAGTATCGTTGCCCGAAGTTCCTCTAATGATTGCCATAAATTGTGTGCCTGTGATAATAAATAAAAAACAGGATTAAAAGCTCGTAATTTTTGATAGCAAAATCTACTATTTCCCTCGAACCGATGTTAGGAAATAGCAGCAATTACGAAGTTGAATTGAGAATATTTTTCCTCAAGACTAATAATTTGAGATTAATTGAAAAGTCAATATCAAACTATAAACTTTTGGTAAAGATATTAGGCAAAAACACGCCTACATTAAAGTTTTGGTAAATTTTTAGTAAGTACAAGTGTATAAAAAAGAAGATGGTAATCCAAATTTTAGTAAGATTACTCATCTTCAGGCAAGAAGTATTAAGTACTCAGTTACATTTCAATTAACGATTTTGTTGTGTTGCTACAGGTTCTGGTTCAGGAATTGTGATGTCAATTGGTGTCACTTCTGATGCTAGTGCCGTTAAAGGCGGTTGAATTGCAGCAGCATTACCCACTACCAAAGTGACTAAGTTTTCTGGTTTGAGATGAGTTTGCGCGACACGTTGAATATCTTCAGCCGTAGTTGCTTCGACAGCTTGACGATAGCGGAAGAGAAAATCGGCGGGGTAGCCGTAGTATTCGTAACGTAGTAGTCGCGTTAAAGTTTGTGCTGGATCTTCAAAATTGAAGACAAAAGAGTTAAGAACAGAATCTTTCGCTAAAGCAAGTTCTTCTGGTGTAACTAATTCCGTTTTGAGGCGTTCAATTTCTTTTTGCATTGCTTGAATAAAAGACACGGTGGCATCAGATCGAGTTTGTCCGCCAGATATAAATAAACCAGGATAGTCATAACGCGGACTCCACGCACCGTACACCGAATAAGCCAAACCTTGACGCGATCGCACATTATTAAATAACCGTCCGCCAAAGCCATTTAACACGCCATTCATCACATCCAAGGCGGCATAATCAGGACTATTAAATTGACCGCCCAAATGACCAATTTGTAAATAACTTTGCGTTAGTTGCGGCTGATCTACCAAGAAAATACCGCCAAGCTTTGCTTGACACACCGTTGGTAATTGCGGTAGTTGCATTCCTGGCTTCGGTTGCCACTCAGCAAAATACTTTTGAATGAGCGATCGCATTTGTTGCGAGTCAAAATCCCCGACAATTCCCAAAATCATATTATTAGGATAGAAGTACTCCTGATAGAAATTCACGACATCTTCCCGCGCAATATTATCTACCGTTTGGTACTCAGGAATTCGCGCATAAGGACTTTCGTTACCGTAAATCAACTTCTGAAACTCGCGCTGCGCAATGCTACCTGGTTCATCATTTCGCCGTGCAATACTCCCACGCAACTGCGTTTTTGCTAAATCCAATTTATCCTGCGCAAACACTGGCTGACGGATCACCTCAGCAAACAACCCAAACACTGTTTCGAGATCTTCACTTAAAGCATCAAAACTCGCCGAACCCGAAGCCGTACTAATCGACGTTTCCACCGTAGCCGCACGTTGTTCTAATAACTCATTCAGTTCATCACCAGAATGCTGTTTTGTTCCTCCGGTGCGCATCACAGTTCCCGTCAAACCTGCTAAACCCGTTTTCTCAGGGCTTTCCCAGCGTTGCCCAGTACGAAACAACGCCGTACCACTCACCAACGGCAACTCGCGATCTTCCAACAGATACACAATCATGCCATTATCCGTGACAAAGCGCGTATACTCTGGTAACTGCACCTCTGGCAACGGCGCAAACTGCAACTCAGTAAAATGCACAGCCCCCGCGATCGCAGGCAACCGCAACATCACCACCAACAGCAGCGCCACCAACCAAAGCCCAATCCAATTAACACGCCGCTGACTTCGACTCGTACCAACCCAATGCATCAACATTCCCAAAATTCCTTATATAATTCCTTCTGTGTGCCCTAGCCTTCGGCAACCCCTACGGGGAATGCGCCTCTGTGGTTCATTCCCTCTGATACCATTTCAAGAAATGAGAGCTACAAATAACTTATTCCTCTGCTCCTCTGCCCGCTCTGCCCTAAAGTAAAACAGTATCAACCCTGCGGCACCAACCGCCCGATCGTCCGATTCTGTGCTGAAAAAGTTGCCTGCGCCACCCGCTGAACATCCGCAGCCGTCACCGCCTGAATTGCCTCCAACTCCTTAAATAAATTGCGCCAGGAGCCAGTTTTGACTTCATATTCCAACAACAACTGCGCCATTCCCATATTCGATTGCAGCGATCGCAACAATCCCGCCCTAGCTTGCGTCTTCACGCGATCCAACTCCACAGCCGAGACAGGTTCCGTCTTTAACCGTTCAATCTCCTTCCTCAACGCTGCACCAACTTCATTTGCGGTATGCCCAGGAGCCGTCAACGCATAAAATAACATGACATTTTGGTGCTTATCGCCAGGGAATCCGCTAAAGCCTTGCGCAGAAAGAGCAAGTTGCTGTCGTTCAACTAAAGAGCGATACAACCGCGACGTGCGACCATCACTGAGTAATCTACCAATGATGTCATAGATGACATGATCCGGATCGGTAATTGCCGGACGATGATAGCCTTCTAAATACCAAGGCTGCGATCGCAAACGCAATTCAAATTCGCGCTGTCGCTTTTGCGGCGGTTCAGATACTTGTACTGGAGGGGCGGCAGGTTTTGCTTTGTAACGCCCAAAGTAAGTTTGTGCTAACTGTTGTACGCGCGAAGCTTCCACATCACCAATGACTGCAATTGTCAAATTACTCGGTACGTAGTGCGTATCAAAAAAATCTTGTAAGTCTTGGCGCGTCAAGTTGCGGATATCTTCTTCGTAACCAATTACCGGACGACGATAGGGATGTTTCGTAAATGCCGTATCGAGAAACTTCTCTACCATTTGACCGATTGGAGAATTATCAACTCGCAATCGCCGTTCTTCCAGAATGACATCTTTTTCTTGATAAAATTCGCGAAAGACAGGTTCTAAAAATCGCTCCGACTCTAGCGACATCCACAGTTCTAATTTATTACTGGGAAAACTGTAGAAATAGCGCGTTGCATCGGCTGAGGTATTAGCATTTAAACCAACACCGCCTGCTTGTTCGACGATTTGCCCTAGTTCATTTTGCTTGACAAAACTCTGAGCTTGTGCCTGCACTTTCTCAAATTCTGCTTGCAAGCGGGCGACTTCCGCTTTGTTTCCCCTGGCTTGCGCTGCACGGATTTGGGCATCGAGTTCATCCAAGCGATCTAAGAGTGGCTTTTCTGCTTGGTAATCAGTTGTGCCGATGCGTTGCGTTCCCTTAAATGCTAAATGTTCCAAATAGTGCGCGATTCCTGTTTTGCCATCGGGTTCATCCGCACCACCTACATCAGCATACGTGAGAAACGAAACAACAGGCGCTCGATGGCGTTCTAAAACAATAAATTTTATGCCATTTTCTAAACGAAACTCACTTAGTTGATCGATGACGCGATCTAAATAAGGCTGGATCGATGTCTCCGGCGTTGGTGCTTGCGTACGGGCGATCGCAACTGCTGGTAACGACACCCAAGAAAACAAAATAATTATTAAAAAAGTGAAGATCCGCCATCTTACATGGTGAGGTAAGAACAATTGGCAGCAACGTTTCAAACTCATAAGTCACAATAAAAGTACTTTTCCAGGATAGATCCGTTAACGATCTATTACACTTTCAGCGGGGAATCTGCTTGATAGTAGACAATATCGCTACAAGTGGCACGGCAATCTTACAGGCATCAAGTATATGCAAGTTTTTCATCGCACAGCACAATCTGAAGAATCGTCCCGCGATCGCATTTTAAAAGCAGCGCAGCGATTGTTTGCCCGTCAAGGCTATGATGGCACGACAACGCGCGACTTAGCGATCGCAGCGGGTGTCGCGGAAGGAACCTTATTTCGTCATTTTGCGAATAAAAAGGCGATTTTAATTGAAATTGCTACGCAAGGCTGGGTAGAAATTCTCACCGATTTACTCACCGAATTAAGCGAAATGGGTAGCTACAAGGCGGTAGCCCAAGTAATGCAGCGCCGAATGTGGAATTTTCATAAAAATGCCGATATGATGCGCGTGTGTTTCATGGAAGCGCAGTTTCATCCCGATCTACGCGATCGCATTCAAGCCGAAGTCATCAACAAAATGACGGATGTCGCCGAGGCGTTCTTTCAAACCGCGATGGATCGGGGAATTTACCGCAAAACGAATCCTAAAATTGTCGCCCAAGTGTTTTTGGGAATGTTTGCGATCGCAGGCTTTAGTCACAATACACTCATGGAACCGGATGCATCTCCTAAAGCTATGCAAGAAATGGCAGAAGGACTTGCGGATATTTTTCTGAATGGGGTGTTGGTGAGGGAGGAGGAGTGAGTGGTTAGTGGAACTGATGAATTTTGCTTTAGTGTATGAATAGTTACAGTAATCATAGCCTTGCTGATACTTTGGGCGATCGTCGTCGGCGACTTGCTGAAATTTTTGCTGCACCTGTTGTATTATGGTCAGGGCGTCGTAGTCCGCGTAATTTTGCGGCGAATACGTTTCCGTTTCGTGCTAGCAGTCACTTTCTCTACTTTGCTGGATTACCGTTAGAAAATGCGGCAATTTGTTTAGAAGCTGGACAGTTAACTTTATTTATCGACGATCCGTCTCCTAGTTATACATTGTGGCATGGGGAAACACCTACAAAAGAAGATATCGCGCAAAAAATTGGTGCTGATGCTGTTTTCCCAATGGCAGAATTACCCGCACACTTAGCCGGAGTAGCAACAATTCCAGTGCAAGATGCAGCGACTTGGACAGAACAAACACAGTTACTCGATCGCTGGGTATTGCCAGAAAGACCACTGGAAGGAATTGATTTAGAATTAGCAAAAGCAATTATTTCTTTGCGCCTTGTTCACGATGCCGGTGCGTTAGCCCAATTGCGCAAAGCTGCGGCGGTGACGGTAAAGGCGCATAAAGCAGGAATGGCGGCGACGCGGAAGGCTAAAACTGAAGCTGACATTCGCGCGGCGATGGAAAGTGCGATTATTGCAGAAAATATGAGTTGTGCGTATGCAAGTATTGTGACGATTCATGGCGAAGTGTTGCATAGCGATCGCTACCATAATAGAATTCAAGCTGGAGACTTGTTGCTTGCGGATGTAGGTGCGGAAACAGCCACAGGGTGGGCAGCGGATGTGACGCGGACTTGGGCAGTTTCGGGTAAATTCTCATCTACCCAAAGAGATATTTACGATATTGTTTTAGCAGCGCACGATGCTTGTATTGCTAAAGTGTGTCGAGGTGTTGAGTATCGCGATCTTCATTTTTTGGCAGCAACGACGATTGCGGAAGGGTTAGTCGATTTAGGCATTTTGCGGGGTAATGCAGAAGATTTAGTAGAAAAAGATGTTCATGCGTTGTTCTTTCCCCATGGTGTCGGTCATTTACTCGGCTTAGATGTCCATGATATGGAAGATTTAGGAGATTTAGCAGGATATGAACCAGGAAGGACGAGAAGCGATCGCTTTGGTTTAGGATATCTGCGTTTGGATCGGCCCTTACGTCCTGGAATGCTGGTAACAATTGAACCTGGATTTTATCAAGTTCCAGCAATTTTAAATAACTCCGAAGTCCGCAGTGCGTATCAAGATGCAGTTAATTGGGAACGTCTCGCACAGTTTGCCGATGTACGCGGAATTCGGATTGAAGATGATGTGCTAGTTACTGAAGCCGGAAGCGAGGTATTAACCGCAGATTTGCCCACCCAAGCTGAGGATATTGAACAAAGTAGTGAAGAGTGGCTAGTGATTAGTGAAGAGTGACTAGTGATTAGCCACTGACCAATAGCCACGCTATTCTTAATAAGAAATCTCTTGGCGATCGCGGAAAAACTTGCCACTAAGATCGGGTGACGCTTTGGTTGCTAACCAAATTGCGGTATCTGCGCCTTGTTGTGGCGATCGCGGTGCATTTTCACCACCCATATCAGTTTTTACCCAACCAGGACACATTGCATAAACTGCAATTCCTTGCGATTGTAATGCTTCTGCAAGCATAATTGTTGCCCCATTGAGTGCAAGTTTAGATAAGCAGTAACTAGGGACATCTGCGGATAATCCACTCATTTCGCCGTAGCCACTCGAAACATTAATCACGCGGGCTTGAGTAGCTTTTTGTAATAATGGGAGGAAAGCTTGCGTAACGTGAATAGGACCAAAGGTATTGGTATTCATTGCAAATTGTAGTATGCTACGCGACATATTGAGAATATTCACGCCCTGATCGGGATACACTCCCGCATTATTGACAAGAACATCCAAAGCGTCAATTTCTTCACTTAATTGTTCTACAGCGTGGTGAATACTATCATCATCAGTAACATCAAGTTCCACAACACGCACAGATGCGTTTGCAGGTAACTTTTGTGTCGCTGCTTTGGCTTTATCAAGCGAACGCGCTGCAATAATCACCTCAAAACCTGCTTGCAGCAAACCTTGACAAATGGCAAATCCTATGCCCTTATTACCTCCAGTCACCAGCGCGCGTTTTTCTTGAAATTGAGAATTCATAGCGATCGTATCTCATGCCTCTTAGTACACCAATGCATTTTGTGGTTTTTTGTTTGCATAAACTTCATACTCAAGGAGTAAGTTTTCACTGTATGTACACTTGCACAATCGTGCATTGATACCAGCTTCGCATTTTGCTAAGATTTCATTGGTTGTAAACAGCTAAGTAACCAAGTGGTTATAAATCATGGCGAGATTTAATATGTTCTACTCTCATTAGCTATGCACGTTATTACTCGTTCTCGTCTTGTTGAGTTTTGGAAAAAACACCCTGATTCTCAAAAGAGTTTACTTCTTTGGTACAAAATTACAACTAATGCAAGTTGGCAGAATTTTGTAGAGTTACCTGAAGTTTTTCCCTCGGCTGACCAAGTTGGAAAATTGATCGTTTTTAATATTGGTGGTAACAAGTATCGACTAATTGCTTTTATTGATTACACATACCAAAAAGTGTTTATTCGCTATGTTCTTACTCACTCTGAGTACGATCAAGATGATTGGAAAAAAGATAACTGGTATAGGTAGGTTGTTAACGAGGTTAAGAACATATGTCTACTACTGCATCTGATAATTATATTGAACTTTTACAAAATTTCCCGCCTCGCCCAATCAAATCAGAGGCAGATCGACAAGTCGTTCAAGAAGTCATTGATAATCTACTTGATAACGAAATAACGCCAGAAAAACAAGATTATCTTAATGTACTAGGAATTCTGGTTTATGAATACGAGGAAAAATCTTTATCAATTCCAGATTTAAGTGGTCTTGAGTTACTCAAAGCATTGATTGATGAATTTGATCTTAAACAAAAAGATCTTATTCCTATTTTTAAAACTGAATCTATTGTATCTGAAATACTTAATGGAAAACGTAGCTTTACTGTAGAGCATATTGAAAAATTAGCTGATTTCTTTCACGTTTCTCCCGCTGTTTTCTTTCCTCAATCATCAATAATAGCACCACGTTCTAGCAAGTAACGTTTCATCTCAGCAGAAAGTCCCTTTACTCCTTGTATTTGAGTGTTTTCTACTTTCACGTTATTAAGTTCCCCGTGAGTTAAATCTGCGTTACTTAAGTTTGCATAACTCAAATCTGCACTACTCAAATCAGCTTGTTGCAGTAGCGCCCCCGTGAGATTAGCACCACGAAGGTTTGCATTTTGCAGATATGCACTACACAAGTTAGCACTCGTTAGTATTGCCCCATAGAGGTTAGCACGAGGCATTAAACAGCGTAAATCGGCATTTTGCAAATCAGCACCTTGCAAGTTGGCATCGCGGAGATTTGCATTGCTAAGATTAGCACCGGCTAAACAAGCATTAGATAAGTTAGCACGACTTAAATCAGCAAGTTTGAGGTCCGCATTGTTGAGAATTGCGTGCGCTAAATTAGCAGAATTGAGATTGGCGTAACTGAGATTGCAACGACTCAACTTGGCACCTTGCAGATTTGCTGCTTTGAGATTTGTATTGCTCAGATTAGCACCATGTAAGTTGGCTCCAGCAAAATCTTCAATTGGGTTTAAACCAAGCAATGTGGCAACTTTTGTAAAATTATCAGCGGTGGAGGAAGTTAAAATTTCTTGTGCTAAAGCTAACTGCTGCTGGTGATATTCACTCGCTTTTGTTGCATTATCAAGGGCTAAGTAAGCGTTTCTTAAGTTTAATAATGCATTAACTTGACCTTTGCGATCGCCTATTCGCTGCGCTAAAACTAAATGTTGCTCAAAACACCTGATCGCATCGGGTAAATTTCCTAAAGCTTGATACGCTGCACCCAAGTTTCCTAACGCTGCGCCTTCGCGTTGCAGATCTTGATCTGTGCGATACAAATTTAATGCTTGTTGCCAAGATTGTAAGGCTTCCGCAAACGCGTTTGTTTGATATTGGATAATTCCTTGTTTGAGTAGTTGATTGGCAGCATTAGTCATAAGTTACTAATTTGTTGTTAATATTCGCAGTTAGCCATTGCTGCTTGACGTGTTGCGGCAATGAAAGCTTGGAAAATACGATGTTGTAAAGGATCGACACTACTGGAAAGTTCAGGATGCCATTGTACTGCGATCGCCCAGGGGTGATACTTGTGTTCGAGGGCTTCGATGACTCCATCCGCCGCCCATCCGGTAATGCGCCATTCTGAAGATACAGTACGTACAGCTTGATGATGCCAGGAGACGACATCGACTGCGGTTGTACCGATGATTTGGGCAAGACGACTATCAGCAACCAGATCCACACCGTGTTGAATTGATAATAATTCTTCAGCGCGATGCGTCACGACTTCACCATATTCATCAGGAAGATGGGGAATCAACGTTCCTCCGGTGGCAACTGCAAGCACTTCTAAACCGCGACAAATACCGAGTATGGGAAGATCAGAGGCTAGGGCGGCTTGGGCTAGGGCAATTTCGGCGCGATCACGTTCCAAGTCAACATTATAAATTGTCGGATGCATGACACCGTTGTAAATAGCAGGATCAATATCTCCGCCACCGGAGAAGATCAAACCATCAATTCTTTGCAAGATAATATCACTTGCTACTGGTTCACTTGGAGGAATCAATACTGCTACGCCACCAGCGGCTTTGACGGCTGCTGCATACGAACTAGGTAAGCAATAACTACTCGTTTGAGCGTGTCCTGAGGTTGTGATTCCAATAATCGGAGGCTGTATCATTTCCCAAGTTTAGCAGTTAACATACTGCTCAACCTCCCAGCTTGTCACTTGCGCGTTGTAACTATTCCACTCGTGATATTTAAAATCGAGGAAAGTTTTTGCGGCTTGTTCTCCTAAAGTTTGCATCAATAGAGAATCTTTTTCTAAGCATTGTAGTGCTTCGAGTAAGCTTGTTGGCAGAGTTGGTAAATCAGAAAATTCTAAACCTCGCACAAACATATTTTCATCCAAGCGTTTTCCTGCTGTGAGATGTTTTGCCATGCCTTCCATCCCTGCTGCTAAGATGCCTGCTAAGGCAAGATAAAGATTTGCTGCACCATCGACAAGACGACATTCAAAGCGCCCACCTTCGGGAATGCGGATCATATGCGTGCGATTGTTTCCACCATAAGAGATATAACGGGGACTCCAGGTGCTACCGGATGCGGTTGTTGTTGCCCCAATCCGGCGGTATGAGTTAATCGTTGGGCTACAGAGTGCCGCTAATCCACGACCATGCGCTAGAACACCAGCAAGAAATTCATACGCTATATTTGATAATCCCATTTCTTCAGTGGCGTCGGCAAAGATATTTTGACCGTCATTCCACAAACTCATATGGATGTGTGCGCCGTTTCCAGTGAGTTGGCTGAAGGGTTTGGGCATGAATGTGGCGGTTAAGCCCTGTTGTTCTGCTAGAGTTTTCACCATGTACTTGAAAAAGACATGGCGATCGCACGTCGTCAATGCATCACTATACGTCCAGTTAATCTCAAATTGACCGTTTGCATCTTCATGATCGCACTGATACGGTTCCCAGCCTAATTCTTCCATGTATCCCACGAGTGTGGAAATTAATTTAAATTGCCGCATCAAGTTCAACTGATCGTAGCAAGGTCGTACGGCAGTGTCTTGAGTATCCGCAATTTTGTAACCTTGTTCGCTTTTTTTAAGCAAGAAAAATTCAGCTTCGACTCCGGTTTTGTAGCTGTAACCCAAATTTTCGCACTGTTGCAGCACTTGCTTAAAAATGACGCGCGGCGATGCGGCAAATGGTTCGCCATCTAAGTACACATCACTTGCTAGCCAACCAACATTCGGTTGCCACGGTAGCACAATCAGCGAATTGGGATCGGGTACAGCCGCAATATCATGCGCGTCAGGTCCTAAACCTAGATTACTTGCAAACGGCGCGAAGCAAGCTCCATCGTTTTCTACTGCTGTAATTTTCGCGGCAGGAACGAGTTTAGCACGGGTTCCCCCTAACAGATCGGTGTAAGATACAAGAAAAAAATCGAGTTGTAATTCTTTGGCTAACTCGGCTAGGGCTTTTCCTCGGATCAAGGTTGTCGTCACTGCCGTTACTCCCAATTGCTCTGTCTCCGAGTAAACCAAACTTGTTATGACAGATTTGTAGCTGTTGATACTGTATTAGTTGAAGGTTTTTATGAAGGGAAGCAGGGGTGTAGGGGAGAATAAATAATTACGAATTGGTATAAGTCACTTAAGCTAGAAGATAAATAACGATGAGCTAATGGCGTACTATGAATTTGTGCCTGCGATCGCACTTGCAGATGACATTGATGCCTTTTGGTACTTTCCCCAAAAAGAAATTCCCCATTGCCATCGCGTGTTACCGGACGGATGCATAGATCTGATTTTCCGCTTTCAGCGTTCAAGCTGGGGAGGTGGAATAACGAACCCACTTCTAACAGTTTATGGTCCCACAGACCGCTTTAAATTAGTCAATATTGAACCTTGTACCACTTTTATCGGAGTTCGCTTCAAGCCAGGTATAGCAGCTAGCTATTTAGGATTAAGCGCTGTGTCATTGTTTCAGCAAGAGGTTATGGCACAAGAGTGTTCTGCGCGGTTTGTCAATATGTTTGATAGACTTTGCGAGTGTACTTCGGTTAAGCAGGCTTTGAGTATTTTCCAAAATGCAGTCTTGAAGCTAAAAATGACGACTGTTGATGATGTTCCTAGGCGTGTTCGCGAAGCTGTAAAACTCCTTTGTGCCAATGAACGACAAATGCAGATATCTGATGTAGCATCTGTAATTGGTGTGAGTGAGAGAACACTGCGACGCGACATAGTTGCATCAGTAGGATTATCACCCAAAATGTTGGCACAGATACTGCGATTTCAAAGCGCGATCGCGCTGTTACGTTCCAAAAAGCAACTGAGTTTGTGCAACATTGCACTACAGAATGGTTATGCGGATCAATCACATATGACACGTGAATTTCAGGCTTTTTCTGGTTTGTCACCAACTGCTTTTATTCAGCAATAAATATTTTCGGTGTCCGATTTCTTCAAGACAGTTTCACTGTTGCTGAAGCAATATATGAATCGTTAAGCAACTTGACTCGTATCAACCCCCTAAATTCCCCATACATGGGGGACTTTGAAAGGTAAGGAATTTAACTGTAATGAAGTTTGGATATACAATTTTTTATGTGCCAGATGTATCTGCTGCTGTTAGTTTTTATGAGCAGGCTTTTGGATTATCGCGCCGTTTTGTGCATGAGAGTTCGCAGTATGCAGAGATGGAAACTGGTTCGACAATACTTGCCTTTGCTTCAGAAGAGATGGCTAAAAGCAATGGTTTAACGATAACTCCTCACCGTTTAGAGAATAACGCGGCTGCTGTGGAAGTGGCATTTATCACTGAGACAATTGAGGAAGCTTTTAACCAAGCAATCAAAGCTGGTGCAGTAGCAGTTAAGCCAATAGAAGTGAAGCCTTGGGGACAAACCGTAGGCTATGTGCGTGACTTGAATGGAGTTGTTGTCGAGTTGTGTACGCCAGTTTTGTGATGATATCAAACTCTAGTTCACAACTTTGCCAGAATTGGTGTTGCCAATGCATCTTTGCAGTAATCAGCAAAAAAAGAGTGCGATCGCTCGATAATACTCTTACCGAATTAATTCAAGAAAATAAGCTAGCTAAAATTTGGCAGCGCTGGATTCCTAAAAAAGAATTTCCCATACAATTTTGAGTAGATACCAATGCAAAGCAAAGAGGGCGATCGCGATGAATCGTACCGCAAATCAACTTAGCCTCCAAGAGTTTCTGTCTCTACCAGACAGCGATCGCTACGAGTTGGTGGAGGGACAGCTTAAACCCAAAATGTCACCCAAATACAAACATTCGACGTTGCAACTACAGCTATTAATAGCATTAAACCAATGGTGCGAGCAACAAAAATACGGTCGGGTTCGTCCTGAATGGGGTGTAATTTTACAACGACAGCAAAAAGATTGGGTTCCGGTTCCTGATCTGATTTATGTGTCCTACGAACGGCTACCCCAAGCGTGGAATGAAGATGAACCTTGTCCAATTGTACCAGAGTTAGTTATCGAAATTATCTCTCCTGGTCAAACCTTTGGGGAAATGACTGAGAAAGCAACCGACTATTTACTTGCTGGTGTAGACCAAGTTTGGGTGGTAGATACCAAAGCGCGATCTGTTACAGTTTTTGAGCGTGATTCTTTACCGCAAACGATTCGGAGTCATAGCTCAATTAGCGTACTACCAGGTTTTGTCTTAAATGTTGCTGATTTGTTTGATATAGTTTGAGGAGAGTCATTATCAGTGCCATCTCACATTATTCAGTAGAAATCCAAAGCAATTGAGTCTTTGTTGATACACTATTTATCTCCCCGATAGAGCAGGATAAGCTAGATCGTGCACTGTGCTTACCTTAAGGAGAAAATAGAGCCTATGAAAACGCTGGAAGAGGTCAAGCAATGGCTGAGTCAACACAAGTCGTTGTTGCAACGTTACAAAGTTCGGGAACTAGGGGTTTTCGGCTCCTAAGTAAGTGCTACGGATGACATCGTACTTATTTTCTTTATTACACTAACGCTCTATTGTCAAAGCTAGCACCGATTGTAGCCTACCTGCTCATCTTTACGTATTGTATATCCAGCCGCTTATCAGCTTTGTCATACAGCGACAAACTCAGCTTTTGTCAACACAAACTGCTCTAAGTCATGGTACTGCCCTTTCCAAAAACCATGCTGCTGCAATATACCTTGACGCTGAAAACCTAATTTTTGCAACAATTTTTGAGAGGCTACATTCGCTAACATAACCTGTGCAATAACATACTCTAGCTCTATAATTTCAAATCCGTATAGTAAGATCGCACGTAAAGCTTCACTCATCATGCCTTGCTGCCAAAACTGACTAGCTAGTTCATAGCCAACCTCGGCTGCATTTGCTTCTTGATTCCATGTGAATCCACACGAACCAATCAAACGGTTGTCTTGTTTACGCGCAATTCCCCAACGAATACCACGCCCACTTTCAAATCCTTTTGCCCGTTGCTCAATGACCGCAATTGCTTCGTCAAGATGGGTAAATGTATCAAGGTTATGAAATTGAGTAACTTGAGGATCGCAAAACACAGCAAATATTGCCTCAGCATCTTCTTGAACTGCTTGGCGAAGTAACAACCGTTTTGTTTTCAGATGGGGAAATGCGAGCATTAATAACAATCGTTAGCAGCATTTATTAAACTTTAGTAGGTGGGGCTATATCAGAGGGAGAAATATCAGGTGAAACCTCTTTATTTACCCTTCGCAGATGGGCAATGGCGAATGGCAATGGGGCTAAAGCCTCTACAGTTGCAACAATGGATTGAGATTGACGAAGATTTTACGGAGGAATTGAACTACAAAGATCAGCTTCTCAAAGAACAATATTCAGATGTTTGCGGGTGTCTTCCCGAAAGTCAAGCAGGACAACAGGAAGTATTAGAACTCATATTAGAGCATTTATTGCAGTATTTCCCCAACTATTATCAGCAGCAAGGCAATTACGTCGTTAATAAAATGACTAATCAAAAGTGGAGTTTAAGTAATTTTACCAATAATCCACTTGATTTAGCTGGACGTTTGGTACAAGAAGATTTATGTTTAATGCAACTCAAAGATAATGAATATATCTTGACAGCTGGTTCAGTTTGCTTTCCAGCACGGTGGCGCTTACGGGAAAAGTTGGGGCGTCCTTTGGTACAGATTCACGATCCAGTTCCTGGTTATGCTGAAAAGTTAGAGCAACCTGTGAATAAGTTCTTCGATCGCCTTAAACCAGAATTTCCTGAATATCGTCTGAATTGGGGTATTGTTGACTCTCCTGAGTTGTTTCTCACACAGCCGCATGGTTTTGAAACCTTTGGTGCAGATATTACTGCTGAAAACGCAGGAGAGAAGTTGTGGTTAAGAGTCGAGCGGCAAACTCTGCGGCGATTACCTAAGAGTGGCAGTATCTTATTTACAATTCGTACTTACGTGTATTCATTAAAGTTTGTTGTACGCGATCGCCAAATCGCATCGCAACTAGCCGCAGTCATTCAGCAAATTCCGCCCCAAATGCAGATTTATAAAAATATTTTGCCTATTAAGAATCCACTTTTAGCTTATTTGCAGCGAGTAGCAGCTTTTTAGGTTTTGCGAGTTCACTCCTGAGTATGATGAGTATTGTATCAAACATAGTATTAATAAGTGATATCGCAAGCTTAGATATAGAAGTAATAAATATTACTTGATAGCTGGTAATTATTAGCAATTAACTTTTCCCCAGCTTAAGATGCGATCGCATTTTCTGTAACACAGTTCATCAGGGCGATCTTATGTTCAAGTATGTTGCTGCAACCGGATTGTCGATCCTAACTATTGGAATCAGTAGCTCGGTACAAGCCGAGTATTACTGTTCCTTTAACGGTTGATTTTTCCACTGGCGCAGACACGGATATCGGCGATAGTGTGACTCCTTATATTGGTGGTGGTGTTGTTATTACAACAGGAGACAATGGACAAGTTGCTCCGATGGCAACTGTAGGTTTAGATATACCGATCGCGGATGCAGTAGGTGCAAGTATCAGTGTTGATGCTGGTTTTCTGGATACAACACAAGTGGGTGCTTCTGTGGGAGTCAGCTACTCTTTCTAAACCCCTATAACTTTCGCAAAAATTTAGCACAAGAGGAGATAAAGAAAAACTGAGCCAACCGAGTAAGCAAAGATATTCATCTTTTATTTGTCAAAACATCTGCTCGTGAATTAAATATCATAATGATTGAATCAGGCTGAAACGATGTAACAGCATTGAGTAAGCCTGAATCTTTCCGCAGAGGGATGGCTCAATAATAAACAAAGATGAACAGTTTGACATTAGATTTTTTGCATGGTGAGCTAGGACATCTGAGTGGATTCGCTCAGCAAACTATGGTTGAGGCGTTTATTCCTCACGGACACTGCTATCTTTGGAAACCAGAATTAGTAGGGCTACATATCGTCTCGGACTCACTTATTGCGCTTGCTTACTACTCAATTCCCCTGACGCTCATCTATTTTGTCCGCCAGCGGAAAGATTTACCTTTTAACTGGATCTTTCTTTTATTTGGTGCCTTTATTGTGGCGTGCGGTACAACTCACTTAATGGGAATCTGGACGCTATGGCATCCTAATTACTGGTTATCGGGAACAATTAAACTTGTAACAGCAGTTGTTTCCGTTTATACGGCTGCACTGCTTGTGCCACTAGTACCACAAGCTTTAGCGCTACCGAGTCCAGCCCAGCTTGAGGCGGCAAACTTAGAGCTACGCAATCAAATTGCTGAACGCGAACGGGCGGAAGCACAAATTCGCACTTTGAATCTGGAACTCGAACAACGAGTGAGCGATCGCACTGCGCAGCTAGAAGCTGCCAACAAGTTGAAAGATGAGTTACTTATACGCGAACAAGAAGCCCGTGCGACAGCAGAAGCAGCAAATCGTGCTAAAGATGAGTTTCTTTCGATGCTTTCGCATGAGTTGCGTACCCCGCTTAATGCCATGTTAGGATGGTCGCAACTTCTCCGCAGCCAGAAGCTAAACGAAACGACGCGATCGCGGGCGCTGGAAGCCATCGAGCGTAACGCTAGAGGTCAAGCAAATTTGATTGAAGATCTGCTTGATATTTCGCGCATCATTACTGGGAAACTACGCTTGCACGTTCGTCCGATTGAGCTTGTTCCGGTGATTGAGGCAGCAATTGATACCGTGCGTCCAGCAGCTGATGCCAAGCAAGTGCGGATTCAAAGTGTACTCGATCCATCAGCAGGTCCGGTTTCAGGAGATTCGGATCGCTTACAGCAAGTCGTGTGGAATTTATTGTCGAATGCCATTAAGTTTACGCCAAAAGGCGGACGGGTGCAAGTGCGGCTAGAGCGGGTTAATTCACACGTTGAAATCATTGTTAGCGATACGGGACAAGGCATTAGCCCTGAATTTCTGCCGTATATTTTTGAGCGCTTTCGTCAGGCTGATAGTACGCATACGCGATCGCATGGCGGCTTAGGTTTGGGACTTGCGATCGTGCGTCATTTAGTCGAACTGCATGGCGGTACTGTACAAGCGCAAAGCCCTGGCGAAGGACAGGGAACAACTTTTATGGTGCAATTACCGCTTACTGTTGTTTTAAAGACGCATGAATCAGAGCGCGTACATCCGACGGTAGGCGGTGAAGTTTCTTTTGATTACGCTCCAACGCTGAGTGGTTTGAAAGTTTTGTTGGTTGATGATGAGGCGGATGCACGCGATTTACTTGCGACGGTACTTCAGGAATGCCAAGCACTCGTAAAAACAGCCGCGTCTGTCGCCGAAGCGATCGCCGCAATTGAACAGTTTCAACCGGATATTTTAGTCAGCGATATTGGAATGCCAGGGGAGGATGGCTATAGTCTGATTCGCCGTATCCGAGCGATGGAAGCACCGAACGGTGCGAGAATTCCGGCTGTAGCGCTGACAGCGTATGCTAGAGTTGAAGACCGTACCCGTGCGCTAGCCGCAGGGTTTCAAATGCATATCGCCAAGCCCGTCAATCCTACTGAGTTAGTTGCCGTGATTGCCAACCTCGCAGGATGGAAAGGAGTTTTGAATGTTGAGTTTTGAGTTGAAAATCACTAATTACCAGTTACCAATTACCAATTACCAACTTTTAGACAAACTGAGTTGACGAAAGCGCCATAAAAAAACTCCAGCGGCGATCGCCACACCAATTGATTGTCCTAACCATAATCCTGTACCACCCAAACCAAAACGAAATCCGAGTAAGTAGCCACTCGTTAAGCCAACGCCCCAGAACGTGCAGAAGCTGATTAACATTGGTATGCGCGTATCTTTTAGTCCATAAAGTGCGCCGGATGCTGTTTTTTGCACGCTATCTAAGATTTGAGCGACAGATGCGATAGTAAGCATTGGCATGACGATCGTCAAGACTGAGGCGTTTTCTGGCGCGCGGATATCGATATATAGCCCTATGACTTGCAGCGGAAATACAAGCAGTGCGATCGCCATGAGTGTCATAAAGACAACCCCACTACTTATCCCCACATAACCCGCAAGTCGTGCCGCAGCGTAATTTTGCTGTCCGCTCCACTGCCCGACGCGAATTGTTGTGGCAAACGACATTCCCAGCGGTACCATGAAGATGACGATAATGGTTTGCAATATGATTTGATGCGCAGCAAGTACTTCAGTTCCTAATGCACCCATCAGGTAAGTGACAACTGTAAACAGTCCGGTTTCTAAAGCAGCAGATACCCCGATTGGCACGCCAATTAACACCAATTCCCAAAAGATGCGCAACTTTAACTGATGTAAATTCTCAAACAAGCGGTGAGCTTTTAGTTTCGGGTGTTTCAGCGTGTAAACAACCAGCGACAAAAACATTCCCCAAAGCGATACGATACTTGCCCAAGCAAGCCCCTGTAGCCCCATTGCCGGAAACCCCAATTTACCAAGCCCTAAGACATAGTTACCTGCAATATTAAACAGCGTACCGCCAATAACAATTATCATGACAGGACGTGCGTGCGAAAGCCCTGAAACGACACTACGTAACGTTGCAAACGCTAAAGCGGGGAACAATCCCCAAAGCATAATGTCTAAATATGTTTTTGCTAATGCTATTGTTGTTGCTTGTTGTCCAAACTGACGCATCAGTGTATCGATGTTGCCGAGGAAGAACATCACGGGAATTGCCAGGATCGCTGATAGCCATAACCCTTGACGCGCCACTTGTTGAACTCGTGCTTTGTTCCCTGCGCCGTAAGCTTCCGCTACTAAAGGGCTAACTCCGATGACAACGCCGCCAGCAGTGTTGAGTAGCGCCGTGAAGGTAATTGCCGCGAGTCCTCCCGCTGCTAAGGTTTCTTGCCCTAATCTGCCCATAATTACAGTATCGACAAAACCTGTTGCCGATTGCGCAACTTGAGCGCTGGCTAAGGGAATTGCGAGTCGCAGAAACTCCTTAAATTCAGTTCGGAGCGATGGGCTGGAGGTTAAAGACATCGTGCAGATTGCATGAGATTAGCTCTAGTTCACTGTAGCATTGCTGATTGTTGACAATCTAAAATTTTATTTATAGACTATTGCTTAATGCTGCTCAAAGTACATTTTTCATGAAGAGGCGATCGCAACTGACCATCGTTCATCGCAGTCTTGAAGTACAAGCCACGGATGCGATTCGTGAAGAAATTCTCAGTGGTGTTCTTCCACCAGGTTCGCGGTTATTGGAAATTGAGTTATCCGAACGCTTAAATTTAAGTCGCGGTACAATTCGATCTGCGTTACAGCAGCTAACGTATGAAGGTTTAGTGGAACAGTTTCCCTATCGTGGTTGTGCAGTTTCCGGATTAAGTTCGCGCGATGCTTGGGAACTTTACACCTTACGCAATGCGTTAGAAGGATTAGCCGCAAAACTGCTTGCAGAGTCAATCACGCCTGCTAAAACAAGAATTCTCAATACTCAATTACAGCATTTAGTCAAAGCAGCAAAACGCGGTAAGTGGCAAGATCTAGCAGATACAGACTTTGCACTCCATAAAACGATTATTGAACTTTCGGAACACCAGCGCTTGCAGCAACAATACAAAATTGTCGAACAACAAATTAGACTATACATTGTTTCGTGCAACGCGATTCATCCGAATTTAGATGAAATTAGATTGCAGCACGAAAGCTTAGTTGATGCAATTTGTTCAGGTAATGCTGAAGTTGCAGAACAAATTGCTCAAGAACACAACGGTGATGGTCAAGCACTAATAGCACATTTAAAAGCATTAGAACAGAAAAATGATTAATTTTAATGATTATCAAGCTTTAACGTTTGATTGCTACGGCACTTTAATCGATTGGGAAAACGGTATTTTAGGTGCAATGAAGCCTATTTTATCGGCTCATAATGTTAAAATAGACGATCGTGAAATTATTAAGTGTTATTCCGAAATTGAGCCAGTAATTCAGCAACAAGGTTATATTAAATACCGCGAGGTTCTCAAAAAAGTTGTACAAAAATTTGGTGATCGCTTTGATTTTACACCAACTGCACCTGAAATAAACTCGCTTCCTGAATCTTTACAAAATTGGCAACCTTTTCCTGATACAATAGAAGCACTTCAGTTACTCAAACAAAAATATAAGCTAGTCATTATTTCTAATATAGATGACGATCTATTTGCGGCTACCGCTAAGCATTTAAAAGTTGAATTTGATGAGATTATTAGCGCCGAACAAGCAAAAAGCTACAAACCATCCTTAAATAACTTCAAACTGGCGTTTTCTAGAATTGGCATACCACAAGCACAAGTATTACACGTTGCCGCAAGTCTGTATCATGATATCGTTCCAGCGCGATCGTTAGGATTAACAACCGTATGGGTCAATCGCAACGCTGAAGCTAGCAGTAATTTACCAGATTTAGAAGTACCAGACTTGCGATCGCTTGTTTCGTTAATTGATATTTAGCATAAACAATTTTGGGTTTGATATCAAAAGCAGTTACTACTTACCTTTAAGGGTTAGTAATTGCTAATATTAAATCTGGTTGATTAGTGATGATAAAAATGGTGAAGGGTGACTAGTAACTAACCACAAATAAAGGTTATTTAATCGGAGATGATATAACTAGTCATTAAACAGCTAGCTATTGGCTATTAGCCTTTTTTGGGCTAAGTGCTAAATACTTTACTATTACCGTGTTTTCAGGGAACGGCAAACAGAACTTATTGCATTTTACTAAAAGTTATTATTCGCAAAGCTGTTCGAGAATGTCCAGATAGACGCTGAGCAAAAGCACCGAAAATCGCTATTAAGTTTGCCTTTTCCCTTTAATCTACATAGTGCCACGAAGTCTAATTGTGGGACTGTGTTATCAATACTCTACAAATTGGGAAAGCTGACAGAAGGCGGAAGCTGTTTTGCCTGGTTACTTTCATAGGATGAGATGAACTCTCAATCTTATAGAACTATGTCGCGTCATCTGGAAAGGCTGCTACACATCGATCACCTATTGCGCTCAAGTTGCGGTCAAACTAGTGTTAGCTTGGCTCAGGCTCTGGAAGTAAGCGATCGCACGATTCGAGACGATTTAGCATTTTTGCGCGATCGCTATCATGCACCCTTGCAGTATCGCAAAAAAACAGGTTGGCGTTACACAGATCTGGCATGGCGACTGCCGAGTATTTCTTTAAGTAAAGGAGAACTGTTTGCGCTGACATTGGGAGCAAGAATGCTAGAAGCCTACGCAGGTTCGGCGTATGAACAGGAATTGCGATCGTCAATTGAACGGTTATCCGAGCGATTACCAGAGCAAACTTGGATTGACTTACAGCAGTTAGCCGACGAACGAATTATCTTTCGTGCGGGGGCGCAAATGGTCAACCTCAACCCTCTGATTTGGCAGCAGTTATTAGAAGCTTGTCGTACGTCAAAGCGAGTGTGGATTCGCTATTATGCAGCAACTCGACTTGAGGAATCCGAGCGAGTCATCGATCCTTATCTGCTTCACATTTACCGCGCCACTAACCCTTATGTCATTGGTTTTTGCCACAAACGCCAAGAAATTCGCTGGTTTCGTATCGACCGCATTCAGGAACTACAGCTACTCGATGAAACCTTTGAGCGCAAGTCTAATTTTGATCCTAAAACTTACTTGCAGAAGATTTTTCAGCATGAGGTCGGGGGACACCCAGTCTCTGTAGTTATTTGGTTTGATGCATCAGCAGCGCCCTTTATTCGCGAACGTCGCTGGCACGTTACTCAAGAAATTGAGGAACACCCAGATGGTTCATTAACTTTGCATCTCACAACTTCAGGGTTAAATGACCTGAAGCGGTGGGTGTTGGGTTACGGAAAGGGTGCAGTAGTGCAAGCGCCAACTGAGTTGGTGGAATTGGTGAAAGCAGAAGTTAAGGAAATGAGAGAACGCTATTTAAATGTAGGAGATAACAATTAATGCTAGCAATGACAGAGAAACTAAGAGATAATCCGTCCGCCAGTTTACCCTATATAAACTTAAGTTTTTCAGTCACTGGTGAAAGCTTTCCTGCCGATCATGGATATGGGTTGTATTCTGCCCTAACTCACTGGAATCACAACCTCCATCATCTTGAAGGATTGAGCATTCAAACGATCGCAGGCATACCTGATAAGCAGGGAAAGATTTATTTAACAGAGCGATCGCGCTTGGTAATACGTTTACCTTACGATCAAGTTCCCCTCGTTTATGGATTGGCAGGGAAAACTTTAACTATTGGCAATCATACAATTCATTTGGGAATTCCCCAGATTTATCGACTTCAACCTACATCAAAACTCAAGGCGAGAATTGTAACGATTAAAGGATATCAAGAACCAGAAGCATTCCTAGAAGCTGCATTGAGGCAGTTAGAAGATTTGGAAATAAAAGGAACAATAGTAGTCCCAGTTAATGAAAAGGGAGAAGCAGAAAGGAAAACTATCAAAATCAAGCGATTTACACTAGTGGGATTTAAGTTAGGCGTTTTTGATTTAAGTGATGAGGATTCGCTCAAATTACAGATATATGGATTAGGTGGAAAACGCCGAATGGGATGTGGTGTATTCGTTCCTTTTACCAATAAAAGGAGAATTATCTAATGTCTAAAATACCTGAAAAACTATTAGCTAAGAGCAAGCCACAAGTTACTCTTGAAGCTCATTTACGAGATACTGAGAAAGCGGCTGAGTTGATCTTTCGTTTAACTGGTCGCTGGGGGCGAAACTGGTGTCGATTTTTTGGTATTGAAGGCGAAGAATCCCAAAAAAAGTTTTTACTTAATTTGCGAATAGCTGCTTTATTTCACGATATTGGTAAGGCTAATGAAGATTTTTATGAGGCAGTAAAAGCGTTAGGATTCAAACCGCAAACTTTAAGACACGAACATCTAAGTGCTTTGGTTTTGTGTTTGCCTGAAGTTCGTATCTGGTTGGCTCAAAATTCAAGTCTAGATATTGATGTAGTTACTTCGGCTGTTTTATCTCATCATTTGAAAGCATCTGAAAGTCAGATAACAATAAAAGGCGATCGCGAAGCTAGTCAAACACTCAAAAATTACCGTTGGTGTCAGCCTCAATCTAGTAAAACTTCAGTAGTACTGTATTTTCAACACGGTGAAGTCTTAAGAATTTTAAATCGGATTGCAGAGGTTGCTGAGTTAGGAGCTATTCCTTCAGTGCCTCAGATTGATTGGAAACCTGGTTCGTTATGGGAACTTGCGTATAGGCAAGGTAAGCAATTTGGGACGAATTTTAAACGAGAACTGGGAGATGTAAAAAATCAGCCCAGAAAATCGCTGTTAGTTGCCGTTAAAGCAGGGCTAATTGTAGCGGATGCCGCAGCGTCAGGGTTAGTCAGAGAAGGAAAAGATATTGAAGATTGGATCGAAGAGGTCGTTCATTCTGAATCTATCACTCATGATGATATTGCCAATGCCATTATTAATCCTCGTATCGAGCAAATTAAAGCTAAAACAGGAAGTTTTAAACTGGCAACTTTTCAAAAACAAATCGCTAAACAAGGCTCAAAAGCATTACTTCTAGCGGCTTGTGGTGCAGGCAAAACGCTAGGTGCTTGGAAGTGGGCAGAACAGCAATCAAGAGAATACGAAATCGGTAAAGTTATTTTTCTTTATCCTACCAGAGGAACTGCAACAGAAGGCTTTCGGGATTATGTGGGTTGGTCGCCAGCAACGGATGCAGCTTTGGTGACAGGAACAGCGCGTTATGAACTCGAAGCAATGCAAGAAAATCCCACTGAAGCGATTGAAGGTAAAGACTTTCAGGCAGATGAACGCCTTTATGCCTTGGGGTTTTGGTCGCGGCGTTACTTTAGTGCAACTGTAGATCAATTTTTGAGCTTTTTAGAACACAGCTATCAAAGTATTTGTTTATTACCTGTTCTGGCTGATAGTGCGGTAATTATCGATGAGGTTCACAGTTTTGATCGCAGGATGTTTGATTCCTTAGTTAGTTTCTTGGAAAACTTTGATATTCCTGTATTATGCATGACAGCAACTTTGCCTCCTTCTCGACGAGAACGATTAAAAAAAGCAGGGTTAACCGTTTATCCCACCACAGCAGATCGAGACTTGCTACCCGATTTAGAGGAAAAGGAATCTCATCCTCGCTATTACTTAGAACCTGTTGACAAGTTTGCTGCGGCTTTTGAGAAGGCTGTAACAGCTTATCAGCAAGGAAAACGAGTGTTGTGGGTAGTCAATACAGTCGATCGATGTCTAGCGATCGCCCAAAAATTAAACGCGATCAATACTCAAGTTTTGACCTATCACAGCCGCTTTCGCCTCCAAGATCGGCAAAAAGTTCATGCTAAAACCGTTGCAGCTTTTGCCTTGCAGAAAGATCCAGATGCAAGAAAACCCGCGATCGCAGTGACAACTCAAGTTTGTGAAATGAGTCTGGATCTAGACGCCGATGTTCTTATAACCGAAATTGCTCCTATTCCTTCTTTAGTTCAACGTTTTGGAAGGGCTAACCGCCATTTAGCTAGAGGATTAGATTTTCAAGCCAAGCTGCATACTTATACACCACCTAATCATCTACCCTATCAAAAAGATGAGTTAGAAGATGCAAAACAATTTCTCCAAAGTTTAAGTCATAAAACAGTTAGTCAGCGTCAATTTGCCGAAGCTTTAGAGCATTATTCGCCACCCGAACGAGAAGCTGATGGTAGTGCGCAGTTTCTGGAAAGTGGTTATTATGCTATTCCTAGCAATTTCCGCGATACAGACGACTTTTCTGTGCCTTGCATTCTAGATCAAGATTTGGACACCGTAAAAGCAATTCTAGATTCTCCTGCAAAGCATCAAAAAGAACGTTTCATTATCAATGTGCCGAAAAAATGGGCAAACTCTAAAGACTCCTATCCAAGTTGGTTGCCTAAATATCTAAGTGTGGCGACTTGGGAAGGACATTACAACGAAGATAGTGGATTTATCACTAAATCTTTAGAGGAGGTGGAACTTGGTTAAAACAAAGACAAAACAAACTAAAACAGTTGATGTTCTAACTTTAGATTATCAACTAGCAGAATTGCCATCATCTCAACATCGAGTAGGATTGGCAGGATTAGTGTTAATTCTTCGCTGGTTAGAACGGCAGCCAGAATTTAAAGAAAAGGTTGAAAATGGTGCTATTTGTCAGCTAAATTGTCTTGACGACCGAGGTGCAACTTTAGAGCTAAATCGAGCCGGATTAGAAGCACTTTTTGACGAAATTTATGCAGCAAGTGCTGAAGAACAAGAACGCAATCAACTCCTCAAAAATCAACGTACAAAAGAGGTGATTCAACCGTTACGAGAAGAAGAAAGAGAGGAAACCGATCCTAAAACCAAAAAAAAGAAGGTTAAAAAAGTTTATATCTATCCTGTTGTTGTTCCCAAAGGCTCATTTTTATCCGATCCGAGTTACGACAACAGTGCTGATAGCAATGGACTTTGGGTTAAACTCTGGCGAGATATGGTTTGGAATATTTTACGTGGTGTTCCTGCAACTCGTAAACCTTTTGAAGCAAGAGCAGAAGGACAGTATAACGAAGATGCTATTAAAGTTTGGCAACAGTTAATTCAACCTGAAGAATTTACCGTTGATTTGCCTAGTACCTATTTTTTAGGAGCACAAGCTAATAATGCTGAAAATACACCATTTAAAGACCGAGCCAGGTTTCAATTTTTATTGCATTTCTGGTCATTTGCTGCTCAAATTTATGTTCCTGAAGTCATAGATAATGAGGGAAAAAGAAACTTTGTTGGATATGCGATCGCTATTCCTGATGTAGCTTATTTAGCATGGTTTTGTGATGAGTTACAAGATATTCTGCAACATCGCAGTATTGAAAAATCTGGTTATCGTCCCCGCGATTGCATTGTGGACTTAGCTATAGAAAGTGCTTTGGACATGATGAAACGATTGCGCGATCGCCTAACTCAAACGATAGGAGAAAAAACAGGAATTGCTTCAACTGTCTTTGGGATTGATGTTGTTCACACAGAAAAACAAGGAAATAATATCCGCTTGCTTAGTGTTACCCGTCTCGATCCAGAAGAAGCAATGTTGGATCGTTACGTCCAGATTCGTAACAACTATTGGAGTCCCTTATTCCGAAAACAGCGATTACTTAATCTAGTGAATCATTCTCCTTGGTATGTAGGGTTTGATTCACTGCTTTGTACTCTTCCCTATGAACAAATTACCAAAAACGATTACTTTAAGCATGACGTATATGAGGCGTTCAAAAACGAGAATACTATGACAGAAAAAAATGCATCAGTAACTGAAATCAACATCGAACAATTGGTTTTCCGGTTAGTAAAAGAATATGTCCGCGCTAAACTCAAATCCAAATATGGCTTGGAATGGAAAAAGGAATGGGAAATTTCTGGCTTCGCTAGCGACGAGCAAAAAGAAGCTAGAAATAAATCAGGCTACGGAAATTATGCTGAGAAAAAAGAAAAAATTGCCAAATCTGCGTTTCTGGATGTACGAAGTCGAACCGAAAGCATTGACTTCATTAACTATTTTGTCTCTTCTTTATGTTCCGTTCCACAACACATGAAGTCGGAAGATTATGTGAGCTTAACTAAAGCTCTTTATGACGATACAGAACGTATTCGCACTTTAACACTACTTGCTCTTTCTGCTAATAGCTAATTTACTCATATATTGGATGTAAAAAACATGAAAAAGAATCTATTTGCTACCATTTTAACTTACCCTGCTCCTAGCTCTAACTATCGAGGTGAAAGCGAAGAAAATCGCACTGTTTTACAAAAAATTGCTAAAGGTA
Source organism: Gloeocapsa sp. PCC 7428 (assembly GCF_000317555.1). Classification (GTDB taxonomy): domain Bacteria; phylum Cyanobacteriota; class Cyanobacteriia; order Cyanobacteriales; family Chroococcidiopsidaceae; genus Chroogloeocystis. Next base: position 3,439,085 of record NC_019745.1, read on the forward strand.
AGCAAGAATACACCGTTATTAGTCCAGAGTCTATGCGGAATGCTTTACGGGAAATGTTAATTAAAGCTGGAGTTCCTTGTAATCGAACTCGTTTGCACGACCAAGATCAACTTGCAGTTGAGTTTAAAGAATTTCCTAACGCAGAAAAATATGCTGATGATTTTCTTTTTGGTTTTATGGTAGCCGACAATGAAGCTATTAGAAGACATAGAAATTTACCATCTAAACGCGATAGTGTGCTGCGAATGAATATAGCTGTTGCTTTGAATCCTTATCGATTTGATGCTACCTTTCATCAATCTCCTTTGAATGCAGGCACAAGTCCTTGGAGAAATTCTGCTACTTCTGCTTTACTTCATCGAGAAGTTGCTCATACTGCCTATCAGTATCCCTTTGCCTTAGCTTACTCGGATTGTAAAAATAAACCAGAATGGACAAAAGCATTAATTACTGCAATTTCTCAATTATCAGATGTAGCGGGAGGTCATGCTCGTAGCTATTACGAAATGGCTCCGAAAAGTATTATTGCTCGTCTAACACCCAATCTAGTCGCAGGTTATGATACTTACGGATTTAATGAAAATGGCGAATTTCTTGAATTAAATCGGATAAAAGCTAGCGATCTACCTGGTGATGAATTTTGGATTGGTGGGGAAATTGTGCGCTCAATGTCGCCTGAAAAACGAGAATATCTGGAAAATGAAGGCGTTCGCCTTTACGAAAATCCCCAAAAACTTTTAGCTGATCTTGCCGATGAATTTCTATCTTCGGAGGCGGAGTAAATGGATTGTCTGTGGCTTCGTATTCGTGCGCCATTTGCTGCTTTTCGAGGGTTTCAAGCAGGAGTATATCGCGCTACTAGTCCTATTATGCCTCCCTCTGCCGTGCTAGGTTTAGTGTTGAATTTGGCAGGAATCGAGATGCGAGATTACACAGATTATCAAAATTTGTTAATTCGTGCGGATGTTCCTTGTTTGAAAGTTGCGATCGCCACTTTACCTAATAGCAAAAGTGAAATTTGTACGTTATATCAACAACTTCACTCGTACCCAGTTGGTAACTCTGGTAAAACCGATTTAAAGCCGCGAACCCACGGCGCGAAATATTGGATTACTCCTGTCAAGCGAGAGTTCTTAGTTGGATTGGATATGGTTTTAGGAGTGCAAGCCAGTAAGGAGTTATTAGAGGAGGTTCAGAAAGGATTAAAAGGAGAACTCGATCGCCCGCGTTATGGTTTGCCTTTTGCAGGAGATAATAATTTCTTGTTTGATCGCATTGATATCCTTAACGAAGTTCCCGAAGCATTTTGGTATATCCAGATGCAACCTGACGATCCACCCATGCGCGGTTCTTATCGTCTAACTGTAGCGATTGATCGCGCTGATAACAGCAAAACGACTAGCTTTTTGTATGCGCCTGTGGAAGTCGCAACAAGCGTTCCTCCAGAGCGAGCTTGGACTTGGACACCAAGAAAACCAGTTACAGTATAGTCACGGCGATCGCTATTTTGTACCATGAAAATTACATAAATTTGGTTCAACGCGGAAGCTTTTTTGCCTAGTTGACTGGCTAGATTGATGGCTGTGTAACACCTAATAAAACATTTATATTACGATGCACGCTATCGATCTAGACCAAACCATAACAGAAGCTTTCCCAGACACTCTGCGCGTGTGCGCCCTTCATGCTTTCGCTTATTGTCCTCGCCTTTTCTACCTAGAAGAAGTTGAGGAACTCTACACTCAAGATGCTGCTGTCTTTGCTGGACGGCAGTTACATGAGAAAATAGAGCAGCAGGAAGACGAAGAATGGCTCGACCTTTATCTTGAAGATGAAATCTTGGGGTTAAGAGGGCGAGTAGATGCTTTGCGTACCCGCGATGGGCAAACAATTCCCTACGAACATAAACGCGGGCGTTGCTATCGAGACGATCGTAAACCTCAAGCATGGGAGAGCGATAAGCTGCAAATTTTAGCTTATTGTTGTCTGCTAGAGGCAGCATTAGGAATTACAGTTTCGGAAGGAAGAATCCGCTATCATGCCGACAATGTGTTGATTCGCGTTCCTTTGGACGAGCCAGGACGTCAATGGGTTAAAGATTCGATTCAACAAGCAAAACAGTTGCGGAAGTCTGCCTATCGTCCTCCTGTAACGAATAATGAGCATCTGTGTACCCGCTGTTCGCTATCTTCGGTTTGTCTGCCAGAAGAAGCACGGTTAGCACATAACAAAGAATGGCATCCCTTACGTTTATTTCCTCAAGATGACGAACGCGAAGTACTGCACATTCTCGAACCAGGAACTAGGGTAGGACGTACAGGAGAACAACTAAAAATTAGCCGCCGCGATCAAGCCGATGAAAAGGTTTCTGTTGGGCAGGTTAGTCAAGTCGTTCTTCATAGTTTCGCTCAAATTTCTACCCAAGCTGTCCATTTTCTGGCTTACAAGGATGTTGGGATTCACTTTGTTTCTGGGGGAGGACGTTATATCGGTAGTGTCGATACTCGTTCGGGGAGTATTCAACGGCGCATCCGTCAGTATCAGGCATTAAGTCAATCGGATTTTTGTCTGGAACTGGCACGAAAACTGGTGAATTGTCGCGGCGAAGGGCAACGCAAGTTTTTGATGCGGGGAAAGCAGAAGAGCAAATCAGATAAGGCGGAACTAGAATATGCGATCGCACAAATGAAAGCGGTTCTTAAACAAGTTCCTCAAGTTCAATCACTGGAATCTTTGTTGGGGATTGAGGGCAATTTGGCTGCACTCTATTTTGGGACATTACCGCAGGTGTTGGCTTCAGATACCTCTGACTTACTAAAATTCTCTGGTCGAAATCGTCGCCCTCCCAAGGATCGGTTTAATGCTTTATTGAGCTTCGGTTACTCTTTGTTAATTAAAGATGTAATGAATGCCATTCTCACGGTTGGTTTAGAGCCAGCTTTGGGATTTTATCACCAACCCCGTACCCAAGCTCCGCCATTGGCATTAGATCTGATGGAAATTTTCAGGGTTCCTTTAGTCGATCTGATTGTCGTTACTTCTATTAATCGCAATCAATGGGATGTTAATACTGATTTTGAGGTGAGAGGTCAACAAGTTTGGCTTAGCGATCGCGGACGGCGAAAATTCATCAGTATCTACGAGCAACGCAAGTCAGAGTCTTGGAAACATCCCGTGACTGGTTATTCATTAACCTACCGCCGTTTATTAGAACTAGAAGTTCGATTGCTCGAAAAAGAGTGGTCAGGCGAAGGTGGTTTGTTTGGGCAGTTGATTGTGCGGTGAGGCAGTATCATGGCAGAACTGAAGAATTGGTATTTAGTCTGTTACGATATTCGCTGCCCTAAGCGATGGCGTAAAGCTTACAAGCTGCTGGAGGGTTACGGAGAACGTGTTCAATACTCGATTTTTCGTTGTTGGTTAAGTCAGCGGATGCGAGAAAAGCTGCGATGGGAATTGGAGAGAGTTCTAACGAAAGAAGACGATTTAATTTTGATTCGTCTTTCTCAGCAGTGTGTGAAGGATTTGCCCAAGTACAATCGTCCTAATACTTGGTTGTTAGACGAAAAAGGTTTTCGGGTAATTTAAAAATGCAAGTACCTCTGAATGTGGCAGCCAAATAAAGCATGAAAACAGCCCTGTGTACTGTTTTATATAGCTTAGAGGTTAAAAAAACACGTACTGAGGTGCTTGCAAAACGGCCAAACCCTTACTGTACAGGGATCTTGAAACCAAGGAAAGTATGTTTTTATTGTCCAATTGGTCATTTCTGGTCATCTATGAGGAGGTGCTTGTGTAATGTAGCAGGAATACTTACCAAGAAATGGTTTCAGCGTTCGGCGTGTTTTAACCTTAGATGCCACAAGGCGTTGATCACACGGGCTTGCCTGTATCCTTGTCCAATGACATAGATAGTGTTTTAACCTTAGATGCCACAAGGCGTTGATCACTTTTGATTTTCTAACTCAAGCTCCCGAATGCGATCGCTGTGTTTTAACCTTAGATGCCACAAGGCGTTGATCACGGAACTAATCGCTATTTCGTTAGCGGAAGTCTTGGGTGTTTTAACCTTAGATGCCACAAGGCGTTGATCACGCTATATTTAATTCTTTTTTCACCCAATTACGAGCGTGTTTTAACCTTAGATGCCACAAGGCGTTGATCACTCGATAGCCGCGCCGCTCGCCATCAGCCGTTCAGGAGTGTTTTAACCTTAGATGCCACAAGGCGTTGATCACATCATCAATTTCCAAAACAGCACAGACATCCTTAGGTGTTTTAACCTTAGATGCCACAAGGCGTTGATCACTTTCTGATCCTGGAACGTATGGAAATCCGTTAAAGTGTGTTTTAACCTTAGATGCCACAAGGCGTTGATCACAAGCTGTGCGCCAAAACTTCGGAAGTCTTCAGATGCTGTGTTTTAACCTTAGATGCCACAAGGCGTTGATCACGTGTAAGTCAGTTAGAATCTGACCTACAGCGCCTTGTGTTTTAACCTTAGATGCCACAAGGCGTTGATCACTGTTTATTTCTAGCTGCACTAACTTTAGGTACCATCAACATGTGTTTTAACCTTAGATGCCACAAGGCGTTGATCACACCTTCCCTAGCTTGACTGCGCGTCGTAAAAATCGCGTGTTTTAACCTTAGATGCCACAAGGCGTTGATCACACGCACGCGGGATTGGTGGGCGTTTATTGCAGCAGTGTTTTAACCTTAGATGCCACAAGGCGTTGATCACTTTACGTCGAAAGCGTGGTTTGACTGAGTAAACGCGTGTTTTAACCTTAGATGCCACAAGGCGTTGATCACATACCGCTGTTGCGATTGGTGACGACGAAGTTACTCTAGTGTTTTAACCTTAGATGCCACAAGGCGTTGATCACTGATAGTAAATACGCCTTAGAAGTTGCAAAATGTGGTGTTTTAACCTTAGATGCCACAAGGCGTTGATCACATTCAGGCAGCGGGGAGAATCAGAGCGAACAATCGGTGTTTTAACCTTAGATGCCACAAGGCGTTGATCACAGTCTCGTAATGGTGCGCGCGTTGAGTTTTTAAAGAGTGTTTTAACCTTAGATGCCACAAGGCGTTGATCACAATAGCGCTAGCGCGTCTTACACACGCGTCTAGGCGGTGTTTTAACCTTAGATGCCACAAGGCGTTGATCACGCATGATTGGGCTTGCTGAGGCTGCTGAGGATTTTAAGTGTTTTAACCTTAGATGCCACAAGGCGTTGATCACTGTAAGGCGCGTTACACCATGAAATTCAACAGATGTGTTTTAACCTTAGATGCCACAAGGCGTTGATCACTGCTGGGAAGCTTTCTGCCCGTGTACGGATTGACAAGTGTTTTAACCTTAGATGCCACAAGGCGTTGATCACAAAACCGTAACACCATCAACCCAGTTATTCAAAGCGTGTTTTAACCTTAGATGCCACAAGGCGTTGATCACGCAAACCAGATGCGATTGCGCGCTGATTTTAGCTTAGTGTTTTAACCTTAGATGCCACAAGGCGTTGATCACATCCAGATATCTGCGCCCAACGACTCAGCAATTTCTGTGTTTTAACCTTAGATGCCACAAGGCGTTGATCACCGGCGTGCCTTGCGGCTGTAGATTTTCACTGTGAGGTGTTTTAACCTTAGATGCCACAAGGCGTTGATCACTTTTATCCTGCTTTTCTGATGGTGTGGCACTATACTGGTGTTTTAACCTTAGATGCCACAAGGCGTTGATCACGTCGCGTTGTGGGAACTAGCAACAGCGCCACTAACAGTGTTTTAACCTTAGATGCCACAAGGCGTTGATCACACTACATGTGCGGTTACCGTAACGCAACGCTAACTCTGTGTTTTAACCTTAGATGCCACAAGGCGTTGATCACTTGATGAGGAGATCGGATGGATTTCTAGTAGAAGCGGTGTTTTAACCTTAGATGCCACAAGGCGTTGATCACAATGAAGATGAATGAGCAGCCAAATTCACGAGCGATGTGTTTTAACCTTAGATGCCACAAGGCGTTGATCACATATTCGTTACTGTTTAATTATTGTAGTAAGCTAGTGTTTTAACCTTAGATGCCACAAGGCGTTGATCACTTACGTGGGTCTAGTGCTTCTCCTTTGCCCAAACCTGTGTTTTAACCTTAGATGCCACAAGGCGTTGATCACTACCTAACCATTCCACGCGAAGACTTCGAGAAAAAGTGTTTTAACCTTAGATGCCACAAGGCGTTGATCACCTAGCTGCATCAAAAAGTACGTCTGCACTAAAGCTGTGTTTTAACCTTAGATGCCACAAGGCGTTGATCACTCTATAGGTTTGTAACTCATGGTCGTCTGAATGTTGTGTTTTAACCTTAGATGCCACAAGGCGTTGATCACCTTCCCAAAGTTCTTCTCTGAGTTCGGGCTTCTCCTGTGTTTTAACCTTAGATGCCACAAGGCGTTGATCACAAGATGAATTCCTAATTTACGTCGTAGATGAGGAGGGTGTTTTAACCTTAGATGCCACAAGGCGTTGATCACAGGATAATCAGCACTGGAGACTACCCAAATCAGAGTCTGGTGTTTTAACCTTAGATGCCACAAGGCGTTGATCACAAAGTCTACAGCAGCCAAGCACGCTGCATAGGGTTCGTGTTTTAACCTTAGATGCCACAAGGCGTTGATCACAGCGAGCAATCAAGTCGATTGACTTTTTAGCAGTGTGTTTTAACCTTAGATGCCACAAGGCTTTGATCACCCTTAAACAACGTGCGCCAGCTATCAGGCTTACCTGCGTGTTTTAACCTTAGATGCCACAAGGCGTTGATCACGAGGAGTAGGTAAATCACTGCTCTCCTACGATATTGTGTTTTAACCTTAGATGCCACAAGGCGTTGATCACCTAAATCGGCCGTTTTTATCCTACTTCTTACAGTCTGTGTTTTCACCTTAGATGCCACAAGGCGTTGATCACGGAATTAGTACCGATTGCTAGCGATCGCTATGAGGATGTGTTTTAACCTTAGATGCCACAAGGCGTTGATCACTGGTGATTGCCCGTGACTCGATTCAACAGATTCATCGATGGTGTTTTAACCTCACGCGATCAAGTGCTAACATTCCCTATTGAGATGAGTCCTAGCGATTCTTCGGGAGATATTAAAGCATCCCATAAGGCTTTTCAATTATCTGTATCAATCCAGAATTTGGATCAAATCACCACAGCGAATCGTACCACCTTGCACGACACTGGCGTAAACGCCCACGTTGCCATTATTGTGCTGCACCGCTGTTTTAAGAATACTTGGATCGTTGGGTAAATCGCCTTGCGGTAATGTTGTCATCACACAACGGGGACAAAAGCCTGTAATTTTGATTTGAACTTCCTCCCCGATCGCAACTATGCGGTCAATCCAGTCGTTTTCGATAAAATTGTTACTCGTAGTCGAAGCAATTTCAATATTAGGACGAAATCTGCGCATCTCAAATCGTCCTGATGGAGTTAATTGCTGTAAGCGTTCGATTGTTGCTGTTGTAAGTAGATGCAGCGTCGCTAAGTCAAAAAAAGTACTCGCAGGTATCTTCTCATCTGTAACTGTTTCTCGGTGGGGAAGCCCATCCATGTCTAGCCAGTATTCTTCTAGGATAGGTTCGGGTGGTGCGGTTGATGCGAGTGTTACCTCACGTCCTAAAACACTGGAAAGTAACTCGTTGATATTTTCTTGTTCGCTTGATAGTTTTGTGCCGTCTGGGAGGGTAATTTCAACGGAAGGAATGTGAGTTGTTGTCGGTAAATCAACAAAAGCAGCATGGAAGTCGAATAATTTAGCCCATTTGCGAGGATTTTTGGCGCTGACGACTTTACCTGTAGCTGATTCAATCAAAGCATAAGTGCGATCGCCTACTATTCCTTGTTCGCTAATCGCAGTTGCATCCAACTTTTCCCCCATCATTGATTTAACAGGGTAACGCCACAAGGAAACAACCGAACCAACTACCGACGCTGCTCTCATCACAATACCTCATTGATACTTATTACGGTTAGTCGTTTTAATTCGCTTTCTCCAACGATTCTTTGAACGACGCTGCAATAAGCTACCAGATGCAACTATACCTATTAAAGTTATTGGTAGTTGCCATTGCTGTTTTTTTGAGCTAATAATTCGTGATTCTCTTCTCGTGGGTTGATGGATTTTATCAGCTGTAGAATTGTACGCTGTTCCTGCTAATGAAAAAGCACTTGCAGCAATTAAAAGGCTCAAAGCTACGGGATTTTTTGCTAGAGGTTTACTACTTTTAATTTTGTACGAAGCGTAGATAAACCAGAGGAATATAAGACCACTAACAATCAGTAAAAAAGTAATAATGAATTGATTGTTGCCAAAGGTGTAAATTGGTCCTTCAGCTTCAAGAAATTCTTTTGGATTGCTAAACGGACTACTCATATTTTTCTTCCTTGTTTATTCTTGCATTCCTGGGTTTGGCTCTAATCTTCCTGTTACCGCTTCAGTACAATTTTGTGCAGCGACTGTTGCTGTTGCCCAGTTCATACTATATTCGGGATAGCCCTCTACACCTAAATCAGCGATGTCTAATCCAGCAATTTCTTCATCGCGAGATACACGCAAAAGATTTAATCTTTTGAGTAGCCAACTTGTAGCATAACCTGGAATAAAACCTAAAACGATGACACAAATTAAGGTAGGAATTAACTGTCCAATAAAACCTGTGACAGGTACACCTTCACCTTGAGGGTATCCAGTAGCTAATACTCCTACTGCTAGACTGCCGAGTAACCCACAAAAACCATGAACGCCAAAAGCACCTACTGCATCATCAATGCCAATGCTTTCAATAAATAAAGCAATTTTTGGCATTAAAAATGCACCGAAGAAAGCTAAAATAATCACAACAGTTGGATGGTATAGATCCATGCCAGCACCAACTGAAATAATTCCCGCAAGTCCTCCAGAAATTGTGAAAAAAGGATCGGCTTTGGAAGAAATATAAGCCCCAATAATTCCCGCAGCTAGTGCCAGTGTTGTATTGACTCCAATTGAAGCTAAAGTCATTGGAGTTCCGTAAATTGTTGTTTCTCTGGTGTAACCTGGTAGGAAAATTAAACAAGCTGCTAAAAATGCATAAAATCCAACAAAAATGAGCATTAAACCCACCATTGTTAACGGTAGATTGTGTGGTAAAATTGGTCTAGAATTTCCTCTTTCATCGTACTTACCAATCCGAGGACCAAGATTAAGTAATACGCCTAAAGTAAAGAAGCCAGAAACACCATGAACCACTGCTGAACAACCAAAATCGTGATAGCCAAATGCAGTATAAAACCAACCAAACGGGTTCCATCCCCACGCCGCAGCAAGCACCCAGGTAAATGAGCCTAAAACAATTGATAATATAATATATGCACCAATTTTAACTCGTTCGATTAAGGCTCCTGAAAGAATTGAAGCTGTAGTCATGGCAAATAAAGCAAAGGCAAAAAAGAAAACTCCGGTTAAATGGTCGGCAGTATTTGGTGCTAAAGCAGGCGACCAAGGATAAGATGTTTCTACAACTGCCATTGCCGCTTTTACGGTGTCGTTTGTCGCAGGATTTGTCCAAGGACCAAGGATTCCACCGCTAACAGGAAATAGCGGAAAAGCATTATAAACCCACCAGCCGAAGAAGAAAAATGCAAGTCCTACACTGGAGAGGGTTAGCAAGTTTTTTACCATCGTAGCGAGAACGTTTTTTGTGCGCGATGCACCGCCTTCGTAGGCAAGAAAACCCGCGTGAATGAGTAACATGAATACAGAGGCGTAGAAATAGTAGCTCTCTGAAACGAAGGTTCCTAGAAATTCTTGTGCTTCAGCATTCATGAGTAATGCTTGGTAAGTTCATACTTGCGATCGTGTTATTACAAGTTTGCGGCTGGTAGTCTTTATTGTTTGTAACCAGTGTTACCAATGGAAAGTTTATACGATTTCACTTTGAACTTACTACAAATAGGCAGCTTCAGGAGCCTGCGCCGTGCGGGGGTTCCCCCCGTTGAGGCGACTGGCGTGGGCAGAGGGGCAGAGGAAGCAAAGGAGAAATGATTTGTCGTTTTTATTTAGTGAAATGGTATTAGATTCGAGTTTCATACGGTATTGAGTTAGTTTCTAAATTATCAGGATACTTTTCAAACACTAGCTAAATATGCATACCGATATCATTTAAAACTTGAAAATAGCCCTCATTGCGTTCTCGTATAGCAAAAGCATCTGAAATAGCAAAGGAAAATATTAGAACAGAAACTTTTTTTCCCATTAAGCCGATCGCCGATGAAACTCCGCACTTCCTCAACTCGTTTTTGATATTGATTGAGAATTTCTTCTGCCTTTTCTCCTGACCTAGTAATTGAGCAACATATCGAAAATCTTAGTCTGCCTTTGGGAAATTAAGGAATTTGACCCTGTGAATGAATTGGTCAAATGCGATCGCCACACAATACACTAAACGTCTTGCACGAACCCTCTGATATGTCATATTAAGATTGCTACAGATGGCTGACGCGGAAGGAAACGCGGGGATTCATTTGTAGCTAGCATTTAGGCAATTGGTATTAATTCTAATTCCCGAATTGTGGAAAGCCCAAAAACTTTTCTCCCCTACTTTTTTGCTTCCTACGACTGCCCCATGATAAAATCTGTACCTGCAAGCGGTAGTTTTGCCATTGCAGAGGCTTCGAGCGTGAGTGCAACTAAGTCTTCGCGTTCGAGGTTGTGGACGTTCGATTTACCGCAAGCGCGGGCTAGACTTTGCACTTCCATCACTAAAGATTGCAAGTAATTTGCAACATAAGTTGTTGCTTCGTCAACGGGTAGCCGTTGCATTAAGTCTGCGTCTTGGGTAGTGATACCTACTGGGCACATTCCGGTATGGCAATGGTGACAGTGATAAGGTTCAGTGCCTAATTTGTGGTAATCTTCTATATATACAGGTTTATTACAACCCATCGCAATTAAAGTTGCAGTTCCCAAACTGACAGCATCTGCGCCTAAAGCTAAGGCTTTAGCAACATCAGGTCCTGAACGAATACCACCGGAAATGATTAACTGTACTTCTCCATAAACACCGATTTCTTGTAAAGCTTCTACAGCTTGCACCAGCGCTGGAAGCGTGGGAATTCCAGTGTGTTCTTGAAAAATGCTTTGCGTAGCGGCGGTTCCTCCTTCCATCCCATCAAGGACGATCGCATCTGCACCCGCTTTGACCGCAAGTTTGACATCATCTTTAACGCGGGTAGCGCCCATTTTGACGTAAATCGGAATTTCCCAATCAGTGGCTTCGCGCAATTCTTCTATTTTTATTCTGAGATCGTCAGGACCAATCCAATCAGGGTGACGACACGGCGATCGCTGATCGACACCTTCGGGTAATGTCCGCATTCCAGCGACAACTTTATTCACTTTTTGCCCTAGTAGTAAACCACCACCGCCAGGTTTTGCCCCTTGTCCGACAACAATTTCAATCGCATCAGCTTTTTTCAAATCGGTTGGATTAAAACCATAACGCGAGGGTAGGCATTGATAAACTAACTTAGAGGAAGCTTCGCGTTCAGCAGGTAGCATTCCACCATCACCCGTTGTTGTTGAGGTTCCGAGTAAGGTTGCAGCGCGCCCTAGTGCGACTTTAGCGTTGTAAGAAAGTGCGCCGAAACTCATTCCGGCAATTGTAATCGGAATTTCTAGTTCCATCGGGCGTTTAGCGTAGCGCGTACCAATGAATGTTTTCGTTGTGCATTTCTCGCGGTAGCCTTCGAGAGGAAGTCGCGTGAGGGAAGTTGTCAGAAAAACGAGATCGTCAAAGCGAGGAACATTCCGCAGCGCCCCATACCCGCGAATGATATAGCGTCCTAATTCTGCACGTTCTTGAATTGCGGCGATCGCTTCGGGCGTATACGTGCTACTTGTTTTTAATACTTTTTTTTCACTATCCATCACTTTACTCTATTCCCTACTAGCGACTAACTGCTTTATTCTTCGGCGTTGCTGAACAGAAGTATGATTTTCCCCCCTCGGCCACGCCAGTTGTACGCCACTTGCACTCAACGAGGACACCCCCAATGGCGCAGTGGTTCCCCAATTCTGGGGGGAACCAAATCTTTCAAAGTCCCCCCAGTTTGGGGGATTTAGGGGGCTGATACGAGTACGGTTACTTAACGATTCATACATTGATTAAGCAATGCCTATTCTTCCTCTCATTACCCCTAATAATTCGCCCAATCTTTCGCTTTGAAGTGATACAGTTGTTTAGCACAAACGACTTTTTTAAAGTTGTAGTCTCTAGCGCTTATACTAAGTGCTGAGAGTTCTTGTTCTAAAAGTTGCCAGTCGGCATCGTTCATCGGTTCAAGTTTGGCGTCTGCACCTAATGAGTTGATTTCTCCGCCGACGAATATAGTACCGTCGTAGATGGAATCGGCTAAATTTGCTCCTGCATTGCCACACACAATCATGCATCCCTGCTGCATCATAAATGCTGAACCGTAGCCGACATTACCCGTTACAATGATTGTTGCACCTTTGAGCGAAATTCCGGCGCGCGGTCCTGCATGACCAAGAATGCATATTTTACCTCCGTGGGCAGATGCGGCGGCGTTGGCGGAAGCGTTGCCGTGAATGGTAATATTACCACTCATGAGATTTTCGCCGACTGACCAACCACAATCACCAAAAACTTCGATGTTGATATTCTCGCTTAGTCCGCCACAGTAGTATCCTACGGGTCCTTCGATTGAGATCGCAATGTTTTGCGTAATGCCGACGGCAAGGTTATGTCTTCCTGCGGGGTTGAGGAGTTTAACGGTGGGGATGCTTTCGGATGCTAGGGCTTTGAGTTTTTGATTGATTTCACGGGTGGTGAGGTTGGTGCAGTCGATTCGGGTTTGTTGGAAGATTGTTTGGTGCATGGAGGGTTTGGGGAAGAACCGCAAAGGTGCATAGACGCCCGTAGGGCGGCTTCTCGTAGAGTAGGATGCAAAGAAGAAGTTTGATCTGGTTTTATACGAGTTCTAGGTGTGGAGTTGGTTTGTTGGTGGTTGACCAAGTTTTGATTTCTCCGGCGTCGGGTTCGGAGATTTTGGCGTTGGGGTTGTAGTGAGGGAGGTTGAGGAAGCAGCGGTATTCGGAGGCGATCGCAACCATTTCTGGCGTTTCATAGATAACTGCTGGTTTGGCGGCGAATTTGTCGCGGACAAGTGCAATTTTATCAGTGGTGGCGACGAGAAATGTGTATGTACCGTCGATGTCGTTGAGGAGATTTTGCAGGGATTGTTCGAGCGAGTAGCCTTGCAGAAGTTGGTAGCGGATGTAGTGTGCGATCGCTTCTGAATCGTTGTCAGTTTCAAACACGATGCCTTTTTTTTCTAAAGTGAATCGCAGTTTGTAGTAATTTGAAATTTGTCCGTTATGCACAATGCATAAATCGGGTGCTGAGGTGAAGGGATGCGAGTGATACGTATCGACAATTGATTCGGTTGCCATGCGCGTGTGTCCGATTCCATGACTTCCGGTAAAGTTGTTTAATTGGTACTTCTGAAATAAGTTTTCTGCTGTGCCAACTTCTTTGTATATTTCTAATAGCTGCCCTGTACTCATCAAATGTACTTGCGGAAAAGAAATCGCTAAGTGTCGCTTAATCTGTGCTAAATTTAATGGCTTATCTGTTGTGTCTAGAATGATCCGCCTACCGTTCGCGATCGCATCAAATTCAATAACTTTAGTTTGCTTTTCCCACCAGTGTTTTACTTCTTCCCAAGAGACATCTTCCGCAGCAAATAACAGAATTTTTAATTGATGCGTTGCTGATCCATAAACTCCTACTCCACAAGAATCAGGTCCTCGTGTTTCAAGTGGTTGAATTAATCTTAAGAGATCGTTACCTAAATTCTTGTATAGTTCTGGTTGACGATAAATAATTCCTGCTATACCACACACAATCTATCCCTCCCGAAGCATAAAGCTGAAATATAGCAACCTCAAATAATTTAGAAAAATCGTCTCTAACTCTTCCCTTGTCTTTCTTTTGTGTGCTTTGTGCCCTACCCTACGGGAAGGCTACGCCTATGTGATTTATTTCAAAAAGACCAACGCCTCAAACTACGATTGCTATAGCTAGGTAAATTTTATCTTGTTATAACAAGAATAGATAACTCAATCTGTGTCTAAAATTACCGATTTTTTTAGGTTTCCTTGTCAACCTGAATAGTAGTGCCCTGCTTTGTCAACGTCACCGAGTAGCACAAAGTATCAGCGCGTGAAAGCGTTTCGCCGCAAATAACTGGTTTGTCTCCTGTTGTATAAGCCACGTAGCGATTGACAAGCAACGGCGCACCTAGAGGGATGTCTAAGTATTCGCTGACTTCGTGCGTCGCATGGGTGCATTCAATGATTGTTTCCACGCGTTCGATCGCTACACCATTGCTATCAAGTGTCGGGTAAATTAAGCTTGATTGTAGTTCGGTTGCAAATGTCTTTCCCAAATCAAAAGGAATGTAGGTAATGTCTACTGCAACAGGATTTTGATCCGTGAGGATGACCTTTTTCTGGCAATAAACTTGTGGTGTACCCTCCTCTAGCTGTAACTGCTTACACACCTTGGGCGAAGGCACAACGGTATCAAAACTGAGGCTGTGAATACTAGCGGTAGAACCTTGACGCGCCATGTCTTCATCAAAGAAGATCAACGGATTTGATAGCGATCGCGTCACCTTCTTTCGATCTTTAACGAAAACTCCCTTACCGCGATGCGAAATCACTAACCCTTGATTGACTAAATTGGCGATCGCGCGGCGCACAGTAATTCGACTCACATTAAATTGCAACATCAACTGATGTTCGCTCGGTAGTTGCTCTCCTGGTGCGTATTCATCGCTCAAAATTTGCTCGCGTAGCTTTTCTGAAATTGCTAAATGCAAGGGAAGATTGGAATTAACTGCTACTATCGATGTCATTGAAAATATTTGAGAGCCTTTCTTTAATTGTGTCATGTATCGCTTTTGCTATGGCTCTAGATAAATTCAAACATACTTGTTATAATAAGTTTTCTTGCCGCAAGGTCAGGTAACATTCATCACCAATCACCTCGCTTGCTTTCATTAGGAGAATTCTGAATGGTTGAGACAGCAGATATTGTTGTAGTTGGTGGAGGGTGTATTGGCGCATCAGTTGCGTTGTACTTGGCACAAAATCACGCGGGTAAGGTAGTACTGCTAGAACAAAAAGAACTCGCGAATGGTGCATCGGGTAAGGGTATCGGGATTATCCGTACGCACTACACACACCCTGTTTTAGCCGAACTAGCCTATCTGTCTCAACAACGCTTTCACAATTTTAAAGAACTCTATGGTGGTTACGACAGTGGGTTTAATCCTTGCGGTTACTTCGTGTTAGTCGGAGAATCGGATGTCGCCACGCTCAACGCTGTTGTGCAAATGCATCAATCAATGAATATCAAGGTTGATTTGATGGATTTACAGCAAGTGCAAGCACAAATTCCTCACCTCAACCTTAACGATGTCGCTGCTGTAGCGTATGAACCACACTCAGGTTATGGTAGTCCACCGCAAACAACACTGGCGTTTGCCCAACGCGCCACAGATTTGGGGGTAGAAGTGCTGACACATACGCCTGTTAAAGATATCCAGTTGGATGCAGCAGGCAAAATTCAAGGTATTATGACTACTCAAGGGGCGATCGCTACGCGTACCGTTATTGATTGTGTTGGTCCTTGGGCAAGAAAATTCACGCAAAATTTGGGGTTAGAATTTCCTGTTCATCCGGTTGTGGAACACGTTGTTGTTGTTCAAAGACCAGTCGAATTTTTGCAAAATCATCCTGTTGTGTCTGACTTGGTAAATCTCTGCTATTCGCGTTCCGATACGCAGCAACCATTAACGCGAATTGGCAATTCTGACCCTAAATATCATCCGCAATTCATGTTAAAAGATGCTGATGATTTTCACGGGCAAATTTATCCGCAAATTACTGAAGAATTACATCAAAAACTCATTCAACGCTATCCAATTCTCGAAAAAGGCAAAGTTGTTGAGAAGTATTCGGGAATCTGGGGCGTTACACCCGATTATCAACCGATTATCGACCACCTCAACCATATTCCAGGCTTATACTGTGCCGTCGGTTTTAGCGGTCACGGTTACAAACTCAGTCCAATTATTGGTGAATTGATCAGTCAATTTATTCTCGGCGATCGCTCAAGAATTGATAAGTTAAATCTCTTTCGCTTCAGTCGTTTTCAAGAAGGTGCCTTAATTACTTCACCCATCAGTTATGGAAAAGCAAAAGGATTGCGCTGAAAATAGTAAAGAGTGCTTGCCAAACCCCAATTCTAGTTGTAGACTATTTCTTATATAATGGAAATCTGTGCAATTAGAAAAGAGTTTTAATATTTCCATTATAAAGAATATAATAGCAGGAAAACTCCTCAACTCAAATAGGTAATACCTCCTAATCGCAGTGGAAACATTCTTAAGCATCTTAACGTTGAGAAGAATAGCAGTAGAGGACGTTGCAAAATATAAGTAAGGGGTAAAAATGTTATAGCAGAGGTCAGTTGACAGTGAAGAGAGTAGGAAGACTTTGTCAACTGTCAACTGTCAACTATCAACTGTCAACTATCAACTTAGCGTGTTCAATGTCCTAACTATTCCTTCGACTGCTATAAAACCATTACCCAACAATTTGAATCAAAAGATTAAAACAATGTCCAAGCTCATAAAAACCCTAATAAAAGGTGCGATCGCAACTCCCCTGATTGCAGCAAGCGTGTATACATCAAGCGCTTTAGCCCAAACGCCAAACACCCCAGCCCCAAGCAATAACGCGCAACCAGGTTGCCTTTCAGGGTATCCGGATGGAACGTTTCGAGGCGATCGCCCAGTGACGCGCTACGAATTTGCAGCAGGATTGAATGCTTGCCTAGAACGCGTCAATCAACTGATTCCCAACCGCGAAAACCTGGCAACACGCGCCGAATTTGAAGCCTTAATTCAACGTCAACGCGAACTCAACGCCGAAATTCGCGAACTCAACGGTAGAGTGAGTGATGAGTGATGAGTGGTGAGTTATGTAAACAAACACTATTTCTCCCTTGCTACCTCTGCACCTCTGCTTCTTCTACTCCAAGTTATGGATAACCAGATTCTCGACGGTCCCAGCCCATCATTCATACAGCGTAGAATCAATATGCTGCGGTGGATTTTTAATCCGCTAGCAATACTTGAAAAACGCTATCAGCAGTACGGTGACGTTTACGTAGTTGCCAAGAACGTAACACCACTCGTCGTTTACATCAGCAACCCTGAAGCACTCCAGCAAATTTTTAGCGCGCCTGCGGGAACGTTTGATAGTAGTGGTGCAAACCGTGTATTATTACCACTGCTCGGCGATCGCTCATTAATTTTACTCGATGGAGTTGCGCATCAACGCCAGCGCAAGTTATTAATGCCACCCTTTCACGGCGATCGCTTAAAAGCGTATGGCGAGATTATTCGCGATATAACGCAACAAGTTATTAGCCGTTGGGAAGTTGGGAAACCCTTCAACGTCCGCGCGTCGATGCAAGAAATTTCCTTGCGCGTGATTTTGAGTGCTGTGTTTGGCTTACATCAAGGCGATCGCTTTGAGGAACTGAGAAAACTTTTGACACGGCTATTAGACGCGGTAGGTTCTCCGATAAGTTCGATGTTGCTATTTTTCCCCTCACTACAGAAAGATTGGGGCGTATGGAGTCCCTGGGGGCGTTTTTTGAACTTGCGATCGCAAATCGACCAATTAATTTATGCTGAAATTACTGCCCGTCGAGCAGCGGATGTTCAAAGCGATGACATCCTTAGTTTACTCTTACAAGCACGCGACGAACACGATCAACCAATGACCGATCGAGAACTGCGTGACGAACTCGTGACGTTACTATTTGCTGGACATGAAACGACGGCTTCTGCTTTATCATGGGCATTGTACTGGATTGACCACTTACCCGAAGTCCGCGAAAAGTTGTTGCAAGAACTCGATACACTTCCACCTGATGCCGATCCTAGCGCAGTTGTACGGCTACTGTATTTAAATGCGGTTTGCTGCGAAACTTTGCGAATTTATCCAATTGCGATTAATACATTTCCGCGCATTGTGCGATCGCCAATCGAAATTATGGGCTATCACTTTGAACCTGGTACACTGTTACTTCCCTCAGTTTATTTAACGCATCACCGCGAAGATCTCTATCCTGAACCGAAGCGTTTCAAACCCGAACGTTTTCTGGAAAGACAGTTTTCGCCTTATGAATATTTACCGTTTGGTGGTGGAAATCGTCGTTGTATTGGACTAGCGTTTGCACAGTTTGAGATGAAATTGGTTTTAGCAACCATTCTGGCGCAATACGACTTGCAACTCGCAACGAAAACACCGATCAAACCGACTCGTCGAGGGCTTACAGTTGCGCCTTCGGGAAATTTGCGCATGGTTGTGAAGCAAGTGCGGGTGCAAAAAACTCCAGCATTAGTTTAGTGATTATTATTAACGAACCACTTCAGACACAGAGTACACAGAGGAAAGAAAAAAGAGGATTGCTGGATTTAAATTATTGATAAACAATTTGATGTGATTTGAGTTTGGGTGGTGCTGGTTTTGGGGAATTCGATTGTAAAGGTTGCGCCTTGGTCAACGCCTGGACTCTCGACCTTGACGAAGCCACCATGAAGTTGCACAATATGATTGACGATCGCAAGTCCTAACCCTAATCCACCGTGTCGTGTTGTATCGGCTTGGCGAAATCGCTCAAAGACGTGTGGTAAAAAATCAGGGCTAATTCCTTGTCCAGTATCGCTGACGGTAATTTGAATCGCGCGATCGCTATACTCTAATTTGGCTTGAACGCGTCCTTGATGTGGTGTAAACTTAATTGCATTTGATAGTAAGTTCCAGAATACTTGCTGTAAGCGCGTCGCGTCACCGAAGAAAATTACTGAAGGAGTGGCGACATCGTGTCGATTTTGATGCGGTGCAATGGCAAGTTCCAGTTGAATCGCTTTTGCTTCGGCTAGTGGATGCACAGTATCGATTGCAGCTTGCAGTATAACAACCAAATCAACGCATTGCATATTTAAGTGCAGCTTACCAGAGACAATGCGCGATACATCGAGTAGATCGTCGATCAGTTGTTTTTGTAACCTGACGTTACGTTCAATTGTTTCGTAAGCGCGAGAAATTTGTTCTTCTTTTAACTTTTGTGCTTGCAGTAGCTGTGCATACATCAAGATTGCGGTTAAGGGGTTACGCAACTCGTGCGAAACCATGGCGAGAAAGACATCTTTCGAGTGGTTGGCGGCTTCAGCTGCACTACGTGCGAGTTGTTCTTGTATGAGTAATTGCGCGCGTTCTTCCTCTAAGCACTTGCGATCTGTAATATCGCGCCAGGCGATCGCAAAACCGTCACCTAGTTGCGTCACGCGGATATCTAACGCTTTGCGAATCTGCGGTTGATTGTCATCCGCATACAAGAGAACTTCTTTCGCCAACGGTTTGCCTGTTTTCACTACTTGGCACATCTCGTCAAACAGTCCAGCTTGCGAAAATAGCGGTAGCTTCAGTAGCGAAGCGCCAATTTGTTCGGAGGCGTTCATCCTATTAAATGCGCAAGCGGCGGCATTGACATATTCAATCGTAAAATCTATAATTTCACCAGTATGATCGCGGATACTATTGCAAATTCCAAAACAATCCAACATCGTTTCGACAGAAGTTTGAAATCGCTGTTCGCTTTGGGCAAGTAAGTTTTGCAGATGCGTGCGTTTAATCGCGTTATGAATTGCGATTCTCAGACTTTCTGCGGTTGTTTCTCCCTTAACTAAGTAGTCAGACGCGCCGCTTTTCATCGCTTGGACGGCGATCGCTTCATTGCCTTGACCGGTGAGCATAATCACAGGTAAGTTAGTTTTACCCGTTTGCAACTGCAACTGACTCAAGAATTCCAACCCATTAATATCTGGTAGCAAGAAATCTAATAAAATGACATCTGGTTGAACTGAGTTGCACAATTCTAAGCCATCTTCGCCATACTCTTCGCCAATAATATCATATTTGTACGTCTCATCTTTGAGTAAATAACGGCGATAAGTATCTCGATCTTCTTGACAATCATCAATAATTACAATTGTCCGTCTTTGTACCATAATTATCCTCTTACTGAGTTAGGAAGAATGACTGCTTCAAACCAGTAATCGATTAAAACTTGGACAGTTCGCATCAATTTTTTGACATCAATTGGTTTTATGATATAACCGTTAACTCCATAGCGATAACAGACTTCGATATCCTTTGGATTAGAAGAAGTGGTAAACACTACAACCGGAATCATCTTGAGTTCGTTATCTTGCTTAATTTGTTCTAAAACTTCTCTACCATCGGTTCCTGGCAAGTTAAGATCGAGAAGAATAATGCCTGGTCGCGGTGCTTTTGAGTTACTATATTGCCCTTTATGATGGAGGAAATCTAAAGCCTCATCTCCATCAACACACCGATAGATAGTGTTTGTAATTGATGCTTTGCGGAGAATTCTTTCAAACGCTGCAAAATCTTCATCGCTATCTTCAATTAAGAGTAATGGTTGAGTTGATCCTGTCATTGACTCACCCTCACGCCTGGCAATGTGAAATAAAAAGTACTTCCTTCTCCGTAGGTTGATTTTACCCAAATTTCGCCGTCATGACGTTCCACAATCTTTTTAGCAATTGTTAAACCCGCACCTGTACCACCTCCATATTTATTCAGTGGATGTAAGCGTTTAAAGATCCGAAAAATCGCATCAAAATGTTTTTCTTTAATTCCAATTCCGTTATCTTTCACATAAAATATCGTAGATTCTGGTTTATTCAACGCGGTATCTAAAAAGCCAATTTCAACTAATTTATCAGGTTTGTTGTTATATTTGATTGCATTGCTAATTAAATTACTAAACACTTCGCTCATCTGAACTGGATCGCAGTAAACTGATGGCAAAGGTCGAGGAATGCGGATGTCAACCGCAGTTTCTTTTAAGCTAATATTAAGAATATCAATAACACTGTTGACTAATTCATTTAAATCTGTCTTTTGTAGCGTCAATTCCACGCGCCCTAACCGCGAAAAATGAAGAAGTGAATTTATTAAGTCTTCCATGCGCTGCGTTAAACGCACGAGGGTTTGAAGTTTCGAGACTCCTTCGGCTTGAAGAACATCCGCGTAATCTTCAATCAAAAAGTTTGAGTAGTTATGAATTCCCCGCAGTGGTTCTTTCAGATCGTGCGAAGCAATATAAGCAAATGCATCGAGTTCGCTGTTACTGCGGGCTAATTCCATATTAATTCGTGCGAGTTCATCCGCTTTACGTAAAACAATTCCGACGATCGCACTCCGTAATTCTATGATGGCATCAATCTCGCATTGTTTCCACGGTAACGACTGCGATCGCACAGTTTCTTGCCAAAGTTCAAACGATTTACGCGGCGATAAATCAAAGTTCCCATAGGGATCGCCACCCCAGTTGACTGTCTGAATAACTTCAGGACGAAACCACAAAACATAATTTTTTTGAATCTGCGAAATGGATAAGACAATCAAACCACTCGCAACGTTTTTGAATGTCTCGGCTGTCGGATAAAGCTTAGGCAAACAATCTGTGTAAAAAATGTCATTATCAATCTTCGCTTCTACCCATTCAATCAAATTATAAATATCACTCTTTTTAGGCGTTTCCCCTGCAATCGATAAATCGCCATTCGCACAAATTGCGACGCCTTGCGCATCAACTAATTGAAGTAAATTATCTTTATCCTTAACTAAACCATCCATGAAGTTTTCTGTTAAGGGCATTGCTTCAATAAATTGGGCTTGAATTGATTTTAATCTGATTTTGTAGTCTAGATTTTCATTTTCTTCCTTAGCTGTTAATTCTAAAGACATGACTTGTCCTAAAAACTCACACGCCGTCCGAACTTCATACGAGACATACTTAGGAGAATAGTGATGACAAGCAATCAATCCCCATAATTTTTTATCTTTATTTAATGAAATCGACATCGAGGCGGTAACGCCCATGTTTCTGAGGTACTCTAAATGGCATGGAGAAACACTTCGTAAAACCGCGTAGCTTAAATCAAGTGGTTCATTTGTGATTGGATTCTGTGCGGGAACTAATTCTTTTGGTTGCGAATTTATATCAGGAATCAACCGTAGGCGATTCAGCGTATAAAGTTTTTTGGCTTGGTCAGGAATATCCGAAGCAGGATAGTGTAAACCTAGGTAAGAAGTTAAATCTTCGCGTTTTTGTTCAGCAACAACTTTCCCCGCTTGTTTACCATCGAACTGATAAATCATGACACGGTCAAAGCCTGTCAGTTTTTGCACTTCTTGCGTGATGCTTTGACACATTTCCGACAGCGTTGGCGCATTTTGCAGTTTAGCGATCGCACCCTTTACCAAATGATAAAACCTAATAAAATCTCTATCTTCTTGTGTTAGTTTAGGTTCTAGTTCTAGAATAAGTACGCCATCGCAGCGATGCAGAATGCCATCAAAATTTTTAATATTATTACTCATTTCGAGTGAAAGCTTTATCGGGTTAACGCTTTCAAAATCTTTGACTAAGCATCCTTCTATAAATAGTATCTCTGTAGAAGACAATAAGTCTTTTAAGCTTTGATTGATTAAAGCTTGCGGATGAAAACCAAGCAATTCAAATGTATTATTACTAACTTGAATAATTTCTAGCTGTGGTTCTTTGAGTGCAAAAAGTATACCATGGGGCTGAATTGCCCCAGAAAGGTGAAGAAATTCTTTATCATATGCCGTGAGATTGATTGATTCGACTATGATTTGGTCTTCACTTTGACTCATACGCTTCCTTTCGATAGAAATTGCGATTTTGGTGTAGTTTCAAATGCCTTTGAAAGAGCAATCTTTCCAAACAGAAAACTGCTATTGAGGTTTTGCTTAAATCTTAACTATTGTTTAACTATTACAGCGACAATTTACCAGCTATTTCAATATGTTAAGCAGTTTGTGAATTTAGTAATGTTTTGATGTTACACCTGAAAGTCACTCAAGGCTACTGTAACAACAGACACTCCTTACCTATAACCAAGGTTGTGGTTGAAATAGCTTAAAATTTAGTTATAAATCTCAAACAAAATTTACGTGCTGTTTGATAATTCATCTGACAACAATCTTGTCGTTATTGAGAGTTAACTCATTCACTTTATCAATTTTTGAAGGCATTCAACAGATGGAAAATAGTCAAGCCATCGTCTGCGATGACTTTCAAACCATGTTGAAGCTATATGACTTTAGATTACTATAAATAGCGCTTCAATGCTTATTTTCCAATATCCTCATTCCATAATTGAGGATTGATATGGATGAATTTTTGCATCATATTTTTGCATTCATCTAAATTTAAGTCAATCACTTCAACTCCGTGAGATTCCATGAATTCTCTAGCCCCAGAAAAAGTTTCAGATTCGCCGACAATGACGCGCTTGATACCAAACTGAACCACAGCACCCGCACAAAGATAGCAAGGCATCAAGGTAGAATACAACGTTGTACCTCGATAAGTACCAATTCTGCCAGCATTGCGCAGACAGTCGATTTCTGCATGAGTCACTGGATCGCCATCTTGAACGCGTTTATTATGTCCTTTACCGAGAACTTTGCCGTCTTTGACTAGTACCGAACCGATGGGAATACCCCCTTCATCTTGTCCTTGTTTTGCTTCGGCGATCGCCGCCGTCATAAATTCATCCATAAAATCTCCCTAACTATGCCTCAACAACTCGTACTCATGGATCACGATGGTGGTGTTGATGATTATCTCGCAACAATGCTGCTGATGACGATGGATCGGATACAACCTTTAGGTGTTGTCGTGACTCCAGCGGATTGCTATGCGCAACCAGCAGTGAGTGCGACGCGCAAAATCCTTGATTTGATGGGGCGTGACGACATTCCAGTAGCCGAAAGCACTGTACGCGGTATCAATCCTTTCCCGCGACTTTATCGCCGCGATTCATTCATCGTCGATCATCTCCCAATTCTCAATCAAAGCGAAGTGCGATCGCCTTTGGTTTCTGAAACTGGGCAAGAATTTATGGTACGGGTGTTGCTAGATGCACCTGAACCCGTAACGCTGATGGTAACAGGTCCACTCACAACAGTTGCTGTTGCCTTAGATACTGCGCCAGAAATCGAGGCGAAAATTGCCAAAATCGTCTGGATGGGTGGGGCGTTGAATGTTGCTGGAAATGTAGAGAAAAGCTTAGAAGCTGGACAAGATGGCTCAGCAGAGTGGAATGTATATTGGGACCCAATTTCGGCAGCGCGAGTCTGGCAAACTCAAATTGAAATTATTATGTGTCCGTTGGATTTAACGAATACGGTTCCCGTGACATCAGAAATTGTCTATCAAATGGGCAAACAACGTCAGTATCCGCTGTCCGATTTAGCAGGGCAATGTTACGCCTTAGTGATTCCTCAAGATTATTATTTTTGGGATGTTTTAGCAACTGCCTATCTTGCGCATCCAGAGTTTTATGAATTACGCGAATGGGAAACCGAAATTGTGACAACTGGTGCAAGTCAGGGGCGAACAAAAATCACACCTGGCGGGCGCAAAGTTTGGGCAATGGATAAAGTTGATAAGTCGAGTTTTTATGATTATATTTTGCAGCAGTGGCGGCGGTAGGGGAAGCAGAGGAAGCAGAGGAAGCAGAGGAGAAATATTCAAATTTTGTGGGTTAGGTGTAACTTATTTAGATAGTTTAAGCCCATAAAGATAGCAGATACAGTTCCAGCAACGTTGATTTCTCCAGTTGCTATTTTTTCCATGACTTTGGAAACTGGAATGAGGATGACTTCTATTTCTTCTGTAGGATCTAATTTTTGTTGACCAGCTTTTGTAGCATCTTGTGCTAGAAATAAATAAATTTTGTTCGAGTCTTTTACCGGATTGTCGTAGAGAATTCCGAGTGGTATTGTTGTTTTGGTTATGTATCCGGTTTCTTCTCTTAATTCGCGTAAGGCTGCAACTTGAGGATCTTCTAGCTGAGCATCAAACGTTCCCGCAGGAAGTTCTAGTAAAATTTCACCTGCACCATGTCGATATTGACGCACAAATATAATTTCTTGATTGCTAGTGATGGGTAAAATTAAAGCGACATCAAGTCGAATATTAATAAAATAGTCATCAATAATCTTTCCATTAGGTAACTCAATTTCATCTTGACGTACTTTACACCATTGATTATTAACCACCATCCTAGAACTCAAAATTCTCCACTCTCTTAAATCCATAAAATACCAAAATTTAAAATAACAATCAGAACTGTAACATATACATTAATACTAAATCCTCTCCAATTCCTACCTTTGTGTGCTTTGTGTCCTTTGTGGTTTGTAAAAAAATACCCCATGCGAATCGAACTTGAAACCTTCACCGTAAACAAACGCTTTCCCTTAACAATTAGTCGAGGAACAACAGCCCAAACAACAAACTTGTGGATTAAGCTAGAACACGATCGCATCGTTGGCTGGGGAGAAGCATCGCCATTTTCACTAGCAAACTCTCGACAATCCACAGAAACTCTCCAACAAGCATTACAGCAAATCATTCCCCAATTAGAAGCTTATACCCCTTGGCAGCGCCAGCAAATTGAAACTCTACTTTATAACACTCAACTCCCGTCAGCAGCAAAAGCAGCGGTAGATATGGCGTTACACGACTGGTTTGGTAAGTGCGTAGGCTTACCCTTGTGGCAAATTTGGGGATTAGATTGCTCGCGCATTGTTCCTACCTCTGTCACAATTGGGATTAATTCACCCGCAGGCGCACAAACGCGAGTGCGCGATTGGCTACAATTTGCCGACGTGCGCGTTATTAAAATTAAGCTAGGTAATCCCATAGGTATCACCGCCGATCGCGCTATGTTCTTAGCAGTAAAAGAAGCCGCAACGACACAAGATATCTTTGTAGACGCAAATGGTGGGTGGAATCTCGAAGATGCAGTAGAAATGTGCAATTGGTTAGCCGATGCGGGTGTCAAATATGTTGAACAACCTTTAGCACAAGGTACAGAAGAACAACTAGCAGAATTAAAAAAGCGATCGCCGTTGCCTATTTTTGTAGATGAAAGCTGTCATACTAGCGCTGACATTCCGCAACTTGCACATTGCGTTGATGGCATTAACATCAAACTGATGAAAGCTGGAGGCTTAACCGAAGCAATTCGCATGGTACATACCGCGCGCGCCTACGGATTGCAAATCATGTTTGGTTGCTATTCTGATAGTGCGCTAGCCAATACCGCAGCCGCACAACTTGCACCTTTAGCCGATTATTTAGATTTAGATAGCCACATGAATTTAATCGACGATCCGTTTAGCGGTGCAACACTCAACAAAGGGCGAGTTATCCCCAATCATAAACCAGGATTAGGAGTAGAACGCAGTGCAGCTTGAAGAGAATCAACGAATTGCAATTCTGCTACATGAAGGAATTCGCGGAAATGGTAACGGAAAAACAGGGTTAGCACTTCTGCGCTACAGTGAATCTCCTGTCGTTGCTGTCATCGACAAAGATTGTGCCGGAGAATCCTTATGTGAATTAACCGGTATCGCTATAGATGTACCGATCGTTGCATCGGTAGCTGATGCATTAAATTATACCCCAAATGTCCTGGCAATTGGTATTGCACCCTCTGGCGGCGTCTTACCGCAAGCATGGTTGCAGGAAATAAAATGCGCCATCACCGCCGGATTATCCATCGTCAACGGATTGCACACTCCACTTGCCACAATTCCAGAGTTGCGATCGCATCTGCGGAAAGGACAAACAATCTGGGATGTGCGTCAAGAACCCCCCAATTTAACCATCGGGAGTGGTAAAGCGCGATCGCTTTCGTGTCGCCGCGTGTTAACTGTGGGGACAGATATGGCTGTCGGTAAAATGTCTGCAAGTTTGGAACTCAACGCCGCCGCGAAAAAACAAGGATTGCGTTCGCAGTTCCTTGCCACAGGACAAGCAGGTATTATGATTTCTGGTGATGGTATTCCCTTAGATGCAGTACGCGTCGATTTTGCGGCGGGTGCTGTCGAACAACTCGTTTTACGCTACGGTGCAGATAACGACATTCTATTTATTGAAGGACAAGGTTCGCTATTGCATCCTGGTTCAACGGCAACGTTACCCCTCCTTCGCGGCACGCAACCAACACACTTGATTTTAGTGCATCGTGCCGAACAAGCACACATCCGTAACCATCCCCACGTCCCGATTCCACCGTTATCAGAAGTTGTCAAACTCTACGAAAGCGTTGCTACTGCTGCTGGTGCGTTTGCACCCGTGAAAGTTGCGGGAATCGCACTCAATACTGCACATTTAGATCAATCCGCTGCCAAATCTGCGATCGCGCAAGTTCAAGACGATACAAATCTCCCTTGCACAGATGTTGTCCGCTTTGGTGCAGAACCGCTCTTAAGTGCAATTTTGCAACAATAGATCATTTTTACTAGTGAAAGTTATAATAAAAAAATGTATTAATTTTACATTATTTATAGTATAATTACTGAAATTGAGGAGAGTTCACAATCGACATAACTGTTTTCCCCTTGCCCAAGGGAAAACTGATACGAAAAATTATCAAACTTAAGTTACATCGAGAAGACAGCATGATATTCTCTTTTTTTCATGTTCTTGAGAATCTCGATGACTAATTGACGCTGTTTTGGTGTGAGTTTTCTCAAACTATCTCCCCAAAGTTGTTCAATCGCTTTTTGGTGAGCATCATCATTATTGTTCGCGGAACTGTTTGTTGAGTCATTCATGCCAATCTCTTCTTGTCTGGAAGACGAACTGCAAAACCTGTGTTGATTGAGATACACTTTATGCACAACGACTGACTTAACTAAAAATCTCTACCTCAATCTAGAATACGCAAAGAAACCAGAGTTTATCTGTACGGTTCCGAACATATAAAAAAACTCGCATAAAATAGCTTGAGCAAGCTAGCTGTTCTAAGAACCAAGCAATCGCTGATATTCTTTCTTAAGTACCTGATAACACTCACAAGCGGTTAATTCGAGTGCTTCTCGGTCGGTAATATTGATTTTGCCACGACTGTAACGAATCATTCCGGCTCGACTGAGCATACTTGCAGCAACGGTAACACCACTGCGGCGCGTTCCGAGCATTTGGGCTATAAATTCTTGCGTTAACGGTAATTCTTCTGATGCGACGCGATCGCTAACGGTGAGTAGCCAGCGTGAAAGCCTTTCCTCTAATGTATGCAACCGATTGCAAGCCGCAGATTGTCCCGCTTGCGTGTAGAGTGCTTGGGTGTAACGTAGCAGGAGTTTTTGTAACGCACCACCTCGGTAAAACTCTTCTTTGAGGATCTCTGCTTTCATTGTCAGCGCATCACCTGGAATCTGCACCACCGTTTGATGAACTGCGGTATCATCTCCCCAGCAAACAGGAATACCCACCATACCTTCTTTCGCCACTATCCCAACTTCGATGATTGAACCATCTTGCATAATCGAGACGGCGGAAATCATAGCAGTTGTGGGAAAATAGACATCCAAAATGACTTCCCCTGCATTGTGCAGCACTCTTTGAAAAGGTAGCGAAACAGGTTCTAGATGGGGCGCAAGACGCTGAAAATCTTCACTTGGCAAAGCCGCAAGCAGCTTATTATCATGGTGATTCAAATTCTCGCACATTTATGTCAGAACTTCCTCAACTCTAAGTGATTTTTTTATACTTGACTAATAGATTCCGCAGTGCAAAGCGGAACTTTATCCCGACGTTAAAGGACAAATTCAGTCAACTCAAAAAATATTTTTACAAGGTTTTTACTATAAAAGCAGAAAAATGCTTCACCAGATTAATTCACAAGACCAAGGCATTGTATCTTAATCTTTTCTTTGTTTTTCTTATTAGAAAACCTTGTTATTTTTATAAGTTATTAAAATATATCAAACATACATAGAATAAGCTAAGTCATACATACTCTCTGCAAATTAGGCGCGTTTTAAATACTTAATTTTTATAAATTGTTCTTGAGTAAATACAATTTTAGCATCTTGCAAAGACGTATTGACAAAAAACTATAATCTGAACATAAAATTTTATTTTTAAATAAAGAGACTTCGCTCAAATACTTATGAATAGAATACACGGTGTGTCATTTTTTATATATTAAATAGCACAATCATGGATTAATTTAAACGAACACAAATCAAGCAAATTCAGTTAGTAACCAAAGATAAAAATAGTCAACACATTTGAGCAAAAGTCCCTTCGGTATAACAGTTGAACTCGCGCCTTACTTTTTACCTTTTCCTCTTAACCTGACTAATGCTACGAAGTCTAACAACTAGCAACTCATATCTAGAGAAAATTGCATAAACTGAGAATAAACTCAACCAGCAATTGAGCTTTCCGCTTATGAAACCGATCTGGAACTCACTGTTGCTCAGCTTGAACGCAGTTCTATTTTCTACTGGAACGTCAATTGTTTTAGCTGAACCTGTAACAAACTCTAGTCCTAGTGCGATCGTTGTCCCTGTTGAGGGAGAAGCGATTCAACCCGAAGTGAGTGCAACACCCCAAAGCAAACAACCAGCATCTACGCAAGAAATTGTAGATAAACTTAATGCTGCGGCAAAACTAAGTCCAGAAGAAATTGCGCGTCAGCAAAAATTGATCGAAGCTGATCGGTTGTATTTAGGAGGACAATTCGCCGCAGCTGAAAAACTCTATCGCGAAGTCAAAGCGCCATTTACGACAGGATCAGCCGATGTTGTGCAACGTCCACCTGCAATTGTCGATCCTGCACAACTTCCACCCGCAGGTAAAGTTTATTGGCGCGAAGCTGAAGCAGCTTTTCAACACAAAGTTGCTTCCCGAATGATGGTACCGCTGCGGTTATTAGTCGAGCAATACCCAGAGTTTATTCTTGGTCATCTGAGACTTGCTGAAGCATTACAAAAATTTGACCATCATAAAGAAGCGATCGCCGTCTTAGAACGCGCCGTCACGCTTTACCCAGAACAACCCGATTTAGTTAAAGCCAAAGTTACCGCACTCGCCCAATCCAAACAATGGATGGAAGCATCGCTAGCTGCGCGTCAATTTGCTTTACTCAGAAGTGCAAACGCACAACACACGAACGAATTTATCGAACTTGCGGATACTCACTTAGAACGGTATCAAAAGCACTTGCGTGCAGAATTAACCGGCAATACGATCGCTAATGTCCTAACGGGTGCCTTAGGCTACGCACTTACAGGTAATCTCTTAGGTCCCTTTTCAGCAGTGCAAACTACTGCAATGCTACTACGCGGCGAATCAGCGGTTGGGGAATCTGTCGCGAATCAAGCGCGAGAACAGCTAGAAATAGTCACCGATAAAGCAGTTGTTGATTATGTGAATGAAATAGGACAAAGACTCGCGCAAGTGGCTGGACGCAATGATTTTAAATACGAATTTTATGTAGTTTTAGATAAAGATTTAAACGCTTTCGCATTGCCAGGCGGTAAAGTATTTATCAATGCTGGAGCGATTACCAGTGCTCAATCCGAGGCAGAATTAGCAGGTTTATTAGCGCATGAATTAGCCCATACTGTTTTGTCGCATGGTTTTCAGTTAGTCGCTGAAGGGAATCTTGTTGCGAATGTCACGCAATTTTTCCCCTATGGCGGTACTGTTGCGAATTTAGTTTCCCTCAATTACAGCCGT
This sequence comes from Gloeocapsa sp. PCC 7428, assembly GCF_000317555.1. Taxonomy (GTDB): domain Bacteria; phylum Cyanobacteriota; class Cyanobacteriia; order Cyanobacteriales; family Chroococcidiopsidaceae; genus Chroogloeocystis. Next base: position 3,469,910 of record NC_019745.1, read on the forward strand.
GAAATGGAACAGCAAGCTGACGTTTTAGGTACGCGACTTTTAGCGTCAACAGGCTACGCTGCGGATGGCTTGCGTAACTTGATGGTGACACTGCAAAAAGAAGAAACAAAGACGCCCTTTACGTGGTTATCTTCACACCCAGCGACAAGCGATCGCATCCGCTATCTCGAATCAATCATTCAACGTCATGGTTACAACCGCTACGCTTATGAAGGAGTCGCCCGCCACAACGAAATCAAACAAAGGATAGAAAAATTGCTACAAGCGAAACAATCTGAACGGAAAAAGCATCAACGGTAAGTAAAGAGGGGTGAGGAGCGAGGTTGTTAAGAAAACTCTTCTGAATTCACAATTCAAAGCTCAAAACTAACCCCTACTTCAAATCGAGGAGTCGCTTATGTCACCACAATTGCAATTTGCTTGGCGAGGTATTGGTTTGTCTGTCGGGGTAGCAACCGCGTTACTGGGTAATAGCGTTATGGCTGCGCCGCACTATAACTGGATGGCGCAGGTGAATCCTACAGTACCACCTGTTGTTGTTGATACTGATCCACTACCACCCGTTCCAGGAACCACACCGCCGAATGGTTCAACAGTTCCTAGCGTTACAACGGCTACGCGGTTTACTTGTCAATTGAATAATGGTCAGTATACCGTTATGTATCAGCCGGAAAGTCAACCAAACCGCTTCTTTGCTTGGGCGACTCCCACAGCATTAGGTGGCGGTTGGAGCGAACAACGGCGTTGTGAAGAAATTAGCCGTCGCTTAGAGTCCTATCGTCCTGATGGTTTATTAGAACTGACAACAGGCGTAGAAAATAATTACAATACAGTCTGCGTTGTTACGCAACGAGTTCCCTCGTGTCGAATTGTCTTTACCGTACCTCCTGGACAAGACCCCATCTTAACGCGCGATCGCGTCTTTGAAAACTTGACGATCGCCGATAGCGGTCAACAGACAACAGGCGTCTACACTTATACTAATCGTGGAAACGAACTCGATCGACTATTTAACTTAGGACGTTCAGTTGTTGGTGGTAACAATCGCCGTTCGGCACGCAGCATAGACTTAAGACCTTTCCTCGATCGCGCTGATGGAGGTAATGCTTCTCGCCTCAGCGGTGGCGTTCCCGCCCGCAGTAATACACGATCGCAACCAAGTAATTCTGGAAGGCTTAATCCTAGCAGGTTTTAGCTGCTAAAGTAGAGCTAATTGCCAATAGAAGAATCGCCAAGAGCTAAACATGGTTAATCGCGATCGCATTCAGCCAGGTCCTGGACAAGAATCAGTATGGGATTATCCCCGACCGCCGCGTTTAGAGGATACCGACAAGCATATTCAAGTAATTTTTAATGAAATTGCGATCGCTGATACCCATCACGCCAAACGAGTACTAGAAACAAGTCATCCACCGGTTTATTACATTCCGCCTAGTGACATCAAAATGGAGTACCTCATCCGTACTCCGCAATCCAGCTTCTGCGAATGGAAAGGAGTTGCAGGATATTACACCGTTGCGGTAGGAGACAAGCAAGTTCCAAACGCAGCGTGGTTTTATCCCAACCCTACTCCTACTTTTGCTGAAATTAAAGACTATGTAGCTTTCTATCCACACTTAATGGATGCTTGCTACGTTAACAGCGAACAAGTCCAACCCCAACCAGGAAACTTCTACGGCGGTTGGATTACTAGTGATATTGTAGGTCCATTCAAAGGTAGTCCTGGAACCTGGGGATGGTAGTTTGATGAACTGCTGTATTTACTAAGATTTAGGATTTCTACTTCTATAAAAACACAGCGTACTTTTCTATAATATGTACAGCAAGAGTGTACATATTCCAAATTGGATATGCAGACTACATACACGAAAGCTCGTGAAAACTTAGCTTCTCTTTTAGATAAAGTTGTCGATGACCGAGAAATTGTTGCGATCGAGCGTCGTCATAAGCCAAACGTAGCGCTAGTTGCAGAAGATGAACTCGCAAGTCTTCAACAGACAGCTTACCTCCTGAGAAGCCCTAAAAATGCCGCACGTCTTTTGAGTGCTTTAGAGTGGTCACAATCAAGGGATGAGAAAAATTTAGAGTCAGTCTCCGTGGATGAAGCGATCGCTGCATTAAAGCAGGAGATAGGAGGCGAAGAAAAAAGTTGAGCCTTCCTTAATACCACCATCAGTAGTACACTTTCCTGACTTTAGTCCTCAATTCAAAGAAGATTTAGGTTGGTGGTACAAAACTGAACCTCGCAAAGTAGACAAAATTTTTGACTTAGTTACAGACACAATGAAGCATCCCTTTGAGGGGATAGGTAAGCCTGAAAAACTTAAGTACATAGATTCTGATACTTGGTCGCGCCGTATAGACTGGGAGCATCGACTCATCTATAGAGTCAGACAAGACCGAGTAGACTTTTTGCAAGCGCGTTATCACTATTAATTAATCTACTTCATACCATTTCTCGCACATTCTGACGACACTACGCTCCTTTTTTAATGACGAATTACAAATTAGAACTATGAACAGTAGTCTGATCGCATTGCCTTGATTGATCTAAAATGCGGTTGATGAGTCCAAACTGAGCGCATGGTAAATCAAGCTCCGATTCCAGTAGTCGTGAATGGTGCTGCTGGCAAAATGGGTCGTGAAGTCGTTAAAGCCGTCTCGCAAGCAAGCGACATGACTTTACTGGGTGCAGTAGACCGCAACCCTGAATACAATGGCAAAGATGCGGGAGAAGTCGCGGGATTAAGCGAACCGCTAGAAGTACCGATTACCGACCAATTAGAACCTACGCTAGCCCTAGCAACGCAAGAAAGGCAATTGGGGGTGATGGTAGATTTTACGCATCCGAGTAGCGTGTATGACAATATTCGCGCGGCGATCGCTTATGGTATTCGTCCGGTTGTGGGAACAACAGGGTTGAGTGTCGAACAAATTCAAGACTTAGCCGAATTCGCAGACAAAGCAAGTACCGGCTGTTTAATGATTCCGAATTTCTCGATTGGCATGGTATTACTTCAAGAAGCCGCAGTCAGAGCATCGCAATACTTTGACCATGTAGAAATTATCGAACTGCATCACAATCAAAAAGCAGATGCTCCGAGTGGAACCGCGATTCAAACCGCGCAAATGCTTGCAGAAATGGGCAAAACCTACAACCCGTCAAGCGTAGAAGAAACCGAAAAGCTACCTGGAGCAAGAGGCAGTGTTGCTGATGAAGGTATTAGAATTCATAGCGTACGCCTTCCAGGACTAATCGCCCACCAAGAAGTGATTTTTGGCGCACCAGGACAAATTTATACTTTACGCCACGATACAAGCGATCGCGCTTGTTATATGCCTGGAGTCCTCCTAGCAATTCGTAAAGTCACGCAACTCAAATCCCTAGTATATGGCTTAGAAAAGATACTGTAATGACATATCTTCCCTCACCCCTTACCCCTCACCCCTCATGTTAGTTCCACTCACGCGCCAAAAATTTGAACAATTGATTCCCCGCATTGCAACTAGCGATCAGTACAAATATGCTTGGGGCAAATTTCCTGATTTCTTGAAGCGACTGCTGATTTCAGTCGTCAGCGTTGTTGCAATTTGGATTGTGCGACTCATTATCGGTGAAGGATTTGGCCTAATTCTGTTTCCGGTAGGTGCGATCGCCGGACTTTATTGGTTATGGGGACCTGTTTTGTGGGCAAGTTTGCGTAATACCGAATACCGCAAATATCCTTACAGTGGTTTTCTGCGCGGACGCGTGTTAGATGTCTACATCACTGAAGAATTAATTGGTACTGAGGAAACGGTTAATAATAAAGGCGACTTGGTTATTGTCGAAAACCGCGAACGGCGCATCAATGTAGAAGTCGGCGATGAAACTGGATTTACAACTCAAATCCAAGCACCACTCCGCCGCACTCACCAAGATATTGTCCCGAATCAAATCGCAGAAATGGTTGTGCTTTCTACTCGACCAGATTTAAGTAGCATTGTCAAAGTAACAGATATCTATATTCCGAGCCGTAATATTTGGGTAAGTGATTATCCTTACTTACAAAAAAACATTTTTATTGAAATGAGTCGCCGTTTGCGCGAGAGTAGAGGAACGCGATCGCGTTCCGCCCCACGCCGTAGACCCCGCGCTTCCTACCCGCAAGATGTCGAGGAATGGTAAACTAAAACCACTTAAGTTTCTGAAGCCGAAGAACGATTGAGTACCGGAGACAAATAAGCTACCAAAGCACCAATCAAAAAACCAGCAATATTACGTACCAAAGGTAGCCACTCGGAAGTCCGCGTGACAACTGGGCCAATCCCAAAGGCAATAAACAGAATTCCCCATAGCGGTGAAAAAATTAAAGCCCATTGCCAAGCAAATATTTGTCCAGGGCGTCGAGGTTGCGCCGCAAAGCCACAAACGACTCCACCAATCACCGAGGTAATGAGTGTCAAAATCCACTGTTCGCGCGGTAATCCAGGAACCACACGACAACCACCTTGGCGCAAACACGTTTCCACAGACTCGATCGATTGAATAATTGCTTGATCTTCTCCCTCTTCGCGGACAAAGTACAAATTACCAAAGCGCGTTTGCAATTCTACCCAAAACGTCCGAGGTAGTAGCTGGTAAACTGCATCACCAACATTAAAGTTGAGAATGTTTCCCCCACGCGAATCGGCAACAACTAAAATACTTTTTTCATCTAAACTCCAAAAATCTTTGACCGCTGCGCCTGGTGTGCGATCGTACTGTGTTAAAACGCGGAGTTTCCACCCAGTTTCTGCTTCAAATTCTTCAAGTTCTTGCGCTAGTCGCTCTTCTTGAACACTCGTGAGCGATTTTGCTAAGTCTATAATTGGCGTCGGCTGATCGGGAAGTAATTCAGGATTGTTATACGCAAAGGCTACAGGAGAAGGTACCAACCAAACCGTGCCAGCTAAAAAGAATGCAAATACGCTTACCAGTAATCGTCGCCAAATAGAATACTGCATGGACAATTCTATATAAATCTCAAATTTGGACACAAACCAAATGGTTTTATTGTAAAGAGTCAAAAAAAGATGATACTTCTTTACATTTTGTAACTTTACTCTAATTTAGCCGACGACTGTGAATAAACTCAATCCCCCATGAGGAGAATCTCTGGTTTTGCTATAAAGTAGCTACATATAGCAGTCAGAGTTCAGAGGTCGGGGATAAGGGAAGTTATGAGTCAAGAGTGTTGAGTGAACAAAACTCTCCACACTTCAAAACTCAAAACTAACTCCTCGTTGCCTCACTGGGTTGCAGTCGCATTAAGAATAAAATAAGTGCTACACCGACTAAAGCGCCGCCAAGATGTGCAATATGGTCAACGCCATCTTGAATACCTGTCTGCCGTAATTCAAAGACTACGCGCTCAATGACAAATTGACCGAGAATGAGAACTTCTAGGATTTTGCGCCAATGCCAGGAAAGTTTGATGAGAACACTGACGGCAAATAAGCCAAAAACGGCTCCTGAAGCACCTAGCGAGTAAACCGCACCGCCGTGAAAGAAATAACTCATGAGACTGCCGCCTAGTCCACAAATAATGTAGGAACTGACGACTCCGATAACGCCCTCTTCTTCTTCAACGATTCTGCCAAAAATGTAAAGAAAAAACAGATTTCCTGATATGTGCGCCCAGTTGGCATGACAGAACATCGAAGTGAAAAACTGATACCAAGCTGGAGAGGCGTGATTGAGGTAGAGATTTTGGATAAAAGGAATACCTAAAACGCGATCAGCAACAAACACAACTAAATTGATAATAATCAGCGTGAAAACACCGTTGTAATTTTGTTTTGGGTAAGTTGTTAATGGCTGGTCTTTTTTGAGCATTTTGATGATTTCTCCTGCGATCTAGGAGGAGTCAGGAATCGGGGATCAGAAGTTAGGGAATAACAATAGAAAATGCGTGTTGATTTCACCCAGTGCAGTTTAAGAAATGTGAAAGCTTATGTACTGGCTGACCTTTGCTCTGTGACCCCTTCAATCTACCGTTTCGACATCATCGCTGTCATCCTGCCAATCTGATGCATCGTAGCGTACTTGATTTGATTCTAAATTTGTTGTGTAATTGCGATATTGTTCGAGTAATGCAGCGTTTTCTTCTAATAGTTCTTCTGAGTAAGGTAGGTTACTGCTGCTACGGATTTGTCGCGATCGCTGTCCTCCTGAGAGGCGATCGCCGCTGCGACGCGAACCACGCGTAAAAGTCCTCCAAGCCACTTTCACCCCAGTAAAAACGCTACGCGTACCTACTTCCACTTTCTGGGCTTGCTTTACCGCGTTATCAAGACTTTGATCGACTTGTTTGGCAACATTCGTCGCGCTTTGCACGCCCTGGCTGACATCATCAGTGAGATCGCTAATTTCTAGCCCTGTTAAGCGAATCGCTTCAAGTGTGGGTGGTAAGTCGCGGCGTAGGGTATCAAACAACTTTTCTGCACTACGAGCCGCCCGCGCTAACTCTTGTAATGCTGGCAAGGCTGCCACCAACACAGCAGTTAAACTCACCGCTACTAATAAAATCGACAGTCCAAGCCAGAATAAAGGGTCAATCACGAGTCACTTAGGGATTATAGGCGGTCTAAAAGTGGAGGTTGATCCGAGGAAGTTTCGAGTTTAGTCTGACGAGCAGAGATTTGGCTTTCTTGTTGGCTTGCCTCAATTCCTGCTGCCAAAGCTTCTCGCAATCGCTCCAGCGTATCATCCCAGTTACGGAGTGCTGTTTCTGATAAGCGATCTGCTTGGATTTGGACACTTGTTGATAAATCTTCTGCTAATTCTGGTAGAGCATCAGCAGATTTTTTCAGCAACGTGCGTGTTTCTCGTCCCGTGCGCGGTGCCATTAGCAAGCCTGTAAGAGTGCCAATAGCAGCCCCCAACAACATACCGCCAACAAAAACCCCAGAACGGTTGTTAGACATATCCTGATTTATCTCCTTACACTCATTTTATGTAAGTTTGCTCGGCTTGCGCGACTATTGCTGTATCGTGCTCCAAGAATCCAGGTTAACCCATATTAGACGTTAACGTTTGAATTAAGGCTTACTTATAAGTGTATTTTGCCAAAGCTTTTCGGAAAAATCTTGTCTGACGCAGCAATACGGTTTGCTGTGCAATCTGCAACCCAACCGCCAAGAGATTTAAGACTTGCTGAATTCGTAGCAGTTTTAACTCGGCTGGAATATCTCCCCGCCGCGCTTGACGTATCGCCATTCTACCTACTGCGATCGCTTCTGGTGTCCGCTGCAAAGCTGCACGAGTTACCCGTTCGTACACGAGTAAAATATCTGCTACCTGCGCCAACTTGAGCCGGAGTCGCCATATTAACCAAGCAACAAGCAAAAGAACTAGCGTCAGTCCTAGATTAATGCATACAACAACTGTCACCATTGCTGATCGAATAGCTCCAACAATTCCTTAAGGCAGTAAAGTACCTAGTACTATCAAGCTTAAGCTAGATGAGCATGACTCACCCTACTATGTTAATTTCCAATCTGGCAATGCTTTATCTCACTTTAATTGTATACCTTAGTTTAAATAACTATGTCCTTTGCGCAACAAACAACTTCTCCAAACCAACCAAACCGTCGCCGTCGAGGAATCGAAAGATTTTTTGCGATCGTGGCGTTAATTAACTTTTGTTTAGTCCTCTTTGACTATAGCTATATACCCTGGCGAGATTTTTACTTTCGTACAGTTCCTAGCGTTACTCAACAATATGATTTTTTTAAAGGTATTGAACCGCATCGAGAAACTGAACGCTATCTTGCTCAAGTCAATGCGTTAGAACAACAAATCGAACAAACTGGCTTGCAGTCAGAGGAAACCGAGAGCTTGCTGCAAGAATTACAGTTTCTAAGCAATGAAATGATTGAAGATAATCCCTTTGCTGAGGCAAATAAGTCAGGATCTCTAGCTAAGATCAAAAATCAAATTCGCGCTCGAACGAACCAAGAATCTGCGCACAAGGCTTTTGACTTATTTTGGAGTACACAACATTTATCACCACAAAATTTACAGCAAGAGTTCAGCTTTTTTGATACCCAACTACGACCATTAATTGAAACTAACTATTATCGCGATATTAGCACCAATGGAAAATTTGTCGATAAATTTTGGTTGATTGACTTACCGTTCGTCATCTTGTTTGGCTGCGAATTCATTGTTCGTACTTTTGCGATTAGTCGTAAATACCCAGATTTAAACTGGTTACAAGCGATGCTCCGACGTTGGTTCGATCTTTTACTTCTACTACCATTTTGGCGTTGGCTAAGAATTATTCCTTTAACCGTTCGTTTGTATCAGTCTGAACTTGTTGATCTCGAACCACTGCGCGAGCAAATCAATCATGATGTCGTAATTAACTTTGCTGAAGAAATCACCGAAATCGTAGGAATTCGGATCATCGATCAAGCCCAAAACGCTTTGAAGCGAGGAGATGTCGCAAATTGGGTGTTGAATCCTAATTCACGCCGTCCTTATATCAATATTAATAATACGAACGAAGTGCAGGCGATCGCAACGCGTCTACTCGATTTAAGCATTCATCAAGTGCTACCCAAAATGCAGCCTGACATCGAAGCTTTGGTACAGCACATAGTTATTAATAGTCTCAATCAATCTCCGTTATACCGTCAAATTCAAAATGTACCAGGAATGCGGCGCTTACCCGATCAATTAACCGAAAAACTCGCTACCGATATCTCCCACAGTGCATACAGCACAATGAGTACGTTTTTGCAAGATCCTGTTGTGATACAGCTATCGAATCAATTAGTAGAAAACTTTATTCAATCTTTGCAAGTAGAACTGCAAAAACAACAAAATGTTCAAGAAATTCAATCGCTTGTTATCGATCTTTTAGAAGAAATCAAAATCAATTACGTCAAAGGAATTGCGACTGAGGGTGTGGAAAAACTTTGGGAGGAATCATATCAACTCCGTAAAATTGCCCAACAGTAAAGCTACAGGAATTGTCTAGTATATGAGACTGCCTGCATGAATCACATCTTGTCTGTCAGAATTAGGCTGTTGTATCAACCTTAACAACTTGGGTTTGCCCCCAACCCGTGAACAAACGTTCTTCCTTATCTTCTCCCCCAGCATAGCTACCGTGTACACACAAGTCTAGACTGGCTTCGTTCCAAGCTTTTTCGCCCCCTAAATTCCCCAAATTGGGGGACTTTGAAGTAGAACTGGCTCAGAAGTCCTCCAATTTGGGGAGCCAGTGTCGTGCGGAGGTGTCCTCCGTTGAGGAGCCACTCTCGTGCGGGGGTTCCCCCGTTGAGAGAAGTGGCGTACAACTGGCGTGGGTTGGAGGGCGGTTCGCCAGGGACTTTGCTGGATCCGACTACTTGTGTGTACACGGTAGCCCAGCATAGAGAGAGTGTGAGAGGAAGCAGAGGAGAAATGATTTGTAGTTTTTATTTAGTGAAATGGTATTATTATTTGCACAAGAGGTCTATTCAAGTAGTAAACTGCTGTAAAGCATAAAAAGCAAAAGGCAAAAGATAACATTATCTCTTGCCTTACTCAGGACTTAACTTTTACAATCTGAACAAACTACTCTTGACCGCCAGGAGTTATTTTGTCAATTACATCAACTACGCGCTCAACCATATTCGGTTCGCCTGTAGCAGGTTGACTTGCTTGGGGTGTTTTAGCTGTACCGTGCAATCGAGGATCGGGTTGCGGTGGGTTCGGTTCTGGGCCTATTGGCTGAGGATTAGCAACATACTCAAACTCACCTTTACCGTCGATTGAAGAACCTTTTGCCCATCGTCCTTGAGCGCTTTCTTCACCTTCAGAGTGGTTCCAGAACTGATAGGCAAACTCGTTTTTCCCATATTCATAAGCAATCTTGGGAACAACAGTTTCTTCATATCCTTCGCTTTGCAAGTCTTCAATTGCCGCTAGCCACTGATTTTGGTGCATGGTATCACGGGCGATCATGAAACTGAGGTGGTCTCTCACACCTCGATCGTCTGTCATCTCATACAACCGTACAGCCTGCATAAGACCTTGAGACTCGGCGTGGAGATTAGAGCGGAAGTCTGCTAATAAGTTACCACTGGCAACGATAAAGCGACCATTCCAGGGAAAGCCCACGCTATCAGCTGGCATCGCACCCCCACCTGAGACAATTCCATGCTGGGGATTCATAGCCGCCGCGATCGCATCCCTGGGGTTAGTACCTCCCATAACCGCACCTACGACGGGATCTTTCGCGCCCTCTTCTTGCATTTTGATCGGTGCATTATCTAGCAAATGAGCGATCATTGTAGCTAGCATCTCGACGTGACCGATTTCTTCAGTACCAATATCTAGCAGCATATCTCGGTACTTAGCAGGTCCTCGGCAGTTCCAGCCCTGGAATAAGTACTGCATCATGACGGTCATTTCTCCAAAACTACCGCCAATCAATTCCTGCATTTTCTTTGCATATACGGGATCTGGTTTTTCTGGCGGAGTGAAGTACTGTAACCGCTTTTGATGAAAAAACATCTGATTCTCCCTAATAAAATTTCTGATTCTAGCCACATAAGACATCAATAAAGATGCCTATAAGTGCGGCATCTAACTTAGCTAATTGATATCTTTGTACTATCTTTAAGTATCTATTTAAAAACCTTTATTACATCAGCCCTTGGGCAGACAAAACAATATCCAATTTATATAGGTATAACTGCTATGTTTAACTATTAAAGTAGTAAAGAATACTGCACTTCAATATATTTAAATAATCCTTATATATTTAAGTAATTAGACTCTTGCTATTTGTTTAAAATGTGTATCTCAAAATATTGATTTTACTCAATGAGTTTGCATATATACACTTTCAGAGTTTTTTCCTAGTAACTATTAAAGTATTATTAATCCAACATTTAACAATTATTTAATAAAACTTACAAAAAAATAAATCAATAACTATAGCTCCAGTCAACAGAGTTAGGACATTATAGAAGCTCATAAGATTTCTCTGACTAGAAGTTTAACCCTGACCACTACGAGCAAGGGATTGGCTTGCCCCTCTGACCTCCGCTATATTACAAACCTATGTTCTTTAAAACCTCGCTTACTCTCCTTTCTTTGTGTACTTTGTGGTTATTTCAAAAAGTTCTTACAACTAAAAAACCGCTACTTTTCCAGTAACGGCTCAACAAATACTTCAAATATTGTTATAACTTTAAGCCTCATCACGCCCATGTACTTGGGCGGGTGGGCTGGTGGCTTCAACGGCGGTAAAAGATTCAAGGATGTTGTATGTATGAGAAGCACCTTTGGGGACAACCCAAGAATCTCCTGCTTCTAGCAAAAGCTTTTGACCTTCAAGATGTAATTCAGCCCGTCCTTGAATGACATAGCCAACCGTTTCGTACTCGCGTGTTGCTTCGGGTTTGGGTTCGCCTGGTTGTTCATTTTCCCAAAGCCGCATTGAAACAGTTTTACCCGAAGCAAGATACTTTTGACCCATTTCGCCGTGTGGCGAATGACCTGAACTGACTTTGATAACCGTAGTATCACTCATACTAACTTTTCTCCAGTGTTATGGCTTGAGTACAACTTTGATGCAATTGTCTTTTTTATGCTTAAAAATCTCGTATCCGTGGGGTGCATCTTCTAACTTCAGCCGATGCGTGATCACAAAAGAAGGGTCAATTTCGCCGTTTTGAATTCGTTCTAACAAAGGTTTCAAATAACGGTGGACGTGCGTTTGTCCCATCTTGAAAGTTAAACCTTTGTTCATCGCCGCACCCATCGGGATTTTATCGAGGAAACCACCATAAACACCAGCAAGTGAGACATGACCGCCTTTGCTACACGATAATATGACTTGCCGTAGTGCGGTTGGGCGATCGGTTTCTAAGCGTACCGCTTGCTTAACCTGGTCGTAAAGCGCCATTGGTCCGGTTCCGTGCGCTTCCATACCCACCGCGTCGAGACACGCATCAGGGCCGCGACCGCCAGTCATTTCTTTAAGGGCTTCACCAGGATCGATTTCTTCGTAGTTGATGACTTCGGCGTTGCAGATTTCTTTTGCCATTTGGAGGCGTTCAGGAATGCGATCAATCGCGATGACGCGTTCTGCACCTAACATATAAGCACTTTTAATCGCAAACTGTCCGACAGGTCCACAGCCCCAAACAGCGACGATATCGCCAGGTTTGATATGGCAATTCTCTGCCGCCATGTAACCTGTGGGGAAAATATCAGTCAAGAATAATACTTGATCGTCAGTTAAACCATCAGGAACTTTCAACAAACCCACATCAGCAAAAGGGACGCGCGCGTATTCGGCTTGACCGCCAGCGTAGCCACCAAACAAGTGCGAATAGCCAAATAACCCTGCTGGTGAATAGCCCATTTGCACTTCGGTCATCCAGGCGTTGGGGTTAGAGTTGTCGCACAAAGACCACAAATCGCGCTGACAGAAAAAGCAGTTACCACAGGAAATTGTGAAAGGAACAACGACGCGATCGCCTACTTTTACATTCTTAACCGCGCTACCAATATCGACGACTTCTCCCATAAATTCGTGACCGAGGATGTCACCTTTTTGCATTGTGGGGATGTAGCCGTCGTAGATATGTAAATCTGAGCCACAGATTGCAGTTGATGTAATTTTAATAATCGCATCGCGGGGATTGAGAATTTTTGGATCTGGCACTGTTTCGACCCGCACATCGTTAGCGCCATACCAACAAACAGCTTTCATATTGATTTTGATTTGGTAATGGGGAATAGGTCATGGGTAATAGGTTAGTTTTTGCCTTATTACCCCTAATTTCTCTCGGTTTTACGGTCTCAGCACAACTTTGACGCAATTATCTTGCTTTTGCTGAAAAATCTCGTAGGCTTGAGGTGCTTGGTCTAGCGGTAACTGATGCGTGACGATAAACGATGGATCGAGTTTGCCATCTAATACGAGTTGTAGTAACAAACGCATATATTTCTGTCCATGCATTTGTCCCATCCTAAACGTCAGACCTTTATTAAACGCTGCGCCTAACGGAATTTTGTCTACAAAGCCACCATAGACGCCCATAATTGAGAGCGTACCACCTTTACGACACGCTACCATCATTTGGCGCAAGACGTGCGGGCGGTCAGTTTCTAACTTCAGCTTTTGCTTAGTTTGGTCGTAGAAGTCTTCAATACCTACGCCGTGGGCTTCTAGCCCAACCGCATCGATACAGCAATCGGGTCCGCGTCCGCCAGTCATTTCTTTGAGGGCTTCGCCTGGATCGATTTCTTCGTAATTAATCGTTTCGGCTTTAGCGTATTTTCTTGCCATTTCCAAGCGTTCCGGAAAGCGGTCAATCGCAATTACGCGTTCTGCACCCATCATATAGGCACTAATCATCGCAAATTGTCCAACTGCACCGCAACCCCAAACAGCTACGGTATCACCAGGTTGAATATCGCATAACTCTGCACCCATGTACCCTGTAGGAATCGCATCAGAAATAAAGAGTAGCTTTTCGTCGGGTAATTCTTTGGGAACTTTCAAAACGCCAACATCTGCAAACGGTACGCGGATGTATTCAGCTTGCGCCCCAGCATAACCGCCTAAGAGGTGCGAGTAACCATAAATTGCTGAAGTAATATTACCGAATAGCTTTTCTTCCATCCAGCCGTTGGGGTTAGAGTTATCGCACAGCGACCACATATCACGTTCGCAGTAGTAGCAACGACCGCAACCGATTGTTGAAGGAACAACAACGCGATCGCCTACTTGTAAATTGCGAACACCCTTACCAACTTCAACCACTTCCCCCATGAACTCGTGACCGATAATGTCACCTTTTTGCACTGTGGGGATATAACCACCATATATATGGAGATCGGAACCGCAAATTGCGGTAGATGTAATCTTTACAATCGCATCGCGCGGGTTGAGTATTTTCGGATCTGGAACATTATCCACCCGCACATTGTTAGCACTTTGCCAGCAGACAGCTTTCATCTCAATTTTAGATTTTAGATTTTTGCAACAAGAAAAATAGTCTTTTGTTCTTCATTAGCCACTCACTACTAATCCCTACCCGAAGGCTGACCCTCAGTTGTCGCGATTTCTCCCGCTTCCATAAGTTGCTTGAAGCGACGCAAATCGTCACCAATTTGCTGATCGGGTTCTTCGCCAAAAAGTTTAGCAAGGGCTGAAGCGATCGCCCCGCCTGGTGGGTTGTATTCCATGACAACTTTAACTTCAGTTCCGCGATTCCCTGGCGCGGGTTTAAAGCGCACAAAACCGGAATTTTCGATGTCTGCGTCTTCGGTCGAAGCCCAAGCGATTAATTCGTTTTCTTGCTCTTGGATAATTTCGGCATCCCATTCGACCTTAGCATCAAGGGGGGCTTTGGCTACCCAGTGCGATCGCTTATCGTCTAGCACTGTTACCGACTCAAGATGCTTCATAAACGTCGGTAATCTTTCAAAATCGCGCCAATAGTTATATAGTTCCGCTGCTGGTTTATTAATCGTTACCGTTTTTTCAACTTTAATCGGTTGATTCAAGCCGATCGCTTCTTGAGCTTGCTTGAGCGTACTTTGTTTTTTTGCTCCTTGGTATAGTAAACCACCGCCTGCAACTGCCATCAACACGCCGCGTAGCGATCGCTGTCTTAAGCCCATTAATACCATCGCCCCGCCGCCAATTAACGACGCCCAGCGTTCTTTTTCGCCTGCTTCGATAGATTCTGGCGATTGTTCGCTTGATTTATCTTGTGGTGTTAATTCCATAACAACTAATAGATTGAGACTTGTATGTACAAACTTTCAGATTAAAAATTTGAGAAAAGGAGAAAGTAAAACCTTTCTCCTTACTTACTTAACTACTGTGCAGCGATCGCAGGACCAGTTGTCGGTTTACCTGGTTTCACTGCACTACCTACGCGGGCGCGGTAAAGTTTTACAAGTTGTTGCTCTTGCTGCATCATATCTTGAGCAATGTCGCGTAACAGGTCAGTTGTTACAGGGTCGCTTGTACTGACCATCAACGTAGAAATATCGTTGATACCTGTTTGCAAATCACCCAAGGCACAGCGCATTTGATAGATATCGTCACTACCGCGAAGTGCAGCTTTGACTTTAGCGTATTTATCGGCAATATTTGCGGTTAATGATGGTTTTTCACCCAAAGCGGCTAAACGGGCTTCTAGTTTTTGGATGTGCTGCAACTTACTTTGCATCATTTGTTGAAAGAGCGATCGCACTTCGCTATCCGATTCTTTTTGTGCATATTGCTCTAGCGCCTCTTGCGCATAACGCTCACCCGCCAACGCCGTATTCAAAGCTTGGACAATTTCGCCTTTGGTTGAACCACCCCACGCATCAGCGAGTTTCCACCATTCTGCATTTCTATCAGTTTCGTCAGGAAGCGCAGCTTCTTTTCCACCGTAACCTAAACGGCTCAAAATCGCGGTTGTAAAAATTGGCAAATCTCCAGGTTGACGCGAAGTAATCAAATTACCATCAACAACTAACGGCTCATCAACATAGTTCGCACCCGCGTTAATCATGTCCTTACGCACAGCGATAAAACCAGTCGCGGTCTTACCTTTGAGCAAGTCGCCTTCAATCAAAACCTGTGGTCCGTGACAAACCGCAGCAACGATTTTGCCTTGTTCCATTGCTTCTTGCACAAAGCGTACAGTATTTGGGTTGCGGCGCATTCTATCAGGAGCCATACCCCCAGGAACAATTACCGCATCAAATTCAGAAGCCATCGCTTCTGTGGTAGTTCCGTCGGCTTCTTTAGCGAGCTTTCCTTGCTTACCTTTGTACGTTTCATTCGTCCGCGAGCCAAGAATTGTGACATCAAATCCTGCTTGCTTCAAAGCGTTGTATGGAATTTGAAATTCGACGTCTTCAACGCCATTTTCAATGAGAATAGCGACCTTTTTGCGATTTCGAGAATTGCTAGAAATTGTCATCTTACCTCCTAAATTATGGTGTGTTGATTCAATATTCAAGTGGGATTGCTAAGTTACTAAGAAATTGGTGCAATTTGTTTTGCTGTAGATAACTTGTCGTTGTAAACACACTTGCGCGCATATAAGGAAGACTAGTGTTGCGTAATTTGAATGATGCATTGAGAAAATGCTTAAACCATATACCTGCCATTTCTCATACAATATTGGCGATCGCAAGTAGGTTGACGCTAGTGTGTTTGAGATTGCTGTATTTGTAACAACGCAGCTTTACATCAATTCCTTTTTCTAGGTTATGTAGCTTGCCCTTAGCTTCTCGTCACTCCAAAGGGATATATTTCTTCTCTCATAAGGGATATCCCCTAAGAAATAGCTTGCCTGGCGAACAAACACGTTATGGTGGAAATATAGGCGATTAGCGACAGTTTTATCAGATTTTCTCGCAGTTTATGAGGATGTAAGGCTATGGCTGAAAAAGCAAATAAAGCAACTCCAGACGAAGATTTTATTAATGATGAAGACTTAGAAGACACAAATCCATCGTACGGTACCGGAGTACATACACCACCTGGAGTTGATTCAGGTACAGCAGGGCGGCGCATGAGTGACTACACTGATGTCAGTCCAGAATTATCAGGCGGTGACTTAGATGCGGCGTGGGATCAAGCTGATGTTGCGGGCGAAGAAGCCGTAGGCGGAACCGCGCCAACTCCCGATCAGAACGTTGTCGATGAAATCGGTGCTGCTGTAGGTATAGATATGGCAGAAGAAGAGTACGTCCATACAACCGAAGTGTTGAACATTCGTGACGATCGCCGTTGGGAATTAGATCCGCAATCCTCCGAAGACTATGAAGAACACGCGGAGTAAATTTTAGTCGGGTAGAGCATAATTTCTACCCGATAAGCGAATTGCTATTTAATTGTTTGTGTATCTTTATTATCTAATCCTTCTTGTGCGTGTTCCAAGCGTAATTCGCCTTGAGGTTCTGAGCGAAACCACATTGGAGTATCAGAACCGACAGCGCCTTTAGCTACAGTAACGCCGCCGTCAACTAACCACAACGCACCCGTAACATAGCTAGCTTCCGAAGACGCAATAAAAGCATACACATTCGCAACTTCTTCCGGTGTACCGCGTCGCGCCATCGGTGTACCTTGAATTAGCATTTTTTCCATTTTGCTATCCATCGGACCCTTTTCTTTGCGCGTCCACGCGGTATCAATCGCACCAGGACAAACGCAGTTAGCGCGGATACAGTACTTTGCTTGCTCAACCGCAACACCCTTCATAAAAGAGTGCATCCAGCCTTTCGTACCCCCATACGGCGTGTTTTGCGCAATCCCATTAAACCCTGCTTCTGAGCCAGCCGAGACGATGTTACCACGCGACTTTTGCAAGTGTGGTAGGGCATACTTAGTCATTAAAAATGCGGAACGGATATTCATCCGCATCGTGTCATCAAAAACTTCAACTGGATAATCTTGCGTTTCAGCCGTTGCGAGAAAAACTCCGGCGTTATTAATCAGAATATCCAATTGTCCATACGCAGTAATTGCGGTTTGCACGCAGTTTTGCGCATGAAATTCTTGCGAAACATCACCTGCGTAGGGAACTGCATCACCGCCATATTTTTTAATTGCGTCTACAACATCTTGGATCGGATCGTCGGGTAAGCCGTTGACAACAACTTTTGCACCTTCTTTCGCAAATTTGTGGGCGATCGCTTCACCAATTCCCGTACCTGCTCCCGTCACGATCGCAACCTTGTCTTCTAAGCGTCGGCTCACGTTCAATTCCTCCTGATCTAACCTTTACTTCAATTTGCTGAGCATAAAGTTGATATACATCTGTCTTCAGTGGGGTTCATTAAAATCATCTCGTTTGATACCGTTCGTTTAGGTTAGTTTTCGAGATTTATCGCAACAGTCAGAGGACAAAGGGGCTGGGTATTGCCTAGCCCGTGGAAAATACCAATAGTGTTGTAGCGAGAAAACCTAGCTGTAGTTTATTTGAGCAATTTGAGTCGAGGTATTTATGCCAACAACTAATGATGAGACAATTACTCAAGTCGTCAAAGCTTTTCAAAGCTTAGGTGTAGACGAACAATTAGCTTTATTCTGGTTCATTTACAAAGAAATGGGTGACTCAGTTACACCCGCTGCGCCTCAAGCGAGTACCGTATCCCCTGATATTGCGGAAGGACTTTTCAACCAAATCAAAGAGAAATCTCACGAAGAACAGCTACAGTTTCAGCGCGATTTGATTAACAAAGCTGATACTGAATATACGCGGATGTACGGCTCTATGAGCGATACGACTAAATTATTAGTTTGGTATCGTTTAGCGCAAGGAATGGACAGCGGTACAATCATCCCTATGCCTCCTAACTACGAGCTTTCTTCTGAAGCAAAACAAGTTCTAGAACAAATAAAAGGACTTGAATTCGAGCAACAAATTACAACTCTACGCGATTACGTAGCACCTATGGGTGCAGAACCCGCAGGGGGAGCAGAAGTATAATTTTAATTTGCTTCTTTTGATAAGTTAAATTTGTAAGTGGTGCAGTCAATAGTTAGTTAGAAAGTTGAATATTTTCGCTTTCTAACTTCACAATCACAAACGTATTCTCAATCTCATACCTGCAATCGGAATTGGGTCATTATTTAACTGCGTTGCAATACGTTTTTCCTGTTCTCGAAAGTCAGCTAAGACAAAAATTGAAATTGAAGAGGGTGCTATGACTTCTGCGAATATGGATGTTATCAATCAATCTGTAAAAGCTTTCAAACAATTAGATATCGACGATCGCTTAGCCGCGATGGCATTGATCTATCAAGATGTAGCTAGCGCAGTTCCTGCTGAAGTAGGGAATGCATCAGAAGTATCAGGATTAGTCGCAAAAATTCAGGAACTGTCGCCAGAAAGACAAGTTGATGCACTGCGCGATCTATTACCAGCAAGCCGCAACGATCAAAATGAAACAACGCTCGATCCTAATCCTAGCAAGGCATTAACCGAACTTGTTTCTGGGGGAAATACGGTTCCTACAGGCGAGTATGGTTCGCTGAAAACCGAGTCGAAGTTAGCATTTTGGTATCAACTAGCCCAAAAACTTGGTAATGGTGTTGTCGGAATACCAAGTGATTACAGCCCTTCGGCGCAAGTGACTGAGTTGTTAAGTTCACTGCGATCGCTCGATACCGAACAGAAGTTGAACTTTTTAACACAAATCGTTTAGGCGATCGCCATGACACTAGCATTCATGTTCTAGTGTTAGTGCATCTGACAATTTGCATTATATATTTATATTCCTCAGTGTTGCTACGGTATAGTATTAATTTGTACCAGTAACTAGTAGCAGCATTGAGGAATTCTTTTTTTCCTTCTAGTGGATTGCAAACGCTGCTAGCGAGGAATAAAAATGTAGAGATGAGCCAATTTTATACAGCGTTACGTTGGTTAGGCGTAGCAGCGTTAGTAATAGCAGGTGTCGTTGTTTTTATTTTGTACTTTCGAGGAACGTTTCGCGATCGCATCGAGTACAAAATCAAAAACGTTCCTGCGCCGCGCGATCCGCGTTTTCCTTTAGCACTTGCTAGCCTATCAAACTCTGTGACAACCAGCGGACGCTTAACAGGTTTTTGGGTAGAATCTGAAGCGATCAATGCGGCGAGACTTGCGGCTATTCGTAGCGCCCAGCAAGCGATTCATTTTGAAACCTTTTTCATGACTCCAGGGCGACGCGTCAATGACTTAGCTGATGCACTGATTGAACGCGCACAAGCGGGTGTTGAAGTTGAAATTGTTGTCGATCAATACGGTGCAAAAAAACTGTCGCGACGTTATTGGCGACGGTTACGCGCCGCCGGAATTAATATCCATTTCTACAACGATTTTAACTGGAAAGCACCAGTAGACTACTTTGCGCGTACGCACCGCAAACTACTCCTCATTGACGGTAAAGTAGGCTTAATTGGCGGCGCAGGAATTTCCGACTATTGGGATGGACGCGATAATATTCAAGATACAGGCCCTTGGTACGATTTTGAGATGCGCTGGGAAGGTGAAGTCGTTGCAGCCCTCGAAGGAATGTTTATGCAGCACTGGACTTATGTACGCGGTACTGCTGATTTAGATCCTCAAATTTTTAATCCGCTACCAAACGATGATGCAATTGTATTAATCACCGCTGGTGACGATCCTTCGTATCGCGCCTCATCGGTGAGAGCATTATTTCAAGTGAGTATCTCGGCTGCAAAACAACGAATTTGGATTGCTAGCCCCTACTTCATACCCGACGAAAACTTGCAAACAGAACTTGTCAGTGCAAAAAACAATGGAATCGATGTCCGCATTCTGACAAATGGTAGTCAGTGTGACAAAAAATTTGTTTACTACGCCTCGTGCGAACTTTACGGCGATTTACTCAAAGCAGGCGTGAAAATTTACGAGTACCAACCGAGTATGATGCACGCCAAAGCCTTACTTTTAGATAATTACTGGGTGAGTAGCGGAAGTGCAAATTTCGATCCGCGCAGTTTCTTCCACAATGACGAGCTTGATATATCTTCTGCTGATGAGCAACTCGTGCAAAATATCGAGCAATTTTTTCTCAAAGGATTTACGAGAAGCGAACAGATCGATCGCACTCAGTGGCGCAAGCGTCCTATTTGGCAGCGCATTGTGGGTAGAGTTGTATTATTCTTTCAATCGCAATTATAAATAGCTGAACGGTTGAAAACGCAGCTATAGCAGGGGTCATGGTTAAACTTGTGTCAGGGAAATTATGACAAGCTTAGATAATGTTCTAACTCTATTAACTAAGGCTATATATAAACAAAACTTGTCAAGACAAATTTCTAAAACGCTTATTTCGATATAAGTCCACGCAGCTGGACTTAGTTCTTTAGCTGCACGAATAATAAAGTGCGGAGGACACCTCTGACCCCTGACCTCTAGTACATTACCCAACAAAAGTAAGGTGTGATTTTCATTAATGCTAAACTTTCAATGTTAGATTCGATCCAAGTTAATAGTGCAAATACAATAGGATACACTCGATGCCAGTTGCTGGGAATGCAATCAAGTTTGGTACAGACGGTTGGCGAGGAATTATTGGTGATGAGTTTACCTTTGACAATCTCTCGCTAGTTGCGCCGATCGCTGCAAAAGTCTTATCGCAAACGTATGGCGATACAGGTAGCAATACGGTTATTGTTGGTTATGACCGTCGCTTTATGGCAGAAGTGTTTGCGCAAAAAGCCGCAAAAGCCGTCACCGAAGCTGGTTTTGATGTCTTGCTATCAGAAACTTACGCTCCTACCCCAGCGTTTAGCTTAGCAGCAAAGCAGCATAATGCATTAGGCGCATTAGTCATTACAGCGAGTCACAATCCTGGTAGCTATCTAGGATTAAAAGTTAAAGGTGCTTTTGGTGGTTCGGTTCCGCCGGAAGTCACGCGAGAAATTGAAGCATTGCTAAGTGAACCATTACCAACCCAGACAACTGGTAAAATATCGCACTTTAACCCTTGGCAAAACTACTGCGAAACATTACGCGCGAAAGTAGACATCGAAAAAATTCGCGCTTGTATGATGCAAGGAAAGCTGAGTGTATTTGCAGATGCGATGCACGGTGCTGCTTCTGGCGGGTTGTCGCAGATCTTGGGAGTACCCATAGAGGAAATCAATAGCGATCGCGATCCTCTCTTTGGTGGTGGTGCGCCGGAACCGTTACCGCGCTACTTATCGCGCCTATTTCGCTTGATGCGATCGCACCAAAGAAACGCGGCAGAAGCTTTAGCGGTAGGATTAGTCTTTGATGGCGATGCCGATCGCATTGCTGCGGTCGATGGACAAGGCAATTTTTTGAGTTCGCAAGTTTTAATTCCAATCCTCATCGAACATTTAGCGGTTGAGCGCGGTTTGACTGGCGAAATCGTGAAAACGGTGAGTGGTTCTGATTTAATTCCCAAAGTTGCTGCGTTACACCAGCTATCCGTTTATGAAACACCGATTGGTTATAAATACATTGCCGATCGGATGTTAGAAACTCATGTGTTACTAGGCGGTGAGGAATCGGGCGGAATCGGTTATGGAACGCATATTCCCGAACGCGATGCTTTATTATCTGCATTATACGTCCTCGAAGCGATCGCAACGTCGCAAACAGATTTAAGCGATTTATATCGTCAATTGCAAGCAAAAACTGATTTTACTTCTGCCTACGATCGCATTGATTTGCCACTCGCTAGCATGGAAGTGCGATCGCGCCTTTTAGCGCAACTCCAAAATCAACCCCCAAGCGAAATCGCGGGCGAACGCGTTCAAAATTGTCTCAGCATCGATGGCTACAAATTCCGGTTAGCCGATAACAGTTGGCTGATGATTCGTTTTAGTGGTACTGAACCGGTTTTACGCTTATATTGCGAAGCTCCCACAATGCAACAAGTCCAGCGGACTTTGGCTTGGGCAAAGCAGTGGGCAGAATGATTTGCACTGTTCAAAGCTTCCATAGAACCCTAAGTCCTAATTCTAATATTAGGGTTCTAACTTTGATTGTGAGGCTCTACTTATGAATGCGTTATCTGTTAGTCAACAGCCAAATTTGCTCGTAGTTGCTACAGGTAATCCAGGTAAGCTACGCGAGATGCAAGCTTATCTTGAGAATTTGGGGTGGGAACTGATTCTCAAGCCAAAATCATTGGAAGTTGAGGAGACAGGGAGTACTTTTGTTGAGAATGCTTGTCTCAAAGCATCTACGGTAGCAAAAGCAACTGGTCAGTGGGCGATCGCCGATGATTCGGGTTTAGCCGTCGATGCTCTTAATGGCGCTCCTGGCGTATATTCTGCGCGGTATGGTCAAACTGACGCTGACCGCATTCAACGCGTCCTGAACGAACTAGCAAACGCAGCAAATCGCCAAGCAGAGTTTGTTTGTGCGATCGCGATTGCGCGTCCTAATGGTGAAATTGCGCTGCAAACGCAAGGAATTTGTCGCGGTGAAATCCTCTTGACTCCTCGCGGTAGCGGCGGCTTTGGCTACGATCCGGTTTTCTATGTACCAAGCCACAACATGACTTTTGCTGAAATGCCTCCTGAAGTCAAACAGCAAGTCAGCCATCGCGGTCAAGCCTTCAAAGCGCTACTTCCCCAACTAAGACAACTTCGCGTTTAGCCTCCCATACCCAGAGTAGAGGAAGCAGAGATGCAAAGGAGTTATGAGGGTTGAGTGTTGAGTTAAGAAAAGTCGTTTAATTCAAAACTCACGCATTCAAAACTTTGAATTCTACTCGCTCCTCGCTCCTAACCCCTAGCCCCTCTTTATACTGCTTCTAGATTCTTTTCTCCGGTACGAATCCGAATCACTTGCTCTACAGGTGAAATAAAGATTTTACCATCTCCAATTTCCCCTGTACGGGCGGCAGCAATCACTTTGTCTACCACCATATCGACTTGACTATCCTCAACAACGATTTCAACTTTGAGTTTTTGCAAGAATTCTACCGTGTATTCCGAACCACGATAACGTTCTGTTTGTCCTTTTTGCCGTCCAAAGCCGCGAACTTCAGAAACTGTCATGCCAACAATACCAGCGTTAACCAGCGCGATTTTGACTTCATCGAGTTTGAAAGGACGGATAATTGCTTCAACTTTTTTCAATTTTCTTCACTCCTTATTTAAGTTTGCTTAGCATTCAAATAAACGCTACTACCAGATCAGTTCTAAAACAAAGTTAATTTAGTAGATGATGTTCCATTCCGTCAATTCGTTATTTGGCATATAAAGTATGACACGCTGCAATGTTTGTACTCATGAGTGAAACATGAACTTTTAAATACCATTCCACAATCTCAGTATTTAGTAACAAATAATACATTAAACTAGTAGCACGTGGCTTTTTAGCAGAAGATTTCCTTATTCAACGATTAGACCGCAGTGGTCCCACAATAAGATAACCTGCACCAAACGCCGAGACGATAATTACTAAGATTGCGATCGCCAAACCCCAACCATTGACTTCTGAAGCGGTTGGAGACACGCGACGGCGATATCTCCCATCTTCTTGTTCTGTATGTAAGCGCCCAACCGTACTTGTTTGCTTTGGTGGTACAGTCATCGGCTTGACTGTTTTTTTGCGGCGCTGCGTTGACCGCGAAGACGAAGCAGGTCGAGTAGCATGATAATTAGGGCTATAAGGTGGCGTACTATCAACGATTTGTTGCAGCCGGATAACCGACTGGACAGCTGTTTCGATTTCCTGTCGAAGTTGCTGATTTTGTTGGGCTAATGCATAGTTTTCTGCACTCAGCAAGTTGATTTTTGCTTCTGTCGCTTGCAGTTGTGCAACAAGTTCCTTGTATACCGAAAGCGGTACCGAGGGTGAGTATTGTCTTCCAGAGGTGGAATTAGGGGGAGGGGTTGTACTCGATCGCATCGATGCCTTGGCATAAAGAACAGAACTTCATCAGGCTAGCCTAGTCTGTGTTAGTCAGCGATCAGACTCAGCCACTCTGTAAGGTTATGCACAAGAATAGTCGATCTTGCCTTACTTTTGTAGCTACTTAGAAAAAAGTAAAAAACAAGCTTTATCGTCTTTTGTAGCAATGGTCAATAGAGTTAGAACATGATGGAAGATCAGAACCGCTTAATTCAACTAGCTTTTAATTCTGACCTCTACTATAGCCATCCACGGCTAACAACGGGAAAAAGTGTCCTACAGGTCCTTGTCCATTACCAATATCTAAAGCATATTGCAGCGCAGTAGTCACATACTCTTTCGCACGGCGGACAGCAGTTAGAGAATCATTTCCCAGCGCCAAATGAGCCGCGATCGCCGCTGCTAAAGTGCAACCAGTACCATGCGTATTATCGGTATCTACCTGCATCGTCGTTAAAGTTTCCCAGCGTTGTCCATCAAACCACACATCCACACCGCGCAGATTACCTGTCATTCCGCCGCCTTTAACCAGAACCGCTTTAGCACCGAGTTGATAAATTTGCCCCGCCGCCGCCCGCATATCATCGATGTTATGAATTTCTAAACCACTCAATAACTGTGCTTCGTACTTGTTTGGCGTGACAACAGTTGCTAACGGAATTAAATCTCGCAAACTCATAACCGCAGCATCATCAATTAACTGCGCACCTGTGCGCGATACCATCACCGGATCGACAACCAAATTCTGAATTTCTAATTCCCTTACTTGCTGGGCAACGGCTGTGATAATCTCTTGATTTAACAACATTCCCGTTTTCGCAGCTTGAATTCCAATATCTTCAACAACCGCTTGTATTTGTGCAATCACAGCCGCTGCTGGTAGCGCGTCAACACGCGTCACTCCTAATGTGTTTTGTGCCGTTACGCAAGTAATCGCACTCGTACCATGAACACAATGAAAAGCAAACGTGCGTAAATCTGCTTGAATTCCTGCGCCACCACCACTATCGGAACCAGCAATTGTCAAAGCAACAGGGATCTTCTGTTTTGTCACAATCGTAAATTGAGTTACGTCCTAGCAAATTTATTATAAATAGCAATTGAAGCGGGATAAGAACTATTGCACTTCTAAGCTTTTGCTTTTTTTGTAGACCTCTGGTAATTTCCACCAAGGAACATTGGGATATTCATGATGTTCTCGGTGATAACCGAAATGATAACAAGTAATAAATGACCAAAAAATAGGCAACGGATTACTCTGTGCTTTATGAATATTTGTATATCCACCTACCGGCTCTCGATGCGGTAAGAAAGTCCCAAAATAAAATAGCTGCACTGAGCTTAAAATCGAAGGAATAATCCAAAATAAAGTTAAATTCTTTTCAGGTAGATGTAACACATAACTTGCCAAATAAAACATAGCAATTAACCCTGCTAACCTCCACCAACTCCAGTACTTTTTCATAAAGTGAAAATACCAACTAAAAAAGTTTGTTTGCTCACCATTATGAAAGTCTGGATCTAGTTCACTAGCTGGATTTTGGTGATGTTGCCAGTGCGTTTTCAAAAGTTTTTTGTATGAAAAAAGGGCGTAGAGTCCTACTGCTAAAGAACCAATAAAGTTGTTTAATCTAACATTTTTTGGGAAGACGACTCCGTGCATGGCATCATGCGCCGTAATGAATAAACCTGTATATAAAAATGTTTGTAAAATTATAATAGGTATAAGCTTAATTGTGGGTATATTTGAAATATCTATAGAAAGGAAATAAGCAAGGCTTACTGCCCAACAGGAAATGACTAAGATAGCCATTAATAGGCATTGATATGCATTTATGTTTGTGTTCTTTTGCTGTAGTTTATTTTGCAGTGTAGCAATAGATTGAGTCATCTTATCAGAACTAATACTTTTTTTGTCAACTGTCATGTTATTAAGCAGCAAGATATGTTCAGGACAACTTAATCCTGTACGTTTGCTGGTAGTAAGTTTTGTATTGGCTACGCTCAGTTTTAATTTTTTATGGCAGCCTGATGGAAATCAAAAAATAGTGCGCGCTCAATTTTGTCATTATGACTACAACGAGCATTGTAAGATTTTTAGGCATTTTGATATTACATTACCACTTTTTAAATTAGTGATAAGTAACTCAAGACAACTAAAAAAGATACTTTATAGCCTAATCTTTAAGCTAGAAAGTGCAAAACTAAATTGCTTGTGCTGTTTCGACAAGCAGTAGGTTTTACAGAAAAATTAGAAGCTTTATTACCTACTTTCTTTTCCTAGAAGTAAGGCTTACGCTGATTCAATTTTTTTATCCTAAAAGCTTCCTTTTCTACTTAACTTTACATTTCTTATCATAGCATCAAACACAGCCCCGCAGTCTTTCTTTAGTCATAAAAACGAGCTAATCTCAGCTAGTACTTGAGCTACAAGATTGTTATTTTCTATACCAGTCTAATACCTTTGTCAAGCATTAATATATACAGTGATAGAGATAAATGCGGCAAGATCAAGTTAATTACAGACAACATGGTAATTGGTAATGGTCATTTCTAGATAGCTCCTATGATTAATGCTTATAGATTTTATAAGTATTCAAGCGAAGATAATCTGGTGGGCGATCGCCGCAATTTGACTTGCTAAAGAAAGGCAGAAGGGTTTTATGTTCTATAAATAACTCCTCTTTTTACCAAGAGGGTTTGCAGTCCTAAGTTCACTTATGATGAGTTTTTTGCCCTCTGTTCTCCTAAAAAAACTTTGTCTTTGGTGGTAGCGAAAGATTGATATTTCTGCCAACAGAGAGAGGTACAGTGAAAACCAGAGCCAGCTAATAGATCTTGTGAGTACAGCATCAAGATGGCACAATCATGGCGACTACAGTTTTAATTACGGGTGCTTCGCAAGGTATTGGTAAGGCAACAGCGCTATTATTTGCTCGCAAAGGTTACGATTTAGTCTTAGCAGCCAGACAACTCGAACCATTACAAGCCGTAGCGGAAGAAATTCAAAGTCTTGGTCGCCAGGCGATCGCAATTCCCACCGATGTCCGCGATCCAGAACAAGTCAAAGCCCTAGCGAGTAAAGCCCTAGACCATTACGGTACAATTAACGTACTTGTTAACAATGCAGGAATTTACATTTCTGGTCCTGTAGAAGAGTTCTCATTAGAAGATTGGCATCAAACACTCGATACGAACTTGTGGGGATATATTCATACGATTCATGCATTGCTACCGCACTTTCTCGCGCAAGGAACTGGCACAATCATTAATATAAGTTCGATTGGTGGTAAAGTTCCCATTCCCTACCTTGTACCTTACACCACAAGTAAGTATGCCGTTACAGGTTTAACGGAAGCGTTGCACTCAGAACTCAAGCCGAAGGGAATTCATGTAGGTGGAATTTATCCAAGCATTATCAAAAGCAACTTTTTAGAACGTGCAATCCTTCGTGGTAAAGATCAACAAGACGCACAAGGACGCCTCGATCAGCTTAAACAAGTTCTAAGTACTCCCATTATTGAAAAACCAGAAGATGTTGCCGAAGCTGTGTGGGACGCGGTGAAACACCAGCGCGAAGAAATATTAGTCGGTTCGGCAAATGTCTCTAAAGCTGCTTACGGACTATTTCCTGGATTAATGCAGTTCGTTTTTCGCAGAGGGTTAAAGCAGCAAAAAGACTAGTCTGCTATTTCATCGAGATGTTCAGTGACGGATTGATAAAGGTTCAGCACATGGCTATCTTGAAGATTGTAAAAAACATTGCGCCCTTGCTTGCGGTAGCTAACTAAGCGCATTGTTCTAAGCGTACGTAATTGATGCGAAACCGCTGATTCGCTCATATCTAAAGCCGCTGCTAAGTCGCATACGCAAAGTTCTTGTGCGGCTAAAAGTGACAAAATTCGCAGCCTGTTAGGATCGCCTAGCAAACTAAAAAACTCTGCCATGCGCTGCGCTTTTTCAGTATTGAGAACTCGATGTTGCAGACAATGTACGCTATCGACATCAACAGGATGTGGTGGATGACACTTAAGCTTTTCATCCTGGGTAGAATTCGTTAATACTGAATCGGCAGTATTGATTGATGACATTTGACAATCTATTAAGTATTTTACCTAGACACTCCAAGTATAACTTGAGCTACTCACTGAGCTTTTTTAGCTGATATCATCCTATGCTGGATCGGCTATCGCTATTTTATAGGCTCTATTTTTGGCGGGTTGTCAACTTAGCCTGCGATCTGTACGGGAGAAACTTCCTGCCATTGATTTGTCTGGAAACCGCTCGGTCTATGCGATCCTAGTTTGAGGAGTGCGCAAACAAAACGAATTCGTTTTCTGACGATATGAACACCGTAGAACAATTAGCGGTTATTGCAAGTAATGATTTATGGAATTTACTACAGTTTCCGTTTATGCAACGCGCGATCGCGGGTGCGATGTTAATGGGAATCCTTGGTGGTTTACTTGGTAGCTTTGTCACTTTGCGACAGCTATCTTTTTTTAGTCATGCAGTAGGTCATGCAGCGTTAGTTGGCGTGACTCTAGGCGTGTTGCTACAGCTAAACCCTACTTGGATGTTACTCCCTTTTACGTTAGTGTTTGGCTTGGTTGTCCTGTATTTAATCGATCAAACCGACTTAGCAAGCGATAGCATTTTGAGTATTGTTTTATCTGGTGCTTTGGCGATTGGTGTCATTCTTAGCGGCTTAATCCAAGGCTACCGAGGTAACTTGATGTCAGTTTTATTTGGAGATATTCTGGCAATTAACACGACTGACTTGGTTTTGACACTGCTAGTACTCATCGGTAGCAGCATTTTTCTTTTACTGACACTACGACAACAAATTTTGTTGACTCTTAACCCTGCTGTTGCCCAAGTTCAAGGTATCCCAGTGCAATTTTATCGCTATGCCTTTGTTGTACTGCTGTCTTTTGCGGTGGCGATCGCGATTAAAGCAGTTGGCGTTTTACTAGTCAATGCTTTTCTTGTCATTCCTGCGGCTACGGCTAAACTTGCAAGCGATCGCTTTATGCGCTTTTTGGCAATGTCTGTGCTAATTGGTGCTGGTAGCAGCATTGTGGGGATGCTTGTGTCGGGTATTTTGAATTTTGCCTCAGGTCCGAGCATCGTTCTCATCCAATTTTTAGTGTTTGTCGCCGTCTTTGGTTGGACAAAGTTAAAATTCAAAGCTGCATAATTCAAAAATCTACTTGCCAAGCCAATATCAATTTGCTACATTAGTTAAGCGCAAAAAACACGCCTGCCGGGATAGCTCAGTTGGTAGAGCAGAGGACTGAAAATCCTCGTGTCGGCGGTTCAAGTCCGCCTCCTGGCATCCGCTTAGATGAGCGTTTCTACGCTCTACCGCTCATCTAACAACCAGATATTTATCCAAATGAATAAAAATTAAGCACAGCTTAAGTTTGGCGGCAAAGCCTTACATTTACGCCATCATGTGATTTTTACGAGTTAATCCGTTCAAAGCATTGCGCTTAGGTCGTTTCACACTCAGTTAGTCCAAATTTAGTCCAAATGAATTTTGAGCGACAACTCAATCAAGCTAATGGCAGACTCAAAGCTGCTAATGTCGGCGTTGCGATCGAAGTGCGAGGTACGCGGCTATATTTACGTGCTAACCTACCTGCTAAGAAGCCTGTTTCAAACACAAAAAGCCACTACCAGCAGCGAATAACGCTGAGCGTTCGCGTTAATCCTGCTGGTATTTCTTTAGCAGAAATCGAAGCTCGTAAAGTTGGTGCGCTACTCGATGCGGGACAATTTTCCTGGCAACCGTACATCAAAACCTCACAAGCCACTTCACTACCAGTAGTACAAACGTTCTCAATTAGCGACTGGATTACACTATTTGAAACCGATTACTTCCACCGCCGCGCCCGAACTCCTAAATCAATAACAACTTGGGAAGGCGATTACTGGGAAGTCTTTCGTCGCTTGCCACAAAATGAAGCACTCACGCCCGAAATCATCACCGCTGCGATTCAAGCGACCGCACCGGATACCAAAAACCGCAAACGCCACTGTATGGCACTGCAAGCGCTCGCTAACTTCGCTCAGATTGAATACGACACAAAGCCGCTCGCAGGCAACTACAACCCGAAGCGCGTCCGACCGCGTGACTTACCCGATGACCAAACCATCACCGACTGGTACAACCGTATTAGCAACCCTGCGTGGCAATGGGCATACGGCATCATCGCCACATTCGGCATTCGCCCACACGAAGTCTTTCACCTCGATTCGCAAGCTCTCGTGGCTGGCTACTCATACATAGATATTTTGGACGGCAAAACAGGCGCAAGAAGAGTATGGGCGTACTACCCTGAATGGATTGACACCTTTAACCTTAGATCGCCGCTTGTACCCGCCGTAAATGGTAAAAACAACAGCGAATTAGGCGAACGCTGCACCCAATACTTCCGCCGCAATGCCGAGCTACCATTCAAGCCCTACGATCTACGCCACTGTTGGGCAATCCGCACGCTGCAATTTGGTTTAGATATCACACTAGCAGCCCAACAAATGGGGCATAGCGTCAAAACCCACACCGAGCTATATCACCACTGGATTACTGACCGCCATCATCAACGCGCCTTCGAGTCACTCACGCTCCGCAGCGATCGACCAGTTGCGCCAAAAGCTTCGTAGATTTGTAAAACGGTTCAAAAATCCAAAATCGAAAACGCGCTAAATGCTTATTTTATATAGTGTTTAGCGTATTTTTTTATTTAATCTCACGCGTGCGCGTATACGTATATACGTGTATAAATATATAATAAAAAAGAGCTAATATTCCCCTTATATATATTTCTATAATAAAAAACAAGATTAATCAAGCGCAGCGCAATATTTTTTAACACGCACTGCGCTTAAAAGTTGCTTCTCACCACAAAGAAGGCTCAAATACGAATTGGTGCTAGGATTCTAAACATACACACGATTCGATGTTAGCTATGGCAGATAAGCAGATATCGCCACGTTCATTAGAAAATCTCAAACTCGGTGCGCTAAAGCGCTATCAAGGTAAAGTACGCTGCAATTTCACCATTCTTCCTGAAACGCTCGAATGGCTAAAGCGCGGCGGCAACGCCAGTAGCCGCATCGATCAGTTAGTCGCCGCCGCCAAGCGCAAAGAACTTAAGCCATGACCGACGCCCACAATCGCTTCGATGAACTTTAAGCTTTCGTTTCACGCTCAAGAACAACTAGCAACCAGAGCATTGCCCTTATATCTAGTAGAGATGGTCCTTGAGAATCCACAGCAAATAGTTGAATCAGAGGGCGCAAAAGTTTATCAATCGCAGTTTGATTACAACGGGAAGATGCAATTATTGCGCGTGGTGGTAAATGATCAAGTTGATCCAATGGTTGTCGTCACAATCTACGTCACAAGTAAAATCGATAAATACTGGTCGAGAAAGTCATGAAAGCACACTACGATTCTGAAGTTGACGCACTAGCAATTAATTGGGGAAATAACTCAATCGCTGAAAGCGACGAAGTTGAGCCAGGCGTAATCCTTGACTATGATGCTCAGGGCAACGTAGTCGGAATCGAGATTCTCAATGCATCCAAGAAAATCAACAACCTTGGGAAGATCGCTACCGCTACATCAAAGTCTTAGTCTTTTGCGGCAGAAGAATGTAAACTCTTCTGCCGACGATAGTAAGTCGCGCGACTAATCCCCAGTGACTCGCACACCTCTGTAATCGGATCGTCAGATCCAGCAGCTAACTGCATCGCCGCCGCAATCTTCTTATCGCTATACTTCAATCGCCTACCGCCTTTTCTACCTCTAGCCCGCGCCGCCGCCAACCCTGCAAGCGTCCGCTCTCTGATAATCCCGCGCTCGAACTCTGCCAGAGCGCCAAAGATTGCAAACACCAATTTACCCGCGCTCGTCGTTGTGTCGATGCTTTCAGTCAAGCTGCGAAAGCCAATATCTCTACAGTTGAGGTCATCGACCGTATCAATTAGATGTTTTAAGTTACGTCCGAGCCGGTCCAGTCGCCACACAACCAAAGTATCGCCAGAGCGTAGATGACTAAGTGCATTTTGCAATCCAGGGCGATCGTATGAAGCGCCACTAGAGGTATCCGTAAAAAGGTGATCGCATCCCGCCTTATCAAGTGCGTCAATTTGTAGATCTAAATTCTGATCGAGTGAACTCACCCGTGCGTAACCAATTAACATTTAATGTCTCATAAACCTGCTTTACAGTCTTAGCAAGACACTGATAAAAAGACAAGATTTAAGACACTTAGAATAGCTTTTGATTGGCGTGGCTCTTAGAATTGTAAATCTGTCTTATTAACGGTCGTTTATAAAACTAGAATCTCAAATAGATTAGGCAGCGGTCGCACTTTTCAACTAAATCGAATATCTTAGATTAGAATCAAATAGACAATCGCCTTATGCCGATTAGTTCTGTTAACCGCGCTCGTTCAATTGTAATACCCCTAACTGTTAATTCTGGCAGTTCAATTATTCCTATTTACAGAAGTAGTGAATTAACTGTAGGTAGTGAGCTAATTCCAGATCACACAATTGTCAACTACAATTGCTTTTTCAAAAATCTTAAGGCGTTTGCTGAAATCAGTAGTCTACCAGAAGCAAGCTTACCTAATTTTAAGTTAGAGGATAGCGATACCGATAAACTCTACAAAGTCCTAGATGTTGAATGGAATTCACCACGCAAGCAAATGACTTTGTATATTTCACCAACTGGGAATAACCTTGATTGGTCAAAAGTTGGAAGCATATCAATGCTCAATCCATCGGGATATCCTTATCGGATTTATAACCTGATGGATCTGTTTACCGATAACTTAGCTTTAGAGCTTGGTGAAAATAGCGCTATCGGTATTGGAATTGATGATGTAGGTTATGGTTTACTTGAGACTATAGATAAAGTAACAATTCACGGTTCTTATGTCGAGGAAATATTTGTTCAATATACTGAGCCGCAGCCAATTGTTAATTTAACGGTTCCTGAAAGGCAACCAATTATCAACGTCAACATTACCAGCGCCCCGATCAATACTGGAGGTGGACAAGATGGAGGAAACGGATTATCTACTCTTATTGGCAATAATACTTTGGTTGGTAATGAATTTTTAATAGCTAATTAATAGGAGTGCTAATAATGGATTTTGATTTTGAATATTTAAAGATACCTGTATTTACTGGAATCAATGATAATCCAGTTGAGCCGACAGAAACTAAAGCAGGTAATGGTTCGCATCTCATACAAGTTATCAATAATCTTGTTGACGAAACCGTCGATGGCTTAAACAATTTACAATACGGGCTTGAGCATTTACTACCTCCAATCAATAACTGGAAGCTTATTTCTACTGAAGTTATTGATTACTATGCTCAACCTGGAGAAAAAATTGTGATTATTTCAACTGGCATTGATCAGAATGTAAATGTTTATTTACCTTCTAATCCCCCAGAAGGTACAGAAATATCCCTAATTAAAACCTCTGATAGTGACACTGTGCAGATTCAATATAACGGTAAATTCTGCAACGATTATCCATCTCAATTATTTCTTGCCGATCGGTATCGATTGGCTACAGTTATCTGGACAGGCGACTCGTTTGGCTGGATTCCTAATGTTAGGAACTACGGAATTGAGGAGGTTTACAGTGCTTCTTAATAATCCGTTTGACCGTCGTCAGGTTTATGAAAACGATCCAGATGGTTTTCTAATGCCTTACAAGCTTGCAAGTAAAACTGACTTGGAAGTAATGAACGAAAAGTATATGCGATTGCGTAAAGCTTCTTATGGTTGCATCGTGCGTTTAGGTATACCAGAAAAGAAAAGATAGTGGTTGTTCAAAGACGAATTAAGAAGTTTGTTTTAAATCAACTAGAAAAAAAGTTGAATGAGCAGGACGCTAAGAATGACATAATGCCTGGCTTGGCTCCAATTGGCGATACAGGCTTGTATAGAAGTTCACTAGAACCTGTTAGCCCGTTTGATTGTGCTAGATACCCTGATAGTCCTTATTGTGGCGGCTTCCCAATATCGCCATTTGCCTTTGAATTGCAGCCCGTTATTCACATAGACAGTTGCAATATTGGAATTCGTATAAATCAAACAGTAGGATTTATTAAATTTCCACCGCTTGCTTTAGTGTATAGATATCCTGAATGCCGGAAATTGCCACCGGAGCCGTTACCAGCATCAGATAATTATTCGATACCCGTCCGCATACCTCCTAATAATTGCGACGCAGCTAACGCGCCAACAGTTATCTTAGTATTTAGAGATAGTTATTTTGCTTATGAAAAAGTTGAAAATTATGATGGCAAAGGTAACTTTATAGAAGCTATATCAAATGGAACAGTAAGCCTTATTCGCTTTGATTATCCTGTTATACCTACAGAAACAAAACGAATTATTACAGCTACAGGATATATTGAAACCCCAGTATTTGGATATGTTACTTTAAGAGTTCAAAGCACATTTAAAGCTAACGCAAATTACGCTAGAGAAGTTTGGCGAGATTTTTCAGGGAATGGAATAGATAACTCTTCCGATAGAACAGAAACAATTAAAATAACTCATTACGAAGAATCTTATAATGTTTTTGGGACTGGAGTTGGCACAGGACGCTTGGGACTGATTTGGCGTAACTTATCAAGAGCAACAGAATATATCAATAGAAATAATATTGTTAATAGTAGTTTTACTCAGACTCGCATTGATCATAGAGGTGGATATTTTCTACCGGAATATATAGCAACGATAACAGAATCTGAAACCGAAAATTTTACAGTTTTAGTTAAATGCGGTCAGTATTCAAATTCAAATAGAAACAATCCCGCCCCACCTTTACAAGAGGAACCGTGTTGTATGAAGTGCTGTCCTCCTCATGATGATTCATTAGTAAAATTATTAATAAAAAAGATAGACAAATTATCAGAAATAGTAGGAGTTGATGATTACCCCGTTAAATTACCTAAATCATTAATTACTAAAACTGAAGGCTTTCCAGGAAATTTGATTCCAGATGGTGAAGATGAAATTGCATCATTGACGCGGTTGCAGACTTGGTATTTTGAACGCTTCGATGAAATTATGGGTCAATGGGAAATACCAATTGAAATCAAAGATAGCGATCCAAGTACACCAGGCGATCAGCCTAAAGGCGTAAAACTGCCAAATATGGCAGAAGCGATCGCCGAGATATTCACATTAAACTTTCAATCCTACATCAACACAGAAACTATCCTAAACATTGCCGTTCGTAACTTAATCGAAACAGGTACAGATAAACAACAGAATTTCGTTACTTATAAACTCCTACAGTCTCTAACAGACTGGGTAGGTTTCAAACAGAAAGACATCAAACTAGAAATGCCTTTAAGCTTCAATCCTGGGAAAACTAAATTTGACGAACTTCTGCAAGAAACTAAAGTGAAAGTTAATTGCGTAGAATTCGATGACAAATTCGGGTTAGAAGCAGATTTAATGCGCTTTCGAGAAGCAGCAGCAATTTTACAAGCAGTTTACAAAAGGCGACTTAACCCCAATGGAGATATCAAAGGGCAAATACTTAAATATTTGCTAGATACTTACAATGCGGTCAAAAAAGTAAACGAAAATGATGAAAGCTTTAGCGATTTTATCAATCGTGTTGAAAATGGCTTTACAGATATTCCTACCGTAGGAGATCCGACACAACCTTATGGTAGACCCTACGCACAGCGACCCAAAATTCGCGACCTCACTGATATAGACGAGCAAACCTAATGAGTCTTTCGATATCTCTTAATTCGCTTGCCTCCAGGGCTGCAAGAAAAGTTGCTGCTGGTAGCAGTGGCATTCGCAGAATAGCGCTCAACGCGACAGGGACAACGCAAGAAGACGATAACTCCGTAACCAGTGTTTACAATGCAATAGAAAGATTTGGTCAGTCTCTAATGCGCGGCACTCTGCAAGCGTTTGCTACACTTTTTCAAATCTCTTGGTCCGCGCTCTGGGGCCAGACGGTCAACGTAGGTTTGTTTTTGATTAATTTCAACTGGAATAGTACCGATCAACAGCTAGACCAACAAATCAAACAGGCAGAAATAGCCCTAGCAGCAGCCAGAGGATCGCTTGCAGGACAGTCATTAGGCTACGCGATTTGTGGATTAATCCCGACAGCAACAATCGCAGTATTTAACGAACCACTAGCCTTGTACATGATGAAAGAATTAGGGGAAGAAGCAGCAGACGATATAGCGGCTTCTTTAGCCAATATGATCAGGCTGCAATTAACTTTGCAAGTAAGACGCGGCTTTGCTGCGTTATTCAAAAACTACAGAACACTGCTACGTGGCGCGGCGATCGGGTTTGCTAATGTTCTTGTTGCCATGGGCATCCTAACGCAAGAATCAGTAGATAAAGCTAATAAAAATAGAAACGAACCTTGGTCTTTTGCTGGAGCGATGGAAGATTCAATTGATTCTATAAAAGATCCAGTCGAGCAAGCGTACGCAGAAGAATTCTGGGACGAGTTTCAAGATTCTTGCATTGAAGCAGGCTTCATCGTTGCTGGTGCGGCTGATTCTTACTTTGCAATGCAAAAAATGGCTAATCAATCAACATTAGGTGATTATGGCGTAGTCACCATTGAGCCTATTAGAGATAATGATGGCGTTGTTGATGTTAATGCTACGCCTTCATGAGCAATAAGATTGTTTTAGCTGGTAACAAAAACCTATTAAAAACCGCAATCACACAAATACTAGCAGTACATCAAATTATTGAACAAAAAGATTTTGGTGGCTCATCTGGCTACAGAGAATTAGAATCAATTCCTAGAAAAGGTAAGCCAAAAGTTACTTTATTCTTCTTAGAAGATACCAATTTTAATCAAGTAGGTACAAATCCGAATACTCCGCAAGGTAGACGAAGGACAGAAGGCGTTATTCGATTTCGCCTAATGGATGAAACAACGCAAACATTTTCTAAAACAAACGCAACAACATTAGGTAGACGAATCAAAGAAGTATTTGGAGTCAACGGCGGTTTTGTTTGGAATAAAGGCAAAACACTTTATAGCTATGGTGACTGGGAACTAGGCTATCAATTCCAACTGCTCTGCCGTACTAAAACTGAAGCCAAGCGCATCATAACCGCTGTTCTTTCTCTACAAAGTCATCCAATTGATTGGAAATTTCTGTTTGAGAACAAAAACGATCAAGAAGCCTTAGCTTATCCAGAAATTCCAGAACAGCAAGTTGTTATGGGCGAGTTAGTTGCCAAACCGCGTATTCGTCCTAATGTCGATGTTCGCTTTCAATATGCATATGTATCTTTGTCAGGCGTAAAAGATCCTATTCTTCTGTACGATCGGACAAACAAAAAGGCAGGTGCTTTAGTAAATTGATGACTAAAAATATTACGGAAGGGTTAAGGCTTCCGTAGTAATTTTAGTCTTGACAAGCCGCAAAAGCTTGCGCTAGCTTGGTTTTGCAATTAAAAGCTAATAAATGAAGGGCTAACATTGTGAGTAATGAGAACTTAGCTCAATCTTTCTTTTCTTATGTTATACGAGCTAGTAAAGCGACAAAAAAAGCAGGATTTGTTGAAGGCAACGTAACCTACTCGCGCGACCTAGTTAACAAAAGAATAACAGGTAGCTTTGTATTACCTTTAGAAGAAAGAATTAATGAAGAAACTGGCGAAGTAACTCATATAGTTGCTGATTCCTTACAAGTGCCAGTAACCGAAATTTCAGAATAAGAAAAATAGCAATACTTAAAAGAGGGATTTTAAGGTATGGCACGCGAAGCGCAGTTAGTACCTATGAATATAGGTAGCGGCAGAACAGTTTTTGTAAAAGTACCTGCAAAAGTCATCGATTATTTTGGAATGGAAGCGGCGGTTGTTGCAGGTACTACAACGCAAACTAATAGAGAAAGACGGGCACATACTAGAAAAAGGTATGTAAAAGATCAATTATCAGGAACTACCGAGGCTACGCCGGTCGCTGTTGGTGTAGCGCGATGGGTGGATGTAGGAGGACGTAGCAGAAGAGGCAGAGCGCAAGGAAAGCTTATTATTGTTCCTACTGAAATCCCGCACAATCCAAATGATTTAAGCAGAGGATATCGAATGGTTAGTTTGCGTGTACCTGGAAACGCAACTAATTATTCTATCGCAATGTGGATTAATACAACATTTACAACGCATAAGCCAGCCTATTTCCTAACACCGTCAAAACAGAAATATCCTGTTGCAGTTCCTAACGTAGCAGATCCTAATCCAGGTAATCGGGATGGAGTACCGACGGCTCCAGCAACACCTAATCCATAATGTCAGTTTGGGACTTATCTACTAGGGAGAATTGGGAGTTAATTTTAAGTGAAAGGCGGGTTGCTCAAAGAATCCCCAATTCTAGCTCGGCACAATACGAGTATAAATACATCCCGATTTCTCCCATATACACTAATCCTAATTCGCATACACTGCTTGTCGGCACATACAGTGAAACTGCTTTACCTTACTGGTTTTTAGGCGCTAGAGCATCGCAATATTTGTACGTTTCACCGAGCGACGACTATCGATTTATTAGCGGTGTTCAGGCATCCGACATAAAGCGCGTTGGGCTTAATCGACTAACGCTAATTAAGTTTGAGGATTACGGCGTTTTACCTTATGTATTGCAATTGGAGATTCCTTACTGGCTAGAAGATATTTATGTAGAAGTATGGGAGTATCAAGATATTATCACGACTGAAATTGAACAAAAATTGCTAGATATTGAATCGATACTTAGTGAAGTAACTGCTGATTTAGAAGATATAAAACGCAGATTGAATTAATAAAAATTATGCTCAATAATGTTGAATCGATAAAAACGGCAAGAGAATTGCTTCTACCATTCGACCGTGCTAGTAACCGTCGAGTAGTTTTAAACTCTAATACGTCTACGCAAGTAATGCCAACAAATTTAAATAGAGCTTACATGGTAATTACAAATACTACTAATGAGCCTGTTACTTTATTACTGGGTGAAGGCAATGCAGAACTAAATCGCGGCATTATTCTTACAGCGCGAGGTAGTAGTTTTGAAATAACGCAAAATAATTTGTTTGTAGGTAGAATTGCGGCTATTGCAGCTAGTGCCGCTGAAATTTCTGTTGTTGAATGTAGTTTTTAGTAAGTTAATATGCCCTTAAATAATCCTTCTATAATTTCTTCATCAACTAGTACAACAGTTACTCGCGCTACGATCGCAGTTCCTAGCGATATTACAGTTGCACAAATTCTTGTAGCAAATAACGCAGCACGCAAAGGATTAACCTTGTGGAATAACTCGACAGGTAATGTATTTATCGAGTTAGGCGCAGCACCGACAGCTTTAGCTTATAGCGTGCGATTAAGTCCTGGCGGATACTATGAATTGCCTTACCACTACACAGGAGAGATTCAAGGACTGTGGGACGCTGCGGGAGGAACAGGAGTATTAGTTAGAGAGTTTGTCTAATGCCTTTGTATTTACCTTCAGAGCCGATTGCTCAATCAGTCATTGTTTCAACGACTCCACCTAACAATCCAGTTATTAATCAAACACTGTGGTGGAATCCTGATGAACAGATGCAATGGTTCTGGAATGGCACTTATTGGTTAAGTACTATTCTTTACAGCCATAATTCCCCTCTTTTAACTTTGAATTCTACTAGTACATCACAAGTACCTTTTCAGTTTGCTGGGAATTACAACCTTTTCTTAGAAAGATTTAGAGTTGCAGGAAGGCTTGAGGCTGAGATAAGTCCTGGTTCTAGTGGAATTGACTCTAATATTAATTATTGGTCTTTTAATTTGAGAAATATTATAGGGGGAAGTGCATCATTTATAATACCTGGAACCGAATTTTCTATGCAGGGAAGAACTTATAATGGAAGTTTTAAAAATGTATTTTTAACATTGCACAACATAAACACACATCTTATTGCTGCTCCTAACGGAAATGACCCTGATAACAGCAATGAATTAGGGCGTGGAATAGCTTTCGGCTGGAATAAATTTGGCAGTGTGCCTAATATGGCAATAACTATGTTTACTGCTCAATGTCGTTTTGCTCGCCCCTATTTCTCATGAATAAATTAAGAATTTCTTATTCTATCTTAGGCAATCCTTGGCTCATTCATTACAATCGTGGTAGCGAGAATAACCCTATGTGGGCAACACTTCCTTTTAATCCATCGACTAAAAACTTTGAGCCACAATCGGAATTAGACCAAATATTATTAAACGAAATTCAAGCTTTACCCGAATGGGAAACGCTTGATTTAAGCGATCGCCCTCCATCGAACGATTCAACTGTAGCAGAGCCTAATTTTGCAGGGCTAGCAGCAGCAGTCAGAGATACACCAGTATTTGGTAAAGCTTATATGGCATCTAAGTCAAATTCAGATATACTGAGCGCTTTAAGCTTTTTTATGTCAGCACTTAATACAAATGTTTTTACAATTCAAGACCTAGAGTTTGCTTTAAAGGATTTGCAACGGGCGTTAGGAAGTATTTGGTCACAAGAAGATAGCGACTTTATTAATTTATCACTTCAAAATAATGGCTTTGGTTTCCAGATTTAATCTTTGTTTTTTAAGTGATTATCAATTAGTTTATTAATCAACTCGCGTTCAGCTTTTTCGCTTTCGCAAAATTCTTTCCACAGACCTTTAATTAGAAATACAGCAATTAATCCGAGAACCGACCATTCAAGTAATCCAGGTAGTGATTCAGGTGGATTAGTGATTGTATCGGGCTGATTAGGAACTTCAATAAGAGTACTCATTTTTTATAAATAGATTGATTTCTTATTCTTCAAGTATCCTCAACGCGCACAACTAATAGGCAAAATCAGCAACAAGTTTTTGATGAAAAGATTTGCTTTAATACGTAACAATACGAATGAGTACACTAGGTCAGTACAGGAATTGCTCTACTACTGGAATTGCAAGTTTTGATTTGCAGCTAATTCACCAGATACAGCGGATTGCACCAGGCGTGTTGCATCGCATTAATCATCCGCGCATTCAGTTTAAAAAAGCAGCGCATCCGTATTTACAAGCACCTGCGGCGATCGCACTGGTGAAGGCTGTAGAAAGCGCGCCTGGTGATAAACCGATTGAAATTGAAAGCTGCTACCGCACAATAGGTCAGCAGTTGATTTTATATAATCATTTCCTAAATAAGCGCTGCGGTATTCCTGCTGCTGCTCGCCCTGGCGATAGTAATCACAATGGCGCGTTAGCGATCGATGCACGCGATTACTTTTGGTGGCGACCTTATTTAGAGCGATTTGGTTGGGATTGGCTCGGCTCGTTCGACC
This sequence comes from Gloeocapsa sp. PCC 7428, assembly GCF_000317555.1. Taxonomy (GTDB): domain Bacteria; phylum Cyanobacteriota; class Cyanobacteriia; order Cyanobacteriales; family Chroococcidiopsidaceae; genus Chroogloeocystis. Next base: position 3,511,675 of record NC_019745.1, read on the forward strand.
CGCCGCACTTTGATTTCAAGGGCGCTGGAACTAAGGATATGCGCTGGTTATCAATCAAGGCATTCCAGCAACTTTACAATTTCAATAATCCTAAAGCGCGAATTGCTGAAGATGGTAAATGGGGAATTCAAACTCAATTAGCTTTGCAATCAGTGCCGGAAACTGGGTTTAAAAAAATTCCTGGAGTGGTGGACCCGCAGCGACCGCCAGAAGTCAACTTAGCAAGATTTTCGTCATTACGCGAGGGTATGAGTGGAAGCGCGGTGATTGTTTTGCAGCAACGGCTTAAAAAAGCAGGATTTGCAATCGAAGCCGATGGGAAGTTTGGACCCAAGACACTGGCGGCAGTGAAGGAATTTCAGAAAAAAAAAGAATTGGTAGCAGATGGTACTGTCGGGATTCAAACTTGGCAAGCTCTCTCTTAATCACTCGCCTAGTTCTTTGATGATCGTTTCCATTAACTTATCTAATTCTCCCAACCACTCACTTTTTAATGAAACTAAATTAAAACGACACTTGTATTTTAAGTGGTTGATTTCTAAAGCAATTCGCAAGCACTTTTGTTTGTTGCGTGTTGCTTTTTTGTATCTGGGTGAAGCAAAATCAAGATTAACTAGTGATGAGTAATAGCGCCACTCTAGAAGTGAGCTAGTCTCTCCTAGTTTAACCAACATTAATTCTGTTCTATTATTAATATTCAGCTTGCTATAAGAAGTGCGTAAAGATTTACTAACCGTTTTTTGGGAAACACCGATTAATTCTGCTATTTTGCGGTTTGAATATCCTCTAGCAACAAGCGTTGCTATCTTTTCTTCTTGTGAAGTTAGCTCCAGGCGACCGTCCTGGTCGCACTGCCAATTACTATTTGCCATCAATTCTTCAATCGCCTAGAATTATTAGCTCAATTCTTGAATAATTACATTAATAATTTCGTCTAATTCCCGTTGCCATTCGCGCTTTGAGCTAATCCATACACTATCGCAGCGAAATTTTAGTTTGTAGATAGCGTTAACAATGCGCAATCGCTTTTGTTTGTAAAATAACTCATCCCTGTATTGAACTGGTGCCGAATTAATATCGATTAAAGAAGATTTGTAGGTAACTTTTCCTAATCTGGGTTGTTTTTCTAAATAAAGCCGTAGTTCGCCTTTATTTCTAACACCAAATTTCCGATAAATTCTTCCTAAGTGATAGTGAACGTTAGGCACTGAGTAACTCATTTCGCTGGCAATTTCAGCAGCAGTATAGCGAGCATAAATCAGACGCGCTATTCTTTTTTCTGCTGAGGATAATGCTGCTAGAGTTTCTTCCATAAACATTAGTCATAGTCGAAGTTTTCGGATATATATTCTACTAGTTTTTTATCTGATAATTTATTGAGTTTTTCGTAAGCACGGCGGCGCAGTTCTGTTGCCCAGTCGGTTGCTGCAACGCCAGTATATCGGGCGAGTTCTTTGCAGGCAATAGCGAATGCTATGGCTATCCAGATTGTTGTATAGGAGGCTTTGAGTTTATTCATACAAATAGCGTCCAGCGGTCGTCAATTACGCACCAGCCGTACGTTTCTAGACGAATCTTATCAAAGGTTGATATTTTATCTTTAATAGTGCTGCAATTTCCAAAATGGATTACATCGATGTGTGCTGATAATTCCGCATTCGGATCGTATCCACGAATCACAGCTATTCCTGTCATGAGTCGATCTATTTTGGTGATTTTCATTTGAAGGCGATCGCCTTTTTCAAAACTTATGGCTATAATAACGGCGGATCGCGCTTGTAAACCCTAGTGAATAACGGTTGGGACAAACAACGAGCGATCCGTACAACAGCTTTCCACACTCTCCTTTTTACTCAGGCATGAACAAACCCCCGCTAATCAGTGGGGGTTTTTATGTCAAAAATCGTCACTCTCATCAAAATCTCTGCTCCTTTTTATAGCCACCCATAATTCCCCTTCACCTCGGCACTCGTCACATTCAACACCATCAATGTTTAGATCTATGTCCCACGGGTTAATTAGGAGCCTGCCGTGTCCGCCACACATAGGGCAGTCGAACAACTCAAAATCATAGGCAAGATGGTCTGCTTCGTTGATTTGGTTTAGGCGAAATATTTTTGTGTTTGAATTACTCATTTTGAAGATTGTAGTTATTTTGCGACTTTAAATCGCTTAATATCGCGTGCCGATGTCGCAGATGATGACGGGAATTAGCGCTCCTTTCTGGACGATGATTTTGATCATTATTCAACCTCGTTTAATCGCTCTATCAGATTATCAGCCACTAATACAGCCAAATCTGGGATGTCGTAACCAGCCATGATGGATTCAACTAACTCTTTTGGAGTCCGTCCCATTACGAAGGGATTAGATAGCAATCCTTGAAGCGCCAGCGCTGCAAATAACTCGCGCTTCGTCAAACCGATTTCTGACATCGTTAAATTACCGTCGCCATCCAGATAAGGGAAGGCACTCTCGTTTCCTGAAGTGGTCTTTTTAGTAAACATTGCTACTCCTGTACTGAAAAAGTTTTATTTGCAATTAAAAGGCTTGTTGACAGGTCTATATCAGACTGATGTACAAAAAAAGGGCGAAAAAGCTAAAATCCTCGACAGTCTCGACAGTTGGCTGAAACCTATACACAGAGGGAGTTTTGCTGTCGAGAATGCCCTCGACAGTTGCTCGACAGTCTCGACGTTTTTTACATTGCTTAACATTTAGATCCTCCAAATGACCAAAGTTCGTTACTCACAATGAAGTTTTGTAAAAAGCGTCGAGGATTTTCAAACTGTCGAGGGATTCTCGACAGTTTCTCGACACCTCCTAAGCCTTGTCAGACAAGCAATACAGGCAAACTGTCGAGACTGTCGAGGATTTTAGCTTTTTGCCTCTTTTTTTGCACAGAAGCAAAGACGACTTAATGACTGCTCACATTTTCCATACCCCATTTTTTCTAGTGTTAGAAAGTGATTTCTGATATCAGTAGGACTAGCATTACGCAAACTCCAAACAAATCGCTTAATATCGCGTGCCGATACTGAACCAACTTGACGCGACCTTTCGACGATCGCCGCCAGGTGTGGGGCTAGCTCGTGGTTTTCGGCAGTGACGGCGGTCGAGCGAATGCGCTTGGCTTGGTTGATGAAGAATCTGACGAGCTTACCCGCTTGTTTGACGTGTTTCTGATGAATTTCCTTACTAATGACGCCTTCGGGTTGGTCTAGCACTTCGTCGATGACGTGGAGGTTAAGCGCTAGTCGTCCGATTGTGCCTTCCATCTTTGAGTAGAGTGCTTGCATTCCAGGGTCGGAACTAGTGCAGCGCAGGTGTTCGAGGCGGTCGTAATAGTTGGCATAGAGGTCAAATGCTGCATCGCTGAGGTAGTAGGTCATTCGTGGCAGTGCGTCAACCTTGCGGTAGAGCGGATTGAGTAGCTCGGTGTTGATGTTGTATCTGGTTCGTTGACCGCGTAGCGAACTCTTTTGCTGCGGTTGTGCCACAAACAGAAATCGCGCCCATAAACCGTCAGGGTCAGAACCATCTTGCAACAGCTGTCGTAGCAATTCGGGCTGAATCGCACCGAGGATCGATAGCTGTGTTTGTGTTGTGCGGCTGGCGAAACCTTCGGCGCGAAGTTCCTTGCTACCGCTACCGTCGTAGAAGCTCAAGAAATCCTGACGCTCGGTGCTTTTACCAAAGCGATCAAACTTGAACATCGCGGAAAGTTCGTCGCGGAAGTAAAGTAAGCCGCGTTCTGGATGTTTAGCAAACTGACGGTGGATACCAGCGGGTGTGAGGTCGCTTAAGTAATAGTCAATCGGGTCTGGCTGCTGCGGTTCGCCGTTAGGAAAGCGATCGTTGCGTTCTTCTTGGGTACAAGCTCTGTAGTCTTCAAGCTCGGCTTCGTATTTGGCTTTGAGTGCCTCGTTTACCGCGCGTTCGAGCGCGTCTAAGGGCTTTTTAACCAAGGTGCGTAGAATCGGTGATTTCTTCTGTCCCGAATCAGCAACGATTCCGCAGTAAAGAATTGGTGGCACGGTAAACTGCATTTCTTCTTCAATCACTAACTCAGTGCCTACCTTATGGCAGCTGCTGATGCCTGCGAGTAGTGCCAGCAGTAATACTTCGGGGCGCAAGCTCATGAGTTGGGCTTGACGCGTGAGGGGATTTGCAAGTGGTAAGGGTAAGAATTCTTTGAGGTCGAGTGTTTGATCGGCGATCGTCAGCAGTTGATCGAGGTCGGTTTTAAGCTGCTTTTGGTTTTCAGGGTCAATTTCTTCTAGCTCGGTGATGCGCGTGTAGTAGAGGTTGCGAATATCTAGTGTGGTTCGCCGTGTCTCTTGCGCTATATGTAGTAGTTCGATGTCGAGTTCGGTTTTACCGAGTGGTTTGTCGATGAGTTGGTCAATCTTTTCAATCAGTTCTTTTGGCGGTGTGGCGATCGTAATCCGGTGGTAGCCTAGCTTGCCTTGGCGGTCTACGGGTAAATCAATCTGTTCTAGTGGCGGTGGCGGCTGATTGGAAAAGAGACTATCGAGTTGGTAATTGAGGCGGGTCTGCTCGTCAAAGAGCGCGATGAATTCTTCGTGTAATTCGTCGTTGAGAACGTGGCTCGGACCTATTTCTTTAAGTCGTGCAGCAATTTCTGCTAATCGACGCTCGATCTCTGCTGGCGTACGATAATAGGAATCGTAAGCATCAGACATATTATTACCTTTTGAGCGCAGCTACTTCACCCCGCTGAAGTCCAGTAGCTGCGCTATTTTCTACTGTGTTCAATCACCTTCTTATTTGGTAGATTGAAGGTGCAGCGGTTTGTAGCTACTGTGTGACGGTTGTGCAGTGATTTAAATCACGACAGCGGTTACGTTGTAAAACTGTTGCAAATAAGAAAACCAGCCCATGCGTCGATCTCTCAAATCTCTTGCTGGTGCTGGTTTTCGGTTTCTTACCTCCCTATCTAATCGTATTGAGAACATCGGTACTATCGAGAATTTACTGAAATTCTCTGACTAATGGATACAACAGTTTACGGGAACTAGCGGCGACGATCTCTGATGAGGTCGTCGATTGCTTTTTCCCAGTACCAATTTTCCGGTCTTCCAGGCTCAAGCTCTCGAAGTCCTTCAACTAGTCTTAATGCTGTTGCTCGATCCATCGTCATCGAGAATAATTGCTTTTGCAGCCGCCGATCTGCGCCTTTGTGGTGCAGTCGCACTGGCTGCTTTTTGTTGTTGGATCGTCGGCGCGACGATCGCGGTCTTTGATATGTTTGTACTAACGGTTGCACCACGGGGCGCAAAACTCGTATAGCCGCAATTGATATGCCCACTGCACTTAATGCCACAATTGACAGGCAGAGGGCTAGCAGTAGCTCCATTATCCTTTGATGAGTCTCTAATTGCGTTTGAACTCATCAAAGATGCGAGGGTCTACCTGAGAAATACAAGGGTAAATCCTCGCATTTTGGTCAATCAGTCTGATTCGTCATCTGGTACTCCTTCTACATCAAGTTTCATCGCTTTGGCAAGCGTTTTTAGGGATACTCCTAGTTCGCGGGCTAGAGCGATGGCATTGTCAAATCTGGGTATTTTCTTACCAGTCTCCCAATCTCCAACTGTCCGAAGGCTCAAATCCAGTCGCCTACCGAGCTTTTCCTGGCTAAGTCCAGTTCTCTCTCGAAGTAACTTCAAAGTCAAATCACCTTCTTGGTCGCTTTCTTGCATAATACCATACTTTTATATCCACACAATAGTTGACATTTATTTCAGATCACACTAAAGTGTGAGCAGATAGACAACACAAAAGGACAGGCACTTCGTATTAGGAATTCCCTTTACAAATACCTGCCCTTGTAATTAGTTTCGCATCCAGATGTACAGCTTGTAAGTCGTAGTGTCGCCTAGCTATCTGGTGTTAGAAAAAACTTTACACTATAGGTCATCAATATGGATCTTACACAAGTAAAGCGTGAATTAGCTAATAGCAGGATTCACGACCATCTTTGCGGTGCAATAAATCACCTCACTGATGCTGCTTTAATAGCAGAAACTAGCCCTGACTATGACATCGAAGATATAGCGATGCTGCTCGATATGATCAAAACCATTAGCGCTATTGGTCGTGACTTTCCACGTATCAGATCCAAAGCTGATAACTAATACTTAAAATCCACGTATATACATGAGTAGCGCTCTCGTGTATATACGTGGTAGAATCAACACACATAGACCGCATGAATAATAACATATTTCGTGATGCCGTGCGAGACGATAACGGTAAATTCTCAGTAGCCTATGACGCGCCTAAAACCCTTAGATCTATTAGGCTTACCGATACTGCATGGCAGAGTTTAGGCGAACTTGCCGATACTCTCAATACCTCACGAACTGACATTATCGAGCAGTGGGCAAGAGATAAAGAAACACCACAAGAAATCATTCTCAAAGCTATCAATCAATTTATCGAAGATAAACGGCAAGAATACGGTAGTAATCCCGCACAAAAGGGAGAATTCAAGTATAGTCGCTCGTGGGATTACCTATTGCAATTTAAGTCGCTGATTGAAAATGCCCCGTGGGAATTACTAGAAGAGAACCAAGAACTATGAGTACAAATACAAGCAAGCTTTACGATACAGATTACGGGCTATGGTTAGCAAGCCAAATTGATAGTCTCAAAAGTCATCAATGGGACAATTTAGACATTGATAATCTGATTGAGGAATTAGAGGGATTGAACCGCAGTAATAAGCGTGAATTAGAAAGTTATTTAGTTGTAATTCTCACGCATTTACTCAAGTGGGAGTATCAACCTAACTCTCGTAGTGGGAGTTGGAATGGTTCAATTTTTAATGGTAGAAAACGCATTGCTCGACTATTGAAAGAACAACCAAGCCTCAAAACGTATATACCGGAAATCTTGCAAGCTGCTTATGTTGACGGTGTTGAAATAGCTCGCCGTGAAACCGGACTGCCATCTGACACTTTCCCTACGGAGTGTCCTTATTCGATCAGTCAAATTCTTAACCTTGAGTTTCTCCCTGGCGACGAGGAGCTACCCTACTAACCTTGTATATACACGATGATTTAGTCCAAGTTTAGTCCAAAGGGTTTTGGCAGACGCTGAAACCCTTGTTTTTGCGTATAGGACAAGAGGACTGAAAATCCTCGTGTCGTAGAAATCCCTTTTATTGCAGGGACTAAATTGAAACGAAACAAATGTCAACTGTCCACTGTCAATTGTTCACTGTAAGTAGAAATCTCTTTCACTATGGTAAGAACTGTTGCAAACAGCTATGTAATTGAAGAGACTGCATTGAAACTTTACTCGAGTATTAACTGTGATTCTAACTCTTGAGTTGTATTCACCTCTTTGACTAGATGTTCTTCAGTAGTGAAAGGCTCAAAGGCTGCTTGCTGCGTTTCTAGTAAATCTATAGTTGCATCTGCAATATCACCCGTGCGTGAAGACAAGCGATCGCGTAGTACCTCGACTGGTGCTGTACAGTGGATAATTTGTAGTGGTAATTGTTGCGCTTGTGCAGATGCGATCGCTTCATGGCGCAGGGAAATGCGATCGTACTTCGCGTCTAAAATCACCGTATAACCTTGAGTTGCCAACATCAAACCCAAATCTAACAACCGCGCATAGGTTTTTTGCGTCATCTCGGTTGTATAAATTTCATCTCCACCGCGTTCTAATAAGGGAATTCCTGCTAAATGCTTGCGCACGGCATCCGAACGAATGTGAATTGCTTTGGTGTTACGCGCTAACTGGCGTGCGACAGTACTTTTACCCGAACCAGATAACCCTGACATCAAAATCAGTTTACCTTGACGTGGTTTTGTATATTCCCACGCTAATTTGTAGTAAGCCGCAGCGGTTTTTGCAGCTTCTTGTTTGACTGTTTCTGGTACGCCAGGATCGTCAAGTAAGAAAGAATTGACCTTAGCACGCACATAAGATTGACGGCTGAGATACAATGGTAATACCTGCAAACCTTCCCAATCACCTGTTTGCTCAATGTAAGTATTTAAGTACGCATTGCCTAAATCTGGACGCTGCAACATCTCTAGTTCCATGACGGCATAGGCAATATCAAACATGACATCGACAAAGCGAAATGGTTCGTTAAACTCAATGCAATCAAACAGCAAAATTTTGTCATGCCATAAACAAATGTTGCGTAAGTGCAGATCGCCATGACACTCGCGAATCCAGTCATTGGCAATTCGATCGGTAAATAATTGCTGACGCTGCGCAAAAAAGTTGTCTGTATATTTTTTCGTTTCTTCAAACTGCGATCGCGTTTGGGGACCACCAATATACTTTACAGTTTGGTCATAATTTTCATCAATTGATTGGCGTACTTGCTCAACTTCACCAAACTTGCGAATATAATCATTTGTAGCCGTTTGCGCGTGGTATTGTGCGACAATGCGTCCTAGTTCTTCCATACGAGCTTCATCAAGTTCGCCCCGCTCAAACATCGAGAGAAATAGTGCCTCTTGGGGAAATTGTCGCATTTTCAGCACGTACTCAACAGGCTCTCCCATACCACCAAGATGATACCGCTCTTGTTGTGTAATGGGCAAAACTTCTAGATAAATTTCCCCTGCACCTCTTTGATTCAACCGCAACTCTTCCTGACAAAAATGCTGTCGCAGTTCTAACGTTGAGTAGTTCAAAAAACCGAAATTCACAGGCTTTTTGAGTTTGTAGGCGTAATCACCTGTGAGTAGCACATAAGATACATGAGTTTGAATTAGTTCGATTGGTTCTTTTACCGGATGCGGATAAAACTCCGGTTGCATCATTTGTTGAATTAAAGCAGGAAGTAAAGTATTAGATGCCATTTTAAGTTTTAGGTTTTAGATTTTTGTTTAAGCTTACTAGTAGAAACCGCAGCGATACAGGTGAAAGGATAATTGAGAAGATTTAATGATGTGGTATTTGCTCTCTAAATTCCTACAAGTAGGGAACTTCAACTTTAGAAAGCCTCAGGATTGAAAAGCCAAATTCGCACTTAGGGGTTTATTCTGTTGTAGGAACTAGCGGCGAGCAAGGGGATGGTTTGAACAACCGTTTACTCCTTTCGAGACATCCTCTAAAGCCGATGCTTAAATCATTTTTGTATTATTCCACGCACCATCTAGACTTTGTTTATTAAGCGGCAACTTTAGTCGCCAGGCTAATTATAAATAAAAGACCAGAATATTCCTCTGGTCTTACACGATAGTAAACTGTAATCTGATTCAGAATTAACCGCCCGTTTCAGCGTCGGTTTGTGGTTCTTTCTGTTCGGCTTCAGATGCTTGTGCTGTCGCAATTTCTGCATCAGCTGCGGCTTCTTGGGCTTCAATAATTTCTGGTGTAATTTGTGGTGCTAAAACAGAAACGACAGCATCGTTAGTTTCGCTCACCAAGGAAACACCTTCGGGTAAGACTAACTCTTGAAGATAAACTACGTCTCCTATATTCATATTAGAGACGTCAATTTCAATGGTTTCAGGAATGCGATCGGGAGCGCAACGAACTTGAATATGTGTCAAGACTGTATCTAGCGCACCACCTTCTATTTTCACCCCAGGTGCTTCGCCGACAAAGTGTAGTGGTACTTCTACCTCTACAGTATCTTGGGCTGCAACCGAGAAGAAACTCAGGTGATAGGGAAATCGTTTAGTCGGGTGGCGTTGAACTTCCCGCAGGAGCGCTTTACCGCGCCAGGGCAGATCGCTAATATTTAACTGAATCAATGTGTTGTTGACTGAAGCTTGTTTTAACAGCGTTTCTACTGTTTTTGCTTCTAAGGTAAGATGAATTGACTCTGTACCGTTGTGACCGTACAAATTGGCAGGAATTAAACCTGAACGACGTAGAGCGTTTGGCTTACTACCTTCTGCTCTTTTTTTTCCTTCAACTGTGATTTCCATACTGCTAAAAGTAACAAGCGATAAACGGTAAATTTTGAATCTTAAAAAGCTTTTTCGACTTACACTTCCGTAACGACAGGAGTGCCATTCGCATGAAGTAAAGCACGTTTAGGACCGTGAATTGGGTCTTCCACAATGATAGTTTGTTCGCGGCTAGCGCCTAAAGAAACGATCGCAATTGGAACTTCCATCAACTCGGCTAAGAATTTCAAGTAGTCGAGTGCTTGCTGTGGTAAGTCTTCTAACGAACGACAATCGACGGTTGAGTGTTTCCAACCTGGCATTGTTTTATAAATTGGACGACACCGCGCAAATCGACGGGCGTTGTGAGGAAAATCCTTACATTTTTCTCCATCAACTTCGTACGCAACACAAACTTTGATTTCGTCTAGTTCATCCAGAACATCTAGTTTTGTAATTGCGAGACAATCCATACCGTTGACGCGAACCGCATAACGTCCGATCACCGCATCAAACCAACCGCAACGCCGCCGCCGCCCAGTGGTGGTGCCAAATTCTGCACCGCGATCGCACAGTAACTCGCCAATTTCGCCGTTGAGTTCTGTCGGAAATGGTCCTTCACCGACGCGTGTCGTGTACGCTTTGGCGACTCCAATCACGCGATCAATCATTGTTGGTCCTACACCAGTACCGACACAAGCTCCCCCAGCAACAGGATTTGAGGAAGTGACGTAAGGATAGGTACCATGATCCAGATCGAGCAATGTGCCTTGTGCGCCTTCAAACAAGATATTGCGACGTCGTTGAATCGCATCGTAGATCTTGAGCGATGTATCTACCACATGCGGACGCAAGCGTTCTGCATATTCTAGATACTGGTCAATGACTTGTTCTGCATCTAAAGGCGGTAGGTTGTAAAGCTTCTCTAGAATGACATTTTTATAGCTAATTGCCCAATGCAGTTGTTTGCGCAACCCCGTAGGATTCATCAAATCAATGACGCGAATTCCTGTCCGCTCAGACTTATCCGCATACGTTGGACCAATTCCTCGCCCTGTTGTCCCAATTCTATGATCGCCTCGGCGTTCTTCGGATGCTTGATCGATCAGCCGATGATACGGCATTGTGACATGGGCTGTTTCTGAAATCAGCAGATTTTGGGTAGAGATGTTGAGGCTTTCTAACTGGTCGAGTTCTCTAATCAACACCTGTGGGTCAATTACAGTACCACAGCCAATGATGCATTCAGTATCAGGGTATAAAATTCCCGAAGGAATCAAATGCAACTTGAAAGTTTGACCCTGAACTACAAGTGTGTGTCCGGCATTGACACCCCCTTGGTAGCGTACAACAATGTCAGCCGATTTGCTGAGCAGATCCGTGATTTTTCCTTTTCCTTCGTCGCCCCACTGAGCGCCGATCACTATGACGTTAGCCAAGGTTTATGTAAGTTAGCTAAGGTTTTCACACAAACTCTAATTTATAGCAAAATAATTGCAGTATGTCAATAGTTTAATGCTACAAAATCACATTGATTTAGCTTAACACCTGCGTTATCTACTCTCCTTGACATCTTTCTCCTTCTGCACAAGAAGCTCGTTTATACTGCGTGCTGCCACTTTTTCATTGAGCTTAAAGTCGTTGTAACTTGACACTAAAAACTCACTGCAAATTGCCAATTTGAAGATTATTGTTAAGATTAATTAATAACTTGTATTGTTAATTTTAATCAAGATCATGGCATTATATGCAGAATTGCATCGGCATTTGGGAGGTTCGGTAGTACCGCGTGTACTGTGGCGCTACTTTCAACGTCATTCACCCAATCTAGGACAAAAATTTCCTGAGTATCAAGAGTTTGAAGAGTTTTATACAAAACCGCGCAACACACTCGATGAGTATCTAGAACTCCATACACTGGTAGAAAGCGTACAAAGCGTAGAGACATTGCCATATTTTATTTATCGCTTGATGCGTGGTGCTTATATCTTTGAGAACCTTGCTTATTTAGAATTGCGCTACACGCCTTACTTGCGTACGCCCGATCATTTGAGTCAATCAGAGCGCATTGACCAGATGGCAGAAATTGTAGCAGTTGTCGGCAAAGCAAGTCGAGTGCCAGAGTATCCGATTGTCACAAGTCAAATTCTGTGTATGCACTCGCGACTTCCGTATGAGGTAAATAAGGCGATTGTTGACTTAGCGGCTCAAAGTCGAGATTATGTTTGTGCGATTGATGTAGCGGGTGGTGATGCTCACTACAAAGAAAGACTTGACGAGTTCATTGAATTGTATGATTATGCGCGATCGCTCGGTCTAAATACAACCGGACATCTTTACGAAACAACGGATGGTTGTTATCGTGAGTTATTGCCTTATTTAATGCGCATTGGACACGGTATTCAAATTCCCCTACGCTATCCAGAGTTACTCGGTGAATTAGCACGACGTAACCAATGTCTAGAAGTTTGTCCGACGACTTATCTGAAGACAGGAACCCTAGAAGACCTGCGACAACTTAAGATTGTGTTTGACCGCTGTTTTGATGCTGGAGTCGATATTGCGATCTGTACTGACAATGCTGGATTACATAATGTTCGCTTACCTTTTGAGTACGAGAATTTACTGACGCAGGATATTATTGATTTCCAGCAGTTGAAAGCTTGTCAAAATGCAGCTTTTCGTCATGCGTTCGCTTGGCCCTATGCTTCGCAACCTCCAGCTTCATTGTTACATGGATTACTGCAACCTGAAGCACCGGCTTTGGCAGAACCTGTCAGTAATTAGCAATTCAATAAAATATAGCAGAGGTCAGGTTAAACTCTAGTCAGGAAAGTCACTCTTCTATAATGTTCTAACTCTCTTGACTAGAGCCATAAATCAAGCGATCGCATTTTGCCAGAGAGTTGAGGATGCTATCCCCATACAGGGCTTTGGCAAAGCTCTCCTGCTAACTTATGATATTTAATAGTACTATAGACTTGACTATATAAGACGCAGTGTCTCATTGTCCTGAGTAGCGATCGCTTGAAATCGATTTATGTGAAAAAATCTTGTATCTCTGCAACTCATGAACTGGTGATTAGCTTAATGAGCAATAGCCGCCTATCAGATATATTTTTAGTATTTAGCAGAACTTGATACGAGATATTTCTAATGTTTAAAACTTAAAATAAAACCTCTCTTATTTCATTTATATTTGATAGTCTAAATTGAGGAGTTCAACAGTAAATAGTTATAGCGTTTTGCTCTTTTAATTTTAAATTAATCCTAATAAATCCAAAATATTTGTATGATAATAATCTCCATATTTAAGTGAGTCAAAAGTCACAATACTTAATTATAAAATATCTACCTGGTTACATCCTATACAAATCGTGGAGCAAGCGAGTGTGACTTGCAGCAAAGTATTCGACAGTAGTAACTTAATAAATTAATTGCTTTTTAAGCTGGTTGACAATGGATACCAAAAATAATCTTGCTCCATGAGGATTCTGATAGTCGAAGACGATCTTAGCCTTGCCGAAATTTTAGCAACAGCACTGATTGAGCAGCGGTATGTAGTAGATACGGTAAGTGATGGGGAAGCCGCTTGGCAACAAGTCAAAACGGTTACATACGATCTTATTGTTATGGATATGATGCTTCCCAAACTTGATGGTATTAGCCTATGTAAGCGGCTACGTTCTCAAAGCTATGGGATTCCAGTACTGATGCTAACTGCTTTAAATAATATTGCAGATAAAGTCACAGGGTTAGACGCAGGGGCTGATGATTACGTGATCAAACCAGTAGACTTACAAGAATTATTTGCGCGGATTCGCGCGCTACTGCGGCGAGGAAGTGCGCAGACGCCACCAATTTTAGAATGGGATGGGTTGCAGCTAGATCCTAGTACGTATGAAGTAACCTACGAAGAAAAACCTTTGTACTTGACACCCAAAGAGTATAGTCTTCTAGAAGTGCTCTTACGCAATGGAAGACGCGTTGTTAGTCGTAGTGCCATTATTGAACACGTTTGGTCTTTGGAAGACCCGCCAGAAGAAGATACTGTCAAGGCGCATATCAAGACTCTCCGCCAAAAGCTGAAGTCTGTAGGCGCTGCAAGCGATTTCATTGAAACCGTTCACGGTGTCGGCTATCGCCTTAGACAACCCTCGCTACATCAATAAATGCTGTCACTGTACAGCCTATTAACAAAATGTTAAGTTTTCTATACTAAGCTGATTTTTTGTGAGGTTGGGGAACTTTTCTGAAGAATACCCGATTTCTTCACGATTTCTTCTCCCTTTTCTTCACGCCTAGCTTGTAGATTGAGTATTTAAGTCAGGTGATTGGCTGTTCATCAAAGCTAAAATCTCCTCATTGCCCTTCTTTATGATGCAACTGGGTTAACCGCTATATGCCTCTAGAGGTTAGCCCAGAATGCTTTCTCTCAAGATTTTCACATTGACACAATATTAAACTCAGGAAACTTACCCTACAATCTCGAACCTACGCGATCGCTATTGTCAAACCAGAACTTTAGGATCTGCTCACCTACACATTAGGGAGCGAATATATGAAATTACAAGATGACGCTAACAGCAACCACGTTGAACTAGATTGGTGGGTAGAAGTTACGACTACTCAACCAAATGTCATTTATTACTTTGGACCTTTTGCGAGTAGACAAGAAGCACAATGGTTTTTGCCTGGATATATTGAGGATATAGAACAAGAAGGCTGTCAAGAAATTTGCGTTCAAGTGCAGCAATGTCAACCTACAGAATTAACAGTTGAAGAACAGATTTTAGTAGCTAGTGGCTAGTGATGAATGAGAGTTAGAGGCTCAAGAATCAGAAGAACCCATTTGCGTAAAGCTTCTTGACGAGATTCTTTGACAAGCTAGTTCAGCAGCAAGTTGTATGGCGGCTTTCATGCTAGTAGCATCGGCAATTCCTTTTCCTGCAATATCAAATGCTGTGCCATGATCCGGTGAAGTCCGTACAAAAGGAAGACCGATTGAGGTATTTACCGCACGGTCAAAAGCAAGTTGTTTGACAGGAATTAACCCTTGGTCGTGATATAGCGCTAGATAAGCATCCGCAGCTTTTGCTGTGCCGATTTTACCATACCAAGCTTGACTTGGTTTGACCCACATTGTATCTGGTGGTATGGGACCATCTAATTGAATTTTGGGGCGATCGCATCTTTCTTTTTCCAACCAAGGAATCAGCCAGTCTTGTTCTTCGCGTCCGAGTTGTCCTGATTCTCCACTATGCGGATTTAATCCGGCGATCGCAATTCTTGGTTGTGCTATACCGAAATCGTGCTGTAAACACTCCACGAGTAAATCTAATTTACTCGTCAGAAGTTCTGGTGTGAGTGTATCTGCAACTTGACGCAGAGGAATGTGTGTCGTCGCGAGTAATGTTCTTAATGTCCAATTTGTGTGGGGTGATCGCGCGACAAACAACATCCCGTATTTTGTCACATCTGCAAGCTCAGCGAGTAACTCAGTTTGCCCAGGATAATTGTAGCCTGCGGCTTTCCAAGCAGATTTCGCAATGGGACCTGTGACGATCGCATCAAATTCACCGCTTTTTGTACGGGCGATCGCGGCTTGCATATAAGCAAAACTTGCTGCTCCACTCGCTGCATTGCCGATTCCTGTAGTGATAGTATCTTCAGTGTTAATATCTAAAATTTTTAATTCTTCTGGATTGGCGAAATTGTCACGACAACACTGACATAACTGTTCGTAAGTTTTGGTGAGTTGCGCCTGACTTCCGACAACTGTGACATCGTAGCTTTGCGTAAATTCTGATTCGGCTAAAGCCTTTAAAATCACTTCTGGTCCTATACCTGCCGGATCGCCTAAAGTCAAAGCTAAACGCGGACGTTCTTCTACACAAAGCGAATTCTGCAACAAAGACATTTTTTATAGAAAAGCCTCTAGATGATTGCGTATAAGTCAATAAACAAGCAGAGTTATGTCACCGAACTGATTTAAAATACTTTACACTAGTCTAAATTTTTCTCAGAAAGATACTGACTCTTGCCTGAGTGTGGACTTCTTTATACTAGTTTACTGAAATTGATTTAGCGAAGGAGAATCGTCGTTATGGGCGAGATGTTTACAGCAACCATTTTGTGCCTCACCTTGATTCCTGTTGGCATCGTTTTGGGTTTTCTCTTGCTCAAAATTCAGGGAGGTGAAGAAAGCGAATTATAGAGGAGTAAGTGCTTAGTGGCTAGTGGTTAGTGGCTAGTGATTAGTGTCAAGAGTGGCTAACAACTAGTAACTAGCAACGAGTAACTCGTTCTTCCCTGGCTTAAAAATCCTCAATCTATTGTAAAGTTTTTTAATATAATGGATTCTGATAGGATTTTATTAATAAAAGTTTAAGATTCATTACTAATCCCTCATGACTATATTAGTTGTCGGTGCTACTGGCACCTTGGGAAGACAAGTAGTTCGCCGTGCTCTCGATGAGGGGTATAAGGTACGCTGTCTTGTAAGAAATCCTAAGAAAGCCACTTTTTTAAAAGAATGGGGTGCTGAACTGGTAGCTGGTAATTTGTGTTATCCAGATACCTTACCTCCGGCGCTTACAGGGATAACAGCGATTATCGATGCAGCTACGGCTCGCGCTACAGACTCGCTGAGTATCAAACAAGTCGATTGGGACGGGAAAGTCGCGCTCATTCAAGCTGCCTTAGCCGCTGGTGTCGAACGTTATGTATTCTTCTCGCTGATAGACGCGGACAAGCATCCTGATGTCCCACTGATGGAAATCAAGCGATGTACTGAGCTATTTTTAGCCGAAGCCGATTTAAACTACACTATTTTGCAACTCTGTGGCTTTATGCAAGGGTTGATTGGGCAATACGCAATTCCGATTTTGGAAGGACAAGCCGTATGGATTA
The DNA here is from genome assembly GCF_000317555.1 of Gloeocapsa sp. PCC 7428. Classification (GTDB taxonomy): domain Bacteria; phylum Cyanobacteriota; class Cyanobacteriia; order Cyanobacteriales; family Chroococcidiopsidaceae; genus Chroogloeocystis. The sequence goes on from NC_019745.1 coordinate 3,528,483, forward strand.
CCGGCGAATCTTCGCCGATCGCCTACATGGATACGCAAGATATTGCTAAATTCGCGGTTCGCGCCCTATCCGTTCCCGAAACAGAAAAACAAACTTTTCCGGTAGTGGGGACTCGTGCTTGGAGTGCGGAAGAAATTATTAATTTATGCGAACGACTATCTGGCAAAGAAGCACGCATTACGCGAATGCCAATCAACTTGTTACGGACGATGCGCCGAGTACTCCGCTTTTTCCAATGGGGTTGGAACGTTGCCGATCGCTTAGCGTTTACCGAAGTCTTAGCAAATGGCAAACCTTTGGATGCTCCTATGGATGAGGTTTATCAAGTTTTTGGCTTAGATCCAACAGAAACCACAACCTTGGAAAGCTATATGCAAGAGTACTTTGCCAGAATTTTGAAAAAGTTACGAGAACTCGACTACGAAAAAACAAAAACAAAAAAGAAGCAAACTCCCAAGAAAACGCCGTTTAAGAGTTAGAGAGGGGTGAGCGAATAGTGGCTAGTGCGTGAGTTTTGAATTGAAGTATTTCCTGAACTCAACACTTCACAACTCAACATTCATAACTCTCTTCAAGAAACCCTCGCCTCTTGAGCAAAAATGTGCAAGGATCTAGCTAATAGTAAGCATTGCGGAAATCTGGACTTGTAGCGTGCCGAAAGCGGGCATTATTTACAACGACGTTAAGCCGATCGCAGGTCGTGTTGCTAACGAACTGAAAGACAAGCTCATCGCAGCGGGTTGGGAAGTTTGTGTAACAACTGGTATCGGGGGGATTTTGGGTTACTCGAACCCAGAAAGTCCGGTGTGTCATACACCGATTGAAGGTCTTACCCCACCTGGTTTTGATGCGGAAATGAAATTTGCTATTGTCCTCGGAGGCGATGGCACAGTTTTAGCTGCTTCTCGTTTAGTGGCTCCTTGTGGCGTTCCAATCCTGACGGTAAATACAGGACACATGGGCTTTTTAACCGAAGCTTATGTCAATCAATTACCGTTAGTCATGGAACAAGTCATGGCGGGTAAATACGAGATTGAAGAACGAGCGATGTTAGCCGTTAAGGTTTTGCGTCGCGGGAAATCAGTTCTCTGGGAAGCGTTGTGTTTGAATGAGATGGTACTGCATCGCGAACCTTTGACGTGTATGTGCCATTTTGAAATTGCGGTGGGACATCACGCGCCCGTAGATATTGCCGCAGATGGTGTCATTGTCTCGACTCCCACAGGTTCAACGGCGTATTCATTGAGTGCGGGAGGACCTGTGGTGACACCAGGAGTTCCTGTATTACAGCTAGTCCCCATTTGTCCGCATTCGCTTGCGTCACGCGCGCTGGTCTTTGCTGATACCGAAACTGTGACAATTTCGAGTGCGAGTACCGATCGGTTAGTGATGGTGGTTGATGGAAATGCTGGCTGCTACGTTTTTCCTGAAGATCAGGTGCAATTAGGGCGATCGCAATACTCCGCGCGATTTATCCGCCTGCAATCACCGGAGTTCTTTCGGATTTTGCGCGAAAAGTTAGGTTGGGGACTACCGCATATTGCCAAGCCAACTTCGGTCGAGTTGCCTTAAAAGTGGGCAATTCCTATAAGGATATGAATATAATTAAGTGTTCATACTTAGTTTCGCTGTGTGATAACTGAGCTATGACCAAATGCAATCCTTCATTCCTGGATAGCGGCTTATGAGTACGGTAGAGGCTGAACGCAGTCCATGTGTTTTATTAGTCGAAACTGATGAGACTTTGGCAGATCAAGTGAGCCTTGACTTACAAGAATCAGGCTATGAAGCCGTGATCGCACCTGACGTTTACAGCGGGATGCAATACTCCCGAGAAATCCAGCCAGCTTTGATTGTGGTAGACCGAATGCTGGCTGGAGAATCAGGGCTAGAGTTATGTACTCATCTACGCAAAGCAGGCGCGCGCGTACCTGTATTAGTCTTGATGGCACGAGATACCGTTGACGATCGCGTAGCGTGTTTAGAAGCGGGCGCTGATGATTATTTTCTCAAACCTTACCGCTCTGAAGAATTTTTACAGATGGTACGCCTCTATTTACAACCAGAAACAGGCGTAACCGAACAATTACGCTTTGGCGATCTCGTTTTAGATTTAGCAACGCGCCGCGCCATGCGTCATGGCAAAGCGCTGGATCTGACAATGAAGGAGTTTGAACTGCTCAAGTATCTGATGGAACATCCGCGTGAAGTTCTAACTCGCGAACAAATTCTAGAAAATGTTTGGGGTTATGATTTCATGGGCGAATCGAATGTTATCGAAGTTTATATTCGTTATTTACGCCTTAAGATAGAAGACGAAGGTCACAGACGCTTGATCCAAACTGTGCGGGGTGTCGGCTATGTTTTGCGAGAATCGTAATTAGGGAACTCTGACGAGGAAGAACGACTCAAAAGCTATGAACGCAAATACTGGGAGTTATTAAATAGTGAGTCGTGGTTCTGCTGTCCTTGCAATCATTTTAGGAACTATGATGCTGGGTTGTTCAACGCCGACGCCCGCAGTATCGCCAACAGTAACACCTCTGGCGCAACAATCTGTGAATGCTGGTCAAAATCTTCCTATAACTGCTACAGCAACAATTGCCGGACGTAAAATTAATCTGGAAGTAGCGCGGACACCTCAAGAACAAGCCACTGGCTTGATGTATCGCGACACCATAGCCGACGATCGCGGAATGCTATTTGTCTTTGAACCCGCGCGCCCTGTCGGTTTTTGGATGAAAAATGTCCGGTTTCCGCTTGATATGATTTTTCTAGAAAATGGACGCGTGAAAGCGATCGCACCCGCTGTACCGCCTTGTCAAGCTGAACCCTGTCCGACGTATGGTCCCGAAACACCTGTTAATCAAGTCATAGAACTACGCGGAGGACGCGCCGCTGAACTCGGAATTCGCGTCGGCGATCGCCTCGATATTCGATTTTTAGACTCGTAAAATCTAAACAAGCAATTTTCTTTTACCACATCGTTTGCAATAAAGGGGGAAATCCCCCAGAAAAATTGTAGTGCTTCGAGGTTGAGTAGGGTAATATAGCCCTAGTCAATAAAGTTAGGACATGATAAAAGCTCGTAGTGATTTCCCTAACTAGAGTTTAACCCTGAACCCTGACCTCTGACCTCTGACTCCTGCTATATTTGATAGATTTGATAGAAAAACAAAATTATTGCGGCGCTCATTTTTCCTGTGTAGAGCGTTACAATTCAAAAAATATTAAATTCGCACGAGTCAAGCCCCACTCAGTCTTTTGGGAGAGTAAAATCCTGTAGCTAATATCCTCCTTGTTATAGGTGAACAATATTGCTGCACTAAAGTAAAAATAGTTCTAATAAATTTTGTTTTTTCTGGAGCAAACTTACGAAAATTAGCAAGTTGCGCTAAAATTCTATTCCACGTCGTATTTGTACTCTTCATACGTCAGGGAAACTCATAAAAGCCAGTTTCACCGTCAAGTAGAGTTAGCAATTCACCAGTGGTATCAGGACAGAAAAAAAACTGGCTAGTCAGTACTAGCTCATCGTATGACGAATAACTCAAACTTAAACTTATTTACAACGGAAGGTGAAACAATGTCACCAGCAAACTACTCTAAATTCATTGACTTTCTTCAAAAAGATTTATCGATATCCGCTGCTTCGATTGATGTCGCATTACGCCATCGCGAACAAGATCCAGGTCCTTTACCTATGATTTTGTGGCAGTATGGCTTGGTTACGTTAGACCAACTTAACCAAATCTACGATTGGTTGGAAAGCGCAGTAGTATAGGAACGCGGAAATATGACAAATCGCCAAATGCTAGTTCAAATATGTCTAGACACGCAAGTTGTACGTAGGCAATAGTTAGAGGAGACAGAACAATGTATTGGCAATACATAGAGCGGGTAATACCCGCTCTTTTGATTTTAAATTACCACGCGTTTAGCACTTCATTAGACTTCTTGCATGAATCACAAACGCCCTCTGACTGAAGTCAGGGGCTACTCAAGCAAAGTGTACTTTCGTACACTGAAGCAAGGCTTTTATCAATAAGTTCACATGCGAGTTTATTCGTCAAGCATTCATGCAGGAGATTTATTCTACGATTGAGCAAAAACTCTTGCAGCCGCAGCCACACCTGCACCAGGCGTAAAGTTTTCATAACCAAGTTCGTGCATGGCAACTTCGAGTGCTGAAATCGCACTGAGAATATCGCGATCGCTGACAAAGCCTAAATGCCCGATCCGGAAGATTTTATTACTGAGGTGATCTTGTCCGCCAGCTAAAGCAATATCAAAACGCTTTTTCATAATCGCGCGCACCTGATCCGCTGCAATTCCTTCGGGTGCTACCGCAGTAATGGCAGGACTTCCACAATCATCACTCACAAACAAAGGTAGATTTAAACCTTTAATTCCCGCGCGGGTTGCCTTCATCAAGCGTTGATGGCGGGCGAAGATTCCTTCTAATCCCTCTTGCTTCATCATCCGCAGCGTAGCGTGTAAAGCAAAGATCATATTAACGGGTGGTGTAAACGGAGTGGTGTTTTTCGCAGTTGCTTTGCGATATTTACCTAAATCGAGGTAGTAGCGGGGTAGTTTCGCAGTTTTGTAGGCTTCCCAAGCTTTGGGGCTAACCGCAACGATTCCCAACCCTGGGGGAATCATATAACCTTTTTGCGAACCGGAACCAACAACGTCTAAACCCCAAGCATCCATTGGCACATTAACTGCACCAAGACTGGTGACTGCATCTACAATAATCAGCGCTTCACCATGATTTTTAACATGGCGGTTAATTGTTTCTAGGTCATTAAGTACGCCTGTTGATGTTTCGCTATGGGTAACGACGACAGCTTTGATTTGTTTTTCTTTGTCAGCTTCGAGTTTTTCTGCAAACGCCTGAGGATCGAGGGGTTGTCCCCACTCAGCGGTAATTCTTTCGACATTCAAATTATAAGCTTCACCCACTTCCGCCCAGCGTTCGCCAAACTTACCGTTACAACCGACTAAAATGCGATCGCCAGGACTCAAAAAATTAATCATTCCGGCTTCGACTGCACCTGTACCGCTGGTTGTCAGCAGCATTACATCGCTTTGCGTTTGGTGCAGCCACTTGAGGTTTTCTGTCACCTCTGCCAGAATGTTGCTAAATTCACTGGTACGATGACCAATGGGGTGCTTGGCTAACGCGAGTAGCGCCGCCTCTGGTACCGGTGTGGGACCAGGAATCATCAGCATCAGCTTGTCTTGCATTGTTGTCCTACTGTTGTGCGAATTAGGGGTTTCTCTAGGATTGCACAAGTTGAAAAGCTTGTACGATTTTGGGAAATTTTTTGATTATACCTGGAAAAGTGCGATCGCGAATACAGCTACTGTGCAGAGGAGCAAAAGAAGGGTGCTACTTTAGAAAAGGTGGTAAATCTACTTTAGATGCGTGCTTTGTAGGTGTAGGTAAAGTTGATGCAACTTCTTGTGTTTTTTGTGTTATTGATTGCACCGTTGTTAATAAATGGTTAAGTTCAAATAATCGGTCTGGTAAAAGTCTTTCTATCACTTCTTTTAGTTCGAGCGCCAGCGTCACACTTTCCAAATACTGCTCTTTCCAATAATGTACCGCAGCGACATACTCGCCAACCTGTTGCGATTGCTGGATAATTTGTTCTTGAAGAATCGCAGTTTGCTGAAGATTTTGATGTAACTCTTGTTGCAATTGCACTTGCGATTGTTGCTGCTGCAATTTGCTGATGACTTGCTTCTGTAAGTTGGCGATTTCCTCGACTGCTGCTAGCTGTGCTTCGAGTAAAGCTTGAGTTTTCAACTTTCTGCGCAATTCTGCTAGATACGTCAATGACTGTTCTAACGCTTGTTCCAGCTGATGAATGCGATTCGATTGTTTTTGCTCGGTTTGATTATCAAAAGGAGATATGTCGTTACCGCTATTCGTTGCGATCGCGTGTAAGTAACGCTCTGACTGATGCGCTAAATCACTATGTATCAAATCTTGCTCTAACACGCTAGTTCTCCCTTCGATTGGGCTAACTGTCTGGTTTTTGATAAGTACTATGGCAGCGGTTTTATTTTAGTCAATGTCTAAAATTTATGCGATGTACGTACTATACATTTAGTCAGAAAATAAATAAGTCTCCGCACCATCTAAACTTTGTTAATCTAGCAGCATCAGTCGCTCGCATTTTCACTGAGGAGATTGCTTGTGAAGCAGTTAAACACCCATATTGAAATCAATGCTTCGGCTAGCAAAGTTTGGAAAATCTTGACTGACTTTGATAGCTATCCACAATGGAACCCGTTTATTCGTGCTGTGAGTGGTGAGGTAAAGCAAGGAGCAAGGTTAGAAGTGCAACTACAACCACCAGGGGGAAACTCGATGACATTTCGCCCTAAAGTTTTGGTTGCTGAACCTGAACGGGAACTGCGTTGGTTAGGGCGGTTACTTGTACCAGGAATTTTTACTGGCGAACATTGTTTTCAAATTGAGCCGCGAGATCGCGATCGCATTCGATTTATCCACAGCGAAGTTTTTTCAGGGTTACTCGTTCCCTTTTTAGCAAACAGCTTAGACACCAACACTAAAAGTGGTTTTGAAAAGATGAATCAAGCACTCAAAGCACGCGCAGAAAAATAAAGTAGTCTACGGAGGTGGATTTCGTTTATTTAGGAGCGAATTTATTCGCCAAAAGCTTTGAGATCGTTTCTTGCGTAAGTCCTAATCTAATTTATTGATTCAGTGACCACCGCGATTCAATTGCAATCTGTGACTGCTGACAACTTTCTTCTAGCTGCTTCTGTTGCGCGGCGGCTTTACGTAGGGTAATGATTAGCTGATTCACCTGTTCGCGCAAAGTTGGATTTTGACTTGCTGCGGATAGTGTTTGTTGTTCTAATAACTGCAACAAGAGTTCGTAGTGAATCGGAGAGGGAAGGGGAATTGTCTGCATAAAAAATTGACTTAATTTCAGGCGCTCTTGTTACTGAATTTTGCTTCAGATTCAGAGCGCCATTAATGACTAGGTAGTAAATAGAGTGGCGATCGCCGCTTGCGGATCGCTTTGTTTTACCAAAGATTCGCCAATGAGCACCGCTGCTGCACCTGCACAAGCGACAACTTGGAGATCTGCGGGCGTATGCAATCCTGACTCGCTGACGGCTAAGATATTCCGCGATCGCAATTCTTCGCCGCGTGCTTCTAGCAATGCACAAGTCGTCTGTAAATCTACGGAAAAATCTTCTAAATTGCGATTATTTATACCAATTAATTGGACACCATCAATTGCCAAAACGCGGTCAATTTCCTCTAATGTGTGAACTTCGACTAATACTGCCATTTTTAAAGCGGTTGCAATTTTGACAAAGTATTGTAAATCTCGATCGCTCAGAATTGCGGCAATCAACAGCACCGCATCCGCACCGCGAATTCGCGCCACGTACATTTGATACGGGTAGATAATGAAGTCTTTGCACAAAAGTGGTAAATCTACCGCAGCGCGAATTAAGGCAAGATTGTTAAAACTGCCTTGAAAGAACTTTTCATCGGTCAGTACCGAAAGACAGCTAGCACCACCTTGGGCATAAGATTGCGCGATCGCCACAGGGTCAAAATCTTCGCGAAAGACACCCTTACTTGGTGAAGCTTTTTTTACCTCGGCAATGAGTGCAGGTGTTGTTTTTCCTTGACGCAACGCACCAATAAAATCACGTGTTGGTGGTGCAGCAAGGGCTTTACGCTGAAGTTCGACTAAAGGAAGCTTTTCACGCAGTTGCTCGACTTCAGTTTCTTTATGCCAGACAATTTTTTCTAAGATATTTTGTGGTTCAGCATCAGGAATAGCAACTTGATAGCGCAAGCTTTTCACATCAACTGATGGATTAGGTGGACGACGACGAATTTGCATATTAGATAGGAGCGAGGAGTGAGGGGCGAGGGGCGAGTGATTAGTGGCTAGTGACTAGGGGTAATAGTTAAGATGCGATCGCGCGCTTATATGCTTCATCCAGCACCTCTGAAAGTGTGGGGTGGGCGTGGACGAGATGTGCTAAAGAATGAACAGATTGACGGTTAGCGATCGCGGCGGAGGCTTCGTGAATTAAATCTGAGGCGTGCATTCCGATGATATGAACTCCGAGGACTTCACCCGTGTCTTTACGATACACGACCTTTGCGATACCGTCAGCTTCACCTTCCGCGAGGGCTTTAGAATTCCCTTTGAAGTACGTACGGACTGCACCCACTTCAAATCCTTGTTCTTTACCCATATCTTTCGCCGCAGTTTCGGTCATTCCTACGTAGCTAATTTCAGGGTGCGTAAACGCGGCGGCGGGTATACTGCGATAGTCGATTTCTTGGTGTTTTCCGCAGATATTTTCAACGGCGACGATGCCTTGTGCAGAAGCCGCGTGCGCTAACATCATTTTGCCGTTCGCGTCGCCAATTGCCCATAAATGTGGTACGGGTTCACCCGCAGATAAAACTGCCATGCGATCGTCTACAGGAATAAAGTTGCGGCGATCGAGTTCGACACCCACCGAATCTAAACCAAGGTTTTGCGTGACTGGGATGCGTCCGGTAGCTACCAAGCAAGCATCAACCTCAATGATATCCACATCTTCTTTCGTTTTGAAGTCTGCAAGTTCAATGACGACAGGAGAACCAGGAATAACGCGCTTCGCGTAAATTCCCACATACGTTTCGATATCGCGGGGTGTAATTAATATCCGTTCAGCTAATTTGGCAATATCGCGGTCAAATCCTGGCATCAGTTGGTCTAGGGCTTCAATCATTGTAATTTCACACCCTAGCGCCGAGTACACATCAGAAAATTCTAGCCCAATATAGCCGCTACCAATAATTGCCACCCAATCGGGAAGTGATTCTAACTTGACACCTTGGTCGCTTGTAAAGACTGTTTTCCCATCTACTTCAATTCCTGGTGGAACAAATGGAACAGAACCAGGCGAAAGAATAATATCTTTGGCTGTAACGGTTTTTTCGCCGTTGTCGGTGGCGATCGCCACTTTTTGCTGTCCGGCGACTTTACCCCAACCGCGAATGATATCAACGCCGAGACGTTTGAGGCTATTTGTCAAATCACCTTGAATCTTGCTGACTAAGTTATTTGCATGATCGGCGATCGCTGCGCGGTCAAACGCCACATCCCCAACATGAATTCCCAAAGCTTTGAGATGATGCGCATTGCGTAATTCTCGCACGCGACCAGCAGCAGCAAGTAGTGCTTTTGAAGGAATACAACCCCGATTGACGCAGGTTCCACCCATATCCGCTGCTTCGACAATGGCGGTTTTCAATCCACAACTGACCGCGTGTAAAGCCGCACCATGTCCGCCGACTCCAGCGCCAATAATGACTAAATCGTAATCAAATGCTTCCTGACTCACCGCAGGTCTCCTCAAAGCGTGCGCGTTACTCTAACTTATTCTCAACTCGACTCCGCAATCAATGCAAGTCTTTTTTTTGTTTCCGCTTGCGGGAAGATTATCTGTCAATCTCAAAGTCTTGTGTTTGTCCTAAGTTCTAGTATGTAAGTTTGTCTTAGTTACACTGACTGTACATGAACTTTAAGCGATCGCTGTTAACATTTCAATATCTGTATGTCCGTTTTTATTGAGTACTTTACGACTAAATAACTTAATTCTCCACGCAGTATAGTGATGCAAAGAATTACAATTTACATATTATTAATTGCTATGAATAACCTATAAGTGTCAGGATTTACGCAACAGCCACCCCGAACAATCACTGCGTCATGAGTAGCCGCTTTTTTGGAAGGGGTTTGGGGGACGGTTGCGTTCCCCGATGGGGAGAATGGAGGGAAGTTCCCAAGTCTTGGTTCTGATGAAAACGCTGAGATTGGGTGAGTCATAAGTAGGTGAAGTATTAATATGAAATAGGAGAAGCCACTCATGAATGAAGTCTTTAAGGCTCCTTGGGCGATATCGCTGATTGCTATTACTATTGTAGTTTCTGCAATACTGCTAGGAATTGTGTTGATGGGACTATTGACTGGTCCTCGCAGTGATATTGCGTGGATAGTAGCAATGGTCGTCATTCCTTTGGTAATTTTATTAATATCTGTATTCTTCAGTATTCGCGGTTATGCGATCGCAGACAATACACTTTATATTCAACGCCTTGGTTGGAATACCAAAGTTGATTTAAAGAACTTAATCACCGCTGATGTAAACCCCCAAGCAATGCGAAACTCGATACGCAAGTGGGGAAATGGTGGTTTATTTAGTTTTTCGGGAAAGTACTACAACCGCAAACTGGGAAATTATGAAGCTTATGCAACAGATTTGACTAAAGCCGTCATTCTCAAGTTTCGCGATCGCACAATTGTTGTTACTCCAGAACATCCAGAAAGATTTGCAAATCAAGTTTTAGCAACAATGGACAAAGGATAGTACAGTAAAAAACTTGCAGATTTTCTAATCTTGGAGAACCGAGATACAACTCTTCTATTGGTTGATAGCACCCTTAACGGTTAAAATTCTAGTGACTGGTATGAATAACGAATACCAGTGGAAATTCTATTTGTTGTATCTATGGTGGCTCGAAGTCCATAGTTAATAGTCATTATCTCCTCGAATAGCTAGTAAGCAAGGCTCTCAGCGCGGGGGAGACTAAGGAGGGTTGATGCGCACGCAAGACGATCGCACTTCTTTATTAGACCTCCTGCGTGAATGGCAAGTGCGAATTCATTCGCTACTATATAACAAAGTCCACCTCCGTGAACTTACTCATAAAAACCTTGTTTGAGTGTACCTTCGTACCAGAACAACGCGCGATCGCTTTTTGCTTACTCAACAAAGCCCATGCAATTGATGTGTTTGGATACTTACCACCCAAAGTCCAAGAAGAACTCATCAATTCTTTACACGATACTCAAGTGGTGCAAATTGTCAAGGCGATGCGTCAGTCGCGATCGCGCCTTTTCAACAGGTCATTTCTCTCGTCTCCGTTTTGGCAGTCGTCATGCCAATTGTATCTAACACCAGCGGCAATGTTGCAATTCAAGCATTATCTGTAACCCTCAGAGGATTAGGTGTTGGGGAAGTCGTACCCAAAGATACACTCAAAATCGTCTGCAAAGAGATTCTTGCAGATTTAAGTACAGCCTTAGCTTTGAGTCTTGCGCTTGGTCTTCTTTCCTTAATTTGGTCGCCTCCACAAAAGCAATGGATAGCATTAGTTGCAGCAATGGTTATGGCAATCAACGTATTTGTTGCTGCTACCTTAGGAACGTTACTAACAATGGGTTTAAAAAGAATAAATCCCGATCCTGCCTTAATTCGTGGACCACTGCTAACAACAGTTTTAGATGCTGTAGGATTTTTGACTTTTCTCTCGCTAGTTTCTATTGCTTTAAAAATTGTTCGTTGTTAGCTAGAGTAAGACTATTTCTGCGAGGTATTTTAACGAGCAAACACTAAACTTTATATATGCGTATTTTACTTTCTTTATCTCTCTAATACTAGTTAACGCGATCGTCTTCCGCTTGACTTATCAAAAACACATAGTAGCTAAGCTTTCATCAGCCATAAATCACGATTCAAAACAGCAATTCATCGCGAACTTTATTAGATTTAAAAACAGTCGAAACATTTAGGGAAAACACGATAAAAACAGGTGCGTAACCCGTTCTAATTATTGCTATTAAGTCAGTGTTCCTTGCAGGATAATAGATATATAAGTGAAAGAAAAATAATTTGCTTAAATGAGAATACAATCATCAGCATTAGTACATCTTGGTTTTGGCAAATATGTGCGTTCAGATCAAGTAACAGCAGTTATCCCCATTGAGGAAGAACGCGGACCTGGGCGACGCACGTTTATACATCTCCAAGGACACACAGATCCAATTGTGGCTTCGCGCGCTGAAGATTCGATTGTCCGCGACTTAGTGCAAGAACCGCGTGAGGTGACTCAATCACGCCAACAGCAGGAGATTCTACACGATCTACTTATGGATTTAAGCAATGTCAACCCAACAGTACGCAGAATTGTACGTGATGAGGGTGGACTTGATTTAGAACGCCTAGAGCAGCGAATCCGTGAAGTTGTAGAAGAGTAATTAGGATAAGGGATGCACTATAGCGCATCCCTATTTAAACCTAAATGAGTTAAAAAATAGTATCAGTTCTAGGTAGATTTAACAGAGAGTTCAGTTTATATGGAGTTCTAAATTATGAGCATTGAATTTAGAATGAAATTAACTTAAAACTTAAAAAATATATAAAATCAAACCTATATTAATGATTTTTAATTTTTCTTAATATTTTTAGCGAAAACGTAATGAGAAAAAAGTCATCGATGTGTGTCGTATAGTTATTTTGTAACTAGATTAACACAAACAAGATAGTTTTATAGGAAAAACAAGCTTGACATCAATGGTATATTTTCTGATATCGATTTTTTAAAAAGAGCTTCATCAGAAAAAGTCAAGGAGTACTCATTATGTCAAGTGTTGAGAGTGCTATCTTACCTACAAGAGAAATGCAGACTGGTTTGGTTCATTTCCTAACTTGCTCTAAAATTGTTTGTAACTCTGGTTATATTTATTCGTGGATCAATCCTAACCATCCTGGGTTTGTTTACCCAGAAGCTATGGGACTTTACTTAACATTAGTTTCGCAACTGAGTCTGCAAAGAAACTATCGCTATCTTGCTGAACAAGCCCACGCCGTAGCTAACAGCTTACAACATTTAACATCACCGTTAGGTGGTATAGGCAAAAATGAAAAACTCTATTTGTTTGATACTTGCATGGCTGTCAATGGATTGCTGACTTACAAAAAGTATTTGAATGGTTATGTAAATCCCACAGTTGTGGCAGACATGTCACGCTTCATAATGAAGATGGCACAGCAAAGGCTAGCGGTTGTAGCTGATAATGGTAGCTTGCTAGAAATACAACCTCATTGGTCAAGTGTTTTCGGTGCAAGTATGCTGAAAACTGTCATTGCGCTAGATGCACTTGCGGTAGAAACAGGCGAGCATTATTTTTCTGACTTAGCATTGGAGATTGCAGAGGAAGTTGTACGCGAGTGCTACTCAGATGGAGTCTTTCATGTTTTTCCAGAAACAACTATTGTTTACTGCCATGCTCATTGCTATGCTCTAGAAGGGTTACTCTATCTTCACTCACGCGGCTATCTTGAGGCTACAGAGATATTGAGTGCTGGTGCTCAGAGTTTGCAAAGGTGGCAAAATTCAGATGGAAGCCTGTTTAACTGGTACAATGCACCGTCACGAGAACTGTGTAAAGTTTGTGATGCGACTGCACAAGCACTACGCATTTGGATAGCAGTAGATCGCGATCGCTTTGCTGAAGCAATCAATAAGGGATTTACATTTTTATTAAGCCTGCGTTCTCCAGACTTCGGGCTTTACTACTGCGATCGCAGTTTGGACGTAAATTCGTGGGCTTCTATTTTCGCTACACAAGCAATGGATTGGTCCTTGAATGGTGTGCAGAGTGACTGCATTGTTTAAAAATAACAATTCTACTAACAGGGTGCGTTATGGAAAACCCAACTATATTGATTACTGGAGGCGCAGGTTATATCGGTACTCATACAGTGTTGGCACTCCAAGAGGCTGGATATTCCGTCTTAATTTTAGATAACTTGGTGTATGGTCACAGAGATTTAGTAGAAAAGGTACTTAAAGCAGAACTCATCTGTGGCAATATTTGCGATCGCCCCCTACTAGATCAAATTTTCGCCCAAAGATCTATAGAGGCAGTTATCCATTTTGCTGCATATACTTATGTTAATGAATCGGTATCTGACCCATTCAAGTATTACCAAAATAATGTGCTAGGTTCGCTTACCCTCTTGGAAGCAATGCTTCAGGCTGGAGTAAATAAGATTGTTTTTTCTTCAACTTGTGCCACATATGGTATTCCTCAACAAATACCAATTCCAGAAGAACATCCTCAGAATCCCATTAATCCATATGGGGCTACTAAACTAATGGTAGAAAAAATACTATTAGATTTTGATAGAGCGTATCAGCTTCGCTCGGTTTGCTTCCGTTATTTTAATGCTGCCGGTGCTGATAAGCTAGGACGACTCGGAGAAGATCGCACTCCAGAAACGCACTTAATTCCCCTAGTTTTGTTAACTGCGTTAGGAAAGCGAGAAAAAGTGTTCATTTTCGGTACTGATTATGACACTCCTGACGGTACGTGTATCCGCGATTATATCCATGTAATAGACTTGGCGCATGCTCATGTTTTAGGGCTGAATTATCTATTACAAGGAGGCGAAACGGAAATTTTTAATTTAGGCAATGGCAATGGTTTTTCTGTACAGCAAGTGATTGATACAGCTATTAGTATAACTAAGCGCTCATTTCCCGTTGTCAAGACTGAACGGCGAACGGGCGATCCTCCTATCTTAGTTGGTAATTATGAAAAAGTACAAAGGGTTTTAGGCTGGAAGCCTGCTTATTCTAAGCTAGAGGAAATGATAAAGGATGCATGGCGCTGGCATCAAAGAAGACATAGTGATTAAAAACTGAGGCACTGCATGAGGTAACTCAATCACGCCAACAGCAGGAGATTATACACGATCTACTTATGGATTTAAATCATGTCGATCCAACGGTAGGCAGAATTGTGCGTGATAAGGGTGAACTTGATTTAGAACGCTTAGAGTAGCGGATTTGTAGAGTTATAGAAGATTAAAAAACAGAAGATATTGTAACGAAATTAAGAGCTAAGTAGAAATATATAAATTTGTTAAGAAAAGCTCGGCTGCCGAAGGATATGAAGTAATTCCTGCTATGGAATGACAATGAGTAGATTTTTTTTGGCTTACAAGTCCGAATAAAGTATTTTTTTGAACAAAAAACTTAAAATAATTTCAACACATTTTTATAATTGTTCACTGTATGCGGCTCGTTTGCAGACGATAATTTAAAGCATATAGGCAGTGCTTGAAAATGGAGTAAGTAACGATGCCTAATCACTACTCAATCTTAGATGACCAAAATCAAGTCTACGGAGAATGGCACGGACATTTGCACTATACGTTGATGTATCAAAGTAGAGAGAAAGCCGAAATCGTAGCAAGAGAACACCATATGTTAGGGTACAAAATTGTACCATCAGAGGCAGCGGTAAGATACTCGGAGAGCAGATACTCTGAACATAAGTAAAATCGACAAGAAGGGAGTAACAATTCCCTTCTTTTTATTAAAATGTGAAGTAAAGCTTTTAGTTATTAAGTCAGTAGATATTACTTTAGCGCGATCGCCTTCTCGAACTAATTTTATTTGCACGCAAGTTTTCGCTGCAACACTTCATCGCAGCAGCAACATTGTAAGTAATTTATACTACACCTTACTAAATTCAGATAGCTTTAGCTCTAGTATTGAATATTAAGTTTTGCTAAAGACTTATGTAAGTCACTCAAACTGCTTTGAAGAAGAAAGAGTGAAAACCTACTTCACGTGGTTAAACAAAACTGTGTTTTAAAAACAAAGCAGCCATTCGGAGACATAAAATGGATAAAAAGAAAGTATTAGAAGTACAAGAAATTAAACTAGCAATTTTAGAAAGCTTTCCCCCACAACTTTCTATCACAGCGATAGGAACTGTCCCTACACAAGGCTGGAAAAATGCCGAACTAATTCCTTACGTCTATATCCAACCACCCATTGACGGCATTTATGAATTTGACTTTGTAGCTGAACCACCAGAGGGAATTGTTGCACCTGCACTTGCGTCAATACAAGCAAATTTCCGTCTAGAAACTATTCCCACAAATCTTAGAGGAGTAAAAGTTTATGCTTCTAGTAATTCTCAAGTTGCACTTTTAGAAACAAGCGGTAAAGAGAGAACAATTTGCGTCAAAGGAGTTCTCACCGATGAGGGAGTAGAGTGTCAAACGCTACGGACTGCTGACGGCGAACTTTACACACTTGTGGGTAATCTCAAGGAATTTCAAGTAGGCGATGAAGTGTATGTAGCTGGTACAGTTGCCGAATTTTCGTTTTGCTTGCAGGGAATTACGATTGTTGTCAATTGGATTAGTAAAAGCGCACCAAAGTGTTCGTTACCTGTGAGTGTTTAGTAAAGGCTGACAAGCATCCTACAACTAAACCACGCAGGTGGACTTTGTTTTTTAGCTGCGAATTTATTCGCTTAAATTTCAAAACAATTGTCAAGCATTGCCCTGATAATAAATAGAGTTTAGTATCAGGGTGAATTTTATGAGTTGTACCACTGTTCTCCAAAACTACATTAATGGCGAATGGTGTGACTCCAGTGCTACAGCGTATTTAGATGTAACAAATCCAGCAACAGCGGAAATACTTGCTAAAGTTCCACTCGGAACAGCAACCGACGTAGATCAAGCAGCAACAGCCGCAGCAACAGCATTTAACACCTGGCGGCGCACTCCAGCGGGAGAACGAGTACAGTATTTATTTAAACTTAAAACGCTACTAGAAGAGAACTTTGCAGACTTAGCCGCGACGATTACACAAGAGTGCGGCAAAACTTTGGCAGAATCAAAAGGCGAATTGCAACGGGCGATTGAAAATGTGGAAGTTGCTTGCGGAATTCCGATTTTGATACAAGGCTACAACTCAGAAGACATCGCCAAAGGCATTGATGAAATCTTGATTCGACAACCTGTAGGCGTTGCAGCAGTTATTGCGCCGTTTAACTTTCCAGGGATGATTCCGTTTTGGTTTATGCCGTATGCGATCGCCTGCGGTAATACATATATTATTAAACCCTCCGAGAAAGTGCCGCTAACAATGCAAAAAGTGATGGATCTTTTGGCACAAACAGGAATACCCAAAGGTGTTGTCAATCTTGTTAATGGTGCTAAAGAAGTTGTCGATGCGATTCTCGATCATCCTGCAATTCGTGCAATTAGCTTTGTCGGTTCGACTCCTGTAGCGCGTTATGTTTACAGTCGGGCGACAGCAAATGGTAAACGCGCGCAATGTCAAGGTGGGGCAAAAAATCCAGTGATTGTGCTACCCGATGCAGATATGGAAATGACAACCCGCATTGTTGCGGATAGCGCCTTTGGTTGCGCTGGACAACGTTGTTTAGCGGCTTCGCTTGCAATTACTGTTGGAAAAGCACGTCAAACCTTTACTGATGCGATCGCTGATGCGGCGTCTACTCGCGTTGTTGGTTATGGATTAGACGACAAAGTTCAAATGGGACCTGTGATTACAGCAGAAAGTCAAGCGAGAATTGAGCAATTGATTCAGCAGGGAATCGCTGAAGGTGCAACGCCGCTTGTTGATGGTAGACAAGCAAAAATTGCTGATTATCCTCAAGGTTATTTTATTCGACCGACGCTACTTCAGAACATCGAGCCTACAAGTAAAATTGCGCAAACCGAGGTTTTTGGTCCTGTATTAGGTTTAATTCATCTCGATACAGTGGATGAGGCGATCGCCTTCGTTAATCGTGGTGAATACGGCAATATGGCGTGTTTATTTACCTCTAGTGGCGCTGCTGCCCGCAAATTCCGTTATGAAGCGGAAGTTGGTAATATTGGAATTAACATTGGCGTTGCTGCACCGATGGCTTTCTTTCCCTTTAGCGGTTGGAAAGAGAGTTTCTTTGGCGATTTGCACGGACAAGGACATCACGCCATTGAATTTTTCACCCAAACGAAAGTTGTTGTTGAGCGCTGGTTTCAAGATTGGTCAAGACAATTTTAGCTCGTCTTTATTAAATCTCCTACACGAATGCGAGTGCGAATAAATTCGCAACTAGTAAACAAAGTCCACCTGCGTGGACTACACCTAAATCTTGAACTGTGGAGAATGCCTGACGAATAAATTCGCGGCTAAAAAACAAAGTCCACCTGCGTGGACTACACCTAAATCTTAAACTCTTGAGTGTGCGTAGGCACACTTAGCTGATATAGCCCCGAAGGGAGTCGGAGGCATCCACCATAGCAGATTCATTGAATTTAGTTCTGATAGTTTCAACTCGACGCCGATTAACTCCCAAATCGCCCTCGCCTAAACGCGAAGCTGAACGAACGTGGATCACTTTGGCATCTTTGTCAAGCAAAAATTCGACATCATCAACAAATCCAACAACGGGAATCGTAAATTCGCTATAAATGTAATTTTCACTTTGAGCGATCGCTTTTACACGTCGAAAAGATTGCAGGACTGTTTTGAGCCGTGCCATTGCCTCTTGGTCAGTTGAATTGTAAGTTAAAGGTGCGATTTGATGCGCTGTATCTTGGCTTTGACTGCTGACACAATTAGGAGTTCTCGGACAGGGTGCTAATTCACCAGCATGAACCCCAAGGTTATCAGGTCGCGTTCCGGCAAATAACTGCGGTTCTCCAGAAAAGGCGATTTTGGTTCCTAATGCACAAAAAGTGACGAACAGCAATGCGATGAAGGTAAACAGAACTCGTTGGAATACAGAACTTGATTTCGTTTCAACTGTTGACATGATTTCAACGTGCGATCGCACTCAGCAGAATCTAACAAAGACGATTGTACTGTCCTTTGCTGGCTTTGCTGGTGTACTTAACTGCGATCTAAGTATCCTAGTGAAGAGATTTTATATACGGCAATGACCAATATAGCCATAACACTCAAGATACATAGAGTAATTGTCCACATTTCACTTTTAACCCTAAACCACAAATCTGTATAGAATCCTCTGACCTCTGCAACACTTATGCCTTTAACTCACCTGGTTTTTTTAGCAATTGGTCTGGGACTCGTCTGGGTAAGTATCAAATTCAAAGACGATGTTTATCGCCTAGCAACCGCGATATCTGGTGCAATCTTGATCGTGTGGGGGTTTGCCCTAACCCCCTTGCAGTTTCAACTACCCATTGAGGCGCTTGTGCTGATCTTGGTGTTTCCGATTTGCTTGCGTTGCCTCAGAGAATAAATCAAGCAGACAGCGGTGCATCCGTTGTGCTAACACTCTTTTGCGGTTGTGCTTTCGTAGAACCCGACCAAGGCGCAGGATTTAAACTAATAGGTTCGGTCGTGCGAGGGTGTATTGTGGGCATTGTCTGCCGAAACATTTGATAGTAATCTTTGCGCGATTCTTCAAATAAATAGCGCAGTTCGGCGATCGGGTTGTGATGGTGATCGACGCGCAAATCAAGATAGGGATAAACATCTTGATTGACAACATAAATTGCTGCCGATTGACGACCCCGCTTATCACCGCCTGCTGCTTCCCCAGCTTCTAATGCTTGTAGTAAGCGTTCAGAAAACTCCATTCCTTCTTTGGCTTGATACGCTTCTGCCATTGCTAGCAAAGTTTGTTCGCCAACTAGCATATTGCCAGCTACAGAGAAGTAGGGAAACGTAAAATGTCCTGCCCAATCGATGCACTCTTTGCCTGTCCAAGCCGCAGTATGTCCATTGTGATCGACAAGGTGTAATTGCCGATGGTCGCGGTCTTTGTCATCTTTCAGCAACAGGTAAATGATATCTTCGACAGAGATTTCGTCTAAGGTACCTTCGCTGATTGCCCGTTGTTCGAGTAATTGAATACCCCAAATTCCCAACAGCGGGTTGGTTTGTGCTTGCGTTGCGATCGCCCCAATTGTCGCTTTGGCATGAGGCACTAACGCCCCTACTGCTAGATGCTTTGTTGCGACTGCAACCCCTGTCATTTGTGTTGATGGATCCCAAGCCACAATTGAGAATGTCATGATTCCCTGTATTTACTACCTAACGAGTTCTGTATAGAAACATTATTTTTCTATATCATTTATTTATAGATGTGTACTGTCGTGTATTTAACTATTCCCCAGAATGTTGCCTTGCTAACATCAGCTGCCATAGCAGAGGTCAGAGGTCAAGCATCAGGGTTCAGGTTTTTTGAAGAGTTACTCATTGAGATTAACCACTGCTACATCTAACAAAACAGTTGTTGTTGAAGGACTTAGCAGTTATTTCAGTTTGTTGTAAGTAAAGGTGTGATCTTATGTGCGGTATTGGTGGCGTCATGCACCACGATCCGGCTCGTCCCGTGAATCCAGATGTTCTGGTGGCGATGGCGGCGATTCAGTATCATCGCGGACCAGATGGATTCGGTGTCAAAATTATGAGCGATCGCGGTGTTGGCTTCACCCATGCGCGATTATCGATTATCGACCTCAACCCTGAACGCGGAAGACAGCCGTTTGTTTCTGCTGATGGGCAATACATGATTGCGCACAACGGCGAGTTTTATGACTACAAACGCATCCGCGCCGACCTAACTTCTTTAGGTTATCGCTTTCGCAGCAAGAGCGATACCGAACTGACGATGCACTTAAGCGATCGCTACGGGTTAGAAGGTGCGTTACCACATCTACGCGGCGAGTTTGCCTTTGCTCTTTACGAACGTTCCAAAGATCGACTGACATTAGTACGCGATCGCTTTGGTGTCAAACCTTTGTATTGGACGATGACGCCCGAAGGTTTAGTCTTTGGTTCAGAAATTAAAGTATTATTTGCACATCCAGCCGTCCAGCGCCGCTTTTCTTCTGAAGGACTTTATCATCAACTAATGCAGCTAATTGTACCAGGAACATCCGCGTTTGAGGGAATTTATGCGGTCGAACCTGGGCAAATGGTGATTGTCGAGCGTCATGACGGGCAACTACAAGTTAAAACGAAACAATACTGGGATTTGAACTTCCCGCGCCAGTCTGAACGCGGACAAAGATTAACAGATGAAGAGTACATTGAAGAATTACGCAGCCGTTTTATTGAAGCTGTACAACTGCGACTCGAAGCGGATGTTCCTGTAGCGTGTTACCTCTCTGGCGGCATCGACTCGTGTACGATTATGGGTATTGCCGCCGCGAGTCAACAATCACCTGTCAAAGCGTTTACGATTGGGTTTGACGATCGCGACTACGACGAAACCGCGATCGCCCGCGAAATGGCACAAGCCACAGGTGCAGATCAAGATGTCTTGATGGTCGATGGCAATCAACTTTACGATCACTTTGCGCGGACAATATGGCACACAGAACGCAGTATTTATAACACTTTTACCGTTGCCAAGTTGTTGATGAGCGAACACGTCAACAAAGCTGGGTACAAAGTCGTCGTCACGGGTGAAGGATCGGATGAACTTTTCGCAGGGTATCCGCAACTGCGGCTGGATATGATTTTGCACGGCATGGATGATGCTTCACCAGAAGAACGCGCCGATTTAGAAGATTGGCTAGCCGAAAGTAATCGGTTATTTAAAGGGAATCTCTTAGCAGAAAAAGCCTTAGACGATCCAGCCCTCACAAACTTAGTAGGCTTTACGCCTAGCTGCTTACAATCGTGGTTATCGGCATCTGCCTACGTTCCGAGTTTACTGCATCCCGATCGCCGCGCCGCAACGCAAAATTACTCGCCAGGAGAAGCTGTTGCTCATGCGCTGGATCGCGAGCAAATTGAGGGGCGTCACCCGCTTGACAAAGTGCAATATATATGGATAAAAACGCAGTTTGAGTCACAAGTCCTCGGTTGGGCAGGCGATCGCGTCGATATGGCAAACTCGATGGAAGCACGTCCGCCGTTTCTCGATCATCCCTTAGTCGAATTCGCCGTCACGCTACCGCAAAATATGCGTTTACGGGGACGTAAAGATAAATATATCCTACGCGAAACAATGCGCGAGCTTTTACCAAAAGCACTGTACGAGCGACAAAAGTTTGCGTTCATGGCTCCGCCATCGCATACCGATCCGGTTAAGCAACGGGCGATGCAGGCGTTATCGGCAACTTATTTATCAAAACAAGCGATCGAGGAAGCAGGGTTACTCGACGCCGCAGGCGTACAAAAGATTCTTCAGCGTCACGGCGATGCAAATACACCAGTTTCAGACCGAGTGCAACTCGATGCGATTATTAATCATATGCTCAGCGTGCAAATGCTGCACAAGCATTTTGTCGGCAACGATGTTCCTGTAGTAGCACGCGATCGCGCTCAAGAACGCGGTTGGTACGCTAAAGATCAACTTGTTGTGGTAACTTAGCAGTTGAAACTGACAAAACCTGCCTTCACAGCTTTCTAATTTTCTTATGAGTTCACGCAGGTGGATTTAGTTCTTATAGCTGCGAATTTATTCGCCAAGCGCCGGATCGAAATTCCCCGATGCATCAACAAGATGACACGCGACATAGTGTCCATCGCCTACATCGCGAAATTCTGGTTCTATTTGATGACAGCGTTCAATTGCCCAAGGACAGCGCGTGTGGAAACGACAGCCACTCGGAGGGTTTGTTGGGCTAGGAACATCGCCTTCTAAAACAATTCGCTGGCGCTTTGCTTCTACCGTAGGATCGGGAATCGGGATCGCGGAGAGTAAAGCTTGTGTATACGGATGCAGTGGATTTTCGTATAGCGATACGCGATCGGCAAGTTCGACAATTTTACCAAGATACATCACCGCAATGCGATCCGAGATATGCCGAACAACGCTCAAATCGTGCGCAATAAACAAATAAGTAAGTCCTAATTCGCGTTGGAGTGACTGCACTAAGTTAATGACTTGCGCTTGAACCGAGACATCTAATGCGGCGATTGGTTCATCACATACTAAAAAATCAGGGTTAACAGCTAACGCCCGTGCGAGCGCAACTCTTTGGCGTTGTCCCCCAGAAAATTCGTGCGGATAACGATAAGTAAACTCTGGACTCAAGCCGACGACTGCTAAAAGGTGCTGAACTCGCGCTTGTTTCTCGCGCCCTGCGGCTAAACCAAAAATTTCTAGTGGTTCGCTAATCACATCACCAATCGTCATGCGGGGATTGAGCGATGCATATGGATCTTGGAAAACCATTTGCATCCTTTGGCGCATTTGGCGTAGCGGTTCGCCGGATAATGCCGTCAGTTCGGTTTCCTCAAGATAAACGTGTCCTGCACTTGGTGGTTCTATTTGCAAAATCGCGCGTCCTGTGGTGCTTTTGCCGCACCCAGATTCACCCACTAAGCCTAAAGTCTCGCCACGTTTGATATCAAAAGATAGCCCATCGACAGCTTTTACCGCCCCTACTTGTCGTTGAAGAATTAATCCGCGCAGAATTGGAAAATGAACTTTAAGATCGCGCACGCGTAGCAAGGTGTCGTTTTGCTGTCGTGTTTGAACTGTACTCGTTTGAGGTTGCACCATGATTTTTGTTGATCGACACTAAGCGGTTGCTGATTGAGATGCTTGCAGAACTTCTGCGCCTTCGGGTTTTACCCAACACGCGACTTGGTGGTTCACTCCCACCGGTTCTAGCGGTGGATCTTCACTATGGCATTTGGCGATCGCAAACTCGCAACGCGGCGCGAACGGGCATCCTTGCGGATAGTTGACTAAACTGGGGGGTAATCCATCGATTGATTTGAGGTGTTCTTGTCGCTGTTCGTCTAAACGCGGAATACTTTGCAGTAGCCCAATTGTGTACGGATGACGTGGATGGTGATACAGTGCGTGTAGTGGCGCTTGTTCGACAATTTGCCCTGCATACATCACCAAGATGCGATCGGCTAAACCTGCAAGTAGTGACAGATCGTGCGTAATCCAAATGACCGCCATTCCACGTTCTTCTTTTAGTTGCTTGACAATTTCAACGATTTGTGCCTGAATTGTCACATCAAGCGCCGTCGTTGGTTCATCGGCAATCAGTAAATCAGGATTACATGCTAGTCCCATCGCAATCATCACGCGTTGGCGCATCCCTCCAGAAAATTGGTGCGGGTAGTTGCGGATGCGATCGCGCGCCCCAGGAATTCCAACTTGCTCTAAAAGTTCAACTGCTCTTGCTTTAGCCTCGGCTCTTGCCATACCTAAATGCAGTTGAATTGCTTCGGTCATTTGCTTTTCCACCCGCAGCACCGGATTGAGCGATGTCATCGGGTCTTGAAAAATCATCGAGAGACGATTTCCCCGCAGCGATCGCATTTCGCGCACACTCAACTTGAGCAAATCGCGTCCCTGAAACATCACCTCACCACCCACAATTTTGCCAGGAGGCGATGGAATCAGCCGCATTGCCGATAGCATAGTGATACTTTTACCCGAACCTGACTCGCCAACAATACCCACAGTTTCCTGCGCATTGACATGAAACGAGACATCATTAACCGCATGAACGACACCATTTTGAGTAAAAAAGCGCGTTTTCAGGTTTTGAACATCAAGCAATCGAGCCATGATACTGTTTTGCTCTAAAGTTGGTACGTATGGGTGAGCAGGGGGGCAGAGGAGACAATATTTATAATTAAGACCGTCGTTGTTGTGGATCGAGGGCTTCGCGTAATCCATCACCGAGGAGATTGAAACCTAAGACTGTAATTGCGATCGCCAAACCAGGAAACGTTGTCACCCAAGGCGCACGGCGAAAGTAATCGCGTCCTGCGGCTAAAATTGCGCCCCATTCGGGTGAGGGCGGTTGCGCGCCTAATCCAAGAAATGACAGCGCGGATGCCGAAAGAACTGCTACCGAGACTCCTACAGTTGCCACAACAATAATCGGTGAAAGAATATTGGGTAAGATGTGACGGAAGATTAGGCGAAAGTGCTTTGCACCCACAGCTTGAGCGGCTTTAAAATATTCCTTATTTTTCTCTACCAACACAGCCCCGTAGGTAACACGCGCATAGAAAGGAATCGAACTAATTCCGACAGCGATCGTTGCATTGGTTAAGCTAGGACCAAGTACCGCGACGGCTGCGAGTGCAATCAGCGTTTCGGTAAAAGAGAACAAAACATCGACGCCCCGCATTAAAACGGCTTCGACCCAACCTCCGGCGTAGCCTGCAACCATCCCCAGCAAAACTCCCGCCGTCATCGAGATAAAAACGGCAACGAGTCCAATCCGTAATGTTAGACGACTACCGTAAACGATGCGGCTAAACAAATCGCGTCCAAAATCATCCGTACCAAACCAATGTTCCGCACTCGGAGGTTGCAGCGTCGAACCAACTCCCATTTCCAGCGGGTCAAAAGGTGCGATCGCCGGAGCAAAAATCGCAACGATCGTCGTTACTAGCAAAATAAAGCCGCCAATCTTAGCACCAGGGCTGCGAAACAGAACTTGTAGAAACCGCCGAAATTCCCTGTTTTTAGATGGAAGTGGCGCAACAGGTGGTGTTGGTGTGGTAATTTGCTGAGTCATCAGTTATATGTAATTCGAGGATCAATCCAGGCGTAAAGTAAATCCAAGACGATAGAAACGATGACAACAACAGTAGCGAAAATCAGAATAAAGCCTTGAATTGTCGGATAGTCGCGCTGAAAAATCGACTGAATTGCCAAACGTCCAATACCATTCCAGGCAAACACATTTTCTACAACAATCGCACCGCCCATCATGTAGGTAAACTGTAGCCCTAACATATTGACGACATTGATCATGCCATTGCGAAACGCATGACGCGACAGCACCAGAGTTTCTGCTAATCCTTTCGCCCTTGCAGTCCGCATATAATCTTGCGACAGCACATCAAGCATAGAAGATCTCGTCAAACGCGATACTGATGCAGCATTAGCCAATCCTAACGTTAGCGCAGGTAAAACGAGATTATTCAAATTTGTCCCTGAAACAGGAAACCATCCTAACCGCACAGAAAAAATCGAGATCAGCATTAACCCCAGCCAAAAGCTAGGAACTGAAATCCCAACAATTGCACCCGTCATCAACGTCGTATCAATCCAAGTACCGCGCTTATACGCTGCAAAAAACCCTGCTGTCACGCCGACAACCATTGTAATAATCAAGCTAGTCACAGCAAGCAACAGCGTATTTGGTAGCCGCACAAGCAATAAATCCAATACAGGCTGATTCCCTCGAATCGTAGTGCCGAAATCTCCCTGCAACACCCGCCCCATATACATGATGTACTGTTCATAAATTGGGCGGTCGAGTCCCAGATTGCGGCGAATTTGTTCAATTTGTTCCGGCGTTGTCGATTGCGACTGCGCATACATAATTTGCACCGGATCGCCAGGCACAAGATGAATCAATAGCGTCACCGCGATCGTCGTCATCCAAATCGTAAACAAACCACCCAGTAACCGTTTAATAAAATAACGTGTCATCAGTCCGTACGATAAAACTCCTCAAAATTGCAACTCCCCATCTCTTCTCTTTGCGACCTACTCTACGAGAAAACGCCCGTAGGGCGTCTATGCGCCTTTGTGATTCGTTCCAAAAAGCCCCCATTCAAAATGTATCTATTGCAGCCTCACATCATTAAACACAGGTCGATTAAAAGGACCAATCTTAAAGCCTTGCACCTGCGATCGCGTCGCATAAACCCACAACGATCCTGGTGTATACAGTGGAATGTGTACAGCATTCGACAGCAAATATTCCATTACATCATTAACAGCTTCTCGCCGCTGAGTTGCATCAACCGTCGTGCGCGTTCGCTCCAATAATTTATCCAATTCTGGCGATTGATAGCCGCTGTACGCCCCAGGCGAATGCCAAAGTTGATAAAGAATATCCGGATCGAACCATGCCCAATCCATCATGTCAAACGTACTAATCCCAGAAGTTCTTTCATTTTCTTGTTTAACGCGAGCATTGAGCGTACCAATGTCCATCGTTTCAATTTTGGCGTTAATCCCGACTTGCGCCAATTGACTTTGAAAAACTTGTACCATACGTTCGCGGTTGTCACCCGTCGAAGTCATCAAAATCACTTCCATCGGTCGATTCGCACCATAACCCATTTCAGACAACAGTTGTCGGGCGCGATCGGGATTATGTTCGTAGCCGTACTTTGCGCAAAACTCTTGATCGTTACCAAATACCCCGCGACTGATCGGACAGCGTTCGCGTTGAACTAATCCTTCATCAAAAGCAACTCGCAGCGCCGCATCAACATCGATCGCATGAGCTACAGCTTGACGCGCGCGGATATCATTAAACGGCGGACGCGAAACTGTGAACTCAAAGAAAAAGTTTTGTCCGGTATTCTCCGCAACGTGTAACTCCAAATTGGCATCATTGCGCACCGCATCCAAATCATCGAGGGGTGGATTAACGATTAGCTGCACTTCCCCTGTTTGTAAACCAGCAAGCCGCGTTTGCGCTTCGGGAATTTGCCGCACCACAAGCCGATCTAAATACGGCGCACCCTCGTTTTGCACTGGGCGACCATAGCGAACGTAGTCAGGGTTCTTGTCTAACACAATTTCGTCGCCGCGCGTCCAACTCACAAGCTGCCAAGGACCTGTACCCACTGCCCGCGATACGCCAAATTGATCGCCAAACTCTTGATTGCTGTCGCAAATCATACTTGCAAATGGATCTGCCATAAAGGAGACAAATGCCGCAAACGGAGTTTGAAATCTAAATCGGACAGTCTGGGGGTTAACAACATCGACAGATTCAATTGGTCCCCATGCACCGCGCGTGACGCTAGGATTCTGGGCGTTGATTGCGCGATCGGCAGTATATTTCACATCATTTGCATCAAAGGGCGTACCATCGTGACACGTAATTCTTTCATTAAGAACAAAAGTGACTTCTCTACCATCATCACTAACTTGCCACTCGCTAGCAAGGTTAGGTACTATCTCGCCACTGTCATTAAATGCCAATAATGTATCGTAAATCTGGTCAAAAATTTGCCACGATAGCGTTGTTGTCGTGCGATGCGGGTCGAGCGAATCGGCATCTCCATAACGCGCCCAAACTAATGTTCCTCCCTCGGTGGGTGAAGTTGCAGTTCCTGGCGATGGACTCGTAGCAGTTTGCTGATTGTTACCACAGGCACTAACTAAAAGTGCTGTTAATGCTGCACCTAGTAGCGATCGCCTTTGCCGCTGCGCTCCGCGCAATCGCGCTGTCTCTTTTCTTGATTTAAATTGCCAAAACATTAATTACCTTAGATCTCAACAGTGCCCAAAAATTTATAAAAGTGCGATATTCATCATTGCGAAATAAAACGAATGATGATGTATAGTGCGAAACCATTTATTCTCACAAAATAACGATGTCGCGAGCAGCTTTTTCAGTCCTGGAAAATGAAATCTATATGCGTTTAGCTAAATAGAGTATTGCTGAAACTGCTGTTATTGCCTTGCTTTGATGCTTTATTTCCCCAAAAACTATACTTGAAAAACCAGATTTGACAAGTTTTTTAGAAAAGCTAAGGCTGTCTCCTCCAAAGATCTGCATGACATAGCTAACATTAAAGAGGAGTTGTGATTTGAAACACAAAAAAGTTTAGGAAAGTTTAGGTATGGGGTGCGATCGCTGCACTGTGTACCCAACAATAGATAATTACAAAATGGCTCAGGAGTGATTTGAACACTCGACCTTGGGCTTATGAGTCCCCTGCTCTGACCAACTGAGCTACTGAGCCAAGTATTAGACAACGATTTATAAATATAGCATACACTATCCGCGATCGCTAGTTTTGCTTCAATTAAATAGAAACATCACGATTTGTGCATAAAGACAGCTATTGAGTCATAAAAATGTGAGATTTCCTAGTTTTTTCCCTGATTTATATCAGCGACGAAATTTCCCTAACGCAGTAGCATATTCATTTATGTAGCAATAATGCTTGATGTCATCATTCCCAGTAAGGGTTGAATTAACAGATGAACCTGTACGGATTCCTTCAATCGCTCGGCATTGCCAATCCTAGTGGAACTGGCTGGCTAGCGGTGATCTTTACCTTTTTATTAGCTTGGGTAGTCACCTGGCGGTTGACTCCGCCCGTGCGTTCGTTTGCATTACAAGTTGGTTGGGCAGACCAACCTAATGAAAGGCGACTCAATCGCGAACCTTTGCCCAACGCCGGAGGTTTGGTAATTTATTTCGGAGTTCTAGCTGCATTAGTCCTGGCGACGCTGTTACGCCCGATCGTGATTGAAGGTGTCCTTGCGGAAGTACTGACCATCTTACTGGGAGGATCGATCTTAGTCCTTGTCGGCTTTATTGATGACCAATTTGGCTTACCACCCTGGGTACGGTTATTTACTCAAATTCTGACAGCCCTGCTACTCATCAGCAGTGGTATCAAAATTGAAGCACCGTTAGGGACTCCGGTTGACTCGCTACTTGCGATATGTCTTACCGTGCTGTGGGTGGTCGGAATTACCAATGCCATTAACTTGATGGATGGAATGGATGGCTTGGCTGGGGGAGTTAGCTTTATTACCGCGATGAGTTTGCTGGCGGTGTCTGCGCAATTTGAAACGCGGGCAGCTGCAACGTTACTACTCGCTGCATTAGGAGGAGGCGCACTAGGATTTTTGCGGCACAACTTCCATCCTTCACGGATTATTATGGGCGATGCCGGAGCCTATTTTTTTGGATATGTCTTAGCAGCAACAACGATTTTAGGTAATCTCAAAGTAACTACAGTATTTGCGCTAGTACCACCCGTTTTATTTCTGCTGTTACCAGTAATCGATACAACTCAAGTCTTTGTACTGCGCTTGATGGCAGGTAAAAATCCTCTAAGTAACCCTGGTAAAGACCATTTGCACCATCGATTACTTGCTTGGGGCTT
Source organism: Gloeocapsa sp. PCC 7428 (assembly GCF_000317555.1). Taxonomy (GTDB): domain Bacteria; phylum Cyanobacteriota; class Cyanobacteriia; order Cyanobacteriales; family Chroococcidiopsidaceae; genus Chroogloeocystis. Next base: position 3,557,998 of record NC_019745.1, read on the forward strand.
TTCTCAAAGACATACAGCGCTGACACTGTGGACGGGCACAATTGTCTCGAATTGGCTCGCCATGCAGCTACAGGGAATGAGTGCGATCCCCGCGCTAGTCACGATCGCTAGTATTATCGCACTACTGAGCTTTACAATTTGGCGTAGAATGCGATCGCTCTGATTCTAAGACCGTACTCTCTCAGCTAGACCATTAAATGAATAGGGAAAGGAACTCAATATCCCTTCCCTATTCCCTGCTAATTTGAGGCGACTCAATGACTAACGGCGACGAGGTAACAAAGCGATCGGATTAACGGCTCCTTTACCTGCGGGATGCACTTCAAAATGGAGGTGAGGACCGGTACTAAAACCAGTGCTTCCCATCTCAGCAATGTGTTGACCTTGTTCGACTTCTTGCCCTGCACGGACTAAGATGCGGTTGTTATGAGCATAACGAGTCAGTGAACCATCAGGGTGTCTGATATCTACCAAGTTGCCATAACCACCAGAATTCCAACCAGCGCGCACAATCACACCAGAAGCCGCTGCAAAAATAGGAGTTCCCACTGGTGCTGCTACATCGATTCCTCGGTGCATTCTTCCCCAGCGCCAGCCATAACCAGAAGAGAGAACGCCTTTTGCAGGCCAAATATAGCCTGTGAATGGTGCTGACGATCCTGGTTTAGGCAAATACATATCTGCTGCACCCAGCGGTGGCAATTCTGGAGAGACTTGCCTTCCTCGGAGCGATTGCAATGCTTCGGTGGGATCGACGTTTGTCGGTGCAGTTGCTAATCGAGCTTTAATTGTGCCGGAACCTGAGGTATTTGCTTGAGCGACACGAAACTCTGGGTTAACCGGTTCAGAAGCTACTTTACGAGAACGGGTTTGAGTAACAACGGACGCCACCGATTTGGGCTTGGCTGGAGTAGCAGTAAGCTTAGTGTTTACTTTAATTGGAGCTTCAACGGTTTGCTCGGCAGAATTAGCTGTGGGAGTGTTGTACTTTTGACGCAGTTGTTGAATTTCTGCCTGTAAGCCTTGGACATACAGATTTGGTGGATCAAGTGGTTCCTCATTTGAGAGACTACCACCCACGCCAAGCGTTGCTACTGTTGGTTCTTGTACGGCCGTATTCGTTGAAGGGTTGTTATAAGCAACAAATGTAGCTGCTGAGGCTTCACGGCTATCAGGAATAATCGATACATGGGGTTGTGCAGAAATTGTTGCTCTGTTTTGTTGTTGAGGGCGATCGCTGACATCGATATTTTGAGCAACTGCACCGTGATATACCGAAGTCGGTATCGTAATGCTTTGGTTAATTTGTAGTTGGTCAGGATTGGCGATTTGGTTCGCACTGACAAGTTCATCTAATGCAACATCATGCGCGCGCGCGATCGCGGTTAGTGTATCTCCTGGTTTTACCTGATATTCTGTTGCTAGCGATGCGACTTGGACGCTGGCTTTGTTGGTGTCTTCAGGTACTTCAGAAATAACAAAAACGGTTTCTGGTTCGAGCGTTTTTGGCTGCGTACGCTCCGCAATTATACTTTGGTTTTCTGCGGTTTGTGGTGTTGTCGTTTCTGCTTCTTGAGTTGCAGCATCTTGTGTAGGACTAGGAATCGTATATGGAACGTTAGCAATTCCAAATTCTACTGATGTCATTGGCAGTTGAGTGCGGTCAATTTGCTGTTGTCCATCGACAATTTCTGCCTGCACTTGTTGCTGTGACGCATCAGGAGTCACGGCGAGTGGTGTTGCTAAAGATTCTTTAATATCGACCACGACGCTGTTATCGCGGACATCTTCGGTTGGTGTTACTTGCGTTCCAATAACAGTAGGAGACGTAATTTTATTAAGTGGATCTAAACTTGGAGTTGAAATTTGCGGTGGATTGATCGCTACTGATGGAACTTGAGTTTCTACAATAACGTTTTGATTACGCGTACTTTCTGGCTGCGATCGCATCGGACGCTGCGCTGTACGCAATCGCTGTACCAGTTGATTTTGGTTAGATTCGTAGCTAGGCTGTTGAGGTGCAGTTGCTACAGGTTGATTTAACTCGCTTGTGCTGTTATTCGTTGATGCTTCGCGTCTAGCCGTTTCGACGTATGGGGTAACTAAAAGATTGCTTGGCTGCGTCACAACCGTACTGGGCGATTGTGGTGTTGCTTGAATAGCTGTACGCGTATTGAACTCCTCAGACCGCAACTCCGCCGAACTGTTTTTTGAGTGGTTCGATTGTTGCTTTAAGCGATTGACCAGCAACTTTTGTTTAGTTGCTGCTGGTGCTGTCGGTTCTTGCTGTTGGTTGTTTCTACTGCTAACTGGCTGTGTTGATGCGTCAAGAGGAACGCCACTCGATTTGTTGAGTGCGTCTACTTTGTTGGCTGATTTGAGTTGTTGTACTAAGCGATCTTGGCGCTGTGCAGCCCGTACTTTACTCGTACTGATTTGTGTCGAATCATTTGTCGTCGTTTCGACGCGGCGTGGCGCTACTGCTTTTGGTGCGGTATATTTTTTCGGACTCGCATCCATCGCCAGCGTTGGCTTTTGCCGTTGTTCTTGTTCTACTCGAATTGGCGTTGTCTGCTGCGTTGTATTGATTTGCACTGTATCCGGCGAAGGAGGACTCGCAGGGGTTACAGACGTAGTGGCTGGCGCTGGCGCAACTTCTACCACAATCGACGCTGCTTGAGTAGACGAAGTTGTCGTCGAAACTGGTATAGCAGCTGGTTCTTCACCCTGCGGGATCTCAGCTGCTGGAGTGCGATCGTGTCGAGTCAGTAAAAGGTTGGGTCCTCCCATTGAAATTGCGATCGCCATCATCGCGACCGAAGTGCGCACTCGCCGTTTGACCTTGGGCTGAACGGGCTTCAATTGCTCCTCCACAGCTGCTTTGCTTTTGGCGCTAGCAGGAACAGCCTTAACCTTCTTCATCCATGCTCGTTTCAAAAATGACCTCCTATGAGCAATAGGGCTTACCTGATCTCGATTTATCGAGTTTATTACTAGTCAATGAATTAGGCTACTACTTTCGATAGATTCACCTCAGATTCAGCAAACATACTTAAGCAAGATTACTAGGCAATTTTAATTTAGACAAGTTTACATCAACTCCTTACACTGTGCTGAATCTTGTCGCCAAGCGCATACCTGAAAAAATGGGTATTGATTTTTTCTACTAACGAATGGTAGTAAATCGCGGCTGCCATTGTCCTTCATACAAGCGATCGCAGTTGTTATGTACTTAACCTTTTTTCTAAATTTTTGGCAGAGTACGCATACCCAAAGTCGTTATGCGGCTGTGCTATGTCGTCGTCATCCTGCTGTAAGTTAACTTTTGCCTCCTTTAGCTAATGTTGAAGATCGTTAAATCTAGCCAAATAGCTTAGCTTGTCGATTGTACTCGGTTTAATCAGATTTGATCCCCAAAGACATGACAGATTTAGCCAATTTAGAATGAGTAAAATCTATCGCTTTCTTCTCCTAAAAAATCTTTTTTAATATAAAAATTTCTTATCATGCTTTAACCGAAGTACATTTTGCGCGAGGCGATAGCCTCACAAATTTTTAATAAAATACTTTGTATAAATTTATGCTAGTAACAATAGAGAAATACAAAAAAATACCTGCGCTTACAATCACTTCGACTTCTCAGTAAGCGCAGGCTAAATTTTAACTTTATTGCGGATTGACACGCGTCTAAAAATGCACTTAGTCATCAAACTTGTCGTCTTGACTACTTTGCTGAGTGTAAAAACAACAATTCATACAAGATATCCTAGTTGACGTCGAGCTTCAAATAAACCGATCGCAACGCTGACAGAGAGATTTAAGCTCCGCACCTTGGGATGTGGCATAGGAATATACACCGTAGCAGTACATTCTGCCAGCATATCAGGCGGTAAACCTGTCGTTTCACTACCGAATAACAACCAGTCGTCAGCTTGAAATTGGAAAGCTGCATAGTTGTCACTTCCCCTCACGCTAAAACCAATTGTGCGTCCGCCCCGTTGTTTGTAGTAAGACTGAAAAGTAGCAATTGATTCATGAGAGTGCAAGTTGACATAAGGCCAGTAATCTAATCCGGCACGTTTGAGATAGCGATCGCTAATCTCAAAACCTAGTGGACCAACTAAGTGTAACTCGGTTTCGGTTGCAGCGCAGGTACGAGCAATATTTCCAGTATTCGGCGGAATTTGAGGATGAACTAAGACAATCTGAGGCATGTGATCTTGATCGGACTGCAAACATCATAAATTGTCTGTTCCAGCCAGGATGCACCTAAAGTCAACTTATAGTTTTTTTTAATGTTAGTATACCCAATCACACTGATTAAATATTTTGAATCTTCTCAACAATTCAACTCAAGCTGCTACAGGAGAACATAGTTCAGCTTCGAGTTCGCTTTCGCGTTCGCGCATCGCGAGGCTTGCTTGCGTCATAATTTGCTGGACACTGAAACCATAACTACAAAGCTGCAACCACTGCTGGGCTTCGTTTCCTTCGCGAAGAATTTTTTGGACAGGGGAAAGAAAGCAGTTAAAGCCACTTTGCTTCGCGATCGCCCAAACATCTTGGTAAATTTCTGCAATCCAATCGCGTGCCAAAATACTTCTACCATCTTGCCAATGCGTCAAACGCGCATCTAAACTATACTGTGCCGCCGCCGCTTCATTTGCAGCGGTAATCGCAATCAGTTCCTCTGGGCGATTTGTTGCAGGTATAGTACTGGTTTCGAGGGGATCGAGACTCGGATCGGCAATCAGTTGTAAAAGACGTGCTTCAAGCAAAGCGGCGATCGCGAGTAGACTAATAGGATCGCTAACAAGGTCGCAAATGCGTAATTCTAAACGATTTAGGTTATACGGACGCCGATCGCCATTTGGTCGTACTGACACCCATAAGTGGCGGACATTTTGCATCGTTCCTGCTGCTAACTGTTCTTCTACCCACCGAATATGATGCGCGTGGCTTTCAAATAAAGGTACATATGTAGGAGTTTGCGGAAATAATCCCCAGCGCGTTGAATGATAGCCTGTGGCTTTGCTATCGATAAAGGGAGATGCGGCGCTGAGTGCGAGATACAATGGAGCTTCTACGCGTACCAAACGACACGCACGCATCAATGTCTCTGGATCTGCAATACCAATATTGATGTGAACGCTAGCGGTAACAACTTTGGTACCGTAAGTTTGTTCGATATAGTCGTGATACGGGTTGCTTGGATCGGAACGAAAGAAGCGATCGCTTCCACCCAAAGCCAGCGTACTTCCAGGTATTAAAGTATAGTTTCCTAATTTTTGTAAATATTCGCGTAACCGCAAGCGAGGACGTAGTAAAGAACACAGAAGATCTTCATACTTCGTTAGTGGAGGCGTTGTGTATTCCACATTACGGCTATCTGGTTCGCGGACAAACCCATCTATACCGGCTACAATTTGGTCTGAAAGACCGACAATATCACCCTGGGGCGTACCAGTGTACATCTCGACTTCAAAACCTTTGGATAGCAGCACGGTATTTCCTCAAATTGGATATATTTTTACACCTTACAGTGTAAATCTGTAATTATTGCGACGCATCCGTCAAGAGGTTAGCATCCGAACTGCGCTTAGCGATAATGCCGATAAACTTCACTCGCGGCGCGGTGCAGTAAAGAATGGCGATAAACTAAACTGTTAAAGTCATCCGCATAACCACCACCAATCACACAAGCTACCGGATAACCGCGACTGACACAGGTACTTAAGACTTGCATTTCGCGGCGATAAATGCCAGCGTCAGTTAAAGCTAATTTACCCAAGCGATCGCCTGCGTGCGGATCGACACCTGCATCGTATAACACAAGATCTGGCTTAACATGAGAAAGTAAATCGGGTAAGTAATTCGCTAACGTTTGCAAATAAGCATCGTCTTCCATCCCTACAGGTAAAGGAACATCCAAGTCACTTTTTTGTTTAGTTCCTGGAAAATTGACCTCGCAGTGCATCGAAAACGTAAAAACACTCGCATCCTCTTGAAAAATATACGCTGTCCCGTCACCTTGATGCACATCCAAATCTACAATCAATACTTTTTTGACGAGTTGCAACTGTTGTAAAACGCGCGCGGCGATCGCCAAATCGTTAAAAATACAAAAACCCGAACCATAACTTGGAAAAGCATGATGCGTTCCACCCGCAGTATTGCATGCTAAACCGTGACTGAGGGCTAATTTTGCAGTCAGAATTGTTCCCCCGACAGCAATACACGTGCGCTTGACTAACGCCGAACTCCAAGGTAAGCCAATCCGGCGTTGCGCTTTAGGATCGAGTGTCCCTGTACAATATGCTTGAAAGTAATCTGGAGTATGAACTAATGTGATCCATTCGGATGGTGGTTGTACGGGAGTATGAAATTGTGCAGGATGTGCTACACCATCTGCTATGAGTAATTCATAGAGTCGGCTAAACTTAGGCATCGGAAAGCGATGACCTTCGGGTAGAGGTGCTACGTAGTCAGGGTGGTAAATAATTGGTAAATCCATCTTTAGCGAGCGATTAGCTTTTAGCCCTTAGCTAATCATGCATCAAGTATTCTGCTAAAGAGAAGCGATCGCAACTGAGATAAGACATATGGAAGGTAAAATACTTTGGCAGCAAGGTAACTCTAAACCAGATAATCTTGACAATTTTGCAGTGATTCAACAATGGTGGTCAAGCTTAGCAAATAAACAAGTTACGCTGGCACAGCGGATGATTCCCCAAACTGGCGATGTCGATCAACTTGACTGGGAACCACAACGCTTTGATGAAGTTTTTGAAATCAAAAATCCTGAAATTCGCGGTATCACGCTTTACTGGCAAAAACCTGATACATCGCAAACACGTAACACGACACCGCATCAGTTGGTACTCGATACACACCTACAGCAGTTATATATTTTCCCGCAATCGCAAAAACAACTCGTTATCCGTGTAGCTTTACGCGAGGTAAACTATGAAACAATTGAAGTCAAAAATCCGCACTGGCTGTACCGTCGTGTTGGCGAAAACCACATCCTCACATTACGAGATAATCACCAACAACTAGAAGTCAAAATTACGCTCAATCCTGATAGTCTTAGCCAACTAAAAGAACAATTACCCTAAAAGAGTTTTGATTTGTCCTCTTGTTTGACGGATAGATACCCATTACCGATTACCAGCCTCAAAGCTACATTGTCAGAAGTCACTACAATGAAAAAACTCATCAATCGACCGGAAGATTTTGTCCGTGAGAGTTTAATAGGAATGGCAAAGGCGCATCCTGATCTATTAAAAGTACAATTTGAGCCTACGTTTGTCTATCGTGCAGATGCACCTGTACAAGGAAAAGTTGCGCTCATTTCAGGTGGTGGTAGCGGACACGAACCAATGCACGCAGGGTTTGTTGGTAGGGGAATGTTGGATGCTGCTTGTCCTGGTGAAGTTTTTACTTCGCCAACGCCCGATCAAATGCTAGCAGCAGCAAAACAAGTTGATGGTGGTGCAGGAATTCTTTATATCGTCAAAAACTATAGCGGCGATGTCATGAACTTCGAGATGGCAACCGAGTTAGCGCGTGCTGAAGATCTGCGAGTTTTGAGTATTTTAATCGATGATGATGTTGCCGTCAAAGACAGTTTGTACACGCAAGGGCGGCGGGGTGTAGGAACAACGGTACTAGCCGAAAAAATTTGTGGTGCGGCGGCAGAACAAGGATATGATTTAGCCGACACTGCCGATTTGTGTCGCCGAGTTAATCTCAATGGGCGAAGTATAGGAGTCGCCTTAACTTCTTGTACTGTACCCGCAATCATGAAGCCGACGTTTGAATTAGGTGCTGACGAAATTGAAATGGGAATTGGAATTCACGGCGAACCAGGGCGCGAAAGAATGACGATTAAGTCGGCGGATGAGATTACTGAGATGCTGGCAATGTCAATTTTTGAGGATATTGCCTATACTCGCACAGTCCGCGAGTGGGATGAAAGCAAAGGAGGATTTGTTGACGTGCAATTAACCGATCCTGAATGGGAAAAGGGCGATCGCCTTTTAGCTTTTGTCAACGGTATGGGTGGTACGCCGCTGGCTGAACTGTACATTGTTTATCGCCAACTTGCCGATCTATGCGCGCAGCAAGGATGGCAAATTGTCCGAAATTTAGTTGGTTCTTACGTCACATCGCTAGATATGCAAGGGTGTTCGATTACACTGCTGAGGTTAGACGATGAAATGATTCGCCTCTGGGATGCACCTGTAAAAACAGCTAGCTGGCGCTGGGGAATTTAATAATGGTAACAAAAGAGCAAATTCTCCAATGGTTAGAGCAATTCGCAGATGCGATCGCACAAAATAAAGAATACTTGACGCAACTCGACGCGGCGATCGGTGATGCAGATCATGGTATCAATATGGATCGTGGGTTTCAAAAAGTCGCAAGTCAGTTACCTAACCTTGCAGCGCAAGATATCAGCGGTATTTTGAAAACAGTGAGTATGACACTTATTTCTAGTGTCGGTGGTGCGAGTGGTCCATTGTATGGCACCTTCTTTTTACGCGCTAGTACCGCAGTCACCGGAAAACAAGAATTATCGAATGAAGACATGGTCAGTCTACTACAAGCAGGCTTAGACGGCGTGTTACAACGCGGCAAAGCGCAACTCGGTGATAAAACAATGATTGACGCGCTATCTCCTGCGGTTACAATTTTTACACAAGCTATTAACCAAGGAAAAACAACCTCAGAAGCGATACAACACGCAACAACCGCCGCCGAACAAGGAATGCAAGCAACGATCCCCATGCTGGCAAAAAAAGGGCGCGCAAGCTACTTAGGCGATCGCAGTATCAATCATCAAGATCCTGGGGCAACATCAGTGTATTTAATGCTACAAACTTTATCTGAAGTACTCGACATGACAAGTGATTAGCAGCTAGACAAAACCATTACCCGTTACCAATTACCAATGAGCAGCAATACTCGTTACGAATCAACTTTCAGCGGTTTAATCACACGCGCGATCGCTTCTTGCACGAAAGCTTTGATAAACTCATCGCGGCGGTTAAGTTCAAATTGACGCTGTACTACCTCAGTAATTCCACCGTCCCCCCAATCTTGATCGTGACGAAAATACTCGATAAAACTTTTACCTGCAATTCGCGTCAAATACGCAGCCGTCACCCCTTGAATTGCCCGACCAACGACAAACGTCGCAACATGAAATTGTAGTGCTGTTGATAACAGTTGAATCGCCCCTTTGACAATCCCCAAACTTGCAAGCGTTTTTGCTAAAGAAAGTGCCAACTCTTTACCGCGTTCTAAATTCAAATCGCTGCCGTAGATTCTCCCGATTTCGACAACCATTTGCGCATTCACCGCAGCGGTGGCGAGTAAATCAACACCTGGTAACGGCGTTACTGTTACAACACCAGCACTAATCCATTGAAAACGGTCTACAACCTTATCCGCTTGACGACGCCGCTGAGCATCAATAATTTGCCGTGCTTCTTCACTAAGTCGTTGCGATTGCAGTAAGATATTGTCTGCGACTAAATCTTCACCCTCATTACGTAAAACCGCAGCCATGCGGCGCAGTAACGGCATAATATCGGGTTCCGGCTGAAAGATTTCGCCATTTTCTAACGCGACAGGTTGCGGATTCGCGGCGATCGCCACAATATCCGTCGGTGCAATAAAATTTTTAACTCGTTCGCGCAGTTGGGCGAGGATTGTTTCGCGGTCTACGTCGGCGTATAAATCGGTTTTATTCAAAACTAAAAGCGATCGCTTGCCAATTTCTGCCAAAGTCTGCAACGGTTCGTATTCCGAACGCCGTAAATCGTTATCTACAACAAACAACAATAAGTCAGCTTCGGTAGCTAATTGTCGTGCGAGTCTTTCGCGTTCTGTTCCGGCGACTCCTGCTTCTAAAATTCCTGGCGTATCCGTAATCAAAATCCGGCGTTCCATGCCTTTGAGCCGCAAGCTGTAAGTTTGTCCTTCCTGTGTTGTTCCCATTGGGGCGGCGACTTGTCCGACAATTCGCCCAAAGATCGCATTCACGAGCGAAGTTTTGCCCGCTGAACCTGTCCCAAAGACAACGACTCGCAACGCACCACGCGATAAACTTGCTTCAATTTCCTGCGATCGCGCGAGTAACGCTTGACGCGCCACTTCGTCTTGAATTTGTGTCAATTGCTGTTGGATTGCACGCAGATTTTCCTCCGCAACGTCCGTGCGGTCTTCGGGAATTTGAATTTGCCGTTGCGCCCGTCGTCGCGATCGCCTTTCACCGCGTTGGACAATCGCGATGTAGTAGATAACTACACCAATCAGCAAGACAACCAAGGCAACAATCAGAAATAGCAGCACATCCGCCAGGAACGGCGAAGTGTAAGACAACTGCCATAATAACTGTGACAAGCTAGCGAACAGCCACAGCAACAGCCCGACGATAACAATCAGGGCAATCAGCAGCATTACGATGCGTGGAAAAGGCATTGTCTTTGAGTCACTACAACGCAGGAGATGCTTTTGATCTTAATCTGCTTGCTGGTGTCCTGAATGCGTCAGGGGGAATAGGGCGATCGCAACAAGGCGTTTTGAAACTTTAGGAAAATTTAATATAGTTCTGAAAGTCAGATGCGGTTAAGGCTATAGCTTGACTCAATTTTGTGTATCACAGTATTACACTATCAATTTGCAACAAAAACGATTGCGCAACAAAAGCAATTCCGGTATATTACGTATAACTGATGAGTTATTAGCCTGGATATAAAGTATCCATTTGCTACTAGCGATCAGTTGTTTAGTGGGTAGCCTAATCTTCTACCGCTTGCGTTGAAGAACGGAGGAACCAAAGTTCGGGGCGAATCTCTATATATGAGAAAGATACCTTCCAATCTTAGCCCGTCAGCTAACTTCGTAGGCAATGGAAGGAGTACCTGTGGCATTAGCTTTATATTTTATATAAGCAATTGTCCTAAGGGTCTCCTCGCAGGTATCCCTTAACCAATAATTTGGGTTAGCTGCTGACCTTTCGACCCACCTCGTCCGTCGCTACACGTAAACAGAGGTAAGGATAATGAATTACTACAAACAGTGGATCTTACTTGCAAAGCAAGAATTGAACGGTATCGTCGTAGACTACACCGATCCAGAAGGAAATCACTACAGCGAACCATTTTGTTTTCAGACGCTTGATGAGGCAATTAGCTATGGTCAAGCCTGTATTGACCGTCTCATTCGACTCCGATCAAAATCTTTAATGCAAGCCGAGTCGTAGTGTCTGTACATTACTGATTCAAATTTGCGGCTTCTCGCCCCCTCTCGCTCTTTCCCAATTATGGCTACCGTGTACACACAAATAGTCGGTATCTAGCACGCGTCCCTGGCGAACCGCCCCCCAACCCACGCCAGTTCCTACAACGGGGGACTCGGGGTCCCCACTACGTGGGGATTGAGGGTGAACCCCCGCTTTCGCCATGGCTCCCCAAGCTTGGGGGACTTTTGAGCCTGTTTCTGTTGGATGCAAGGGGGCGAAAAAGCTTGGAGCGACGCCAGTCTAGACTTATGTGTACACCGTAGCCTAATTAGGAGGGAGAAAGTAAGGAAGAACGTTATCGCAGATTTGAGCAAATTTTCTACTGTTAGCTAGAGGTCGTCAGCTTGTTGACTAGGGAAAATTGAAGTCATACATGATGTAAGTATAGACATATGGGACTTTTTGACCAAATTCTTGGTGCAATCAATAATCCTTCGCAGCAAGCAAGTTCTGGACAGCTAGCTAACATTCTGAATACAGTACAGCAGCTAAGCAATAGCTATCACACAAATCCATCGACGATGCAATCGTTAATGTCGATTGTAGGTAATTACGTTCGCTCAGGACTACAGCAAAAGCGTTCTAGAGATGGTTACGACCAAACACAAGCGTTTGTCAATCAATACAGCGGTGCATCACCAAACCCGCAAGCGGTTTCTGGGTTGTTTTCTCAAAGTCAAATTCAACAACTCGCACAATTTGCCGCACAGCGCACAGGTTTGAATCCAAATATGATTGTGCAGATGCTACCTATTTTAGTGCCGGTTGTGCTAAATCTATTGCAAAGCGGCAGCCGCGCACAAAATGCACCAGTTGCTAATACTCAAACTAATAACCGAAATACCGTATTGGATACTTTCTTAGACGCCAACGGCGATGGCGAGGTAGATATTGCTGATGCTATACAGCTTGCAGGACGTTACCTTGGTCAATCGCGTTTTTAATCGCTTGAGCAATTAGCAATACTAACTTTTATAGCAGTGGTCAAGACGGTTAGGACAATAGGAGAGTTTAGAACTATTACGATAACCATACTTTAACTCTGACCGCTGATCTCTGTAATACTATCGAGAAGCAATTTGTTCACCTGCCCAAAGTTTCATTTGCCGTAGTCCGAAAACAATAGGTTGTTCTATGCTTGGTGCAGGCGTTGTTTGACCGTTTTCTGCTACTGTCCACATCTGCCAATGCTCATCACCTAATTCACCGACTCGAAAGACAACTCGATCGGGGTCAGTTTGACTCCAGCCGAGTAGAATTGACATGGCATGGTCGTGATAAGTTTGTGCTGGCGCAAGTGTTGTTGTTTGGTTTTTGTATCGATGCCAAATCACAGCATAGTCAGACACATCAGAAGTATTAAAGAAACCTTCAAATTGACGCGCGAGGAGGCGATCGCTCGACTTTGACCAACCGATGGGAGACAAAATTGAAATAATTCCTGGAGTTGCCGATTTTCCGCGTAGCAACAAATGCAGTGCCAACGGCGATGACGCTTTGACTTCTTGTAACTTTCCAGTGCGCAAGTTTTCTAAAAACATGACACTGCTGACTTGACTATGATAGAGTTCTGGCTGTACTTGCATTTGAATGCGGCTGTAAGCAGCATACTCACCATCAGGCGAAAGCAGCGAATGACTGCGATAGTAACGCACTCCCGAACCTTCTTGCGAACTGATATCTTCGTAAGTTTTCATTACCCAATTCCAAGGAACAGGATAAGGGCTATTTAACGGATCGAGAGATACTGATGGCTGATCGCTCGCCTGTTCTTCTGCTGACGATTGACTTAACGAAGATGCGATCGCTTCAAACGACTGGGCTGACGCCGCTTGAATTGATGTTGCTGCGATCGCTGGCGTCAGTAGCATAGCCACTAACAGCTTAAGGCGTGGCTGTGGGCAAAACCATCCTGAGAAGAAGTTTTGTAGCATTTGTACAGTTTTAGGTAGGGCAGTAGCGAGGTCAGAAGCACCTGAAGTAGGCGATGTGGCAGTATGCTATTTCAGGTATAACAAGAGAAATAGGCAACTGAGAAGATCTATTTCAATTAAATTTTTCTACAGCTTGCGTTGGTTCGATCGAAGTTCACAAATAAAAGTGTCACAACACTTGTACCTGTGCCTTGGCAAAACTCTGCGGTAGGATAGCCGATAGTCGCCTAGCTTGTCGCCTTGAATGAAAGTCGTATTTTTTGGGACTCCTGATTTTGCAGTACCCACGTTAAAAAAATTATTGCAGCATCCAACGATTGAAGTGTCTGCGGTTGTCACGCAGCCGGATAAACGTCGCGGGCGTGGTAATCAGTTAAGTGCTTCGCCAGTGAAATCTTTGGCTGTGCAACATCATATTCCTGTATGGCAACCGCAGCGCATTAAGAAAGATGCTGAAGTTTTAGCACAGTTACAAAAATTATCAGTTGATGTTTTTGTTGTTGTTGCTTATGGGCAAATTCTTTCGCAAGAAATTTTAGATATACCACGTAGAGGTTGTATTAACGTGCATGGCTCAATTTTGCCGAAGTATCGAGGTGCTGCACCGATTCAGTGGTGTCTCTATCATGGCGAAGCCGAGACGGGTATTACAACAATGCTGATGGATGCGGGTATGGATACAGGCGCAATGCTTCTTAAAGCCTATACACCGATTCAGCTACTTGATAACGCCCAAGATTTAGCGCAACGACTTGCTGAAATAGGCGCAGATTTATTGATAGAAACGCTGTTTAAGTGGGAACGCCAAGAAATTCAACCGATTCCGCAAGATGACTCGCAAGCGACTTATGCACCGTTAATTAAAAAGCACGATTACCTTTTAGATTGGTCAAAATCTGCGATCGCACTACATAACCAAGTGCGCGGCTTTTTCCCCAACTGCGTTACGCACTTTCGCGACGAGTCGTTAAAAATCATTGCGACGGTTCCCCTTGGCGCTGCTTATTGGTCGTTACTACCAGAATTTAGCTTTTTAATGCACACTTTATCTTCTTTGTCAACTCCGGCGGTGACTGGTGAAGTCGTCAGCATTGCCAAGGGAATAGGACCAATTGTCCAAACAGGGGAAGGATTATTACTATTACAACAGGTACAACTTGCGGGGAAACGTCCGCAATCAGGATGGGATTTTGCTAACGGTAGTCGTTTAACAGTAGGAGAAAAATTGAGGAGTTACGCTTCAACAGGTTCATAAAACCGACAGCGATCGCATGGTCCTTCGGGATTAACCGCACAGCGAATTAATTCAGAATGCGCATTGTAGCGACAGCTAGCATCACCAATGACCCAACGTCCAGCCACAAGACTTTTTTCACTCGGACGTGGCGCTGACTGCACGTATATTGCAACTTTATGTAAGCGATAGCGCCCCGATCTTAAATGATAGCGATGGCGGCGCTCTAGTACCGCGTAAGTTTTACCTTCAAGGTCGAGATAATTTCCTGGCTGGGGTGTCCAATCTAACTTAACGCTACCCAAAGATTGACGTGGGTGCGTCAGAATAATCTCCGTCGGTAGTGAATCTGGCTCCATAATCTTTGCTCAATGTAATGCTAACTACATTTGGATGGTATCGCGATCGCACAGCTTGCGTGGCAAGTTTAGAGTAAGCTTAAGGATTCAAACTCAGCTTGACTGAGTGCGTGAATCGCCAGATCGTTACCGAATTCATCGAACAATCTTTTTTCGCGTTTTAAGCCTATTTTTTCCATAACTCGAATCGAAGGTGCGTTCACAGCTAAAGCAACGGTAAACACGCGTTGCATTTCTAATTCAGAAAAGCCCTTATAAATTAGAGCTTTAGCTCCTTCTGTAGCATAACCTTTTCCCCAAGCTGCTTGGCGCAAGCGATATCCTAGCTCTATATCATCGCGATCGGCGAATGCACAATTGAAGTAAGCTGCGTGTATGGCTGGACGCAAGTAGAACCAACCAATGAACGCTTGAGTTGACTTTTCAACAGCAGCCCAGCAACCATAACCATCGTAGAGTTGATAGTAAGCAAGGTATTGTGGTATCGTTCGCGTTTGAATTGTTGTGTAATCTGGTGGTTGATCTGCGTCAGGTGTTAAACGAGTGACTTGCGGATCGCTATTAAGTTCAAATAAATTATCTACATCATCTGCGGTAAATTGTCGCAAAATCAATCTTTCAGTTTCTAAAAAAATCTTCATCTTTAAAGCGCAAGTTAAGGCTGTAATACTTATAGCAATAGCCGATATAGTTAAGACATTCTAGAAGTTTAGAATACCCTGACCCCTGATTATGGTGTTGCAGTGATAGGAATTGTCATCGTCTCTCACAGTAAACAGCTAGCAGCAGGAGTGCGGGAACTTGCAGCACAAATGGTTAGTGGTGATGTTGCAATAGCTGTCGCCGCTGGTATTGACGATCCAGATAATCCACTCGGTACGGATGCGATGCAAGTTTATCAAGCTATTGAGTCCGTTTATAGCGATGATGGTGTCATTGTCTTAATGGATTTGGGAAGTGCTTTATTAAGTGCAGAGATGGCGTTGGAATTCTTGTCAGAAACACAGCGCGAGAAGATTTATTTGTGCGAAGCACCGCTTGTAGAAGGCGCGATCGCCGCAACAATTGCAGCCGCATCAGGAAATTCGATTGAACAAGTCATTGCAGAAGCGCGTGGCGCATTAACCGCTAAAGCTGAACAACTGGGAATTGATGTTATTACTGATAGATCCCTAAGCCTGCTAAATCCACGCCACGTGAGGGACTTCGACTCCAGCAAGTCTAATAACCAACCATTAACTGATTCCCACACCGCCCAAATTCAGCTTACAGTTTCTAATCGATTAGGTTTACACGCACGTCCCGCAGCAAGGTTTGTGACAACAGCAGCTAAGTTTCACGCGCAGATTCAAGTACGAAATGTTACGAGGAATACAGACTTTGTGAGGGCTGATAGTATCAATCAAGTTGCGACATTAGGAGTGCGTCAGGGACATGAAATTGCGATCGCTGCGACGGGAATTGATGCAGAAGCGGCGTTAGCTGCGTTGCAAGAATTAGTTGCAAATAACTTTGGTGAAAATGACAGTGATTTGATACCGCCAGTTATTGCTGCAAGTGAGACTGTAGAAGGAGAACTCCTTGGGATTCCCGCGTCTTCGGGAGTTGCGATCGCGCCCGTTTTTCAATATCGTCTGACATCTGTCCAAGTTGAAGAATACATTGTTGAGGATACAGCCAGCGAATGGCAAAGGTTACAAACCGCGATTCAAACTGCTACACAAGATCTGCAATCATTGCAGGCAAATCAACTTGGAGATGAGGCGGAGATTTTTACCGCACATTTACTTGTGCTACAAGATCCCGCATTACTCGAACCCGTACGCCAGCGAATTTTTAGCCATCACCAAAATGCAGAATTTGCATGGAAAAGTACGATTGATGAGTTAGCGCATAACTTTGACACCTTAGAAGATGCATATTTGCAAGAACGCGCGAATGATATTACTGATGTAGGACAAAGAGTATTGCGATCGCTGTGTGGAATCACAACGCCAATAATTGAACTTACGCAACCAAGCATCGTCGTCGCGACTGATTTAACTCCTTCTGACACCGCGCAGTTAGACACAACAAAAGTACTAGGAATCTGTACAACGCGGGGTAGTGCAACTTCACACACAGCAATTCTGGCGCGTAGTCTTGGTATACCCGCCGTTGTGGGCGTTCCAGCCGCAATTTTACATCTAGCTAATGGCACACTTCTGGCAATTGATGGCGCAAGTGGCAGAGTTTGGCTAGAACCTGATACAGATACAATAACAACACTACAAGCTAAACGCGAAGCTAAATTACAAGCGCAACACCACGCGCAAGCTACCGCACATCAACCTGCAATCACGCGCGACGGTAAGCGCATTACAATCGCGGCGAATATTGGTAGTGTCGCTGATGCGAAAATAGCAATCAAAAATGGTGCTGAAGGTGTCGGGTTACTTCGCACCGAGTTCCTGTATCTCAATCGCACAACTGCACCTACTGAAGAGGAACAATTCGCAGTTTATCAAGCGATCGCTGAAGTTTTAGATCGTCGCGCTTTAATCGTGCGGACTTTAGATATCGGCGGTGATAAACCACTGCAATATCTTGGATTACACGCAGAATCAAACCCTTTTCTTGGTAAACGCGGTATTCGGTTTTGTCTGGAAAATCAGGATATCTTTAAAACGCAGTTACGCGCGATTTTACGAGCTAGCTACGGGCATCAGATTAAAATCATGTTTCCGATGATTGCGACTGTGCAAGAAGTGCAAGCTGCCAAGGCACTTTTAGTCCAAGTGCAAACTCAATTGCGACAAGCAAATATTCCATTTGATGAGACAATGCAAGTAGGAATTATGGTGGAAATTCCGTCCGCAGTTGCGATCGCCGATCAGTTAGCTACCGAGGTCAATTTTTTCAGTATCGGTACGAATGATTTAAGTCAGTATATTATGGCAGCAGATCGCACGAATTCTCAAGTGGCAATGCTTGCGGATGCTTTACATCCGGCGGTGTTACGCTCAATTAGCCAAACGGTGCAAGCTGCGCATTCTTCTGGTATTTGGGTGGGTTTGTGTGGAGAATTAGCCGCCGATCCTGTGGCGATACCAATTTTAGTAGGATTGGGGTTAGATGAACTTAGTCTTAATCCGCAAGCAATACCGATGGTTAAACACGCGATTAGTGAGTTAAATGCGGTTGAAGCTGAGGCGATCGCGCAAAGGGCTTTGACTCTAAATTCGGCACAGGGGGTTAGAGCATTAGTTTCAGCCTTGATAAACCATCAAGCCGAATTACATTAAAACTCGCTTGAGTGAATACTGTTATAATTAGAGCTAACGATTAATAATAATTGGTGAGTTCGAGCAATTTTGCTATTGAAAGCTTAATTGCGATTTAATAGCTAAGTTAAATGAAGTAGGCGATCGTTATTATTGTTCCTGTCAGATATCTTAAACTGTTCTTAGCAATTCAGTGTGTGATTTTTTGTTAGCAGCCACTAACATTCATGAGAGTAGGTGCTTCATTCTTCTTGTGCTGCCAGGTTTGTCTAAACCACAATCACATTCAATGGTTTACTAATGTCAGTTTATCATTCTCCTGATCTGCAAATAGAAAATCAGCTGCTTGCAGCCTTACCGACCGAAGATTATCAACGCCTATTTCCTTATATGGAAACAGTTAGTCTTTCACGCAGTCAAGTTCTCTGGCATGCTGAAGAATCAATTGAGTACGTGTATTTTCCTAATAGGGCATTGATTTCTTTAATCACCATTATGGAAAGTGGTGAGGTAGTCGAAGTCGGTATAGTTGGAAGGGAAGGTATGGCAGGTCTTACGGTATGTTGGGGAGGGGACACTAATACGCTACAGGCGATCGTGCAAATTCCTGGAAGTGCCATCAGGATCGGTGCAAATCTTATGAAAACCGAGTTTGATCGAGGTAGCGCACTGCAACGCTTGCTGCTACGCTATACGCAAGCACTGTTTACCCATACCGCACATACAGCAGCTTGTAACCGTCTGCATACAATCGAGGCTCGACTTGCTCGTTGGTTACTTGTAGTCCAAGACCGCGTACAATCAAACGAGCTTCCTCTGACGCAAGAATTTCTCTCTCATATGCTTGGTACACGCCGTTCGGGCGTTACAGAAGCTGCTGGTAGTCTCAGCAAAGCAGGAATAATCCGCTACAGCCGAGGTAAAATTACTATTCTCGATCGAGAGGCGTTAGAGTCAACTTCTTGCGAGTGCTATCAAACAGTTAAAAAAGAGTTTGCCCGTTTGTTAAAAAACTGAACGCGGTAAGGCTACAAACAATTTGATTAAACTTGGTATTTATGCCCGAAACCGTACGGAACAATTGGGTAAACATATCTATGCTTTATTTAGTAAATCGTCAAATCCTGTGTAGTGGTTTTGAGAATTTTTTTAATTACACCCAACTTAGTAATTACTAAGGATTTGCTTAAACGCATAAGGAATGTAGATGAATAATTTCAAAACTGCTGTTATCATCTCTGATCCTACAACTCAGACAATGATAAATCTATGGGGTAATAGTTGGCAGAGACTTACTCTAATACAACAGCAATTGGTTATTCAAATTCTAACTGAGCTAGATAAGTGAATTAGCTTAGCTGTTTGAATCAAAATGATTAAAGTACATTCTCAACATAAATTTGGTTGCTAACAACTTTCTTCAAAAGCTTTTAATTGTTTGTCATTAATTCTACCAGCTTTATACAACGTTTCTGTAATTTCAGAAAGTGTCAATACCGAATGGGCGCGATAACCATTCTGACGTAATCGATCTTTAACTCCTTGTTCGTGATCGATAAATACAACAATATCTTCTACATTTAATCCTGCTGATTCAAGTTTTGCGGCTCCTTCTATCGCACTTTTGCCACTAATTAAAATATCATCAACAACAACAACAGTTTCACCAGGATGAAATAATCCTTCAATGAGCCGTCGCGTACCATGCGCTTTAACTTCTTTGCGCGGAAAAATCATCGGGCGATTGAGATGCAAAGCTAACCCTGTAGCAGTAGGCAAAGAACCGTAAGGAATGCCTGCGATACGATCGAAGTTTAGATTTTTTAAAATGTCTGCATAGGCTAAAAGAATTTGATGAAAAAGTTGTGGATTAGAAATAATTTTACGCAAGTCTATATAATAAGAAAATGTTGCTCCTGAAGCTTGCACAAAATTACCAAATAAAATACATTCAATATCATAAAGTTGTAAGATAAGATCAAAATGTGGATGTTTATCAAGCAAGCAAACATCTGGTAGCCAGACAGAACAGTTTGAATCTTCTTGACTATTTTCTAAGCGAATTTGATTAATTTCTTGACGCAGTAAGTAAATTGCTTTAGCAAGATTATTTTGACTTAAAATATCTTGAGGAACAGGAATTAATAAGCCGCTACCATTTGCATTTAAACCCGCAGTCAAAATTTTGTTGATATTACCTTCTTCTGCCCAGATGCTACGTGCAAGGATCAGTCTTTCAGGCGCGATCGCCCGTATCTGGCTCAAGACTTCAGGACTCGTAGTTCCGACTTCAAATCCAAGTTGTTCAGGAGTTCCCCATGTTTTTGCTTCTTTTGCTAAATGCACGTAGAAAGGCGATGCGTTTTGCGGATATTGCTGTAGAGCGATCGCTCCTGGATTAGAAGTACAACATAAAACAAATACAGCTTTATCAGGATGAACTAAAAACGAAGCAGCGTGATCTTGTCCAGCGTAACCATTAATTGTGACAGCATCAACTTGCCAGTTTTGAAAAATAGTGCGCGCAAAGGTTGTACTGGTATTTAAGTCGCTATGCTTGGCATCTAAAATAATCGGAATATCGTCAGGAATCGCGGCTAAAGTGCGTTCAAGCAGTTCTAATCCTCGGCTACCCAAAGCTTCGTAAAAACCAAGTGTCGGTTTATACGCACAAACTAAATTCGCAGTTTCAGCAATCAGAAATTGTAGCCAAGTCCATAAGTCTTCGATCAAATCTTCTGTTTTGTGCTGCGGCATCATTTCTGGATTAGGATCGAGTCCGACAAATAGCAAGCTGTCATTCCGCGCGATCGCCGTATTCAATTTATCAAAAAAGGTCATAACTATCTCGACTAGTCATGTGGCAAGCTAGGGTAGCATCGCTGCACTCCTCACATCATACACGTGGCAAGCAAAGCTTGGATTTTCTGTCAACAAGCTGTAAAATTGCACCATGAAAAAGCTGATTGTCATTACGGGAGTGAGTCGCGGTCTGGGATTGGCAATGACCGAGGCGTTTATTCAAGCAGGGCATACTGTTATTGGTTGTGCGCGATCGCAAACAGCAGTAGACAAACTACGTCAGCAATTCGGTTCGCCGCATAGTTTTACTGTCGTTGATGTTGCAGTAGATCAACAGGTAGCAGATTGGGCAAAGCACGTACTAACAAGTTACGAACCACCCGATTTATTACTGAATAATGCAGGTGTTATCAATCAATTAGCACCTTTATGGAAAGTGCCTGCGGAAGAATTTGCGCGCGTCATTCATGTCAATATCATTGGCGTAACGAATGTCATCCGCCACTTTGTTCCCGCAATGATCCAAAGAAAGCAAGGTATCATTGTCAATTTTAGTTCGGGTTGGGGACGTTCGACTTCGCCCCAAGTTGCACCCTATTGTGCTTCTAAGTGGGCGATTGAAGGCTTGACGCGATCGCTTGCGCAAGAATTACCGGATAGTATGGCAGCAATTCCCCTCAATCCAGGGATTATTCACACGGATATGCTAAACATCTGTTTTGGCGAAGAAGCAGCTTACTATACACCGCTACATGAGTGGAGTCGTCAAGCTGTTCCTTTTCTACTGCAACTCAGTCCAAAACATAATGGTTCGTCGTTAACAGTTCCTCAATGAGCTAAAATCGTCTGCAAACCTTTGACTAAGCGTTCCATACCTTCTTTAGCTGTTGCTTCTTGTAATGCGCCATAGGCGACGCGCAGGTAACAACCGCGATCCATACCAAATGCTGTCCCTGGAAGTACTGCGACTCGATGTTCGCGGATGAGGCGTTCGGTTAATTCAAAGGGATCTAATTGCGCATGCACCTTGAGGAAAAAGTAAAAAGCACCATTCGCGGGTGCAATTGTACACAAGCCTTGCAGGGCGTTCAGTGAGTGTAAAACAACTTGACGAACGTTGGCGATCGCTTGAATATGACTTTGGCAATAATTAAATCCTGTTTGCAATGCACCTAATGCGGCGTACTGCGAAATGACAGGCGGACAAATTAAGTTTGTATCTTGAACTTTTTTAATAGCAACAAGTAAGTGTTCTGGAATCACCATGTAACCAATTCGCCAACTTGCAAATCCATAAGCTTTAGAAAGACTGTATAAGGAGATTGTGTGTGTATGACTGTGAGAAAATGCACCAGGCGAAACGTGTTTGACGCCATCGTAAGTAAAGTATTCGTAAGCTTCATCACTGATGTGATAAATTCCGCGATCGCGACACAGTTGATTGACTGCGCGTAATGCGTCTTCAGCGTAAACGGCACCTGTGGGGTTATTCGGTGAAATTGTCACCACAGCTTTGGTTTTTTCTGTAATGGCTTGCGCGATCGCTTCGGGACGGAGTTGATAATTTTCATCAGTCGCTACAAATACGGGATGACACCCTGCGATTTGGATCGCCATTTCATGATTGAAATAGTAAGGTGTCTGTAAAATCACTTCATCACCGACGGAAGTAATGGCTAGCAGCGCATTCAGAAATCCCATATTGCTACCAGCCGTTACCATAATGCATCGCTTGTCAAGTGCAATATCATTAAAAGTTTGCAGTTTTGTTTTGATTGCGGCAATTAGAGGCGGAATACCTTCAATAGCTTTGTATTGATGATTTGCTGGATCGGCAAAGAATTGAGTGAGATTTGTCGCTTCCGGTGGTGGTGGATAGTATACAACACCTTGCCCTAAAGAAATTGTGCCAGGAAAACTGCGAATCAGTTCTCCCACAATCGGAATCACTGGCGACTGTACCGCCTGCATCCGCGACGTTGTTACGGTTTCCATTGTTTGCAATTCGTGCGTCAATCTCCCAAATTTAGCGCGTTGGCGGTTTCTTTTTCCAGAAAAGTTTCGTCCCCATCTCTGTCTTTGCCGAAAAGATGAGGTACGCAACGAGTAAACTCACACCAACAAGAAAAGGAATTAAGTCACTGTTCATGCACTAATTTTAAGAAGAGATGACATTTCTGCGTATACAACTTTTTGAGTGTTGTAACAAATGCGATCGCCCTTACTGCAAGTCTACTCAACAGTTACTGATTTTGCTAAATTTCGTGGTTGATCGACGTCTAAGCCGCGACGTGCTGCAATATGATACGCCAATAGTTGTAAAGGAATCACGCTAATTATTGGTGAAAGTAATTCTTCCACCGCTGGTACAGGAATCAAGTCATCAAAGGTTTCCGCTGCTTCGGAATCGTCCATTGAAGTCACTCCAACTAAACGCGAGTCACGCGCTTTGGCTTCTTGCGCATTAGATAAAACCTTCTCGTAAACACTACCAGGCATCGCGATCGCCACTACAGGCACTTTAGCATCGAGTAACGCGATCGGACCGTGTTTAAGTTCTCCCGCAGGATAACCTTCTGCATGAATGTAGCTGATTTCTTTTAACTTCAGCGCCGCTTCTAAAGCGATCGGGAAATTAATACCGCGTCCAACAAAAATAAAGTCTTGCGTGTCGTTAAACTGATGCGTCAACTCTTGAATATAACGTTCTTGGCTTTCTAAGATTAATTCAATTTGCGCGGGTAATTGACGTATCCCTGCCAGAATTTCTTGCAGACGCTGTGGCGATAGTGTTTTGCGGCGAAATCCCAAATCTAACGCTAAGCAGTAAAACGCCAACAACTGAGAAATGAAACTCTTCGTTGCTGCTACACCGATTTCTATTCCTGCGTGCGTATCAATCAAGTAAGGCGCGATTGTTGCAATCGAACTATCGAGGCGGTTAGTAATTCCTAATAATCTAACTTGGTACTCTGGCGGTGCATCTTTACGGCGTTCTTTTTCCATCGCCAATGCGGCGAGAGTATCAGCGGTTTCTCCCGATTGGGTAACGCCAATCATGAGTGTATTGGCGGTTAAAGGTGGTGGTGCGTAGCGAAATTCCGAGGAATATTGCACCATTGTGGGAATTCCTGCTAGTTGTTCGAGTAAGTACTTCCCAATTAAACTCGCGTGCCAACTTGTACCACAAGCAACGATTTGAACTTGCTCTAGGTTGGCGTATAGTTGCTCTGGTAGATTAAGTTTGATCGGTGTTTCTGTCGCGTCTGGGTTCCAATCGTGTTTGAGGTAAGCTTCGATAAATGTTCTGACAACTCCAGGTTGCTCGTAGATTTCCTTGAGCATGAAGTGTCGGAATCCTTGTTTTTCTACCATGACTGGATTCCAGTTAAGCGTACGAGGGTGTTTTTTCAGGCGATCGCCTGAAAAATTATACACTTCTACACCCAAAGGTGTTAACTTCGCCACCTCTCCATTTTCTAGCGTCAATACTGCACGCGTATGCGGTACTAAAGCGGGAGTATCCGAGGCGCAGAAAAATTCTCCTTGCCCAAAGCCAATTGCCAGCGGTGCTTGTTGGCGGGCGATGATGAGTTCATCAGGGTAGTCAGCAGAAATGACGGCGATCGCAAACGCTCCTTCGAGTTTGTTTACCGTTTGTCTAACGGCTTCTAGCAGCGGTGAAGTGTGGGGATTTTGCGACGATAGATTGTCTTTGAGAAATTGTGCAATGAGGTGCGGTATAACTTCAGTATCAGTTTCTGAGCGAAACTCATGTCCTAGTTCTTTAAGTTCTTCGCGTAACTCGCGGTAGTTTTCAATGATACCATTTTGCACAACTGCTACACGCCTTGCCATATCCATGTGCGGATGGGCATTGTATTCTTCTGGTTTTCCATGCGTTGCCCAACGCGTGTGTCCAATGCCAATTTGTGCAGGGTTCTCGATTTGTTCTAACTTTTCGCGCAGGTTGTGGAGTTTGCCTTTAGCGCGGACACAATGAATCTCACCTTCAAAGACTGTGGCAATTCCTGCGGAATCGTAGCCCCGATACTCTAGTTTTTCTAGCCCAGCAAGTAAAATTTCTGTAGCTGCTTGAGTGCCAATATAGCCAACAATTCCGCACATTCTACAACACCACTCTTCTTTAAATGCTCTGCCTCTCAAAAGTACATAACGATTTTTAAATCGTCAAGAATTGAATTCTTCATCAAATAGAATTTTTGACCTTACCACAGAAGTATTGTGGTTGGTTCTACCTTGAGAAAGAAAAAGGGGAATCAAATTTCCCCTACCTTTGACTTGAATTGAATTATGAAAATCAAGTAAAAGACGCTCTGTATTGCGATGTTTACTATGGAATTTGATTTCGTCCACAGAGAAATTCAAGGGAACTTCTCAATAGGCGAGACCCATACTCCGTGTCGTTTCAGCATTACTGAGATAAACTCGAATGCTTAAGAAGTCGGTAGGACACGCAGTTTCACACCGCTTGCAACCTACACAATCTTCAGTTCGCGGAGATGCAGCAATCTGACCAGCTTTGCAGCCGTCCCAGGGAACCATTTCCAACACGTCTGTTGGACAGGCACGAACGCATTGAGTGCAGCCAATGCAGGTATCGTAAATTTTGACGCTATGAGACATTGAATAAAGGCTCCAAACGAGTCGTTTTTTCTTACAAACTCATAATCAACGCATAGTTTACCGCACAGAGGAAGTCGCTTTCAGCAAAAGGCTACAGAACTTTAAATTCTGTAATAGAAAGGGGTCAGAGGTCATACCATGTCACTTTGAATTTACTACAAATAGGCAGCTTCAGGAGCCTGCGCCGTGCAGGAGGTCGGTTGCGTGCGGAGGTGTCCTCCGTTGAGCAAACCGACTGTAGGGTTCCCCCCGTTGAGGCGACTGGCGTGGGCAGAGGGGCTTCAGGTGCAGAGGAGAAATGATTTGTCGTTTTTATTTGGTGAAATGGTATCAGGGGTCGGGAATCAGGGAATTCTCGCAGCGAAAGTATATGTTGGTAGTGCCAGAATTCTTCATACCATTACCTATTACCCATTACCAGCCTTAATTAGATAACTTGCCTAGCCATTATGACGCAATTAATATTTAAGTCGTTTTTGGCGGTAGTTGGCGACAGATTCGACAATGCCGATCGCAATGAAGTTGGTGAGTAATGCAGATCGTCCGTAACTCAACCACGGTAGAGGAATTCCCGTGACAGGTGCAAGACCAATCGTCATCGCAATATTAACGATCGCCTGAAAAACGATCATCGATAACACACCAATCGCCAATAAAGAGCCAAAGTTGTCTTTAGCAGTTTGTGCAATAACGACTAAGCGCAAACAAATTAACCAAAAGACAAACAACACCGCTAAACCACCGACAAAGCCGAGTTCTTCGCCAATCGCCGAGAAAATAAAATCGGTGTGTTGTTCTGGGACGAAGTTAAGCTGCGTTTGCGTTCCTTGATATAAACCTTGTCCCCACAATTCACCTGCGCCGATCGCAATTCGCGATTGAATGAGATGATACCCGCCGCCAAGCGGATCTTTTTCTGGATTGAGGAACAAAATCAAGCGATTTTTTTGGTAGTCTTGCAACAATCCCCAAAGAATGAACCCTAATTGACCGGCGGCAAAATTGACAGCGATCGCACCTAGCGCCCCTAACCATCGCCAAGGTAAAGTTCGCCATGCAATAAAACTCATTGTTGCAGTCCAGGCAAACCACGCGGGTAAATAAATGTTAAATAAAATAACAGCAATAATTGGAGAAACAAGTAAGATCAACCAACCAGGGTTAGCATTTCCCCAATAAAGCATTCCTAACGTAATTGCACCGAAAACCAGCGATGTGCCTAAATCAGGTTGAATAAATACTAACAACCAAGGAACCGCAGTCACAGCTAAAGCTCGAATAACGGATGGAATGGTTGCGGCGCTGCGTGAGTGCAACAGTGCGGCTAAGGTGATAATGACGCCAATTTTGGCAAATTCTGACGGCTGGACATTAAAGCCACCAATACTGATCCAACGCTGCGCACCTTTAGCGGTCGTACCGATGAAAATGACAATCAGGAGCGAGACGTTCGTCAGTGTATAAATGACCCAGTGCCATTGAATCAGGTTTTCGTAGCGACAACGCGCGATGAATAATGCTAGCACAAGACCAATACCACCAATAAGCCAGTGCTGCCACCAATCGGTCAAGCCCTGATTCAATTCAGCGCTGCGAATCATTATTCCACCAAACACAGTTAAACCGACAACGGCAATTAGTAATATCCAATCGACTTGTTGCCATGGTGCTAGTAGATATTTCCAGCGTAGGGATGATAAGATTCGCAACATGAGAAGAGGGCAGAGGTCAGGGTTTAGAGGTTAGGGACTTGAGTAAGTTGATCGGGTAGGAGTGTTAACTTCTGACTCACGTTTCCTTATCTCTAAGTTAAAGCTGCGACAGAGACTTTACCAGCAATATTGAGGGCGATCGCTTTTAAGGCTTTGGCAGAGGCAGAATCAGGGTCTGCAACCACAATTGGGACGCCGCGATCGCCACCTTGACGTAGAGATATTTCTAGCGGTACGCATCCGAGTAATGGTACGCCAAGTTCCGCAGCAGTTTTTTCGCCACCACCCGAACCAAAAATGTCATACTGCTTATCTGGCATATCTGGGGGGATGAAGTAACTCATATTCTCGACAATGCCCAATACAGGAACTTGCATTTGCTGAAACATCCGCAAGCCTTTACGCGAATCAAGTAGCGCTACAGTTTGTGGTGTCGTGACAATGACTGCACCCGCCATAGGAACTGCTTGCGTCAGCGTTAATTGTGCATCGCCTGTCCCTGGAGGCATATCAACAATGAGATAATCTAAATCTCCCCACTCAACTTGATACAAAAATTGGCGAATAATGCCATTCAGCATTGGTCCGCGCCAAATTACAGGTTGATCGCGATCAATCAAAAATCCCATCGATACTAATTTCACGCCATGATTGAACGCAGGTTCTAGTACCTCACCTTGTTTACCTTGCCGTACCATAACTTGACTGTCCCCAAGTCCTAGCATCGTTGGTGCATTCGGTCCATAAATATCGGCATCGAGTAACCCAACTTTTGCTCCTGTTTGGGCAAGTGCAACCGCGACATTCACAGCAACAGTACTTTTTCCGACTCCTCCTTTACCACTAGAGACTGCCAAAATATTTTTGACACCAGCAATTCCAGCACGGTCAGGTAAACTTTTTTGTTGTGGTGTTTCGGCGGTTACATCGACAGCAACATCGGTTACACCTGGTAATTGTTTAACGGCTTTCTGACAGTCTTCTACGATGAATTCTCGCAACGGACAAGCTGGAGTCGTTAACACTAAGGTGAAGCTGACCTTGCCATCGTCAATCTTAACGTTGCGAATCATGTTCAGTTCCACCAAGCTTTTGCGAAGTTCGGGATCTTGTACGGGGCGCAAAACTTCTAAAACAGAACTGGAGTTGAGTATTTCTGACATGGTTGGTTCACTCTCAAGCAAGGCGCAACTGTGGCAAAAAAATTGCCTCCTGCCTAAATCTTAACGGGCAAGTGCTGTCCTGAGTGAGCGACTATAGACGAGAAGCGCGAGACGACAACCGATAGATAAGGCACGTTGTCAGGATTTAGGATAGGTGATTTAATTTATTGATAGTTAGCTTTGATAGAGCTTATGTTTTTTAGCTTGGCAAGTACATTTGCGTTAGCTTAAAAATCAAAACATCTGTCATTTAGAGGCTTCGGTTCGGTTGAGAGTGCAGTGTTTGCTGCTTGTTCCGCCGCCGCTGCTAAAGCCGCCGCAACTTTTGCCGCACGAGGTCGAATTAAAGACCAGATCAAAGGTGACAACCACCCATTTAATGTCACTGAGTAGGAAACACAAGTACCGCACACCGTTGACTCTACACGGTAAATGACGCGTTCTTCTATTCCTGGAATTGATAACACGCGCACGCTCATCATTTCTCCAGGATGCACGCGTTCGACAAAAAGCCGAATCGGAATTGGACCTAAGCGCGTCACTGCTTGGAAAATTAAACCTGGTTTGGGTATTAATCCGTTCGGAACATTGGTGCTAGTAAGCAAAGGATGCCAAGAAACATCTGCCAAATTGACGACTTTTTGCCAAAGTTCATCCACCGAGGCTGAACTGATTTCTCGATATGTTCGTACCAAAGAACATTGAAACCGACGACCTCTGCGGTGAATAATTTTGGACAAGCAGCCTAGCATCTTTCTAATCCTCCTGTCTGTAGCGTGCCAAAACTGAATTTGTTTGTTGGCGATCGCTACCGAGTTTGAGCGCTCAGTGTAGCCTATTTTTTTAGCCTACTTCGCTAAAATCTAGTACGTTTGTTGCAAAATTTCAATTCCTGCTATCTTTAAGGATTGTTACTACATTCTTCGAGCAATTTATTTGTCAAACTGCCAGATAATATTCAGTTTTTGTCTTCCCCCAAATGATAGAAATTGATGAAAGTCACGAGGAGTCAATTAAGTGTCGTCAGAATGTAGGCAATCATGACTATCGGCGACAACAGCTAGTAAACTAACATCACAATCAGAATCTGGAAAGAATTGTTGCATTTTAAAATTGAAGGTACACAACAAGGCACAATTGTTATTTGTGCCATAGTTGATCAATGTAATAGCAAACACTTTTATTGACTCAGCCTGACACAAGTCTGGAAATATTGCTTTTAAGAAATTTAAGTTGACTTATGACGACTGCTTTAAATCCTCAGATGACTTCCTCCCAATCGCCACCACCAGAAGATGCTAAAGTTCGAGTTAAGCAGCTGATGCAGAATCTGCAAGATAAAATCTGTCAGGAATTAGAGCAACTCGACGGTGTCGGTAAGTTTCGCCAAGATGCTTGGGAACGCGAAGAAGGTGGCGGCGGGCGATCGCGTGTGATGCGCGATGGCGCAGTTTTTGAACAAGGCGGAGTTAATTTTTCTGAGGTTTGGGGAACGCATTTACCCCCCTCGATTTTGGCGCAGCGTCCCGAAGCAGCTGGACATAGATGGTTTGCAACAGGAACTTCGTTAGTTTTGCATCCGCGCAATCCTTATATTCCAACGGTTCACTTAAACTATCGTTACTTTGAAGCAGGACCGGTTTGGTGGTTTGGCGGTGGTGCAGACTTAACGCCTTACTACCCGTTTGCAGAAGATGCAGCACATTTTCATACCACACTCAAGCAAGCCTGCGACGCACATCACAAAGAGTATTATCCAACCTTTAAGCGCTGGTGTGACGAATATTTTTACCTCAAGCATCGTCAAGAAACTCGTGGCGTCGGTGGTATATTTTTTGACTACCAAGACGGTCAAGGACAGTTGTATCGCGGTCCTTTGCCCGATGGTGCAGCAGCAGCATATAGTAACTCGCTAGGCGATTTACCACAACGCAATTGGGAAGATTTGTTTGCTTTTGCACGTGATTGCGGTGATGCTTTCTTACCAGCATATGCACCAATTGTCAAGCGCCGGAAAGACATAGAGTACGGCGATCGCGAACGTAATTTTCAGCTATATCGTCGCGGTCGGTATGTCGAGTTTAATTTAGTTTACGACCGAGGCACGATTTTCGGTCTACAAACGAACGGACGCACCGAGTCAATTTTGATGTCACTACCGCCCTTGGTACGCTGGGAATACTGCTACGAACCCGAACCGAATACGCCCGAAGCAAAGTTGTATGAAACATTCTTAAAGCCTCAAGATTGGGCAAATTGGAGAGGTTAGAAAGCAGCAGGTAGGTAGTAGCGTTGTAGGGTATTAATGAGCAATAATAATCAAATCTCGCCCACACTCCCACACTCCTAACCCCTAATTTTCCGAAAACGATAGGGACCGAGAATCGCTCCCCAGGTGGCTTTACCTGTTGTGGAGTCGATTCCTTTGTCGTAGCTTAAAAATTCTTCAGGAGAGGCTTCAAAGCCGATGGAGACTTGTACAGTGTTGCCCGCGTAGGCAAAACAGCAGCGGCGATCGCTTGGTAAAGTAGCTTTAAAATGATAATCGCGTTCGAGTTGGTTGACGGTGACATCAAGAAGACAGCCTGGAAGTAACTCAAAGTCTTCGGGTGTCAGCGTTTTGAGAATATCGGGGTTAGCACCCGCACCACGCAGCGCAGTAGGATTTTTAGGCATATAATACTGTACTTGCAGTGCAACGTCGTCAGGGCGCTGTTGGAGGCGGATCAGGCGCTGTCGATAAGGTTGATCGAGTTTGACAATATTTGCTTGTTCGGCAAACAGCGTAAAACTATCTTCGGTAAATAGCGCTACGGGTTGATGCCAAAGACGCAGGTGAACGTACCAAGCAGGTTCAGCGATCGCTTGTTCTTGATTCGTAAACTCCCCAGTTAGATACTGCGCTAGCGCCTTTAGCTGCGATGATAAAGTCATAATTCTGGATAAGTAAGAGAAAATAAACGTGATTGGGCAGTAGTCAATGGTGAACCACTAACTCCTAACCACTAACCACATTTAACTGCGACGCAATTACCGATGGTTCAAGATTACGCCCAATAAAAACTAATTTGGTTTGCTGCGGTTCTTCTGGTTGCCACATCCGGTCATAAAATTGTTCAAAGCGTCCGCCGACTCCTTGTAATACGAGACGCATTGGCTTATTTGGTACAGCGACAAAGCCTTTAATGCGATAAATTTCTTGTTCTTGCGCTAAGGTTTGCAGTTGCTTTTGGAGTTTTTGCGGATCGAAGCTACGGTTGAGAACTAAATGTGTCGAGGTAATTTCGTCGTCGTGGTCGTGGTCTTCTTCAGTATCATGGTGGCTAGGACGTGCGGCTAAGTCGTCTTCTACAGCAGCATTGAATCCGAGGAGAATATCAGTGTCGAGTTGTCCGTTTGTGGATGCGACGATTTTGACGACTCTTGGTAATTCCTGTTGTACTAAGTTAATAATTTCTGCCTGAGTTGCGCTATCGACTAAATCTGTTTTGTTTAAAACGACTAAATCCGCACACGCGAGTTGATCTTCAAATAATTCTTGTAAGGGTGTTTCGTGTTCTAAGTTGGGATCGGCTTGGCGATCGCGTTCAACAGCTTCAGGATCGCTGGCAAAAGTTCCAGCGGCGACGGCGGCACAATCGACTACAGTAATAACGGCATCGACAGTCGCAGCATTACGAATTTCGTGCCAACGAAAGGCTTTTACAAGGGGCTTGGGGAGGGCTAAACCCGAAGTTTCGATCAATATACAGTCAATGCTGTCACGCCGCTGTAATAGCTGCTGCATCGTCGGTAAAAACTCTTCTTGCACCGTACAGCACAAGCAACCATTCGTAAGTTCAACGATATTATCTGTACTGTCACCATCTTCAGGACAGATTTGACAAGATTTGAGTAACTCACCATCAATTCCTAATTCGCCAAATTCGTTGACGAGAACCGCGATGCGTCTACCGTGGTTGTTTTGTAATAAGTTGCGAATGAGTGTCGTTTTACCGCTACCAAGAAAGCCAGTGACGATCGTAACCGGAATTTTTTTAAATGCCATATTTGCTTTGAGAGACAACAGTGGGGCAATCTCCTTGCGATCGCCTGAATGCGAACATCCAAGTCATCTCAAGGGTACTGCCCCTCAAAATTATTCAACGATTATAGAGCTATTATCTCATCTACTCAGCAGTTGCCAATTCAGTGCTACCGCGCGTGCGACGGCGTGTCAGGGTGTTGAATAGCATTTGACCAATGGCTTTGATCAAGTTACCTTCTAACTCATTAAACAGCTTCATATTCAACCCAAAAGCTGCATTGGCTTCATCAACAATGCGATCGGCCGTTGCTTCATCGATGGGTAGTTCGTTCAATGCTTGACGGTAAGTGGCTTTGAAAGCTTTTTCGTCAGGAATATCTTTAAATTCGTAGAAAGCGACACCTTGTCCCTCAGATAAGTTCATTGCGCGTTGGGCAATGTTTTTCAGAATTTGTCCGCCAGAGAGATCGCCAATATAACGCGTGTACGAGTGCGCGATTAATAGTTCTGGTGCGGTATTCGAGATTTCGCGAATGCGGTTAACGTAAGTTTTGCCGACGGGAGTCAGTTCAACTTGCTCTCTCCAGTTAGGACCATAGTAGTAGCTCAAGTCTTGTTCTAAGCTGCGTTGTCTATTAAGTTGTTTGAAATAAATTTTTGATACGATTGGGTGCTGCTGATGGCGCTCCATTTCTTCTTCCATCGCCGAGTAGACAAAGTAGAAATTGCCGACTAGCTTACGGTACGAATTTTTTTCAACGACTCCTTTGAGAAAGCACTTCACAAAACCAACGTTTTCAGCCATTGTATGGGCTTTTTTTGTACCCTCGCGCAATTTTGTTGCTAAATTACTGCTCATGCTAAAATTCCCAATCTAAATTTTTACTGCTGAAGTATCAAAAACGGCAAATTAGAGCCACTAAATCGTTACAGTAAAACGATTTGCTTAAGATTTGTGTTAAAAATTCTGAAGCTGTCGCCGAAATCGTCCGCTTGGCGATTGAAGTTATTGTGTATTTCAGGCAGTAAGCGGTTAACAATTAGCAATTAGTTTACTACTTTTTCTTGAGGTTATATAACCTGAAGAGTAGGAAAGACAAGGCTTTGAAAATCTACACGCAAGCTTTAATAACAGTGGTTCTTCGAGTTATTACGATTTTTTACAAATCCACGAACTTTACAAAGTTTTTTAACATATTGGCGCGTGCGACAACACCAAGGCAATAGACTTCCTGTATGAATCACGAATGCCCTACGACTCGCTTCAGGGCTACTCAAACGAAGTTGACGAGCGCACACTATAAGCATATAGATTTGAGAGGGTAAGGTATGCCTCACCCTTAGTCCACGAAGGTGGACAGGGTTTATTTAGGTGCGAATTTATTCGCAATTCTTTTCTTGTAAGAAGGCGATCGCGTGTAGCACAGCGCCCCACGCAATAACGAATGAATATACTACAAGATTATTGCTGTCCACTTCAGTGGGTTTGTATAGCAATAGAAGCAGAACTATTACCATCTTTTATGCCTGACCCCTGCTATAACGTTGCGCTTTAACGTTTTACAATTGGGTACCCTCAGGTGCAGGGGAGAATAAATAACTTTGTAGCTAACTTGGCAATTTTACCATCTCTCGCACGTTACCACGAATAGAGTCTACCGCTTGTGTAAAGCAGCCGTCTTGCTTATGGACAATCATCGGCATTCCGTATTTGGGTGCCATCACAATCAGCCCTGTGCGGTCGATTTTCGTCTGGGGAATGCATTGCAGACGAAATTGCTGTAAAAGCATTGCTAGCACAATTTTGATTTCCATCATTGCGAACGCCGCGCCAATGCAAGTACGCGATCCAGCGCTAAAGGGATTGTATTCAAACGCAGTAGGAGCGATTTTTTGCCAGCGATCGGGATTAAATACTTCTGGCTCAGAATACACTTCGGGCATATGGTGGGTTTGGTAAATGCTTACAAACACCTCAGTCCCCGCAGGCAAGGTATAGCCGCCTAACTCAGTTGTCGTTGAAGTAACACGTCCATTCCAAGGTACGGGTGGCAGTATCCGCATACTTTCTTTAATAACGCGCTCTAGCAAAGGTAACTGCTGCAATTGCTCCACCGTCGGTGCTTCACCTTTGAGCTTACCTGCTAACTCATCATAAAGGTCAGCAGCCACCTGTGGATGTTGCGAGAGCAGAAATAGCGTCCAAGTTAAAGCATTAGAGCTAGTTTCGTGACCAGCGGCAAAGAGTACACCTGTGTGACCAAGCAGTTCATCCTCATTAAGAACCGTACCGCTTTCTTCGTCTCGCGCTTGGATTAACATCGACAATACGTCTCGCTCTGCACTGTTAGTACTGCGCTTGTGCTGGATAATAGCACGCATTTCATCATCGAGTTGAGCCATAAGGTTAAGCAAGCGGTGGTAGGGAAACCCAGGGAGATCGAAAGGCAGTAAAACAACCTTGGGAGTTCCTAGCAGGGCCAAAACATCTTGCAAAAGTCTTCCAGTACCGCCACCACTGCCAATATCCTCACCAAATAACGTTTTAGTTGCAACTCGCAGCGTCAGCAGTCGCATTATTTCGGCAATATCACACGGCACTTCCACGGGCAACTGCTTCAAGACAGATTGCGTAATGTCAACGATATCGTCTCGGTAAGACTCGATGCGCTGTTTATGAAAGGCAGGCATCATAAGTTGGCGATGCTGGCGGTGTTGATTGCTATTGACTCCAAACAGCCCAACACCAAAATGCTTGAGGGGTTCTGTACGCTTTGAGGAGTTTCGCCTCCGGTACATTCTGCCTGATAAGGGATACTTGTAGTAAATTTCGTGCCGAGTTGCTACCTGTTGCACAAATTCTGACCCGTAGACGCAAACCGTACCAGGGCAGTCAGGGAGGGGAGAGTAAACGTTTGTACCGCCACCATCGGCAAGCGAGACAATTGAACCGTAAGTTTCAAACAACTGACGCGTGTAGCCAACCGAGTCTTTAGCAAAATGAAATACATTGGCTGCGCGTCCCAAGAATTTGGACGGCTGAGGACCAGGAACTTTGAGAACGCGATTATCTGTAACCATTGTCATCGATATCCCTTGCGCTGATGACATTTACTAAATATATAATCAATCGCAACTTCCTTTTTTAGGAAAAGGTTCGCTGGCGCTTATTGAAGTGGCTTTAAATTGATAATTGCCTAAGTCAAAACTTTTACCAGCAATTTGATGTCGTAGCATAAGCTATCTCATGTATTTCTCAAAATGCTTCCTCATTTAATTGACACAAGGTAACTGTACGCGATACATCATGAATCAATGGTCGCGTAAGCCTTTTGTAATGCAAAGTTTTTTAAATTTTCGGTTTTATTGGCATGAGGAGGAATGGAGATGGATGGTAGCTTGATCGTATCCAACATCCTGAATCCACCTGTCTTGTTTTTCTTCTTGGGAATGACCGCTGTTCTCGTTAAGTCGGATTTAGAAATTCCCGCCCCTGTTCCTAAACTCCTCTCGCTGTATCTGCTGCTGGCGATTGGATTTAAGGGAGGCGTAGAACTGGCGAAAAGTGGAATTACGCAAGCGGTCGTCCTGACGATGTTTGCCGCAATTTTGATGGCGTGTTTTGTGCCAATTTATACCTTCTTCATTCTGAAGTTGAAGTTGGATCATTACGATGCAGCTGCGATCGCCGCCACGTATGGCTCGATTAGTGCAGTCACCTTCATTACCGCCAGTGCCTTTCTCACAGAACTCGGCATTGATTTTGATGGTTACATGGTCGCCGCCCTCGCGCTGATGGAATCTCCAGCGATCATTATTGGTCTTATCTTAGTCAATCTCTCCACAACAGATAGCAATCGCGAAGTTGCTTGGTCAGAAGTATTGCAAGAGGCGTTCCTCAATAGTTCCGTCTTTCTCCTCGTTGGCAGTTTACTGATTGGCATCTTGACAGGGGAACATGGTTGGCAAGTGATGGAACCTTTTACTCAAGGAATGTTCTATGGCGTTCTCGCCTTCTTTTTGCTGGATATGGGACTCGTTGCGGCGCGCCGAATTAAAGACTTGCAAAAAACGGGAGTTTTCCTCATCCTATTTGCCATCCTGATTCCTATACTCAACGCAGCTATTGGTTTATCTATCGCTAAGTTTATTGGGATGCCGCAAGGCGATGCGCTCTTGTTTGCAGTGCTGTGTGCTAGCGCTTCGTATATTGCGGTTCCAGCAGCGATGCGGCTAACGGTTCCCGAAGCTAATCCCAGCCTTTATGTTTCTACTGCTTTAGCCGTCACATTCCCGTTCAATATCATTGTCGGTATTCCGCTTTATCTGTACGGAATTGAACTGTTATGGAGATAATTATATGCACCTTGTCAAAAGAATCGAAATTATTGCGAACTCGTTTGAGCTTGGCAAAATTTTAGAAGGTTTAGACAAAGCAGGCGTTCACGGTCATGCTGTGATTCGCAATGTTGCCGGAAAAGGATTGCGCGAAGGCGAAGATCTCGACATGACGATGCTTGACAATGTGTACATTATCGCATTTTGTAAGCCGGAACTGCTCAAACCCGTCGTTGAAAATATTAGACCTATACTCAATAAATTTGGGGGAACCTGCTACATCACCGATGCGATGGAAATTCGCTCGGTAAAATGCGTTGCCTCGATGTAAGAAACATGAAATCAATAAAGCATTCTATCCAACGCCGTGACTTCTTGCGCTTAGGAACAGTTGGTTTACTCGTAACGGCGAATGATATCTTCTGGCACATTAAACCCGCGCAAGCTGCGGAACCAATTCTGCAATCACTCGATCCCAATACCGCTTTGCAAAAGCTAATTGAGGGGAATTTGCGCTTTGCCGAACACCACCCAGAATATCCGGATCAATCACTAGCCCGATTGCAGGAAGTTGCACAAGCCCAACACCCTTTTGCAACGATTTTGAGTTGTGCTGATTCGCGCGTACCTGCCGAGATTATTTTCGATCAAGGCATTGGCGATATCTTTGATGTCCGCATTGCAGGAAATATTGCCACGCCTGAGGCGATCGGTAGTATTGAGTATGCAGTTGTCTTGTTAGGTACTCCTGTATTGATGGTATTAGGTCACGAGCGCTGTGGTGCGGTTACTGCTGCGGTGAAAAATCAAGTGTTACCTGGTGAGATTGGTAGCTTTGTCAAGGCAATTTTGCCAGCAGTCGATCGAGTTAAGGAACAACCAGGCGATGCGGTTGATAATGCTGTAGTTGCGAATGTGCAATATCAGATTGAAACACTCAAGCGATCGCCACTCTTAAGCGAACGGTTGCGATCGGGCAAATTGAAAATAGTTGGCGGTCGCTACGATTTAGATACGGGAAAAGTCATCATCATCACCGATAACTCTTCTCCGCCTGACCTCTGCTATAGTTCACTTAATTCTCTTCTACCGGACGAATAATAGGTGTTGCAGGTGTGATTTCTGGTTGGAAAATGGCATCGAGTGCTTGTTGCAGTGTTTCTGCCATTACAATGCGGTTTTCGTAGGCAACAATCACTCGCACAAATGTCGGTAAACTGTTTTGTTCTGCCTCTAAATAAAGCGGTTCTACGTACAACAAAGAGTCCTCAATTGGAATAACTAATAGATTTCCTTGAATTACGCGCGAACCTTGACGATTCCATAACGTAATTTCCTGTGAAATCACAGGATCTTGATTAATTCTTGCTTCGACTTGCTCTGGTCCATAAACTAAAAGTTGTTTCGGAAACTCATACAATAACAGCCTACCGTACTGTTCGCCATCGGAACGCGCAGCTAACCAACCGATTAAGTTGGGACGTAATACAGGGTTAAATGGAATAAGTAGAATAAATTCCTCGGTTTCTTCGGTGGGAATGCGCGTAATTAAAAAATACGGTTGGACTGGTTGCGGTTCGGTACCATAAATTTCTGTGGGAATTCGCCACAAATCTTCGCGGTTATAAAAGACTTGCGTATCGGTCATGTGATACGTTAACAGATGCTCAGACTGCGTACTAAATAGATCGATTGGGTAACGAATATGACTGCGTAAAGCCGCTGGCATTGCCTCAAGTGGTTTTAAGACCCCAGGAAAAATTGCTGATATTGTGTTAATAACCGGATCGGTAGGATCGGCAATATAAAAATCTACTGAGCCGTTATAAGCATCAATGACAACTTTGACTGAGTTGCGAATGTAGTTAAAATCATCTACACCAGGATCGGAATACGGATAGCGATCGCTTGTTGTATACGCATCTATAATCCAATATAAATAAGTATTCTCTCCTTGTAATGTTGTATTTCCGCCATCTGCTGCGACTAAATACGGATCTCTGTCGTACCGCAAAAACGGGGCGATCGCTTGGACGCGATTTCGGATATTACGCCGAAAGAGCAATCTTGTTTGCGGTGTAAAATCCTGCGTCAGCAGCATCTGCCAATCTTTAAGATATTGCGCAAATAATAGCCGTCGCCAAAATGCGCCAATATTAATCCCCCCGCGTCCGTCATACGTGGTGTAAACGTTTTCATTGCCACTCGGATAATCTAATTCCTGGACGCGCGTACCCGTCATGATGTAATTGTTCGTAATTTCCCCGTAATAGATGCGTGGTTGTCCGATGGGAATACTCGCGCGAATTTGTTCATTTGCGACCTGTAAGGCACTATCTTCGTCTGCGCCTGTATCAACGCCAATATTTTGAATAAAGTAGTCTGGCAAGCCTCCAGGCGCTACAGTATTGACTGGACTTAAGGTAAAGCCGTAGCCGTGGGTGTAGACGAGGTGTTGGTTGACCCAAGTTTGTGCTTGTTGGGGAATAGCGTTATAGTCGAGTTCGCGAGCCGCAATGATCGTTTGGCGGCGTTCGGTTGTTTCGCCAGGAACCGTGCTGAGGAGCGTATAACGGTCAATATCTGCATTCGGAAAGCTGTAATACGTGCGAATTTGCTGTAACTGACGATTCGTTTCGAGTAACGGGCGTGTATCCCACAAGCGGATATTGCGAATTGTGAGATCGTTTTCTTGTAAGTCAGCGGCGGTTAGCGTTGGTTGCGGGTTAAAGGTTTCTGCTTCAATTCTGGTTAAGTCAAAAGCTTGACGCGTATAAGCAATACTGCGTTGAATGAAGGGCGTTTCGCGTGCGAGTTCGTTAGGTTCGACGACTAACCGTTGTACAATCGTGGGGACGGTGTAGGTGGCGATCGCAATCACGGTGACGTACAAAATCGCGCCAGCAATAAACGAACCACCAAGGCGCAAAGGACGCCAGGGAGAACGCCTATCGGTGGAGAAAATGGCTTGCCAAACTAAGATGAGTGAAATTGCGGCTGAGCCAAGGCTGAGCGCGGTGTAAACTGGGTAATCAACGGTGACGTCTGTAAAGCTAGCACCGTAGGTAGCACCACGGGTAGAGTAGAGCAATCCGTAGCGTCCTAACCAATAATGCAGTGCGATCGCTGCACAAACTAAACTTCCTAGAATGTCTAAATGGCGAATTTGCGCTAGGGAAAATCCAGGGAATTTACCTTGACTCAGCGTATTGCCAGCGAGTAGGTAAGTTAAAGTAACTGCAACTAAACCATACAGCGATAATCCTAAAATCCAAAATCGCAAGAGTTCCCAGACTGGTAGCGAAAACACATAAAAGCTAATATCGCGCTCGAATACCGGATCGACTCCATTAAAACTGGTGGGATAAAAGTATTTCAAAACTGTATCCCAACGCTGCGCAGCGACTAGGGCAATACTCAAACTCATGGCGAGGGCGATCGCTCTTAACCAAAAATACGGACCTGCTAAAATTGCTGTACTCAAACCTCCTAAACCCAAAGCCAGGGTCAATCCTACAATGACAACAACTTGCCAATAGGGAATAGGAAATGGCAGTGATTGCCCAATTTGTTGGAAAAAATGAACAACAGGCAACCATGACTGTAACTGCAAAACAGGTGGAAAGCGCAATTGAGGCTGCCAAATACTCAATACTTCATACAAGTAGTACCCTAATATGAATCCCACCAACACGCACAACAACAGGATAAGAGTGAGTAGCCAGCGCAACCCGAAGCTTTTTGGTGTTGGGTCGCGATCTCTCCTCGTTGTTTGAGTAATTTCGTACTTGGAAGACTTAAGACGTTGCGCGATCGCTAAATTGCCAAACAAAAACGCCATCGAAGGAAAAAAAGCCAGCGCCCACAATCCTATCTGCGTCCGCAACCGAATGAGAAAAACGGGTAAATAACCGACTTCCTGAAACCACAACCACTCGCCAATAAACCGCGTGACGAGTTCAATAACTATCCACACGCCTATTAAGATTGCCAGTGGCGAAAAAATGCGGTTCCCGAAAGTTTTAGACATAGTTAGAGATCGGGTATCAGAGGCTAGAGGCTAGGGAATAACAAATGTTTACTCAGGTTTTTGAGTAAGCGAGGCTTCAATTGCAAATTCGTGAAACTCGATTAAACTCTGACCCCCGATCTCTGACCTCTGACCCCTAGCTAAATTGTTCTTCTACATCTAGATTAAACAACATTTGCAGCGTTTGCATACAGCGCTTGCGGGCTTCGATATCTTGCTGCGATCGCAGTTGTACCATCGGATCGTGAAGGATTTTGTTCACAATTCCCCGTGTTAATGCTTCGATCACTTCTTGATGTTTTTCGGCAAACTCTGAACCAAGCCGCGATAACGCCTTTTCTAATTCTTGTTCGCGAATTGTTTCTACTTTGTCGCGCAAACAGCTAATTGTCGTGACAGTATCGAGCGATCGCCACCACACCTCAAATGCAGTCACTTCTTCTTCTAAGAGTTTTTCGGCTTCCATTGCCATGCGACGGCGGCTTTCATGATTTTGCGCGACAACGGCTTTCAAGTCATCGACGTTAAAGGCTTGCACAAAGGATAATTCATTCACATCCGCATGAACGTTACGCGGAACCGAAATATCAAATAACATTAACGAGCGACTTGGCTCTAACGCCGCTTCTAGCTTGGCGCGATCTAATAGGGGTTCTGTCGCTGCGGTACTTGTAAATACCAAGTCTGACATTGCCATCACTGACATCATTTCGGACATCGAGTGTAACTGCAAGTCAATTTGGCGAAACTGATTTGCTAACTCTTCGGCGCGTTGTCGCGAGCGATTGATAATACAAATTTGGGCTGCGCCTTTGGCAATGAGATGCTGTACCAGTAAGCGCGACATCTTACCCGCGCCAATAATCATCACCCGACAAGCGGCGAGATTTTGAACTTTTAGCTGTGCTAATTCGACCGCAGCCGAACTAATTGACACTGCGCCTGTTCCAATACTTGTTTCTGTCCGGACGCGTTTCCCAGCCGTGAGGGCTTGTTTAAATAGTTTGTTAAGAATTAATTTAATGCCGTTGTATTGCTGTCCTAGCTTGTGCGTTTGCTTCACTTGTGCTAAAATCTGTCCTTCACCTAACACCAAGCTATCCAATCCGGCAGCGACGCGCATCAAGTGCATGACGGCATCTTCATGGAGAAAGATAAATAAATGTTGCCGCAAGCTTGACGCAGGTAATTTACTATGCTCTGCCAAAAATTGGGCAACTTCTTGAATACCCTGCTGTGTTTCCCGCGCGACAATATAAATTTCCAGGCGGTTGCACGTGCTGAGAATCGCAACTTCTTCAATATGAGGGTATGTCAAGAGATGCGCGATCGCGCTTTCGGTTTGTGATTCGGGAATACTTAGCTTTTCTCTAACTTCGACTGGGGCTGTTTTATGACTGAGTCCCACTACCGCAATATTCATTCTTATTGCCCGCTGGATACCCTACCTTGGCGAGATAGAGAGGAAAGCGGGGCGGGGTTTACCGCTTTCCTATTTCCTAAACAAAATTTTTATACTAGGTGCTTGCTCATGAACGATGTCGCAAGCGGAGGATTGAATTTGCTTTTTAACCAACTGCATTGACTGCGGTGGGTTAGCGTAAATTTAATACAAGTACGAGGCAATCCCGTTATAGATTTATATTTTACGGGATTAGGACGTATCCCATTGCCTCACACTTTACGGCTTATCGCAGTTGTAGCGCCTTTGGTTCTTCAAACATATGGATTGTATCCACAAAGCGCGCGGTTCGAGACTGGCTAGAGATGACCAAACTCTGAGTTCTCGCGCCTCCCTTGAAGAATCGGACACCTTCCATTAAAGTTCCTGGAGTAATGCCACAAGCCGCAAATAAGACCGTGCTACCAGAAGCTAACTCTTCAGCATTGTAGACTTTATCTGGGTCGTTAATGCCCATTTCAGTAAGTCGTGCTATGTTGCTTTCTTTGCTTTCACCGATCAAACCTGTTTTCACTACTTCTGGATCGTAGATCAGTTGACCTTGGAAGTGTCCACCCAAACACCGCAAAGCAGCAGCCGAAATCACGCCTTCGGGAGCCGCACCAATTCCCATCAACGCATGAACGTTTGTTCCTGAAAAGGCACAAGAAATTGCCGCCGAAACGTCACCATCACTGATCAGGCGGACTCGCGCACCCGCTTGACGAATTTCCTGAATCAACTCTTTGTGGCGGGGGCGATCCATGACAACTACGACTAATTCTTCAATCGCACGATTTAAGCACTCAGAAAGAATCTTCAGGTTTTCGGTAGCCGATTTATTGATATCAACATGACCGCGTGCTAAAGGTGGCGCAGCCAGTTTTTTCATGTAAAAGTCAGGCGCAGCAAACAAACCACCTTTTTCGGAGATTGCCAGTACCGCCATCGAGCCGTTTTGTCCATAGGCGACTAAGTTTGTACCTTCGCAAGGGTCAACCGCGATATCGATTTCGACTAACTCATCTGGGTTGCAGTAGTCTTTGGCATCTTCACGGGTACAGATGCCGACTTCTTCCCCAATGTAAAGCATCGGAGCATCATCGCGCTCGCCTTCACCGATAACGATGCGACCCCGCATATAGATTTTGTTCATTCGCTCGCGCATTGCTTCGACAGCAACTTGGTCAGCGGTGTTTTTTTCGCCTTTGCCCATCCAGCGCGCACTGGCGATCGCAGCTTGTTCGACAACTTCAATAATTTCTAACCCTAAAGTGTTTTCCACTAACTTTTTCCTCC
Source organism: Gloeocapsa sp. PCC 7428 (assembly GCF_000317555.1). Taxonomy (GTDB): domain Bacteria; phylum Cyanobacteriota; class Cyanobacteriia; order Cyanobacteriales; family Chroococcidiopsidaceae; genus Chroogloeocystis. Next base: position 3,601,561 of record NC_019745.1, read on the forward strand.
CAACTGCTGGCTACAACTACTGTTTTTTCGAGCGATTCCAGTTCTCAAGTCTACCAAAGGGAGGATACCTATGCCGATAGGTGTTAGCAGAGTTGGTGTTAAGTTTTGCTGCTTAATGACAACCGACAAGGCGCTAGAAGCGGGTATTTAGGACGTTTTTCTATTAATTTTTCAAGCTGCAAATTTCGCTGTAACTCTTTGCTTTGTGCTGTTTTCTAAGTTGATCTAAGCTAGTAGTTAGCATAAATAGCTGAATAATAACCTTTCAGCTTTTTCTTTGTATTTCTGACTCCTGACCCCCGATTCCTGACCTCTCATTATGTTTGACCTCAATTCACTTCTCAATCGCCATCCTGAGCGAGTTAAAGCCAATGTAGAAATTTACACTTGGCAAACCTGTCCGTATTGCATTCGTGCCAAACTGCTGTTGTGGTGGAAAGGTGTCAATTTTACGGAATACAAAATTGATGGCGATACAGCTGCTAGAAATCAGATGGCACAACGCGCAAATGGGCGACGCACAGTGCCGCAAATTTTTATCAACAATCAGCACGTCGGCGGGTGTGATGACTTGTATCAGCTAAACGCGCAAGGACAGTTGGACGCGTTGTTAGCTCAACCAGCAGCAGTTTAAATCGTGAACTCAACGCCACTCATTGACCATCCAGAATATCTCAGACATCGCCAATGGATGAATAGCGCGATCGCGCTTGCGCAAGCAGCAGGTGAAGCGAATGAAGTTCCTGTAGGCGCGGTAATTGTTGACTCTCAAGGCAATATTATTGCGAGTGCAGAAAATCGCCGAGAAAGAGACAAAGACCCTACAGCCCATGCAGAAATTCTGGCTTTACGCCAAGCTGGTCAAGTCTTACAAAATTGGTATCTCAGCAACTGCACGCTTTATGTCACCTTAGAACCCTGCCCAATGTGCGCAGGCGCAATTATCCAAGCTCGACTGAAATTATTAGTTTATGGCGCAGACGATCCCAAAACTGGGGCAATTCGTACAGTGGCTAATATTCCCGATAGTGCTTGCTCGTATCACCGCGTCACAGTCATTGGCGGTATTCTCGAATCAGCTTGTCGCGCCCAACTCCAAGCATGGTTTGCCACGCAGCGACAACTGAAACAGCACGGAAAAGCCAAGAGAGACGAAGAGTTATGAGTCTGGTGGCGTCAAAAACATTTATTTAATTCAAAACTCACGCATAATGTCATCCGACACGCTGTGCTTTCTAAGACTCAAAACTCATCACTCGCTCCTCATGACGCTACTAAAAGTGTCCTGGAAACACAAGACATTTTGCGATAGAAAAATTACGGTGGAAGAAGAAATGTTTTTGCCACGATTGTTGCTTGCCTTTACTAGCCACCGTTATGATTCAGCTCGACTCTCCTCCGTTTGTTGTTGTAGGTTCATTGGAAACACGCATGAAAACCAAGGTGGCTCCTCCTACTTCTCCTAATACATCTCGTGTTTCACCTTGGTTGGCTCAGCTTGTCTACCCGTTGGGAACTTATATTGTCTTACCGTTTTTCTTTAGCAAGCTTGAAGTCATCGGACAAGAAAACTTACCTCCCACAGGACCCGTAATTCTTGCGCCTACACATCGCTCGCGTTGGGATGCTTTACTTGTCCCTTACGCGACAGGCAGAATGGTCACGGGAAGAGACTTACGCTTTATGGTATCCGCAGATGAAGTGCGAGGAGTCCAAGGGTGGTTTATCCGTCGTTTGGGAGGATTTGCGATCGATACGAAGCATCCGGCGATTTCGACGCTGCGTCATGGAGTCGAGCTACTGCAAGCAGGAGAAATGATGGTGATTTTTCCAGAGGGCAATATTTTCCGTGATGGTACGGTTCACCCTCTCAAGCCAGGGTTAGCACGTATTGCTTTGAGTGCAGAATCGAGTCAGCCTGGATTAGGAATCAAAATCGTCCCGATCAATCTGTCTTACAGTCAGCCTTACCCTCGCTGGGGCTGCGAAGTGAAGATTCGCATCGGTTCTCCGATATCAGTTGCAGATTACAACACAGGCTCAATCAAACAAAATGCTAAAGCGCTGACAACAGACTTAGAAGCCGCACTTAATGCTCTGAACGCTCACGAGGCAGAATTACCGACAGTACGAGCGTCAGAAGTCAAAAACAACGATTCGATTTCTGATGATTCGATCGCTAGTTTTTAGAAAAATTATGAATTAATTTATATTAAAAATACGCTTTGATTCGCTTTGGGGCTACCAAACACAGTATGCACGGCAGCCCACCAAGATATTGAGTTTTTGGGCGCTACGTGCGATCGCATTTATGTAAAAGCTTTCAAGTCTTCTTCAAACTTGCGAGAGTTTATACTTTTAAAAAAGTTACGACAAGCTCTCATTGTACGCTCTCCCCTGCGCTAGAAAACTCCCAACCTACTTTCTAAGCCTTGATTTTGCCAGACAGCTAAAGGGAACCAATTTGGTGTAGGTTAAGTCTAAGCCAAGGAACTTTGGGAACTGCCGCTGGTTTGGTGAAAGACTCAATCGGAGTTAAGATACCCGAAGTTTGAATTACTTTTGTGTTTTCTCAAACGTAACTAATAACTCCATGATTTCTGCTATAACTGTTCGTTTCTTCCGCCACACCTGCCTGACTTTTCTTCCGGTTATGGCAGCCTTTAGCTTTTTACCACCAGTAAATGCTCAAACACCTACGCCAAATCTGCCGAACACCCCTAATCAAGCACAGCCAATCGACCCAAGTAATCCAAATGTACTGCGTCCTACACCGCAAAACAATACATTATTGAGTACGGCAGCAGGGCAGCGCCTAATGACTGAAGCTAGCAATGCGGTAGCATCTCAAAACTATACGCTAGCAACGCAAAAATTGCAGGAAGCACGCGAAGTTTTTAACCAAATGTCTAATTTTTACCAGGAACTTGCCGCTAGTTTCTCTGGAATTGATAACCGTGTTGCGGATAGTCAACGCAAAAAAGCTTTAGAAACTGCTCAGATGCGTGATGATGCGACTTATCAGCTAGCACTTGTTCATCGCGCGCAAAATCGCTCTGAATTAGCAGTACCGCTGTTAGTACAGATTATTCGCAGCCAGAATCCTACCCGCGACTTAGGCAAGAAAGCTTATCAACAGTTGTTTGAGCTAGGATTTGTAGACACACCTTTTCCTAGAACTGGTGCGACACCGACTCCGCCAAATACTTCGCAAAGCAATCAACGCTAATCTACTTTCGCAGCGAAACAGTTAAATTAAATAAAGAGAGTTGAGTAGTCTTTATAGAGATTGCAATGATAAGCCCCCAACAGGTTGAGGAAATGATTAGGTCGCAAATACCAGATGCCCAGGTTCAGGTGCAAGACTTGACGGGCGGTGGCGATCACTATCAAGTGACGGTGGTTTCGTCTCAATTTGAGAATAAGGGACTAGTGCAACAACATCAATTGGTATATGGTGCTTTACGGCAAGCCATGTCCTCAGAAGCTATTCATGCCCTAGCACTAAAAACTTACACTCCTCAAGCTTGGCAGGCAGTTGGTTGAGTTGTATCAGTAGGGTTTGTGAACCCTAGCAGCATGGTAAACCTTAGCATGAGTAGGAAAAATTATGACTCCAGAAGTACAAGCACGTATTGACGATCTGATTAAACAGAACAAAATTATGGTGTTCATGAAGGGGACAAAGTTGATGCCCCAATGCGGTTTTTCTAACAATGTAGTTCAAATCCTCAATGTTTTAGGTGTCCCTTTTGAAACTGTCGATGTATTAGCAGATTCTGAGATTCGTCAAGGAATTAAAGAGTACTCAAATTGGCCCACAATTCCACAAGTTTATATTAATGGTGAATTTGTTGGTGGCTCAGATATCTTGATTGAAATGTACCAAAAAGGCGAATTACAGCAGGTGGTAGAGGTCGCACTTGCTTCATAAACACTAATTTTCAATCGTATTCCCCTCGATTACTGTTATGCAGATGAGGGGATTTTTATTTTTAGCTGAATAGCAACTAGCTTGATAAATTGAATATGTTGCTAATAATAGTCTGATTCTGGCTCAGGTTGCGATAATTCAAAGTTAAACGGGTCGTAAAGAAAGCGAACAGCTTCCTCTTCCATTCGATGGATTAAGTAAGGTTCAATAGCACTACTGTGACGTAAAGCTGCTAAGTAGCCATCAAGGTACAATCGTAAATCATCAGCCCGATAACCGCGATTCCACATTTCGACGAGGGCGTCGGTGAGTTTTTGGTAAAAGCGAATTGTGAGAGGATCTTGAAGCATGGTTGCAGTATCAAAAGTTAAATAGCAAGTAAATGTAAAACTATCAGAATTAAAAAATCTATCTATTATCTAGTTTAGTTCTGTTCATGCTTCTTTCGTTCTATCTCAACTCAATAACAAGGGCGTTAATCTGTCTAAGTGTATAGTATTTGTGTTATTATTTCACACTCCGTAGTGAGATGAGTAGTTAGTTTGTGCGATCGCACTTTAATCTATTTTGAGCTTACGCAGAAAAGCCCTCAATGTCATGTATCTACTGGGTTATTTCGCTTACTAAAATTTTAAAATTAATGCAAGTAATATATTACTTAGATTTGTAGTAGGGTCTGTTTGTGCCGAAGATTCTATAGGTAGGTAACAATACGCGGCGTACCCTGAAGATTTAGAATTAGAAATAACAGCAAATGAAACTTTAGTGTTCTTATCTAACTATTGACCCAGTAAATCAAGTAGCTAATGCAACCAGGGAAACTACAATTGTGCCCATCGTAGCAATAGTTACAAAACCAGAGTGCTGGCTTTGGTAGTTTTGGAAACACACGAACGCAAAGGAAACTTGCCACAGTGGGTTCGGTTTGTATTGAAATTGTTGAGGGAAATCCGCATCTGCGATCGCTACTTAGTTGGCATTTGCAACAAGTTGGCTATCGAGTACATCAAGCAGCGAGTCTTTATCAAGCACAAGAAGTCTTTTTGGTACGACAACCAACGCTAGTGATTCTTGATGCTGAACTGAAAGATGGCGAAAGTATGGAATTTTGTCGCTGGTTGCAACGACAGCAACAGCCCCTAATTTTAATGCTATCGACCCGCAACTCAGAAGCAGATATTGTCACTGGTTTAAAGTCAGGTGCGGATGACTACCTGACAAAACCTTTTGGGATGCAAGAGTTCCTCGCACGAGTTGAAGCTTTAATTCGCCGCAAACGTACGCCAGTAGCACCCGCGTATTTAGATTACGGCGCATTGCAAATTGACTTAGTGCAGCGACGCGTCTGTTTTCACGGAGAATTCATTGATTTAACGCCGCAAGAATTTAGTTTACTATATGTCTTGGCACAAGCTGGGGGAATTCCCTTAAGTCGGCTAGAATTGCTGCGTCGTGCTTGGCCTGAAGCGATCGATAATCCACGGACAATCGATACTCACGTGTTATCACTGCGTAAGAAAGTCGAATGCGATCCGCGACAACCAAGCTTGATTCAAACGGTGCGGAATGTAGGCTATCGATTTAATATGGAACTGTTGAATAGCAATGTGAATCACGCACCAGAAGTCGTGCATCGCAGACAATCTACAGAACACGAGAATCCGCAACATTCAGCACTCAGCAGCCAGTTTTAAAAATACGGAATAAATTTATGATGTAATTTGTGCCGTTGTTATTCAATAAACGTCTGTGGCTCAACAAATTATTGGTGTAGCACTTGTTGGAACTGGTTTCGGTCAAAAAGTCCATCTACCTGGATTTCAAGCGCATCATCGTACGCAAGTCGTTGCTGTCTATCACAGAGATCGCGATCGCGCCCAAGAAATTGCCCAAGCGCATCACATTCCCCACGCTTGTCAAACAATTGCAGAAGTTGTTTCCCTACCAGAAGTACAAGCTGTGAGTATTGCCACACCACCGTTTCTGCACTACGAAATGGCAAAACCAGTCTTACAAGCAAGAAAGCATCTCTTACTCGAAAAACCGACAACGCTTTGTGTAACAGAAGCACAAGAGTTAGACCGACTCGCGCAAGCTAACAGCGTCGTCACCGCGCTTGATTTTGAATTTCGGTTTGTTCCTGCATGGCAACGTTTTGCGGAACTTCTCAGTGAAGGATTTGTCGGGCAAAAACGTTTGATAAAAATTGATTGGCTGGTTTCTAGCCGTGCGGATGCTGCGCGTCCTTGGAATTGGTATTCGCAAAAAGCCAAAGGCGGCGGTGCGTTGGGTGCATTAGCTTCGCACGCGTTTGATTACATTAATTGGCTATTTGGTTCTGTAAAGCGGTTATTTGCCCGCTTAGATACTGCAATTCCGATGCGTCCAGATCCTGATACAGGCGAAATGAAACCTGTTGATGCTGATGATACGTGTATGTTGCTCTTAGAGTTAGCTGATGGAACTTTGTGTAACGTCTGTATTAGTGCAAGTACATTTCAAGGGCGAGGACACTGGATCGAAGTTTATGGCGATCGCGGTACTTTAGTTTTAGGCAGTGACAATCAAAAAGATTACGTGCATGGTTTTCGTCTCTGGGCTGCAAGTACTGGTAAACCATTAACCGAAGTCGAAATTCCGCAGCGTTTAGATTTCCCGCGAACGTATGCTGATGGTCGGATTGCGCCGTTTATTCGCGTTGTGGATCGCTGGGTGCAAGGAATTGATGCAGGTAAGTCTTTGACACCATCTCTAAGAGAAGGCGTTTACTCACAGCTACTGATGGATCTCAGTCATACATCAAATGAGCGTGGTGTTTGGGTAGATGTTCCTGATTTGACAAATATCTAGTCAAGCTAGTTTAAAACGATCGCTCAATGTTGCAATAGACTTCTGATATAAGTGGAGCCAGAGATATAGCAGGGGTCAGGGATCAGAGGTCTGAGGTCAGGATTAAAAGCTAGAAGAGGTAATGATCCTGAGCTTCTACCATGTTCTAAGCATCCCTTGAATTGCTATATTGTGTACAAAATTTGCAAAAATCTCTGACTCCTATTAATCAAACTTACGATTCAACCTTCACACCGCGCCAAAACGCGATGTAGCCTTCAATATTTTTAGCTTTCTCCTTCGCGTCAGGATAATACCACGCAGCGTCTTTATTCACTTGCCCATTAACTTCGATATTGTAGTAACTTGCTAAACCTTTCCAAGGACAAGTCGTGTGCGTGGAAGAGTCTTTGAAATACTCTTTATTGATGCTGTCAGGCGGAAAGTAGTGATTGCCTTCGACAACTTCGGTGCGATCGCTTTCGGCTAAAATAGCTCCATTCCAGATTGCTTTCGGCATATGATTCTTTGATTAAGTTATGGATCTAACCATTATTATGCGGCGAAAATGAAGTTGGTAATGGAATTAGCTACACAGACGCTAACGCCTAATTGCTACCAATCACCAGTTACCTATTGACTTCGCAGCCTTGATACGTCCGCCCATGCCGCAATTATCATCCCTAGAAAGTGCATTAAAACATTATTTTGGCTATGACAGCTTTCGCCCAGGACAACGATGTATTGTAGAACAAGCGCTGCAAAACCGAGATTTACTCGTTGTGATGCCGACTGGCGGCGGTAAATCGCTGTGTTTTCAACTACCAGCACTCTTAAAAAAAGGCTTAACGGTGGTTGTGTCGCCACTCATTGCGTTGATGCAAGATCAAGTAGAAGCACTGCAAGATAATGGTATCGGCGCAACATTTATTAATAGTAGTCTCAGTGCGTATCATGTGCGGACACGCGAACAAGCGATTCTTAGTGGTAAAGTCAAACTTCTCTACATCGCACCCGAACGCTTATTAAGTGAAAAATTTCTACCATTCCTCGATTTGGTACATCACCAAATGGGGATCTCTGCGTTTGCAATTGATGAAGCGCATTGCGTTTCTGAGTGGGGACACGACTTTCGCCCTGAATATCGACAACTCCAACAACTGCGTCACCGCTTTTCTGGTGTACCTACCATCGCACTGACAGCAACCGCGACTGAACGCGTGCGCCAAGATATTATTCAACAGTTGGGTTTAGTTGAACCAAGCGTTCATATTGCCAGTTTCAACCGTCAAAATCTGTTCTACGAAGTTCAGCCGAAGCAGAAACAAAGCTATCAGCAATTGCTACAACTTATTCGTCAACAATCGGGTGCAGGAATTATTTATTGTTTAAGTCGTCGCCGCGTTGATGAAATTGCTTTCAAACTAAAAAATGATGGTATCGCCGCGTTACCCTATCATGCAGGGTTGAGCGATCGCGATCGCACTGCGAATCAAACAAGCTTTATTCGCGATGACGTACAAGTTATGGTAGCAACAATCGCGTTTGGTATGGGAATCAATAAACCTGATGTGCGATTTGTCATTCACTACGACTTACCGCGTAATTTAGAAAGCTACTATCAAGAATCAGGGCGCGCAGGGCGTGATGGCGAACCCGCAAGGTGTACGCTGTTTCTTAACTACGGTGATATTAAAACAATCGAATACCTGATTGCCCAAAAACCCGATCCGCAAGAACAACGCATTGCCAAACAACAACTGCGCCAAGTGATTGACTACGCTGAAGGAACAGATTGCCGACGGACAATTCAATTAAGCTATTTTGGCGAACGATTTTCAGGAAAGTGTGATAACTGCGACAACTGCTGTCACCCTAAACCGATGCAAGATTGGACGATTGAAGCGATGAAGTTTCTTTCGTGTGTGGCGCGGTGCAAAGAAAGATTTGGTATGACTTACATTATTGATGTATTACGCGGCGCAAAAAATCAGAAAATTTTGCAAAACGGACACCAAAATCTTTCGACTTATGGCATTGGTAAAGATCGGAGTATTGATGACTGGCGAATGCTGGGGCGATCGCTTCTTCATCAAGGGTTACTTGCACAAACCACCGATGGTTACTCGGTACTCAAACTAAATGCTTTAAGCTGGGAAGTGATGCGGCGACAGCGATCGGTATTGATTGCTGTAAGTGCGACACCGACTCGGATTTCTGACGAAGACACTCCCGCTGCTGCTGAAGTTGAGTTGCTATTTCAACGGTTGCGTAAGTTGCGTAAACAACTCGCTGACGAACAAGGGGTTCCCCCGTATGTAATCTTCGCCGATTCTACACTTCGGTTGATGGCAACACAGCAACCTAAAAGCTTAGCTGCGTTTTCCCAACTTTCTGGTGTGGGTAGTCACAAACTCGCGCGTTACGGCGCGCAATTTTTAGCCGAAATTCAAGCTTATTGCGAAGAGGCGTGATATTAAATTTGGTTGCTTATCAAACCTCTCGTATAAATCATAGATGCCTTGCGACTGAAGTCGAGGCTAATAAACGAAGTGTGCCTACGCACACTATAAATTTAGACTTTATTTATCTAGTAGCGAATTTATTCGCAATTCTTCTCATGCAGGAGGTCTATTGATAGTTTCAAAGTGGTGAGTATAGGTGAAGCGTGACTAGCATAAGTGAATCGTGCTAGTTGGGAACGGGGACATTCACTGCGACTTCTTGAACAGCTAGTTTCTGAGGCGATTGAGTACGTGTTTTAGGAGTTGTGGCTATTGATAACAGCTTGGGAAGAGTCAGGCAGACTCCAGCATTAAATAATGTTAGCAATGCACAATCTATAAAGTTCATATTTCTTGTCCTCTCCCATAAAAACTATCTGGAATTGCAAAGACATACGTATCAATTCGTTATGTATTTAGTTTGAAGCAAAACTTCAAAACTGCAATCCGTTTTCTGTTTTGAATTCCTTGTAGTTTATATAAGCTAATCTAAATTTAAGATTTATGAATAAGTCTTTTCGGGACAAAAAAAGCGCGAAATTGATAGTACAGAAGCTTTCCCCGCAAACATTGAAAAAATGCTCGTTAATTTACTTTACTAAATTGTTATCAAACTTATTGTGCGGTACGGGAAATATCGATCACTGAATGAGCGCGATCGCATCAAAATCGGCTACTACAGTCTGACTACCAATTACCAAGTTCTACAGCATCTGATAGCTAACTGAGGATTACTACATTACAGATGTAATAGTGTCTTACAATTTCGGTAATTTGTGCCAATTGCAGGGTAATTTGTAAAAGTAGCTGGTTGATTTGGCGATTAATATATGTTAGTAAACCGCCCTGCGCCTAATATGTCTTATAATTTCACCGAACAAGAACGCTTTAATCTCAAGCAGTTAATAGATTACTCATCGGTACAGTCTTTACCGGAAATCTGGCAATTAGCGCATCAGCGATTTGGCAAGACGATCGCGCTGCGAGATCCCCACGCTACGCCAGAAACCGTTATTACCTATACGCAGTTATATCAGCAAATCCAACAGTTTGCCGCTGCTTTACAAGCTTTAGAGATAGAAGTAAAAAACGGTGATATCCCACCGCGTATCGCACTGATCTCAGATAATAGCCCGCGCTGGTTAATTGCGGATCAGGGAATTATTGCAGCTGGGGCAGCGAATGTCGTGCGCAGTTCGCAAGCAGAGCGGCAAGAGTTATTATTTATTTTAGAAAATAGTGGCAGTATTGCTTTAGTCGTCGAGAATCAACAAACGCTACAAAAACTGCGGGCAGATTTAGATTCATTACCAATCTCGTTTGCTGTCTTACTCTCAGACGAAATTCCTGAAGCGGATGCATCAAAATTAAAAGTGCTGAATTTTTCGCAGTTGATGACATTAGGCGAAAATCAACCGTTACAGCCAGTTCAACAAAACCGCGAAACACTGGCGACACTGATGTACACTTCTGGCACAACGGGTAAACCCAAAGGCGTGATGCTGACGCATGGTAACTTGTTGCATCAAGTGGAAATGCTCGGCTGTATTGTGCAGCCAAAAGAGGGCGATCGCGTTTTAAGTATCTTACCAACTTGGCACGTTTACGAGCGTACGTGTGAATACTTTTTACTTTCGCAAGGCTGTACGCAGATTTATACAAACATCCGCCAAGTCAAAAAAGACATTCGCGAATTTAAACCAAATTACATGGTTGGTGTCCCCCGACTGTGGGAATCGATTTATGAAGGAGTCAAAAAACAGTTTCGCGAACAACCGGCGAATAAGCAGCAGTTAATTGACTTTTTTCTCACGAAGAGTCAGCAGTTTATTGAAGCCCGCAGAATTGTTCACGGATTAAGCTTAAATTCCTTAAATCCTAGTTTATCAGAACGTCTTAGCGCTTCGGTGCAAGCAACGGCTTTGGCTCCAATTCATGCTTTAGGCGAAAAAATTGTCTATCGAAAAGTGCGCGAAGCAACAGGTGGACAACTCAAGCAAGTGATTAGCGGTGGTGGTTCTTTAGCAATGCACCTAGAGAACTTTTTTGAGATTGTAGGTGTGGAAGTGTTGGTAGGATATGGACTTACCGAAACTTCTCCTGTGACGAATGCGCGTCGCCCGTGGCGTAATTTGCGCGGATCGGCGGGACAACCACTCCCAGGAACGCAAGTACGAATTGTCGATCCTGAAACACGCCAACCCTTACCGCAAGGAGAACGCGGGTTAGTGATGGTACGCGGACCGCAAATCATGCAAGGGTATTATCAAAATCCCGAAGCCACAGCAAAAGCGATTGATTCCGAAGGTTGGTTTGATACGGGCGATCTCGGTTGGTTGACACCAGAAAATGATTTAGTGATTACTGGTCGCGCGAAAGATACGATTGTGTTGACGAACGGCGAAAATATCGAACCGCAACCGATTGAAGATGCGTGTTTGCGATCGCCTTATATCGATCAAATCATGCTCGTTGGACAAGACCAAAAATCGCTCGGTGCATTGATTGTTCCTAATCTTGAAGCCTTAGAACAATGGGCAGCTAGCCAGAATATCGAATTAAAAGTTGATTCACCCACCGATCTCAACAGCAAAACAATTCAGAACTTATTCCGCCAAGAGTTGAATCGCGAAGTCAAAAATCGTCCAGGTTATCGCCCCGATGACCGAATTGGTCCATTTGAACTCGTTTTAGAACCATTTTCGATGGAAAATGGCATGATGACGCAAACTTTGAAAATCAAACGTCCGGTTGTGACAGAGCGTTATCGCGATATCATTAACAAGATGTTTGCCTGATTTTACTTTAAATATATTAATAGCGATCGCAAAATTATGGATGCATCCAAACCACAATTACTCCTAAAACGCGCCGTCAACGTCAAAGCTGTTGTCACTCCCCGCTGGAAAGAAGAAGTACAGCAACAACTTCAAGCCCAAATCAATGCTGTGGACACGCAATTGCAACAGCTAGAAATGCAAGGACAACGGGCGATCGCTGAAATTCAAAAGCAGAGTTTACAGCCTCCAGGTCCGCAAACGTTGCAACAGATCGAAAATATTCAGTTGCAGGTCAATCAGCAAAAAAGCGAACTTCTAGAACAAAAAAATCAAAGTTTGCAAAATTTGCAACAAGTGCAGTTGCTCGAACTTGAGCAGGAAGTCAACCAATTTCAGATTGAGGGGATTTTCAGTACCACAATTGGGGACAATTTGATCGGCAAATTACAAGTAGAAATATTGCTACGTGATGGAGTTGTCCAAGAAATTCGCGGTGATATTTAATGAGGAGTGAGCGAATAGTAATGAGTGGCTAGTGAATAGTAATTATTGAATTTTGAGTTCTGAATTAGAAGAATTTTCTTAACTCAACATTTCACGGCTTTCTTAAGTAAACTCCCTGACCTCCAACCTCTGACCTCTACTCTAAACTAATTTTTACTTTCTCGTTTCAGGATTTCGCTCCATGATTCACGAAATATTTATGCCTGCGCTTAGCTCGACTATGACTGAAGGGAAAATTGTCTCTTGGGTCAAATCGCCTGGTGACAAAGTGGAAAAAGGCGAAACAGTGGTAGTTGTCGAATCCGACAAAGCTGATATGGATGTCGAATCCTTTTATGAAGGTTACGTGGCGACAATTTTAGTAGAAGCAGGTGATAGCGCTCCCGTTGGTTCGGCGATCGCGCTTTTGGCTGAAACCGAAGCTGAAATTGAAACTGCCAAGCAACAAGCTCAATCTGGCGGCGCTACGCAGTCTGAAGCCGATACGACAACCTCACCAGGGCAAATTGCAGATGTTTCAACGACGGTTGCAGCAACTGCGGCTGACACTGCTGAAGCCTCCTCAAATGGAAATGGTGCAGCACATCGTGCCGGACGCGTGATGGTTTCGCCACGGGCACGGAAACTCGCCAAAGAACTCAAAGTTGACTTGAGTAATCTGCAAGGTAGTGGTCCTCACGGTCGAATTGTGGCACAAGATATCGAAGCAGCAGCAGGTAAAACCCAACCGACACCAGCCGCACAACCGCAAATCAAGGCTCCTGTCGCACCACCACCCACACCAACGGTTAAAAGCGCTCCTGCACCCGCACCAGCCCCCGTCGCTACTGCTGCACCAGGTCAAGTCGTACCTTTGAATACGCTGCAAAATGCCGTAGTGCGGAACATGGTAGCAAGTTTACAAGTGCCTACCTTCCACGTCGGCTACACGATTACGACCAATGAATTAGATAAGCTGTACAAGCAGATTAAGTCTAAGGGCGTGACGATGACTGCGCTGTTGGCGAAAGCTGTTGCTGTGACGTTGCAGAAACATCCGCTGGTAAACGCCAGCTATTCGGAACAAGGTATTCAATATCGTAGTGCGATTAACATTGCTGTTGCTGTGGCGATGGATGATGGTGGGTTAATCACCCCAGTATTGCAAAATGCCGACCAAATTGATATTTATTCACTATCACGTAATTGGAAATCGCTAGTTGACCGCGCTCGTCTGAAGCAACTACAACCTGAAGAATACAACAGCGGTACTTTCACGTTGTCCAATTTGGGGATGTTTGGGGTCGATCGGTTTGATGCGATTTTACCACCAGGTCAAGGAGCGATTCTTGCGGTAGGTGCTGCGCGATCGCAAGTTGTCGCGATCGATGGAATGTTCGGTGTGCGGCAGCAAATGCAAGTCAATATTACGTGCGACCACCGTATCATATATGGCGCGCACGCGGCTGCCTTTTTACAAGATTTAGCGAAGTTGATTGAGACAAATCCCCAATCGCTCACAATGTAAACTTTGCACAATTTATTTGAGTAGCAGACTTGGGGTTAGTAACCCTGAGTCTTTTTTATTGAATTTGGTCAAGCGTAAAATTGCGATTTTTTCATATATTTTTAGAGTAAAAATTCTCTGTAAATTCACTGACAATATTTATTTAATAACATTGAAATCGTTCTAAGCTATCAGTGTAATCTCGCTTGGAAGCCTAGAATAAACAGCGTTAAGTTTAGGGTGGATTTTTAATTTATGGATAAAACTTAGAATCTCTCACCGCTTTATTTAAGCTTTTATTGTCAGTATTTAACTATATAAAAAATGCAAATTTCATCGAATATAACCTCGACTTGGCAAAGATTAAAAAATCAGGAAATTACTTGTAATGAAGCTTTAAAACTACTGGTAGACGAACAGGGAAACGTTAACTATGAACTGTTAGACAATGATGTTTGCTATAGATTCTTACGTCACTTTCCTGATAAAAGTTTGTTACCGCCAACAATTCCGTTATTGCTGTGGCGCGGTTGTTATTATCTAGGTAGTCCTGTTAGTATCACTCCTGACGCGATCGCGCTCATCACAAAACGTACAGGTAGCGAAATTAAAATTATTCCAATTTCTGACAAAAGCTATCGCACTTGGTTTCATAGCCAAAATATCAATAATAATCGCATTAATGCTTCACCACTAGTTAATCCACTGACAGGCGAACACGAACAGGAAAATATTTCTGAAACGACGCAAATCTCGCTATCGCGGGCGGCGGATCAGATCGAACGCATCAAAACCTTACTTTCGGGGGCGTTACGCAACCGTGCGAGTGACATTCACCTCGAACCAACTGCGGAAGGATTGCGCGTGCGCTACCGGATTGATGGTGTACTGCGTGATATTACCATGCTGCCACCAGAACAGAGTCGTCGCGTGATTGTCGCGTTAAAAGTAATGTCCAACATGGATATTTCTGAAAGTCGCCGCCCGCAAGATGGACGTATTGAGGAGAAATATTCGACAGCAACGGCTGCTGATATAGGAATGGATATGCGCGTGAGTACGCTTCCTTGTGTCAACGGCGAAAAGGCTGTGATTCGCTTACTACCGCGTGAAAACCCATTTTCTAACATTGATAATTTAGGCTTTTCTCCAGAAACCTTATCACTCTACAAAAACTGGTTACAACAGCCTCAGGGTATGATTATTCTTACAGGTCCCACAGGTTCGGGTAAAACTAGCACGCTGTATACAAGTTTGCAAAGTGTCGCAAAAGAAAACGTTAATGTGGTGACGGTAGAAGATCCGGTCGAGTACGTCTTACCTCGAATTACGCAAACTCAAGTGAATGAAGCCGCAGGAATGACATTTGCGGCTGGTTTGCGGGCGATTTTGCGGCAAGACCCTGATATTATCATGGTAGGAGAAATTCGCGACCACGAAACCGCAGAAACCGCAGTTCGTGCAGCCCTAACAGGACACTTGGTATTTACAACACTGCACACGAATGATGCGATCGGCGTGATTCCGCGTTTAAAAGATATTGGACCTGATCCGGCGCTACTGAGCGATGCATTACTCGGAATTGTGGCACAGCGGTTAGTCCGGCGTGTCTGTCCCCACTGTGGTGAACCTTATACTCCGACAGAAGCTGACTTACGTGTTTTGGGGATTGACTTGAGCCAAGCGAATGCATCACAATGGCGCAAAGGTAAAGGATGTAGTGCGTGTTTTCATTCGGGATATCTAGGGCGTGAAGCGATTGTCGAGTTACTCGATATCGATGATGTTGTGCGGGAAATTATTTACGAAGGAACGATTACTCAGCTACGTCACTATCTTCAGGAAACTCATTTTGCTTCTTTCCGGACAGCGGCGATCGCCAAAGTCACCAGTGGTTTGACTACTATAGAAGAAGTGTTACGAGTCATCCCGCGTACCGCTTTGTACTCGAAGTCTTCAGAGAAAGACTGGACAAAGGTTAAACGCTTAAGCGCTGTGCGGAGTTATGAATGATGAACTTTGAATTTTAACGATGAAAGCTGTTTTAATGACTGCACCTGGAAATCCAGATGTTTTGCAACTACAGGAAGTCGCAACTCCTAGCATAGAAAACGACACCGAAATCCTCGTGCGCCTGCAAGCTGCGGGTGTGAACCCTATCGATACAAAATTACGACGGCGCGGTACGTTTTATCCAAATCAAATGCCAGCAATTCTAGGCTGTGATGGTGCTGGAGTCGTCGAAGCGGTGGGTTCGGGTGTCCAGCGGTTTCGTGTTGGCGATGAAGTTTATTTTTGTCAAGGTGGGCTTGGTGGTAAGCAGGGTAACTACGCGCAGTACGTAGTAGTCGATGAACGTTTTGTCGCCCCTAAACCTAGTTCGCTGTCTTTTGTTGCGGCGGCGGCGGCACCTTTAGTATTAATTACTGCTTGGGAAGCTTTATGCGATCGCGGACGACTTCAGCCAGGGCAAAAAGTCTTGATTCACGCTGGCGCTGGTGGTGTTGGTCATGTGGCGATTCAATTGGCTAAGTTGCATGGTGCGACGATTTGCACAACTGTAAGTTCGCATGAAAAAGCCGCATTTGTACATCAACTAGGTGCTGATCGTGCAATCAATTATAAAGAAGAAGATTTTGTGCAAGCTGTGCTCGATTGGACAGGTGGAGAAGGCGTAGATTTGGCTTTTGATACAGTTGGTGGCGAAACTTTTGCGAAGACTTTCGCAGCGGTGCGCGTGTACGGAGATCTTGTGACAATCCTAGAACCGGATGCTAGTACGACTTGGAAAGTTGCTAGAAATCGCAATCTCCGAATCAGCTATGAATTAATGCTGACCCCCATGCTACAGGGGCTAGTTGAAGCGCAGCAACATCAAGCCGATATTCTCAATCGCTGTCGGCAATGGTTTGATGAAGGAAAGCTCAAAATTCACCTTAATAAAATTTTTCCGCTAGAAAAAGCAGCTACCGCACATCAAGTCCTCGAAGCTGGATCGACGATAGGTAAGATTGTCTTAGTCAGTGGTAACGAGTGACGATAAGAAGCAGGCAAGCTATCTCATCTGCCTAAATTATCGGTATTTCATGCAGTGATTAGTAGCGTTGTGGTTGGCGAACCGTCGGTGAAGCGATACTATAGGTACAATCCTGGCTTTTGTGTTGGCTCGACATCAAAAGGGTATGGAAATTTTAGTGTGAGAATTCCTGGAGATGCAATCATTCCAGAGGATAAAATAACCCGTTACCTACTTGTCCACAAAACCAGGAGTGACAAGTCAAAATTTTTGGCGCAGGCTGGGTTTACGCAGGATAATCCAAAAGCATTGAAAGAAGCAATTCAGTCACTTGTAGCAACAGGAGAGACTATTGAAGATAGAAGCAATGAGTATGGAACCTTCTATCAAGTTTCAGGGAAACTAACTGGTGTCAACGGTATCACTTTAGCAGTTGTGACAATTTGGCTACAACGACAGATTGATGGAAAGTTTCAGTTCGTGACGCTCAAACCTCGCAAGGAGACTTAATATGACATTAGAGCTATATCAAGAAGTCACCTTAACTCGTGACTTACCAGAATATGAGCTAAAAGCGGGAGATATTGCAACGCTAGTTGACTTTGTGCCGCATCCGAGTGGTGGCGAAGAAGGTTGTGTACTGGAAGTCTTCAATGCGGTTGGCGAATCTCTGACAGTGATTGTTGTACCAATTTCTACTGTGAGTTCCCTAAGTGCTGATGAAATTTTAACAGTACGCTCTTTAGCAAAAGCAAGTTGAGATTCACCTTCTCTGTTGGGCTGCATTACCTCCAAATATGAATGATCTTTGATTAAAACTGCTGTGTCTAAGGTGAGGAAATCTTAAGATTATTTAGTAGGGAAATGCTTTAAGATTTCAGCACTCAGTGATAATGCACCAAGAACTAATCAAGAAAGCCACTACCGTACTTGGAGAATTTCAGCTTGCCGAACAGGGGTTATCAGCAGGATCTGTAAGTTGCGCATTAATGACAAACGCAGGCACTATTTTTACAGGAATATGTTTGGACTTGGCGTGTGGTATTGGGTTTTGTGCTGAACACGCAGCGATCGCCGAGATGCTTAAAGCCCGTGAAACTGTGATTGATTACATTGTGGCAGTGAGTTCAAAAAAAATCCTGATGCCATGTGGAAGGTGCAGAGAGTTAATGGTACAGGTAAGTAAAGAGAATCTCAAGGCAAAAGTGATCGTTGATGACATAAGTTACATAACGCTAAGCGATTTGTTACCTCATCACTGGATGTAGTGCAGCTTAACACAGTATTGAAGCGATTAGAGTAGGGAGACAATAGTTATTTACCACCGCTCAACTGTGTTGCTAACGACTCTAACAGCAATACTCTGTTAAACTTTTGCTGCTTCTAAAGATTTAAGTAGTTCTGTATTCACTCCAGATTCTCTGGTTAAAGCAATTTTGCCCGTGCGAGCGACTTCGCGTAGACCAAACTTTTGCAACACCTGAACGATCGCCACCATTTTACCAGGATCGCCGACGACTTCTAACGTGAGTGAATCTTCAGCAACATCGACAACGCGGGCGCGGAAAATCTGTGATAACTCAACAATTTCTGAGCGTGTCGAACTTGTAGCGTTGACTTTGAGCAGCATTAATTCGCGCTCGACACACGGAGTTTCGGTAATATCCTGTACTTTGAGGACGTTAACGAGCTTGTAGAGTTGTTTTGTCAGTTGCTCGATGACGCGATCGTCACCTGGGACAACCATTGTAATTCGCGAAATGCCGTTTTGTTCCGCAGGTCCTACTGCGAGGCTTTCGATATTAAAGCCACGACGTGCAAATAAACCAGCAATGCGGGTCAAAACTCCCGCTTCATCTTCTACTAAAACAGATAAGGTGTGTTTCATTGTTGCCAAAAAAGGCGGTAACTTCTCAAAGAGCGATCGCTTGTCGCTATCAAACTAATTATCCTAGACCATATATTTTATCGAATTTTTGCTCTTTTAAACGTAAGAAAATATAGATATATGTCAGCTTTTATTTACTAATTATTTGACTATGGCGAATCTACACGTATCGATAACACCAGAGATAGTGACAGCTTAACTCAATCAATGGTACATACTATTTGATTAGCAAGTGCTGCTTGCATTTTATACAATCACGCCGGAGTTATGAGCTATTTTGTCTTTCACTTGTTGTTTGTGCTTCCCCCAATTTTGTTTCTTGCATGGATACAGCCGCAACCACTTGCAGGTGTCGGTGGGCGTAGGGCGTGGTTAGGATTACCTTTAATTGCCGTTGTCGCTTTTATTTATACAACGCCTTGGGATAACTATTTAGTTTGGCGGAAAGTGTGGGGATATGGTAGCGATCGCGTTTTAGGCACAATTGGCTATGTACCAATTGAAGAATATTTATTTTTTATCCTGCAATGTATTTTGACAGGACTTTGGCTTTACTGGCTGCTGGGGCGTCAACAAAAGTCAACTCAACAGACGGCTTCCCCTGTTTTACGCGTGCTGTTACTGGTAGTTGGGGTAACGTTAAGTGTTGCTGGGTTTTTGATGCTGCGATCGCCCTCGACAGTATATTTAGGACTTATTCTCGCTTGGGCTGCGCCTGTAATAACGCTGCAATGGGTGATAGGTGCAGCAACACTGCAAGCAATGCAACGCATCTGGTTAATTGCGACTGTGGTACCGACACTCTATTTATGGGTAATTGACCGCATTGCAATTGGTAACGGTATTTGGCAAATTTCTGAAATGTATACGACGGGGTTACAGTTGTTTGGCTTGCCAATCGAAGAGGCAATTTTCTTTCTTGTTACTAATATTATGGTAGTGCAGGGACTGTTATTGTTGCTGTTGTTAAAACTGCCAAAAATTGCAGCGATCGCATCTGTTGATTAATAAGTTGCTTGTAGGCGACTCAATAAATGTTCTCCAGCGGATATGGGTGGATAAATCGCTGGATTTTCTCTACGACAACTGGGAAGACACGCAATCTCTGCATCGTGGTTGGGATGACAGAAAAAGGCAATAGAATAGCGCGATTGCGTTATCCGTTCATCTGTTGGAATCAGAACTCGATGCTTGGTAGAACAGAAAATATGATTTGTCCACCGCTGCATCAAATCTCCTGTATTGACGACGACTGTATCAGGAATTGCAGGTGCTAAAATCCATTCACCACTTCTCGTTTGGACTTCTAATCCTCCTACGCGATCCTGAAATAAAAGTGTCATACTCCCATAGTCAGAATGCGCCCCAGCGCGAACTTGTCCTGGTTTTGGTAGTTGCGCGATGGGTGGATAATGCAGTAGTCGTAATGTATGATTTTGCCGATCGTGCTTAGTTTCAAAAAAGTCTTCTGGTACTTGTAAGGCGATCGCAAATGCTTGTAAAACTTGTGCTGCAACTTCGCAACAAGCATCCCAAAAAGCAAGAACATCGCTTTGAAAATCTTCGCGATCGGGTAGCCACTTGTTAACTATCATTGCCGCAGCAGCGCCATAGCTACTGAGTTCTTTACCAACATTAAATGCTTCTTTGAGATCTCCAGGTTTATCAGGATCGAGACGTTCTCTTTCAATTCCAACATAACCGCGATTACTGACTTCATCACTCCAAGCTAATTGCTGCTTGACTTCTAAAGGAAGATTAAAGAAAGACTGCGATTGCGTAAATAGGGCTTCGATTTGTTGCGGAGATATCCCTGGATTTTTGAGATACATGAATCCAATTTCGTGACAAGCTTGATAAATTTGCTGTGCTACAGCTTGTCGTGTTTCTGAATCGCCTTTGGTGAATGGCTGAAAATCAATAACTGGAATCTGCATTTCAGCGTTTTTTTAAGGAGTAGAAAATGACAGGGAAGTTGTTTTTGTTAGAAACCAAACGAACCACAGAGTCACAGAGATCGCAGAGGCAAGAAATTGGGAGAGTTCCTAAACACTATGAGATTGTTGTAAGTAAGTGGGTAAAAATAAACATAACTTAAGGACTGGTAATTGGAAAGAGTCTCTATTACCCATTACCCATTACCTATTACCTGACAATGTTACGTGTGATATTTAATTATGCTCACTTACTTATATTATCTGTTCTTTGGCTTAAGTCAGCCGTATCGTATCGTACTTTTAGGATTTTAAGAATAAGAGGCGCAAGCTTCTAAAAAAGTGGCAAGAGAGAATTTATTTAGTTTATGCTTAAGTTCTCTTGCCAGTATGTCGTTCTGGTACAATATTGCAGTTAAAATGATACCAGTTGCAGGAATATATTAGTAAGGCATATATCTCGATCTCAATTTGCTCTGCAAAGATAGAACAAATTTTAAACTTTTATCACTTGACAAATGTCCACTCGATGATTCGACGCGGTGCGGCTTTTAACGCTTTAACTAAGCTGGCGTTGTCATCAAATTTAACTTGATTGAGATCGGATGCTTCTACATTGACTGTAAAGCGCTTATCTTCAAAACACCACGGTGTGACTGTCACGAAGCCTTCATCGACTTGCATGATGTCGTAACGTTGCCCGTCGTGTGCTTTACTAATTTCTAGGGCGCGATTATCGGCGGGGAGTTCTTTTTGACAAAGAATTAATGAAGCGCGATCGCACCACTGCATAAATGCATACGCATCATCTGCATCTTGTTTTGAGATCCCTAATTCTTTACACCACTGCTGTTGATTCTTTAACTGTTCGTCTAAAAAACGAGCAGCTTCGGCGGATTCGGAACGTTTTCCTTCTTGCAAGCGACTCATATGCATTGAATTTAGCAATGCTACCCAGCGCCCGCGATATAATGCACCTTCTAGATGCTTGCGTAACTCATCATAAGATGTTTCGGGATCGAGCGTAAAGTCCATTGGCGCGCCTGCTGGCGTGAGACACTTTTCCTCCCATTCTTTTTCTAAGTCATCGTGGTGCGAAATTGCGGCGATCGTCTCATATAACCGAATAGGAACTTCTTTTCTTCGCCATTGTCCAGCAATTTGGGCTGCAAGCAACGCATGGGCGCGGTGATAGATAATTTCCCATCCATCACGGGTAGGGTTAACGATCATATATTTCCAATACACACAACAGTTCTCATTTTTAGCATTAAGTACCGCGTTAAGGATACTAGCCCGCAGGTTATATTCTTCCCAAGTCACGCTAACAAGCTAAAATGATAATCATTATCAAAACACTGTAATGGAGGAAGAACTGATGACAAATTTAATGACATCGACAACTGAATCTGCATTAAATATTCCTAAGCGAGGAATGCCAGTAACAATTATTACTGGTTTTTTAGGAAGTGGTAAAACAACATTACTTAATCAAATTCTGACGAACAAAAAGGATTTGAAAGTTGCTGTTTTAGTGAATGAATTTGGCGATATCAACATTGACAGTCAACTTTTAGTTTCGCTCGATGAAGACATGGTAGAACTCAGTAATGGTTGTATTTGTTGCACAATTAATGATGGACTTGTTGATGCTGTTTATCGAGTTTTAGAACGTGACAGCCGTATTGATTACTTAGTGATAGAAACGACAGGTATTGCCGATCCTTTACCAATCATTCTCACGTTTGTCGGTACAGAACTACGCGATTTGACTCAGCTAGATTCGATCCTGACGTTAGTTGATGCTGAGGCATTTACTCCCGATCACTTTAATAGTGAAGCTGCACTAAAACAAATTTACTATGGAGATATGATTTTGCTGAATAAAATTGACCTTGTGTCTTCGCAAAAGTTAGAGGAAGTACAAGCTTATATTCGTAATATTAAAGCAGGAGCAAGAATTATTCCAACTCAATACGGTCAAGTTCCGTTACCGCTAATTCTCGGTATAGGAATGACACCAGTTGACATGTTCACTCAAGATACACATAGCGATCGCCATCACCACCATCACCACCATCACCACCACGATCATCACTCGCATCATCTCGAAAACGATGGCTTTGTTTCATTATCCTTCGAGAGCGATCGCCCGTTTAGTGTGCATAAATTTGAACAGTTTCTCACGCAACAAATGCCACAAAATATTTTTCGCGCTAAAGGTATTTTGTGGTTTAGCGATAGCGATTTACGACATATTTTTCAACTGAGTGGTTCGCGCTATGATATGAATGCAGAACAATGGGTGAGTTCTCCAAAAAACCAATTGGTATTGATTGGGCGTGATTTAGATATTGCTCAAGTTCAACAACAGCTAAATGAGTGTTTGGTGTGATGTTTTTTGAAGAGAATAATACATACATGACAGGGTTGAAAAGCTGAGGTTTTTTGCCCCTAAATCCACGCCAGTTCCTCCTCGACCTTTCCGAAGCGCCCTTCTGCGGACTGGCTCCCCACTCGTGGGGGACTTTGTAATATAGTTAAAAATATAAATTTTATTTTGGTTTAGGATTGATATAAGAATTAATGAGCTTTAAAATTATTCAAGTAGAAAATGAGGAGCATAAAAAACATATTTATAGATTACTTGAAGAGAAT
The DNA here is from genome assembly GCF_000317555.1 of Gloeocapsa sp. PCC 7428. Lineage (GTDB taxonomy): Bacteria > Cyanobacteriota > Cyanobacteriia > Cyanobacteriales > Chroococcidiopsidaceae > Chroogloeocystis. The sequence goes on from NC_019745.1 coordinate 3,625,094, forward strand.
TTAACTGTAACTCATTTTCTTGTTCAACGTGAATTTAGTATTACTTTTGATGTAGATGTTCTTTTGCAGCAGGATATCATAAAAATGCCGCAGTTTGTTTCTCCAGCAGGGCGATTGTTGATAGCAGAATATGACGATCGCATTGCAGGCTGCGCTGGATTGCGGAAAATTGGCGAGGATGTGGGCGAAATTAAAAGAATGTATGTTCGTCCAGAATACCGCAGAAAAGGAATTGGTAAGGCTTTAGTGCAAGCAATTATTAGTGAAGCACAACAGATAGGTTACTCAAAGTTACGTTTGGATTGCGCACCTTTTGCTAAAGCAGCACAAGCACTTTATCATTCAGTTGGTTTTCAACGCATTCAGCCATATCCTGAAAGTGAAATTCCTGAAGAATATTATGTAAATTGGATATTTATGGAGTTAATGTTTAAATGATTCGTTGTGAAAATGCGCGAGATGCTTCGGCGATTTATGATGTTCACACTCAAGCTTTTGAACGTGAAAATGAGGCGCAATTAGTTGATAAAATTCGTGAGTCGGATTGTTATATTCCTCAATTGTCATTCGTTGCAGAAGTTGATAATACTTTAGTTGGTCACATTTTATTTAGTTATATTGAACTTGCAGGAGAAGAAAATTTCCGCGTATTAGGTTTAGCACCTTTAGCAGTTGTTTCTAAATTTCAAAGACAAGGAATTGGTAGCGCACTTGTGCAAGTTGGTTTAGAAACTGCGGATAAGATGGGAGAAGCTTTAGTAGTTGTTTTAGGACATCCTCAGTTTTATCCGCGCTTTGGTTTTCAGCCATCGGTTAATTATTGCATTGCGTCGCCTTTTCCTGTACCAGAAGACGCTTTTATGGTGAAACTGCTGACAGCTTACCAGGAAAAATATCAAGGAAAAGTTATTTATCCACCTGCTTTTCAAGAAGTATAAGTGGAAACGATGCCTTTTGCTTCTAATACAGCCGCAACACGTAAAATGAGTGCTTCATTATAAGGTGCAGCGATTAATTGTACGCCTAAAGGTAAAGAACCAGGATGGTGAATTGGAACAGATAAAACGGGTAAACCGATAAAGGATAGTGGTTGGGTGAAAAGTCCTAAATGTGGACGAATTAAAATTTCTTCGCCATCTAAAATCATTGTTTTTTGCCCGATTAAAGGTGCAAAACATGGTGTTGTTGGGGCGAGAATGATATCAACGTTTTGGAAAACTTCTTTGACGCGATCGCGAAACCACCTGCGAAAACGTTGCGCTTGAATGTACCAATGACTCGGAATCAAAGCCCCAGCCAAAAAGCGATCGCGCGTTGCGAAATCAAAATCTTGGGGGCGCGATCGCAACTTCTCGATATGCAGATTTGCACCTTCACACGAAGTAATCACAAACGCTGCGGCGCGGGCGCGGTGTGCTTCAGGGAGCGTGATATATTCTGTTATATCCAACGCTTGCGCGACTTGTTCAACTGCTGCGATCGCTTCCGGTTCAGCGCCTTTGGTAAAGTAATCACCTGCAATAGCAATTCGTAAATTCTCAATACCCTGATTGAGTTGCGGTAAACACAATTCGGGTGATTTTCGCGTACATACTGGATCGCGATCGTCGTATCCTTGCAACAAATCAAACACCGTTGCCACGTCGCGAACTGAACGTGCAAATGGTCCAGTATGATCTAAACTACTGGAAAATAATGCAACTCCCGCGCGAGATAACCTACCATACGTTGGTTTTAAGCCCAATATGCCACAAAACGCCGCAGGGACGCGAATTGAGCCATTTGTATCTGTACCGAGCGTTATGGGTACTAAATTCGCCGCTACTGCTGCTGCGGAACCGCCAGAAGAACCGCCTGCAACGCGGTTGAAATCGTGGGGATTGTGCGTCGCGCCATAATGTGCATTCTCAGTAACAAAACCATAGGCGTACTCATCCATATTTAACGTACCAACGAGTACCGCGCCTGCTTGTTTTAATTTAGCGACTAGTGTGGCGTCGTGCGTTGCTGGTGGATTTTCTGCGTTAATTTTTGCACCTGCAAGCGTCGTAATTCCAGCAACATCGTATAAATTTTTGACTGCAAAGGGAACTCCTGCAAGCGAACCAGGGTCGTTTCCTGCGGCGATCGCATCATCAATTCGTTTTGCATCGCGCAATGCAGATTCATCGGTAATCGCCGTAAAACAGTTAAGTTCTTGGCGTTGTCTAATGCGTTGGAGTGCAGTTTGTGTCACTTCTACAGCGCTTATTTTACCTTCACGCACAGCAGCAGCGATCGCGACAGCATCATTCATGGTTCAAACGTTGGTAAAGCTTCAACAGTTTCTAGTAGCGGAAATTCGTTAACGAGTTGCGCGATCGCGTGTATTCGCTCAAAATTTGCTACGACGTTTTCTCGATATTCTGGATGAATTTCTAAGTTGAGAACCGCAGCTGTGCGATCGACATATTCTGCCACATCAAATTTCTCCATATTGCACCATCTAGTTTACAAATGATGAGCGTGGGGAAATAGTATCATATTAAATCCGGTTGATTAGCGATCGTAAAAATGGTGAAGGGTGACTAGTGACTAATCTGGCTATTTAACCGCAGAGGATATCATCTATAATTCAACCAAAATAGCATCGAGCAAGAAAATAATTCACAAGACTTATACAGGCTGATATTGAAAGGGACTGTAAATTTGCTTTTAGTGAAGTTGAGCGATGAAAGCATTCAGATGTACAGATTATTAACAACATAATCATGAATAACGCGATCAGACTTCGCAGCCCTGATACCTTTTTAGTTAAAGCAACCCTGCTTTTGGTGAGTACATTAACTGTTATGGCTGGCGCGACGATCGCGCCTTCGCTTCCGGCGATGCGACAGCACTTTTCTGATGTTGCTAATGCTGACTATTTAGTGAGGCTGGTACTGACAGTTCCTGCGCTATTCATTGCAATCGGAGCACCCATCGCTGGTACGATTATCGATCGCTTTGGTCGCAAAGGCTTGCTGAGTTTAGCCGTATTTCTCTACGGTTTAGCGGGAAGTTCTGGTTTTTTACTTGATGCGATCGGGTTGATTTTAGTCGGGCGAATGCTGCTAGGCTTGAGTGTCGCAGCGATTATGACGACAGCAACAACATTGATTGCAGATTACTATCTTGGGGCTGCTCGCGCGCAGTTTTTGGGTTTACAAGCAGCCTTTATGGGATTTGGTGGTGTCGTTTTTCTCACCTTAGGAGGTTATCTTGCAGATGTTAACTGGCGACTGCCTTTTTTAATTTATCTAATAGCGTGGCTGATTCTGCCGTTAGTTTTGCTGATATTACCCGAACCGCAGCGTACTATGAGAACTGCTTCACAACCGCTGGATGTAACTTCTGAATCAATTCCCTGGATACTGCTCATCGTGACGTATGGAATCGCACTGCTGACTCAAATCGTGTTTTACATGATTCCGGTGCAACTTCCCTTTTATCTTCAGCAACTTACCAACGCTAATGCCTCGCAAAGTGGAATTGCGATCGCACTTGCGACGCTAGCAACTTCGATTAGTGCCCTCAGTTATCAACACCTCAAGGCGCGTTTCACATTTACAAACATCTATGCGATCGCCTTTGGGCTAATGGGGATTGGCTATCTAGTTATTAGTTTTGCCCGTAGCTACGAACTCGTTTTAGTCGGGTTAGCGATCGCGGGATTAGGAATCGGGCTACTCATGCCCAATATGAATGTATGCTTAACCTCATCAACTCCCGTAGCGCTGCGCGGACGAATTTTAGGCGGATTGACAACGAGTTTCTTCCTAGGTCAGTTTACATCACCCTTAGTCAGTCAACCATTAAGCACTTGGCTAAACTTAAGTACAACCTACAGGCTTGCAGGAGGATTAATGCTAGCAGTAACCGCCCTTACCCTTAGCGTAATGATTCGCTGGAAATATAGCGATCGAGAACCTCAAAGATAACTCTTAATTCTCTTTTAATCTCTTCCCTTTGTGTTACGCCAGTTGCTACAGGGCGCGGACACCTCCGCACCTTTCGCCTGGTTCCTCTGTGGTTCGTCAAATCCTCTTCATAACGTTCTTCCAAATCTAGCTATCAATGCAAGAAGTAATTGTTAACTCCGTCCCTGAATTTGTTGAATGCATTGGCGACATTAATCGAGGTAAACGCGCGCTTTATCGCGGGCAAAGAAGAGATTTACACCTATTACCTAAAATCGCCCGCATATCAACTACAATACCCGTTCTTGAAGCAGAACAGGCGATGCTGAATAACTTTAAACTGCTAAGCGTTCCCTTACTCAAGGAAAAACCAGATAATGATTGGGAATGGTTAGCAATCATGCAACATCACGGACTCGCAACTCGACTACTCGATTGGAGTGTGATTCCGCTAGCTGCACTTTGGTTTACAGTCTGCAAGCCAGCTGCTGAAAATCAAAATGGCGTGATTTGGCTTTTTCATCCTGACGCTGAAGATTATATATCTACTTTAAAGCCTCAAGATCCATTTCAAATCGATAGAATTTCCTTGCTGCAACCAAGACTCGTTACAGAGAGAATTAAGGCGCAGTGGGGCTGGTTTACAGCACACTATTACGATGTGGAAGCAGGAACATTTGCGGCACTGAATACAGATCCAACTTACATCCCGCGCTTGACAAAGTTAATTATCCCGTCAGACAAATTTGCACTTTTCCGGTTTCAACTCGATCGTTTAGGAGTGAATTCAGCAGAACTATTTCCTGATTTAGAAGGACTTTGCGCGCATCTTGAATGGCTTTATACAAAACTTGCTGATGAAAGGTATGAAAATGAAAAATACAACTTGCAAAAAGTTTTTATGCCGCTTCCTAAAACCGATTAACTTCAAATTCGCATCGGTGCGCCAGGACCTAAGGGAAGACCTAAGAATAGCCAAACGAAGAACAATACTGTCCAACAAATCAAGAAACTCAATGAATAAGGTAACATTAACGAAATTAATGTACCAATACCCATATTTTTATCGTATTTTTGCCCGAAAGCAACAACAACAGGAAAGTAAGGCATCAATGGCGTAATAATATTTGTTGTAGAATCGCCAATTCGGTAAATTGCTTGTGTCAATTCGGGTGAGTAACCGATTAACATCAACATCGGTACAAATACAGGTGCCATGACAGCCCACTTTGCTGATGCAGAACCGACAAATAAATCGAGAACAACGGTTAATAAAATAAACAATAACAGGATTGGTGGACCTGTGATTCCGGTAGCTCTTAAGAAATTAGCACCACTGACAGCGGTAATAACGCCTAAATTACTCCAATTGAAATAAGCAATAAATTGAGCCGCAACGAACGCCAATGCGATATAGTAGCCCAAAGCACTCATTGCACTACCCATCGATTGAGCAACATCTTTATCATTGCGAATCGTGCCCGCAGCTTTACCGTAAGCTATTGCTGGGATGAGAAAAGCGATCGCAATCAAAAATACAATTCCATCGATAAACGGTGAAGGCACAATCGTAAAAGTTTCAGGATTGCGTAAAATTCCGCGTGGTGGCAACAATAACGCTAAAACAAAGACAACAAAAGCTAATAAAGCATAACCTGCCCAACGCAATCCTTTGCGTTCTCTCGCGCTGAGTTCTTCTAGCGCTGCTTCTTCTCCCTGATAGCTACCAAGGCGTGGTTCAACAATTTTATCGGTGATATACCAGCCAACAAGCGTGACAAGAAACGTCGAAACTGCAAGAAAATAGTAATTCGCAGTTGCGTTAACTTCATAGTTAGGATTAATCAGTTGCGCTGCACTTTGCGATAATCCAGCAAGGAGAGGATCTAAAGGACTCAGCAGTAAATTAGCGCTAAAACCACCCGAAACACCCGCAAACGCCGCCGCCATACCTGCTAGAGGATGACGCTTGAACGCTAAAAAGACGATCGCACCCAACGGAACAAGCACAACATAACCTGCATCGGATGCAATGTTTGACATGACTCCCGCAAACACAACTGTGGGCGAAATTAACCCCGCAGGCGCAACGAGTACCAATTGACGCAGTAAAGCTGCAAGTAAACCTGTCGCTTCGGCAACTCCCACACCCAACATTGCCACAATCACCGTTCCCAACGGTGGAAATTCGGTAAAGTTGGTGACGGCTTCGGTAACAATTCTGCGGATACCATCGGGTGTTAACAGCGATACGGCGGCGATCGTTTCACCATTTCCAGGATTAACAACACTGACGTTGAGTGCAGATGCGATCGCACTCATTACAATCACAGCGAGACAGAAGAAAAAAAATAGCGTCAGCGGATCGGGGAGTTTATTGCCGATTGCTTCAATATAAGCCAGAGACTTACCTAGCCAACCAGGTTTTTTAGGAGTAGTTTGTGTCATGAACTCCTACCTTAATCATTTTGGTAATTAGTGATTGTTGATTGGTCAAGATTTATGAGTACCCACTTTAATTAGTGATTGGTATTTGTTGAATCTTCACTATTACCCATTACCCATTCACACAACTTGACTACTTTTAGTAATTCGCTTGAAGTTATACGTACCAAACACAAGCCAAAACGCTAAGATTCCTGTTGTTAGCAGTAGCACTGGAACAGGACCAAACTGGGCGATTAAGAGTGGTGCAGCCGCAGTAAATAAGCCACCACCAACGATGGGTTCAAATAATAGCTGCTTGTAGGCAAAACTTTCAAAAGCACCAGAACGGTTGTCAGGGTCAACCATCCGCATTAAAACTAAGCCTGTTGCTGTCACACCCATCGATTGCCCTAAATCTCCGATACCGCGTTCAAACCAGAACGTAGGTAGGATACGCGGTCCAAGGTAGATAAATGCCAGCACGTTCCACGCGATACCAGCGACTGATAAAATTAAGAATGGACCTAGATTGCTACCCAAAACAGCGAGTGAAATTGATGCGAGTGCGGTAACAATTGTGACATCTAAAGCAACGCCACCGATTCGTTCAATGAGCGGACGACTAATAAGGTAACTACGTCCTGTACGTTCTACAAGTAGCTGAACAATTAGCCCACCAATGAGTGCGATTGGAAATAGAGGGACATACGAGAATAATTCAACTCCGGCACGCCCCCAAGTAATTGATTCAATGTAGATGAACGCTTGTAAAATCAACCAACCAATCGCGATCGCCAGTCCTACAAAGCTCAAGTTTAATGATAATGGATCGATCAGCAAATCGCGCATTAATCGAGCGCGGGCAACGCGAATTGTCGGATCTTCATTCGTGCGATCGTGCGAATCAAAACTGCCAGCGTCCGGATCTTCACTGCGGATCACTTGGATTTTTCCAGTTCTCCGTGCCCAGTCTGCAAGCATTGTCCCTGCAATAATACCGGAAACAATACCGACCGTAGCTAAACCTAATGCTAAATCAGGTCCAACGGTAAACCCTAAGTTGTTGAAAGTTTCTGCCATTCCGGCGGCGGTTCCGTGTCCACCCTCAAACGCGACTTCGATGAGCGATGCCGCGATCGGACTCATGCCAAATACCGGAGTTAAGATCAGTATAGCTAGTAGTAGTCCGACTACGTATTGTCCCCAAGCAAGCGTTTGTCCAAATGCGACTTGCGGTGAAGCTTTACGCCAAATATCGCGCGGACTTGGAATTGATTCTCCGATAAAAAGTGTTGCGAAAACGACGTTAATAAAAACACTCGGTGATTGCGACCACACGTTACGAATTGTTTCTGGAAACAAACCTTGGGCAAAGGGTGCTTCTGAACCGGCAATAGCGGAAACAACCGCACCTAGTGCCTGTGGACCCAATAGTAAGGCAATGACTCCTGCAACAATCGAACTGGGTAAATAGAGATCTCGCAGCAATTTGACTCGCTGTCGCACAAATCTCCCGGCTAAGACTAACAGTGCGATCGTAATAAAGGCGAAAAAAACATCAATAAGTTGAAACATAGCACCCTTCCCTACAAACACCCTCTCGGCGTTTGCTGCTTGTATAAGTTAAGGCGTTTGCAGCAAGTTTACACTGTTTAAGGTGTCACTAACACAAGTAATTGAAAAGTTTGTAACCTTGTTGCGTTAACTTTGTTGTATTTGCAGATACAAAGTGAGTGATTATTATTTCATAGCTATAAAAATATTTGTTTAATTCGCTTTAATATAAAGTATTTTGTAGGTAAAATTATATAAAATTATGCTGATAATTATTGTGTTTCTTGCTTGCAATTATGTGGCTGTAATACTCTTGTATGACAAACCACAAAGTGTACATTCCCCGAAGGGGTTGCCGAAGGCTAGGACACAAAGATAAGAGATGAAGAGAGGGTGTTGTTAAGACATGAAACTGATGATTTCTTGAGGAAAGGCAAAAGTTCCATCTTGATTAGGATGAAAATCAATTACTTGAAATACAGCATCAAGATTTAACGCGCCGTAAATATGAGGAAATAATTCATCTTCTTGTACTCCTTCATAACGAATTTCTGCTTGAACTTTATCAGAATCAATACAAAGCAAGACTAATTCTTGTTGATTCTCAAAAAATGTATTGGCTACATTGATGACTTGCTGTGGAGTAGAACAATGAATAAATCCTTCAGATTCTAATGTATCGCTGCGATAGATTTGGGCTTTTTGTGCGGCTTCCCATTGAGTGCGTTGCGTGATGTGTAGAATGAGGTTCATGATAATTCGTAGTTATTAATTATTTTCCATGACTTTTACTGTTGTTCTAGAAGGCGAAGTTATAGATGGGTTGTATTTTGAGTTAACTCAATTAACTCATTATTTAAAACTCAAAACTCATTGAGATGATGCAACGACGGGTAATAAGACTTGTGAAGGGCGATCGCGTCCACAATGCACTGTTAAAGTTACAATCTGCGAATCCATTAGTCGCGTACTACCCATCGGTGAACCTGTACCAGGATTAATTGGGTACGCTGGAAAACACGCGGCGCTTAAACTGAGGCGTAGGGCGTTACCCTTGGCGATTTTGACACACGTTGGTTGCAAGACGACTCGCAAAGGCGATCGCAACCCGTTTACGTGTAAATAACCTTGCGTTAAGTTATATACTTTACCATCATGATGAACTTCAGAAAGCACTGCACACAAATCGTGATGCGGAGTATCGGCACTACACCAGATTTCTACCGCTACGTCTCCTGCAAAATGGAGGTCGGTTTCTAAGGGTTTTGTTGTATAAGTTAAAACATCAGAACGGCGGTCAATGTGCGATCGCTCAAACGAACCTGCGGGTAATGCAGCGTGTCCTCCCAATGATGGAACAGGTCGCCAAGGATCGTGAACTAAAACATCGGGTGGATACGATTCCGCATATCTTGTGGTTAGCTTGCCTTCATCTTCGCGGATACTTGCTAGTCCGCTACTTGACAAATAATAAGATTTATGGGATTCCTGATGCCAGCCGTCAAATTTGCGCCATTGGTTACTACCCATTTCAAATAAACACACTGGCGGTTCTTGCAACAATCCGCGATCAATTCCTTTAAGAAACTGATCGAACCACTTCACTTGCAGGCGATCAACAGGATTTAAAGCTTCTATGCCAAAATCAACATCACCTACCTTGCGACTCCAGGGTAAATGCGCCCAAGGTCCGATAAGTAACTGTTGACGATACGTACTACGCGCCGCAAAATCTTTGTATAGATGAAGTGTACCGCGCAGATAAGTATCAAACCAGCCACCGATGTGAAACATTGGTAAATCAACGTTTTGCAGGTGTTTCTTTGGTGAAATTTCTTCCCAGTAACTATCAGCTTGCGAATGTTCGAGCCACTCGTGATAAAAAGCATTCGGTGCAAGTTTGCGCAAGCATTCGTTTAGACTAGGAACAGGGTCGTATAGTGGGATATTTTGTGCTGCGGCATAAAGCGTATGATGCGCCGCCGCATCGCCTTGTAGTCGCGCGGTTTCCGCTGCTAATTGAATTGCCCAACCCAAATTCGTTTGCAAACAAAACGCGCCACCTTCATATACCCAGTCGGTATACAAATCGTAAGCAATCATTGCGGGACAAATAGTTTTTAACGCTGGCGGTTTTGCAGCGGCGGCGTATAGCTGCGTCATTCCTTGGTAGGAAAAGCCATACATTCCCACGTTACCATTGCTTCCAGGTAAATTCGCTGCCCACTTTACTGCATCTTCACCGTCGTTGATTTCGTTGACGAATAACTTGAATTCGCCTTGTGATGTTCCGCGTCCGCGTACGTCTTGAATCACCACAATGTAGCCATGAGCAGCATACCAGATCGGGTGCGCGTAAACTACCGTAGATGCGATCGCTCTGCCATACGGCTGGCGCATCAACAATACCGGAAATTCCCCTTTCGCATCAGGGCGGTAAATATCCGCATCTAACCGCACTCCGTCACGAGTCAGCATTGATGCACTTTCTTTCGGACGCACCGTTAGCATAATACTGGTGCAGGTAAGCGACGCAAAACAGCTAAATCCTCCGCATCGAGTTCTACTGGTGTACCACTGCGAATTAATTCCGCAAAATCTTCATTCGGCACCATAATACACAATGCGTACAACCGCGTCGAGCCTGTATTTTCAATCATGTGTGTGCCTGTGGGAGGTACTAACACGCTATCTCCGGCTCTAATTGCTACCGTTTTGCCATCACAAGTAGCACGTCCTTCACCGGATAGAATAAAAAACATTTCGACTGCCATTTGATGGCGATTTGGTGGTGTTTTGCCACCAATATCAAAAATTTCTACACAAATGGTTAACGAAATATTGGCAGAAGCAGTATCAAAGACAATTGCTAAGCGATTCGTATCGCCAGGACTAATCTTAAAAGCTTGATAGTCTTGCGGCGATTTGGCAACGGGGATCATGCAGCGAGTTGTGTCCATATGCTAATTGCTAGTTGCTAGCGCATGAAGGATAGCTTGAGAATCGGTCACAAAGCCAAAACACTGCTTTACGTTATAAATTGTTGCTTGCCAGCAGTATTCTGGGGAAGTTGTTGCAGTACAGTCTTTTACTAATACACAGTCATATCCTAAAAAATTTGCATCTTGCAAGGTGACTAAAACACATTGATCGGCGTTGACTCCTGCAAATAACAATGTAGTTCTACCCAAGTTACGCAGAATGCTATCCAGCGGTGTGTCCCAAAACCCACTCATGCGATACTTATCAACACAGATATCTTGTGGTAACTGTTTGAGTTCGTCTACAACAGCCGCCGCCCAACTTCCTGCCATTAATACTCTAGCGTTATTACTTGGTAACGGATCGCCAAGTCCGATACCATCGCCTGTAGGATCGTAGACGTGACGCACATTTGCACTGATATTGAGTAAGTCGGGACGATTTCCCCAATTCAGCCAAATGACAGGGACATCGCGATCGCGTAATTCTGGTAACAGTTTGTTAATCGGCTCAATGGGCTTGCGGGCGGGGGTGACATCAACACCAATGTGTGCTAGCCAACCATCAGGATGACAAAAGTCATTTTGCATATCAATGACTAAAATTGCGGTTTTGGCTAAGTCGAGGTGTAAGGTTTTGGTTTCGGTTTTAAGTGTAATAATTTTGGCTGCTAATGGTGGACGGGTAATATCGGCGATCGCTTCATCTACCGCCCACGCATTTGGTGGAATTCCTAAGGTTCGTAAGGGTCGATTCATAATTTTAAATTTCGTTTTTTTATATTGTCTTAGGTGAATTACGGTTGAATTTAAGTATTATATTTTACGGTTGTGTGGGTGGAAAGGAGGTTATTTTGATTGAACCACCAAGGACACAAAGGACACAAAGGAAGAGAGTATTTTAGAGGAAAGTTGGAGAAGGATTGATTCAAGGAAATACTTTAAAATTAGTTCAGTGCTAAGCAATATATAACTATTTAATTAAGGTTAAATCTGTGAGTTTTACGATTCAAAATGTTTTCATTCCGGTTGATGGTGGTTATGAAACTGTAGATGTGCAAATCGAGGGCGATCGCATTACAAAAATTGCTCCTGGTTTGGAAATTCTTGGTACAGTTGTTGATGGTAACAACAAATTATTACTTCCTGGTTTCGTAAATGCTCACACGCACTCTTCGGAAATGTGGCAACGCGGGCTGATTCCGCCAGTACCGCTAGAATTATGGATTGCGGAACTTTATGACTTTGCCCCTCTCGATCCTGAACAAGTTTACTTAAGTGCGCTGGGAACCGCCGTGGAAACCTTGCTATCAGGTGGAACAAGTGTTGTCGATCATTTAGTATTAATTCCTGGAAAAGAAATTGAAACTGTCGCCGCTGCGGTTAAAGCTTATCAAGAAATTGGCATTCGAGCATTTATTGGTCCATTAATTCAAGATGAAGCTTTAGCAAGTGGAATTCCTAATGGTGAAGTGCAACGCGAAGCGACACCTTATTTTCGCTCAACTCAAGCAACGCTGGAACTGATGCAAGAAGTCGTCGCGCAGTTTCATTCGCCTGAAACGGGTGTACATATTTTAGTTGCGCCAACGGGAATTCAACTGTGTTCGGATGCGCTGTTTAGTGGATGTATTGAATTAAGCGATCGCTACAATCTTTGTCGTCACGCGCATTTATTGGAGACGAAAGCACAAAAGCAGCTAGCACAAGAAAAGTATGGTTGTAGTGCTGTTGAACATCTTAAACGAATTGGGTACTTGAGCGATCGCACCTCGTTGGCGCATTGCGTCTGGTTGAGTGATGCAGATATCGCCATTTTGGCAGAAACGCAATCTACCGTTGTTCACAATCCTTTGAGTAACTTGCGTTTGGGCAGTGGAATTGCCCCAATTTTAAAATACCGCCAAGCCGGAGTGAATGTTAGTTTTGGATGCGATGGTTCGGCAAGTAACGACTCGCAAGATCTGCTTGAAGCGATTAAAATCGGCTCAATGCTACACAACATCACAGACTTTGACTACCGTAATTGGATTACTCCGCGTCAATCTGTCGAAATGGCTGCATTTGGTGGCGCAAAAGGCTTGAATATGGCTGAGGAGTTGGGTTCTTTAACCAACGGTAAAAAAGCAGATCTCGTACTGTATGACCTCACTAGCTTATCACTGCTACCGCGTACCGATCCAATTGGTTTACTGATCCTCGGTCGTCCTACCCAAGCTGTCAACAGTGTTTGGGTAAATGGCAAGCAAATCGTTGCTGATGGCGAAGTTGCAACAGTGAATGTTGATGAATTGCGACAAAATTTATTTGAACGCAGTCAGTGGGATTTCAACCGTCAATCAAAAACTGTAAGTGAAATCGAAGCGCACTATCGTGAAGTTATGGGCTTAGGCTTAGCCAAAGAATATTCATAACCTCCCCGCTTCGTCTGGATGGCTCATACTTCACACTTAGCACTAGCCTATATTGATATTACATCTGGTTGATTAGTGATGATAAAAATGGTGAAGGGTGACTAGTAGCTAGTTACTAAACACAAAGAAAGGTTATCTAACCGAAGATGATATGATTTCTAGGTATTACAGAGTTGCTATGAAAAAAGTAGCAGTATTTGGCAACGCTGGCGGTGGTAAATCAACTCTTAGCAAGAGATTATCAGAAATAACTAATTTGCCACTTTACGTCTTGGACAAAATTCAATATCCATCAGGAGACACTGAAGTTTCCGAGGAAGAATATCAGCACATCCATGAGAAAATTTTGGCGACTGATCGATGGATTATTGACGGGTTTGGTTGCATGAAAACCCTCTGGCTACGACTAAATGAGGCAGATACTTTAGTTTTTGTCGATCTACCGCTATACGTGCATTTCTGGTGGATGACTAAACGCTTGGTTATAGGTTACTTTAAACCACCAGAAGGCTGGCCTCAAAAGAGTCCCATCTTGAAAAGTTCGCTTCGTAGTTACCGCGTGCTTTGGTTATGTCACAAATATTTGACGCCCAAATATCGCCAGTACATCCAGCAGGCTCAAAGTATAAAAAGTGTATATCATATTCAATCGCCTGCACAAATTTTGCAGTTTTTTAAATTTATTGAAAACAAAGCTAACTCTAACAATAGTGCATCAGCGTATTGAGATATAACCATGTTGGTACTTGACGCACAAAATCGCGATCGCCTTCAAAACAGATCGTCCTTGGGCATCTGTGATTCATGCAGGAGGACTAATGTTGCCGATCTCGCGATGGAAATTGTTGGGGGAAGTGCGTTCTATCGCCAACACGGCTTGGAAAAATTGTTCCGTGATGTACAGAGAAGTTCGCTATCATCCTTTGCGCGAAGAGGCGCAATGCAAATTGTCGGGTCAACTCGCACTCGGTTGGGATGTATCTTCTTTATAGAGTCGTGTTCCCCAGCATTACATTTCCCGCTACTATACAACCAGTAGATTGTCTAGACGAGAGCTATTCATAGTGCCAAGACGCCCTCGTGTTGTTGTTGTTGGTTCTGGTTTTGGTGGGTTGAGAGCAACCCAATCGCTAGCGCGTGCTGATATCAATGTCTTACTCGTTGACCGCAACAATTACCATACATTTATTCCTCTGTTGTATCAGGTAGCCGTTGCTGAACTTCAACCTGAACAAATTGCTTATCCTGTGCGTAGTCTTCTCCAGCGATTAGCTTTTGCTAATTTTTTGATGGCAGAAGTCACACACATCGACTTTGCTAATCAGGTTGTCATCACTGATGGTTTAACAATTCCATATGATTTTTTGATTCTCTCTACTGGTAGTGAATCGCAGTTTTTAGGAATACCAGGGGCTGATAAGTACGCTTTGCCAATGAAAACGCTGCAAGAAGCTGTGTACTTACGTAACCATATTCTGTCTTGTTTTGAACAAGCTGTACGCGAAATCGATCCCGCACAGCGTCGCTTACTCTTGACCTTTGCTATTGTGGGTGGTGGACCTACTGGCGTAGAATTAGCAGGAGCTTTAGTAGAACTAATTCAAGGTCGGTTGGTTAAGGATTTCCCCACACTAGAGATGGAGCAAGTTCAGGTAATTTTGCTGCAATCGAGCGATCGCCTACTTGCGGATCTGCCACTACGCTTATCAGACTACACCTATAAACAGCTACAGCGTATTGGCGTGAAAGTTTATCTGCAAGCAAGAGTCAGTAAAGTCACGCCAAATGCCGTTTATCTAGAAAATGGTGCGGTCATTTTCTCCAAGACGATCGTTTGGACTGCTGGCGTACAAGCCTCGCCACCCACACCAACAGCTGAACTCTTTCCAGCAGCTAAAGGACAAGTTGCGGTTTTACCAACGCTACAATTACCAAATCATCCACAAGTCTATGTCGTCGGCGATTCAGCTTATGTTGAACAAGACGGCGAACCCCTCCCATTGGTCGCCCCTGTTGCTTTACAACAAGGTACGCTAGCCGCACAAAACATTTTGCGTCAAATTAAAGGTAAGGAACCAAAACCGTTTCGTTATGTAGATAAAGGTAGGGCGGCGATTATCAAACGCAATGCCGGTGTTGCCCAAACTGGTAACTTTACGTTTACCGGCTTTCCAGCATGGTTATTGTGGTTAGCTATTCACTTGTATTATTTGCCTGGTGGGCGCAATCGCTTGATTGTCTTTTTAGATTGGCTGCGCGATTATTTCTTTGGCGATCGCGCGATTCGGCTGATTTTTCCTCAAAGTAGTCGGCTAGTACGTGAAGACGATATGTCAAATTCTCCTAAAGACTGGCACAATCAAGAGCATTAAACTATTCTGGTACTACTTTAGGTAACTTTTTATGGACTTTATTCCTTTAGCTGCTCGCGTCTTCCTCTCAGTTATCTTTTTACGCTCTGGCATCAATAAAATTTTTGGCTTTGCTGGTACGCAAGGATTTATGGCTAGCGCGGGAATTCCTGAAGGGCTAACCGGATTTTTGTTAGTAGGTTCGATTGTTTTAGAATTGCTGGGCGCTTTATCGGTCATTTTTGGTTACAAGGCGCGTTGGGGTGCGATCGCGCTCATTGTCTTTCTCGTTCCCACGACGCTGATTTTTCACACTAATTTTGCTGAAGATATGCAGATCAATCAGTTCCTCAAAAATTTAGGACTGATCGGCGGCTTATTAATGGTCGTTTACTTTGGTTCTGGTCCTCTCAGTGTAGATGGACGTAAAGATTTAACTTAGTTCAACACAAAAGCAATTGGCATTTAGCTAAGAGCTAACAGCTAACAGCTAGTAGCTCTAGTTAAGCTAGAGTAACCAAGTATTGCGCGCGAAGTCAACCGACTGCCCTTCAGAATCAACTTGCTCCTGTTGCGGAAATACAACTGTTTGCCGTGCTGATTTATATTTAGGCTGTGGCTGTGATTCGGGTTCTTTTTTCTGTAGCGGTGCAGGTTCTTTTTTCAAAGAATTCACTTGCTCAATTAACTTTGAATTAGCTTCTACAAGTTGTAAAATAGTTGACTTCGCTTGTTCGAGTTCAGCATTTACAACATCAAAATCCGCGACATCTTGACGAAGTTGCTTGACTAAGGCTTTTTCATCTTCTAGCTCGACGAGTAGTTCTGCAATTCGATGCTCTAGCGATTTTTCTTTCTCTTGTGCTTGCTTTAAAGCTGCACGTAATTCAGTCACAATGCCTTCTGAATCTGATGTTGTTTGACTTTGTCGAGTCCGATTTGTACTACGCGCTCTTGCCGTCGTTCTTGTTGATTTTACCACTTCTGTATTTTCCTCGTTGCTTGACTCCTCATTATTTGTAGCATCTGCTTCAGATGAACTTTGCTCAGGTGTTAACTTTTCTCCCTCTTCGTTCAATAAATCTGCAATGCGTTTTCTAACCATTATTGCCTCCAATCGCGTTGTATTTCTGCTGCTACTCGGCGGTAATCTGCTGCTGCTTCGCGGGCGTTTTTCCCTTTTAGTTGAGTAATTGGTAATCCTTCGAGTGCGGCTCTTTCGTGAGCTTTGTAAATTCGGATAAATGTTTTACAAACAGGAATACCTAATTTTATAAGTGTATTTTGTGCTTCTAAAGCTTCTCCTGTACTTCTAACATCAACTTTGGTTAACAATACGCGATGGGGAATTCCTGCGGGTTTGACGGTTGCTTTGACGACTTCAATCAAGGCTGATAAATCCATTGGCGCGCAAGGTGTTGGTAAAACCATATAATCCGCGATCGCAATTACCGCTTTCAACGCGTCTGAACGTAGGGCTGGCGCTGTATCTACTATAACGAAATCGTACCCCTCAACTTTTCGCAATCGCCCCAATAGCTTGGGGTCTGTTTCTTGTGCAACATCAAATGGCATCTTACCGCGTGTCGCCCACCAAGAACAACTCCCTTGGCTATCTGCATCTACTGTTAAAACTTCGTATCGCTCAGAAAAGATCGCGGATAATCCCATTGCTGTCGTCGTTTTTCCTACTCCACCTTTTCCATTCGATACAACAATAATCTTCGGGGGCATGACCTTAATAATATAGGGGTTAAGGATAAAATTTTGTTGAGGTTAGCGTGTTGAGTTCTGATATAGCAGTCCTAATTCATTTGTGAATACCTCCCTTTCTTCTTCTCTCTGCGTTCTCTGCGTCTCTGTGGTTCGTTAAAAACCAGTTTTCATAACTCAAATAGGATCGCTATATTTGCAAAACTATTTAGTTATCAAATTCATAATTTTTGCTGATTTTCTTAGTCCTAACAGTATTAATAGCTTCTCAGTGAGATCGCTACTTTCCTATACCACAATACATCAATTTTTTACTCTACAGGTCATTGCCACATTTACCAAGACAAAACTGAGGGTACGATCGCCAATAATCTTATAACTTCTGCGTAAGAAGAATTTGCGGCAATTTGTCAACATTTACGTCATAAAAAGTTAGCTTTGAATATCAAAGAATTGTGTTCTTTTTTTTGCTATTATTGCCTTGCGCAAGGATGTCGAGAAACTTCGTACACCCCCGCAAAGAATCAAACAAATGCAAGCCATATTCTTGCGAGATATCTTCGCAAACTTTGATGCCACGAATACTATTACCGTTAGTATCTAGTAATGGTGAGAATACACCGATGCCTATTTGGTTGGGCACAATAACAATAATTCCTCCACTAACGCCACTTTTTGCAGGTAGACCAACTTTATACACCCATTCACCCGCAAAATTGTACATCCCACAGGTATACATCACGCTCAGGATATCTCTGACATAGCATGCATCAACGGCGCGTTCCCCAGTTATCGGATTTATACCATTATTTGCAAGCGTTGCTGCCATAACTGCTAAGTCATGACAATTGACCATAATCGAACACTGCTGAAAATAAAGATCGAGGGCTTCCTCGATACGTTCGTCAATCATGCCAAAATTAAGCATTAAATGTGCCATCCCTCGGTTGCGGTGTCCAGTGGTACGTTCTGACATGAAAACTGAGATATCCACAAAGATTTCACGACCGATGTAGCGCTGAAACATATCAAGCATTCGGTTGAGGCGTTCAGTTGGTCCTGAACCCTTAATCAGACTTGTTGTCGCGATCGCACCAGCATTAACCATTGGGTTGTAAGGACGTTTTGAGCGTTCGTCGAGAATAATCGAATTAAACGCTTCTCCTGTTGGTTCTACACCGACCTTGGTTAAAACGTAATCGCGTCCGTGTTCTTCTAACGCCATCCCGTAGACAAAAACTTTGGAGATTGATTGAATCGTAAATAACTGATTGTAGTCTCCGACTTGATAAACTTGACCATCGACAGCGATCACGCAAATGCTAAATAAATCAGGGTCTACTTTCGCAAGTTCGGGGATATAGCTTGCGACTGCACCCTCGCGGAGGTGTTTGTATTTAAGGTACAAGCCTTCTAGGTAGTCTTGAAAAGCGTGTGAGTGAGAGGAAGGGCGATCGCATTGTATCTCGTCTGCCATAAATAATAGTAGAGGTCAGGGGTCAGGGTTACAAGGTGGGTTAGAACAATAGTTTTAAGACTTTATAATGTCATAATCATCTTGAGCATTGCTATAAATAAAAAAAGTCCACCTCGTGGACTTATGATGAACTTATATTTTGAAAAACCTGCTTTTGTTTAACTAGCTAATTGTTTGCGTAATATCTGTATCTACGAGTAGCGTTGCTGCACCAGAAGTGTAACGATTGTACAGATTATTATCTAATGGAGTTGTGCCACCACTAATCCAGCCTTGCAGTGTGGAAGTGATGCGATCGCCCGTATTCCCTTTAACAATCAACTGATTTGTTGTATCGGATAAATCTAACAAATCCAAGCGCGTGAGTTGAAGGGTATTATCGCCAGTCCCCGTAAGATCGATAATTTCAATTCCTGTAATTCGATTGTTGGGTGTCGTTGTTAAATCAATCGTTAAACCACTAATATCAACCGCGAGTGTATCGGTACCACTTCCACCATCAATCCGGCGATCGATTGCACCATAGCTTAAAACGTCATTACCTGCACCACCGTAGAGGACATCACTACCTGCTCCACCTCGCAGGGTATCATTACCTAATCCACCCACGAGAATGTCATCATTATTTGTCCCCAGAAGTAAATCATTACCCGCAGTCCCCTGGCGCGTGACTTTCCCTGTGAAGTCGCGTCCGAAGATGACATAGCTTTCCCCTCTTTGATCGCGGTACAATAGACTACCAGGAGCACCGATAATCAAGTCATCAAAGCCATCGCCGTTGACATCGCCCGCAGCACTAACTGAATAGCCTGAAACATCATACTCATCAATACCATTAATGACAAAGCCATTGTGACCGTTGATGTCAGCAAGGTTAATGCTAGAGCCAAATCCAGAAGCTTTACCGAAAACAACATAGGTTGTACCAGCAGCCTCTTGCCCGTTAGGGTTTGTATATTTAGCCCCAATCAACAGGTCATCAAAGCCGTCGCCGTTGACATCTCCTGCATTACTGACCGAGTAGCCGATTCGATTACTTGAAATAGGAGTGTCAATTCTGAAACCATTGCTACCATTAATGTTTGCTGCATTCAGTGTTGAATCAAAGCCTCTAGAAGCACCAAACACTACATAACTGGTTTCAATGTAATTAGTAGAACTAGAACCAAAAGCCGCGACGATCAAGTCATCAAAGCCATCGCCGTTGATATCTCCTGCACTACTGACAGAAGAACCCAAGTTGTCGTTTAAATCGCTTCCATCAATGCGAAAGCCATTGCTACCATTTAGACTTGCTAAATCAAACACAGGAGTAAAGCCTTCTGAAGAGCCAAACACGACGAAGCTTGAGCCTACCTGCTGAGAGTTAGCGTCGATAGCAAGGGGAGCGCCAACGATGATGTCATCGAAACCGTCGCCGTTGACATCTCCTGCACTGCTAACAGAAGAGCCTAAAAAAGCTCCATCATTAGTACCATCAATACGGAAACCATTGCTGCCGTTAAGGTCAGCTAAGCTGATCCTAGGGGTAAAGCCTCCAGCAGAGCCAAATACTATATAACTAGAGCCTGCATTATTTTCACTATATGGACATATGGACCATTGGGGTCAGCAAGAAAAGCACCAATTAGTAGGTCATCAAAGCCATCGCCGTTGATATCTCCTGCACTGCTAACAGAAGAGCCTGAGAATGATGAGTTTGAGTTGAAATAAATAGTACCGTCGATCCGGAAACCATTGTTGCCGTTAAGGTTGGCTAAGTCTAGGCTAGGAGTAAAGCCTTTAGAAGAACCAAATACTACAAAGCTAGAGCCTGCCTCATTTTGACGATTGGGGTCAGCACCAGGAGCACCAATTAGTAGGTCAGCAAAACCATCACCATTCACATCTCCTGCACTACTGACAGAATCACCTAAAAAGTCATATTCATTAATACCGTCGATCCGAAAACCGTTGGTGCCGTTAAGGTTGGCTAAGTTTAGGCTAGGAATAAAGCCTCCTGAAGAGCCAAATACTACAAAGCTAGAGCCTGCCCGATTTTGACCGTCAGGACCAGCACCAGGAGCACCAATTAGTAGGTCAGCAAAGCCATCGCCGTTGACATCTCCTGCACTACTGACAGAATCACCTAAACGGTCATATTCATTAATGCCATCAATCCGAAAACCATTACTACCATCAAGGAGAGAAAGGTTAATTTCATCGGCTGTAAATCGGAAGTAGTTACTATTGAGACTAATCAGGGAACTTGCTTGAACTACTGCGATTAATTCGTCCAGTTCATTACCTGGTTTGTTGCGATAGATTGCTGTTCCTACTGGCAGATCGCCACCAGCACCCGCTAAAAAATAATCTCTGCGACTTCCGTTAAGTTTAATGAAATCTGTGTTGGGATTGAAGTCAGTGATTAGCGCATAATCACCTTTGCCAGCAGTTGCTTGATTGCCATCGTCATAAAAAACAGTTGTAGCATTGCCTAGATAGAATATGTCTCTACCAGCACCACCTATTAATACATCTTTTTCACCGACTCCTCCAGAACTACCGAATAATTGATCGTTACCGAGTTCACCATTGAGTGTATCGTTGCCAGTTTCTCCGATCAGGATGTCACTACCTTCATCGCCAAGAATAAGATTATTCAGGCTATTACCTGTTGCTTTAACGCTAGAGATCCCTATAATTGTGAGATTTTCTAGATTGCTGCCTAATTGATATCGACCTGAAGTGAATACCGTGTCTATACCACCATTAGCTGCCTCGATAATCCTATTAAAGTTATCAGTAAAATAAGCGTCATCACCAGCCCCACCATTCAAGGTACTATTAGGTGAATAAGCAGAAAGAGTATCATTTCCATTGCCGCCATCTAAATAGTGACCACGACCACCAAAAGTAGATAAAACATCGTTACCATTGCCTCCATACAGGCTATCTGCTGTAATGTTATACCCACTAAATTCATCACTTCTAGCCTGCAAAGTATCATTGCCATCACCACCATACAAAATGTCATTGCCACCATCACTGTAGGCGTCGCCACCATCATCAAGATAGTCATTACCAGCTAACCCATAGAGAACGTTGTTACCGCTATTACCAGTAATTGTGTTAGCAAGTGCATTACCTGTACCGTTGATGTTATTAGTGCCAGTGAGTGTCAGGTTCTCTAAATTGCTACCGAGGGTATAGCTTCTTGAAGCGCGGACAGTATCTATACCAGCATTTGCTGCCTCATTAATGATGTCATTCGTGTTATCGATGATATAAGTATCGCTTCCTTTACCGCCATTCAGAACGTCAATACCTGCCCCGCCGTTGAGTGTATCGCTACCAAGTCCACCATTGAGTGTGTCATTTCCGGCTAAACCGCGTAGTAAGTCATTACCTGCAAAGCCAAAGATTGTATCAGCAAATTGAGTACCAGTCAGTGTATCGTTATTTGGAGTACCATTAATTGTTGCCATCTTTTTTCTATTTGTGATATGAGGTGAAAACACATCAGTACTGCGAGAGCAAACTATTCTGCTCCGCAGCAAAGCTATGCCGTTGACACGCGGCTATTCATTTTGAAAAAGCTTGAAATGAGTTGAAAAACAAAATTCTTTTTCAACCTAATAAACTAGATTAAGTTAAATAAGTCACTCAAATATAAAGATTTAATGAAGTTCAGTCATATTAACTACTACTTTATAAAGCTTAGGTGAATGATTGATGTTTCAATCGCAGTGAATTCTACAAATAATATTTTCTGATGTATACCATACACTTTTTGTTTTGTAGAAAGGCTAGATTCTCTTAAAAAAGAACTTGCATATCTACTCAGTTTAAATTAGTAGAATACAATGATTAAAATCAAGTTATTATGTGATTTTTTAAAATGAAAAAGTTGTTTACTCTTTAGAAAGTATGCAAATTAACAAACGCGGTCAAACTGTCTAAACCTAGTTTGAAAAACTTACTTGTATCACAGATGACAGCACAATCTCTTTAAAAAGTTTTATTAAGAACTACAGGACGATCGCCTCAATACTCAACCTGTTGCGATCGCCAAACCAAAGCTTACGCCTGTCTGCTTGGAAAGATTCTCAGACGAAGTGTGTTTTAAAATACTGCAAGTTTTTTTGGAAAAACCACCTTAACAGCTGACGTGCGATCGCATCGAGGTTAGACTAGACCAAACTCTAACTTGGAGGTATCAAGATCGTGCAAGACCGTGACTATACGCTGATTATCGATAAAAGTGGCAGTATGTCTACACCCGATCAAGCAGGTGGTAAAAGTCGATGGGAAATTGCTCAAGAATCTACGTTAGCATTAGCGCGAAAATGCGAACAATTTGATCCTGATGGCATCACGGTTTATGTTTTTTCTGGTAAATTTAAACGCTACGATGATGTGACTTCGAGCAAAGTTACGCAAGTTTTCCAAGAAAACGATCCTGCGGGAACAACAAACTTAGCAATCGTCTTGCAAGATGCGATAAAAAACTACTTTCAACGCAAAGCCGCAGGAAAAACTAAACCCCAAGGCGAAACTATTTTAGTTGTTACTGATGGTGAACCTGACGATCGCCGCGCCGTATTTGAAGTGATTATCAACGCGACTCAGCAAATGGAACGCGATGAAGAACTGGCAATTTCTTTTATTCAAGTTGGTTCTGATCCGCAAGCAACGAAATTCCTCAAAGCAATCGACGATCAAATTCAAGGCGTTGGTGCAAAATTCGATATTTGTGACGCGATTACGTTAGATGATTTGGAAGATATGAGTTTATCCGAAGTTTTACTGAATGCGATCGCTGATTAACTACAATGGATGAACTTGATAAACTGTTAGCTGAAATTGATGGTACGCCACACCGAAAAATACCACCACCTAACAATAAAGCGCTTAAATTCACATCAGATATTGAGCAACTTTTAAATGAAGTTAAAGCAGATTATGCCCAAAAAGAACGCGAATTAGAACAGCAGAAAGCCAAGGAGAGATACCGACGGGCGATCGCTTGGCTTAAAACTTTAGATCCGCTGTCGAGTGAAGGATTGTGGTTTGAGCAATTTGCACTAAAGTATCCATCCAAAGTTGCCGCCGCAGTTGATTATTTGCGATCGCTCAACTCTAATGATTAAGCGTTTGTATACCATGGGCGATACTGGATTTGAACCAGTGACTTCTTCCGTGTGAAGGAAGCACACTACCACTGTGTTAATCGCCCAGGAGAATCTTAAGGTAACACACAAACGAGTTTATTCACAAACGCGTAACAATAGTAAACCGCTGGTCTGAAAGGAATTGCGAATAAATTCACTACTAGATAGTCCACCTGGGTAGACTTACTCATAAATAGTGTGCGCAGCCACACTTTGTTTAGGTAGCCCCGAAGGGAGTCGAAGGGCGTCTATGATTCATGCAGGAGATCCAGTTGCTAATCTCCCTGCGGATACTCATCCCATAAAGTCGTGATTTCGCGAAGACTTTGATGATTGCCATCACCTAAAATCAGATGGTCGAGTAAGGGAACGTCTAAAAACTGCGCACCAGCTAAAAGTTGTCGCGTTAATTCGATATCTTGCGGACTCGGTTCTACATTACCAGAAGGATGATTGTGAGCAACAATAACTCTTGTTGCACCCTGGCGAATCACTTCACGAAAAATTTCGCGGGGAGAAGCTAACGTTTCGGTTGCTGTACCAATTGTAATTACCTGCGTGCCGATCAGGCGATTTTTAACATCTAAAAGCAACACTGCAAATCGCTCTTGTGCCTGCCACATTAAGTCTTGGCTTAACGATGCAGCGGCGGCAGCTGGGCTATCAATGATTGTACGCTCTAACGGACGCGATTGAAACGCTCGTTTACCAAGTTCAATCGCAGCAATAATTGTCGCTGCCTTAGCTGCTTTAATACCGTGAATTTGCATCAGTTCTTGCGGTGTAATCTCTCGAAGAACAGCTAAAGGATCGCGCTGATTTTTGCCTAGTTCTTGTAAGATAAACTGCCCTAAACCTACCGCTGAAAGTTTTCCCTGTCCTTGACCTGTACCTAGTAAAATTGCAATTAATTCAGCTGTGGCTAAGTTTTTCGCACCATGTGTTAACAAGCGTTCGCGGGGTCTTTCAGTTGTGGGTAAATCTGCAATCCTTAAACAGTAGGTCATGACAACAAGGCAATACTCAGTACTTACAGTGAGACTACCTTTAGTTATGCCCTTTTTTGTCTAAAAAGTTACATTCCAGTTAAAAATAATTTATCGAATGA
Organism: Gloeocapsa sp. PCC 7428; assembly: GCF_000317555.1. GTDB lineage: Bacteria > Cyanobacteriota > Cyanobacteriia > Cyanobacteriales > Chroococcidiopsidaceae > Chroogloeocystis. The sequence continues at coordinate 3,650,210 of NC_019745.1, forward strand.
GAACAACTAGAATGCAAAGAGGTAATTTGAAAACCCCACTCGATTAACAATCAAACAGTTATCGGCTGATATATTTGTGTGGCTTTTAACATATGATAAGTAATCAACAGTTGTGTCATTGCTAGCGGATAACTCTGAATCGTCTCCCCAGTCGTACCAGCAACTTTACCGAGTTCAGGGTTACTTTCACGACTGCAAAAGTGCGATAGATGCGGTGGCATATCGTTACAAATAATCTTTTCTAGTTCGTCTACTTGTTCAGATGTTGCATGACCGTCAACTTCGAGGACATCTACCGGCTTGTTCATATCTCGATCCAAATCTAAACGAATTGCCGGATGAGGATGGCTGCTAATGATATCCAAAATTTGAGTAAAATCTGGATGTGGGATCGTCGGACGCAACACTAAGCGAACGTTCAAGTGACCGTTACTTTGATCAAAGCTATCTTGAGGAGGATAAAAACTAACGACGACATCTGCCCATTGACGCTGAGGACGGATGAATTGTTCGGAATCGGGTTCGCGCTTTTCAAGTTCGGCTTTGACTTGTTCTGCGGTATAGCCTCGTTTTTGCGTATCGCGCTTAATCTTCCACTGCGCGCGCAGTGATTCGGGTGGTGCGAGATAAACTTTGACGTCAAACGAGTCTCTTGCACCCCGCGTCGAATAGCCGAGAAGTCCTTCTACGATGACAAACTTACTAGGCTTGATGTATTGTGGTGGCTCAAAAGTGCCGGTTTTATGGCTGTAAATTGGTTTAAGGATTGGTTGTCCTGTCCGCAGTAAGGACAGGTGTTGTTGCATAATATCAAGATGGTTGCAATCAGGATGTAGTGCTGTGATTCCAATTTCGGCACGTTGACGGCGATCGTAGCGATGATAATCGTCTGTACAGATAACCGTAACATTCTCTGGACCTAGTACCTGAGCAATTCCCTTTGTTAAAGTCGTTTTACCAGCGGCACTGTCTCCAACAATGCCAAGCATAATCGGGCGATGACTCATGATTCCTCCAGGGCAAGAGCGCGGATACGGCTAGATGCAAAATTTTTATCATTTTAATGCAGTAATCGAACGTAACTCAACACCGCAAAACCTGCTTAAACAAAAAGCATCTTTATCTTATTAAAACTGACTTTTACGTACAAAGGCTAACTCGTTAAGATTATTGCAAGAAAAGCTCATAGATAGAATCAATATCACTTTCGCACTTCTTGTTTGAGTACAAACAAGTGTATTAAAGCTATAAACTGTATGGGCGGTACTGGACTCGAACCAGTGACATCCTGCTTGTAAGGCAGGCGCTCTACCAACTGAGCTAACCGCCCGTTTTGTACGCGAGTATTTATAGTAGCAAATTGTTGCCAGAAAAGCTAGTATTTTTGAAAAATATTTTGCTGACGATATTCTTTAAACTCAATGCCCTCTGGTAGAACGCACGATCGCATTACTTTATGGGGCTTGCCCGTAATTACTGGTTTGACTTTTTTTCAGGCTCAGAGTGCTAGTTTAACGCTCATTGTGGCGGCAGCTTATCTTTTTAGTGGTTTAATGTTTGGTCCAGATTTGGATCTTTACTCCAGACAATACCAACGTTGGGGATATTTGCGGTGGATTTGGCGACCTTACCAAAAAGCCCTCCGACATCGGTCAATCTTTTCGCATGGGTTCCTCATCGGGACAACGTTGCGGGTACTGTATTTAGGCACTTGGCTCGCATTTTTGGGGATTTTTGTTATAGGAGTAGTGCATTTGATTTGGGGAGTGGAGTTAAGCTGGCAACAACTGGTTGCACAAAGTCGGCGATCGCTTGTGCAAAATACGGCTGAATGGTTTTACTTGTTTCTCGGACTCGAATTAGGTGCAATGAGTCATTCTTTGAGTGATTGGAGTAGTTCTGCCTACAAGCGGTTACAACAAAATCGTGGCAAAATGAAGAAACGTAAAGCAACGCGCTCAACAAAAATCAAACGTCGTCAATAACGTTTTCGGATGACTCACCCTCAAAAATCAAATCAACCGCAAGCTACGCACGAAACTTTGGTAGCAATGCAAGAACTTATTGATGTCGTAGCAAAACTGCGATCGCCTGATGGCGGTTGTCCGTGGGATTTAGCGCAAACACCGGAAACGTTGATTCCTTACGTAATTGAAGAAGCCTACGAAGTCGTAGATGCGATTCGCACTCAAGACCAACAAGCGATCGCAGAAGAATTAGGGGATTTACTCTTACAAGTTGTTTTGCAAGCACAAATCGCCTCAGAATTTGGTCATTTTAGCCTCAAAGAGGTGGCGCAAGGAATTACTCAAAAACTGATTCGCCGTCATCCGCATGTTTTTGGAGATGTTAGCGTTCAAAACGTCGATGAAGTGCGGCAAAATTGGGAACAAATCAAAGCAGCAGAAAAAGGCACATCACCGACAGATGCGCAAAAATTGAGTCATAAACTCAGTCGCTACGCGCGATCGCTTCCACCACTTTTAGCAGGAATGAAAATTTCTCAAAAAGCGGCGGCGGCGGGATTTGAGTGGGAAAACATCGCAGGAGTGTGGGCAAAATATCACGAAGAACTTGCCGAATTTCAAGAAGCGATCGCCCATAAATCATTAGAAGAACAACAAGCCGAACTCGGTGACTTATTATTTGTGATTATTAATTTGGCGCGATGGTATCAACTCGATCCTGACGCAGCGTTGCAAGGAACGAATCAAAGATTTGTCCAACGTATCATCCAAATGGAAACTTTTGCCGAGCGTCCTTTGTCGGAGTATACGCTGGAAGAATTAGAAAATTTATGGCAACAAGCTAAAGCCAAATTAGCTAAAATCCAGCCTTCTGAGGATACGGTTTAGTTTTTATATCTTATGGTAAAAATATTACAAGTTTTCAGCTTGGCGATCGCGACTGCTACAAGTTTGATTGCAAGTACGGCCTTAGCCCAACCGAATCACAAATTGACTGTAGTTGTAGATAGAATCGCCCGTCCTAGAGGTCAAGTTTGCTTTAGACTTTACGATAAAGATAAAGGTTTCCCGCAAAGTGATGCTGGTGTGATTCAAAGTGGTTGCACGAATGCGCAAGGATTTTCAGTTGTAGCAGAATTTCACGGATTACAATCTGGAACGTATGCAGTGGCAGTATTTCATGATGAGAATAATGATCAAAAACTGAATACAAATTTCTTAGGTATTCCCAGAGAAGGTTTTGCAATTTCTAATAATCCACCCGTAAAAATTGGTGCGCCAAAGTTTAATAATGCTAGTTTCAGTGTTGAGGGAGATACAACGATTAGAGTCAATATGCGATATTTATAAAAATTGAGGTAGGGAAGCGATCGCAGTAATAATATGCATTCTGTACTAATAACCTCACTAACAATACAGAAATAACGCGATCGCACTTTGCCATCAAGTTAAGCAAGCATTGGTAGTACCAATACACCTAAAATAATTGCACCAGTACCGGTAAAATATAACCAAAAGCGGTGATAGCTGTTAACAACTGTACCTGCATCAGTATGTAGCTGTGCTAAATCAAGCCAAGGCATAACGCCTCGGCGAAACCAACCAACAGTACTCACTGAAGAACCAATTAAGTTTTTGACGCGGTTCATGCCAAACAAGAAGTTTCCAAACGAACCAAAACGCGAAGCGTAGCGTAGATAGATCATCCCTGTACGATCTTGTAACTTCAAATCGGAACCGAACTGATACCCAGCATCACCACGCCCGATTAATTCACCTTTGAGTCGGATTGGCTTACCGCGTAAGGGACTTGCATAAGGATTAGACATTAATTCCAGAACATCAGAACTCGCAGCAAATTGAAAATTGGGAAACATTACCGCAGTTTTGATTAAAGTTCCTATGCCAAAACCAATTAAAACTGTTGCAATGATGACTGTTCCACTCGCAACTTTGGCTGAAACTAATAGTAAGCCAAGAATAAAACCGCCGAAAAAGCCGGTCGCTTGCGCAGCATAAAGCAACACATCTAACACAAAGTTACCGTAGAGTTTTTTCTTGTCAAGACTTTTACCCTCAGCAACAACACGACTGAGGTCGAATTCTGTTTCTAATCCGAGTTGTTCGGCATAAGTACTCAAAGCACGGACGCGTTTTCCGGTGAGGGGGTGAGTAGAATTTAATTCCATAAACCAACCCCAAGGGTTAAACATATCCCATAAGAAAACACGCCCTAGTTGTTGCGGTTGCGCGATGCGATACGCGGTTCCGGTTGCTGTCGCAGCTTTAGCGTCGTAAATTCCCAATGCACGAGTTCCTTCAATTAATCGACTCGGTTCAGCAGCGTGTTTGCTTTCTTCTAAAATACCGTAGGCGATCTTGACTAAAGCGCGAGATAGTGCATTAGGATTGCCTGTCGTTTCAGCCGCGAAATGATCGGCATAGTATTCGCGCGTGCGTGAAAGATAAAGAAGTAAATAAGTTCCGACTAGATAAAACACATAGGCTGCTACTGCGGCTGTACTTGCGGCATTTTTTATTTTTTCACCGCCGCTTCTCCCCAACCTGCGAGCAAAGGTATAAATTAAGTAAGTGATTTGCACTAATGTTGAGGCAAGTGTCATCACAGCAAAATCCCAGTGGACAATGTGACCGAGTTCATGCGCGTAGACTGTGGCAATTTCTTCGTCTTCTAAATAGGTGAAAAGTCCTTGGCTGACGACTAATCGCGCTGTATTGGGTAATGAACCGTAGGTGAAGGCGGTAGGATTTTGATCGTCGATAATTCCCAATCGGGGCTGTTTTAGCTTTTGTTGCCCACAGATGCGCTGAATGATTCTGGCGGCTTCTGGGCTATGATGCTGTATTTCTGCAAGAGATACCCAGCGAGTACGATACAGCCAATTCTGCATCAAGTCCATGAGGAATGGTGAGAGGAAAAAGGCTGCGATATTGAATAGAAGTGTGCCTGCGATCGCAATATTTAATCCGTTCACCGGATCGTTGCTACTCAGAATGAATGCTAACGCTAAAAATAAGACAAACACCATTCCTAAGAGCAATGTTATCGTTACGCCGGATGCGAGTGCTAGATTACTAGCAACACCTGCTACAGCAAGTTTAATTCCTGCTTGGGCAGCACGTTTAGGTTTGCTGTGTTTAACATTGTTTAAAGACTCAAGCGCAAGTTTTGCCCATTTTTGAGCTTCTGGGTTGGGGTGGGTAGAAAGTTGTCTTGCCAGCGCGATCGCACGCGAGCGTTGATTTGTTTTTTGGTACGCTTTGATTAACCAAAATTGTGCTTGTAGATAGTATTTACTGTTATGGTCACTACTATTGCAATAGTTTTCTAGTATTTCTACTGCTTCGTGGTAACGTTGTTGTTGATAGGCTTCTATAGCTGTTTGTAATAATTCAAATTGAAGAGACATAAGTTCGCCTCTGTATGGTCTTGTCTTTATATATACCCACAACTTCAACGTTACTTGTTGTCAATTCGGAGAAGTTTGATGAAGATTGTGTAAATTAAGACATTGAATGAACCACATTCGCAAAGCGTTAGCGTAGAGAGGTGAATCTAAAATTCCAAATGGGAGCGGTGATTGATAGGATCGTAGAGCAGTCATTAGTGTAATGTTATGACTACTCAGATTGACCTTCCTTTAACTGCGATCGCCCGCAAAACTCGTGACTGCGCGCAAATATTAGCAGTTTTATCTACTGAAGAGAAGAATCAGGCGATTGAGGCGATCGCGCAAGCATTAGAAGCTGCTGCGGATGAGATTTTGGCGGCGAATGCGGCTGATTGTGCTGCGGCGGCACAAGATGGAATTCCGAAACCTTTGTATCATCGACTGAAGTTAGATCGGGCAAAGTTGCAAAGTGCGATCGCCGGAGTTCGGGATGTCGGGAAACTTGCCGATCCTGTAGGTGCGGTGCAAATTCACCGTCAGCTTGATGATGGTTTGATTCTCAAGCGCGTGACTTGTCCTTTGGGTGTGTTGGGGGTAATTTTTGAAGCTCGTCCTGATGCGGCGATTCAAATTTCGGCGTTGGCGATAAAATCAGGCAATGGCATGATTCTGAAGGGTGGAAAAGAAGCAATTCGCTCGTGTGAGGCAATTGTGAAAGCGATTCATCTTGGATTATCGCAAACCGCGATTAGTCCTGATGCTGTGCAGTTACTTACTACCCGCGAAGCAACTTTAGAATTATTGCAACTCGATCAATTCGTTGATTTGATTATTCCTAGAGGTTCTAATTCGTTTGTGCGCTTTGTTCAGGAGAATACGCGCATTCCGGTATTAGGTCATGCTGATGGTATTTGTCATCTTTATGTTGACCGTGCAGCGGATTTAAGTCAAGCGGTGGCAATTACTGTAGATTCAAAAACGCAGTATCCGGCGGCGTGTAATGCAATTGAAACGCTGTTAATTCATGAAGCGATCGCACCTGCATTTTTAACGCTTGTCGCCCCAGCTTTGCAACAGCACAACGTTGAGTTACGGGGTGATACTAGAACTCGTGAAATTCTGGATATTACACCAGCAACAGAAGCTGATTGGTCAACGGAATATAGTGACTTAATTCTATCAATTAAGGTTGTTGATTCTTTAACCGATGCGATCGCGCATATTAATGAGTATGGTTCGGGACATACAGATGCGATCGTTACCGAGAATACCGATGCAGCAGCGACTTTCTTAGCGCAAGTCAACGCGGCTGGCGTCTTTCATAATTGTTCGACGCGCTTTGCCGATGGTTTCCGTTACGGTTTTGGTGCTGAAGTCGGAATTAGTACGCAAAAAATGCCACCACGCGGACCTGTAGGGTTAGAAGGTTTGGTCACTTACAAGTATAAGCTTGTAGGTAATGGACACATCGTTGCAACTTACAGCGGTGACAATGCCAAATCGTTTGCGCACAAAGATTTAGACTAAAGCTTTCAGCAATGCTTGGAGTTTGAGTTGAATCTCTGCTACTTCGCGATCGGGATTAGAGCCGGCAACGATACCTGCACCTGCATATAGTCTAGCGCGATCGCGATCAATTAATGCTGAACGAATGCCGACGATAAACTCGCTGTTTCCTTGCGCATCTAGCCACCCTATAGGTGCAGCGTATAAACCGCGTTCAAAAGTTTCATAATCTCGAATTTTCGTGCAAGCCTTATCGCGCGCGACGCCTGCTACCGCTGGAGTAGGATGTAACGCCGCAACGATTTCTAGCGGGTGAACGTGAGTCGGAAGTTGAGCTTGAATTGGCGTCCACAAGTGCTGAATATTGGAAAGTTGCCGCAGTCGTGGAGGTAAAATTTGCGGTGTAATTTCCAATTGATACAAGCACTGGGTAATAAAATCACTAACGACGCGATGTTCGTGTCGTTCTTTGGCGCTTGTGAGCAAGCTATTGGCTAGCATGGTATCCTCGGCTAAGGTTTTGCCGCGTGGTGCCGATCCTGCTAGGGCGTCGGTGCTTAACTGTTGGTTATGGATACTAATTAAACGTTCTGGGCTGGCACCAATAAAGTTTTGCCCTTTACCATTACTGATTGCAAAGATGTAGCATCCTGGATGAATGCTGCGGAGGTTGTCAAGCGATCGCAATAAGTCTATAGGTTCTTCATAAGTTACATCTAGAGGATGCGCTAAAACGATTTTCTGAAAATAATTGGATTCGATTAACTCTAGGCAAGATGCAATCGTTTTTTTAAAATTCTTAATATTTTTTTCTTCGTTGCAGATGATTGAGTTAGTGTTATTGATTGCAGTTGCTGTGTGTTTTAAGAAATTTATCGTTCTAACTATTTGACACCAATCTTGGTATAATCTATCTAAGTTTGTCTCAGCATCTATCAAAAAATTAGCAACTAATATGCAGCGATCGCCGTTGCGAGAAATTTGCCAGCGAGGTAGAAAAACTGTAGCTGCTGAAAATGGATAATTGCTTTGTGTTATCTCATCAAAAAAGCTGAAGCTACAGAAGAAGTGTGGACTTATAGCATCTTTGCTTGTGCCAACGGTGATAGTCTGCGCGAGACACGAATTGATAAAATGTTGGGCTTGGGCGAAGCGATTTGCGCCACAAGTTTGTAATTTTGTAACTGCGTCAATTGCTGCGATCGCTTGATTTTTGCTTTTGTTCTCAAAGTAAAAACTCTGTTGATTTGGTTCGGCTATTTGCTGAAGTACGATTAATGGATCGACGCTATCAATTTCGAGCGAAACACTCACGATCTGCGAGTCATTTGCTACATTTTGTTGGCAATAGGAAAGAAATTGGTATAGCTCATTATGGTAAACAAAAGTATGCGGGTGACACGGTAAAACTGGCATGGATGGCGAAAAAGTAAATTTTTTTAAAGTTTTCTTCCTAAGTTGTGATTAACCGTGGCGTATTGCTAGTAACATAACTCATGCTGTGATTAACCACTTTGTTGTCTAACCTAAAAACTAGACAGGCGAAGGAGGGCTTTTACCGTGTACTGCTTCTCTAGCAAGGTGTATCATCGCTTCCACAGTTTGATCTCTCATTTTATGTTACAGAATAATCGACAATGTTTAAAGAGAATTTTATAATTTTCTATTAACAGGGTGAGACTTTTATCTATTACAAAGAAAGTTTACTAATATAACAGCTTTTGTGCGATTTAGCAGTTTAATCAAACTAACATAATGACTACAAAACTGATAGAATATCCAAATACCAAGTTATGGATGGCAGCAATTAAGCCACCAATGTACAGCGTGGCAATTATGCCAATATGGGTAGGAAGTGCGGTCGCATTTGCTGAAACTAAATATTTTCACCCAGCAGTATTCTCAACTTTTATCGCTGCGGCAATATTCATTCTTGCTTGGGAAAATTTGAGTAATGATGTGTTTGATTCAGAAACTGGAATCGATAAAAATAAAGCTCATTCACTCGTTAATTTAACAGGTAATAAATCGTTTATATTTTGGCTAGGAAACTTATTTCTAGCGTTAGGATTACTCGGAATATTAGCAATTGCTTGGTGGCAACAAGATTTAACGGTCGTTGGTATAATTTTACTGTGCTGCGTGTTGGGTTATATGTACCAAGGACCTCCTTTTCGTCTAGGGTATCAAGGTTTAGGTGAGATTATTTGTTTTATTTGTTTTGGTCCATTGGCAGTCGCAGCAGCATATTATAGCCAAACGCAATCATGGTCACTTATGAGTTTAGCGGCTAGTGTCATTGTGGGCATTGTCACGAGTTTGATTTTATTTTGTTCGCATTTTCATCAAGTCAAAGACGATTTAGCCGCAGGAAAGCGATCGCCCATTGTGCGCATGGGAACTAAGCGCTCCGCACAACTTTTGCCTTGGGTTGGTGGTAGTATTTATGTCATAGTGGGTTTATTTGTCATTCTCGGCATATTTCCCGTTTGGACGTTACTCAGCTTGCTCAGCTTACCGTATGCATTAAAGCTATTTCGTCACGTTTGGGAATACCACAATCAACCCGAAAAAGTGAGCAATTGCAAATTCTTAGCCGTAGAAATGCATTTTTGGAGTAGTTTGCTACTTGGGCTAGGTTTTATGCTAGCAGCAAGTTAAGTAATGGTTGGTCATTGGGTCAACTTATTAACCATTCCCCATTCCCCATTACCTAGCCTTAAAAAGTATGATTTCTAACATTTGATGTGGAAATAGCAACCTACCAGCTTGAGTTTCGTCGCTACCAACGACAATTTCAATCACCACTTCACACAAGTTACGGTATCTGGAAAGTGCGTGAGGGAATTATTCTGCGTTTTACAGATGTGACGGGTAAGGTAGACTATGGTGAAATTGCCCCTATAAGTTGGTTTGGTTCGGAAACAATCGAACAAGCTTGGGATTTTTGCTGTCAGCTACCGCCAAAAGTAACTCAGGAGATGATTGATTCGATTCCCGATACTTTACCCGCGTGTCAATTCGGGTTTGAGTCAGCGTTGGAAGAGGTGGGGGATGGAAAACCTAGTTTAACTTGTAGTGGGTTGTTACCTGCTGGAGAAGCAGCTTTAGGCGCTTGGGAGAAATTGTGGGAAAAAGGTTATCGTACCTTTAAATGGAAAATTGGCGTTGAGGCGATCGCAGAGGAATTGAAAATCTTTGCAAAACTGATGCAATTACCCGTGTCGGCGAAACTACGCTTAGATGCGAATGGAGGATTAAGTTACGATCAGGCGCAATTGTGGTTGCAGATGTGCGATCGCTTAGCAGAAAATTCCGCAGGAACTGTAGAAGTTGAGTATCTCGAACAACCATTAGCAGTAGAAGAATTTGCGGCGATGTTAGAGTTGAGTCGTTGTTACAGATGTGCGATCGCATTAGATGAGTCTGTCGCGACATTGAAGCAATTACAAGAATGCTACTACAAAGGTTGGCGGGGGATTTTCATTATCAAGCCTGCGATCGCGGGGTTTCCTTCACGTCTGCGTCAGTTTTGTCATCAATATCAAATCGATGCAGTTTTCTCGTCTGTCTTTGAAACAGAAATTGGTAAATCAGCAGCTTTGAAACTTGCAAATGAATTATCTTCACCAGATCGGGCAATTGGGTTTGGAGTCGATCATTTGTTTGCGCAAGAAGATAGCCAATGGCTAGAAAGATTATGGAGTACTCGCTAGCGGATTTTAAGAACTACACCAAACATCATTTACTTTGTAAAAATAGCGATCGCCTACCGCAATTAATTGAGGAGATCTCTTCACAAATTCAATTTCAACAAAATTCTAAAGTTCTTCTTGCTGAACGCGAACCTGTAAGATTTTTAGCGAGTTTTATCGCGGCTTATACTGCGGGCTATCCTATTTTTCTATGTAATCCTGATTGGGGAAACTACGAGTGGCAACAAGTCTTTGATTTAGTTCAACCCGACATTATCTTAGCAAGTCATTTAGAAATCCCCGCCACAGTTACCACCAATACCAATTACCTACCCATTCCCAACTCCATCATGATTCCTACTGGTGGTTCGTCAGGCAAAATCAAATTTGCGATCCACACTTGGGAAACACTGACAGCATCAGTAACAGGTTTTAGAAAATATTTTCAACTTGAGCAAGTTCATTCGTACTGCGTACTGCCACTGTATCACGTCAGCGGCTTAATGCAGTTTATTCGTTCGTTTGTAAGTGAAGGCGATTTAGTTATTCAAAACTTCCAGCAGTTGGAAAAAGCAATCTATCCGGTTAACCTTGGAGACTTTTTTATTTCCTTAGTACCAACACAACTACAAAAACTTTTACAATCATCACTGCGCGATCGCTTAGCAGAATTTCAAACAGTGTTATTGGGTGGTGCGCCTGCTTGGAGTGAATTATTAACACAAGCCCGAAGCAAAAAAATCCGTTTAGCACTGACTTATGGAATGACAGAAACCGCTTCGCAGATTGCAACCCTCAAACCAGAGGAATTTCTGCAAGGAAAAACCAACTGTGGGAAAGTTTTACCTCATGCGCAAGTCACCATCTGCAATCAACAAGGTAACCTTAAAATTCAAGCTGAATCTTTAGCGCTAGGCTACTATCCTCATATCTTTACCAAACCCGAACTCACTCTAGACGATCTTGGCTATTTTGACCAACAGGGATATTTAAACATCATCGGGCGTAGCAGCGACAAAATCATTACAGGCGGCGAAAACGTTTATCCCGTCGAAGTCGAAGCAGCAATACGCGATACCCAAATGGTAACGGATATATGCGTTATCGACATTCCCGATCCTCACTGGGGACAAGCTGTAATAGCTATTTACGTTCCCAAAGCAAACACATCCATAACAACCTTACAAACAACTCTCAAAAACAAACTCAGCAAATTTAAAATTCCCAAACATTGGATTCCTCTCACCAAATTACCCCGCAACTCCCAAGGTAAAATCAATCGTCAATCTTTACAACAACTCGCCTTAACCTTACTTCAGAAATAAATGTATCTTTCCTGCTAGCTATCCTCCCACTGCTGCAACCATTGTTCCATTTCTACTGATAAACTTTGCCGTTTTCGACTTTCCGCATCAATGCAAACATGACGAGTCATCGCTTTTGCGACAACCTTTTCCATCGCCATCACCTCATAAGTAATTGTGAAACTATCCTCTTGTAATTTTTGTGGAATCAAACGAATCGATAACAAATCGCCACAAAATAAAGGGCGAAAAAAATCGACACTCGCATGAACAATCGGAAACGCCACAGCAGGATTGCTGAAAAAAGCCTTAAGATCAAAACCCGATGTTGCTAGCGACGCTTCATAAGCTTCATGACACATCGCCAAGACGTTAGCAAAGTAAACAACACCAGCCGCATCGGTATCTTGAAAGCGAACAGTGCGATGATAAGTAAACGCCATTTTAGGAAAAAGAATAATCTGAGGAAGATGAACAATTGCACTCGCACCTCATAACCGCAGTGTTCGATAAGCAGCTTACCAAATAGCTATACATTGCTTAAGTTCGTCAAGATCGAGATAATCAGTTGTGAAAGCTTTACGCAACAATACTGGGGGAATGAATTCATCGTATTTTTGAATTCTTGGGGCTTCAGCCGCTGCTACTAAATCTTGGGTAGTGATGCTGCGATCGCCTAACGAAGTCATAACATCATAAAGCTGTGTTATCTCTTTACCTTTAAGTTTGAGAAAGTAGGGATTCATTCCTGTAATGCTTTTAATTTCCAAATCTTCTCTCAAGCAGTAGTTTAAAACTCTTTCTAACGTTCTATACGCAACTGTACCTATCCAAGGAAAAAGATAACAAGCATCATTTTCTAGTACAATATTATCTAAGTTAATTCGTCTAGCGAGTTGTCGTGCTTTTTTCAGGCGATCGCGTGCATTTTTTTGTAGATAACTATACTCTATATCTTCAAGTAATACTCTGCGCATTCGTTGCAAAACTTTGGTATGAATATTACCGCTTCCACCGCGCCAAGCGATACTAGCGCTTCCAGCAACTTGTTTGACAACAATCGTTTTTCTTTTAAAATCTACGTCTAAAACTTCCCACGTTCTTCCAGCTAAACCGAATTGATCTCCTACAGGTGGTGGAGTTAGAATGCTGCCAATTTCTGTAGAATCGTTTTTTACAGTGTATTCTTCATTGTCGGGAAAAACGGCATAAAACTGAAATTTCGAGATAACTTTTTCGCCAGCTAAACCAATAATTAATTTTCCACACTCATGCTGAATATGATCGAGATCAATTAAATAGCGTAGTAGGATTCTGTAGTCGTCTTTTGAGATAGCAGCAAACGGTGGTAAACTAAGAACTTGCTGGGCTAAAGCCGTAGGAGACGATTCTCCCATTGCTGCTAAAATGCTCATTGTTTGGTGATACAGCAAGCTGAGGGGATATTTCAGTGGTTGTATCGGTTCAATCCAACGTTCTTCTAGGTAAAGTTGAATAATTGCAATACACTGTAAAAGTTGCCAAGGAATTTGTGCGGGTAACGATGCTTCAAGCGATAACTCATCTTCTGCACAAACAAAACGCATATCAGCAGGTTCGCCGCGTCTTCCAGTACGCCCCAGACGCTGCAAAAAACTTGCTACACTCAATGGTGCTTCTAGCTGAATAACTCGTTCTAATTGTCCAATATCTATCCCTAATTCCAACGTTAATGTTGCGGCTGTAACTGCTAAAGTTGTATCGCGCATTGCCTTTTCAGCTGCTTCTCTTAAAGAAGCCGATATACTCCCGTGATGTACGTGATAAATATCTGGTAATCCTTCTGCTTCTGCAAGTTGGCGTAAAGAGGCGATGACTGATTCGGTTTGCGAACGATTGTTGGCAAATATTAAACATTTACAGTGACTTAAATTGAAAATATATTTGTGGTAATGACTACTATCTTGGGTGTTGATATAAAAATGTTCTACAGCTAATTTAATTTGGCGCTTTTCTGATTCTATCTGAGGAGTGATGACGGTTCGATTTGTACCAGAAGCGAGCCATTTTTCTGCCAAAGAGTAATCGCCTAGCGTTGCTGATAAACCAATTCTCCGAGGATAATTATGAGTAATATTTTCTAAACGTGCTAACTGACAAAGAATTTGATAGCCGCGTTCAGAACCCATAAAAGCATGAATTTCATCAATAATGACAAATTGTAAGTCACCAAAAAGGCGAGTTAAATCATGATGTTTTCTCAGTAACAGTCCTTCTAGCGATTCTGGGGTGATTTGTAGAATTCCTTTTGGGTTTTTCAAGAGCTTATTTTTGCGACTTTGCGAAACGTCACCATGCCAATGCCAAATGGGAATATCAGCTTCTTTAACTAAATCATTTAACCGTTGAAATTGATCGTTAATTAATGCTTTAATAGGACCTATGTATAATGCCCCAATCGTTGACGGTGGCTGTTCGTGCAGTAAAGTTAATACAGGTAAAAATGCTGCTTCGGTTTTTCCCGCAGCCGTACCAGCGGTGATTAATAGATGAGCATCAGTATCAAAGATAACTTCGCAGGCGGCAATTTGTACTGAACGTAATTCGTTCCAGTTATGCTCGTATATGTATTGCTGGATAAAGGGCGCGAGTTTATGAAATGTGTCTTTACTCATAAGCTAAATTCCGCAGCGTCATCTTTGTCTGAGGTTAAGCGTAAATCTGCGCCGCGAATGAGTTGAGAAAAGGCGATCGCTGGATTTTGGTGTATAACATTGAGAACACCGATAAAGTCGCGCACAATTTCCCCTGGTGTTAATAACGCTTCTGCACCCAAGCGATTTTCTACTGCTTGCACAAAGTTTTGAAAATCTTGCTTTTGCAACTTAACTTCATAACCAAAATTAACAGCATGAACATCAGCTATTCGTTGTAAAAGAGCATAAATTTCTGTTGAATTTAAAGGAGTCAATCGAATCACTGGGCTGGAAATATCTTGCATACCAGCTTGTTTAACAAAACGGCTTTCTTTAGTGCGTCTTTGCCAAGCTGGGTTTTTAAAAAGCCCGCGATTGGGATCTTCTAAAAACTTTGGAGTACCACTTACAAAAATTCCTAAGTTTTCGACTCTACCCTGCATTGTATCATTAAAGATTGCTAGCAGTTTATCGTAATTCTTCTCGCGGGCGATCGCATTGGCAATCTGATATAAATGTACAGCTTCGTCGAGAAAAACTAAAAGCCCTTGATAACCAATATCCGCAGTAAATTTAGCAATGAGTTTAATGTAGTCGTACCAAGTATCATCGTCAATAATCACGCGAACTTCAGCTAATGCTGATTTTGCTTCCGTTTTAGTATTGAACTCACCGCGCAGCCAGCGTAAAGCTGCATTTTTCTGATCGTCATTTCCTAATCGGTATCCACGCCAATACGCGCTGATGACGTTACCAAAATCGAATCCGTGAACTAATCCTTCTATACTTGCAACAACTTCTTGAATGCGGGTTTCTACATAATCGTCAAAGCGATCGTCATTTGGGCGTGTTCCAGTTTCTTTTGCAACTTCTTGTTGAATTTTATTAATCCAACCCTCTAATATGGAAACTAACGCACCACCTTCGGGACGATTTTTGATCGCCATATTTCGCATCAATTCGCGGTAAGTTGCTAATCCTTCTTGATTTGTTCCTGCTAGTCGTTTTTCAGCAGATAAGTCAGCATCAGCTACGACAAATCCTTGTTCCATTGCTTGGTTGCGCAGTAGTTGCAACATAAAACTTTTACCTGAACCGTAGTTTCCCACAATAAAGCGAAATGCTGCACCTTTTTGTGCAACATCTTCAAAATTCTGCAAAAGACTTTTGATTTCTTTCTCTCTACCAACAGCTACATTGTCAATTCCGATTCTCGGTACGACGCCAGCACTCAAAGAATTAATAATAGCACTCGCAATTCGTTTACTGATTTTTGTGGACATTGAATTTAAATCTCTAAAGTAGTTAACTACTCATTATACCTTCATACATTTGAATGACTTGTTTCACATTTTCACGGTAATCTTCTACAATTTCTGCTTGTTCTGAGTCAAAATCGATAATGCGATCGCCAATTGTATCAATAGCGCACTCGTTAATATTATCAATCAAAATCGTCGGCATTGTTACTTTAGATTCGGCAATTTCTTTAATAATTTTGCTTGGATGATTTTGCTCTAAAATTGCTTTTAAAATCTGAACTTGATAGCCAGGAAGCTGTTCCATAAATTCCATCCATTCTTCTGGAAGTTCATGAGAAATTGTCACTTCTACTTCTGGTATTTCTAAGCTATCGATTAATTCTGAAAAAGGAAATAACTCTGTATCTTCCTGCTTATCGTCATCGCTTATTGGTTCTGCGATTAAAGCTTCTATCTGCTGGTGAAACTCTAGAATTTGGCTTTGTAGTTGATTTCGTTCTTCTTGTAAAGCGAGTAAATCGGCTTGTTGTTGCTCTTTTTTGAGTTGTAGTGTTTCTAAGCTAGCGCGTACTTCTTCTTTTTCTCCTTTTAGAGAGGTAAGTTTATTCTGGATATTGTTTTTGTATTGCTCTAATTTTTCTATTTGATTTTGCAAAATGTATGTTTTAAGTTCTATTTGCCGTTTTTGTTCTTTAAAACTTTGCAAATCAACTTCCAGTGCTACTTTTTCTGATTGCTGCTGTATTAGCTGCTTTTGAAGTTTATCTTGTTCTAGTCTTAATTCCTGAATCGCTTGATTTTCTTGATTATGTTGAGTTTTTAAGCTGTTAATTTGGATGTGTAAACTCTTTAATTGAGATGATAAAGCTGATTGTTGTTGATGTAAATTAGCTATTTCCTGCTCTAGAGCTTCTTTTTGTTGTGTTGTTACAGTAAAATCTCTATGTAGTTGTGCTAACTCTAAACGTAAGGCATCCGAATTTTGCTCTAATGCTTTCTTTTCAGTGAATACAGTTGCTTTTTGGTGTTCAAGTTCGCAGAGATTAGCGTGTAGACTATTTAGTTCTTTCTCTAAATCTTCTTTTTGTTCTTTTAAAATCTTTAATTCTTGTTGTAAATCATCTTTGTAGTGATGCCTTGCTTCAAATTGACTGCGTAGTTGATTGCACTCGGTTTGTAGATAATGAATGCTATTTTCTAATTCTTGTTTTTTAAAGTTTGCATTTGAAAGAATTCGATTCAAGTTAATTTCTTGGGCTTCTAGTTCATAAATTTTCTGGCGTTGAGATGATAAAACAAGTAATTCACGATTGTTTTGACGTTTGTCTACAACAATTGCTGCTGCATAAGTAGCAGGAAGAGTGATTAAACTAGTAAGTAACGCCCGATTTGCGTTTCTATTGGAGAGGAAGCTGATTCCGAAGCTGACACCAAAGGCAACTGCACCTAAAATGATTCGATTACTAACCATAGCGCGATCGCTTATCTTAATGGTTATGAAACTGCATCCAGATTAACAGATAGATTAGGCTTGAGAAGAACCAAAAACCGCTAATTCGGCTTTAAGAAAATCAATAAACTGTCGTGCGGTACGTCCCGATCGTCCATTATGCCGTGTTGCCCATTGCAATGCACGATATTCTAAATCTTCTTGAGACAGGGAAATTCCTGCTTGCGCCGCGAGATGACGAATGATACTCAAGTATGTTTTCTGATCTGCGGGTTCAAAAGTCAAAGTCAAACCAAAGCGATCGCTAAACGACAACTTTTCTTGCATAGTATCCCACACATGAACCTCTTCACGATCTCTAGCCCGTGGTCGATCGTCAAAAAATTCTCGAATCAAATGACGGCGATTCGAGGTAGCATAAACTACAACATTTTGCGATCGCGCAGTTAAATTACCTTCCAAAACAACTTTTAAAGCTTTAAATGCGTCATCATCTTCCTCAAACGAAAGATCGTCAACAAAAATAATAAACTTCTGCGGTAGATTCCGCAATTTTTCAACAATTTCCGGTAGATCTTTTAAATCCGACTTAGCAACTTCAATTAAACGCAGATTGCGCTTTTGATAGTGATTTAACAATGCTTTGACTAACGAAGATTTTCCCGAACCGCGACTTCCATAAAGTAGTACGTGCAATGCAGAATATCCAGATAAAAGAAACTCAGTATTGTTGAGCAAAGTTTCTTTTTGCAGTTCATAACCTACAAGTTGATCAAGTTGAATCGAATCTGGATGTGAAATACCAACAAATTCTCCAGCTTGCCAACGTAAAGCACGATTTGCAAATAAACCTGAACCAAATCTAGAGTAATAAACAGCTAAGTCTGATATAAGAGTTTCCCAATTTGCTGTTTGGTGGAAGGGAATTTCATAAGTTTCTTGCGTTTGAGTATCCCATACTGCAAGTGGCGTTTGTAATCCTGTGACAACTTGCACCCACTGACTCAAAGTATCGCTACTACATTGATAAAGACTCTGCAACGCTTGTAAATCTTGCTTAGCTGCGGCTAAGAGGGCTGGTGGTAAGGTTTCTGTTTGCTGAACTTGTTGTGAGAAGGGATTATCATCGCGTAGAATTTGCGCTATGAGGTAGTCTTGCCAACTTTGGTTACTTGCAGCTAAAGCTTTGAAGTAATTGCCATACGCTTGAAGACAATTAATTTTATTTACACCGTTACTTAGTGACTGTAATAAGTGTAAAAAAGCTTGACCAACTTCGTTATGCAGCACAGATTGATATAGTAGCAACGATGCTGCTTGACATCTTAGGGTTTGAATTGAGTGACTGACGTGCGTATCCATGAATAAATTCAGCAATCTACCTCAGTTATGGTAAATTGTCTGCCGATAGTTAACGATAATTTTAGAATAAGCAATGAATATAGCTATTATTGCAGCGATCGCCTATGGAACCATTGCCATCATTGGCGGTATTATCGGTTACACGCAAGCTCGGAGTACGGCATCTTTAATTTCGGGAATCATTAGCGGTTTACTGCTCATTGCTGGGGGAGTTTTTTATTTACAAGGACAAGCTTGGGGCTTTACTTTAGCACTGGCTATTACAGCTATCTTAGTCGTTGTATTTACAATTAGATTCGTAAAAACACGCAAGTTTATGCCAGCGGGATTAATGCTGACGTTGGGAGTTCTCACGCTAGTCATCATGGTAAGTCAATTAGGAGCAGCCTAAAGTTAGACGATCATCTCAAGTTCGCCTAACGAGTTCTAATTCTAAAGCCCAAAAACTTTCTCCTCTGCTACCTTAATGATAAGCTTTTAACTAGACATGATCTCACACTTCGGGTTCTACTCCTAATGCTCTTAGTTGTGCTGCCAAGCGCTCAGCTTTTAGACGTTCTTGTTCGGCTTGTTGAGTAGCTTGTTGTACTTTTACCTGTGCTGCTTCTTCGGGTAACAAAACTAAATTGCCAGAACTATCAAAAAAACGCAACCAAGGTGCAGTTTCTCTCTGTATAGTTCCCTCCCAAATACCTAACCAAAAACCCAAAGTTGCACACCACAGCCATCCGCGTTCGTTTGCTTCTAACGGCTGATAGCGATGGCTAGCATCTAATTGCCATCCTTGTAGCGAACTCGGATTAAAAGGATCGTACACAAAATAATTTGGCGTTCTAAACGTGCGTTCGTAAATCTCTTTCTTTGTTACCTTGTCTACTTCCGCAGTTGACGGCGACATCAACTCTACGATGACATCTGGATATCGCCCATCTTCCTCCCACACTACCCAACCTTGACGCGATTTTGTACCATCAGCGTCTAAAACAACAAAAAAATCTGGTCCACGAAAGTCACGATTGCGTGCTTGAGTGCTGCTATAGTAAATAAACATATTACCGCCTGCAAAAAAGTCATTGCGCTCCGACCAAGCTTGTTCTAGCGATCGAATCAAGACATCCATTGCAATACGGTGACGATTGCTTTCCAAGGGTTCACCATCATCGAATATCAAATCAGTAGGCGGCATCGGCGGTTCCCAATCCCACCCCGCATCTTGGGAGATTGTCTTTTCTTCAGTAGATGACATCGTAAAACTCTCCCCTGCTAAGATTGCATCGTTAGTACATTTATATTACATGACGAACGTTGAGGAAAGCGATCGCCTTCCTCCTCAATTAGTCTCTCAAAATTCCAATTCCCGCTTTCTGCTCGATATAATCGGCTAAGTTAATAAAATCTTCACGCGGATAGCATCTTCCACCAATTAAGTTAAATGCTAATTCACTACGGGGATGATCTGGACTTTCCAGAATATGAATACCCCAGTAATAAAGAAGATCGCTAGCACGAATACAAACTTCTTCAGGGTCAATACAGTGAAACTTATCGTCTATTTTACTCGTTTCTTTATAAATATCTGCATAAGCTCTTCTCAAAATCTGCAAACGTCGGTATCCAGGATCTTTAAAATTATTAACTAATACAAATAAATGGGCACTTCTATTAATTCTACGTATGTCTTTTACAGTCTGTTGAATGACTTTTCCATGCTTATTAATGCCCAAAGGATTTAAAGTTGTGGGAATAATGCAATAATCAAATTTTGCTACTAATTCAGAGTGATTTCTTTCCATTGCAGGCGAACAATCAAAAATTACAATCTTGGCATCACGCGCAGCATCCTCATGCCAATCTTCGCCCTTAAATACTTCAATTGTTGTCCCCACTCCTTTAGGATTAGGAACATAAACACCATCACCGACAAGCTTTTGTAAATTTTCTTCAGGGTCTAAATCTACTAAAGCTACGTTGAAACCTTGTAACGCAAATGCACCTGCTAAATGCGCTGCAACTGTTGTTTTACCTACACCACCTTTACACGTAAAAACACCAAAATAAATTTTGCCAGGCTTGGGTGGTTCAGGTGAGGACGATACATCAACGTCGCCGTTAATGAAGTTAAAACTACTTTCTGTCGCAACACCACAGCGAATTTTAGTATCTTGACCCCAAGATTTTATTAAAGCACGCGCTGGACCGCCGAAACCTTTTGTAGTGAGAAAAATACCAGCATTAAACTTTTTACCTTCAGGAGAATCTAGATAATCGGCAAACTTTGATAGTTGTGTTGATGTTGCATTATTTTTCAGCCATTTAACTTGTACAGCCGCAACACAATGATTTTTTTTAACAACTAAATCGTATCCAGGTTGATTAGGTTTAGCAGTTTCAACAGTCCAACCGTGTTTGTGAAAGATTTTAGCGACGTGCTGCTCAAAATGAGTGAAATCATGAACAAAATTATATTCTAATGTTGCAGGCATAGTTAGAGATTTTAAACAATAACAAGTTCAGTATATTTTGCGATAAATCACTCCATAATTGGAGCTTCATTATCATTTAAAAGCTATGCTAGCACCACAACTATAGGGAATATACGGAGTCAACAATGAAGAATCGATGAAACTTGATGAAGAAAGTGCGAACCTTATAAAATTACTTTGCAATTATGGAACGAATGCCATCACCGCAGCAGGCGAACCCGAACCATTTTGTAAGCGTAAAATACCGATCGCTAACGTAGATCCACGTACAGGTAATTGATCGAGATTCGTTAAATTTTCTAAGACAATTCTTGTTCTTTCTAGTATTAAACGATTCGTTGCAAACGTGGTATCTTGTCCAGAATCGACACCATGTGTATCAATTCCTACACCGGCAATTTGTCGTTGTAGTAAAAACTGCGTTGCATCGCAGCTAAATCCTGGAAAATGAAGATTGCCAGATGTATCAGCATTGAGAAATGCGGCTTTATCCCACCACTTGTTTTGCCATCCTGTATACAGTAACACCACGCATCCAGGATCAATTACACCGTGTTGTTGCTCCCAATTTAAAATATCAGTAACGCTCAGCGTGTAGTCAGGATTTACGGCTTGTGCTTGGATATTCAACACAATCGCAGGAACAACTAATAGATCCGCAGGATATTGATCGATTCCTACTCCATCCGCGTAAAAACTCTTAGGCGCGTTGATATGCGTTGCAGTGTGTTCGCCGAAAGCGAAACGCCGGAGGTAATAACCATCTTGATGCAACTCAGCAACAGTTTCAAATTCCACAGGCGGATCGCCTAGCCATTGAGGAATATCAGGATGAATTACATGGCTGAGATGAATGACTTGCGAATAGGAGATGTTTTGACGCTTTTTTGAGTGATATCGCGGTGGGGAAGTTAATTGCGTTAAAGTTGCTTCCATGATTGCAGGAGTTTGTCCTGAAACTGTATATACTAGCGCTTCGCGATACACTCGTTGTGCTGGATGCGCGGTATCATTGGCACTACCACTCGAAACTGTCACCGCTGCGTGTGCGGTACGTACTGCTAAATCAATAGCCCAGGCGCGCAGTTGTACTTTTTGTGTAAATGTATGTTGTGCTTGGGCGATCGCCTCTCGACATTCGTTCAATTCTCGTTCTAACGCCGTAAAAGCTTTATCAATAAAAGCTAAAGATTTCGTTTGTGCTGTTGCTTTGACAATATCCAACCCCGCCATTGCACAACCTATAGCTAATGGAGTTGCGCGCAGCACATTTTTGATATCGTTATTATGAATCCACCCCGCAGGTTTCACAAAGACGACGCGATCGCTTGATAAAAAGAACTGAGTAAGAGTCGCGCTGACCGTACTGGTCGATCGCATAGCGGCGAGTTGCATTGGAGGGCTAAAAGCGATCGCACCACCTGTAGCTTGTTGCGTCTCTACAAAAGGTACAATCCCAAAAACAGCACCACCATCAGGTAAAGTTGCAGCAACGATAAACTCAGCAAACAAATTCCAACCCGTTACCCAAGGAACAAATCCATCAATTTGATAGCCTCCGGTTACAGGTATCGCGATTGTGGGATTTCCTAGCCGTCGAATATGTGAAAAACCGACACCAAGTAAAACATCTCCGTTACCTATGCGTGGAAGATACGCTTGCTGTAGCCGAGAATTACTGCTTTGTACCAACATCCCCGCAGCGCTTTGGTGTTGTGTTTGCAAAAAAGCTAATGCACCAGAATACCTAGCTACCAATTCTTGAAAACTTGCAAAATCTTGATCGCTGATACCAACTCCACCCCATTGTGGCGGTACTCGTAGAGCAAGTAAACCTAGATTACCTAATCCTCTGAGGGCTTTGAATAAGATTTCAGGGTGAGTATCAATTTCGTTAGCTAAGGGTGCAACTTCTTTCAGTAAATACAATTTGGCTGAGTCTAGGATCATTGGTAATTGGTAATTGCTAGGTGCATAAGCATAGGATTGCGCCAGAATGGAATTTTTAGTAGTTTTGTCAGTTAAGCATGATTTATCAAAACCACATTACTTTATCGACTAAAACACACGGGGATATGCATGATATTACCGATCAGGTTAACTCGATTGTAAAAAAGTCGGGAATCAAAACCGGAATGGCGCACGTATTTAATGTGGGTAGTACCGCCTCGATTGGTACGATTGAATTTGAACCAGGATTGCAGCGTGACTTACCCGAACTTCTTAATAAACTCATTCCACCAAGTCGCGAATACGGACACGAGCAAATGTGGCATGATGGCAATGGACACTCGCATTTGCAAGCTACATGGCTAGGTCCATCGTTAACAGTACCCGTGCAAAATGGCAAGCTAGAGTTAGGTACTTGGCAACAAATCTTTCATTTAGAATGTGATATCAAACCACGCCAGCGCAAAGTCGTTGTCACAATTTATGGAGAGTGAGGGTTGAGGGGCAAGGCAGTGCCTTGCCCACACTGAGGTACAGAGGGGCAGAGAGAATAAATAAAGACGAATTGGTAAACATTATGGCAGTAGAATACGATGTCGTTGTGATTGGCGGTGGTTCGGGTGGTTTAGTCGTTGCGGGAGTTGCTGCTGCACTCAAAGCCAAAGTTGCTTTAGTCGAACGCGATCGCCTAGGTGGTGATTGTTTATGGTATGGTTGCGTTCCGAGTAAATCTTTAATTCATGCATCTCGTGTCGCCTACGAAGTCAAACACGCCTCGCGGTTTGGAATTCATTGTAACGATAACAAAATTGATTTTGCTAAAGCAATTGGACACGTGCAAAGTGCGATCGCCGCAATTGAACCGCACGATTCACCCCAGCGATTTGAATCTTTAGGTGCTGAAGTGATTTTCGGTAGTGGTGAATTTGTCGATCCACACACTTTTGTCGTTAATAATCGTCGCTTAAGCGCAAGATCCTTCGTTATTGCTACAGGTTCGCGCCCTGCAATTCCTTCAATTCCTGGATTACAAGCAGCAGGTTACATTACAAACGAAGAAGTTTTTGAAATTACCGATCGCCCCGACACTTTAGGTATTATTGGCGGTGGACCTATCGGGTGTGAATTAGGACAAGCTTTTGCGCGATTAGGTTCTCAAGTTACGATTATTAGTAGTAGCGATCGCCTTTTACCCAAAGAAGATCCCGAAGCCGCCGCCGTAGTACAGCAGCAACTCATTTCCGAAGGAATTCGCGTTCTGACAAAAACACGAGTGGAACGTGTCGAAGTTGTCAATGGTCAAAAGTACTTAATTACCGAAAATGAAAAAATTGCCGTCGATCAAATTCTGGTTGCGACTGGGCGCAATCCAAATGTAGAATCCTTAAATTTAGCAGCCGCAGGTGTTGAACTCCAACAAAAAGATGCCGCAGGTTACAATCAGCAAGGCAATCAAAAAGGAATTCGCGTCAACGCCAAACTGCAAACAACAAACCCTCGAATCTACGCTTGCGGTGATGTGATTGGTGGTTATCAATTTACTCATGTTGCTAGCCACGAAGCCAATGTGATTATCAGAAATGCCTTATTCCTACCGATTCTCAAAGTTGATTATCGCGTCATTCCCTGGGCGACATTTACCGATCCTGAACTCGCCCGCGTTGGTTTAACCGAAGCTGAAGCGCGACAGCGTTACGGTAACAATATTGACGTGATTATACAAGAATATGCAGACGTCGATCGCGCCCAAGCCGAAGCTGCAACGCAAGGCTTTGCCAAAATCATCACAAAACGCAACGGCGAAATTCTCGGCGCGCACATCGTTGGTGCAGCCGCAGGCGAATTAATTCATGAAATTGTTTTAGCAATGTCGCATAACCTGAAGATTTCTGCCTTAGGAGGGATTCATATTTACCCAACACTTGCCGAAGTCGTCAGTAAAGCTGCTTTTGCCCGAACGCAAGAGAAATACGAAAAAAATCACACGCTGCAAGGCTTATTAGAAAAAATGTTTCGCTTGCTGCGATCGCTGTAGCAATTTCGCATAATTACACCGATAGCTAAGGGAAAGCCATGTCGTCATGCAAACTGAATCAAAACTATACGATCGAGATTTCAATTTATGGCTAGAGGATACCGCAGCCAAACTAAAAGTACGTGATGTTGACAACCTAGACTGGGAAAACTTAATTGAGGAAATTATAGCTTTGGGCAAAAGTGAACAGCGAGAACTGATCCACAGGTTAGAAGTATTGCTTTCACATCTACTCAAGCGCATCTATCTCGATTCTGCCTATGATAATCGTGGTTGGGAATTAACAATCAAACAACAACGCAGACAGCTACAACTTCAATTAAAGCAATCTCCTAGCCTGAAAAAATACTTTACAGATGTTTTTGATGAGTGCTGGCAGTATGCTTTATCACAGGTCAAACTCGAATATGCCAAAGTTTTATTCCCCGAACATTGGGAGTTCCGCCGCGATGTTGAGGCAATATTATCTGAAGAGTTTTGGTTACAGTAATACTTAAACTTATAGCCCCTCAGATCTCCTCTGCACCTCTACTCCCCCTAGTAGCAACCTTAAGATAAAACGGTATAAGCTGGAAGCGCTACCAAACAAGGAGTGAATTAACGCTATATGCACTGGCTGTTATCTGGATCTTTGAGTGTAGAGAAATTAACAGTTGCGATCGCCGATCTTCCTCCCTCCTTACAGGGAACAAAGCTAGTGCAACTTTCGGATCTCCACTACGATGGCTTGCGACTGTCCGAAGAAATGTTAGCGCAAGCGATCGCCGCCAGCAACGAAGTTGAACCGGATCTTATTGTTCTCACAGGCGATTACGTCACCGACGATCCTACCCCAATACATCAACTCGTCTTGCGACTGAAACACCTACAAAGTCGCGCGGGAATTTGTGCGGTACTCGGAAACCACGATATTTATTACCCCGAATCGCAAGCCGAAATTACCAAAGCACTGAGTTGCATTGATATTGATGTTCTCTGGAATCAAATTGCTTATCCTTTAGGTACGAGATTACCGATTGTCGGACTTGCCGATTACTGGTCAAAAGAGTTTAAAGTCAAACCTGTCATGCGTCAACTCGACAACAACATACCCCGCATTGTTCTATCACACAATCCTGATACCGCCCAAGTCTTGAAAAAATGGCGCGTTGATTTGCAACTATCCGGTCATACACATGGCGGTCAGTTTACCATTCCTGGCATGGGACCTGCTATATCTGTATACAAAGACTTTCGGCGTAGCCTTCCCAAAGAAATGCGGCGTTGGGTACCATTTATGCAAAAAGAATGCGCCAAAGTTGTTCGACATTGGGAATGGGCGCAAGGCTATCATCGTGTTGGTGAAAATCAGTTGTATGTCAATCGTGGCTTGGGAACGTACCTTCCTGGACGCTTTTTTTGTCCTCCAGAAGTGACTGTGATTACTTTAGTGACTGGTGGCTAGTAGAAGAGTGGAAGAGTGATGAGAAATTCACTAAGCGCTCATTAACTAAATTATGGCAGTCTATTAACGCAGAGTTAGTCAGTTCTTAACAATAGAGTGAGATATTGTTAGTGCCGCGATAGCGCGTAGCGCAGCGCCAAAGGCGATCGCAGGCTTTATGCTTTCATTTTAGTTTTAGAATTGAAAGCCGAATTAAATAATCAGGACTAGCACAGTTGCTACATCCCATCTCCTGAAATTGAAAGTCTTTACCTATGTCTTTTGATGTGGATTGTTTGTCACACTGTATGACGTTTAGTCCTGTTTTGCTGTGCGTTAATTAGGGGAATTGTGTAGTCATTTCCCTAGTCTAAAATTCGTTCTAGGAGGGGAGTCGAACGATGCTGCAACTCCAAGGTTTTGCCAAATTATCCGCAGATACTTTTGCCGAAGGACCGCCATCAGGACAATATAATGATGATGGTTCGCTCAGATCGGAACCGCGATTTCCTGGACAGCCAGTTCAAGGATTTAGTGCAGTTCAATTTGCTGACGAAAATTCTTTTTGGTTTCTTTCGGACAATGGCTTTGGAAGCAAGTTAAATAGTCAAGATTATCTGCTACGTATCTACCGCGTTGATCCGAGTTTTCGCGGATTAGAAAATAAAGACGGAAGCGTAGATGTTTTGAACTTTATTCAACTTGCCGATCCTGATAATAAAATACCATTTCCTATCAAAAACGAAGATACAAACGCCCGACTTCTAACTGGCTTTGATTTTGACGTAGAATCGTTTGTCGTTGCGGCGGATGGTACGCTTTGGGTAGGCGAAGAATTTGGACCTTATTTATTGCATTTCGACCAAACAGGGAAACTTTTAGATGCACCAATTCCGACACCTGATTTTAACGGTGATTTTGTGCGATCGCCTGACAACCCTGATGTGTTAGCAGGTGATGCAACGGCAAATCTAAATCGTTCTAGAGGTTACGAAGGTTTAGCCATTACTCCCGATAAAACAAAGCTATACGCTTTACTCGAAGGAAGTGTAACAGGCGATCCAGAAGATGCGTTGCGAATTTATGAATTCGATTTAGCAGCGAAAGAATTTACTGGTATTAAAGGCTATTACCGCAAAGAAAATCCAGACAATGCGATTGGCGATTTTGCTGTTATCAATGAAAACGAATACTTGGTAATCGAGCGCGATAATTTAAGTGGAGACGAAGCGCAATTCAAGAAGATTTACAAAGTTGATTTGTCGCAGCAAGATGCGAATGGTTATGTCGCAAAACAAGAAATTGGCGATTTGTTAAACATTCGCGACCCGCAAGATCTAAATGCTGACTCTAGTACAACATTTACATTCCCATTCGTCACTATCGAAAATGTTTTGGTAATCGATGAAAATACAATTGTTGTTGCTAACGACAATAATTATCCGGCGACAGGTGGACGTTCGGACACAGAATCCGACAACAACGAAATTTTAGTATTGAAACTCGATCAACCACTAAATCTCGATCCACGCGTCGGAATTAGTGCGATCGCAGGCAATAATTTACGCTTTGGTACTCCCAATGATGATGAATTATTTGCAACGCGCAACGATACTTTATTCGGTGGTGCGGGTGACGATACTCTAGATGCTACCGCAGGACAAGGCGACAATCGTTTGTATGGCGACAGCGGTAATGATGAATTACTAGCAGGTATCCGCGATCGCTTGTTTGGCGGTGACGGTAACGATATCCTCGATGCTTCCCAAGGACGTGGCGATAATCGGCTTTACGGTGGTGCGGGTAACGATACTTTGTTTGCAGGTAGTGGCGATTCCTTATTCGGTGGTGATGGTGACGATCAACTATTTGCGGGTACTGGTGATAACATTCTTACAGGTGGTGATGGTTCAGATCAATTTTGGATTGTCGCTGGCGAAACTCCTGCATCACCTAATACCATTCGCGACTTTCAAGCGGATGTTGATATTATTGGTTTAGGTGCGGGTTTAGCTTTTGTTGATTTGGCGATCGCCCAAACCGGAAGTGATACAACAATTAGCCTCAAAGATGGAACGCCACTCGCTATCTTAGAAGGAGTTGATGCGGGTACGATTTCTATTTCTGATTTTGTAAGTACTGCACCCCGTCCCCTGATTATCGGTCATCGCGGCGCGAGTGGTTTGCGTCCAGAACACACTTTAGCCGCTTACGAATTAGCCATCGATCAAGGCGCTGATTACATCGAACCTGATATCGTCGCCACTAAAGACGGTGTATTAGTCGCGCGTCACGAAAACGAAATTTCTGGAACGACAGATGTCGCAGATCGCCCCGAATTTGCCGATCGCCAGACAACGAAACTCATTGATGGGGAAGAAATCACTGGTTGGTTTACCGAAGACTTTACTTTAGCCGAACTGAAGACTCTCCGCGCTAAAGAACGTTTACCTGAACTCCGCAGCACCGAATACGATGGTTTATACGAAGTTCCCACGCTGCAAGAAATTATCGACTTAGCGCAGCGTAAAAGCGCCGAAGTTGGGCGTACGATTGGTATCTATCCTGAAACTAAGCATCCTACTTATTTTGATAGTATCGGGCTATCGCTTGAAGAACCACTTGTCGAGATTCTGGATGCGAATGGCTATAGCGATCACGACGATCCTGTGTTCATTCAATCTTTTGAAACCGCCAATCTCAAACAACTTGATGAATTAACAAATGTTCCTTTAATTCAGCTACTCGGCGATAGCGGACAACCGTATGATTTTACTGTAAGTGGCGATCCGCGTACTTATCTCGATTTAACAACTCCTGATGAGTTGACAAATATTGCAACTTATGCGGATGGCATTGGTCCTTCTAAGCGGTTGATTGTTCCGGTTGATGCAGCAGGAAGATTGCAATCGCCGACATCGCTGATTGATGACGCCCATGCAGCAGGATTACTCGTTCACGCTTACACTTTCCGCAATGAAGACTTTTTCCTAGCTCCTGATTATCAAGGTAATCCAGAGTTAGAATACGAGCAATTCTTTAGTCTGGGGCTAGATGGTTTGTTTACCGACTTTCCTGGAACCGGCTTTGAAGTCGCGCAGCGTCTTTATCCTTTGACTGCGGCTGATCCTTTACTCGGTGTAGGTTTGTTATCAAATGATACGCCAACAGCATAAAAAGCGTTGATTTTATTGATACTAATAGAGTGACAAAGAGGCTATAAGTCACAAGGCTGTTACTCTTTGTCACTTTGTTAGTATTTAGACTTTGTGTAATACCATTTCACCAAATAAAAACTACAAATCATTTCTCCTCTGCACCTGAAGCTCCTCTGCTGCCTTATTTGTAGTAAATTCAAAGTGACATGGTATAACGAGGCAGCGATCGCCATTTTTGCTAAAATTGTGATTAAATAAGCGAATATTGAACATCCCCATAGATGTAAACTGCTACTAAGCGACCAGATTTAGACAAGCGCTTCAACTTTACTCCTCATAAACTGTGTTGCTGCATCTTAGGAAATTAGCACCAGATTCATCTGGGCTACAGAGCAATGACCTATAATCATTGTCAAAAAACTTTTCTTTAGCAACCTTCTTGTTGCGTCAGAAAATAAAACTCGTGAACCAAACTCGACCTTAGAAAGTGTTTCAAATTTAAAACCTAAAATTCAAAATAGTGTAACGCAGTTTACAGTAGGGGCAGGGGGATAAAAAGATGCAGCGATCGCGCTCAGTTCGAGAAGGTTCTGTAGGACTATTATTACTACTAGGAGTAGGGTTATTTGTCGGTTTGGTTTTGTGGCTACGAGGAGTCACAATTGGTAGACGCAGCTACAGCGCTATCATTGAGTTTGCGAATGTTGGTGGAATGCAAGAAGGCGGTGTCGTCCGCTATCGTGGTGTCAATGTCGGTAATATCGCTGCGATTCGCCCTGGTCCTAATGGTGTAGAAGTCGATGTCGAAATCGCCCCAGCAAACTTAATTATTCCGCGTGATGTTCAAATTGCCGCGAACCAATCAGGATTGATTAGTGAAGTCAGTATCGATATTACACCCCAAGCATCGTTACCCTCAAACGCGGTGAGTGCGCTACCGCTCGATCCGAATTGCGATCGCACGCTAATTGTCTGTAATGGTGCGCGTTTACAAGGTGAAATTGGCATTAGCCTCGATCAATTGATTTCTGCGACTACGCGTTTTACAACGGCTTATAGCGACCCTAATTTCGTCAACACGGTTAATGAAGCAACAAAAAACGCCTCGCAAGCAGCCGCTGGAGTAGCCCAACTGACGCGCGAACTTTCTAGCTTGACACGCGCTACGCAACAACAAATTGGTAGCCTATCAGCAACGGCTAACTCGGTACAACGCGCCGCCGATGAAATTACCGCTTCTACAACAAAGACAGCGGCGCAATTTGGTGCAACTGCGGATCAAATTCGGTTAACGACAGCACAAGTCAATCGCCTTGTCAATAATCTTGATAATTTAGTCACAACAAACCGCACAACGCTTGTGCGCGTGTTAGAAAACATTGACCAAAGCAGCGAACAATTACGCCTCACAGTTGGGGCGCTTTCACCGACGGTTAATCGCTTCACCCAAGGAGAATTAATTCAAAACTTAGAAGCATTATCGGCGAATGCTGCGCAAGCATCCGCAAATTTACGTGATATTTCCGATGCGTTAAATACTCCTACTAACCTTATCGTACTACAACAAACGTTAGATTCGGCGCGAGTCACATTTGAGAATGCCCAAAAAATTACATCAGATCTCGATGAACTCACAGGCGATCCCGCATTTCGTGAAAACGTGCGGCGACTTATTAATGGCTTGAGTGGTTTAGTCTCTTCTACCGATCAATTGCAGCAGCAAATCGAAGTCGCACAAACTTTAGATTCTGTATCCGACACAGTGAAAAACGCAAAACTCAAAAATCCTGAAGCTTCAGCTAAAGGTGAAGATGTTGCAGTTGATAGTTCAGCGATCGCCACTTTACAAAGTCTTGAAGATTTGTTAGAACGCTCATCAGATGCAGCAAAAACAGCAGGTACGCAAGTTTTACCTAACCCCCAAGATTTCGATTCGCACGAAAGTTCGCTTGAGCTATTTCCGCAGTAGTTGATAGAACAATCGCGATCGCCAACTTTCAGTCAAGCGCTATTAACTCCAATCCTCGGTTTCGCTTTTGTTACCAAAATTTGTATAAACTGACTTGGCAGCGTGTAGTTGACGCGTCTTCTCAAAAAGTTCGGCTTCGGTAAGATTCCATGTTTGCATAATTTTATCTAAGTCGGCTTGGAGATCTCGCGCACCAGGAAAGCCGTTGTAACGAATGCGCATTCTTGCAAGTTCAGCAAGATTCAAGTCTGTAGGTGCTGCGGTTAGTAAAGTATTAATCAGCGCGCGATCGCGATTATAGAGCGGATGCTGTTGGTCTTTATTTTTTACTTCTGACATAACTGCTACTGAGTAACGATAAGCGACCTTCTGTAGGAATTGTATAGCAGGTATCAGAGGTCGGGGTTAAAAGCGACAAGAGGTAGCGGAAACCTCCATGAACCCTGCTATATCTCGATGTTTTACAGGCTTCATATTTTTCTCTTATAAGTTTTTTACTGTTTCCTTCTAGTCTTAACGATAGAGAGTCATAAGTGCGAGTCAATTTGCTTAACTCAAGTTGTAAAAGTACGTGGAATCAGCAACTGTTGTATAAACCAAAACGATATCGAGGAACAGTCCTGACGCAAGCCGGATTACAAAAGCTGTATGCTCAGATTCAGCAGCTTTCTGCGGATGAGGGTTGCGAGATGACACCGCGTCGAATCGCTGAAAAAACGCAACGCATCGAACCCCAAGGATTAAACGCTGCTACCGTGCGGAAAATCTTGCAAGCACAAACTGGTGTAGACCAAGACTCAATCCGCCTAGTGTTTCAAGCACTCAATCTTACACTAGAACCATTAGATTTTAATTATTTTTATCATATTCGCACTGAGCAGGCTGCACCTTTTGCGGTCAAATCTCAGTCAGCCTTAAATCATCCGGTATATTTAACCAATGCAGTGGGTGGCGATCGCTGTATCAAAGGTTCGCAACAAGCGCAGCTACCCAAAATTGATCTACCTGAATACCCAGGTAGCCCCCTTCCTTTGAACTCTAGATTCTATGTTGAACGTTCGGCGATTCAAACTCAAGTGTATGCCCAACTGCATAAATCTGGCAGTTTAACGTGGATCAAAGCACCGCATAAAATGGGTAAAAGTTCTTTGCTATTACGTATTCACTCTTACGCTAAGCAACTTAACAACCATACTGTTCATCTGGATTTTCAGCAAGCCGATCGCGTCATTCTTTCAGATTTGAATAAGTTGTTGCGCTGGATGTGCAAAACTATTAGCTTGCAGCTACAAATTGAATGTTGCTTAGAACAACATTGGGATAACGAACTTGGTAGCAAAGTCAGTTTTATTGTTTGCTTACATCATCTTTCAGCACAGTTAAATCAGCCGTTTGTTTTGTCTTTGAACGAAGTCAATCGTTTGTTTGAATATCCTGATGTTTGCCGCGAGTTTTTGCTGTTGCTGCGATCGCTAAACGAAGAAGTGAAGTATGATGAAGTCCTACAAAAGTTACGGTTAATTTTAGCCTACTCTAGTGATGCGTGTATTTCCGCAAATTTTGAGCATCAGCTATTAAATATTGGCATGACGCTTCATCTTCCTGAATTTAGCATCGCGGAAGTGCAACAACTTGCCCTAGCGTATCAGTTGCCTTGGGAAAATTCTTCCTTGATCGCGCAACTTATGGAATGGGTCGGCGGACACCCATATCTTATTCAACTCGCGTTTTACCACCTGACAACCTCAATACCTCCCGCCTCAGTTGATACATACCAATTACAACAATTGATGCAACAAGCAACAATGTCAGTGGGAATTTATCAGTATCACTTGCAACAAATTTGGTCTATAGTGCAAGCCGATCCTTTATTACTCGCGGCAGTTGAGCAATTAATATCTCAAGAAGAAATTATCATAGAGTCAAGTATTGCACGTAAATTGGAAAGTTTAGGGATTGCTCGCTCTGAAGGCGATCGCACAATTTTACGTGGTCGTTTGTATCAAAAATATTTTCAAAAGAAAAACTCAAGTCTTGTTAAACTCAGCTAACAATTTATATCTCAACACATAAAATTTGTTCTTAGAAGTTTCTTATAATTTCCTTATTTTGTCGATCTAGTCTAAGACGAACAAAGGTTCTTTGAACTTCTGTTAAATAAGTAACAAAACACAACTATTCAATGAAAAAGTGTTCAAGCACTTTTCAGTAGCTGTCATTATCTATAGACCTATGGAGTTTAATAAATGAACCTAACAAAACGTTGTGTTGCTGAGTTTATTGGGACGTTTTGGCTAGTGCTTGGGGGTTGTGGTAGTGCAGTACTTGCCGCAGCTTACACTACGGATAGCTCAACGATTGGCGTTAATACGTCTTTCCCTTTAGGAATTGGTTTCGTTGGGGTATCGCTGGCGTTTGGCTTGACTGTATTAACCATGGCGTATGCGATCGGTCATATTTCCGGTTGTCATCTCAATCCTGCGGTTTCGTTTGGGTTATGGGCCGGTAAGCGATTTCCTGGTTCGGAATTATTGCCATATATCATTGCTCAAGTACTAGGAGCGATCGTCGGTGCTGGCGTTGTTTACCTCATTGCTAGTGGTAACTCTAACTTTACACTTGCGGGTTCTAACCCGTTAGCAACCAATGGATATGGCGTGCATTCACCAGGCGGTTACAATTTGCCAGCGGCGTTTATTACTGAAGTCGTGATGACTTTTATGTTTTTGATGATTATTTTAGGTGCAACCGATAATCGCGCCCCTAAAGCCCTCGCGCCCATTGCAATTGGTTTTGGCTTGACGCTAATTCACCTGATTAGCATTCCAGTTACTAATACCTCAGTTAACCCTGCACGCAGTCTAGGTCCAGCTATCTTTGTTGGTAGAGAGCTTTTAAGTCAAGTTTGGTTGTTCTGGCTAGCTCCGATCATCGGCGCATTACTCGCTGGTTGGCTTTATCTGACAATTTTTAGCGAATCAGTCGTCGAAGAACCCCCACGAGTTCGCGAGCCAGTTTAGTTATTAGAACGCACATTTGCAATCATTCATATTACTAACTAGAGGCTATTAATATTGTTGCTAGTGGTTAGTTGCTAGTCACTAGCTACCTTCATCTTTAATCATTATTATTTCTCATAAACACATCGCGTGAAATTCGGTTCTACCACGTTAGGGAAACTCTCAAAATTGCGTCGTACCCAATCCATTCCTACTTCGTTGTTGAGCTTAATATGCTGTGGCGTATCAGCATAGAGTTTACCCAAAATCTCAGCATCTTGCTTAACAACCACTTCAGCAAGAGGTAAAAAATTCTTTTTAATGAGATGCGCAAACAAATTGTGGATTTTTGCAAACATGAGAACATAAGTACGAGTTCTGTTTGGTGCTTCTGGAACAAATAAATGACACTCTCTGATACTCGCAATGGGACTTTCAGCATGGACAATTACCAAAGATGGAAAATAGTTTTCTAAATGCACTTGGAGGGTCTTTGGTAAAACGAGCAGCGTAGGATTTTTAAGGATGTCATGTAGTTTAGGTGGCTTTCGCGGCATATCAAAATAGGCGTGCGAGTGATGTCCATTGTCAAGAAATTGCTTAAACTGTACTTGTTCAATTTCAAATAATGGGCGATGCGTACCATTTTGATGGTTGTAGTCATGCATATTGAGCAGCATAGTGAGGAGATTTGTTTTAACGCTAAACTCCCCTGTATCACCAATTAATTCATATTCACTTGCTGTTTGATTTAGCATTTAATGCCAGAAATTGATCGCCTCAGCCCAGAAATTGTAGAAAAGCACACCAAAGCAGCGATTGAGTTTATCTTAGCAGGTGTGAAGAAAACGCCGTGAATCAAAGATGACTTGTGCGATTTCCATTGCCAAGCTCATAAGATAAATATGTAGGCTTTATTGTTGATATCAATGCCTAAAAAAGACAAAGATACTACACTTACCGGAGAAGCACTCGTCAAAGAAGTTTGCCGACGGATTCGCGTGGCGAGAAGTTATTGGGATGCGCACAATAATGCTGCTTGTCGTCACGAACGCGATCGCGCATTGCAACTGTACAATACTCTTACTAAAGAACAGAAAGACCAAATTCCCCAGGTGTTGCGAGTTTGGCTGCGTTACCGTAGTGAAAAATATTTTGGCGCACACCGCACTCCACCACAGCGTAAAAAAAGTAAAAACTGATTGACTTATTTGGCAGCTGACGATTGCATAACTTTGGAATATCGTTGAATAATCAACATTTTCTAATTATGTAGTTTGTTGGCTGGCATCATGAATACTTCTATTAAGCGAATAAGTCGTTATTTTATTCTTTCAACTTTATTAGCTTTTACGAGTCCAGTACTTGCTAAAACTCAGATTGAAATTGATTATGATACAACTTCGTTCAAGGATGAGAAATTAAAAGCTGGAAACGTAGAAGTAGCTGTCAGCTACGACAGGAAAGAAGAGTTCGACGACATTGATAACTTGCGATACCAAATTTTATATAATGGTATTTCGCAACTAACCGCTAGTACTTATACTCGATTGACTGGTGGCGTTTTTCTCCAGGACTTAGACGGAAATAGAGTAGCTGAAGTCGTTGTGAGAACATTTAGCGGTGGCGCGCACTGCTGTACTAATTATACTATTTATACGCGTCAAAATAATCAATTCGTTAAAACTGAAACAGGCTTTCTTGATGGAATTGGTGGTAATTTTCAAGATTTAAATGGAGATGGAAAAACTGAATTTATCACTATTGATAACTCATTTCTTTATGCTTTTAGTTCTTACGCTGGTTCGTTCGCGCCATCGCGAATTTACACATTTACAAATGGTAAGTTTAATAACGTAACTCGTCGATATCCTCAGCACCTCAAATCACGTGCTTGGGAGATGTATCAAGCATTTCTCCAAAGTAAAAAAGAACAATACGAAGTGAATGGAATTTTAGCAGGATATGTAGCACAAAAGGCACTTTTAGGCGAATATGAAGAAGGCTGGAAATTCATGCTTGCTAACTACGATCGCACATCAGACTGGGGCTTGGCTATCTATCAAGAAAATCGAGAAATTGGTAAATATCCTAATTTTCCGACGGCTTTAAGAGCGTTTTTAATTCAACAAGGTTATTTGGATAAAAATGGTAAACCTAAGATGCCTTCCGACTGAAGTCGGGGCTATCTAGGCAAAGTGTACCTTCGTACACTAAAACAAGATTGTTGAGCGTAGTCCACGGAGGTAGACTTTCTTTATATTGAGCGGCGAATTCATTCGCAAGGCTTTCGCGTTTATAGTGCTAATACAGTCACTTTATCCGTTGCTTCCCACGGTAAATGCAAGTCCATTCTGCCAACATGACCATAAGCAGCAAGTTTTGTATAAAATCCACCAGGGGTAAGTGCAGGGAGAAAGCGTAATTTGAAGTTACGCACGATCGCCGCTAAGCGAAAATCAAAATGCTTTGCTAAAAGTGTTGTCAATTCAGAATCAGAGATTTTACCTGTGCCAAACGTTTCGACTTGAATACTGACTGGGCGAGCAAGTCCGATAGAATAACTTAGCTGAACTTCACACTCATCTGCTAAATTTGCTGCTACGATATTTTTTGCAGCATACCGTGCCATATATGCCCCAACTCGGTCAATGCGGATGGGGTCTTTACCACTCAACGCTGCACCGCTATGCTTTGAGTATTCGCCATACGTATCAATAGCATTCTTTCTCCCTGTTAATCCAGCGTGAACGTAAGGACCACCTGTGATAAATAAACCTTCAGGATTGATAAAAATTCGCGTCGCAGGATCAGGGCGAATATCTTCATCAGCAAATACCCTGTCAATGACGGTTTGGCGAATGTCATCTTGTAATTGTGCTAAATCCGGTTTGGTATCGTTTTGACTCGCAACAATGGTGATGCTGTGAATGCGATTGGGTTTGCGATCGCGGTATTCAACTCCGACTTGAACTTTACCATCAGGTGCTAAGTAGGGAAGAATTTGTTTAACACTACTCAATTGCTTTGCAAGTTTGTGCGCTAGCCAAATTGGTAATGGCATCAAAGCCGAAGTTTGTTTGCAAGCAAAGCCAAACACCGTAGCTTGGTTTTTGACTGGAATTTGCTCAATGTCTGCATCCGATAACTGATTTTCATCAAAATGATACAGGCGATCGCACGGTAATTCTTTGAGGCTAGTTAAAATACTACACGTTTTTGCATTAAATGCAGGTTGGTCGTATCCGACTTGTGCAATCACTTGGCGGGCAATATCGGTAAAATCAACGTTTGTGTTGGGTTCAAATCGCGCCGCGATAAAAACAATTGCGGTAGAAACGGCACATTCAGTGATCACTCGCGCAAGAGGATCTTGCTGCAAAAAGCGATCGACAATCGCGTCGCTAATGCGATCGCAGAGTTTATCAGGATGTCCCTCGGTAACAGATTCGGAGGTAAACATGAAATCCTGTTTCATTGCTGTGTACCCTGATTCTTTGTACTTTCATTAACAACTAAAGGAAACACCGCACTACTGGTGATAACGAGTAAATCCCAGCCATCCAACGGTGTAAGTTTTAACAAATTGCGCAATCCAGGGGCTAAGACAAGGAACTGTAAAGCCAGCGAGCCGCCTAACGCTAGATTAAGATAATGATTCGGTGGGATGTCATCAAAGATGCTACGTTCAGTACGGCAACTGAGCGAGTGCAAAAGTTGTCCTAGCGTTAAGCTCATAAAAGCGATCGTACTTGCCTGCGTTCCGATACCATAACGAGCAATTCCGTAGGCATACGCGGCTAGAGTACTACCAGATAATGTTGTCGATTCAAACAGAATTCTTTGAAAATCGGAAGCTTTAACAATTGGCTCATCAGGGCTACGTGGCGGTTTTTGTAAAATATCAGGTTCCGCAGGTTCTAGCGCCAAAGCAAGCGCGGGAAAGATATCTGTGACTAAATTGAGCCATAAAAGTTGCAGTGCATTTAAAGGTTGTCCAAAACCTCCGGCTGTTGCGATCGCCATAACGATAATTTCGCTGAGGTTTGTCGCGAGCAAAAAATGCACAGCTTTGCGGATATTGTTGTAGATTGTCCGCCCTTGGCTCACCGCAACAATCATTGTTTCGAGATTGTTGTCTTCTAAGATAATATCTGCAACTTCTCGCGCCGCATCGGTTCCGGCTTTTCCCATCGCAATGCCGACATTCGCAGCTTTTAAAGCAGGTGCGTCGTTAATTCCATCACCTGTCATGGCGACAACTTTGCCTACAGCTTGTAGCGCTTGAACGATTTGCAGTTTATTGGCGGGGCTAATTCGCGCAAAGATATCGACTTTATCGCACAAAGCTTGCAGCGCCTCGCGGTTAATATTAACTAGATCTTGGGCGTCTAAAATTTGGATTTGGTCGTTGCGAGTTAATTGTAATTCTTTACCAATGGCGTAAGCTGTGGGACTTTGATCGCCAGTAATCATGACTGTATCAATCCCTGCTTGATGGAATTGCGCAATTAATTCTTTAACACCATGACGTACCGGATCTGCCATACCGATTAACCCTAACCAGGTTAACTCGGTACTGTCGTACCCGTAAGCGACTCCTAGCACGCGTAAAGCTTTACCCGCCATGCGATCGTTTTCTAGCGCGATCGCCAGTCGTTGTGCATCAGTAAGTGGCACTCGTTCGCCATCATTTAGCCGCCAACGACACAAATCAAGAACTTCTACAGGGCTACCTTTAACCGCAAGTAGGGGCTGTTGATGATGCTGATGTTGCGTCATCATATAATTGCGATTTTCTGCACGCGGCTGAGTTTCAATTAAGGGATACTGTTCGCGGAGTGCTAAAACATCAACACCAGCGGCGATCGCCATATAAACTAAAGCATTCTCAGTTGCTGAACCGGTGACGACATATTCGCCATTGTCATCGCGCGTGACGGCGCTTTCATTACATAAAACTGCGATCTGAATCAGTTTAAGCGTGCCAGCATCTGCTACATCAAAATATCCATCTACCAAAGAAATTAATTTTGTGTCGGTGTGAATTTCGACAACGGACATTTGGTTTTTCGTAATTGTCCCTGTTTTATCAAGGCAGATTTTTTGCACTGCCCCCAAAGCTTCAACAGCGTTCAAACTGCGCACAAGAACTTTATGCTTGCGCATCTCTTGAATACCTAGCGCCAAAATTGTCGTTGCGATCGTCGGTAAACCTTCAGGAACAGCCGCGACAGCGAGTGATATTGACGTTTTGAGCATTTGTAGCAAACCGTAGCCGCGCAGCCATCCCGCAGCAAAGACGAGGGCGCAAACTCCACCCGCAAGCATGACAAGTTGCGAACCAACTTCATCAAGTTGTCGCGCTAAGGGCGTTGTTTGAATGGAAGTTTCACCGATCATCGCCTGAATTTTACCGATTTCGGTAAACTTACCTGTCGCCACAACGACTCCTAAACCTTGTCCCCCAAGCACTAACGTTCCTTTGTAAGCCATGTTGATGCGATCGCCCAAGGAAATATCAGCAGCAATGAGTGATGCGGTACTTTTGCTCACGGGTAAGCTTTCGCCGGTGAGTGCAGATTCATCAATAGTCAGGTTTTCTGTTACAATCAGTCGCGCGTCAGCCGCAACATAATTTCCCGCTTTGAGAACTAAAATGTCTCCTGGAACAACTTCTGCCGTGCTAATTTCGACGATTTGGCGATCGCGTAAGACAAAAGTTAACGGGCGATCGCGGCTTTTGAGCGAATGAATAATTTTTTCCGACTGGCTTTCGGTAACATAACCAATTGCGGCGTTAATCCCAACAACACCCATAATTACCAGCGCATCTGCAACGCCTCCCGTCGCAACTGATAACCCTGCTGCAATACACAGTAAACCCACGGGTAACGATTGAAACTGCTCAAGCAGAATACTCCATTCTGAGCGGGTTGCGGTTTTTGGTAACGTGTTTGCGCCGTATTTTTGTAAATTTTGGTTTGCAACTACCTGAGTTAATCCAGTGTCTGATGTTTGCAACTCTGCTAAAACAGCATCAATGTCGAGTGCATACCAATCGAAAATTTTCTGTGAATTGCTACTTAATTCTTGAAGAGTTACGGCGTGTGGGTTGTAAGTTTGGACAATTTCTGTAATGAACTTTTCTACTTCATCAGTGCTGAGAGCTAATTCAAACCGAACTAAAATGTTACCGGTTAAAACGTTTGCATTAGCACTAACGATGCCCGATCGCTGAGATAAATGAAATTCTAGATGCTGTTTGAGTTCTGCACAGCGATAAAGCTTTTCAACACGATATCTTGCTCTGCCTGGAACTGCGGTGTGTAGTGCTTGAATCACCATTGCCTCTTATTCTAGCGATCGCGGTGTTGGCGTTTCGTTGAGTTTTGTGAAACTATCAAAGGCATACCAGGCTAAGACGTACCAAGGAATTTCTTCAATTTGTAAGCCTTTGGTGAGGAGTTGGCGTAAGGCGATCGCGCTGAGTCCTAGTGGTAGTAATAATCGTAAATCAGCGACACCATTTGTCATTTCTTTTACTTGCGCGTTGAACTCAGTAAAGACATCAATAATATACTCACTAGCCCCTGAGTTATTTTGCCTAAATACGCTATTCTCTGAACTTGTTCCAGCTTCGCGTCGAGTCACTAATTCTGTCCTTGCTTCCGCAACTAAATCGGCTAATATCTCTTCTATTTGTGCCGTTTTTTCCTGTACTTTTTCTGCTAAAATTATGCTTTCTCTCAGAACAGATTGAGTTAAAGGATGGCTCAATATTGTTGCAGCAGGAAAGATAATAGGCGCGAGAACAACTGCGGTTAAACCTTTAATAACTTCCGTTGCTTCAATTTCTAAGTCTTGTGATGACATTAATTAATCCCTTTGATTCGATTAGCCAAACCAATTAGAGGGTGTAAATCCTGAATTTGTTCCTGAAGGTATATGATGATATACATATTCAGCATATTTTTCAATCAGATAATGAATTCCTTCATGAATGTACGCTTCTCTTTCTTTTTTTTGCTCTGGTTTATAGTACATATTTTTAAAATCTATACGTTGCTGTTTTTCCTCATCAACCACCACATACAAACTAAAAACTCTACTCAAAACATAAGCAATCAGTTCTTGACGTAAGTCAGGATTAGCAAAAGCTTGTTGATAAGGATGATGTGGATATTGATTAAGGGCAAATTCAATCTCCTCTACTAGAATTGGTAAAGTTAAATTCACAATTGTTTTAGTCATTGGTTGTTTCCTTTATCTACCCTTTAATACTTAATTATTTTGTAGGTTTCCTAAAGTCGAGATATATTCAGCATGAAACAAGCTAAGTTTTTACAAACTGTAGCTAATGGCTCGAATTTTTAGATATGTCATGCGTAGTCTATGCTGTAAGTTTCTATCAAACTTACATCAAGTTATATCTATTTATGCAGACTAATTTGCAGAAACGACTTCACCAATCATGTCTTTTCTTATCATCAGCAGGTTCTCCTTCAAAAGGTTGAACCCCAGTAGTAGGATAGCGATCTTCACTTGGACTAAAAATTCTACTAACTGCTTCCCAGATATATTGAACTAATCGTACAGGAGCGAGAAGTATGTTTTGCAAAAGTCCAATTTTGTTGTTAGACATAATTTATCCCTCCTTTGCTTTACTTGAAAAACGAGGCTTGGAAAGATAGTATTTTTTAGGTTGTAGATGATGTAGTAATCCTAACTTGTTGATAAAAAGTCTCTTGATTTTCCCGTGTGTCCTATCTTACAAAAAGCTTCTGACGCATCTATGCGCATTGCAATATGATGTGACAACTCAGATAAAGGGTTCTATCGACTTTCTGTTGTATTTCGTTGCTCATCACCTGACTCCTTAAACTTTTCCTTCCTCAGAGTGCTGACACTTTAAAGTTATGAAAACAATTTGAGGAACTTGTGAGCAAGTGATAACTTTGTCAGTTAATTTATATAAATTAGTGTAAATAAATATGTTTGTGTTGAATGTTGACAACAACTAGGGAAACTGCTTAATCAGCACAAAGGCTTTTTTGACAAGCAATTCCCCTCTTCTTAATCTCCTATTTTCTACTCCCCAACACCATCCACAGCCGATTTAGGAGAACCATTTGTTATATTCAACCGCTGACTTATCAAGCTGCTGCTGAGTCATTAGTTATGCGGTTAGCTTGAGAACTTATACTTTCAGTATCTGTTTGTGCATAAGTCGCGACAGTTGTGAAATTAGTAGCAGTTGAATCAGGTTGAGATAGATATTGAACCCAATTTGATATTAAGTCCTCGACTACCCCTTTATGATCAGAAGTGCGATCGCACGTTAATAACACTTTCAGTGTTGTTGTGTAAACATTGTCAAAAATTTCATATCCATAGCCAATGACTTTACCTATATGCCCTGTATTTTGATTAAAAACATAGTCTCCGATACTAAACATATAATGCTCATCTCCTGATGCAAATACAGAGTGATTCTTTAATTATTGATAGTTTCAGAAATGACAACTTCACCCTTGTAGCGTGTCTTAGTTATTCAGGAGACAGATTTGTATGTGTCTATAAGTTGTACTCGCGAATACAAAAAGTGATGCTCAAGAGTAACTTAATGCAAAATCTAAGCCTGAAGATAGGGTATTTATGCGATCGCAGATCGCTAAGTTGAGGTGTATTGACTCATTAAGCTGAGCAATGCCAAAACATTACAAATTGCTACAACAGGGTGTGGAATATGAGTGAAGTACGAGAACTCGTTTTACCAACAGAAAATAGCGAAGCACCCAATTTAGATGGTTCACTTCTATTCATCGGGACAGCGACGGTTTTGCTACGTTTCGCTGGATTTACAATTCTCACCGATCCAAATTTTCTACATCAAGGCGATCGCGTACATTTAGGCTATGGCATAACCTCACCGCGTAAAACGAATCCAGCGCTTGAAATTGAGCAGTTACCTCCGCTCGATTTCGTCGTACTCTCGCATATGCATGACGATCATTTTGACTCAGTTGCAGCAGCAAAGCTCGATAAAAGCTTACCTATTATCACGACACATCATGCAGCAGCCGACTTAAAAAAGAAAGGATTTACAGCACCATACGCACTCCAAACCTGGGAAAAGTTGCGCGTCACAAAAGGTGATGCTAGCGTACAAGTTACCGCAACGCCAGGAAGACATGGACCAGCAATTTTATCTGCTGTATTACCGCCAGTGATGGGAAGTATGTTGGAATTTCAGTCAAAATCAGATGTCTTTCGTCTTTACATCACAGGCGATACGCTTGTTTACGATGATTTACGGGAAATTCCGCAACGCTATCCTGACATCAACTTGGCTTTACTTCACTTGGGAGGAACAAAGGTTTTTGGCATTTTGTTAACGATGGATGCTAAACAAGGAGTTCAAGCAATTCAAATTATTGCACCGCAGCTAAGTATACCAATTCATTACAACGATTACACTGTATTTAAGTCGCCGCTTGAGGATTTTATGCACGCCGTCGAAGATGCAGGATTAAGCGATCGCGTACGCTATCTCAGCCACGGCGAAACTTACAACTTTCATGTTTAAATAAAGAATTCCCTCGCTCTGTTGACGACACGTGCGCCACAATTCAGGAAGACAGAGCAAGGGATAGACTATAGCAATTGAAGATATGCTTAGGACACGGTAGAAGCTCAGAACTAAGAATATAGTTTACTCTTAACCCTGACCTCTGACCCCTGCTATTGTGTGTTTCGGTTACTTATTCAGTGTCTGCGGACGATAATTGCTGCTAGTAGATATGGGTTCTACAGGCTTTTTCGCACTTTGTTGCTGATAAAAGTCAACGACTCGTTGTACATATGTCGCAGTCGCACCGCTCTTGCAACCCGTTGCATTTCCTGTCATCCACCAACAAGCAGTACGACGTACCGCAGTTGTTTCATTGCGATTACCCGCGACGTATTGCTTTTGTAACTCGCG
The DNA here is from genome assembly GCF_000317555.1 of Gloeocapsa sp. PCC 7428. Lineage (GTDB taxonomy): Bacteria > Cyanobacteriota > Cyanobacteriia > Cyanobacteriales > Chroococcidiopsidaceae > Chroogloeocystis. Next base: position 3,694,846 of record NC_019745.1, read on the forward strand.
GCGTGCAATACATGATACTATTTCGCGGGCTTTTGCCGGACTTGCTTCAACTTCTTGTGGTGTAAGTTCTCTACCTATACACTGTTTCGACCAACTGGGGATAATTCCTGGGGTAATTTGCCATTCGCTGTAAAGTCCATCATTTGTCTTACCAGTTTTTGGCGCAGCTAAGCGCAATGCTTCTACCAAAGCCCCAACTTGCGTATCAGTCACTTGTTGTGCTTGAACTGGCAGTGTCCACAGTCCTAAACTAACAATCATTCCACCAAGCAGTAAACGCATGATTTACTTTTCCTCCTACACTCCAAAATTTATGATAGGTGGAATAGGTAATTCTAGCATCACCTACGGCTCACCTTGTTGCTTGCTATAGTATTTGAGCAAAATATATTGTATTCAGCCTAATATGGTTTATCTTCCGTACATTTCTGATAATGATTTAAGAAAGGCTGTAAAAAGGGTTGTTGACTGTATTTTGTCTACTCAACAACGACAGGAAGCAGAAATGTATAGAAACGTTATAGATCCATTTTCAGCAATTTTTGATGGTGCAGTTCAAGGTTTTAGTTTAGAGGATTGGCTACAAAAAGAAAGGAGCAGGCAGATACAAAAAACAGTACAGAATCAAATAGGTAACTTTCATGAAAATATTTTAAGCAGCATTCCTGGCTGGCAAAAGCTCAGGCAAGGAGTAGACATATGTAATGAAGAACGCAAAATAATTGCAGAGATAAAAAATAAATATAATACAGTCAAAGGAAGCGATAAAGTAGGTATTTATGATTATTTGCTATCCTTTTTAGAGAAACCACAATATCACAATTTTACTGCTTATTATGTAGAGATTATTCCCAAAAATAGAGGATTTTACGATAAGCCGTTTGCACCTTCAAGTAGAGATTCTACAAGAAGACCTGTAAATGAAAATATAAGACAAATAAGTGGACAGGCGTTTTATGATTTAGCAACTGGTACATCAGGAGCTTTAAGTATGCTTTTTAATGTCTTACCTGATGTTATTAGTGAGGTTTCAGGAATAAAAGCACTGGACGAGCGACAAAAAGCTACATTTAGATCTCTATTTGATAAAGCTTACTAAGTCTTCTTAATCAATTTGGTTGATTTGACAAAGCACTCATAATTGCTCGCCCCAGATGGTATGCAAAATTTACAGGTACGGCATTACCAATCTGCTGATATTTTGAACTTATACCACCCATAAATTCCCAATCGTCAGGAAAGGTTTGAATTCTTGCGTATTCTCGTACAGTAAACGGGCGAGTTTCATCAGGGTGACAGCGTTCTGTTTGTTTTTGTGAAGGTGAAGTTGTCAAAGTCAAACTTGGTTCATCCCAAGAAATTCGACGCGCCATACCTGTTCTTCCACCAGAAAGATAGTAGCTTTTCATCATATAGCTTTTTTGAATATTCTCTGGTAAGTCTCGCCAACAACCGCCAGGAGGTACAAGTGCTAAAACAGCAGCTTTTTTGGGACTATACTTGACGCCTTCCGATGGTGGAACATTTTTGAGCGCATCCCTTAATGTCAAAATTTTTGGAGATGGAGCAGGATATCGGAAGCAAATTCCTGGAAGCGTTCCAATGATAATAACTCGCTCTCGCTTCTGTGGTACGTCATAATTAACGGCATTCAGTAAACGGTACTGAACGTTGTATCCTAAAGATTCAAAAACAGCGAGAACTGTTGAGAGCGTTTTTCCCTTTTGGTGACTAATTAAGCCTCTGACATTCTCAGCCAAAAATAGTTTAGGTTTTACCTCTTTAACACAACGGGCAAATTCGTAAAAGAGAGTACCGCGAATATCCTCAAGTCCCAAGCCTTTACCTGCATAGCTGAAAGCTTGACACGGAAATCCCCCTGTAACAACATCTGCACCCATATTGTCGAAAGAAACTTGGGATACATCCGCATGAATGACATTCCAGTTTGGACGGTTGTGTCGCAGTGTTGCTACCGCATCTTTATCAATTTCAATTAATGCTTTAGCTTCTAGTCCTGCGTTTTCTAGCCCAAGTGCTAATCCACCAGCCCCTGCAAAAAGCTCGATCACAGTAGCTGTCGTTGTCGTTACCGTTTGTAGATCGGGAGCCGTGTACGAAGTTGGAACTTCAAATAGATCTAGCTGAGTATACATAGTAGCGAGTATAAGCAATATTTCATATCTACTGTATGATTAATCGGCTAATTAGCTAATTAACAAGTGTATACTAAGCTCTAATACCATTTAGCAAAAATGGGCAAAATGGCACAAACGCAAAGAAAACCTGTATACGTACAACCAGAACATCATGAAATTTTAAGGCGAATTGCCTATGAGGAACGCTGTAATTTGTCCGATGTGTTAGACGTAGTGCTAGAACAAGCCGATTGGAAAAAAGTAGCAAGGGAAGCTAGCCAAAAGCCCACTCAGCGTGCAATGGAAAGAGCAAGTCAATAAAATGGTGTAGAATCTAGCATCGCTGATAGCGCATTCCTGGTAGTTGAGTGACTAACCCTACAAGTTCTAGCTGTAGTAGCGCACTCGAAACGGTACTTGCGGAGTATCCTGTTTGCTGCACAATTGAATCAAATGGCATTGATTCAGTTGCGATCGCCTGCAAAACTTTTTCCAACTCTGGTGCTAATTCAGGTGCGGCTACAGTTGGTGTTGAATCGATTTGCGGTATTGTACCTAACATTTCTAGTAACTGTTCTTCACCTAAAATCACCTCAGCACCTTTGTGCAATAATTCCAAACAGCCCAGCGATCGCGGATTATCTAAAGATCCTGGTAATACATAAACATCACGACAAAATTCATTCGCAAAATGCGCGGTAATTAATGCACCCGAACGTGTTGGCGCTTCTAGCACAAGTACCGCCCGCGTCAAACCGGCAATAATGCGATTGCGACGCGGAAAATGCGCGCGATCTGGTGATGTCTTTGCAGGATACTCGCTAACAACTAATCCTTGAGTGAGAATTTGCTGGTAAAGATCCTGATTGCGTGATGGATAGACAACATCGACACCAGTACCGAGTACCGCAATTGTTCTCCCACCTGCGGCTAAACAACCGTGATGCGCTTCGGTATCAATTCCATCGGCTAAGCCTGAAACGATGGTAAAACCATTTTTTGCTAAAGTCGTGCTAATTTTGCGCGTCCAACGCTTGCCATATTCTGAAGGATTGCGCGTACCAACAATACTCACAAGCGGTTTTTGCCCAAGATTTTCTTGGAGATCGACTGCACCACGATAGTAGAGTACTGCTGGTGGGCTAGGAATTTCTAATAGCAAGCGAGGATAATCGCTATCTACAGGTGTCCAGAAATGCTGATTTTGTTGTTGGTGTTCGCGTAGAACCTGTTCGGGGTGTAACTGCGATCGCGCTACTCTGACTGCGGCGATCGTCTGAACGCCAAATCCTTCAACTTGCTGCAACTCATTTTCTGGCGCTTGCCATGCTGCGGCTAAAGTCCCAAAATGTTGTTGCAATCGCTGCAATAAAACTGGACCAATTCCGGTAATTTGTGACCAAGCAAGCCAATAAGCACGTTCCGCTAGCAATCTTTGTTCCTCAAGGATAGAGACTGGAAATACATTAGGGGTTTCAAAATTCCCACCTACTATCTTTTCGTAGCTTCTAGCTTCTTGTCTCTCATCGCTTGTTTTCTTCATGCTGCGTTTAGAAATCGGGTATAAATATCAGCGATCGCTTCACAAATATAGCAGGGGTCAAAGGTCAGGGTTAAACTTTAGTCAAGGAAATTAATATGAGCTTCTATGCTATGTCAGTGTCCACTTAACTTGGCGCTGAAATAGATACATTTTATTTTTTCTCGGAATCATCAATCGAAGTTTTCAAGCCTTTGCAGAATGCTGTTGTTTTAAATAAGTGAAGACTGATTTATCTCCGATATCTGGAGGAATCGGCTGTACGACTTTACGCAAAGCAAATACTATAAATAATATTGCCCAAACTGCCAGCATGGCTTTTTCCCCTTGCACCGGCAAAACTTGTAATAAATGCCCTAATAACAAAATAGGAACTAACGGTGTCAGAACTTTAGTTTCTAAACGATTAAAGCAAAACGCTTCTTTAAAGTAAATGCCTGTCAAAGCAGCAAAGACAAAACCAACACCAAATAAGGTTGTTGGATGATTGTAAATCGTAACTGCTAAAGGTTCACTACTATTAACTGCAAAAACGACAGCTGATAATGTACCAATTGCCCAAAAAACTTGTAGTAATTGATGAAGTACGGCTAAATAAATATGAATTGTAAATAAGCTAACGCCTAATGCGACGCAAAAACAAGCGAATAAAGGAGTTAGTATTTGTAAGTCTACTGCACTATGATTAAGCAATACCAAAGCACTACCAAGCGCAAAACTCAACGCGGCTACCATTAAACCTGTGCGATAGATAATAACTCCAGTGCGATCGCTATCAGTAATCGTGAAGTCACCAAATTGACCTTGGTAAACGATTGTTTCAGATCCGGTTTGTTCCAACATACACAATCGACCGTGATATCGTTCAATTCCACCCTAACTCAAAATAATACTTGAACAGGATCTAAATACTCTAACTGTAGCTGCGATCGCGCATTCCCACAATTAACCGCAATTTCTACCCAACCGTGACTACCCACAAGTGCGATCGGATTTCCGATTGGTTGATCGCTGTATGTCTCACACCCTGGTATTTCTCTTCCTCGCGCGACAACAACCCATCGTTTACCACTAACGTAGTCACCAGAAATATTTGTCACTAAATTACCAAAACCATCGATATATTGAATACAACCTTGTACGCTGGTGTCTGTGAGTATAGGATTCGGTAAGTTTAGCTCTACTAACGATGCGACATCAATTTCGTTTCCCAAATCATGAAGCGAAACTCCACTCGCAAGATGCGCGGCGACAGGTGCAAAAATATCTCTACCATGAAACGTTGCACTACTTTGTTCAACCCGCCAGTAACAGGAATTCGTTAACTCGACAGCACTAATTGCTGGAGTTTGACTTAATACACCACTCAATATCCCATTGTCAGGTCCTACCAAAAACCCTGTTGCAAATTCTACTGCGATCGCGCGTCTTGTACTACCCACACCTGGATCAACGACTGCAAGATAAATTGTTCCATCAGGAAAGTAAGGATAAGCATTCATTAAGCAAAACCGCGCTGCGGCTATATTCTGCGGAGGAATTTGATGTGTCAGATCGATAATATTAATTTGACGATGAATTTGAGTTATGACTCCCTTCATGACGCCTACGTAAACATCACTTAGCCCAAAATCCGTCAGCATGACGATTTGTGTTTTGCACATCTTCTTGTACTCATCAAATCTAGTTCTCATCAAAATTTATTTGAGAAATATGCCCTGATTTCTTTTGCTGCGACTTTGCAAGACTGCGTTTTCTTAGAACAATTCCTAAGTTTACTTGTTTGGCAACCCAGTATAAACCAGTGAGGATAGCAAAAGTAATTGCCATAATAAGTATTGGGCGTTTTCCTAACAAATCTTCGACAACACTCGTTGCTACTGTATCAAACTGGGTAACTAAATCCCAACTATTAAACCGCTGAAATCGTCCCAAATACACTCTAATTGCACATAAAGCATGAGTTATTAATTCAGCACCTACAATTCATTGAGTTTTGCCAATTTGATGTAAGTAGGAACCCATATTAATTAAAGAGATAACATAGGCTTCAAATCCCAATAGCATAAAGCACAAGTAAAGTGGAATTAAAATCAAGGTAATTAGCCAAATTGAATCAACCTTACGAATATATGTAATTAAATGAATAATATCGGTTAAAACATACGGCGCGTTAGGTAAAAAAGCAAAGAAAACCAAAAAGCCAAGCCACCAAAATATAGAACGATGTAAGTTGCGTCGAAATAAAACAAGACTTAATCCTAATGGAATAAAAGCTAAAAATAAATTCCAACTCATCCAACGACTATGAGTCTGCAATACATATTGAAGTTGAGTTATTAAATCTTCGAGCATTATCGATTTCCTTAAAGCAGATTCCTCTTGTTAAATAACAAAAAAGTAAAGATAGCGATTATTTCTGTTTTAGCTTATAAACGTAAAAAATGTCTAATCGCTGATGAAGATTATATTTAGCTATCAGCGAAAATAATTTAATAGAATACCCTAAGCACAAGAATCACTACGTTTGCTTTGGATAAATTGTGTTATTTTGACAATATGAATTAATCAAAATTTGTTCTTTAAGTTTTAGTCATTTCGTGCGATCGCGCTACGCACAACAATGTTCTTTGTAGAAGTAGTAAAAATTAAAGGGATGTCATCTGTGACATCCCTTCTATTACGCTATATCTGCTATTACTTGATCTTGAACTGCTGGGTAAAAATGACTAGCTTTAGTTAAAGTAATTAATTTCTGCTTCTAGTTGACGGATAAGCTTTTCGTCTCCTTGTGCTTTTGCAACTTCTAAACGATGCTGCAAGCTTCTTTGAATATTGATGCGGTGGGCTTCTGCGGCTTGTTTTGCGGCTTGTTGTTTTCTGTTCATAGTGATTCGCTTAATCTGTAATTTATGTCCTGATATTCTAACAAAGTCGAGATTCAGTAACAACTGCTACAGAATAAATTTATATTTCTTTTAATTAATCTGTCTTAAGGAGTAACTTCTAGTAAAGATGGTAAGTACTAAAGAGGGCATTCACTTGAATGCCCTAAATGCTATGAAAGCTCTCAGCAAGATTATGTGTTAACTCAAAACAACAAATTTAGGTTACATCTTGCCTTTTTGCATGACTTCTTGCAGGTGTTGGCGAATTTCCTGTGCTTGGTCTATATCTGCTTGACGCAGCTTCTGAAATAGCTCGACACAGGGCTGCGATTGCATTTGTTGAGCGTCTTGAATGTAAGTTTCGTAAGCTTTAACAGCTTCTGCTTTGTTTTGTAAAGCTGTCAGTAGATCGTACTCTAGGTTGCTTAATGCTCTGTTATCTCCATTATCTGCCATAAATTGATACACCCTCCTAAAACGTTGCTACCTAACGTTGTACTGACAACTCAAGGGCGGATCATCTGCCTAAAAGAGTATGACTCAAAGACTAGAAAGAATTTTATGCGTTCTGCGGTTCAAGCATCAAGTGCGTGCTGTTTAAGGTCTTGGAGCGTGACAAAATTAAGCGCAGCTTCATGTGTTGAAGCTAGGATAACAGGAGGCGCAACCCCAGCATCAAGTGCTTCTTTCCAACGAGAAGCGCACAAGCACCAGCGATCGCCGTCTTTTAGTCCTGGAAAATTAGACATTGGTCGTGGCGTACTCAAATCATTGCCTCTTGCGCGAGTAAACGATAAAAACTCCTCAGTCACTTGCGCGCAAACAACGTGCCTACCAATATCTTGTGGACCTGTTTCACACACTCCATTACGATAAAATCCGGTCATAGGAGAAGTGCAACACGTTTCTAATTCTTCGCCAAGTACGTTCCGATTCACCTAACTTATCTCCCTCGCACTAAGAATTCAAAAACGGTAAAACGACTTCTGCAACTTCAGTAGCGTACTCTTCATGTAAGCCTAGAGTCCCAGGAACTTTGCGTGTTTGAATTCCAGGAATTGCGGCGATCGCTTCCATTTCAGCGGTTGATGAAGGTGGTGCTTGCTGACCGATGATGACCATAACAGGAAGCGACACTTGAAATAATTGTAAGAAATCAGCACGATTTGTTACAGGATCGAGCGCACCCGTCACAAATGCTGCTGGTGCAAATCTTGCTCCTGGCTGCTGCGTAATTTCTCGCTTTTGAGCAATAAATTCTGGTGTCAAGCGGGCTTTATCGACATAAACGTGTCTACCGTACATCAAACGGAGAAACGCTGGAGTTGTGTTGGCTTGGTACAGTGCTTGACCAACAAGCGGCGATCGCACTAATCCACGTACCATTCCAGCAACTGATTTGCTTGCGCCCATCACCGTCAATGGACCGCGCCAAGTTGGTGCTACTAAAACAATGCGTGAAAAAACTTTAGGTTGTTGCGCTAATTGCATAACATAACCTGCGGCGTGACCTGCGGCAATAACTGCTATGGGGGTAGAAAAGGTATCGCGGACAAAATCGTGTAGTAACTGGTGATAAATTGCAGGTTGGTAATCTAACGGTGGGCGATCCGATTGCCCAAATCCTAACCAATCAAGCGCGATTACTTGATACTGAGTCGCCAGTTTTTCTGCCAAACCACGCATTTCTGCCCGTGTAGAAACGGTGCTAAAAGCTGGCAAGAGTAACACTGGAGCGCCTTCACCTCTCGTTTCATAGGCGACTGCGAAGGTTTGTCCTTGCCATGTCCAGTGATATTTTTGTACCGTACCGCCGATATCTTGCCCCACAGTGGAGCGAGTCGCTGGGGTTTGAGTAAGTGCTGACATAATTTTTGCTAACGCCAGTAACCAAAAGGCGTGGACTTCACAATACAGATTATATACCTTCACAACCAAGACTTCGGGGGCTTCCTCCCAAACCCCCTCCAAAAAAGTGGCTACTCGTGCAGCAGCGATCATTTGGGGTAGCTGTTGCGTAAGTCCTGTTTAAATGAAGTTAAAAGCTAGTAGTTGATGACAGTGGATATTGATTCTCTTTTGCAACCTTTTCAGCGCTTTGGCGTTCACCTGGGATTGGAACGCATCGAGCAATTATTAGTAAATCTTGGTAATCCGCAGCGGCGAGTACCAATCATTCATGTTGCTGGAACGAATGGTAAAGGTTCGGTGTGTGCTTACTTGTCTTCGGTGTTGACTCAGGCGGGTTATCGCGTGGGGCGTTATACATCTCCGCATCTCGTTGATTGGACTGAACGAATTTGTATTAATGAAAAGCCAATTACGCGCGAAGAGTTAGCAAAATTGTTGCTGCACGTGCAAAACGCGATTCCTTCACAGCAAGAATCGCCTACACAGTTTGAAGTTTTTACGGCGGCGGCTTGGTTGTATTTTGCCGAACAGCAGGTAGATATCGCCGTGGTAGAGGTGGGATTAGGGGGGCGCTTGGATGCAACGAATGTTTGTCCGATGCCACTTGTCAGTATTATTACTTCGATTAGCCGCGAACATTGGCAACAGCTAGGACCCACCTTAGCAGATATTGCGCGGGAAAAGGCGGGAGTTTTGAAGCCTGGCTGTGCGGCGGTTGTGGGACCTTTACCACCAGAGGCGAAAGCGGTGGTGCAACAGCGGGTTGAGGAGTTGGGGTGTGCGGCTGTGTGGGTAAAGAAGGCTTTGGAGGTACAAACGACAGAAATACAGAGATGGGCGGAGTATGAGGGTATTAAGTATCCTTTGCCGTTGTTGGGAGAGTTTCAGTTGGTCAACTCGGCATTGGCGATCGCTGCTATACAAATCTTGCAAAAAAAAGGATGGAAGATATCGCTAGCAGCAATTGTGAAAGGAATGGCAAAAACGCAGTGGTTGGGACGGGTACAGTGGTACGCTTGGCAAGGTCGTGAGTTACTGATTGATGGGGCACATAATCCGGCTGCGGCGCAAGTGTTACGTCAATTTGTCGATACTCTCGATGTTGCTTCAGTGACGTGGGTGATGGGAATGCTTTCAACAAAGGATCATGGCGATATCTTTAAAGCTTTGTTGCGATCGCATGACCGTTTATTTTTAGTTCCTGTCCCCGATCATAGTTCGGCTGATCCTGAACAATTGGCACTACTTGCACAAAAAATCTGTCCTCAATTATCTGAGTGTTCTACTTATACAGATGTAGAATCTGCACTTACAGAAGCGATCGCCACATCCGATAATCTCATTGTGCTTTGTGGTTCACTATACCTCGTCGGGCATTTTCTCAGTTTGTGATGTATATTTTCTTCGATTCACTCGCTCCTCGCCCCTCGCCCCTCGCCCCTGTTAAAATCCAGTTAATTTTTAGTTAATCTTCCATAGTAAATTTTATGAGTCATGATGTCTTAGACGTGCGGAATCTGCATATTGAATTTTTGGGTGATGACAAGCAAGTTAAAGCTGTTGACGGAATTTCGTTTCAGGTGCAACGCGGTCAAACGCTAGGAATTGTCGGCGAGTCAGGATCGGGTAAATCCGTTACTTCTTTAGCGGTTATGGGGTTGATTCCGTCGCCAGGGGTGATTACAGATGGTGAAGTTTGGTTTCGCGATCACAATCATGGTAGTGAACCCGTTAATTTACTTGAACTGCCGCCCGAACGAATGCAAAAATACCGAGGCGGACAAATCGCGATGATTTTTCAAGAACCGATGAGTTCGCTTAACCCAGTTTATACGATTGGATTTCAGTTAATAGAAGCAATTCGGCAGCATCAAAATATCTCGCAAAAAGAAGCAACAAGACAAGCGATCGCGCGGTTGCAAGAAGTCAAATTACTACCGAGTGATGATGATTTACGCCAACAGTACGCCGAGACAAAACAAGGTCAGCAAATTGATCCGCGTCAGCGCGAGTTTTTTATTCAGCAGCAAAAGCAAGCAATTCTCGATCGCTATCCCCACGAACTTTCTGGCGGTCAACTACAGCGCGTCATGATCGCAATGGCGATTTCGTGCGACCCCGCATTATTAATCGCCGACGAACCAACAACTGCATTAGATGTCACGGTACAAGCGACAATTTTAGACTTGCTGCGCGAATTGCGCGATCGCCGTCAGATGTCGATGATGTTCATTACGCACGATTTGGGAATTATCGCCGAAATTGCCGACAGGGTTGCTGTAATGTACCGAGGCAAAATTGTTGAATGTGGTTCTGCTGAGCAAATTTTTACGCATCCGCAACACCCATATACTAAAGGTTTACTCGCGTGTCGTCCGAGTTTAGAAAGGCGATCGCAGTATCTTTTAACAGTTTCAGACTTTATGAGTGTCGGGTTAACGCGCACAGGCGAAGTCGAAATTCAAGCCAAAGAACCGACTTATCCACCGCAAGTCAGTGATGAAGCCTTAGCGCAACGCTTGACAAACTTACAACAACAATCGCCACTTCTCCAAGTCCGCAATTTGCAAGTGGGCTTTCCGATCCGTAACGCATTTGGTCGAACTAAACGCTACTTTCTCGCCGTTAATGGCGTTTCTTTTGAAGTCTACCCTGGTGAAACTTTAGGACTAGTAGGCGAGTCAGGTTGTGGTAAAACGACATTAGGTCGTACTTTATTACGACTTGTTGAACCGATTGGCGGACAAGTCTATTTTGAAGGACGCGATGTGACAAATCTTAAGGGACGTCCTTTGCAACAACTCCGGCGCGAGATGCAAATTATTTTTCAAAATCCCTTTAGTTCCCTCGATCCGCGCATGAAAATCGGTGATACAGTGATGGAACCACTCGTCATTCACGCCGCAAGTCAATCGCATCGTCAACGCCGCGATCGCGCCGCTTATTTATTAGAACGTGTCGGTATCGATCCGAAACAAATGAACCGCTATCCGCATCAATTTTCTGGCGGTCAGCGTCAACGCATTTGTATTGCTAGAGCACTCGCGCTCAATCCTAAGTTTATTATTTGTGATGAATCGGTGTCATCACTCGATGTCTCGGTACAAGCACAAGTTTTGAATTTGTTGAAAGAACTACAAGCCGAGTTTAACCTGACCTATATTTTTATTTCACACGACTTAAGCGTCGTTAAGTTTATGAGCGATCGCATCTTAGTCATGAATCGCGGACAAATCGTCGAACAAGGCGTAGCAGAAGAAATTTACCGCGATCCGAAAGAAGAATATACGCGATCGCTGATTGCCTCAATTCCGACAGGAACCCGCGATCAAATTCGCACGCGCCCTACGTTAAATCAGGTAATGGGTAATGGGTAATGGGTCATTGCTGATCAACGATTTTTCCAATTACCAATCACCAGTTACCAGTTACCAAGCAAGCAGTGATAGCCTACTACTTACAATTAAAGATAAAAAAGAATTCGTTTTGACTAGACGCAGAACATTAGACGTAATACAATCCTGCACGACTAGACATCTTAACTTCGGCTGGACAAGAATTTATTGCACGTTGGGGAGTGAAAGGCGTGGCTTTTTTAGGTTTCTTTAATCGGTTTTCGTTATCAAAAGATATGGGTATTGACCTTGGTACTGCCAATACCCTGGTATATGTTTCTGGTAAAGGCATTGTCCTGCAAGAACCTTCGGTGATTGCGATCGACAAAAATGGCAAAATGCCGCCAGCAGTAGGCGAAGAAGCCAAACGCATGATGGGACGTACGCCTGGAAACGTCATTGTGACGCGCCCTTTACGTGACGGAGTGATTGCCGATTTTGATACCGCTGAACTCATGCTCAAGCATTTTATCCAACGCGTACACGAAGGTCGCATTGTCTCTCCGCGTATGGTGATTGGTATTCCTACAGGTGTGACAGGTGTGGAACGACGCGCGCTGATGGATGCGGCAACGCAAGCGGGTGCAAGAGATGTATTTTTGATTGAAGAGCCTGTAGCGGCTGCGATTGGTGCGGGAATTCCTGTCACCGAAGCCGTTGGAAATATGATTATCGATATTGGTGGCGGGACGACCGAAGTCGCGGTACTAAGTCTTTTTGGCACAGTTGTGAGTGAATCGGTACGCGTGGCTGGCGATGAACTCAATGAAGCGATCGTGCAGTACATGAAGAAAATTTACAACTTGGTCATTGGCGAACGAACCGCCGAGGAAATCAAAATTCGCATCGGTTCGGCATATCCGACACGTAATGATGAAGAAAACGTCATGGAAGTACGCGGGTTGCATTTACTATCCGGTTTACCGCGCACTGTGACGATCAAAGAACCAGAAATTCGCGAAAGCATGATCGAACCGTTGTCTACGATTATTGAGGCAGTAAAACGAACACTCGAACGTACACCGCCCGAACTCGCCGCCGATATTGTCGATCGCGGAATTGTCCTTGCAGGTGGTGGTGCGTTACTCAAAGGACTCGATACATTAATTAGCCACGAAACAGGGATTGCGACTCATATTGCAGCTGATCCCCTAAGTTGCGTTGTGTTGGGAACAGGTCGAGTTTTAGAGAAATTTAAACAAATGGAACCTGTATTTAGTGCGCGATCGCGTACGATTTAAATTAAAGGGGTCAGAGGTCGGGGAAATTCCCTGATATAAAACTTTGGCAAAACTTACTATCATACTTTGTTGATTTGTGCAATATGCATAAGAAGAAATGTTAGAGATGAGGAGTTGGAATGTTCCTATAACCCTGACCTCTGACCCGTGACCCCTGACCTCTTCTCTATATACACAGTAATCATCCTGAGAGGATATAACTGAAAACGTTTCCTCCTACAACTGAATGAGAAGCTAAAAGCTGACTGCAAAACTATGTACATTATTCGTCGCTGGTGGGAGCGCTATGCTCTAACACTAGTGCTGGTAAGTCTGTCTTTCGGTACTGCCTGGGCAATCCGCCATACTCAGGGAGCAATTGTGCTTGAAGTTTACCAGATGCTAACGCGTCCCTTTCAATCGAATCCAAGTCAAGTGCTACACCTGCACGATGCCAGAATTCAAGAACTAGAAACACGCGTCGCTGAACTGGAAACTCAAAATCAACAGCTTGAGGAGTTATTAGGATATGTCAATAAGTCTTATAAAAAGATAGGTTCGTCACAAGCAGCGATCGCCGCCCCTGTTATCGGTCGCAGTGCAGATCAATGGTGGCAACAAATCACGCTAGGACGCGGTAGCCAAGCAGGAATCCAAGTTGGTAATATTGTGACTGCCCCAGGTGGACTAGTCGGCAGAGTCACCAGTGTCGCGCCGCACACGAGTCGTGTCTTATTAATTAGCGATCCTAGCAGTCAATTAGGTGTGACGATTAGTCGCAGCCGCTTTATGGGATTTTTACGCGGACAATCGGCAAATTATGCTGTAATGCAGTTTTTTGATAAAGTTCCCGATGTGCGTCTAGGAGATATGGTAGTCACATCGCCTTATAGCCAAATTTTTCCTGCTGGTATACCTGTAGGACGCGTTGAGTCGATTAACCTTCAAAAAAGTCCAGCCCCAGAAGCCGTCATTACCTTATCTGCACCCATGTCTTACATAGAATGGGTCGTTGTCTCAACGAAATAGTGGCTAGTAGCCAGTGGCGAGTGAAAGAGAAGTTCATCACAGTATTCTTCCCCTACTCACCTCTTTCCCTGACCTCTCCTAAAGTACCACAAGGAGAATAAAAACCTTGAACCGTATTTCACTAGCGCGTTTGCATCAACGCCAAATAGTAAATTGGCTTGTTACAGTTGGCTCAGTTTTTTTATGCTTGTTACTGTTACCAATGCGCTTACCAGGAATAGAACTAGCAGGGACTGCGCCCAACTGGTTACTGATCTGGGTTGTTGCTTGGAGTGTGAAGCGAACAGTCGTTCAAGGGGCGATCGCCGGAATCATCCTCGGTTTACTCCAAGATAGCATGACATCACCTTTGCCCTCACACGCGCTCAGTTTAGCTGTGGTAGGAATTGTCACCGCCCGCCTACGCAAGCAGCGTTATCTTCAGGAGGACTTTATTTCGGTTGCTTTGATTGTCTTTGGCATGGCAGTTTTAGCCGAGGTGATAACAGCAGCACAATTTAGTTTCTGGGGTGCAGCGATCGCGGGCAAATACACTGCTAGTATTAACAATTTCGCCGAAGTTTGGACGTACTACCAACGTGTTGCTTTAGCTTCTGCAATTGTGAGTAGCTTGTGGGCACCAGTGGTATACTACCCCCTAAATCGTTGGTGGGAAAAAATGAAAGACTAACTCAATAATTATTTCTCTCTACCCGCTGCTGTGATCACAATGGTCAAAATGGTTAGGACATTACAAAAGATTTGAGTTATGAATTATTCGCGCGATCGCGTGCAGAGGCATTATTATCAGTTTTGAGTTTTGAATTAAAGAACTTCTCACTTCAACACTTTTAACGAGCAACTCTTCTTTTGCTGACCTCTGACCCCTGCTCGTTGTTAATTCCACGCTCTACAATTAAGAATCAAAAATGGTACAGGCGGATTTACAACCAGAGGAAACCGAAGTCACCGACTTTGATCGGGCGATGATGCAGCGATGTTTGCAACTGGCGCGCCGCGCTTTAGGTCGCACCGCACCGAATCCGTTGGTAGGATCTGTCATTGTCCAAGGTGGAGAAATTGTTGGGGAAGGATTTCATCCTGGTGCTGGTCAACCTCATGCAGAAGTTTTTGCCTTGCGTGCCGCAGGCGATCGCGCGCGTGGCGCTACGGTATACGTCAATTTAGAGCCTTGCAATCACTACGGACGGACTCCCCCGTGTTCTGAAGCGTTAATCGCCGCCAAAGTCGCGAAAGTCGTTGTGGGCATGGTCGATCCGAATCCACTCGTTGCTGGCGGTGGAATTGCGCGGTTACGCAGTGCCGGAATTAAAGTTATTGTCGGTGTAGAAGAAGACGATTGCCGTCAACTCAACGAAGGCTTTGTGCATCGCATTCTGTATCAGCGACCGTTTGGTATTTTAAAGTATGCGATGACCTTAGATGGCAAAATTGCGACGAGCAGCGGTCATAGTGCGTGGATTAGTAACCAAAGCGCGCGAAATCTCGTTCATCAACTACGTGCGGCGTGTGATGCAGTAATTGTTGGCGGGAATACAGTCAGAAACGATAATCCCAGGTTAACTAGTCGTCAGGCAGAGGCACACAACCCCCTACGGGTGGTGATGAGTCGCACGCTTGACTTACCTACCGAAGCCTATTTATGGCAAACCGCAGAATTTCCAACGCTCGTGTTGACAGAAATAAACGCTAATCCTCAATTCCAACAGTTCCTACGCCAAAAAAATGTCGAGGTGGTAGAATTGCCATCGCTGACACCAACTCAGGCAATGGCACACTTATACGCACGCGGTTTTTCATCGGTGTTGTGGGAATGCGGCGGCACGTTAGCAGCACGCGCGATCGCCGAAGGATCAGTGCAAAAAATTCTCGCCTTCATCGCGCCTAAAATTATTGGCGGAAGCAGCGCACCATCACCAATTAGTGACTTGGGTTTAACAAATATGAATCAGGCACTTGCGCTCGAACGAGTGCGCTGGCAAACTATAGGGTCAGACTGCTTGGTAGAAGGTTATTTACCGCAAGACAGCAGTTTTTTGGTGCAGAATTCTCATTAATTGCAATAATAGACATTCAATATGCTCGAAATTGTAGTTTGTAGTTTGTTCGTCGGTAGTCTGGGTTTTCAGGCGGTGGTGCTTGGTGGCTGGATGCACTGGCAACAACGTATACTAGCTCATCAAGAAGAAGAGGAGGAAATCTTGACGCAATACGAAACTAAAGAAAATACACTCATCGAGCCACAATCACAACAAAATGGCGCTGCGAAGCAATCGCTTAAAGATCCGCGTCTCGTCGGTTGGGAATTTAAAATTGTCCGCGCTAACCGCAACGTATTTCGCGATTCACAGGTTCTGCAAAAGTTGTGTCAAGAAGAAGCAGAATCAGGTTGGATTATGTTAGAAAAACTTGACGATCGCCGAATTCGATTCAAGCGACCAATTGCTTTACGCGAAATTGTTAAATCAGAATATCTCAAGCACGAACCATATCGCAGCCATTACGGACCTACATGGCAACCCTGGAATTGGTTTGCTGCGATCGCTGTTTTGGTAGCCATGACCTTACCGGCTTATCTTGGTTATGCCCTAGTTTCTCGTACCTTTGCTTCTTCAAGTCAAACACAACCATTACCTGCCGCGTTTCCTCCCCTGGAACCAACATCAGAGCAGTAGTACCACGGCTCAAGAAGCTTGCCGATTTTCTGCCAAATCGCGAATTAAGTTTAGCCGCGAGCGAATGTAGTCGCTGAGAATATCGAGTTCACTTTGATTCAGCGACGTTTTCAACTTGGTTTGCTTAAGTAACCACTGCACCAGATGTGCATCATCGAGTTTTAACAGAGTGTTTGACTGTGTTGTTTCAACTACAGACCAAAGCTGACGCAGGACTGTGGGAGTCATAAGACCTCTGCTGAAAAATTAAGATTTCCTTTATCTTTTACGAGAATACCCAACGAAACCACTATTTTGCACAAGACCACACAACACGACACAAGAGTTACAAATTACTTAACAAAGCGATCGATAACTTGACAAAATCGCTTATTTTAGTCTCGCGGTTTTCATTAAAAGTAAACAAATGCTGATAATGCTATACAAAATCGGCTAGTGACGATTACCTATTACCGATGACCTGCACTTGAAACGTATGATTTATTATTATGCCTACCTACTTCACAAAAACCAATAAACTGCTCCAAGCCTCCCCAAATTTCTTAAACTTAAGGTGAAGTCAATCGAGGGAGTTTCAGTATGAATACTGAAAATATCGAACAAGAAGCTCGCGAGGCAATGGCGCAACAACGCCAGCAAGAGGAACATTTACAACAATCAATGTTGAGCCGCTCTGAAGCAGAAGTTAATAACCCACCAGGTAGCCACACAGAAGAAGAAGCTAGAGAATTAATGATTGAACAGCGCCAGCAAGAAGAGCAGTTACAAAAGTCGATGCTGAGCCGTTCTGCTGCTGAAGTCGGTCTATCGAGCAATCAGTCTTCTCAAGATTAGCTTGTGTTAAACCAACGTTCGTCGAACAAAAAAGTTTAGCGTGTAGAACATACACAACGACAAAGCCTAATCTGTGAAAGCGGTTAGCAATTGGTGCTTAGAGCTAATAAATTGAATTTAGTCGTAGCTGATCTAACAACCGCATCACATCCACTTTTTACCGCCAGGGTAGCTGTTGTTAGCTATCTTGGCTCAGATAAATTGCAATTCAAACATCAGACTTGCCGTCGTAGATTTAAGCTACCTTATTCATCTTGTCAGGATCTTGAATGCCACGTAGCTTGTACCATGTCTGTGTGATTCTTTGCCACCACGATTGCTGATTCATCCCCAGTGCTTTGTTGTAACTCGTGTATGACTGTTGATAGCGACCCAGGTAATGCAAGGCTGCACCGCGAATTAGCCATGCTTCTTGATGTTTGGAGTCTAGTTCTAAAGCTTTTTCGCAACTGCTTAAGGCTTCGGAGTAGCGTTCTAAATGTACCAGTACCACTGCGCGTAATACCCAACTGCTCGGATCGTCTTCTCGAATCGTCACAGCTTTGTTTAGGTTAGCTAGCGCTTCTAGATAGTGACCTGAGTTAGCTAAAGCTGCACCTCTAGCAAACCAGATTTGGTAACTATTCGTTGGATCTGCTGTTTTGTCGAAGCTAGTCATTATTACAGCCATAGTAAGTACATCACATCAGGTAAGCCCACAACCTCAAGGTAGTCTACTTAGTGCCTGATCGTGCTGTAGAAATTACGGTAACTATTGTAAATATTTCAACAATATATTGAAAGTGGCGATCGCCTAGCAAACTGTATCGGTTATATCCAGCGCCTGCGACAGCAGCAAGGCAAAAGCAAACACAGGATAAGGATAGAATTAATGAACTCTTGCCCGCGTTAAAATTCCTTGACGAGGACTAAATAATAAAGCTATCAGAAACAATCCAGAGGCAACTAGAACAATTGCAGCACCCGAAGGAATATTTAAATAATAGCTAAGATACATACCACTAACACTACTGACAATCCCGAACACCGCACCTAATATCATCATTTGATGGAGTTCTTTTACAAGTAAGTAAGCTGTAGTTCCAGGACCAACTAAGAGAGATACAACAAGCACAACTCCCACCGCTTGCATACTAGCAATAATTGTTAAAGTAATCGCAGCAGTTAGCCCAAAATGAATTAAATTCACAGGCAATCCCATTGCTTGCGCTCCTAAAGGGTCGAAGGTATAAAACAGCAATTCCTTATAAAAAACTTTGACTAAGAGGAGGACAATAACTGTAATGAATAAAGTGCGCCACACATCTGAATTAGTGACGCCTAAAATGTCACCAAACAGAAATTGATGTAGGTCTAGTTTACTTCTCAAAACAGTAATTAATGTAATTCCTAATGCTAAAAAACCTGAGAAAACTAATGCCATTGCCACATCAACTTTGACACGAGATTGTGACTGAATCCAAGCAATAACAAAGGTGCTGAATGTACCAGAAACAAAGGCTCCTAGAAAGATATCCATACCAAAGAAAAACGCGATCGCAAGTCCTGGTAACACCGCATGAGCAATGACATCGCCTAATAAGCCCATCCGTTGTACAATTAAATAGGTTCCCACAACCGCACACAAGATTCCGAGTAAAACCGCAGTGGCGATCGCTTGACGCATAAATTCAAAACTTAGCGGTTCAATTAACCAATTCATAGAGTATTCAATAGTCAATAAAGAGTACTGTTTAGGCAAAAAACTGCTTGCTTAAAAGTAGCAAGCCATCGCCGTACGTGCGTTGTATATTTTCTGCGGTAAAAACTTCTCTCAACGAACCATTAGCAATGATTTTGCGATTCAAAAGTAATAGGCGATCGCACTGCGTTAATGTACCTCCTAAATCGTGCGTAATGAGTAAGAGAATTTTTCCTTGAGCTTTTAATTCCTCAAAAACCTCAAACATAATTGATTCTGTCTTTTTATCAACTCCCACAAAGGGTTCATCAAAAAAGAACAATTCCGCCTCTTGCGCTAGTGTACGCGCTAAGAATACGCGCTGCTGCTGTCCTCCTGACAATTGTCCGATCGCCCGCCGTCGTAAATTATAAATTCCGACACGTTCCATCGCACAAGCAGCAATTTCTTTCGCTCGACGGCTATGTTCGCGCAACCAACCCGTATGCACTGTGCGTCCCATTAAAACAACGCGTTCTACAGTAATCGGGTAATCCCAGTCAATCGCCGATCTTTGTGGCACATAAGCAACTGAGTGTAATTGCTGTTGCAGCGATCGCGCCCTGTACCTCACTTTACCACTCGTCGTTGGGACTAAACCCAAAATGCCCTTGACAAGTGTACTTTTTCCTGCCCCATTTGGACCAATTACACCAACAATTTGCCCTGGTTCTAAGCAAAAGCTTACATCCTCAACAGCAGAAATTCCTTGGTAGTTGACAGCTAAGTGCTGAACCTCTAACATGACTCTCTTAGAATGATAATGATAATCAAAATAACCTCAATCCAAAATGTTACACAAACGTTATAAGCAAATTGTCCTAACGATAACGTTGGGGTTAATCGGCTGTAATTCAACTCCTACTCCGACAGGACAAGAGACAACATTACAAACTGTAGGCGATCGCCCATCGGTAATTGCCACCACAAGCGTGTTATGTGATATGACACAACAGGTTGCGGCTGAGACTGTTGATTTAACGTGTCTAGTTGCAGCAGGAGAAGACCCCCATTTGTATCAACCTACACCTGAAGACCGCAAAGCGATCGACCAAGCCGATTTAATTCTATATGGTGGTTACGATTTTGAACCAGCTTTAATCAAATTAATTGAAGCGACGAGTAATCCTGCACCTAAAGTTGCCGTACACGAAGTTGCGGTTTCACAACCAATTATGGCAGAACCGCACAGCCACGACCACGACCACGATCGCGACCACTCGCATGCGTCCGAGGAAACTGCACCCGATCCTCATGTATGGCACAATGCTCAAAATGGTATCCGCATGGTAGAAACTATTCGCGATAACCTAGAGCAAGTCGCACCAAATCACGCCTCACTCTACAACAGCAACGCCCAACAGATTACGAGCGAACTCGCTCAAATCGATGCATGGATTAAATCACAAATTGCGACAATTCCGCCCCAGAATCGTAAGTTAGTAACTACTCACGATGCCATGAATTACTTTGCTCAGGCATATGGTATTCCCATAGAAGGAACACTTAGAGGTATTAGTACAGAAGAAGCGCCTACGGCTGCTAGAGTCAGTGAACTAGTCAAAAATATTCGACAATCAAGCGTACCCACAATCTTTGCAGAAGCAACCATCAATCCGAGGTTAATTCAAACTGTCGCTAGAGAAGCAAATGTTCAAGTATCTGAACGTAAACTTTTTGCCGATGGCTTAGGAGAACCAGGAACCGATGCGGATACCTACCAAAACAAGCTCATTGCCAATACTCGTACTATTGTCGAAGGGCTAGGAGGTAACTATACTCCTCCCCAAGTAGCTAGCTTAAATTAATTTGACTTGGGAACGTGGTATAGTAACTTTCATTAACTCACTCCTAATCTTCTCACAATGGTCTATCAAGTGCGATTAGTAAATCCTGATATGGCACTTGACCGCACGATTTTGGTTCCTGAGGAGCAATACATTCTTGATATAGCAGAAGAAGCAGGAATTCGTTTACCTGCGGGTTGTCATCAAGGAAACTGTTCCGCCTGTGTTGCCAAAATTATTAGTGGAGAAGTCGATCAAAGCGAACAAAGATTTTTACAACCCGCAGAAATTGCAGCAGGCTACACGCTTACTTGCGTAGCCTATCCACTCTCAGATTGTACTTTACAAACGCATCAAGAAAAAGTTTTATACCATTCTTCTTTGTATTATTCTACTGAGCAAAGCGGATAATTAGGAGTAGCAGTAATATAAGAAACCTTTCAAATAATAATTAATGGTTAGATTTAAATATTCTTCACTGATTGATGCACCTGTAGAAGTCGTTTGGAATTTTTACGAGCGTCCTGATATACTCAATCTTCTAACTCCGCCTTGGCAACCAATTCAAGTAATACGTCACGAAGGAGGATTAGAGGTAGGAGCAACAACTGAATTCAATATATTTTTGGGTCTTATTCCCCTACGATGGGTAACGATTCACACTGAATACAGTAGATACCATTTCTTTACAGACGAACAGCGTGAAGGACCACTTGAATATTGGAAACATCGTCATCAGTTTACAGCAGAAGATCATAAAACCTTGCTAACTGATGATATCGATTTTAGCTTACCTGGTGGATTTTTAACAGATTTCTTTGCTAGTTGGTTAGTGATGATGCAACTCGATCAAGTATTTCGCTATCGCCACGAAGTTACACAACGAGAATGTCGAATTCATTATTAAACTTATAGTCAAGTATGAGCAAATAAAAACAATAAAAACAAGACCTCAATTTTCTTTACTCAGCGTTCTCTGTGCCTCTGTGGTTCGTAAAAGTATAAACTTTGTTTCCATCAAGTAAGAAACTCCATGCTCAAACTAAATCAGAACAAAAAAAGAATTTGCTAGACTTGAGAATAGTCAATCAACCCATTGAAGGACGCTGCACCGATGACGCTCTCCATGCATCCCAGTACCTTACTGCTAACCAGGGAACTACCAAACCTGCAATATAGCTCAACACGCGATCGCTTCGATGAAACCTGGGAAGCACCATTATCGACTCTTCTAGGCTTAGGACGTGCAGCAGGGGCTGATTTTGTTGAATTTTTCTTAGAGCGAGTCAACTATATCAACTGTCTAGCCGAAGACGACACAATTACTAGTATTTCTCCACGATTATCGACAGGTGCAGGCGTCCGAGTTTTTCGCGGTAAAGCCGATTGCTACGTCAGCACCAACGATTTATCATTTACAGGACTCAAAGCCGCTTTAGAAAAAGGCTTATCGATTTTAGGGTTACAACTTCCTGCACCTAACGGTTATGTTCCAGAAATCAACCTAGAACTTTTGCGCGACTACGCCACCAAAAAAGGTAAAGAGTCTTGGCTAGCAGGATGCAGTTCCATGCGCGAAATGGGCGAAATTCTCCTTGATGCTAATGCGCAATTAAAACAAAAAGCAACTCACGTCCAATCGAGACGCGCGGTATATTTTCGTGATTGGCAAGAAGTTTTAGTTGCAGCGAGTGATGGAACTTTCGCTAGAGACATCCGCCTAACACAATCTGTAGGTTATAACCTTTTGTGTGCCGATGGGACAAATCGTTCATCGATTAGTAAGCGCGTTGGTAGCACCAGCGAACCCGACTTCTTAAGAAGTTGGAACTATCAAGTAGACGCTGAAGAAGTCGCCGAATCGGCTGGAAAAATGCTTTACGCCGACTATGTAGAATCTGGTAATTACCCCATCATCATGGCAAACGAGTTTGGGGGCGTAATCTTCCACGAAGCTTGCGGACACTTATTAGAAACAACCCAGATTGAGCGCAAAACAACTCCGTTTGCAGATAAGAAAGGCGAAAAAATTGCGCATGAAAGCCTGACAGCTTGGGATGAAGGACTTTCTCAAGATGCCTTTGGGACGATTGACATGGACGATGAAGGAATGCCAGCGCAAAGAACATTGTTGATCGAAAACGGCATTTTGAAGAATTTTATTAGCGATCGCACCGGTTCAATGCGTACCGGACACCCTCGCACTGGTAGTGGACGTCGCCAAAACTACACGTTCGCCGCTGCATCAAGAATGCGTAACACGTACATCGCACCAGGAAACTACACCAACGAAGACTTATTCGCCTCAATTGATAAAGGTATTTACTGCAAGAAAATGGGCGGTGGTAGTGTTGGTCCTACAGGACAATTTAACTTTGCTGTCGATGAAGCTTACCTGATTGAAAAAGGCAAAATTACCAAACCTCTCAAAGGCGCTACCTTGATTGGTGACGCGCAAGAGATTATGAACAAAATTTCGATGTGTTCGCAAGACTTGGGACTCGCAGCAGGATTCTGCGGTTCGGTTAGCGGTAGTGTTTACGTTACCGTAGGTCAACCCCACATCAAAGTTGATTCGATTACCGTTGGTGGAAGATAGATTGATTATGCCTAATATTGATGAACTTGCAGGATATACGCAAGCAAGTGCGGAACGCCTGGGGATAGAAAAATTCGATATTTACGGTTCATCCGTTGACGAAACCAGCGTTCAAGTTGATAGCGGTGAACCCAAACAAGTCAAAGCCTCGAATCGTTCCAGCGTCATTGTACGCGTTTGGAATAAAGATAATACAGTAGGAGTAACCAGCACTACTGATGTCGATTCTAATGGTATTGACTTGGCTTTAAAAACAGCTTATGAAGCAAGTTTCTTTGGGGTAAAAGAAAATGTCCCTGACTTCAGCCCAGAAGCTACTGCTGAACTGAAAGTCGATACCGAAGCAACAGCCCCCCAAGCGCCAGTTTCACAACTCATTGATACACTGATTGCAGCTGAAAAAGAACTTTTACAAGCGCATCCTGCAATCAAAGGTGTACCGTATAACGGTTTATCGCAAAGAGATCTTAGCCGCTTCTACCTCAACAGTAACGGCGCAATGCGCAATGAAGCGCGTTCCTATACATCGATTTATCTTTACAGCAAGACCGAACAAGAAGGCAAAAAACCTCGTAGTGCTGGCGCTTTTCGGATTAATCGTAGTTTAGAACAAATTGATTTACAAGGTTGTGTACAAGAAGCAGCAGAAAAAACAATTAGTCATCTAAACTACGAGAAAGTTCAATCAGGGAAATATCGCGTTGTTTTCTCCCCAGAAGCTTTTTTAAGTTTATTAGGTGCTTTTTCTAATCTTTTTAATGCCCAAAATATCTTAGATAAGCAAAGTCTTTCTACACCAGAATCTTTAGGCAAACAAATTGCTTCTCCTCTACTTTCAGTGTGCGATGATGCGTTGCATCCTGAGAATATTGCCGCAGAAACTTTTGATGGTGAAGGAACACCAACGCGACGCATTCCCTTAATTACTAATGGAGTTTTAAGCAATTTTATCCATAGTGCAGGTACAGCGAAAAGGTTTAATACACAACCTACAGGTCATGCGAATATCGGTGCGAAAGTTAGCGTTAGCTCGCACTTTTATCACGTATTTCCTGGAGAAACTGCATCGCAGGAATATAGTTTAGATAGTGCGGAAAACATCATTTTTATTGATGACGTGCAAGCGCTTCATGCAGGAGTTAAAGCGTTACAAGGTTCATTTTCACTTCCGTTTGACGGTTGGATAGTCAACAACGGTAAAAAAACAAGTATTGAGTCTGCAACCGTTGCAGGCGATTTTCTGGAATTATTGCAGTCAATCATTTTTGTTGAGAAAGAACCAGAATTAACACCAGCAGGCGTTTGTCCAAAAATTTGGGTTGATAATCTTTCAATTACTGGAGAATAAAAAAATACCTAATTTCGAGCTATATAGTATGGTTATCGCGATTTGGTTTGATAGGTTCTAATTCTTGTAATTCTCGGTAGGCGAAGCCTCCACAGCCGACTAGGAATAAACTGATGGCAGTGATAACATACAAAACTGCCATCCCAGAACCAGAACTACTGCTAAAGATACCACCCAGGATAGTTGCTATCCCTCCAGGTGACATGGCGGGTTCAAATACTCGATCTGCTAAAGGACCAGCAATAAAAATTGCGATCGCCGACACAATTTGTAAAACTAAAGCATTCGCGGCAAAGACCCGTCCTTGCTTCTCTGGAGCCACGTTTGCCATCCAAAGTGCCGTTTCAGCGCTACTCAGCAGCGGGAAATTTAACGAGGAGCAAAATTGTGCAGGAATCCACACGAATGTTGTACGCCCTAAGCCAAAGACAGTTTTACTCAATCCTGCCCCAATAAATCCTAGCAGCATGCCATCAGTACGCCGCTGAGAACCACCCCAAACACTGATAATAACTGCACCTGTGACGCCTCCAATTCCAGCAGATGCCGCAACACTACCTAAAACTTGAGCACTACCATCGGTACGTGCGAGAATCATTGGGTCGTAAATGGCTCCTCCAAGATCATGCGCAAACCAAAATATTGCAGTTGTCACTAATAAAGCACGTAAACCTCGGTGATTCCAGATATAGCGCAGTCCAAAAGTTAAAGTCTCTAAAACTTGCTGATCGGCATCAGGACGCGATGGCTGGGGGATATTAACAGCAACCAATGTGGCGATCGCAACAGTAAAAGTTGTTAAGTCAATTAAGAGAATACCTAACAATCCAACGACAGGATAAAGACTACCAGCCAACGCCGGAGCAAAGATCGCAGAACCATAGTGTACCATCGAACCCATACTACTAGCGCGGGTATAGTGCTGTTGTGGCACAATCATTGCAATCGAGGTTGAGTAGGCAAGCTGCTGAATTTGCCCAAAACTACCATTAACCGCACTTGTTAAGTAAAGATGCCAGATTTGTAAGTTATCAGTAAGATACAGTAGCAAGATAGCTATAGTAGAAAGTGCAGCAATTGCATCTCCTAAGAGCATCAACCGCTTACGATTAAAGCAATCGACAATGATGCCTGCAAACAGAGTAATCGGAATGCGTGGTAATTGCGAAAAAAAGCCGACAAGTGCCAAAGCTGTCGCTGAACCTGTCAGTTCCCAAGCCCAAATTATCAGGGCAAACTCGGTCATATAAGTGCCGATGGTAGAGACAAGTTGACCAAGCCAAATAATGGTAAAGGTACGCACAGGCTAATATTATGTTGGAGAGGAATTGTTCAACGGTTATCAAGAATTTAGGAACTAGAGAATGCAATTTTTAATTTAAAACTCAAAACTCAAAACTCAAAACTCCCAAAGACTAGCTTTTTTCAACTAAATACTTGAACAGATCGTCAATAACTGCATCAGCAGCTAGAGGATTACCCCCTCTCCAAGTTGGATAGTTAACTGGATACACTCGATTTTGTTGAACGGCTTTCAACTTCTGCCATAGTGGGTTTTGTTTGAGTTGTGCTAATTTTTGCGCAGATTCATCGCCGTCTGTTGCCACAAAGAGGACATCACCATCAATATCCATCAACCGTTCCTCAGATAGCGAAGTAATACCTCCTGCGATGGGAGAAGCTTGAGCGGGTGGACGACCCAATCCCACATCGGCAAGAATGCTGCCATTGAAAGAATTTTGTAAATCAATATCGATTGTGCCGCAGCAAATATGCACGAATGAAACTTCCAGATCTTGAGTGCGATTTCCTAATGCTTTTTTTAAAGCTTGAATGCGTTGCTCGTAATTTGCCCAAACTTGCTTGGCTTCCTCGGTTTTACCTAGAACTTCGGCAACAAAATTAAAGTGATTTCTCCACGACGGATATCCTTCCCAATCATCTAGAACAGTGGGTGCAACTTGCGAAAGTTGGTTATAGATTGCTTCAGCAGAATGTTTGAAACCAATAATCAGATCGGGTTGCAACGCTAGTATTTTCTCAATATTGGGTTGTTCTTCTTTACCGATAACCTCGATGTCTGCGATGAGTGCTGCGAGATACGGCGGTGGATCGTCAAAGTATACAAGTGAACCAATGGGCTTGACACCCAACGCTAGTGCATTACCCAGTGTAGGAACGCCTAAAACAACGACACGTTGAGGTTGAAGCGGAACGCAAGTTTCTCCTACTGCGTGCTGAATCATACGACAATTAGCAGCCGCATCCAGTGTAGGGGCAATTTGAGTTGATCGGCTACTACAGGCTGAGACGATGCTGAAGGATATGATGACCAACAAAATGAATCGCAGCCAACGGACGATTTTCATGGTGTCGTGGATGGTGTTGCTAACATCATCAAAACTCTACAGAAATATTTGCTAATACGGTAAAAGGAGCTTGAGGCGTAATGAAAAAGCCTTGCGTGTTGTAATATTTCACGCTGAACAGATTTTTGAAATTTACAGCAGCACGCCAATTGTCACGGCGGTAGAAAAGGCTAGCATCGGTGCGGAAATACGAGGGTAACGTAACATCAGTATTTGGCAGTTGTGCTTCGCGTTCATCGACGTAGACTAAACCTAGACCAAACCCCAAGCCTTGAAAATCACCCGATTGAATCTCATAAGTGCTCCATAAACTGGCAGTGTTTTTGGGTATTCCAGCAAGGCGATCGCCCTCTGGAATATCGTTGTCTTCGCTAACAAACGCATCAGTAAGCGCATAAGTTGCGATCGCATTCCAACCAGGTAAGATTTCCCCTCTGATATCTAATTCAATTCCTCGGCTAGTTTGTTCTCCCGTTTGAATACTGAAGTCGGGATCTTCTGGGTCAGGAGTGGAAACGTTTTGACGGGTAAGATAGTAAAACGCTAAGTTAGCCGAAAGGCGATCGCTCAAATCTTGTTTGAGTCCAATCTCGAATTGTTGTCCGCGTTCAGGTTCAAAAAGTTCTCCAGTACGAGTTATACCACCAAAAAGAGTTGGTGTAAAAGCATTTGCCCAATTAAAATACAGTGCTGTGCGCGCAGTGGGCTGATAAACAACTCCCAATCGCGGTGAGAACGATGTCTCCGATCGCTCGCTGTTAGTTGTGTCGTTGAGTGTGTCGCGGTAAAACGAGTTATTGAAATCAAGCCTTCCCCCCGCGAGAACAATCAAGTTGCGGGTGAGATACACTAAATCTTGTAGATAAATACCAATGTTTCGCGTGCCATATTCTTCAAAAAAGCTAGGAACATAGGCACTAGGTCTAGCACCATAAACTGGATTAAAAATATCGATAGGTCCTAGTGTGGCATCAAAGAAATCGTAGGCAAAGCGATAGCGGGCGTATTCAACTCCAAATAGTAGATTGTGATTGATAGAACCTGTGCTGAACTCGCCAATAACTTCGGTTTGAACTGAAAAGTTTTCTTGCTGTTCATCGCTTCTTTGGGCATCGCGTTGTAATGTCCGACCATCCTCATCGACAAACGGTGGAGAGTAATTACCAAGAACAGCAGCTTCGGTTTCTCCGTTAACAATCAGCCCAGCAAATCCTTGGCGAACTTTCCAGCGATCGCTTAATACATGTTCGAGGTTGTAGCCAAAGTAGTAGGAATCAAACTCTGCTCGATTGACATCAGGTTCAAACAAAAAGCGATCGCGCGGTAATTGCAAAAATACTTCTCCTGGTGGAAAGCCGCGATCAAACACGTAATCATAATTTTGATACTCAAACTCAGTTGTCAGCGTTGTTCGCGGTCCAATGTTCCACGTCAACACCGGCGCAACAAAGATGCTTTGATTCTCGTTAAAGTCACGAAAACTATCCGCATTAGTATAAGCAAGGTTGAGTCGGTATAACAAGGAGCCGTTATCGACAAGCGGTCCTGTTAAGTCAACAGCTGAGCGATAAAATCCGTAGCTACCGATTGTGCCATTGACTTCGTAGCGGGGATCTGCTATGGGTCGTTTTGTAATCGTATTAACAGCGCCACTGAGGTTAAATCCACCCCCATAAAGTACAGACGCGGGACCTCTTAAGAATTCTACTTGCTCAATATTGGCAGTATCGCGCGGGCTGATGAATGTGAAATCGCGAAATCCATTGCGAAAGCTTTCGCCAGTATTAAATCCTCGGATATAGTAATCGTTAGAATTGAGTCCGCCATAGCCTGAAAAAGGTTCTACACCAGGAACATTATCAGCGAGTTCAGTTAAACGGACTATTTGACGATCTTCGATGATCTGGCGTGGAATAGCTTGAAGAGTGAGGGGTACATCTCGTAGCGGGGCTTCAATTCGCGTTCCGGTGGTTGCGGCTGAGGGATTGTATCCTTCGTCTTGCGTTCCTGTGACGGTAATTTGAATCGTATCGTCTTCAACCGTCTCTGTTTCTGCTACTCCTGGCGTCACGCTGAAGACAATTCCTGCTTCCTCTGCTTGAATGCTAGCAGTTGGTGGTGCATTTACCCCAGTCACGGTAACTCGAACGCGATTTGGTAAATTGATAATAGAGGTGAAAGCAATTCCTTCTACTGGATTCGCTGTCTGGAGTTGACCATCAGGCGATACCAGCACTGCATTTGAAATATCTATAATTAACGCATTACCAGCAACCGAGGTTATAGGTGACGGGAGTTGTCCTGTGGTTTCTAAAACCACCTCTAACCCAGTTTCGGTAGCATTTAGTCGGACTCCGGTGACTTGAATGGGCGATTCTGAAGCTTGCGCTAGCCATTCCTTCACAGTAGTTGCAGGACGATTGATCTCTTTCAAACGTATTAGCTTACTTGCAGGTTGTTCTAATACCTCCGCTTGTACCGTTTGAGACATCAGTGCAGTAACAATTCCTGCAATCAAAATTGATATCGGCTGTTGCATATCCTCCTACACCACATGGATACAGTTATCGTGCTCTCTTAAGAGAAGATCGCAAGTAGTATTGAGAATATGCGGTTTGGGCGATCGCATTTTGTCGCAAACGGATTTTTTTTTGTCCGATCCGGATCTTTTAGGACTTACTAGACTCTACGATATGTACTAGGAGTCATCCCAAATTGTCGCTTGAACGCATGACAAAATCGACTCTGGCTAGCATAACCGACGGCGTGAGCGACTCCGGCAACACTTAAACTACGTTCATTCAAAAGTTGTTTCGCTTGCTCCATTCGACAAGCTTGTAAGTAACCAAACACTGTTGTGCCAAAAAGTTGCCGAAAACCTATCTTTAATTTGTAATCGTTCAATCCCACTTGGCGAGCTAGGTTTATCAACGATGGTGGATTGTTTAAATTACGGCTTAAAATTTCTCTAGCGTAGTAGAGTCGCTCAATGTCCTCACGCTGTAGGGTGCGAGTTAAAGTAGAGTTGCGATCGTCGCTCCATTGATGGAGTTGTAAAACGAGTAATTCTAAAGTTTTGCTTTCAAGATACATTCTTTTTGTCATCCCATGATATGGGCAGTTCAGAATTTCCCAAAGCGTATTGCGCATTTTAGCGGTTATCTTACCTACAACTTGATGAAAACGCGGTGCTGAGTTACTTTCTTTTAATGGCTGTAGTTCATCCGGCAAAATATCAAAGTCGGTACTGAAAGCATGAAACAGGTCAAGTTCTAGAATAATCCTCAAAAATTGTAGCCGTTGGTTAGCTGGGGAAATCTCTATTTCCTTGATGTTTGGTAGAAAAAATAGATAATTGTAGCCAGCCTTTTCTTCATAGTCTTCTTTGACGCCTTTGATACCTGGAGTTAGTACTTGATGTACTCCTGAAAGATAAAACTTCGATACCAACACTGTCATCGAGTCATCGTGAGTGTTCTCCTTGCTCAAACTTCGGTGATAGTCATCTTGAATAAACTCCACCATAAGCCCAGGGCGTAGCTGAAGTTCCCAAAAGTAATCTTGGCTATATTGATGCCGACACTTGCCAACTCTGTCAAAACCATCCACATTGTAAGCAAGATAGTGCTTTTGCAAGCTTGCTTCCCACTGTTCCATGTATTCCGCTTCTGTAATCGTTTTCATCCGTTGCTTGACTGCTAGAGATACTATTTCCTACATAAATAAGAATCTTTATCATTATTGCAGCAGATAACTCGCTTTCGTTCTTCTAGTAAAAACAAAATTGCAAAGCGCCAATTTTCCTTGTCATCAATGATTAACAAGCGCTTGATGCAGGTATCAAAGCATGACAAGGTTCTTTTTCAATTCCATTGAATGTATGGAAAGAATAAGTATTGAGTCAGCAACTGTCGTGAGTGACAGAGTAGCGATCGCCCAAACGCATTTTTACGACAGGCAAGCGATCGCTAAAGTATAGCTAGACGCATTCAGGTGAGGACAAGTCGATTGAGTAAATGTATTGCGCTGGTAAGCTTTTAAAAAAGCTAATAGCTAACAGCCAATTGCTAACTACTATATTAAATCTAGGCAATCACAAAGATGTCAGCATTTGTTAGTCCCAGGTTAGGCGAGAGGGTTGCTAGTTGTGCTTGACTTACTCCACCTTTCCCATCAGCATCGAAGAACAAACCGCCGGTATTGCGATTGTAGATAAAGCGATCGCTACTATCCGCAGCCGCAGAACCAATAACAAATTGAGCCGCAGAAATTGCCTTTCCGGCAACAAGTCCGCCACCAAAACCAGCTTTGGAAACTTGGATAGTATCATCCATAACTGAAAAATCTGTGATTTTGTCTATGCCTTGAGTCTTAGTGTTAAAGTAAAAAATATCCTTACCAGAGCCACCAGTCAACACATCTGCACCAACATCACCCACAAGAGTATCGTTTCCTGCACCACCAATTAAGGTATCATTACCAAGCTTACCAAGCAGATTATCATTTCCTCCAGCACCATCAAGCGTATTGCTTGCGGAGTTACCCGTCATCGTGTTGTTTGTTGAAGTGCCGTAAGCGCTAACCGCACCAGAAAACATCACGAGGTTTTCTACATTGGCATCCATTACGAAGGAGGTAGCTGTAGAGTGATAAGTATCTGTACCTTCCCCTGCATTTTCTGTGCCGTAATCCAATGAATTATCAACAATAAAGATGTCGTTACCAAATCCACCTACTAAAGTATCACTGCCAGCGCTACCGTCAAGCGTGTCATTTCCATGACCGCCTTCGAGACGATTATTAACACTATTACCAGTAATTTTATTATCACTAGCGTTACCTGTACCATTGATAGCACTAGTACCTATCAGTATCAGGTTCTCAAAGTTATCTCCTAAAGTCCAATTTGAATAGGACCGCACTGTATCGATACCTGCGTACAATCCTTCTTTTAATACTGGCGCAGGAGGATCGTAATCATTTTCGTAAACCTCAATAACGTATGTGTCATCACCTGCGCCCCCCTCTAGAATGTCGCCACCGTGCCAACCAGTAGCAACTAGAGTGTCGTTGCCATCCTCGCCATAAAGTTTATCTTGCTGCCCGAAATGGTCGTTACTGCCATCGAGAGTATCATTACCAGTACCGCCATAGAGGGTATCATAGCCACTCCAACCTGTTAGCGAATCATTGCCAGCATAGCCATACAGCGTATTGTTAAGATTATTCCCTGTAATAGTGTTATTTAGACTATTTCCTATACCTATAAGCGCATCACTCGTAACAGTGGTGGTATGATTCGCTAGAATTAAGTTTTCTACATTTGCATACAAAGTGTAGGAAGTGATGTAAGACTCTACAGTATCCTTACCTTGCTCCGCATTCTCGATAATTGTATCGCTAGTATCTCCATTATTAAAAATTACATAGTAATCGTCACCTGTTCCACCGATCAGAGTATCGCTACCTGCTCCACCCCACATCCAATCGTTACCTGCTTCACCCCAAGCAACATCGTTGCCATTATCACCATAAAAGACGTCATAACCATCACGACCCAGCATCGTGTCATTGCCATCCTCACCATAAATCCAGTCATCTCCTGTACCCGCATCAATGATGTCATCGCCTCCGTTGCCATGAATCGTGTCGTTGCCTGCATAGCCAAAGATGGAAATATCAGCAAAGTCTGTGCCCGTTAAGGAATCATTACTATCTGTGCCGTAAATTGCCATGAAAAATTACCTCTTGTAGATTTTTCAAAAATCTATAGCGTCACAACATTAAGAGAAAAGTTTATGAATGAAAAACCTTTTAACTTCTGAAATATTTGATTTATTACAACTCAGTAATGCTCAGAAATTGTTAAAGTCCAACCGCTTTTACTGGCTTGTAGGTACAACTTACACAGCTTCAAAAGTAAATAGTTATCTCACTAAATAAAATAAAACCATTGCGGAGTTTTTACAGTTAGAAAAAGTTAGAAGAAGTTAGTACCTTTAGAAAATTAATTATTAAATAAATATAAAAAATAACATATTACAGTAGTCCTAGATAGAATATGAACATAAGTCGTACATGAAAGCTTTATTAAAGATAAAAGTTTGTTGCTGCATGACCAACTCGAATAAATACTTCACTACAGCGAAGGAGTTGCACAGTAGATAGAATTTCCGTACAAACTGCTTAGCTTGTAACCAAATGTCCTCAATAGGGTTTTGTTCAGGAGCATAAGGCGCTAACTGCACACAGGTGATCCACCAACATTCAGGTGCCAACCCTTGATTAACTTGGGCAAGAAATTCTCGGAATCGTAGGGAACGGTGGTAGCTGACACCATCTCAAACGATGAGCAGCCGCGTTTGTCCTCATCCAAGAACAGCACCCGCACCTGTCCTGCCGCAATTTGGTCGTGCCACAGCAGCAAATCTATGATTTGTTGTTTTTTTTGGGCGATTTGTTGCTCATTTTTTTTGGGATTGACCGATTGCGACTTTTTCCAACTCAATCCTGCTTGGTGCAATAAGTCGTAGTAACTTTGCTTCGATTGAAACACCACCCTATACTTGTCTTCAAGGTGTTCGATTACTTCTTCGAGTTGCCAACAACTGCGAGTGCGCAACCAACTCAGGACTTCTTGTTTGTGTTGCTGGCTTAAATAGCCTTGGGTTCCCCAATACCCCAACTACAATCCCTTGACCCCTCGCTGCTCATAAATTCTCTGCCACTTGCTGATGAATCCGAGCGAAATATGCAACACTTGTTGTATCTGACGGTACGTGTTAATCCTTGTGTACCATTTCGACTGCCAACGCACGTTTGAGCGCTTTTGGTGGTGGGTTACTTTGAATGAAATCAGCTAGGCTATCCATCATCTCCAGAACAATGCACCCTACAATTAGCCTAGACCATCCTCGTTTAGTTCACATCCTATTTGGGATTACTGTATTAATTTCCTTTTTAATCGGTAACGCAAGTGATATCAATTGAAGTTCAATTGTCTCAAGTTATCAAAGCCAAGCAAGATATCGGTATTTTAAATAACTTTGAATAGGATAAAAGTATCGTCTTGTAGCAACAATCTTGCCTCTAGTTAACAAATTGCTAACTCTTACAACGATTGTGCCAGTTCAAAATTCTGACATGGGTTAATTCAGTACGATCGCTTATGAAATAATGTTTTTTATTTAAAAAATGCTACATTTATAGTGATTTTTTCAGTATAAATACTGAAAAATATTTAGATGCATATTTTCCCCAACTTACCCCTACTGTCTAAAAACTTGAGGAATCAGGGAGCGATCGCGGATGGACGCAGAAGAGGCACTACGCTTATTGGATAAACTTTTGCAACAGCAAAGACTGACTGACGTGCAGGAACTTATACTACGCCTGACATGGCAAAAATTAACTTATGCAGAGATTGCAGAAAGAACTAATTATGAACCTGATTACATAAAGTTCCTTGGCTTTCAATTGTGGCAGCTACTT
Source organism: Gloeocapsa sp. PCC 7428 (assembly GCF_000317555.1). Classification (GTDB taxonomy): domain Bacteria; phylum Cyanobacteriota; class Cyanobacteriia; order Cyanobacteriales; family Chroococcidiopsidaceae; genus Chroogloeocystis. Next base: position 3,729,790 of record NC_019745.1, read on the forward strand.
TCAACAGCACTAGGAGAGAAAGTAACCAAGAGTAATTTTAAGTCGGTTTTAAGACGAAAAGCAGAAGAATTTAAGATAGTAGATGATTCTACATCTCATCAAGTAAAACAAGCGATTAGTCCTGAAAATCATCCGCAAGCGATCGCACGCAAATACCAAGACTGGCAAAAAGCAATCGATGTTTCTGGATTCTACGGGCGCACTCCAGAAATTGCTACACTTCAACGCTGGATAGTCGAGGATCGGTGTCGGTTAGTCACACTCGTCGGTATAGGTGGGATCGGTAAAACTGCTTTATCAGTGAAAGTTGCACAAAGCGTGCAAGACTGCTTTGAGTTTACCATCTGGCGCAGTCTCCGCGACGCTCCATCGCTGAATGCATTATTGACAGTGCTGATCAAATTTATTTCCCAACAGCAGGAAGTTCATTTACCAGATACAGTAGGTGGTAGAATTTCACGATTGATTGAATACTTGCAGGCTTTGCGTTGTTTACTCATTCTCGATAATTTTGAAACAATCTTCAGCAGCAACCAACGCGCGGGGAGCTACCGCCCAGGCTATGAAGAGTACAGCGAATTAGTGCAACAAATCGGTGAAGTACCACATCAAAGCTGTTTATTACTAACCAGTCGCGAAAAGCCTGCGGAAGTCGCTGCCCTTGAAGGCGAAACTCTTCCGGTGAGAACATTACAACTTGGAGGATTGCACACACCTGCGGGACAGGAGATCTTACTATCCAAAGGGCTTTCGGGTTCGGTGGACGAGACTGAGAAATTGATTGAATCTTACCGAGGAAATCCACTCGCGCTCAAGATTGCCGCAACTTCAATTTTAGATTTATTTGATGGTAGCATTGCGGATTTTCTCCAGCAAGGAACGATTGTTTTCAATGGAATTCGCAATTTATTAGCACGCCAAATTCAACGGCTAGCACCTTTAGAAGCACAAATTATGTACTGGCTAGCGATTAATCGCGAACCCGTTTCAGCTGCACAGTTGCAAGCAGATATTGTGCCTGCGGTATCGCGATCGCAGATCGTCGAAACTTTAGAATCATTAAGTTGGCGATCGCTTATCGAAAAAAATACCGCAGGATTCACGCAACAACCTGTTGTCATGGAATACATGATCGATCAACTGATTAAACAGGTTTGTACAGAAATTACAACAGGTACAATTCAATTTTTCAATCGTTACGCGCTGATGAAAGCGACAGCCAAAGACTACATCCGAGACAGCCAAATTCGCGTAATTGTAGCGCCAATTTTAGCCAACTTACACGCGCAGTTTCAAGCTTCCGCCGCAATTGAACAGCAATTACAACGAATGATCGCGCTTTTACGAACCGAATTTACTACTCCAGGGTACGGCGGCGGTAACACAATTAATCTGTTACGTCAGTTGCAAGTTGATTTTAGCGATTATGACTTTTCTGGTTTAACGATTTGGCAAGCATATCTTGTGGGAGTGAACTTGCATCGAGTTAATTTTGCAAATGCTCATTTTGCCCAATCAACTTTTACCGCAGCTTTAGTTAATACCCTCTGGGTCGAATTTAGTCATAATGCTAAACTCATTGTGACGAGTAATGCTAATGGTAGTGTTCGCGTGTGGAATGCCGCAGACGATCAACACCTACGTAGCTACGAAGGACATATTGGTTGGGTGTGGATGGTGACTTTTAGCCCCGATGGTACAATGCTTGCCAGTTGCGGCGACGATGGCAAAACTCTCGCGAGTGGCAGTCACAACGAAACAATTCGGCTGTGGGATGTTACAAAGGTAACGTGTTTATGTACTATACGATCGCCTTATCCTTACGAAGCAACGAACATCACGAATATTCAGAGTTAAACTCGCGCCAATACTGCATCACTCAAGCGCCTTGAAGCTATCGAAACCTAAAAGAGTCAAGGCTTCAATTAAATGCGATCGCCTCCAGCGCTGCACAATCGCATTTACTTATACTCCTGTTTAACACCGCTAATCACACTTTCGCTTGCTGAGTTCTTCACATTTTGTTACAAAGGTAGGAAGACGTTCCGTAAAGCTTAAAACGTTATGTTGTTTGGCGGACTTAGTGGTTTAACCAATCCTACTGGCACTGACTGGGGAGAGCGGATGCTCAACACAGTTGCCAGCCAAACGATTCGCCATTTATTCACCCGTAGCGAATCGGTAGAAGTCGCTGTCCGCTGTTATCCCTCTAGTAAATTGTTGCAAGGTAGTATTGACAGCTTCAAAATGAGCGGTCGCGGTTTAGTGATTCGTAAAGACTTTTATGTCGAAGAAATGTCGTTTGAAACCGATGCGGTGGCGATTGACTTTAGCTCGGTTCTCGGCGGTAAACTCACGCTCAAACAACCTACGCAAGCGGTTGCGCAAGTTACCTTAACTGAAGATGGCATTAATAATGCTTTCAACGCTGAACTTGTCAAAAAACGCCTTCAAAATCTTTCTCTACCAGGCTTAGCCGATATTTCCGGTGGTGAGTCAATTTCTTTCAGCGATGTTCAAGTCCAACTATTACCAGAAAACGAAGTCAAAATTGCCGCTAAAGCAGATATCAGTAACGGCGAACTCGTACCAATTAGCCTAAAAGCAACTTTAGCAGTAGAACGACGCCGACGTGTCGCTTTTCAAAACCCCCAATTTGAAGCTCAAGACATTCCCGAAGCGCAACGGGAGCTTTCGCAAACTTTAACTAATGCTCTGGCAGAAATTTTGAATAACATGGTTGACCTAGATCGCTTTGACTTAGATGGCGTTATGATGCGGATCAACCGTTTAGAAACTCAAGGTCAAAAACTCATCTTCAGCGGCTACGCCCAAATTGATCGCATTCCTGGGAATGCCTAGTTGACTTGCCTTGAGTTATTTGAGTTTATTTAGTTGCACTTCCTCGATTAGGTAGTTGTGGAGCGATCTTAAGAATAAAATAACTGGATCGAGTTATCAATTATGATGATAGTTCGAGATGCCACCCACAACGATATTCCTGCTATTGCCAAAGTTCATGTAGATACTTGGCGAACAACCTATCGAAGGATTGTGTCAGCCGAGCATTTGGCGAACCTGTCATATGAGCGCAGAGCAAACGCTTGGTATGATATCTTCAACCAAGCCTCAGAAGACGGTAACTTTACTTATGTTGCTGAGAATGAATCTGGCGAGATTGTCGGCTTTGCCAATGGAGGAGCAGAGTGTACAGGCGATCCAATATACAAGGGTGAATTGACTGCCATTTACATTCGACAAAGCTATCAGCGAAAAGGTTGCGGCGCTCAGGCATTAAATCAATGTTAGTGTGGGTTCTCGCCGATAATCCCGCGTGCCAATTTTATGCTGTACTTGGAGGAAAACGAGTCCGCGAACAAGAGCTTGAAATTGGCGGAAAATCGCTAATCGAGGTAGCTTATGGTTGGATAGATACGGCAAATCTGACAAGCATAGTTATTGGGTAGTTATCGTTAGACAAAGTACTTTTAAATTGTTGATAGAGCGATCGCATAAAGTAAACATCTTGTTAGATTATTGAATAGTCCGCCAGAATTTGAGGGGCGGGGGCAAATCCAGGCTTTTGAGGTTGATACAACAAGCCCGATTCCGAGAGAGAAGATCAGGAAGAACGTTGGTTTACGGGGTTAGGAGGGCAAGCTCTGAATTCACGACAGTAGCCGAAATTATAGTCTGTAAGTGTTTTAGTTGAAGAGAAATGGTTGGAGCGCGCAACAAAGCAAGGTCATCTTGCCTAAACTGTAAAAGAATTCAACAATGAGGTGCAGACCATGCTTAGAAAAATTGCACTGCTTGGTGAATATACGCCTACGTTTCAACCCCACATCGCAACGAACGCAGCAATCAACCACTCATCTAACAAATTAGGAATTAGTATCGAAGGAGTTTGGGTTTCGACTGATGATATAGATAATTCTATCTTCAACACTTACGCTGGAATTTGGGTCGCGCCTGGTAGTCCATATAAAAATATGGATAAAACGCTTTGGGCAATCCGCTACGCCCGTGAAAATGCTGTTCCCTGCTTTGGTACTTGTGGCGGTTTCCAGCACCAAATTGTTGAATATGCTCGCAACGTTTTAGGATTTCAGGATGCACAACACGCGGAATATGACCCGTATGCATCTAGCCTGTTTATTTCAAAGCTTGACTGTTCTTTAGCAGGGCGTGAAATGTCATTAACTTTTGCAGCAGATTCTTTAGTTGCAGAGATTTATGGTTCGCGAACGGCAACTGAGCAGTACTATTGCAATTTCGGTGTCAATCCTGAATTTGTTTCACTGATTAGTAGCGATCAGTTAAAAGTGACTGGCTCAGATAACGAAGGGGAAGTGCGTGTTATTGAGCTTCCCACGCATCCCTTTTTTATAGGAACCTTGTTTGTCCCGCAGGCACGATCGACGGCTGAAGTGCCTCACCCTTTAGTTACAGCGTTTTTGAAAGCAGTTGCAGTCAATACACACTATGACAGAGGTCAGGGTGCCTAAGAGCAGAGGAGCAGAGGAGCAGAGGAGAAATACTACATAAGGATACCTCCACAACTTTGCTATGGCTCCTCCTCACCCTTTTTCTACCGTCCTACACCAACATAGTAGAATCCAGCTTGCTGTAATTTTTCACGATCGAGGAAGTTACGACCATCAATCATGACAGGATTGTTCATCAAGCTTGCCATTTTCTCGTAATCGAGATTTTGGAACTGTTTCCAGTCGGTCACTAAAACTAAAGCATCACAACCATCTGCAAGGCGCTCAGGGTCGGTTTCAACCATTACGCCAGAAAGACCATGACGCATTCCGCTTTGGGACACAATGGGATCGTAGGCTTTGACTTTGGTTCCTAGACGATTGAGATGCTCGATTAAGTTGAGTGCTGGTGCATCGCGCATATCATCGGTATCCGGTTTAAAGGTTAAGCCGAGTAAGCCGACGGTTTTACCCTTAAGGATTTTGAGAACCTGTTGGAGTTTTTCAACTCCAATCAACCGTTGGCGCTGATTGACGCTGACAGCAGCTTTAAGCAGGTGCGCTTCATAGCCATAGTCATCCGCAGTATGAATTAAGGCTGAGACATCTTTCGGGAAACAGGAACCACCCCAACCGATACCAGCTTGTAGGAATTTATTACCAATGCGCGAGTCAAGCCCAATACCTTTAGCAACTTGCGTGACATCCGCACCAACGCGATCGCAAATATTCGCGACTTCGTTGATAAAACTAATTTTAGTTGCCAAGAATGCATTCGCTGCGTACTTGATCATCTCCGCCGAACTGAGATCAGTCACCACGATTGGCACTGGTGGGAGCGACTTCTCTTCAGCAAACTGGCGCTCGACAATTGGGGTGTACAGTTCCTGCATCATCGCGATCGCTTTCGGATTATTGCTACCGAGTACAATGCGATCGGGGTTAAAGGTGTCATAAACTGCTGATCCTTCGCGCAGAAACTCTGGGTTGCTGACGATATCAAACTCAGCTATTTGTGTTGGGGGAAACTCTTCTTTAACATTACCCGCAGCAACAGGAACTTTTTCGGTTTGGCGTTCGGCAATGCCATCGAGTACGAGCATGCGCACCCAGTCACCCGAACCAATTGGTACTGTCGATTTGTTGACGATTACTTTGTAGCCACCGTTGAGATGCGCGCCGATTCCACGAGCTACTGCTTCTACATAGCGGGTGTCGCTTTCGCCGGTTGGTAAGGGAGGTGTTCCCACAGCAATAAAGAGAATTTCTCCGTGGTTCACACCTGCGCCCAAATCGGTTGTGAACTCAATTTTTTTTGCCGCGATCGCCGACTGCATAATTTCTGACAGTCCTGGTTCAAAAATCGGTGACTGTCCGGCTTTCATCAACTTAACTTTTTCTTCGTTATTATCGACACAGATGACGTCATGCCCAATATGAGCTAGGCAAGCACCAGTCACTAAGCCGACGTATCCAGTACCAATTACGCAAACACGCATATTTTATCGATCCTCAGTTATGTTGTACAGGTGGTTAAAGTAGCTAAAACTTAGAGTTATTTCAGAGTTTTAGGTTTACAGGTTTTAGCGTTCTTACAATAACCCTGACCCCCAATCCCTGACCTTCTGACCTCTAAGCCCCCTACTTTGCTATCTTGCTAGCTTCGAGTGGTTGCTCGCTTTGAATTCGAGACCGAAAATCTTCTATAGTGAGCTTTAAACCCTCTTGCAGTGGTACTGTAGGTTCCCAGTTCAACCAAGTTTTGGCGCGGGTAATGTCAGGACGGCGACGGCGAGGGTCGTCGGAAGGTAAAGGCTCAAACTTAATTTCTGCCTCTGGATTGACTAGCTGCTGCACCGCAGTTGCTAGCTCTAGAATTGTGTATTCATCTGGGTTGCCCAAGTTAACAGGACCGATATGCTCGTTGTTCATTAACCGCATTAGTCCTTCTACCAGATCGGAAACGTAGCAGAAACTACGCGTTTGTGAACCATCTCCATACACTGTTAAGGGATTGCCTCGGAGCGCTTGCGCGACAAAGTTACTGACGACTCGACCATCGTTTTCTAACATTCGCGGACCGTAGGTATTGAAGATTCGAGCCACACGAATATCAACGTCATTTTGGCGATGATAGTCAAACGAGAGCGTTTCAGCAATTCGCTTACCTTCGTCGTAGCACGAGCGGATTCCGATGGGATTAACGTTTCCACGGTAATCCTCTGTTTGCGGATGAACTTCGGGATCGCCGTAGATTTCTGATGTGGAAGCTAATAAAAAGCGGGCTTTGACTCGTTTAGCTAAACCCAGCATATTGAGCGTACCCATGACGCTGGTTTTAACAGTCTTGACTGGATTGTACTGATAGTGAACTGGAGATGCAGGACAAGCAAGATGATAGATCTGGTCTACTTCTAACCGAATCGCTTCAGTGATGTCATGGCGAATCAATTCAAAATAAGGATGATCCAGCCATTTGAGGATATTACGCTTGTGACCGGTGTAGAAGTTATCAAGACAAATGACCTCGTGTCCTTCGACCATCAACCGATCAATAAGATGGGAACCGACAAAACCAGCACCACCCGTAACCAAAATTCTCATAGTCTGCTAGTAACTTAGATTAAGTATATTTAACCAGCGATCGCGCTTTTGTCTAAGGTAACTTGCCTTAAGGCAGTGGTAAAGAGGCAACACCAAATTAATCTGATGACCTCCTCTTGCTTTTTCGGCATAATTACTGTATCTCGCTCGCAGATGACAATATTTTTCTGGATTCAATTAACTTTGGCGAAAGCAAACTGAGCACCAATTTAACTAAATTAAATAGCAAGCTATCAAATTTGCAAATAGCAACACAGCATAATAGCGTACAATTCACTAAATCTTTAATAAAATCTTAGAGATTTTATCGTACCTTATACCATTTCACTCAATAAAAACGACAAATCATTTCTCCTCTGCCCCTCTGCTCACGCCAGTCGCCGCAAAGGGGTAAACCCTACAGTCGGTTTGCTCAACGGAGGACACCTCCGCACGCAACCGACCTCCCCCACGGCGCAGGCTCCTGAAGCTGCCTATTTGTAGCAACTTCAAAGTGAAATGGTATGACTATCTTTCTAACTTTGTACGGTTGGAGCGTTGGAGAAATTGCTCTCGAATCACAGCAGCATTACTTTTTTGCGGTTCTCCGAGTAAGACAATTGACCCTGAAAGTTGCGCGACTAACTGCGACGTCAAGTCACTAATAGCTAAGCCGCCAGCACTCGTGCGACGTTGAATCGAGCGCAAGACAACTAAATCATAATTTTTAGCTGCGGTGGTAATCGCTTGTGCCACGTTTTCGTGGGGGACAACTTCAACAACAGGAGCTTGCGGTAAAGCAAGTTTAGACAACAGTAGCTCGATATTTGATTTATTCCAGGCAATGCTACTAGGTTTAATGCGGCGATCGCAAACGTTTAGCAAAGTCACCTGCGCTCCAATTGCTGTCGCGAGTAGTAAGGCAAAACGCAACGGTCGCAATGCTTCTGGCGTAAAGTTTTGCACAGGAACGAGAATGCGTTGAATTTTAGTAGGAGATTCGAGCAGGCGCGTCACGGCAACCGGACAATGCGACGCCCACAATACACTATCAATCACATTACCAAACAAGCGAGCGCGAAAACCAGTGCGTTTACCCCAGCCCATAACAATTAAATTAGCGTTTTGTTCGCGGCTAGCCCGCGTAATGCCAAGCGCGATCGCATCGTCAATCCGTAGCACAGATTCGGCAGTGACTCCCAAGTCGTGACTCAGCGCAGTTGCTTTATCCAACAGTGCATCAGCTTTTGCCATAGCACTTTCCAACTGTGGTGCATCCATATGGGCAGGTCCAGTAGCGATCGCCAGTGGAACAAGCCGCCCTTGTGCTTGACGGGCAATTAACGCCGCCATTTCAATCAAATATTGCTCTGTATCAGGATTGTAGACCGGAACAACCACGGTCAAAGGCTTTTCAGTGTCTGTAGTATCCAAATACAATGGCTTTGCTGCGTCTGGAGTGACACTCACAGTAGACGTCATCAAACCGACTGCTACTCGACTCGTTAGCAATGGTCCTAAAGTAGCTGTGACGAGCATTAAAACAATTACGCTATTGAGCATACCTTCATTCAGTAATCCGGCGCGATAGCCAACTAGCGTTGCAGCTAAAGTCGCTCCCACCTGCGGTACTGACAAGGACCACATTGTGAGTGTTTCTAGCCAGTTGTAGCGATACATCAACTTTGCGAGAAAAGCGGCGATAAATTTGCTGCTAATTAAACCAATAACAATTGCCAGCGTTAGCCAAATATTACTAATACTGGCAACAAAAGCCGGAATATTGATTAACAAACCTAAATCGACAAAAAAGATGGGAATAAACAGTACACTGCCAACAAAGACAACTTTCTCTTTAACAGGTCCTTCCCCAACAACGTCATTGACTGCTAATCCTGCAAGAAACGCGCCGACGATTTTTTCAACTCCAATTAGCTGCGCGCCTACTGCTGCTAGAAATACCGCTAGCAAAACAAAGAGAAATTGCTTTCCCTCCTCATCACCCGATCGCCGGAAAAACTCTTTTCCTGCCCAATCAAAGCCGATTAAAACCGCAGCCGAATACAGAAATAATGACCCTAGTAAAGTAATCAAACTCAGTGCAGTAAACTCTCCAGCATGGATCGCTACGCAAACAGCTAATACTAAAAGTGCGCCGATATCTGTAAAAATTGTGGCACCAATAGTAACCGTAACTGCTTCGTTGTTAATGACTCCCAAGCGGCTAATAATTGGATACGCCAGCAGCGTATGCGAAGCAAATAGCGAACCAATTAAAATTGATGCGTTCCAGCCAAAGCCAAAAATTCGCCCAACGAGTGTTCCAACAATCAGCGGTACTAAAAATGTAAAAGTCCCAAACCCTAATGATTTATTGCGTGTTTGCCGGAACTGCTCCATGTCAACTTCCAGTCCAGCGACAAACATGAGGTAAACTAAACCAATATTAGATAGTAACCTAATTGTTGGCTGTTCAGTTTGAAATAAGTTTAAAACATTAGGTCCAAGTAAAACTCCCGCAAGCAGCAACCCAACCAAACCTGGTAGCCGCAGCCGTTCAAAGATAATTGGTACGACAAGAATGACTATTAGTAAAATCACAAAAGGAACGATTGGCTCTTTTGTGAGAACTTCGGAAGCCGGTTCCACTGCAAGGACGTGAAGGAATGACATAGATAGCACTGAGGAGAAAAGCTAGGGGATGTCGTGTAGTTAGCCTGTTAGCATCTACAAGAGCAAGGAAGACAACAAAGGCAACGAAAACTTGATAATTTCCCTACTTCAAATTGCGATCCCGCTTTCTGAAATTGTATGTTGAATTGACCAAAAGCGGTCAGGATGACGCTGCCTTCCAACTAAAGTCAGAGATGCTCAAACCAAGTGTACCTTCGTACACTAAGACAAAGCTTTTTCCTCTGACCGATTTTATGGATGGATTTGGCTGAGAACGACTTTCAAGCGGTCGTAGTCATCCTTGAGTAATACACTTAAAGTTCTCCCCGCCTTGACTAACCATTCGCGGTCAGCTTTGCGTAATTGGTAAACTTCACGAATCGCCGCAGCTGTCAGCGCTTCTACGGGCGCACCGTTAACTTGCAGCAAAGTTCTTAAAAAATCTAACTGTTCGGAAAAAGCAACAATCGTTTGAGGTTCGCAATGATAAACAGCTTGATGGATCTGCGGTGGGCGGGGTGGTAAATACTGATAAAAACGTTGTTGCGATCGCGCCGCAATTGGTCGCTCAAATCCCACGATCGCCGCTCTAAACTCTGTCTTGAGCATTGCGAAGATTTGCGGTTGTTGTTCGCGCAAGTCTTGTAACGATAAACCTAATGCTCTTGCGCGATGAATCGAGTCAATCGGCATCGTTGTGGCATAATACACTACCGCGTAGACTTGATTACCCGATTCTTCATCAACAGATTTTACCCAACTGCCAAACGGCGGCATGACAGGAAAGCTCAAGTCTTCGGGTTCTAGACACTGCGCCAAAAATTCGGTTGTTGAGGTTTCAATCACCTCAGCAATATGATTCGGAGCGCGATCGCCTGTGGCAAATTGTGGTAAAGGAAGGCGCATACGAGGGGTCGGAGGTCAGAGGTCGGGGGTCAGAGAGGAAAGGCACTACCTTGCCTGTAGGAGGTTAGGGCTTATTTAGCTTTTTTGCGTCCAGTTTCTACAGGTTCGAGTTCTGAGAGGTTGAAAGTAACTAGCTTATCCCAGTTACCTCCCTCAAACAGCACCGCCGCTTTACCATCACTCACGCGCTGGACTAGCCCTTGAAAACGGTAGTAAGTATCGTTGGGATTTGTGACGCGTACAGCAGTTCCAGGCAGAATCATCGCTTATCTCTCGTTATGTTTTGCTTCTAATAGCTTACTAAAAACGCCTGCTCCCAGACGATCGTCTATATTCGTTTTTGACTCAATTTCCATCCAAAATCTTTATGCTACAGTTTCAACCTCCAGGCTTTGGTCAAGGAGTTGTACAAACATCATTGGGGTTAATGGTCTACTACACTCCTGTTGATACGATATGGGCATCTACTGCATTCCGGCAAGATGAAACGACACCATCTTTAGTGTTTTTACATAACTTTGGTGGCGGGGCTTCTGCTTATGAGTGGTCTAAAGTATACCCTGCGTTTGCGAATGACTATCGAGTTTTAGCACCCGATTTAATCGGTTGGGGTCAATCGACGCATCCTGTGCGGAGTTATCAAATCGATGACTATCTGACAACGATCGCCGAATTTATGCAAAAAACTTGCCCTGAGCGGGCGATCGCTGTTGCCTCTTCGTTAACCGCAGCATTGGTGATTCGCCTTGCGGTTCAACAACCGAATTTATTTCAATCGCTGGTTCTTGTTTGCCCTTCTGGGTTTGACGATTTTGGACAAGGCGCAGGACGTCGATTACCACTACAACTGATTGGTACACCGCTCTTAAACGATTTAATTTACACTGTCGGCGCACAAAATGAAATTGCCGTCCGCAACTTTTTGCAGCAATTTCTCTTTGCCAAACCCGACCGCGTGACGGAAGAAATGGTAGCCGCTTACTTAACGTCGGCACAACAACCTAATGCCAAATACGCCGCGCTTGCCTTTTTACAAGGAGAGCTTTACTTTGATTTAGCACGGTATATCCCACAGCTAAACGTGCCCACTGTCATCCTTTGGGGAGAAGCTGCACAATTTACATCGCTCGATCTCGGAAGACGACTTGCGCAATTAAACCCGCAGGCGATTCGTGAATTTCAAGCGATCGCATCCACAGGTGTCTTACCGCATTTGGAAACACCTGAAATTGTCATTGGTCTGTTACAACTCTATCTTCGGACACTCGCTGCCTAATGTGTTGTAAGTTACAAAAGATCTGTGGATACTAAAGCAACTAATTTGTCAACCGTACGTCATTATTTCTTAGCAGGCAGTGGGGAATATTGCTTTAAAAAGAGCAATATTTACGCTTTTTCACGCTTAAATTAACTCGTTTCTGGCATTAGTTAATTATAGGAACCTTCATTTCCTGCTAATGTCTACTCATTCTAGATAGCTACCAAATCTTTTTCGGAGAGTCCTTGACAATGTCTACTTTCAAGCACTGGCAATCGGGAACCGCTGGACTAATGGCTTTGGGGATAACCATTGGTGCCGTTGCTCCGCTTGTAACACCTGCGCCATCGTTTGCGCAAGCGTCTACTTTTGCTGATGTTCCAGCTAACTATTGGGCGACTCCCTTTATTGCAGAACTCGCCAGCAGAAACATTATTGCTGGGTTTCCTGATAATAGTTTCCGACCAGAAGAGCCAGTGACACGCGCTCAATTTGCGGCGATGGTGAGTCGGGCTTTTCCACGCGCAGGGCAAAGACCCGCAGTACAATTCACCGACGTACCATCAAACTTTTGGGGTGCAGCAGCGATTCAGCAAGCTTACACAACGGGCTTTCTAGCAGGCTATCCTGGCAATCGTTTTGAACCGAATCAAAATATTCCCCGCGAGCAAGTTTTAGTTTCGCTGGCTAACGGTCTTAACTACACTGCAACTAACGACGTTAACAGCGTCTTAAGTCAATTTTATGCTGACGCGAACGCTGTTTCTAGCTACGCTCGCGCGCCGATCGCTGCCGCAACTGAGCGCCGGATTGTCGTAAATTATCCGAATGTTCAGTTTCTCAATCCAACACAAACGGCAACACGTGCAGATGTTGCAGCATTCATTTACCAAGCTTTAGCAAGTGCAGGGCAAGTCGCCGCAGTGAATTCACCGTATGTTGTCGGGCAAGCACAGCAACCAACAGCACCCGCAACTGTTACAATTCCTAGCGGCACAAGTCTTCCAGTACGCTACGACCAAGCCGAAAGAATTTTAGTCACGCGCGAAGAAACTGCGCCTTTAACGCTGACAGTCGCACAGAACATTATTACGCGCGATGGTACAGTATTGATTCCTTCGGGTAGCCAAGTTGTTGGCGAACTGCGACCAGCGGAAGGAGGTTCGCAATTTGTTGCCCGCGAGTTAGTCTTGGCTAGCGGTCAGCGTTATCAGTTTGATGCGACTTCAGAAGTGATTACTCGTACTGAACGCGTGCGTCGCGGCGCGAATGCAGGTCGAATTGTGCGCAATGCGGCATTAGGTGCTGCTGCTGCTGCTGCCATTTCTGCGGTCACTGGAGACCGCGCGATCGCAACTGAAGAAGTTCTTGGCGGTGCTGGTGTTGGTGCTTTACTCGGCTTATTCTTAGGTAGAGACAGCGTTGACCTTGTTGCGATCGATCCGGAAACCGACTTACAAGTAACACTCGGGTCGGATTTAGTGTTGACTCCTGGTGCTACACAGCAACAACCACAGTAATGAGCAGGGGTCAGGGATCAGAGATCAGAACTAAAAGCTAGAATCAGCATCTCTTCAATTGCTAATGTAACCTGCGATTGTGATTTGTGCTTTCGAGCGGTTAGCAATTAGCTAACCGCTTTTTTTTATTACTGGTAGCCAGACAACAAATGTCGTTCCAGGATTATTAACGGCTGAGTGAGTAAAGTGCTTGGCGGGGCTGAAAACTTGAATTCTACCTTGCATTTGTTCGACTAAATCTTTCGCGATCGCAAGTCCCAAACCTGTGCCAGGAATTTGTGATGCGGCTTGCACACCCCGATAATGTCGCTCAAACATATGCTCTAAATCTTGCGCTGGAATTCCTGGACCAGTATCACTGATCGCAATACCTTGAAAATCTTCTTTTGGTTCCACTTGAATATAAATTTGTCCTCCAGCTGGCGTGTACTTTAAAGCGTTATCGAGTAGATTACTGAAGACTTCTCTTAAAGCTACGCGATTAGCATAGACTAAGGGCAAATCGGCAGGAATGTCTGACTGAACATTTAAATTACGTTCTTGCGCGATCGCATTAGCGCTAGCTAGCAGCGGTTCGAGAATATCAACAACCGAACATGGTTCTATATTTTCGCCAACATTTGGTAAAAGCACTAAAGGTTTTGTGACTGGTTCAACTGTTCTTTCTAGAACCAAAGGAGTGACCGACAAAGACTTTTCGGGATCAGGTTCGGTTTGTGGCGTTAGCTCAATAATTCGGTCAAATTGTTTGAGTAATTCTTGGATGCGATCGCTTTCTCTGACGATATTTTCTGCCACTTTACGATTTGTATCACCTGGAACAAAGCGCTTAATTAAAAGTTTGCCAAATGTCCGCAACGCTGTTAACGGGTTACGCAACTGATGCAATAAGTTATCGAGCAAATCGCGTTGCGTCTGCATCAAAGATTGCTGTTGAGTAAGCTGCTGTTCGTACCACTCGCGACGTTTGTCGAGTACTCTTGCTAGTGCCAGTGTTTGCGCAACGTGTTCAATTTCATGACGTTCGCGTTCATTCCAGGGTTTATGCTCTCGATTTGTCACGAGCAACCCCATGAAAATGTTGTCATGCATCAAGGGCAAAACAATTTGCGTGCTAGGTAACAAATTGTAGTCATGCGCCGCTGTATCTTCTGTGCGATCTGTATCTGACATATGTGGAAATACAGCGTCTGATGGTGCAAAGCTTTGTGTATCAGATAGCAGCGGTAGTAAACTATTCTTAAGTTTTGGGACAAGTGTTAAAGCTGTTGCCGCTTGCCAAGCAGCTGTTTCTGGATAAACAACTATCGGAATTAACTTTGTTTGTGATTCCCCTTCTTCTCGCAGTTCTTCGGTTAGGTACACAACACTTAAGGATGCTCCTAAACTTTGGGTGAGTAAAGCAACCTGCGATCGACATAGCGCAACTAACTCAGAACTGGCAGACATCAATAAATTACTCTATAACGCGAATCGCTTGTTAAGATTGGTAACTGGTAATTGGTAACTATATTCATCAACTTATTACCCATTACCTATTACCTTTTCATTATGGCGACATAATAACTATTTAAAAATTATAAAGTTACTACTTGACTCAATCTGGAGTTATAAATTTTAAGATCATCCCACCTGAGCTAAGCTCAACAACTTTGTATCAAAACCTTAACAAAAGTTGATTTTTCAATCTCAATCTCATATACTGACGACGGCTTTTGTAACCATGACTACAATATGCAGCTTGAAAGAGGAGGGAAAGAGGTTGGCAAGGAGACGGAAGCGCAAAAGTCGTCGTCGCCAAGAAGGACGCCGAATCCTCGAACACGTTGCCCAATTTAGCATCGAAAGTGGTGAAGATAAACCTGTGACAGCCGCGCGAAAATTCATTCAAGCGGAGGGGATTTTACCACCGGCGCTGCTACTAGTAAAACGGAACGAACATACGACAGACCGTTATTTTTGGGCAGAAAAAGGTCTATTCGGGGCACAATACGTGGAAGAGAACCATTTTTTGTTTCCCAGTTTGAGAACGTTAGAATCTCCAGAACAAGACAGCCTAGCTGTTCGCAAATGAATACAGCTGTTGACTCGATGGATGGTAAGCTCGTTAGCAATTGCGAAAAAAGACTTTCGTGCAAAGCTAGCTAGTATTTGCCAAATATCAGAGCAAAGCATTTTTGATTTTTACCCCACTCAAGACCGGAAATCTAGGTGGGGTATTTTATTGCAGTAATAAGCTTTACTCACAAGGCTTTAACTTGAGCGATCGCTGTAGCTCGATTAGCTCGTCTCTATGAGCAACAACTGTAATCTGGCTTTGTAACTCATGCGGTAGCTTGTCTGTCTGATTGGAAAGCTTGAGCAAAACTTGCTCTGGACGAGCAGCTTTTTTCCAATAAAACACGCCAGCCATAGGAGATAGTAGCACTAAACCAAGGAAGATGGAACTCAAGTTCGGGAAGAGTAAAGACCAGACAAGTGCTAAACACAAAATTCCGATCGCTGCAAGCGACGTTAAAAATATTGCTAAGAAAATGCTCGGCTTGACAAATCCCTCGTATGTAACTTGATTTCGTACTGAATCAACGGTAGATAGGCGATATGAACGGCGAGCAAAATACTGCTGTAATTGCTCTAGCAAAGAGGTTTCCTCTTGTTCAGAGACAAGAGTAACTTCTTGCGTACGATCTTTGACCGATGCTCGAATAAAGAAAAATAGCCCGACTGCTAGTAGCAAAGTCAGTACCAACGTAGAAGCAAGAGATGTAACACTCATCATTTGTCGTTACAGTGTGCAACGTTTTATTTTAATTATTGATGATTTGTTACACGCATACCACTATTCGCATATCCTTGCCATAAGCGTGCTAATTCTTGAGCCTGCGGCAACCAATCAGGATTGATTTGATACATCCTGCGCGGACGTCCGCGACCTTCTACTTTGCGCCAGTAGCCAGTAATAGCCTTTTCATCTTCAAGAAATTTGAGAGCGCTGTACAAAACAGTGTCAGAAAGGCGGTATAGAGGATATTCGGTCTCTAAACGTTGAATTAACTCTGTTCCATAAGACTCAGCTTCTAGCAATACTGACAATACATAACATACGGCTAATTCTTGGCATAAATAAGTTGGAGGAGGGTTTTGAAAAAACTCATAGATTTCATGAATTTTCATTTTTTTTAAACCGCTTAATGCGCCTAGGGCTAAATTCAAGTATCACGACAGGTAGCTATCATAAAAACTATTTATGTCCTCATTGCCAATCGACTGAAATGCCAGTTACCTACTGGCTATTTGAAAGACGCACACCGTTTAGTAATTCTATACTCTTAATTTGTTTTTGTCTGCGAAATTTTATGAATAGAAGACTTAATTTTGTTGAATGCTATTAAGTGTGTATCTGTGACCAGCAAGTTGACATAACTAACTATGAATAACTTTCAAAAATGATATTTATTTTCTGCATACGAAGGAAAATATTCAGCAAAAAACAAAGAGCATTCAGTCCTTAGCTATGGCTATAAAAACTTAACTTTAATATACTCATAAGGTAGGTTTACTAAACTATTTATTTTATTGATAAAGAAAAAGTGCTTGGAGAATCAGAAATTAATTATAAATAATTTTAGTTTTAAATCTTGTAAAGTAGAGTGCAAGCAAGATGAAACAATTGTAAAGAAAAAACTTAACCAGAGAAAAAAGGTAAAACAAGTGAAAAGCTATTTTATTTATTACTTAACTAATCGGAGGAATTGGTAAATCAATGACAAAGCTACCCAATAAATTCACGGCTTACCTGAACAAACGATAATTGACTTTTCGTCATGCTCGTCCAACTTCATACTTAGTGCGCTGTCAGGAGCGCAAGCAAATGTGATAAGAATCTAGTTATAGGTACCGCTACTTGAGACTAGAACGATGGTTAACAAGTCAGATTCTTCGCTGCCTTCAGGGTTGCAACGAATTGCGATCGCATTTCGGCTAGCTGGCTGGCTTAGCTTTTGGACTCAGTTAGTTCTAGCGGTAGTTTCTGCGGTTGTGTTGCTGTCGGCGAGTGTAAGTCGCGATACGGCACCGAATGCGCAACAAAGTCCAGGGACAGGGGTTGGTATCGTTTTAGCCGTCAGTGGATTAGTCACGTTAGGCTTAGGCATTTACTTAGCGTTTCGCTACACGCGCATTGGGAATCGCTTGCTTTCGGCAAATACGACGAATCGCCCGCGTAAGGCAGATACAGTTCAAATTCTGCGCTTAGGATTGATTGTGAACTTGGTTGGAATGCTATTAACAATCTTAGGAGCGCAGGCGATCGCAGGTACACTACTACTAAGATCTTTTGCTTTACCGCAAACAGGTTTAGGCGCAGCGATTTACAATCCTCAACAACTCATTCGCCCGTTAGATATATTAGTAGTTCAGGCAAATACGAACACGGTAGCGGCTCATTTTGCAGGACTCGTTGCTTCGCTCTTTCTCTTAGCACGCATCAATAAAAACTAGTCCAAATCGCGGCAGAATAGGCATAAGCGTTGTATTCTGTTGTATTGGCAAGAACAGGAATAAGTCTGTGCTGGATATTAAGCAGATTCGAGAAAATCCATCATTCGTACAAGAAAGGTTGCAAAGCCGTGGAAACTATGATTTGCAACCGCTATTAACATTGGATCGGCAACAAAGAGAACTTGAAGCGAAGCGATCGCACTTACAAGCCCGCAGTAACGAAATTGGTAAACTTGTCGGACAAAAAATCAAAGCAGGTAGCGATCCGCAAAGCGCAGAGATTCAAAGTTTGCGTCAAGAAGGAAACGATCTCAAAAACCAAATCGGCGAACTCGAACCACAAGAAAGAGAAATTAAGTCGCAATTAGAAGCTTTGTTGTTGACAATACCTAATTTACCGAGCGAATCAACTCCGCTGGGTAACAGCGAAGAAGATAATGTTGAAGTACGACGTTGGGGCGATGAGTATCTTCCGCAAAATTCCGATATTTTACCGCATTGGGAAATTGGCGAACATTTGGGAATTTTAAATTTTGAGCGATCGGTAAAAGTTGCCCAAAGTCGTTTTGTGACATTAATTGGTGCAGGTGCAGCGTTAGAAAGAGCGTTAATTCATTTTATGCTCGACCGCCAAATTGCAGCAGGTTATACAGAAGTTTTACCACCAATTCTAATTAATACTCAATCGCTGACAGCATCAGGTCAATTGCCAAAGTTTGCCGAAGAAAGTTTCAAATGTGCAGCAGATGATTTATGGTTAAGTCCAACCGCAGAAGTTCCCATTACTAACCTTTATCGCGAAGAAATCCTTGCGGCTGAAGATTTACCAATAAATCACTGTGCGTATACTCCTTGCTTTAGAAGAGAAGCAGGAAGTTATGGAAGAGATACACGCGGTTTAATTCGCCTACATCAATTTAATAAGGTCGAACTTTACAAATTAGTTCATCCTGAGACTTCAGAACACGAGCATCAAAAATTAGTCGCAAATGCTGAAGCGATTTTACAAGAATTGAAGCTACCGTATCGCGTTCTAGAATTGTGTACAGGTGACTTAGGCTTCTCGGCGGCAAAGACGTATGATTTAGAAGTTTGGCTACCTTCGGCAAACAAATATCGCGAAATCTCTAGCTGTTCTAACTGTCGAGATTTTCAAGCCCGACGCGGCGGAATTCGCTTTAAAGAAAGTGGCAAAAAAGGCACGCAATTTGTCCACACACTCAACGGTTCAGGGTTAGCAGTAGGGCGTACAATGGCGGCAATTTTGGAGAACTACCAACAGCCTGACAAAACCGTACGCATCCCCGAAGCACTGCAACCTTATCTCAGGCAAGAGGTCTTAACTAAAACAACGTCTTAAAATAAAGAAATGTGTAAATGATAAATAGAGTATATCTATGTCAGTTTTGGCAGCGATCGCAGTTTTAGCGCTATTGATCGTGGTACATGAACTGGGACACTTTATTGCAGCAAGGTCTCAAGGTATCCACGTTAACCGTTTCTCGCTGGGCTTTGGTCCGGTTTTGTTAAAGTACCAGGGAAAGGAAACTGAGTATGCTGTCAGGGCATTTCCTTTAGGTGGGTATGTCGGATTTCCTGATGACGATCCCGATAGCAAAATTCCGCCGAACGATCCTAATTTATTGCGCAACCGTCCTGTCCTCGATCGCGCAATTGTCATTAGTGCAGGTGTTATTGCTAACTTGATCTTTGCCTATTTATTGCTCGTCGTCCAGATTGGTACCGTTGGCGCGCCGCAACTTAATTTTGAGCCTGGCGTTTTAGTTCCGGCGGTTGTTACCGAACAAACGAGTGTAGCTGCCCAAGCTGGTATCAAGCCAGGGGACATTATTATCAGTGTAGATGGGAAAGAATTACCCGCTTCGCAAGAAGCACTACCTTATCTACGCCAGGTGATTCAACAACACCCGAATCAATCGTTACCACTGACAATTCAACGCAACGACGAAACCATTTCGTTGAACGTGACACCCGAAGCGGGTGAAGATGGTCAAGGGCGCATCGGCGTACAGTTAGCGCCTAATGGTAAAGTCGAGCGTCAGCGTGCAAGTAATATCATAGAAGCGTTTACGACAGGTGCGACTGAATTTCAGCGGATTGTCGTTTTGACAGGGCAAGGTTTTGTTCAGTTAATCAGTAACTTTAGTCAAACCGCCGATCAAGTCGCTGGCCCTGTAAAAATTGTAGAAATTGGTGCAAGTATTGCCCAATCGGATGCAGGAAACTTATTTCAATTTGCAGCGTTAATCAGCGTTAACCTGGCTTTGATTAATATTCTGCCGCTACCTGCGTTAGATGGCGGACAACTCGCGTTTTTACTTATTGAAGGCTTGCGTGGTAAGCCTCTACCTACCCATATTCAAGACGGAGTCATGCAAACAGGACTCATGCTATTGTTAGGGTTAGGTATCTTCTTAATTGTGCGCGATACTGCTAACCTTGAGTGGGTGCAGAATTTGTTCTAGTGAGTATTGTTCGTAAATTGGCAAGTAAAAAGCAACGGGCGCTGGAAATTCTGAATCGCTTGAAGCGATTGTATCCAGAAGCCCCTTGTACGTTAAATTATGCGACGCCGGTGCAACTTTTGGTAGCGACGATTCTCTCTGCGCAGTGTACTGATGAACGCGTGAATCAAGTGACACCAGAGTTGTTTCGGCGGTTCCCCGATGCAGTGGCGATCGCGAATGCCGATCTTACTGAGATAGAAACGATAATTCGTCCCACAGGTTTCTATCGTAACAAGGCAAAAAACATTCAAGCGGCTTGTCGCATCTTGGTGCAAGAGTACGGTGGTAACGTGCCAGCGCGGATGGAAAAATTGTTAACGTTGCCAGGAGTTGCGCGCAAAACAGCTAATGTTGTTCTCGCTCATGCTTATGATATCCATGTTGGAGTAACAGTAGATACTCATGTCAAGCGGTTATCGTATCGCTTAGGATTAACGAAGCATACCGATCCGCTGCATATTGAGCGTGACTTGATGCGCTTATTACCTCAAGAAGACTGGGAAAACTGGTCGATTCGATTAATTTATCACGGTCGGGCAATTTGCAAAGCCCGAAATCCTTTGTGTGACGCTTGTGTGCTAGCTGACTTATGTCCATCTGCTAATCTTCTAAATCCGCCGCAGCAAGAATTACCTTCAGTTTTGCCCGCACAAACTCCCGCTACTTAGTCGCCTCAATCTATTTGTAGGTGTTTGAGTTTTAAATCATCTTACGAATTGGCAGTGAATTGCTTTTGCTAACGCTGATGTGGTAGCTTACAAAAGAAGCTCTAAAGCAATTAACAACGAGATGTTTCGGCACAAAGTTCGTTATACTGTTACGCCACCTCCTGCCTACGTTTAATCGGGCAGGAAACTATCAAGTAGACTAAAGTTCAATTGGCTCGTTGCAGTCTGTCATAGCCTTGGGCTAAATTTTTATACTTTTATCCTGCCCTGACCAAAACCGTTAATTGACGTTCTGAAACAAGGGTAGGTTTTTAATGAATTATAATAACGCCCCAGAGGGCGCTAATTTTGGGTTGCTGATGATTATGGTTTCAGCAATCTTGTGGGGGACGGTTGGCGTATTTGTTCAGACTATCTATACATTGTCTGAAAGTAATTCCTTCTCAATTGGATTCTTGCGGTTAGCGATTTCGCTACCTGTGTTATTTCTTGCTTGTGCGCGTACTTTAGGATGGCAAATGTTACAAATTGCCAAACGCGATTTGGCGTTGATGCTGCTAACTGGAGCAATGACAGCGTTCTACCAAGTCTGTTACTTTACATCTATTAGCTACATCGGTGTGGCAGCTGCTACGCTCATCACACTTTGTACTGCGCCTGTTTGGGTTGCCCTACTTGCTTCACTAATACTGCATGAGCGGTTTACGCTGGGAATACTTTTGGCAGGTTTGTGTGCGCTTGGAGGAACATCACTGCTAGTTAATATTCAACCTGAACAGATTGCCGTGCGCTCGCAAATTTTAGGAGTTGGTTTAGCCCTCGGTTCAGCATTGGCATATGCATCAGTGACGCTATGTAGTCGATTACTATCAAGACGCTATCATCCCCTTCAATCACTCACAGTCAGCTTCTTTGCTGGAGCAGTTTTCCTTTTACCGATCGCGTTAATAACTGGGTTGGTGCTTCAATACCCTTTCGTCGGTTGGATAGCTCTGTTGTATTTAGGCATTGTCACAACTGCCTTCGCTTACGTGCTATATTTCAGCGGGATACGTCATACACCCGCTACAGTTGCTAGCATTGCTACCCTACTTGAGCCGTTAACTTCAACGATTTTGGCATGGTGGCTATTGGGTGAAAATTTGGGTACTTCGGGCATTATCGGAGGTGTCTTGTTGTTGATCGCGATTGGAATACTTTATTGGGACTTGCGTTGGAACCAACGTCATTCTAGAAGAAACTAAAAGGTTGAGAATACAAGTTTTGCGGTAGCACCATTGATTAGGAGGCGATCGCGCTTGTGCAAGCTCAATAATTAATTTAATGCAGTTGGTATACTCAAATCGCCAGCACTCGTTGAATTAACTTGATGAATGTGTTCCGAATTGCTACTTGAATTGTTGTCAATCCACTGCAAAAAGTTAGAATAGAGAATGCTGTCTTTAATTCAGGAAACTGTACATGGCTAAAAAAAGTATGATTGAGCGCGAGAAAAAGCGCCAGAAACTTGTAACAAAGTATGCGCAAAAGCGGGAAGCGTTAATTGAGCAGTTTGAACAAGCAACTTCACAACGCGAGAAGTTAGAAATTCATCGCCAAATTCAACAGCTACCACGCAATAGCGCACCAACACGCTTGCATAACCGCTGCTGGGTTACGGGGCGTCCTAGAGGAGTCTATCGGGATTTTGGTCTATCTCGCCACGTATTGCGCGAATGGGCACACCAAGGATTACTTCCTGGAGTTGTCAAATCTAGCTGGTAATAGCAAAGGATCAACGGGGAATGATAAGTGTGTGAGAAGGGTTAAGGCTAGAAAATCTTCTTTCTTAATCCCCGATCTCTGATCCCCAATCCCCGACCTCTTTTTTATTGACCACAACAGCGATCAATACCTAAACTATCTAAAAGTAAATCGCTGACTGCATTGGCGATCGCAAATTCGCCATAAAAACTTTGCGAAAAATCAAAAGCTTGCATTTCAGTCACAATCGCAAGCACCAGCGAACCTAAATCGTTTTCACCTTCCATTCTTTGCCGAACAAAGATTTGGGCTGCGCGTTGTGCAATTTGGTGATTCACTGGTTCGGGAAGAAATTCTTCATCAAGCCACCGCTGTAAAACGTGTTGTAGCCACTCGCCTTCAGTTTGCGGGTTTTCTGCTGGAGGCAGAGTAATCGGTGGAATTGGCTCTGACATTATAACGTTCGGCTTCTAAACACTAGCTCGCGACTAATCAAGCATTATTTAAATTTTAAAGTAAAATCAAACTCTCCAAAGTTCAATTTAAAGCTGTGCATAACACCAAACTTAGCGTCAGGTTGGTGATGAATAATTGGATAAGAGTACAGATGCACTATTTTTGTTTAAATGTGCGATGTTTGAAATATATCCACCTATGTATAGTATGGGCTAACTCGCTGCTAACGTGTCATGGAATATGATGTTTCTGCGATTGTTCAAGGTTACGCGCAAGGCTATTTTCTGATGGCTGATGACGCGAATGTTTTGGGTTGGTACACGAGTCGCGATCGCACGCTTATCCCTTTAGATGAACGCTTCTGTTATCCCAAGTCATTAAGACGCGTGCTCAACGCTGAACGCTTTGCTGTTGCAGTGAATCGTGATTTCGCAGGTGTAGTAGCTGGGTGTGCGAATCGAGAAGAAACTTGGATTTCTCCCGAATTGCAGGAGATTTATTGGCAACTTTACCAATCTGGTTGGGCTTATAGCTTTGAAACATGGCAAGGCGATGAGTTAGCAGGAGGAGTTTTAGGGATTGTTATTGGAGGAGCTTTTATTGGAGAATCAATGTTTTACCGCATCTCTGATGGCTCAAAAGTTGCACTCGTTAAGTTGGTAGAACGGTTACGCGATCGCGCTTTTGTTTTTTTTGATGCGCAGATGATGAATCCTCATCTCGAACGATTTGGCGCTTATCGAGTCAATCAACGCGAGTATCGATCTCTGTTGGCGCAAGCACTCAAGCGACAGTGTTCTTTATTTTAGTTACCACTTTTGTAGCAAACGTTGGATAATTGCTATACATTAGCGATTTGCTACTGATAAAAAAGTGTTAATTGCAACATTCGATTCGGTTGGAGACGTGTTGTGGGGAACTGACCTCATTGTTAGGATACAAGAGGTTTTTAGCCCTAGCTGGTACTGGGTATTTGAGTTATTTAGCTATCTTGGCGATACCGAAGGTGTAGTCTTACTAACAGCTTTGACATTTTGGCTTTCTGGTCGCCGACTTGCCTACAGTTTAGTTGGTATTGTTGTCTTTTCAATGACGATCGACTTAACGATTGGCACTTTAATTGGGCTACCGCGTCCAGAAGATCCGCGAATTATCATCTGGAAGGATGAATTTACATCGTCGTTTCCTAGCGGACACGCCGCACTTGCGACCTCAATGTGGGGAATGTTGGCTACCTTAAATTGGATGCCAAAATTTATAGCAGCGATCGCCGTTGTGGGTGCGATGCTCGCTCGCTTGTACTTTGGCGTACACTACCTAGGAGACGTGATTGGTGGTGCGTTGATTGCTGGGATATTGATCGTTGCTTACTTGCGAATACTACCAGCACTTGATGACTTTTTCTCGGCGCGATCGTTTAGATTTTTCCAATTTTGGGGAAGTTTAATATGCGCTCTTGTTCTTGTCGCAATTCCTTTCGCGGGAGATTCAGCAAGAGTTTGGCACGTGATGGGAACTGTGGCGGGTTTTATTATTGGTGGTTTAATCGAATATCGTTACTTACGCTACTCGCCTACACCGCTTGCGCGTACAGCGTTAACACTCAAGCTATTGATTGGATTAGGTGTCTTGATTCCGCTTTTACTTATCCCGCTATTGCTTGACGATCAGCTTGTGCTGGAAGCTTTAACCTTCTTTTTGGCTGCATTGTGGAGTTTACTATTTGCACCAATTCTATTTACTCGGATGCGGCTATCGGCTACACCTACGGTAACTAGGCGTTTTTGCTAACCGACTTTCGTTTCTGTCACTAACGTTAAGCTGTACCATTCACCTTTATCGTTATAACGGCGGATAATTCTTTGACGCATATGAGATTGAATCAGCCAGCCGAGTTCCAAAAAAAAGGCTTGTCCAATTCGGACGTGTTGCGGTGAAGCAGCGGAAGCGCCGTCAGGAAGTAATAACACTTGATTCCATTGCGAACCTGTTTCAAACGATAAAACCGAACCTGCGATTCTTCCTGTTGAGCTAATCGTATGGTGCGAACCTTGCTGCATAATACTGAGGTGTTGCACAAGTTGCGTATCGCTTGTCTTTTCTATGCGTAACTTTGTTGGATAAGTATCACTAACTTGCCCGTCAGGATAGCGTGTTATTGCTTCTCCTTGCCATTGTCCAACTAAATCTGCAACTTGCAATGCTGGGCGTTCTGGTGTTGTACTATGCGGAAGTTTCTCGCGAATCAGCGTAATTCGGTCAAGGTTGCCAGTTTTATCGAACAACTGTACTAAGCGTAAGCGGCGATCGCCTGCAATTAATCCGTGTTCTGCACCAAACTCAGAATAAGGAGCAAGTTGAATCGAGCCTTGGGAGAAAGCACCATTTTCAAAAAATAAAATTTGCTTTCCTAACGTGCTGTATTGTAAAACTTTCTCATCGATACTTTGATTGGGTAAAGTACGCCGAATAATTTGGCGCATTGTTTGATTATTGTCGATCCCCTCTAAGGAAACAACGGTAGGAGTATTTTCGATTAACTCTCCTTGCGGTGAAAAACGCGTAAATGACCCTTGCCATTCACCAACATTTTGTAATAAACATTCCCACTGCGATCGCATACTCAAACTTGATGATTGCGTCTCCTTCTTCATGTTATCTTTAGTGGCAATCGCATTGCACAGGCACATGGCTTGCATTGATGTATAGTGACTAACTTCACTGCATCTGAGTATAAAACTTAGAAGTAGCATCTTGATATTTAGGCTCTCACCATGGAATTGTAGGGAAAAACCTATCATACAAATAAGATTTATTTTGAAAACAAGCGCGAAGAGGGAGAATCTAGACTTGATAAAATGAAAAAGAGAAAGTTAGCGGGAAAAAGCGAGTTATAGTTCCATGCCTTCGGAAGTTGTTGTTGAAAAACAAAAGTTAAAAAACCCTCCCCTCGATATTCGCTACTTAGGCGATCGCGCGTTGCGTCAGCCAGCTAAGCGGGTTGCAAAAGTCGATCAAGAACTGCGCCTCCTTGCCAAAGAAATGCTACAAACGATGTACACTGCGGATGGCATTGGTTTAGCTGCACCCCAAGTCGCAGTTCAAAAACAAGTTATTGTCATTGATTGCGAACCGGATAATCCAGCTAATCCACCGCTGGTTTTAGTTAATCCAGTGATTAAACAATTCAGCCCAGAATTGTGTGTGATGCAAGAAGGATGTCTGAGTATTCCTGGTGTTTATTTAGACGTTGTGCGTCCGCAAGTTGTCGAAATTAGCTATAAAGATGAAAACGGACGTCCGCGAACATTAAAAGCAAACGAGTTACTCGCGCGCTGCATTCAACATGAAATCGACCACCTGAATGGGGTACTATTTGTAGACCGAGTAGAAAATAAAATTGCACTCAATGCTGAGCTATCAAAGCACGGCTTCTCGGCAAAAGCTGTTAAACCAATCGCTTAGGAAAATCACAAAATGACGACAATGACGCCCAAAAGCGGGCTGTTCCTCGGTGGCTCGTGCATAGCAGCGATCGCCGGAGTCGGTTCGGTGTTTGAACTTTCTTCTGGACAACCAGATTTAGGAGTAACGGCTACCAGCGTTATTCTGGCAATTAGCATTCCCTTAACTTGCTTTCTCTTTTATGCAGCGGTACGCGATACCAATGCTGCGAATAATAAGTAGAAAATGGGGGCGATCAGGTAGAGGAAATTTATACTTCTACTTGTGATGCTCTCAGCATTTCACTCAGTATGCATAAACTCGCTAATTGGACGAGAGTGAGTCATGGCGACCTCTATCACAGCGATGACTAACTGCTGTATGCTGTTGCCAACACAGTATTTCAACCCATGACCGGACAAGATAACGCTGAGGGATTTTTGCAGCAATTACCTCGTGGTAGTGAAGGGGAATCAGGTATTGTTCACCGCTACCCCCTCTCTAGAACTCAAGAGGTGATTGTAGGGCGCGATTCTAGCTGCCAAATCGTCTTAGATTCTAGTATCTATGGCACGGTTTCACGTCGTCATGCCGTTTTTCGACCGATGCTGACTAGTGGGATTCAGCCGCGTTGGCTTGTCTGTGACTTAAATAGTGCTAATGGCACGTATGTCAATGGGCATCGTTTAGCGCAATGTCAAGAGCTACGCGCAGGCGATCGCATCACGCTGGGATACAACGGTGCGGAATTCGTTTTTGAGTATACAACGCCTCACGCCTACACTCAACAATCTGCACCAGAAGAAGCAGCAAAGCTTGTTGGGAGATCATCTAAATCGTCGGATCGCACAGTCAGCTTTACTCAGTTATTTCCCATCGCCGCGACAGCCAAGGACTTGACAAGTAAGGCGTATCTGATTCCAGGAGTCCTTACGGTGATCTTTGTGGTTTTGATGTTCGCTACCGTAGGTCGATTTGAGACAGCGTACTTTAATCAGATACTTGTGGCGATTTATCTTGCTGGTGCGGCGTATTACTTTATTTATCAGCTGTGTGGCAAGCGGAAACCTTGGTGGACAATTTTGGGAGTCGCGATCGCGTCTTTCCTGATGTTGCTGAGTCCGATTTTACCGTTATTCATTTTTGTATTTCGTGGGCTGCTTCCTGGTCAAATTCCGCTAACGGCTGATTTTGTTAGCTTTCCTGAATTACTGATGCGGATGTTTTTTGGTGCTGGATTAATGGAGGAACTGCTTAAGGCGTTACCCGTATTTTGTGCATATTTGATTGGGCAGCGGCTGAATTCTCCTTGGCGAGAACGCATCGGTATTGCCGAACCTTTAGATGGAATTTTGCTCGGAACTGCTTCGGCGATGAGTTTTACTTTGGTAGAAACACTGAGACAATATGTGCCAGAAATTACTCGCGGTGCAGCCTTTCAGGGTGGAATTGGTGTCGGTCAACTTGTCGGTTTTCAACTATTAATTCCTCGAATCTTAGGCTCTGTCGCGGGACACATGGCATATAGTGGGTATTTTGGTTATTTCATTGGTTTAAGTGTGTTGAAGTCACGTCAGCGTTGGCGAATTTTAGGAGTAGGATATTTGAGCGCTGCGGTCCTTCATGCGCTGTGGAATGCTACAGGACTTTTAAGCGGCTTGCTTTTAGCTGCGGTTGGTGTCGTGTCGTATGCGTTTTTAGCCGCCGCTATCTTAAAAGCACGAGTCCTCTCACCAACGCGATCGCAGAACTTTGCTACTCGGTTTGGCAAACGACCGTAGGATGGAGGACTTAGATAATTTCGTTGTGTTTATGCCCGTTGTAGTGAGGAGTTTCTGTGACTGTAATTTGGGCTAAAGCGTAACGCGCGATCGCCAAACTCGCCTTGGCTTGTTCGATTTCTGATAAATCATCCCAATCATGGTGATGTAGATGACTCATCACCGCTTGCGATTCTTGCTTAACACTACATAGCGTTTGCGCAAAAGGGCGCGCTAAAACCAGCAAATCTGCTTCTACGAAATTTGGGAGTAAACCACGAACGCATTGTACTAATTTTTCTGTCAGCGAATTTGGCGCGGGGAAAACTTGTTTTGCTCGATCGGCGATCGCTTCTAGCCAAGCATGAGGGACGTAACTTGCAAAGTCATGTTGCCAATCTGGAAAACAATCAATATCCGAAGACGAGTTTTTCTTACTTGGCGTTACCGCAGACCAAAGTTCTGTTAATTTTGAGTAAAAGTGTTGCGATCGCGCTTGAAATTCTGCTGATGATACTTCGGATACAAGCGCATCTTGTTCTTCAAAATAAATTTCTGTTTCTGGATCGGCAGGATTCCACGGATAGGTAGCATTTTCTGATGATAAAAGTGCTGCTAACAAGTCCAATTGCGCTGGCGAAGGAGGTGATTTGCTACCGTCTTGCGCTGGATTGAATTCTTGTGCCATGGTAAAACTCCTGTAATTACGTTGACAGAAAAATGCTGGTATGAGTAGCTACACTTGCTTTACAGCTATTTCCGTAACTCAAAGAATCATGCTAGCGCTTGTAATTCATAAATTTTTGCGCTTCGAGCGTAAACTCAAAAGAAAGCTTTGGAAACTCTCAAACTTTAACTGTATTCTTACTACTAAAGGTACTTCCTGATGAGAGATGTTTTACCAACCTTCTGTAGATAAAAACAGCATAACAAAATGAGAATTCTCTCGTAAGAAATACGAAAAGCTAAAAGCTTAGCAACCGTTTTTCCTCATTTTTTCTTCCAGCATTAGGTAACGTGAGGGGTCTGTTCAACGGAGATTCTGAAGTTGGTAGTGATTGGTTTGCAATTGGACAAGAGTTGCTTTTCGTCTGTCCTAGCGTTTTTTCAATATTGGGTAGCAAGGTAGCTTGCTCGATCCAGCCTTCTTGTCCTAATTGTATAAGTTGTGCAGTTGTATTGAAATTTTCTGAAGGATTAATCACACAAAGAAATTTTAGTCTCAATAAGTCGCCCTGCTGAAGATTTTCCTTTTTACCGGTTACTTTCAAGATGCCATTCGTCGGAACTTGTGCAAGTTGAGATTGTGAAGCGATATTCGTTGCGATCGCATTTGGGTTTTGCTCAAGATTAATTTGGCGATTGATCTGAACTAAAGTACCAACGGATAGCGGCGTTGGTGTTGCGGTTGGTGATGCGAGTGGCGATGGCAAGGTTGTCGGATTATTCAGCGGCTGTCTGCGATAGAATTGTGGTAGAAAATAAGCAAGCAATCCCCCACTCAAGCTTAAGAGCAAGATCGTTCCCAGCAAAATTGGTAGCAAAAGACGCGATTTCGGACGTTGCGTTGGCAGCAAAACCGTTTTACGAGTTGAGGTATCAGGGCGATCTTGTTTGATTAAATCGTGTTGTGATGCGATCGCTGTATTCTGGCGAGCGTCGAATTGAGGTTCTTTGAGTAAAGCGATACTTAGTGGTTTTGTTGGCTCGGAATATTTAAGTGTACAGCGTACAAGTGCAACCGTAACGTTGTCGTGTCCGTTTTGAGAGTTGCTAATTTCGACTAATCGAGTAACGGCGTCAGCTTCCTTAAGACTGCCATTCACCGCAGGTAAAAGCACCGTATCCCAATATTCTTCAACGCGATCGTAGTCGCTTAAGCCATCCGAACAAAGAAGAAAAATGCAATCTTCATCAAGTACAAACCGCTGCACAGTAGGGTGCAATGCTGCTGAGGAACTCGTTCCGAGTGCTTGTACGAGTGAACCAGACGAGGCTTGTTCTAACGCATTACGATACAGCGAATAGCCTAAGCGAACCTCGCGCGAAGCAACATCATCGTCTAATGTCAATTGATGGCAACCTGTGCGGGTAATCCAATAAGCACGACTATCGCCTACGTGCGTAATATACATTTCATGCGCGCGCTCTACTGCCATAACCAAGGTAGTACCCATACGTTGACGACCAAAGCGCTGTTCGTTGTCGTTGCGTTGGTTGATCCGGTCATTCGCGATGCGGACGAAGCGCTCTAACTCGCGCGTGAGTGTCATCGCATCTAAATGGATATCGTTTAAAGGCAGTTGCTTGACTTGTTGTAGCGTATCGATTGCAAGTTGCGAAGCAACACTACCTCCTTCATGACCGCCAATTCCATCACAGACAATTGCTACTGCGGGTGCTGATGTTGTGGTAGTCCCACTCGGAGGATAGCACGCATCTTCATTGCGTTGTCGCGTTGGTCCTGTGTCTGTGAGTGTACTAATGACTAGCTTTCGTACTTGCGATCGCCCAAGTTCGGTAAGACCTCGATCTAATGCGGTCGTCAAAGAATCTGCATTGAGATTGCCTTCGATCATCGAATGGCACAACTGCGCGAGAAATTCCGCAATACTGGGTTGTGCTTGATCGACTAACTCTAGCCATAACCGTCCTAATTCAGCAATTGTCGGTTGTGGTTGTTGCGATCGCAACTGTAATAACCGCACTAAAGAACCTTCGACGCGCACTAGCTGTAGATCGAGTAAACTCGACGCGACTCCTTCACTACTCAGGGGTTGCCACAATTGGGCAATTTGCCATAGCCAATTCAACTGTCGCAGCGACGTTGCACCTTGCCACGCTTCAGCTAGTGCTGGCAATAACTGTCCCGCCAGCGGCGTTCCTTCCGCATAAATTGGTGCCTCTAATAATAAAACATCGCAATCAGCGCGTCCTGGCAAAAATCCATAAACTTGCGGAACTTGGAGACGGTAAGGAATTAATCTTAAATATGGTTTTGTCGTTGCCGTAATTTCACACGCTTGTGCTTCGGATGGTAAACCTGGCTTTGTGTCAAGAAAGACGCGTTCACTTGTGAGTAAATACCGTTGCGCGATAACTTCCCCGATTTGGTATTTTTCAATATCCGATCCTACTGCCCATAGGTAGCGCTTTGGCAGAAACGTACCGCATTGCTGGCAATATTTGTCGCGTTCGTCATTGACAGCTTTGCAGTATTCGTTTGGACATTGGAGCATTGCTGCTTCATTCTGCATAGTTTTCGCACCGATCAGCCATTGAGAATTTTGTACAGCCGTGGTTGTACAAACTGATTAGCTTCTAAATTGCCACATTGAGAGCTTTGTGCAAAATGTTTCCTCGTTTCCTCCGCTGTAAAGACGCGTTTCATAAAATTGATTTTCTCTGCTCTGATACAAACTGTCTAATTTTATGATAGGGTTCGCCTGGGGCAATGCTGCCACTTCTCTACTTGCACTCGACTATAAAGTTAATGATGGTTTCTTTACATCAACAGAAGTTGAAATATCTTCTTCTTAAAAAGAGATTTATTTTTACCCGTCATGGTTCCCTTCCTTCAGATAATCGGTTAAGATCCAAGCTCATTATTTTTTCAACAATATATCTATTAATCGAATAGTTGTCTATTTTTTTAAAGTAAATATTTATTTCAATAAAAACTTGAAGCGCTTACCACCAAATTCAAAGGTGCTATATTTAATCGTTATTGTAGCGCATTTTTAAATAATTCGTGAATTATCTATGCTCCTTAGCAGGACTGGGCAATCACAGCTTTGAGTGTTAAGGAGAGGCTTGTTTCAAAAAATAATTTGATAACACTTGTGGGTATTCTTTTTTTTCATAAATCGTTGGCGTTCTGCAATTTATATAGTAAATAATTTGTAGATTACTCTGCAATAATAATCATTACAAAATTAACTTTGTGATTGAGTGCTATAACTCAAAATTATTCGTTATTAATGACTAGCCTCAGCATTATTCATTAAATAACCATTCAGAATTAGCTGAAATGCTGTGCTTCTGACAAATATCAAATTACGCCGTTGGAAAGATGCGATCGCGCATAGTGTTCTTTAACCTGTAGAAATTAGTTAATTGTAGAATTACCATCCAAATTTATGGCAAGCGAACAAGAAAAAGATACTCATCGCGCGGTGAATCCTGGCGATGTTATTTCCGATCAACCTGAATCAGTTGAAGAAAAAGCTCAGCAACTTGCGGTAGATTCTCCTGATATTACTGGCGATCACATCCAGGTTCCCGCTTATTTTGTCGTAGACGAGCCAGATGGAGAGGAAAAGGCGCTACATCACGTTAAAGATGCAGAAGAAATCTCAGATGTCATTAGACAAGCACGCGTTGACGAAGACGGCGAACGTAAGTGGTGGTAACCGTTAGTTTGTGTTAGTGCAAAAACTAGATGTACCAAAACGGTCATATTGAAATTATCCAGGGAGTCAATGCTATCCCTGGATATTAATTTTATTTCGTTATTTTGCCATTGAAATGCAGTTATTGATAACTAATTTTTACTTTCTTCAGCTGCAACTTGAGGAATACCCATACTGTAGTTAACGACGCGTCCGCGCAGGTTGTAGCTGATTTGACCAGTTTGTAAGAGATGACGTACAAAATGCTCTAAATCTGACCCAATCCGGCGGAGATTGTAATCCGTTAAATCTGCACCAGTATAAGATTCTACTAATTCATCAAACTTGCGATACACCTGCTGGAGAGCATCTTCATTCCAGTTGAATTCGTTGTCTGGGTCTACATCCAGCGTCAAGACTTGGTTGCTAGGAACTAACTCACCATCTTTATCAACTTCAGCAGAAAAGATGCGTATATGGC
Source organism: Gloeocapsa sp. PCC 7428 (assembly GCF_000317555.1). GTDB lineage: Bacteria > Cyanobacteriota > Cyanobacteriia > Cyanobacteriales > Chroococcidiopsidaceae > Chroogloeocystis. The sequence goes on from NC_019745.1 coordinate 3,763,188, forward strand.
GAGTTGTGGACTTAAGAAGCTGATCTTCCATAGGTGGATGACTGAACAGAAGGAATCACACTGAACTTATTCTAGACTTAATCTGCATCAGTTTTTCCATAAAGATGTGCTTGCGCTACGTGCAGCGCCGTTGTGCGATCGCTTAACGCGAAATCATCCCTGTTTGACGCGCATACGCGAAAATCCCGCCAGCGTCAATCACAGGTTCTACCTCACCTAAAGGCTTGAGCGCATAAACTTTATTCAAAGAATGATTCACAATCTGGTTTCGGTCAAAATCAATCGTTACCTCTTGTCCTGTTTGAAACTCATCGCATAAGCGTTCCACGGATTCCCACGGATAAAGTTCGCCTGTCGCAGCGCAGTTACGGAAAAAGATCCGTGCATAAGACTGGGCGACAACCGCTTCTACGCCTGATGCGCCTAAAGCGATCGGCGCGTGTTCGCGCGAAGATCCACAGCCAAAGTTTTCTCCCGCCACAATGATTGGATAGGTTGTTTTCATCTGTCCTGGAGCAATAAATTTACCATACCTATCCGGTAATCCCACTAAAGCATAGCTTCCTAGCTTCTCGTACTCATCAGGCTTTGAAGGAACTAGCGTCAAATACTCCGCAGGAATAATCTGGTCGGTGTCGATGTTGTCATCTACAACAAAAATTTTACCTTGAATCACTTTATTCATTAGTAGTCTCCTCCAACTTTGGACGATTTTACACTTGTTTTGAAATGCTTAACCGCAGCACAGTAAAAATTAAGCACAAGTATCTCCGTGCTATCTAATAACGTTTTGGTTAGCAAATTTTTAACATTATACATTTTTAGTTTAAGTTGTTCTTTGAAAGTTAAACTTAACTCTTTTTGTATTTTATGTGTTAATCAATACAAGTAATCTGTCAGTACTCATGTTTCAACTGAAACTTATAAACATCACAAAGCGTCATCAATAAAAAAGCTTAGAAAAGTCTCACAAACTCCTTACAGAAACTTTATTGTATTTCAGCTTAAAGGCTGAATAATAGTGATTGACTACATTGCTCCTACTCTCAAGGATTTGTCCATTATGTAAAGAAAAGTTAAAGTGAGATAAATTAAATGCTCCGGTTCAGATTGAAAAACAAACGTTTTAAAAAATTAGCTTAAGACCAATTAACAGTTATCTACTTAATTACTACAAAAAATCAAAACATTTAAAGATATGAAATCTGACGCAATCCCACCCCAATCAAACAAAGCCGAAGTCAGCGTTTATGAGTGTAACATTCAACTTAAGTTTCGACTCATTGAAGAGAAATGTGCTTTACGCAATCGCGATGACTTACTAGAGTTGCTGATCGAGGCGTTTGCTAACGGGGCTGACGAGTATATGGAACCCTTACACGCGCACGTAGACGCACAGGAGATTTCTGAGCTAGAAGCCTCGCCTCAAATGCGCCGTCAACTGATGCGGTTGCGGAATTCATTGGATTTAGCCTAAAGTCAGATTTTTTTTGTTAAGGTGTTGACAAAACTGAGGAGAAGTAGCTATTCTAATAAAAGTGCAAATCAGACGCCCCCATCGTCTAGAGGCCTAGGACACCTCCCTTTCACGGAGGCGACGGGGATTCGAATTCCCCTGGGGGTATTATAAAACCCACTTGTAAGGCGTTGTAGAAGCCAAAGTGCAACTCAGCGATATGCTTTAACAAGTATTTAAGAACTAAAAAAGGTAAAAGGGAGAAGACAAGCGGTATGAGGTTAGTGTCGTCTCCAAATCATATACTCAAAGATGTTGCGGAGCTTTAACCGTCACTTGACTTCTACCTCTCGCCCTTCGCCTTTCTAGCTAAAGACTTCCGTGACTCGTTGGCGAATAGCAACTAAGTTTGTTTGCATATCTTTACTAAGGCGGCGCTCAATAATTGAGACGGGCATAGTGCGCTTTGGTAAAACACAAACGATGTATTCTAGGTTTGTTCCGGCGCGCTCAGCTAAAAAACACGGCTCTAAGCACCAGCTACCAGAAAAATCTTTAAAGTCACCTTCAATCATTTGAAAATCAATTTTTTGTGGAAACTTCTCTTCTAAGTCGAGGATGACGCGGGCGGAGAAATTGAAATTCAGCAAACGCTGGGTGCCAACTTGTTCTAGACGGATACCACCTTTAGGGTGTTCAAGGCGCTGACTGCGAGCAAGGTTCGGGATAAAGTCGGCTAATGTCTCATAATCAGTGAGGACTTGCCACACTTGCTCGATTGCGTGTGGGATGTGGATGCGTGCAGAAATACGACGATAGCGCTCAGCTAAGCGCTCAGTTTGCACTTCTACCGTCTGTAACAGCGCTGTTGCAGCGGTATTGGATAAGTCTACTTCTAGGTTAGGGTTGTAGTCTTGAGTCACAGTTGTTCTAAGTTTGAGCTTGGTCAAAAGTTAAGGGTAGCGTAAGCGTAAAGCAAACTTCACTACTGCCATCACTTGCAGTACTAGAAACGGCGATCGCACCATTAATATGTTGTACCAAACACTTTACCAAAGCCAAACCCAAACCAGTGCCTTGAATCGCTTGTTGAGTCACACCTTGACCGCGACGAAATTTATCAAAGATATGCGCGACGTCTTCGGTTGAGATTCCAGAACCACGGTTGGTAATTTGCAGGACAATTTGATTATTTTGATGCCGTGCTTGAATGTCAACTTTAGAGTTGGGTTCAGAATATTTACCAGCATTCGTCAAAAGTTCTTGCACAATACGATGCAAGCTTTCTGCATCCGTTTGTAACATTAAAGGCGTTTTTGGCACATTGACTGTAAAAGTCAGTCCTTTTTCTGTCCATTTGTCTTCAAACGAACGAGCAATATTCTTCAGTTGCGCAGTGAGATTTACAGATTCTACATTTAAAAGTGCTTTATGCGATTCGAGTTCTTGAAGCTTCAGCAGATCGTTAATCAGATTGATCTCTTGCGAACACTGTTGCTCTAGAATATCTAAATACTTAGCTTGTCGCTCTGGGGATATTCCTGGTTGACGGAGCATCCGAATTGCGAGGCTCATGCTTGTCAGTGGCGTCCGCAATTCGTGATTCATCGTACTGACGAATTCGTCTTTTAACTGATTGAGTTGTCGCAACTGATCAATTTGCTGACGAGTTTTTTCGTAGAGTTTAGCTTGGACTTCTAGGCTGCGCTGTAGTTGTGCTGTGCGCTCATCTACTAGCGATTGGACTTGTCGCAAAGTCTGACTTTGAATAATCGCCGTACTGACTTGAGTACCGACGAGTTCGAGTAAAGCTAGCTCATCTCCTTGCCAAGGGTGAGCGCAAGAATGCTGTAGTACCATAAACCCCAACACTGTACCTTGATTTTCCAGAGGCAGCATGGCTAAAGCGGGCCAAGCCTGAAAATCAAAGATAGGGTTAGTTTCTTGCGTGAAGTTAAGTTTAGATGAATCTTCTTGACTATTAATAATAATAGGTTGGGGAAAGTTGAGTAGCGCTTGCTGGCATAACCAACTTTCAGATATTGGGAATTGGATATTAGAAAGATAATTAGCAGTTTCTGAGTTAGAACATTGCCATTCGCAAGCAACTGTAGCTGTAGCTTTAGGTATTTTTTTCTGCTGGCGGACTTTGAAGCGAGGATCGGTATATTTTAACGTTATGATGCAACCGCGCTCGACTTTAAGTGCTTGTGCTGTACGCGAGAGTGCTAGCTGAAAAATTTGATTTAAGTCTAAAGAACTACGGCTAGCCATTGTTATCTGGTTGATCAATGTTTGATACTGCGCTGAAGTTTCGACTTGCTGCTGTAAAGAAGCGATCAACCGATTTTGGGTAATTTGAGCAATGGCGATCGCTACTGATGTCGCCACAGCCAAAGCACTTTCTATTTCTTCCTCACTCCAACAATAGGGCTGTGCGCGTATAAAACTGACAACTCCGCTAATTTTTCCATCGTACCGAAGCGGGATACCCAAAATAGAGCCTACTTCTATTGGCAACTGTACTGTTAGATTCTGATCGGAAGTTGCCTGCACGTTATCAAATACAAAGTTCTGAGACTCTGCGTATGCGAGTGCAAGTTGTTGTAGCGAAAGCAAAAGTGGTTGTAGGGGAACTGTGATGTCGCTATTAGAACACCAATGACCTACAGATTGAGCAGTGTTTTGCTGCTTTGATGTTATGACAATCGTACACCAGTCTACTTGGAAAGCTTCTCCGAGGATCTGTGCTATTTCTTGTAGCCGTCTTTCGTCGTCACAAGCATTTAAGATAATTTGATTGATTTGATATCCTAGACGGGCGGATTCTTGCTGGTGCTGCATCAATCTAACTGAATATTTTGGCGAGCAATTAGTTTCACCTGGGCAAGGAGATGGCGACGATAAAAGCGGCTTCATCTTTGATCTGCTTGATTGTAGTACTCGCATAGTTGGAAACGATGCTCGCAGAAGCATCCAATTTTTAAGTTTGACCGTATCTTGTCGTTATATGTTGCCCAAGGACTAGTGGACATAACTGCTCACCCTGTGGTTAATACCTTTCCACTTAAGATGCCCTAATTAAGTGAGAATTGCATAATAGAATATTGAAAAAATATAAAAGAATTCATAAAACTAATGTTGATGATTTCTTGCTCCACATTATCCTGCTTGTAGCTATAGAGAATCAGTAAATTCGCTGATTATGAGCAGTTTTTTATTGAGGAACGAGCAACTTAAAAGCTTAGACAAAACTCGTTTTTTGCTGAGAAGTCTTAAGTTTTTGCGTGAAAATTTTAGAGTGGCGAGAATGCGTTACCCGCCACTACCCGTAAGTTACTGAAAAGCTTAAGAGATTTTCAGTAAGGTGCTATTTTGGTAGGCTGTTTATACTTAAGGGAATTAAATCTCCGTAGGTCGTTAACCCCAACAGCATCGATTCTTGTGGCTGAATTAATTGTCCTGTAATTGCACAGTATTCTTCTTTTTGGGCTGTAGCGGGAATACTGGCGCGAATGTCAGTTGATGGATGAATGCGATCGCCCGATTTATGCTGTACGTATTTCCACAGAATATCGCGGATCAATGCTTGATAACCCTGATTTCCAGCAAGTTCTTTTAATCGCTCTTTGAGTTCTCTTTCCAAGCGGATGCTGGTGACTTCCATTTCTGTAGTTGCGGTACGTGTGAGTGTATGCATTTTTTCTCCTGAAATATCTAGACAGGTTAGTAATACAAGTGTAGTATGTTTAAAGTAATGTTCAAGTAACTCAATCAACCGTTAGCGCTCGACTTATCGTTTTGAGGCAAAATGCTAATCGGTGTCAAGCAAGCTACTGTTAACGCAAGAGATAAACTTCTGTGACTATAAACTTTACTTCGATTTCGGCAATCTTGACTCAAGGGACTCGTCTTTGGGAATCAGAAGCTATGGAAGTAGAGATTAAAGCACTTAGCAATGCTGTACAACACACAAGCCGCGACGCAAGCGCAAAGAGATATGAAAACTTAGCAGATTTGCTTGATGATGAGCTAGAAGCTGCACTACAACCAAAGAAGCCAAGCGGGAGGTATAGATGGCGTGCTATACCTACACAAAGATAGAAGTCAAAGTCTTTATCCAGCCCCCGCTTCTGGCGTACAGAAGTGGGGGTTTTTTATATAGATAGGAGACGAGTTGTCATGATCGCAAGCCAAGTGTTAGAGCAATCGGTAGTCGTATTTTCCAAAAATTACCTGCCGATCAGTAAAATCAATGTACGACGAGCTATTCAACTATTGATTGCAGGTAAAGCAGAAGCACTCGATTTGACGCAGGAAAGTTGGTTAGTGCGATCGCCGAGTATCGTACTTGTGGTTCCAGCATACATCCGGTTAACGGTGGCGAGTGTCGAACGCATCTGGAAGGTTCCACCAGTCAATCGACGCGAAGTGTTGCGGCGCGATAACTATACTTGTCAATACTGTGGTAGCCATAAACACCTGACACTCGATCATGTCATTCCCGTGTCGAGAGGTGGCTTGCACACTTGGGATAACGTTGTCACAGCTTGCGAACGGTGTAACCAACGCAAAAGCGATCGCACTCCTATTGAAGCAAGTATGCCCTTACACACCAAACCAAAAGCCCCAATGCATCCCACAGTGGCTTTTGCCGAGCAATTTTGGCGAGCCGAGCCATTTCCACCTGAAATAGGAGGAACTTCAAAGCACAATGCTGAAACTAACATATCTTAATAATGGCTTCGATTTAGAGCATCTAACACAACCGTTAGAAGAATGGGTTGCCCTCCGAGTCATTTTGGCACTGCGCGTAGGTCAGCCTATCAGTGTCGAACCTAGCACGGCTTCATTTTTATTACCCGTTGATTTACCAGGGTTAGATTCGCTTGTGGTTGAAGCGCAACGCTTAGGCGGGGATGTTATGACGCTGTGTGCTTGTGATGCAGAGTTTATTGAAATCTCGCTCCACGGAACTTGGCTTGCATTTGATAGCAAAACTGAAGAAGGTATCTTTGTCACTAATCTGTATTATGTCGTTGAGTTTTTACTGTTTAAGCTTTGGCAAGAAGCCCAAATAGGTGCAACGGTAGTTGGCGAGTAAAAGTATTTGAGCGCTGTGCCTGATGGAATCTAAGCCCTTAGATAGGGTATGCACTCTATTTCCCGATCTTAAGCTGAATGTGTGTTCAGTTATATCATGCGAGAAAGTAGATATGTCTAGTGGTCATGCCGATCATAAAGGTACTTCTGACAAACCTAATACAAATGCTGAAGGTGTCATGGATATTGCAGCGGATAAAACCGTCGATCCTGAAGATCTTCTACCCGAAGGAGCTACCACAAACACGACAAGAACTCAAGAATTTGTAGATTATCCTCCTGCAACGCAACGCCCACAAGAAGAACCGAATTCGTAATCGAGTAGATTCAACTATAGCAATCTTAAATTGTTTGTATAAATCTCCATTTTTTAGACTGCTTGCATGAATCACAAACGCCCTCTAACTGAAGTCAGGGGCTACTCTAACAAAGTGTACGAAAGTACACTTTAGTAAGACTTTTATCAATAAGTTTACAGTGGTAAATTTTCTTTTGTTTAGCTGCTAATTTATTCGTCAAGCATTCATGCAGGAGGTTTTTTGGATACTTTGTGGTTTGTTTTCAAAAATGAAAACTCAAATCGAATTGCTATTTAGGTGTCGTTTGTGAATGTAGTTTTTGAAAGGAGAGTTCTGCAAGTAGAAACCTGTAGCTCTATTTTTTATTAAAAATTGGCAATAAATTTTAAACTATCTGTGATAATAACGCAGTTCTTCAACAAAACAACGTCAAAGTCAAATTAAATCTAATTTAAATTATTTTTCATCTTTGTTGCTAAAAAATGGCTGATATTAAATCATTAAAGCAAGTTTCAGATACGATTTGGGAAATTCCGATTTCATATAAAGAAGGAATGCGTGTTCCAGCGCGTATTTATGGAACACAAAAATTAATTCAAGAAATGGATGATGCCGTTTATGACCAAGTTACTAATGTAGCAACACTTCCAGGAATAACTCAATATGCTTTGTGTATGCCAGATGGACACTTTGGCTACGGCTTCCCGATTGGTGGAGTTGCGGCGATGGATGTCGAAAATGGCGGCGTTATTTCTCCTGGTGGTATCGGTTTCGATATTAACTGCGGAATGCGTTTGGTAGTGACAAATCTGACATACGATGAGGTCAAACCATACATTAAAAAAGTCGTCGATCGACTTTATGAGCGAGTTCCGGCGGGAGTAGGAAGCACAGGCTTTGTCAAAATATCGCGGAATGAATTTCGCAAAGTTGTCGAACAAGGTGCGCGGTGGTGCGTTGATAATGGCTATGGTTGGGAAGAAGATTTAGAACTGATGGAAGAAAACGGCTGTATTGCTGGTGCTGATGCAGCCAAAATTAGTGAAAAAGCAATTGATCGTGGTTTTAATCAAATCGGAACTTTAGGTTCGGGAAACCATTATTTAGAAATTCAAGTTGCTAAGAAAGAAAACATTTTTGAGCCGGAATTAGCAGCAAAACTAGGTATTACCCAGCCGGATCAAGTGGTTGTGATGTTTCACTGTGGTAGTCGTGGTTTTGGACATCAAGTTGCTACAGACTATCTGCAAGTTTTCCTCAAGGTGATGGAAAGCAAGTATGGTATTAAGATTTTAGACCGCGAATTAGCTTGCGCGCCATTCGATTCGCCTGAAGGACAAGCGTACTTTTCAGCGATGAAGTGCGGTTTAAATATGTCGTTTGCAAATCGTCAGGTGATTTTGCACCGCATTCGCGAGGTTTTTTCGGAGATTTTTGGGCGTTCCGCCGAAGATTTGGGAATGCATATGGTGTATGACGTTGCGCACAATACGGCGAAATTAGAGCGTCATATTGTCGATGGTAAAGAGCGATCGCTTCTTGTCCATCGTAAAGGGGCAACCCGTGCGTTTGCACCAGGAATGACGGGGATTCCTGAGAAATATCAAGATATTGGTCAGCCGGTGATTATCGGCGGCAGTATGGAAACAGGCTCTTACTTGTTGGTTGGCGTACCCAGTGGCGACCAAACTTTCTTTAGCACCGCGCACGGTAGTGGGCGCACAATGAGTCGTACCAAAGCGCGAAAAACGTTTCGGGGTGAAAAACTGCAAAAAGAGATGCAAACACGGGGTATTTACGTCCGCAGTACCTCAATGTCGGGATTAGCCGAAGAAGCTGGAGGCGCTTACAAAGACGTTGATGAAGTAATTGAAGCCGCAGAATTAGCCGGAATTAGCAAAAGAGTTGTGCGGTTTACACCGATTGGCAATATTAAAGGATAATTTATGCTTTGAGCGATCGCATCTTAATGATTTGCAAGGAGAAGATATGTGGGTTTTCTGTTGTGGAATGTATCGTTCTGCTTCAACCCTACAGTTTCAGATCGTCAGTCAGCTTGTTAAAGAGGCTGATATAGGTCAACAGATAGGATGGATAGATGCACAGCGCTTTTTAGAGGTACGTAATTCGTATCAAAGTTACAAACAATTAAAAGTTGTCAAAGTCCATCAATTTACAGATGCAATAGGCAAGGAGTTTACCCAAAATAATGCACTGGGTATCTATACATTTAGAGATATCCGCGATGTCTATGTATCAATGATGCAGCAGCAACAAAAATCTTTTGATGACATTTGGAATTGGCATGGACGAGAGTTTATTCAAACTTGTCTAGATAATTATAAACAATGGACAAGCTTACCGAGAGTGCTTGTTTCTCAATATGAAAATATTTTTCAAAACATACCGCAAGAAGTAAAGCGTATTGCTAGGCATCTGAATATTAACTTTGACGTAGATAAGCGTCAAAATATTGCCTCACTTTTTACGCTTGAGCAACAAAAAAAGCGAATACAAAAATTCACAACTCAATTAATGCAAACCTCTCTCAATCCTCACGATCATAGAGAAATTGTTGATTATCATGATGAAGATAGCTTGTTACATATAAATCATATTAATGCAGCTAAAACCGGTGTATGGCAAGAATATCTATCCACTGAAGAAGTAACTAAAATCGAAAATAAAGTAAAAAGTTGGTGCAATGATAATAAACATGAATACCTTACATTCTTACGGCAAATATAGTTAAAAGAGAATTATGCAAGTACGCACGCCACTTACAGTTATTACAGGTTCCCTCGGTAGTGGTAAAACAACTTTACTACGTCACATTCTCGATTCGATTCCTCAAAAAATTGCTATTTTGATGAACGAGTTTGGCGAAATTGCGATCGATACCAAGATCATTCAAGGTAAAAATGTCGCAATGGCTAATTTAGGCGGTGGATGTGTTTGTTGTTCGCTACTCGGAGAATTTGAAGCAGCAGTTGACGAAATCATCGAGACAGTTAATCCTGATGTGATTGTGGTAGAAACAACAGGTGTTGCTGAACCTGATGCTTTGGTGTTTGATATTCAAGAAAGTTTAACTAAAGTTCGATTAGATGGCGTAGTTACTGTCGTTGATGCAGATGCGATGGTGAGATATCCGAGTGTCGGTCATACAACGCGAATGCAAATTGAAGCGGCAGATACAATCTTACTCAATAAAGTTGATTTAGTAACAGAAGAACAATTGCAAGCAATCGAAGCAAAGTTACATTCGTATAACGAAGTTGCTGAAATTTTACATACTCAACGCTGTCAAGTCGATCCAGATTTATTATTTGGTATTGCGAGGGCGCGACTACAGCCAGAACCACATCACATTCATCAACCCGAATTTGATTCGTTTAGTTATAAAACGCAGGCTACTTTAAAGCGAGAATGTTTTGAGGAATTTGCTGATGAATTGGTAGAAAAAGATGTGTATCGGGCAAAAGGATTTATAAGGTTTCCTGAGCAAATTTATCTATTTAATTATGTAGCTGGAAGATGGGAACTAGAACTGTTTGAACAAGATGCTACAGAGTTAGTTTTTATTGGTAGACAAGTCAAAAAATATCAACAAGAAATTATCGATCAGTTGAAAAGATGCGAGCAGTAATATGCCTTATGAGTATTTGGAAGATATCGCGATCGCAGACATTGCTTTCCACGCTTGGGGAAAAAATTTAGAACAATTATTCATCGCGGCGGGTGATGCCACAATCAATACAATGATTGAGAATATTGATGCGATCGCACTTCAAGAAACTCGCACATTTAACTTGGAAAATGACGCGCTAGATATGTTGCTGTTCAACTTTCTTCAAGAATTTATTTATTACAAAGATAGTGAATTATTACTACTGCGTACACAACAAGTTAAGTTAGAAGAAAAAGCAGGACTATATCATCTTCAAGCCGTTACAAAAGGAGAAAAACTCAATCCGAGTAAACATCATCAGCGCGTGGATGTCAAAGCTGTAACGCTACACCGTTTTCAGTTAGAAAAAACTATTAATGGTTGGCAAGCTACGGTAATATTGGATATTTAATCACAGTATTCTAGATGTACAAGTATGTATAGTAGTTAATCCTTTAATAATTGGGAAAATTAAATTTGAAATAAAACAGTGCATTGTATAATTCTAAACTTGCATATCAATATTTTCATAATTTAATACAAATCTAAAAAGAGAGTTAATTATGCAATCCATCGATAATTATCTATCAGCCTGGAATGCAACAACTTCAAATGAGAGATATAGCTTCCTAATTAATTGTTTAGCAACTGACGTGATTTACCTCGATCCGCATATTCCAAACCCAGTTCAGGGAATTGAAGAAATGCAAGCCTTAATCGAGCGATTCCGAACACTTTTCGATCATATCTTAGAACCAGAAGGAGATGTTGATATGCATCATAATGTGTTTCGATTGCAATGGCGATTGCAGCGTAGTAATGGAGAAATATTGTCACACGGGTTGATGATTGGCGATCTGTCTGCCACTGGAATGATTGAACGAATTATCCACTTTGTAGATTCTGCCCCATAATAATTTACTTGTCTTGGACCTTAACATCTATAGTGCAACTAGGTCTTGGTACTATACCAATATTTGTGGCACGATAAGAGTAATAAATACTAGTCAAATTACTTTTCAACTCAAATGAATCTGGATGTCTCTAGAAATGAGAAATCAATGAAGCAGTTCAAAATTATTATTGAAAAGCATCCAGATGGATATGTTGCTTACCCTATTGGTGTTGCGGGTGCGATTGTTGGGCAGGGAGATACGTATGAAGAAGCCTTATCAGATGTAAAATCGGCGATCACCTGCTACATTGAAGTTTTTGGCAAAGAAATGCTAGAAGATGTTCCATGTGTAGAGGTTTTTATTGCTGAGGCTGGAGTTATACTCTAGATGCCGAAGTTTCCAGTCGATGCACCTAAGAAGCGTGTAGTCAAAGCGTTTGAGCTATTAGGTTTTAAAATCGTTCGTGAACGAGAACACATCGTCATGAAACGCGAGAATGAAGATGGAACAGAGACACCGTTAGTTATGCCAAATCACTCGACTATTAAAAGTGGAACGTTGAGAGCTATCTGCACTCAGACTGGAATTTCTAGAGAAGAATTTTTAGAAGCATATAATCAAAGCTAAGTGGTTGTCAGCAGTTCACAAGTTGCTACCAAACTATACATAAAAAATATGGTTATAAATATGTTTAAATATTTGATAGAACCGAAATCTCTACTTTTTCCCTACCATATAGCTAATAGAGAATCCCAGTACATAATTACTGGCGACAAAGATTTGCTTGTATTAAATCCATTTCGGAGTGCGATCATAATTACAGCCGAAGAGTTCTTAAAGACGATTGAGCATGAGTAGCAGATGACTTTTAGAGTATTGGTGGGGAGATTGCTGCTACTTCATTAGATAATGAACTCGTATGAATGTGATGTCTATCCGTAATCCTGTTCTATTGCTTCATGGTCGAATTTCTAGCCACCTGCAAATGAGTAAACTGGCAGATTATCTAAGTCATTTAGGATGGCATACTTATTCTCTTAGTTTTGAACCAAGTACGGGAGAACTAGGATTAGAACATTGGGCACGGCAAATTGAAGACTATATCAGCAGAAACTTTTCCCTAGAGCAACCTATAGATATTGTAGGCTTCAGTATGGGTGGGCTTGCAGGTCGATATTATCTTCAGTGTTTAGGTGGAGTTAATCGAGTTCAACGTTTCATCAGCATTTCTACACCCCATCGCGGAACGTGGACTGCATATCTCTTGTCGCATATAGGATGTCGTCAAATGCGACCAAATAGCCCATTCTTAAAGATGCTAGATCGGCATATTGAATGCTTGGCATCTGTTAGTTGTACGACCATTTGGACTTTCTTTGATGTGGTAATTTTGCCAGCTAGTTCTTCAATACTTCCCATTGGTAACTCCGTGCAAATTCCTGTTATTTGGCATGACTGTATGCCTTTTAGTAATAGAGTGATGCAAGTAGTCGCTGAGGCTCTTATACAGGAACCTAGTTAAAAATTGCACGGTACAACAAATGCTTACACTAAACAAGCGATCGCCTACTTACCCTGTATCCAGCTCATCAAATTTGCAAAAGCGTCTTTGGTACACATGAAACCCTAATTGACGTTTTTAATATCCTCCTAAAATTCCTCGGCGCTTTGCTACAACTTCTGCACGACGAAATACTACTAAACCTAAGACTAGATATCCTAATCCATTGAGAAAGGCAAGCGAAATTTCAACAAAGTTTAAACTTAGATTACGTGCCATTAAATCGCGGAGAATTCCTGCACCCATTGTCATTGGTAACAGCAATCTTACAATTGATAGCGTTCCGCTCCAAGTTTCGCTCGGAACCGTTAATAAAAACAATAAAGCAAATTGCGTCAGCCCAAGTAATTGCTGAATACGTTTAAATAGTAAAGCTAAAGAAGCCATAAGGAAGGCTAAACCATAAGCACCGAATAAAACTGTGAGAAGTGGCAAAATTAAAGTTGGGGGAAAATATAATCGTCGTCCTGTTAGTAAGAGAATTAGTAGTAAAATTCCTGTAATTAAGACAATATTGATCGTTAAACTTGCGATCGCACGTGCTAAAAACACCCGTGATACACCATAGGGCGTGAGCATGACTTGCTCTAAAGTTCCCGTTTGTGCTTCAATTTGCAGAATGCTAACAATACTCGTAACAACAAAGATTACCAAAGTCCACAGCACATAGCCAACGACAATTGCATCTAGGCGATCGCCAAATTGTAAATTGGGACCTGCAATGTAACGGGCACTGAGAAATAAACCGTAAAATACGGATGTAATGATAAAAACTCCAGCAACGGCATCAACAGGATAGCGCGTAAACTCAATCCAACTGCGTTTGAGTTCAGCTAAAAATAGTTCAAGCATTACGGTTTTCTCGGACAATTTTGAGGAAGACTTGCGTTAAGTCAGCTTGTTGTTTGACTTGAACTAAAGGTAAAGGATTAAGAAAAGCTAAAACTTGATATAAACCTGCGGGTATGCCATCGTAAACGATTTTATCAGCTTGAACGGTGACACCCAAAGATTCAAGTTTACTGATTTGCACAGGATCTAATTCACCCGTAAACTCAATAATATAAGTTGAACCCGAAAAACGCCGAATAATTTCACGCGTCGATTCCTCGGCTAAAATTTTGCCTTGTTGAATAATCGCGACGCGATCTGATATTTCTTCTGCGACATCGAGTTGATGTGTTGTGAGTAGAATCGCGCAGCCTTCTTGTGCAATTTCTCTTACTAAAACTTTGACATTTTGACTAGCTTCCACATCTAAACCTAATGTTGGTTCATCGAGTAATAACAAGCGTGGATTGTGAACTAATGCGACAGCGATCGCCAGCTTTTGCTGCATTCCGCGTGAAAGTGTTTGCACTGGGGCGCGGCGTTTTGATATCAAGTCGAATCTTTCTAATAATTGCAGTCCGTTTTTATAGGCTACACGGCGATTTAACCCGCGTAATGTGCCAAAATACTCTAAGTTCTCTTCGGGAGTCAGTCGCCAGTAAAGATTGCGGTTTCCTTCTAAAACTGCACCTACCAAGCGTAGCGATCGCGGATTGCGATGCGGGTCAGAACCCGCAATTCGCACAGTTCCAACATCAGGCTTGATTAAACCGGCGATCATTTTGATGCAAGTTGTTTTTCCGGCACCATTGGGACCAAGAAATGCAAGAATTTCACCGGAATTGATATTTAACGAAACACCGCGTACAGCCTCGATAAGCTTTTGACGCTGTTTGTAGGTTTTGTGTAAATTATAAACTTCGAGCGCAATCAAGAGAGGGGCGTGTTGTATGGCAGGCATCTTGCCTGCGGTGAATGAGCGAGGAAAAGCCTAAGACTTTACCATCTGTAATCTATTCTAAGTTGAATTGTTGAACTAAACATTGGGCGATGCGATGGGCTGCGCCTGGTTGTCCCATGCGTTGGTAGCCATTTTTGGCGATTTGTTCGAGTTTTTGAGGATCTTGAAGTAGCGATCGCACTGCATCCGCAACTTGTTTTGGATGTTCGACTAATGTTAATGACGAACCAAGATGACGGCTTTGGGCTTCCGCAAAGGCATAAGTATATTGTGGTCCATTTCCAGGAAACGCGATCGCCGGTTTACCTAAACCAATAAATTGTTCGGTGGCTGTTCCCGCCATTGCAATTGCTAAGTCTGCTTGGTGTAAGCAATCGTTGTAAGCATTTTGAGTCAGAATAATAGATGCATTTTTATGTTTAAATGTCAAGTTATCTTGCGCAAAACCTGAATCGACAAGACTTTGACACAGTGGTTCTAAAGTTAATGTGGGGGCGATCGCAGCCAAAAAAACAAGCGATCGCGTTGGAAAGGTGGCGATTAATTCGGTGACAGCGACAAGAATTTGTTGCCAATTTGCGTAAGCTTCGGGAGGGCGCGAACCAGGAAGCAAGAGAATTGTTAACCGCTGCGGATCGGGTTCTAACTTTAATAAATTCTGCGCCTCTAATCGATCCATCATCGGGTTTCCCAAATCAAACGCGGGAATTACCCATTTTTGTAAGGTTTTGGTTGTTAATGTGTCTCTGGGAAAAACCGCTTTGCAACGCGGGTGACGCATCAAATAACGGTCGAAAGGATGGTAAACTGAAGCTGACAAATTTTCTAAGCGCGAGAGTGGCGACTTTCGAGAATGCCATCCCAATTCATCTTGTCGATAATATTCTGATTTGGCTGTTCCGACAAAAGCGTAATTTGCCCCACTTGCCCAAGCAAAAAGTAACGGTACAATATCACCTACCGCTAAAATCGTTCCGCCTTGTTTTGCCCAACTACGAACGACCTTAATTTGAGACAAAGTGAGTTTTAGCAAACCTCCTTGTAAATCTCGCAATACTTGTCGCCCATCCATATAAATAAATCCACCAGAAGGCATTATTTGAACTTTCCCAATAATGGGAATACTAAATTGAGTGTAAGCGCGCCCTTCGCCAACTATGGGTAAAGCGGCGATGTCAATTGCAGTTAACTG
Source organism: Gloeocapsa sp. PCC 7428 (assembly GCF_000317555.1). Classification (GTDB taxonomy): domain Bacteria; phylum Cyanobacteriota; class Cyanobacteriia; order Cyanobacteriales; family Chroococcidiopsidaceae; genus Chroogloeocystis. The sequence goes on from NC_019745.1 coordinate 3,779,157, forward strand.
CTGTAATTCTTGAAGAATTCGCACAGCGATAATATCTTCACCGTGACCATTACTAAGGCAAAGTAACTTTATCGGAGAATCTGGGGAAAATGCTGATAAATTATTCATTCAGAAACAAAATAACACCAGTAAGTGTCTGTAACTGGGTAATGAGTAATTGGTAATATACTAAATCAAAAGGCTAATTACTCGCTCCTCGCCCCTCGCTCCTATTCCCTCTTTTCTTATGCGTTCTAATACTGCCATTTATACCTTGATTGGGCTGACTGCTATAGAGTTAATTTATACATCACTGGCGACGGCTAGCCCTCAAGTTGTTGTTCCCAGCAGTGATGTGCAGTATTATCAAGAATATCAAAATGCGGTTGTTATTCCCACGAGCGAATCAACATCAAATTCAACACGCGTAGCAACGACTTCGCAACCGTTACCCGCAGCGCGTAACGAGTTGTTTGTAACTGCAACAGATGTCCAAATCGTCGGCGCAAGCGAAGAATTACAGCAAATCGCGCGCAATGCAATTAAAACTCGTGTCGGGGGAGAAACGAGTGAAAGTCAGTTACAACAAGATGTCGCCGCAATTTTAGCAACAAATTTATTTAGCAATGCTACGGTAAGTAGTAACCCGACGGCGACGGGGTTAAATGTTGTGTTTCAGGTTGAACCTGTGGTTGTGCATTCGCTGCAACTTGCAAACGCAAAAGCTCTACCACAGAATGTAGCAATAGAGAGCATAAAACCGCAAATTGGCAATCCGATTAGTCCAGCAGCGCTCAGTCAAAGTGTCGAGCAAATTAATGAGTGGTATGCTCAAAATGGTTATACCCTAGCGCGGGTTATCGCAATTCGCCCTAACCCACAAGGCGTACTCACGCTAGAAGTCGCAGAAGGCTTAATTAACGATGTCAAATTCCGCTTTTCTGATGAAGATGGGCGATTTGTTGATGATAAAGGTAAGCCAATTCAAGGACGAACGCAACCTGATTTTCTCCGGCGTGAATTGAATGTCAAACCTGGGCAAGTTTTCCGCGAAGAAACTGTTAAACAAGACTTACAACAACTGTATCAACTGGGATTATTTCAAAACGTCCGCGTCGCGTTAGAAGGCGATGCAACAAAAGTTGATGTCATTTATGACTTGACAGAAGCGCCTGCACGTGCCGCAAATTTAGGTGGTGGATACAATGATGATAGCGGGTTATTTGCGACAGTCAGCTACAAAGACTTTAATTTTAGCGGCGTGAATGATTCGATTGGGGCTGATATCCAAATCAGTCGCCGCGATATTCAATTTGATACAAATTTCACAAGTCCGTATCGCGCGAGTAACCCCGATCGCTTCGGGTATCAAGTTAATGCATTTCGCCGTCGCGGAATCTCGCAAACCTTTGATGGTGATGTTTCGTTACCAAACGACGATCGCCCACGCGAAGGACAATTTGGCGGAAGCGTCACTTTACAGCGCCCGATTGATGATTGGCAAGCGTCAATGGGGTTAAACTACAAACGTACCAGTATCCGCGATCGCGCCGGTAATATTTCTCCTCAAGATGAGTTAGGAAATCCCTTAACGTTAAGCGGTACAGGAATCGACGATTTGGCAACGATCTCTTTTACAGCAACGCGCGATTTTCGCAACAACTTTATCAATCCGACAGAAGGTTCTGTACTCAGCCTCAGCGCGGAACAGTCAATTCCCATCGGTCAAGGTGCAATTTCGATGAGTCGCCTGCGTGCGAATTATAGTCAATATGTTCCGGTCGATCTCGTTGGTGGCGATCGCGATTCTGAAGTGTTTGCTTTTAACGTTCAAGGTGGAACAACAATTGGCGATTTACCACCGTATGAAGCATTTAACTTAGGCGGTTTGAATTCAGTACGCGGTTATGGTATTGGAGAAGTTGGCAGTGGGCGATCGTTTGTGTTAGCTTCGGCAGAATACCGCTTTCCAATCCTCGATTTTTTGGGAGGAGTCGTTTTTGCTGACTTTGCTTCCGATTTAGGTTCGGGAGACACAGTACTTGGAGAACCTGCGGTAGTCCGCGACAAACCAGGATCGGGCTTTGGCTACGGTGCTGGCGTGCGGGTAGATTCACCGATTGGTTTAATTCGTGCTGATTTTGGATTCAATGACCAAGGAGAAAGTCGCTTACAATTCGGATTCGGTCATCGCTTTTAAGGAGGAGCGATAAAGTAGAAGTCGGTATTTATACTTTATCGTTCGGTGGGGAGGCTTGACTATGCTAGTAGGAAAAAAATTGCAACGCGGGAAATACACGCTAGACCAAGAAATTGGGCGCGGTGGCTTTGGAATTACGTTTAAAGCGACTCACCACTACTTAGGCCAAGTTGTCGTTATTAAAACAATCAACGAAGAACTACGCCAGCATCCTGATTTTGTCAGTTTCTATCGGCAATTTCAGGATGAAGCCCGCAGATTAGCAACTTGCGTCCATCCTAATATTGTCCGCGTGAGCGATTTTTTTGTGGAAGACGCATTACCTTATATGGTGATGGACTACGTTCCTGGTCAAACGCTGGATCAAGTTGTTTTTCCTAACAATCCGCTTCCAGAAGCAACGGCAATTCACTACATTCGCCAAATCGCAGCAGCTTTACAAGTAGTACATAAAAATAATTTATTACATCGCGACGTTAAACCACAAAATATTATCTTACGCCAAGGTACGCAGGAAGTTGTTTTAATTGACTTTGGTATTGCCCGCGAATTTACTCCAGGTCATACACAAACGCATACGAATATTGTCTCCGAAGGCTACGCACCAATCGAACAGTATCTACCTCACGCACCGCGTACACCCGCAACTGATGTGTACGGTTTAGCAGCGACATTATATTCGTTATTAACAGCGAAAGTTCCGGTTGCAGCAAGTTTACGCGATCGCGTCCCGATGCAAACACCCCGCGATCTCCAACCGCAACTGAGTATTGCGATTAACCAAGCTGTCATGCGTGGAATGGCGGTAGAAGCAAAGTTTCGCCCTGCAATAGTCGCAGAATGGCTTGCTTTATTACCTTCAGCGTCTTTCACTGCGGCGGAGATGCAAACACAACCATCACCAACTCACACCGCTGCTACAGTTGCGGTCATTCCCCAACCACAATCGATTGAACCTCCACAACAAGTAGTTGTCCCTCAGCAAAGACGAGGGTTATCTACTGGAATTTTACTCGGTATTGGAGCCGCAGTAATTGCCGGAGTGGCTGCGGTTGCCGTTGCAAATGTACTATCCGAGGATGATACTCAACCAACTGCACCGGCGATCGTTCCACCAGGTAATATTCAACAAACTGGTGAAAATGACACCCAAGTCACGCCATCACCGCAAACCGAAGCAACGACACCCCCAGAAGAACCAGCGCCTTTTCGTTGGCGTCCGCGTAACCGTGTTGAACCAGAAGAATCAGCAACACCAACAGAAACACCATCATCTCCAGCGGAATCGCCTGTACCAGATCCAGCACCCGAATCGCCTCCTGTAGTAGACACGCCACAACCTACAACTGAACCACCCTCTGAAGAATCGTCACCGACAGAAGAAGCACCATCAATTGTAGTTCCAACACAACCTGCTTCCCCAACACCACCCGAAGCAACTGAAGAACCACAAACAGGTGATAATTTAGATGCACCTCCTCAATCTCCACCTCAGCCAGAATAAGCAAGAGTGCGATCGCGTGTTGATTGTTGCGAGGGCGATCGCATATCCTACTCAATATAGGCTTGGCGGCTAAAACTCCAGTCAAATCTAGTATTAGATCTTAGCTAAATGCTAATTGAAAATCGCTAGTCGCTTTGGTCAAACCTTAGCTGAAATTTATATCAAATTTGGTTGATTAGTGTTACCAAAAATGGTTAGTAAAGGTGAAGGGTGACTAGTAACTAGTCACTAACCACTCAGAACGATGAATTAACAAATTAATGTCTTTTAAAAAAGCTTGTTTCTTCTTTTGTATTACTCTTGCAGGTCTTTTTTCTTTACTCTTAATTGTTTCATTAATTCCAAGAAGATGGAACATTTCTTCCCAAGAAAATGATGTAAATATCTGCGTTAATCAAGTTGGCATTCATACTAATATTATTGTACCTGTACGGAATAATGTATATAATTGGCAACAATTTTTAAATCTTAAAGAAATCGGTAAACAGCCTTCAGAAAATTATCAATACCTAGGTTTTGGTTGGGGCGATCGCGACTTTTATCCTACAAATCCTAATCAAATTCAGGAAATCGTTCCCCTTGGGATACAAGCTCTATTCTTCTCTCGTGGGTCACTTATGCGAGTAGAAGGGTATCCAGAAATACCCCAAAGTCATGATATTCACTGTGTAGGAGTCAATACCTCAAACTATCTAAACACTGTACACTTTATTCAAAATTCTTTTGAATTAACTCCTCAAGGACAAACAATATTATTCGTGCGTAGTGATGAATCAGACGCTAGCTATTATGAGGCAAAAGGTCATTATTCAATTTTAAGAAATAGCAATAATTGGACTGCCGAAGGATTAAGACAAGCAAACATCAACACACCTCTATGGGCTGGAATTCCGCAAGCTGTTATGTTTCATGTAAGCAGAAATCCTAATTAATTACTATTTTTTATTTATAACAATTCTGAATTGTTTAGGCACTCTCACTATTTCTTTCCTTAGTGGTGCAGAAAACGCTGTCGTCCATGGTCAATGGTCTGATCAGGAGAACGTCACCACTTGCGAGAACTCAATGCGAGCGTCTTAGACTTGCTGGTAGTGCTTCAAGACATAGGCTTTCAGAGGGCTTCGCTGGGGCAGTGGGGTGAAAGTAGGCAAGCTCAGTCGCTGATAACACTGCCGAGCAATCGCTCAAAGCCCCAGTTGCAGAAAACGCAACCTCCGCTTACTGTGCGAGTCGCGTTGAGAACGGCATCCCGCCTGAACCAACAGCATCTCCACGACGGCAATCAGGTGGGTTGTGTCGAGGAGCATGACCAGTGACGTCAGCCGTTGGGCGTCTCGTAGGCGAGATTGAGACAGGTCGAAGCCCGCCGACTTGTAATCCTTGAAATGCGGTTCTATGGCGCAATAGCGTTGACTATACACTTCAAAGGTTTGGAGGGACGGGGGCAAGCTAGACAGTACCGCTCAGGGCTTTGCAACAGTTGACAGATGCGCAGTGGCGAGGTGTGCCTCAATCTCGTCATATTCAATTGTCGGTAGAGATAGGCTTCGTCTTGCGGCGACCAGAGGTCATCCACTCGACAGAGCCGTCCAGAGGCTAAATGGACTGAGACACCACCTTTCAGTCGAATGGCTCACTCCCACTGATGAGCGTGTAGCCATTGCAACAGGTGCTTATGGTCAAAGCCCCTGTCTGCCAGGAGTGTGACCAAACACCTGGGCGAAATCTGCTCATATGTCCTCTCCAACACGGCTTGATAGTCCTCGAAGGCGAAACTGGCAATCTTAGTGTTCCAGAACCGTTTGCGCCACCGTGTTTTACTTTCACTACAATGAATCAGCCCTACCAGGTCAGGGAAGTACTGGCAGACCGTGACGCGTCTGCGATTCAGCTGCCCATCAGCGCCTGGGCAAGCCCAACAAAGAGTGGTATTCCTATGGCAATCGCAACCGGCGTACCGATGGCTGTGGAAGCGCCTATGTAGGCGGAGGGATTGGCCGACGGGATACCGGCTCGTAAAGTGGGCGGTCCTGAGATGTCTGAACTGGAGCAGGCAATGATGGCCAGTAGCGCGATGCCGCCAGGGCTGAACCCCGTGGCGTAGTGGGCAATCATGCCGAGACCGAAGGCGATAAACCCATGCAGCAGCGGCGCCACCAAGGCGTATAGGGCGTACCACTGGGCCACCTTGCGCAGCTCGCCAAGCCTTGACCAGGCCTCCATACCCATTACCAGCATCAGTATCGAAAGCAGACCGCGGAAGAGTGGCTCGTAGAAGCTTTCAAAGACACTTTCTGGCCGAGTTAGCAGACCTAGAGCGAGACCGAGTAGCAGTGCCGATAGGGCAGAACCCTCGAGGCTTTCCTTCACAATGGGCCATATTTTGACCCGCTCACGCTGCTTGCTGGGATACCCGCTTGCGGTAATGCGCTGCTGGCTGCGATACTCCTGCCTGCTGGTGGGATACTCCGGCTTGCTGGGATACTCGCCTGCGGTACTGAAAGACTCGCCTGCGGTACTGAAAGACTCGCCTGCGGTACTGAAAGATGCGCCTGCGGTACTGAAAGATGCGCCTGCGGTACTGAAAGACTCGCTTGCGGTACTGAAAGACTCGCCTGCGGTACTGAAAGACGCGCCTGCGGTACGGTGCTGCTCGCGGAGAGACTTTTTCTTGCTAGTATAAATGCTAGCCACGACGATCGCAGTCACGAGCGCTGGGATGTCCATGAAGGGATAGAGTGCGCCGGCCCAGGCCTCATATTCGATGCCTTGCGCTTCCAGTACTGTTATGCCGGCAGCGAGGGTAGAGCCACTCACAGCACCGAACAAGCCTGCGGTCGCAACGGCATCCACGGTTCTAATGCCTGGCAGCTTGGCCAACGTGTAGCGCCCGATGAACACAATAAGCATCCCCGTTACCACGGCGAACAGCGCGGGCAACAGCATCTCCGTCAGATTGGAATTGCGGATCGCAATGCCGCCGCTCAGACCGATTTTGATGAGCAGCATGAAGACGATGAACTTATAGATCGCATCTGGAATTTCCAGTTTGCTACCGAGGGCAGCAATGACTATACCACCAATCAGAAAGGCGAGCGTCGGTGACTGCAACTGCGCCCCGAATTTCGTCAAGAAATCGGACAAGAAATCCACTAAAACCTCCTTCCGCCTCCTCTCAAGAGGAGCGATTACTGTGATAAGTGAGCTTTAAAAAGTAAAGGTGAAGCGCTTCACTTCTATAGCACAGGCGTTACGCGAGAACCTGTCGACAGGGTGTTCAGAGATGGCCGCTCTCCTAACGGGACTAGAAGGTGATAGCTATCTTGCACCATCCTTCATAGAACCTGATCTATCAAGACATGAATCTCTATGTGTTTAAGCCTATCCTGAAATGCACAGATTTTTGCGCTCTGTTACATGGAAATGTCAAATTGAAATCATAAATTTTTCTTTGGTTTGGCGATTCCTGCCTCTGGTTAATGTGAATTGCGATCGCAGAGTTTTCTCAATGCGACATGCCCTTTACCAAAGAGCCAAATGACTGTCATTCTCCCTTTTCGCTGGTTTGCGCCGTCCTTTGTCGTGATTGGACTAGGAGTATGGAGCCTATCCGCCCAGCAAACATCCGTATTTCTGATATCTCACCTTTATCTGGGCTAGACCAAATCGAATATTTGGCGATCGGCAACAACCGCATTCGCGACCTAAATCTGTTGACCCCGTTGAGCCAGCTACACAGCTTATTTATCTTTAGTAATGAAATTAGCGATCTCACCCCCTTACAAGACCTGACAGAATTGCGATCGCTCTCCCCCTAGCTCACTTGCATGAACTCGAAGAACTTTTACTGTTCAACACCTCAGTAGCTAATATTGCGCCGCTCAAAAATCTCGCACAACTTACCTGGCTATACCTTTCAACACCTCGGTCGCAGAAACGACCGCCTTGACTAGATTGGCTCGGCTGACCTGGTTGGCTCTGCGGGGCACTGAGAGCCGCGATCGCACCTGAGAAAGTGACAAACAGAGATCGTCTGTCTCTGCTCGCCGACCGATTCCATCAACCTATCCAAAACCCATGCAGATGTCGCCTTAGCCACCCGTCTCTGTGATGGGTCGCACTATGGTCGCCTTGAGGTCCAATTACGATGTCTCAAGGAGAGTACCTCGCCCCTACAATGGGTCGTATCAATCCACGTGCAATGCGGGTGACTCTGTTGGTGGGGTCGGCTCTAAGGGGGGACTGTAGCGAGCGGCGTTAATCCAAATTACTGAAAGCAGTAAACCAACACCGCAACCGATCAAGAAGATCCAACCATGGGAGGGTTCTAAAACACAGAGCAAGCGGCGATTACTGCCATACACCTGCACGACCCACCCCTCATCCGTATCCAACTTTAGCTGTGACTGCCTCGATTCAAACTTATTCATGGTTTTCGCTCCATACTGCTTGTGTGTATCGCTTACAGGTCGCTTGCCTGTATCGCACGGAACACCTGCCGAAAATCCACCTGTGTGATGTGTGTAGCGGCTTCAGAACAGTGGTTATGTCTTTGAGATGCTTTCGCTGAATTTATAGATATAAGCCTATACTTTAATCAAACACTATATCTTTAAGTTTATGCAATGCCTGGCTAACAAGCAGCATTTTTTACAAAACATTGCTTCAATCTTGCCGAATCTTTTGATAAGCGAAACTTATAAGTTGAACCTGCTCGGCTATACCGCACTTGATTCCTATAAGCCCTCATTGATTCAGGCGGTTGCGGAGGAATCAGCCACCGGCTGATGCTACTCCAGCTGATCTTCGTTTTTTCGATTCATTTTTGCGTGAATTCTGCATGACCAGTCTGTCGATTGCCACACATTAGTTCGCATAGGGGAGGAATCGCCCTACGTCGAGGGCTTGAATCACTGCGGCGGTGCCCCCGTGCCGCCGCCGACTACTAAAACATCTGCGGTGAGAGTGATGATATTCAAGAGATGCTCCGCTGTTGGATGGTGAATCGAAGTTTGATTACTCTACCAGTAGACGGTACTGCAAATGGCATCCTCGTCCCTATTGCCCCCTGCCATCTGATGTTGAATGGTGGTCATAGCGCCAAAAGGATAAGTGATTTTTATAAAATGCTTCCGCTAATATGAGTCAATCTTTCTCAACAGAGGGGAGTGGATTCGCCGCTCTTTGGCATAAACTTAAAGATATGGTTAAAGGCAAAACCATAGTGTATTGCCTTGAATTGTCGCCAAAGAACGCGTCAGGAGGTAACCCACATGACCCAGAAAGCCACCAAGCTCGTCATCGTTACGGAAAAGGTGCTGCTGAAACAGATTGTAAAGATCATCGACGAAGCCGGGGCTACCGGTTATACGGTGGTAGCCGCTGGCGGTAAAGGCAGCCGCAGCGTGCGCTCATCGGGACAACCCACCGTTGGCGACGTCTACTCGAATATAAAGATCGAGGTGCTCACCGCCAATCGAGATATGGCCCTGAAGATTTCGGATGAGGTCGCAGTGCAGTTTTTCGACAATTATTCGGGCATCGCCTATCTTTGTGACGCGGAGGTACTGCACGCGCACGTATTCTAACTCAAAACCCCTTAGTGGTGCAGAAAACTCTGTCGTCCATGGTCAATGGTCTGATCAGGAGAACGTCACCACTTGCGAGAACTCAATGCGAGCGTCTTAGACTTGCTGGTAGTGCTTCAAGACATAGGCTTTCGGAGGGCTTCGCTGGGGCAGTGGGGTGAAAGTAGGCAAGCTCAGTCGCTGATAACACTGCCGAGCAATCGCTCAAAGCCCCAGTTGCAGAAAACGCAACCTCCGCTCAACCGTGCTAGTCGAGTTGAGAACGGCATCCCGCCTGAACCAACAGCATCTCCACGACGGCAATCAGGTGGGTTGTGTCGAGGAGCATGACCAGTGACGTCAGCCGTTAGGCGTCTCGTAGGCGAGATTGAGACAGGTCAAAGCCATTAGCCACAAGCTAAGGTTGCCAAACAATTGTCAAGGGTCAGGCTTGGTTAGTGTAAAACTCATAGCAGATAAGCTATAGAGGGATGAAGCCGTGAGCCGGCGCAACCGTGACCATGCCAAAAAGAAGCATCGCCCAATGGTAGAAGATGAAGCCATTGCCTCGCAACTGGAAGCTATATTGACACCAGCGCTCACAAGACAAGAAAAATACTATCGGCAACTGGGGTGAAGAGACAGAATTCTCAACCTACCGTTGATGGTAGCTGCGGTGCTACCTTGCTGTGGCAAGAGTGACGGAATGAACAAGGATGTTAGCCAGGGAGGGTTTTTTGCGGTGTAGTCCGTTGAGTGTTAGTCAACAAGCAATGTCTCAACGGTTGTTAATATTTTCTGCCGAATTATTTGAGAAAGTATTTAAGAATTTGGCACTACATTTAAAAGCAGCTTGGTATTACAGAAATAGTCGAACTATACCTGAAAGTGTTCAATTTGGTAGGTCAAAGTTTGAGAAGATTTGGATAGTAGAGTGTTCGGTTTTAGAAGCGGTGTTTTGCAAGCTTGATAGCTTGGAAGAGGTTGCTCAAGGACAATTAGCAGGAAAGATGGGAACTGTCATAGATTTAGTTACCCGATTACCTGTAGAGATTTGGTGGCATGAAAATTCTAAAGCTTGTGATATTAAAGTTGAGTTGGATGTCTTAAACTTGGTCACAGCCAAAACTTTACTTTTACTAGATAGAGGATCTTATCACTTTAGCTTTTGGCTGCAATTAATTGAACAAACGGCAATATCGCCCCAACAGCTTCGGAGACTCCTTGCAGATGGCGCACGTCTTTAGTGTTTACCCATTGACTCAGTTGGTCTATCAGTTGACCATACAACAGGGGAGTGTCCATGGCAGATGCCGGTAGTTGGGGAACTTTAGTCTCTCGTGGATAGCTCTCCTTCTCAAGATGAGAATCCAGCTACACTAAACTTTTCAGGAGTTTTCTGCACTACTAAAATTTCTTCCTCTGCGTTACTCCAATTCTACGCCAGTTGCTACAACAGGGTAAACCCCCGCAACTTTGCCATGGCTCACGCGGAGTTCTACAACGTAGGGAACCTCCGCAACGAATCCGCTCCTCAATGGAGGACATCTGCACACGAGAGTGACTCCTCTGTGGCTCTGTGGTTCGTTTCCAAAAAATCTCGTAACTTACACACGATTACTATAAGATGTTCGCTCGCGTAAACTCTGCAATGCTGCGATTTGTTTTGCTTGTTCATTGATCCGAATCGAAAGGCGATCGCACACCAATTCACATAACTCAAACGCAATTGGATCAGCAATTTGATAGAAGACATTACCCCCTTGGGGAGTGCGAGTCACAATACCCGCTTGCAGCAAGACTTTTAAATGCTTCGAGACATTCGCTTGTCCAAGTCCAGTGATGGCGATAATTTCAGTAACGTTTTTTGCGCCTGAAGTCAGACTACTCAAAACAGTTAATCGACTCACTTCAGATAAAACTTTGAAATATTCTGCAACAGGGGTGAGAGCTTGAGGAGATTGCATGAATATCCTTAAAACAGCATAAGATTGAAGAAATGCCACTATATTGCGTATCAGTAATATAATGGCGGCAAAAAAAAGCGCAAACCACACATTGAATACAACCACTACTCATCGTGGGCAAAACGATGATAAAGGAAATCAAGCGCATAATTGCGTAACTTGTAGTATTGCGGATCTTCCATAATGCGGGCGCGATCGCGCGGGCGGGAAAACGGAATTTCCATAACTTCCCCGATTTTTGCATGAGGACCATTCGTCATCATCACCAAGCGATCGGCGAGAAACAAAGCTTCATCAATGTCGTGCGTAATCATCAAAACTGTACAGCGATGGTCGTTCCAAATCTTCAACAGTTCTTCTTGCAATTCCTCTTTAGTAATCGCATCCAACGCGCCAAAAGGTTCGTCTAAAATCAACACTTGCGGACGAATCGCTAAAGCCCGCGCGATTGACACGCGCTGTTTCATTCCTCCTGATAGTTGCGGTGGTTTTTTATCCGCAGCTTCACTGAGTCCGACCATTGCTAAATGTTCGCGGACAATCGCTCTTTTTTCGGCTTGAGGTTTATTCGGATGAACCGCATTAACGGCTAAGTAGACATTTTCAAACGCCGTTCGCCAGGGTAATAAGGCATAGTTTTGGAAAACGACCATGCGATCGGGACCTGGTTTGGTAATCGGTTTAGAACCTAGCCGCACTTCTCCCGAAGTTGGGTGATTAAATCCTGCGACCATATTCAGGAGTGTTGATTTACCACAACCAGAGTGACCGATAACACAGATAAATTCACCTTCAGCAACTGTGAGGTTAACACCATCCAAAACAGTGTAAGGACCTTTTGATGTGGGATAAACCTTCGAGATATCCTCCATTACTAAAAAAGGTTCGCGTTGCGTTGCAACTGACACGGTTTGACTTGCTGTCTCGGTATAGGCAAAAGTGCGATTAAACATTGTAATTCCAGATTGTAGATTTTGGATTTTGGATTGATTTTTGAGGCTTAAGCAGCGACAAGCGGACGTCGCGCATCAAGCACAACTTCGGCGATCGAGAAATCGCGTTTGATTGCTAAATCGTTGAGATAACCAATCGGATCGTCAGCATTGAACACGCTACCATCAAATAACTTAATTGGCTGACGAGTGTAACTAATATCTAATCCCAGTTCCCTGGCAGCGGTACTAAAGACACCAACTTTGCAGATGCGTTCGACGATTTCTACCCAGTTTCTCGGAAACGGAGTATCACCCCAACGCGCCAGTTGCGTCATAATCCAAAGTTGTTCGGTACGACTCGGACGATTGATTGCTGAATCTGCGTAAAACTGGTGATGTGCATACTCCCGCATCGGACGATCCAAACTACACGTCGAGGTATTCGGATCTTCAATTTGGATATAAGTAAGATCTGTGCTAACGTACTCGCGTCGGGCGACAATTTCGCGAACTTCTTCAGAATTTGCCGGATCTGCGCAGTAACGGCAAGCTTCTAGCAGGGCTTTGACTAACGCAATGTGCGTGTTAGGATACGCTGCTGCCCAATCTTCGCGCACACCAAGAACTTTTCCTGGATGTCCTAACCAAATTTCTAAGTCAGTCGCGATCGTAAAACCAACACCTTCTTCCGCAGCGCGAATATTCCAAGGTTCTCCGACGCAGTAACCGTCAATTGTTCCGGCTTGTAAATCTACAACCATTTGCGCCGGAGGAATTGTTTTCAGTGAAACATCGCGGTCTGGATCAATACCACCTGCGGCTAGCCAATAACGTAGTAAAAGATTGTGCATCGAACTCGGATGTACCATCCCCATGCGATGCTGTTTATTGGCGGTCGAATGCAGATACGCTTTGAAGTCAGATAAGGTGTAAATGCCTTGCTCGTAAAAACGTTTATCGAGTGTGATCGCGTTACCGTTACGAGTCATTGTTAGCGATGTTGCAACAGGTAACGGACGGTTTTCGTGTCCTCCTAAAGTTAACCACATTGGCATCCCTGAAGGCATTTGCGCAGCGTCTAAATAGCCGCCACTGATACCATCGACAATTCCCCGCCAGCTGGTTTCGCGGACTAGGGTCACTTCGTCTAAACCATGCTTTGTAAAAAAGCCTTTTTCCTTGGCTACTGCAACAGGGGCGCAAGCTGTGAGTGGAACAAAGCCGATTTCGAGGTTGACTTTTTCTAAGCCATGACGGGAAATCGCCGCCGTTTTCCGCGCCCGAATTTTCTTAATACGTTTTTGCTGGTTGAGGAAGTAAATCATCTCACTGCGCAAGCTGTAGTAGCTGGGGTGTTCGACAACTTCCATGCGCTTGCGGGGACGCGGGATATCAACTTCGAGAATTTGACCGATTTTTGATTCGGGTCCATTAGTTAACATGACAATGCGATCGGATAGCAATACAGCTTCATCGACATCGTGTGTCACCATGATCGCGGTAACGTGGTTTTCCTCACAAATCCGCATCAGTTGTTCTTGCAAGTTACCACGTGTTAAAGCGTCTAGCGCCCCGAAAGGTTCGTCGAGTAAGAGTAATTTAGGACGGATTGCTAAAGCACGGGCGATCGCAACGCGTTGTTTTTGTCCGCCGGATAGCATCTCTGGAGGTTTATCGGCGTGAGGACGCAACCCAACCATATCGATGTGTTGTTCGACGATCGCGCGGCGTTCGCCTGCGGGTAAATCTTTCATCGTTGCATTTACCGCGAGGGCAATATTTTCACGTACTGTACGCCAGGGTAGCAGCGAATAATTTTGAAAGACAACCATGCGATCGGGTCCTGGTTTGGTGATGCGTTGTCCTTCTAATGTGACAACACCATCGGAGGGTAAATCTAAACCGGCGACCATATTTAATAGTGTTGATTTACCGCAGCCAGAGTGACCGATTAAGGAAACAAATTCGCCTTTTTTGATTTGGAGATCGATGCCTTTGAGGGCTACGTATTGCCCACCACCGGCTAAATCAAAGACTTTATCAATGTTATCGACAGCAACGAATACAGACATAGTAGTTTGGTAGTTAGTAATTGGTAATTGGTAATTGGGATTAAGTTTTTTGTCCTTGGGGTACGATTAGGGTTTCGATCCATGCCATAAGTTTGTCGAGGAGTAAACCGACGATACCGATGTAGACTAAGGCTAAAATGACTTCGCTGACGTTGTTGTTTTGGTAGGCTTCCCAGATGAAGAAGCCAATACCGACGATACCGGACATGACGATTTCTGCGGCGATGATTGCTAGCCATGCTAAGCCGATCGCAATCCGTAAACCTGTGAAAATGTAGGGTAAGGCGGCGGGAATGAGTATGTTGAAGAAATATTCTTTGCGGGTGAGTTGCAGCACTTTGGCGACGTTGTTGTAGTCTTGGGGAATCTGTTTAACGCCTACGGCAGTGTTGATTAAGATGGGCCATATTGCGGTGATGAAGATAACAAATAATGCTGCGGGTTCGTTTTGGCGTAATGCGGCGAGGGAAATGGGAACCCATGCTAGCGGTGGTACAGTTCGTAGTAGTTGAAAAAGAGGATCTAAAGCTTTGGACATCACTTTACTTGTGCCGATTAAAATCCCCAAAGCAATGCCGAAAATTGCCGCTAAAACATAACTAATTGCTACTCGTTGTAAACTAGCAAGGATTTGCCAAAATAAACCTTTGTTTGTTCCGCCCAGGTCAAAGAAGGGCCAAAAAATAAGTATCCAGGTGTCTTGAACAACTTGAATTGGTCCAGGTAAGGTTGCACCAGGCATTAAAGAAAATAATTGCCAGATTACTAAAAAGATTGCGATCGCAATTATTGGCGGTACAAGGTCGGGAAATTGTTTATTGATCCGCGATATCCACGGATTTTGTAAACTTCTTGCAGGACGCGTGCGTAATGTTGTCATTAATTCGGTTCTCCTTGTTGGTAGTTGGAAATTGGGAACTGGTAATTGGAAATCTGGTAACTATTACCCATTACCCATTACCTATTACCTCTTAGACATTGACTCGCTTGACTTTCAAACTCTGGAGATAAGCAGTAGGATTTGCTGGGTCAAACTGAATACCATCGAAAAATTGTTCTACACCACGCGATGTATTGGTGGGAATATCGGCTGTCGGAATACCTAATTCTTTAGCAGCTTCTTTCCACAAATCTTCGCGGTTGACTCTGTCAATTAAGGCATTGGCATTGGTTAAGGTTTCTGGCGGTAAAAAGCCCCAACGCACGCTTTCGGTAAGGAACCACAAATCATGGCTCTTGTAAGGATAGGAAACGCTGCCTTTTTCGTCTTTCCAGTACAACGCCGCCATCGAGCGATCGTCAATGGTGCGTCCATCACCCATGTTGTATTTTCCTTGGAATGGTTCAGTAAGAATTTCTACTGGGAGATTGAAATAGTTGCGTCCAGCTAAAATATTGGCAGCTTCTTGACGATTGTCAAAATTATCTAGCCACTGCTGCGCTTCCATAACCCCTTTCATCAAAGCTTTTGTCGCTTTAGGATTTTTATCGACCCAGTCGGCGCGAATTGCCAAGTATTCTTCAGGATGATTCTTCCAAATTTCTGCCGTTAAAGCTGCCATGTAGCCGATCTTGTCTTTAACAATTCGGTAGGGCCAAGGATCGCCAGTGCTAAAGGCATCCATTGTTCCTGTTTTCATGTTGGCAACAGTCTGCGCTGATGGTACTGGCATCAAGTTGATATCGGTATCAGGATTTATACCACCAGCAGCTAACCAATAACGAATCCAAAAATCTTGGTTAACTTGAGGAAATGTATGTGCTGCTTTAAAGATGTTATTTGACGATTTCAACTGACTAATAATTGCTTGTCCCTGTGCCAGCTTCAAATCGATGCCTTGACCTTGCCATTTAGATGCGACCGCAATTCCATTCCCATGAGTATTTAATTGCATTAACACATACATGGGAATTTTGACGTTACCTTTAGTGATGATGCCTTCAGTAATTAAATGTGGCATTGGCATTTGCCATTGACCGCCATCAATACCACCACCAGCCGAGCCGATTTCTATATTGTCTCTTGCTGAACCCCAAGACGCTTGTTTGGAAAGCTCAACTCCGGTCATACCATGCTTTGCAAAAAAGCCTTTTTCTAGCGCAATAATTAATGGAGCAGATTCAACAATTGGAATATAACCTAACTTAATTCTGGGAGTTTCTGGAGCTTGTTCAGGATTTACGTTTGTAGCCGTCACTTGCTGAACTTGCATTGTACTAACCGTTGTTCCTGGCGGATTTCCTAAGCATCCTTTAAGAAAAATTGAACCTAGCGCAGATGCTCCAGCCGTTAAAAGAAACTTACGGCGGGATTGATTTGTAAATTCGCTCATACGCTCTCCAAGAAAAATTTATAATGTCAATAAGCAATTTATTGAAAATCCTATTTAGTAGGAAATCCTTAGAAGAATCATGAATTCTAACTGAGGCTTGAGATGCAACCACTAAAATAGTGCTGCAAGTTTTACTAAAAAACTTACAGCTAATGTCTCAGTTAATGTAAAAATTTCGCTAGCTGTGCCTTCTCGCACTTAGCTGTGCGTTAAATGTAACTTTATCATCTTTAATTAATAATTGGTTCACCTAAAACCACAAATTATTAATGAAAAATTAAATGCTATGTATAGGGATTTTTAGAGGTAATTTTTGCGTGTCTATTCTCAGCAAATAGTACTCTTAAGTTTTATTTATCAATACTCCCCAAGCAACGTAATAATGTAGTTTTATTGCAAAACTGGTTGGCGATCGCTGTTAGGTGCTGTGAGGGTAATAAGTACAATAAATACTTGTGTTTTAGGCTGGTAATCAGCCACAACTTCCTACTACAAGGGCTTTTATTTTTTCTAATGAGAAATGTAAATTAATTCCTTATGCAAAGTTGATACATTACGAATACTGTCATAACAAGTAAGCTAAATTAATTACTAATACAAAAGATAAAAGAGTTCTGAACGAGGCAAATTCATGGCGGACATTGTTGATATTGCGGTAAGTGCAGGTTCGTTTAATACCCTAGTAGCAGCCGTACAAGCGGCTGGTTTAATAGAAACACTCAAAAGTCCTGGTCCTTTTACGGTTTTTGCACCGAATGATGACGCTTTTGCGAAACTTCCACCTGGTACAGTGCAAACATTGGTACAGAATATTCCTCAACTCACGCGGATTCTAACGTTTCACGTTGTTCCAGGTAAGCTGATGAAGGCTGATTTAGCCAAAGTTGATTCGGTGACTTCTGTTGAAGGTTCACCCATTAGGATTGATTGTTCTGACGGGTTTGAGGTAAAAAATGCTACGGTAATCGCGCCTGATATTGAAGCCGATAATGGCGTTATTCACGTCATTGATACCGTTATTCTGATGGGATAGATTATGAAGGGTGGGTATTACTCACCCTTTTAGGGTAATTTTTGCACCAACAAAAGTACAACCTGAGACAAGGTGACATGGAAGAATTATTAGAACTCAAAGAACTTCTTATTCATAAAGATTTTGAAGGTGCTTACGCTTTGGTTGAAGACTTGGAAGAAATGGGAAAAAAAGGCGTTGCTCGAAACGTTCGTTCTTATGCTAAAGTTTTACTTCTGCACCTGATCAAACAACAAGTTGAGCAGCGCACTACCAAGTCTTGGGATATATCGATTCGCAACAGTCTTAGGGAAATTAAATATCTTAATACACGTCCATCAGGCAAAGGAACGTACCTTAACAACGAAGAGTTGCGTGAAGTGATTGCAGGTGCGGTGGATAGCGCTATTGATCAAGCCTCAATTGAAGCCGCAGAAGGGATATACGAAGCGCGACAGATTGAGCAAAAGATAGATCGAAACGAACTGGTTAAACGTGCGATCGCGCTGATTCAATCAGGTAACTAAGCGAATATCTGTCTAACAGGAATTTGTAAGTTAGCAAGTAGTCGCGAATTTAATTCATCATTTGCAAACAGTGTTGCAACCAAGGTTAAAGCAGCTTTTTCGCGCCGATAAACTTCAATTTGTTGTTTTTGCCAATCAACTATCCAATATTCTTGTACGCCTCTAGACGAGTACAGTTTTAGCTTGACTTCTTTGTCGCGGCGTTCATTTTCACCACCACTAGACAAAACTTCTACAACTAATTCTGGTGCAGCAGTCAGATGTCCAGCATCATCTAATAATAGGGCTAATCTCTCATTACTTGCCCAAACGACATCAGGAATCACATTATCAGCATCAGAAAAAATAATTCCAGGTGCGATCGCTACTTGTCCTAAACCTGTAGACTGTGACCAAGCATTAACTTCTTGATAGATATTGCCACAAACTCTTTGATGATTCCAGTGCCGCGCTCTTGTCACAAACAACTCCCCGTCAATTATCTCATAGCGATTGCCGTTATCAGGCAACAACTCTAAATCGGCTGTCGTCCAGCGTAGTCGTTCAGTTGTAGGCTGCATATAAGCCCTCCGTTGTGAGTAATGGCTATATTTCAGACAATTGCTTATGATTGTTGCACTGAAATTCTTTGATAAAAGTGTTAAGTCAAGTTCTCAAGCTGCTGACAAACACCTGTAAAATTCTGCAAAACCTCATTATTGGTAAATCTAATCACTGTTAACCCATAACTTTCTAAAATTTTCGTTCTAGCTAAATCATATTCTTTGCCTTCCTCAGTAAAATGTCCTACACCATCAACCTCAATGACTAACTTTAATTGCGCACAGTAAAAGTCAACAATAAAATTATCGATAGGTCTTTGTCTTAGTACTCTAAATTTAAAATAACGCAAGTAGTTATTCCACAGCAGTTTTTCTGCTGGAGTCATATTTTTTCTAAGTTCTTTAGCCCTTGGTACAAGATCTGGATTATATGGCAAGTGCCATTTTGTACGAATTAAGTTTTTGCGCATCCCTCTAGCCCCCTTTGGAACGGGGAGAATAGAGTTCTCATAATATTTGTTACTTAATTTTTAAGCTACTATAGGTCTATAGTATAACCGTAAATATACTTAAAATAAAATTCCTTAAATAAAAAAGCCCCCTCACTAAGGGGGTTGGGGGTTTCTATCGATAATCTTGCCGTTGAATATAGCGTAAACGAGCAGCATCGCGAATACCGTACTCTGGGCGCGTGAAGCGATTTAATTGGGCTTCAAAAAACTCGCGATTGGCTTGTAAATGTTTTGGATTTGGGTCATCTAAAGGATACAATAATGCAGTCCGCAACGCTTGAATAACCGCAGAAGTGACGCAATACATGGAACGTTGAAAAGTGATGCCTAATTGAATGAGCATATCCTCTTCACCGCGACAGTGTTGGTGATAGTAATCAACTAAATATTGCGGCAAAAAATGCAACATATCTTGCATTAACAATGTAGGAGGAATGCCCGCAGTCCCAACAGGGAAGACATCAGCGTAGAGAATACCGTAGTGAAAATCTTTTTGATCGTCAGGGATTTGTCGCGCTTGCGCGTTGTATGACTTTGTGCCTCTAAATGGTGAAGTGCGATAGAACACCGCTTCGACATACGGTAATGCAGCTTCGTACAGCCATGTAAATCCTTTTGATTTGGGAATAATTTCGTAGCGTTCGCCGCGAATGTAGACATGATGATAAATCGGACGTCCGGCGACCGCAAAGATGCCGTTTACCAAGAAATTCATTGCATCGGGTACAGTTTTAAAATCACCAGCATCATAGCGATCGCTCATTTCAAAGAAGACTGGTGCCATCACTTCCCAGAATAATCCCAAATTGCTGTAGTACGACATTTGACGACACTGTTCCAAAAACATATCAGGAAACAGTTTATACATCCCTAGCATCACGGGATTACCTTTAAAGTAAGCTTTAATCGCTCTATCTGCGTTCGCTTTGTACTCGTCGCTGTCTAAGTACGAATCAAATTTATTGTAAGGCGCATACATTCCGCGATGCCACAACATTGCCCGCATACATTCTTCGGCAAATTCCATATTGATGCGATCGTGGAACCAATGATGCAACAGTTTGGGCATTTTGAAGGTTTCGCCCTTCTCCATAAACTCCAAAAGTTCAGGATGCGCTGTCGCTTCGCCTTTTTGCCAAATCCTTAAATCAGCATCGTCACCTGCATAGTGATTGTGCAGTTCCAAATACTCTTTGGGAATGAAGTATTTAAAAAACGGAAAAGGATCGAGAAAGACGCGTTCAGCAATATACAGCAAGTCCCGCCAATAAAAATCCATTGGTACAGCGTAAGCTTTATAGATGCCGATAATTTGCATCAGGTTTTCTGGTGTGTCGGGTAACATTGCCCCACCAGCTTCTAGACGGTGAATAACATCGGCAAATTCGTGTTGTGATGGTGGTAATTTAGCGGTTGGAGGTTGAATCGTTGCGGTCATGGTAACTGGTAATAGGTAATAGGTAATTGGTAATAAAGAAAAGTTAGAAGTAAATTCATTCA
Organism: Gloeocapsa sp. PCC 7428; assembly: GCF_000317555.1. Classification (GTDB taxonomy): domain Bacteria; phylum Cyanobacteriota; class Cyanobacteriia; order Cyanobacteriales; family Chroococcidiopsidaceae; genus Chroogloeocystis. The sequence continues at coordinate 3,799,807 of NC_019745.1, forward strand.
AAATGCAACTAGCCACTATTCACTAGCCACTAGCCACTCACTCGCTCCTCGCTCCTCGCTCCTTATCCCTACATTCTCGATTGCAGGAATTGTTGCTACCATTGCGGTTGTTGTTGGTTCACTCCAGCGCACTAGCCAAGTTGGTTGTACTCCCAAGAAGATAATTAAACCTGCCAAAATGAAAGCGGGGATTTTTTCAGACCAAAATACTTTGGGATAGTATGCGAGATTGTTGTCGAGTTTTCCAAAGCAAGTGCGGTTGAGCAAAATGACAAAGTAAACTGCGGTTAAACCTGTCGCGACAACGCACAAAATGGTTTGGATAGGAAAAACGGAGAAACTGCCCTGAAATACAATAAATTCAGCAATAAATCCCGTCATTCCAGGAATACCCGCGCTAGCCATACCACTTAAAACAAGAAGGGCGCTAATAACGGGTAAACCGCGAATTGGACTCATTAATCCATTCAGCTTATCTAATTCACGAGTACCGACTTTAGTTTCGACAACTCCAACTAAGTGGAATAAGATCGCCAAGATGATACCGTGGCTAACCATTTGCGAAACCGCACCAACAAGCGCCAAAGGAGTGCTAGCCGCTGCTGCTAAGAGTACGTAGCCCATATGACCGATTGAACTAAAGGCTACCATGCGTTTGATATCTTTTTGCGCGATCGCTGCTAATGCCCCATAAATCGCACTCGCTGCACCCCAAATTGCAAAAGTTGGTGCGAGAGTTGCCCAAGCTTCGGGAAATAAGCCCATCCCAAAGCGTAAAATGCCATAAGTTCCCAACTTTGCTAAAACTCCACCTAGCAAAATTGCGATCGGTGCAGAAGCTTCGACATAAGCATCAGGTAGCCAAGTATGGAAGGGAACTAAAGGAATCTTGATACCAAAACCGAGAATGATACCTGCTAGCAGTATGACTTGCAATGTTGAAGACAAAGTTTGCGTTGTCAGCGTATCGTAAGCAAAGCTAGAAGCACCAGTCAGCCACACCATACCTAAAAACGCAGCTAAAATTAGCGCACCAGATACAGCAGTGTAAATCAAAAACTTGATTGCAGCATAAGCGCGTTTCTCTCCACCCCAGATTGAAATGAGTAGGTAGAAAGGAATTAATTCAAGTTCGTAGAACAAGAAAAATAGTAAGAGGTTTTGTGCAGCGAATGCACCTGCTACACCACCGCTAACAAGCAAAATGAGTGAGTAGAAAAGTCGCGGACGTTCGGTTTGCTTGGCACTACTGTATATTGCTATCCAAGTTAGCAAACTATTAAGTACCAGCATCAGAATAGATAAGCCATCGGTTCCGAGTTGATAGCTTAAACCTAAAGTTTCATTCCAAGGAATGTTTTCTAAAAACTGCATTCCTGGAGTCATAATGTCAAACTTGAGGAGCAGAAAAATATTCCAAACGAATGTAAAACCAGCAATGAGAATTGCTGCAAGGCGAATACGTTCTGTGGGAATACTTTTAGGAAGGAGTGCTATAAGTGCCGCGCCTAAAATAGGCAACCAAATCAAAACACTGAGCATAAAGTCTATTACCTAAAATTTTTAATGATGTGTTCCTTCTGTTGTCCGAGTATCTCCAGTTGAGTAACCAGGCTCTCGATATTGTTGGTAGCAGTTATTTGTTAGTTACTAGCCACCAATAACTCTATAGAAATTAGGAATTGAGAATGACAGAAATGTAGGAATACATCAAATCCAAAAACTGATCTCCCCAAAACTGCCAACTCACTAAAACTCCAAACAAACCTACACCTAGTAACACCGTGAAAGCGTAAAACTGTGTTTGTCCAGAAGTGCTATACTTTAATCCTTCTCCGCCAAAGATTGAAATCAAACCAACTAAGTTAACGATGCCATCAACAACAAAGCGGTCAACAATATCGGTAACTTTAGAGATGATATCTACACTAAAAACAATGCTCAGACGGTACAGATTCGGTGTGTAAAAGTCGTATGCAATCAGGTCTTGTAAACCCTTCCAAGGTAGACGCACGGGTTTTGAGACCAGATTACCTAAATAAACAACACCACCAAGACTACAACCAAAGATACTCGACCAAATTAATAGTAAAGCCACATCTTTATTGAGCATTTCCCAATTCGGTAAAAGTGATAAACTTTGCAACACTAAAGGAAGATGCAACGTAAAGCCAAGTAGAATCGTCATTGGTAGAATCATAGGCCAATGAACTTCAGGCGATCGCTCGCTCATTTGCTTCGGCTTACCACCAAACACTAAACCAAATTCTCTTGTCAAGCTAAACGCAGTCAAAGCATTGACGACGATGATTAATCCCACTAACCAAGGTTGCGTTTCCCACAACGCTGACGCAAGTTTGAGTAATGCCCAAAAACTACCTAATGGCGGAAAGCCAATTAACCCCAACGTACCAACAATAAACGCAATACCAGATACCGGACGACGCGACCACAATCCACCAAGTTGCGTCACATCTTGCGTAATACTATTCCAAACAATTGCACCTGTACTCATCACCAAAAGCGCAGCAGCGACAGCATGAGTGAGTACCAATAACAACGCCGCTTCACTTTGTTGCGTACCAACAGCGATAAACACCAAACCCATGTATGCACTCACCGAATACGATAAGCAGCGTTTGATATCTATTTGGGCGATCGCAATCAAAGAACCACCCACCGCAGTCACGGCACCAATGCCCACCAACGCAGACATAACAATTGGCGATAAGGCCAACACAGGTTGCAATTTAATTAATACCCAAGCACCACTCGCGACAACAACTGAATTCCGCAAAATTGTACTAGGAACCGGTCCTTCCATTGCCTCATCTAACCATAGATGCAACGGAAACTGCGCGCATTTACCCATTGGTCCTGCAATTAATGCTAAACCAATAAGTGTTATCACTGTCGGATCGACGTTTGCAGTCGCCGCCCACTCTGCAAGTTCAGTAAAGTTCCAAGTTCCTGCTAGTGGTAATAACGCCAATACTCCCATCAATAGAAATAAGTCACCAACGCGCTTTGTTAGAAAGGCATCTCTTGCACCCGTAACAACCAACGGTTGACTGAACCACAACCCTACTAATAAATAAGTTCCCAACGTGAGGATTTCCAGAATCACATAGCTGAAAAACAGCGAGTTGCACAACACCAGCGCGCACAATCCAGCTTCAAACAAACCGAGTAGCGAATAAAACCTTGCCCAACCCCAGTCCATTTCCATGTAACCGAAGCCGTAAACTTGCGCTAGCAAATTTATTCCCGTAATCACAACGAGTGCGGCAACACTCACCGAAGATACTTCGATGGCAATAGTCAGGTCTAAACCCGCCGTATTCAACCAAGGAATAAATATTTGTTGGGGTGGTTGATGCCAAGTTGCTGGCAAGCTCAGTAAGCTATGTAAAAATGCCAGAAATGTCATTATAAAATTGACATATCCTGCGGGTCTTGGTCCTGTACGTCGTAAGATTCCTGGCGACCAAGGTACAGCTAAAAGGCCACCAATTAACGCATAGCACGGTACAACCCAGACACTCTGGATGAGAAATTCCATCAGAATTGCCTCTAAAACTCGAAACGACTAAAAATTTTTCATACTAACGCATGAGACTTACGAAACCGGAATAGTACCAACTCACGCTTTAGTTATTTAGTTATTTGATTTAAATAAAATTTTAACTTTTTGAGTGTTAAAAATAAATTATTGCTTCAGTGGAATCTACGATAGTTTCTATAATTTTTATTTATTAGTAATGCCTATCACGGAGTTTACTAATAGTAATCATTGATTTTTACTTATATTAATTGTTAACTATAAGCTCTAGTCAATGATTTGCATAGATAAACATCTATGTATAAGCTGAGTGTATTGGGAAGCGATCGCCTGAGTTGAATTGCACCATCAGCATTGAGGGATGGTAGTCTAAATAGTATTGCTGGATCAATCTTCGGAAATGAGAATCGTTGTCCAAGAAATTAATATTCCGAATACAAGCCTTGCAATATGCTCTTTACCGCGTATTGATTTTGCAGATGCGTTTAGATGCGAACTTCCAGAAAATCAGCTTCAGAATATAGATTCAGTCACACGCGCAATCTTTTTAACGATACCGCAGTGGATTACAGCCCTATTGGAGCTACGCAACATCATAGTTCGTCCATTTGGTTTGAAGACATCAATCGATGTAGAACCCTCTAATGTGCAAGACGAACTGAAACCAGGAACAGCAGTTGGTGTATTTGAAGTACTTAACCGTAGGTTAGACGAGATTATGCTCGGTGAGGACGATCAGCATCTCAATTATCGAGTTTCAGTCCAATTAGAGCGTGAGGAGGAAAAATGCTATGTGATTATTTCAACTGTAGTCACATTCAACAACTGGTTAGGTCGAGCCTATTTTGTTCCAGTCAAACCAGTGCATAAGATAATTGTTCCAGCCATGATTAGAAAGGGTGTGGAGAATTTAGCAAGCAGCATCGTCGATCTGAGATCTTAAAAACACATTGCAGTAGAAAGACAACTAGAAATTCTTGGCGAAGCAGCAGGTATATCTGAAGCTTTTCGACGTACACATTCAGAGATTAATTGGCGCAAAATTGTCAGCTTACGGAATATGCTTATTCATCGCTACGATGAAGTTCAACAAGATATTCTCTGGAATGATCGTCACCTCAGAACTCATGACGTTGCTAACTCAGCTAGAACCTTTATTACCTCCGCTATGTGATGAAGATAAGTAGTGCGATCGCTCATAATTAAATTAAGCAAACTTTAAGTTCTCTGGTAAAAGGAAAATAATCATGCAACTGGAAGATTTCTTTGATTTTCTAGCTCCTGATGATATTCGGATCAAGAATCATCGTATTGGCATTGAAACTGTATTGTACGAGTACCTCTTTCATGCTCGTACACCTGAAGAAATTCAAAAGACTTATCCAACTTTGACACTAGAAGAAGTGTACGCTACTGTTTTGTACTACTTGCACAATAAAGAAACTGTAGAGAGATACATTGAAGACTGGCTAGAGTGGGGACATCAGCAACGCAAAGCCCAAGCATCTCATCTCCATCCGATTGCTGAAAGACTTCGGAAATTGAAGGCGGAAAAACAGGCAAAGATGATAGCAAATGGTACTAAAGTATTTGATGGATGAAAACGTTACTCCAGCTTATGTAACTCAAATTCCAGGAATATTTCTTCTAAATCCTAGTTTAAGTATTGGAGAAAACATTGATGAACTAATCCTAATTGCAGAAGGTTCATTTGACGACGAGTATCAAGATCAAATTATCCATTTACCTATGACCTAACTTTCGTTACTGCACAATGCAATGTTTATCCATCTAACGATTAGTATCAAAAGTTATATTCTGGCTTGATATCGCGCAACATTAGTTCTTCTAACGCTTGTCGTGGTGTAATTTCTGCTTGTAATAATCTATAAACTTGAGTTGTAATTGGTACAGAAATGTGCTGTTGATTTGCCTTGGCGATTAAAACTTGCGTCGTATTCACACCCTCGGCTGTTCCTTCTAGATGTTCGAGAATTTCTGCTAAATTTTTACCTTGCGCTAGTTGATAACCTACTTGGTAGTTACGACTTAAGGGACTATTGCACGTTGCGAGTAAATCGCCTAATCCTGATAAACCGTAAAAAGTTTCGATTTTTGCACCCCAAGCAACACCAATGCGAATAATTTCGGCGAGTCCTCGCGTCACAAGTGCGGCTTTAGCGTTCGTTCCCAAGTGTAAACCGTCACAGACACCAGATGCGATCGCAATTACATTCTTGATTGTCCCGCCGAGTTCTACGCCAATTGGATCAGAATTAGTATAAACGCGAAACCGATGCGAAGAAAACACCATTTGCACCGTTTCTGCTGCGGTAATATCTGTACTAGCGACAACAGTTGCAGCAGGTAAACCTTGCTGAACTTCTTTTGATAAATTAGGACCGCAAAGCACAACAATGGGATGATCAGGAAATGCAGCTTGCCAAATTTGCGCGGGAGTTAACGTCGTCGTTGGTTCTAACCCTTTGGTGGCTGTCAAAAAAATTGTTTCTGGTGCAAATGACAAAGATTGAATTTGTTCGACAACTGATCGCACACCTTTCATCGAAATTGCCGAAACGATAATATCTGCACCGTCAACGGTTTCTGCTAAACTACACTCAAGATGACGCGACCATAAACGGACATTATGCCCTGTTGCCGATGCAAGGTTTGCCAAAGTCGAGCCCCAAGCACCAGCGCCCAAAACTGCAACTAATTTTGGTTGAATTCCCTCGTTATTGCTAAGGGAATCTACATCACTGCTAATCAACTAACTAAGTAGGTAAACAAATTATTGATCCCACGTTTCTAGGTTAAGTGACAGGGGACAAGGAGATACATTATTGTGTGCTTTTCCATATACCAATTACCCATTACCCATTACCATCTTGTACATTACGTTTATTTTCAGCCACTTACTTAAAATCGACTGCGTGGATAACGTTGCATTAATTCTCTTACCTGTTCAGCATGATAAGAACTGCGAGTTAAGGGAGAAGATACGACTTGCAGAAAACCTAACTCTTCTCCAAACTGTTTCCAAGCATCAAACTGTTCTGGCGTAACGAATTCAGCAACATTCAAATGTTTCTGACTCGGTTGTAAGTATTGTCCTAATGTGAGAATATCGCAATCAACCGCACGCAGATCTGCCATCACCGCGCGAATTTCCGCGTCAGTTTCCCCTAACCCAACCATTAATCCTGATTTAGTATAAACCCAAGGGGCAAGATCGCGAGAGCGACGCAGTAATTCTAAAGTGCGATCGTAATTTCCCTGCGGACGTACCCGACGATACAGCCGAGGTATCGTTTCTGTATTATGATTTAATACCTCTGGTTGCGCTTGTAAAATTATCTCTAACGCATCCCAGTTGCCACACAAATCAGGAATCAGTACCTCAATCGTTGTCTGTGGCGATACTTCCCGAATTGCAGTAATACACCGCACAAACTGCGACGCGCCACCATCAGGTAAATCATCGCGATTGACTGAAGTAATCACAACATGATTGAGTCGCATCCGGCGTACCGCTTCTGCAAGTCTTTCGGGTTCTGTCGGATCGAGTGCTTTGGGTTTTTTCTCAAAATCTATATCGCAATACGGACACGCACGGGTACACGCAGGTCCCATAATTAAAAATGTGGCAGTACCCGCGTTAAAACACTCGCCAATATTGGGGCAAGATGCTTCTTCGCACACCGTATTGAGTGCTAAATCTCGTAAAATCTCTTTAACGCTGCCAACACGCTCCCATTGAGGCGCTTTGACTCGCAACCAATCTGGCTTAACAGTCACGATTGACGACTATATTAATAATGTGAATCAGTTACATCTTAACAGGCAAAAACGCCCTAGTTGTGCATCGCAAGTTACAGGGCGATGGAATAAATAATGTCTGTGCAGGTTGGTAATGGGGAATTGGTAATAAGATTTAATTAGCTGTTGCCTATCGCTTCGGTGTAAGCGCTACCTTTTAAGAGTCGATCTAAAGTCATGATACTGAGTGCGCCGGTAACACAAACACCAAACAGCGGAATCATCACTGTTGGAAATGTCGCGATATTCTCCATCAGAGGAACTTGCAATAAATTAAAGGTTAAACCTGTGCCTACAGCGATCGCAAAGTCCAATACACTAAAGATGTGAAACATCGTGTACCTACCGCGAAACCTGAGTAAGAGAACCACAGGTACTAATAACCCTACTGCTAAATCGCCATAACCAGCATTGGCGGCAAACCTTTCTGGAAGCAAATTTTGACTTCCATAATACAAAAACCACAGCCCAGCAGGAATCCGCCACAGATGGAATAGAGTTAAATACTTCAAGTCGAGCGACCTGATATAACTATGAAAATCTGCATTTGAGTAGTACACCGCAACAGGAATTTTTATTCCCATCACGACAAGTAGCGCAATCCAAATCAAGTCAATCTTGGTAAAAAAACCGCAGTACCCTGCAATTAAAACCGCAATCCCCCAAAGTGACAATACTAGAAAAAACCAACGCTGGGTAATCGAATGTTGACTCGTCATCATTTTGAACTCCTTGAATTTAAGTGCATATACACATAAAACTTAAAAAATTAGCTTTCGCGAAGTAACGATACTGTGTCAGACAAATGAGATAATAATGTTTGCCAACGGTCTTGACCTAGTTTCTCAATGACTTTAGCTTGTGCTTGTTGCCATAATGGCAGTGCTTTAGCTAAGGCTGCTTGACCTTTTTGCGTTAAACTAACAATCCGCACTCGCTGATCTTGTCCTGGTTCAATACGAATCAAACCTTCGCGTTCTAACGGTTTGAGATTGCGCGTTAGCGTTGTTCGATCCATCACTAGTTCTTGTGCTAAGTGTGTGATTGATACGCTTTCTGCAACGCTAAGCGCGGCTAGCAGTGTAAACTGATTCGCCAAAATTCCACTCGGTTGCAACACTTGATCGAAAAGTTGCGTAATTACACGCGATGCTTTCCGCAGATTGAAGCAGGTACAGTCACTAGCGACAGTTTTAATTAATTGAGTTTGGTCTTGCATAATTTAAGTGTATATGCACTTAAATAGGATGTCAAGTGAATCGGTAATAGGGTAAAACATGATTAAACCCTGACTCGTGTACAAACAGTTAGACTAAAAACAGCACAGAGGACGCGACTTATGAGTGAAAATCGTTCTCAATGGGATTTGGGTAGGTTTATACAAACCCTGACCTTTTTTGAGGTGATTCCTTTTATCGGGTGGTTACAGCGCTTGATTCCAGGATTTCAAGATTCTGAGATAGTACCAACGGGAGAAAAACGAGTGCGAGTCGTATTAGTTGCTGGGGCGACAGGTGGTGTTGGTAGGCGCGTGGTAAAACGGCTAATGAATCGCGGTTACAAAGTGCGATCGCTTGTTCGCGATGCTGAAAAAGCCAAGGAAATACTCGGCGATAATGTTGAATTGTATGTTGGCGACATCACAAAGCCAGAAACTCTCACTCTAGAAATGATGGCAGATGTGACAGCGGTTATTTGCTGCACTGCCGTACGCGTTCAACCTGTGGGCGGAGATACCCCAGACCGTGCTAAGTATAATCAAGGCGTTAAATTCTATCAACCCGAAATCGTCGGCGATACTCCAGAATCTGTAGAATATTTAGGCGTCAAGAACTTAGTTGCAGTTGCAGCAAAACACTTTGCGACAGTTCCTGCTGATGAGAAACTAATCTTTGATTTTGCACATCCTTCTGAAGAGTTAAAACGCATTTGGGGTGCAGTAGATGATGTTGTCATGGGTGGTGTGAGTCAGAGTGAAATTCGATTTGTGGAAGATACTGCCTTATTTACTGGTAACGTCTCTACTGCAAATTCAGGCGGTTTTGCTTCTGTGAGAACCAAAAACTTTGAACCACCGTTAAACTTATCAGGCTATCAAGGAATTAAATTGCGCGTGAGAGGCGACGGAAAACGCTACAAGTGCTTCATCCGCACCGATACTAAATGGGATGGTACAGCTTACTCGTATTCCTTCGATACAGTCAGCAACACTTGGATAGATGTTGATATTCCTTTTGCGGATTTGACTGCGGTGTTTCGTGCCAAAACTTTAAAAGATGCGCCTGCGATTGATGCGAGTAGAATTGCTTCGTTGCAACTGATGTTGAGTAAGTTTGAGTATGATGGTGAACTCAACCCCAAATTTACACCTGGTGGTTTTGCCTTACAAGTTGAATCGATCAAAGCTTATGCTGGTGCTAAGTTACCACAGTTTATTTTAGTCAGTTCAGCAGGAGTTACGCGCCCTGGACGTCCTGGAATTAATTTGGAGGAAGAACCGCCAGCGGTAAGATTAAACGATCAACTTGGTGGAATTTTAACGTGGAAGTGGCGCGGCGAAGAAGCGCTAAGACACAGTGGTATTCCTTACACAATCGTTCGCCCTTGTGCTTTAACTGAAGAAGCTGGAGTTCAACCGTTAGTTTTCGCTCAAGGAGACAATATTAAGGGTAAAGTTAGCCGCGATTCAATTGCTGAACTTTGTTTGCAGGTGTTAGAACAACCTAAAGCTTGTAATGTCACGTTTGAAGTCAAAGCAGAAACTATCACTTCAAGTTCTGGGGGAGATTTATCGCAGTTGCAACCCGATTAACACTCGTCGTTATTGTTTTAATAATCGACTACGTACGGTACTGCTTTAGTCGAATCATCCAAAAAATCTTTCCTCTGCATAATCTCGTAGAGGTTAATGTCTTCTTCGATTAAGCAAGCGTGTCCGCTATACGGTAAAAATACTGTTTTAACATTATCGAAAACTCTAGCTAGGTGTCGTGCTTCAGCAACCGACGGTAAAAGGCGATCGCGTCTACTCGCTACAACCAAAATCGGTTGAGTTAACTGGCGTAGCTGCGCATCACTCACATCAAATTCTTGCACTAAAGACAATCGCCATAAAACGGTTTCTGGTGGAACCGATCGCATCACGTGGAGGAGATCTTTGCGTTCAGTTGGGGCAATTCTATCAAGGGAAGCAATGAAGGCGAGTAGCCCTAACGCGCCAAACGGATAAACCCAGCGCGGAACGATATGAATTAACTGCGATGCCCAACCATACCACGAACGGCGATGAAAAGAAGACGCAGGATTCACTAAAATAATTCTGTCAAAAAGTTGTGGTGAGTGGAGTGCGACTTTAATCGCGAGACAACCGCCAAACGATTCACCACACAAATAAACTTTGCGTTGCGGATTTTCAGCAATTTCTAGTTCAATTAAATCGACGACTTGCTGACTAAGATCTGCCCAACTTGTTAAATCATCTAACGGAATTGACAAACAACGAACATCAAACGCAACTTCTAAGCCCTCGGTTTGCGATCGCAGCAGTCGCCCCGTTCCATCCATTCCTGGTAGAAATACAAACAAGGGATACTGCGACTGAACTTTGTTCGGTGTCAAGAAAACAGGTTTGCTCTCAATTTCTGACATTGTTAAATTTGGATAGACTTAACTCTGCTGTAAGTAGATAGGGATCAAGGAAAAAAGTTTTATATTGGTTTATTAACTAGTTATTGAAAACTTAATAAAAATTCCTAATAGAATCCTTGGCGTAGTAGTTGCGCAATTTCCGTTTGGCAGTAATGCGTTAATTCACTCACGGCTTTTTTTGCCTGTTTGCCTTGATATTCCATCTGCTGTTGGTGTGAAATCCAATAGGGACGTCCAACTAAAACCGCAACACGACGATAAATCACTAACGGATGCCAACCCGACTGATCGAACAAAGGTTCCGAAGGATCGAACAAGCTGAGTAGCTTTAAAGGCACCGCCGAAGTGTTCACTTCTTCTAAAGAGGCGATCGCCATCGGTAGAATCGTTAAATCTGTGACAGGCTTTGACAATGTACCAGGTGTCGTAGCGCGTAAAGCCAAATGCGCGAACCCACGCTGAAAGTTACCCAAATGATCCGGCTGCGTAAACGTCACCATCGGTTTTGTTCCTTCTGGAAACACGCCCACGACTTGAGAACTATTTAACAAATGCAAAGCCTGCTGAAAAAAGCCTTGCTGTCTTTTTTCTCTTGCCTCTAGGGGAAAGCATCCTAGAAGATCTGTGACGATTTCGCGCATAATTGGTACTTGCGCCATATAGTGATGGCAGGCAAAGCGAATCGGTCGCTCTAAAGCTGCCATGAGAATTGGTGCGTCCATAAAACTGCGATGATTGCTCACCACAAGCACAGGACCACTGCGAGGAATGCGATCCTCGTAGTAGCGAAACATTTGAGTTCCTACCGAAGCAAGAAACCCTTGAGAAACCTGCAAGGCGTTATTTGCACTCATGCGTTGCCGTGTCAATTATGCGTCTAGGATATCTGTAAGCCGATTAGCTTTACTTAACTAAAATGTTACATTTATTTATCTTTGGCGGCGAGTACCAGAAGTAAGAACTAGCCTAAATGTACCTGTCTTCGTCCGCGTCTGAGCAAATCAGGCATGATTTGCTAATAGTTTGAGAAAAAGAACCATAGAATTGGTATAATCGGCTAAGTTTTACAGGTTTTAGGCAAAATTCATCGAGATACTTCGTCGCTGTTTCTAACAGCTTTATCTTATCGGTTACTACCTTAGTCAAACGCGAGAAGACATTTTTATCTAATTAGAATTCGGTAACAAAAATACATACCTAGAGTCTCTGAGGTATGATAAAGGAAATTTAAGATTATTTATAAACTTTGCATGATATCTGCGAGTAAAACAACAGAAAAATTTGCACTGACAACACCACTTTATTATGTGAATGACCTACCACACATTGGTAGTGCTTACACAACGATCGCTGCGGATATACTAGCAAGATTTGCGCGGTTACAAGGTAAGTCTGTCATGTTTGTGACAGGAACCGACGAACACGGTCAAAAAATTCAGCGCACCGCCGAAAGTAAAGGGCGATCGCCACAAGCTTACTGCGATGAAATTGCCGCAGGATTTGTTGCACTATGGGAAAAACTTGATATTCAGTACGATAGTTTTATCCGCACAACAAGCACAAAACACGAAGCGATCGTTACAAGTTTTGTTCAACGCATTTGGGATCAAGGCGATATCTACAAAAGTAGACAACAAGGCTGGTATTGCGTTGCGTGTGAAGAGTTCAAAGAAGAACGGGAACTATTAGATGGACATCGTTGTCCAATCCATACCAACAAGCAAGCCGAGTGGCGCGATGAAGAAAATTACTTTTTTCGCTTGTCACGCTATCAATCGCAGCTAGAAGAACTATACCAACAACACCCAGATTTTATTCAACCAGAAAGTCGCCGTAATGAAGTTCTCAGCTTCGTTAGCCAGGGACTGCAAGACTTTTCAATTTCACGCGTAAACGTACAGTGGGGCTTTCCCGTACCAGTCGATCCCAAACAAACAATCTATGTTTGGGTCGATGCTTTAATTGGATATATAACAGCCTTACTCGATCCAGAGCAAGAGCCAAATTTAGAAAATGCTTTGAGTCGATGGTGGCCAATTAATTTACATTTAATTGGCAAAGATATCTTACGGTTCCATGCTGTTTACTGGCCTGCAATGCTAATGTCTGCGGGGCTACCAATACCTCATAACCTCTTTGTACATGGCTTCTTAACTAAAGATGGGCAAAAAATGGGCAAAAGCCTTGGTAATACTCTTGATCCCATTGCTTTAGTTGAACGCTACGGCGCAGATGCGGTACGATATTACTTTTTTAAAGAAATTGAATTTGGCAAAGACGGAGATTTTAACGAAACGCGCTTTATTAATGTGCTAAACGCAGATTTAGCCAACGACTTGGGCAATTTGTTAAACCGCACTTTAAATATGGTGAAAAAGTATTGTAACGGAAATGTCCCTGATTGCTCAAGTGACGATATTCCCTCAAGCCACCCATTAAAGGCGATTGGCTTAACTTTGGGCGAAAAAGTTGCACATAACTACGAAGCCCTAGCCTTTAACCAAGCGTGTGATGCTATTTTGTCTTTAGTGAGAGCAGGTAATAAGTTTATCGACGAGCAAGCCCCCTGGACACTTTACAAACAAGGACAGCAGCAACAAGTAGAACAAGTACTCTATACTGTACTCGAATCGATTCGATTAGCAGCCTATTTGCTATCACCGATTATTCCAAACGTGTCCAGCAAGATTTATCAACAACTTGGTTTTTCCATAAACTTTAATGAAAAGTCACAAATTGTTGTGACGCCCTTTAATAGCCATGCCAAGTGGGGGCTATTAAGCGTAAACGAAAAATTAGGCACTCCAAAACCCGTATTCCAAAGACTCGAATTGCTACAAGCAATTTAGTTATCCTTTGATACAACTATACTGGCAACTTAATGATGGCTAAATTAATCAAGTCTTAATATAAGTTGTCATGTCAAATATAACAATCTGGTGTAACATACTTTATCTAAAACAATCATTTCTTTTATAAAAAAGCTTAATAACATCGAGGCATAATAAATCATGTTAAATTTTGAATCGGATTCGATTTTCACGCCTGAACAGGTGCTAGAAAATCGAGGTAGAGTCGCGATTTTCATCGATGGCTCTAACTTGTTTTACGCTGCCCTGCAACTGGGAATCGAGATTGACTATACAAAACTCTTGTGTCGGCTAACAGCGGGTTCTCGGCTGCTGCGCTCATTTTTCTATACCGGAGTAGACCGCACGAACGAAAAGCAACAAGGCTTTTTATTGTGGATGCGGCGTAATGGGTACAGAGTCATTGCAAAAGATTTAGTACAGTTACCCGATGGCTCAAAGAAAGCTAACTTGGACGTTGAAATCGCCGTTGACATGATGGCACTCGTTGATTCTTACGATACAGCAGTATTAGTGAGTGGCGATGGCGATCTCGCTTATGCAGCAAATGCGGTTAGCTATCGCGGTTCGCGGGTAGAAGTTGTCAGTTTACGCACGATGACAAGCGATAGTTTGATTAATGTCTCGGATCGCTATATCGATTTAGAATCGATTAAAGACGATATTCAAAAGACACCAAGACAAGACTATCTCTATCGCCCAATTCCGACAATGGAAATTATTGAGCAACCACCACAAGAAGGAATTATTACACCTGATGGCATATCAAATATTATGCCAACTTCACAAGAGTAAAGAATCACGAGCGAAGATAGAAATATGAATCGTTTCTATCTTTTATTCTCTATTCGCCGTAACGCCACAGCGTCTCTATTGGCAATTGTGTTGGTAGCGATCGCTATGGGCTGCCAAAATCAAAACCAAACCGCGCAAAAACTTTCGCAAGACACAACGACTGTTCAAAAAGTTAACACTGAGTTGACTTTCAACAACGTCGATTTAGAACAAGCAGACGAACAAGGACAAACGGTTTGGAAAGTGAAAGCGGCGCAAGCAACTTACAGTCAAGATCAGCAAGTCGCACAGGTCAAAAATCCGACAGGAGAATTATTTCAAGATGGCAAGCCTGTCTATCGAATTCAAGCCCAAGAAGGCGAAGTTCACCAAGATGGAAAACAGCTATTCCTGAAAGGACAAATTGTAGCGACAGATCCCAAAAGTGGCTTGGTACTGCGCGGTAATGAGTTAGAGTGGCGTCCCCAAGAAGATTTGTTGATCGTCCGCAACCAGTTAACGGGTAGCCATAAACAGGTGCAAGCTGTAGCGCAAGAAGCAAGAGTTTTTAGCCGCAAACAGCGCGTTGAACTGCAAGGGAAAGTTGTTGCTAACACAACGGAACCTGCTACGCAACTGCGCACGGAACAATTGACTTGGTTAATTCCAGAAGAAAGATTGATCGCCGATCGCGCGATCGCAATTGATCGCTATCAAGACAAAAAAATTACCGCAAGATCGACGGCAAATTCGGGTGAGTTCAATTTAAAGACCAAAATTGCGACGTTGAAAGAAAATGCGCAACTTGCACTTGTCGATCCACCTGTACAAGTTGCCAGCAACTCCGCCGTTTGGGATTTAAATACAGAAACTGTTACGACAGATCAACCAGTACGCGTCGTGCATCATCAAGAAAAAATGACGATGACAGCTAGACGAGGGCGGATGGATTTACGACAGCAAATTGCTTATCTTGATGGCGATGTTGTGGGTTCTGGGCAAAAAGGTCAAACGATCAACTCGCAAAGGCTAACGTGGACGATTCCGACGCAGTTAGTTGAAGCCCAAGGTAATGTTGTCTATCGTCAAACGCAACCGCCAGTTAGTTTTACGGGTGATAAAGCTGTCGGGAAACTGCAAAATGAAAGTTTGGTTGTTAGTAGTAGTGGTAGTGGTCGTCGGGTAGTGACGGAGATTGTTCCATAGGGGTATGGGATTGCTAGAAGGGTTTGGCAGTGCCAAGCCCTCACAGTGGACGCTAGCCTCCGTATAAGATCTCGTTGCGGCTGGCTGCCCCAAGCGGGATAGGAGTGCTGTTGGAGAACCTGGGAGCGATCGCGGCGGGAACTGTAGCGGTGACTTGCCATTGCTTTAACAAGCTTTGCAATAGTTGATCTTGTCTTGCGCGTAAGCCTTCGACATTCGTTCCGCGATTGATAATGGCAAACCAAACTAAACCGCGATCGCGTGTGGGTAAAACTCCGGCTAAAGCACTGACATCGCGTAGTGTCCCCGTTTTAATCACCGCAGCTTGGGGAATGCGTCGCGCTTCCATTGTGCCTCGGCGATCGCGTCCTGATACAGGAAATAAATCAGCAACACTCAGCTGTGCAGGGAGTAACTCGCGCTGAATTGCCATTAACATCGCACACGCGGCTCTTGGCGAAATGCGGTTTTCGACTCCTAAACCTGAACCGTTGATCAATTGAATTTCTTGCGGTGGAACTTTGGCAGTGGTTGCTGCTATCGATTGTACTACCTGCGCGCCTCCAAGATTTTGGGCTAGCATTTCTGACATTTCATTGTTGCTGTAAATGTTCATTTCCCTGAGAATTTCAGACAAGGGTAACGAACGATGACGCACGAGCAAGATTTGTTTGGGATTGGGTAAGGATGCGACTTGGACAGTACCTGCGATCGCGACTTGCGGGCGCGGCGTTCCTTGGGGCATTGTCAAGTATTGTACGGTGACTTCACGCGACCAAGTTGCTGCGTTCATCGCTTGCTGTAACAGTTGACCAGCTTGTAAAGGGTTGGTTTTGTAATTCATGGCGAAATTGCCACTCATCACTAAGTTGCCAGTAATTCGCTTGATCCCCATGCGGTTGAGACTATTACCGAGGGCGATCGCTTCTTCCCACACAAAAAATGGATCGCCCCCGCCTTGAATTACTAAGTCTCCTTGCACAATGCCATTGTTGATCGGTCCAGTTGCGCCAACGAGCGTTTCAAATTGGTGATCGGGTCCCCATGTTTTTAAAGCCGCAAGCGACGTCGCCACTTTGGTAATCGAAGCCGCAGGTAAAGGTTGAGTTCCTTGATTGTTGGCAAGTAACACAGGTCCAGACTGCAACCAAATTCCCTGATTGTTTCTCGCTAAGCCCGTAGCTTCTAATTGCTGCAAATACGCTTGTACCGTGTCAGCGGCAAAAGGATGAGAATCAGGTGTTAGAACTAACCCAGGACGGCTATTGAATGTAAAAAAATCCAAAACATCGACGGGTTTAGGTTGTACCCCTGCCATTTCTAACCATAATGAAATGAGTCCTGAACCAAACAGTTGCAGCATTCTTGACTTGCCTCACCAATAAATACCAATCCCAATTTCAGGAGACGATTCTAACTCTATTACGTGTCGATAAATTCAAGTAGAGAGTTTCAATTAGATGAGCGGAAGCATTGCGCTAAAACTGCGCTTGAGAAAATCACTCCGACTTTTCAAGTGTTTTTACAAAAATGCTTGAATTACCATGGCAGTATGCATCTGAGCCAAATATTAATTATCTGTCCGATTTTTAATCTCCAACCTGTAACGTTTAATCTGATAGAATTTTGTAGGTTTCTAGAACTTTGAGCAATGGGAGCGACTCGCGCACGGATCGCAATTGATGCTATGGGAGGGGATTATGCCCCTACCGAAATTGTTGCTGGCGCACTGCGCGCACGGGAAGAATTAGGGGTAGAAGTTTTATTGGTGGGAGATCCCCAGCAAATTAAAGCTGTTCCACATCAAAATCGTTTAGACCAAATTGCTATCATTCCAGCGGAAGGAACGGTAGAAATGCATGAGGAGCCGCTAAGCGCCATCAAACGCAAGCCTAAGGCTTCGATCAATGTAGCAATGGACTTGGTGAAGCAAAAACAGGCAGATGCGGTAGTTTCTGCGGGTCACTCAGGAGCCGCGATGGCAGCTGCGTTGCTCCGCTTGGGACGCCTGCGAGGAATTGACCGTCCTGCGATTGGAGCAGTTTTGCCGACGATGATCGCAAGTAAGCCAGTGCTGATTCTTGATGTCGGGGCAAACGTTGATTGTCGCCCGAAGTTTTTAGAGCAGTTCGCGCTGATGGGAACAGTTTACAGCCAGTATGTCTTGGGGATTACAGCACCAAAAGTAGGGCTACTCAACATCGGTGAGGAAGAATCTAAAGGCAATGACTTGGCGGTAAGAACTCACCAACTGCTAAAAGAGAATAAGCAAATCTCGTTCATTGGTAACGCCGAAGGACGAGATGTCCTTTCTGGTCGTTTTGATGTGATTGTGTGTGATGGCTTTGCGGGTAATGTTCTGTTGAAGTTTGCTGAGGCTGTAGGAGAGGTAGCAATTCAAATTCTTCGCGAAGAACTACCGCAAGGGTTGCACGGACAAATTGGCACCGCCCTACTCAAGTCAAACCTCAAGCGGATCAAGCAGCGGATTGACCACGCCGAACACGGTGGAGGATTGCTCCTGGGTGTTGCGGGAGTATGCATCATCAGTCACGGCAGTTCCCAAGCACCATCAATCTTCAATGCGATTCGCTTAGCGAAAGAAGCAATTGATAACCAAGTTCTGGAGCGAATTCAGTCACAAAATCGCGGCGTAAATCTAGAGGTCAAGGATCAGGGGTCGGAGGTCAGGGGGTAAATTGCGCTAGAGGAAAAGTGAAGATAACAAATCACTCCTCTAGCCACTAACCACTAATCACTAACTCCTAAATCCTCACACCTGCATCTGAACTATGGAGAAGAATGTTGCAAAATTTTGGGGTAGCAATTACAGGGAGTGGTTCAGCCGTACCAACTAACTCTCTCAGCAACGAAGTACTCACGCAGTTAGTGGAAACTTCAGATGAATGGATTGCGACACGAACAGGAATTCGTTCGCGACGCTTAGCAACAGCAAATGATTCTTTGCAAGCGATCGCCACTCAAGCATCTTTACAGGCGATCGCAATGGCAGGCATCGCACCAACCGACATCGATTTAATTATTCTGGCAACTTCAACTCCGGATGACTTGTTTGGTAGTGCGTGTCAAATTCAAGCGGCTTTGGGCGCAACGCAAGCTGTCGCCTTCGATATGACCGCAGCGTGTTCGGGTTTTGTCTTTGGATTGGTCACTGCGGCACAGTACATCCGCACAGGTGTCTATCAAAATATTCTCTTAATTGGGGCAGACATTCTCTCGCGCTGGGTTGATTGGGAAGATCGGCGGACGTGCGTTTTATTTGGCGATGGGGCGGGTGCAGTCGTGATGCAAGCGAGTAACAGCGATCGCTTACTCGGATTTGAACTTAAAAGTGACGGCACGCAAAATCGATGCCTCAACCTTGCCTATCAGCCTCAACCGCAACCACTCGTCAACGATATCGATGTTGCTAAAGGCAATTACCAACCGATCACGATGAACGGTAAAGAAGTGTATCGCTTTGCCGTACAACGCGTTCCAGAGGTCATTGATAAAGCGCTGTTTCGGGCTAATCTCAAGGTAGACCAAATTGATTGGTTGCTGCTACATCAAGCAAATCAACGTATCCTCGACGCTGTAGCCGATCGCTTGCATATTCCTCACCACAAAATCATCAGCAATCTTGCCCACTACGGCAATACTTCAGCCGCTTCAATTCCTTTAGCACTTGATGAAGCCGTACGTGCTGACAAAATCAAAGATGGCAATATTATTGCGGCTTCTGGTTTTGGTGCGGGATTAACTTGGGGTGCTGCAATTTTTTCATGGGGTAGATAAGCCACTTGCTAATTGCTAAAAACATGACTAAGACTGCATGGATATTTCCTGGACAAGGTTCCCAAAAAATTGGGATGGGAATCGATTTATTAGAAATCGACGCAGCTAAAGCGAAATTTGCCCAAGCTGAAGAAATCTTAGGCTGGTCAGTGACCGAAGTTTGTCAAAGTGAGGATGATAAACTCTCGCGTACGCTTTATACGCAGCCCTGTCTTTACGTTGTGGAAAGTCTGCTCGTAGACTTGATTCAACAACAAGGTCAACGCCCCGATCTGGTTGCCGGACACAGCTTAGGAGAATACATTGCGCTCTACGCAGCAGGCGTTTATGATTGGGCAGCAGGCTTAACTTTAGTCAAACGGCGAGCCGAATTGATGGACAATGCTGCGGGTGGGATGATGGCAGCTTTGATCGGCTTTGATCGTGACGAACTCGAAGCGCAAATTCAACAAACTCCCGATGTTGTCTTAGCAAACGACAACAGCCCCGCGCAGGTGGTAATTTCAGGAACTCCTGACGCCGTGAACGCAGTTCTATCGCAAGTGAAATCAAAGCGTGCGGTTCCCTTAAATGTTTCAGGCGCGTTTCACTCTCCTTTGATGGCGGCGGCTGCGTCTGAATTTGAGGAAGTTCTGCGAACCGTTGTTTTTAATCCTGCGCAAGTTCCCGTACTATCAAACGTCGAACCAACTCCCGCTGTGGATAGTGAAGTTATCAAAGAACGCCTGCGGCGTCAAATTACCGGCGCTGTTAGATGGCGTGAAACTTGTGAATGTTTCCGCCAAGAAGGAATCGAGCAAGTTATAGAAATTGGTCCTGGTAATGTGCTAACTGGTTTGATCAAACGTACCCACACTGACTTAATCTTAAAGAATGTTAGTAGTGCGGCAGACCTCTCTGCTTAGCAGTTAACTAAAACTGAGTGGCTAGTGACTAGTGCGTGAGTTTCCAGTTTTGAGTGATGAGTTTTGAGTTAGCCCTCATTTTATTCTTCCTCTACCCCTCTGCTTCCTCTGCCCCTCTGCTTCCTCTGCACCTCTGCTTTTTTACTCTCTGACCCCCAACCTCTGACCCCTGACTCCTCTTTATGGCTCGAAGCCGCGAACCTTTTGTTAGTCTACTCCTGTACTACGCCTTCAAGTGGTCAGTTGTTAATCCCATGCTGCGCGTTTACTTTCGAGGACGTGTTTATGGTGCAGAAAATGTTCCCCAGGAAGGACCATTAGTCGTCGTTAGCAACCATGCAAGTGATTTTGACCCGCCGATTCTATCATGTTGCGTGCGCAGACCAGTTGCTTACATGGCGAAAGAAGAATTATTTCAAATTCCCGTTTTCAGTCGTGCGATTGAGTTATATGGTGCTTATCCAGTTAAACGCGGTTCTGCCGATCGCAGTGCGATTCGCGCCGCTGTAAAATATCTTGAAGAAGGATGGGCTGCGGGTGTTTTTTTGCAGGGAACTCGTACACCTGATGGCAAAATTACCGAACCTAAACTCGGTGCAGCTTTGATTGCAGCTAAAACAAACGCACCACTTTTACCCGTTAGTTTGTGGGGAACGCATAAAATTATGCAAGAAGGCTCGACAATACCGCGTTCGGTACCTGTTACAGTCCGAATTGGTCAGGTTATACCTCCACCAAGTTCAACAGATAAAGCTGAACTTCTCGCCGTAACGCAAAAATGTGCAGATGCGATCGCATCTCTACACGACTTGGGGCGCTAACATTTATTTTTAGTATTTCCTGAGCTTTATTCATGAGCGAACCACCAGCAAAACATTTTTGGGAACGACTCAACAATTCAGTTCTTGTTCGCTTTTTATTACTATTTGCTTGTGGTTGGGCTTCAATTCTACTTTTAGATTACTTTCAAACTGTCATTATTATTTTTACTTCAGCAGCCATCTTAGCTTTTCTACTTAGCTATCCGGTTCAATGGCTGCGACGTTTTTTACCGCATGGCTTATCTGTCGTTGTTGTTTTCTTACTTAGTCTTATTGTCATTGCTGCTCTGACAATTACTGTAGGCTTAGCTGTATTATATCAAGGTCAACAATTAATTGAGAGTGTCACGGCTTTTTTAAATTCTTTAGCACCATTAGTAGGTCAAGCCGAGGCTTTTTTACGCGAACGTAACTTACAAGTCAATCTAGAAGGAATCGAAGAACAAATTCGCAGTCAAGCTTTAGGATTCATCTTTTCTAGTTTAGCAACACTACAGATTTTTCTGGCGAATCTTGTCACAATGATTTTAATCGCAGTTGTCGCCTTGTTTATGCTACTTGATGGCGAACGCCTGTGGAGATTACTTCTAAAATTTGCACCGAAGCAACAGCGATCGCGTTTGACAGGAGTGATTAAGCGCAAGTTTTTAGGCTTTTTTAGAGGTCAGTTTCTCTTAATGGTATTTTTAACAATTTCTAGCTTTTTAGTCTTTGTTGTGTTAGGAGTACCTTTCCCCTTAGTCTTAGCGATCATTATAGGAGTGTTCGATGCTATTCCTGGTATAGGAGCGACTTTAGGTGTCAGCATTATTACTCTGATTGTTCTATCACAAAGTGTTTGGCTAGCTCTAAAAGTATTAGCTGCTTGTATTATTTTGCAACAAATTCAAGATAACTTAATCGCGCCGCGCGTGATGCAAGATTCGCTGAATCTTAATCCTGTTGTCGTCTTTTTTGCTTTATTAGTAGGAGCAAGAGTCGCAGGAATTTTAGGAATTTTTATTGCTATTCCTTTAGCAGGAGTCATTGTTACTTTGTTCGAGATTGATGAAATGAAAGCAGAAGTATAAAAAATACTAGCACTTAGTAATAGAAAAAGTTAATCGCTAACTTCTACTTATTACGAGGTACCAGTATTTTTAAAGTAGTAAAATAAGCATAGATGCCAACATATTTTTGAATAATGGAAGATTTAAGAGCAGAATTAGCAGAAGGTTTAGATGAAGCCGAATGGAATTGGTTAATTCCTCATGTGCAACGAGATGCAGTAATTTTTGTAGCAGAACAACTCGATTTAGTCGATGTGGGAGTAGCGCTTGCGAGTGACAATGTAGCATCAGTGCAAAGCTGGATTGATGACCAACTCATTCATAAACCTTCAGTTACTCAAATATCAGACTGGAATGGCGATCGCACAAAGCGATTTAATAGCTTAATTGTCCAACCCTTCGTTCTCATCCAAGAACTATAGCAGAGGTCAGGAGTCAGAGGTCAGGGTTAAAAATTAGTTAGGGTAGATGATATAACTTGTAACGCTTGCGTTCTCCAAAACTCACTATTCACGGTTCCCTATTTCCTAAACTTGGAAGTGAAGCACCAGTACGCCCAGTTGTTAACCATAGTAAAGCCCTCGCGCCATCACGTAGAACTTTTTCAACAGGTTCAGGCGATCGCTCGGATGGTACAGGTACTGGTTGGAACTCCATTCCTCGGCTTCCTAAGACAATACTGCCGATCACTCTGGCGCGGCGCATATGATAGTCAGAAGTAATGAGATAAATTTTGTTAATTCCTTGAGATTGAAACTCATCAACTAACGTAGTGAAGTTTGTAACCGTATCCACCGCACGATAGTCTAGATGCAAACGACTGAGATCAATTCCTGCATCGGTAAATACACCTTCTGCATAGTCTTTTGGCGTTCCTCCAGAAACCCAAATGGGAATATCGGGATGTTTTCGCGCGAATTGTGCGGCAAATTTCTCGCGTTTCGTAGAACCACCAAGTACCAATATGGCTTGCGGTGGCTCTAACTGGCTTTTGATTTCTTTGTAACCCCACAAAAGAATCAGTGGTAGAACTAGCATGAGATATTGAAACAACCTGCTTTTCGATTTACGTCTGTTCAAGGACGAATAACGTTGCTTTCTCAAATAGCTATTTTTACTCAACAGCACGATTATCTAGATTAGCAGGTAACGGGACTGGCCAGATTCGAACCGGCGACCTAGCGCTTCAGATTTGTGTGAGTTTCCTCACTCTCTGGACTATACCTTCACCATAAGCTGAAAAGCTCTTAGGTGGCGATCGTCTAGTCTCTACACCTTCCCTTGTTCGATTCTTAATTTTAGATTGAGATCAACCTCAAAGCTAAAACCGCAAATCTAGCATTGGGCTTGGCTCGGTATTTCCATAGATTCCAACGACTATAACCTAAACTAATCTAGGCATTTATCGTCAGCTAGCTCTTTAGGATTCACCGATTTTGACCGCATTCATACATAAGGTTTCCCTTACGATGCCCGATATATCAGGAGGCGCTCGCTCTATCCTGCTGAGCTACAGCCCCATTTTTTTAACCATTATAGTCGTAACCAACTACTAAGAAAACTTTTATCAATAGTAGGTATAAATCATTTGTTTTTCTAATCTTTCCTTAAGGTTTTTTTGACAAAAATGCATATTTTAATACAAAAAGTTAGTAAGTAAATTAACTCAGCAGTTGCAGCAAACTGGAAAAGCTACTCAAG
The DNA here is from genome assembly GCF_000317555.1 of Gloeocapsa sp. PCC 7428. GTDB lineage: Bacteria > Cyanobacteriota > Cyanobacteriia > Cyanobacteriales > Chroococcidiopsidaceae > Chroogloeocystis. The sequence continues at coordinate 3,823,963 of NC_019745.1, forward strand.
CTTTAGATCGTTGCTAGTGTCTATTGCTACTTAATAGTTTGCCAAAAACCTTCGGTATGCAGAATTGGCAAAGTGCATTAAGGTACTAGGAATTGATCCAACTTAGAGGTGCCGTGCTAAGCAGTAATTCCTAATTTCTGGCAAGGCAGGCAAATACTAGGGAGACAACCGAAATGCTCAAGCAACTTTTGACAGGTAGTTCTGCTCTTGCTTTTTTGATAGCAAGCAGTGTCGCGGTAGAAGCAAGACCAAAAGAACTGATGTTGCAGGCTCAGTTGGAAGAAACACCGACCACAATTCCTGCACCGGATGCCTCCACAACTCCTCCTGGCACTGGTACAAGCCCTAACCCTGGCAGCACGACTCCCAGTCCTGATGGTTCTATAACCCCTCCTGTACCAGGCACCCCAACAACTCCCGATACTGGTACGACTCCTGAGTCTGATGGTTCGACAATTCCCGCCCCCGATGGCACAACAACGCCGGATGCTGGTACAACGCCTGAATCGGAAGATTCGATAACAACTCCTGATGGCACAACAGCGCCGGATGCTGGTACAACGCCTGAATCGGAAGATTCGATAACAACTCCTGATGGCACAACAACGCCGGATGCTGGTACGACGCCTGAATCGGAAGATTCGATAACATCTCCTGAGGGTTCGGTCACGCCTCCTGCACCCGATGGCACAACAGCGCCGGATACTGGTACGACGCCTGAATCGGAAGATTCGACAACAACCCCCGATAGTTCTACGAACCCAACTCCAGACGCAGCGACTACTAACCCAAGTAGTTCTGGGACTGTAGCTTGTGAACCTATTCCTATGGCAAGCCCCAGTGGAGGAGCGACTAGAGAAAGAATTCAAGCCCAGCAAGCTTGCGGTCAGCCGCTGTAATTTCTGTGCTCAAGTTGCAACAGAAATTAAGAGTCCCCCACATCCCCTTCCCCTTCTAGAGGAAAAGTCCGCTGTGACGCGGACTTTTTTTTTGAACAACTCCAACATTGACTCTAGTTTGAATACCAAGTTGTACCCCAAGAACCGCCACCTGTTTCTAAACCGCACAGCGAACTATATGCAGTAATAATTGATTGCTGGGAATAACGCGATCGCACTTCTAAGCGCACCTCACCCCGCATCGTATCTTTACACGCGAAAATCAAACCGTTTTCTGTCGGCGCGCGTAAGGGAGTTCCAGGCAAATCGGTAGTTCCCGTGATAGTCACCTCGTATTCAGAATTTGTCGCTTGCATTTGCCAACTACCCCAAGGTTGTATTTGCCAAGAAACTTGCGAGTTCCAGGGAACAAATTCGTAAAACTTACCTTGATAGTGAACGCCAATCATCGCCACCGATTCCATCCACCACAACACGCCCCGTCTACCGCCACCAGCAGTTAAAGCTAAGTCAGGTTCGCCTTCAAAACAATTGCAATTCACCCAAAACCACTTTTTGGGAAAAGCACCACCCCAGTTTTTTTCTCCATACGCGGGCGCATTGGTAAATTCGTAGCGCTTTCCATTCCAATCGATCCAACCAGAGGCTAACCCGTGTGCCATTAAAATTTGCCACCCAGGTTCAAAGATGGGCAAAGATGACAAAAAACCAGCGGTTGATTGTTGCGGTTCGCCTTTATCTCCCCAGCCATAGATTGGCTGAATTTCATACTGCCAGCGACAATATCCAGTCGCAGGATCGTGCAAAATTCCTTGATTAAGTGTGGCTGTGGCTTGGTAGCCTTCTTTAACATAATGGTCAAATTCAGCGGGAAGTAATAAATTCGGCTGCGTGCGTAAATCTGTTTTACCCCAATGACCTAATTCGAGTTTGGCTGGATTTGCCCAAAAACCTTTGACATCGGGGAAAGTCCGCCAGAGATATTCATCGTCAGGACCAAGAATTTGCGCTGCACCGCCACTGTAAGGTTTACCTCCGATCGGGTCTTCAATTGAGTACATGAAAGCAAACGTCTGACCGCAATCAGGTAAAGTGACGCGATAATACCAACCTTCAAAAAAACGGCGATCGCTACCGTCCCAATGGTAGCCACTGTGGGGTGTTTGCGTTGAGTTCAGAAAATTGTTGGGAATACTAAGCATAAAAGCAACAAGCTAATCCTTTACCAGTATGCGCGATTGCCTGCATTGGAGTTGAAATGAACAACATCGGTCAATACTACGAAATTCTCGGTTTGAAACCTGGTGTGTCGCTTGCTAAGATCAAGCAGGCTTACCGAAGCTTAGTGATGGCTTGGCATCCAGATCGCTTTCCGCATCATCCGCAACTACAGCAACAAGCCCAAGAGAAAATCAAAATTATTAACGAAGCCTATGCAATTGTTAAATCATGTCAAACTCTTGCTGACCATCAACATTGTTTAGGACAAGGTAATGCAGGCGGTTCTTTAGACCGAGAAATATACTATAAAATCATCATATTTTCATGGACACTTTCATGGTTTATTTTAGTTGTACTTAGTAGTTATCAATAGTTGATTTTTGTAGAAGCGTACTAAGTTACGTGCTTAATAATATTAGTATTAATTATTCAACACGATATAAATTCAGGATTTTCATCAAAGCTGATAAGTTTTAGGTTTGCTGGATTAGCCAGGAGATCTTTTGCTGCTAAATATCCAGCAATACTCCAAGTTTGATATCTTCTTGATTCTTTACCAATTAGTCGCCCATTTTTTCCATCGTAATATTCGGGCCATCGATCTTTCCCTAAACGTTCCTCTGCGATCGCGATCGCTTTTTGGGCAAGTTCTTGGCGATTTGTTTTGATCGCTGCCGCAGTTAACATCCATAGTAGAATAGGCCAATTGCCGCCGTTGTGATACGACCACGGTCTATTTTTGGGATCGCATCCAGTAATAATGCGCCAGTCGGCACCTTCGACCGCTGGAAAGCAGATTTTCACCGGCATATATCCCACTAAATCGTGCCAACGTGCTTCAATTAAATTCATGATTTGTTGTGATTCTTCTTCGCTGGCTAGTGAAATTAAAATTGCCATCAAATTTCCCAAGGCAAAAAAGCGAAAATCCATCCTACCAGGTCCTAAATTTCCTGCTAAATAACCGCCGTTTTCTGGCAACCATTCGGTTAACCAAGGTGGAATAGAGTCAGCATAAATGTTAAATTTATTAGCAATTTCTTGACCAAATTCCTCACCAGAAAAGCGATAAATTTCATTCAACCGTTGTAAATTTAACCAATAATATTCGCGTACGTGATAGCCCAAGCTTCCTAAGCGGTGTTTCACAGCATTAAGGTATTCGTCGCCATTGTTATCTGGTAAAAGTAACTCTTTTGCTGCGCGTAAAGCTGCATAAAATAGAACTTGAATTTCTAAAGGATGACCGTAAACACCCATGCGTCGGTCAATCATAAAAGCGCCATCGGGAACTAGCATCGTTGGGTACATAGCAAAGCGATGTACCAAACATAAGTCGAGAATAAGTTTAATTCCTTCTTGAAAATCGGCTTGATGCGCTAGCGCTAGATCTCCGGTTGCTTTAACATACGCACGTAACAACACGATCCACCACAAACAGCAATCGACTGGAGGGACGCGGGCGATCGCGTGTTCGCCAAAATCAGCAACCAAGCGTTCTTCACCATCAATGTGTTCTACTTTAAAACTCGCAGGCATTAACCCAGGTCCAGGACTAAAACAGTCCATTTGCTTTTCATGACTTTGGAGTTTGAGCGTCACCAGTAAAAAATCACGCACAATCTCAAATTGTCCTTCAGTTAAGAAAGCGATCGCTGAAACAACAAAATCGCGTACAAAGCACTGGTCATAATTGAGTGCTTCCATCTCAGGATCGTTTGCTGCAATTGTACCAACTGGACGCCCTTGATAATACAGAAGTGATTTATCTAATAACTCTCTTGCCTCTTGCATTAATTCATGGCTAATGTCGCTGGCTGTCATCTTTTTAGAACAATATGATAAGTGTGAACTGATATCTTTTATCTTGTTCAGTCGAGGTAAATCATCTTCACTTAGTCGTAAAAGCACTAAATCCTTGTCTAAGTTTTGACTTGGTAGCGCACTAATCTCCGCACATTTTCGCGTGAGAGTCCAAGTTCTTGAGCGATCGTCGTTTCGATTTGATTAAAGTCAGTAACGGGAAAGATGAAATCTAATTTTTTCAAGACAGAATCTTTCGTCAAGACTTCGACTTTAGTAAAACCTTGCTGCTGATTGATTTCTGCTTGGATCACAACTACCGTGACCGAAAGATGAACTTCAAGTTGAGTATCGGCTTCGAGTTGAGTCGTTGTACCATAGGGACGACTTAGTACATGATCTGTTAGCGCACTCGTGGCAAACCAGAAAGCACATCCAAGTAGCGGTAGAGCTAGCCAAAACTCTAGCCCCAGTGAATACAATGCTCTTAAGGAGCGAAGTGAAATAATACGGCGGCGCATAAGGGAGGCTGGGGGGATCTTTCCGATGGCAGAAGTGCGCTGGAGCGTAGCTTTTCTACTATGGGCATCATTCGTAGGCGATCGCGCTGTATGAGAATCTTACTCGTAGAAGACGACCCCGCGCAATTAGAACCGCTTTACGCTGCTTTGTCGCAAGCCGGACATATTGTCGATGGTGTTGATGATGGCGAAACTGCGCAGTGGTTATTATCGCAAAAAGAATACGATTTACTTATCTTAGACTGGCTACTACCACGCGTTAGCGGCTTGAGTTTATGTCAGCAATTTCGCCAAGCGGGTAAAACGGCTCCTGTGTTGATGTTAACAGCAAAAGATACTACAGCCGATAAAGTTACAGGTTTAGATGCAGGCGCAGATGATTACTTAGTCAAGCCGACAGACATTGTGGAACTTTTAGCGCGAGTTCGGGCTTTAGGCAGGCGATCGCCGCTGTGGCAAGGCGATACATTGCGCATGGCAGATCTTCAATTGCACCTCAATAGTCTTGCTGTCGAACGAAATAATACAATTGTGCAACTATCTACGCGGGAATTTCAGCTATTAGAATACTTCTTTCGTCATCCGCGTCAGGTACTCACCCGCGATCAAATCGAAGAAGCGTTATGGGAATGGGGTACTGAACCTGAAAGCAACGCGGTAACAACTTTAGTTCGCCGCCTTCGCCAAAGGTTACAAACTATTAATGCAGCCGAGTGGATTGAGACAATTTATGGTATGGGATATCGTCTGAATCCACCCGAAGAAGAGGAACGAGGATTGAGAAGTGAACGGCTAGGGGTGAGTGACTAGTCGTTAAGCGCAAGTGAATAATAAAAACACAACCCTGAGTCCTGATCCCCGACCCCTGATTTCTAGTCATGTTCAATCGCAGTCGTCGAAATTTAGCGCGGTGGTTTACGCTTTCGATGGGGAGTATTCTCGTCATCTTCGCTGCGGTTGTTTATTATCAGGAAGTCGAAGACGAACTTGAAATTGTCGATCGCCTACTTTACAAAAAAACGCGCGCGATCGCGGCTAATGTTGATTATCGTTTTGAACAAGGACAGCGACGTGTTGATTTAGAAAATGTCCCTTGGTTAGGAAATAGTCCCTTACCTGCGGATACCGAGTTAGTTTATGCTCGATGGTATAACTCGCAAAGGCAAATTGTCCGTTTTTTTGGCACACCTCCACCACCGCAACTCACAACCGCGATCGGTTTTCACACGATCAAAGACACTGACTACTTAGCACCGCAAACACTGTATCAGCCCTGGCTGCGTCAAGTCACATTAGCCGTTGAGAAAAATGGGACAGTCATTGGCTATCTGCAAATTGCAACGCCTTTAGCCGCAGCCCAAGATTCGCTGAGTCAGCTACGGTTGTTTTTGGCGTTAGCAGTACCAATCACAATATTTATCATTGCACTCACAGGTTGGTTTTTGGGAGGACTAGCAATGCAGCCAATTCGTCAGGCTTACTTCCAATTACAGCGCTTTACGGCTGATGCTTCACATGAGTTACGCACACCCCTAGCCGCGATTTTAAGCAATGCACAAGTCGGGCTACTTTCAAGCGATCCCGATCAGCAACGTTTGCGTCTAGAGAAAATTGTAGAAGTTGCCAAATCAATGAGTAGCTTAGTCAGTAATTTATTATTACTGGCTCGACAGCAAGGAGCAATTGCACCCGAAGCCTTGCAAGAAATTGACCTAACTCAACTGCTACAAGAATTAGCACACCATCAAATAGAACACAACGCAGAAAAACAGAGCTTTACGGTCGATTTACCACCGTATTCAGTTAAAGTACTCGCCGATGCAAGTTTGATTCAGCAGGCTGTTATGAACTTACTCGATAATGCCTTCAAGTATACTCCGGCAGGCGGCATTCAGTTACGTCTGACTACTCAATCGCGGTGGGCGGTTATTGAAGTTGAAGATAGCGGTATTGGTATTCCTGCGGCAGATTTACCGCACGTTTTTGAACGGTTTTATCGTGTTGATACCGAACGTGCTAGGAAAAACGGTGGATTTGGTTTGGGACTTGCGATCGCGCAGCAACTTGTAGAAGCGCATGACGGGCAAATTAGTGTTAGTAGTACCTACACTCAAGGATCTACTTTTACAATCAAATTACCGCTTAAACCCTGCTGAACCTGTCATTTTCTTGTCACAAGGATCGTTGTTAATGTTGAATAAGCTTAGAGGCAGCTTAGTTTTCATTTTGGGATATATACTGTCACCACTATCGTGGTGGAATGATTTATTTTTTAATTTACCAATTGCCTACTTTATTGGTTATATTTTTAGTTTATTTCATGCAAATTTATTTTTACCTTTTTCAATAGCAGGCTACTGGGTTTCTAATGTCGCAGGCTTTTTGTTGATGCAATTCGGGGCTACAGATGTTCTCAGTCAGTCAAAACGGAACTTCAAAAAAGAGCTACTCATTGGCTTGATAGCCTCTACGGTTTATATATAGCGATCCTATTTGAGTTATGAAAACTGGTTTTTAACGAACCACAGAGACGCAGAGAACGCAGAGAGAAGAAGAAAGGGAGGTATTCGCAAATGAATTAGGACTGCTATAGTTGTTATTCTATTACTGATGCAATTTGATATTCTAGAAAACCCGCTATTGAGTCATTAGTAAAGGAAGTTAGTGATATGAATCAAGATATCATTGTTATGCGAAGGTTAAGAAAAAAAGACTAAGAATTCAAGAAAAGCTGTACTCATTTCTTGCTTTTAAGTTATGTCTTTTCAGTTTCGTAAAGACAGAAGCTTTGTGCTTGTGCAAGCTGAATTTCATAATTCTCTACTCTCCCCTGCAACCTTGTACCCCTGCTCCTCTGCTGTCCTATACGTACAAACTTTAAAGCTAATAGTATTATCAGGAGGTTCACCTTGACTGAAGACTACAATGCTAATCTCCCTCAAGCTGTATCGCGGGAAGAACTGCGCCACCTTGTACAAATGCAGTTGCAAGCACTACTTGAACAACAAAACTTTCAAGGTGCGAAAGCTTTACTCGTACCCGTACAACCTGTAGATATTGCTGAAGCGATTGAAGGGCTACCAGAAGCGATGCAGGCGATCGCATTTCGGTTGCTATCTAAAGATGAGGCGATCGAAGTTTATGAATATCTCGATCCTGTTATTCAACAAAAGCTAATTGAGGAATTCAAACATCAAGATGTTTTAGATATTGTTGATAAAATGTCGCCTGACGATCGCGCGCGTTTGTTTGATGAATTACCCGCAAAAATTGTCCGGCGACTGCTAACGCAACTAAGTCCTGAAGAACGCCAAGCAACTTCTTTACTTTTGGGCTATAAGCCTGATACTGCTGGGCGCATCATGACTCCAGAGTATATTTCTCTCAAAGAGGGTATGACCGTTGCTCAAGCACTAGAGCGCATTCGCAGTGTTGCCAATGTTACCGAAACAATCTACTACTTATACGTTTCCGATGCAGCACGACGACTTGTTGGAATCTTATCATTAAGAGACTTAGTAACAGCCCAACCCCATCAAACAATTGGTGAGGTAATGACGCGGGATGTCGTGTACGTTTATACCGAAACCGATCAAGAAGAAGTTGCACGCATTATCAAAGATTATGATTTCTTAGCAGTCCCCGTCGTCGATGCTGAACGGCGTTTAGTCGGGATTGTAACGGTTGATGATGTTATTGATATTTTAGAGCAAGAAACAACCGAAGACATTTATACGCTGGGTGGCGTTCAATCAGGTGGCGGTAATTATTTTCAAACCAATTTATTTACTGTCGCGCGCAAACGCGTCGTTTGGTTATTCGTTCTCTTAATTACAAATACAGCGACAGCGGTAGTGATTCAAAACGAAGAAGAAGTCCTTGAGCAAGTTGTCGCACTAGCCGCATTTATTCCGTTGTTGATTGATACTGGGGGTAATGTAGGATCGCAGTCTTCTACGGTAGTTATTCGCGGGTTAAGTACCAACGAAGTACAACCTAATAAATTCCTGAGAGTCATATCGCGAGAAACACTTGCTGGGGTAGTTTTGGGCGTTATGCTAGCGGTTGTCGTCACCGTATGGGCTTATTTTCTTCAGGGTAATCTTGCGGTGGCGATCGCTGTCGGAGTGAGTTTGTTTGCGATCGCGATTTTGGCTTCTTTCGCCGGTTCAGCGTTACCGTTTTTGTTTCGTTCGCTCAAACTCGATCCCGCTTTAATGTCAGCACCATTTATTACAACTGCGGTTGACGTCTTAGGAGTTTTAATTTACTTGTGGACAGCACGATTAATTCTCGGATTGTAAAGCTGACTTCGTGCAGAACACTGTTATGCCCCCTGTGGGGATGTTAACCTAAGTATAGTGTCGGTACTTTGTGGGCTATATGCGGCATCGTTGGGCGCTTCAAGTACCTACATTACCGAAATTACGTATTTGAGGAATGTAAATTGGTTGCCATCCCCGAAAAACAGCAACAAGCATTTGCCCATTCTAGCAACGACCGAGTTGCCGTCTTGCTGATGGGCTACGGCGAAGTCGAAAGTTACGAAGATTTTGCTAACTATAACGAACAAGCTTTAAATCTACTAACAGCTAAATTCGCTCCAGTACCAACGTGGATTTATCCGCCTTTAGCGAAAGTACTGGCGCTATTTGACCGACATGAATGGGGTCATCAACACGATCACTTCATTTCACCCCACAATGCTATTTTTGAGCAGCAACGCGCCGGAATTGAACAGCACTTACAACAACAGTGGGGCGATCGCATTCAAGTATTCAAAGCATTTAACTTCTGCGCGCCGTTTCTCCCTGAACAAGTCTTAACAGACATTAAAGATCAAGGTTTTGACAAAATTCTTATTTACCCGCTACTCGTTGTCGATTCAATCTTCACGAGTGGAATCGCGGTTGAGCAAGTTAACAAAGCGTTAGCAAAGCTTGCAGACGGTGACGAACATTGGGTGAAAGGACAACGCTATATTCCTTCTTTCTATAATGAACCTGCCTATATTGATTTAATGGCGCGTCTTGTTGAAGAAAAGATTGCGACTGATTTAGCCGCAGCTTACTTACCTTCACAAATTGGCATCGTGTTAATGAATCACGGCTGTCCGCATAAAGCCAAAGGATTCACCTCTGGAATTACAGAAAGTGAAGCACTGTACGAACAGGTAAGAGAACAATTAATCTACCGCTATCCGCTGATTTCTGTTGGCTGGCTGAATCATGACACGCCGCTGATCGAATGGACACAGCCCAACGCCACACAAGCTGCAAAAAACTTGATCGAACTTGGTGCTAAAGCAATTGTATTTATGCCAATTGGCTTTGCTACCGAGAATCATGAAACTTTACTCGATGTCGATCATATCATTCATGCACTACAGCGCCAGCATAAAGATGTTACTTATGTGCAAATGCCCTGTGTGAATGACCATCCAGACTTTCTAAAAATGGCAGCCGAGTGGGCTAACCCTCAAATTGCTGCTTTACTCTCAGAACAAGCGATCGCCATTAACCCTAACTTAGCAGCAGCGCAGGCGCATCACCACCATCACCACCATCATCACCACTAAAAAGTACGGGTAAGGCACTGCCTTACCCCCACAAAGCACTGCCTTACCCCCACAAGGCATAATTTATCTACCAAGCTTTATTCTCATCAATCTCTAATAAACGAGGCTCAGTAATAATAATGCTCCATCCTTGACGCAGTATTTTCCCTTCTATTGCTAATTGTTGCAGCATTCGCGTCACTGTCACCCGTGTCGAGCCAATCGTATCGGCTATATCCTGATGAGTAATGGGTAAATCTAATAGCCGCCCCTGCTTAACATCACAACCAAACTTTTTGTCTAGCCAAACAAGAAACTCCCACAGCCTTAACACAACTGATTCTCTGCGGATGATGCAGATTAATTCATCGGTTTGTTGCATCTGCCGTACGATATCATTCAATATGCCATCCCATAAATTAGACGGCACGCTGGTACACTCTACATCAGTTAAGCATTCGATTTGAAGAGGCTGAATACGCGATATTGCTTTGCCTACGATTTCACCAGGTTTCCAATAACCTAAGACGATTAATGTTCCATCTGCCGTCCAAGTAGATGTACGTACAGCACCGCGTTCAATTCTCCAGAGAATGTCTGTTTGAAGTGGAATTTGTTTTCTGCGACGAAACCTGTACTTCTGTAGGGGCAGAAAAGGCGCTGAACCTGCGTCGGGCATTGCCATACTCTCTTACTGCAAAAAGTTACAGGTTAGTACACTATATAAGCACGCTATTGCACTTAATATCGACAAGCAATAGTAGTTTCACGGAAATCTTTTGATGAAATCCTAGAATTTCTCAAGATAAACCCTAAAAATACGGTTGCAAAATATACAATAGATATAGTATAATTGAAAGCTTACATGAAAAAGTTTTATCTCAAAAAAACTCTCAGAGAACCTAGTAAGCAATTTATTCACAATTGAATAACTCGTAATTCGTAATGAATTGATTTAGGTTTTAAGGCTCACACTTATCAATGAAGTAATAATTACCGTCTAATTGGTAATTCAATTAATTCTCAAGTTCCTAAACGTATAACAATTACGAATTACGAATCCTGATACTATGCAACGCCTTGCAGCTTACGCGTATTTTCTACTAAACTTTGAGCGAATTGATCGAAACGTTGAGAAATTTTTTCGTCCAAAATTTTGCCGTCAGAACCGAAAGCCTTCCACGCTTGTCCGATCGCAACTTGTTCGGGAATTACCCACGCGTGTACCCAACGCATAATGACGCGTAAATCGTTCAAAGCATTACTATTAGATTGACCTCCCAATACGCTGATTAGCCCGACAACCTTACCATCTAGCTGCTCAAAACTCATCAAATCTAGAGCATTTTTTAAGACACCACTCACACTTCCGTGATACTCTGGAGTTGCCAAAATTAAGCCGTCGGCTTGCTTAACCGTATTTTGTAGTTTGACTACATCAGGATAATCGGGATAGCTATCTTCTCCGTTACAAAATGGTAATTCCATTTGCCTAAGATCAAGAATTTCTACTTCTGCTCCCAAAGCTTCTACGCGCTTTGCTACTAGTCTTAAAGCACTTTGGCTATAAGAGTCTGGTCTTAAACTACCACCAATTCCTACAATTTTTACCATCGAGTTGCTCCTTGAGGGAATCTACTTAAACATTAATTATTCTCAACAATTCTGAATTACGGTTATCCAATCTCGTTGTGGAGCAAAGTACTCTATGTATGCAACTTATGTGCTTCTCGTAGCGACTAAATAATTAGTTGCAGTTACAGAAAAGCGTAGTCGTAATGAGTATGACTTAATTATAGTCAATATGCTGACATTGTGTCAAACCCGAAGTTTTGCCAGCAAAAGAACTTGAAGTATCGGTAATACTAGAGGTAGTGGTGGGAAGGCTAAACTAGATCTTGGCAAGATAAATTGTAAGTTTTTATTCACGCTCAGGCAGAACGCTCAGATGCAAGTGCTTGGGTTAAGGCAGTAGACAAAGGGCAGTCAATATGAGAGGTTTGCAAAAAAAAGCATTGATGCGCCAAAGACCAGCAAGCGGTTTGGCTTTCACTGGTGCGATCGCCGCAGGTTGGATTATGTTACAGTCTACGCTTGTGGCAAGCCCAGCACTCGCGCAACGAAGAGAGCCGAATGCTCTAACGTATGGAGAATTAATCGAAAGAATTGATGCCGGTCAAGTCGAACGCGTTGAAATTGACCCAACGCAAAGAGTTGCGAGAGTTCAACTCGAAGGACAACAAGCAGATGCGCCACCCCAAGAAGTGCCACTGCTTGACCAAAATCCCGAATTAATTGAAAGACTGCGAGCCAACCGCGTTGAATTTGAAGTGATCTCGGCTGCGGATAGCCGAGTGGCAATTGGAATCTTAGCAAATCTGCTGTGGATTTTACCATTGATGGCTTTGATGTTGTTGTTTCTCCGACGTTCGGGTAATGCATCAAATCAAGCAATGAACTTTGGTAAATCCCGCGCCCGATTTCAGATGGAAGCTAAAACGGGAATAACATTTGTTGATGTCGCTGGAATCGAAGAAGCAAAAGAAGAACTCCAAGAAGTCGTCACGTTCCTTAAGCAACCCGAACGTTTTACAGCGATCGGTGCCAGGATTCCTAAAGGTGTCTTATTAGTTGGACCTCCAGGAACTGGAAAAACTCTTTTGGCAAAAGCGATCGCGGGTGAAGCCGGAGTCCCATTCTTTAGTATCTCAGGAAGTGAATTCGTCGAAATGTTCGTTGGCGTTGGTGCTTCGCGCGTCCGCGACTTATTCAAAAAAGCCAAAGAAAACGCGCCATGCTTGATCTTCATTGATGAAATCGACGCGGTAGGAAGACAACGCGGTACTGGAATCGGTGGCGGAAACGACGAACGCGAACAAACACTCAATCAGCTACTCACCGAGATGGACGGCTTTGAAGGCAACACGGGGATTATTATTATCGCCGCAACAAACCGCCCTGATGTTCTTGATGCTGCATTACTGCGTCCTGGAAGATTTGACCGCCAAGTCATTGTCGATGCGCCTGACCTCAAAGGACGTCAAGAAATTTTGCAAGTCCATGCACGCAATAAAAAGCTTGACCCGAATGTGTCGTTAGATGCAGTCGCACGGCGGACGCCAGGATTTACAGGCGCGGATTTAGCCAACTTGCTCAACGAAGCGGCAATTTTGACCGCACGGCGACGCAAAGAAGCGATTACATTGTTAGAAATAGATGATGCGATCGACCGCGTTGTCGCAGGAATGGAAGGAACACCACTTGTCGATAGCAAGAGCAAGCGCTTAATTGCTTATCATGAAGTGGGTCACGCATTGCTGGCGACACTACTTAAAGACCACGACCCCGTACAGAAAGTCACGCTGATTCCACGCGGACAAGCGCGAGGACTGACGTGGTTTACTCCGAGTGAAGACCAAGGATTAATTTCGCGCGCGCAGCTTTTAGCTAGAATTACAGCGACACTTGGCGGTAGAGCAGCTGAAGAAATTGTCTTTGGTAAAGAGGAAGTTACAACAGGTGCAGGTCAAGATTTGCAACAACTTACAAACTTGGCACGTCAGATGGTAACTCGCTTTGGGATGTCTGACTTAGGTTTACTTTCCCTCGACAACCAAAACAGCGAGGTCTTTCTAGGGCGCGATCTCATGACTCGCTCAGAGTATTCTGAAGAGATTACAGCACGTGTGGATGCTCAAGTGCGACAGATTATTTCTCATTGTCACGAGCAAGCATTAACACTTCTGCAAGAAAACCGCGTTCTGATGGATCGGCTAGTCGATTTACTGATCGAACGAGAAACAATTGACGGCGATGAATTTCGTAAAATTGTAGCCGAATACAAGCAATCTCAACAAGACCAAGATGCGTTGGTTGTTAGTTAGTTACAAATAAGATAATTTCAAACATAAGAGCCGATAATTTCAACTTGCAGGGTATAAATTATCGGCTTTTTATCGAGCTATAGGTTATGACATTTTTAAAATCTCAACATCAGCAATTTTCTTGGTTTTCACCTTCTATAGCAGTTAGCTCTTAGCTTTTTTAAAAGCTTTATCGAGTAATACATTTACTCAATATACTTGCCCTAAGCTGAATGCGTTTTGCTATACCTCTTACCATAGTAAGAGCTTTACACCAGCCTTTAATGATAGTGCAGATTCTCTGATCCCTTATCGAATCCTTGCAGAAGATTGTAGCGTTCTACCCGATTGCTGAGCATACATGGCTCGTAGAACAAGTGCAGGATCTACATAGTTGTTGGCGTACTTGAGTCCCCAATGTAGGTGCGGACCTGTGGTGCGTCCTGTCATTCCTACTCGACCAATTCGCGTGCCACTATGAATATATTGACCTTCCCAGATTTGAATTCCACCCTCGCGGTCAATTAAATAGCGATTTCCGCCCTGTGCTTCGACACGACCTTGCATATGGCAATAAGTATGCTCCCAATCACCAGATTGCACAATAATGTGCGTTCCACAAGCAGTACGATCCGCGACTTTAACAACCTTCCCTGACCACCAGTTACGAATATAACTGCCTTGCGGTGCCGCGAAATCTAGCCCTCGATGAAACTCCCATCCTGAACCCCCAGTCGCCGAACGACGATATCCAAATGGGGAAGAGTAAGCTTGAAAATTTTCTACCGGAAACGAAGCATTCTGCCAAGAATTACTAGTAGCAACCTGATTTTCTTCAGCAGCTACAACTTGGGTGGTGTACTGTTGCCAAATTAAGCTCGATGCACTTAAGATTCCTAACGCAGCTAGAAGAAGACTTTTTCTCAAACGAATACAATTTTTAGTGGGTTGATAACTAGATGCAGATGCTTGCTTCATACATTCACTCCTCAACATAGACAATAGTCTTCGGCTAGTGGCTTTGACAATTGATCGTCTGTAATCTCTGGGTTAGTAATACGATTGCTCTATCAGCTAAAAGAATTACTTAATGTAGTCTTACGCACATGCAAAGCACGATTGCGCAGCACTAGAAAAATACGATCGCCTTATTTGACAACAAGGGGATCGTTCAAAGAACAATTGAGTTGCTTCTCAAAGCAAAAGTTCCCTTCCCTGATCGAAAGATTTTTAAGCATTTTTTAATAATGTGTTTTAATAAACGAGGCTACTCTCAGTTTTATTTATGCTCCCTGCCATAGCAAACATTTAAAGAAATTAGCGTCAGATCTACTTGCGATCCAAGCGCAATTTTACTGATATATCGCGACAAAATTACACCAAAAACTTATCGTAATACTAGGAAATATACGGTAGTGGCAGTTATGTTCTTTGTGCTTATAATAAAAAAATTTACTAAAACTCTTAATACAGTCTAAAAAGAGTTAGTTTACACCTCATGTTATTGCAAGTCACAACTGATAAGCAGTATATTTCAGTTTGGCGATCGCATGATGAATTATTTCACTAACGCTACCTCAATCCTGAAATACGAGAAATTAAGGCAATTGTAAAAGAGCTGTGCGTCATTAACAACACAGCTTGGATGAGTGATACTCATTCGATACACTATTTCCGCTTCACAGCGCTCAAATTAATGGGCAGGAGGAGAATCGAACTCCTATGACCGTAAGGTCGCCACATTTTGAGTGTGGTGCGTCTACCAGTTTCGCCACCCGCCCTTGGGTGCAGCTTTATGATTATAATCCATAGTGTGACTTTCTAACAAGTTTTGATAATCTCGACTTGATGCCCAACGATCGATTTCTCGTGCGCGTAGTACAGGTAGCGGATGAGTGAGTTGTGATGTCCGCGCTGATTTGAGGACTTCGCCTAAATCAGTGTTGCTGATGTCGTCATAGGCACGGGCTTGTGCAAGAAACGCATCTAAGTTGAGTTGCGGCGCGAGTGTCGGCGAGCCTCCTGAAAGCTTCATCAAAAGCGACATGACGATCTTTGGATCTTGAGTGGCGAGGAGTGCGGCGCGATCGCACGTAAATTCGGCGCAGCGAACCCACTCTAAAAGTTGTGCTTGAAGTGCCTGCGCAACAAAGCCGCCCAAATTAGGCAACTGTCCTGCGGCTAAAACAACCAAATTGACTAACGTCAGATACACTCCATGATCGCACTTGAGATGACCTAATTCATGCGCGATCACTGCCTGAATTTCCTCAGGAGTCAGCAAATCTAATAACGAAGTATGCATGACAATAAAGGGCTGCTTACCACGCATGGCGAACGTGTAAGCATTAGGGACTGGATGCTGACGGACGTACAACTGTGGGGGTTCTAAATCCAATACTCGACAAGCTTCGATTAACAGCTTGTGAAACTGAGGCAGTTGTTGCTCGCCGACTAGGATGCTTGAGGCAATATTTTCTACATAAAAAAACTGTTCTGCCATTTGTCCTAGCAGGTTGCGCACGATGATATCAGCGCCAGGGATTTGTTTGAGAGCTTTAGTTGCCTCCAAATCTAAGGGATGACGAAACTCGTCGGCTTTTAAACCAATTAATTGAGTTTTAGAGATCATGCGCCGTTTTCGCTTGCGAAGGAATAGAGGTATGACAGCAGGTACTAACCTGCTGGTGCGATCGCGTTGTGAACTAATACGCTATGTGTTCAGTATAACGAATCACAGCTTTTTCACTGCGGTTCGCAATCATCCCTTTGTGTGCAGTGACAAGGTCGTGAGCCACTTCAACTCAATTGTTCATCAGTCTTTCTCCGATAAAACAGAATGACTTGTTAAACCTGCACTACCTGCATCTGCACCAGCCGGAACGCGCTCTAAGACCGCCCCTAAAGAAAGTAGTTTTACTTCTATCTGTTCGTAGCCGCGATCGAGATGATGTAAGCACTGAATAACCGTTTTACCATTTGCTGCCAAGCCAGCTAAGACAAGCGCTGCGGAAGCACGAAGATCCGTTGCGATGACTGGTGCGCCAGATAACATCGAAACACCCCGTACAAGCGCATGATTGCCTTTAATCCGAATGTCTGCACCCATACGATTTAGCTCTGCGACATGACGCATTCGGTTTTCAAATACAGTTTCAGTTATTAAACTATCGCCTTCACTGAGCGTGAGTAATGCCATAAACTGGGCTTGCATATCGGTAGGAAAACCAGGATACGGCAAGGTTTCAATATCAGTTGCTTTAATCGTGTCTCCTGGAATAATGCGCAAGCGATCGGGTGCTTCAGTGACAATTTGCGCGCCAGTTTCCTGAAGTTTCGCAATCACCGCAGTGAGATGCTCTGGAACGACAGGAGACAAACTAATCTCCGAATGCGTAATCGCTCCAGCGACTAAGAAAGTTCCAGCCTCGATGCGATCGGGATTGATAGTGTAATCTGTTGAATGCAAGCGAGGAACTCCAGCGATTGTAATTGTATTCGTTCCGGCTCCGCGAATACGCGCTCCCATCGCTCGACAAAAATTAGCTAAGTCTACGACTTCTGGCTCTTGTGCAGCGTTTTCAATCGTTGTTTCCCCTTCTGCCAAGGTAGCAGCCATCATAATTGTCTCGGTGGCTCCAACGCTGGGGTAATCTAAGTAGATTTTTGCGCCTTTGAGTTTGCGTTGACTACCAGTGACGTAAGCGTGAACAATACCGTGTTCAATTTGCACATCGGCTCCCATCGCTTGTAAACCCCGAACATGGAGATCCACCGGTCGAGCGCCAATTGTACAACCACCAGGTAGGGGAATACGTGCGACTCCTAACCTTGCGAGTAAGGGACCAATGATAAAGAAACTCGCGCGTAGCTGGCTCACTAGCTCATACGGAGCTTTCGAGTGACTAATCGTACTCGCATTAATGTCTAAAACATCGCCCTGATGCTCGATCTTAACTCCCAATGCCGCTAGAATTTGCCCCATGCGTCTCACATCGACAAGGTTAGGAACATTGCGAATGCGGCAATCTTCGGGACAAAGTAGGGCTGCGGCGATGATTGTCAGCGCTGAGTTTTTTGCTCCACTAATCTTGACATGACCTTTTAATGGATGCTTTCCCCAAATCTGTAGAACAGAAGCGTCAGCATCAGATAACGCGTGGGCATTTGGTAAGCCGTGAGAGGTAGTAATAGGTCTATCCTCCGTAAAGAATTCGGTACTTTTACAAGTTCAAAGTTGGTTTTGATTCTACATTGACATTTGCAAAAGTTAAACCTTCTGGGTCATCGCATATTAATTTCATCGTTACTTGAAACAAAAGAGTATTTACACGATTGTCTTATCTTTCAATGAATGGTAAAATTTATGGTTTTGAATATTGCAGCCACCAGAAAGGCAGGAAGCCGGAAGATTTTATGAATGCAATGTCGTAAAAGGATTTAACCTACTGATTTATGACAAATTACCAAGTTAAAGACTATGGTATGGGTTTAGGTACTTTCTTTCTTATGTAAGCATTTCTAAGTCATAGCTATGAAGATCTGTCCTCTACTTTTTGCGTTCTTAACGTCCCGCACTAAGACAAACTATTATATTGACACTTATGCAAATTTGAGCGATAATAAAAAACTGCGTTGAAAATGTGCGAGCGGAACTGGCGGAATTGGCAGACGCGCTAGATTCAGGTTCTAGTGCCGCAAGGCTTCCGGGTTCAAGTCCCGGGTTCCGCATTATTTTCTGTATAAATAATTACAGTACGTTGATGAGTTCAGTTATGCTCTTAGGAGAAATGCTGCTAAAGAAACTTGCAAGCTAGTAGGTTTAATACCTTCATTCGCAATCAGGTTAAGCTGGTTAGTATCCTCTACAAGTTGAATGACAAAATTTCCATCGTCTAATTTGGCTTGTTCTCCATCGGTGTAATCGCGCAAAAGCTTCTGTACGTGTTTCTTTGTCTTCCAGGCGTTGAGTTGTCTTAAAGTATTCCTCACTACAATTGGCTCTATACCATCGGGAAAACGCTTCATCTGGCTAACTCGGCGGTTGATTCTACTAATGCGATCGCTAGTCATACTCATATTCTCTAGCAATGGCTGCTCGATTTGGGTCAAGCGTTGTTGCTTGAGCGCAACTAATTGCTGATAGATAGTTTGAGCCTGAAAGATGAGATCTTTAGCTGGTAAGACGTCCATTTTGGGAGGCGTTTTGAAAGCAGTCGCGATCGCCATCCCGTAGCCATCTTTCTCTCCTGTTTGATCGTTCCAAAAAAGAGTCTGTTTTTGCTCTGGAATTGGTTCGCCATTGGGACCAAAGTACTCAACACTCAAGGCTACTAATCCAGTGGGTTCTTCACCACCACGACAACCCAAGGTAATGCGATTCGCTTGATAATCTTCACCTAAGTCTTGAACTAGCTTACCTAATGCCTCACTGTAGAGAATTTCGTTATGCGTGTAAACGTCGCGACTCGTTTCTTGCTTTTGATAAGTCTCTTCTTGTAAGTTTCCTTGCTCTATGCGCCTTGCATTGACTAAGCTATGGAGAAAGTCAATATAGCCTGGTAGTACCCCATCATCAAATAGTGTGTCGCCGTAGATAGAAGCCCCTAACGTTTCAATGCTAGAAATGGTAGGAATTTGTTGTTCGTCTAGAGTCAGTTCGCCGATGAGTTTTTTGTGGAGATTGCTCAAGCGACTGGCTTGGCGTAGCAGTTGATTTTCACTGTTAGCGTAATAGATATAAATATTCTCAACTCGGCGTTGTTTAGGGCGATCAATCCGACCGATGCGCTGTTCTAGTATCATTGGGTTCCAGGGCAGATCGATGTTAATCAGATAATCGGCATCTTGGAGATTTTGCCCGACAGATAAGGTTTCCGAGCCAATTAAAACAGCGATTTCTGACTCTGGCTTTGGTCTTTCTCGTGGATCTTTGCAACTAGCAATTGGGGCGAATAGCCGAAATATTTCCTGTCGTTTGATACCTGTTAATTGGTGGGTTCCGCGCAAAGTATTGTTGGGGCTGAAAATGAGTGGCTGAGTTGAATGGCTGGGATAGTAATACTTTGTCGCACCAATTGCCATCCCGATTCCTTGAGAGGCGATCGCCTGATCTCTAGTCATGTGGCGGTAGTAGTCGATAACGGTATCGCTGAAGGTGGAAATCAATAGTACTTTGTGACCTTGACTCACTAATTCTCGTACTTTTTTAGTGACTTGCTCGCGCTTGTGGTCGATGACAAATTCACCTGCTAATAGCTGCTGGATCTGTTTTAATTGCTCTAGATCGCTATTACAATCAGCGAGTATCCGGTCGTAAATCGCTTGGGCTTTATTCTTATCATTGCCAAGTGCATCTGTGGCGATGTCGATTGAACGCCGCAATTGTTGGCGTTTGTGTTGTTGTACCTCGGCTTCTTCCTCTTCGTCTTCTTCATCGGCTTCATCCTCTGCGAAACTATCGTCGTCTTCACGAAGCTGTTTTTTCTCAGATGCAAAACCGTAGTGCAACAGCAAGAATGTTTTCAAACCGTCGGCGTCAGGGGAAACATTTTCTAATCGCTGCTGAAGTTGGCGAATGCGATCGCTAAAATTTTGAATCGTGCGATTGAGCGCATACATACTCGATTCTGCCCGTTGTAGGAAGAAACGGCGTTGGTTTTGCAGAAGGCTGCGCTGTTCGACATTACCCCGTAAGTAGCGAACCGGATCGGCAAAAGGGATAAACAGGCTCGTTTCAAACGAAGTAAAAATCTGGTCGAGAGCAAGTTCGGTACTCGTTTCAAATTCTACAGGCAACCATTCTGCAATGCGCTTGGCATACACATTTAAATTTGGTGTAGCATCGCGTAACATTTGGCGCGTGCGTTGAAGAAATAATTCGCGGTAGGTACGGCGAAACAGTTCGGTGTTATCGGTGAAATTCTCGACACCCTCGCGACTTTGAAACCATTGGCAGAGTTCTGGCGGAAAGCCTAAATCTTTAAATCCTTCAGGACGATTGAGAAAAGGAGAGAGAATATTATAGATGTCTGCACGGCGATTATTCCAGGGGGTAGCTGTGAGAAGTAAAAAATGCCGTTGTTTTTTAGAATTGCGATCGCTTTGTTGAATTGTCGCACAAGTTTTATGAATGCGGTTGTTGTAGTTGCGAATGCCTTCATGAGCTTCGTCAATAATAATTAAATCGGGGTTATAAAGGCGGAAATACTCTAGGAAAGTACTGCCTTTACGACTCATAAGATTTTTATTAAATAGTTCATAATCTTTTGTGTATTCATCATATTTAAAACCCAACTCTTGCATTTCGCGTTCCCAGTTGGGTAATAACTTTTTCGCGGCGACAATAACTATTTTTGCCTTAGGATTTTGTTCTCGATACAACCGAGCAACCGTAGCCGCTAAACGCGTTTTTCCTAAACCGACAGCATCGGCACAAACGGCAACACCAAAGTCTTGCATGACTCTTAAACAATGCTGTGCGCCTGATTTTTGATGCTCAAATAGAATGCCTTGATTGAGCAATTCATCAAGTAAATTGCTGCGTTCGACGCGGAATTGGTAAGCGCGCTGTTGTGCTAGCCAGTAGAGAAAATCTTGAGGTGTACCGTGCTTTTTGGTAAGAAGAATTTCTACAGCTTGCTTAAATCCAACTATTTCGTTAAATTCTGGAATTTCTAACGATTGATTGACGGTTGCAGGTTGCTTGGGTGAAGTGCGATAAATACCTTTGCTAGTTTTAACTTGAAAATCTGTCAGGGGAATCGGTGGATGTTGGGAATCGACCTCAACTTGACCGACAATTCGTTCTTTTTCTTTAGTATCAATTGTGACTTTGACGAGGTTGTTATCTGCTACGGTAATTTCGTCAACTAAATTCAAGTTGCTACCAGTAATTTCAACAGAAGTTGTTTCGCCAGGGGTAAATTTGTCGGGGGCGATCGCCTCAATCACAGGTTGAGAAGCTTGGGCGCGGCGATTCCGTTCAGCTAGTACTTGTTGTAAAAATTCCTGCGATAGATCAAAAGTGGTATCTTGGCGCTGCCATTCGGTATCAAATTGACGGATGCTATCGGCGATCGCTTCTGCATCCATGTCTTCCCAGGAATAAAGAAATAACAAGCTTTCGGCATTTCTGCTATGTGCAGCTTGCGTGAAGTTGTCGGAACCTTCGTGTAAGATATGATTGTCGAGCGAGTCGCTAAATATACCTGTTTTTTTGTGGTAAATTGCCCTTCCCGACTCCATTTTCACCATTTTAATTCGCAAAAATCCCAGCCGCACTAACTCGGCTAGAATTTCTGTTCCACAAAAAGCGCGATCGGCTAATCCTTGTAAGAATTCTTTTAAGGTACGGCAAAAGTATTGAGCGCGGTAGTTGGGGTCTTGCAGTTTCTCTAGTTCTTCGATATCTGCTTGTTTGGTGAAGCCGTGCCAATCTAATAACAAACGAATCTCGCCTTCGTTTTGAATAATCTTTTGCAGCGGTTCTTCGTATAGTTTGAGTACCTCGCTGTCAAAATAGGCTGTTGATCGCCGATAGATGTGGCTGCGTTCTAATACGTTGCTGATAAAGGTATTGTATTTTTCTAGGTCGTCGGGTAAGTTGAATTTGCGGCGGCGATCGCGTTGAACTTCGATAAAACTACCCTTGAGTAAAGTTTCTTCTGTAGTAGTGCTTTCTAATTCGAGGAAAGGTGCAATTTCATTGAAAGAACTTGTTCGCAGCAGCGTGGTGCTAGGGATGCTACCAGTAAAGCGCGGAGTGTAGGTAAAGACTTTTGCCGTTTTTGGATCGATTCGTATCAATTTATGTGTCGCGTGTTTACCACCAATACTCACCAAAAATGTGACAATATTCAGCAGCAAATTATCAGCATCGCGGTGCTTAAAAACAAGCCAATATTGGTTATCAATTCCCTTGATTGGATTACCTTGAGGTAGGTAGTAGGGGCGCTGTTGGCGAATGAGATCTTGGATAACGGTGTCGAGCATAGATTTAGAATTAAGTAAGAGCGCAATATTGGACAAATAGCTC
The DNA here is from genome assembly GCF_000317555.1 of Gloeocapsa sp. PCC 7428. Lineage (GTDB taxonomy): Bacteria > Cyanobacteriota > Cyanobacteriia > Cyanobacteriales > Chroococcidiopsidaceae > Chroogloeocystis. The sequence goes on from NC_019745.1 coordinate 3,846,864, forward strand.
ATCTTTGGGATAAAAGAGTCTTTAGCCCAATGCTTCCTCTGCATAAAAGAGAAGTGCTATGCGCGTCTAATTGGTAGAACCCGCACTCTCGATTGGGTTAGGTCAACAGTAACCAACGCACCTAACTCTAGTTCGGACTCAAATTGACGCAGAGCAGCGATCGCTATATTTTCGATACTGGAAGGTAAAATATCTTGGGTGCGAACCTGAATGACGCTTGGCGTATCCGCTCCAGTTGCAGCTAGTAATACCATTTCACCAAATAAAAACTACAAATCATTTGTCCTCTGCTGCCTATTCTTCAGCCCGCCATGCAGCATAGGCAAGTGCCTCATAAATGTCAGCTTCTTCTAAATAGGGATATGCTTCAAGAATGTCGCTTTTGCTATGTCCTGATGCCATTAAGCCGACAATAGTGCCAACAGTAACGCGCATACCTCGGATGCAAGGTTTACCGCCCATGGCTTCTGGATTGCGCGTAATTCTAGTTAAACTTTGCATATTTATTCACCACGTAATACTGTTTCATTTCAAAGTTGGCAGACAATTACATTAAAAAAACAAGGTATGGTTTTGTCATTTTGAGTGCAGCCGCAACTTTGCTTCGCTCTAGGGTAAACTCTGCAATAGGTTCGCGTAGCAGGCGTTGCTGAACAGAAGTATGATTTGCCCCCACGCCTACACCAGTTGTACGCCAGTTCGCTCAACGGGAGACTCGGGATCTTCACTACGTGGGGATTGGGGGTGAACCCCCGCACAACACTGACTCCCCAATCCTGGCTACCGTGTACACACAAATAGCCGATCTAGCAAAGTCTCTGGCAAACTGCCCCCCAACCCCCCACAGGTGGGGGATTTCCGAGCCAGTTCTGCTTCAAAGTCCCCCACTATTGGGGGCAGGGCTGTTTCATTGTAGAGAGAGAAAGACCTGCTCAAACTGGTTGGCAAGCTGGCGTTTCGCTGAGGCAATGGAATGAAAGCCCAAGCGTCTTGCCAAGGTGATGAAAAAGGTCCGCACGATTGACCAGTTGGCAGCAGCGCGCTTATCGAGGTAGGGTGCATCATCTTCACCCAGCGAGACATCCTTGATCCAATGCAAGCGATTCTCAATCCCCCAGTGCCCCTGCACCAGTTGAGCAAAGCCGTGCGCACAGGTGATCAAACTACTGATGTAATACTGCCGCTCGCAAAAGGGCTGCTGCGCTCGGGTGCCCGAGCGTTCGACGACAATCAGCGACGCGAGTCCGCTCCAGTGCGATTGGAGCGCTTGCGACGGGCGATAGACCTGAACCCGACGATGCACGGTGCGACCATGACTGTGCTGTGTGTAGTCGTAGCAACTCCAGGGGTGACCCTGCTGCCAAGCTTGCTCAATCGCCTGGTACAGGTACGGTTGGTTCGCCTTGGCGCACACCAGATAGTCATCTCCCCGCTCGATGATTTGCGCTAAGGTTTTTTTTGACAGTGCAGTGCGTCCATCGTGACCACGACCCCATCAAGTGCCAGCGTTTTGAGCAACTGCTGCACCACGGTTTGTTCACTGGTGTTGTGATTGTCCATCGCCTGCATCTGATAGACAAAGCCGCACTCGTGGCTGAAGAGCGAAACCACACTGACAAACGCTTGAGTGTTTTGGTGGCAGTCGCTGACCGTACTTTTGATGCTTTTGCCGTCAATGGCAACAACCGCAGCCGGATCGAGCGGGACAAACTGCTTTGCCCACTGCGAAAACACCGCCGCAAACTCAGCAAAATCAAGCTGCATCATCACCCGCCGCAGGGTGGAATAGGAGGGAAATTCCACTTCATCACTCAATCCGAGTCGCGCTCGCAGGGCATCGCCATAGTGCTTGATGAACTCAGACAAAGGACGATAGCCCCAGTAGCCGAGCATCGTTCCCATCAGAATAATCAGCAGCACCAGCGAGAGCGGGTGACGTTTGCCTCGCGGGGCGCGGGGGTCAGCAACAGTGTTCAGCAATGCCAGCAGTTCCATGTCGAGCTTGCCATGTGGTCAACCTCACTCTAATTTTTCTCCATGCACTTTGAAACAGCCCTGCCACAGGTGGGGGATTTAGGAGGCTGATACGAGTGCGGTTACTTAACGATTCATACATTAATTAAGCAACACGTTCGCGTAGCGTTCCCTTCTTCGTAGCTTTACCGCAGGCTAGGAAAGAATCTAGAAGTTGTGGCATGGATTTGAGATGCTGAACGAAGTGAAGCATGACTCCTTTAACTTGTTGATAATTGCTGTAGGATTTCTATAATTTTTGCGATCGCTTGTTCTAACTTTTTGGCTTTGAGTTGACACACCTTCTTTCAATTAATTGCAAGTGGGTAGGGCTGTATCCATCTTTACTTTGCATATTCAGTTGGTTCGTAGATTAAATGCATGAGTTTACTTGCTGGAAGAGTTTCCATCGCGTAAGTCGTTCCTTTTGAATCGGAAAAATCGATCAGAAAAGCTTCGCGATCAAATACCATAACAACAGTACCAACTTGTCCTCGTTGCAGCAAAATTGGCTGTCCTGTTTCTTTGTGAATTGCTTGAACATTTTCAGTTAGAGCAACAACGTCATATTCTTTTATCTGTGACATAGTTTCTTCATTTGTCTACAGGATAGGTATTAGTTAATCTTGGAAAGTCTTCATCTATACGTACAATCCAGCATCCTAGAATTAGAGATGTCCCAAAGCGCCATTAGGTAACTTCATCTACTCTACTCAATTGGAAAGCTAGAAATAGCTGCGTCAATTTTTGCCATTAGTTCTATTGTCTCTTGCAGGGCAACGACAATCCGCTGATAGTGTAGGATATCCTCATTGCTGAGGGTGCGCCCTTTGCGGTCTTTGAGCCATTTTTGACAAACTTGATAGCCGCCAACGTAGAAATTCCAAACGTTTTCGGGTACTCTGGTAAATCTGTCACCTTTTTTGTTAATGATTACGTCACCCTGCTGATATTTAGGATGTCCTGCATCAACAACTCGATTACCAGTGCGATCTTCATACTGGGTAATGGTGTTGTCTAATTTAGGTGATTTCATCAAATGCAGTGCTACCAGTTCTTCGCCGTATGCAGCTAATTGACGGAAAAGTTCGTCACTACTGGTAAGAGGTACGCGGGGAAAGTCGATTTTGAGAAATTCAGCGTAGCGGGTGCGGTAGGTAGGCGAGTGGAAGATGGCGTAGATGTAGTAGAAGATGGCTTCAGGGGTGGGAGTGTAGCCAAGTTTTGAGGTGATGTCGTTGAGGAAGTTTTGGGACAGGTTAGGGCGGCGTTGTTCTTTTAAAAGTGATTGATCAGATTGATTAATATTAGGGTAGAGGTAGAGAGGATGAACCTGTCCTCCACCTCGTCGATAAAAATTCAAATCTACAATCTGTTTAGAAATTCCTATAATATTCCATTCCTCATTTCCTGTAACTGCACTACTTCTGCCAACTACGATTGCCATATTTTCTCTTTTCAGTAGATGTCGCATAACTTCGCCACGAAGGCGTGTAACTACTTTTGAGTCATACACAATGAAGCGCTGATCAAATGGACGATATAGAATAGGAGCGACGGTATCTTCTGAAAGCCTGTGAATATCAGCTAGAACTTCAGCTTTTTCCTGAGTAAAAGCTATTGTTTTTTCATCCTGTCCGGTGACAATTCCTACTGAATTAACTGGCATTATTTCCGTTATTTTATAGCCTTGATTATACTCGCTTAATAAATCATTGTTTTGAGGAATTAATAGATAAAAAGGCTTTTGAGGAGTGATTAAAGACCAGTTCGTTTTACTAATATCATCATTTGATAGTAACTTAGATTTCTCTTGTTCTAAACCATAAAGATTTGCATGATAAATTTTTGCCATTATTAGCTTCCTTCATCTTGTATAGTAGCTTCTTCCTATGTCATGCTACGAGCTTAAGCATTAAACTAACTGCAACCCCCTGCTGAATATCAAATACATTTTCATCTTTAGATCCATCAGGAGCAGTTTCTTTCTTTTTGCTATTTCCATGTAAATCTAAAACATAGATCTCATCAAAAGTGTTGTCGAGGCTTTGCCGCATCCCTCTAAAAGTTGGATTATCTAAATAGCCATGATTTGTAATAAACGCCAAAATTCCCATTCCAGTTTTGGCAATTCGCCATTGAGAAAAGCGAATGAATTTCACATAATCATCTTGTAACCACTTGGGATTTTTTTCTCCTAGTGGCATTCCATCAACTTGGTAATAGTCCCGCACGAGTTCACTAATCCACTGGTTTTTATTTTCTGAATGACCTGAGTAAGGCGGGTTACCTACAACCACCATTACAGGCTCTTCCTGTTTAATACCAACTGCTTCATTTGCCTCTAGTGCAATGAACTCTTCAAACAGTGTTTCTGATTTTTTGACTGAATCTTCTAATGTATTTGTCAAATAAACTCCTAAGCGCTTACCGCTATCAAATTGATAACCTGTTTCCTCTAGAAATAAACTGAGTTTGAGATGTGCGATCGCATACGGAGCCATTAATAACTCAAAACCAAATATTCTTGGTAATAACCGCTCTTTGACATAACCCGACCAAGACTTATCTGATAATCCTTCTGTCAGTGCTTCTGGTGACTCTTGAAAACGTTGATAAATGAGTTGGCAAATCCACAATAAAAACGTCCCAGTTCCGCAAGCAGGATCGAGGATCATTACTTCTGGATCGGCTAATCCCAAAGGTTTGTTAAACTTCTCTTTCAATAAAATATCAACCGATCGCACCATGTAAGAAACTACAGGTTCAGGCGTGTAATAAACCCCTCGTCGTTCTCGCATTTGGGGTTTATAGGCTTTTAGAAAGTCTTCATAAAACCGAATAATAATATCTTCTTGCCCGATCTTTTGCTCAAAATCTGAAAGTACAGCCTCCATTTCTGCGGCGCGAAGCACTGATAATAATTCTGAGACAGCACTCACTAAATCTTCGCCCAAATCTTCAGGTGGTTGCTTTGAAATATCTTCAAATAACTTGCGCAGGAAAGGGTTTGTTTCTGGTAGAAATTTCCAGGCATTATCGCGGTAAAAGTCTGGTTCTAAATTGTATGGATTCTTTTCGCGCTTGAACTTAAGAAAACCAAAAACTCTTGCAGTAAACAATCCATAAGCGACAGTTTGCGCGTAAATATCGGCAAAGCTATAGTCTTTTTCGTTATCCGCTTGCAGTTTGAGCGTTGGTAGGAGTTCCTTTTTAAAACTTTCAAATAGCTTATGCAAGTATCCGCCTACCTTTTCATCTGCATAAACCGAGGGAATTGCTTGTTCGATTCTTCTCGCAACTTCAGCCATCAATTGCGCTAGTTTCTCAGCCGTCCTCACGCCTGGGTAAAATACCCAATCAACCTGGGGAATCAATGCCATAGCGCGATCGGCGATGCGTAGCGTCCCCTGTTGCAAGCGACTCAATCTTGCTAATAACTCGCGATCGCACCACTCAAAAATCTGAATCTGTCTTTGTTGCAATCCTCCCTCGGTTGGTAAAATTAATACCACGCACCCCTGTAACTCAGCTTCGGGTAAGAGCAAATACATTACAGGTTGCTCGGTTGTTACCCGCCTGATATAATGCCCGTAAATTTCGTTTTGCTGCTCTGGTGCGGTCAAAAACTGCCTAATATCCCGATCGCTGCTTTCATTTAATTCTGCATAAAAGCTAACTGCGATCGGACAAGTATCAGATGCATCCTTTACACTTTCACCAGGGCGTAAATACCAAAACCGAGAACCTTCACGGTCAAACTCTTTAATAGGATATCCCAAAATTTGACGCATTTTTTCAACGCGATTCGCTAGCGTACCAGACATAACCGCACGCAAATGCTCCTTGGTAAGAGCCATAAGCTACCAATTCCTAATAATTCAAATAATGACGAAAAACTAAGTTTTATCCAGGTATAAATCCAAATCCATCAAGCTGTTTCAGGATTAATAAGCTGTGTATTTAGCTAATAATTCCTGACCGCGATCGCCCATTTGTTCTAGGTGTTGAAAAATTTTTTGCCTAGCTAAAAGTAAAGGTGTACTCCGCCCGTTCTCCCAACGATTAATTGAAGAACAGGTAACACCTAATTCAGCCGCAAACTGTTCTTGTGTCAGCCCAGTTTCTAACCGTATTTCACGAATGAGCTTCCCAATTTGTGGCTGATTGATTCCTAAAGTTTTGACTGACATCTAACTTTTAATCTCCAGCTTGGACGCTACATGACGTAGCACTTGACGTATCACGTTACGCATCATATTTGCTAGAAATAGTCACTGTCAGTAGTAAAACTGCGTAAACTAAAACCTGAGAAATTTACCTATAATTTATAAAAACTTTAAACTTAATTGCGGACAATAGGGAAAAAATATTAAAATTTTGGCTTTGCTGAATCAATGTATAAATCGTTAATCCAGATGCCCTTCGACTCCCTTCGGGGCTACCAAAACGAAGTGTGCGAAGGCACACTAAAACAAAAGTGTTATCAAAAAATACACGGAGGAAATAGGGTTTATTTAGCTGCGAATTCATTTGTGGTTCTCTTCATGCAGGAGGTTTACATAATTTAAGAGTTATTCATACTCCTATCTGGCAACATCGAAATTTTTAATCATGAGATATCAAAGTTTAAAAAAAATTGCTACAGATGTAGATAGGCGAGCGCACTTAAACTTCTCTTGACAACTAGTTAGCTGCATACTAAAAAATCGCGCAATTCATCTCGCCATAAAGAAGCTATTTTTTGATCAAAATACTCTATCAAGTACTTATTTATACTGAAATACAAGAGTTTTTGCTAAAAATTGCTTTCTCTAACAGTGTAAGAACGGATATTTAGTAAATTATCCACAAAAGATTCTAGATACGAAAATACTTTTTATAAAAATGTCAGAAAAACTATAATTCTTTTCCTACGATATCCGTATTCGTACGAAGTTGAAATATAAATTTGTTAATAATCAAAGCTAGCTTAAAGAATGAGTTTTGATTGCTGACTCAGTTACCATTGTCTGGCTAAGAAGATGCGATCGCACAAGCCTAGCTCCCCCATCCTAAAAACCTCTAAAATCAAAGTCCCCCAAGATTGGGGATTTAGGGGGCGATCAGGAGATTTACGGGGCAAATGAACTATCCATAGCACTTCTTAGACATCCTATTTACGGGTTAAAGAAGGACGTAAGAATGCACGTAAAGCAAAAAAACTCAACTTGAAAAAGTCCACTGTAGCTGATAACTTTGAATTCACTCGGCTATCGCCTGCTACAAATTGTATGCTCACTAGTTTGCAAAACCCGCTGGTCAAGCAGTTACGAAAGTTGCATTCCGCAAAAGAACGGCGGGAACAAGGTGTGTTTTTAATCGAAGGAACACACTTACTTCAAGAAGCTTGTCGGGTAAAGTACCCTTTAGAGACTGTGTGTTGTACTCCAGAGTGGCAAAGTAGCAATCAGATGCTATGGCAACAAGCTAGCCAGCAAGCGAAACGCGGAGAAATTGTTAGTGAAGAAGTTTTGAAAGCGATCGCCACAACCGTCAACCCTGATGGCGTTGTCGCAACCGCGCCCCACTGTTTAGAACGCATCCAAGTCCCGTACAATGGTTTAGCACTAGCTTTAGAAAACGTGCAAGACCCAGGTAATTTAGGAACGATTATTCGCACAGCTAAAGCAGCTGGTGCTAATGGATTGTGGTTGAGTGCCAATAGTGTCGATATCTATAACCCAAAAGTTTTAAGAGCCACAGCAGGACAGTGGTTTCGCTTACCAATCGCTATCAGTCCCGATTTAAGGGCAACAGTATGCAAATGTCAACAAGCAGGAATGCAAGTCATTGCTACACAGGCAGATGCATCGTTAACTTACTGGGAAGTCAATTGGCAGCGTCCAAGTTTAATCTTGCTAGGAAATGAAGGCGCAGGCTTATCCGCTGAATTAGTCGCGCAAAGCGATCTTTGTGTCAGAATTCCGCAAAATGCTGAAGTCGAATCATTAAATGTAGCGATCGCAGCTGCTTTGATGTTGTATGAAGCGCAACGCCAAAAGATGTTTTCGACGGCAGAATAAAGCTGTATCACGCTGCGTGTTTGCGACTCATTCGCAACATCTACTTCTTTCTACTTCTTTAGTTGCTTTTTTCCTTACTCTAGCTTGGCAAGATAAGCATAATCATTTTCAATAATTTATATAAGTAACAAGTCCTTTGCCTGCTGTGCTTACAGAAATTATTTTATGATTCTGAAAAGTAGTGAGAAAGTTTCTTATTTAATCCAAAAGTTGAGGAGAAATTAATTCTCAAAATTAACTTTAACACGGTGCTTACAGTGCGAAGTTGATAGCACAACAACTTTAGAGCACATTTGACAGTTTGATACATCAGTTTCAGTTAATGATTTATGCAAATTTCTAGGGGCATCTCAGCACATAGACCACCGTTATTTCTACTTGTTACAGGTGCAATTACTGCCGTTGCTATTGCAATTCCATTAACGTATTTAGTGATTCGGACAGCGGGTGTCGGTGGAGAAGAATTATCTGATTTGCTCTTGCGCCCTCGAACTGTGACGGTGTTACTCAACAGCGCTGGAATGGCAGCAGCCGTCACGATATTTTCTGCATTGATTGCGATTCCACTAGCGTTTTTAACCGTCAGGACAGATTTACCTTGGCGGCGATTTTGGTTAATTGTAACGACTCTGCCTTTAGCTGTTCCGAGTTATGTAGGTAGCTTTGCTTTAATAGCAGCATTTGGACCAAGAGGCAGCTTGTTACAACTGTTGCTAGAACCATTGGGAGTACAACAGCTACCGAGCATTTATGGCTGGTTTGGCACAATTTTAGCCATTACTTTATTTACTTATCCGTATATTTTACTGAGTGTCCGTGCCGGATTACACGGAATTGACCCCGCGATCGAAGAAGCTGCGCGGAGTTTGGGATATAGTAGACGAGACACATTCTTTCGCGTCATCTTGCCGCAGTTGCGTCCTTCGATAGTTGCCGGATCGCTTTTAGTTGCATTGTATGCGTTACGCGATTTTGGTACGCCTTCGCTGATGCGGTTTGATGCTTTTACACGCGTCATCTTTCTGCAATACAGGTCGAGTTTTAACCGCAATTTAGCCGCTGCCCTAGCGTTAATTTTGGTCGTATTAGTATTAGGAATTTTGTGGTTAGAAAATAAGGCGCGATCGCGGGCAAGGTACTATAGTCGCCGTGCTTCTCGCCGTGCTTTACAAATCAAACTCGGATATTGGAAACTACCAGCGCTTTTGTTTTGTGCAGGAATTACGCTGATTAGTTTAGTGTTACCCGTTGGCGTGACTTTGTTTTGGTTGATTCGCGGCTTAACGGTGGGCGGTGGAGATGCGGTTAATTTGGCTCAAGACATGATCCAACCCGCGCTTAACTCAATTTGGGCAGCAGCACTCGCGGCGATCGCGGCAACGATTTGTGCTTTACCCGTGGCTATTTTAGTAGTGCGTTTTCCCAGCCGGATAACTGCCGTAATCGAGCGCTGTAGCTACATCGGCTTTGGCTTACCAGGAATTGTTGTTGCATTATCGCTCGTGTTTTTAGGTGCTAACTATCTTCCTTGGGTTTATCAAACTTTACCAATCCTGGTTTTTGCATATTTAGTCTTATTTTTACCGCAATCAGTCGGCACAGTCCGTAGTTCGCTGCTGCAAGTCAATCCACAACTCGAAGAATCTGCCCAAGTCTTAGGAAGAACTCCGTGGCAAACTTTGCGGGAAATTACCTTACCACTCGTCCGCCCAGGAATATTAAGTGGAGCAACTTTGGTATTTTTGACTGCAATTAAAGAGCTACCTGCAACATTGTTACTCGCGCCGATTGGTTTTTCAACACTCGCAACCAAGATTTGGACAGCAACAGAAAACGTTGCGTTTAGCGATGCCGCAGCGGCGGCGTTGACGATGTTGTTAGTTTCCTGCGGATCGACTTTATTTATGCTTTCTCAAGAGCAATAGTAGGAGGTTAATTGCATTTTATGGGACACGAGCAAGTTATTCTTCGCGTCGATGATGTTACGAAACAGTTTGATCAACCACCACCAGCAGTTGCGAATGTCAGCCTTAGTCTTATTCAAGGAGATTTACTTGGTTTATTAGGTCCATCAGGTTGCGGTAAAACAACGTTGTTACGGTTAATTGCTGGATTTGAGCGTCCGCAATCAGGAAGAGTCGAAATTGCTGGAAAAACCGTCGCTGGTGCGCATTGGATACCTCCAGAACAGCGTTCGGTAGGCATGGTGTTTCAGGATTATGCACTATTTCCGCACTTAACCGTAGGTGAGAATGTTGCGTTTGGTTTGCGATCGCACAAAAAGCGCAGCGATCGCGTCGCTCAACTTATAGAACTTGTCGGATTAGCAGGATTAGAAAAACGCTATCCGCATGAATTATCTGGCGGACAACAGCAGCGAGTCGCTTTAGCACGCGCCTTAGCACCAGAACCCGCCCTGATTTTACTCGATGAACCGTTGAGTAATCTGGATGTGCAAGTCCGCTTGCGCTTGCGCGAGGAATTACGCGAAATTCTCAAAGCAACCGGAATTTCGGGGGTTTTTGTTACGCACGACCAAGAAGAAGCTTTGGCGATCACCGATCAAGTCGCCGTGATGCGTCAAGGAAAAATTGAACAACTAGGTACACCCGAAGAAATTTATACGCATCCCCAAACCCGCTTTGTTGCAGAGTTTGTCACTCGCGCCAACTTTTTGCCAGCTAAGCGCCGAGGACACCTGTGGGAAACCGAAATTGGCTGTTTTACCGTGCGCACAGAGATAGGACAAAGCGAAACGGGCGACTTAATGATTCGCGAAGAAGATTTAATCTTACAACCTGCGGATAGTGCGCCTGTTATTGTTCACACTCGTAGGTTTTTAGGACGCGAATACCGCTACTGTTTGCACACTGCATCGGGTAAAAGATTACACGCGCGCACATCAGCCGAAGTCGTCTTACCAGTAGGAACGCGAGTCGAGTTAGCCGTTGCTGAACAAGCAATTAGGTTTTTTCCAACCAATGCGATATCAGAGGATTTGGTGATGAATTCAGTTGGTTCGCATTGATTTAGCGGAGTATACTTACATCGCGTTGTTGAGTATATGGAGGTCGGGTAATGGGTAATGATCGCTATTCCAATTACCAATGACCAGTTACTAAGCATCAACCTTATCGTTACGTTTATTTTTACCCACTTATCCTTTAGCATTTGTGAGTGTCAAGCGTAATTACTAGGAAAATTGGAAAAAAGATGAGATTACTTGACGAAATATATCTTTAGATAGAAGAAAAAAGCATTACTCCAGACAGAGCCGAGGGCGCGATCACAGAAGTTATTCTAAAGACGATTCGGGTATCATGTAATTAAAGCTACTTTAAGCCTACGTAATAACCGCGAATAACATCTACCGTTTTTATCTCGTTCATCTCTGCGAGGAGAGTACTTTTAAAGCTATGTCTACTAACCCTAACGATTACAAAAGTTATAACCGCGAACGCCAAGAGACACGCACTGATGCAAATGGCAATACTCACACTACACGTACCAACGAAACTGTAAGCGGTGGCACTAACGCAGACGCTTACCGCGAAGGGTATGTTCAAGGTCAAGTATCCGAAAACCTCTATCAAGAAGAAGTTTTAGCAGCAAGAGACAATGAAAACGCCTCGCGGGGGTTACTTCTTGGTATTCTCCTTGCTTCACTCGCAGCTTTAACCGCAGGTGGAATTTGGTTACTCAATCAACGCGAAGAACCTGTACCTACCAACACAAACATCGTCGTTCCAGCACCGAGTCAGGAACCATCACCAACAGCAAGTCCCGCTCCCGAAAACCAAACTACCATCATCGAACGCACAACCGAAGTTCCCGTTCCGGTTCCTGTTCCTCAGCAACAAGCCCCAGCCCCTCAAGCGCCAGACATCAATATTACTGTTCCTAGTCCGGCTCCACCCGCACCAACAACACAGCCAGAACCTACACAACCACAGACACAAGAAAGTAGTAATGTTCCTGCACAAGCTGCACAAAGCAGCAGCGATACCGTTGCTTCGCCTGAAAGTACACCAGCAACGAGTACAACAGAGAGTAGTTCTGGAGAAACTAGCAATACAAGTGCTCAGTAAACCGCTTGTATGAATCTTTAACCCTCACTGTATCTTCTTCCCAGAATTAGGGGAAATCGAGAGCGGACGAGGGTTTCTAAATAACTTCAACCCCGATGTGGATTACCGTGTACTCGGTAGCAAACTAAAAAAAGATTTTGCTAGAAGTCACTGCCGCTGATTTTGTAAACTAGTTTACAAAAATATTACAAAAAATGAATGTCAATAAACTTTACTAAATCGGAAGCTTATTCCTAAAAAAGGAATGCTAATTTATAAATCAAGGCACTAAAGAGTTGATTAATAAAAAATTAATTAGTACCTGTGCCTCCTGTACTAATCACGCTGCAATACCTCAAGTTTCTTGACATCCAATTGTTTTAGTTTCATCCTTGTATTCATTATTTATTGTTAATTATGGAGGTTTTTGAACATACAGCCGAAACGACTATTTCGATAGTTCTGGATGTACAAAGCTTGATAAGTGAATTGCAGATAACGTCCACAGTAGTAAAGAACATTAGTTGATTTTATTTCTAAAGTCGCCAACTCTAAAGACAATAAAACTTCCTTAACCCGCTGTAAGTTGCTAATTCATTCTGGTAGCTTGGCGGGTTAACTTTATGTAAACTATAGCAATTGAAGAGGTGCTTAGGACATGGTAAAAGATCAATTCTATTACTAGACCTCCTGCATGAATCACAGACGCCCTCCGACTAAAGTCAGGGCTATCCAAGCAAAGTGTACCTTCGTACACTAAAAAACAAGATTTTTGAGAGGGTAAGGCATGCCTTACCCGTAGTCCAGGGTTTATTTAGCTAGCGAATTTATACGAGATGGCATTCACGCAGGAGGTCTACTGATGACTGATGATTAAAATAGTGAGTGTAGGTGAAGGGTGACTAGCAACTAAGCACTAAGTTTTTAGCTTGTTTAGTGATTAGCCAATAACCTGAATTGGTCCTTCAACATTACCACTAAAAAATTGTTGAATGAGAGGATTGTCAGAAGTATCAATATCTTTTACAGAGCCTTCCCACTGAACTTTTCCTTGGTAGAGAAAGACAATGCGATCTGCGGTACGGCGGATCGTACTATCTTGATGGGTGACGATCGCATAAGTACTACATACCCCAGTTGTGCATTGTAGCTGTCGAATTAAATCTTCAATAACTGTCGATGCAATTGGATCAAGACCAGCGGTAGGTTCATCGTAGAGTAAAACCGCTGGAGAGTCTTTGATATTATCGGGATTAGACATGATGGCTCTGGCAAAACTGACACGCTTGCGCATTCCGCCGGAAAGTTCACTTGGGTAGCGATCGCCAACTCCGGTTAAGCCGACCATTTCTAATTTTTGATTAACTAACTCGCGAATACGCGATCGCGATAGTTGTGAATGTTGATAAAGCAAAAAACCAACGTTTTCTTCGACGGTTAATGAGTCAAATAATGCCGCCTGCTGAAATACCATCCCAATACTAATAGGATCGGCAGCATCTTCAATGAGTCCTTTGCGTTGGTGTCCTTGGATATAAACTTCTCCTGCATCTGGTGCTAGCAATCCAGCAATAATGCGTAATATTGTAGATTTACCTGTACCCGATGGACCAATAATCGCTAAGGCTTCTCCTTGATAAAGCGTTAAATCGGCTTCATCTAAAACGACGTTGTTACCGAATGCTTTACTCACGCCTTTAAGTTCAATGATCGGCTCAGCCATTCTTAAGAAGTCGGGGGTCAGGGGAGTTTTGAGTGATGAGAAAATTCTTTGAATAATTACCTCCGGTACGCTAGGGAAACAAAACTCTTTGGGATTCAAAATTCAAACCTAATCTCTCACCCTTCATTATCTTCCATCTTTAAGTTACCTGATAAATGAAGTTGAAGCTTGCCCACGCGTTGACGTCTAAAGCGTAGGTATCAGGGGCCGCTCCCATTGTGTCTGGAGCGATCGCGCTTGCGGTTTGTAAATCGCGTAGTAGGGCTTGGGTAACTTCTAGAGGGTTTGACAAGATACTAATGTATTCTTCACCGCGCAGATCTTCGCGTGCAGCATCCAAAGCAGCAAGCGTTTGCGTAAAAGGACTTCTACTGAGAATCAGCTGCGTTTCGCAAACCGCAGGTGGTCCGTGCAGTATCCACTCAAAATCAATCTCGGTTCGAGGTACGCTTATAGTTGTCTCTGGCGCGATCGCCAACTCTTGTATCGATGCGGTATCGGTAGAACCAGAAGCAGCAAGGGCTTTTCCTGGATAAAGAACGATCGCATTTTTGCTGCTATCTAAGCCTAGCAGTAATAAGTAGACGGGGCGATCGCTATGATTAGTTATTTTGTATTTAATTCGGCTGCCGATCGGTAATGATGGGATACCTGAAGTTGTCGAAACAATGCTTGGTGTAGTAGTTTCAACTCGGTGCTTGATCTGAAAGCGCTGTGTTTCGCGCTCGATAATTGCCTGTTTTTGCGCACTGACAACTTCGAGAGTTGCCTGAATATCTAAATCAGAAGTTTCATTACTCGTTAGCCGCCACAACTTTGCTGCTAAAAGTGTTTGCAATTTCGGAATTAAGCGCTGTACGGCAACTTTAACGGCTTCTCCCGCTTCACCCGCAGTATTAGGAATTAATTCGTGGGCTAGCGTAAATAACCCGTAACGGCTGGCGGTAGTTGATTGGGTATCGTCTTGAATGCGACCAAATAGGCAATCTGCTAGTTCTCCTGAAGTAACTAACGTTACAAAAGACGCGGTAGCAAACGCACTAGTAGCATCGACGCGCTCAATGCGTTCAAGTCCAGGATCTAAGGCAACGTTGAGATTAATATTGCGTGGAACAATGCGGATCGCCTCTTGGACTAATTGACCTGTTTGTAGCGTATTTGTACTTTCGTTGTCTGCAACCAGCAAGGCTTTGGCGGTTAACCCTGTACGCGATCGCATTTGTAGCTGCGCTTGATCTGCACCTGCTTCACCGCTAGAAGGTGTCACAACTTTAAACCGCGAGTTGACGCCGTAGTACTGCAAAAGCGTTGGCTGTAATCCTGCTAACCATAATTGTGCTGCTTTGCCATTATCTTCTACAGCGATTACGACACCATCCGCGCTGACATCGGTATTAGGCATAAAGTGAAGTGCGACATCAGCTTGTTCTTGACTTTTTTGCCCGCACAGTTGTGGTTGCTGTTTTCCGACAAGCTCAACGACACTAGTTGCTTTACTTAAGCTCACGTGAATCGTTGTTGCTGGGGTTGCTTCCCACAGTGATTGAGTTAAGGCATAGGTAAATAACCCTGCGCTAAAGCCACTCCATTGCGCCTCAGCAGCAGGTTGATCTGTTTGCGATGCAGTGATAAATAATCCTGGGAAATCGAGTGCAGCATGAGGCGGTACGAGTAACCGATATGGTGCGATTTTATCGATAAGTTGTTGCTGAAGTTCGAGTTCGAGGGGATGAATTTGCGCTGGCGCGATTTGTGGTGATGAACGAATTCGCAAGTTCCCTAAGGGTGCTGTAGGAGGTGTATAAAAGCTCGTATCGAGAATTGTTGTTACATTCTCTGTCTGAAGCGATCGCAACATCAACCACAGCGTTTCTTCTAGAACATCATTAACGATTGGATCGGCTGACGAAGTGATAGGACTATCCACCGGCACTAAGCTACTGATTGTGGAGCATAAAGTTTTAGATACTAGCGGTTGGCTGAGTTCGCTATTCTCTTGTGGATTCTGATCTTCTACGTGTTCCTCATCAAGTTGAATGCGACGTCCATAACCGCTGTAGTGAAACACAACAATATCGCCTGGTTGTGCTTGTTCAACTAAATGCTGCATAAATGCGGCTTCAATTTGCTGCCGAGTTGCTTGTTGATTATGCAATACAACAATATCTGCTGGTTGAAAGCCGAAACGATGAATGAGGAGTTCGCTTTGAAGTTCAACATCAGTCACACAACCGTTAAGCGGCATAGCTGAGTATTCATTAATACCAATCAACAGCGCCAATTTTCGCGAGGTAGATTGTGCCAAAGCTGAGCCGTAGCGATCGCTCAACCTGAACAAATCAAACTCACTGATCCCTAGCGCGGTAACTATTGCGCCAACTGCTTTAAAAAAATCCCGCCGCTTCATATTTTAGCTATTAGCCATCAGCTTTTAGCCTAACAGAGACTAGGAGTGAGGGGTGAGTGATGAGGAGCTAGTGATTACTGAAAGAGAAGTATCATTATAGTATTTCTCTCCTGCTCCTCTGCTTCCCCTGCTCCTCTGCTTCCCTACTACTTCACTTCTACAGGTATACGCATCGCTTTCGCCAACTCTGCGGCGACTTCAGGACGCGAGAACTCTGGTGGTGGTAATTCTCCACGTCGCAGCATTTCTCGCACTTTGGTTCCCGAAAGGTGAACGCGTTCTTCCGGTTTACTTGGACTCGTTTTTGTTGTTGCCATTTGCAACGTACGCTTGCAGTAGAAAGCGTGTTCAAACATCATCGGTGTGATGCCCAATTCAGCAGGCTCAAACTCATCAAAGATGTACTGTGCATCATATGTACCGTAATAGTCACCTACGCCTGCATGGTCGCGACCGACAATAAAGTGAGTACAGCCGTAGTTTTTGCGAACTAAAGCATGAAAGATTGCTTCACGAGGACCCGCATAACGCATGGCGGCGGGGTTAATTGCTAAAATAACGCGGTCTTGCGGGTAGTAATGTTCAAGTAAAATTTCGTAGCAGCGCATTCGCACATCGGCTGGAATATCATCTTCTTTGGTCGCGCCAACTAAAGGATGCAAAAATAATCCATCGACGGTTTCTAATGCGCATTTTTGAATGTATTCATGCGCACGGTGGATGGGGTTACGAGTTTGAAACCCGACAACAGTTTTCCAGCCTTTATCTTTAAACATTTGTCGCGATTCGGCTGGATCGATTTGGTATTTAGGAAACAAAGAATGAGGTTGACGTTCTAGTAACCAAACTGGGCCTGCAAGATTGACTGATCCTTGGTCGTAAACAACTTTAACACCAGGGTGCTTGATGTCATCCGTACGATAAACGTTAACGGCTTCTTTCGCTTTGTCGTAGTGGTATTTTTGCGTGAGTTGCAAGACACCAATAAATCGACCACTAGGATCGTCCAAGCGGATTAAGCTACCTTCTGTGAGCGGTTCGGCGATCGCTTCATCCACTGAAAGCGTAATTGGAATTGACCACGGTAAACCATTTGCTAACCGCATTTCAACAACTACGCGTTCGTAGTCTTCATGTTCCATGAATCCATTCAACGGACTGAAGCCACCGATTGCGATCATTTCTAAGTCAGAAACGGCTCGCTCATCAAGTTGAACTCGCGCTAATGAATCAGCTTTGTCCAAAAATTCTTGCTTTTGTTCAGGTGTGGCGACACGATTGATCAATTGCATTCCGTGGGGAGCAATGCCGTCTCGATAACTCATCTTTTTTTTAGATTTTGTTTAGATTTGCGCTGCAAGCATATAGTAGCAAGATGTCGCCCAATAGAGAAGCGATTAAAGCAACAAACTGATTATCTCTAACAGACTGAGGTGATATAAATGGTTTTATCGTGTAGCGATCGCTGTTGTGTAATGAATCCAGTTATCTTCTAACTGCTTTTTAGATGCTAAGTACGCAGTTACTGTCGTAAAGCCTTGCGGCAAAAGTGCTAGCGTTGCAACAATACGATGCGGACACGAATCATCCAAATCCTGGCACGAACAAATATCGTGGTTGTCGTTGGCAGTAATTTTATATTCTCTACCACTGCGATCTAAGGTCACAGCGGATTCTGCCTGAAGGTTGAACGTGACTTGTTCAAATGCGGCTTGATGGTAACTTTGAAAAAACTTATTGACTTGCACTCTAGCAAGTATCCACTGTGCAGTTGCGGTTTTAACTTTTAACCCGCCCCATTCGGTCATTGCGACACTTTTAATTGTGCTAATTGTCTTGTGGGCGATCGCTACTAATACTTTGAGCAACTTAAAAAACAACCGTCGCTTAAAGAACGTACAACAGCGGCGTTCTCCAACCCAATACACGACATACGGCGTACGCGATGCATTCCTTGTCATTCCGACTCGTTCTACTTTTGTGAGTCCTCGCGGTAGAAATGTAGGTAATTCAGAATTGTATTGCAGTGCAGTTGTTGCGATCGCACTTGTGTCTTCGATAAAATGCATCTAAACCTCAAAATTCGTGTTTACTAGGATATTTGGGGTTGAGTCAAAGGCAGTAAGCCTAAACACGCCTTTGACTTTTTCTATCCTTGTTATTTTAACCGGTTAACCGGAATATTACAAGCATTTATGGCAAGAAAAGGTGGAAATCCAGACACGTATTTTAAGTCAAACTACAGTGGCAAAGTAGCGAAAAAAGCGGTTGGGGTAAAATTACCGCTCGAACTCGATGCGTATGTGCGATCGCTAGAGTCTCCTTCAGATTGGCTACGCGAAGCGGCGATTGAGAAATATCAACGCGAACAATTACATCGAGAACAAGCTAGTTAGTTAAGAAGCCAAATTTGCTGTATAATTTTGTCTCCGGTTGAATAACCAGAGTCAGTATCATGACGCTGTTGTTAATGGTTAGTAATACCATTTCACCAAATAAAAACGACAAATCATTTCTCCTCTGCTGCCTATTTGTAGTAAATTCAAAGTGACATGGTATAACTCGTCACCCTTCACCTTTACTCACCATTTTTACGATAGTCAATAAAAAAGAGGCTTTATCGCCCCTTGAGAAAATTGCTTAGTCTTTAGTTATCGCGTTCGATGATACCGCCACCTAGTACTGTATCGCCATCGTACCAAACCGCAGCTTGACCTGGGGTGATACTAAATTGCGGTTCGTCAAATACTAGCTTGACACGCGAGTTTTCTAAGGGAATGACTGTAACAGAAACAGGGTGCGAACGATAACGTACTTGAACTTCCGCCCGAATTGGTGCAGTTGGTTCGACGATGGAAACCCAATTAACGCGTTGTACGGTACATTCGGATTGCGTAGCGCTGGTGCGATCGCCGACAATCACTCGATTCATCACCGCATCTAAACCAATAACATAAAGCGGTTCAGCCGCAGCAATTCCTAAGCCTTTACGCTGTCCGATTGTATAGTGATGTACACCCTCATGCTGTCCCAAGACTTTTCCCGTAGCATCAACAATTTCACCTTTTTTCGGTGTAATGTACTTATCAAGAAACTGCCGCATCGAGCCGTTAGCTTCGACTAAGCATAAATCTTGACTTTCAGGCTTGTTAGCCGTTTTTAGGTCAAATTGCGCGGCTATTTGCCGTGTTTGAGCCTTCGTCGTTTCTCCTAAGGGGAAAACTGTGCCTGCAAGTAAATCTTGTGATAAATCGTATAAAAAGTAAGTTTGATCTTTGTTACGATCTACCGCCCGACGCAATTGATAACGTTTCGTTGCGTCATCGTAGGTAATTCTTGCATAGTGACCTGTAGCAATTTTATCAATACCTAAATGTTCGCGGGCATAATCTAGCATAGGACCAAACTTAACCGTTTTGTTGCACTGCGAACACGGTAGCGGTGTAATTCCTGCGCTGTAACCCGCAACCAAATAATCAATGATGTTAGCTTGAAAGACTTCGCGAATATCAACAACATGATGCGCAATCCCCAACTGTTCGCAAATATAAGCCGCATCGATCATACCTTCTGAACAGCACTGACCTTTACCCTTCATCAGCCAAAGGGTAAGACCTACAACTTCATAACCTTGTTGTTGTAAAATGGCAGCAGCTGTAGAACTATCAACGCCACCAGATAGACCAACTACGACTTTTTTCATGGATGTGGCTTCAAAACAATTGCCCAGATCTCAATTTTAAACGAATGCAATCTTGATTGTGTCTTAGCAGCGTATCGCAGCGACTACTTAGCACTTGCGATCGCATGACTGCGGCTGACTTTTATCAATATCGGTACTGTTTGTTAGTGATTGTTTAGCAATTGCTTGCAAAAGCAGATAGTTCAAAACTGTCCGAATCAAAATAATTGCACCTAGTTTACCGATATCATCCCAAGTAGGTGCGATGATTGTTTTTAAAATACTAGCACCAACAAGAAAGCTGAGTCCCAAAGAAAAAGAATAGCCCATTTCTAAGCGGCTTTTTTGAAAAGCAGTACCCGAATGTGATTGAAATAAAGCTTGTTGCACAAAAATGAGTAAAGCTTTAACAATACCTATAGAAATAACAAACAGGGCAAGCAATTGAATTAGACTTACTACTTGCTGATCTAAGATCCGAACGATTGTTTCTATATCTATTAAAAAATTAAAATTTTCTATCCAATTTACTGCTGACACCATCCGCGATCGCCCAAATATTTTTCAAGCTACAAAAGTCATATCTTAGTTTTGAATTGACTCTTTGTAATCCCGATCAGGTGTGATTTTGGCGTTAATCAGCATAAATTTATTAAACATCCTGCATGAATGCTTAAGGAATAAATTCACAGCCAAACAAAAGAAAGTCCACCATTGTGAACTTATTGGTAAAACTCCTGTATAAGTGTATGCTTGAGTAGCCCTCGACTTCAGTCAAAGGGCGTTTGTGATTCTAATATGCATGAAGTCACATAACCGTCTCTAAAGGAACTCCCAACCATTGCTGAAAATTCTGCTGCTGAGTCGAAGAAGGGTTTTCTACTGGTACAATCTGATATTTATTAGGGCGAGGCGCAGCAAGTATAACATGATGAGTACGTAATTCATCTTGATGGAAAACTGTCACCTGGATCGTGTCATGGGGTTGATAATCTTTCATGCGATCGCTTAAATTATTTGCTTGTACCCTTACACCATCAATCGCGAGTAACTCATCTCCCGCATCGATTCCCGCAATAGATGCTGGCGTACCGGCTTCGACAAACTTAACGATTTCCTTGCCATTCTCTGTTTGCGCCCTGATTCCTATACAAGGTGCGGAATCGTCTTCGCTATTTGTTGATACTTGTAAACCAAATGGCGCAAGATATTGATTAAACGGTAATTCTTCAACACTGTCTATATATTTATCAAAGAAATCACTCAAATGTGTTTCTGCGACAGTTTCAATGACTTGTTGCAACTGTTGTGGAGTAAAGCCAATCTCTGATATACCAAATTGTTGCCACATTTGCCGCATCACATCATCAAGCGATCGCGTGTTATTGTGGCGATCGCGAATCAGTAAATCGAGTAGCAACGATACTAACTCGCCTTTGAGGTAGTAAGAAATTTGAGAATTACCGCTATTGGCATCGGGGCGATATAACTTAATCCAAGCATCCCAACTCGATTCGGATAAAGGTTGCACTAAGCGCCCTGGCGTCGTTTGCAAGCGTGTGATATCTTTACTTAAGTTATCTAAAAATGACTTAACATCATAAATTCCTGCCCGTAAAGGAATGACAATATCGTAATAACTTGTCGTTCCCTCACAAAACCACAGCGACGGCGTATAATTTTCGCGATCGTAGTCAAATACTTCTAATGCTTTTGGACGAATTCGCTTGACATTCCACAAGTGAAAAAACTCGTGTGCGACCAATTGCATAAAGCGATCGTACTTCTCTTTTGCCCGAAATCCTAAGCGTGGATAATTTAAGGAACAACTATCTTTATGTTCTAAACCCCCATTACCTTGCGAAGATAGGTGCAACAAAAAGACGTACCTTTCGTAAGGTAAACCACCAAACATCTCGGCTTCTACCTGAATAATTTTTTGGATGTCGGGAATCATCTTTGCTACATCGACATTTCCCTTTCCCCAAATGGCTAATTCATGAGATTTCTCCAAAGCTTCAAAATGATGTAACGCATGACAGCCAATTTCAAAGGGACTATCAACTAATGTGTCATAGTCGGAGGCGATGAAAGTGTGAGGCGCTGTGGATACTGGTAAAGGAGTTGTTACCCGCCATTCGGGTTTAGGCGGTACGATTGTGACGCTAATTGCTTGTTTCTCCCACTCAGGAATTCTAAAAAACAGTGCAGCGCCATTGAAGTAACCGTGAGTTGCGTCTAGATGATTTGTGCGTACCGATAATTCGTGCGCGAATACGCGATACTGAATTGTCATTGTCGCATCTTGCTCAGTCGTTGTGACTTGCCAGTGATTTTTACTGAGCTTGCGCCACGATAAAGGTTTTTCTCCTGCGGTTGCGGTAAAATCTTGAATGTGTTTGGCGTATTCTCGGACTAGGTAAGAACCTGGTGTCCAAACGGGTAGCTTGAGATCGAGTAGCGGCGATCGCCAGCCTGTAAGGTTTAAGGTAACTTCAAACAAATGCGATTCAGGTTGCGACATGGCTACCTGATACTGTATCTGCGACGTTGTATTAATTTGGCGATTAGCGCGAATAGCGGTTGCTTCCGTCATTGTTATCTTGGCTGTGGAGTCTTAAAAGCCAATGTAGCAGTTAATTTGGTATGAGGGCATTAGTTAGAAGTGAGATTGGAGAATAGCTATTCTTAACAATTACCTATTACCGATTACCAATGACCGGTCTTGAGGTTATATTTATTTTCACTTCTGTACTCATTAAATTTCTTTGAGTTTTTCTAGTTGGTTATTAACGTTTGCCAGCAGTTGATTGAGTACTGGAAGTGCTTCTAATTGTTCGCGACTCAAGTTAGGATGCGTTTTGGCTCGTTTGTGCAATTCGCGTAACTTGTGCTGTAGTTGTTGCGCGATCGCTAGTGCATCTTGACCAAGGTGCGATAATTGCTGTTGCTGATAAAATTCTAAGGCTGCACCCCGCAAAACTTGTAGTGTTGCTTCTTCACCAAAAGCGCCAGGCATAATCTGTAAACGTAAGAGGATGCGGCTATTTTGGTATAAACGTTCAATTTCTACTTGTGTTTGTTCTTCGACAGGTGCGATCGCTAAATGCATTAACTGCTTGAGTTCGTCGATAACTTCTTGAAATTGTTGCGCGGGAAGTTTTTCTAATATAGACTGTACAACACCATTAAGACTCCAAAGAATGCGACCGTATTGAGGATATTGTCGTTCAAAGTAAAGTCTGCCAATGCCTTCAGCGAGTATTCTTGCAAGTAGTTCTTGAAGAAGTTCTTTTGCAGGTAATGTGGCAAGTATTTCTACAGAACTTGCTAGATGCATTGCGTTGACTTCTAGCGTTGGTAGCGCTAAGGGCAGTTCTGTAGCTTCTAATTCGGTTGTGGAGGATATTTTTTCGACAGTTAAGGGAGGAATTGCCTGTTGTTTCGCTTGCTGGGTAGTTTCTTTGTATTTTAAGTACGCAGAAAGCATTGCCCGATGCGTATTTAAGCCGATTGATTGCGTTACTAATGAGTAATTCATGTGGGACACAATACAACCAACATAATCTTTTGCTGCGGTGTCTTCGAGGTTGACCATGCCTAAGCGTAAAACATTTTCGGCTAACGACAAAGGGAGTACTTGATGATACAAACAGGCTTCAAGCGAGATTACGTTGTCGATAAGCCAGAACATTTGCTGAATATCCACCTGTACCACTCCGTTTAGACGTGCGATCGCTACCACTAGACAATGAGCATTTCACCCCAAAAAACAAGCGTATAAGCACCCAAATTAATGTATTAATTGTTTCTTTTAATAACTCTAGTATAGTGAAATATTGTTGCTACTGTTCTGGTTAATTTTGCTGGATTATTTGAGAAAAAAGATACACGAAGCAATCCAGATGCTTCGCATAACAGCTATCTTAAAGGGATCAAAAAGCAAATAGATTCTCTTATCCTTGAGTTCGCATGGTTTGAGCTACTAGGTATAGCTTAGTCCACTCCCCAACTACTTGATGGGTTTGCAGATGCATCAACTGCGCAATGGTTGTTGTATCCTTACCATCTCTCAGCAACTCGATTAGCTGACATTGTGTAGGGGTTAATTTTTCCCAATAACTTTGCCATTGCTGCGGTGTTAAACCAAAGCTATGTTCCTGTAAAGAAGTTTCCAGCCAGTTTCCAACCAGTTCGGTTTGTTCTTTTGCCGCAAATACGCGTACTGCATGATAAGTGATCTTTTCGCGCAGGCGGTATACTTCTTTAACTTGCAAGTTTAAACAGCGTGCGATCGCTTCTTGCGATTTTCCTTGCAGATATAGCTGTAACCACTTAAGTGCGGTTATTCCCAGTTTTTGGGCTAAATAAGCTTCAAATTCCTTTTGAACTTTGATTCTTAAAGCTTGTTGCTCAATATGTGTTTGTCGATCTTGATGTTGCGCGATCGCTTGGGTATCAAATAAACTAATTGGCTCGTCATTGTCTTCGGTGCAAAAATCTTCTGATACAAGCTTAACCAAATCTTGGGCGGGAACTTGCGTTAATCCACCGCGCGAAGCTCGACGTAAGTAGTTCACAAATCGATAGACAATCAACGGTTGATTGCGAATCCGCCGTAGGCTATATTCCTCCAAACTCGTAAATAACAATGCATTTCGCAGTTTTGCATCATCAGTGCATTGCGCAATCCAGTTCATCTGCTGCTGCATATAGCGATCGCTTTGCAGTAGTTCTTGAATGACTTCTTGCAGAACATCGAGTACCGTTGTTGCGCGATCGCGACTTAGAGAAACCCAAGTGCGAATCTTGTTGCGGAGAATCACTAAACTACTTAAGCGCGTCGTCAAGTTGCGATAAGCACGTTCTGGACTTTGCCCTAAATAGCGATGCAGTAAGATGCGATAACGGTATTCCATTCCTTGCTGTACGAGTTCTAGTTCATGAGGAAGCAGTGTCTCGATTCTTTCGATATCGTTACCAATTAGCCAACGCACAATACTCGCTTGGGTGACTTCAGGATATTGTTGTAGTTCAAGACAAAGCCGCGATCGCCAACTTTGTGTAAGGTCTTCTGTCCACTTAATCATGAGATTGTCTTCCTTGAATACTTGCGCTAAAGTTTGCATGACAACCTGCACTTCTATATGTCGTACTCAGTTGATTTATGTAGCAGATGCTCCTGACTTGCTTGAATTGTGCAAATTAGCTTGGTAGCGTTTACTTACACTTTTCTCAATTCCTAGCTAAAAACTCAATTTGTTTGTACATTTTTATCTTTATATTGCTGACACAACTCTCGATCCCTGATCGCTAACAGTCAATGCTTTTTCTCGTCAGTTTTTTATTCAATAAAATTTGTTTAACTTTTATTGATTTGTCAGCACTAAAGTCAGAAGATATGCAGCTTTTACTAAAATTTACAAACTTTATTTTCGGTTTTCAGTAGTTTAGTAAATGCCCGAATATCAGTTTGATACATTTAGCTTTATTCCCAAAACAGTTGTTTATTTGTATACTTTATAAGTATTATGCTGCATAAGTTTAAAAAACTAGATATGCTTTTAGTCTCCATTTGTTAACTATCCCTATTCTTTATTTTTTATTAAGGTTTATACCTAAATCAAAGAAAAATTCTTTGTCTCGGTGGTTCACTTGAAACATACTTTATCGTTATTGTATTATCCTTGTCGGTCGGTAAAAGACACCACAAGGTCAGCTAAAAGTAATAAAAATGTATTAAAGCAAACACGACTGAACTAGGGAAATAGTAGAATAATGCTGCTGAAGCGACAAAAGCAATTACTACTAGGTTTTTAACCAAACTCACCTGGAATGATGAGTATTGTTCGTTACCCCTTTAACGTTTACTCTACGGATATGAAGCCAATTCAGATAGATGATAGATTAATTATCTATCACTTAACACAGCACGACAACAGCAATAAATAAGGAGTGCTGGTAAATGAACGTTGAAGAAGCAATAGATGTTGTCGAGAAACTTCTCGAACAAGGACGCTTAAACAAAGCTCAAGAAATTGTATTTCGGCAATCTTGGGAAGGAAAATCATACATGGAGATTGCTAAAGCGTCTGGTTATGATACTGGTTATATCAAAGATACCGGTTCTCATTTGTGGCAGTTACTGACTAAAGTTTTTGGTAAAAAAGTTACTAAAAATAACTTTCAATCGGTTGTGTTACGCTACGCGCGGGTAGTAGTGCCCAAAGAGTTAAATAATCTAGCAACAGCAAGGTGGCGAACCGCAAGTGCTACAAGCGAAGCTGTAGTTTCTAACATTTCATCGATTCAGACACTGAGTACTCAATTCGCAACAATTCAAGAAGAAGGTACGACTCAACATGATTGGGGAGGTGCGCCTGATATATCAATTTTTTATGGCAGAAAAGAAGAATTAGTAACACTACAACAATGGATTGTTCAAGATCGCTGTCGATTAGTGACTTTACTAGGAATGGGTGGAATTGGGAAGACCAGTGTGTCAGTAAAGTTAGCACAAGAAATTCAAACCGATTTTGAATATATTATTTGGCGAAGTCTGCGGAATGCACCACCGATTCAAGAGTTATTGACAAACTTAATTTCATTTTTCTCGAATCAACAAGAAACAATCAACGATTTCCCTGAAAGCGTTGAAGCTAAAATCTCACTTTTAACCGATTATTTACGTGCGTCACGGTGTTTACTGATTCTTGATAATGCCGAAACAATTTTACGTCAGGGCGAACGTGCAGGCTATTACCTCGAAGGGTATGAAGAATACGGACAACTCTTGCGCTGTATTGCTCAAACACCACATCAAAGCTGTACGATCTTGACAAGCCGCGAAAAGCCGCGAGGCTTAGCATCATATGAAGGAATTGCATTACCCGTGCGATCGCTGCATCTAAATGGGTTAACCGCAGCCGAAGGGAAGGAAATCTTTGCAGCGAAAGGACTTTTTTGCTCAGCGTTACAACAACAACTTTTGCTTGAGCATTATCGCGGTAATCCGTTAGCTTTAAAAATAGTCGCGACGAATATTCAAGAATTATTTGATGGCGATGTCACTCAATTTCTCGCACAAGGTACTGCTGTTTTTGGCGATATCTGGGATCTGCTTGCGCAACAATTTATGCGTTTGTCGATTGCTGAACAGCAAATTATGTACTGGTTAGCCATCAATCGCGAACCTATTACATTAACAGAACTCAAACAAGACATCCTACCACTCATATCGCCGCGCGAAGTTCTAGAAGCACTCGAATCGCTACAACAACGCTCTTTAATTGAAAAAGCAGCCCCGATAACGCTTAAAAATACCGCAAGATTTACGCAACAGCCTGCGGTGATGGAGTATGTCACCGATCAATTTGTTACGACAATCTGCAATGAAATTACAACTCTAGATATTAACCTTTTCAATAGTCATGCGCTAATTAAAGCACAAACGAAAGACTACATTCGCGATGCGCAAGCGCGATTTATCGTGCAACCATTAGTCGATAAACTTCTAGCTAGTTTTAGAAATAAAAAAAGAATTGAAGAACACCTCGATCGCATTCTTCCACAACTGCGGACATCACTTGCCTCAGGATATAGCGGAGGTAACATTCTTAACTTACTCATTCACTTGCAAACTGATTTAAGTCACTACGACTTTTCTGAGATGAGTGTCTGGCAAGCTTATCTCAAAAACGCTAACTTGCAACACGTTAACTTGCAATACGCAGATTTAACCAATTCAGCATTTAGCGAGAACTTCGGCTGTATTTTGGCGCTGACTTACAGTCCAGACGGAGAAATTATTGCAACTGCGGGGGAAGCAGGACAAATTCGCTTATGGCGCGTTGCAGATATGAAACCTATCTTAACGTGGAAAGGTCATATTCGTTGGATTTTAGCCGTATCATTTAGTCCTGATGGCACAATTTTAGCGACAGGGAGCGACGATCGCACCGTAAAACTTTGGGACGCGCACACGGGCGAACTGTTGCAGACGCTACAAGGACATGCAAGCTGGGTGTGGTCGCTGGCTTTTAGTCCTGATGGCACAATTTTAGCAACAGGGAGCGACGATCGCACCGTAAAACTTTGGGACATTACCACAGGTCAAGTTCTACAATCTTTCCAAGGACACACCAATCGCGTCGAGTCTGTCAACTTCAATCCCCAAGGAACAATTTTAGCAAGTGGCAGCAATGACGGTAGTATTAGGTTATGGAATGTAACGAGCGGTCAGGCGATCCAATTAACCGAATCAGCGCAGCCAGTACGCGCGATCGCTTTTAGTGTTGATGGTGCGCTCCTAGCAAGTGGTGGTGATGATGGCAACGTTACACTTTGGGATCTCACTAGCGGAAGCTGTTTGCGTTTACAAGGGCATACTTACTTAGTGCAAAGCCTAGCATTTAGCCCCGATCGCCAAACCCTCGCCAGTGGCAGTCACGACAAAACTATCAAATTATGGGATCTGACGACAGGACAATGCACAAAAACACTGCAAGGACACGCCAGCCGCGTTTGGGCAGTTGCGTTTAGTCCTGATGGACAAACTTTAGTCAGTGGTAGTGACGATCGCTTGTTAAAACTGTGGGATGTCGAGACAGGTAAAGCGTTAAAAACACTCTGGGGTTATACAAATCTGGTGCGAGTTGTTGTTTTTAGTCCTGATGGAACCTTATTGGCTACGGGAAGTAGCGATCGCACCGTGCGCTTATGGGATATCCACACGGGTAAAGTTGTCAAAGCTTTTCAAGGACACACGCGTGGTATTCTTTCGACGGCATTTAGCCACAATGGGCAAATTCTCGCAAGTGCCAGTGAAAAAATTAATTTGTGGAACGTCGCAACCGGTAAGCTGATTAGAACATTACAAGGACACACAAACTGGGTATGGTCGGTGGCATTCCATTCTCAAGACAACATTTTAGCGAGTGCGAGCGGCGATCATACGGTGAAGCTATGGAATGTGGCAACAGGACGTTGCCTGCGAACGCTTGTAGGACATACAAACTGGGTGTGGTCGGTGGCGTTTCATCCGCAGGGTAGGATTTTAGCAAGTAGCGGTGATGTCACTGTCAGATTATGGGACGTTGTTACAGGAGAGTGTATCAAGGTTCTTCAAGGACATACTAACGGCGTTTGGTCGGTGGCGTTCCATCCGCAAGGCAAAATTCTGGCAAGTGCTAGCGACGACTACACCGTAAAGTTATGGGATGTTGACACAGGAGCGTGTTTGCAAACATTGCAAGAACACACGAACGGCGTTTGGTCGGTCGCATTTAGTCCTGATGGCAACCTCCTCGCCAGTGCGAGTGATGATAAAACATTAAAACTCTGGGACGTTAGTACGGGCAAGTGCTTACAAACCTTCCAAGGACATAGCGATCGCGTTACATCCGTCAGTTTTCACCCCCAGGGAAAACTTCTCGCAAGTGGCGAACAAGAAGAAAAGATCAAACTTTGGGATCTCGATACCGGCGAGTGCTTAACCACAATCCGTAGTGAACGCCCTTATGAGGGCATGAATATTACTGGTGTCACTGGCTTAACTGAGGCTCAAATCGCTATGCTCAAAGCCCTTGGTGCAGTGGAAACGGAAGCAGCAGAGGAGCCTGCGCCGTGCGGGAGGTCGGTTGCGTGCGGAGGTATCCTCCGTTGAGCAAACCGACCGTGAGGTTCCCCTCCGTTGAGGCGACTGGCGTGAGCAGAGGTGCAGGGGAAATATGAGATTAGATCGTTTGATCTGGTGCAACTATCGAACTGCCTATCTGAAAATTTGTGTTTGGTATCACAAATTTAATGTAATCTATATCACTAAATGCAATTTACTTTTTCAATAGATTTTAAATAAACTTAAGCAAGATTGAAGTCTTGTCGAAAGAATGCTGCCAATGCGGGTGCAATCGCCAATCCAGTCATCAGAATCAGAACGCAATATCAATCTCGATCAGCAAACGCAACTTGATCCACATGGTGAAGCGATCGCGTTGTTCGATGCTGCCAATCGCCTTGTTGTATTTAATCAACAGTTTTGTCAAAATTGGGGCTTACACTCCAACTGGCTCAAACAAAAACCCCATTACGAAGAGGTTTTTGCTGAAATCGTCAAGCAAGGCTACTGGTCGCAAACAGAGTACGCGCAATTTCTGAGCGCAGTTGCATCACCTGAGACAACTTTTCCGATATATATTGAGCAAACCGATGGAAAGTTCATAGAAGCTTATTGTAGCGACACATCGGATGCTGGAAATATCATTACTTTTTTAGATATTACTGAACATCGACGTTCTCAAGCGCATCTTAGCGCCGAACTCAAACGACAAGCATTTCTTTTGGGTTTGATGGAACGTATCCAGCCTGCGAGTGAACTGCAAGAAATTGGACACTTTGCACTCAGCTACCTGATACAAGCAATGGGGGCTGCGTTTGGTGATGTCAAAGTCATTTCCAGTAATGGGCAAGAAGCTTTGGCGCACGTCCTCACGAATGAAGTTTCTGGGCAATTTGTCGCGACTTATGGTGAGGCTGTTGTAGCCGAGATGACAAAATTACTCGATCGCGGCATTCCCTACGGACAAGGACTTCTCTGGCAAGTTGTCGAGACTGCTACACCGCTATTTGTTGAAGATTATTACAAACACCCCAAGGCAGTAACCGCATTTCGTCACCCTGGTATTGGTCAATTAGGTATCTTTCCAATTCCCGCTGCTGACGGCACCATCATTGGTGTATTAACGCTAGAATCTCGAAGCTTACGCAAGTTACAAGATGCTCCACAGCAAGATATGCTTATGGCAGCCTGCCGGATGCTCGGAGTTGCGATCGAACGCGCCCAAGCGCAAGAACGCCTGCGTCAGATTAACAAAGATTTAGAGCAAGCGTCGCAGCTTAAGTCAGAATTTTTGGCTTCGATGTCGCACGAACTACGCACGCCCTTAAATAGTATTCTCGGTTTTTCAGATCTACTACTACGCCAAGATTTCGCGCCTTTATCTTCGCGTCAAACAAAATATTTGCGGGTGATTGAAGAAAGCGGTCAACACCTTTTGCAACTGATTAATGATATTCTCGACTTATCTAAAATTGAATCTGGTAAAGCTGAATTAGAATTACAACCTGTCTCGATACCCGATCTGTGTCTTCAATGTCAGGAAATGATTCAGCCCCGCGTCAATAAGAAGCGGCTGAAACTCTCGCTCGATTTTGACGATCGCTTAAAACAAGCTAATTTAGATGAACGTCGTGTTCGCCAAATTTTAATTAACCTACTCTCGAATGCGGTTAAATTTACTCCTGAAGGCGGTCACATTCAACTGAGTTGTCGAATCGCTTACGGCAATGAATTAAAATCAGAAATTTATCGACCCGATTGTAGTCCAGTCAATCTGAGTACACCGTATGTGTGTATCGCCGTTGAAGATACAGGAATTGGTATTCCTCCAGACAAGTGGCATTTACTATTTCGTCCTTTTCAACAAGTCGATGCTTCTTTGACTCGACAACACGAAGGGACAGGCTTAGGGTTAGCACTCACAAAACGACTCGCAGAACTTCATGGCGGAACGGTTTCGCTCGAATCAATAGAAAATCAAGGTAGTACATTTCGGGTGTGGCTACCGTTAACCGAAATGCGCCAGCAGTTGGCACGTTATCCAAATCAGACTGAAGCTGCGCCAGAATGTGCGATCGCAACTGGTGAAGGTAAATGGATATGGGTTGTAGAGGATCAGCCATACAACCAAGCACTCATTATCGAGATGTTGGAATTACAAGGTTATAGAGTAGAGCTAATTGCCGACGGTCGTGCCATGATGGAAGCAATTCATTTGTACGCTGCATCTGCCAAAGCTTTACCCGATTTGATTCTTATGGATATTCAGTTGCCGAAAGTCGATGGTTTTAAACTGATTCGCCAACTCAAATCTAGCCCTTATTGGCAATCAGTACCAGTCGTGGCGCTGACCGCAATGGCAATGACAGGCGATTGCGATCGCTGTCTGGGTGCGGGCGCAGATGCTTATCTAAGTAAACCTCTAAGTTTGACTAATCTACAAAATACACTGCAAGCTTTAATCAAAGCCTAGCGGCTGAGAGACAGTTTAATTTTCAAGTTTTTAAGTAATTTCACTGCGGTAGCTGCGTTTTTTATTGATTAAGATACAGGCTACACGCTTTTGAATTTAAAGATGCTGGATTGAATCAGTTATTTAACAGTAATTATATATGTTATGTAACCATTTTAAATATTTTTTTAATCTAATTTTTTCGCTAATCACTATAAAGAATTAGCACTGAGCGACCTCAGCTATAATTGTTGCTGATCTAGGAGCAATGCATTCATAAAGTATTTCTTTACTTTGAATAAAATAGTAGATTTAAAAATCATAAAATATGGGAATGATTGCAAAATTGCGTTCTCCTAACCTCCAATTATACTCATTTTTATCACGCCTTCCTTTATTAAAAAGTTATAAAGGCAAGATTATGGTAATTGCCTTTATAGGCACGCATATACCACTTTTATCTTTACTTATTTATTTTGTTAACTCAACATCTTTTGGGCTGCAATTGAAGTTGCGCATCATAGTCATTGCGCTAGTAGCAACTTTAATAGGTACAGCACTGACACTATACGCATTACACAATTTACTAGCACCAATATCACTCACCTTTTTAGGTTTAAGAAAATACTTACTCCACAAAGAACTGCCAAATTTGCCAACAGAGTTTACAGATGAAGCTGGAATTTTAATGGCAGATACAGCACATGCGCTGAAAAAACTCGATCAAGTCATCAACTACATGGCAAACTATGATGATTTGACAGGATTACCCAACCGTGATTTATTTCGCGATCGCTTGCAACAAGCAATCGCACAAGCCCAAAATAGTCACCAGATGTTGGCAATCATTCTACTGCGCTTAAATCGCCTCAAAAGGATTAATGATACTTTGGGTTATCACGCGGGTGATGTTCTACTGAGAAATGCGGCGCAAAGGTTTGCAAGTTGCATGAGTGACAATGACATATTGGCACGGCTTGGCAGTAACACGTTCGCAATTGTCCAAACTCACCTGCGCACTGTTGACGACATTGTGACCTTAGCTGAAAAAATCTGCGATGCTTCTGCTAGACCTTTTACGATCGATCAGCAAGAAATTAGTACCGGCGCTAGTTTAGGAATTGCGATCTATCCTAATGACAGCACGAATGTTGAACATCTTGTCAGCTATGCTGATACAGCAATGCATCAAGCACAAAGGCAAGGGTCAAATTACCAGTTTTATTCTGCCGATATCAATAATAGTTTACAAGAACGATTAGCGTTAGAAAATGAACTCTACTACGCGCTTGATCGCGGAGAACTCCTACTGCACTATCAACCGCAAGTTTCCCTGCACAGTGGACGTATTATTGGCGTAGAGACACTAATTCGCTGGCAAAACCCCACACGTGGATTGGTATCTCCAGCGAAATTCATTCCGATTGCTGAAGAAACCGGCTTGATTGTTCCGATTGGCGAATGGGTATTACGTACTGCTTGCGCGCAAAGCCTCGCATGGCAAGCTCAAGGATTTCCGGCATTGAAAATAGCAGTTAATTTATCAGCACGTCAATTCAAGCAACAAAACTTAGTTGAAACCGTAACTCAAGTTCTAGATGCAACAGGTTTAGAGCCTAATTATCTTGAACTCGAATTAACTGAAAGTTTGATGGTAGATAACATTCAACAATCGATCAACATCATGCAACAATTGCATAACATGGGAATTGTGCTTTCGGTTGATGACTTCGGTACCGGTTATTCTTCGTTAAACTATCTCAAACGATTTCCGATTCATACGCTTAAAATTGACCAATCTTTTGTGCGTGACTTGGTAGTAGACTCTGATGATGCGGCGATCGTCGATGCAATTATTTCGCTTGCGCATAGTCTCAACTTAAGCGTGATTGCTGAAGGTGTCGAAAGCCAGGCACAATTAGATTACTTACAAACTAAAGGCTGTGACGAAGTGCAAGGCTACTACTTCAGCCGTCCTCTCCCTGCAAATACCTTTACCCAACTATTACAAGAGGGTAAGACTTTAAGCTTAGCAGTTTGAACCGCAGCCATACGGACAAAACTATATCACCAACATTGTCACGCAGATACCTAACCCCTTGCAGTAGTTGAAAACTTTCCAGCATTAATTGTACAATTGAGTACCATTCAGCATTTGATGCAAAAATCTCCCTAAATTCTTGCAAAAATTTCTCACAGTCTTAAAAAACTGCTAATTATTTGTGGAGTAGCAGTAACTGATAGTAAATTGCTTCTAGATTAATATTCACCACTTCTCATCGTTGCGTGAGGAGGTTGGTTGTGCCTTGAGTCTTGAAGCTAAAAATGATTAAGTTTCAACATCACAGCGTTTGTTACTGTAACAAATTCTCCCATACCAAAACTATCATCACCTCGAAAAAAGGATTTTTGTATTCTGGTGTCGTGCTTCTTACTCTCCTAAAAAAAATAGGGATCAGTCTGCTACTGCTGACCAACCCCGTCTGCCGATCTTTAAAAGAGAGGAGAACACTGAATGTCAATATAAACTTGATTGATAAACAATGTCAATAGTTAATGAAAATTATTTTCAACAATTTGAGAAGGGTTCTGTCAAGCTGCCACGACTTTAGCTATTTTTGCGTCAGTCCTAGTTATATATCCTCCCAAGCCGCGCAGGAAGAGAGTATGATGATGCAGACCAGTAATTTACCAGTCATTTGATCGAGTTATGACGCTGCAATT
Organism: Gloeocapsa sp. PCC 7428; assembly: GCF_000317555.1. GTDB lineage: Bacteria > Cyanobacteriota > Cyanobacteriia > Cyanobacteriales > Chroococcidiopsidaceae > Chroogloeocystis. The sequence continues at coordinate 3,881,613 of NC_019745.1, forward strand.
GCGTGTTTATGTTCCACCCCATCCACTGATTAAGCATTGGTTAGGCGTTGCGCGCGATGCTGCGACGCCTTCAGTTTTGTTTAAAAGCGCTATGACTGAATTAGGGCGCTGGTTGACTTACGAAGCCGTAAGAGATTGGCTACCAACGCAAGACGTAACCATCGATACGCCGTTAGCAACTGCACCAGCAACTTTAGTTAATCCTGAAGTCCCGATCGCCGTTGTTCCAGTTTTGCGCGCTGGATTAGCTTTACTTGAAGGCGCACAAACGTTGCTACCACTAGCGTCAGTTTACCACTTGGGTTTGGTACGCGACGAAAACACATTAGAAGCAAGTTGCTATCTCAATAAACTCCCTGACCAGTTTGCACCAGAAACACGAGTTTTGATTACTGAGCCAATGTTGGCAACCGGTGGCTCAATTATGATGACCTTAGCTGAATTAGAAAAACGCGGCGTAGACCCAAGTTTGACGCGGATTATTTCGGTTGTTGTTGCTCCTCCAGCATTGCAAAAAATCGGTACAGCTTATCCAGGATTAGTGATTTATACCGCAACAATCGATGAATTCGTTAACGAACAAGGATTTATTGTTCCTGGATTAGGCGATGCGGGCGATCGCACATTTGGAACATAATGTTAGGGGTCAAATGTCAGAGGTCAGAGGTCGGAGTCATAAGTTTGAGCATCTCTAATGTCCTAATGATATTGACCATTGAGATAAAAGCCTTGCTCCAGAAAAATTTAATCTAGATTCTCAGCAAAAGGCTGCATCGCCTACCATTTGAATAAGGCGACAGTGCATTCCAAGAGGGCAGTATCAGTATGAATCAGCGTGATGGGTTTGCTAGTGGTTTTCTAACTGGCACAATCGTAGGAGGGATCGTAGGAGGCGTTATTGGCGCTTTATTAGCTAGCCAAAATGCTAACTATGAAGCAACGGGCGAGTTCGCAGAAAAGCGCAACTCAAAACTATCAGACAATAATCGGCTCAAGCGACGCCAAATCAAAGCAGCTTACTCGGATCAGAGTATCGAAACCGCACGGCGTAGCTTAGAAGATAAAATTGCTCAACTTAATGAAACAATCGATGAAGTTCGTCTAACCTTGGGACAAGTCAACAGCAATCAGCCGGATAGCGAACAATTACCTAAAGACTCATAGTGACACATCAGCTGCAAACCAAGCGATTGGATGCGGATCTTTCTTGCTAAAGATCCCAAAAGAGCTAATATCGGCTAAATTAAAATCATTCTTTGTTAAAGTGCAATTTAGTAACTCACTCCCAATCTATGAGTTCCATTTACTTACTTACGAATACGCTCGTTACATTTATCACAATTTACACCTATATCCTCATTATTCGGGTACTCCTCACCTGGTTTCCCAATATTGATTGGTATTCGCAACCTTTTGCTGCAATCAGCCAAATCACCGATCCTTATTTGAATCTGTTTCGTTCGTTTATTCCTCCCTTGGGCGGAATTGATATTTCACCGATTTTGGCTATTTTGCTATTGCAAGTAGCAGGAAGCCTCATCGGTGGATTACCAGGAGCATTTGCTTACTACTAAGCCGTATTGCTGAAATTACCGTCGGACTTGACCGCTAAAACCGGCTGCCTTAAACTGCTTTAGCTTTAAAGGAGTAGGCTGATTCGCCGGTACAGAAATTCTTAATTCAAAATCACTCGTTCCTGGCGGAACTTCGGCAATCGAACCCAACCGAGTGCGATTTTGCATGACGGGTTCATTATTAGCATCGTAGATTCTGCCAAAAATATCAGCGTCGTAGACTGGTTTGTTAGAAGCATTTTCGGCTTTCCCAGTGACAATAAAGCAGTTAGCTGCCATCGTCGTACCACTCGTTACGGCTCCTTCAGAAAGTTCCTGGGGACACTCGTGATAGTTAAGATTAGATAGTTTGATTTGAGTGAGTGCTAACGCTGGGGGACTCCATAAACAAGTAACGATCCCAATAAAGCAAGTTATGAGAATAACAGTAAAACCACGACGCATAAACAACAGTAAAAATAATAGTGACCAACCTCAGCTTAAGCTGAGATTTTCATAGGGACAAGCGTTTTAAAAGTTTTGTATTCAGGTTTATATCGTAAAATAGGAAATCGCAACTTAACTTGCTATGAACCCTGCGGAGATCGAAGCAACCCTGCAAGCAGCATTTAGAGACTGTGAAGCAGCAGGCTGCGCTCTCACAGAGCAGCAAAAAGAAATTATCATCCAAGCGATCGCACGTCAGCATTCACCCGCTGATGGTACTTTAGACGGAACTGCAACGAATCCATTACAAGAACTCACCACCGAAGAACGTCGCAGCTTTTGGGAATATATTAAAGAACAACAACAGCAAGGTCGCGATTGGAAGATTCAACTGTTGAATGATTGGTTAATGAGTCGCGACTCTGGAAAAGTACAGTTTATTCGCGATCGCTACGGTTTGCAATGGTTAAATCGCATCAAACCTGTTCATATTGCCGAGTATGCCGAAAGTGAGGCGCAAGAAGCTTTGAGGCTTAAGGTTGGCGATCGCATTGAAGTATCGAATGGCTTGTGGGAATGGGTGCAAGAAACAGGTCCGTGTCAGCGTGAATGGTATAGCTGCACCGTAGTGCAAATTAAAGAAGCCTATGAAGAAAACAATACTACGACTAGCTGTATTGTTCGTTTAAGTAATGGTGCAGAATACGAAATTCAAGGCGTTTATAGTTGGAATCACTATAATTGGCGTTGGCCACAAGCGTGAAGGAAGTAAAGGGTGAAGGATCAGAGGTCAAAACTCAAAACTCAAAACTTATCACTCCCGCTGTAATTGTTGCTGCAACGCTCGACGCATCACTTCTACTGGTACAGGTTGTTGTAACCAGATCTTCAGCGCTGCTGCGCCTTGTTGAACGAGCATTTCGCGTCCATCGATCGCGATCGCGCCTTGTTTTTCTGCTTGCTGAAGAAACTGCGTAGGACTCGGAGTGTAAATTAAATCGTATGCGATCGCATTTGGAGGCAAAAGCATCATTTCTGCAACACTTAAGGGTGATGCTTCAGCGTGCGGATGCATTCCCACAGGAGTTGTGTTGACTAATAAGGTCGCTTGGGGAATCAGTTGTGGTAATTTATCCCAAACATGAACTTGCAGTTTATCGGTGATATCCGCATCGTGCCAACTAGCGGAAAATTGCTGTAGCTTTTGCAAGTTACGACCAATGACGTGAATTGTCGGACAACCCAATTGAGCGCAAGCAGCGACGACTGCTCTTGCGGCTCCTCCATAGCCTAAAATTAGTGCTACAGCACTATTCCAATCGCAATTCATATCTTGCAACGGAGCCAGAAAGCCTACAATATCGGTGTTTGTACCTACCCAAGCATCACCTTGACGCCAAACTGTATTAACGGCTCCCACCGCTTGAGCTACAGGAGATATTTCTGACAGCAAAGGTAGAATTGCTTGCTTGTGCGGAATTGTGACATTAAAGCCTGTGCAGTTAATCGCTGCTAATCCAGCAAATGCTGTGGTTAAAGCTTCAGGTTTTACTGACAAGGGTAGATAAACATAATCAAGCTTTAAATGCGCGATCGCTGCATTATGCATCGCTGGCGACATCGAATGTTCCACTGGATACCCCATAACGCCAAGCAATTTTGTTTTTCCTGTAATCACCTACCAATACCTAAACCCAATAAATTAACACGCCTTAAATCCTGACTACGGGCAAGGCAGTGCCTTGCCTCTCTGATTTCTATCCATTTACATAGATTACACGCTCACACACCATAACGCTCCACGTTAAAATTATTAAAGTAACTTAACATTTATTGAGATTATGCAGGCGACTCCAGCTGCTACTAGCTCAATTCCAGGTAAATATTGGCAGTGGCGAGGACAGTCAATCTATTATGTACGCGCCGGACAATCCTCAGGGCATCCTCCATTATTATTAGTACACGGATTTGGCGCTTCAACTGACCATTGGCGCAAAAATATTGCTGGGTTATCGCGTGATTTTGAAGTATGGGCGATTGATTTATTAGGTTTCGGGCGTTCAGCTAAACCAAAGTGGCAATATAGCGGCGATTTATGGCGCGATCAGTTGTACGACTTTATTCAAGAAGTCATTGGTCGGTCAGTCGTGTTAGCGGGTAACTCATTAGGCGGGTATACGAGTTTATGCGTTGCCGCCCAGCGCCCAAACGCAGCAGCAGGATTAGTCTTACTTAATAGCGCAGGTCCTTTTAACGAAGATCAGCCCACAGCCGAATCCGAAGCTGTACAATCAGAAATTCAGCCACCAAAACAGTCGGATTTTGTGCAGAGATTTTTGCAAGAGTCTGCAAAATGGTTCTTTCAACAATCCTTAGGGCGTTTCTTATTGTTTCAGTACATTCGTCAACCTTGGATCATTCGCCAAACTTTAGAAAAAGTTTATCTCGATAAAAGCGCGATTACAGACCAGCTTGTGGAAGACATTTACCGCCCTTCGTGCGATCCTGGTGCGGTTGATGTTTTTGCTTCTGTGTTTAGTACTCCTCAAGGAGAAAAAGTAGACACGCTGCTACGACAGTTAAAGTGTCCGTTGCTGCTTTTATGGGGAGAAGCCGATCCCTGGATGAATGCAAGAGAGCGATCGCCTAAGTTTCGCAAGTACTATCCAGAATTAACCGAGTATTTTTTGCGCGCCGGACATTGCCCGCATGATGAAGTACCAGAGCAAGTCAACTCGCTACTAAAAGAGTGGGTACTCACGCTTAATACACAATAAAACAATTTGGGTCTAGTCAGAATAGATTGACTAGACCCTTTAGGAAATAAGACTCAACTTCTTCAAATTGAATTTGGAATTAAAGAGCTAAGCGAAATAACAACTAAGGTTTACGAGGATCGCAACTCCAGCATAGAAGCGTCTTTCCTGACCAAGGTTGGGCTTTACCTGCTTGAGGTGTCTTGCCTCTGAAGCTATGCTTGGTGTTCGCTGTTGGTAGTTCTACGACAGGAGACACCGCGCCGAGAACGTTTTGAATTGGTTTATATCTATCTGGTGTCTTAATATTTAAGTTATCATGCGATTCTTTCATCGCCACTGGTGATTTACTCAAGTTTAAAAGTCTTTGAACTTTGCAACAACAGCCAACATATTCAGCAATACACTAACAACTTTGTATGATACGAGCAAGGCATTGCCTTGCCCCTTTCTACCAATTCCACATCACTGGATTGTTGTCGAGATGATCGGTGACAATGCGACCAATAGCATCAATTTCGGCTAATTCTTCAGAAGTGAGTTTGACTTCCGCAGCTTTAGCGTTACCCACAGCTTGTTCAGCGTTTCTTGCACCAACGATCGCTTGCGTTTGCGGCTGCGCAATTAACCACGCGATCGCTAAATTCGCCAGTGAAGCTTGATGGCGTTCCGCGATCGGACGAAGTTTTTCTAAAGCTTGTTGCGCGCGTTCGTAGTTTTCTCCTTGAAATAGCTTATTTTTAGCGCGGTTATCTTGGGGGTCGAATTGATGTCCGCGACCAAATTTTCCTGTTAATAATCCTTGCGCCAGCGGAGAGTAGGCAAGAATCGAGATATTATTTTCAACACAGTACGGCATCACGTCTTTCTCAACCCAACGCCAAAACAGCGAGTAGGGCGGTTGAATGCTATCAATGCGTCCATACTGCGCGGCTTCTTCCAACTGAGTGCGGGAGAAGTTAGAAACTCCGATCGCGCGAATCTTACCTTGTTGCTTTAATTGATTTAAAGCACTCATTGTCTCTTCAATTGGCACGATTTCGGTATTGAAGGAACCCGAAGGCCAATGAATTTGGTAAAGGTCAATATAATCAATTTTTAGGTTTTTCAGCGAGCGATCGCAAGCTTCGAGAACCTGGTCGTATTTCAAGTGATTGGCAAAAACTTTTGTGGCGTAAACGATGTGCGAGTGTGGAACATCACTTAAGGCTTGCGCGATGACTTGTTCGGAGTGACCATTACCGTATACTTCCGCCGTATCGATTGTCGTAATTCCAGCATCAACTGCGGCGCGAATAGCTTTAATACTTTCCTTATCCTCAATACCAACCCACTGTTTTTGACCTGCTTGCCATGTTCCCATCAAAATGGGAGTAATTTGGATGTCGGTTGTGCCTAAGCGTCGCTTCTCCATTTTTACCTCCTCGTGTTCTTTGTTTATTGTGCAATCAGATTCATAAACTGGAGTTCCAACTTACGATAGTAGTTTGGGAAAGAATAATAATTACAATTGACTGAACCTACAGCAACTGAGTCAAAGCAAAAGCGATCGCGGCGCTACCAAGAGGAACCGTCAAATTATCAATACCAAATTTGGAAAAAGCTTCTAAACTAGTCGCAACCACAGCGATGACTAGCGAGATAAACCAGGTTTGCCAGATGTTGCCTTGTACGCTGAGAAAAATCAGGCTACTGACGATGTAACTGACAACACCCATTGCTAAAGAACCTTCCCAGCTTTTTTGAATTCCCCAAAGTTTGTAGCGATGCTTACCGAATCTTTGACCAATTAAGGCAGCTAAACCATCGCCCCACGTCATCACCAAAATCCCTAAAGCAGCGTATTGCGGTTGTTCAATAGACCAAAACCAGGCAACTAAGACACCAATACTCACCGCATAAAAAAACGTTCCTAGGCTTTGGCGTCCCACACTGTTAATTCCAGGTAATAGCGGGAATTTATACGACAGCAGGGTAACGATGCTCGCTACAATCGAAGCACCAATACCTACACTTGCTGGAATATCCAACCACCACGCAAACAAAATAATGTTACCTGTGCCGATATGCACAATTTTGCGCGTGATTTCTGAGTCGGCACTCGTGTAGCGTTTGGCAACTACCGCAAGTAGTAAAATAACACCTAACCAAGTTCCGACAATGGTGATTTGTTGCCACACATCTGGCACTGATTCTAACCAGGTTAAAGTAAGCAAGGTCTTGACTTAAGCTGAACGTAAGTATTCTTGTATCACTCTATCTAGATTTGGCTTTCTGATGAAACGTCTGATTCTTTTCTTAATTCGCGGCTATCGAATTTTAATTTCACCGCTATTTCCTCCTAGTTGCCGCTTTCATCCTACCTGTTCGCAGTATGCAATGGAAGCTGTCGAGCGTTTTGGAGTATGGCGCGGCGGAATTTTAGCCGCACGACGGGTGCTGCGCTGTCATCCTTGGCATCCAGGTGGCTACGATCCGGTGCCGAAATAACTGCATTAATGTAGTTTTTATCTTCCTACGATATAAATTCTTGGTAACTTAGCACGTCGGGGCTGAGTTGTTTCTGGACATTATTTGAGGTGGCAAATGAAGATTACTGGGAAATTCACACCAAAACTCTATTTCCCGAAAGATAGGATTGCTTACTGCGAAAACAGTAGGCTCAGGTATTTACGCAAAACTAACTGCATAAAGAGTGTCATTTGTCAACAATATTTTTATGGCAATACTTGACCTGCTTGAACGCGATCGCCGGATTCCACCAGTCATCACTCAACTCGATTACCTTGACTCGATGTTAGAGCCGAAAGCGCGATCGCTGTACCCCGTGGCTCTAATTGTCCCAATACTTTTACTGTCAGAATCACAGGAGTTATTACAAGTACAGCAGCCTCCTTTTTAACCGATGTCATGCGCATCTATCTGTACGTCATCGCATCACCAACGCCCAACAGGACAACTCTAGCGATTGTCCACAGGACAGGCTCCGCCAACGCAACTCCTCGCTGAGATATTGCCTTGATGAATTGATTTTAGTTCTGAACTATACCATGCATCAGTGATGGACTTCTCAAAGCAGAGAAATATTAAGCAACCAGTCCAAGAACCTTATGCAAGTAAGCTTTGATGTCATCTAGAGAACAGTCTGGAGAGAGCAGTGCAATGTAGTGATCCGGTCGCAGCAGTACTTTGAACAGTTGATTGCTACCGAAGATTTCCACAACTCTTGGGTAAAGCGGAATGACATGAAAATCGATGAAGTCCCCGTATTCAGTTTCGAGTTCTAGCTTCAAACCTTCATAGTCCTGTTGCCCATCAGAGAACACGAGCAGGTGAAATTTTGGATTGCGAAGCTGATCGTAAATGTTCTCACCATTAACAAGAAAATATGGTATTCGATCTCCGGCTTTGACCTCGAAGTGGCGATCTTGTTGATGTTGGCTTAAAGAACTATCGCGGTAGTCCAGTCCAATTTGAGAAACCATTGGAAACAGAAACTCTTTTGCGCCACTAAACTGGGTCACAAGCCCCGCAAGCCTCGGTAAAATATTGTCACGGAAGAAGCGAAAATACCAGCGATCGCTTGCTGCTACATCAAAAAACTGATCAGTCGTCTGCAACAGCCGTTTCGCATTTGCCAAGCGTTCCTCGTTGTAAGTTGCTAGCAATGAATTTTGCGCATTACCCCGCAAAACGAAAGCAAGCTTCCAGGCAAGGTTATAAACATCCTGAATGCCCGTGTTCATACCTTGTCCTCCCGCAGGGGTATGAATGTGTGCCGCATCGCCTGCTAGAAAGCATCTGCCAACCGAGAATGTCTCTGCCCGCCGAGTATGAACCTTGTATGTCGAAAACCAATGTAAAGCCGTAATCTCCAGCGGTAGTTGCACCAATTGCTTTACTTTAGGTTCGACTGCATCAAAAAGGACTTCCCGATCAATTTGGTCTTCATATTCAGGCAAGTTACCAATCAGCCGCCAGCGTTTTTCATCTTGCATCGGCACAATTAGGGCAAAGGAGTCATGCCCCAATGCAGCATAGAACCTGTTTTTGTCCTCTGAAAATTCCATTTGTACATCAGCGACGTAAAATAAGCGCGGATGAGTTGAACCTTCAAAGTTCAAACCGAGAAAATATCGAGTTGGGCTGCTGGCACCGTCGCACCCTACAAGATAAGATGCTTCGATTGTCTGCGTTTCGCCACTGGTAGTTTTGACAACTGCCCTCACTTTGTCTGTATCTTGTGTCAAAGTTTCCAATTCAGTCTGCCACTGAACAGTCTTACCATTGCGCTGGAGATGTTCATAAAGTAAATGCTCGTTTTTACTTTGTTCAAATACAAGCATGAACGGAAACGGACTGAGCCTTGTACCAAAGTTTGAAAAATCGAGGTGAGCGCTGATTTGACCATCGTGCATTAGAGCGCCTCTTTGTACCCGTTCGCCACCTGCAACTGCTTTTTTTGCTAGTCCCACTTGGTCGTAAATTTCTAGCGTACGAGCGTGAACCACCAGCGCCTTGGATAGCTCAGTAACTCCTTCTTTCTTGTCAAAGATGACAAAATCAATGTTGTAGCGCAGCAATTGTACAGCCAGCGAAAGCCCTGTAGGTCCTGCTCCGACGATAATAACGTCTGTTTGAATGGTGTTTTGCATACTTTTATGCCTCCTATTCCAGAAGCAATGAACTAAACTAGTTAGTTTAATTTATTAATAGACTAAACTGAGTAGTTTAGAATGTCAAGGTAAGATTGATGATTCAACCTTAAGGACAACTTGGCATGAGACAGGCAAAACCTGGACGTACAGATAGACAGCTTTCTCAAGAAAAAACCGAAGCCATTTTAGAAGGTGGAATGCAAGAATTTTTAACTCATGGTTATGCGGCAACGAGTATGGATCGAGTAGCGATCGCCGCCAAAGTTTCAAAAGCGACAGTATATAGTCACTTTCAAGACAAAGAAAGTTTATTTATTGCGCTTATCCAACGTCTAGTCGAGCAAAGATTCCAATCTATTTTTGGTACAGTAGACGAGCAGATTTTACAAATGCCCCCCCAAGTTGTTCTGAGAAATTTTGCTAATCGAGCCTTAGATATTGGGACAACTGAACCCCAGTTTCTCAATTTTATGCGGCTGATTCTAGGAGAGTCAGGACGATTTCCGCAATTAGCTCGTGCTTTTGTTCGCAACATTGAACAGACTGCATTTAGAAGGCTGTGTCACTATTTCACGCATTGTCCGCAGCTTAAGCTATCTGATCCTGAAGCAACAGCACGAATCTTTGTTGGTGCTGTTGTGCATTTTATGATTGTGCAAGAGATGTTACATGGTAAGGAGATTATGCCAATGGAACGCGATCGCATTGTCGATAGCTTGATTAACTTGATTGTAGAACTACCGCTCACAGATAATTTTGCTAAAGGTTCCAACACAGCATCAAGCGGCTAGCTGCACCGCTAGCTTTAGAATTCGTCGCCATCATTTATGCGAGAGTGATTTACAACAAGCTTTAAAACAAGTAGTTTTTTATAGCTGGTATATGCTTGCTCCTGAATTGGATGCTAATGAGCAAGTAAAGCTAATAAGATACTTATCATCTACTTCTTAAGGTATAGTTTTTGTTGTCCAACTATATGATGGCTTTGCAGGAGTTGTGGTACGTGGTGGGGTGCTACGTCGCGGTTGCGTTGCTGCGGGGCGGCGGACAACTCTTGTAGTAGTTCGATTAACAGGGCGTGGCTGAACGCGTTTAACAGGAGCTACTGAAGTACTTCTGCGTTGAGGAGTCACTCGTTTTGTCGTAGTTGGCGTGACGGTGCGTCTTGGAGTTGCCGTAGAAGCAGGTTTGGCGATCGCCGCCGTACGAACAACAGGTGTTGTTTTCTTGGGTGGAGTGCTTGTAGATTGATTAGCAACAGCAGTTTTCTTAACTTCTGCTAGCTTCGATTCTGCGGTTTGAATAATCGGCTGTGTTTGTTGTTGCCAGTAAACGGTATCTAAAACTTTATTGGCTTCGGCGATCGCTTCTTCCCACTTTTGAGCTTTTAAAGCTGTTTTTGCGGCTTCAACGTGTCGCGTGTTATTTTCCCATTCGCTATTCCATTGTTTGATTGATGTTTGTGCATCTATGTAAACAGGACTTAAGTTAGGAACGCGCTGCGCGATCGCGATCGCTTGCTTAAGATCGCCTGATTGATATTCGTTTGTGGCAATTTCGAGTATGCTATTTGACCACTGTTCAATTAGCTGCTGTACATTTTGATAAAAAGCCGCAGACGATGGAATTTTGTTGGCTTCCATAATCGCTGCATAGAAATTACGTTCTCCCGCAAATCGAATCGCTTGAGCAATTTGACATTCATGTAAAATCGACTGCGCATCGGTATAGTAGCTCGATTGTGCTAACAAAGTAGAAGCTTGGTCTACACACTCTTCGTATCTTCCTTCCGCTTTGAGTGATTTCATTTGCTCTAAAGGTCTAGAAACACTCGGTCGCGGTTGCCAGTAAATTGCATAACCTGCAACTAAGCTAAGAATAATTGCGGTAATGCCTGCACCAATTCTGATTTTGTATTGACCTTGAGCCGTATAACTCGTCTCTGTGTGACCGCTAACACGTGACTTTACAGAAGTTTTTTTTACTGAATTTGTTTGGGGTGTAGCAATAGTAGACTGGCTAGATAACGGCTGTGGCGGTGAGAATGGCGGCGCGGGTGAAGACTTAACTGGGGACGATGGAGGTAGCGGCTCGATAATGGGGGTAATTAACCGCGAACTAATTTGACCAGCATAAAGATCGGTAGAACCTGCTAACGTAACTGGAATGATGACGCGCTGAGATTCTGTGTTTGTTATGCTATCTTCGGTAAATATGATTGTGCTGTGTGGTGGACTGGGTAACGGCACTTGTTCGAGTACCAAGTCGGTTGTGTCTTCTATTTCTGGTAAATCGATACGTTCTAAGTCTTGCAAAACTTCGCTGGCAGTTTGGTAACGATCTTTAAAGTGGTAGCGCACCATTTTAGAGAGGACGGTAGCCAGCGCTGGATTAACGTCGGCTGCTGCGTCTAACCACAAAATTTCGCCAGTGTCTATATCTTCTTGAAAACGCATCGGACTGAGTCCGGTTAGCGCCTGAATACCAATAATTCCTAACGCATAGATATCACTATTCGGACGCGGTCTACCCCGCCCTTGTTCGGTTGGCATATATCCTGGAGTGCCAATGCCAATAGTCGCCGGAGTCCCTAAGGCAAAACTTGTTTTTGTGTACCCGTGCGCTGTCACAACTTGTGTCCACGCTTGCTTTACCGAACCAAAATCGACTAAAACTAATTTGCCATCTTCTTGACGTCGAATTAAGTTATTCGGCTTGATATCGCGATGAATGACCCCTTGGCTGTGGACGTATTCTAAAATTCCTAAGACTTCGCGCAACATTTGATAGACTTTGCCTTCACTCCAGCGTATATCTGCTTGTAGTGCAGCACTCAGGGGATGACCTTGAATAAAATCTTGGACTAAATAAAATTCTTCGTTTTCTTCAAAATAAGCTAGTAATCTAGGTATTTGATCGTGATTTCCCAGCTTTTCTAACGTTTGGGCTTCAGATTGGAAGAGACGTCGCGCATTTTCTAAAAAACTCGAATTGCTGCTAGCAGGCTTGAGGTGTTTAACAACACATTTAGGATGACCAGGTCGGTGTATATCCTCAGCAACATAGGTTTGACCGAAGCCTCCAGTTCCTAAAATCTCTACAATTTGGTATCGCCCACCGAGCAATTTACCTATCATTGCTTGACTCTCCCCAAGAGTTGAATTGCCTTGGTAAAAGTTACAACTTCATCGTCACTTTTGCCAATTTGAATTCATTTAACAGCTTAGATCTCAGTTTAAACAAATTAAAAAATAGTTGCTAACGAGCGCAGATAATGCAGTGAAAAATGCCAAAATTTGTGGCAGTGTTTCTTTTTGTAAACTCTGGGAACAAAAACGCATTCAGCAGCTTCTACGCATCTCCTTAACACCCAAAATCATTAGGAGAGGTAAAAAAATCTGCAAAATCTTTAACTACGCATGTAAACCTACATTTGTCAACATCGCTAGTTTTGTATAGAGCTTTTCAGAATTTGCTTATTTTATTAAGAGATGTAAGTTTCCACAATAATTCTGACATAACATGACAATATTTTTTGCTGAATTTGCTATGAATTAGTCAACCCATTGGTCCTCAGTAAGCGAATTCAATGAATGAAATACGGCAAATTAGACAGTATGACAGCAAATTCTTGATTTAAGATAGCTTGCCCAAGGAAATAAAATTTCGCTCTTAAGAGAGTTGTACACTTTACTAACAAGTAGCCAAAAGCCTTAATTGGCTAATTGAAGTTTGTTGTGGAATCACCTGAAAAGGTAGCTTTATGCCCTTAGAAAAAATTGTGTTTGCCGCGCTTCCATTATTAACTTTTAACGTCATGCCCTTAGCGGCGATGCCGCAATCTGTAGTACAAGGAATACCACAGCCAGCGGTAAGTTCAACATCATCACAAATCGAACTGCTGCAAGCCGCAGCGAATGCGTGGCGCGGCAAATTATCGGTAGATACAATTAGCGGCGGTCATGCACGGGCAATCTATACAGTAGGATTTAGCCCAAATGGACAAGTTCTAGCAAGTGGTAGTGGCGATCGCACTGTAAAAGTGTGGAACTTGGGTGCAAAAAAGCTACTATACACTTTATCAGGACACAAAGACTGGATTAGTTCAGTCGCGTTTACTCCGAATAGTCAGATATTAGCAAGCGCCAGTGGCGATAAAACAATTAAACTGTGGGATCTCAAAACGGGTAAAAACATCCGTACACTCGCTGGACACAAAGATTGGGTGAGTTCGATCGCATTTAGTCCCAACGGTGAGATTTTAGTGAGTGGAAGTGGCGATCGCACAATCAAAATCTGGCACGTACGCACAGGACAACTTTTACGCACAATTGCCGATCAAGGAGGTGTGGCGGCGATCGCGATTAGTCCTAACGGGCAAATGATCGCCAGTGGTAATTACCGCCAAAGAGCAAACGTTTGGGAGATGCGAACAGGGAAGTTGCTGCACTCGCTTAAAGGACACGCACGACCAGTCTATACAGTTGCCTTTAGCCCTGATAGTAAAACGCTCGCAAGTGGCAGTAATATCGGAGAAGTCAAACTTTGGAATACGAGTAACGGCGAACTCCGCCGCACGATCGCCGCACACAAAAAAGAAGTCACAGCAATTAGTTTTAGTAGTGATGGCGAAACGTTTGCAACTGCTAGCGAAGACCGAGTGATTAGACTGTGGAATATTGACAACGGAGAAGTTGTCCGTAATCTTGCGGATCATTCTCAAGGAATCACGTGTGTCGCGTTTAGTCAAAATGGTCTAAATTTTGCCACTGGTAGTAAAGACCGAACAATCAAGATTTGGCGCGTTTCTCCTTCTTCTGTACCAGTTAGTTAAAGTAGAAAATTTTTGCGGCGACTTGTGCCTAAACATGGTAAAGATTTTAGGTAGATCGTAAGTACAATTTTTTACCTTTATCTAACCTATCAGGTCTGCAATGGCGATCAATTATCAATCGGATACTTTAGCTGGTGCTACTCCAAATAGCAACACCAGTCCAATATATAGCAACAACTTCGACAATGCGCAGACAGATTTAAGTACGCTGTCTCCACTACAGCAGCATTCTTCGCTGCAAGCAGCAGCAAGTGGTCCAGAAATTGATATTCAAAACCTCGATAACGTACCCTACAGCGATCGCCTTGTCTTCAGTCGCATTGGTAGCCTGAATAATCCGCCTGATAACGGAGTTCATGACACGGTTACGCTGCGAACTAAAAACTTAGGAACTAGCCCGTTAAGAATCACAGGCGTGCCTATTACAGGTCCGTGGGAATTGCTTAATAATATTAACACTCCCGTAACGATTGTCCCTGGAGGACAGCTTGATTTACGCATCCGCTTTAAAGCAACGAGTGGCAGCATTCATAATGGTACGTTAACGATTAAATCTAATGACGCTGACGAGGCGAACAAAGTCGTTCAGCTTTCCGGTTTCTGGCAATCGGTATCCGAAGGTAATCAAGAACCCAGTTTAAACGAAATTCTCCAAGTTTTCGGCTATCAAACAAAAATTACTGGTCCTGGACAAAAACTCAATCAAAGTGGTTTAGTGCAAGCAGTCGGTGACGAAGTGCTTTCAGCTTACTGGCAAAAAGCAAATGCTTCACAACCAGTAAGCGTAAAGCAATTGGCTGCTTACCATACGCAAGGAAAAACCGCAACAATTTTCTGGCATAGCAAAGGTAGCAACGCCACGAAAGTTGTTTTTACTCATGCAGGAGTTGACGGACAAACGCTACTCCCACGCAGACAAAATTTATCGCAACTTGCACAAGGTTTGTTTAATCCGAATGGAACCTTTGGCTTTAAAATCGATCAAGAGTGGAGCGATCCGACAAAAAATAATCAATTGATCGATCAACAAAAAGGTAGTCCTGGACCGAGTGGACATCACGTGCGCTTTTGGGTAGCGAGAAATCGCCAAGGGCAAATCATCCCCAACACTTGGATCGTCGCGATGGATTACTCTGGAATCAACTACGATTATCAAGACAACGTTTATTTAGTCAGTAACATCAAGCCAGAAACACGTTCGACACTGTATCGCATAGATGTAGGCAGTAACGTTTCTTACACCGATAGTACAGGTAAAGTATGGACTTCTGATACCGGCAAAGGATGGTTCTCACCAACCAACGCACAAGCTGAGAACGCTGGTAATGTTGCAGTTGCCAACACAACGAATGATAAACTTTACCAAACCTATCGCGGAAAAATTACGAATACAACGCCTCTAGCATCGCGGATCGTTAACTTTAACCTGCCAATTAACATTTCAGGAAACCTCGAAGTGCGATTGCATTTTGCTGAAACATATTGGGGCGCGCCTGGTAAAGGTCCTGGCGGTGTTGGTAGACGCGTCTTTGACGTTTTAGCTGAGAATAAACTTGTGATGAATAACTACGACATCACAAAAGCGGCTGGTGGTGCTTTAAACGCAACAATGATATCAATTAGAAATGTACAAGTGACCGACGGTAAGCTGAACCTAACTTTTAAGGCAGAAAAAGACTTTCCTTTAATTTCTGCCATTGAAGTTTTACGAGGTTAATCGAGAGTTATCCCCGAATTACTCATGGAGAAGCCCTATCAGCAAGTTCCCATTCTAGAATGTCATGAACCACTCGTTTTGATTCCTCTAGAATTTGCGGTGGTTTCTCCGCATCCTTATCAACAATTGGGTGCAGTTTATGGCGATCGCGCGCCGTATTATTTACGTCAAGGTGTCGTATCAGCTTTACGCGCCGCCCAAACTCACCTGCAAAAACAGTATCCTGCGTGGCGGTTACTTATTTTTGATGCGTATCGCCCTGTCGCTGTGCAGCAATTTATGGTAGATTACACGTTTGAGCAAGTTGTGCGTACTGCCGGATTGCAAGTTGATAGGTTATCCGCAACTCAGCGTCAGAAAATTTGGGAACAAGTTTATCAGCTTTGGGCAGTACCGAGTTTGGACGATCGCTACCCGCCACCACATAGTACGGGCGCTGCTATCGATTTAACACTTATCGATGAAACTGGTGAGACGGTTGATATGGGTTCTGCGATTGATGAATTATCGCCGCGATCGCACCCTGATTACTATGCCAATAGCACTGATCCTGCGGCACAAAAATATCACCTCCATCGCCAAGTATTATTTGAAGCAATGCATTCGGCTGGCTTTCAGCGTCATCTTAGTGAATGGTGGCATTTTTCCCTGGGAGATCAATTGTGGGCGTATTTAACTAATCAAGCTAGTCCTAATAATCCTGTGGTTGCGCGTTACGGTCGTGTGAGTTAAAAAACAGTGAGTAAAGTTTTATTGTTTTTTCAAGATTTAATTCCAATTACGGCAGGTTTGTTTTTATTTAAATTATCTTTTGAAATGAACCACATAGGCGTAGCCTTCCCCTAGGGTAGGACACAAAGTACGCAAAGAGAAGATATAGAAAGAGATTTTTGAAAAACAATTTTTATTACTCAAGGTAAATGAGTCTTAATTCAAAAACTTCAGAGGTAGGAAATTTGCGTCCTACTACTAAAAACTCATATATTTGTTGTGGCCAATCTGGCGCAGAATCCATGCCATTGCGAAAATCAGAATTTTGTTCTAGTTCTCTTAGAGTTGCTTTGAGGTGATAAATAGCTTCTTCCTGAGTACTTCCTGATGCTTGTATTCCTGCCTCTAAACATAAAGCAATATAAGAATTGTTGTTTCTTTTGATGATAACTGTATAAAGATTAATCATATTTTTGATAAAATACTCATTTGCTTAAAAAACAAACTATAGCAATCGTATGTTCGCGAGTATTTCTCTTAATCTCTTTCCTCTGTGTTCTCTGTGCCTCTGTGGTTTGTTCTTAATGCTATTATCCCAAAAAAACTAAAGATGTCTACAAAGATTTATGAGTCAAGATACTAGAAACAAGTCGCATTTACAAATTGTGCCGCGATCGCCAATCTTATCGAGTTTAGATGTATCGGATTTGCTACGCGTTGAACAACATCGTCAACCTGCAAAGGAATCTTCAGAGTGTTGTCTTCCTCATTATCTGTTGAGTATTCATCTTGGACAACCAATTCAACTAGAACGAAATGCAGAAGGGCAACGTCGTAGCGTACATTTGACGCCAGGTGACATTATGCTTACGCCGCCCGATCTTCATCGTAAATTGTCTTGGAATACTGATGCAGAATTCTTGTTGCTTCGCCTTGAACCAAATATCTTTGTCTCTGCTGTAAATGAAACTGTCGAGTCAGAAAACATCGAAATGATACCGCACATAAAAATTCGCGATCCACTGTTGCAACAAATTGGTTTGGCACTCAAAGCAGAACTAAAAACAAAGCAACTCGATCGCCTTTATGCTGAATCAATGGCAAATGCATTAGCGGTTCATGTGTTACGGCGCTACTCAACACGTAAGCCAATAATTCGCGCTTATGGTGGTTTGCCTAACCACAAACTACAACAAGCAATTGACTACATTCAAACTCATTTAGCAGAAGATATTTCACTCAAAGCGATCGCATCTGAACTTGGCATAAGCCAGTATCACTTTGCGCGATTATTTAAACAGTCTACAGGATATTCTCCTTATCAATACCTGATTAAGTGCCGCATTGAACGCGCGCAAGAATTGCTGAAACAGACTCAGCAGATTGCCCATGTTGCTTTACAAGTTGGATTCGCGAGTCAAAGTCAATTTGGCAGACACTTCAAGCGCCTCACGGGAGTCACGCCGAAACAATTTTTATAGCAAGAATCTACTAAAATCGCAAAAAACGACTATACAGTCGCATTGCAAGCTTTGTAGCCTTAATCAAACACGTATCAAGAAGGTTAAGCAGTTATGCTAAGTCTATTTATGCGTAAGTTTGGTATAACAATCGCAGCGATCGCGCTGTTAATGCTGAGTGTTCTCACCGCAATGCCAAAGCTAGCACAAGCTGATACCGCGATTCCTCTAGACACTACTAACGAAGTTGTTAACGTCATCACAGTTTATCCCACAACTTCAAATCAAGCTAAAGTTCTCTCAGCAGTTTCCCAAGCCGAACCCTCATTTGCAAAAACTCCTGGCTTTCAAGACTCCGCAATTCTCAAAGCGCAAGATGGTACACAAGTGATTGCACTATCTCAATGGCAAGGAAAAGATTTATCTAGCTTCCAGTCATACGCAAAAGAACACGTACTCAATGTTGCGACACAGACACCTCAATCCTTTGCTTGCCAAGTTCAACATACTGAAACCAGAACAACATCACCAAGCTTCTATCAAGGAGATGTCATCATGTTTAGCCAATTTAAAATGAAGCCAGGCAAAGATCAATCTGAACTCGTAACGATTGTCACTCAAGAGATGCCCAGTGTACTACAAATGATTCCAGGATTGCAGTGGGCAGCGATGTGTCCTAGTACAGATAAATCGACAATTGCATTACTCGCCCGTTGGAATAGTCGCGAAGATTTCAAATCACTCGGTCAACAACCTGGTTTTGATAAAGAAACAAACTACTGGCAAACTTACGCTGATAATGAACACGGTCTTTACGATGTTGTAAAAATTATTCGCTAGGCTTGATACTTCAGCGTGCGATCGCTCAATTCATTTACACCCACCCAGTAACATATTCAACAAATCAATTTGCTACTAGACAAACCCTATCAACCTCCGTGTAATTACAGTTAATTTTCTTGTCAGAGTGTGCGAAGGCACACTTTGTTATTTAGCCCCGACTTCAGTCGGAAGGTGTCTACAATTCATGTAACAAACCTATTCTTTAAAACAAACTAAGCTGCGTAGGCGATTCCCGAACACTATCCCAAGGAAGTGGCGGAACTGCAACACCGTGTTGTACCAACATCTGTTGAAAATATCGCGCATTACCAGGCGATCGCGCTTCTTGCGGACAGTGTACAAAAAAATACACGCGCATACCTTGACGCAACCACGCATCAACAACACTCACCCACTCTTGCAAAAAGCTTTGATTCAACTCCTGCTGCGGATGACTAATAAAACGAATCAAACTAAAAGGTGCAGTGATACTCAATTGCAAAGGTAACTGAGGCTTGCGACGTTCTGAAAGAATCTCTACATCTTCTGGCGTATCATAAATCGGACGCGAATCAAGCAAAACACGCCCAATACCCAACTCTTCTAGTAGACTTGTCAATTGACTTGCATAAGGTTCCGTAAACCAGTCAGGATGGCGCACTTCCAAGGCTAACTCTGCGTTTTCCTGCGACCAAGCACCGAGAAACGCCGTCAAATCTTTCAAACACTCAGGTCCATAGCGCGGCGGTAATTGTGCAAAAATTGGTCCCAAGCGACTTCCCAACCCTCGCATCTGTTCCAAAAAACTCAACGCGCCAGAAATTGAAGGTTCCAACAATCCTTGATGCGTTAACTCGCGAGGTAACTTCAAACAAAACTCAAATCCCGACGGCGTATCCGCCGCCCACCGCGCCACTGTTTCCTGATCAGGCGTAGCATAAAAAGTCGTATTCCCTTCAACCGTCGTCAACCGCCGACTATAAAGCCTCAAAAACTCACTCGCCCGACTCCCCGCCGGATAAAAATCACCAACCCAACCCTTATACGACCACACCGCGCACCCAATCCGAAACATACCCCGCTTCTCCTGCCAAGTACGGGCAAGGCACTGCCTTGCCCCTACAACCGCACTGCCTTGCCCCTAATGCCCCTTTACCTCTGCGCTAACTGCGGTATCCGTCCCCGCAACCCAATCATTAACTGCAACGCATAAACCCTAAACATCGGAATCCGCCGCAGCATCCACAAACCCAACCGCCGCATCACCACCAACGGCAACCAATTGTTAGAAAACATCCGATCCAACAAATCAGTAAAACCCAAAATTGTTAAATTTTCCCGCTTGCGCCAACGTTCGTACTGCTGTAATATCTGAATACTACCGATATCATTGCTATTCTCGTGCGCATTTTGCAACACCTGCGCTAAAGCCGCCGCATCACGCACACCCAAGTTTAGCCCTTGACCACCCACAGGATGACAGCAGTGCGCCGCATCACCAATCAAAGCAAGTCGCGGTAATACATAGCGATCGCTCTGCATCAACTGTACCGGAAACATAAAGCGATCGCCTTCAAGTTCGAGTTTCCCCATCTGATCGCCGTAGCGACGTTGCAACTCCTGCAAAAACTGCGCGTCATCCAAAGCAAGTAAAGCCTTTGCTTCTTCATGCGGTGCTGTCCACACAATCCGACAGCGATTCCCTGGTAAGGGTAAAATCGCAAATGGACCACTCGCCCAAAACCGCTCATAAGCGGTATCATTATGAGCCTTTTCTGGTTTCACAAAGGCAACAATACAAGATTGCCAGTATTGCCAACCACGAGTTTTGATACCGGCGGCGTTACGAATGCGCGATCGCGCCCCATCAGCGGCGACAAGTAATCGCGTGTGGATCGTCTGCAATTTCCCATCACTAACAACTGAAATCTCGACAAAATCTGGTTTATACTCTGTCTCGACAACTTCTACCGGACACAAATAAGTGACGTTAGCGCATTCCTGCATAAACTCCTGCAAAGGTGCTAGCAGCGCTTGGTGTTCCGCGACATACCCGATGACATCTGTGCCTAAATCTGTTGTTTGAAATTCAACGACACCAGGGTAATCTGCATCAGAAAGCCGTACTCGGTGATAATATGCAATGTTGGGTAACATCTTATCCCAGACACCAATTCCCTGAAAAATTCGTGCTGCAAGTTGGTGAACTGCATAAGCTTGTCCTTTCGCCGCTGCGACAGAATGCTGTTTGGCTTCAATCACCGCGACGCGCAATCCAGAGTCTTTCAGCGCACACGCCAGCGTCAGCCCCACAATACCACCACCGACGATCGCCAAGTCATAGTCACAGTCCAACTGAGGACAAACCGCTTGTTCCAACTGCTCCAGCACCATTGTATAACTAGCTAACACATCGTTTACTTTTCTTAATTGTTACGCGATCAGGCTGCGGTAATCAAGGTATATTTGCTTAAATGCTCAATGCCATTAACTCATCTGCCATCTCAAAGTTAGCTGTAACGTTTTGCACGTCATCGAGAGATTCCAGCGTATCAATTAATTTCAGTAGCGATCGCGCTTGTTCCGAATCACTGACTTCGACACTATTACTAGGAATCCAGCGTAACTCCACGTCACTAACAACAAAACCTTCATTCTTCAGATGTTGACTGAGGTTTTCCAAATTACCTACGTTTGTAAAAACTTCAGCCATACCATCTGCAAGTTCATACGCGTCAGCGCCGCCTTCTAATGATGCTTCTAACAGCTTCTCTTCATCAACTCTACCAGAAAGGATCGCTAGCCCTTTCTGGGCAAACATCCAACTGACACAACCTGTCTCACCGAGATTACCACCATTTTTACTAAACGCGGCTCTCAAATCAGCAGCGGTACGATTGCGGTTATCAGTCAATGCTTCGATCAGAATCGCGACACCGCCCGATCCATAACCTTCGTAGCGAATCTCCTCAAGCTGGGCAGAGTCATCTGCGTAAGTTCCTGCACCTTTAGCGATCGCGCGATCGATATTTTCATTTGGTATTCCAGCAGCTTTTGCTTTTTCAATCGCTGTTCGTAGCTGAAAATTACCCGCTGGATCAGGTACGCCATTTCTTGCTGCTACAATAATAGCCCGCGATAACTGCGTAAACGTTTTTCCTTTAACTGCATCTACACGCGCCTTTTGTCGCTTAATATTTGCCCATTTACTATGTCCCGCCATAACGTAAAAGAATCTTCACAACCTAGTTTCAGTTTAAACATTGACAACTGATTTGTGGCAATGTAGAGCTAAACTTTATCCCTTACCTCCTGTAAAAGTCACTCCTCGAATAAAATATCGATTAAAAAAGACATAAATCAACAAAGCTGGCAAAGTAAACATCATCGATGCTGCCATAATATAATTCCAATAGCTAATATATTGTCCTTTAAATGTATTTAAACCTAATGGTAAAGTGAACATTTCAGTTTCTGATAAAATCAGCAATGGAGTTAAGAAATTATTCCACGAACCCATAAAAATAAAAATAGCTTGTGCCGCTAATGCTGGTTTAGCTAATGGCAACACAATTTGAAAGAAAGTTTCTAAATACCCTAGCCCGTCTAGCGCTGCTGCTTCTTCTAATTCTTTGGGAAAATTAATAAAAAACTGCCGCATCATAAAAATAAAAGTTGCGTTGACAATGCTAGGAACAATGAGTCCTTGATAGGAATTCAGCCAGCCTAAAGATTTCAAAATCAAAAAAGTAGGAATCAGAGTTACTTGTCCAGGAACCATCAAAACTGCTAAGATTAAAAAAAAGAATAGTTGATTTCCAGGAAAACGAATTCGAGCCAAAGCATAGCCCGCCATTGAGTTAAAAATTAAATTACCTAGCGTTACACACACAGCAACAAATATACTATTAAATAACCATCTGCCAAAAAGCGGTTCTTGTATAAAAATCTGTTGGTAGTTCTCTAACGTGAACTGTTGCGGAATAAAACCATCTGCGCCTGATACAATTTCTGATAGCGGTTTAAACGAAGCAGACAACGCCCAAGCAAAAGGCACAAACGTTAAAATCGCATACAATATTAAGATGACATACAAAACAGGTGTAAGCCAGGAAGCTTTTTCGAGCATCGCCAATCCTTTTTCAATTAAAATTTTCTTCTTGAATCCACATCCGCTGAATTAAAGTCACAATCATAATCATAAGTGCTAACATGAGTGCAAGCGCTGCTGCATAACCCATGTCAAGATTTTTAAAAGCATATTGATAAATTAATAATACAACTGTCAAAGTAGAGTTATTAGGACCTCCCGAACCTCGCGAGAAAATGTAAGATTGATCGAATAATTGAAAAGTTCCAATTATTCCCATGACAATAATAAAAAAAGTGACGGGTTGTAAAAAAGGTAAAGTAATATAGATAAACTTATCCCACGCGCTTGCGCCATCTAACGTTGCTGCTTCGTAGAGAGTTTCTGGAATATCTTGCATTGCTGCTAAATAAATTACCATAAAAAGAGGCGCAGTCGCCCAAATATTCATCAACATAATTGCTTTGAGTGCAACACTAGGATCGCCTAGCCAGTTATACGTAGGTAAACCTAAAACAGCAAGAAAGCGATTGAGTAACCCATTAGAGTTACAAATCCACATAAAAATAAGTGTTAAAACAGCCGATGAAGTGACTGTCGGTAGAAAGAACAGAACTCTAAAAAAGTTTCTACCTTTAATTTGTGTGTTGAGAACTAACGCTAAAGTTAAAGCAAGCAAAGTTTGTGTAGGGACTACGATCGCTACATATTCTACTGTATTTTTTAAAGCAATCCTGACACGTTCATCACTAAACATTCGCCAAAAATTACGCCAACCTCTAAAGGTATAACTAACATCTCCTAAGGGTTGAACTTTGTAAAATGATAGAATAATTGCTAAAAAGATTGGTAAAAGTAAGAAAATTCCCATAATGAAGAAAGTAGGAGCCATAAATATATATCCACTAATAGCCTCGTTATTAATATGTAGATGTTGCTTTTTTTTAGAGAGAACAGCCATATAATTTAAAATTAAAGATTAGGTTTTCTAAAATCGAGTTACAAAAATAAATGGAGAGATTTGTTAGTAAGTTGAACAAAAGATCAAGTGATAAAAACCTGTCAAAAAGTGGGAAGAATAATCGTTAAAGTCTGATGCTTGAACTTCTCAACTCCAGGTTTAAAGCCATACAATTGTTGAGGAGGGCGATGAATCAAAAACAGGAAAACGTCACAACGGCTCAAAGTTGAGCCAAAATCAAAACAGAGTAGTCGTTACATAAAAAGCTGGTTGAAATTAGACAGGTATGCATGTGAAATCATGGTTGATGCGCCTTAGTACTCATATATTAGCGATCGCGCTGGGAGTTATTCTGACATTTAGCACTTTGCGAGTGTTACCGTGTCAAGCAGCATCTATCGCTGAAAATAACACTAGTATTGCGCAAGCTAAAGCCCCAATAACCTCAAATAGCTTTGTCACCGCCGCAGTCAATCGCGTTGGACCTGCTGTAGTACGCATTGATACCGAGCGTACAGTAACGCGTCGGGTTCCTGAACCATTTCTAGAAGATCCTTTCTTTCGCCGCTTCTTTGGCGACGGCTTTTCGCAACAAATGCCCCCAGAAACTTTACGCGGATTGGGTTCTGGCGTAATCATCGATCCCAGCGGTGAAATTCTTACCAACGCCCACGTTGTCAATCAAGCGGATCGCGTTACCGTACAACTGAAAGATGGACGCACGTTTGAAGGTACAGTTCAAGGTGTCGATGAAGTAACCGATTTAGCCGTCGTTAAGATCGATGCTGGCGGTGATGTGCCAGTTGCACCCTTAGGCGATTCGAGTACAGTACAAGTCGGTGATTGGGCGATCGCTGTTGGTAATCCTTTGGGATTAGATAATACAGTTACCCTCGGAATCGTCAGCACATTAAAACGTTCGAGTCGCGAAGTTGGCATTCTCGATAAACGCCTAGAATTTATTCAAACCGACGCAGCGATCAACCCTGGTAACTCTGGAGGACCATTATTAAACGATCGCGGTGAGGTCATTGGAATTAATACCGCCATCCGTGCAGATGCAATGGGAATTGGTTTTGCGATTCCGATTGACAAAGCCAAAACAATTAAAGACAAGTTGATGCGCGGCGAAAAAATCGCTCATCCTTATTTAGGCGTGCAAATGGTAACACTTACCCCACAGCTAGCGAAACAAAATAACAGCGATCCAAATTCACCGCTTGACGTACCAGAAATGAACGGCGTACTTGTCGTGCGAGTCATCCCGAACTCTCCCGCCGCCGCCGGAGGAATGCGTCGCGGAGATGTAATTGTACAAGTTGACCGTCAACCTGTATCTACAGCCGAGCAACTGCAAAATATCGTAGATAATAGCGAAGTCGGTCAAACCTTACAAATCAAAGTTCAGCGCGGTAAACAAACGCAACAACTATCAGTACGCACTGGCGAACTAGAAAACAACTACTAGTGATAACGAGGACTTACCTGTAGCGTAAGTCCTACCACATCATTAAACTCCGTCCCCCAGAATGGGGGATGTAGGGGGCTAATACCATTGACTACGGGCAAGGCACTGCTTTGCCCCTCTGACCTCTGCTACCCAGATGTCGCAAATTTAAAGTGAAATGGTATAACTATACTATTCGCTACAAAGTCAGTAACAATTCCTTAATCTTCTCACCTTGTTTTTGCTTAAACTGCTCAGGAAACTGTAACTCAATTGTCAATGCTAAGTCAGACTCGCTGTCGTTAGGACAAACCTCTACATGAGCAATTTGAGCTAATAGACGATTGGAAGCGCTGTTATTATCAACAAGTAAACCCACAAGTGGCTTTTCTTGCTTCATCTTTGTAATATCCTGCTCTTGTAGCTGTTTTTCAGAAGACGTAGCATTACCATCAAGCTCAAGCCTTAAACTACTCGCTCCGATTTCAGTCGCTTCTCCCGCATAAAATTGTCCTTCCCAGTAAATTTGTGCTGTCGTTTGAACGCGTTTGCGTACTTGTTTGACACTACGCTCTGGCTTAAAGTCGCGGAATGAACGTGTTAAGCTTGTAGCCAGAAACTTAAATGACTGAAACGGTCGATCGACGATTTCGCGCTTTTGTCCGTACCACTCTTTCACATCTGAATAGAGAGCCAATACTAAATTATCTAACTGCGCGCGAGTCGGATTAATAAAATCAACGACGACATGAATTTGAGTATCATTAATCGGCGTCCAGCGGACAATTCTACCATTGAGAAATGCGCGCGCGCCGTAATCGCCAATAATTTCGACTTCAACTTCATCAGGCAAGTTAGCCCACGAATCGAGCGCAATCAGCGCGCCCGTTTCTGAAATATTCACCGTAATTCCTGGAACGCTTTGATTTGCGCTATAAATTACTGCACCAAGATGGCGCTGCAAACGGTGTGCAGTACGTAATTGCGGCTGTTCAAAAGCAACAAGGCAAGCAGCTACTAATAATATCAAGTTAAAAACGCACCACAGCGCGTTGACTAAAACCGCCTCGCTATCTTCGGGACGCAGTAATAACCAGAAAGGAACCGCAAGCAGTGAGGTGACAACCAGCGCAGTTACAATTAACAGTGGGCGTACCGATTGCCAATCAAAAGTGCGCTTATCGACAGTTTGTCCTTTATCCGTAACGTTGAAAGAACCAAGCTTCGGGTTAATGAGTGCTAAAAACGTGACAATTCCTGCTTGGTACGCCATGACGAACTCAAAAATTTCGTTCCAGAACGAAAAGCGGACGTGTTTGTAAGTTATGTGGTTGGTGTTTAAAGCTAAAAGAATGTGTGGTAAAGCATACGCAAGGGTTTCCAAACCTAAACCGCGAATCGGGTTAATGCTAAACAGTAAAAATAGCGTAGGAGCGATCGCATACATCAATCGCGGAAACCCATAGAAAAAGTGCGATGTTGCCGAAAAATAACAAATTCGTTGCGGTAGCGTCAGCTTCAACTTCGGGTTGAACATCGGGTTTTCGATTCGCAGGATCTGCGCCATGCCTCTTGCCCAACGCACTTGTTGACCAACATACGCCGCGAACTTCTCTGGCGCTAAGCCCGCAACCATAATTTTGTCGTAGTAAACCGTCTCGTACCCCAAAGAATGCAAGCGCAATGATGTATGACAATCTTCAGTAACAGTTTCTACCGCAATACCACCAATTTGCATGACGTGTTCTTTGCGAATCACCGCCGCCGAACCGCAGAAAAAGGCAGCATTCCAGAAATCATTACCCTTTTGCAATACCTTATAAAACAGTTCATTACCTACTGGAACTTTGCCCTTCGTCATCAAGTTACGTTCAAACGGATCGGGGTTATAAAACCAGTGCGGTGTTTGTACTAAAGAGACTTTCGGATTGTAAAAAAAGCCTACCGTGTTTTGCAGAATATCTCGCGTCGGAATGTGGTCGCAGTCTAAAATTAAGACTAAATCGCCTTGAGTACGGCGAAACGCAGTATTAATGTTTCCTGCCTTTGCATGATCGTTGTTTTCGCGCGTTAGCAATGTACAACCGATTTCATCGCACATTTGGCGTAACTCTGCTCTCCGCTCAGGGAATTTACGACCATCATCGAGAATATAGACACGTTTTTTATCTGCTGGATAGTCAGTCGCTAATGCACCAAGCGCGGTTTTACGGACAATTTCTATACTTTCGTTGTAAGTAGGAATATAAATATCAACTGTAAACCACTGCTCTTGGGGAATTGTCTTCAAGTCTACAGGTTTACGGTCTTTAATCTTCAGCGTTTGAAAATAGGCAAGTATAAGGGTAAAAACTGCGTATAACTCGGCTCCATAAAGTAGTACGCAACTAATGCCATTAATCCAGTTGTTAAAGTTGAGCGTGTAAGAAGTTCGGTAGTAAAGATAGCGTAGCGTTGTCACGAGACTAAGCCACACCATGAACAAGTGCAAGTATTCGCTGCGCGATTTTGAGGGATTGTTTTGCTCGGCGCGAACGATAATTTGACCGATCGCAATTAAAAATACCGTCACAACACCTTGCTGCCAAACTTGTAACGGCGTTGTAATCAACGGTACTGATAGCAGCAAAAGCGGTAAGATGAGCCACTTGAGATGACGGATTTCTAATTTTTCCAGCGCTCGATCAAAACGTTGCGGCAGATCCTCAACCAGCCAATTTGCAAGTGAAATACTAAATAAAGCCATAGCTCTACTTCTTATCCTCCACAGTAGCCCGCTTGAGATACGTTTGCGTGATGCCATAAAGCACTACCGCGATACCCAAAATTCCCAAGGGTAATAAGTACCAATGTTCTTGTAGTAAACGCGATGCTTTACTCAGCAAACTTGCATTTTCAATGCGCCGCTGTGGCGAACTTTGGAGAAACTTGAGTTCGTAGCCCTCAGGATCGTACGCCGCAGGATCTTGCTGATTGCTGGAAATCAGTACGGTATCTTTTTGCAGTTGGAAAAACCAAGGATCTTTATCGAGAATCTGACGAACTCGTTCTAAGCCGGTTTCGGTTTGCGCGCTGAGCGCCAAAACAACGCGATCGCGATTCCAAGGTGAAACGATTGATTTAATTACCCCATCTTCATCAGGTAACGCTTGTACGGTTCCACCACCCCAAGCACGAGAAAAGACATCGCTCAGGAAAAAGCCACCTGCTTGAAACACTTCCGGAAAAGGAAACTCCTGGCGCGTACCAATTCCCACCAAATGATACTTGCCCTGATCTTGGCTAGGAAAAGTCCCTGCGGTATAAACCTGCAATGCTACCGACTCGGCTTGACTCAACCGCCCCATGCGTTCGCTAAATTCCAACATCGTTAGCAAATCGGTTTCTGAAGGCGTGTCGGGTAAAACAATCGCCGTACTCGAAAGATCCTGCGGTGCGGTGAAAGGATAACCAGCTTGCAGAAGTTTCAAGTCAGGAATTTGTACCGATGTTTCGCGATTGAGGTGAAAGCTTGTATCTGCATGGACTGTCCCAGAAAGTTGTTGATCGGCAACAATTCCACTACACTTATCCGGTGGTTCTTTAGAGTGCAAGCGAAATGCAACTTGAATTTTCGATGTGGGTGTAATCAGATTTTCTGGTAAGTTGATATTGAGTGTTTTTCTCACTTCTCCCTGTTCTGAAGTCAGACGTTCTCCACCGATAAACACGCCATCGAGTAAAACTTCTACCGCTGAAGTTCGTGGATTAACTTGCGGACCGTAGCTGTAACGCAAAGTCATCGAATTACCGCGATTAAAGCGATCGCTCGGCAACGCGCGGAAGTCAAATTCAATTGGTGGCGCAGCGGAACCGCGAACCGTCACATCTTCAAACGGTTGATTGTTACTTGTTGCTAAATCTTTGAGTTCAAACGAATCGCGCTCAGGAAGATAACGCGGCCATTGACGCAACCCTGGTGTAGGCGCTTCAGTTAACTGGGAAACGATCATTCCCTGTCCGGTGGCAAGTTTCCGGTTTTGCGACTGTACAAGTGCTTGCACCGCTTTTGTCACACCTTCAGTCCCATTACCAGTTGCAACAAGCACAGGAACACCGCTATCTTGAGTTGTTGTCACCATCACAACACCCACATCTTCAGGAAGCGGATCTTGATTGCCATCAAGAACTTGATTGCCAGCGATCGCAAACGGTAGATCGAGGTTTCTTAGCGCTGGTTGTTCTTCGGGCGTGCCAATAATAACTAGTCGCTGTCCTTCTACCGCGTCAATGCTTTCGACTAAACTCGTATCAATCGGGCGAAACTCAGCAAATCTACCCAAAGACGTTTGAAAACGAGCCGCTGCGGTTAGCCACGTCTCGCTCATTTGTTGCGGTAGCAAATACGCAATTTGATTTGAATCAAGACTGAGTTCGTCGAAGAAAGGATAAGGATAACGACTTAAATTAATCGGAACGGGCTGAGGAGTATAGTTAAAGATTAATTTGGAATCGGGCAAAATCTCCGTCCACAGTGTTTGGTCATTCGGTTCGCTACACGTTGCGGAATTATGCTGCTGCGCCACCATTGTTAACTCATTGAAGTTCTGAATCAAATTTGGTGGAATGTCAAACAGCACGCTACCGATTTGTGATTGCTTGCGATTTAAGGGAACGCTACCAACACTCGTACCATTCACTCGTAGTGTCAAATTCGAGCGATTTGCAAACAACGCTGGTGAATGTTGAAAGCGAATTAAAGCTTTAACTGATTGCACCTGCCAACCACGCGGGCGAGTAAACCCCAATCGTCCTTCAGAGTAAATACCTTGTAAACGAAAGCGATTGCCAACAACCGGACTGCGATTGAACTCCAAAACATATTGACTGGGAGGTGCAGTATTTTCGGTAACTGGAATCGGTGTCGCAGGATTAGATCTTGGTGCTTGACGCGGGCGAGGAGTTGCAGCGGGTGCAGGTGGTTGAGATCGCGTAACTTGTCGTGTAGCTGCTGGTGCTGGTGTTGTTGCACGAGGTGCAGGCTTTGGCGATCGCGGTTGTGCAGATTTTGCTGGTGCTGGAGTAGCGCGTTGCGGTCGATAAACTGGCGGTCTTGCGGGTGCTTTAGGCAACGCGTATTCTTGAATTAACTGCTGTTCTGCTTGCCGCAGCGTGCTTTCGCTTTGAGCTTGCGTTAAAGTCGTTGTTGAAGCAAGGACGGCGGTACTACAACCTAACACCACTAGCCAAAGAAGCCGTGGTGATACATTGTTGGACGAGTGGAATATTGTTTTAGTTTTGGGGCGAGTCGGTCGATCGCGACGAAAGCTGTGCATGAGCGGTGAGTATTGAGTGCGATACTATTTGGTAGGTTGTAAAAGTTGTGTTAACTCGGTAGGCGGAAGTAACCCCAATCCCACCAGGTTTTGCGTGTAGTAAGCGGAATCCTGCTCCCAAATGCCACCTTGATACTGCGGTAAAAGTTTTTGTTGCAGAATCTCAGTTGCAATTGCTGGCGCAATCAAGCGAAAGGCAGCATAGAGCATGGCATACTGCGACGCTGCCTCGTAATTGACTAACGGATTTCCTTGCAAATCGATTTGTGCTGGAATTCGGTTTGTGGAACGCCACGTTTGTTGAAGAGGCTTGAGGTGATTTTGTAAAAATTGAGTTGCTCGTGGTTCTTGAAACCAAACTGCATCCCAAGCCAAACGCCACCAAACTCGATACGCATTAAAACTGTATTCGGTTCGTAATGAATGCGATACAGGTAGTGCTTGATAGTCACCTGTTTGCGTATCTAGAATGACCCAATCGCTCGGTAAATTCACTCTAGATAATTTGGCAGAATCCTCTAACGCCTGGTAACTGCTATCTACAAGCGATAGCCAATCACGCGCAGGATCAACTTGCGCAAAAATCCGAAATGCGTAAGGTGCAAAGTAAGAAGGATTGAGAATGAGCAGGTGCGATCGCTCTTGAAAGGCAACGGTAGGACCTGGGATGAGATAACGATGTCCTTGCAAAACGGCAACGGTAGACAAGTTCCATAAATCTTGCAGCTTACTTTGTGCTAACTGTAGATAATCAGGACGTTGCCAACGGCGCGATGCAAAAATTAATGCCGTAATCGCATCAATATCGGCATCACTTGCAAAATTGCGATCGCTAATTCCCCAATTTCCTTGCGCATCACGACCCCATTTCCATGCCCATAACTGATCCGTGCGTTTACCAGCCACAGTACGCTGGAGGTTGTTTTCGCTCCAATTGAGCGTACGAGCAAATGTCGTTGGATCGTCCGCAAACACTGCCCGCAGCATGGCATAGGCTTGAGCTTCTGAGGTAGAGCGATCGCTATCTTCCCGATCAATTACTCGCCCATCAGCTTGAATAAACCTTTGCCGATAAGCATTCCAGCTTTCTTGCAATAAATTGTCCAAGTCGATCGCTGTAGCAGAGGTGACAACAGGCGATTGAGATGGCGTCGTTATTGGCGTGCTATGCAGTGGTAACTCGGATTGTTCTACTGACGAACCAGAAAAACAACCGCTTAACCCAATGACAGCAACAATAACAGCAAGTGCAGAACTCAAAGGCAAAAAGCTCGTATTTTGAATCTGACTTTTACCTTGAGCGAGTTGCTGCATCTTACTGATTACCTAAGATATAAATACAAAAAATCGAAAATTATAAATCCTGTTTTGCGTAAAATATTGGCTTGCAATAAAATTGACGATTAATTAATATTCATTAAATAGTAAAGTTACAAATCTTCCTCCTTTAAAAGTTTCCATGACGTTTATAAAGCTAGAATGCTCTAACTTAGTTCAATATTAAATAAAAACCTACAATTGAAATCTAGCTTTGCTTCTCGGTAATAACCAATAGCGAATTTACTGAGAGTTTTGATATAGTTTCTAATAGATAAAGCTCAAATTCAGTAAATGTGCGGTGGTGTATTAGGGGCTGGAGGTCAGAGGTCAGGGTTAAAAGCAAGCTAAAGTAATAGTTTTGAGCTTCTACTATGTCCTAAGTAGCTCTTCAATTGCTAAAGTATCCAATAAAAAAACAAATAAATTTTTACAAGCTAAATGATCAGCATATTATATTAGTATTGTTGCTAGTAATTAGTGGTGAGTCACTAGTCACCTTAACTGACCATTTTTGTTATCACTAATCAACCGAATTTGAAATCGTACCATTTCATTAAATAAAAACTGCAATTAATTTCTCCTCTACTTTTCTGCTTGCTACATTAATACCGTTCCCAGGAAGGTTGAAAGCCCCGCCGTCGGAGAAAGTTTTCTTGAAGTTGTTGGCGTTGACGCGATAGCTCGTTATCTGATGTTCCGTTGGTAAGTTGTTGTACTTGCAACTGTTCTACTTGTTCGAGCGCAGCTAAAGGTTTATCTTGGGCAGCACTTAAGCTTGCGAGCGTACGACGGATCGCTAAATCATTAGGATTCAACGCCAAAACTTGAGAATATAGCTGTTGTGCAGAGTTAAAGCGTCGTTGCTGGAACCGAATACCACCTAAAGCAGATAGCGCATCTGCATTATAGGGTTGCGCCGTCAAGATTGTTTGATAAGCTTTGTCTGCAAGACTCAAATCGCCGATCGCCTGCGCTAGCTGTCCTTGCAAGAAATAAACACCAACATTGTTCGGATTGCTCGCAACGATTTGCGCAACTCGCGCGCGTGCTAGTGCTGGATCGCGGGAGGCAAGAAGTTGAAGCGATCGCGTTTGAATCGGAATATTGTTCGGGTCAATTGCTAAAAGCGCGTTGTATAAATTTTCGCGCTGCGGACTCGCAGGTAAAGCAGCCACTAAACTAAATAACTCAGCAGGTGCGTTAGTTGTAGGTTGCGTTTGCAGCCAACTGTTGAGTACAACTTCTGCTTGAGCTTCCGAGATTCGGTTTGCTTGATAAGCAATACTCGCCCGTCCTAGTTGGACATTAGCATCTTGTGGATTACGCGCTAGAAGTTGATCGTAAAGTACCAGTGCATTATCAGGTTGATTCTGGCTCAGGTAAATTCCAGCGAGTCCTTGCAGGGCGGCATTAAGAACATCGGTATCTTGAATATTGCCTGTAATCAAGGCTTGGTAACGTGTTTGTGCTGCTGCTAGGTTTCCTTCGCGTCGCTCAATTTCTGCCGCAAGTAACTGTGGTGCAAGATCAGTTGTGCCTGCGGGAGTGGCTGCGTAAGCAGCTAAAGCGCGTTTTGCACCTTCTAAGTCGTTGTTTTGCAATAATAGCTGCGCGATTCGGAAGTTAAGAAACGGTTGATTTGCACCTGCTAGCAGTAAATTTTGGTAAATAGGCAGAAATTCGGGTCCTGGAGGCTCAATTTGGGCTAAAGCTTGTGCTAACTGTTGCTGTTGTGCAGGATCAGTTGGTAAGATTTGCAAAACCTGATACAGCCTTCCCTTGAGATCGGCAGGCGAGATTAAACCAAGCTGGCGTTCGAGCGAGAGAATTTGAATTTGAACGCTCGGATCATTCGGTTGACTCGTTGCTAACTGACGATACAGTTGTAGTGCGGTTTGCTGTCCTTGCGGTAAACCTCGGAAAACATCAGCAGCTTCGCGTAAAAGTTGCGGATTAGGCGTTACAGTTTGCGCAAGCGCTTGGCTATAAAGGTTTCCAACCCGCTCTGCAAGTCCGGCTGCATTTGTTTGTAGACGAATTTCATTGAGCGATCGCGCCAAAGGTAAAATTGCGTCAACTCTACCTTGCAAAGGATCTAAAATTGCTAACGCTTCAGTAAATTGTTGATTTGCTAAGTAAGCTAACGATAGTTCAGCGCGCGCTTGAATGATGCGATCGTCAATTTGGGCAGCTTGCACTTGTGGTTCGAGAACTTGAATTGCACCTGCGGGATTACCAGTTTGGCGTAAAGCCCGCGCGTAGGCGATCGCCGCATAGCCAGAAATGGATTTTCCAGTCGCACGATAGCGGTTAAAAAGTTCTAAACCTTGTTGATAGTTACCGCTATTGGTAAAAGTTTCTGCTGCACCCAGTAAAATTTCCGGCGATGGATTGTTTGCTAAAACTGTCTGATAATCTGCTAAAGCTTCGGCAAAACGCCCTTGGTAGCCGTAAAGTAACGCACGTTGAGCGCGGGCTTCGGTGTCGTTGGGATTAAGACTTAGCAACGTCGTCAGTGCTTCAATCCCGCTTGCTTGCCAATCAGGGCGATAGCTACCGAGAAGACCAACACTTTTGAGCGCTAATTGATTATTGGGTTCCTGTGCCAAGACTTGTTGGTAAGTATCCCACGCATCAGAAATTTGTCCCTGTCGTCTATAGGCGATCGCTAAGCCGAGTTTCGCAGGAATAGATTGTGGATAGCGACGGACAGCTTGTTGAAAAGCAGCGATCGCATCCTTGACTAAGCCTTGATCCAGGAGCGTATATCCTCTACGCACTTCGGCTGGCAGTGCTTGTGCTTGAGCTACGAGAACACCAAGATTTACAATTTCTAAAGCTGGAGTGCCGATTAATCCTGCACACAGCGCAAAAGGTACTATATAAGAACAAAGCTGCCTCATTGGAAGATACTCTCGATGGGACTTACGTTAAACTCGGTTTTAAGTCGAAATCCGAAAATTGTTTCAGAGAAGTTGTTGCGTTCTTGAAATGTAAAACCCAATCGCAAATTAGAGAGAAAGCGAAAATCATAGTACAACTCCAGCACATCAGGTCTATCATTCCCAGCTTGGCGACGCAGTTTATCATTCGATAAACTTCTCCCATAAGCTAAACCGAGCCTGTCATCTGGGGAAAAAACATCCAAAAAGCTGACACCCAGACTATAAGTATCGCCTCCTAGGTCTAAATCGCGGTTTTCATAGCGACCGTAACGACCAAATATTCCCATTTTGAGATTAGGAATGTAAACTTCGGCATTGACACCGTATGATTCCTCGCGATCGGCACGCAAAATTCCTGTTTCACTGTCACTTCTTGCTACTTGAAACGCTTCTTGGAAACCGTCTTGAGTTCCCGCATCACGCGCTGTCGCATAAGTCCCGCGAATGATCGCATTGCCATAACGAATTCCGACTTCGGTCGCGAAACCATCGAGGGCAAAATCCCCAATCGCCCGCGCAGAAGAAAACACCGCAGCTTTAGCCTCAATGTTATCCGTGATCGACCAGTTCACCAAAGCACCAGGACGCGAGTTAACGCCCGCACTCACCAAAGCTGGGTTTGTTTGGAACACGGAATTAAAAAACTGCGATGCTCCGTCTTTAGCAAAGCTATTGCGGTCAAAGTAGGAAGTCAAATCAAGTTGACCAATCACAAACCGCAGGTTAGGCACGTTTTCTAGCGAAGTTGCTAAATAAAACTCATTGAGGCTTAATCCTTGAGTACGCGAATCAGCAAACGCATTGCCATCGGTTAAATCGACAGTAGCACCTACTAACACTCGTGGTGCAAGAGGATACACCGCACCTACGCGGGCGCGTGCCGAAGACTCATCGCCTTGATATGAATACACGCCTTGTAACTGTAAAGCTGAAGCGCTGACCGGTTGGCTATCCAACGTGGGTTGTGTTGCTGGTGGTGCTGGAATTGGGTTAGCAGGTGTTTGCGGAATTGGCGCTAAATTTGGATTAGGAGCGCTCGGCGGTGTTGTATTGGGTAGTGCAGGTAATTGCGTTGTGACTGGGGCAAAGTAGGAACCAACAGGAGTAAAGGGGTTACTAGGTGTCGGTAACTGTTGCCCCATTGCTGTATTTGGATTGGCGATCGGTATACCACTTGGAGCATAGTAGGATGTCAAACTACCTTGGTTAGCCGCATTTCCTACAGTGTTCGGTTGCGGCATCACCGACGGTGGTAGGTACGGCAATTGTCCTGGCACTGCATAAGGAACCATCATGCCGTTCAAATTATTGCCTGGTGGTAGCGGCACAGCTGTACCGCCGATCGCATTCGGTTGCGGCATTACCGGCGGTGGTAAGTACGGTGCTTGTCCTACGGGTGCATAAAGAATCATCCCGTAAGGAACCATCATGCCGTTCAAATTATTGCCTGGTGGTAGCGGCACAACTGTGCCGCCGATCGCATTCGGTTGCGGCATTACTGGCGCTGGTAAGTACGGCGGTTGTCCTGGCACTGCATAGGGAACCATTCCGTAAGGAACCATCATGCCGTTCAAATTATTGCCTGGTGCTGGTGGTAGCGCATTACCACTGGTAGAATTTGGTTGCGGAATTCCAGGATTTGCAGGAACGGGTAGTGGTGCAGGCGCTGTTTGAACATAAAGCGGTTGTCCGATAACGCCATAAGGATAAGCGTTGTGACTCGGAACTTGCGGCACATAAGGTTGCTGTATGACACCTGGGGCATTTCCAGCACCCTGCATATAAGGCTGTGGTGTCGCAACCAAAGGCGGATAATGGCTTTGACTTCTTGCTGAAAGTTCTTCCTGCCATGTTCTTGCCGGAAGCATCGATGGCGGTTGCGCAACTCCATTCGGCATAGGAGTAGGAATTGGCAAAAACTGATTGTAGTTAGGATTGACCTGCTGAGGTTGAATATCAGAGAAATTTGGTGGCGCAAGATTTTGCGTCGGTAAGCTTGGCAGTTGCGCTATCTGATATTGCGATTCAACGTGTTTACCCTGTTCTACAGAATTGGCGCGAGCAGGTTGTATCACACTCGTTTCTAGCAGGCACGTAGCTAGTGCGCTCGTGCCTACTAAGCTGATTAACTTGAATTGATTCAAAAAGGCGAATAAAGGACGATCAGGTACAGTTTGGCTCATCACACCCTGGTTATGTGGCTGATTAATTCTTCAGAGGCAGACTGACGCCACTTTAACAAACCTTATTTCGATCGACGAGATCTAGTGAGTCTATATTTTCGCTTAAAAAGTTTTAGCCAATGGCTAGTAACCGTAGATTTGGCGGGATGAGCGCCCTAATGAAGGTAAATAAAACTACTAAATTAGTTCACCAAAGTTTCATAAAAATTCTTTGTGAAGGTCTCTTGTTGAACTGAAAAAGCAAGATTATCCTGGAACAGTAGTTTTCTGACTTTTGAAGCACAAACGGTGCCTACTGGTATCTAATATTTTTTGCCTCATTTTGAAATTTTTGACCAGAATACTGAAAAATTAATGTTTATTTGTGGCGATCGCGCTATGTTTACCCATTTATATCAATTTATTTTACAAAAAATTAAAATCTTCCCTCGGATGACAGCTTACGGTTTACTACTGCTGTTGTGTGTCAGCTGCTCGCAACGTTCATCATCACCAAATGTAGAACTCAACATCAACGAGGTGAAAGCGACAAGTCGTCCTGGAGTTTACAATGTTGCAGGTAGCACCAATTTACCTGATGATAGTCAAATTGTCGTCACAGCAGTGCGTTACCTACGTTCCGCACAAGAGCGATCGCTCAATCCTAACTCGTCTACTAATACATACTCAATCTTGGCGCGGCAAAGTGTGCCAGTATCTGCTGGAAAATGGCAAACTACGCTTAGCTTTTGGCAAGTTGCACCAGATGGGCGCTTCCAAGAAGCTTGGCAGATGGAAGCCACATTGCAAAACTCATTACAACCAGCAACAACGGTTAGTTTTATTGCTACTTACAAACCTTCAAGCCAGTTAACAGCAACACAACAGCAAATTCCAGAATTACAAGGGAGACTAGTTCGCTTTAGTAATGATGGAGAAGAGTATGTACAAGCAAGTCAAACTTTACCAATTGCTTTGGCTTCTGGAAAAACAACTCCTCCAAGTATTCAGCCAGAAGATATCAATGGTGGTTGGGGAAATCGCGCAGAACTTAGAGTCAATAATCCTAGTAGTACTACACGTCCAAAAGTAATTAGAACAATTCAATCAAATGCGCCACTTTCTAGGTCTGAATATTTACGTTAATTATAATCATAGTCAACATTAGGATATTATAGAAGCTTGTATTGACTTGTCTGAGCGTAGTTTAACCCTGACCCCTGACTCCTGCTATAAATATCTTTTCTAGGAAGTTAAAAGACTATGTGAGTTTGACACATAAAAAAAGACGCCTTGTTGACGTCAATAATTATTGAGTTTGTTTTCTAATTAAGATTTAAAAAATCTCAGGTACTTAAAGCATTCTGTCTCTTACGTATGACTATCTATTAATTAGTAATGAGTAACAAACGTAGAAGAAATAGATAATCATTTTGACTCTATTTGACTGAAGCATTCGTTTGTAACGCTTTGTGTAAAGTTTCCATTTGAGCCATGATTTGCTGTAATTGCTCTTGCAGTTCCTCAACTGGCGATGCTTCAGGTGCAGGGGCTAATTCAGAAGCTTGTGAATTAGGCTGCTTTTGAGTAGAAGTTGCTTGCGTGTATGCTAGATATGTTTGTGCTAGAGCAAACTGTGCAGTAGCTGATTGAACTGTTGAAATAGGCGCTTCTTTTGGTTCTTCTGTAATGACAATGAAAGGTTCGATAGCTGCTACTGGCTGCGATGAATGCTGTGGTGAAGTTGTTGTATTTTCTGAAGCAGGGTTGGATATTTCACTGTCTAAGAATGAATCTAATCCGAAATTTGCTAAACGAGATTCAGACAGTTTGAGTTCTTTTAATAATTCTTCTTTTTCTTGTAAATGTTGTTGTAATCCAGATAACTGCTGCTCTACTTGCGCTGATTTACGCGAAGATTGTTGCCAGCCTGCAACTGCAACACTTGCAAGTCCTGTTCCTAAACTTAGTAAGCTTGCTAAGCCAAGATAAGGAGTAGCAATATCTCTAAGTTGACCGTGAAAAACTGGTTCTTCTTGTAACTGAATTTCTACAGGTTTAGAACCTAGTAAAGCTAAAGGTAAAGTTAGTGTAGCAAAAACTCCAGCAGAAAGAAGTACAGGAGGCAAAACAAATTTTTTGAAGATAGATGCAGTCATGTTTAATACTTGTGAGTGATGTTGTTAGGAAATAAGAAAAGGGAAGAATATTTTGAAAACTAAAGTAAATACTAGGCTTTAATTCAACGATTATTATTTGTCAATATTTAGTAATAGGATACTAACAAAATTCATTTTTATCTGTGCTGTTTAATCGGCTCGTTGTTTTCTATACCAAGTTTAACTTTGGTAGCGCAATTGTCTGTATAGAAAAAGTAAAGTTACGTGGAAGTACTTAAATCTGTTGTAAGGATTTTCAGTGGAGTGAGTCAAGCAATGTTGTACTAAATCGTTGTAATTACTTATGCTGCAACGATTTGAAGTGAGATAGAAAGATAATAGTATGCGATCGCGCTCGAAGCGATCGAGGCACTTTTTGATACTCAAGCCTATCATACTCAATAGAAAGCCTGACGCATAAGTTGGCGGCTCATAAACTTCACTTAAATAACGCAATCACTGTTGCAAAGGCTGTGTTAGGTACTTTTCTCACAACCACTCCAAGGATATTCCTGACTTCAAGGAGAATATTGAACTTCATGCTGAACGGAACTGTAACTAATTTGCTGCATATATATAAGTATGACTAAACCTTTTTTAGTTCATTTGACTCGTTTACCAAGTTTACTAGTATTTATACTGAATGAATTAGTTCAATTTTTACTCTCAAGTGCTTATTTGTTTAACGTAAGTCATCGCTGGCACTTTCTGTGGGGGGAGAAGTATTACCAACGCCGTAGCAAGATAACATTTGTACAGTTGCTATGTTTATTCGTCTTAACGACGACAACTGTATTGACAATTCCTGCGCTATGGCAAGAAACACGAGCAATAACTCGCGCATATACAACAATACAGCTTCCTTTGTCTACTCAAGGCTCAAAAATTATTGATACCAAAGGAAATCAAGTTTTACTCAGGGGTGTAAATTGGTTTGGAATTGAAACCGAGATACATGTACCGCATGGCTTATGGCTACGCGATTATCAGGAAATGCTAGCTCAAATCAAGCACCTAGGATATAACACGATTCGCTTACCTTACTCCGTACAATCACTGAGGAGTACAACTATCAGTGGAATCGACTACAAAAGAGGTGCTAATCAAGAACTTGAAAGGAAAACGCCCCTAGAAGTGATGGACTGCATCATTCAAGAAGCACAGCGTCAAGGCTTGTTCATTTTATTAGACAGTCATCGGTTGAATGATCGGCGAATTCCTGAATTATGGTACGGCGATGGATTTACGGAGCAAGACTGGATTGATACATGGAAAATGCTAGCTGTTCGTTATCAAAATCAAGCTAATGTCATTGGTGCCGATTTAAAAAATGAACCTCACGGTCGTGCAAGTTGGGGAACTAACGATTTAGCAACTGATTGGCGACTTGCTGCGGAACGTGCAGGTAATGCGATTCTTGCGATCAATCCTAACTGGTTAATTGTAGTCGAAGGTGTCGAGAACAATGTTCCAGGACAACGATTATCAGGACATTGGCAAGGAGGTAATCTTGAAGGTGTGCGACGTTATCCGGTGCGGTTGTCGCGTCCTCGTCAATTAGTCTATTCTCCGCATGAATACGGTCCTGGAGTTTACAATCAGCCTTGGTTTAGGGAGCAAACTTTTCCTAATAATCTCTACCATCGTTGGGAAACTGGGTTTAATTACATTGCTACGCAAAATATCGCTCCAATTTTAGTTGGGGAGTTTGGCGGTCGTTATGTCGATAATTTATCTAAAGAAGGTATTTGGCAGCAGCAATTTGTGAAGTACATTCAAAAAAATCATCTCAGCTTTACCTACTGGAGTTGGAATCCTAATAGTGAAGATACAGGCGGGATTCTGCAAGATGATTGGCAAAGTATTAATGTACCCAAACAAAATTTGTTAAGTCGGCTATTAGACAATATTCCTTTTGCTCCAGCCATAGCAAGCGACGCGATCGCATCCAAAAATCCGATTCAAATTCCTCCTCACAAGCTCAAAGTGACAACTCAATTACAATCTGATTGGCAAACAGGGTTTTGTGTGAGTTTACAAGTCGCTAATCAAAGCAGTACTTTGATAAACGATTGGCAAGTTAGTTTCCAAATGCACGACGCAACGATTAACAATATTTGGAACGCGACATTCAAAAAGCAGCGCCATAAGCGATCGCATTACATCCTCTCTCCAGAAGATTGGGTAAAAAATATTGCGCCAAATCAAGTGAGAGATCTTGGTTTTTGTGCAACTAAGCAAGGTGCAAACTATCACCCCCAGCAGGTATCTGTTTCTAGCCGATAGATAAGCTTTATTTCTTTCATTAAGAAACCCTCTAAACCAAAATAGGCTTAGAGGGTCTTTTTATCTCAGTTCGAGATTAGCTGATGAGAAGTTGTTATCGCTTAGATGTCGTCATCATCATCTTCTTCGTAATCATCCTCGTCTTCATCCTCTTCTACTTCAAAGTCCTCGATTGCATCACTAATCATCAAGTCCTCATCATCATCTTGGATAAAGGAGTTACGATCAAAGCTGAAGCTATCTCCCAAACCGCCGTCCAAGTTGTAAGCGCGAGCCGTACGGTCATCAAGCACAACATCGAGCGAATCTTCGCCATCGTCAAAGACACTTCCTGAATCAAGCGAGAGATCTTCACTCATCGGACTTGTTAATTCCTCGTAGGCATTAAAGCCTGTTCCAGCAGGAATTAATCGTCCAATAATCACGTTTTCTTTCAAACCGCGCAACCAGTCTGATTTTCCTTCAATTGCGGCTTCAGTGAGGACTCGCGTCGTTTCTTGGAAGGACGCGGCTGAAATAAAGCTGTCGGTATTGAGCGATGCCTTAGTAATACCGAGGAGCATTGGCGTATATTGCGCTTTAGCACCTCCAGTAATACTCATTGCTTCATTGACTTGCTCAATCTGCCGCAGTTCAACTAACTCACCAGGAAGCATCGTGGTATCACCACCATCATCAACGCGGACTTTAGAGGTCATTTGTCGCACGATGACTTCGATATGCTTGTCAGCAATATCAATTCCTTGCGATTGGTAAACGGTCTGTACTTCGTTCACTAAGAAGGTTTGTACTTGCTGCAATGCTTCTAAAGCATCTGCATAAGCACCTTGCTGCGTGCCATACTCGAAGAAAATTTCGAGAATCTCGTGCGGATTTGCCGGCCCTTCGGTGAGGGGCATTCCGACTTCTACACTTGCGCCATCAGGTACGACAGCATTCTGCCCAGGTCCAATTGGATATTCGGTAACAGCGCCAGAATCTTCGACAACTCGAATTGCGACTGTTTCATCCTCCAACCTGCCAACTTCGACCGTTCCAGGTCTACGAGCAAGAACGCAGGCTTCCTTAGGCTTACGGGCTTCCAAGAGTTCTTCAATTCTCGGTAAACCTTGAATGATGTCTCCAGTCTTAGCCCGCTCGAATACGAGTAGCACTAAGTTATCACCACGTTGAACTAAGCCGCCATCCTCAACTTGTAGTACCGCACCTGGTGAAACGCGATAAGGACGCGCAATGCGCAAAACGACTTCGTAATTGTTACTAGCTAAAGCAGTATCGGCAGCACCTTGACTTGCCGTCATCGGGCTTTTAACTTCCAGTACTTGACCGGACTCTTGCAGAACGATTCCTGGAGCGATTTCGCGACCAGCAATGAGTAAGTCACCGACTTTGACATGAGGTTTCTCTTTCGTTGTTACCGTAAGTTGATCCGTAGATCGAACAACTAAGATCCGCCGAATTGCTTCTGCTCCCTCGCGGATACCGCGAATTTCTCCTGCTTCTTTACACTGAATCTCAGTACGGGCTACAACAGCACCAGCTTCGATGGTTTGTCCATCTTCGACAAGGAGCCTCGTTTGCGTACTACCTTGAGTCGCATCCGCCGCAATATCACGACGAATCACTAACGATTCGAGAATCACTAGCTGCAAGCGTTGAACATTAGGATCTTCCTCATCCGGAACTAACTCGATGTCAGCCAGCATGGGCGAACCTGTGTGTTCAGGTGACTGCATTTGCTCAATTTCTAATACCAATTGAGTCCGTAGCAGTTCTACTCCTTCGACCGATCTGACCCGCTCTGAGTCTTTGTAGGGAACGCGTTGCACGGCTCGCAGCGTAATTGAGCGACCTATGCCTGCACTCGATTGCGTGCTTGGCACTGAAGGTTCATCAGGTACTGCAAATTCAGTGACTGGGCGCAGTAATAACGCCGGTCCCTCTGGTGATTCGACATACTCGATGTAACGCAAATCAGAGAGTGTATGACCTGGTAAAATCTCCTCGCCTGGTTGACCAAACGTGCCATCGCGATTCATCACTGCTTCAGGATCGTCTACCATCAGCAGTTCGCCAGGTTTCACAACTAGCTCGCGCAAGATGTCGTTTTTCTGAGTGACTTCGACTACACCATTGTTTTGGCAGAAGATATCCTTAACAACTTCGGTGCCAGCTTCAACGTATTGAGCATCTTCCACCATCAAGAGCGAGATATCTTTGTTGACTTCGTGAGTTTCCTCAGGAATCCACAAGATTGTTCCGCCTTGAACAATTTCGTAGCCTTGCTTGGCTTTACCTTTTTTCGCGAGTTCAATGCCAGAATACTTAATCAAGCCACCAGTCGTGGTGCGATATTCATCAGAAATTAATTCTGCGACGACTTGATTATTTTGCACTTTTGTGCCTGGAGTCGCGAGCAGCGAGAACATTTGGTTATTGTTGGTTTCGATCAGATATTGATCGCGACCTTGACTGTGTTCTACACGGACTTTAGCAGTGTCTAGCACGACTGAGGCAGTGATAATTTCGATTTCTCGTCCACCTTTGCCGTTGTTGACACTGGTTGTAGGTATGCGAACAGTACCACCATAGACTGTATTTAGCCGTGTTTCTGCCAGGACGCTGTTTGCTTCTACCTGAGTACCATTAACAACCGATGGTTCTGCACCAGGAGGTAAGTTATATACTTCTCCAGATAAGATCCAGATCAAGCCACCGCGTGCGGCGGTAGTTGTTGTATTACCCTGGCGGTCGGTTTTTTCTTCAGGTACGACGTCAGCAAATTTAACTTCACCTGCTAAGTCTGAAGCAACGTCTTTGGTCGCTTTTTCAGTATGTGCGCGAGTGTTACGACCGCCGATCGCAACTTCGGCTAAA
The DNA here is from genome assembly GCF_000317555.1 of Gloeocapsa sp. PCC 7428. Lineage (GTDB taxonomy): Bacteria > Cyanobacteriota > Cyanobacteriia > Cyanobacteriales > Chroococcidiopsidaceae > Chroogloeocystis. The sequence goes on from NC_019745.1 coordinate 3,926,133, forward strand.
AGTTCGCCAACTTTTACAGCTTGACCGTCGGTGATATACAGCGTCGAGCCTTGCGTTACTGGAATCGTGACTTTCTCGCCAGAAGTTGCCTCAACCGTTAATGAACCATTGGCTTCGACAATCAATGCGTCTTCACCATGACGCGTACGGAAGGGTCGAGTCCGCAAGCGGCTAGGAATGCGCAATGTACCTTCCACTTCGCTGCGGACTTGTCGGGCGACTTCACCCGTGAACACACCTCCTGTGTGGAACGTCCGCATCGTTAGCTGTGTTCCAGGTTCGCCAATACTTTGCGCCGCAATGATTCCTACAGCTTCGCCAAGATCGACCATTTCGGCATGAGCTAAACTCCAGCCGTAACAGTGTTGACATACGGATCGCGCCGCTTCACACGTGAGAGGTGATCGCACGATGACTTCTTCAACGCCTGCTTTCTCGATGTGTTTCGCAACTTCGTCAGAAATTGGCTGATTTTTCTCGTGCAAGACTTCTTGCGTTTCGGGATGCACGATATCGGTTGCGGCGACTCTGCCTAGTAGTCGCGAACTCAGCGGAATCATGACGCGATCGCCTTCGCGCATCGCGCGTAGTGAAATCCCCCGCGTTGTACCGCAATCAATTTCGCGAATGATCACATCTTGTGCAACGTCTACTAGACGACGCGTCAAGTAACCAGAGTCAGCAGTTCTGAGTGCGGTATCAACTAACCCTTTTCTCGCTCCGTAAGAAGAAATAATATACTCAGTTACGGTTAAGCCTTCGCGGAAGTTCGTTTTAATCGGTAAGTCGATGATCTCACCCTGAGGATCAGCCATCAAACCGCGCATTCCTACCAACTGGCGCACCTGGGAAATATTACCCCGCGCCCCAGAGAACGCCATCATATACACTGAGTTCAACGGATTCGTCGCACGGAAGTGATCGACGACTTCGTCTTTAAGCGCTTCACTCGTACTGTTCCAGGTATCGATAACTTTTTGGAAGCGTTCGACTTCGGTAATTTCGCCGCGCGTGTAGCGTTCTTCGGTCGCTCGAATTTCTGCTTCGGCGGCTTCGAGTAAAGCACGCTTGCTGGGAGGTACCATCAAGTCATCAACGCTAATCGAAACACCGGCTTTTGTGGCGTAGCGAAATCCCAAGTCTTTCAAACGGTCAGCGATCGCGGCTGTGCGAGCCGTTCCATAATTGGTAAAAGCCCAAGCGATTAAATTTTTCAGCTGCCCCTTGTCAACAACCCGATTGCGAAAAATCATTCCCTTTTGTTCTGCCATTTCTCTACTATCCCTTGCTCAAAAGAATTCAGGAGTTAAAAGACAGAAGCCAAAAATTAGGAGAATTCTTCCTAGCCTCTAGCCTCTAGCCTCTAGCCCCTCTTTACTGCAACGCTTCCTGAATTACTTTGTTGTAAATAACGCGACCTGGAGTTGTTTGTATAAACTGAGAAATCAAATTTCCATTAGCATCTTCACGGGTACGCCGTTCGCGATAGTGTTTTGTTACCGTGCCATCATCATTTTGTTCGACTTTAACGGGTTCGGTATCTGGTTTTGTTGATTCGACTTCGCCATCAAACCGTACCCAGACTTTGGCATGAAGTGCGACTTGCTCTTGTTCGTAAGCCATAATCGCGTCGTCAAGCGAAGCAAAGAAGCGTCCAGCACCTTTTTGGCTGTGGGGATTTTCTGCTGTTAGGTAATAGCACCCCAAGACCATATCTTGGCTAGGAGTAATAATTGGTCTACCTGTTGCTGGTGACAGAATATTATTAGACGCCAGCATCAGTAATCGTGCCTCGGCTTGTGACTCTAAAGACAATGGCACGTGAACCGCCATTTGGTCTCCGTCAAAGTCAGCGTTGAACGCAGGGCAGACAAGCGGATGCAGTTGAATCGCGCGTCCTTCGACAAGAATCGGTTCAAAGGCTTGAATTCCTAAGCGGTGCAGCGTCGGCGCGCGGTTGAGTAAGACGGGATGACCTTCAATCACTTCTTCGAGGACATCCCACACACTCGGATCGCCTCGCGAGATTAGCTTTTTAGCCGCTTTAATGTTGTTGACTAACCCCGACCGAATCAATCGGTGAATGACAAAAGGTTGGAACAACTCGATCGCCATTTCTCTGGGTAAACCGCATTGATGAATATGAAGTTTTGGTCCCACAACAATGACGGATCGCCCTGAGTAGTCAACCCTTTTACCGAGTAAGTTCTGCCGGAAGCGACCTTGTTTACCCTCAATAATGTCTGACAAAGACTTCAGCGGTCGGTTATTTGCGCCTACTACAGTTCGACCGCGACGCCCGTTATCAATCAGCGCATCGACGGCTTCTTGCAGCATCCGCTTTTCGTTGCGAACGATAATTTCAGGCGCTAAAATTTCCTGCAATCTTGCCAAGCGGTTATTGCGGTTAATGACTCGACGATAAAGGTCATTCAAGTCAGAAGTTGCGAAACGACCGCCGTCAAGCTGCACCATCGGGCGCAAATCAGGAGGAATGACAGGAATAACAGTCATCACCATCCAATCAGGTTGCGAGCCAGTGGCGATAAAGTTATCGATTACCCGCAGTCGCTTAATCAGCTTGGCGCGTTTTTGTCCTTTGGCGTTAGCGATTTCTTCGCGCAGTTTTTCGGCTTCAGTTTCTAAGTTGATATCCGATAGTAAACGCGCTAGCGCTTCTGCACCAATGCCCACTTCTACGCCAGTCAGCTGCGAGTCTTCGCTGTAGATTTGGTCTTCAATTTCGAGCCACTGGTCTTCGGTTAAGAGTTGTTTGTAAGTTAAAGTCTCAGCATTACCAGGAGACAGAACAACGTAAGCGTTGAAGTAAACAATTTGTTCGACATCGCGTAGGGGCATATCGAGCAAAATTGAGATATAGCTTGGTATCCCTTTGAGATACCAAACGTGCGCAACAGGTGCAGCAAGTTTGATGTATCCCATGCGATGGCGGCGAACGCGGGATTCGGTAACTTCTACTCCACAGCGTTCGCAGACAATACCACGGTGCCGTACTCGTTTATATTTACCACAGTGACATTCCCAGTCTTTTGCTGGACCAAAGATGCGCTCGCAAAATAGCCCATCCATCTCTGGTTTAAGTGTCCGGTAGTTAATTGTCTCTGGTTTGGTAACTTCCCCGACGATTTGACCGTTAGGCAGGGTACGTTCTCCCCACTGCCGAATGCGTTCGGGTGAAGCTAAACCAATCTTCACATAGTCAAACTGCGTTGTTTGCGCGTGTCTCATATCTAAGGGATTGGAAATTGGAAGGGAATAAGGAGTCAGGGGTAACAGATCAGGGGTAGACAGAGATGTACTCTGCCTCTTCCCCTAGACGGATTACATATCGTCTTCTAGTGCCTCGCGAGTTAAGGATTCGTAGGTAGGACGTGAAGGCGTGCGGCGATTACCAGTGTCTGCCATCAGATCGACTTCGGCATCTGTAGTACTACCGTCTGCTTGCGTTTCGACTTTGTGGACGGCAATATCTAGCCCTAGCGATTGCAGTTCGCGCATCAACACTTTGAAGGATTCTGGTGTGCCTGGTCGCGGAATGGCTTTGCCTTTAACGATCGAATTGAGTGCTTCGTTACGTCCTTGCATATCATCCGATTTGACGGTGAGCAATTCCTGCAAAGTATAAGCTGCACCAAAGGCTTCTAATGCCCATACTTCCATCTCGCCAAAGCGCTGACCTCCCTGTTGTGCCTTACCACCTAGAGGCTGCTGTGTGACTAAAGAGTATGGTCCGGTAGAACGTGCGTGAATCTTATCATCGACGAGGTGAACGAGTTTGAGCATATACGCCATGCCAACGGTGATTGGGCGATCGAATGCCTCTCCCGTACGACCATCAAATACCTTGATTTTGCCTGGGGCTTCGGGGTCGAATAACCAATCTTTACCGCTGCGATCGCGGGCTTCGCTTAATTTGCTATGCACTAGCGTTCGCGATGACTCTTCGCCGTACATTTCGTCAAACGGCGTTACTTTGAACCGCGCACCTAAGTTTTCTCCAGCCCAACCGAGTAAGCACTCGAAGACTTGACCGACGTTCATCCGCGAAGGTACACCCAAGGGATTCAGCACAATGTCTACGGGCGTGCCATCTTCTAAGTACGGCATATCTTCCATTGGCAAAATTCGGGAAATAATGCCTTTATTGCCATGACGTCCTGCCATTTTGTCGCCAACTTGAATTTTGCGCTTTTGCGCGACGTAGACGCGTACCACCATATTTGCTCCAGGTGGCAGTTCATCGCCTTGTTCGCGGGTAAATACGCGCACATCGACGACCCGACCTTTTTCGCCGTTGGGGACTCGCAAGGAGTTATCGCGGACATCACGCGCTTTTTCGCCGAAAATGGCACGTAATAATTTTTCTTCGGGGGGTTGATCCGATTCGCCTTTGGGAGTAACTTTACCGACGAGAATATCTCCGGCTTCTACCCAAGCACCGATGCGGATGATTCCCTGTTCGTCGAGTTGTCGTAGTGCGTCTTCGCCGACGTTCGGAATTTCCCGCGTGATTTCTTCGGGTCCTAGTTTAGTTTGTCTTGCTTCAATTTCATACTTTTCAATGTGAATTGAAGTATAGGTATCTTCCTGAACGAGTCGTTCCGAAATCAAGATCGCGTCTTCGTAGTTGTAGCCTTCCCAGGGCATGTAGGCAACAAGGATATTTTGACCAAGTGCCAATTCACCGCCTTCGGTTGCCGAACCATCTGCGATCACTTGACCCGCAACGACGCGATCGCCTTTTTGCACCAAAGGTCGTTGGTTCAAACACGTGTCTTGGTTTGAGCGCTGATATTTTGAGATTTGATACTCAATCTCGGAACCATTGCCATCGGGACGAACGCGAATGCGGTTAGCATCGACATACGAAATCACACCATCTGTGCGACTCACAATCACCATTCCAGAGTCGCGTGCGGCTTGGGCTTCTAAACCAGTTCCGACCAAGGGACGTTCTGGTTTAAGCAAAGGAACTGCTTGCCGTTGCATGTTCGACCCCATGAGCGCGCGGTTCGCGTCATCGTGTTCTAAGAAGGGGATCATACTTGTTGCTACCGACACAATTTGCACGGGCGATACAGCAACATAGTCTACTTGCTCTGGCGTCGTTGTTGTCCAGTCTTGGCGATAGCGGACAGGGACTTGCGAGCCTAAAATATAACCGTTTTCGTCAACCGGAGTGTCTCCTGGCGCAACGCGCAGATCGTCTTCTTCGTCTGCTGTCATATAAACTGGCGATTGATCGAAGCGGACGCGTCCGTTTTCTACGGCTCGAAATGGCGTTTCTAAAAACCCGTATTGGTTAACACGGGCGTGGGTTGCCAAAGAACCAATTAAACCCGCGTTGGGTCCTTCTGGTGTTTCGATCGGGCAGATGCGTCCGTAGTGCGAGGGATGAATATCGCGTACAGCAAAGCCTGCACGTTCGCGGGTTAATCCTCCAGGACCTAACGCACTCAAGCGGCGTTTATGTGTCAGTTCAGCTAACGGATTTGTCTGATCCATAAACTGACTCAATTGGCTTGAGCCGAAGAACTCTTTAATTGCGGCAACGAGGGGTTTAGGGTTAACTAAAGATGCAGGAGTCAAAGCGTCGGCATCCGATACAGTCATGCGCTCGCGAATAATTCGCTCTAAGCGGTTTAAACCAACGCGTACCTGATTCTGAAGTAATTCCCCAACACTGCGGACTCGGCGATTACCCAAGTGGTCAATATCATCGGTATTGCCAATGTCAAACTCTAAGTTGATCAAATAGTCAACTGCTGCGAGAATATCATTAGACGTGAGAACTCGTGTCGTTTCAGGAATACTCAAGCGGAGTTTCTTGTTGAGCTTGTAGCGTCCGACACGACCAAGGTCATAGCGTTTGGGATCGAAAAAGCGCGAGTCTAATAGCTGTTGACCGCCGAGTACAGTTGGTGGTTCACCAGGACGTAGCTTGCGGTATAACTCCATTAATGCTTCTTCTTCCGAAAACTGCCCTTCTTTTTCAATTGTCTTTTGGAAATACTCTGGATGGCGCAGCGCATCGAAAATTTCATTATCTGATAGTCCGAGTGCTTTGAGTAACACTTGCGCAGACAGCTTGCGTGTTTTGTCGATGCGTACCCAGACTAAATCATTACGGTCAGTTTCAAATTTGAGCCACGCACCTCGGTTCGGAATCAAACTCGCTGAGTAGGTACGACGACCATTTTTATCAACTTCGGATTTGTAGTAAACTCCTGGCGAACGGACAATCTGATTGACAATGACGCGTTCCGCACCATTGATAATAAAGGTACCGCGATCCGTCATTAAGGGAAGATCGCCAATAAAGACTTCTTGTTCTTTGATTTCACCCGTTTCTTTGTTAATCAATCGTGTAGGCACGTACATTTGTACCGCGTAGGTGCTATCGCGGCGCTTTGCTTCGTCTACATCGTACTTAGGTCTTTTAAGTTTGTAGTTTTGACCGATAAAATGTAGTTCTAACTTGCCTGTGTAATCTGTGATCGGAGAAAAGCTGTTAAGTTCTTCTATCAGACCGTCTTCTAAAAACCAACGGAAGCTAGAACGCTGAATTTCGATTAAGTCGGGCAATAGAAAAGCGGGTTCTATATAGGTTTCGTTCGTCATGCTTCTTATACGTACTTACTTTATGTGGTTAAGCTTGTCGATTTTGGGCAAAGATCCTCATACACTACCTGTTGTGGTCAACAGCTAAGGGACAAGCACTGTAGAAGAAATTGTGCCTTTTTGATTGCATTGTTTGTACAATAAACACAAAGGTATAAGCTTAAGCTCGGTAGCAGGGCTGCATCACTCTTGAAGCAACAAGGATCTGATTTAGAGCTATGGTTGATATTGCCATAACAGCTTGAGGTCTCCGTTCAGTGGTTGGTTACTTACAACATCAATAGGCTTGAATATTCTAAGCCCGATCGCTAGTATTTGTTCTTAGGCATCAAGTTTTGGGTATTTCGCTTTGGTCTGTCGCATGACACTCCTTTCGTTAGGAAAGTGGGTCTTGATCCACAAAAGAAATCAATTTTCCTGATTTGCTGTATGCTTTTGAAGAGTGATGTATCAAAGTCGAACGAGTCTAACGATTAGACTCTGCCGCCATAAGGTCACACCTTAGCAGCAATTGCGTGCAACTTCAGTTAATCTTATCTTTAGATGAGCGATCGCTAAGGTATTTAAATGTCCAGACTCGTGAATAATGCGCAACTGCCTGAAAAATAAATTCATATTTGCTTCATTAAATATTATGGCTTTTTTCTGACAGCTTTTGCCAACCTCAACTGAAATATGCTAGGTTTAGCCATTGACATGAAATCTAGATAGAAAGTCCAAACAACTTGCAAGCGTTCGTTGTTGTTTGCATAGCTATCTCTTCTAAGGTCACGCCGCGTAAACTTGCTACGGCTTCAGCTACGTAACGGACAAACGCTGGTTCATTACGCTTTTGACTTCTTTTAGGAACCGGAGATAAAAACGGGCAGTCAGTTTCGATTAACAGGCGATCGCTCCAGACCATTTTTGCTGACTCTTGAATTTGCTTAGCATTTTTAAATGTGACTATACCACTGAAACTCACATACAATCCTAGATCGAGAAACCACTGCGTTTCCTCTGGGTTCCCCGTCCAGCAATGCATAACTCCTTTGATTTGACGACCCTGTTGCCGAAAATCTTGTAAGATATCGCGCATCACGTTCGCTGCATCGCGGCAGTGGATAATTACAGGTAAGTCTAACTCGTCTGCGATCGCCAGCTGTTGCGATAACACTTCTTTTTGTTGTGCTTGGTTCTCTGCTTTGTAGAAATCTAGCCCAATTTCACCGATTGCCACAACTCGACGCTCTAAACGAGCGTAGGAGGCAATTTGAGAGGCTGTGTCTGCTGTCCACTTATCCGCATCGAGGGGATGTAAGCCGACCGCAAAACTCAACTCAGGAATTTTTTCTGCTAGTAATTGAATACTAGCAAATTCTGCTGGTTCTACGCATGAGTGTACCAAATGCACCACGTCAGAAGCTTGCCAGCGCGATCGCACGGCTGGCAAGTCTGGTTCAAACACATCAAAGTTGAGATGAACGTGAGAATCTATGAGTTGCATTTTTAAAGAGGCTAGGGGGTGGGGGTTAGAGAAGAGAGACTTTCTACTGTTCCCGATTGCTTAATTCCCTGTTGCTTCTGCTTGTTCGTGCTGTCTCAACCGTTTAACCAAACGCGATTTTTTTCTCGCTCCATTGTTGGGATGTAATACGCCACGTTTTACAGCTTTATCAATCTTGCTGTATGCTGCTGCCATATGCGAAAGCACTTCCTGCTTTGCTTCTGGAGTAGGATTGGCAGCATAGATATCGACAGCGGTTAGGTATTTTTTCATCAAAGTTCTCACCGCCGATTTGTAAGCTTTGTTACGGAGTCGGTTTCGTTCTGCAATTTTGATACGCTTGATAGCAGATTTTGTATTCGCCACAGTTAAACCCAGGAAAACGATAAAGTTATAAAGACAAAATCCTAGATGTACTAATATAGCATTCAATTTAGCAATATTGCGATTATCCGGAAAATCCAGGTTAAGCTAGAGAAACGAGTATAGCTTAGCTTTGCCTTCTGATTGGGGTTAAGCGATATAAATAATCTGTACTCGATTTGGTAATTCCTAGAAAGCCACAGTCCGAACTTCATGCTGCGAATTATTACTCAGCAAGCCGAGGTACGAGCAGAGCTACAACGCATCTGCGATCGCACCCACGATGACCAAGTGGTTCACAAAGAAGCGACGGTGCGGGAAGTGCTTCAAGCAGTGAAGCGCCAAGGCGACCGAGCCTTACTGCACTACACAGCAGAATTTGACCACCAAAACCTCAAACAAGAAGAGCTACGCGTTAGCGGTTCAGAATTAGATGCGGCTTACCAGCAAGTGTCGAAAGAACTGCTCGATGCGATTCGGCTCGCTTGTCGTCAAATCGAAGCATTTCACCGCCAACGAGTCCCCAAATCATGGGTTCATTTTGGCGACGATGATGTTGTCTTGGGCAAACGCTACACGCCTGTAGACAGAGCAGGGTTGTATGTGCCTGGTGGTAGAGCCGCATACCCAAGCACGGTGCTGATGAATGCGATTCCGGCAAAAGTGGCAGGAGTCCCACGGCGAATTATGGTGACGCCGCCAGGCGTAGGCAAATCAATCAACCCCGCAGTATTAGTCGCGGCGCAAGAAGCTGGAGTAGAAGAAATTTATCGCGTAGGAGGGGCGCAGGCGATCGCGGCATTAGCGTATGGCACAGAAACGATACCCAAGGTAAATATTATTACAGGACCAGGTAATATCTATGTCACCTTGGCAAAAAAACTCGTCTATGGAACTGTCGGGATTGACTCGCTAGCCGGACCTTCTGAGGTACTGGTAATTGCTGACGAAACCGCGAACGCGACTTATGTCGCCGCTGACTTGTTAGCGCAAGCCGAACACGATCCCATGGCAGCGGCAATTTTGTTGACGACGGATGCGGAGTTAGCCAAGAAAGTACAAGCTGAAGTCGAGCGACAACTCGAAAATCATCCGCGCAAAACGTTAACCGAAAAAGCGATCGCGCATTATGGCTTAATTGTGATTGTCGATTCGCTAGAGCAAGCTGCGGAACTTTCAAATGAGTTTGCGCCAGAACATTTAGAACTCGAAATCGCAGAACCTTGGGAGTTGCTAGAAAAAATTCGTCATGCTGGGGCAATTTTCTTAGGTTCATCTACACCAGAAGCTGTAGGAGACTATTTAGCAGGACCAAACCACACGCTACCTACTTCAGGAGCCGCACGTTATGCGTCAGCTTTAGGTGTGGAGACTTTCTTAAAACACTCTAGCCTCATTCAGTATTCACCGCTCGCGCTTCAAAAAGTGGCAGGGGCAATCGAAGTCCTCGCCAAAGCTGAAGGATTGCCATCTCATGCTGCATCGGTACGGTTAAGGACGCAGCCCAAAAGTGATACTTGGGGAATGGAAGATGGGGAAAAGCCAAAGTCTTAACCCTCAGTGCAGCACAAAGGAGATGAGCCTGTGTTAAAAACAATTGTGGTCGCTCTTGATGGTTCAGACCTTTCAGAACACGTCATTCAAACCGTACAAGAACTCCAACTGCAACCTGATAGCCAAATTATCCTTTGTCACGTTATTCCGCCACCAGTATCTGACTTAGAAATGGTGGCTGACTTACCTCACGCCTATGCAGCGGAAGTACCTTACCGAAATATAGAAAAGCAGATCGCAGCCTATCGAGATAAGTTACCAGGAGAACGTCAAGTTGAGATTGTCAGCGGCGATCCGGCGGAAGAGATTGTACGGATTGCGAATATTTACCAAGCTGATTTAATTGCGATCGGTAGTCGCGGTTTACAAGGTGTTAAGCGAATTATTCAAGGCTCGGTGAGTAGTCAAGTTGTCGAGAGTGCTCACTGTTCGGTATTAGTGGTCAAGCCACAATAGGTTTTACTCAGTACAAGATGCTTAAGAAGTCAGGATGAATCGCAACCGCTATTTTTAAGGTTCTACACCGACACACTGTCTTCAAAAACAATAAATCCAAATTGCTCTGAGACGAAAATATCTGCATGGCTCAGCAACGGTTTGTTTGCTATTGTTGCTAATTGTATTTGCTTGCTTGGACCTATACCATCGCGATCAAAGTACAAAGCGCCAGACTTTCTGTCATAAATAAAGCGATCGCTCGGATCGCCAGCGGCTGTACCGAGGCGAAACTGATGCGGCTTGATAGTTTCGCCTGGCTTTAGTCCACCACCAAAATTACGTGGGGAGACAACGATCGTGTCATCAGCAGCGATAAAGTCGGTAATAATATCAGTTCCTTCGTTGGGAGAATCAAAGTTAAAGCGATCTGCTCCGAGTCCGCCAGTCAGCGTATCTCTTCCAGAACCTCCTGCCAAGGTGTCGTTTCCGGTTCCACCAATCAACAAGTCTCTACCAGAATCGCCGTCAAGAATATCTGCACCAGCACCGCCGCGAATTGTATCATTGCCACCGTCACCAGTGATAATATCTGCGCCTGCTAGCCCCAATATCAAGTCATTAAAATCAGTGCCGACGATGATATCACTTCCATTGCTACCAATAATTTTTGCCATGATGAATTGCTCGCTTGAATTGAATATTAATGAATCTGCAATTTTCCTGCTTCAATTGCTCCTCTTAAATACCTAAACATATAACTGAACCAAAATCTTAATCAACAACCTCGTGCTAATCTTTAAAAATTTTTACCTTATTAATTTTGCTTTAAAAGCTAGAGATGTTGAGCTAATATCATGACTGTTTTTCTAGAAAAAATTACTAGATTTATGTCCATAATTAAGCTGTGTTTCACACGTGATTCATTAATACAAAAACCTAGAATGATTATTAAGCTCATTATTTTTGATCTACCAATTTAATTATGAATCTATTTAAATTACTCTGATTTGCTATTGTTAACGTTACTAAAACTCTTTATTTAAACCACTTTTCAAATTAATGCTTATTGGCTTATCTGTTAGACATAAATACTTACTTTGCGTCTCAACAACCACTAAAAAAGCATTGACGGTTCAGTTTTCGTGTTGAATGATTAAAAGCAGGCAATACAAAAGCCTAGTCCAACAAACAACTAGTTATTAAACACGAGGAAAATCAAATGGCTAGCATCAAAATTTTTGAACTAACTCCTGCTGGTGCTGAACTGTTTCAGGATAATGAAAGCTTTCTTAATGAGTTAAACGATCAAGAGTCACTAATGATATCTGGTGGCGGTGGTAGCGATGTAAACATTAGTGTCATTAGCCAGAATTCAGTTTCTATTGGTATTTCAATTAAGACAGTTTCTGTAGTATCTCAAGTCAAATCTTACGTTTTTAAGAAGAAATAGGCTAATAAGTTCAACTTTAAGTTAGCTTGTTGTGTCTTAGACACACTAACCGATATCGGATGTTTTAAATCTAGTCATAATTGTTGCGAGTACTCTATACGGGTCGGAGTTAGCATAGCTCTGACCTATTTTTTATATTAAAAATATTACTGCGAATTAAAATAAAGTTAAATTACATAAGTCATTAATTTGAGACATAAATATCTTACTTTTCCTCATCAGGAATGACACAAAATTACAAAAAAAGAACTACATTAGTGCAGCGTTAGGCGTCAAAGTAAAAAAGTAATAAGAGTTTCAAAAAGCTCTTGTGTAAGCTTTAATAATCTCAAGTCTTATTTTGCCTAAATATCAGTAGATTCTAAAATAAAAAAAACATTGAAACTTAGTTTTTAAAACATAAGATCATTGCGCCATCTCATTCGCAGCAACGTAAATAAATATTAAATATATGACATAATACTTGTTTTTTTGTCTTTTTAAAAAAATGAAATAACTTGACTAATAAAAAGCACTCTTCAATTATAAAAAGTATACAAGCTTAATTTTTGATTTAAGCTTGAAGATTAAAATAATTTGGAGAGAATCAATGGCTAGTATAAAGATTTCTGAATTAAAGCCGTTAGGCAATGAACTATTTCAAGATGAAGAGAGCTTTTTAGATGAATTAAATGAAAGAGAAACTTTATTTATTACAGGTGGAAAGAAGAACGAGGCAAATTTAGATATATCAGTACTGACAGTTTTAACGGAAAGTATAGGAATTTCTTTACAAACAGTTAGTATTGTGACTCAAATTAAAAAAATAAAGATAAAAATTAAACAGTGATAGAAAGGTTCTGCATGAGGATGAATTCCTTGAACTAATTATTATTTTGTGTTTCTGAGACTTTTCGGGAAACTGCGAATATGGAATTTGTTTTAAGTGACATAAACGTTTTTGACCATCTGATAAGCAGAGGATTGTGTACTCAAGAGGAAGTAACGAGTAAAGTTGAGCAAAAAACTGCAAAAAACTTTAACTTACTTGTTAGCTTATCAGCGGGACGTAAACTTTTAGTTAAACAGGAACCTTACACTGGACAGCAAGAGGCTGCTAGTGAGTTTCTACGAGAATGGCGAATTCATGAATTTATTCAAAGATTTCCAGAATTAGAATACATTAGTGCTTGGTTGCCAGAGGTAATTCATTTTGATGCAGACCGTTCTATCATTGTTGTGAATTATCTGACGAATTATCGTGATTTAGCTGAGTTTTACGCTCAAGAAAATAACTTTTCACCTGAAATTGCAGGTGCAATTGGCTCAGCATTAGCAGCTATTCACCGCGCAACGCTAAATTGCCAAGAGCATCAAGAATTTTTTGTTCAAGGTACAGCAATTGAAACGGATCAAGAAGTACAGTTAACTGAAGGTTTAGACAGAATTAGTCCAGAAATCTTTAGTCAGGTTCCTGATGACGGCTTGAAATTCTTTGCGCTTTATCAGCGCTATGACAGCTTAGGAAAAGCGATCGCCGAACTTGGTAGCGCATACCAACCCTGCTGTTTAACGCACAATGACCTCAAGCTTAATAACATTCTCTTACCGTTGGATTGGGAAAACCAGCTACAAATTCGTCTGATTGACTGGGAACGATCTGGTTGGGGCGATCCGGCGTTTGATTTAGGGGCGCTGATGGCAAGTTATCTTGTACTATGGCTAACGAGCTTGGTTGTGAGTAAATCAATTGGCATCGAAGAAGCTTTGCGTTTAGCGATGACGCCGCTGGAAGTCTTGCAGCCTTCACTTGTTGCGTTGATGCGTAGTTACTGCGATCGCTTTCCAGAAATTTTTGAACTGCGTCCTGAGTTTCTCCAACGGATGATGCAATTTTCTGGGTTGAATTTGATCAAAGCAATTCAATCGATGCTGCAATATCAGAAATCTTTTGGTAATACAGGAATTTGTTTATTACAGGTAGCCAAGACTTTACTATGTCGTCCTGAAGCATCCATCCGAACTATTTTTGGCATGGAAGAATCAGAACTGACTTGCCTTGTTCGTTCCACTTAATTATTAATTGTAGGCACAATATGCTGTTGTTGGATTCGCTGCATCAATTAGTAGACGAGCGATTACGAACTTCCTTACAAGATATTGTTAACAATATTCATATCGAATCTAACTTTTGTATTCGCCATCCCCATTACAAACCCTTACAACTTCCTACTGAAGCCGTAGAGAGATTCGAGCGATTACCGAATAGCCTGCAAATGAAATACCTCAATTTGCAGCTACAAAATTTCCTCTATGGCATTTATTACAACGGCTTTTTGCAAACAGCGCTTGCTCCTACTGAGGATAGTAAAACACCACAACATCGCGAAAATAATACCTTTTTGGGTGTAGACCTCGCATTTTATGAGCGATTGCACGACAGTAACAACGGCGAAGGCTATTTCGATCCTGGTTGGCTGGTAGTAAGACACGACGATGATGACTTCGTTGTCACCAAAGGTGGATTAAATTTGTGGGTGAGCGATCGCCATCTGCAACCGGAAGCAGTGCCATCGATTGGTGAAGAAATCGCGATTCGTTTACCTCGCAATCGGGTACAAAACGGCTTCTATATGGCGGTGGGTAATGCAGGTTCTCCGAGTGATGACGAGCAACTGACGCGGATTTATTTTAATTTCGGCCCAGAAGGTGCGGTTGCTGTTATGGATAGCTTGACGCGGCGACTTAACGAAATTGCTCTACCTTTTCTATTCAAGGTTCTCTACGATCCTGCGTACTACAAGCGCTACGACGCGGGGGTACTGTATTTCGCGAAAATTCACTACGCAGCTATTCGACGGGTACTACAGCAAGTTTATGCTGAAAACCAAGCGCATTTTCGCGCCCAAGTTCCATTGTTTACGAAGTTTTTAGCACCAGGACTCGCGATCGCTGAAGAACCAGATTTGAAATTTGCCGAACAAGAAAGTTTTGGCATGAATCGCTGCCAACTCGTTGCGAGTGGCTTGCTAGAAGCAAAAGAAGACAATGACGAGTCTCCAGAAAGGCGTATGAAAGCAATTTTGCAACAGTTTTCCTCGTTAGGGTTGGAACTGAATCGTTCTTACCTCAATGCAAATTCTGAAGACATTTATACTCCGCTACAGTTATGAAGATTACCGATCTCACCGCCCCCACACCCACACAAGATGTTATTCCTGTGAGGAAGCAATTTGCCAATTCTGATCTACCTTTTTATCGTCCCCTCGGTCGCACAAACTTAATGGTAAGTTGCCTAGGCTTGGGAGGTGGCGGACAGATTTCGAGTGAAGATACGCTTTATGCGTTTGACCAGGGAATCAATTTCTTTTTCTACTCTAGCGACCTCCACCACTATCTTTATAGTTCAATGGCGGGGGCGTTACGTCAATTATGCGGACGCAAATCCGCAGTGCGCGAGCAAGTGGTGCTTGCAACGGTATCGTACATTGTGAAAACTCCAGAGGCGATTTTCTCTTCGCTTTACGATCAATTTGTTGATTTGGGTATTGACTACATCGATATCTTTTTTTGGGGTTGGATTGGTGCAGATAATGCGGGTGATTTGCAAAACTGCTTGAGTGCTTCTAACGATCTGCGCGGTTCCAATACCGTATGTCAGCGCACGATGGAAAGAATATTTGGTACTTCAGAGCGCCTTAAGAAAATGGGTGCAGTTCGCTATATTGGTGCGTCTTTCCACGATCATCATTTAGCGCGTCAGTGGCTCAACAATCCGCTATTAGATGTGGTGATGGTACGGCATAATGTCGCTCATCGTACTGCCCAACAAGAGGTTTTCGCAAAGCTCGATCCTCACGACTCGCGGCGTTCAGGAATTGTCACGTTTAAATCGGCTGGAATGCACAATTTTCTGGGAGATCCACCTGTCGGTTTACCACCAGGATGCTGGCGACCAAAAGTTCCTGATTTGTATCGCTATTCGCTAAGTCAAAACTGTGTTGATGTGTGTTTGACAGGGTTAACACGGCGCGAAGAAGTGGATGCAGCGATCGCCAATGTGCAACAAGGTAAGCTCTCGGCTACAGAACTCGACTATCTCGCGCTGTATGGTGATTTGCATCGCAATCGCGTCAAAGTGCAAGATGTTCCGGCTGAACGCTGGTATCAGCCAACGCTTGCAGCAGCTTTGTAAATTGATTGAGGTAAAGCTATGTCGGAAACTTTAGAAATCGACCAACTTGTTCTACCCACAATTGCTCGTGCAACTGATGCAGAGATTACGACCTACCTCCGTCGTTCGGGTAAATTTGCTGAAATTGCTGCTTTAGCTGAACGCGATGCTTTTATTTTACAGCTTTGCGCGCAGTACGAAGTGACCGTTGCAGATGAAGAATGGCAAGCGGCTGGTGATGTTTTTCGCACCGAACACAAAATTCTAGGCGTTGCAGAAACTTATGCATGGTTAGCGCGCCAACGGATAAGTGTCGAAGATTGGTCTGAGGGAATTAAAATTAGGCTTCTAGCGAAGAAGTTGAAAGCGGAGCTTTTTGGAGAAGTTGTCGATAGTTATTACTTCCAAAATCGAGAGGAATATCAGCGGGTTGCGCTGTCACAAATTCTTGTGCTTGATTTAACGATCGCGATGAAACTAGCCAAGGCGTTGCGCGAGGAACAAGCTTCCTTCTGTGCTTTGGCGTTGGAGTACTCGAAGGGAAAACAATCGCAAGAAAATGGCGGGTTTGCGGGAGTGCGCTTTTTAACGGAATTGTTGCCAGAAATTTCCCAGGCGATCGCAAATGCTAAAGAAGGTGAAATTATTGGTCCAATTCATACAAAACTCGGCTATCACATTCTTCGAGTTGAAAAAAGATTTCCTCCAGAACTTAGCGAAGCAGTGCGAGAGCAAATTTTAGATACGTTATTTGAACTTTGGATTCAGGAAAACAGTAAAGCTTCTCATGCTTGACGACTCCCCTGTTACCTACTTGTCTTAACCTCAAAGCAAATCGTTATTAGGAGTGCATCCAATGTCTTGTCTAAAAATCTCCGATCTATCTCCTACTGGTTTAGAACTATTCCAGGATGCTGAAAATTTTTTGAATGAATTAAGCGATCGCGAAATAGAAAACATTACAGGTGGCTTTTTCAGTTTTTTTACAGATGAATTCCTGCCAATCCCCAGTGACTTAGTGCTTAAAACTGTAGTAAAAACACGAGTTGTTTCTGTGGTAACTAAATCAGTTCAGGTAAAAACCAAAGGTATCAAAACCTTTGGAGTCTCGCATACGCACAAAACCATCGTTACTATTAAACGCTAAAGCCACATCAAATCACTTATGATTTTACCGAATCATCCTTTACAACTGGAAATTAATTTCTACCTTTGCAATCTGTTGCTTAAGCCACTCCGAAAATAAATCAGAAAGAATTTTATAACGTAGTTCATCGTCTAATTGCGGTTGAATAATTTCCTCAACGAAGATCAGATGAACTCCTTTTGAGGTAATAATTGGTTTGAGGAGTTGTGGTGGAGATGCAGCAAATACCGCAGCAGAAATCTCAGGTTTTAAATCTTTCCTGTGGAGAATCCCACGATATCCACCACAGCGCCTTAGTTCAGATTCCTCTATATATTGACTGGCCACGTCAGCAAAACTTATTTCTTTTTCGGTAATAGCATAGAAGAGTTCCAATGCTAAATCTTGATCGTTCAATATAACTTCATATAATACTACACTAGCATAATCAAGTTGATGCTCAACAAAAACAGGTTCAACGCTATCTGCAAATAGATATTGCGCTAGTTTTGCAGAAATAACATTTGTATAAACTATTTCCTCAAAATCATCGACAGATATATGATGTTGCTCTAACCATTTCCAAGTATCCTCTGCGTGATGAAGCTCATTGAGAATCCGCAGGTTATCTGCCCCTTGTTGTAACTCTTCTTGTGTTGCTACGATACCTTTTTCTGCTGCCATCAGAGCAATAATTTTTCGATTCATAATTCCTTCAATAATTGTAGGAAGTTGACACGTCAGCTTGATTTCATGCAGGATATTGCTAGGAGTAATGTTAATGGTGGTTAACATGATTTAGGCCTTAAATGAAATAGTAAATTTTGTGATACTCAGATATTTTTTTAGGTTATGTCCGATGCAGTATATTTATAATTCTAAATACTAGAATTATAAATTACACTACTTAATTGTGTTGCTTTAATTGCACAAAATTACCTTGTTAGAGTTCCAAACCACCAACTTGTAATTTCTTGAAAGGATCGAGAATAAAGTCTATAACTCGGCGCTGTCGAATGATAACTTCAGCAGTTGCTGTCTGACCTGGAGTTAAAGGAATACGTTTATGAGTTGTTTGAATATAAGGCTGAGGAACTGTAATTTCTAGTTTGTATGTATCTACCTGACCTTGAATTGTTTCTTTACTTTGTGAATCAGGTGATACCCAAATTAAAAAGCCAGGTACTATCCCATAATCCTGAAAAGGATAAGCATCAAATTTGATTTTGACAGGTAATCCAGGACGAAGAAAACCGCTTTGCTGACTAGACATTTCGGCTTTCAGAACAAGAGTAGTACCACTAGGTGCAATTTGAGCGATCGTTTGCCCTGTTTGGACTACAGCACCTGCGCGTTGAATAGGTAACTGAAAAATGATGCCATCAATGGGGGCGTGTAAAATATGCTGTTGTAGTCGTAACAGTAACGATGAAATTTGATTTTTAGTTTGGGCAATATCTGCTTTTAAATCGATGATTTGTGTTTGAATTTCTTTGATTTGTCTTTCACTTTCTAAAATTGCTAATTCACCAGCACGCAAATTACTTTCGTAAGTACTCTGCTGTTTTTCAAGTTCAGCTTTAGCTTGTTCGATATCTGATTGTGCTTTTTTTAAACGCTGCTCGTTTTCAATCATAGTTCGTTCCGCCATGTCTACTTGTACTCCAGAAATGATGCCTTCTCTTTGGAGTCGTCGATAGCGTTGCACTGTATCTCGGTCTTTACTTAATAATTGGTGTGCGGCTTGTGCAGCTTCTTGATTAAAATTCTGCTGTTGGCGAATTTGAGTAGTTTGTGCGAGTTGTGCTGAGGCTTGTGCTTGATTTTGTAGTCGTTGTGTACGGATACTGATTGCTAGTTGATTTTTAATAAGTTGTAACTGTGGTAAACGATTTTGCTGTCCTTCTAATTTTGCTCTCGCTTGTTGAAGTTCGGTTAAAATTGCCTCGGATTCTAAAACTAATAAACTTTGCCCAGCTTTAACAGTTTGACCTTCTTCAACATTAATTGCTGCAACAGTACCGCCAACAGGGACATCAAGTCTTACGATTTTTCCTTTGGGTTCTAGGCGTCCTCTAGCACTACCAGTTTCATCAACTTTAGCTAGCATTGTCCAAGGTAAAAGAATGACAGCAAACATTAACAAGAAATACAGTAATCCTCGCGTCCAAACTCTTGGTAAGGTATCGATTAATTCTTGTGTGGGATAAGACCAATTTTCGCTTTGGTTAGGCATTGGTAATAGTTCAATTTTTTGAGGAGGTAAGGCTTGCTTTACCTGTTGAATTTTGAGTAAAGCTTGTTGACGAACTATAACTACGCATAGTAGTAATTATTTTGTTTAATAAATAATCTTCTACATCGTGGCTAGTGAATAAGATGCAAGATTAAGTGGGGTTTTAATTGCAAAGCTAAGAAGTAATTCCTGTGATTTGTTGCTGATTGAGGTAGAAATATTGACCGCGTTTTGTCATGAGTTCTTCGTGCGTGCCACTTTCAACTAATACTCCTCGATCTAAGACTAAAATCTTGTTAGCTTGGCGCACGGTAGAGAGACGATGGGCGATAATTATTGTTGTGCGTCCTTGTAAAAGAGTACTGAGGTTATTTTGAATAATTCGCTCAGATTCGGCATCAAGATGACTTGTTGCTTCATCGAGAACAAGGACGTGGGGATTCCCAAGAAAAGCGCGGGCGATCGCAATTCTTTGGCGTTGTCCTCCAGACAGCATTCCACCACCCTCACCAATTTTAGTTTCATAACCCATTGGTAGTTCTTGAATAAACTGATCCGCACCTGCAAGCTTCGCGGCTTGGCGAATATCCTCTGGAGACGCTTCGGGATGTCCAAGGCTAATATTTTCCCAAATCGTACCGCCAAAGAGAAACGTATCTTGATCGACAACACCAATCTGCTGACGGAGCGATCGCAGCGCTACACTCGTAATATCGTAACCATCGATCAAAATCTTGCCTTCGGTGGGTGGATAAAGCCCTAAAACTAACTTAGAAATTGTCGTTTTTCCAGAACCGCTACGACCAACAAGCGCGACTGTTTCCCCTGGTTTTACCTCAAAGCTAATATTCTCTAATGTATTCACCTCGCTCTCTGGATGGTAACGAAACGTCACTTGCTCAAAGCGAATGTGACCTTGTAATGTTGGTAATAATTGCCGTGGTTGATTTTGTAAATCTTCTTCTGGCTGAGTTTCAATCACATCATTAATTCGCTCGACTGCAATAACCACTTCTTGCAGTTGATTCCACAAAACTGTTAAGCGTTGAAAAGGATTTATCACATTACTCAACAACATATTGAAAGCAACTAATTGCCCAATAGTCAGTTGGTTTTGAATCACCTGCCATGCACCAAACCAAAGCAATGCTGTGGTTGCTAGCGCTTCGATTGTTGAGCTAAAAACTAAGAAACTGTTATCAATAACTTGCCCCGAAAAAGAAGTTCGCACTGACTTATTCAGAAGTTCTTCCCAATGCCAGCGTACTGTCTGCTCAACTGCCATCGATTTAATTGTCCGAATGCCTGTGAGCGCTTCAATTAAGTAACTATTTTGCTCGGCGAGGGAATTAAAAATTTCTTTGGAGATGCGGCGAAAAAAGGGCGTAGCAATTAACGCTAACAAGAAAAATGGTGGTACAACAACTAAGACAAGCAGTGCCATTTGCCAGCTGTACCAAAACATTAATCCTGCATAAACAAATACTGTGAGGAGATCGAGAAAGATTGACAGTGCTTCGCCGGTCAGAAATTGCTGAATTTTATAATTTTCTTGAACGCGCGAGATGATATCGCCAACATAGCGAGACTCAAAAAAACTGAGGGGTAAGCGAAACGTATGTTTGATAAAACCAACAATTAACGCTAAATCAATTCGGTGAGCCGTGTGGTCTAGTAAATATTGTCGTAGACCAATCATCGCTACTCGGAATAAACCAAAGATCAGCAAACCCATTCCTACAGCAGTCAACGTGAGAGTGCTGCGTTGCACCACCACTCGGTCGAGTAGTAGCTGTGTTAGTAGTGGCGTAATTAGTCCAAAAACCTGCAAAAGAAGTGAAGCAATCAGTACCTCTAGCAAAACTAAAGTGTGAGGTTTAATTAACTCAATAAACTGCCACCACGTTTGCTTTGTGTCTTTTGTCTGATCGAGTAGGGCGGTAGGTTGAAGTAATAATGTGTAACCTGTCCAACTTGCCTTAAACGCTGCTGAACTCAGAGTTTTTTGACCTGTGGCAGGATCGCCAATGACAACTTGCTTGGGAGTGATTTCGTAAACAACAACATAATGTCTTCCTTCCCAATGCGCGATCGCAGGTAAAGTTTGTTCTGCTAGTTTGTTGAGGCTAGCTTTTACTGGTCGAGTTATAAACCCAATGCTTTCTGCTGCTGCTGCTAAGCCCCGCAAAGATGCTCCGTTACGGTCAACATTAGCAATATCGCGCAATCGATTGACGCTAAAGCGTTTTCCCCAATAACGCCCAATCATGACAAGACAAGCAGCACCACAATCAGCAGTACTTTGTTGCGCAAAAAAAGGATAACGTCGTGTAAATCGCTGCCACCATTGACCAACTTTTACCGTAGGACGAGGAAAGTAAGCTTGGTTGATTTTGACCTGATTTTTGCGGTCAACGGCAACTTCTGTCAATGAAATGCGTGTCTCTGGTTCTACAGCAGCGACTTGTGGTGCATCTGCTGTAGTAGCTAATTGTGGTAGATACTGGAGTGCGCTTTGCCAATGCACATCACGCAGAACATACAACTCAGTTGATACAGTTGCTTGCCAAGTTTTATCTTTGGACGGTTTCGGGAAATGGATATCGCCTGTAGTCAGTTTGTCTTGCGCAGAGTTTACGAGTTCTCCGCGCCGTACTAGCCATAACCGCGATTCTGCAACATCAGCAGAAACGTTATGTCTACAGATATGTTGCTCTAGCAGCGGTAATATCTGCATTAACTTGTCTACAGAAGCATTGTGAAAAAAGCTACTTTGGCGACACAACAGAAGTAAGTCTCGGAGTACTGCTTGTTGATATAGGCGATCGCGAAGTGCCGGATAAGTTGCAATCAAGCTTTGTAAGCAATCGTAACTGAGATAACAAAGCTTTAAATTAATAGATGCTCTGATAGCATAAGGTTGAAATTGTTCTGGAGTAAATAGCGTTACTTCACCAAATATCGAACCTGCCTCTAACGAGGTTATCAGACTATCGCTGCTATCAAGAAGTCGGGCTTTGCCTGCAAGAACTAAATAAATGCCGCGATGCGCATCGGCGGTACACCAAAATTTCTTACCTGCATTTGGTTGGATAATTTCAGCTTGCTGATAACAGCCGAAGAGTTCGCGTTCAGAAAGCGTTAGCCCTATTTGGGTAAAGAGTTGACTTAGCTGTGCTAATGAAAACTCTGATAATTTGTGTGCCATGATTTGCAGATATGACGCTGAAATCAGTTATTTACTCGGCTTGACAGCATTAAAAGTCCAAAGTGGATTTGCTTGTGCAGAAGATTGCAAGTTACTAATCTTGATACTCGCTGCTTTGTCTTGAGAAAAGCTTTTTGTTTCTTTTTGCACGCGGATTTGCCTTAAAGATAATCCTAATTTTTGCAATATCCGACTGATGTGGCGATCGCTGACTTCAACTCCAAATTCTTTTGCGAGTTGCTTTCTTAACCATTCTGCTGTCCAGCACCGAAATGAATAACCATATTCGCGAGGACTATGATTAACTAATTCCTGTAATCGAGCAATATGATGGGCATCAATTGTTTTTGGGCGACCAATTGGGCGATCGTTCCATTTATGCGCTAATCCGGCTTTCGCCATAGCAATCCAGTACCTTGCCATTTCTTGAGAGCATCCCAATGCTGCGCAGATTTCTGCTTGTGAGTACCCCATATCTGCTAATAGCATGATTTCTATTCGACGATGATATTCTGGACGTAAATTACTCTGCCTACTCTTCAACAAAAACTCTCTTTGAAAACTTGTTAAAAACTGACTTTCTTCTATATATAATTCCTCAAAATTACGTTGTTGAGGCTGATAAATATGAGATTTATCGTTATTTATACTTAAGTTATGAAAAGGTTCTTTATTCATCATGGTTCTGTCTCAGCGTTATTAAATCTTCCAAATTCTATATTTGGTTAGGGCGTATTAAAAAGAATTAATGATTGCTTCGTATGCAATAGTGATAGATGTATTACTTATTTCTTAAAATATTCAACTGTTTCTCTTATCTTAAGAAAAAGAGATGTATTGAGCCATACGCCTTTTTAAATCTTTGACCAAGACTAAAAAACGATCTTTAATAACTATTTTTTTGTAAAATGCTTAATTTCATTTGAAACGCAAGCAATTTTCAATTAGCAACTTATCGGTTGTATTTGAAATTTAGAATAAGTTTCTATTTTAATTTAAGACTATATTGCTTTCATCGATTCGCTCTCCTGCTAGGCACGTCTCGTGTCGCTAAATTATCTAAGCATTTTTAGCATTTTTGAAGTAAAAGCTAAGATGCTATTAGCAACGCTTTCAATTATCGTTTGCTAAATGATTTCGGTTTATTTGTTATGTATTTCAAGTATTTAAATTATCAAGATTTCTGTTACTGAATGCAAGCTCTATTTAAGTTAAGTAATTTATGTAAAATTTATTACCAAATGTAAATTATGAGTAGCAAAATATACCTAAGTAACTTGTGTATGCAAGTGTTGGCAACTGCTGTCATCTTCCTTGTTCTGGGAGAAATAAAGTAGCGGAAACTATAACAAAGTACTACTTAGTATAATTCAATACAGTATTTTGCTAGACATCATATGTATATAAATAAGAAATTAGTATACAAAGAATCTAGCTTGAAAACTAAATAATCTTTGTCTCTTATTGCTAATACAGCTTTATTAGTAGCAAAAGATACATAATAAATATTTATATGAGGAGCATATTTATCGAGTAGGCATGACAAATAGCTTTGTTTTCATTAAGCTGAGATCTGTTATTGCACCACTTAATATTATCAAAGCTCGCAGAAAAATAGACAATATTTCCAGAAAAAAGTTACTTTATATCGGAAAACAACACGCAACTTGCTGTTTAAACAATCAATGTCGCGCATCTAAGTTGCATGTTGTTAACCAGAAAAATATGGTTTATGTCAGAATTGTTCTTGAAAGCGAGTGTATAAATTTATTCTTTTTGCTGGAATGTAGCGAGCTATAGTGCTTTGTTCTACACAGATGTTGCAACTGACAATACACCTATAAATAAGTCGTTGCAGAGGCCGGTTTCAGCATTCTTCTGGAAAAAGACATATAGTTTGTTGTGCTTGCTGTTCAAGCTAGCAGCAAACTTCACCTTAAGTCGCGAGTCACAAACCTCTCAGCTACACGCGCTTGAAATTGTGGTTTCAGTCGTTGGTCACACAGTAGACAAATATTTACGCTGATTTAGTTGCTAAAAACTGACGTAGACTGAGTAAACTCATTGTCTGTGCCAAGTTGAGTGGTAAAAGTGACACTCCCGCTAGAGACGACTGCACCCAGCCTTCACCCCAGTACCATTCGTGATATCCATCAACGCCTTGACTCAGTAAAAAACGCAAGCAAACAGGTGTCGCTACTTCAACTTGATGGCGAATGGCAATTGGTCCTGTCCAACTTGTGAAAGCAAGTCCTGAATGTAGCTGTTCGGGCATTCCTTCTGCTAGACGTTGGAACCAAAGCCATTTTTGTAGCTGTTCTGGACGCAGTAAACTGTCGCGAATTGCACTTGCTGACGCTTCTATTTCTATTCGCAGTTGGCTTTGTTGAAAAGTACCTAGCATGATAATTGTTGCGATCGCCCAATGTTCTATTTTTAGTATGACTGAAACTTAGACGTGAGTGGTGAGGAATGAGGGGTGAGTGAATAGTTGTTAGTGAAAGAGTGCGTGAGTTTTGAGTTAACCATCATTACTCAAATTTTCCCAAGTCGTTCGCTTTATCTCCACCTTAGAATAAAAAAGGAAGATGTGTAAAGAAATGTAAGGGTCATGGCGGATCAGTTAATTCGTGCCACAGCAGCTGAGGGCGGAATTCGGGCGGTGGGTGTCATTACCACTCGCCTCACCGAGGAAGCAAGACAGCGGCATCAGCTTTCGTACGTAGCCACAGCAGCTTTGGGACGTACTATGTCAGCAGGACTGCTTCTGGCATCAAATATGAAACGTGCCGAATCGCGAGTCAATATTCGGATTAAGGGCAATGGTCCACTCGATGGAATTCTTGTCGATGCAGGGTTAGACGGTACAGTACGCGGTTATGTAGATAATCCTACTGTAGAACTACCGCCCAATTCCCGTGGAAAACTAGATGTAGGTGGTGCGGTTGGAAATGACGGCTATTTGTATGTCGTGCGCGATGTCGGCTATGGGTATCCTTACACCAGTACTGTAGAACTAGTTTCTGGTGAAATTGGTGATGACATTACTCACTACCTGGTCACTTCTGAACAGACACCATCAGCATTGGTTCTTGGTGTATTTGTAGGAAGTGAAGGCGTACAAGCCGCAGGAGGGCTGCTGATACAAGTCTTACCAAAAGCCGCAAGAGACGAAGCACTCATTCAAACTTTAGAATCTCGTGTTGCCGCCTTGTCAGGGTTTACACCGCTATTGCAGGCTGGAAAAACTTTACCCGAAATCTTAGGGGAATTACTCGGAGATATGGGTTTAGAAATTTTACCAGAAACGCAGTTGGTACGTTTCCATTGTGGTTGTACATTTGATCGGATGCTAGGAGCATTAAAAATGCTCGGTGAAGCTGAACTACAAGACATGATTGAAAAAGACGACGGCGCTGAAGCAACGTGCCATTTCTGTGGAACGGTTTACCAAGCAAGTAGTGCCGAGTTGAGCCAGTTAATTGCAGATTTGCAGTCTGAAGCTTCAGCTAAATAAGACAGAGGTGCAAGGGTGCAGGGGAGAAGAGTTAGTCTAGATAGCTTGTGGATTGTTGAAGATTTTAGAAACGCTTTTCGTGCTAAAATACACGTCTTTACACATAACAAAGTGGGTTGACAAACAAGGCTGATTATAAACAGAATCAAAGCCAGGTAAAGACATTTGGGTGTAAGCAATGAGAGAGCAAGGTATTCCCGATGATTGGTCTGTTGGCAAGGCTTCTAGCCGCGAAGATAGCAGCCAGTCTTTACCTCCCGTTGCAGGAATTGGCGCTCCTAAAGTAGGACAGCATACAGCTAATGAGGGCGGCAACACTCCAGGCTCCTCGCAGCCAAAATCCCCAAAAAGATTATCGCCGAAGCGAAAAGTACGAGGCTGGTCGAAAAATTGGGTCTTCTGGGTGGGGTCAGGAGGCTTAGTTACAAGTGGAGTGAGTATTATCGCGCTGGCAATGCTACTGAAGTCACCAGCAGCGCCAAATTGTCCGGCAATTTTTTGGCCTTTAGCTTCAGCCTCGGTGCGACTACAGTGCGCGCAGGTAGCCGCAAATAAGCAAACGGTGAAAGACTTGTTGCAGGCGATCGCGCTTGTTGAAGCTTTACCAGACGATCACCCACTGCGCCCAGAAATCAATCGTTTACTTGAACAGTGGTCGCTGGACATTTTGGCTTTGGCCGAGCAAGACTTTCAAGCAGGAAGATTAGAACAAGCGATCGCCACTGCGCAGCAAATTTCTAGAGACGTACCTGCGTATCAAAACGTAGAAAGTACAATTGCGAATTGGCGGTCGATTTGGTCAAAAGCAGAAGCTATCTATACAGAAGTAGAAGATAACTTACGCGCGCGCAATTGGCATCAAGCATTTATGGCAACGGTGCGGTTGCTGAGTGTCGGTAACGAATACTGGGCAACAGCGAAATACGCAGAACTCAATCAAAAAATTGAAATTGCCCGCGAAGATGCCAGCAAGTTGGCAAAAGCTGAGAGTTTAGCAAAAAGAGGCGGTGCAGACAACTTAGTCGAAGCTATTAAAATCGCCGAAGCAATCGGAGTTAATAGTTATATGTATCAAGAAGCGCGGGCACTGATTCCCGATTTGGGACAACAAATGATGGCTCTCGCGCAAGCAGCCTTGGAACGTCGCGATGCTGATGCCGCGATTGATATTGCCAATCGTATTCCCGCAAGTACCGGCTTACGTACAGAAGCGCAAGATTTTACAACCTTAGCATCAGCGCAGCAAAGTGCGTGGATAGGGGAAATTCCCGATATCGAAACCGCGATCGCTACCGCACAAAAAATTGCTAATGACAGACCACTCTATAGCAAAGCGCAAGAATTAATCGCGCAGTGGCAGCTGGAAATTGAAGCCGTAGCGCGTCTCGATCGAGCGCGACAACTCGCCCAGGGCGGTACTATCGGAGATTTAACCGCAGCAATTACCGAAGCACAATTAATTTCAGATACTAATCCTCGTGCTGCCGAAGTTCAAACCGAGATTAATCGCTGGCGGCGACAAGTTGAGACGATTGAGGATAGACCACTACTTAACCGCGCAGAAGATTTAGCCGCAGGCGGAGATATTGCTTCGCTGCAAGCCGCAATTAACGAGGCAAGTCAAATTCGTAGCGGACGTGCGTTGTATCGCGAGGCGCGGAGTCGAATTCGCAATTGGACAAGCCGAATTCAACGAACTGAAGATCAGCCGATTCTTGATGAGGCAAGATTTCTTGCAAGTAACGGCAATCTTCCGGCGGCGATCGCTGCTGCGCAAAGAATCGCGCCAGGTAGGGCGCTTTCCGGAGAAGCCCAAGCCGCAATCAACGATTGGCAAGGACAAATTCGCGCGCGACAAAACTGGCAAGAAGCACGCACGACAGCGCTACAAGGTACGCCAGAAGCATTGGCACAAGCAATTCGACTGGCTAATCGCGTCCCGCGAACTAGCCCATTGCGTGCAAATGTCAATCCGGCGATCGCGCAATGGAGTCAACAGCTATTTAATCTGGCGTTGAGTCGCGGTCAGTATGATATCCCTGGTGGCATTGCGATCGCCAGAAGAATTCCCCCAGGAACCGACGCGTATCGTGCTGCACAACAGCAAATTACCACCTGGGAGAGATTTTTAAATCCTGAACCTGTTGTAGTACCAACAACAGTACCAACGCCAACATCAACTCCGCAACAATTGCCGCAATAGGTTTTAGTTCGGGTAATGGGTAATTGGTGATGGCGAATGAAGTTTGAAAAAGCTAATCGCTAATTGCTACTTATTACCAATGACTAATTACTGGTTACTAGCTTTTGAAGTTATTAATTTACATTGATTTTCACCATCTACTTATTTGTAGTAGTTGCCCTTCTTAAGTTGCATGAATTAAGATTCACAAAGTCGCCTTATGGCTACGGCATAACCTCAAAATTGACATATTGGCATGAGAAGCCTTGGTCCGCTTGTTGCACCGGAGCAAAAAGCGAGTAAACAGTTACCGACTCTACGGCGTTTTTTAGGGTATGTGCAACCCTATCGTAAAGAAGTCCCTATTGCCCTCAGCTTAGTCGCAATTGGCGCAGCATCGCAATCGCTTGGTCCTTTTTTAGTTGGTTGGTCAATTGATAATTTAATTGCCCAAGGTAACTTGCAAGGCTTACTTTTGATGCTTGTACTACTTGTGGGTGTTTACGTTGGCGGAATTATGGCAATCCGCGCCCAAATTATCCGTGTCGGCTGGATCGTTCAACGCCTACTCGCGCAATTACGTAAAGATATTTTTACAAAAGTTCAAAGCTTACCGATCAGTTTCTTCGATCAAAGTGAAGCTGGAGATTTAATGAGCCGCTTGCTCAACGATGTCAGTGTCGTGAATCAGGCGTTTGGACAAACGATCGCCCAAATGTTGGGTAACTTATTTAGCTTGGTAGGAATTGTCATTGCGATGTTCCTCATTAACCTGCGGCTAGGGATAGTGAGTAACTTGGTTGTTCCGCTGATGCTGGCGACTACTGGCTTATTTTCGCGCTGGGCGAGGAAACGATTTCGCGTGACACGACAGACGATTGGGGAACTTTCGACTAAAATCGAGGAAGATATTAGTAGCGTGCGCGAAGCTCAAGCTTTTAATCGCGTACGGCTAAATATTGCAGAATTTAAAGCTTTGAATGCGGCAAACCGCGACGCTAACATCGATGCAGTCGCAATTACAGCTGCTTTTTTACCATCCATTGACTTTCTCAATACACTAGCAACCGCCGGAGTTCTCGCTTATGGCGGCTATTTAGCGGTGACAGGAGCAGCAACAGTCGGAACCGTAACGGCATTTTTACTTTACGTACAGCAGTTTTTTCGTCCAATTCAGATTTTGAGTCAGTTTTATACGCAAGCTCAATCAGCGTTAGCCGCAGTTGAGCGTATTTTCCTGTTACTCGACGAACCTGCTCAACTTAATGATGCACCCGATGCGATCGCAATGCCACCCATTCGCGGAGAGGTGACATTCGAGCGAGTTTCCTTTGGTTACAAACCCAATCAGCTTGTCCTCAAAGACGTGAGCCTTCGTGCGAAACCAGGACAAACGATCGCATTAGTTGGACCTACAGGAGCGGGAAAAAGTACTATTATTAACTTAATTCTGCGATACTATGATGTGACGAGTGGAGCCATTAAAATTGATGGCATTGATATCCGTAAAGTAACGCAGGCAAGCTTACGGAAACAGATTGGATTCGTTTTGCAAGACAATATCTTATTTAGTGGCACAGTTGCCGAAAATATTGCTTTTGGTCGTCCTGATGCTACACAAGCCGAAATTGAAGCAGCTGCACAAGTCGCTAACGTTCATGAGTTTATTACCAGTTTGCCCCAAGGATACGCAACGCTATTAGGGGCAAGAGGTGCAAACCTGAGCAAAGGACAGCGACAACTACTGAGTATTGCGCGTGCTGTTTTAGTCAACCCGCGAATTCTGATTTTAGATGAAGCGACAAGCAGCATTGATACGCGTACCGAAGCTTTAGTTCAAGAAGCGATCGACCGATTATTAAGTGAGCGTACTAGCTTTGTGATTGCTCACCGTCTCAGCACGGTTACGCAAGCAGATCAGGTATTA
Source organism: Gloeocapsa sp. PCC 7428 (assembly GCF_000317555.1). Lineage (GTDB taxonomy): Bacteria > Cyanobacteriota > Cyanobacteriia > Cyanobacteriales > Chroococcidiopsidaceae > Chroogloeocystis. Next base: position 3,956,415 of record NC_019745.1, read on the forward strand.
GTGATTCAACAAGGTCAAATTATTGAAGGTGGTACGCATAGCGAGTTAATTGCGCAAGGTGGAGTTTATGCAAATCTCTACGCATTGCAATTAGGTGCAGCCTAGTCTTAGTGCAGCTTGATAGGCTTGTGGGGTATTGAGATCTAATAAAACTTCTGGAGTGTCAAAGTTTACGCGCTGAATTTGCGAATAAAATGTTTGGACAACTTGACGTAGACCTAAGTTTGCTTCACTTATATTTTCTAGATGCGATCGCACTGACGCCGAAAATAATAATGGATGACCTAACTTGCCTTGATAGAGAGGTGCAGTAATAGGTACGCTAGGAGAAGATAGGTGTGCTTGAAGTAATCGTTGATAGATCCAACTACTTCTTGGTTGATCGACTGCTGAAATAAATAAACAATCAAATTGTGGTACGTGCTTTAATCCTGTCAAAATCGAACTGACTTTTCCAGCGCTAGCATGATGATTAATCGCTACGATAGTTCCTTGTGGAACTTGCGTTTGTTTGAAATTATGCAACCCCATTACAACAATAGGTACAATCTTGGCAAGAGATAGTTGCTCAACTTGATACGACAACAAACTTTTACCATTTCGCCAAGGTAAGCTAGCTTTACAAGTACCCATCCGGCTGGATGCACCTGCTGCCAAAACTAATGCAAAGTAACTAAAGGTTGGCTGTGGCATCGTTAATTGTCGTGAAAGTTGGTAATTGGTAATTGGGGAACATCTTGACTATCCATTACCCAGGATATATTCAACTCAAAACTCAACATTCAACACTCCTTAAATTTAGCTACGATTTACACACAGCTGTTTGTTGTTTTAGAGTCATTCTATGATTCTGCAAAAGCCAACAAAAAAACTCACAATCACCTGGGAACCTCTTCCAGATGACTTTGTGTTACCTGACGATCCTGTGGAGAATATTCAACAACCATCCCTTGCTGCGGCACTTACAGACGCATTAGGAGCCGCAGGATATATCCAACCAGATATGCTCATCGGCTCAAACTTTGGTTTAGTTGCTACGGTAAATAAAAAAATTGTCATCAAAGCGCCTGATTGGTTTTATGTGCCGCACGTCCAACCTGTACCACCAGACGTGATTCGTCGCAGCTATACGCCGCATCTCGAAGGCGATGCAGTAGCTGTTGTCATGGAGTTCCTCTCGCAAGAAGAAGGCGGTGAGTTATCGATACGCTCAACGCCGCCCTATGGCAAGCTTTATTTCTACGAACAGGTTCTTCAAGTACCTACTTATGTCACTTATGACCCTTACGAACGAAGTTTAGAGGTACGATATCTAGAAGAAGGCAAGTACGTTTTACATCGACCTGATGCTAACGGACGCTATTGGATTCCGCAGTTAGAGTTGTTTTTAGGAATATGGTACGGCGAGCGACTGCGCCAGACAACCAATTGGCTGCGCTGGTGGGATGTTGAAGGTAATCTGCTGTTGTGGAGTGCTGAACAAGCCGAACAAGAACGACAACGTGCCGAACAAGAACGACAGCGTGCCGAACAAGAACGACAGCGTGCTGAACTTTTGGCAGCTAAATTACGTGAATTAGGAGTTGATCCAGATGCATTGAACTAATGTCGAGCAAGCGATCGCACTTTGCGCGTAAATTGTAGACACCGAAAGTAAGCTGCACTCTAAGATAATGATAGTTGCTACTTTTGCCCAAGAATGCGGCGGAAATTATTGTTGAGTGTTAGCGCAAGAAATTTATGGTGTATTGGATAACAGCAGTTGGTTGGGGAGTAGGTTCGATTCTCTGGGCAGAAATCGTGCGAGATTTGTATCACTTACTATCGCATCGCGTGCCAATGTTGTACCGACAGCACGTATGGCATCATCGTGTTTTTCGGCGGGATTTGACTTTTGCAAGTGCGGCGATTTATCGTCAGGCACAGTGGCGCAATGATTTTCCTGAATGCATTGTGATGTTAATACTCAGCCTAGCATTGTGGTGGGTGTGTTTCGTATGGACACCTGCGTATCAATGGGCAGCTTTGGCAGGAACGATTTATACACTAGGATTTCTTGTTAGCTGTATAGCGCGTGGTAGTGGTAGTGAATGGGCGCGAGAAGTGACTGACGTCACGCATAAACCAGGACGTTTTTTATCGCCGCCTGCAACTTGGTTTGTGAACCGTCCTTATCACTGGCGACATCACTTTGATGATGACCAAGCTTATTATTGTGGTACTCTCACTTTGGTGGATAAGTTGATGGGTACAGCACTCGCGCTCAAAGGAAAGAAAATTGCAGTTACCGGCGCATCGGGAACGTTAGGGAAAGCTTTGTTACTTCACTTACATCAAGCAGGCGCGAAGGTATTTGCGCTTAGTTCACATTCTGAATCGATTACTTTGACAATCAACAATGAACCTCTCGCCATAAAGACAATTACCTGGAAAACAGGACAAGAGGCGGAACTGGCAGAATTCTTAAAGAAAATCGATATTCTTATTCTGAATCATGGCATTAATGTCCACGGCGAACGGACTCCTGAAGCCATTTCTAAATCTTATGAAGTGAATACTTTTTCAAGTTGGCGGCTGATGGAATTATTTTTTACTACTATCCGCACAAACGAAGACATTGCATTGAAAGAAGTGTGGGTAAATACGTCTGAAGCCGAAGTTAGCCCAGCGTTTAGCCCTTTGTATGAACTTTCTAAACGTGCTTTGGGCGATTTAGTTACATTACGCCGCTTAGATGCGCCGTGTGTTGTCAGAAAACTGATCTTAGGACCTTTTAAGAGTAATCTTAATCCGATTGGAATCATGTCAGGCGATCGCGTCGCTCGACAAATTATTGCTTTAGCAAAGCGTGATGTCCGTAACATCATCGTTACAGTTAATCCGCTGACTTACTTGCTATTTCCCATTAAAGAATTTTGCACATCAATGTACTTCAGATTCTTCAGTCGTGCAGAAACTACGATTACAGAGGTAGAAGCGCAGAATGATCTTCTTGGTAATAGGTAATGGGTAATGGGTAATAGTTTTTTTCCAATTACCAGTCACCAATTTCCAGTTACCAATTTCCAGCGATAGTCTGGTTATTCAACCGAAGTTAATATCACATATGAGTTTTTTTCGTGCTGCTGTTGATGCGATGACAGGTTACATTCCTGGAGAACAGCCTAAACCAGGAACGCCTATTATTAAGCTCAACACCAATGAAAATCCCTATCCGCCATCACCGCAAGCAATCGAGGTACTACGCAATCTAGATAGTGAGTGGTTGCGCCGCTATCCCGATCCATTTGCGAAAGATTTCTGTTGTGCTGTGAGTGAGGCGTTGGGTGTACCTGCGGATTGGGTGATTGTGGGTAACGGTAGTGATGAGTTGCTGAATGTCATTATACGGGCGAGTGCCGAGGGCAGCGATCGCAAAGTTGTTTATCCGATGCCGACGTATGTGTTATATCGTACGTTAGCCGCGATGCAACCTGCGGAGGTTGTCGAAATCGATTATCCTGCTAATTTTCAATTACCGATTGACGAACTTGTCAAAGCTAGAGGTGCAATTACATTTATTGCTTCGCCGAATAGCCCTTCAGGTCATTTGGTTCCACTTGCAGACTTACGCGTACTCGCACAACAACTTTCAGGGATATTAGTAATTGACGAGGCGTATACTGATTTTGCAGAGTACTCGGCTTTACCACTCGTGCAAGAATTTGAAAATGTAATCATTCTGCGGACGTTATCGAAAGGATATTCGCTAGCAGGGTTGCGGATGGGATTTGGGATTGCAAATCCGCAGTTACTTGCAGGGTTATTCAAAATTAAAGATAGCTACAACATTGATGCGATCGCAACCGCTGTTGGTACTGCGGCTATGCGCGATCAAGCTTACAAAAATGCTTGTGCTGACAAAGTGAAAAAGTCACGCGCTAAACTCGCGGTAGAACTAAAAAATTTGGGATTCACGGTTCTCGATTCGCAAGCAAATTTTGTTTTAGCAACTCCACCGCAAGGAAATGCTGAACAGTTGTATTTAGCACTGAAGGCGCGGGGAATTCTGGTACGGTATTTTAAGCAAGTTGGATTAGAAGATAAGTTGCGAATTACTGTTGGAACAGATGAACAAAATCAAACTTTGATTGAGGCGTTAGTAAGTTTGGTATAGCAATGTCATTTCAGGCTTTTTGAGGAATGAACCACATAGGCGTAGCCTTCCCGCAGGGTAGAACACAAAGAGCACAAAGATAAAGAGAGGTAAGTTGTGTTGTTTATTTAAGTGAGAACGGTTGTAGTTACTGGATCTGATAAAGATTTGCCCGTACCGCCACGACGCACTTTGATCAATTCGGCACAAATACTTACCGCGATTTCTTCGGGTGTCAAAGCACCGATATCTAATCCGATGGGTGCATAGAGTGATGCTAAAACTTCTGGGGAATATCCTTCTTGTTGCAATTGCTGACACACTAAGCGTACGCGCTTGCGCGAACCAATCATGCCAATATATTGTGCGGGTTGCTGCAATAAAAGCCGCAAAGCTTCTAAATCATGTTGGATTCCTCGCGTTACTAGCGCCACATATTGCGAATTCACCCCACACTTTAATGCAAATGTCAAGGATTGGACAATCACCTCAGCTGCTTGCGGAAACCGTTCTCGTGTAGCAAATTCAGCGCGATCGTCAACTACAGTCACCCGAAACCCAATCATCGCCGCGATCGCTGCCAAAGGAACAGCAACATGACCCGCCCCCACAATCAACAGCGTTGGCAACGGCACCAAAATCTCTCTAAAAGCTTCATTCTCTTTGTGCTCTTTGTGCCTAGCCTTCGGCAACCCCTGCGGGGAATGTGGTTCATTATCTCCAAACTCCAAATACGGCTGCGAATCTCCCGAAAACGGCGTCACCAAAGTTCCACGTCCACTACTTGACAAAATCTCAATAATTTGCTTTATTAACTTTATCGCCTCATTCCCACTCCAACGTTCTAACCAAACTTGCATTGCACCACCACAAACGCCCTGAGTTTCGCGCTGCAACGCCCCAGATAAATCGATTTCCACAAATTGCTTTTCACCTGTCGCCAAAACCTGCAAAGCTTGGCGGATCACTTTTGCTTCCCCAGCACCACCGCCAATTGTGCCGATCGCGCGATCGCGACATACGAGCATTTTTGCCCCAACTTCACGCGGAACCGAACCAGTGACACTCACAACCGTGGTAAGAACAACTGAATCTTGTCGTAAGGCTTGCGCCATTTGTTGATAAAATTCAAGCATTCAAGGCTTGCCAAACTCGTTCGGGCGTCATCGGAATTTGCGTTAGCCTTACACCTGTTGCGTGCGCGACAGCATTAGCGATCGCAGCTGCGGTACAGTTTGTGCCAATTTCTCCGATACCTTTTGCACCAAACGGACCATAAGGATCGGGCTGTTCAACTAAAAAGATTTCCATTTGCGGTGTATCTTTGGCAGTAGGTAGGCGATATGTTCGGAGTGCAGGATTTAAAATGCGCCCTGAATCATTAATGAGTAATTCCTCAGACAATGCATAACCTAAACCCATCACAATCCCTCCTGTTGCTTGTCCGTGACAGATTCTTGGATTAATTGCAGTACCAACATCAATAGCTTGTACGCAACGCAGAACGTTGATTCTACCTGTTTCGGTATCAACTTCGACTTCCGCCCCTTGCACTGCAAATGTTAAAGATGATTCATTCGCGGCGTGTTCGACTTCGACAACAAAAGGTTGTTGATTGCGAGTGACAAGTTCTTGTAGTGTTATTTCTTGTTGTGAGGCAAGTGCTTTGTCTGCGGTGAGTGTGATATTCTCAGGTTGAGTGTCGAGAACTTTAGCTGCAAATTCCAAGATCTGCGATCGCATGGTGATAGCAGCTTTGTTGACGGCTTTACCCGATATATAAGTCGTTGCTGACGCATACGAACCTGCATCAAAAGGTGTATTGTGCGTATCACCCGCGATGAGTTCAATATCTGCAACTGTCACACCCAGAACCTGCGCCGCAATTTGTCGCAATGCTGTATCAGCACCCGTACCAACGTCAACCGCCCCAGTTCTTAATTCGTATTTCCCGTCGTTTTTTAAGGATAACTTGACTCCCGCGCTATGAATTTTTGCCAAGCCACTTCCTTGCATTGAAACTGCAAATCCGACACCGCGCTGCAGATGTCCGTTGACGCTAGGCTGCATTCCAGGAACGTAATTTAAAGCTTGCGTGACTTTATTAAAACATTCGGGTACGCCATAGCTACCAATCAAGTGAAAATGGTCGTGCGCTTCTTCGCGTCCGAGGCGAATGATATCGTGAGGTTGAATAATATTTTTCTGACGCAGTTCTATCGGATCAATTCCTAGTTTTTCCGCAATTTCGTCCATTTGCGACTCAACTGCAAACGTTCCTTGCGTTGCACCGTAGCCGCGAAACGCCCCAGCAGGCATTGTATTCGTGTAAACTGATAATCCCAGAAATCGCTGATGCGGACACCGATATAAACCTAGGGGATAGCAACCTGTCAAGAAAACAACCGTAGGCGCGTGATTGCCATACGCCCCTGTATTAGCGATCGCTTCCATATCTTGCGCGACTAGCGTACCATCCGTTTTGACTCCGGTTCTTACTTTAACCTGCATCGCATGGCGGCTATTGGTGGCTGTGAATTCCTCTTCGCGTGTAAATTCCCATTGCACAGGTTTTCCGGTATATAAGGTAGCTAAAGCACACAAATCTTCGGTGAGAATTTCTTGTTTATTGCCAAAGCCTCCGCCAATTTGAGTTTTGAAAACGCGAACTTTGTCTTTTGGTAGATCGAATAGCTGCGCGAGAACTCTTTGCGTGTGAAATGGCACTTGCGTACTCGATCGCACTACCAAGCTTCCGTCTGCTTCTAACCAACTTGTACTGATATGTGGTTCTAAATGAACGTGTTGTACTGCTGGTAAGTAGTAAGTATTTTCAACGATTAAATCTGCTTGGGCGAATCCTTGTTCAATATCATCGGTTCCCAGCGTAACTTTAGCTGCAATGTTGCGTTGCGTATCGTAAATTTGTGATGACTCAGGTTCATCATGAATCACAATCCCGCAATTCATTGCTTTGACAGGATCGATTACATGAGGAAGAATTTCGTAATCGACTTCAATGAGTTGACACGCTTGAGTCGCGATCGCTACCGATTCTGCAACAACCACTGCAACGCGATCGCCAACAAACCGAACTTTATTATCTAATAAATAATGATCGAGAGGATCGGGAACTGGATCGGCGTGTCCCGCTGTCGTATAAGGTTTACGCGGAACGTCTTCATGTGTAAACACTGCATGAACGCCAAGAAGGGCTTTTGCTTTTTCGGTATTAATCTTGCGAATACGCGCGTGGGGATGCGGCGATCGCACCGCTTTAATATGCAACAATCCTGGTGGCGACCAATCTGAAGTATAATCTGCTGTACCTTTAACAATTGCTGGTCCATCTTGTTTAGGAACACTTTTTCCGACAGGATTTTGAATGGGGCTAATTTCTGTTCGTTGTTCTTTAGCCGCGAGAATACTTTCTAGAATTGCTTCGTATCCGGTACAGCGACACAAATTACCATCTAAAGCTTTACGTAGTTCAGCTAGGGAATTAAATTGCAACTTCGCCGCACTCATAATCATTCCTGGAGTGCAGAAGCCACACTGAAAACCTTGTTTTTCGAGAAAAGCTTGCTGAATTGGTGCTAATTCATCTGTCGCAAGTCCTTCAATGGTTGTTACGTCATGTCCTTCTAGCTTCATGACAGGATAAATACAGCTATGGATAGGTTTATCGTCAACCCATACTGTACAACTACCACAATCACCCGATTCACAAACGCGGTGTACACCTACCCAGCCAAGATCGCGTAATAAAGTTAATAAGCTTGTTCCTGGGAGACAATTTTCGGTGTAGGTTTTGCCATTAACTTGAAAAGTTACGGGTTCTTGCATATCTGAAATTCCAAAAGCGATCGCTGCATCAAAACTTTAGTCAAGTGTTGCCGATAAGTCGCACTTGCGGCATAGTCTTCGATAAAACAATCCAGCGGTAATTGTGCGTCAAAGACTTCCTCAATTTCATCTGCGGTAGGAATATGGGAAAATTCCAAAACGCGCGGTGTTGGTACGCAAGCGCCTAAACCAAATCTGACTTGTGATGTTTGCGGGTTATAAGCTGCAACAACAAGCGATATGGCAATTCCCGCAGTCGCGACACAAACTCGTTGATAACTAATTTGCCATTCTAAATTCGCTTGCAAAATCCAGATTTTGCGCAAAACTTCGCCTGGCTGTAATACTGTTTGCTGTATCCCAGTTTGAAAATCCTTAGCAGCAATAAGACGCGGCGCAGCTTGCGGATGCCAAATTTCGTAGCTTGCGTTTAGTGCTACCATTGCCGGAGCAAACGTACTTGCTGGTATCGCTAAACAGATGTTTCCGCCAACTGTTGCCATGTTGGTAACTTTAAAGGAAGCAAGTTCGTCTACAGCGCGCAACAAAGCTGCAACGCCCGTCCAATTATCTGGGAAATTCCATTGACGCAACTTTGCCATTGTACAAGTTGCACCAATACTTAATCCGTCTGAAGTGACTTCAATTTCTGACCAATTTAACTTTTCTAAATCGACTAATACTTTTAAATCAGGTTGTGCTTGTGTAAAAATCCACGTTCCACCAGCTAGCCAAGACCAGCCTTGCGACCAATTTTCAACTGTTTCTAAACTTTGGGGACGTAGGTAAGTTTGAATATTATGTAAATCCATTTAAATCTACTATTAATTATCATTAATAACTTCTTGTAACCGAAACAATGCTATTTTTTCTATTTCTGCTATAACTGTTTTTAATTCTCTCTCTTTTGTATTTTCTAACCTTTGAGAAAAGCTTGCTAGAATACTTTCTTTAGTGTGATTTCTAACAGCAACGATAAAAGGAAAGTTGAATTTTTCTTTGTATGCTTGATTGAGCGAGTTAAATTTATCGTACTCTTGTGGAGACAATCGATCCAAACCAACTCCAGCTTGCTCTTTTACAGAGGCTTCAGCCATTTTAGCTTTAGCGCCTAGATCAGGGTGCGCACAAATGAGTGTAAGTTTTTCTGCATCACTCGCCTCACGAACGACATCTACCATACTTTGATGTAGAGAAAGTACATCTGTAAATGGTTTTTTAGCCCAAGCTTTCGCTGCAACCCAAGGGGAATCTTCAAATATCCACCCTAACGCTGCTACAAAGTCATCCTGATTCATCTGATTTAACTCAGATAACGAATTCATCCACAATAACCCTGACCTTTACCAAGATTTTTCTGATATTCACGGTTTGACTTTACATCAAAAGCCATGATTTATTTGGATAATTTTATACAGTTTACTAACTCAGGTTTTTTAGTATGGCTAGTAGGTAATAAATAACAAGTAACTATTGATAGATATTCTTTCCAATTACCAGCTTTAATGCGACGTTTACCTATCTTTATTTCTCAACTAAAAGATGTAACTTTTGAGTAAAAATTTTAACTCAGTATCTCATCAGGATCGATACCTTGAGAACGCAATATTTCTGCTAAGCGTTCCGCGCGTTGGCGTTCAGATTCCGCACGCTCATCGCCTGTTGCGATTAAATTACCATCGCGATCGCACCAACGCAACCAAGTATCTTGTTTTCCTTCAAAGATTCCATCCCATAGCGTTAATCCCAAACCCACTGGTTCCATCCAAGTTGTTTCTAAAGGAGTGTAACTCGTACCCCTCAACTCATGAACTTGTAAGCGGCGATCGCCTAACTGCTGCAAAGGATCGTAAACGACATAGTAAGCAACACCAATACGGGCATAGTCTTTCATTTTACTACCCAGTTCGTTACCCACGGTATTGGAGACGATTTCAATGACAACTTCCGGAGGCTTACCAATGATCCAGGTAAAATAAGAGCGATTTTTCTTTTGTTGCCAATCTTGAGGAACTTCTACATCCAAGCTGAGTAAGACATCCGGTACAATAGCAGGTTTATTAATTGCGTAAAACAAGCCAACATTTGCGGTAGCTAAAAACGGAATACCTGGTTTCCACGAACTGTATAAACAACTCGTCAAAAGTCGTTGCTGTTTTTCTGCAAGCAGGTTGTCCACAGGGGTATCGTCTTCTGTCACCAAGTGGCTAATATCAGGTTCTTCCACCCACTCAGCTTGCTCTTCAGGGGAAAAGAGATCTGCCGCTATTGATTGTGACATAGTTAGCTACCAATTTTGTGCTTATAGCTATTTTAATTCGCACGTGGCGATCGCAATTAGTAAAGAGTAGAAATACGTTTGCGTAAGATGTGCAGCGATCGCTAGATATTTAAAAGAGTAAGCTTATTGACCAAGATATTCTCGCACCCTCTTACGGAATGCTTTAAGTGCAAAAGTTGTTCCTGTTGTCCTCGCCATTTGTACAAATCGAGGAATTTCATCTTTAACTGGAATTGAGAAAATTGAACTTGTTTCTGACTTGATGTAATCATCTCCTTGGAATAAATTTATTTCTAAAACACCATCTTCATAACGCCAAATTTCTGGTACTTGCAATGCTTTATAGGCAGTTATTTTAGTTTTAGAGGTAACATCGATTTCAATTGCTAAATCAGGAGGAGGATCGACACTTAAATCTATCTGTTCTTTTCCGATCATTAACTTATAGTTTTGAATGTAAAAACAATCATCTGGTTCTACACCCGCAGCCATATCTTCACGCTTAAAGGTAGTTGAACCGAGAGGTTCCCAGTCTAAATCCAGTTCATCCAGCAGAATTTTTACTAAGTCTCCAATGATGACTTTAGCCTTTTCATGCTCTGGAAGGGGAACCATTATTTCTAACGAACCCTGAGTGTATGCAACTCGACTACCACGATGTTCTCCTAACTCAATAAGAATTGTTTCAAACTCTTGCCAACTAATATCTTCTAATATCACGCACGCACCTGGCGGAACTCGAATTTGCTTGAGTTGCAGTGTCACCATATTACTGTGGCTTTTAGATAGATGTATTTTAGCGAAATTGATTAGAGTAAACTGTTTGCTACAAGTTTTAGAAGAGAATTATGACAATTACAGATAAGATGCGATCGCTTCCTGTACCTCCTGGAAACTTTGGTTTACCCGTTATTGGTGAAACTCTCAGTTTCTTGCGCGATCCAAATTTTATACAGCGGCGACAGCAGCAACACGGAAATATCTACAAAACTCATGTCTTTGGTCGTCCTACTGTTGTTATGATTGGCGCAGAGGCGAATCGCTTTTTGTTTAGTAACGAGAACCGCTACTTTTCAGATGGAGTTTCTGCAAGTGCGCCACGACACGTGAAATTATTGATGGGAACTGGTGCGATCGTCATGCAGACAGGAGATAAACATCTCCAACAGCGCAAATTACTGGCACAAGCATTTCAACCGCGATCGCTGGCAGGATATATTAATACGATGGCGGCGACTACGTGCAACTATCTTGATAAATGGGAGCATACAGGAAACTTAAATTGGTATGATGAACTTCGCAAATATACGCTTGATGTTGCTTGCAAGTTACTTATCGGAATAGAGGCAAATAATGATTTCGGTAAGTTGTACGAAAATTGGGGTCAAGGGTTACTATCAATTCCTCTACCTTTACCTGGGACAAAATTTAGTAAAGCATTACGCTGTCGTAAATTATTACTGGCAAAAATTGAAGCAATCATCTTAGAACGTCAGCAGCAATCTACAACAAAACAAGATGTTTTAGGTTTGCTATTACAAGCACGCGACGAAGAAGGACACGGTTTAAGCTTACAAGAACTCAAAGAACAACTACTAACGTTACTCTTTGCAGGTCATGATACTTTATCGTCATCGTTAACTGCACTCTGTCTGCTATTAGCTCAATATCCACAAGTGAAAGAGGCTATTTTTGCAGAACAAAAGCAACTAGGGTTAGAGCAACCATTGACCCTGGATCTTCTCAAACAAATGACGTATCTAGAACAAGCCTTGAAAGAAGTTCTTCGCCTTTATTCTCCAGCAAGTGGACCTCGAAAAGCCATTGAGTCTTGTGAGTTTAATGGTTACTTGATTCCTGAAGGTTGGCAAGTCTTCTATCACCCCGCTGCGACACATCAAGATAGCAGCATTTTTACACAGCCAGAACGCTTTGATCCAGAAAGATTTGCGCCTCCCAGAGCAGAGGATAAGCAAAAATCAATGAGTTATATTCCTTTTGGCGGTGGAGTGCGAGAATGTATTGGTAGGGAGTTTGCCAAGCTAGAAATGAAGCTATTTGCAGCATTGTTAGTCCGCAATTACAATTGGGAACTTGTGCCAGGACAAAATCTTAATATGGTTATGCTACCTACGCCGCATCCTCGTGATGGTTTAAAGGTAAAATTTTGGCGTAGAGGTTAAGGTGAATAATAGACTTCTAGCAGGAATTGCAGGTGCCTTACGGCTAAAGTCGAGGCTATGCAGACAAAGTGTGCCTGCGCACACTCCTAATTAATAGTTTTAAGGGGGTAAATCATGCCTTACTCGTATGTATTATCTAGTGGTGAATTCATTAGCTAAGCTATGCGAAAAGCTTTTTTGCTAACTAGAAATAGCCTAGTTTTTGTGCTGCTATTACTACTTACTTTATTGTTAATGTCTGCATCCTGGGCATCTATGTGTCGTAGTTACGGCGGTCATCAAATTTGTATTATTAGTATTGAGCGCAGTGCAAAGAATTATTGGGAATACAAGGCGGCAATGAGTGTGGATGGTGTAAAGCAACCGATAGCAATATATAATTGTCGCGATCGCCTCAAATTACAAGATAAAAAATCTGTACAATTTAGTGATAATGACCCTGGTTATTTGATATGTAGTTTTTTCAAAAACCATCAGTGATATTCAAGTAAACAAAGCTGTTAAGAATATCTATTTCTTTGGTGTGGCAAATACGCGCCACATAACAAAAACTGTAAAACCTATATAAAATAGTACAGTTAACCAATCTTGCCAACTACTATAATTAGTCATTTTTCTACAAAAAAATTAAGTGTAAGTTATTAAAACTTACACTTTTTACGTTCACATTATGCTGCCATTTCGTGACAAAGTTGAGCGCAGCAACGACAAGATTCAGCACAACGTTGACAGTGATCGTCATCATGCTTTTCACATTCGCTAGCACAGCGATCGCACGCTTGGGCACAAACATCACACATTTGCTTGTGAAGTTCCGAACGACGCGACATCAAGCGGGCGCAAAGGGCGCAAGTATCAGCGCAATCGCGACATCGCTTAATACATTCAGCCATCATCTGCACCATGTCTTCACTCAAGCAAGCATCAGCGCAGTATTCACAATCGCGCAGACAATCGAGACATGCTTGAATACACGCGTCAAGTTGAGATTGCGCAGTCGTCATATTTAACCTCCGATTTTACAGCGTTCTTCTTACTTCAACGTGACACACGCGCATGAAATCAGGAGGACACTGCGTTGCGGGGGTTCCCCCCGTTATAGCAAGTGTCCGGTGATGAAATTACCTAGTTGAATTCACCCTGAAAAACGACACGAATCAATACGTTACTGAAAATGTTTGATAATCGCTTCAGCAAACTCGGAACACTTGAGTGGTTCGACGGGTGGTTCCATTAACCGCGCTAAATCGTAAGTGACTTGACGGTTAGCGATCGCATCGCTAATTCCTTGTTTGATCAAATCTGCGGCTTCTTGCCAACCCATATACTCTAACATCATCACCCCCGAAAGAATAACCGAACCAGGGTTAATTCGGTCTAATCCGGCGTGTTTTGGCGCAGTACCATGCGTAGCTTCAAATATCGCACATTCATCGCCAATATTAGCTCCTGGTGCCATACCAAGCCCGCCAACGACAGCTGCTGCTGCATCCGAAACGTAGTCACCGTTAAGATTCATCGTTGCTAATACTGAGTATTCATCAGGGCGTGTCTGGAGTTGTTGGAAAACGCTGTCCGCAATGCGATCATTTACCATTACCTTATCTTTCCATTGCCCGTTACCGTGCGTAGACCAAATCGCATTAAGAACATTTTCAATTTCTTGACAAATTACTGCTTGCTTTTCTGCTGTAAGCGCATGATATCCTGGTTCAATTAGCTGAGCATTTTCTGCAATCGAAATATCAGGGTTGGCTTCTTTATTACTCAAAATCCAAGATTCGCGTTCGGTAACGCACTCACTACGAAACTCGGTTGTTGCTAACTCGTAGCCCCAATCGCGGAAGGCACCTTCGGTATATTTCATAATATTGCCCTTATGCACCAAAGTTACCGTTTGCTTATTTTTCGGCAAGCGGAGGGCGTGTCGAATTGCCCGACGAATCAAGCGCTGGGAACCTGTTTTACTAATTGGTTTAATTCCAATTCCCGAATCAAGACGAATCTGTTTTTTACCATGTTCAGGGCTTGCAGGAATCAACTCATTATTGAGTAAATTGATAATTCGCTCTGCCATTTCCGTACCCTGACGCCACTCGATTCCGAGATAAATATCCTCGGTATTTTCACGATAGATGATGACATCAAGCTTTTCAGGATATTTGTGCGGTGAAGGTGTGCCTTCGTAATAGCGACAAGGACGTACACACGCGTACAAATCGTTAATTTGTCGCAGCGCGACGTTGAGTGAACGAATTCCGCCGCCTACAGGTGTTGTTAAAGGTCCTTTAATTGCGACACCGTATTCTTTAATTGCTTGCAACGTGTCTTCAGGAAGATACTGATACGTTCCATAAACGTCACACGCTTCATCACCAGCGTAGACTTTAAACCAGCTAATTTGTCGCTTTCCTTGATAGGCAGTTTGCACAGCCGCGTCAATTACCTTTTGACTCGCAGGCCAAATATCAACACCTGTACCATCACCACGAATAAAAGGAATAATGGGATTATCGGGTACTATAGGTTCACCATTCTCAAACGTAATGCGCGAACCTGTATCGGGTGGGGTAATCTTCTCGTACATAATCTCAAACTCCTAGAGGGTGGCTGCTGTTACAGATGCTGGGTGATGAACACCGCTACAAAAAATCCTTCTTTGGAAGGCTACCAGATTTCATGTTTGATGTAACAGCATTTTTCACCAAGTTCTGACAAGCTTGCGCAATTTTGACTTTGAGAATGAACAACGTTAGCAGGTGTGAGGTTAATGTCAGATCGCCTATAGCTATTGTTGATTCTCCTAAAGCCCACGCCAGTTGATACAGGACGTGGTAGCCTTTGCAACGCTGCGCTAAAAGCCCGAACCTCTGACCTCTATCATGTTATTGTCAGGTTACATTAATGATCGAGCCGTAACCGCGATCCTTATAAGGGCATGACTGATCCAACTACCGCTTTCGACACAAATTTCGACGTTTCTGCTTTAGCTTTGCAGTTAACCACAGGGTCGGAAAAAGTACAAGCGCAGACCATTGAGAAACTGGCTACGCTTGGTACTGCGGGTGAAGAACTGCTAATGAAATTTTTACTGCAACGCCAATCTCACCCACCTACCTGGATTGATGGTAAAGCTTACCAGGTTCTCTACAGCGCTGAATCTCCAGAAGCAAAACACTTTCTCCAAACAAATTTCCCGACTGGGATTGTACAACTCAATTCAGAGCAAGGTATTGACTACACTTTGTTGCAAAAACTATTAGCAGACCAAGATTTTCAGGCTGCCGATCGTCTTACGTTACAAAAGCTTTGCGAATTAGCAGGACCTGCTGCGGTTCAAAGAAAATGGTTATATTTTACCGAGGTAGAAAATTTTACCACTACTGACCTCCAAACCGTCAACAAGTTGTGGCTGATTCACTCTGAGGGCAAATTTGGTTTTTCAGTCCAACGCGAAATTTGGCTTGGTGTCGGCAAAAACTGGGAAAAGCTGTGGCCTAAAATCGGTTGGAAATCAGGCAATAACTGGACGCGCTATCCTAACGAGTTTACTTGGAATCTGAGCGCTCCTAGAGGTCATTTACCTTTATCCAATCAATTACGCGGCGTGCGGGCTATGGCATCGTTGCTAGCGCATCCAGCGTGGGAGCGTTGAGCATTAAGAAAATAGAATTTCTTCTCAAGTTTCTTTCAGGCTTCTCACCCCAGCGCGATCGTTCTTTCAAAGATTGTTCATCTCTACAACGGATTGGGAATCTTAGAGGAAGTAGAAACCCGAATCCCAGGGTTAGATCAAACACATTTACGTTCAATATTGAGCTAGGGGTGGTCACAGTGGAGCCTGAGAGAAAAATAACACAGGAACTAGAACAACATCTAAAAGTATTCTCTGATTTAGGTAGCTTAGAAACTCAAACAATTCCGATTTTTGATGCAGCTACTCAAACAGCCGCTGATTTTTTAGAAGTCCCGATTTGCGTTCTAGGATTTTTAAATCAGAGTAGTTTTCAGTTTAGATCAGCGGTCGGTTTGTCGCGACTAGGATTGAGAAGTAAAATTGCTCAAGAACGTCAACTCTCAAGACAAGAAGCTTTTGTGGCGCACGTGGTAGAAAACCACAAAATTTTGGCAATCGATGACACACTCAACTTCGCTCCGGTTTTTGCTAATAGTGTCTTAGTACAGCAATATGGTATCCGTGCCTATTTAGGCGCACCATTAGTGAATTTATCAGGACAATGCTTGGGTGCGATCGCTGTCATGGATCTCAAACCACGCAATTTTACGTTGCGAGACATGAAGTTTTTAGAACTCATGGCGTGCTGGAGTGTGAGTGAACTTGAGCGCCACCAATTGCTTAGGGGCATTAATCCTGATAATACTTATCTTGCGGCTCCTGCGGAACAAGTCAACGCTGGCAGCATGGTTCCAACTAACAGTCATGTAAATTCTCAGCCTGCTGCGACACTCACTAATACTGATGACCAAATAACGCACACCATACCTACTGAACAAGAAAACAGCGAATATCTTTCGACTAACCAAGTCAAACTTGAATTACTTTCACAGCTAACACAAGAATTACGCACACCGTTGACCTCAGTATTAGGAATGGCGAGTGTTGTCAGTCGCGAAATATATGGTCCTTTAACAACGAAGCAAAAGGAATACTTAGAAATTATCGAGAATAGCGGACGTCACTTGTTAACTTTAGTCAACGAAATTTCTGAGTTAGGAACGCTAGACAATAACTTTGCTGCACTGAATCTCACTTCTGTAGAGATAGAAATGTTATGTCAGCAAGTGATCAGCGCCTTATCAGAGACAGCGAGACGGCGCGAACAACAAATTGATTTATCTTTAGAACCAGGACGCAGCCGCATCTGGATTTTAGACAAAGACAAGATCAAGCAATTGTTATATCAGCTAGTATTTTATATTACTCAAGTTGCTGCGACTGGTAGCATAATTCATATTCATGTTTCACATAAAAGTGACGGATTGCACTTTGCTATCTGGGCGTCTCATCCTTGGCTAGAACAAGGTTTAACTCAAGCAGAACCCGCAATTTGTCAGATATTACCTTTTTGTGCTGAGCAAGTTGCCGCAGTTGATAGCATTCAGGTACAGTCATCAAATGGCGATCGCTTGTCTGTTCTCACCCCTCAAGTGTTAAATGCTGGATGTACCGCTAATTTAACGGAGGCAGAAGCGGCACAATCAAACTCAATTGTGCAAAAGCACAATCCTCTAGAAGGAATTTACCACTCTAGTAACAGTCTACGTTTGCTCTTAAGTTGCGACTTGGCAAAATTACATGGCGGAAAAATAAATCTTCAAGGAACGCCGGAATCAGGCTATCGTTATGTAGTTGTTCTACCTGAGCTTACGGCTTCTACAAAAGAAACTATTTAGCATTCGGCGGGGGTGTTGTGTATAAAGAATTAATTCGCTATAATCGCAAGCTTATATTTTTAGGCAAGTTTTTAACGAATATGTCGTTACTAGGCGGTTGCTTTATAAAACATTCTTATATCATTCCGGCTAAATAACCAGAATAACAGTTGACAGTTGACAGTTGACAGTGAAGAGAGTGTGGGAAGATTTTGTCAACTCTCAACTCACCCTTCATCTTTACTGACCATTTTGTTAACACTACTCAACCGGATTTGATATTAGCAAGCAACATTATGCAAAGCTTGCAAGACTTAAGCATATAAGAACCTTAACACCCCTTCAGAATTTCATCATGAATGCATTTTGGCAACAATTTACCTTAACTCATGTACCGCTGCAAGATTGGCGTAGCGGAAGTTACTTACACCGATCAGTAGTTGGGATATTACGTTCGTGGCGACAAAGTAGCTTGCTGATGCAGTGGGCGGATGAAATTGCAGCAGTACTTTTGAGCTTAGTATTTGTCTTAGCACCTTTTGTATCGAGTACGCTTGTCGGCTTACTTTTAGCTGCTTGTGGCGGTTTTTGGTTATTGATTACGCTTACCGATCTCCGCGATCAGGCTAAGTTAACTCCTGTCCACCTCATCGTTTTACTTTACTGGGGAATTGCAACTGTCGCGACTGCGTTATCACCAGTAAAAACCGCAGCTTTTGTTGGATGGACAAAGCTAACGCTGTATCTCTTAATGTTTGCTTTAGCTGCGAGAGTTCTGCGATCGCCGCGAATTCGGAGTTGGATGATTGCAATCTACTTACATGTAGCGCTCATCGTCAGCGTCTATGGGCTACGACAATGGTTTTTTGGCGCAACTGCACTCGCAACTTGGGTAGATCCTGAGTCACCTTTATCGAAAACAACTCGCGTTTACAGTTATCTAGGTAATCCTAATTTACTTGCAGCATATCTTTTACCCGCGATCGCCTTGAGTGCAATGGCAATTTTTGCTTGGCGCGGCTGGATTCCTAAAGCCCTAGCACTCACAATGTTTTTAGTCAATAGTATTTGTTTAGTCTTAACGTTTAGTCGCGGTGGCTGGATTGGTTTACTCGCGTTAGCTGTCACTTTATTAGTGTTGCTGGTGTATTGGTTGAGTATTCAACTACCACCCTTTTGGCGCAAGTGGTCATTGCCTATTTTATTGGCAGGGATGCTGAGTGTTTTAATACTAGCGATATTGTTTGTAGAGCCTGTACGCGATCGCGTCTTGAGTATTTTTGCAGGACGCGGCGACAGCAGCAACAACTTCCGCATCAACGTTTGGCTAGCTGTCATTGAGATGATTCGCGATCGCCCAATTTTAGGCATTGGTCCTGGCAATAATGCCTTTAACTTGGTTTATCCACTCTACCAGCAGCCTAAATATACTGCATTGAGTGCCTACTCTGTTCCTCTAGAAATTGCGGTAGAAACTGGTTTAATTGGTTTATTCTGTTTCTTGTGGTTAATTGTTGTCCTCTTTAGTCAAGGATTAACGCAGTTGCAGCGCTTACGTCAACAAAATACGCGAGAAGGATTTTGGTTAATAGCGGCGATCGCAATTATGGTAGGTATGCTAGCCCACGGAACTGTAGATACCGTTTGGTACCGACCCGAAGTGAGTACGTTATGGTGGTTGATCGTTGCTTTAATTGCGAGTTATCTTCATGCTCCCGCATCACAACCAACACAAATTAACCCTGCAACAGTTACACAACAAACCTAATACATATCTATCAATTTATTCAATAACAAAACAAAGCCTTGGCTATATGAATTCCAAGGCTTTTTCATATTCAACGTATCTTATCTACTTCCCTATCAGTTTTTATCGCGCTCTTATATACGCAGAACTGTTTTAATGCACCCTAAAGATCGGAGAGTAGAAGCAAAATACCTTACGGTTCGCGGTACGTAGAGGAAGTTGTAGTTCCTACTGTATCAGGTTCGCGATAACGAGTCGGTTCTGATTTACGACCTGCTAAACCTGCTAAACCTGCTAAACCAATTAAGCCTAACCAACCCCAATCAAACCCGTCGTTCGTTTCAGTAGTCGTTGTTGTCGTCGGTGCTGTCGTAGTGGTAGTATCTGTCGTTCCTGGGGCAGTATTTGTTGTTTGTGCCGATACAGGAAGCGTAGAAGGTAGAACTGCTAAGCTTAGACCTAGTACACTAGCACCGAATATTTTAGATAACTGAGAACGTTTCATAGCTACAAACTCCTTGTCTCATCTCTCAATCCCTACCTTAACGATTGAGTACTTGAGTAAAATCACCCTTGAGCTATAAACCTTAGTTTTCCTGATGTACTACTCAAGAAATACGTGTCCAAATACAGGTCAGTTTACTTCTATCCTAAGGTGAAATGTACCTAATAGTTCTTCATAGCTCTTTGAATGTCTCGCTGGTCTTGACGACGCTTTAAATCTTCGCGTTTATCGTGGAGTTTTTTCCCTCTGCCAAGCGCAATGCTAACTTTGACTAAGCCTCGTTTCAAATACATTTTCAATGGTACTAAGGTTAAGCCTTGCTGTTCCACTTTTCCGATGAGCTTGCGAATTTCTTCTTTGTGCAACAATAACTTACGTGTCCGGCGCGGCTCATGATTGAAGTATTGTCCGCTACCTGTGTAAGGCGATATATTGACATTGAGTAACCAGGCTTCACCATTACGAATTAAAGCATAGCCATCTTGTAAGTTAACTTTACCTTGCCTTACTGACTTGACTTCTGTTCCCGTCAGTTGAACGCCTGCTTCATACGTTTCTAGTATCTCGTAAAGAAAACGCGCCTGCCGATTTTCGCTAATAACTTTATATCCGTCGTTGTCACTCATTGAAGACTTTTCCCACTGCCAACGGTAGATAAACACTACCTTCCTTTAACTGAAGTTAGCACTTTTCTACGACGCTTGGGCATACTCTAGCAAGATTGTAGTTACAAACTTCGCTGATACTACTCCTTGAGCGTCAAACAAGTATGATTTATCGTTAGATGCTCTACCGTACTAAGCAAAATTCTTAAAACATATTAATTCGTAATAGTTTGATAAAATTATACACAGGCAAATAAATTTTTTTTACGAGTTGAGAAGGCACTATTTCTTGCTTATATATTATTGGTGTGATTGTTTCAATACCAATTATTTTTCCTGCCTCTAAGAACAGATTATTCAATTAATTAAATAGTATTGTAACCTCTATTTGGGGATGCCGAGTTTTTAGTTTTCATATTAAAAGATTATTTGATATATCATTTTACATTAAATAATTAATACATGCAAACTATACTTTGTGTCGCTACTTAATTAACTAAATCTGTTGAAATAACTATTTAAAGTTATTGATAAAGCGCTCTTAGCTTTTATAAACTCTAAAAAATCTTCAAAAGGAGATGAAATATGCTACGCAGTTTATTGTTAAAAGCTTCTGCTTTTAGTCTTTGTTTTTTGTTTGGAATAGCAACTGAAGTTTATGCTAAACAATTTGATGAATCTACTCCAGCAACTCAAGCGAACAAAAATGAATTAAAACTTGCAGCATTCAATCCAGGAGTCATCAATAATTTACCCTCTGGACAAAGATGGCTACGACACGTTAACCAAGAAATTATGCCATTTTGGACAATGCAATCTGCCCTTGGCAACCCTGTAGGAAATTTTCCTACTTTTCGGTGTAATAATGGTTCGCTTTGGAATCCTAATAAACCTTGCCCAGAAATTTTGAATGCATCATCCTGGATTAAAAACGATCTTAATAAAGAATATATCGTAGCTAAGGCTCGGCAAACTTATGTTTATGGTGTTGCTTACCATCTTACTGGTAATGAAAGAATGCTTCAACTCGCAAGAAACGGGGTCAATTACATTAGAAAAAATGCGTTTGAAACTAATGGAAGTGTAGCAACTTATTTAGAAAATGGCATTCCTGGTCCTGCCGAACCGCAAAGAAACACTCAACACCTAGCATATGCTGGATTAGGTTTATCATTTTACTATTATTTAACTCGCGATGAAAATGTTTTACAGGATATTATTAAGCTTAAAAATAATATCTTTAACAATTACTACGATCCTAATTTAGGAATGCTGAAGTGGAGTCAAGTATCAAATATGAAGGATCTGACAGCACAACTTGATCAGCTAAATACTTATATGGTTTTAGTCACTCCTTTATTGCCAGAACCTCTCCAATCCCAATGGAAAGCAGATATGTTAAAGGTTGTGCAAATTATGAATGACAATTTTTACAGCACTAAACATAATTTATATTGGCGGCGAGGAAATGTAGATGAAAGTTTTTCAAACGTAGATTTGGGGCACACTTGTAAAGCTTTTTGGTTCATCTATTTAGTAGGAAAAATGACTAGTAATACAGGTTTAATGTCGTTCTCTGAAATTCAAGCTCCTAAAGTTTTGCAAAAAGCTTATATTAAGAATACCGGCTCTTGGGCAACGCTACTAAAACCTGATGGAGCAATTGATATTAATGGTAAGAAAGTCTCGTGGATGTACAACGAGATGAATCAAATGGCAGCCACTTTGAGTTTAAGCAATCCAGCTTTAACTGAATATTTAGTCCAAACCTATAAGTTTTGGTTAAACAATATGGTAGACTATCAATATTATGAAACTTATCCCGAAGTGACCGCATCAGGTGCCAAAGTTCAATATCGTCCCAAAATAGATGCGTGGAATCATGGTTATCATGCTGTAGAACAAGCATTAGTTGCTTACATAACAACTCAAGCCCTACAAAATAAACCTGTAGTTCTTCATTACGCTTATAAAGGACAGCCATCAACAGAAAGCATTCGTCCTTATTTTTATACAGGACTAATTCAAAATCAGCAAATTAGCAACTTGAATACTTTTCCGAATCGTAAAAGATATAAAATTACATTTACTAATATTCAGTAAAGGATAGATTTGTGTGTTTATGCGCAAAAGTTTGTGTTAATAATACTTGCTTAAAAAAACTCTACACCTGTATACGAGTTGAATTGTATTAATTTATCACAGCTAATAACTGATTTTATCAAAGCAACAATCAGTCAAGTTAATAGCTTGAGCAAAAAGCAGTTTAATTGTTGAAGGAAAAATGCAAAAATATGGATGTTTGAGCAAACTATAAAATAAGACAAGAGGAAAACTGTGCATTTATTGATTCCAGCCGCTGGAATAGGGCGTCGGATGGGGAGCGATCGCAATAAACTACTTTTGTCGTTGCGATCGCAACCTTTACTTTCCTGGACACTACTTGCTGCTGAAGCCAGTCAACAAATTAGTTGGATAGGTATTATTGCACAGCCGTCCGATTGGTTGGATATCAAAGAAATTTTGGCGAACGTATCGCTGACTAAACCGACGCAATTGATTGCAGGGGGAACAACACGTCAAGAATCAGTTTATAACGGCTTACAGGCGCTGCCAAGCGGCGCAAAACAAGTTTTGATT
This sequence comes from Gloeocapsa sp. PCC 7428, assembly GCF_000317555.1. Taxonomy (GTDB): domain Bacteria; phylum Cyanobacteriota; class Cyanobacteriia; order Cyanobacteriales; family Chroococcidiopsidaceae; genus Chroogloeocystis. The sequence goes on from NC_019745.1 coordinate 3,979,751, forward strand.
CACGATGGGGCGCGGTGTCTAGCGACTCCGGAATTACTCGATCGCTGTGCTGTGGAAATTCGCCATTATTCTGGTTTAATCGCGGCGATTCCAGTAAAAGACACGATTAAAGTTGTTGATGCAGCGCTCAATATTCAAAGTACACCTGAAAGACGACACCTTTGGGCAGCACAAACCCCACAAGCTTTTGATGTGGAGAAACTCAAACAATGTCATGAAGAAGCACGCCGCCAAGCGTGGGAGGTCACCGATGATGCCGCGTTGTTTGAAAAATGCGGGTTAACCGTCAAAATTGTAGAAGGCGAAGAAACAAACCTTAAACTGACAACTCCGGTCGATTTAGCGATCGCAGAATTTATTCTGCAACAAAGGCTACAAGATGTCACAACTTGTTAAAGATCTAGGCGAAAAAGCGCTGTTAGAGCGGTTGCAGCAATTTTGTCCGCCAGAAGTTGTTGGCGATGATGCAGCAGTCGTTGCAACGCAACCAGGAAAATCTTTGGTTGTGACAACCGATATGTTGGTCGATAAAGTTCATTTTAGCGATCGCACGACCTCTGCTGAAGATGCTGGGTGGCGGGCTGCTGCGGCTAACTTATCTGACTTAGCAGCGATGGGCGCTTCTCCGTTGGGAATTACAATTGCTTTAGGTCTTCCTGGCGATACTTCCATTACTTGGATTGAGCAACTCTATCAAGGAATCACCCAATGCTTGCAAAAGTTTGCTACTTGTGTGATGGGCGGCGATGTCTGTCGTTCTCCCGTAAAAACTATCGCAATTACAGCATTTGGCGAAGTTCATCCTGAGCATACTATTCGCCGTTCTACTGCTCAAGTTGGAGATGCGATCGTCGTTACTGGTGTACACGGTGCTTCGCGTGCTGGATTAGAGCTATTGCTACAGCCAGGATTAAGGCAAAAGTTGAGTAGCAGCGCCCAAAAAAAGCTCATACAAGCGCATCAACGCCCTCAACCTCGATTAGATGTGCTACCTGTCTTATGGGAGGTAATATGTCAAACCACAGATACCAACGCTCATATTCATGTTGCGGGAATGGACAGTAGTGACGGTTTAGCTGATGCTGTGTTGCAAATATGTCAAATGAGTCAAGTAGGTGCAAGAGTTGAATGCCGTCAAATTCCCCTTCCTGATGAGCTTAAAAACTGGTCATCCCAGCAAGCATTAGATTGGGCGCTGTATGGTGGTGAAGATTTCGAGTTAGTTTTATGCTTACTTCCCGATTTGGCGCAAGCGTTAGTACAGCGCTTAGGTAACGGTGCTGCGATTGTTGGTGAGATTACAGATGATTCTGAAGTTTATCTCGTTGACCAAACAGGAAAAACCCCCGATGAAGTTCTTAGCCTCAAACGGGGATTTCAACATTTTTAGGTTTTCCAGCCAAGATCGATATCAGTATTCTCGCTGACCTCTGACCCCTCTCATTATTTCCACTTTTGGGCGACAAGTTCAGCTAAATCTAGCACACGCTGACTGTAGCCCCATTCGTTGTCGTACCATGCCATGACTTTTACCATGTCACCACCCATAACTAAGGTCAAACTAGCATCGACAATTGAGGAGGCATCATGACCTTGATAATCTGAGGAAACGAGTGGTAAGTCACTGTATGCCAAAATACCTTTGAGCGAGTTTTCCGCAGCATCTTGAAGTGCTTGGTTAACTTCTTCTGCAAAAGTTGCTTTCTCAACTTGAATGACAAAATCTACCATGGATACGTTGGGAGTGGGTACGCGCAACGCAACGCCATTAAGCTTACCCTTAAGATCTGGCAAGACTAGCGCAACTGCTTTAGCGGCTCCTGTCGAAGTTGGGACAATGTTCATCGCCGCTGCTCTGGCTCGGCGTACATCGCGGTGACTCGCATCGAGTAAACGCTGATCTCCGGTGTAGCTGTGCGTGGTGGTCATTGTGCCTTTAATGATGCCAAATTTTTCATGGAGAACTTTGGCGATCGGCGCAAGACAGTTAGTCGTACAACTTGCGTTGCTGATGATCGTGTGTTTATCGTGGTCGTAGTCATGATGATTCACACCAACGACAAACGTACCGTCATCGTTTTTTCCTGGAGCAGTAATCAGAACTTTTTTAGCGCCAGCGTTTAAATGCTTTGTTGCCCCTTCTCGGCTGGTAAAAACACCTGTTGATTCAATAATCAGGTCAATTTCCCATTCTTTCCAAGGCAAGTTTTCTGGATTGCGATCTGATGTGCATTTAACGGTCTTGCCATTAACGATGATTGAATTATCATCTGCACTGATATCAGCATTTTTCAACGTCCCCAGCATCGTGTCATACTTCAGCAAGTGAGCGTTGGTTCGTGGGTCAGAAGTATCGTTGATAGCGACGAGATCGATGTTGCTATTTTCTCGACCTACCCAGCAGCGCATAAAGTTGCGCCCGATGCGTCCAAAACCGTTGATCGCGACTCTAATCACAGCGTCTTGCCCTCTGGTATCTACTAAACAATGATTACCTATTCTTGAAGCAGATCATATCGCAAAGGGTGATACATTATAACTTGCGCATGGCAAGACTATAAAAAATATTAGAATTTATCAAAAATCAACGTGAGTAGAGCTTATATTTTTTAATGTAAAGTCGCACAGCTTCTGGCACTAGATAACGAATTGACAAGCGATCGCGGCACAATGCCCGAATTAAGCTCGATGAAATTCCGACATACGGTAGATGCAAGACTTGCCAGTCAATACTTAACCCTTGCGATTCTAATTTTTGCACAATTTGTTCGCAAAGTAACTGACTGTGGGTTGCGATCGCTTTAGACTGCTCTAGCTTGAGCGTCGCTGGTAGTCGGGGTGCAACTAACCATTGACACTCAGTCGCGAGTTCTTGGCGACGATACCAACGCGGCAAAGTCTCAAACGCGTCTAAACCAACAATCCAAGACCACTGATTATTCGGGTAAAGTGTTTTGAGGTCGATGAGAGTCTGAATTGCATAAGACTTTTCAGTACTGTTTACTGTTGCGGGAGCAATTTTAAATGCCGGATTATCGGCGATCGCCATTTGCACCATTTGCCAACGATGCTCGAAGGCTGTTGCATTTTTGTAGTGTGGATAGCGCGTAGGAACCCAAATAACTTGCTTGAGATTCGCTTGGCTGACAGCGGCTTCTGCAATCAGCAAATGTCCCCAATGTACTGGATCGAAAGTGCCTCCCAAAATTCCTACTTTATGCCTTGAGTACTGCATTGAATCGCGTAGCGCATTAAGGTTCAAAAGTTAGTATCGCTAATTTTTAACTTTAGTGATTTAATACAGGGCAAATGATTCACTCAGGATATAACGATAGCTATTTGTCCGCCAGAAAAATGACTTCCTATTTCTTAAGGAGTGTACTGAAGCTGAAAAAGTAGCAATAAATATAACTCTACGTAGAGTGAGAAATCTCAAATAAGAGAGTTCCCGAAAAAAAGAAATTCTTGATATGATATCGCCTAACATTTGTGCAGTATGCTGTGGTGTGGTGTGGAAGGAGCAAAAATGCTACTGAATTCTGTTGATTTTAGCGGTAAGCCATTTCATTTTATTGGTATTGGCGGCATCGGTATGTCTGCCCTTGCGTATATTCTTGCTAAGCGGAACATCCCTGTATCAGGCTCGGATATTCGTTCAAGTCACATTACGCAACGATTGCAGGCATTAGGGGTCAGTATTTTTGATCAGCAAGAAGCGACAAATCTGACGTTTTTCTTGCCACAAACTTCGCCTGATTGTCAAGAATTGCTAACGCCGAGAAGCCGAGCAAATAGTACTTCGGTACTAATAACACCCTATAACTCAGTAGAAAGTATAGCTACCAATACACACACAAGTTTACCGCAAGTTATTTGTTCAACTGCTATTAATACAGCTAATTTAGAGTATCGCGCCGCCCTTGATTTGGGGTGTCCTATATTTCATCGCGCAGACCTTTTAGCAGCACTTATTAAAGATTATCAAAGTATCGCTGTTGCGGGAACGCACGGTAAAACAACGACAAGTAGCATGATTGGCTATATGCTACTGCAAGCAGGACTTGACCCGACAATTGTTGTTGGCGGCGAAGTGAATGCTTGGGAAGGAAATGCCAGACTAGGGCAAAGCGAATATCTTGTCGCCGAAGCCGATGAATCGGACGGTTCACTCGTGAAACTTTCTGCGGCGATTGGTGTTGTTACTAATATTGAATTGGACCATCCCGACCATTACGGGACGTTAGAAGAAGTTGTACAAACGTTCCAAGTGTTTGCCGATCGCTGTCAAACGTTAGTCGGGTGCATTGATTGTGAAACTGTACGCGATCGCATCCGCCCTTCAATTAGCTATAGCCTCGATTCCAATACCAACGCAGATTATACCGTTACCGATGTCGAGTATGGTGCAGAGGGTACGATCGCGCGCGTCTGGGAAAAAGGCGAAGTACTCGGTGTTCTTAACCTCCGGCTATTAGGTCAGCATAACCTCAGTAATGCGCTAGCTGCGATCGCGGTTGGTAGATTGCTAGGGTTAGACTTTGCAACAATTTCCGCTAGTATCGCCTCGTTTACAGGCGCTCGCCGTCGCTTTGAACTGCGTGGAGAAACGAACGGTATTTTATTTATCGATGACTACGCGCATCACCCAAGCGAAATTCGTGCTACTCTAGCTGCGGCTCGTTTACAGGCAAAAGAAAACGTCAAGATCGTTGCGGTGTTTCAACCACATCGTTACAGTCGCACGCTGGCGTTTTTACCAGAGTTTGCTCAATCTTTTAACCATGCTGATATTGCGGTAATTAGCGAGATTTACAGTGCAGGCGAACCTAATCTAGGGCAAATTAGTGGAGAGAAACTTGCAGCGATGGTAGCCGAACATCATCCGCAAGTGAGCTTTCAGCCAACTCTGACAGCGGTTTGTGAATACCTCACTCAAACATTACAGCCAGGAGACATAGCTCTATTTCTTGGGGCTGGAAACTTAAATCAAGTTATTCCAGAGGTGATGAACTCGATTCGCCAATTAAGGGGAGCCGAGGAGCTTTGATCCGCAAGAAACCTTAAGTTGATCGCTCGCTTTCGTGGTTTAAATTCATTCTCCTCATATCTCCACCTCGATTTATTGTGCTGTTATGAATATTTCGCAAGCAAACCTGGATTCTATCGATAGTAAGGCTTCGCCTTTAATTGTGACAAAAGTACAGCAATTAAGCGCTAGTGAGGCTAAATCTATATATTTACCTAATACTAACTGTGTTATCAAATCGCAAATTCCGCTAGCAACGCTGACCTCGTTTCGCGTCGGTGGTCCCGCACAATGGTATGTCGCACCGCGTAATCTAGAAGAATTACAAGCAAGTTTTGCGTGGGCTAACGCCGAAGGTTTAGCTGTAACACTATTAGGTGCAGGTTCTAATTTACTCGTCAGCGATCGCGGAATTCCTGGGTTAGTCATTGGGACGCGTCATTTGCGTCATACTGAATTTAACTTCATGACTGGTCAAGTCACAGTTGCTGCGGGAGAACCTTTACCACGTTTAGCATGGCAAGCGGCTGAACGCGGCTGGCAAGGCTTAGAATGGGCTGTAGGTATTCCTGGTAGCGTCGGGGGCGCGGTAGTCATGAACGCTGGCGCGCATAAAAGTTGTATCGCTGATATCTTGGTAAGCGCTCAGGTTCTTTCTCCTAACGGTGAGGTAGAAACGCTCGCGCCGGAGCAATTAGAATACCGCTATCGGACATCGGTGCTGCAAGCAAATATCGCTGCTGGCTTGGGTAAACCTTTACGTTTAGTGACTCAAGCCACCTTTCAACTGCAACCAGGTGCTGACCCTGAGCAGGTTCTAGCAACCACTAGCCAACACCTCGAACAACGCCGCACAAGCCAACCGTACCATCTGCCAAGTTGTGGTAGCGTGTTCCGCAATCCTTTACCGTATACTGCCGGATGGTTAATCGAGCAAACAGGTCTTAAAGGCTACAAAATCGGTGGCGCGCAAATCGCTGAACGCCACGCCAACTTTATTCTTAACTGTGGCGGTGCTAAAGCCAGCGACATTTTGCAGTTAATTAACTATGTTCAAGACCAAGTACAGCAGCATTGGTCCATTTTGTTAGAGCCAGAAGTAAAAATCTTGGGTGAATTGGACTAGAAAAAGCCGGAATCAGCGCTATTTTCTAACGCTTGTGTCATTCCTGACCTCGGATCTCAGACCTCTGACCCCTTCCCAAATTCGCTCAACTCGATATCAGGGCATCTATAATTTAATGGAACTTTGTATCCAATTTGCAACGCGGTCAATCTTTATATGACACAAGGAAAAGGTTTTGGCTTCGGTATAGGAAAAATGAAAGAACTAGCCGATGCTTTTAAAAAGGCACAACAAGTACAAGAAGGTGCCAAAAGGCTCCAAGAAGAACTTGAGCAAATGCAAATCGCTGGCGAAGCTGGCGGTGGGTTAGTTAAGGTCGTCCTTAGCGGTAACCAAGAGCCTCAGAGTGTTGAAATAGCCCCAGAAGCACTCAATGAAGGTGCTGAAGTACTTTCGGATCTAATAACCATAGCTATGAAAGATGCTTACAATAAATCTACCGCTACAATGCGCGAACGCATGGAAGAATTAACAAGCGGTTTAGAATTGCCAGGAATGGGAATGTAAACTAAGAGCTAGGGGCGAGGAGCAAGGGGTGAGTGAAAGAGTAACTAGTGGCTAGTGAAAGAGTTTTAAATTTTAAGTTTTGAGTTTTGGAAAGCAAAGAAAGGTGCCAGAGGCATTTATTAAAAGAAGTGTCTTAACTCATAACTATTTTAAACTTATAACTCTCAACGAGTAACTCATCGCTCTAACTACTATCCTCTGCTTTCCGTCCCCCTGACCTCCGACCTCTGACCTCTGATCCCTCAAAATGCCTTACAAACTGCTATTTGTTTGTCTTGGAAATATCTGTCGTTCTCCGGCGGCGGAGAATATCATGAATCATCTACTTGATAAGGAAAACCTCAACGGAAGTATTATTTGTGACTCAGCAGGTACAGGTGGTTATCACATCGGAAGTTCACCAGATCGACGCATGGCGATCGCCGCAGCGAGTAAGCTGGGAATTAAACTCCAAGGAAGTGCGCGGAAGTTACATAGGTCTGATTTGGAAGAATTTGATTTAATTCTGGCAATGGATCGCGAAAATTACCAAGATATTCTCGCACTTGATCGCACTGGTCAATATCGCGAGAAAGTACGGTTAATGTGTGACTATTGCTCGCAGCATAACATTGAAGAAGTCCCAGACCCTTATTATGGAGGCGCACAAGGCTTTAACTACGTTATTGATATTCTCCTTGATGCTTGCACTGGCTTACTTCAAGAAGTTAAAGACGTATAATCCTTGAATCATTATTAGACCTCCTGCATGAATGTGATTGTGAATAAATTCGCAGCTAATTAAAGCCTGTCTACTTCCGTAGACTACGGGTAAGGCATGCCTTACCCTCTTAAAAGTCTTGTTTAAGTGTACGAAGGTACACTTTGTTTTGTAGCCCCCAACTTCAGTTGGAAGGCATTTGTGATTCATGCAGGAAGTCTATTGTAATAGGCGGTATTTCATCACAAAACCAACTAATTCGGCACGATTACTCGTTGACGTTTTCCGAAACAAGCTACTGACATATTTTTCAACTGTCCGCGGACTGAGGTGCAATCGACTGCCAATTTCAGCGTTGGAAAGACCATGCGTTAGTAAAACGGCGACTTGTTGTTCGCGTTGAGTTAGCTTGATAGGAACTTCTAGCGTTTCCCCTTCGTGTCCTAAAGTGTGGGAATTCGCCCGTAAACCTTCTTCATACGACAAACGCGCCTCGGATTGAATGATTTGCGATCGCTCTAGCAAATTACGAATCGCAGCCCCAAGTTCATTTAATTCAAAAGGTTTAGGTAGATATAAATCAGCCCCCGATTGATAACCAGCGATTCTTTCTTCGGTTTTATTTCTTGCTGTTAAAAATATCACAGGTAACAAGCGAAACTTGGGATGCTGACGAACATGACGCACTAACTCATAGCCATTCATTCGTGGCATGACAATATCTGTCACCATTAAGTGAGGATGGTATGTTTCTACCATCGCCAACGCTTCTTGACCATCAGCTGCTGTTAGCACTGAATAGCCAGACATTTCCAAGTAGTCGCTGATCGACAAACGAGTTCCGAGATCGTCATCAACGACGAGAAGCGTCAAAGGCATGGATAATACGTAGTTAGCATTTCTAACCAAGGAACATATCGAAATGGGTGCATTCTACAACCGCAAGTACATATAAAGGTTGTTCATACATTGTATTAATAATCTTAAACTAAAGCTAATAATTCATCTTCTAACGAAGGTTAGGTTTGAAATTTAAACAAAAAATCACTCTTCACGCTGATTGTTTCCACTTATGGTTATGAGCGATACTCTAATAAAAAACTACCACTCGATAAAAATCAATACAAGAATCAAGTGGAAAGCTGATTGATGTGATTGCGCTAAATTATTAACGTGCAGTTTAACTGTCTAACGCGCCGTTGACTCTACCATTGAAGCCATAGATGTGACGACTGCCAACCACAGGGACTAAAACCACTTCTTTCTCGTCTCCAGGTTCAAAGCGTACTGCTGTACCCGCAGGAATATCAAGCCGCATCCCGCGCGCGCGATCGCGCTCAAAGTCTAACGCTTGATTTACTTCATAAAAATGAAAGTGCGAACCAACTTGAATAGGGCGATCGCCGCGATTAGCAACTTTAATTCGTATGGTTTGACGCCCCGCATTGAGTTCTATATCACCTTGTTGTACTAACAACTCTCCTGGAATCATTGCTCTGGAATTAATATAGACGTTCTTGAATTCTACTCTTCTATTTACTTCAGGACAAACTCATAGCACTTAATTAGCTGAGAGTGAATTTTCAAGCCCTAAAATTATTCAAATTTCACCGTATCAGCGGATTATTTTACTTTGTTATAACTATTCTTTTTCTATTACTTGCAGCAATGGCTAATGTTTCAAGCATTGTAGCTTTGATAAACAAATTAACCAATTTCCTATTTAATTAAATACAAAAAATCAAAATTAGAGAAAACTTCCACGCGCCAGTATCCCCCTATATCTTCGTTTTTAAAAATCAAATATGTACAGTTTAAATCAGCGAATGGGATTATGAACGGTAACGAGTTTTGTTCCGTCAGGAAATGTTGCTTCAACTTGCACCTCTAGAATCATTTCTGCAACACCATCCATAACATCTTCGCGTGTCAACAAATTTGTGCCAGAACTCATCAATTCTGCAACCGTACGTCCGTCGCGCGCGCCTTCTAAAATTGCCGCAGAAATATAAGCTACCGCTTCGGGATAATTTAATTTTAAGCCTCTTTGTTTGCGTCGTTCGGCGAGTAAAGCAGCAGTAAAAATAAGTAGCTTATCTTTTTCCTGTGGTGTCAGTTGCATAGAAGTCAGTTCCTTTCAATTTGCCAAACCCGCGATTGATAGCCTGGTTTTCCTAGAGAAGATAATCGTAGCAAATGCCAAACCTCAGTAAACCATTGGCGCACCTCGGTTGTCGAGTCACCGCGATAGCGACAGAGTAAACCTGTCGTTAAACGCGTAACACCTGTTTCGCCTTGATCTACGGTAGATAGCATTCTCACCTTTTCTACCACGTCAGCGGATACAGGTTGTCCAATCCAAACAAAACTGCCAATGATCGATTTTCCAGCTAAACCATGAGGACTATCGATAACTTTCACATCTGGGCGTAACTGTTGGCGATCTATCCATAAAGGACGTTGTTGCTGCCAAACTTCGGTATGCGATCGCCAGTTTCCCTGTAAAAACTTTTCTCCCCTAGCACTGCGACCAAAGCGGGTAATTTCCCAGCCTGTCCAGGTAGCACCTGGTGCTAATTCTACGCGTAAATCCTGCCGGTAAATTGCACCATTGAATACAATTGTTTCTTGCGGAAACCACTCTAAACAAGCATTACTGTCAACTTGTACCTGAATATTCTGCCTAGCTTCCCAGCCATTACTGCGATAAATCTTACTGGCGGCGGCGGTTGTAATAAGTGTGTGCGCGTTTTGTTGTAGGTGAAAATTAAGCGAAAGCTTGTCGCCACCGACAACACCACCAGCCGTGTGTAAAATGACGCTATGACAAACTTCTGCGCCTTCGGGATAAAAAGGTCTTTGGACTTTTAACGGTGCTTGCATTTGCTGATGAGTTACTGTCGTCGCACCATCAACACAGGTGTATACCATATTTAAGCTACCGTGCCAAGAATTAGGCTCCTGAGAATTGTTGAGTTCTAGCAAGCGCGACATGTTTTGATGACCTTATGCAGGTAGTGTGACACGTTAGGCACAAATCTTTTGAATTCTATAGCGTAAATTTGCTTAATTATAAAAGTTGAAATCATGAACCTAGCAAGCTTTCTCAGTAAGATCTCGGTTGGATGCTTTGCTAAGTTAGCGCTAGTTTTCTTGTCATGGTGAATTATCTACAATCTGCAATTGTGTCATCAGTAAATATGAAACGAAGTCATCCATTGACGGACTATGTATTTTAGTTTGCGACAATGGAGCATAATTGGCAGCTTGAGCATATGGATATTAGCAGCAACTCAATCAAACGCTGCTACTGGGAAGTTTTCCCTTTCAGTTCTCAATTCTGAGGGAGAACCTACAGAAAAATGTCTGTTCACTGGGGATAGCGGGGCAAGTCACACTCCTATTCAGCAACGCGTTGAACAAAGTCCAATATTAATTGCTGCACCTGAAAACTTCAATCCCAGCCTGCGATCGCCGCCGCCACCACCACCAAAACCTCCACAAGATTTAAGCGTACCACCTACAGTTACCGAATCAACGACAGCACCTGTCTTAGAAAGTATTCAAACTGACTTTCGTCATCAGACAGATAACTTTGGCGATCGCAATTTATTGATTGAGCCAACAATCCAGTTTCGTCTATCTAATGATGCAACTCTCACGTTCAAGACAGGATTTAATTATTTTGACGAACCGACTCTTGCATCGATTACAAATATTCCGTTTCAAGTAGGATGGGCGGGAAAAGTTGGTGGGATGACACTACAAACCGCAGTAGGGGTTGATATATTCGATCGTCTACCGCCAGCACTCAATTTTAGTGCGAAACTTGATGCTCCAATTGTCGTAAAAGTTGCACCTTCCGGTGAATTGCGATCGGGTGTTGTCTTATCAGCGGCTTTAGAACAGGGTTCGTATAAATTTAATGCGCAAACGTTAGAAAATCAAATTACAGCTTGGCGATTAGGACCAAGTTTATATTGGCAAATTGATCGCGATACCAGCTTTTTCTCGACATTGCGCTGGGGTAGTTACAACGATGGTAATTCAGAGTGGCAATCTTTTAGTCGGTTAGAGCGTCAATTTGGTCAATTTAGCGTTGCAGCAAATTTATTCACTTGGAATTATGCAAACAACTTTGAACGCACGAGTGGTTACTTTTCGCCACTAGATTTTTTAGTTTATAACGCTGAGCTAGCTTGGGAAGGAGACGTTTTTAATTTTTTACGTTGCCGACTTGCGGCTAATTTAGGACAACAACGCCTGCGAGGAGAAATGGACAACGCGAATAGTTATCAAGCGCGATGTACAGCAAAAATTTCTCATGATATTGAAGCAGACCTTGGTTATAGCTTTAGTAACGTCCGCAATCAAGATACTGGCGGTAGTGCTTACGGTGGCAGTTCGCTTACAGGTCAAGTGCGGATTAGCTTTTAGTATCGGTGTGTTCATTCTATTTTGCAACTGGGAAGAATGAAGTCGTAAGGCGGGTCAAGTGAAAAACTTGCAAACTTAATGAGGCTTCACTTTCATGAATTCTGATTTTGAACCACCACCGAAAGGGTTGTCAGTTCTTGCTTCCGTAGGAGGAGTGGTTACGGCTGTGATTGCGATCGCGCAATTTAATTCTTGGTCAAAGCATCTGTATCAAACTGCTAAGTTACCAGAATCTGAGCGCGTTATGGTTGCCAGTGCCAATACGATTGATATTGCAGCGCTTGATGCCAAATCAGTCGTTTTCCCAGGACAACCAACTAGCGTTAGTCAGGTAACAACACCGTATATTGCACCGCAAGTCGGAATCACTGCCGAGGAAATGGCGATCGCGCGTCAAGCTTGGTTGTATTTTCAGCGCAATTGGAATGCACAAACAGGTTTAGTCAATTCTGCCGATGGTTTTGCCTCGGTGACGATGTGGGATCAAGCCGCCGCGATCGCCGCTTTGGTGAGTGCAAGAGAGTTAAATATCGTATCCGCAACAGAATTTGAAACTAAGATGCGCCGGATGTTAGCAACACTCGCCGCAATGCCGTTGTATAAAAAAGAATTGCCAAATAAAGTTTACAACGCAAAAACCTTACTTCCTGTTAACTATGGTCAATTAGATAAACGCGAAGAAATTGGGTGGTCAGCACTCGATCTAGGACGAATGGCGATGTGGCTAAAAATTGTTGGGGCAAGATATCCCGCGTTGCGATCGCTAACTGAAAAGGTTTGGCAGTCCTGGCGAGTGGATCGCTTAACTAAAAATGGGCAGATGTATGGTACATCAATTGTCAATGGTAAAGAACAATACAACCAAGAAGGACGCTTAGGTTACGAAAACTATGCGGCTTTTGGTTTAAAACTTTGGGGTTTAGATGTCAAACGTGCCTTAGATTATCAGTCGCATACTGCGTTTGTGAATCTTTACGGACAAGGAGTTCCTTACGATCGCCGCGATTATAAAACTTCGGGAGCAAATAACTACGTCCTCAGCGAGCCTTTTATATTAGATGGTATTGAAACTGGATTTCAAGCTTTGCCTAAAGCTTATGCTGACCGCGTGTTAGCTGCCCAAGAAGCCCGCTATCGTGCGACAAAACAGCTAACTGCTGTAACCGAAGATAACCTCGATCGCCCACCTTACTTTGTCTACAGTAGCTTATTCGTCAACGGACAACCTTGGGCAACAATCACCGATACGCGACAACAACACAACAATTTGCGGTTTGTGAGTGCTAAAGCAGCGATCGGTTGGCATATGCTGTACAACACGACCTACACGCGCCAATTGTACAATTTCGTGCAAGCAAATCTGAAATCTAACGGTGGCTGGTACAACGGCTTTTATGAATCGCTGCGTCAGCCTAACCGCGCACTAACCGCGAATAACAACGGCGTGATTCTAGAAAGTTTACTTTACAAACAAGTTGGAAAACCACTGATTGTTTGGGCAGGTATTAGTTTGGAGGAGCGAGGACTGAGGAGTGAGGGGCGAAGAGTACCGATAACTCGACACTAATTGTTTTTTGGTTTTCGCTGTCTTTACTTCTTGTAATTTTTCCACGCTGCTTAGCCACTAATTTGATTCCTTAAAACATAAATTTTTTGACTATGACTTGGAAGCGCCATCAACAAAAATGGTTGCGATTAATCGTATTGTTTCTTATTGGCATAATCGCGTACTTTTTGTTTTACGTCCCAACACAATCTTTTGCACAAACTCCAAATAATACTGATAGTTGTAACAATATTACAGCACCGTTAACCGATGACGAGCAAATTTATGCGCGTAGTGCTTGGCAGTATTTTGTTAAAAATTATCAACCTGGAACCGGATTTACAAATTCTACAGGTGGCTATCCCTCCGGTACACTTTGGGACATGGGTAATTATTTGACGGCGTTGAATACAGCGCGATCGCTCAATTTAATTGATCAAGCTGATTTTGATGCGCGCCTCAATAAGTTCTTAACGACACTGAGCAACTTAAAGCTGTTTGAAGATGGTCTACCGAATAAAGTTTACAACACAGCAACCGGACAAATGGTGGACTATGGCAATAATCCGGTAGAGCGGGGAATTGGTTGGTCAGCGTTGGATCTGGGGCGGATACTTGCCGCATTTCATATTATTCGCACGTGTCATCCGCAATACAATGATTGGCTAACAGGAATCGTCGCCAAGTGGCAACTAGCGCGATCGCTCAAAGATGGACAGCTTTTTGGCGCTACTGTGCTTCCTGATGGTGAAACATTATTAGTTCAAGAAGGGCGACTCGGCTACGAAGAATACGCGGCTAGAGGTTATGAACTTTGGGACTTTGCTGCACCGAAAGCAATTTCTTTAGAACCATTCAAATTTGTTGAAATCAATGGCGTGCAAATTCCTGTTGATACCCGCGACTTTCAAACGACAAACGCGAATAATTACGTAGTGAGCGAGTCTTACATCTTAGATGCAATTGAATTTGGCTTGCAAGGCGATTTAGCTGAGTACGCAGTGCGAGTTTTAGAAGTGCAAAAGCGACGCTACGAGGCTACTGGACAACTCACGGCAGTCACCGAAGATAATATTGACCGCGAACCTTACTTTCTGTACAACACAGTTTACGCTAATGGTAAGGCTTGGGCAACGATTACAGACACAAATCAGCCTTATCCGCAATTACGCAGTTTGAGTACAAAAGCTGCTTTTGGCTGGCGCTATCTTTATCCAGAAAATGATTATACGCAAAAACTGTTTGAGGCGGTCAAAGACCTCCGCAGTTCTGATGAAGGTTTTTATGCTGGAATTTATGAAGAAACGCAGCAACCAAATAAAGCGTTAACAGGGAATACCAATGGCTTGATTCTAGAGATTCTCTATTACAAAGCTAGAGGCAATCGCCCTTTAATTGCATCAGCTACAGTAAGTGCTTCGACAGGAACGCCAAGCGATCTAGAAGCCTCCAATTCAACTTCTCCTTCACCTGCGACGACACCTACACAAACGCCTACCCTTGAATCGCCAACACCTGAAGTGACAGAAATTGTGGTTGAACCAATTCCACCCGTGAGTCAACCATTTTCCACAAATCGCAAGCTAAATCGACGACTAACAGTCAGCGAACGTCGCTATGCACAAGCTGCATGGCGGTACTTTCAAGCAAATTATCACCGCAGTGGGCTAGTTGACGATCGCAGTGACTTCAAAGGCGCAACACTTTGGGGATTGGGAGATTATCTCGCAGCACTTCAAGCAGCGCGATCGCTTGACATTATTTCAGCCAAAGAGTTTGACTTGCGCGCGCGGCATCTTTTAGCTGCCTTGACAAAATTACCATTATTTGCTGGAGAGTTACCCAATCGCGGTTATGATACGCGATCGCTGCAATCGGTTGATTACGGCGGAAATCCGGTTCCTGAGGGTACAGGTTGGTCAGCATTAGATATCGGCAGAATCTTAGCGTCGCTTTACAATCTAAAAACTTGTTATCCGCAATATACTCAAGCCGTCGATCAAATTGTGCTGGATTGGTCGTATTTGCGCGTTGTCCGCGATGGAATTGTTGCAAGTGCTACGGTCATGAAAGATAAAGAAGGGCGATCCCTCACAAGGGTGAACCCTGAAACGCGCCTGGGTTACGAAGAATATGCCGCCCGTGCTTTTCAATTATGGGGATTTGATGTGACAAATTCAGCAGTTGGCGGTCAATATCAAACTGCTAGAGTAGAAGGAGTTGAAGTACCGATTCAGCGCCTTCGCCGCGAGACAAACGCCAAGGTGAATCAATACACAGTAAGCAATCCGTTTTTACTGTACGGACTCGAATTTGGCTTTGATCCGCAAATGCGATCGCTCGTACAACCCATATTAACTGCACAAGCACAACGCTATCGTCGTACAGGAAAGCACACCGCCGCAGCCACAACTTTAATCGACCGCAAACCTTATACTATCCACAGCACAATTATCGGTCAAGGAGAGCCTTGGGCAGCTTTAGCCGATGACGGTCAGTCTGTACCCGAAGGACGTTTAGTGAGTACGGCAGTAGCTTTTGCCTATCACGCCTTGCTACCAGAAGATCGCTACGCGCAAGAATTAGTGAATGCAACTACTGACTTGTACAATCCTTTACTCGGCTTTTACGAGGGTTTTTACGAAAATACTGGTAAAACTGCCATTGGCTTTACTGGCAGTACCAACAGTATGATTCTCCAATCTTTGCTGTACAGCGTTACAAAGCAACCGTTAATTCAACCAAACAACACAACAAATTCAGCATGGTGGGAGGCGATCAAAGCAGGCAATTCTGGTCGTGGTTTACCCACAACAGCAACGCAAAAAGTCCAGCTAGTTACCGATTCTTTTGGCACTTACTGGGTTTCAACGCAGAAAAAAACATAAAAGCCCTCCGACTTGCTTCGGGCCTACCGAAACAAAGTGTGATGAGAGTCCACCTCCGTGGACTTTGTTTGTTTAGCTACGAATTCATTCGCCAAGCTTTAGTCACCAGGCACGAGTGGATTTTACTGTCCAGTAAATTGAGCATCTGTCAGTAGACGCGGATTGTTGTGATTCGATGGGATAAATTGACTGGCTGCAACCGAGGAACTGTAGGCAGAGTTGGTAATATAAGTTTGAGAACCATACATAAAAGTGCCGTCGCCTCGACTTCCACCAAATACTGCCCAGTCAGTCTCTTTGTCTTCGTTAAACCAAAGTAGCATCTTGATATTTTGTGCTGTGGCATAGTTGAAAAGATCGGTAATCCACTGTTCTTTTGCTGTAACGCTGTTACCGGAACTTGTTGATGTGCTACTTGCAAACTCGGTAATTGTCAGTGGTCGATTTGAGATAGTACGTAAACGGTTAATCATCGAGCCGAAGACTTGCTGTGGTGTTTGCCAGTTTGACCATGATTGACTTGTTCCCCAGTTGTAGCCATCGATCGCTATCCAATTAACATCCGCATCACCTGGATAAAATGACTCGGCGCTATAACCACCAACATCATCGTTATTGACTGCCCAAACCCACTGTACGTGATTCGCATCGAGTCCTTTGCTATCAAAAATCCCCTTAACGCGCTTCCACATATTTACGTAATCGCTGGGTGAATTATTCCCCATCGCTGCACCCCAGGGATACCAAGAACCATTCATCTCATGACCCAAGCGAATATAAACGCGGCGATCGTCACTTGTGTTGTAAACTCCATCAGGTCCGCTGAGGAAAGTCTTGAGGCGATCAGCCCAATCATTGATGTACTTATCATGTCTACCTTGCGCTATCCGTACCTCGATATCGTTAGGGGTAGATGAAGCCTCGCAAAGGTAAGGTTCCCAAGTAATCATTGGGACGTTTTGGTTGTTCCAAATGTAGGGAAGTTGGCGATCAAATAAGTTATCCAGCGTTGAAGTTTGGGTACACCAGTCTGTGAAGAGATTCACTACCGCGTTTTTCTTAACTTGCCAGGTTTCTAACGCCTGGACATTACCCATTTCCCAACCTTGATTTCCGTAGTAAATACCGAGAAGTGTATCCGCAGATGCAGGCTGCGTAAAAGTCGCGAAGGGAAGTGTACACGCAAAAAAGCTACTAATGATCCGGCACAAGCGTTTCATAAAATTGATTCAAGATAGGCAAAAAGTATTTATGGATTGAAAGATGCACTAGGATTCATCACAAAGGCACTATTTTGACCGTTGATGATGCCAATACCAGTAATCTGTCCGCGATTATTGATGTCACGGGCTTCAGTTAATAGCCAACCAGAGTGAGGCGGAAGCAGGCTATTTAAGTCGATCATCCGACCATTGCTGTAGAGAAACGCGGTACTCGGTCCTCGGCTATTTCCGGAACTACCAACGACTTGACCCGAATCGTTGATACCATAGGCAACGCTGTTGATGTTGTTACCAAGGGTTCCAAGGTCAATCATCCGACCATCCTGATAAAGAAAAGCACGATTGCCACTGGCAGTGCTGGAATAACCTACGATCTGACCAGAATTATTAATGCTATTCGCTTCGCTGCGATCGCCACCTTCTAACGTACCCAGGTCAACCATTCGACCACTGCTGTAGAGGAAAGCATGATAACTGCCACTCGCAGTTTCGGCATAGCCAACGATGTCACCCGCGTCATTAATTGCTTGTGCGTAGCTATCTTTACCGCCCTCAAACGTACCTAAGTCAACGATCTGACCATTGCTGTAGAGAAACGCACGATTTCCTATAGTAGTTGTTCTATAGCCTGCGATCGCACCTAAATTGTTGATGCTTTGCGCATAAGTGTCTTTGTCTAAATTGGTGATTTTTTGATTGCTGTAAAGGAAAGCACGCGAGAACTCACTCGGAGTTGTCCAATAACCAACAATGTCACCCAAATCGTTAATACTTTGCGCGTAGCTATATAAATTTTTCCCAGGAATACCAAGGTCAGTCATTTGTCCGTTGTTGTAAACAAAAGCACGGTTATTGTAATAACGTTGCGCAGAAGTTGCCGTCCCGACGACTTGACCTACGTTGTTGATATCAGTGGCTCGACCGTATCCGCCTTGAGTTAGACTACCCAGGTCAACAATCAAGTAGATTTGGCTACTAGCACGAATAGGCAAAGCAGCAAGACTAAGAACAGTAAGGCTTGCTATAGCAAGACTAACCTTGAAAAATTTCATAGTAAATAAAAACACTAAATATGGAGCATAAACAGCAAGTCTAGTTACTGTTTGAACTTTACTTAATTGCTACAGGACTTACACAAAATTAGGAAAAAAAGAACCTCGTTTCCCAAGGAATAAGAGTTTCAAAGAGGTATTGTGTAAGTTTTATACTATTTTCTCTATGAAGCTTGGCACAATTAACTAATAATTGAATAGTTTTTTTAGAGACTTTATTAAAAAAATAAAAAAGGAATTATTTCTCCAAAAATATACTGAGAATATTTCATTCTCAGTTATTATACGGATTTTTATCAAGCATTTTTTTTGTAAGAGTAAGCCCGACCTTCTCTAAAAAATAATCTTGAATAAATGTCAAAGTAAGTTTCAAAAACTATTATTAGTAAATATACGGAGACGCACAAAAGTTACTAATATAGCAAGACACATCCAGGTTAAAACAAGTATGCAGTGTGTCCTGAATACACAATTTATCAACAAATACATGAGTACGAAAAATAATTACGATCGCAAACGCACAACTTGTTAGTTCCGCATTTGTGTTGGGCATTATGAAGGGTTAGAAGGTTCATGATCGTGCCAAGCGATGCTGCGACTCATAAACTCAAGCGTTAGAAACATAAAGATTCATGCTATTGGCGATCGCAGCCAGCGTCCCCGAAATCAGTGGCAATGGCGACTGGTACTCATGGTTGTTTTACTCGGTGGTCTATTTGGGATTAAGAATGCAGCTGCTGATACCTCCAGGAATCAAAGCTCGCATCAAGCAGTCAGGAATTCCCACATACCAGTACTACTAGGACTTTATACTCCAAACTATTTAGGTTTGCAGCGTGTCATCGATCGCGAGTTGCGTCAGGTGGATAATTGGGCGGGTAAGCGTCATTCGCTTGCAGGGTTTTTTATGGATATTGAAGACTCAAACCCTGCCTACAATATCAAAGAACGTCTAGAAATACTCCGACGCAATGGTTACACTGCTTTTATTAATTTAGATTCGACGCGTTCAGCAGCACAGATTGCTAGAGGAGATGTCGATCAATCACTCCGAAAGCTAGCGCAAGCCTACGCCGACTGGTCAAAGCAAGGCTCAGGACGCATGGCATTTATTGCGCCATTCCAAGAGATGAATATTCCTGGAGAAACTTACAGTAAAGACCCCCAGAACTTTAAGCTAGCGTACCAACGTATTCAGACAATCTTTACAGAAGCTGGTGTTGCTCCTGGTGCAGTTCGTTGGGTATTTGCACCGAATGGTTGGAGTGAGAATGCACAGCACCGATTTGAAAACTACTATCCAGGATCGGCGCGAGTCGATGTTGTTGCGTTTAGTTCCTACAACTGGGGACATTGTCGCAATGCTAGTTGGAAGCAGTGGAAGACGCCGCAAGAAGTGTTCGAGTCTGATATTCAGCGGATGCGGGTTATGGCTCCTGGCAAGCCCATTTTTATCGCGCAAACAGCGACTACGAGTTATACGCAAAGCGGTGCTACAAGTAGTGCGAAAGATCGATGGTTGCGAGACGCTTACGCGCAGCTAGCAGCGATGGGCGTGCGCGGCATTCTCTATTTCAATATTGATAAAGAATGTGATTGGGCATTTTACAGCGATCGCGATCGTAATTCGGCTGGCTATCGCGATGCAGTGGCACTTCCGGCTTTTGGCTATGTAGCGCCTGCAAATTTAGCACGAATGGAGCTTTCGCGGTAATGGCTGGGATGAGAGTGGCGATGACTGGGGTGAGCGTTATATTACCGATGGTGTTTGTCACAACACAGCATTTGGATTGTTCTCGTATAAGTGCAGAATGCTTGCGCAGCAATTCTCATCCGGTGCGATCGCCATCATTTCTGCTTGCTGCGCCGGATAATTTTAATCCTGATCCACAGCCTCCTACACCAGAATCGACAACTCCTGTTGAAATACCACGCCCGATTACGCTTCCTTCACCAGCGCCTAGCCTCAAACCGATTATTCCAAAACCAACGACCCCAGTTCCGGCAACAGCTACACCGCGATTAACACGCGAAGTCGATCAAATTGCTGCGCAACGC
This sequence comes from Gloeocapsa sp. PCC 7428, assembly GCF_000317555.1. Classification (GTDB taxonomy): domain Bacteria; phylum Cyanobacteriota; class Cyanobacteriia; order Cyanobacteriales; family Chroococcidiopsidaceae; genus Chroogloeocystis. The sequence continues at coordinate 4,000,314 of NC_019745.1, forward strand.
GCTTGGAAGTATTTTGAGCGTAACTGGAATTCTCAAACAGGTTTAGTCAATGCCGTAGACAATCTACCGTGGACAACGTTATGGGATCAAGGCAGTGCCTTACTCGGAATTCATGCGGCGCGACAATTAGGGTTATTGCCTGCGGATGTCTTTCAAAAGCGCATGAACGTGCTTTTACGAACATTAGAGACATTACCACTACCAGCAACAGGCTTGCCGAATAAAGCTTACAGTACGCATACCGCTCAGATGCGGCAACTTAATAATACTCCCGATCTTCAGGGTAAAAGTGGTTGGTCAGCATTGGATATGGCGCGTTTTTTGCTGGGATTACACGTTTTCCGCGAGCAGTATCCCGAATATCGCGATCGCATTAATCGCATTGCTGCACGCTGGAAGCTATCACAACTTGTGAAAAACGGTTGGTTAAATGGCGGTATCTCCAACAACGGACAAATTCTCCAAGTTCAAGAAGGACGCTTAGGTTATGAGCAATACGCTGCCCACAGCTTAAAACTTTGGCATCTTGAAGCCACAAATGCTTTGTCTAAACCACCCGTTAAGACAGTTACAGTCGATGGCATTGCGTTAGAAGTCGATCAACGCAACTTCAAAAACTCTGGGGCTACCAACTATTTGACAAACGATCCCTATCTGCTTTGGGGCTTGGAATTGGGATGGTCAGATGCTGTCAAGCCACAAGTTAATAAACTTTTACAACTGCAAGCTCAACGGTTTCAACGTACTGGCATTTTAACTGCGGTGAATGAAGATTCGCTCGATCGCCCGCCTTATTTTCTTTATTACAGTGTCTACGCGAACGATCGACCTTGGCTCGTGACAGATACCAGAGGACGCACCTATCCCCAACTGCGGTTTCTCAGCACGAAAGCAGCGTTTGCTTGGTTTGCACTGCTACCAGACGATCCTTATGCCAAGAAGTTACGTGACTTTGTGCAAAACCTTGCCGACCCAAATCGCGGTTATCTTTCTGGGCGGTACGAACAACGTCAACTCGGTGTCAATCGCTCAATTGATATTAATACCAACGCAATTGTTTTAGAAAGTCTACTTTACCAAGCGCGAGGTCAACGTCCGCTTGTTTTTTAATTCTTATCATCGATATGCTTATGAATTCAGTTGCTCAGACAAAAAATCTATCAAATTTTGCTGGTAGTAATACTCGTTCTCGGCTCAGAGAGCGTACTTTGCTTTTTCGCTACTTGGCAGAAATTAATCTCATTTTTGGTGCTTGGTACTTGTCTTGGCGAATGACGCATTCGATTAACTTTGATGCGCTGTGGCTTTCGATTCCTTTACTCTTAGCAGAGATTTACAGCTATTTCGGCGGCGTGATGTTTGTTGTGGGGTTATGGCGTCCGATTGTGCGACAAGTCAAGTCGTTGGACAAATTGACACCACCAATGTCGCGGGCTGATTTGCCTACGGTTGATGTTTTTATCACGTGTTACAACGAGCCACCAGAAATCGTTGAACAAACTGCTAGGGCGGCGTTGGCGATTGATTATCCGCCAACGAAGTTGCGGGTTTATGTGCTTGATGATGGAAACTCACCCGTCATGCGTGCGATGTCGGAGAAATTGAGTATCGAAGATTTACAAAAACCTTTACTTCAGCAGGAAGCGACGCAAATTGATGCTGAGCGTTCTGCGTTGGTAAAACGCCTTCAACAACTCGATGAATTAGCACCAGATACGCAAGCGGCTGAGGAGTGGCTACAGGCGATCGCTCCTACGCAAGACCCTCAAATCGAAACTAGGTTTCTACAACGTTTGCAGCAGTTAATTTTACTGTTACATCCAACACACTCTAGTATTAGCGATCGCCTATCGACTGAGCGCCAATTTTTAGAAGACGCGATTCATCAAAAAGAACTCGAACTCATCGAACTCAACCGACTGCGTTATATTGCACGTCCTAAGCCCCTTGGTGTTCCGCATCATGCCAAAGCTGGAAATATCAACTATGCGCTCTTTTATGGAGATACTACGGGTGAATTTATTTTGACGCTCGATGCGGATCATATTCCCAAGCCGCAATTTCTCAAACGTGTCTTACCGTATTTCTACACTTACAACGTGTTTGCAGGAAAATACGAACACAATCGAGTGGCATTTGTGCAAACTCCTCAAGATTTCTACAACTTACCTCCCGACGATCCGTTTGGACATCAAGCCCATCTATTTTACGGACCACTCCAGCAGGGTAAAGATGGTATGAATGCCGCTTTCTATACCGGAACAAATGCGGTCATTCGTCGCGATGCTTTGATTGGTGTTGGACTTCAGTATTTCTCCGATGAATTTGCCAAAAATGAGAAACGACTTGATGAATTTGAGTTAGTTGGTGGTGTTTCAAGTAACAGCATTACGGAAGATATGAATACGGCAATGCGGTTACACGCTGCGGGTTGGAAATCGGTTTATCATAACGAACTTTTGGCAGAAGGTTTAGCCCCTGACGATCTTAGTTCTACTCTCAAGCAGCGATTGCGTTGGGCGCAAGGAACAATTCAAGTTTTCCTCCGCGAAAATCCTCTCACAAAACCAGGATTGACGTTTTGGCAAAGGTTGCATTATTTCAAGACGATGTATAGCTATTTTTCGGGTTTTGCCACTGTTGTTTTTATCGCGTGTCCGATCATCTATTTCTTTACGGGAGTTATTCCTGTGAAAACTTACGGTCCTGATTTTGCTTTACACTTTTTTCCAGCGTTTATCGTCAACCGCCTGACACTTATGGCAGCAACGTGGGGTATTCCTGCACGCGAGATTTGGCGTTCCGAACAATATGCGATCGCTTTATTTCCTTTGTTGATTCAAGCCGTATGGAGTGTATTTACAGGACAATCAATCAAGTTCCAAGTCACGCCCAAACAAAGACAATCAGGAATTTATCTACGGTTGATCGTGCCACAATTAACTGTTTTTGCACTCACAATTCTTGGTATTTTTTGGAGTCTTTATCGATTTGCCATTGGCGATCTCGATCGTCCTACAGTATACCTACTCAATGGCGCTTGGGCAGTTTATAACTTATCACTACTTTGGGCGATCATTCGTGCAGCTACTTGGCAACCACATAGTACTTATCTTAAATAAAAGCTACTAATATGTTTTAGCATTCATTATTATTTAAGTACTGAATTGAGGTGGATGAATATCATGTTAAAAAAAACGCAAATAAGTCGTTTTTATGCAAAATCTCCGTATTTATACCTTGTCGATAAATTAAATCAATGCCAAAATAGCAAAGTGAAAATAAGTTAACAATAAAACTAGAAACTATGAATTCTATTAAAATTGTGCAGCCTTTAGGCATTTTAGATGGTATTAGGGGTAATCAATTTCGGAGAGAAGTTAGTGATGTCGTCGCTGCTGGCGCTGATATTGTCTTAATTGATCTGCAAAAGGTGAATTTTATTGATAGTTCTGGTTTAGGAGCTTTAGTTTCTGCAATGAAGACAGTACGTAGTGCTGGTGGAAAACTATTTGTTTGTTCAGTCAACGATCAGGTAAGAATGCTATTTGAACTAACCAAAATGGATCGTGTTTTTGAGATTTTTGCCGATCAAGATGAATTTAATCAAAGAGTTCTAGCTACCAAGTAGTTGGAATTTTCATACTTATATAAAATAAAATTATTTTGCTCATTTAAATTGAGCAAAATAATAAGTTGCATTAAAAATATTCAAATTTCAGGCTTTTTCAATACAGCGTAAGTGAAATAACTATGGTATCAAATCAGTATTTGAGGAGCATTCGGAGTTAATTTTGTAATAATTAATCTTGAGAACATAGATCGTACAGATAGCCCAGGATTGGGTGGATTAATTGCTATCAAAGAAAGTGTATATCTGGTAAATAGTAAAGTTTTTCCTTAATCCATAGTTAATTTTAAATGTTGTTTAAAATAACCAATAGATGCAAAGTGTTCCAAATATTGATTAATCTCATGAGCAAAGATTTAAACTAGTAGCGAGTAATCTCGTGTAAATTCATAATTACTTTCAAACCGAATCAAGTAAAATTAATTCTTATTAAAGAAAGGTCATCATCAAAATTATTACCATGATTTAAAGCTTGAAGCTGGTTTAGGAGTTGCTTCAAATGTATATTTTGTTGGTGGGAATCGATTAGCAACCGGATGAAGGCTTCTTTTCCCCAAATCCTACCATCAGGTTGAGAAATTTCGTAAGCGCCATCACTAAAAATATATACAGTACTCTTTTCTTGTAAATATATAACGTCTTGTTCAAATTCAGTATCAGGTAAAAAACCAATGGGCAAACCTGATGAATCTAAGTGTTTGACTGAAAGATTTAAAGTAGTACCTGCTAATAAAAGAGCAGGTGGATGACCTGCACTAGCATAACTGATTTGACGCTGAGCGCGATTATATACTCCATACCAAATTGTAAAGTATTTTTCGTCATGATCGCTCATTTGAAAAGTGTTATTCAGCGATTTTAAAACTGCATTAGGTTGATAAAAATTAGTGTTAGGCAAAGATTGCGATCGCAACATATTTAATACTGACACAGATAGCAATGCTGAACCTACACCGTGTCCTGAAACATCGAGTAAATAAATAACTAAATGCTCGTCATCTAACCAGTAGTAATCAAAGCAATCGCCTCCCAGTTGCGTGGAAGGAATAAATAAGCTTTCGGTTGTTACAGTTCCTTTAAGGGGTGCAGGAAGAAGCGATCGCACATAGCTACTTGCTTCGGCTAATTCGGTTTCTAAAAGTTGTTTTTGATGTTGTAAATCTTGATTGAGTTTTTCTAAAGCTTGCTTTTGGGCTTGTAAATCTTGATTGAGTTGATATAAACGTAATCCTGCTCGTACTCGTGCTTTTAATTCATTGATGTCAATTGGTTTCGCTAAGAAATCATCGGCTCCCGCATCAAGCCCCATGACTCGATCTTCAACTTCTCCACGTGCAGTGAGTAGAATAAAAAAAGTTGTAGCTAGTTTTGGATTAGCTTTGATTAAACGACATACATCAAGTCCATTCAAATGAGCCATCATCCAATCACAAATAATTAGCGCTGGATGTATTTGTTGTGCTTGGCTAATTCCCGCTTCACCATCACTAGCAACTATGACATCGTAGCCTTGATTTTGTAATGCTCTTTTGAGGACTACTCGAATTGTAGGATCGTCATCAATGATGAGGATTTTAAACATAAAAAATAAATATTTATGTGTATAAAAAACTTTTCAGTATTTAGATAAAAATAACTAAGTTATTTTAAATTTGCTATAGTTTATATATTAGTTAAAATCTGGTTGATTGACAATTGTTTAACAAAATAAATCTCCAAGTTAATACTGATCTTTCAGTTGCATCGCAGGTTGTTTCATGGTTTGAGCAATTAAATCATCCACAAATTACTGATATAAAAATATGGTGGCAGTGTCAAACATTGCTGCAAGAAGGTTTTACGAATATTGTCGAGCACGCGCATCGAGGGCTGCCTAAAGAAACTCCGATTTTACTAGAAGCAATCAGAAATACTGAGGCGATAGAAATTTATATTTGGGCATATGGTGTAGCGTTTGACATAGAGCAAAAACTCAAAGAACTTCCTGAAATTGAAAAAATTGAGGGTGAGAGAGGACGCGGTTTGAAGATTATGTCTTTACTCGCGGATGAGATCAGCTATACACGTGTAGCAGGCGATCGCTACTGCTTGTATATGAAAAAAAACTACATAGCTTAAACATTCTGAGCGATTAAAAAACTTTGAAGACGTTTGTTAAATGCTTCAATTTCTGCTGCTAACTCATTAGCACCTGTCATATTTTGACTGCGCATTTTTTGTTCAAGTGTTGCAGCAGCTACGTGCATAGGTGTGGCTCCAACATTAGCGCTAGCACCTTTAAGATGATGGGCTTGTTGCTCGATTTGCTGCAAATCAGCGTTAGCAATTGCTGTTTTTAAGATTTCCAAACGTGCTTGGGTATCTTCAACAAACATCTGTAATAATTCAATTTCAAATTCTTTGCTACCTTCTGAAAGTTGATGCAGTTGTTGCCAGTCAATTAAGCGATCAACAGAATCAGTTATTGTGTCTTGCTGTACAGTTGCTGCTTGTTCTAAATGGCAACTCCAACGCTCTACTACCGCAGCTAACTTTTCTTTGATGACTGGTTTGCTAAGATAATCATTCATCCCTGCGTCGAGACACATTTGTTGATCTTCTTGCATCGCATTAGCTGTCATTGCCACAATGATTGGTTGTCGCTCGTTCGCAAAACGGCTTTTTTCCCAGCGGCGAATTTCGATTGTTGCTGCGATACCATCAAGAATTGGCATTTGGCAATCCATTAAAATTAAGTCGTAGGGAATTTTTTCAATTAGCTCTAAAACTTCCTGTCCATTTGCAGCAACATCAGCAGTATATCCCAAAGCTTGAAGTTGCTTGAGCGCGACTTTTTGATTAATTAAGTTATCTTCAGCTAGCAAAATTTTCAGTTTAGATTTGCGATTTCGTGATTCAGTGGAAGGTGGTAGTTGGGGGGCGATCGCATGATTATTTGCACTACTTAAACGGTTTAGCTCAGTTTGCGCTTCTAAGCGAGTCATAATAGTATTTAGCAATTTGTAAGGAACTTTTTCTAGTAGTGCCAACACTTCTTTGCCATTTGTGGCAATATCTGCGGTGTAGCTCAAGCTGCGGAGTTGATATTTGTCGTTAACCGCAATTGTTGAAGTAGCTTGAGAATCTGAAGCGGAATTTGCTGCATCAAGATTGAAATTAAATCGGCTTTCCAAAATATTTGTAATTGTGTTGAGTAACCGCGATGGCTTTACTGGTTTCAATAAGTAGGCTGCAAATCCAATTTTTTTTGCCCGTTGTACCTCATCACGTTGATTAGTAGAAGTAAGCATAATCAGCGGTAAATCTGCCAGTTTAGGGTTGGCTTTGATTTGTACACCCAACATTAAGCCATTAATTTCGGGCATTTGCATATCAATTAAGGCAAAATCATACGGTGTGTTCTGCTGCGAGGCATGAAGTAAGGTATCGATGGCAACCACAGCATTTTCCGCCTCATCAACGTGCATACCCCAGCGCGTCGCTTGATGGTAAATCACTTTACGATTAGTTGCATTATCGTCAACGACTAGCAGGCGCAGATTGGGCAGATCTTGCAAGCCTTGTATTGGTTGAATCAAATCGATTTGTTTGGTAAACGGAATTTCAAACCAAAACTTTGAGCCTAAGCCTACTTGACTTTCAACGCCAATTTCTCCACCCATTAAAGTAACAAGTTGCCTGCAAATCGCCAGCCCTAAACCAGTACCACCATACTTACGAGTCGTAGAAGCATCGACTTGAGTAAAAGGGGAAAAAAGGTTGTGTTGATCTTCAAGGCTAATGCCAATTCCTGTATCTGCAACTGTAAAGCGGATTCTTGCGGTGGTAGAAGTTTCTGATTGTAACTCGGCGCTGACTACGACCTCTCCATTACTCGTAAATTTGATCGCATTGTTAATTAAGTTAGTTAGAACTTGCCTTAGTCGTCCAGCATCTCCTTGAAGACAGGTAGGTACGTTGCGATAAATAAGTCCGGCAATTTCTACGTTTTTTGTGTGGGCTTGAGGCGCAAGTAATTCTAATACCTCGTCGATACACGTTGATAAGTCAAAATTGAGTGTTTCCAACTCCATTTCCCCAGCTTCGAGTTTGGAAAGATCCAGAATCTCGTTGATCAAACTCAGTAGCGCATCTCCGCTAGTGCGAATTGTTTGGAGAAAATCTCGTTGTTCGGGTGTTAGAGGAGTATCTAAGAGTAAGCCTGTCATTCCTAACACCGCATTCATCGGCGTCCGAATTTCGTGACTCATATTAGCGAGAAAGGAACTTTTTGCTTGGGACGCTAATTCGGCTTGGCGATGCGCAATTTCAAGTTCTTGACGCTGGCGGGTTTCAGCTTCGAGAAGCTGGGCTTGGGCGAGGGCAATACCTACTTGATCGGCAAGTTGGCGAAGGAGATCAATTTCAAAGCGATTCCATTGTCTGAGATCCGAACATTGATGAACAATGAGCAAGCCGCATAATTCCTCTTTTAAAAGAATCGGGACAACTAAATTGGCTTTGACACCAAATTGTCCGAGGAGTTCGATGTGTTTCGGTTGAACCTCGGCGATTTCAATGTCTGCAATGCTTTGTGGTTGTATTTGGCGGTATTGCTGGAGGTGATACTGTTGGAGGTATTCTTCCTGGAAGTAGGAATCAGTCAGATGTTGCCCGCGAATCGTCGGTAATCCAGGAACAACAGCTTCAGCAACAATGCTACCAACACCATCAGGTGTGACATGGTAAATTAAAACGCGGTCAGTTTGGAGAATCTTTTGAACTTCTGTAACGGTCGTTTGGAGAATGTCTTCAATTTGTAACGACTGGCGAATTTTGAGGGTGATTTCGGTAAAAAGTTGCGATCGCTGCGTTTGCAGTTGTAGCTGTTCCTCGGTTTGTTTTTGTTCAGTGATATCAATTGCCACCCCGCCTAGTAATTGCTGTCCAGAGGCGTCGTTGATCGGAAACTTGAAGCATAGCCAATAGCGCCACTGTCCATCGGGAGTCGGAATATACTCGATGAACTCAACGGTTTGCCCTGTGGCGAGAACCGCCAGATCGTTTTCCCGCAACTGTTGTGCTGTTTCTTCAGGCAGCCAATCGATATCTAGCATACCTTGTACATCGGTAAGTTTTACTTTAAAAGCTCGTTCAAGCGGTTCATTGACATAAAGATAGCGTCCGCGTGCATCTTTAATAAATGCAGTAACAGGGCTATTGTTCATGAAGGTTTTGAAGCGTTCTTCACTTTCGCGGAGTGCCGATAAAGTTTGTTCGCGTTCGGTGATATCGCTAGCAATTGTCACAAATCCAGTGATGCTATCGTGGGAATCGCGTAATGGTGTGATTGACAGCCGCACTGGAAAGCAGCTACCATCTTTGCGAATGTAAGATAGTCTATATTCTTCAATTTCACCATAGCGTGCCTTGGTCACAAGTTCGTTGAACAGCAAACTCATGACGTTAGTGGATTCAGGTAACTTCCCAGTCAAGTGGGCAATTTCATCAATATCGTGAAATATGATTGGTGTTGTGTGACCGATAACTTCTGCGGGAGTGTATTTCAACCATTGCCGCGCGCGCTTGTTGAAGGTCGTTATTGTGCCATCCAAATCGGTAGAAATAATGGCATAGTTAGCGCTGTCTAAAATTGCACGTTGCAGCGCCATTGTTGTTTGCAAGGTTTCCTCGGCTAATTTACGCTTCATAAACTGACCGATTTGGCTACCGATCGCACTCATCATTTGTTGCAAATTTGTATCCGGTTCCTGAATCTGACGGTTAAAGAAAACCATCACGCCGAGTTTCTCGTTACCACTGTGAATCAGGAAACCCAAGGCGCTACGTAATCCTACTTTGAGCGCAATTTCTGTACGCTGGAATGCTGGATCTTGGCTGACGTCAGTTATCCAAAGCGGTTCTTCACAAGCCCAAACACGTCCAGGTAGTCCAATTCCAGAGGTAAATTTTGTTTGCTTTGCGATCGCCTCAAATTCTTTTGCCGCCGCCAGTGACAATCGATGCCAAGTATGCACGCAGCGTAGAACATTAGTTTGTAAATCCACAGTCCACAGTTCGCCGAGATCCCAATCTACGCTTTCGCAGATTGCTTGCAGTAGTTTTGGAGTTGCAATGTTTAGTGTTGCTGACTCTGCCAAGACGCGTGTGACGGCGTGTTGTGCTGCTAAGCGCTGTTCGGCACGTTTGCGTTCGGTAATATCAATTCCAGTACTAACGATATATTCAATTTCATCATGGCAATTAAGGAGCACGTTATTCGACCATGCTATCCAGCGGTAACGTCCATCCTTTGTTATCCAACAACATTCATATTCATTAGGGAATTGCGCCGTCTTGATAGCGCTGAAAGTCGCTTTAAGCGGTTCAATGTCTTCTGGTAACAGCAGGACATTCCAAAAGTATCTGCCTCGGACTTCATTGAATGAGTAACCTGTTGTCTGCTCGCAGGAAGTGTTGAAGCGCACAATTTGCCCTTGCGAGTCGAGAACTACAACCAATGCGCTTGCAGTGTCAACCACCGCAGAAATAAAGTTGCGTTCTGTCTCAAGCGACTCTTCGATTTGCTTGCGCTGCGTAAATTCGCAATAGATTAAATAGTAAACATACGCAAGAATCGCAACAACAACTAAAATCGCGATCGCAAGCGTAATTAGCGTATTGCGGACACTCGCCCGTTCAGCGGTTGATTGTTGCTCCAACCGTGTTTTTTCCACATTTTCGATCTCACGGATATACTCGCGAATATTATCCATAAGATCCTTGGCTTGATTGATTACAGATAATCTTGGAGCAGTTTCAAAGCCTTGATTTTGGCGCGATTCAATTGTTGTTTTCAGTAGCTCTAGTTTGCTGGTAATGAGTGATTCAATTTTATAAATTTGTGCGCGTTGTTCGGGTTGATTTGCTGTTAACTGTTTAAGCGCTTGAATTTTTTGCGGTACGTTTTTTATTGCGGTATAGTATGGCTCTAGATAAGCATTTTCTCCTGTAAGAATATAGCCGCGTTGTCCAGTTTCCGCATCCTTAGCGTAAGAAAGCAACTCTTCTAAAATATAAATTTTCGTTTGAGTTTGTGTAACTTGATTACTATTTTCTATAAGTCCTTTAATGCTTTGGTAAGAAACAGTACCGATCAAAACGAGAATTAATGATGCTAAGCCAAATCCACCAGCAACTTTTTTAAAAAACTGTCGGCGAGTTTTCTTCAAGCGAGTATTTTGAGTACGAACTAGCAATAAATTAGCTAAGTTGCGGCGAAGTTCGAGTAATCTAAGAACTTGGCTACCGAGTAGCCTTAGTGCTTCTACCTGTTCGGTGTTGAGTTGGCGCGGTACTTGGTCAATTACACACAGCGTTCCTAATGCGTATCCTTCAGGATTAATTAAGGGTACACCAGCATAAAATCGGATATGAGGGTCTGATGTGACAAACGGATTGGTGGCAAAGCGATCGTCAACTGTGGCATCTGGTACGAGCAACACATCTTGCTCTAAAATGGCATGAGCACAAAAGGCAATATCACGTGGGGTTTCTAGCTCCTCTATACCCAATTTTGATTTAAACCACTGACGATTTGTATCAACTAGGCTAACTAATGCAATTGGAGTTCCGCATATATACGCAGCTAGGCGCGTCAATTCATCAAAGGCAGCTTCGTTTGGCGTGTCAAGAATTTTGTACTGCAACAATGCTTCAATTCGTTGTGCTTCATTCTTAGGTAGTGGTGCTTTCATGAAACCTTTACGCCTAATTTGCTCAAATTAATGTTTTTGATGCAATGAAGTACTCATATACAGATGCAACTATGAGCTATGCAAATTTCACGCAGTAAGTAAGATCAGTCAACAAGGTGGTTGCATGGCAGCCAGTATGACAGTCATAAGCGAAAATAAGCGCTAAGTTTATAGTTCCCTTACATTGTTGATTTCTCACACCTGAGTAAAATCAAATCTCTTAGATGAATCACAGATGCTCTTCGACTTCCTTTGAGGCTACTTAAGCGTAATTTCACGAAGGTAGAAAGAGTTTGTTAAGCTGGCGAATTTAGTCGCATTCGTATTTATGCAAAATATCTATTGATTACGCTTGATGTATCAGTAATTTGGGTTAACTCATAATTCAACGGGTTAGCCATGGCTGACCCTTTTTCTCTGTACTTGGTAACTAAGGCTACGGTTTACAAGTGTCGATTGCTGCACGATTATCTCCATCACGTTTTTATCAGTGTTTGGTGGAGGATGCTATGCCAGAAGTTCTCTTCAAAGTTGACCTCAAGAAGCCATTTACAGAGCAAGACTTGGTAGGTCATAATCGCTGGCATCCTGATATTCCTGCTGTTGCTTCGGTAAATCCAGGATCTGTATTCCGGATAGAGTGCAAAGACTGGACTGATGGACAGATTAGCAACAACGATAGTCCCGACGATGTGCGTGATGTTGACTTGAGTATGGTTCATGTTTTGAGTGGACCAATTTGGGTGAATGGTGCAGAACCTGGAGATATTCTTGTCGTTGACTTGCTAGATGTGGGAACGCTACCCGATTACGAATGGGGTTTTACGGGAATCTTTGCGCGAGAAAATGGCGGTGGCTTCTTAACAGAACACTTTCCCGCTGCGCAAAAAGCAATTTGGGATATTCAAGGGATTTATACGCGATCGCGTCACATTCCTGACGTGAGATTTGCGGGAATTCCGCATCCTGGGTTAATCGGGTGCGCGCCTTCAGCGGAATTACTAGCCCAGTGGAATAAGCGCGAAGCTGATTTAGTCGCAACCAATCCGAACCGCATTCCACCTTTAGCAAATTTACCTAATCCTAAAAATGCGATTCTAGGTTCGCTCGAAGGTGCAGAATACGACCGAGTAGCCCAAGAAGCTGCAAGAACTGTACCACCCCGCGAACACGGTGGTAACTGTGACATCAAAAATTTATCAAAAGGTTCGCGAATTTATTTCCCTGTGTATGTTGAGGGTGCAAAACTCTCGATGGGAGATATTCACTTTTCGCAAGGTGATGGCGAAATTACCTTCTGTGGCGCGATTGAAATGGCGGGGTATCTCGATCTGCACGTCGATTTAATCAAAGGTGGGGTTGCCAAATACGGACTCACAAATCCTATTTTCAAACCAGGTCCAGTTGAGCCACGCTATTCTGAATATTTAGTGTTTGAAGGCATTTCTGTTGATGAATTTTCGGGCGAACAGTATTATTTAGATGCGCACGTTGCCTATCGCCGTGCTTGTTTGAATGCGATCGAGTATTTTAAAAAGTTCGGCTACACTGGCGAGCAAATTTATCTTCTTTTAGGTTCTGCACCCGTTGAAGGACGAATTAGTGGAATTGTTGATATTCCCAATGCTTGCTGTACGATCGCAATTCCTACCGCAATTTTTGAAAGAAATGTTTTGCCATCATAAACTAAATAGATGGAATACTAACTTAAAAAAACTGCTAACTTGTCGTTAGTAATTACCCATTACCCATTACCTATTACCCATTACCTATTACCCATTACCTATTACCTATTACCTATTACCTATTACCTATTCCCAGAAAATTATTTATGCCGTTATACGAATTTCGTTGCGACACCTGTGGACCTTTTGAAACCTGGCGCAGTATGGCACAAGCTAGCGAACCGATGCTGTGTCCGAGTTGCGATACTTTAGCAAAAAGAATCTACTCTGTCGCCGGCTTAATTTTTACGCCTTCAGCTTTGAGTCGCCGGATTGAACAAAGTGCAGAACCGAAAGTCAAACACCGTCATTCGCACACGCACTCGCATCATCACAACCATCATCACGGACGACCTTGGATGATTGGGCATTAGTAATGAATCAAGTCAGTGTCACCAGTAGTCAGCGGTCGTCTTTCGGTTAATTAAAAATTGTGGCACCATCGAAGTGTAGATAGAAGATTAATATTAGCAACATAACTTAATATTAAGATAGTGTAACTTAATACTATTGCTCAACCCATGCCAAGCCGTCAAAAAGGCAATAGCACATCTCGGATCGTTGTTGTTGGTGCTGGAATTGGTGGACTCACCGCAGGTGCATTATTAGCGCATCGTGGCTATCAAGTTTTAGTGGTCGATCAGGCGTTAGTTCCAGGAGGCTGTGCTTCTACATTCAAGCGCAAAGGATTCACCTTTGATGTAGGTGCAACGCAAGTAGCGGGACTCGAACCTGGGGGAATTCATCATCGCATCTTTAGTGAACTTGAAATTGATTTACCACACGCAACTCCTTGCGATCCGGCGTGTGCAGTCTATCTCCCTGGAGAAACACAGCCGATTAACGTATGGCGCGATGCCGAAAAGTGGCAAACCGAACGTCAACGGCAATTTCCTGGTAGCGAACCATTTTGGCAGTTAATCGCAACTTTATTTAAAGCAAGCTGGGCATTTCAGGGACGCGATCCGGTATTACCACCGCGCAATATGTGGGATTTGTGGCAACTTGCAACGGCGGTACGCCCTGGAACTTTAGTGACTTTACCGTTTACATTGATGACGGTAGGTGATGCGCTACGGGCGTATGGCTTAGGAAACGACGATCGCTTGAGAACATTTTTAGACTTGCAACTCAAGCTTTATTCGCAGGTAGATGCAGAAGAAACCGCGTTACTTTACGCGGCGACGGCGTTGAGCGTATCGCAGTTACCACGGGGATTGTATCATCTAGAAGGTAGTATGCAGGTGTTGAGCGATCGCCTCGTATCTGCCTTAGAAAGAGATGGCGGCAAACTCCTGATGCGCCATACAGTAGAACAGATCCAAGTAGAAAATAATAAAGCAACTGGTGTCGTTATCCGCGATCAAAAAACGGGTGAAACTTGGACAGAACCAGCCGATCATGTTGTTACAAACGTTACGGTGCAAAACTTGGTACAGTTGTTAGGTGAAAATGCCCCTAGTGGTTACAAAAAACGCGTAGACAAATTACCCCAAGCTTCCGGTGCGTTTGTCGTGTACTTGGGTGTAGAAGAAAGTGCAATTCCTGCTGGATGTCCGCCACATCTGCAATTTATGTATAATGCTGATGGTCCGATTGGCGATAATAATTCGTTGTTTGTTTCGGTAAGTCGTCCTGGTGACGGTCGCGCCCCAGAAGGAAAAAGAACAATTATTGCTTCTTCGTTTGTCGATCCGTTACCATGGTGGCGCTGTCATGATTATGCGGCAATGAAAGCGAAGTATACGCAAGAGGCAATTTCTAAACTTGGTCAATTTTTCCATTTAACACCAGAAACGATTATTCACGTAGAAGCCGCAACGCCGCGCACTTTTGCTAGATACACAGCAAGAGATCAAGGTATTGTTGGCGGTATTGGTCAGAGGATACCGACTTTTGGTCCGTTTGGTTTTGCGAATCGGACGCCGATCGCGCATTTGTGGTTGGTTGGTGACTCAACGCATCCTGGGGAAGGAACTGCGGGTGTCAGTTACTCGGCGCTGACGGTTGTGAGGCAGATCGAGAGATCTTAATGTTCGATCAAAGTCTTATTATTGGGTCTGAACTTCTCATGTACCAATAACTCTAACTCGATCCTATTTCACTAATCACTTACCTCTACTTAGGCTGTTGTTGGTTGTTTCATTTGCGATTCTAGAATTGAACCATAAAGTATACTGGTGCGCATCAAATCCTCATGCGTTCCTTGGGCGACTAAGTGTCCTTTGTCCATGAGTAAGATGCGATCGGCGTTGCGGACAGTGCTGATCCTTTGGGCAATGACAAAAGATGTGCAAGTTTTGCGGCGCATTAAGTCATCTAAAGCTTCTTGAATATCAGCCGCTGTTTTGGCATCAACTGCTGAGGTACTGTCATCCAGAATTAAAATGCGGTAGTTGGTGAGGAGAGTCCGCGCGATCGCAATTCTTTGTTTTTGTCCTCCTGATAACCCTACACCGCGTTCGCCGACAATTGTATCGTAGCCGTCGGGTAAACTCGCGATAAAGTCATGGATTTGAGCCGTTTTAGCAACGTCGATGACTTTTTCTAAGGGGGCATTTGGTTCTGCGTAGGCGATATTATCGCGAATTGTACCAGAAAAGAGCGTTGTTTCTTGAAAGACAATACCAATGTGCGATCGCAAGCTTTCTAACTGAAAATCGCGCACGTCACGCCCATCAATTCGGACTGCGCCGGCAGTGACATCGTAGAAGCGAGGGATGAGGTTCATAATCGTACTTTTACCCGAACCTGTCATGCCGAGGATGGCGATTAATTCTTGAGGTTTAGTTTCAAACGAAATGCCTTTGAGAGCCTCTGTCGTCGCTCCTGGATAGCGGAAATGGACATTTTCAAAGGTGATACGACCCCCACATCTTTCAAACGGTACAGCATGAGGGCGATCGCGAATTTCAATTTCCGCATCGACAACTTCATAGACACGTTCAGCAGAAGCAGCAGCTTGGGCGATCGCAGGGGCGGCGAAACCGATGAGCAAAATTGGTTGCAGGATAAACAATAGATAAGAGTTAAACGCGACTAATTCACCAATCGAAAATGTCCCGCCAATCACCTGAATTCCACCGACACCAACAACAACGACGGTGATTAGGTTACTGAGTAGAAAAATCCACGGAAACGTATTGCGAATCGCGGCGATCGTCTTCATATTAACTTTCACCAAGTCATCGTTTAGCTTGGTATACCGTGCCATTTCTATCGGTTCGCGCACAAAAGCTTTGACAACGCGAACTCCAAAAATATTCTCTTGCAAAACTGCGTTGAGATCTCCAAGTCGTTCTTGTACTTGACCAAACAGCTTTTGATTTTTAATGAGAAATCGTGCCAAGATCATCGCGGCGATGGGAACTAAACCCAACGTAATTAATGCTAATTGCCAGTTCATCACAATCAGAATCGTTGCGATGGTTATTAACGTGACGACAGCACCAACCACTTGAATCAAACTTGTCCCGACAAAAGTCCGAATTTGTTCGACATCGCTGGTAATCCGCGTCAGTAACTGCGAGGTTTGTGCTTGATCGTGATAACTAAAACTGAGATTTTGGATTTTTCTAAAAATTTTGTTGCGCAAATCGTAGGCGACGCCTTGGGAAACCTTTTCTGCCCAAAAAGTTTGTCCAAAATTAAATAAGCCGCGCCCGATCGCGACCAAAACCATCGCGCCAGCAACTTCAAAAATGACTTGATAGTCGAAGCTGGCAATACCTTGGTCAATACCCCAGCGAAATAGTTGCGGAGTAATAGCATTCGCTGCTGTTAGCAGTAATAAGCTAATTAATGCTCCAGTCGCAATCAGCCAGTAATGTTTGAGACTTCCGAGGACGCGGTTGAGAGATTGCATAAAATAATGTGTATCACACCTTATATTTATAATGAAATGCAAGCCGCTTAGGGCAAGTTGAGCGATCAATGATTGCTGCTGCACGGAAAAATCATGCTAGATAAAAAATAGCAACCACGCAGGGTAAAGAACGTAGATGAGTGCCAACGAGCGATACTACAGAGTTTTGGGACTAGAACCAGGTGCAACACTTGAAGAAGTGAACCAAGCTTATAAAGATTTGGCATTTATTTGGCATCCGGATCGGATTCCTAAAGATAATCCGCGACTGCAACAAAAAGCAAACGAGTTTCTCAAAGAAATTAATACAGCGCGCGATCGCCTGCGATCGCATCTTCAACAAAAAACCGTCACTACTCCACCGCCAGCCTCACCACCACCGTCATATCGTCCCCCTCGCCCGCAATCAAGTGATACTCGCTATTGGGGTGCAGATTTTAAACGCGCCAACTTGAAAGAAAAAGATCTTTCGGGTCGAGATTTTCGCAATGCTAATTTTACTGGTGCAAATCTCAGCGATGCTTTTATGCATAAAGTTAATCTCAGTGGCGCAAATTTATTTCAAGCAAATTTGTTTCGCGCGAATCTCTTGCAGGCTAACCTTAGTCATGCGAATCTTCGCGAAGCCAATTTAGTGGGTGCTGACTTGAGTGGTTCTGATTTGAGTGGTGCTGATTTACGGGGGGCGCGGATTGGCGTTGGCGATCGCATTTTAGTAAAACTTACTGGTGCGCGCTTAACAGGAACGATTATGCCTGATGGCACAGTTCATCAGTAGTTGGTAAAAGCCGACTGAATAAATTCGCAGCTAAACAAAAGAAAGTCCACCTGCCTGTGGACTAGTTAATATTTTGCACCTTCGTTTGGGTAGCCCCGAAGAAAGTCGAAGGGTATCTGTCTTTAATGCATGAACTTGCAAAATTTCAGCTTCTAATCGTGACACTATAGTTCATTTGTACTAATATAACAATGATAATGACTCGGCAATTTACCTAAACTTGTCTTTAGCTAGCATGAGAAGAATTAAAGCAAGACGCAAATACCTTTCCAAGCAAAGCACGCCCAGTAAGCGATCGCTACAATTGCCAATCCGCCAACCGCAGCAGAACAAAAACGCCATCCAACCGATCCAACCACAGCTCCTACACGAAGATACACCGCAACGAGCAACAGGATGGCAACGCCTAGCCGCACAAGCCCAAAGAATCAACCAAATGGCGGCAGAATTGGAAGATGCAATACTAGAGTTGAAAGCGATCGCCAGTGAAGTGAATTGCGATCGCCTTGTTGACAAAAATCACGTGAAAAGTTCCTGTGAATATTTCAAAACATCAGTTCCCTGTGTTAAACGTAAACAAGCAGGTACATTTGTCTTAACAACTCGCCAAGTTGATTTATTTCGTGCTGAACGCGAAGCTGCACAATTAGCAAATACACTACGCAGCCTCGCTAAAAAGCGAAGAAAACTCATGTCAACATCACCGCAGCGAAACAAACTTGGTTTTCTCAGCTTGCACATTTAGCGCTGTTCACTAGGGCTAATATTAATTCTGGCTACAGTCTCAACTTGTTAGTCTAAGAGTTTAATGACTAGTAAAGAAGTTACTCACCACTGTTGAGCAAGTTTTTATCTATCCTAGATATATAGCAGTTAGAAATTAGCTTTTTTGAAAGCTTTGTCTTGAAAACTCCCCTCAACGCTCTTAACCCGCGCACAGGAGTTTTCGCTGTGGTAACGGAGACTCAGGATGATAAATGTCCTCATTTTAATACGTCTTGCTATAGCAGGGGTCAGGGTTAAACTTCCTTCAGGGAAATCACTATGAGCATCTATAGTGTCCTAACTCTATTGACTAGGGCTATACAAGAAGAAACGAATATACGGATCTTAGAAGCCTTTTGAGGTACACAGTGTTAGCGCTACTCTGGATTATTGCTGTAGGTTTCATCCCGCCTTTACTTTCAGTATGGATTATGCGCCGTACTCAAAAAAGAATGCAAGCTGAGTTGAGACGGGCGATGACAGCAACAAATCGGATAAGGGCTAGGCGCTATCCGGTTTCTTTACCTCCAGATAGCTATTACCTAGAAGGAGTTGGGTATCTCATTGGTGACATTAGTTGTAGATTTAATGCGAGATCGCGTTATATTCGCTGTGCTGTCAATCCTGAAGGTCCTTGTCAGGGATGTCGTCACTACGAGCAAAAAGAGGAAGTCTGAATTAACACATAGAAATCAATGCTTCTTATTGTTAGTTCGTGAATGCAGAAGACAATCTTAGTTATATCGTCTGCGATTTATGACTCAAACGACATAACTTTATTTTTCCGTGACTAACACACAATATTGCTTTTGTCAATACTTTTTTGATGCTAAACTAGTAAGCCGTTCAACAGAATAGCTGCTTTTTTTCTCTTTATATTACACGTTGAGCATTTTCCCCTAAACTTTATATCATAATGCACTAAGTTGATAGGAAACTAAGTCATAGTGAGAAAACGTCGTTAAAAGTCCCAAAAATCAAAATTTTCGGCTTGATGTCACCTCAATAGTTGAATTTTGATGAAACCGCAATCTCGCCAAATTAAGAATAGCAATCAACATCAACAGCTTTTTCGGATGTCGTCAGTTGGTTTGCAAGTATTTCTTTTGTTGGGATGGATAATAGTTGGTAGCATTTTACGCTTGGCTAAACTAGCAGCAAAACCTCCCTGGAACGATGAATTTGCTACTGTAGTTTTTAGTTTAGGAAATAGTTTTCGGGCTGTTCCCATCGACCAAGCGATCGCCTTAGATACCCTTTTACAACCGCTACAGCCTAATTCCAACGCCGGAGTGAATGATGTCATTCAGCATCTGATGACTGAGAGTACGCATCCACCAATCTACTTTGTCCTCATGCACCTGTGGATGAAATTATTTTCTACCGATGATGAATTAGCTTCTTTTTGGGTAGCGCGATCGCTGAGTGTCATTTTCGGAGTTGCGGCGATTCCAGCGATTTTTGGTTTGGGTTATTTAGCTTTTCGTTCGTTAATTGTCGGGCAAATTGCAGCGGCGATGATGGCAGTGTCACCTTACGGGATTTATCAAGCACAAGAAGCCCGCCATTATACTTTAGCCATTTTACTTGTTATTGCCTCTTTATGTTGCTTAGTTTTAGCTATTCGTAATCTTCAGCGGCGCGAACGATTACCAGTTTGGGTAGTATTACTTTGGGTATTCATTAACGCTTTGGGCATTGCTGTCCACTACTTCTTTTTTTTATCGCTCTGCGCGACAGCACTTGTGCTTCTTAGTTTTTGGATTGAAGATTTTTACAATTGGATTAAACACAGAAATGAGCTTCAAAAAGTCCCTTATTTGCAGCAACGCAATTCGTTTACATTTACGCACTGGTATCGTATTTATGCTGTCGCCATCAGTACTGTAATCTCTAATTTAGTCTGGATTCCAGTATGGCAAAGTATACCTGATAACCAAGTAACACAATGGATTTTTGAGGAAAATTCCTTTAATCTACTAGAAAGTATTCCTCAATTCCTTGCCTGGATAATTACAATGTTCGCCTTGCTACCTATTGAAGGTGTCAATGTACCAGTAATGCTATTCTTTGGGGCTGTATTAATTGGATATGTTATCTGGCTGCTACCACTTATTATAAAAGGTATTCAAATACAAATAAGCTATCCCCCAACACGATGGGAAAATCAAGCGTTACTAAGATATTTTTTAGCGGCGATCGCACTTGTATTTACTATTTCTTTTAGCTTTGGTGCTGATTTAACTATTGCCGCAAGATACCATTTTTTCTATTTTCCTGTAGTTATAGTTTTATTAGCAGCAGCAGTCACTATCTGTTGGGATTCTAATAAAGTTTTAGAGTTTTTAGTATCAGTAGGAAATCTTCGCCAACAAACGTTAGTTTACTCGTTAAAATCAAAAGGCAAAAAAGTCGTTATTTTATTGTTTGTTATGGGATTTTTGGGAAGTATCACAGTTCTCTCCAACTTCGCTTATCAAAAACCTGATCGCCCTGATTTATTAGTTCCAATTATAGAAAGAGTATCTCAGAATTCGACTCTTATTGCAACAACGCACTTTACTCATGAGCAAGTTGGTGAAATGATGGGGCTAGCATTAGAGTTTAAACACTATTATCCTCATCAAAATTCTTCTCCTAATTTTCCTTTATTTTTTTTAGCTCACTCAGAACAAAATTCTTCATCTATCAAAACTTTAGAAAAAAATATATTACAACTACCAAAGCCGCTAAATTTATGGTTAGTTAACTTTTTTCCTACTATAGAACCGACAATAAGCGGTTGCTTAATTGACTCTGAAATTAGACCGAAAATGAATGGTTACAAATATCGCTTGTATCATTGTTTATAGTTTATAAATTGTATTATTCTTGCTCGTCCTAGCTGAATAATGATCTTTTCTTATCAAAAGACTTATTTATTATATAAGGTAAATATAATGAGAATTTGTAAAAAACATCTTTGATTGTTTTAGATTTTTAGTTTCATAAGTAACTTGCAATATCAGAAATACAGCATTTTTATTGAGAACTTAGGAGAAGCTAAGAGCGATCGTACTCTTTCCTAGCCTCTACTACACCCGATAAATATGTAACTTCATTTTTTGCAGGCTACTGTTTTTACAGGAACTCAGTATCTTTGTCAAAAATCTATATAGCCTTCGCTGCGGTGACATTTAAGTTATAAAATATACTTGAATACACGCATATGTGCTTTGTTGAGTGTCAGCTTTCAGTCATGTCCGAATGTTTCTCTTGCATTCGACAATTCCTCGTCGCTGTACGATCATTGTAAATACGCGACACTGATGCTTGCGAAGCTCATGTATGCCTCGCTCAGATGATTAGATAATTGTCAAGGTCAAGCTAGACTACAGCAACTATAAATAATATATATTGAGGTGCAAGAAATAATAGAAATATAAAGTAAATAGCAACAAAATGAAAATATCTTCGGTCTATTGATATCACTGATAAATTTACTCTGATTAGAAATAGCTATGTTATATGAGAAACTAGATTAATACAACTATAGTAATTAATTTACCTACTTCTTACATTTTGGCAAAGGCAAGACTTCAGCCTTAGATAGAACCTATCTAGATACTGTTCATTACAAGCAAAACATGGAATCCACATCATTTTTGATAGTTGACGATCAACCAATCACTCTTTCTCAAGCACTTAAATATCTTCAAACATCTGGCAAGCTTCAACCTTTTATTTTAGAAATTCTCCGCCAACGAATACTAGAAACAGAACTAAACACACGCAAAGACCTTGAAATTAATCCTGGAGTCATTGAGCAAGCTATAATTGATTTTCGGTTGCAACAGCAACTCACTGACCCAAATATCTTTCAAGAGTGGTTGATAAACAATGGCTTAGACTATCCAACTTTTCACCAACAAGTGGTTTTCAACTTCAAACTAGAAAAATTGAGAAATATTATCACCGAACCACGAGTGCAAGAGTATTTTATTGAGCAAAAGATTTTTCTAGACCGCGTAGTCTTGTCTCGAATCGTGGTGAAGGAACAAGAATTAGCCGAAGAACTCAAAAGCCAAATTTTAGAAGGAGCTAGATTTGAGCAACTTGCTCAAGAGTACTCGGTGACTGACGATCGCATTGTCAATGGGATGATGGGACCAATTAGTCGGGGTCAATTACCTGACGCGCTGCGGGCTTTAATTGAGTTAGTCAATCCTGGTGAAGTTGTAGGACCCATTGAAATTGATGAATGGTATTGTCTATTTCGAGTCGAGCAATTCATTCCTGCTGCCTTGGAAGGGACAGTTAAGCAAGAATTAGAAAATCAGCTTTTTGAACAATGGCTTGGTGAAAAAATGCAGAAGCTGAATATTAAGCTGCAAGTTGATTCATAAAGCGTAGAGCTTGAGGTTATTATTATCTTAGCAGATTTACTAGATTAAATCTAAATAAATTTTGTCAGGATACTAATAGCTAAAAAGAATGCACAGACTCAATTTAAGCATTTCAAAAAAATAATTTTGCAGCACTCGTTGCTAGGCACTTAACGAGTGGCAAAACTTTGTGATTTAGTAGTTTCACAAACTTATCAAAATTTACCACAGCCAATTGTATTCAATGTATCTTTCCTCGACTGCGATCGCAGGGTTTCTAGCTCTCGTGAGGTTTCTATGATTACGACAGATGAAATTAAAAACTTGATGTGGGATAAAGTGCCCTTGTCGTGTTTAAGTTCTGAAGAACAAGTTCAATTCCAACATCAAGCGGAAACGCGTAGCTATATTCTCGGTGAAATTATTTGGTCTACCGACGGCGAAGAGCGAATCAAAGGTTCTGGTAGTCAAATTTTGATTCTGGCTGGCAAAGTGCGCCTAGTTCCAGAACACGGAGAATCGGTAATTTTGCAACAAGGAGATTGGCTAGGCGATCTGTTAGAACTTTCAGGAGCGTGGAAAGCTAGAGCATCAAGTCGAGAAGTTATTGTTTTACATTGGAAGGCAGACTTTTGGACAACTGTTGCATCTTCACAGGTACAGCAGTTTTGGACAGCAGTGCGATCGCGCTATCAACCCCAACAAGAGCCGCAAGCAGAGCCGATACTCGGTTATCCATTTGTTTCAAGTTTAAATACAGCGGCGGCGTGCTTAACAATGGTGACGCAACACTTGCAACACCCAGCGCAGCTAGAGTGGGTACAACGGCAAACACGCGGACAAAGCCCTAAATATATTGTTGAAGCGGCAGAAAAAGTTGGATTGCAATTACAAAAAATCCAAGTCAGTTGGAGTGACTTACGCCAGCTATCGTTTCCAGCTTTACTGCATTGGCAACAAGAGTCATGGGTTGTTGTGTACGGTGTTAAAGGCGATCGCTTGATAATTGCCAATCCGCTGAATCCGAGTCAAACCTGTGAAAGTATACCGCGAAGTATCGTAGAAGCGGCGTGGGATGGGCAGCTTTGGCAAATTGAACTGATTCAAAAACGCGATAAGTTCAACCTCAGTTGGTTTTTGCCAGCGGTATGGCGCTATCGTAAGTTATTAGGAGAAGTTCTCTTAGCTTCGTTTACGTTACAACTATTTGGCTTAGCGACACCAGTGATCACGCAGGTGATCATCGATAAAGTTCTGGTGCAAGAAAGTTTGTCTACCTTAGATGTGATGGCGATCGCGCTGTTAGCGATCGCGCTATTTGAGGCAATTCTCGGTATTTTGAGGATATTCATTTTTACGCACACCGCCCGCCGACTCGATTTAAGCTTATCAGCGCAAGTCTTTCGTCATTTGATGCGCTTACCACTAGCTTATTTTGAGTCTCGACGCGTTGGAGATACAGCCGCACGAGTTCAAGAATTACAAAATATCCGCGAGTTTCTCACGGGTACGACTTTAACTGTGATCCTCGATAGCTTGTTTGTGGTGATGTATCTGGCACTGATGTTTTATTACAGTGTCCCACTTACCTGGGTAGCGCTTGCCGTGATTCCGTTATTTGCACTGTTGATTCTGGTATCGACTCCGATTCTGCGTAACTGGCTCGATGAAGCCTTTAACCAAAGTGCCGATAGCCAATCATTTTTAGTCGAAACGATTACAGGAATTCATTCGGTAAAAGCGCACGGTGCAGAACGCACTTCGCGCGAACGTTGGGAAGGACTTTTTGCACGCTATATCCGCACCAACTTTAAAGCCTCGACAGCTTCTAAAATTACGAGTAATATCGGCACCTTTCTCACAAGCTTATCGTATCTGCTCATTCTCTGGTTTGGCGCAAAATTAGCGATCGAGCAGCAATTAACAGTTGGTCAATTGGTAGCGTTTCAGATGCTGTCTGCTAGAGTCACAGGACCGCTATTACGCTTGGTACAGCTGTGGCAAAACTTACAGCAAGTTTTTCTTTCAGTGGATCGTCTCGGAGATGTTTTGAATGTTGCACCAGAAGCTGAACCAGGTTCGGGTTTGATTTTACCGGCGCTGCAAGGGCAAGTAACTTTCGACCAAGTGTTTTTCCGTTATCGCCCTAATCAAGAGCCAATTTTGCGTGGGATCTCGTTTAATGTCCAACCAGGAATGTTTGTTGGTATTGTCGGGCGTAGCGGTTCGGGTAAAAGTACGCTTTCTAAACTGTTACAGCGACTTTATTTACCAGAGTCTGGTCGTATTTTAATCGACGGCTTTGATATTAAAAGTGCTGATATTGCGTCCTTACGGCAACAAATCAGTGTCGTTCTTCAAGAAGACTTCTTATTTAATGGCTCGATTCTGGAGAATATTACTTTAGGTAATCCTGATATTACTGCGGAGGAGGTCGTAAAAGCAGCACGGATGGCAGCTGCACACGATTTCGTCAGCGAATTATCGCAAGGATACGAAACTTCTATTGGCGAACGCGGTACGGGATTATCAGGAGGTCAACGCCAACGAATTGCGCTAGCACGAATGTTTTTATCGCAAGCTCCGATTCTCATTTTAGATGAAGCAACAACTGCTTTAGACAGCGAAACCGAACAACAAGTTTTACAAAACATCCAAGGTATTGCCAAAAACCGCACTGTCTTTATGATTGCTCATCGTTTTGAACCACTCAAAAAAGCAGATTTAATATTGGTTCTAGAAAAAGGTGTATTAATGGAACAAGGAACGCACACCGAGTTAATGCAGAAGAAAGGATTGTACTGGTCGCTATACCAACGACAGCAAAATAACTAGACCGCCTGCACAAAAACTTGCACAAATATTAACTATCCCCCTATCAGAACTTGAGAGGGGGATTCTACTTAAAATGGTAGCGTTATTGTGAGTGACACGTTCGCGCAACGTTCCGCAGGAAATAATCAGCAACGCCAGAATCGTCTATGTTAAATGCACTATGCGGAGCGAAACACTTCGATCGCAGAAAG
Organism: Gloeocapsa sp. PCC 7428; assembly: GCF_000317555.1. GTDB lineage: Bacteria > Cyanobacteriota > Cyanobacteriia > Cyanobacteriales > Chroococcidiopsidaceae > Chroogloeocystis. The sequence goes on from NC_019745.1 coordinate 4,026,203, forward strand.
CGCACCAAAGTCTACATCTGCCTTAAGTTGGATATTTAGCTGACCATCGTTAACTTGTACGCCTTCGATAGGTACTTTAACTGCCTTGAGCGCACCGCCTGCTGCTGCCGTGATGTCGAAGTTGTGGAGCAGAGTTTTGTTCTCAACAATGACATCGAACACGCGCTTACCGATACCACCAGGACCGCGATTGGGCGCACCCCAGTAGTTCTCAGAGAAGTGTAACCGGAGATCGACTTTACCTGGTTGAACAGGTAGCGCAAAGGAAAGTACGCGGGAAGACATCGGGATCGAACCATTGCCTATTTTTGCCCGATACGAACGATAGACAGGATCGATATTTGTATTTTGGATGTTAGGTGTACCCAATGTGCTTTCGGGTACTGCGTTGGATGGGCTAAATAAACCTGTATCAGCCGACCAAACAAAACCACTAGGGCTAGTGTAGGATGAGCTACTACCAACATTAACGCGATGCAGAACTTGCCGTTGCGCTGTAGTTTCGTTCGCTGAAATTAAGAAATTATCAAAAGTCGCTGTAAATGGTGCGGCTCCTTTATTACTTGTAATGAGTCCAGCTTTACTTTGCGCCGCGAAATAGCGACCAATCTGACCACCTTTGAGCGAAACAACGCCAGGCAGGAGAACGATATTATTGTTGTTGCCAACGCTATAACCAGCGCGAACAGTTCCAGCTTGAGGATCGGTAAATAATTTCAGTTCTAAGGACTGCAAGCTTCCAGGATTAGCGATCGCCGCTGTACCGATTGTTTTGCCCACGCCCTTGTTTTCTTGATAAAACTGAATTCCGAGTTGACCGTTATTACCCGCGATCGCGACTACCTTGATATAGTTGTCTTGATCTGGCCCCAGCATCACGCCTGCTTGCTGGAAACCTGCCTTAATGTTGTTAAACGGACCAAGCAGCTTACTACTGATCACCGACTTGCTGGCTCTGCCATCGAAGATGGTTTGCAATCCGTTGACGAGCGTATTGTCTTTACTACCATTGCTACCACCAGTTGTCGTAATCTTTAGCGTTCCTGAACCAGTAGTATCAAGGTTGATGAGATTTGGATTGTAGGATGCTATTGAGGTAAAGGTGTCGTTTTTATTAAGTTGCGTGCTGGTAAATCCGATATTCTTACCATTTTGATCTTTCAAGCTATTCGGAAAGACATTCTCGTAGGTTTTACCAAAGTAAAATTGCAAGTCTGGCGAACCAGGAAATCTACCGCCTACTGATGGATCTAAAGCAGAATTTTCGGGTTTGGCATTGACGAACAGGTAAATGTCATCATTATAATCATAATTTTTGGGTGGTGCACTGTTGTCGTTACCAGGGTCGGCAGCAGCTATCCAAGTGTGTGGAATAAGCGTACCTTGAGCATCGCGGACTGGATATATTCGCCAGTTGTGCGTTTGATCGGGAAGGTTTTGCGTGTAATCTGTCCAAGCTCCTTCGCTCGTGGGTGCGAACAAGCTGCGGTTGAGGGCAAATGGGCTATTTGGCGTGAAGCTCACGTTACCAAGAGTTGGAGTTGTATTCACCCCACCGACTAAGATTTTGGGAAGAATCTTTTGGTTTTCGCCACCACTGATGTCATTACTACCAAGCACATTATCCGCTTGAAGCCGTCCGGCGTGTTGATAAATAAACCCACTTTGACCGCCACTGCCAGGTTTTGCCTGAAACCTTATCGGATCGTGAGGACCATCTGTGGGACCACTGAAAACTGCTAGCGGCCATAGTTGAACTGGCTTACTATTGTCCGCACGTACCCAGTAAGGAGAGTAAACTTCATCACCAATGAGTTGTTTTTGACCACCTATGACTAAGCTTTCAGTACCTATATTTGTTGTCCATCCAAAAATCCGAGTGATTTCTGCTAGTGAGGGTTCTCTATTGGCTTCGTAGTTAGCTGCGTTGAGTCCAGCAAGGTTAACTGTTTTTGCTGGTTGACCGTTAGCATTGATTGTCAGCGATGCGTAGTTTTCCCCGTTAAAAGTATGGGTAGTGGGCGTGGTACTTAGTCGCGCAGCACGCTGCGGAGCAAACTGAACTTGAATTGTGCGACTTTGATTGGCTCCAAGCGTAAACGGCTGTCCTGTGGGAGCATCAAGAATTTGAAAGTCAGCAGCCCTTTGATGGTCTGCAAGCCTCACCGCGTTACTCTTTTCTTGTGAATCGCCAAGATTAAGCGCAATTGTGAGCGGGGTACTTCCTGTATTATTCAGCGTCAGTGTTTTTGGCGATCGCACTTCTCCCGCAACAGTACCAAATACTATCCGGTTCGAGACAATATTGGCATCTGGAGTCAGAACTTGAAGGCTACTACCGCCAATCGCACTTTGGTTCATGCTACTGAAGCCGTACGGATCTGCCGTACTCGCTTGCAGGCTAGTGTAACCAGTGTTGAGATTACTGGTATTCGGGCTAGTAGTTGAATTAGTAGAAGGATTAAGGAGATCAGTCGCCATTATCTACTCGACTTATAGAGGTACCAAAACGAAAGAAAGCTCTGACTGTGGAAAGCGGTGACACGCAGATTCCGCCCAATGGCGGCGGAATGCGGTTTACTTAGGTTGCTGCAAGAACCTCAATAGCGGCAATAGAGGCAAAGTCTTGTTGTGCAGCAAATTGTAAATTGAGTGTTCCATCATTGACTTGAATGCCATTAATCGGCACGACAACCGCATTGAGCGCGCCACCACTCGCGGCAAAGATGTCAAAATTCTTGAGTACGGTTTGTCCCTCCGCTATCACATCAAAGACGCGTTTACCTGCACCACCCGCCGCACGTCCTGGAGCGCCATAGTACAATTCGGCAAAGTGCAAGCGCACATCAACGCTTTGCGGTGCGTCGATGGGTAAGTTCAACGATAATACTCGCGATGCTAAAGGAGTGTTACTCGCGCCGACTTTGCCACGAAAGCTTTGATAGAGTGTGTCATCGAGCGTGTTAGCGATCGCTGGGGCTGGATTGAGCGGACCACCGTTGAGTGCGGGTGCGGACTGCGAGTTGAATAGTCCCGTGTCTGGCGACCAGGTATTGCCGTTGCTATCGGTGTACGCTGTGCTGCTGCCTACATTTATTCGATACAGTGCTTGTGCATTATTACTGACAACTTGGTTTTTAATTGGCGCTCCTTTGAACGTAGTTGCAGAGAACCCAGGGGACGCACCAGTAGCAAAGAATATATTATTGCCTATTCGCCCAGCAACTCCAGAAGATCTTGGTGCCGGAATCGGTGATAGTGTAGACCAAGAATTAGAAAGTGGGTCGTAAGCTTTTACCTCACTAATATCCTTACCATCAGCGAGCATACCTCCTGCTACAATAATCTTACCGTCCATGACAAACGTGGAAGCAGAAATGTGCGACAGTGCTTGAGGTAAGCTTTTCGCTGATTTCCAAGTATTAGTTTCTGGATGATAAATATTCACTGTAGCTTGAGCGCCTTCGTGTTCTTTACCAACCTGACCGCCAATAGCATAAAGCTTTCCACCCACTACCGCATCTGCCATATGACTGCGCGGATTAGGTAATGGGGCTAAGCTAGTCCATTGACTACCATTAAGCGGCAAAACCCAATGATTTCCTTGATCAATTCGGTTGGCATTCACACCACCAAAGAAATGCAATCTGCCATTGAGAACTGCTAACTCACCAGATCCTCTAGCTGCGGGTAGAGATGGCATTGAAAACCATTTGTTTTGGACAGTGTTATATCGCCACACTTCATTTGTTGCAAACGTCTGTCCTTTTGGTTCTTTTCCTGGGTATCCACCAGCCAAATAAATATTATTTCCAGCAACCGCAATACCTGCATGACTAATTGCTGTTGGCAAATCTGCTATTCGTTGCCATGCGTTTGTTGCTGGATTATAAACGTGCGATTGCTTGGTTGGAGTGAAAGTATTATCAATATATCCACCAAATACATATAGCTTGTTATTGGCTACAATCCCTGAAGCCTCTGTACGACCAAGCGGTGATGATTTAGCAGAACTCCAGTTAATTTGATTAAAGTCGGGGTTAGGACTGCCAAGCGAGTTCACGCCAAAATAGTCAAACGTGACATCGACTTTCTTTGACTGACCCGTAAACGCCAAAATGCCAGCGCGGGCGGTGGCACTATTTGCAAACAACGATGCGGCTGCGGCATTGTTTAATTGGACTTGTTGTAGAGTGGTTGGTAAGGCACTATTCGAGTTCACGCGATACGCTGCTGTGAGCGTTTTGGTTTGCGGGTTGCCTGTCAGGTACAAGTCGAGCGTCTGCACGCCTGCCCAGTTTAAACCTTTGATTTCACCAATGCTCGTCCCACTGCCATTTTGTTCGTTGTAGAACTGCAACTTCAAGTCTTTGCCGTCGTTGACAACAACAAGTTTGGCGTAGTTGTCTTGGTCTGAACCGAGAAAGATGCCGCCTTGCTTGTACGCCGCGTTGAGGTTGGTGACGGGTCCTTTGAGCCGCGTACTGATTCTAAATGGCTGCGTGATTGTATCTACCGCTACTTGCAGTGCATTTTTCAGGTTGTTCGCTGCCGCATTGCTGCCTTGCGTTGCGGTTAGCACTAAGCTGCTACTGGCGGTATCGAGATTGATCAAACTCAAGTCATACGCATCGCCGCTGCTGTTCGCTTGCACGGATGTGAACCCTGTTCCGAGTCCATTTTTGTCTGCGACGCTTCCTGGTACTCCTGTCGAAAAATCTAAGCTTAAATATGTGGGCACAAATATACTCCTCCGGTCACTTGTACTGCCAGATAGCTGCAACGATGAAAGCTCAACTATCAAGCAGCAAACAAAATCGTATCGTAAATGCTGCTAACTAGACGCACTTAAGACCTCAATAGCGGCAATAGAGGCAAAGTCTTGTTGTGCAGCAAATTGTAAATTGAGTGTTCCATCATTGACTTGAATGCCATTAATCGGCACGACAACCGCATTGAGCGCGCTACCACTCGCGGCAAAGATGTCAAAATTCTTGAGTACGGTTTGTCCCTCCGCTATCACATCAAATACGCGTTTACCTGCACCACCTGCGGCACGTCCTGGAGCGCCATAGTACAATTCGGCAAAGTGCAAGCGCACATCAACACTTTGCGGTGCGCCGATGGGTAAGTTCAACGATAATACCCGCGATGCTAAAGGAGTGTTACTCGCGCCGACTTTGCCACGAAAGCTTTGATAGAGTGTGTCATCGAGTGTGTTAGCGATCGCTGGGGTGGGATTGAATGGACCGCCGTTGAGCGCGGGTGCCAACTGCGGGTTGAATAGACCAGTATCCGGCGACCAGGTATTGCCATTACTATCGGTGTATGCTGTGCTGCTGCCTACATTTATCCGATACAGTGTTTGTGCTTTTTGATTTTGCTGATTGTTGATGACAGGTGAGCCTTGGAATGACGTTGCACTAAATGCTGGATGTCCACCTGTAAAGAGAATCTTGTTTCCAAAACTTGCGGCAACACCTGCAAGTCGCGCTTGTGGTAGTGGTGTCAGCGCTTGCCATGTGTTCGATAGTGGGTCGTAGGCTGTGACATCCGCTGAGAACTTTTCATGGGCAAATTCACCACCTGCAACGATGATTTTGCCGTCCATCACAAATGTGGAACTCGAAATATGCGATCGCGCTTTAGGTAAACTCGCAACTTCTCGCCACTCGTTAGGATTCGCAGGGTCCCATACATGGACGGAACTTTGGGTGACTAAGTTTTCATCGACACCATGCTGACCACCAATCGCATAAATCTTGCCTCCTAGAACAACATCACCCATGTGCGTACGGGGATTTGGCAAAGGAGCCGCCGCACTCCAGCTTGTTCCTCCATTTAAATCTAAAGTCCAATGATTGCCTTTGTCTTGACGATTAATATCCGCTCCGCCAAAGAAATGAAGCTTGCCATTAACGACAGCTAAACCCCCCGATGCCCGCGCTTCGGGTAATGCTGGCATAGGCGACCAAGAATTTGTATCGATGTTGTATTTCCAAACATCTTGAGTCGCAAAAATCTGTCCTACAGGATCTTTGGCAAGGTAACCACCGGCGATATAGATATTTTTGCCGTCTACCGCTGTTCCAATATGATTAACTGGCTTGGGTAAATCTGCGATTTGCGACCATGTATTTGTTTGTGGGTCGTAGACGTCTGATCGAGAGCTAGGTCGCCAACTGCCACTATAGCCTCCAAATACAAATAACTTGCCATCAGCGATCGCACTTCCTGCCTCAGTTCTGCCTACCGGCATCGCAGCGCCACTACTCCAGTTAATCTGATTAAAGTCGGGGTTAGGACTGCCAAGCGAGTTCACGCCAAAATAGTCAAACGTGACATCGACTTTCTTTGACTGACCCGTAAACGCCAAAATGCCAGCGCGGGCGGTGGCACTGTTCGCAAACAACGATGCGGCTGCGGCATTGTTTAATTGGACTTGTTGTAGAGTGGTTGGTAAGGCACTATTCGAGTTCACGCGATACGCTGCTGTGAGCGTTTTGGTTTGCGGGTTGCCTGTCAGGTACAAGTCGAGCGTCTGCACGCCTGCCCAGTTTAAACCTTTGATTTCACCAATGCTCGTCCCACTGCCATTTTGTTCGTTGTAGAACTGCAACTTCAAGTCTTTGCCGTCGTTGACAACAACAAGTTTGGCGTAGTTGTCTTGGTCTGAACCGAGAAAGATGCCGCCTTGCTTGTACGCCGCGTTGAGGTTGGTGACGGGTCCTTTGAGCCGCGTACTGATTCTAAATGGCTGCGTGATTGTATCTACCGCTACTTGCAGTGCATTTTTCAGGTTGTTCGCTGCCGCATTGCTGCCTTGCGTTGCGGTTAGCACTAAGCTGCTGCTGGCGGTATCGAGATTAATCAAACTCAGGTCGTACGCATCGCCGCTGCTGTTCGCTTGCACGGATGTGAACCCTGTTCCGAGTCCATTTTTGTCTGCTACGCTTCCTGGTACTCCTGTCGAAAAATCTAAGCTTAAATCCGCAGCCATGTAGATACTCCTTTGACGCTCGCTTGTGTGATCAACTCACTTTGAGTAGAGAAATCTGCCCTGCAACACCGTCTTTAATGAGTTCTGCAACGTATAAGTTACCAGCGTTCTTTTTCGTGTCTTCTACAAGATCGAGTGGATCGTTCAATCCTGATATGACTTGCGTGACATTACCTCTAGGAATATTCCCGCTTTCATTTGGGTCGAGTGCCAGAATATCGTTACCGCCGCTGTACTGCACAACAAGTAACTTATTTTTCAATGCACCGCCAAAAGTATTGCTTTGGTATTCAATGACACCATTAGGCGATTTGTTCCGTCCGAAATCATAAGCAAAGCCTCGATAGTTGGAATCTGGCTTGATGCCTACAGGATAGCCAGCGTATGCCACCTTAGTAACAGGGTCTACGATTCTGACGACCTCAGCGGGGTCAACTCCATTTGTTGGATTGCCACCATTCAGAATGTATTCTCCGCGTTTGGGGTTTGGATGACCGTAGTAACCACCCTGCACAACTTTAAACAAATAATCGTTTTGGGTACCAACTTTCTGCAAAGCCTCATTTACCGATGTTTTGGGATTATCTGGTGTATTGCCGTTAGCGCCACTACCATTCGTCGGAACGTATAAGAAACCGTTGCTATGCCAAACTAAGTCATAAGCGTTGCGGATACCTGTTGCATAGATTTTGACGGGCGCATTGCTTGCAAAGGGATTGTAGTTACCTTGCTTTCCGCCGTAGCTTTCGGTTTGGATGTTAAAGCCACCAGTAGGGGCGTTTCTGTTGGGGTCAATCTGTAAAATTGCCGCTGTTAAAAGTCGTTCAGGTCGATTTGCCCAGGCGGTATCTGGCGCACCCAAAGCACTATTACTACCTTGCGACAAGTAAAGTTTGCCGTCTGGACCAAATGCTAGGCTGTTGCTAAGGTGATCTTTTGCCGATCGCGGTAAACCAGTAACGTAGTCTTGGACATTAGCACTAAAAGAATTAGTATTCTGGTTGAGAACGAGTTTAGAAATTTTGCCAGTAAAGTCTTTTGCTGGCTGCGGGAACAATGGATCGTTATGCGAAATCCACAAGTTATTGGGATTTTTGGGGTCGAATGTTAAACCAATGATGGCTCTACCATTTAGCTTTGCTGGCGCAAATGTCTGTAAATTAGATAACCTACCCGAACCAGCGTCAATGTTCCAACGACGAATCTTACCGTCAAGCCCCGCCGCGTATAATTTACCGTCTGGACCTACGGTTAAGCTTGCTATCGGGGCACCTTGGTAGACCGATTCCTTTGTAAAGTTAACTCGGAAATCTCTAGGTACAGTAGAAGAATTTCCGGTATTAAAGGTAAAACTTTCTGTATTGAAGCTTGTCCCTGACTCGTCTTTGACTTTGTTTGTAACGATCAAGGTGTAGTTGGTGTTCGCGTCTAAGTTTTGACTCGGTTGATAGACAATCACGTCATTACCACCGCTTGTTCCAACAAGCCCAGGAACTTGTTTACCGTCTTTGGTGCGATACAGCTTGACTGTTGAGGAGTTTAAACTACTAGGATCGACCCCTATACCCGATCGCGCCAGCGCCACATCAACATTAATTGATGTGTTCAGAAAAGCTTTCCCTTGAGGATCGCGATCAACCGCAAATCCTGTAACGTTCGGATGTTTTCCTGGCGTGATATTGAAGATCTCGATAAAGTTAATTTTGGTGTTGGTTCCGCCGATCGCATCAATCGTTAGCCGACCATCATTGACATTAACTTTGACGGTTTCTAGTTTGTATTCTTGCTGCGGAGTACTTTGAAATTGATTAATCGCGGTAACGCCTTCGACACGAATCGTGTGTTTGCTGTCATAAACCCCGTTGGGGTTTGGTCCGTCACCGACGCTGACACTCACGCTGTACATTCCATTCGGAACAGCCATTTCCCACGCCGCCGCTGGACTATTGAAGTACTGCATATGCAGTAAAGTATCAATGCGTTGGTCAACACCAGCGCGATCGCGATCGCGGGCGAATTGTGCAATATTGAAAGGCGTATTTGTGCCACTTCTTACCCAACCGTAACCACGCGTATTATTAAACGCTGCACCCGTATCTTTGACATAACCTGATGGCAAATTAGCTGCATCCGGCTGGAAGTTGACTTTTATTTCTTGCGCAATTCCAAACTGATCAAATGCAACCGCAACGTTTGGTGCATTGCTTGTTGAAGCTAAAATTCCCGCAGTTGTGTTACCCGAATTAGCTAGGAAAAACGGCGTATTTGCCTGAATTTGGGCGGATTGATTGACGACTTGTGCAGGTGCGGTGTTTGAGTTAACGCGGTAAGCGGCTTTAAAAGTTTTTGTGTCAGGATCTCCGGTTAGATAAAGATCCAGTGTATTAATATTGCTCCAATTGAGGTTAGTAATTTCGGCGATGCTTGACCCGACTCCGTTTTCTTCTTTGAAAAACTGAAGCCGCAAGCCGTTAGAACCACCAGTATTAATTAAGACAAGCTTGACATAGTTATCTTGATCCGAGCCAAAGAAAATACCACCCTGTTGGAAAGCACTCGTAAACTTAGTCGGCGAACCTTTTAACCGCGTATTGATTGTAAACGGTTTCGTGTCATCAATTCCGCGCTGTAGTGCGTTTTTGAGTGAATTGTTTGCCCAAGCGCTACTACCCTTGGTCGCAGTGAGGGTCAGCGTTTTCGTAGCAGTGTTAAGGTCAATGTTACTTGGTTGATATTGGTCGCCACTGCTATTAGGCTCTACTGAAGTAAATCCGGTGCCTTGACCATCTTTATCTAAAATTGTGTCAGGAAGCGCAAAAGAAAAATCAAGGTTTAGCATCACAAATCCTTAATTACTTGACATAGCTGATACCGCCAGTAGCGAACAGAGTAGCTGTGTTTTATGAAGGCAGTACACAGACATAAGTAAGCCATGCTTACCGTTTAAAAAAAAGTAAGAATAATTCAGGTTTTAGAAACTGATGTTTCATTTTGAATCCATTTGTGGTCAGCAAAGCCAAAGCTATTCCTAATTTCACATAACCCGATAGGGCATACGTAGTATTTTTACGCGGATACTCCTCTGCGCAAAGCGTAAAGCACGTACAATTACGGAAATCTTCACCAAATCTTCACAATTTCGGCGAAATATTCTGTTTTATTTGGCAAATCTTTATCGAATCTTCATGCTCTGGTGGCTTAATACTTAGTATCATCACGTTTTCTTTACATTGTCTCAGTAGAATTACTTACTTTAGTGAGTTTTCTTGTAATAAATATATCGCAAAGATGAGATGTTTTTACAAAATATTTATATTTTCTGAGAGTTAAATCAGATCAAATCGATGGGCAATCTCTACATCCAGATGACAGATTCTAAGCTGATTATCTGCGCAAGAAATTCCTCGGCTGATACACGCTGAAATTGAGAGAATCGCTAAAATTCAACTCCTTAACCCTTAGTCTGATCAAGCACTATGAAGGCACAATTACGAATGTTGTTGACTGGCAATTGGTTGAGTATAAGCAGAAAAGCTGGCTGTTTTGAGCATTTCTACAGTTGCTTGGCTATTTTGTACCCAAAACTGTCGCCCAAAGCGTACTAATTGACTGCGATCGCCCAATTTCACCGACGCTAGAACCGGAATTTTTGCTTTGTCTTTTTCACCTAGCTGTTCTTGTAAGATACTTTTTAAGCGGTGTTGATAATCAAGCGTTGCAGCTTGCTGAGGATCGAGTTCTACCATAACTAACTGCACTGTCTCAATCGGTTCAGCATCTTCTACAATCAGCTGGATTTGGTCATCGCGGCGGTCTACTTTACCCCAGACAACCATTCTGGCATCTGCAACAAGTGATGCGCCGATTCGTTCATAAGCTTTGGGGAAGACAACGGCTTCGGTTTGTCCGGTTAAATCTTCAATTTGTAAAATTGCCATGCGATCGCCTTTTTTCGTGACCACTGGTTTGATATTAGTCAACATCACGACCGCACAGAGTAAAGTATTATCGCGTTGATCGGCGAGTTGCGATAAATTGATGGGTGACAACAGTCGCGTACGCGATCGCAGCGACTTTAACGGATGATCCGAGACATAAAAACCAAGAAGTTCTTTTTCCCATCGCAGTTTTTCCATGGGCGGGTAGTCTGCTACAGGCGGGGCTTTGGGTGCTAATTCATAGTTAGTGCGATCGTCATTATTCGCTATCCCACTCCAATCGAATAAATTGACTTGACCACTAGCACGATCTTTAGCCCGCGATTGCGCCCAGTCAATGACCAACTCAAGATCTTCAATCAGTTGCTTGCGATTCGCTTCGAGTTTGTCAAACGCACCACAATGAATCAAAGCTTCTAAAGTACGACGGTTAACAGCGCGTAAATCGACGCGATCGCACAAATCAGCTAGCGATTGAAATTCGCCTTTCTTGTCGCGGGCTTCTAAAATGGATGCGATCGCATTTTGTCCGACATTTCGCACGGCTGATAAGCCAAATAAAATTTTGCCGGCTACTGGTGTAAAATCGACTCCAGAGCGATTAATATCTGGCGGTTCGATCTGAATATTCATATTCAGACACGTAGAAAGATATTTTTGGATTTTATCGGTATCACCACTGTTCGCCGTCAGTAGTGCTGCCATATACTCTACAGGATAATTCGCTTTTAAATATGCGGTTTGATAGGTGACATAACCATAAGCCGTTGAATGCGACTTATTAAAACAGTATTCAGCGAACTTAACCATTTGGTCAAATAAGTCTTCGGCAACTTGTTTTCTGACACCATTTTTAGCTGCACCATCAACAAAAGCTTCCCGATGTTTTTGCATCTCAGAAACTTTCTTTTTACCCATAGCGCGGCGTAACAAATCTGCTTGTCCTAACGAATATCCTGCCAAATCTTGAGCCATTTTCATGATTTGTTCTTGATACACCAAAACCGCATAAGTTTCGTTTAAAATTGGCTCTAACAGCGGATGAATGTATTCTATTTCTTCGCGACCGTGCTTGCGGTTAATAAATTTGGGAATCAGTCCAGCATCAAGGGGACCAGGGCGATACAATGCCAAGATTGAAGAAATATCTTCGATACAAGAAGGCTTCAAATCGCGAACAATTTGCCGCATTCCTGAAGATTCAAGCTGAAAAATTCCTTCTAGTTCGCCTTCTTCGAGAACTTTATAAGTTTTTTCTACTTCTTGCGGCATTTTTTTGACTTCGCCCTTGGCTAAGATTTTTTGAACTTTCCTTTCTTCCAAGGGTAGGTAGTCGGGGTCAATCTCAATATTTTGATTTTGTTTAATTAATTCGACAGTTTTTTGAATAAGCGTTAAATTCTTCAATCCCAAAAAGTCCATTTTCAGTAATCCCAGCGATTCCAAATCCTCCATGAAATACTGGGTAATCACTGAACCATCGTTGTTTCTTTGTAACGGGACAATCTCATCTAAAGGTTCAGAAGAAATGACAACTCCCGCAGCGTGAACGCCAAAGGTTTTATTAGTTCCTTCAATCCGAATCGCCATATCAACCCAGTGGCGGACTTTAGGATCGTTTTCATATTTCTCTTTGAATTCTGGTGCTGGAGTTGCATCAGAAATCATCACAGAAAGTTTAGTTGGTTTACCGCGTACAACAGGAATAAGCTTCGCCATGCGATCGGCTTCACCATAGGGAATATCTAATACCCGCGCCACGTCTTTTAAAACGGCTTTGGAAGTCAGACGGTTGAAAGTAATAATTTGGGCAACTCGCTCTGTTCCGTATTTTTGTGTTACATATTCGATAACTTCATCGCGTCTTTCGATACAGAAATCTGTATCAATATCAGGCATTGATTTGCGTTCAGGATTCAAAAATCGCTCAAATAACAATCCATGATGCACGGGGTCAATGTTTGTAATTCTTAAAGCATAAGCAACTAAAGAACCAGCAGCCGAACCCCGCCCAGGACCAACCGGAATTTGATGATCTCTGGCGTATTTAATGTAGTCCCAAACAACTAAAAAATAAGTAGAAAAACCCATTTGTTGGATCATTTTGAGTTCATAATCCAACCTTTCTTTATATATTGGCTCAATTTCACTACGCGATCGCTTTCTTAAACGATCTAGCATTCCCTCCCAGACAACTTCTTCTAGAAAAGTATCGGCGGTATGTCCTGCGGGAACCGGATAGTTAGGAATGCGCGGTTCGCCCATAATATGATAAGGTTCAACCTTGTCGGCAATTTCTACCGTAGTTGCGATCGCTTCTTGAATGACATCATCGGATAAATGATCGCGAAACAGTTGACTCATCTCCTCTGCTGATTTGAGATATTCTGTCCCGCTGTAGCGCATTCGGTTATCTTCTGCAATCAGTTTCCCTGTTTGAATGCACAACAAGGCGTCATGCGCTTCTACATCAAAACAGGAAATATAGTGCGAATCGTTTGTCGCAATAAATTTAATACCTAATTCTCGCGCAATTTTAACAATTTCAACATTAACAATTCGGTCTTCTTGCGAACCGTGATCTTGAATTTCTAAATAATAATCATCACCGAATATATCTTTATATTCTTGTGCGACTTTCCGCGCAATATCTAATCGACCTTGAAGAATTGCTTGCGGAACTTCTCCACCTAAACAAGCACTCGTAACAATTAATCCTTCATGGTATTCTTTTAAGAGTTCTTTGTTTACACAAGGACGCGAAAAAATACCTTTTCCCTGAACACCTTTCAAGTGCGAAATTGTTGTTAATTTAACAAGATTTTTGTAACCTTTTGTATTTTTTGCTAAAACAACTTGGTGATAGCGAGGACGACGCTTCTTCTCCTCAATATCTCCATTAATGACATACATTTCGTTGCCGATAATTGGCTTAACATTCTTGTTCCGGCAAATTTTAATCAGTTCGATCGCACCATACATGACACCGTGATCGGTAAGTGCGATCGCTTTCATTCCTAACTCATTGGCTCGTTCAATAAGTGCAGGTATTTGACTTGCACCATCGAGTAAGCTGTAATCACTATGAATATGTAAACCAACAAAAGACATAAACTTTATAAATAGTAGTTTTGAATTAATTTCTGTTAATTCTGGTGATAGGTAATGGGTAATTGGTAAATAATTTCGCTGCCAATTTTTTATAGCTTATATTTATTTTAGGGTATTTCTTACTTGCATAAACTACACAACTTCCTACTACCAATTTGCTCCTGCCTACTCTTACAAGTAATTCAAGCCACCTGAAACAATTTTCCTACAGTTAAAGGTTCTGGCAAAATTTCACCATCTTCTACTGCTGATTCTACTAAAAGATCTAAAACTTATTGAGCATTTTTTAGCACTTCTTCATAGGCGTCTCTGTGAGTGACTGGCTGCATAACATCTTTAAATTCAGGTAGGATGACAACAAAACATTGATCCTCGTCGGATCACTAAATAATAGTGTATTTCATTCTTCTATCTCCTTTTCGCTTATTTGTTTTGATTAATTAATAGCTTGCTCAACTTGTATTTCTAAATATCTTTTTGGATCATCGCTATCTTTACCTGCTTTATTGACTGAGATAATTGTGAATGTATCCACTTAATATGGCTACTTTTGTAGGTTTGTATATAAACCCTGCTTTTAACAATATTGTTTTTATTTCTCTAACTTTCTTGGGCATATATCATGTAGCCTTCTGATTTTTGGCTGATTCAGCACCCAAGTATACTGTTTCTAAAGGAGTTTCTTGAATTCCGTCTTCTATCCTTTGCAATCGATAAGCTTTTGCATAGGGACGAGAACTAACAATCTGCTCTAGTCTATTTTCAATAAAATGCAGCACCACGCCATCATCTGCGGCGTATCCATCACTAATTTTTCCTAGTGATAGTAAACGATGGTAAGCAGGTCTTCTTTCTAATTCTCCATCATAATGCGGGCAATTGCTACCCCAAGCCAGCCAAGGCAAGGTAACACCGTTAATTCTCCAGGAAGCGAATCAGTAACCCCTTGCTCAAACCAGCAAATCGAACCTGCACTTAAGCCAGCAAGGATGACACCACTTTCCCATGCTTCTTTGAGGATTTTGTCGAGTTCCCATCGAGAAACCACCACCGCCCATTGCTATAATTTGTCGGCGTGACATGATGCGCGATCGCCTCACATAAATCACAACTGTTGCACCCAAGCGCGAAAAGCCTTAACGGCGGCGTTTCTTCCCTGAATTTGACTTTCGGCAACGTATTGGGGAATGACTTCTATAATTGGTAAGTTAGGAAAAATCTGACTTTGGTTCGTTGCAACATACTGATGATTTTGCAGTAGGTATATTTGTAGCGATCGCCCGTCATAAATCCATAATTCAGGAACGCCTAAAGCTTCATAGCTACTTTTCTTGATTTCGGAAGCACTTGTAATATCAATTTCAATGGCTAAGTCAGGCGGTGGATCGAAGTTAGCATCAATTTTACTTTTACCTCTAATTGCTGCTTCATGTTGAATATAAAAGCAAGCATCAGGTTCTACACCACTCGCCATATCCCGACGTTTAAAGGTAGTAGAACCGAGATTTCTAAATTCAACATCGAGTTCTTCTAGTAAAATCTCAACTAGGTTACTGATAAGAATTTTGCTATCTTCATGTTCAGCCAGTGGTACCATAATTTCTAGTATTCCTTTGTAGTAGGCAAGTCGGGAGGCACGCGCGTTGCCTAACTCATCCAAAATTTGCTCAAACTCACTCCAGCTAATATTTCGTAGTAGGACTCTTTGCCCTGGCTTCACATCTAGCTGATTCAGTTGTAGTTGCATTGTTTACCTCCATATGTTTCAGCGTTCCGCCATCTGTTGAATTGAAACTTGTCGAACAAAGTTTTGCACGACTTGAAAATATTTAGAACCTGCAACTTCTGCGACATTATTGTGTCCCGCACCAGGAATTAAAATTAATTGCTTCGGTTCGGGTGCAGCAGCGTAGAGTTGTTCGCTCATTTGCGCGGGAACTTGCCAATCCGCAGTTCCATGAATGAATAGAACAGGGATTTGTAATGCGTTTACTTTACTCATCGAGTCGAAGCGCTGGCGTAAAATCAGATCGACGGGAAATATGCGGTAGGCACGTTGGAAATCGATCATGGCACGGATCGAAGTAAACGAACTTTCGACAATCAATCCGGCGGCGTTGGGCTGTTGTAGTGCTAAGTGAATGGCGATCGCACCCCCTAAAGAATGCCCATAAATAAAAATCTGACTCGGATCAATTTGTCGTTGATTAACGAGATAATCCCACGCCACCGCAGCATCTTGGTAAACACTCATTTCAGAAGGAAAAGCCCCTTCACTACGACCATAGCCGCGATAATCGATGAGGAGTACTGAAAAACCCATCTGGTGAAACCGATGGGCGTGAGCAACATTTGCACCAATATTGATACCGTTGCCGTGTAAATACAGTAGAACTCTTCCGTTAGATTGTGTCGCAGGAATCCACCAACTATGAATGCGTTCAGTTTGCCCTGTGGTTGTAGTGACAGGTAGCCACACTTCCTGATAGCGGAGATTAAAAAACTCTGGTGTCGTTTGAATAACGGGTGAAGGAAAAAAAATGAAGCGAGTTTGCTGGAAAAAGAGATATATGCTGATCCCGATATAAAAAAGTGCCACAATTAGCCCAGCACTCAGCAGCCACCTCAATGATAATTTGTTGAGCATGGATATCCTTCTACACGTGTACGGATGCACAACTTTATGATAAAAACTCCAAGCTGCGCATCACTATACTGACGTTCTCGCTATGTCAACTTCGGAGTCTTTTTATGCCATTCTGTCGCCTGTTCATAAGCATACGCGACTTGAAATAGCAAATCTTCGCGCAATACGTTGCCAATCAACTGCAATCCGATCGGTAAACCTTTGTCATCAAATCCACAGGGAATACTCATTCCTGGTAAGCCAGCCAGATTGACGGTGATTGTCATCAAGTCAGTTAAATACATACTCAGGGGATCGTCCGTCTTTTCTCCCGCCTTAAATGCGGTTGTTGGTACAGTCGGACATACCAAAACATCAACATTGGCAAACGCGTTTTCAAAGTCTTGCTTAATCAGCGTGCGAACTTTTTGCGCCTTTAAATAATACGCATCATAATAACCCGCCGACAGCGTGTAAGTTCCTACCATAATCCGCCGTTTGACTTCGGTTCCAAAGCCAGCAGCACGAGTCCGGTTATACATCGACAGGAGATTTTCAGCATCTGGCGTGCGGAAGCCGTATTTCACACCGTCGTAACGCGCTAAGTTTGCCGAAGCTTCCGAAGGCGCAATGATGTAATAAGTTGGTAGCCCGTAGCGAAAACGAGGACAGGAAATTTCTTGAACTTCTGCGCCTAAATCTTTAAGTTGTTCGATCGCTTTAGTGACTGCTTGTTCAACAGCAGGATCTAAGCCCTCACCAAAAGTTTCTTTGATAATACCGATGCGGAGGTTTTTAACGTCGGGTTTGAGCGATCGCGTATAGTCTGGGACTTCGACTTTAAGACTTGTCGAATCTTTGGGATCGTATCCGGCGATCGCACCCAGTAAAATTGCGGCATCTTCTACAGTACGCCCAAATGGTCCAATTTGATCCAACGATGAAGCAAACGCGACTAAACCGTAACGCGAAACTAACCCGTAAGTCGGTTTCATGCCAACAACGCCACAAAACGACGCAGGTTGACGAATCGAACCGCCGGTATCAGAACCTAAGGCAACAACACACTCTTGCGCTGCTACTGCCGCCGCCGAACCACCAGAAGAACCACCAGGAACGCGTTCTAAATCCCAAGGATTGGCAGTGACTTGAAATGCTGAATTTTCCGTAGAACTGCCCATTGCGAATTCATCTAAATTCGTTTTGCCCACCATGACAGTACCTGCATCGGCTAGCTTTTGCGTCACGGTTGATTCGTACGGTGGTACAAAGTTCTCCAAAATTTTAGAAGCACACGTTGTCCGAATTCCCTTGGTACACATATTGTCTTTGATGCCAATCGGAATTCCTGCGAGTAGCCCTATTTCCTCTCCCGCAGCGATTTTGGCATCCACTGCTTGCGCCTGTGCTAGCGCTGTATCTGCGGTCACAGATAAGAAGCTATGTAATTTCGGCTCTAATGCTGCGATGCGCTGCAAGGCTTCTTGAGTAATTTCAACCGCAGAGCGTTCTTTGCTCACCAGTTGTTGGTGCAACTCGCGGATGGATGCCATTGTTTGCTCCTTTGACTTGTAATCCAGATTATTTAGTTTAATTCAGGACTTATGTAAAAGTGACTCAAATTATTGTTTTGCTTGGTAATGATTTCTTTTACCAATTACCAATTACCATTTCCCACTAGCAACATAAGTCTTATAGTAAAAATATACTACGGCTTATTTTTATCGAGTGTCTCTACCTCAAACTGTTCAACCTGTCAACCTCAACGTTCATATTCAAGGACACGGCTTTCCCATCCTTTGCTTACACGGTCATCCAGGATCTGGGCGTAGTCTGTCGGTGTTTACGAACCATTTATCGCAGCGCTTCTGGACGATCGCCCCCGATTTACGCGGCTATGGTAGCAGTCGCACACAACAAAATTTTACAATGAACGATCACTTGCTCGACTTAGAAGCACTGATAGATAGCTTGAAAATTCAGCGCTGCTTAGTCCTCGGCTGGTCGTTGGGCGGAATTTTGGCGATGGAACTCGCGCTTAAATTGCCCGATCGCGTGAGCGGGTTAATCCTCGTCGCCACCGCAGCGCGTCCCACAGGTAATCATCCGCCGATTAGCTGGCAAGATAATGTGTATACTGGTGTAGCGTCTGTTTTGAATTGGTTACAACCAAGTTGGCAGTGGAATATTGAGACTTTTGGCAAGCGATCGCTCTATCGCTACCTCATTCAACAACATTCGCCGACTGCCTATCGCTATCTTGCTACTGATGCGATTGCTGCGTACCTGCAAACTTCTGCGGCTGCACAGCGTGCGTTGAATACAGCGCTGCGATCGGGTTACAACCGCCTCACCGATTTACACAAGATTACGTGTCCGAGCTTGATGCTAGCCGGAGAGCGCGATCGCCATATCACCGCCCAATCAAGTCACGAAACTGCTCGGTACTTGAAAAACTGTCAATGGCAATGCTATCCCAATACCGCGCATCTTTTCCCGTGGGAGATTCCCCAGCAGGTACTAAGCGATATTGACGCGTGGATTGCTCAGTATCCAGCGATCGTCAAGCATGAGTAAGTTGCTGGTTGCGAGCGATGAGTGCTTAGAGGAGATTTTACTGATTTTTCCTCTTTGGCACCAAACGCCCCTAATACCGTTTCACTTTAAAGTTGCTACAAATAGGCAGCTTCAGGAGCAGAGGAGAAATTAATTGTAGTTCTCATTTAGTGAAACAGTATAACTTTGCTTGCTTTTACATCTGACCGCTAAATATGGGTGTGGCCTTAGGTTGAACCATTCCCAAGTCGTCAGCAACTGTCAAATTTTTAGGTTTGCAACGCTTGACTTTTACAATGATTCCTTGTGCACCTTCTTGCTCTAAATCCTCAATATATCCCGCCTTGGCAGCGTTTGCTTCTTTAACGCTCAAGAAAGGACCGAAGTAGTACGTGCAGCGCGGATTTTGTGTAACAATTTCTACCCACCAAGCCCAGCCAAAGCTGTGAAAGAGATTAGTTAAAACTTCTTTAAAACTATCCCAAAATGTTTTCATATTTGCTGTTTTGTCCATTGGTTACAGATGTGACGCGGTCTGCTACTGCTTCTAAATACTTCACACTTTGTTATACTCTGTTACGCTTCTTTTTTCAAATTATCTTATTTTAATTTTTCTAAATGAAGCATATTTAACCAACGTTGGCGAAAAATTTCATACAAAGCCATTCCGGCTGCGACTGAGGCATTTAAGCTAGGAGTATCACCCAAAAGTGGAATTGACACTAACACGTCACAGCAACGTTGTGTTAACAAGCTTAACCCTTCACCCTCAGCACCAATCACTAACACAACTGGTCCTGTAAATTGGACTGTATGCAGCGGTTGGCTTGCGGTTGCGGCTGTACCATAAATCCAAAATCCTGCCTCCTTGAGTTCTTCTAAAGCACGGCTGAAGTTAACTACTCTGGCGACAGGAAATTTTTCCAAAGCACCAGCGGCGGCTTTCATAACACTCGATGTGATTCCGGCTGCTCGTCTTTGCGGGATGACAAGCCCCTGCGCTCCAATCGCTTCAGCTGTGCGAATAATCGCTCCCAAATTGTGGGGATCGGTAATACCTTCAGCTGCCACAATAACAGGTGATTCAGCGATCGCTTTTGCTTGCTCAATTAATTCACCAAGATCGCTATACGCATAAGGTGCAATTTGTGCAGCGATCCCTTGGTGATTTGCATGATGCGTGATTTGATCTAAACGCTTAGGTTCAACTTCATCGATAACTGTTCCTTTTTCTTTTGCTTGTGAAATCAAAGAATGAAAGCGGGGATCGTAGCGCAACCGCGAAGTAATCCAAATTCGATTCAGATGTCTTTGACTCTCCAAAGCAGCTAGAACAGGGTGACGACCGTAAATGAGATCGTTGTCTTCTGTTAAATTTTGTAAATTTGTGTTACCAACAGCATGATTCACTGTAGGTCTTGCTCGTGCAGTGCGACCCTGATTGGGAGATTTGAGCAAAGGTTTAGAGCTTTCTCTAATTTTGACTGGCTTGTCGCGCTTTGCCCCGCCCGTAGATCTAAATTTTTGTGGTTTGTTAGCCATTTAATAGTTGAAGTGTTAAATTCTTTTGGGCATCCCTACTACTCGAATCTAACTGAGAATTCCAGCTATTTCGGTATAGAAAGACAATTTCCATCACTCATTTTGATTTTGCTCAAAGTCTAGCTTGTGTAATAACTGAGCCAAACGCTGACAGTCAGTGAGAAATAGGTAGCCGACTAAGGTTTCTAAACTCGATGCTTGTTGATAAATTTCAGGTTCGATACGCTTTGGCGGCTTCGTTGTCGCATTCCGACCACGACGGACTATATCTAATTCAGTACTGGTAAGGTAAGGAGTGAGCGATCGCAAATGTGATGCTTGTGCTTCTGCTCTTACCTGTGCCACTACTAATCGATGATAAACCTGCGATCGCTTGGGTGGCAGTAAGTAATAACGCCTAATGTAAAGCTCATAAACTGCATCTCCTAAATATGCCAAAGCGCTTGGAGAAGCTTGCTGTAGCTGTAATAAATCTTCAGCCAAGGTTGGTAGCAGTTGCTCTAACTTAAGAGTTAGTTCGTCTTCTATTATAAATGAGCGATCAAGTAGCTCTTCCTCCTTTGGGTTCACAATTGAGATGATCCTTCTATCTAGATTGATGGTGAGAAAATAAATTTCGCCGTTATGAATTTGGCAAAACTACCCATTTCAGTTTTGGTAGCTTCTTATTATCCTCGATCCCCACATCCAAATAAATGAAGGTAATAGTAATTAGCTGTTAGTTAGCGAGCATTCTTAAAGATATATCTAGATCCTTTCAACCGACTTGTACGAATGCTGGAATAGCTTCGCACACCTTAATAACAGCCCTCCGACTAAAGTCGGGGCTGCCTAAACCTGCGCACGGCGGCACACTAAAAGTAGGATTTTTCTAATCGCCTCCACAGAGGTAGACACGGTTTAGTTAGCAGCGAATTCATTCGTCCAGCTTTAATAAACATTTCTATAAACAAAAATCAAGCTACCCAGATGATACAACCGGATAGCTATATTAGCCTTGTTTCTGTTGCCAGATCATGACTGTTTAACGTTTTCTAGCGCGACTTCGACTGAAGGACGCAGCGAGAGAAACTGCTCTAACCGAACTAGCTTAACTGTTTGAGTCACGCGGGCGTTAGTCACGATTTGTGAAGTGCCACCAGCATTTTGTGCTTGTTTTGCAAGTTGCACTAGTGCCCCTAGACCTGAGCTATCAACAAAGTCGATTTGAGAAAGATCCAAAATAACATTTTTGGGTCCCTCATCGATACATTTGCCAATTACCTTACGAAAGGTTGGTTCAGAAAAAGCATCTAACAACCCTGTAAATCGAAACAACTGATAATTGTCCCGTACTTCACGAGTTCCTCTCAAACTAACCGTGATATTTAGTGGCTCAGCAATAATACCCTCCTCTTGCTACGCTAACTAAGATGTTTAAAGTCGAGGCTCAAGTATAGAGTGTTTTTTGAGGTCTTGTCTACTATCATGAGACAGAAATTGAGGATTCAAAAAGACTAACGCTTTGTCGCTGATCCCTGTTTGGCTTCGCGCATCAATTGTACAAACTGCTCAAATAAATAATCCGCGTCATGAGGACCAGGGCTAGCTTCTGGGTGATACTGCACTGAAAATAGCGGTAGTGATTTATGTCGCAGCCCTGCAACCGTCGAATCGTTGAGGTTGAGGTGAGTAATCTCAATATCCGCATCTGGTAAAGAATTGGCATCGATCGCAAAACTGTGGTTTTGACTCGTGATTTCGACTCGCTGCTTTAAACCAGCGGGTTGGTTAAGACCGCGATGCCCAAACTTAAGCTTAAACGTTTCTGCGCCAAGCGCGTGACCTAAAATTTGATGTCCCATACAAATGCCAAACATTGGCTTTTGACTCGCTAGGAGTGCTTTGGTTGTTTCGATTCCTTCGGTAACGGGTGCGGGGTCGCCAGGACCATTAGAGAGAAAAATTCCATCAGGGTTGTATTTGAGAATTTCTTCTGGAGGAGTGTTGACAGGCACAACAATGATCCGGCATCCATAACTTGCTAAGCGGCGAAGAATGTTACGCTTCACCCCAAAATCAATCGCAACAACCGTCAAAGGTTCTGCGACATTGTCTTGATTAACTGGTTTAAATTCCCAGATCGCCGTTGTGGGGTCTGACCATTCGTAAACATTAGCAGTTGTCACCTCACGCACTAGATTCAAGCCTTTCATACTAGGCGCTGCGGTGACTTGCTCTAGTAACTCAGCTTCATCAAGAATTTCGGTGGAAATTCCGCCATTCATGGCACCTAAAGCCCGAATTTTACGAGTGAGCGCGCGAGTATCAATTCCATAAATGCCTGGAATGTTGTGCTGTGTGAGGTAATCTGGCAAGCTAGCTGTAGAACGCCAATTGCTCGGTTTGTAGCAGATGTTGCGCGTTACTGCACCTCGGATTTGCGGTTTATGCGATTCTTCATCGTCGGGATTTACGCCTGTGTTACCGAGTTCAGGATAGGTAAAGACAACGATTTGTCCGTAATAACTGGGGTCTGTTAAGACTTCTTGATAGCCTGTCATGCCAGTATTGAAAACAACTTCCCCAATAGTGGTTCCGGTAGCGCCGAACGAAAAACCACGATAAGCAGTTCCATCTGCAAGGACAAGCAGCGCTGGTTTAGCGTTAAATAGGGACATAAGCAATTAATCTCAAGGCTTTGACTGGCATCAGGGTCATTATGCCACGAGTCAATTGTGTCTTGGTATGACTATGTAAGAATGCGATCGCATTTCCACACTTCTCTTACTACTGCGCACCGTAATAAAACGCAATTTCTTTGTCTTTGAGCGGTGCAAAGTCAGCATCAATGAGCATTTGATTCAGTTTTTCCTGCGGAATGTGTTTCGCGCCAATCCGCACGATTCGCGATCGCATTGTATTGGAAACACCGCTACGTTGTCTGCCTGCTTCTAGTTCCATTACTTGGCGATACAGTTCTAGTTTGGCAGGCGGAATCGGAGTCCCATCGAAATCTTTTCCTGCGGCGATCGCTACATCGACAGCATCTGCGCCTGTTGTTTGCGGAGAATTTTGTGAATTCATCGTTTGTGGTCATAACAGCTACGGTTGCATTTTACCAAGTGCGATTGCTTATGCAACAAAACATATAAATAGTCGTATTTTTTCGCAAAATTGGGTATTCAAACACTTGCAACTACTAAAGCTTTTGATCTAACCTCTAGCCAACTATGTACCCTCACAACACTTTTTCTATGTCTGAGTTTCCTGTTCCCGATTCCCAAGACCGATCGCTACAAAAAGCGTTTACTGGGAAACTAATAGATGAATATTTTGATTACTCTGAAAGTTGGCTGCGGGCAATTTTGAGAATGTGCATTTTTTCACTCACTCGAATCGGCGGAAAAACTGCTTTGCTCATCGAATGTCCCAATCAAGCAGTTGCTAAACGCCTTAGCCGCAAAACGTATCCTCTACAGCAGTTTAGCGAGTGCTTTTCTTCAAGTTATCCTGCAAGTAGGCGAGTTCTGATTTGCTACCAAGATAGTGCGCTTGCTACTTGGCGATGTTTTGATACAGAAAGTAATAGTTGGAAAACGTGGGAGAATTTACAAATTCCCACGGCTTCGACCGATGGATAATGTATTTAAGTATATTGCTAAAAACTCTACTCTAGCAGTTTTCATGCCAATGCCCATACTTCACATTGCTCTACGCTGTGGCTTGTTATATAAACAAAATTCTGTAGAGTTGCTATCTAAAAATGCCGAATGTACTGTTTTAACTAGTTGTCTTGAGTTTGACCAGGGATATGCGTAGCAATCCTAAAAGGAGATTCTCTGCGTGTATCTGAGCAAATGCCGATTTCTTTTAATAACTGAGCAATTTGCTCTGAAGTCAAACTGCGTTCTAGTAGTTGCTTGTGCTTTGCGATCGCCAGCAGTTGTTGCAACTCTTCTACTGACAATGTTGTATCTTCCTGAGAAGTTGTTTGGCTAGATGCTGCTAATTTTAATGTGACTAATATTAAAAAACGCTGTAGTACGACTCTTTGAGTAGGTGTTAATTCTAATTCATCAGCAAATAATGCCAAATTGTCAGCTATTTTTTCTTGACTATCTGCTTCTTTTGTGGTAAACCCTTTAATCGTTCCCAAAATGCTAACAATGCCACCGAGCAGCGTTCCTAAATAAAGTCCTGTCGTACCACCTTGCCAAACTGCTCCTGGAGCTACCCAAGCCTGACACGCAGTTTCTAAGCCCCAAGGTTGATTTTGGCATTTTTGACTTTGAACTTTCAGGCTGATTTGACTGCCAATATAAGCACTGACAATTCCAGATGTCAGCGCGATTAAAGTACAAGCTAGAACTCGTTTTGGTTGCCAAAATTTGCTCATTAACCAGTATTCCGCATACCAGCAGCAATACCATTAATTGTAAGCAACGCGCCACGGAGTAATTCCCCCTTGCTATAGCGCGAGTGGATAACGCCTGACGTTGTGTTGTTGCATTGACGTAGCCGCTTGAGCAAAGAAACTTGTAAAAAGCCCAAGGGGACAATTGTTCCATTGCGTAATTGAACGGACTTTTGCAGAACCGGATCGCCATCTAGAAGGCGTTTATGACCGGTGATGGTTAATACTAAATCTCGCGTGAGGTAGAATTCATTAGCAATTTGCTCAAATAGTTTTTCAAAGCGAGCCAAGTCTTCAGGTTGTGATAATTCCTGTACGTAGTGCTTTGCCATTTGCAAATCTACTTTTGCTAAAGTCATTTCGACTTTAGAAATTGCCATTTTAAAGAAAGGCCATTTGAGGTAGAAATAGCGCAGCAGCTTAAGATGTTCTTCGGGTTCTTCGTTGACAAATTCTTGCAACGCAGTTCCTACGCCGTACCATGCAGGTAGAAGAAAACGGCTTTGTGTCCAGCTAAACACCCAGGGAATTGCGCGTAACGAACTTAGGTCTTTTTTACCACCTTGGCGGCGCGCGGGTCGAGAGCTAATTTGCAACTGGCTGATCTCGTCGATGGGTGTAACTTGATGGAAAAAGTCGATAAAGTCTGGTTGCTCGTAAATTAAAGCGCGATAATGACTACGCGATCGCGCGGCGATTTCTTCAATAATTTCGTTCCAAGGTTGAATATTGTCAAATCCAGTCCGCAATAAACTTGCTTGGACAACGGCAGTTGTAATCGTTTCCAAATTGTAAACCGCAAGTTCAGGTAAAGAATACTTGGAAGCGAGAACTTCTCCTTGTTCTGTAATCTTGATTCTACCGTTAATGCTGTGACCAGGCTGCGCTAAAATAGCTTCATAAGCTGGACCACCACCACGACCAACCGAGCCACCGCGTCCGTGAAAGATGCGTAACTGTAAACCAAATTGTTCGGCAATTTGCTGAAGTGCTTTTTGCGCTTTGTGAATTTCCCAGTTACTGCTTAAAAAGCCTGAATCTTTATTACTGTCAGAATACCCTAGCATCACCTCTTGAAGATTCGGCGTCAGTGTTGAAGGAGGCGGGGGTGGTGTCGTGTTAGTTGACGAGTTTTCTGCTGAGTGCGCATGATAGCCGCCTGCAAGTAAGGCGCGATACAAGGGTAGTTCAAACAGTTGTTGCATTACCCTTGGCGCTCGAAGTAAATCTTCGACAGTTTCAAACAATGGCACAACTTGTAAGGTGCTTGTCCCCGTTGCGGGATCGTATAAGCCTGCTTCCTTAGCAAGGAGCAATACTTCAAGCAGGTCACTGACTTCGTGACTCATGCTGATAATGTAAGTTTGGCAAATGCTAGAACCAAATTCTTGCTGTAGCGATCGCACAACCCGAAATGTTTCGATAACCTCGGTTGTCTGCGGACTAAAAGGTAATTCTGCGGGAATAAGCGGGCGACGTGTTTGAAGTTCTGATACTAACCAGGCGACGCGCTCAGCTTCCGATAATTCTTTGTAGGAACGCGGTACAATTTGCAAATACTGTAGAATCTCTTCTAACACGTCAGCATGGCGCGATGACTCTTGGCGAATATCGAGATGCGCCAAGTTGAAGTCATAAATTTCGACCTGACAAATCAAATTTTCTAATTCGCGGCAACTTAAACCCGTCGCTTCTAAATTACGCTGAATTAACCGCAATTCTGCTAAAAAATCGGCACTAGAGCGGTAAATTTCACGGAAATCGCTTTCGGTTTCGATGATTTCGCGTTGTCGTAAATCGCGATTAGATAAACGACTGTTGCGATCGCGTGTATTCTCTAAGCGTTTGAGTAGATAAGATAATTTTAGGCGATATGGTTCTTGTCGATATCGTAGTGCGAGTGCGTCATAAACATCATTCATTTGCGATTGATCTTGCTCCAGCGATTCGAGTAATTCTGGCAAGACATCGCTCCAGTGT
Source organism: Gloeocapsa sp. PCC 7428 (assembly GCF_000317555.1). GTDB lineage: Bacteria > Cyanobacteriota > Cyanobacteriia > Cyanobacteriales > Chroococcidiopsidaceae > Chroogloeocystis. Next base: position 4,053,352 of record NC_019745.1, read on the forward strand.
AGCGACAAGCTTAATAAAGTAATCAAGTGCTTCACTGACTGAATATACTTCTCCAGCACCATTTGACGTTGATAGCAAGCTGTTTGCCAGGTTACTTGAGAAGTTACTGAAGGATTTCCGTCACGATCTGCTCCTACCCACGAACCAAATTTGCAGAAATCATGCTTTGGTGCATTTAGTCGGGGAAAAGAACTAGAAAGTGCGTGTTTAAATCGTTGATGTAGTTGGGGAATCTCATTGAATAAAACTTCTTGGAAGTAGTGCAATGCATACTCTACCTCATCTAACACTGTAGGTTTGAACTGATGCAACTCATCTGTTCGCCACCATAGGCGGATTTCTTCGGTAAGCTGTTCGCGTAGTTGTGCGGCTTCCCAAGAAGTTGTCTTGTTAAGAAATCCTTGCTTTTCCTCTAGCTGATCCAACCTCTGGAGTAACTTTGCCATGCGCCGCTGTTTTTCGCGAATCGTCGGGCGCACGATTTCGGTTGGGTGTGCGGTAAAGACCATGCGCACATCCAACTGATCAATTAGGCGCTGGATTTGCTGAGGCGGGACATTCTGCTCTTTCAAATGAGGAAATAAGGCGTGAAAGGTACTATATTTCTGATTGTCAGATTGAATTGCTTGCCAGCTTTTCTCTAGCATTTCCGCCCCAGGTTGCCCATTGAGCGCTGTCTCGGAGTCAAGCAACTGACCGTTTGCTGATGTTACTTGTTTACTAAGTGCCGTATGCTGCGATGAACGCGCGAGTTGCAGTCGCTGTTCGTAATGTTGCTCAACAATATTAATCAGCTGAAAATACAAAGCAAAGGCGCGCGCGGCTCGAATTGCTTCGTTGAGATCGAGTTGCGCAATCAACTTAGTCACTTCTGCTGCTTGGTCGTTTGTCGCTTGTCCTTCTGGAGAACACAGATCGCGCAGCTGACCCAGAAGATTGACTAATTCTTGACCACAATCTTGTTTAAGCACAGACTCCCATAAGTCCTCTACCAACTCAAGGCGTTGCCGGAGAAATAAATCTAGTGGTGAAGGCACAGTCAGTGCCTCATCAGAGGATAGGTTGATGAGCGAACTCATAGTGTCTGTTCTAAATAAAGCCAGGAATATAAATAATTCTATGAGGTAAATTCCCCTCAAGTGGTTGCACAAACAACAAACTTTGGGATTAACTTATGCGCTTACTCAATTTGCTCTATCTTCTGCGGCTCTGGAAAGGGTAGTACTGGTAAGCGATCGCCGCGTAAAATTTCTTCGGCTGATTGTCCGATCGACTGAATCAATTCTGAGTAAGCTCTAGCACCTAACATCGCCAATAACATTGGTCCAGTGCTAATTTGTAACAAAACTTTAGGTCTAAGACTGATAAAGAATAAATCAATTTCCTGCTCTTTTTTACCCTGACGCTGAAGTGTCATATTTGCTCGCATCCCTAATTAATTTTTCTCGTTATGCTCTCATGGAGCTTTCATTCTGTAGAACTCAAAATCGCTGCGAATAATGAAACTGCACACCCGTACAAAATTTCATCAGTTTATAAAGTAAGCTTATAACCTTTATTTAACAATTTAATCCTTTTGATATAGATTAAATTAAGTAAAGTAATGTAAAGTGTAAACACAGGCAAAATAAGTTTGTCTGATTATCTTCCCATAACTCACTTGTAGTTACAAAAAGCAATCATAAAAGTATGACAACAACGCTACAAAGACGCGAAAGCGCCGGATTGTGGGAGCGGTTTTGCAACTGGGTAACATCAACCGATAACCGTCTATACGTAGGCTGGTTCGGCGTATTGATGATCCCGACATTACTAGCAGCAACAACCTGCTTCATCATTGCATTTATCGCCGCCCCCCCCGTAGACATCGACGGCATTAGAGAACCAGTAGCAGGGTCATTAATCTACGGCAACAACATCATCACCGGAGCAGTCGTTCCGTCGTCAAACGCAATTGGGTTACACTTCTACCCAATCTGGGAAGCAGCATCATTAGATGAGTGGCTATACAACGGTGGACCATACCAATTAGTCATCTTCCACTTCTTGATCGGCGTATTCTGCTACATGGGACGCGAGTGGGAATTATCCTACCGTTTAGGAATGCGGCCATGGATTGCCGTAGCCTACTCAGCACCAGTAGCAGCAGCAACCGCAGTCTTCTTGATCTACCCAATCGGACAAGGTTCATTCAGCGATGGCATGCCCCTCGGCATCAGCGGCACATTCAACTTCATGTTAGTGTTCCAAGCCGAGCACAACATCCTGATGCACCCATTCCACCAGTTAGGAGTAGCAGGCGTATTCGGTGGTGCACTCTTCAGTGCGATGCACGGTTCACTCGTGACCAGTTCGTTAGTGCGTGAAACAACCGAAAGCGAAAGCCAAAACTACGGCTACAAATTCGGACAAGAAGAAGAGACATACAACATCGTAGCGGCACACGGATACTTTGGACGCTTAATCTTCCAATACGCTTCGTTCAACAACAGCCGTTCGTTGCACTTCTTCTTAGCCGCATGGCCAGTGATTGGCATCTGGTTCACCTCGTTGGGCATCAGCACAATGGCGTTCAACCTCAACGGGTTCAACTTCAACCAGTCGGTGATTGACTCGCAAGGTCGCGTCATCGGTACCTGGGCAGACGTCCTCAACCGTGCGAACTTGGGTATGGAAGTCATGCACGAGCGTAATGCTCATAACTTCCCTCTCGACTTGGCTGCTGGTGAAGCGACTCCTGTTGCTTTAACTGCTCCGAGCATCAATGGCTAAACTTTAGCTCTCAATTAATTGAAAAGCGCCTCCCTCGCGGGGGCGCTTTTTAGTTGATTAGAAGAGCCAAGTAGATTAGCTTACCTTGCATTCAGAATAACTCTGACCCCTGAACTCTAACTTCTGCTGTACTATCCAACAGCTTTTAGTTCTTCTTGCAGCATTTTTTGATACACCTGAGGTAAATGTTGCGTCATTACATTGTCTTCAATTCCGTAGCCCAGGCTTGTCCAAGTATTAGAGAGAAGCTTAAGTACGCGGTCTAGGTTTCCTTGACGTAGTAATGTGGCAATATCTGTTCCCCAAGCTTGGCGATCGCTTAACCAAGCATAAACCACAGCATCTTGAAATTCTGGCTCAAAGCTGTATGACCGCCAAAACATCAAGCCTGGTGGTTGTGGATGATACCGTTGGGCTTTTTCTTTCCATGTTGTGTTGAGCATTTGGTATCGACCTGCTGCGGTAGAACAGTTACCCCGATTTGGACCTACGACAATTGTGATACATTTTTCTGGATGACCGCTCAGGTCTTTAACGTGTTGCCCTCCATAAAGAATCGTGTAGGGTTGAGGGTGATTAGATTCGCTTGCCGATATTGTACGCATTAAAGCACGAATGTAGGGATCGCCACCGTCCATGACTAATGGTGGAAGATAACCTACTGTGGAATCAAAATGAGGCGATCGCCTCGCTCCTGGCTGTCGATGATGTACTAAATAAGCTAGCGCTAAAACCGCCGTACCGCTGGCAATCAAACGTTTCCAAGACTTACGCATTTGCACGAAAAATCAACACAAAGAAATTGTAGGGCAGCTTTTACTGCCCTTACATTACATTCAGAGAAAGCTTGCTGGCTCAATGTTCCTCAAATTTCACGCGATCGCTTCAGCCTACACTCGCAAACAGTTCTTGAAAACTTTTTGCTGATGCTTCTGGCTTAGCGACAATTTCCACAATTTTATTTTTTGATTCAGGATTAAATAGCGCCTCAACGCATACCTGTGCGACTTTGGTGCGTGGAATACTACCATCAAATAGCGTATCCGCAGCCGACATAACTATAGGATTAGAGTTGTCGTCATTTTTCAAACCGCCTGGTCGGACGATAGTATAGGTAAGACCACTTTTTTGTAGATACTCCTCCGCCTGCTTTTTCCACACTAAGATCAACCAAAACAAATTCAGCGGATGAAACAGTTGAGAAGTACATAAGGAAGAAACAAAAACAAAATGCTCTATGCCTTTAGTCTTAGCAATATCAACTAAATTTTTTGTTCCTTCGTAGTCTACTTTGTAAGGTCCTGTGGGGTCAAAACTTGGTTTAGCTCCCGTTGCACAGAGTAATACAGTGCTGTCTCCTATCGCAGCACGGAGAGTATCTGGCTGCAATACATCGCCAACAACCAACTCAGCTTCGGCGGGTAAGATAGCTTTGGCTGAATCGATATTCCGAACCAAAGCGCGTACAGGAATGTTTTTTTTGACTAACTCTTGGACAATTCTGCGACCTGTCTCGCCTGTTGCCCCTGCTACAAATGCTTTCATTTTAAAGCTTATGCTGAATAAACGAACAAATTCTCAAGTAAGTTTAACTAACTCTCAATCTCAATTGTAGATTTGATGAACCTTGATATAAGCTGCACAATGGCAGAGAAACTCTAAGACTGACTTGGGAATCCTAAATAGATAAGTCAAATTACAAAGGATGCGTTTATGCTGTCGAGCAATGGTGAATATAAATCTACTAGAAATGGACAAGTGCATTGGGATGCACCCGCAACGCTAGCAGAAAGTGACTATTCACATACTGATTCACCGACACGCTTCCATGGAAAGTTTACAGACTGCATGGAAATGTATGCCCCTGCCGATGCCGTTGCCAATTACCTTGATGCTCATCAGGGCTGGTTTTGTCGCTGCGCTCAGCCAATGAAAGTAGAATCGGTTAAGGAAAACGCCTACGCCTTGACAATTGGTCGGATCGGCTCGTTTGGTTATGAAGTAGAACCTAAAGTCGGCTTGGAACTTTTGCCACCAGACGAAGGAATTTATCGAATTAAGACAATTCCAGTCCCAAACTACATTGCTCCTGGCTATGATGTAGACTTCCATGCCGTGATGGAACTTGTCGAAACAGCCGCTACTCCCGAAGTCGTTGCAGGGAAAATTACACGCGTAGAATGGGAGTTGGATCTAGCAGTTGCGGTTCACTTTCCAAAGTTTATTCAACGTTTACCAAAATCACTTGTTCAAAATACAGGCGATCGCCTACTCAATAGTATTGTCAAACAAGTCTCGCGTCGTTTGACACACAAGGTGCAAGAAGATTTTCACAAGTCATTAGGTTTACCTATCCCCACCAAGTCAAAGCGGACAAGTTGAAGTGAGCTATTAATTGTTTTGGTGGCAATCAGCAAATGCTCAATCTTACCCTCTCCACAAAATGATGTTTATGTCAACCCTACTCATTCATCTTGTGGATACAAGTCTTAAAGATAATCAGCTTCCACTTATCTCAAATCTCGTTATTTACTGATAATTCAAATGGAGAGTGAATGCGACTAGCGGCTAGCAACTAACCACTAACCACTAGCAACGATACCGATAGTCAAGTTATTTAACCAAAGATGATATTATCGCTTGCTAAGGATATTTTGGATAATTTGTACGCCGCTTACTGCTTGCCAACTGAATAAAGCGAGTAGAGCAGAATTTAAGACAATGTGGGTGTAACGCGCCCAGTTCTGACCTTTTTGCATGAACGGTGAGAGACTCGCGGAGACTGCAATCATACCTGTCATGCCTAATCCGACTAATAGGTGAGGTCCAAGAAACAGCTTTTGATTGTTGATATAGGTAACACCCATCGCAGCAAGTGTCCCTAATACCATCAGCGCTAAGATGACCGAGCCAATTTGATAATGTTTAACGTTGTATCTGCCTTTAATTAACTCTTTTTTGACGTCACCCTCGGCGTAGCGCGTGCGTCTGACTTGTACGCCCAAATACAGCGCATAAAATGAAGCTGCGAGTAAACCCCACATCAAAACAGGGTGAATGAAATTTAGCCAAAATTTTACGTCTTGTGAAAGTTCCATCGTGTTCTCTTCTGTTAATAAACTTGATAAAACTTAGCATAAGTTGTTTTATAAATTTGACCAATGAGTAATTTATCCCAATGATGTAGTAGTATCGTAAGTTCATCTACTCAAAAGTGGCATTTAGCGATAAACTAGCTATGCTTTCGATGAGATGATGCTTGAATATGGGTGTGACGAAAGACATCTCATTACTCAAGGCAGTTAAATGTGGTGACATTCGACAAATCCACGCACTGCTGAGCGCGGGTGCAAGTGTGAACGCTAGTGATGGCGACGGTACAACCGCCTTGATGTTTGCTGCTCAACGCGGCTATACCGAAATTGTCCGATTGTTACTTGCAAACGGGGCTGACGTTAATCGCCAAAGAAAGCTTTATAGTTTGACGCCACTGATGTTAGCCGCAGCAGCAAATCACCTTGATATCGTAGAAACGCTACTAGCCCACGGCGCAAATGTAAATGCGATTAATGAGGATGGTAGCACCGCCCTGATGATCGCTGCGCTCAAAGGTCATGCGAATATAGTCCGCGTGTTTCTTAACGCAGGTGCCAAAGCTGATATTCGCGATCGCGATGATGATACTGCGCTCAAGTTGGCTGTGCAGCAACAGCACGTTGATGTTATTCAAGTGCTAATAGCATCTGGAACACTCGATGTCAATCTCCAAGATGAACAAGGCGAAACAATACTCATGCAAGCTGTCGATATTGGTGCAACGGAGGTTGTAGAAGCACTATTACACGCAGGAGCAGATGCAAATTTTAAAAATATTGATGGTGGTAGTCCGTTAGCCGCCGCCGCCGCAGGGGGATACACGGCGATCGCAACTGCATTACTCGCTGCTGGCGCTGAAATTAATGCCAAAGACCAAGACGGCGAAACACCGCTACATCTAGCCGTTGTTGAAGGACATACTGAAGTCGTCCAACTCTTGCTAAGTCGTGGTGCTGATGTTGAAGCGAGAAATTCTTTAGGCGATACACCTTTAATGGTTGCAGCATTACATGGACATCGCGCTATTGTTACTGCGTTGTTAGCGCAAGCACGCAACATAGATAAAGATATATTGAATATTAAAAACTTAGGTGAAACGCCGCTAACACTTGCCGCGACTCAAGGACACGCTGACACAGTGCAGTTGTTACTCGATTATGGCGCTGATCCAAACTTACCCGCCGATGACGGCAAAACGGCATTGATGAAAGCTGGCGATCGCAATTGTGTTGAGGTCATCGAGTGCTTACTCAAATCAGGAGCAAAGGTGAATCTGCAAGACAAATATCATGCTACCGCTTTGATGTGGGCAGCACACCGAGGTTTTACCGATGCTGTAGAAATACTACTTCAAGCAGGGGCAGATGTCACGTTGAAAAATACCGCAGGTTACACAGCTTTGATGCTTGCAGAATTCAATGGGTATAAGAATGTTGTGCGATCGCTCAAAGCCGCTGGTGCGGAAGAATAATCCTATCGTAGGATGATTAATGATTCTCTTATAAAAAGCATCTCTTCGTCATACTTTGTGTGCGTGGCGAAAAGAGATACAATACACCACTTCTTAGCCTGATTTGCTTTTCAGGTGCATAAATCTCCTATTTATTGCAACAATCTAGTAAATATCCAGTATTTTCCACCTGCTGCATCGACTGTAAGCTGCATTAAGATAACTCATAATTACCTAGCATACTTGCATAGCTGCATTTTTCCGCAAGCTAACTGTTTTCTGCCAATATGAAAAGCTAGCATCAAACACGATAAAATTGACAAATTTATATGTTAAAAAGACAGCTACAAAGTCTAGTATTTATTACATTAGTAACATTATTTGTTTCCTGTCAGAAATCTCAATCATTAAAATCTTCCCCAATCTCTATAGGAGCTACTGCACCGACAGCAGTTGCTGTTGATAGTTCTATTAACTTACAATCAATGACTACAAAAGCGGGAACAGTTATCGGTCACGCTATTGATTGTGATAATGATGGGCGTCATAATGACTATCGAATTGACTATGATGCAGATGGTATTCCTGATGATTGCATTATCGGTGATGACGAGTCTTTAACCGCAAATATTGATACAACAACTCCCCAAAATTTATTTGATTCACGACTCAAGTTATTAGATGCACTTACCGCAGAGTGTGTAGAAAATATCAAAGTAGAAGGCGATATTACTTATAGCATTTGCACAACTGACGGTCAGCCGGTAAAAGCAGCAGAATTTCTAACTGACCTTGGAGATGGTTTAAATATTTGGTTTGAGCGTAGGAAAGTTAAAGCTATACTACGAACTCATAGTGGCGAAATGTTTTTCTTTGATAACGGAAAGCTGGAGCTAATGTTTGAAGATCGTGGAATGCAGGTTATTACAAGCTTTAGCCCTGAAGAACGGCAGGAATATGAAGAACTTGCACAAACTGCCTACCAACGTATTTTTCAGGTATTTAATATTGACTAGATTCATAATATAAAGATTTTAAGTTAAGTTTTACATCTATATCTAGAAAAACTTGCAAATTGTGCTTGGGATTATTTTATAGGCTATGCAAATCTTCTTGATGTTTTTGGTACCTTTTCTATCTTAATTTATTTTGCTTTAGTCAACGTGTTTTTTATGTGGCGATTCACGTGAATACTGTAATCAACAAAATCGGCTTATATTCTTTATATAAATAATACTAAAGAATATTTTACAGCAAAAGTTTTAGTCCTAACTTAGTAAATTAAAGTTGTGTGGTTGAACTGCTAAATTAAATGTAATTAAATTAAACTGAGAATTGTTTGTCCTCTACATAAAAACACAATGCGCTACTTAAAAAAACAGAGGGTTATGATAGCGTTTATTGTAATTATTTCTGTAGTATTAACTACAGTTAAATCTTTAGCTGCAACCGAAATTAAATGGACGACAGTTGCACCTTCTCCAGTCGGTACGGGAGAGGCAATGAGTGCGGTAGTTAGTGGTAAATTGTATCAGTTAGGCGGATATACTTCTAAGTGGAGACCAACAAATCGTGCTGATGTGTACGATCCAGCAACGAACACGTGGAAACGTCTTGCAGATATACCAATTAGAATTACTCATGCAGGAGTTGCGGCTGACGCCGGAAATATTTATTTAGCAGGCGGGTATGTTGGTAAACCAGAAGGCGGACAACTATTTGCAACAAGAAAAGTTTTACGCTACAACATTGCAACGAATACTTGGTCAGAAATGCCACCATTACCACAAACTAGAGGTAGCGGTGGCTTTAGTAATTTGAAACGAGAATTGCATTTCTTTGGTGGAGCAGATCTTAATAGAATTGACCGTGGCGATCATTGGATACTCAAGCTTGATAATATTGCTGCTGGTTGGCAAACAGCGGCTGTGTTACCCAATCCACGATCGCACTTAGGAGATGCAATTGTCAACGGCAAGATTTATGCGATCGGCGGGCAGCATAGTTATGATGACTACTTAACGACACAAAATAGTGTCCACGTTTGGAATCCTGCAACAAAGCAATGGGCTAAAGTCGCTAATTTACCGCAACCACGCAGTCATATTGGGGCTGCTACTTTTGTTATTAATGGAGAAATATATTTAGTGGGTGGCGAGGTTAAACACAAGTCAGCAGTTAATAAGGTAACGGTATATAATCCTAAAACTAATTCATGGCGTGAGTTAACGCCACTACCGACTAAACGTCACTCTGGTGTTGGAGGTTTTATCAATGGTAGTATCTACTACTCTTCCGGCGCTCCAGCTTTTGATAAAACAGTTTACCGAGGTAGATTTCAGTTTGTAAGTTAAAAAATCTTCTCAAGAATGCTGCATTTGTACAAAAGCATCGAGTAACACATCAGGAATGGGTCTAGGGCGCATCGACACTGCATCCACCCATACCCACAAGGCTTCAGCAGTTACTAATAAGTGATCGTTGCCATATTTGCGAATTTCATAACGTCGAATCGCCCGCGTACCGCGCATTTCTTGCAACCAAGTACGCACTTCTAGCGTGTCACCTGCGATCGCCGGACGCAGATAGTCGATCTCAATCCGGCGCATGACAAAAACACCGCCAAGTTCGCGATAGACATCCAAAGAAAAGCCCAAATGTTCTAAGTGTTCGATCGCGGCTTGTTCGAGGTAATGTTGATAAACTGAGTTGTTGACGTGACCCAAGGCATCCATTTCATAATGGCGTACCCGTAGTTGTGTTGTAAATGGTTGCATATATAACGACTACTCACTCACTATACGCTTCCATTGGCAAACACGAGCAAACAAAATTGCGATCGCCATAAGCGTTATCAATTCGTCCAACGGTCGTCCAGAATTTGTGTTCGCGAGTCCACGATGTAGGATACGCAGCTTGTTCGCGGGAATAAGGATGTTGCCAATCTGAGGAAATTAAAGCATCAGCAGTATGCGGAGCATTCTTCAAAACATTATCATGCATATCGACTTTACCCGCCTCAATTTCTGCGATTTCTTGGCGAATTTGAATCATCGCCTCACAGAAACGATCCAACTCGGCTTTTGATTCGCTTTCAGTTGGTTCTACCATCATTGTGCCAGCAACAGGCCAAGAAACCGTAGGCGCGTGAAAGCCATAATCCATTAACCGCTTGGCGATGTCGTCTACTTCAATTCCGGCAGATTTTTTGAGGAATCGCAAATCTAGAATGCACTCATGTGCAACTAACCCTGATTTACCTCTGTACAATACTGGGTAGTAAGGTGCTAAACGATGGGCAATGTAGTTTGCATTGAGAATCGCGACTTTGGTTGCTTGCGTCAACCCTGCTGCGCCCATGAGCGTAATATACATCCAGGATATCGGTAAAATACTCGCACTTCCCCACGGGGCAGCAGCGATCTGCCAACGGCAGGGGCGTTTCGCCATCGCGCCTACGCTTTGTTCGCCACCAATTTCTACTACTGTATGACCTGGTAAAAACTGTACAAGATGCGTCGCTACGCCAATTGGTCCCATTCCTGGACCGCCACCACCATGCGGAATACAGAAAGTTTTGTGTAAGTTTAGGTGACACACATCTGCACCATAATCGCCAGGACGACAAATTCCCACTTGGGCATTCATATTTGCCCCATCCATGTAAACTTGTCCGCCGTGGGCGTGAACAATCGCGCAAATATCTTTGATTTGTTCTTCAAAGACACCATGCGTTGAAGGATACGTCACCATTAAAGCCGCAAGTTCGTGACTGTGTTTTTCGGCTTTTGCTTGAAGATCGTCTAAGTCGATATTGCCTTGTTTGTCGCAGGCGATCGCCACGACTTTCATTCCCGCCATCACTGCGCTTGCGGGGTTTGTTCCGTGGGCTGACTCTGGAATCAGACAAACTTGACGATGCGCTTCGCCGCGACTTGCGTGATATTGCCGAATCACGAGTAAGCCTGCGTACTCGCCTTGCGCACCTGCGTTGGGTTGGAGTGAAATTCCTGCAAAACCTGTAATTTCGGCTAAAGCTTGTTCGAGTTGCGCGAACAAGATTTGATACCCTCTAGTTTGGGACAAAGGTGCAAATGGGTGAATTTTACCAAACGCCTGCCACGAGATAGGTAACATTTCCGTCGTCGCATTTAACTTCATCGTGCATGAACCCAAAGGAATCATCGATGTTGTTAGCGACAGATCTTTAGCTTGCAGTCGGTAAATATACCGCAGCATTTCAGTTTCAGCATGGTAGCTGTTAAAGACAGGATGCGTTAGATAACCACTACTGCGGGCAAAAGGTTGGATTTTTTCAAGTGCTGATTGGGGAGTTGCTAACTCCTCTAGCGCGAAAGATACTTCACTTCCTGCAACAATTTGCCATAAATCGTACAAATCGGCTTCGGTTGTTGTTTCGTCCAAGCTAATGGCGATCGCCCTTTCGTTAATCGTCCGTAGATTGATTTGCCGTGCTAAGGCTGCTTCAATGATTTCTGTAACCTGTTCGGGTTCAAGGTCAATCCGTAGCGTATCAAAGTAGTGTTCTGAAGTAATGGTGTAGCCTAAATGCTTGAGACCTTCAGCTAAAAGAACAGTTAGCTGATGAACGCGTTGAGCAATATTCTTCAAGCCTTGCGGTCCGTGATAAACCGCGTACATTGATGCCATTACAGCTAATAACACTTGGGCGGTACAGATGTTGCTTGTTGCTTTTTCCCGCCGAATATGCTGTTCTCTGGTTTGGAGTGCAAGACGTAGCGCCGGCTTACCATGAACGTCTTTTGAGACGCCAACGATACGCCCTGGAACTTGTCGCTTGTATTGTTCTTTTGTTGCAAAATAAGCTGCATGAGGACCGCCGTAGCCGAGGGGAACGCCAAAACGTTGCGTACTTCCAACGGCAATATCCGCCCCAAATTCTCCAGGTGGCGTTAGTAAACACAAGCTTAAGGGATCGGCAGCAACTGTGACTAAAGCCCCTACTGTATGCGCTTGTTCAACAAAGTGACGATAATCGTAAATTGTGCCGTCAGTCGCCGGATACTGTAACAACGCCCCAAAGACCGATTCATCAAAGGTAAACGTTTGATGGTCGCCGACAATAATTTTAATTCCTAGCGGTATTGCGCGAGTTTGCACAACGGCGATCGTCTGCGGATGGCAATCTTGCGAAACAAAGAAGGTGTTTGCTTTGTGCTTACACACTCCATAACTCATTGCCATTGCTTCGGCGGCTGCGGTAGCCTCATCAAGAAGTGAAGCATTCGCAATTTCTAAACCAGTTAAATCAATGATCGCGGTCTGGAAGTTTAGTAACGCTTCGAGTCGTCCTTGTGAAATCTCTGGCTGATAGGGAGTATAAGCTGTGTACCAGCCAGGATTTTCTAAAATATTACGCTGAATGACAGGCGGGGTGACGCAGTCATGATACCCCATGCCAATAAACGAGCGAAAGACTTGGTTTTTTGAGGCAATTTCTTTGAGTTTGGCTAAAGCTGCGTATTCACTTTGCGCAGGTTCTAGCTGAAGCGGTCTATTAAGTCGAATCGCCTGCGGTACGGTTTGGTCGATTAAAGCATCAAGCGTTGCCAAACCCAATTCATCAAGCATTTGCTGAATTTCTTCTGGCTTAGAACCAATATGCCTTTGTGCGAAAGAAAAAGATTCTTGGGCTGCTTCTACCAGTTGCTGACGAATTGAACCAGTACCAGAGCGATAAGCTACCACAGACTGCTCTCCAGACACGACTTCTTCTTCATATTCTGCAACATTATTTTAAATATGGAGAACTAGGGAAAAGATAATTATGCCATTTCATAACTTTTCCCTCTCTAGCCACCTGTAGGCTTAAGCCTACGGCTACTCGCCTTCTACTTGTGCCTGATACTCATCCGCAGACATTGCATCGTCGAGTTCGCTAGAGTCGGTAATCCGCACTTTTAACAACCAACCTTCACCGTATGGGTCATCAGCTAACTGTTCAGGTGCTTCTACTATGTCATCGTTACGCTCAACTACAGTACCACTAACGGCGGCGTACAAGTTTTCCACTGCTTTTACTGACTCAATTGTACCAAAGCTTTCTCCTTTGGTTAGCGCGTCACCAACTTCGGGCAATTCGAGAAACACGATGTCACCTAATTGATCTACGGCGAAGGCGCTAATCCCAATTGTGGCGATATCGCCGTCTAACCGTACGTACTCGTGAGAATCTTGATATTTTAAATCGCTGGGATATTCCAGTGCCATGTGTAACCTCAACAATAAAAGCATTGATACTTACTTTATTGGTAATGAGTAATTGGTAATAGGTATTCTTGACAATGACCAACGATCAGTTACCAGTTACCGACCCTAGCGCCCATTATTTCATAAAAATCCAAAACGATTTTCAGCATGAATCACAAATGCCCTGCGACTGAAGTCGAGGGCTACTCCAGTAAAGTGTACCTTTGTACACTTAAATAAGACTTTGATCAATACGTTCACAGTGGTAGATTTTCTTTTGTTTAGCTGCGAATTTATTCGTCAAACATTCATGCAGGAGAGCTATTGCATAGAGCTTCAGAACCACTGCTATACTCATTATTTGCTAACATCTCGGCTATAACCGCGTTTTTGACCGATAGAATGGTCGTTTAACAACGATCGCCGGATACAATTTTCCGCGAATCTCAACATCTAGCTGCTGTCCTATTTGACTTAAGGAAGTAGGAACATAGGCTAAAGCAACAGGATAACCTAGTGTAGGCGAGAGTGTACCGCTCGTGATTTCGCCAACAACTTTCGAGTGCGATCGCACTTGATAGCCATGACGCGCGATGTTTCTTCCTTCAAGACGCAATCCGACAAGTTTGCGTTGAACTCCATGGGCTTTTTGTTGAGCCAGCACTTCACGTCCGATAAAATCTTCTTTAGAATCTAAATGAACTAGCCAACCCATACCAGCTTCGAGGGGTGTGGTCGTTTCATCAATATCTTGTCCGTAAAGCGCCATTGCAGCTTCGAGTCGTAGCGTGTCACGCGCGCCAAGTCCGCAGGGAATGACACCAGCATCATAAAGCGATCGCCATAGTTCTATCCCGATAGATGTATCAACCATCACTTCAAAGCCATCTTCTCCGGTGTAACCGGTTCGCGCAATAAACCCAGGTTGACCAAGAACAGTTGCTTCAAGATGTCCAAATGCTTTGAGCAAAGATAAATCTTCTTGGACAAAACGCTGTAAAACTGTCGCTGCTTGCGGTCCTTGCACAGCAATTAAAACTTTTTCTGAAGAAACATCGTGCAGATGTACGTATTCTGAATCAATATTTTGCAAAATCCATGCTTTGTCTTTACTAGTGGTTGCCGCATTCACAATCATAACGCCGCGTTGTTCCCCACCATCTTCCCCTTGGTAGTAGAAAATAATATCATCAATAATTCCAGCCTGCGAGTTTAACAACACAGTGTATTGCGCTTGACCTGGTTGCAGGCGATTTAAATCGGAGGGAACTAAACGCTGTAACTGAGAAATCAACTGCTTTCCGCGTAAATGGAATTTACCCATATGGGAAATATCAAACATCCCCACCGCAGTGCGTACCGCTTGATGTTCTTTACTAATACCAACAAACTGCACGGGCATTTCCCAGCCACCAAAGCTAGTGAGTCGGGCTTTGAGTTCGAGTGCGAGTTGATATAAAGGTGTTTGAGCTAACGGTAGCGCTATTTCCGGAACTAATTCTTCTTGATTAGCCACAGACAACCCATTGAGTTACTAAACATCTTATATATCGTAAGCCCAGTCTTTATGTGAATTGGTAAGGGGTAATATGGGTATTAATTCAATAGACTTCTTGCATGAATCACAAGTACCCTCCGACTGAAGTCGCGGCTATTTGAACAAAGTGTGCCTCCGCACACTATAAGCAATAGATTTGAGGAGGTAAGGCATCTCTTACCCGTAGTCCATCTCCATGGACTTTGTTTGTTGAGTAGCGAATTTATTTGCAATTCTTTTCATGCAGAAGGTCTAATAAAGCCCTCCACTCCCTACACTCATTGTGTCTATCTAAAAAACCTCTGACCTCTCATGTAGTATTCAGCCAAACGCCACATAAAATCATTGCCCCACCGAATACGGCTAACGGTGAAATAAGTTGCCCAACTAAGAAAACAGCAAAAATTGCTCCACATACTGGTTCAATCATCGCTACTAATGTTGCTATGCGTGCCGGAATCTGACGCACTCCCCACAAAAATAAACCAAAGGGAACAACAGTTCCCAGCAGAACAATATATGCAACTGCGGCTAAATCAACAGCACTCAAGCTCAGCACTTTGTCCCAAGGAGTAAAAGGTAAACTTAGAATACTACCAACTCCCATCCCGATCGCTAACACAGTTAACGGGTGGGCGCGCATTCCCATGCCTAAATAAGAAAAAGTAGCAAACAAGAAAGCCGAAGCAATACCATAAGCGATTCCCCATCCGCCTGCGAGTCCTTGCGGACCTACAACTAAAAAATATGCGCCGACGACTGCAAATCCTAAGCCGAATAATTTGGGTCGAGATAAACTTTCTCCACGCACTAAGGCATATAAAGTAAGTAACACTGGAGCCATGTACTGCAAAAATAGCCCCGTTGCCACACTAGATAGATGAATTGCTAGATAGTAGCTAACTTGAGTGAGTGTCAGTGCTAATCCGATCGCAAAAAGGCGGGGAAACTCTTTATTCTGTGGCGGAAAGCGCCAGATAAAAGGCAAAAGCACTAAAAAACTACCAAAAAAGCGTAACGGTACAAGTATTGCAGGTTCTAACGTTCCTCCCATTAAGCGCCCAGCTAACGCCCCAGCAAACCCCCATAAAAGTGCAGCACACAAGATTTGAATCATTTAACCGTAGACACCCTCGCAAAGCGATTCCTACTGTAGCGCATCACTCCTGCGGTTTTACTTTAAGGTTAATGGCGAATAGGAAGCAGAGGAAGCAGAGTTAGTTACGTTAATTTTTCTTCATCTTTCTTAAAATAGAGATATCAGCTTTAAAATACTTGAGATTGATTTCATGTCTGCATCAAATATCCAATCACGCGAATCTACAGCACAACAAGTCTCAAATTCAACATCCTGGAAAATTAAGCTACTGTACGATGGTGAATGTCCGTTGTGTTTGCGTGAAGTCAACTTCTTGCAGAAACGCGATGCTGGTCGCGGGCTTGTAGCATTTGTCGATATTGCAGATGAAGATTATAGCCCCCAAGCGCATGGCGGCGTAGACTTTGAAACTGCGATGGGGCGAATTCATGCGGTACTTCCTGATGGCACAATCGTCAAAAATGTAGAAGTTTTTCGCCGAGTTTACGAAACTTTAGGAATGGGATGGGTTTATGCAATGACTAAGTTACCCATCATTGGTGCTATTGCCGATAGACTGTATGGTATATGGGCTGACTGGCGGCTACGGTTGACTGGGCGACCAGATTTAGCAACTATTGTTGCCGATCGCCAAAAGCAGTTAGAATGCAAAACACAAGGGCGCTGCCAGATGCAATGAATGATTTTGATGCCCGACAATACGCGCCTGCCACTCTTCGCAATCGCGAACCGATTTTAGAAGTTCTTCTTGAAGTGTTGCCGCCAACAGGTACAGTATTAGAAGTTTCTAGCGGCACCGGAGAACACGCTGTGTTTTTTGCACCGCGCATTTATCCGCGTCGGTGGCTACCGTCTGACCCGAACCCTGTAGCACGTGCCAGTATTATGGCATGGCGCGAATCTGCTCCTGAGGTGGAAAATCTTTATCCGACGATCGCTCTCGACGCATGCGATCCTATCTGGACGGTCGAACAACAATCATTAGACATTGTGGCGATCGTTAATATTAATATGATTCATATTGCTCCTTGGGCGGCTTGCTTGGGATTACTTGCAGGGGCGAAGCGCATTCTTCCCCCTAGTGGAATTTTGTATCTTTATGGACCTTTTAAACAACGCGGTCAACATACAGCAGCGAGTAACGCCGCATTTGATGCGAGTTTACGCGCGCAAAATCCTGCGTGGGGCGTGCGCAATTTAGAGGATGTCGTCGAAGTTGCGAAAACGGAAGGTCTCGCACTTGTTGAAACTGTGGCGATGCCGGCAAATAATCTTTCGGTAATTTTTAAAAAGCTGAGTTAGAATTGCGCTTTAGCTGACGAGGAATTCTATCATAACTATATCAGAATTCTATGGCATGAGGACTCGTCAGAAGCGCCGGAATCAAGTATTATCAGATTACTTTCAATTTTATATTTAATTAATCATTGCGATTAATTGATGCACGCCATAATGTGGTGAGCAGGAAGGGCAATTACCAGATTAACAAGCGAGTGCAGTTTGAGCTAGAAACGCGATCGCGTTTTAATTTGCTGCATTTCTAGATCGGGGATTGATGACGCGCTGTTAAAGGGAGCAAGGTTTATGCTGCAATCATTAAAGAGATTTTGCGGAATCGCCTGCTTTGGTCAAATAAATATTTACACTAACAAAAAATGGTGTTGGGCTTTAAGCATGAGGCAGGGCATAAATACAGGAAATAAACTGCCGATCGCGAAGCATCATTTCACTCTTGATTACGACCAACCTTTACCCAACCAGCAAATCCCGTGTTAGAAGCGTGTATCCTTGCAACAATATTGTGCGGCTTTTTCGGCATAATTTTTAAAAAGAATCTTGTGATGAAAATCATCTCAATGGATGTGATGAGCACAGGAGTTATTGCTTATTACGTGCTGATTGCCTCAAGAGATGGTTTATATACACCAATTTTTTCAAACGTCAAAAAAGGTATCTACGCCGATCCAGTTCCCCAGGCAGTGATATTAACGGCAATTGTCATCGGCTTTTCGATTCAAGCTTTGATGCTAGTCGGTGTGATGAAACTGGCACGGGATAACCCGACGTTGGAAAGCAACGAGATCGAAAAGAACAATATGCCATGAATACTTTGACGATCGCTTGGATCGCCCTACCACTGTTTACAGGATTTCTCATTTATCTTGTCCCCAAACTTGACCGCTACCTCGCACTGGGTGTAACGCTGGTTTCGATGGGATATGCGTTGCAAGTCTTGCTAGCGCAATCACCGCTGACACTGCAATTACTCGATAACTTCGGTGTCACGTTGCAAGTCGATCAGCTAAGTGGCTACTTTATCTTAACTAATGCACTGGTCGCGACAGCAGTTATTCTCTACTGTTGGCACACTGATAGAACAGCTTTTTTTTATATGCAGATTGCTATTCTGCATGGCAGCCTGAATGCTGTGTTTGTCTGTGCCGATTTTATCAGTTTGTATGTAGCACTAGAGGTGATCGGGATTGCGGCGTTTCTGTTGATTGCCTATCCTCGAACTGAACGATCGCTATGGGTAGCATTGCGCTATTTGTTTGTCAGCAACACAGCAATGCTGTTTTATCTCGTAGGTGCGGTACTCGTCTATCAGACGCATCATTCGTTTGCGTTTGGGGGTTTGCGCGGCGCACCAACCGAGGCACTCGCGCTAATCTTTTTGGGACTCTTGACAAAAGGCGGAGTTTTTGTATCTGGGTTGTGGCTACCGCTAACGCATTCTGAATCCGAATCGCCCGTTTCCGCGATGCTATCAGGAGTTGTCGTTAAAGCGGGTGTGTTTCCGCTGGTACGGTGTGCGCTGATTGTGGATGAAGTGGATGCGATTGTTCGGCTATTCGGCGTAGGGGCTGCGCTACTGGGCGTATTCTATGCAATTTTGGAAAAAGACACGAAGCGGACGTTAGCATTAAGTACAGTTTCCCAGTTGGGTTGGATACTCGCTGAACCGAGTGCAGGAGGCTTGTATGCACTGGCGCACGGGGTCGCTAAATCGACGTTATTTTTAATTGCAGGGACTTTACCTAGCCGCAACTTTAAGGAACTCCAACAAAGGTCGATTAATACGGCGTTGTGGGTTGCTTTGGTGATGGCGAGTCTTTCGATTTCAGGCTGTCCCTTGTTTGTTGGTTTTGCGGCGAAGATTCTCACGCTAAAAGATTTGCCACCCGCGTACGCGATCGCGATGAATATTGGTGCCACAGGAACGGCAATCGTGTATGCCAAATTCATCTTTCTGCCGCGTGGAGGTAGCGATAAAATTCGCTTTGGTTTGTGGTTAGCAGTCGTACCGTTGATCGCGGTGCTGGCGATCGCCAATATTGCCTACTACCAGGCGTATACCGTTGCGAATATCACGAAAGTTCTCGCGATTATTGGTGCTGGCTGGGTAGCATATCTTGTCGTTTTTCGACGCTTAGAACTCAGGCTACCGCGCGTACTAGAGCAATTTGAGCATCTGATTGGTGGGATGAGCCTGATGTTGATTTTGCTGTTTTGGATGGTATTTACATGACTGGATATCTCAATCTGATTTTACGACTCGCTATCTGGTTTTTACTCACTGCTAATTTCAGCGCGGTCAATATCATCATCGGTGTCAGCGTCGCGCTGCTGTTGCCGCACAGCCACAAATCTCGCGCCGCCTTAAAAGATTGGTTGCGGGCGCTTTGGGAAATTGTGATAGCGATTCCACAAGCTTATATTGAGGCGGTTGAAATTATGTTTCGCCCGCATACCCAAGAAGTTGTAACGATGGAACGAGTTCCACCACGCCGCACACCAGGACTGATATTTCTCGATATCTTTCTGATCACCTTTACACCCAAAACGATTGTCTTGAAATACCACGAAGATGGCTGGTACGAAGTTCACCGCGTGCAACGGAGGAAAAAAGCATGAACTTGGTACTTGTAGCGATGATTTTGGCGTTACTCATACCGACTTACGCGGCGTGGCGAGATGATGAAGTTTGGCAGCGAATGTTGGCATTTGCGAGTATTGCAACCAAGACAGCAATTATGGCACTCGTTGTCTCTGTCTTTCGTGATGATTGGATGATTGGGATTGTCGCCGTCATTATTTTAAGTGTGGGCAACGCTGCGTTAATGCTACTAGCACACGTCATTAAACGCATGAATGATGTTTCAAATTCGTAAATTATGGTTGACTTATTAGGTTATATATGCATTGGCGTAGGACTGGTTTTTTGGTTTTGGGGAACCTTGCACCTATTGGGCAAGCGATCTATCTTATTCAAACTGCATAGCCTTTCGGTGGCGGATACGCTGGGTTCAATGAGTATCATCTTTGGGCTACTTTTGAAAATCCCTAGTGAATGGCCGTTGTTGATCCTGGCGATTATCTCCTTGGCAATTTGGAACACGGTGCTGGGATACGTGCTGGCATACTGTTCGAGTAGCGGAGATAGCTATGAATGAGAATGATTTCTATATCTATGCGATCGCGGCTTTACTGCCATTGAGTGCGTGTATTTTGGTGTTTCAAGTCAATCCATACCATGCCTTAGTGATTCGCGGCATTCTCGGAGCGATCGCCGCTTTGGTGTATGCGGTTTTGGGCGCAGCGGATGTGGCTTTGACCGAAGCGCTAGTCGGTACTATGCTGGCGATTACGCTATATGCGGTGGCGGTACGTTCATCACTCGTTATGCGTCTTGGTGTTCTCAAGGATGAGTGGAGTGCCGCCGAGGGCAACCAGTTTGGGCAACTCCTCGATCAGTTACGCACAATTTTGCGCAAACGTCATATGCGGCTTGAAGTGTTCCCGTATACCGATATGCAGGCTTTAGAGCAAGCACTAGTTGACAAAGACGTTCATACAACGTGTGTTTTGCGATCGCCTTCTGATGCGCAACCTTATCATACTGTCACTAGAGTTCAACGCCTCTATGAAATTATGCAAGCCGAACTCGCGTCGCCAGAAACCAGTCTCACTTATATCAATCCATTAGACGCAAAGGAGAATCATTCATGAAGTGGGTCTACATTGCAGCGGGAATTGCAATGTTTGTCAAAATGCTGCTCATACCTAATCCAGCACTCGACTTAACGGATGTCTCTATTGTTGAATTAGTCGTGCAAGATAGTGGAGTACCCAATGCCGTATCGGGTATCATTTTCCGAAATCGTTTGTATGACACGATTTTCGAGGTGGTGGTATTTACAATCGCGATCTTGGGCGCTTATTATCTCTTAGCTAACGAAAAGCCAACAACCACGATTTATCAATTTACCGATGAACCATCGATCGTGCTAGCGCGTCTGGGTGCAACAATTACAGCATTGGTAGGCATCGAACTCGCAATTCGCGGGCATTTAAGTCCTGGTGGTGGTTTTGCCGCTGGCGTGGCGGGCGGAACGGCGATCGGTCTTGTGGCAATTACTGCACCGTCGGTGTGGATGCAAGCACTCTATAAACGCTGGCACGCTGCTACATGGGAAAAAATTTCCGTTTTGATTTTTATTGTGCTGGCAGCGGTCACACTTAGCGGCATCGAATTACCACACGGACAATTAGGCGCACTTGTCAGTGGCGGGGCAATTCCTTTGCTCAATATTCTCGTCGCCGTCAAAGTCGCGTTGGGTTCTTGGGCGGCTATTTTACTGTTTATTCGTTATCGTGGTTTATTATAAATCGATAGTGAGAAGCACAAGTCGAGCGATCGCTTTTTACGCGCGAGGTTCTGATCTCAACACTATCAATCTGACGCAAGCCGCATAAAAAGCAATCAATTAGCAAGCCTAGGCAATGTCTATGATCCAACGATTTGAGCAGCGAGTTTAATTCAATTAGTTTAACGGCAATGTATACATTCCTAGCTGACCTGGAACACTTTGCCAGCGTCCTTGTTTAGCGCCATTCCACAAGGTTTTGCCAACTTTGCCTTTTGCTTGTGTCAAAGCTTTTCCTGCTATGTCGCCGTACAACTCTTTTGCGACTATCTCTGGAGTCAAAACCTCGCCAGCGTTTTCTTGTATGACAGTGGTCACTGCGCCAGTAAAGCTCATCTCACGATAACGTGGCAATAGTGGCGGTTCTGACTCGTTGTTGGATATGGGCTTAGGAAGTTGGTTGTTTCGATTTTGGTGGTAATTTGTTTGTGTGCCCTTACTTGTTTGTTCAACTAACGTCAAGTCAATCGTGTAACAACCAGGCGAATCAGGTACTTTGTCCCATAATCCTTTTTCTACTCCTTTACGTAGAGTGTCGTTCATTCGTAACTTTTCTGCTTTGAGGTCTTCAGCATCAAGTTCACCATGCAAAGCACGAATGATGTAATCAATGTGTAGAATACTTCCTTCATTTTTTTGCAGTAGCTGTTCAACGGCTTCTGATTTAGTTAGGTGTTGATATTGTGGGACGAGTGGTGTTTTTAAGAAGCGCGATTGTGGGGGAGGCGCTGATGTTGTTTGATGTTCAAGATCTGGTGACTTGATAGCGATGTCAGATTCCAAATGCTGTGCTTCTGGAGTAAAGACGGAGGTTTGGATCTGTGGATGTGGCAGTTCTTGTACGTCTTGCGGCGCTTGAGTAGAGTCTGAAAGTATTGGTGACTTCAACTTTTCCAATTCTTGCTGTTGCGGTGATGAGCGATCGTCCTCATCCGTAATGAGTGTTAATCCTTCGTTAAGCTGTTTTTGGGCTATGGTCGTTGATTGAACAGCAATCTGTTGTTCGTTGTGCTGTAATACTAATTGGTCTGCGAGTAATGCATTGATGTGCGCGATCTGTTCTTTAGCATTTTGGGCTTGTTGTTGCTGTTGCGCGTATAGCGTTTGATAGTGTGCTCTCAGTTGCAGTAAGCTTTCTATGTGCTGGTTTTCAACTAAGCGATCCGCTAACAAAGCGTTGAGGGAATTAAGTTGAGCGCCAGCATGAGAACTCGCGCGATCGCACTTTTGGACAACCGCCTGGTAGTGTTCGCGCATTTCAATTAAGTTGTGAATGAAGTGATGATTTTGAGGCATTGTTAGCGATTAAACTCCTGCTTCCAGCTAGCATATTGTTTACAGCAGTATATTATTCCTAGCCTATGCCATCTAAAAAAGTTCACGTAAGAGAATACACCGTTAGAGCACACGAGCGGGTGATTCATACGCGCCTGTACAAGTTTATCTGTAAGCAATGTAACAAAGATGCTGAACGCGAAACTTATGGTCCGCGTCCTTTATACTGCGAGCAATGTCGCCCAAGTATGACTCACAGCACTAAAGTAGCTAAAAAGAAGAAACCTAGACCTGTATTAGTCAAGCAGCAGAAACGTCGTCGTGCAGGTTAGTCAAGTTGATTCAATTGAAGCCACACTGACACAGAGAGCTTAACGCTCTATTAGTAGCATTTTTCCCGAATATCATGATGTATAAATTCCAACAAAAACAGTAATGTAAATAAACTTTCTGATTTATTGGAATTATTGCAAATTTACCGACTAAAGCGTGGAATGCGTAGTGGGCATTCAAACATTTACTACAGTAGTAAACTTGCTAATCATGCTATTTGTGTTGCGATCGTGATCGCAACATAATCGGATAGCAATCATCAAACTATTTAAAACCAGTGTTAGTGACAAAGGACAATCAGTCTACATATAGTCTAATACTGCATAAAAATAAACCGTAACGTTGAATTTATTTCTGTTAATAGTATCGCTAAATACTTGCCGACTTAATATTTAAATCTATCTTAAGGAAGCTGTTATTTAAAGCAAGATAAGCTTATTAATTAACTATTAATTGGATGACAAGCTTATGTTATTATGTTGCCCATTAATTCCCATTTAGCCAAGGTAGATGGAGACTTTGAATCACAGACTGATAGATATTTAGATCGCTAGTTGGAGAAGACTTACAATAAAATTGCAAGATTCAGTTGGCAAAATTCTTAGTCATTCTAATTTTATGAATTCTGAATTTGAATTTGTTAAATCTCCACATTTTGTAATTTCAGGCGATGCTATTACTTTCCTCAACCGTGCAACAGAGACAGCTTGGCAACTATATTTGGATGAAGGAAAGCTAATGATAGATGTACCCAATCATAGTTTTCAAATTTTTCCCAATAACCTAACTAGATTTCGACCTGTAAATTCATTAATTGATCTGGAATTTGAGTTTGAACAATCTGCCTCAAATTATCCTTGTTTCATGCATATCTATGCTAAGGGCATAAAACGGGCTACGTTTGAAGCTGTTAATTCCAATCAATTGGATATTCCAAGCTTAGCAACCCACTTATTAGCTAATAAATAGAGGATGTTACTGCTAGAGGCGATCGCTTTTACCACTTATCCATGAAGAGTGGAACTATCGAGTGCAAAGCGCCAAAGACCATTCAAGCGATCGCAAAATAAATTTGTAGCATGACGAGTGTATCCGTCTGCTGCTTTCAAGGCTGTGCTACGCGCGATCGGCTTGAGCGTGAGGTTTGATTTATCTATGCACGTCTAAGGTCTATTTCATCACAAAATATCTTTACAATAAATCTACTCTTCTTGATAGCCACTGCAAGCGCGAACTATCTCCAGGGGAAGGGGTACGCGACAAACTGGTTTCCAACAATGGTAAGGAATGTATTTGCTCAGAGCACAAGGCATTTACGTCGCCGCATTGCCAACGCATACGTTATCAAGATTGCGTTTTATGGAACCAAAACAACTAAGTCAAGAACTGCGTCAAGGAAAGAACCCTAATATGAGTCGTCGGCGAGCAATTATTGGCTTGTCTATGCTCGGCGGTTCAATGGGACAACTCGTTACACTTTATCAAACTGGAATTATTAGTCACTTACCTGATCCTCCAGGACAAGAACTTTTCGATGCCGATCGCGTGGATGCATCTAACTACGCTTACAGCCGATTCAATTCACCTGATGGACCAATTATGGTGCTGAATTACGCGCTCACTGGATGGCTTGCTGCGGCTGGAGGTTTGGAACGCGCGCGGGTAAACCCGCTGCTACCGATTGCAATGGGTATTAAAATTGTGTTGGATAGCGCTGTTTCACTGGAGTTAGCGCGCGAGGAGTGGAGCGAAAACAAAGCACTGTGCGAGTATTGTCAGGTAGCGACGGTTTGCTCTCTCGCATCGTTAGTGCTTGCAGTTCCCGAAGTGCTTACCGCTGTTCGTACCTTGCTGGGACGCCGCAGTCAAAATAATAAAGCAGGTAGCACGCAATAATTCATTTTAGGTGCGCGTGAAGTCAGTTGTTTAACTGGTCATTACTCTGCTTCACGCTCAGCTTGTGGTATGACGCACTTGAATATATCGAGAGAGATAGAGCATTTTGTGAACCCTGAATCATAGTTGATGAATTTAGCGATCGCATCTTCTTTGAACTCGAATCGCCTTGTAACGATATCAAGTGACACAAAGCATTCATTAATCAGCGAGGCGCAAACAACGCTACCTAAAATTTCGTGCGGAATTGGGGCAATTATGTTGAGCTACATCACCCCTGCGGTGATTTAGGTGTTATTTAGATTATTTTCATAGAGGAGTCAAGATGGTTACAAGCATAGATGATACAAAGCGCTTGGCGATTGGTGAAAGATTAGCGGACTTGAAGGCATTTCAGAATTTAATTATTTCCAATGCGCAAAAACTTATAGATACCTGCCCTTATGACGATATTCGCGAACGTCTTCAAAATATGCTGAATGATGACCAGAAAAACATCGGCATTATAGATACTGTTATCGTGCAATACGGTATTCAAGTTGAACCAAGTGCAGCAACGCAGATATTTATTCCGCAATTTGAGCAAATGATGTCGGGGGATGAGTTTACGTTTTATCAAAAGCTCATTCACCACGAATTGATGAAGCATGGTCAAGCGATGAGCGGAATCATGATTCACAAAGCGGCTCAAGTAGTAGGGGCTGATATTGAAGTAGCAATCGCTCCGCTGAACACCGTTAACTTTGAGGGTCGCGCTCATCAGGAACAACTTAAAGGGATGCTCGAACAGGCGGGTGTCCGTGAAATGACGGGTCAAGACGCAAAGCAAGGAATATGGGCGCGGGTGCAAGATGCGATCGCTGCCTTGTCAGGTGTTGCTGGTAGTGTCGTTACCCAAAACACGGATAAACAGGATATGAATATCCAGACGCTCATCCGGCTGGATCATAACAAGGTGAATACCATTTTCACTGAAATTGGAGCCACGAAAGATCCGCAAAAGCTCCAAGAGTATTTTGGGCAACTCTACAAAGATTTGCTAGCACACGCTCAAGCTGAAGAAGAAGTTGTTTATCCAAAAGTGCGATCGTTCTACGGCGATGACAACACACAGGAACTATACGATGAACAAGCTCAAATGAAGCAAATGCTTGATGAGATTAAGTCGATTGACCCCGCTTCAGCCGACGAGTTTAGATCAAAAGTTAAAGATTTAATGGATACTGTTGGCGATCACATTCGTCAAGAAGAAAGCACCCTGTTTGCAGCGATTGACAACAATTGCAGCACCGAACAAAAAGAGCAAATGGCGACGGAATTCAAAGCTGCCAAGAGTAAGATCCAACAAGAATTTACAGCCGCTATGTAGAGCGATAGCCATGTCTTTGGTTGTAGTAACACCATTGAAGGCATGGCTAATTTTAAGTGATTCAATAGTTTTTGAGTGTGAAAGAGTCTTTATCGTGGAATAAGTTAATTTTGAGAGAAGATTTTAATAAATTTTTATTTTAAATAGCTAGCAACCCGCCTAAATATTCAATTGAGCTACTTTTTTGTATAAAAAGTACATATTTTGCTAAGTTTGATGCCTGACTTTTGATAGAGGTTTATAGCTCAAATTTTAGTTGAATAAAGAGTAGTGAGCTTGATATTTAGCTAGATGTACAAAAGTGCATTTTTAGGCAAATCTTAGTGACATCAAGGCTTCTCTAGTAAATCAAACTAAAGTTTCGAGAACAAGAAAAAATCAAGATAATGGAAAATACAAACGCGGCAAATCTTACCGAGCGTTATTGCGCGCTCGTTGTTGGTATTCTCTTTTTAATTATTGGCGTAGCTGGCTTTATTCCTGGACTTACTACTCTACAAGGAACCAATGTTCCTAATATTCCAGCAGATGAAATTCATCGCGCCTATAATCTAGGATATGGTTACGTTTTTGGGCTGTTTCCTACCAATTTTTTACATAATATTGTCCGTTCGGCTGTTGGGTTGTTAGGAATTGCGTCATACTCAAGTTTAAGTAGTGCGCGCGCATTTAATCGAGGTTTTGCGATCGCCTATGCGTTGCTTGCGATTATGGGATTGTTGCCCTTTGCGCGGACAACGTTTGGCTTAATGCCGATTTCTGGTAATAATGTTTGGTTTAATGCTTTAGTTGCGATCGCTACAGCTTACTACGGAATTGTTATTCCAGCAAAGGTAAAAGGCACTAGCTTACGCGAGCAGTCATAAACATTATCTTCTCTTCCCATTCTGGAGGCTACCGTGTACACACAAATAGTCGGTATCTAGCAAAGTCCCTGGCGAAGTGCCCCCAACCCCCAAGCTTGGGGAACTTCCGAGCCTGTTCTGCTTCAAAGTCCCCCACAGGTGGGGAATGCAAGGGGGCGAAAAAGCTTGGAGCGACGCCAGTCTAGACTTATATGTACACCGTAGCTTCTGGAGGAGAGCAAGAGGGGATGGAGAGAATCAAAACCAAAATCTCCCACGTGTGGTGAGTTACACGCAAGTGCATAAGTTTCAAGTTAATTTGTGTACGCCATTGTGCCTCGCTTACTGAGAGTCTACGGACTTTTGGCAAGCGAGGCAAGCTGATTTGCGTATTCTTAAAACGATGCTAATGTAGCTTAAAGAACAATTAATCGATAGATTAAAATCTTCCCCAGGTGGGGTACATCACTACTTTATTTGTCTTAATTTAAGGGGAAACGAGAAGGGTGATGCCGACAATAAAGCCGTTGAAAACTTTAGATTTAATTGGCGAACTACGACAGCAACTGAAACTTTCTCAAGGAAGCTTGGCTGCTAAATTAGGCGTTTTGCTCAAAACCGTCAGCTGTTGGGAGAATGAACAGACAGCGTCTTCATCGATGGTGAAACAAGCTAACTGCACAATTGATTAGGCAAACCGCTACACTCAACATAACGCTGCTAAATCAGCATTGCGCCAAAGAATAGGAGCGTTAATTTAGCAGAACTCAGCGAAACTGAGATAGCCTTTAATGAAATAGAGAGGGCTGAGCCAGTTGATTTGAGAAAAAGTAGGAATTATGACACGCGAGATGGGACAAATTAGCTTAAATGATGTTCTGATTACCCAAGAATTGTCCCGTCGAGAATCCAGAAATCCTGATTTGAAAGCTGAGAATGATGCTTTTCGCAAGCTAGCACGGCATCTCGCTGAGCAACCGCCAACGATGCTCAAAACTCTAGTGGCGATCGCAAAAGACCTCTGCCAAGCAGGAACAGCGGGGGTAAGCTTGCTAGAAACAACGCAAAAAGGTGAAGAATTCCGCTGGGTGGTACTCGCGGGAGATCTAGCAGAATACGAGCAGGGAACAACGCCACGCCAGTTTAGTCCCTGTGGTGTTTGTTTAGAGCGCCAAGCTCCGCAACTATATTCTTATCCGGCACGATATTTTACCTATCTTCAGTCAATTGAACCGACGGTCGTTGAAAGTTTAGTGATTCCGTTAGTAGCGACGGATCGCCTGCTAGGGACAATTTGGATCGTTTCCCACAACCCACAAAGGCAGTTTGATAGCGAAGATGTGCGGGTCATGACTAGCCTGGCAGACTTTACCGCCGCTGCTTTGTACAATCACCAGACCCACGAGGCTGCCGAATCTGCGCAACGTTTGCTGCATATGTTGCTAGAACACGTACCGGAGGGCATTACAATCGCTGGTGGTCCACCAGACTTTCCGATTGTTGCCAATAGCCGAGTCGCGCAAGAGTTATTAGGTAAACCAAGCGAAACCGTCATTGGTTCCTCGTCAGGCGATCGCATCGAGTCGCATCGTCTATTTTTAGCAGATGGCATAACTCATCCCACGCACGAGCAAATGCCCTTGTATCGTGCTACACGCTACGGTGAAACGGTGAATAATGAAGAATGGGTAATTGAGCGCGCTGATGGTAGCCGGATTGCGGCACTCGTTCAAGCAGTACCCGTTCGCGACGCACAAGGACAAATTATTGGTGCCATCAACTGCTGGCAAGACATTACTGAACGCAAACAAGCTGAGAAAGCGCTACGCGAAAGCGAAGAACGGCTAAGAGTCGCTCAACTCGCTGCCAAAGCCGGAACGTGGGATTGGAATGTGGCAACGGGCAGTGTATTTTGGTCAGAAGAATACTACATTTTGTATGGACTCGATCCAGCAACGCCATCCACCTACGAAAACTGGTTAGCAACAGTTTTAGAAAGCGATCGCGAATCAGCCGATCGCACGGTACGCCAAGCGCTGGAGCAGCGACAATCTACGCTTTACTTTGAGTTTCGCATTCGTCACCCTGTAGAGGGGATCAAATGGTTGGCTTCATGCAGTCAAATCTTCTATAGCTCAAACGGGGAAGCACAGCGCGCAATCGGCATCTCGATTGATATTACTGAGCGCAAGCAAGCCGAAGCCGCACTCGCCGCAAACGAAGCACGACTGCGCGGATTTGTCAATGCGAATGTTGTTGGCATTCTCTACGGAGATATCTATGGCAACATTCATCAAGCCAACGATGAGTTATTGCGCATTGTGGGTTACACGCGAGAAGACTTGAATGCCGGTAAGCTGCGCTGGCTCGACATCACGCCAGCAGAGTACCTGCCAATCGATGCACAGGCGATCGCAGACGCACGGGTAAGCGGTGCCTGTACTCCTTACGAAAAGGAATACATTCGCAAAGATGGCGCGCGGGTTCCGGTACTAGTCGGCTATAGTCTAGTTGGCGAAGCCAGAGAAGAGTCGGTGGCGTTTGTTCTCGATTTAAGCGATCGCAAACAGGTGCTTGAGGCATTGCACCAGAGCGAAATCAGTCTTCGTACGGTTGCTGCCAACTTGCCAAATGGGGCAGTCTTTATTGTGAATCGCGAACTGCGCTATCTGCTCGCAGAAGGTAAAGCGCTGGCGATCGCCGGCATGAACCCTGAGAACTTTGTCGGCAAAACGCTTTGGGAAGCCCTTGATCCAACCCTCGTGGCACGCTACGAACCTTACTTCCGCCAAGCGCTCGGTGGCGAACCCTTTAGCTTCGAGCATTACAGCCACAATCGTTACTACATATCGCACGGCACGCCGCTGTACAACGATCAGGGGACAGTTGATGCAGTGCTAGCCATGTCCTACGACATTAGCGATCGCAAACGCACAGAATTAAATGCAGAATTTCTCGCGCAGATTAGTCAAGACCTTGTTGCGGCAACGTGTGTAGACGAAATTGTGCAAACAATTGGCGCACACCTCAACCGTTACTTGAATATATCAAGCTGTGCCTTTGTTGAAGTCAATACAAAGATCAACGAAGTTACGATCAATTACACTTGGCAGCAAGATGATACGCCGAGCATTGTAGGAGTTTATCCTCTACGCGAGTTTGTGAAGGATGAGTTTGTGCAAGCAGCCAAAGCGGGAGAATTGATCGTCCTTCGGGATGTCAACACTGACCCGCGTGTTGCCGATCCACAGCGATATGCCGCGCTGAACATCGGTGCGGAACTAAGCGTCCCGATCGTCAAAGACGGTGAATGGAAATTCTCGCTGTGTGTGTTTCATCAAGCGCCGTACGATTGGCGCACCGACGAACTCGAATTGCTGCGCGGACTATCAGAACGCATCTGGAGCCAGATCGAACGCACCCGTACTGAGGAAGCACTGCGCAAAAGCGAAGAAGAATTTCGCACAATCTCGAACGCCGCACCTGCATTCATGTGGGTTTGTTCCCCAAATGGAGAAAATACGTATTTTAACGATCGCTGGTATGAGTTCACTGGACAAACTCCCGCAACGGCAACAAGTCTTGCGTGGGTAGAAACATTACACCCAGACGACGTACAGTGGATTCTGCCGTATTGGCAACGCTGCCAGGAAACAGGTGAGGTTTATGAAGGAGAAGTGCGTTATCGGCGGCGCGATGGTAAATATCGCTGGCACGTGTTTCGCGCGCTCCCGCGACGTGGTACAAACGGTAAAATCGAAGCTTGGTACGGTTGCAGTGTTGATATTGACGATGCCAAACGTGCCGAAGCCAAATTACGCGCTTCGGAAGAACGTCTGCGGCGCTCAATTGCGATCGAGACAGTCGGCGTGATTTTTTTCCGCAGCGATGGACAGATCGTCGATGCCAATGATGCCTTTTTGCGCATGAGTCGCTACAGCCGCGAAGATTTGCAGCAAGGCGTGCTGCGTTGGGATACAATGACCCCGCCGGAATGGTTGGTGGCTTCGCAGCAGGCGATCGCGCAGTTGCTTTCCACTGGGCGCACGACACCTTATGAAAAAGAATTTCTCCGCAAAGACGGCTCGCGCTGGTGGGGATTATTCGCAGCGCAGCGACTCAACGAAACTGAAAACGTCGAATTTGTGATTGATATTAGCGATCGCAAGCAAAGCGAAGCAGCCCTAAGTCAAAGCGAAGCGCGCTTTCGGTTAATGGTGGAAAGCGCGAAAGAATATGCGATTTTCACGCTCGACTTCAATGGCGCGATCGCGAGTTGGAATTCTGGTGCTGAACGATTGTTAGGGTACCAAGAAGCTGAAATTCTCGGTTGCAACGGTCGCATTATTTTTACGCCGGAAGACAACGAACAAGGAAAAGCCGAACAGGAAAGACAAATCGCCCTAGCGCAAGGACAAGCAGAAAATGAACGCTGGCACGTGCGCAAAGATGGTAGCCGCTTTTGGGGTAGTGGCTTAGTGATGCCGTTACAAACCCAAGCAGGGATCGCGCAAGGATTCGTGAAGATTTTGCAGGATAGAACCAAGCAGCGGCAAGCCGATGAGCGGTTTCGGTTGCTTTATGACACCACAAGCGATTTACTCGCGACCGAACAACAACCTCAATCGCTGATGCATAACTTGTTTAGCAAACTTGCAGCCCAGCTTGAGTTGGATTATTACTATAACTACATCGTCGAGGAAAAAGACAATCGCCAAATGCTGCATCTAAGCAGCTATGCGGGGATCTCTGAAGAAGTAGCTCAAACAATTGAATGGATGGAATTTGGTCAATCTCTGTGTGGAATGGTGGCACAGGCGCGGCAGCAAATTGTCCTCGACCAAGCGCAAATCGCTATGCATCCTAACGCCAAGCTGATTTGCTCGATTGGGGTTACTGCTTATGCAGGGCAACCGCTGATTGTTCAAGGACGGTTGCTCGGAACGCTTTCGTTTGCGAGCCGTACCCGCAATCACTTTACTCCCGAAGAAATTGACTTGCTGCAATCTACCTGCGAGCAGATGGCGATCGCGCTAGAACGAGCCAATTTGACGGCTTCGCTGCAACAGCAAGCCGAACAGTTAAGACAAGCAAACCGGATCAAAGATGAATTTTTAGCTGTGCTATCGCACGAGTTGCGATCGCCGCTGAACCCGATTCTTGGATGGACGAAGTTGTTGCAATCGGGTAAACTCGACGCGAGCAAAACTGCACAAGCACTCGCCACAATCGAACGCAATGCCAAGCTGCAAACGGAACTTATCGAAGACTTACTTGATGTGTCGCGGATTCTCCAAGGTAAACTTACGCTCAACATTCGTCCAGTCGATTTAGTGCAGGTAGTGGAAGCTGCGATCGAAACTGTGAATTTAGCTGCGACTGCCAAAGCAATCGATATCCAAACGACATTCGATCCGCAAGTAAAAGAGGTGTTAGGAGACTCTAGCCGCTTGCAGCAAGTTGTGTGGAATCTCGTTTCTAATGCGGTAAAATTCACTCCCGCTGGTGGACGCGTTGCAGTGCGCTTAACCCGCGTTGACGAGCAAGCTGAAATTAGCGTCAGCGATACCGGAAAAGGAATTAAGCCGCAGTTTTTACCACACGTGTTTGACTACTTTCGCCAAGAAGACGGTGCGACAACGCGGCAGTTTGGCGGATTGGGTTTGGGGCTTGCGATCGTGCGTCACTTGGTCGAACTGCACGGCGGTACAGTGACAGCAGATAGCCCAGGGGAAGGACACGGTGCCACTTTTACCGTGCGATTACCGTTATCAGAAACGAAAAGTGGACTAAATCCGGCGCAGCAACCGCCGTTAGCCACAAATGACGAGCAGCCATTGGTGGGAATTCGAGTGCTAGTTGTCGATGACGAAGCAGATATGCGCGAGGTGATTGCCGTTGCGATCGCGCAAGCTGGTGCCGAAGTCAGGAGTGTGGCAACTGCGACGGAAGCTTTAGCAGCGTTAACATCGTTTCAGCCAGATGTTCTCCTCAGCGATATTGGGATGCCAGAAACCGATGGCTATATGCTGCTGCGGCAGGTTCGCGCCATGTCACGCGAACAGCGGGGGGATGTTTTGGCGATCGCACTGACGGCGTATGCCGCAGAGATTGACCAGCAACAAGCAAGAAAAGCTGGTTTTCAACGACATCTAGCCAAGCCAATAGAACCTGATACTTTGGTGAAGGAGATTTGCCAACTCTTGCGTCACCGTCAGTTGCTTTAAAGCAAGCTTGGCTAAAATCTGTTTTCCCAAACCGTGCTTGACGTAGATCCGCATGGCTGAAATCAACTCCCTGAAGACTGATATTCGTTAAGTCCGCTTCCCGCAAATCGACTTTATGAAAGCTTCTTTCTCCTGCTGCATATCGTTGCAAAATTTTCAGGACTTACGCAGTTGAATCTATTTTGCTCCCCTAGCCCCAAACACAAAAGTTTCATCCTTATCTTCTCCCCCATGCATTGGGGGAGAGTGAGAGGGGGCGGGGGGAATCTGAGTTGAAGTCCCCCATGAGTGGGGGATTTAGGAGGCAAGTGCGTAACTCCTAATTTTATCAACGTCCACATCGTCTGCCCTTTCGCTTATGACTAAGCTGTCATTGCTTGTTGAAGATAGGTTATCACTAGACTGCTTGCATGAATCACAAACGCTCACGAGGATGCAGTAGGTTTTCTTCACATCTAGGCGATCGCATTAGCTCAATGTGCAGCACGCGAAATCTGGCGCTGCGACAATCAATATTGACACAATGACTGCATGAGGGCTAATGAAGTTTTTTAAAGCGAGTTGATTAGCCGCAAGTCATTTGCTGAAGATTGATTTGGTTCTAATCTACTGTGCTAAAAAATGTTGTTTTTCCCCGCAAAGCTTTGAGACTTGCCGCTTGCTGTAGTACTCGTTCGCTCACGCGATCGCACGCTAATTCACAAAATTCAAAAATCATCGGGTCAGCAATTTCGTAATAAGCACTTGTCCCTTTAGCTTGACGCGATAAAATACCTGCTTGAGTTAACACTTTCAGATGTTTGGAAAGGTTCGCCTGTCCTAAATCAGTTGCTTCAGCTAGTTCCATAACATTCATTGAACCTGATTTTAGACAAGTTAAAATCTGCAAGCGACTGACTTCTGAAAGCACCTTGAAATAGTCTGCTACAGCAGTAAGAATTGTGGGATCGGTCTTTTGTTGCTTGATTTTAACCATAGATATACTGTGGTAGTTAGTATGATAATAGTTAAATAACTAATTGGTTATTATAGCCGAGTCGCCAGTAGTTCTTATACTGAGTGAAGTTCTGTCAACGAATGTCACGTGCAGGTTGTTTTGTATACCAACCAAAGCGTTGCAACATTACCATCTCGTTGTCATAGCACTGCCATACCAAGTTAGTATGCTTGTTTTTAGTAGCCACAAATCTACTGCTTCTTTTTGTTCTGACTAACAATGCCTTCTTGCATAGACAGTAGAAGGCATTTTTATTGCAAAAATCCTCTTTATAGTAGGGGTGATATCTTCTCCAGTTCAATAACCAGATAGTGACTAATCACCCGTCACCATTTTTATCATCACTAATCAACCGAATTTAATAGTGACTAAAGCTATATATTAAGAATCGTAAAGGTAATGGCTCGAACGCTGGAAACCTAATATTCTCGTGGATAGACTAGGCAACAGTGCAAATGTACTGTTATTTCTTAGATATATTTCAAGTGTGGCGCTATAGCCTAGATGATTCCAGTTCAACTTACGCTGAAAAATTTCTTAAGCTACCGCGATGCAACCCTTGACTTTTCGGGGCTGCACATTGCTTGCATTTGTGGATCGAATGGTGCGGGCAAGTCTTCATTACTCGAAGCCATGACTTGGGTAATTTGGGGGCAAAGCCGCGCGGCTTCTGAAGACGATATTATCCACACCGGCGCGCAAGAAGTTCAGGTAGACTTTATCTTTATCAGTAACCAGCATCAATACCGCGTGATTCGGACGCGCCATCGCGGACAAAGCAGTTCGTTAGAGTTTCAAATTGCGACACCGAATGGCTTTCGAGCTTTGACAGAACGCGGTGTAAGAGCAACGCAGCAGTTAATTTTAGAACACATCAAACTTGACTACGATACCTTTATTAATTCGGCGTATCTCCGCCAAGGACGCGCTGACGAATTTATGCTCAAGCGTCCGACTGAGCGCAAAGAAATTTTAGCAGAATTGCTTAAACTCAATCAATACGACGATTTAGAGGAAAGAGCAAAAGACTTATCGCGCTCGTTTAAAGCGCAAGCTGAGCAACTAGAGCGCACTTTAGAAGGAATGCAAAGCTCGTTGCAGCACAAAGAAGCGATCGCACAAGAACGCGCTGCTTTAGAAGCACAACACAACCAGCTACAACAACAGCAAGCATTTGACACAATTCAACTGCAAAGCCTACAAGTTATTCAACACCAGCGACAAACTTGGGAACAACAGCTAGGGTTTTTACAACAGCAGTACCAAAACTTGACGCAAGATAGCGATCGCCTAGCCGAAGAACGTCGCGCCATCAACGAACAGCTATCAGCGATTGAAGAAACGCTGAGTCATACCGACGAAATTCACGCAGGCTATGCTAAGTACGAAAGCTTGCAAACTGAGGAAGAAACCCTTTCTGCCAAATTTCAAGAATATTCCCGCGCTACGGTGCAACTTCAGCACCTACAGCAGCAACTTGCCCAGCAAATCAACGAAATTCGCTCCTCACTTCAACACGCCGAAGGACAACTCGCCGCTTTACAGCAGCAAGAACAAGAAATTCAGCAAACGTTGCAAAAATCGAGCGAAGTTGAAGCAGGGTTAGCACAACTCGCCGCCGCGCGTCATCGGCTAGCGCAGTTAGATCAACTGCAATTGCAAGTGACACCGCTACTGCAATATCGTACATCGCTGCAAACGCAACTCGAACGCGTTCAAGCACGAATGCAAGCGCGACTCGAAGAATTGCAAGCTTCCCAAAATCAACTTACTCATCAACAGCAACGCCAACCGCAACTTCAGCAAGCGGTAATGGATGTTGCGGTTCAACTAGAGCAACTCGAGAAAAAGCGCGTTTACCTCGAACGAGTTCGCGAAAAAGGACAAGAACGGCGTCATTTTATGGAACGCCTACAAGCACATCAACGCGACTACGAAAAACAGATGGGGGAATTAGAGCAAAAGCTGCAAATGCTGCAAAACCCCGACGCAACCTGTCCGTTGTGCGATCGCCCGTTAACGGAACATCATTGGCAACGTGTTGTTGAAAAAACTCAAACCGAACAACAAGAAATTCAACAGCAGTTTTGGGTGATCCGCGAACAAATGGCAGTATCCGAACGTGAAATTCAAGTATTGCGTCAAGAATATCGCGAAATTTCGCAACAAATTGCCGGTTACGATGCGTTAAGAGAACAACGCGGACAACTCGCTGCGCAACTCGAAGCAACCGACGACGTACAACGCCATTTGCAGCAGATTATTGCAGAAAAACAGCAACTAGAGCGATCGCTCGCTGAAAGTGATTATGCGCTCGATAAACAAGAAGAACTGCGACAAATCGAGCAACAGTTGCAACAGTTAAACTATAACGAGCAAGATCATGCTTTAGCCCGCAGTGAAATCGAGCGGTGGCGGTGGGCAGAAATTCGTCAAGGACAATTGAAAGATGCGCAAAAGCGCTTGTCACAAATTTTACAACGGCAACCACAGATTGAAGCCCAAATTGCCGAGTTAAATCAAAAAATTGTTGAGCAGCA
Organism: Gloeocapsa sp. PCC 7428; assembly: GCF_000317555.1. Taxonomy (GTDB): domain Bacteria; phylum Cyanobacteriota; class Cyanobacteriia; order Cyanobacteriales; family Chroococcidiopsidaceae; genus Chroogloeocystis. Next base: position 4,090,727 of record NC_019745.1, read on the forward strand.
AACGCATTCTGAATGCGCGCAACAAATAGCGGCTTTAGAAGCAAAAATCAAGACAATTAATTATGCACCTGAACAGCATAACGCGCTCCGCGTCGCCTTGCGGAAGGCGCAAACGTGGCAAATTCGCTATCAACAGCTAAAAAATGCGCAAGAGCAGTATCCGCAATTTCAAGCGCGATCGCAAGACCTTAAAGAAGCGATTCAAGCAAGAAGCGCGGAACGTCAAGTTCTGGTTGCGCAAATCGAATCAATCACGCAGCAACTCGAACAAACACCTTTACCTACCGCAGAAATTCAAACCTTAGAACAGCAACTTGCGTTTCGTCGGCGACAGCTTGATGAACAACTCAGTCATTTAGGGCAACTTCAGCAACAATTTAACCAACTCGAAGCCCTACAAGCACAATACGAACAAGGACAACAACAACTACAAGCAACAAGAAAACAACACCGCGTTTATCAAGAATTAGCGCAAGCCTTCGGAAAAAATGGCATTCAAGCATTAATGATTGAGAATGTCCTACCGCAACTCGAAGCTGAAACAAATCAACTCTTGGCGCGGTTGAGTGCGAATCAATTGCACGTTCAATTTGTCACGCAAAAAGCTGGGCGGAGTGGAACGCGCAAAAAAGCGACTAAAATGATCGATACGCTCGATATTCTCATTGCCGATGCGCGTGGGACAAGACCTTATGAAACTTACTCAGGAGGAGAAGCGTTTCGGATTAACTTTGCGATTCGTTTGGCGCTGGCTAAACTGCTTGCGCAACGCGCCGGAGCCGCACTACAGTTACTGATTATTGATGAAGGATTTGGGACTCAAGATCAAGAAGGATGCGATCGCTTGATTGCAGCGATTAATGCGATCGCGGGCGATTTTGCTTGTATTCTCACCGTGACGCATATGCCATATTTCAAAGAAGCGTTTCAAGCCCGCATTGAAGTTGCTAAAACCCAAAACGGTTCGCGCCTAAGTTTAGCAAGTTAAAATCTCGCACTCGACTGAGATAATAAACAAATATTTTGAATTTGAGGAGTATTGATCGTGCGTTCTAGAGCAATTGAAATGTTTCTTGCACTCGGACTTGCCACAACTGTTGCGGCTTGTGGTACAACAACTCCCGAAGGTGAAGCAGGGGAAGCAGGCGAAGTTGAAGAACCTCAGCCAACACAAGTTCAACCAATTCCTGGTGGCGAAGCAGGTGAAGATGGTGAAGGTGGTGAAGATGGTGAAGGTGGTGAAAGCTAACTAAAACAACTTGCTGATGCAGGACAGTGGTACTTGATTCTTCGTTGTACGTTGTCCTGCATCTGGAATGAGTCAAACACGCGATCGCACGTCGAATCAATCATGATTTTATGTATCGATGTTCTTACTGCTGATGAACTTGCACAAATCACGGCAAAACTCAAAGATGCGGAGTTTGTTGATGGTAAACTCACGGCAGGATGGCACGCTAAGCAAGTAAAAAATAATACGCAAATTTCAGTAAATTCCGTAATAACACAAGAGTTGCGCCCGATTGTCCATCAAGCACTACAGCGCAATCAGTTGTTTCAAGCTGCGGTACACCCAAAAGTCATACGTCCAGTCTTATTTAGTTGCTACGAACCAGGGATGTACTACGGTTATCACGTCGATAATGCATTAATGGGAACGCCTTCAATGCGTTCAGATGTATCGTTAACGTTATTTTTAAGCTCTCCAGATACTTATGAGGGGGGTGAACTTGTCATTGAAACTTCGCTAGGCGAACAGGCTTTTAAACTTGCTGCGGGTTCGGCGATCGCGTATCCTTCTTCAACGCTACATCGCGTCGAACCTGTGAAAAGTGGAATTAGACTGGCTGCGATAAGTTGGATACAAAGCTTCATCCGCGATCCTGGCGATCGCGAAATTCTATTTGACTTGAATACTATAAAACAAGTTATGTTTGAGAAATATGGTAAAACACCAGAATTTGACCTCATTTGTAAATCTCATGCGAACTTGCTTCGTAAGTGGGTCGAGGTTTAATGTTATAGCGGCTAGCAATGAGCTATTAGCTCTTAGCTTTTTTAAAAGCTTTATCGAGTAATACATTTACTCAATATACTTGTCCTAAGCTGAATGCGTTTTGCTACATAGCAGGGATCAGAGATCAGTAGAGAACTTGCTTAGCGTTGAATCAAAATGAATATTGCCACAGCTAGGACAAAGTAACCAAATCCTTGTTCTAGGTTTTTCGCTTGAATGAATCGACTGATACCATTTCACCAAATAAAAACTACAAATCATTTCTCCTCTGCTCCTCTGCCCACGCCAGTCGCCTCAACGGGGGACTCGGGGACCCCACGTAGTGGGGATTGGGGGTAAACCCCCGCACGGCGCAGGCTCCTGAAGCTGCCTATTTGTAGTAAATTCAAAGTGACATGGTATGAGGTAGGCTCCGATGAGAATTCCGATACTAGCAGCGATTGTGAATGAAAATAGTAAACTCTAGTCAATAGTCACTTGATCCAAATATCCAACACCATCAATTAAACCTAAACTCAGCCCAATGCACACAGCAAGAAGGTGTCCGATTATCCAGAGCATATTAACCCTAGTTACGGTTGTAGGGAAGTTTATTAAGGAGCATTGCTAGCGTGCAGTTTCCTGTGATTCCCGCAAATGTTAATCCTGCACCAACAAAGCCACTAAGAATCAAAAACCAGGGAGAAACAAATGCACCGAGTAAAGTTCCAAGTAGTACGAGCGATCCTGCAACAATTTGAACTTGTCGCAACAGGCTGATTGGTGCGTTTTTGTTGACCTTTGTGGGAAAACCAGCTTGTTTCCAAGCTGTAAGTCCGCCTTGAAGATGAGTCACTTGCTCAATTCCGTTTGCAAATAACTTTTGTGCAGCTTGCGCTGAACGATTGCCCGACTGACACTGTAAAATCAGTTTCTTGTGAGTGTCGGTTGGTATTTGGCTAAGGTCAAATTGGGATAAAGGAACGAGGATAGCACCAGGAATATGTTCGCCTACATATTCTGCTGGTTCGCGGACATCAATGAGAGCAACACTATCAGTGTCGAGCCAATGCTTTAAAGTTTGAGCATCAACGGTTTGTAGGCGATCGCTCAATTTTTTAGTCGTAGTCATGATTTTGTCTACCGTATATTTACTTAGATTGTCTGTATTTTTTATGCAGAAGCAAGATTGCCACAGTGTTCGTTTGCGGGAACTGCTTCCATAATCTTTTGAGGATTGGGCAAGTTGAGGTTGTTCATAAACTCGATGAAACTATCGCGCGTGCGTCCTACAAATCGCGGGTTCCACTGCTTTTCTTCCCCAATTGTGGAAACTGTGTGTCCTCGATAGTCGTGTCCTGGATAAACTAATGTGTCGTCTGGTAAAGTAAAAAGTCGCTGTGTTACCGAGTCGTACAGCGTTCCTGCATTACCACTTTGAAAATCCGTGCGCCCACAGCCGCGAATAAACAATGCATCACCGGTTAATAAATGCGTGTCGTTGAGGAGATATGCGACGTGGCTATCTACAAGCCCGAACACAAGCAACAATTCACGGTGGAAAGACGGCTGATTATCAGTTTGAATTGCATCAATTGCAAGAAGGTGATGAAATCAAGTTAGGAAGTGTGACACTGCAAGCGCTGCATACACCAGGACACACACCGGAGCATATTTCATTGCTGATTTATGACTCGAAACAAGGTAAAGAACCGTTTGGTATATTTACAGGCGACACGCTATTTAATCTTGATGTCGGGCGTCCTGATCTACTTGGTGCTGGCACAGAAAAGCAACTGGCTGCGCAGTTGTACAACTCTTTATTCGATAAGATTGTGCTTTTAGGCGATCGCATCGAAGTGTATCCATGTCATGGTGCTGGTTCAGCGTGCGGCAAGTCAATCGGCGATCGCCGCCATAGTACAATTGGTAACGAGCGAATTTACAATCCAGCGTTGCAGGAACGTAGCAAAACCGAATTTGTTGAGTGGGTGATGCGCGATATGCCAGAACCACCACGTCACCATGCACGGCTCAAGAAAGTAAATGCGAAAGGCGCTGAAGTGATGGGATGCGTCCCTACATTGCAACCATTAACACCCCAAGCGTTTCAAAATGCGATAGGGCGCTGTTCCAGGAGCAAAGCATATCTTTGTGCCGCATCTAGAGGAACATTTGCACGAGCTAGATCGGTCTAAGAATATAGCAACATACTGCGGTAGCGGCTTCCGTGCTGCGATCGCTGCGAGTCTGCTCAAAAAGCATGGATTTGAGATGACGAACATTCCTAGGTCGTGGATAGCGTGGAAAGCCGCAGAATTACCCGTAGAAGCAACTGCATAAAACAAATGAGTAAGCTCTTGGGAACTTTCCATGTTTCGATCCCAAGAGCCTTTTCAATCCAGTTCACTCCTCACACAATTAAGTCTAAGATTTCTAATTGTGAGCAAGATGAGTGAAGGTGACACTTTGTACATTGTCATCTTGAGAGTTTTGAATTTTGAGTGTTGAGTTTAACTCATTCGTAAGTTTGGGAAGCACTAAAAACGCTTTTAGGCTCTAACTTAGATTATTTTTCGTTTCCCAAGGAATGCAATCTTTCGTTACTGAGATTTTCATTTTTGTCATACTTTGACCGAGTAAGAACTTTGCCGACCTCTGAACCGTAAGTCTGCGAAGCGTCCTCTCTTTATCCAGTAGGAACATTAACACGTAAGCGTTGGAACATCGCTTGTCTTGCTTGTATAGCAAGAGGATCTTCGAGGGGTGTAAGCGAGATCGGAACTTGATATTTTTGCCGCAATGCAGTTTGAATCAACCAGTCGGCGACAAAGGGGTTTTTGGGTAATAATGGACCGTGCGAATAAGTGGCGATCGCATTTTGGTAGAATGCGCCTTCTGTCCCGTCTTCGCCGTTATTACCTAAACCTTGGACGACACGCCCTAGGGGTTCGACTTGTCCTAACTTGGTGCGTCCCCCGTGATTTTCAAAGCCAATCAGGTATGCAGGGGAACCACAAAACGCTGCGAGTTCTTGTGCTAATCTTTGAGCAGTGACTTCGACAACGAGATTACCAATACAACGACGGGCGTTTGCGCCAGGATGCACAGAGATAAAATCTAATAACCCTAAGCCTTCGATTCGCTGTCCTAACGCAGGTTCGTAGTAGTGTCCGAGTAATTGCGGCGCACCGCAGGTAAACACGCCAGGAGTTCCATTATCGATTCTTTCGCGGAGTGCTGCGGCTTTCGTACCGCGTAGATCGCGCATGACGATTTCTTGTTGTCGGTCTTGCGCACCACCACCGACAATAATATCTACGCTTTGAAAGTCTGCTGCTGTCGCATTTTGATCGAGCGGTAAGATTTTAACTGTGTACCCGCGCCACTCACAGCGTTTTTGCAGACAAATCACGTTACCGCGATCGCCGTAAGTACTCATCAAGGTTGGATACAACCAACCGATTGTCAGTTCGGTTTGTTCTAGATTCATAAAATCAAGGCTACGTTGTGGGATGGTAAATATAGTAATGATTTATAGAATCTTACGCCCTGTGAGGATTTCTCGCACTTCGAGCATTGCTGAGTAGGTGGGGAGAATGTGCAGAGTGCGATCGCGTGGTGTGTGTTCTAACGCAGTTGCGATCGCTTCGCGTAAATCTTCCTTAACAATGAGTTGCAAACCGTTTTCCTCTGACTGCGAGTAGCGCAATCGTAGCGCCATATCATAAACGCGATCGCCGCTAACAATGAATGTTCCGCCTTGGGCGACGAGTTTTTCGGTATCGACATCCCAAATCCACGAGACATCTGTCCCGTCGGGAATGCGATCGTTTAATACAAACAACACTGGTGCAAGTTGCGAAGAATGCGTTTTTTGCCGTACTTGGTTTACTGCGCGAATCGTTTCGTTCATCCCTACAGGATTTTTGGACAACAGAATGCGTACGTGTTTGCCGTTGACGTGTAATTCTTCAGCGCGTCCAAAGGCTGCTTGAAAATTGTTGATTGTATCGCGGATTGTGGTTTCATCAACTCCCAGTTGTTGCGCGGCTAAAACTGCGGCTAAAGTGTTGTACTTGTTATATAATCCAATTAAAATTTGAGCATACTTTTGGCTATTAATTGCCATCGGTGCTTTGTGAAAGCCGCAGTTGGGACAGTGAAAGTCTCCTAAATGCGATAGGTAGACACCTTCGTAGTCAAGTGAATGTCCGCAGTTGGGACAGTAAATCGAGTCTACAGCGTGCGGAATCTCTTCAAGATACTGTTCGGGTTCACTTAAACCAAAGAAAAGGACTTTTTGTGGTAGTTGTTGACCCATGTAAGAAAGTGTTGGGTCATCGGCATTTGGAATAATAATCGTATCTGGTGGTAGCGCGGCGATCGCCTTACCCCAGCGCTGACTAATCGTGTCTACTTCACCGTAGCGATCGAGTTGGTCGCGAAATAAGTTCAAGCACAAAATTAACTTTGGCTGAATTGCTGCTAAAACTTTAGGAACAACGTTTTCATCAACTTCTAAAATCGCGTAATCGACATCGAGTGTACCTACCAAGTTGGTATTTGCAAGTAAGGCACTCATTAACCCATTTTCCAAATTCGCACCAGTTGCATTGTGCGCAACGCGCTTCCCTTGACGTTCTAGCATCGTGCGCAACAGTAGCGATGTTGTCGTTTTGCCATTGGTTCCGGCAATGAGAATCACTCCCTGCTTAACTTGGCGACTGAGTAGCTGTAGTAGCTGCGGTTGTAAGCGACGGGCAATTTCGCCTGGTAGGACACTTGCTGCACCAAGTTTAAGCGATCGCACTCCGAATGTGACTGTTTTTGCGGTTAAGACTGCTAAAGCTAGTTGTAGTCTATCCTTGATCTGAATTTTTGCCATTTCACCCACTACATCCATAGAAGCAACTACAGCCGATCTTCACTTGCGCTTATATTTTTGCACTATATGAAACTTGGCAGCAGAGAAATCAATAAACTCAAGCAATGAATGTGTGCAAGCAGCGATCATGAACCAAACTTCGTTGGGTTGCACCGACTGTTATCAAAAATTGGTACTCTAAGACGTTGCACCTTAGTGTGATGGATAAAGGCGTGACTTTCTGCTCAAACGTTCGGTTATTGAACTACTCAAGGGTTCATTTAGTTGGTGTCATAACGGGCTAACGACTGCATAATCATACCTCAAACACATGAAGCCTTTGCGCAGATTACCAATATGAAAAGAATTGCTTAATTAATTTTATTCTCAATATGGCTAAGGACTTACTCATCACGTATCTTTGTTGATGCTGAAATTTAGCTTTCAATTCAAAATCACATAAACATCATACAAAAGTCATATAGAGTTCGTATTCTTGATCGCCATTCTTGTCTTTGTCACCTTTATACATAAAAATAAAAAGAACACTAAGTGTTATAATATTACCAAAAGCTACGCTCAAACTTCAAAACAATGAATAATTAGTTTGCATATATGTTTTGCTTCTTCTAATAGAACTAAATTTAGTTTTAATATCTCTAATTGACAAGTTTACTCAATAATGAGTTGATTCAAATCATTTAAAAATAATACATGAAGGTTTACTTATTTAATTAATTAAACTTTTTACCGCTAACTTAAAATAAAAAGATGAAATATATTAAATGCAATAATGATGCGTAATTTCCATATTTTGTAAAGATTTATATAAAATTGGATGCTGCAATTTTGATAAAGAGAAAGCCACATTCTTAACCTAAGATTATTGTTTCAACCTTATTTAGAGGGTATTTTGTGAAGCGAATTCTTATCACAGCATAACAACTGTTAATATTGGTGCTATTTTAGTATCGCTACATCTGTAAATATAAATTTCTAGATACTTTAAGACGATTCAAATTAGCTGCTTATTTAGTTAAGTAGTTTTGATTTTGATAATCATTATAAACCAAATCATTAAGCTAGGATAAAAAAGTGATACAACATACATTTTAGTGATACGATGGCTCTAAGTACAGATAGCACGGGCTTTATTAATGATTACAGTTAAATTAAATTATCAATTTATTTGAGTTTAAATAACACTCATTACTTATAAAAAAAAGGTTATGCTTACAAGCAATATTATCTTAAACATAGTATATTCTTTAGAGATAGCTGACTGAGTTGGATTATCCTATGTTCATCATAGATATAATGTTTATAATATTTATTAAATCCTACACAACTAATAATTCAAGCTCCACTACACGAGGTCAAATAACAAGAGTATTATTTAATTGAGTTACTGTGCTACGCTTAACTAATGGTCAATAACTATTTTCCGCTATCACACGGTTTGGATGGATATTATGTGTCATGAGCAGTAAAATTTGTAAAATATTTTTTACTTAATAGATTAATTGTTTCAGCAATAACTATTCAAGGATACATAGTAAACTTTAGTACTGAATAAAACTTTGTAGATATCGAATAATCAATCAAAGGGACGTCTTTGAAGCGTCATAAAAAAGCTGCTTTCTATAACTATTAGTGCAGAGCTTAGCTACGACATTCGTAAGATAAAGTTTCGTCTAAATGAGTTAAGTAGTACTTTAATATACATAGCTAACATGGTACTTGCTAAAAAGCATATTTGAAGCTATCGCAGTTATCGTAGTTTTAGTATTTTGTAATACAGCGCTCTTTAAATATTGTTATGTAATCTTTGAGGTAGGATGTTTGACAACATACCTTTATATGTGATAAAGACAAAGTATAAAACATACTAAACATGTACTTAAAAAGCACAATGTAATTAAATAAACTTACTTTTTTTGAACACATAGCGAATAATCAAAAGTAGCATAGATACTACATTGTAGCTATGAAGCAAGTTTCTTTTATAAAATATATAAATAAAACTTATATAATAGGGGGAGTTGAGAATAGTGGCTTTTATACTAACTTACCAACGGATTACAGGTTGTAAATTATCTATTCAATTAGTAAGATTTGTAAATCAGCTAAGGTTGGCAATACTCAGTTAGTTAAGAAATGTAATTGTCAAAAAGCTAGTAGAACCAATTGAGTTGATGAATAAAGCTACTGGAATCAAAAATACCAACAAACTATATTTGACTTGGCGGTTTTTAATTTAGATACGTGCAACCACGGCTGGAAAATAAAAAGATTAAAATTATTTATCTTTTGTGAATCTTGAAAATTTTTAATAAAAAGACCTGACAACTTATAAAATAAATCTGAATAAAATGAAAATATCAATAGAAGAAGCACTAGAAATAGTGGAAAAAGTAACTCACCAAGGTGGTTTAAGTAAAGTTCAAGAGATTGTATTTCGGCAATGTTGGGAAGGGAGTTCTTACCAAGAGATTGCGAGAAACTCTGGCTATCAATTAGGTTATATTCGAGACGTTGGTCATAAGCTGTGGCAATCTCTTTCAAAAGCTTTCGGTCAAAGAATTACGAAAACGAACTTTCAGCGAATTATTAATCAGTATCAATTAGCTGCATCATGTCCGACAGATAAATGCCAAGCGTCTCCTGCAAGTGCTTTTAGTTTACCGACGCTGCAACAAAGCACAGTAAAGTATAAGCAAGAGTGGAAAGAGATAATTGATGTTTCTAAGTTCTTTGGTCGTACAATTGAACTAGCTAATTTAGAAGAATGGATTGTCAGCGATCGCTGTCGCGTTGTATCGCTGAGTGGAATGCCAGGAATTGGCAAAACATCTTTAGCCGCAGTGTGTGCCGAAAAGATACAACATGAGTTTGAGTATCTCATTTGGCATAATGTGCGTAATGCCCAGCCGATTAAAGAACTGTTAGCAGAGATCATTATATTCTTAGGGCAGCAGCCAGGAATAGAACTACCGCAAACAATTGATGGCTTACTCGCATGTTTGATGAAGTATTTAAGGCAGCATCGCTGTTTGTTAATTTTAGATAACTACGAGTCAGTTTTACAAAGTGGCGGAAAAGCTGGACGTTACCGCGATAATTATGAAGGCTATGGGCAATTGTTGCGACAAGTTGCGGATGAACGACATCAAAGCTGCTTGTTACTAACGACAAGAGAGTTACCTATTAGTTTAAATGTCAAAGCTGGTGATAATTTACCTGTGCGATCGCTACAATTAAGTGGCTTATCACCAGAACCCGCCTGTGAGATTTTGGCGGCGAAAGGTTTAATTTTTACTAACAAAGAAGCACGCGAGTTGGTTGAGCGTTATTCGGGTAATCCACTGGCTTTGAAGATTGCTGCTGCATCAATTCAATCTTTATACAAAAAAAATGTATCCAAGTTCTTATCGCAAGATCGAATTGTCTTTGGAGAAATTTGGGATCTGTTAGAACAACAATTCAATCGTTTATCGAATCGCGAGAAGCAAGTGATGCTGTGGTTAACAAATCAAGATCCACACTTGCTACACATCAATGAAAATGACTTACCTGGATTATCTATCAGAAACGTGTTAGAAGCTTTGCAATCGTTACAACAGCGATCGCTCATCAAAAATGATTCGTTTTGCTTTACTCAGCCTAACATGATCTTAGAGTACATCAAAGAAGTAACGCACTACAAAAGTGAATCCAGTATTCTTAAATTTACAAGTGTACCATCAGAATTAAGTCAGGTGCCCACACTTAGTAAAAAGCAAGGGTAGATAGATAGCTGTAAAGCTGTCTTTTGTTTCAACTGCATGAGGTAGAAAAGTAGGTTGGGAAACTTTCCAGCCTATCTTTTATTATATTAAAATCGTCTTCGGTTAGATAACCAGATCAGGTTTCTTGTTAGTTCACCTTTACCTTTGCTTATCACTTTAATCCTCAGTAATTAACCTGCTTTCATCCGACTTGCCAACAAATCATTTTCTTTATTGTGTATTGATTATTCTGGTAATTATCAGTAATTACCGTATAGGTATTTCTTGATATTAGATCTAGTATTTATAAAAATTATTTAGTTTTATAGCTTTATTGACTATTCCATAGAACTTTCAGCAAGTATGTATACGAAAAAATTTTTAGCCGTTGAGAATGAAAAGATTATAAAAGCAATTAGAGAGAATGGTTACTTCGTATTTGAGGAAGCTCTTACCAAAGAATATGTAGAATCTATTCTACAAGAAGTAGATTTTGAAAAAGTTTTAGTTAATACAAATGATGTAGGAGTCGTTTTCAGCGGTTCGCAAAAATTCTTGACGCATTGCCTGGCTAAATCTAAGAAAGCATATGATGTCATTACATCCAGTAAAGTTTTAGATATCTGCAACAAATACTTCTCGCATAAATTCTTATTAGTAAATCATCGTATTTATCAAACTCAAGCCTCGCATTATATGCCATGGCACACTGATAATAATCGGCAAGTTGGTTATCAACTTTCTGAAAAACACAATATGTCAGGATTGCTTTTTCTTTTTTATCTTTCAGATGTCACAAAAAATGCTTTTCAGATCGTTAGAAACTCACATCATTGGGCAGACAACTATAACCATGAGATTTATTTGAGTGAGAGTTTTATCAAGAAATTTGAGAAAGATATTGTTACTTTACAAATGCCGCAAGGAAGTTTAATTATTTGTAATACCCATGTTATTCATCGAGCAGAACCTCTTGACAACAAGAATTATGTGAGAAAGACATTGCTATTTCAAGTTGATGAAGTTGGTGATGATTTGGAGAATGTAGGACATGGGGAACCAAATTTGATTAATACAGAATATTTAGATAATCTTAGCCCCGCAGTCGTAGAGTATTTAGGATTTGGTCGCCCGCGAAATTATCCAACTTATCCTTATAGTTCGGTATCTACAATATCAAATAGGGAGCTTGTGGCGTTGCAAAAGCAGTTGTTACTCACTTTATTTAAAGCAATTCCCAAAAAAATGGTTGTTGCGCTTGTATCTTATAGAGTGATTATTGCTGCTAAAAGAATGATGTGGAAAATCAAACACAACTAAAATTATGAATCTGATTCTAAGGGCTGCTCTAGTGCAGCATCTATCCGCTTATTTGATACATTTGGTGTAAAGCATAGCTGATAAAATTTTTGTTCGAGTTGCTGTAAAACTTTCTCTTGTTGCCAGTTATTGAGCGTAAACTGACGTGCAGCTTTACCTAATTCAGTGCATTGCTCTGGATGATTTGCTAAAATCACGAGTGCTTCGGTTAAAGCTGTAATATCTCCTGGAATAACGGTCATTCCACAACTTTGTAGAACTTGCGCAATTTGAGTACCTGGGTGTACAGTGGCGATCGCGGGTCTTCCTGAAGCACACATACCTTGCAGTTTAGAAGGCATAACTAAATCGGCTGCGGTGGGTAACTGCGGAAGTAAGTGAACATTTGCAAGATTTAATAAATCATTCAATCGGTGTACGGGTTGCAAATTGAGAAAGCGCACATTCGGCATTTTTTTTGCCAACTTTTGCAGGTGCTTTCTCGCAGAGCCTTCGCCGCAAAGAACAAAGAGTATATTGGGATAATCAGTGGCGAGCATTTGTGCAGTAGCAAGTATTACCTCAAGTCCTTGCTTTTCTCCCATACTACCGGAATATAAAGCAACAAAAGTATCTGATGCGATCCCCAGTTCCGCACGCAAGGCGCTCGTATGTTGCAATGGATAAATTGTTTTTGTATCTACCCAGTTAGGAAAATAGACACATTTATATATCAGTACTCCTTTGAGCTTGAGTCGTTCTAACATTTTTTCTGAAATTGTTGAGACACGATCAAAGCGATTTGTCAGCCAACGTTCGATTGTCGATATTAAAGAACGAACAATTCCTGAAGACGGCAAAAGTCCTAAATCAAATCCTGCATCAATTTCAAAATCTTGAATATGTAGCCACGCTTTAGCACCACTTACGCGACTTGTTACCAAAGCCCCTACAACACAGAAAAACGCTGGTTCGACGACAAACACAACATCCGGTTGCCAGTTTAACCCTTGCCATAACACGACAGGAAAGCTGGCGATCGCAAATGAAGCTAGATGTAAAATGCGTTTCAATCCGCTTGGTTTGTGTGGAACCCATAACGGACAGCGCCAGACTTTAACACCTTTTAAAAATTCAGTACAGTAACGCCAAGGGGAGAAACCCGCGTCTACTCGCCACGCTGGGTAATAGGGTAAGGCTGTGACGACTCGCACTTCGTGTCCTTGCGCCGCTAGCCACTCGGTCATCTCTCCTGTATATTTACCAATGCCAGTTAGTTCAGGAGTATAGTTAAGTCCATATACAAGTATGCGCATATTGCGTTTAGCTCGATTTGTGAAAATTTGCATAAATCATCTTTGAGCAGCGACATCTGCTTAACTGCTGGCTCTGTTAATGAAGAAGTAAAAGCTTTGTTTTGCGGAGTATTCGATGACCCTGCGGGGTTTCGTATTAAATTTTGCTCAAAACGCAAGCCAGATTGAGGTAACAGCGATCGCTAAGCAATTAGACAAAAGAACCATTTTGAGGATTCTAAAAAAGCTTATTTCGCTTTAGCTATTTCTACAAGTAGGTAATCTCATTATTAAATCATAGGAAAATCAGATGTAAATCATCCGCGTACCCTATGTCTATTGCAATGCTTACTTAAGTTTTAGTGACTTGTCAAAACCACAGTTTGCTTTTCCCTTCTACGTAAAGGCTGGGCAGGACATCCTGTACAAATCATCATTGAAGGAAGCGAGCGAAAAACGCTACTACACGCGCCTACTACTGCACCTTTCCCGATGGTAACTCCAGGTGCAACAAACACATTTGTCGCTAGCCAAACTTCATCCTCAATGCGTACTGGCTTAGCAAAGATATCAAAAGATGGAGAATTGTAATCATGACTGGCAGCACAAAGATACGAACGTTGAGAAATGACAACATTGTTGCCAATCGCTATGTCGCCCAAACTATACAAAACCACATCGTCACCAATCCAACTGTAATCACCAATCTGAACTTTCCAAGGATAAGTGATTCTTGCGGTAGGTCGAATTAACACTTTTTGCCCAACAGTTGCACCAAAAGTTTTGAGTAGCCATCGTCTCCAAGCATACATAAACTGTGGCGATAAACCAAATAAAGTAGACTGGACTAACCACCAAAGTTGTACATACCATCCTGGTTTGCCGCGAAAATTTTGTGGTAATCTAAATTCTTTGAGATTTTGTATTTGATAATCCATAAACTTAAAGTTCGATAAAGCTTCATTAACTTATTCAGTTTTTCGTTGAATTAGCACGTTTAATTTAAAAGATTAATCTACCTCATGCTGTTTGTATTAATGGCATTTAATAAACTTTCTGCTGCTTGGTGAATCTCAAACGTTCGCGTGAAACAATCTTTAGCCTTTTGTCGCATACATTGTTGTTCTTGAGGCGACATCGCTAACCACCTGTGTAATATTTGTGTAGTGCCATTGAGATCGTCATTAGCAACTAACCCTGCTTCACCTGCTAAAATTTCCCGCCAAATATTCACTTTATTAGAAATCAGAACTGGGGTTCCACACGCCATAGCTTCGGCTACAACAATACCAAAATTTTCTTGATGCGAAGGAAGGATAAAAATCTCCGCCGCATAAAATGCACCCCACTTTAAATCACCTGACAGCATTCCTGTCCAAGTAATCTTTTGACTTATACCTAACTTTTCTGCTTGCTGTTGTAGTTCAGCTTGCCAACCAGTTTGATCGGGACCTGCTATGACAAGATGTAGCGAATCATCAAGGTTTGCAACTTTGGCAAACGCTTGAATGAGAAGATCGCAACCTTTTTTAATATGAATTCTACTGAGAAATAATAATAAGCGTTTATGCGATAGTTGAGGAAACTGATGGAGGAATTGTTGCCGTTGTAACGTTGGGTTCTCTGAAGGTGCTGCTGTACCAAAGTTGACAACAACTTCATGACATTTGTACAACCAAAACGATTGACGGGCTAACAAGCGTTCTTCTTCGCAAGTAAAAAAAACGGCGCGTGCGTCGCGCAATACTTGATAGTCTGCCCAGGGCCAATAAAGCCATTTTTTTAAATGTTTGAGGGGATAAGTGCGTTTGAACCAAGGATCGAGCATTCCGTGGGTAAAGACAAAATAAGGCGTGCTGGTATTGCGTAAAGCCAACCACGTTCCAAAGCTAGAATATTGCCAAATTCCGTTAGCGATCGCACAGTCATAATTACGCGCATTGTGTTTTAGCCACGGTACAAAATTCGCTGAGTACCCATAACCTGTGATTCCAGGTCCTAATGCATGAACTTTCAACGGAAATGTTTTTAACCACGGTGCATCTGGCGAATCGAGACAGGCGACTTCACTTATGCAGCCTCGGCTGTTTAGTGATTCACTAATTTGCTTTACTGCTTCAATTGGTCCGCCACTAGCAGGATTAACCGATGCGATCGTCCAAAGAATTCGCATATTCTAGTTCTTAGTACTAATTAACAAAACCAACTGGACGAGAAAAATATAATAGTTGCTTGGATAAATGCTTAATAGGTCTTGCTGGCACTCCAGCGTATAAGTAGTAAGAATCTGTGTATTTTTTGTTGAGTAAAGATTTTGCTCCAAGCACGGAATAGTCAGGTAACGAACTATTTCCTAATAGTACGCAGTTTGTGCCAATAAAGCAATAATTACCAATACTAATAGGCGCAGACGATTGTCGGCATGATTCAAGGTCAATACTATGAGATAAAATCTGTGATTGAAACCCAGCAAAAGTTGAAAAATTGCCAATAATAACTGAATTTGTACAATCGATTAAATGGCGATTAGTAATTGCGGAATGTTCGCCTAAAACAAGTTGCGGCTTGCGGTCTATTTCATGTGTAAAATGAATTGTAGAATTTAGCGGAAAACCTGTAATCCAATTACCTCTACCTATGGCAGCAGATTGCTTGAGATGCACAAAATCTAAACTTTTGCACACAGTAAAGTGCCCAATACTTGAATGAGCTTCCATAATTAAGTATTGAGGAAACACCCAAGCGAAGCCAATTCTACTAGTTGGATGAATTTGATAGCCGAAAACTATTTCTAATAGCCAACGACGAATCAACCACGGTAGAAATAAGCTCAACAACATGAAAAGCTGTTTCATTTGTGTTTAACTAACTCAATGTAAAGTTGGTTATATTGCTTAATCATTTCATCTAAAGTAAAGCGTTTGACATTATTCAAACCTTTCTGAATCCAAAGATGACGTTCTACGGGGTCTGATAAACGAAAAATATCGGCTGCAAATCCAGATTCATCTTCTACAGATCTCATTAACGCTGAGTCCCCCACAACTTCGGGAAGAGAAGTGCGATCGCTACAAATCACAGGACAACCACAAGCCTGCGCCTCAATCACAGGCCAACCAAATCCTTCGCATTTTGATGGAAATAGAAATACAAACGCCCGATTATAAAGTGCCTCTAGTAAATTATTGTCAGGTTTAATAATTTGGATAATTCGCTCTTTAATATTGAGTTGCTCGGCAAGTTGAACTTGCTCCGTCGTCAAAGCTTCACCAGCAAAAACTAATTGTCCATCCCACTGTTCCTTAATTTTAGAAAAAATTCTCATAATTCCATCGCGATTTTTCCGCTTAAGGCTTGAACCGACATTAAGAATAAAAGGCTTGGATAAATCTAATTCAACTACATTTGCTAGTCTAGAATCAACTTCATCTCGATAAAGTTGCTTGTAACTGTAATTTAGTCCGTTTAATACTAAACGAGTTTTTTTAGTAAACATAGGATTCTCAATCAGCTTTTCAAGGTCGTGTTTTGTCGATGAAGAAACACAAACAACCATTTGGCTTTTTTGCAAACTTTTAAGAATCCAATTTTGTAAAATTTTTCCTGTCATTGATGCTGGACAATCGGTATCGTCACCTAATGCGCCGCGTACTGCGAGTAAATCATGACACGTTACCAGATGCGGTATGTTTTCCAAATATTTGGTGTACATAGCATTAGAGTGATCGCAGATATGGACAACATCCGCCCACGCGATCGCTTGACGCAGGTGTTGAGGAAATAGTAAAAATTTATCTATATAGCCAAGCCATTTTCCTAAGCCGGAACTTGATAGTTTTAACTTGCCAAAAATAGGTTGTGGTTGAACTAAACGCACTTCATGACCTCGCTGAGTCAAACCCATTTGCAGCATCTGCGCAAATCGCAGCATACTTTCTTGTCGATCTGGTAAATAATTGCCAAGTAGTAAAATCTTCATTTCGTATATTTTGGTACATTAGCACGGCAAGCTGCCAAACAAATACCACTGCCAAAAACGGTAAATCCTAACGTTGTAGGCTGACCAAATTGCCCGTTTAGTACCAATAAGGCAGAAGAACCAAATAGTAGTAAAGGTAAAATATTTCCCTTAGTGGCGCATTCTACGCAAACCTTACCCATCCAAAACATCAAGGCAATTCTCAATACAATAAACAGGAAACCTAACAAGAAACCACTTTCAAGCACGATTCTGGTCCATTCTCCTTCAGCAAGCAAAAATTCAGCTTTTCCTGTTATTAAAGCTGATCCTGCATTTGTCCCCATACCGAGTCCATGACCCAAAAAAGGAATCGCGTCTAAGTTCTGAAAAGGTTCTGAAAAGCTTGCTAAAAACCTTCCTAAAGGACCTCCACTGCTTGCTTCAGCCGTATTAGCACTCTCAATTCTCGTATCAAGAATCTCAACTGCTTCATTAAAAGAAGGAATAAACCTTAAACCGATGCTGACAATGATGATAACAATAAGCAATCGATAAGATTTGCGCGCTAATTTTGGTCTACTCAACATGGCAACGAATAGCGTTACAATTACTGTTGCGATCGAAGCGATCGCGCTACGACTTCCTGAACTTGCAACAGCAACAACGACACTTAATCCTGTAGCAGTTAATAGCCAGGTAGGATATGTTTTACTCTGGATAAGTCCATACAAAAGAAAGGAAGTCACTAATGCGAAATACTGAACAGCACCGGTGATAAAAGAAAATGTCCCAGGTGGGCGAATCTTGCCAAGCGCAGAATCGATTTGTTTACCCTCTCCGCCTGCAACGGTGTTAATAAAAGCATCCGATGGAGAATTGAACTGTATAACCATCAACACAGCCATAGGAATAGCCAAAACAAGAAGCCACCAACCTACCTTTTTGACGTCTTCAATATTAAAGATTTTGGGAATCAGGAATATTAACGGTAAGTGTAAAAAGTTAGTACGTAGTCCAAAAAAAGTTACTGCTAAACTACTATTAGCAGTAATTACAGTAAACAAACCTCCTAAACAAGAAAAAAAACCTAATAAAATAATTGAACGAGTGAATATATCTTTAGGCAACAAGTTATTTCTATAAGCTAAAAAATAAATGCCAATAACAATAGGGTCTCTAATAACTAATAAAGGTGCAGATAGTTGTGGCACTATCCATTTTCTTAAAGCACCTTCAAATATTAATAATACTAAATATAGCCAGATGAAATATTTAATATATTTTGTATTAGTAGTCGCTGTAGAAGCTAAAGTAGGAGAACTATAAAGCATAGCGTGTTGATAGCTTATACATAATTTTGAATAGTTTCAACTAAACATTTTCCATAGCGGTCCCAAGTATATCGCGATGCTTTACGTACAGCCGCCTGGCTCATTTCTAGAAGGAGTTTACGGTTGGAAGCCAGGAGATTAAGTTTTTGGGCGATCGCCTCTGCTGAGCGAATTGGGACAATAAAGCCATCCTCATCGTCAGTAATAATATCTGGACCAGCAGTGTGCGGGGTGGTAATGACAGGTAAACCCTGCGCCATTGCTTCGAGAATGACTAACCCAAAGCCTTCAAAAAGTGATGGAAAGACAAGAACATCATGACGACTCATTTCTTGTAAAACTTGCTGATGCGGAAGCGACGCAATCCAACGATGCGTTGACAAAGCTTGTTCTAAAGGAGAACACAACTGATTAAATCTACCAATTAAAGTCAACTCAGCGCGATCGCCTAACTGTTTAACCGCATCTAAAAGATAGGAAATACCTTTACGCTGACTCAAACTCCCGACAAACAAAACTTTTAATTTATTTCCACTGAGCTTAGGGCATACAACGTCAGGACGCCTACAAGGTGCTCCATAAGGAATGCAAACTACTGGTGCTTTGAAATTTGGTGCTAACTGTAATGTCTGACGAGTAAAACTACTAGCAACTAAGATAACATCTGACATTTGTAATTCTATATCTTTGCGTGCTAATTTATCAGCACTATCAAAGTTAGCTTGTAGAGTAGACGACCACTCTGGATTTAATTCAGCTTCTTCTTGCTGAATGATCTGCCCCATTTTCCAATATCCAATTGGTAGATCGTAAAAACAAGTTAAGCCTAGCTTTTTAGCCACCTCAAAAGTATGAATTGCTGCGTCTTCATAACAGTAAACGCCAGCAATTTGATATTTTCTAGAGTAAGCCGTGAGTTGCTTTGCCAAAACTCTGTCTAAATTACCATAAACTGAGTCAATCGATGCCCATCCTGTTTCATGCTTAATGAGAAACTGCAAACCTATTTTCAGCGATACTAATCGAGCTAATTCCCGAAATGGATGTTGATTAATCTTAAATCTCGGAAGCGGATAAGTGCGTCTAAGAAGTTCTTGCTTAACAGCACTTGGTAGTAATTTAAGATACCAATCTGACTTATGTACTGCTACTGTAGTTTGATACAAAGCTAGCTTTTCTGCTTGTTCTAAAGCGGAAATAGCACCGCGAACATTTGCATTTCCAGTAGGGTGAGATAGCAATAGCATGAAGTTAGTAGTGACCTTAATTTATTTCCTAGAAGAAAGTTCTACAGGTGCAATGTGCTGAGCAAGCTTTTGTGGAACAGACACAAATTCTTGATATCTTTGATTTCTGTACCAAAGTGCATATTCTCCTAAGCCGTCACTTAATTTAATAGTTGGTTTATAATTCATTGCTGTTAATTTAGAAATATCTGCGACCCATCGAGAGGGATCTCCAGGACGAACTTGATTATTAAAATGAATTTTGATTTCCTCAGGAAATGATTTGAACAAATTAAATGTTGCGTCTTTGATAGTAACTTCTGTGCCATTAGCAATATTAATAATTTGAACTTGTCTAGGTTGAGGATTTTGACTAACTAAAATTGCAGCCCTAGCAATATCAAACCCATGAATAAAATCACGAGATTCGTTACCAGTGCCAAACAGAGTAATACTTTGCTGCTCCTGTGGTGCTTGTTCGTAGTACTTAGATAAAATATCCCAAAATAGCTGTTTTCTAAGACCAACTCCGTAAGCTGAGAAGATTCTTAAAATGGAACACGTAATTCCATAAATCGCAGAATAGCTTTGGAGAAGGCTTTCAGCAAGTTGTTTATGAACTCCATACGGTGAAATGGGAGCCGGTGACTCAGTTTCTGAAATTGGCAAAACCTTGGGATTCCCGTAAACTGCTGCACTTGAAAACAAAATAAAATGACACTGCGGCTGATTACGTACAATGTATTCAAGTAGCTTTGCAGTTCCAGGTAGAAGTTTATTAAAGTCTTGAAAAGGTTCTTGAATCGAGTAAGCAACTAAGGCTGAACCTGCTAAATGAAAACATAAAGATAGTTCAACATTATGTAGAAAAGTATTAAAATCAACTTGAGAAGTAGAGCTTTGAATAAAATTAGTCCAAAGTTCAGGGTTTTTCGGTAGTTTGTGGTCTATTCCATATATTTGATAGCCTTCATCAACACAGACTTGAGCTAAATATGTTCCTAAAAAACCTGCTGCACCTGTAATTAAAATTGACTGTTTGTTTTTTGAAAAATTATTCAGTTGCTTCATAAGTTTGATTTATTAGTATTGATAAGTAAAGAATAAATATTGAAGCAAGTCATCTTAGGCAAGAAGAGATTTGTATTTCTCTACATAAAAGGAAATTGGTTTTAGATACGCTTGTAATTCGTGATATGAAGCATTAGCTAATGTCTTGTAATCATCGTCTGACATATTTGCCGCAACTTCCAGGAGGCGTGCAAGTTGTTCAACATTATCAGGTTCACAACTTAAGGAATAGTTTCCTGCGGCTTCTGGTAAACCACCATCGCGAGTGATAATACAAGGAACACCAACGTTTCTTGCTTCAAGCGCTGTTAATCCAAAATCCTCTTTTGTGTGTGGTGGTATGACTATCCAGCGAGAAGAACGAATGACTTCTGCTTTTTTTTCATCATTGACAAATCCTAAAATTTCTATTCCATCAATTTTCTGCTGCTGTATGTACTTTTCTATATCAGCGCGTAGTGGTCCATCACCCATAAGTTTTAAAGACCACTTCCGTCGATCTAGCTTGGCTTGAGCATACGCTTTGACTAATACTTCAATACCTTTGTTTTGAATCCAACGCGCCAGAAAAACAAATCCGTTGCGTTGGTTAATTGCTAACCTCCCTTCAGGAAGCTGAGAAACAGTTGGTACTCTACTACTTTTATGTGACTTTAGATGTGGTTCCCAAGTTTGCCAAACAAAATTAGAGTTATATAACCGTAAATGTGCAAAGTTGGCTACAACTTTCCAAATTGCAGAATAAATTCCCCAACCTCGTTTACACCAGTAGTTATGAATTGTTAGTACTACACGTTTACCTAGAAGTCGTGCTAATAAAACGACATCTGGGGATGTATTCTGTCCGTGTACTATATCCGCCCAAGCTATTTCTTGAATTAAAGTTATACTTCCCTTGTTTACAAAGGAGAAAGGTACTTGGCTTTTTTGGCACATGATTTGCAGATTATCCTGGAGTGCAAATCCTTTAACGCGCTTAAAGCAAAGTCTTACTTCTAAAGCCGGATTTTGAATAAGAGATTGAGCTAGAGTAAGAACAAAAGCTTCCATACCTCCATAAATACCTTGGCATGGACTCACTATCAAAACTTTGATCTTTTTTGGATTCGAGGAATCTACAGTTTCCGCTTGATTTTTATGAAGTAAATGCATCTTTGATTTCTTGGGCAATTACAGACCAATTACAGGTGTTGTTGTACCAAAGCTGTAAGTTACGCGATCGCTCTTTTAAAGCGTTATTTAAAAAATCTGAAGGCTGCTCAAGTTCACTTGGATGTGTTAACCAGCAGAAAGGTTTTTGGCTTTGTTTTGAGGCATAAGGAGAAAGGATATTCAGACCATGTGCAGCATATGCCATAAATGTGCCTGACTTTGTAAAACTCTGCCAGCTTTGAGTAGAAATTCCAAATTCAGCTTGTGATAAAATCGTTGAAATTATTTGGCTAGAAGCAATTCCTATACAACAGTAGCTGTCACGAGGGAGAATTTGTTCTAAGAGTTTTTTTTCTGCTATTTCTAACTCTTCACTATTACCTCCCCCAATTAATAATAGTTTTTTCAAACGTCTAGAATTGTAGAGGCTTTTAATTTCGCTTTGTACTTGCTGTAGAGTGTTAACTCGGTTTCCTTGCATTCCAAATAAGACAAAAATACCGGATTGTCTAGCGCAATGCGATCGCTGCTGGTTAGGTACAACGTTAGACCCAACTGGTAGTAACTTTACTGAAGCTTTGGGTGAAAAACTTTTCAACCATTCTACATAGTCGGAAGTCGTCGTAAAAATATTGTCAGCGATGCTTGCTAAACGCTTGATACTCCAACGATGTAATCCTTCTTGTAGCAGAAAGTGTTTATTCCACCAGGGTGATTTATGCCAAAGTTCATGAAAGACAATGACAAGTTTTCCATCATTATCTTTTCGCCATTGAGTTAATGCTTTTGATAACCATACTGGACATCCTAAAGAATGAAATCCATAACCGCTATATTGAATTAGAAGCTGTTGAGGTGCTAGCTTTTTGAGTTGAGATACAAATAATTCTTTGTTGCATTCAAGCTGATTTACAGCGAGTTGGGGATATTGAGCTTTTGATTCGTCTACGCCTCTAACAACTAAATAATTAAATTCTGAAATATTTGACCAAGCTGTAACAAGATTAAAAGTGTAATCACCTACACCACAAATTGTAGGCGGTAACTGAGGTAATACAATTGTAATTGGCGATGAATGCTGGCTAGAGTTGTGAGAAATAACTGATGTCATTAAATTCACTACGAGTATATAAACATCTTGAAATCAGCTAGCGATCGCTAAAACATTCTCATCATGAAACATTTTTGCTATTTTGTTAGTATTACTTTGCCAATCAGCGTTAACCTTATACCAGTTCCATAAATTCTGTCCCCGCGCTACTAAATTGTTTTCAATATCACTAAATTTGTTTTGTAATAATTCCTGCGGATGAGTTAAATAACAAACTGGTTCTACCGCAGTGGTAGCAGCATAGGGCGATAGAACATTGCACCCATGGCTTGCGAAAGCCATAAAAGTGCTTGATTTTGTTAGATTTTCTGGCGGCTGACCAATAATAGTAAAGCCAACGTGGTGCAGTAGTTGAGAGACTTGTTCAGGAGGAATGACACCGTGAAATTTAACTGCGTGCGCGGGTAGTATTTCTGCTAAAAGCTGTTTTTCTTCTGCGTCCCATCGCGTTTCTAATGGACCAATTAAATGTAACTGCTCAAGTAACCCTCTGCTATGTAACTTTTTTAGCGAATTTGATAACTCCTGTATTGTTAATAGCCGCGTATACTGTAGTCCAAATATTAAAAATTCCTTTGGCGATCGCTGAGTAAAACTAGTATTTACAGCTTGAGTTGGCATAATATTTGTACCAACAGGTATCCAAGAAATTTTGGCGCTAGGAACAAGCGAGCTAAGTCGCTCAGCTTGATGCAGTGTTAGGCAACCAACTGCATCTGCTAAGTTAATTAAATCCTTGGTAATTTTGCCATTTAAAGTTTCAGTTAAAAAATGCTTTTTCCATACAGGTAAAGAAGCCCATAATTCATGAAACATGACTAAAAGAGACTGTGAAGGATACTTCTTGCGCCACTGCTTAAGTGCTAAGGGCAACCAATAAGGACAGCCATATTTGTGATATCCTCTCCCCGCATACTGCAAGAGAATGTTAGCATCAGGAAATCTTTCTAGTAGAGCCGTAAAAGAAGCATAATTGTTTTGAAATTCATAGATATCATCTATACCCAAATGATTTCTTGATTCAACTGCTCCACCAGTAACTAAATGAATAACTTTTGTGCGATCGTCTGGCCAGTGACGATTTATCATCGCTGTATAGTTTCCTTGTCCACATGGATGGGGGGGTAGTGGTGTTGATACTATAAGTAACTTTTGCATAGACTATAATTTAAATATTGTTAAAGCTTGATAACAAACTTGAAATAATAAATAAACTTGGCTTGCGAATTCGGAATTGATGCTCTACGCAAGCCTAAATACATTGTTTCAAATTTATCTGAATGCCTTAAGTTTTACAATAGCTAATATCGTAAGAAAATCAGTTACAAGTTAGCTAATAATCATAAACTCTCAAACGTTTTAGTAACTTAGTTTAGACAAAGCGATCGCATCACTTTGGGTAACTGATACAACTTAGACAAAGACTTACTAGGTTAGTGATGAAGCACTAAATTAGATTGACGTCAACTATCTAAATCTGGCTCAATTCCTAAAGCTCGCAGTTGATTAGCTAATCGTTCTGCTCGCATTTGCTCTTGCTCTAATCGTGATTCTGCTTGCTCAGCACGTTGTTGCGCCTGTTGTGCTTGTTGAGTTGCTTGTTGTGCTTGTTGTTGCGCCTGCTGTGCTTGTTGTTGTATCTGTATAGCTGCTTCTTCAGGAGTTGGTACTATGCTTCCATCCGATGTAAAGTAGCGCAGTTTGCCTTCAGCAATACCTAGATACAAATTTAGCACTTCGCTCCAACGCCATCCTGCATCGTTGGACATGATTTCTTGATAGTGTTGACCACTAAGACGAAAACCTTGGAATTCTAAAGTATCTGGGGAAAACCAAAAGTATTCAGGAGTGCGAAACTGATTTTGGTAAAGCTCTTTTTTGAGCGTGCGATCTACTCCTGCCGTAGAATCAGAAAGTAACTCAATAATTAAGTTAGGGTATTTGCCTTCTTCTTCCCAAACGACCCACGATTTACGCGGACGTTTCTCTGTGGGTTGTACTAGAAAAAAATCTGGTCCTCGAAAATCGCGATTGCGTAGTTGCTGCCTGCTGTAGTAGATTGTCAAGTTAGCGCCGATAAAGTAATCGTTTCGCTCGCGCCACAGCCATTCTAAGCACGTAACCAACAACAATAGTTGCAGATAATGTAGAGAACTTTCCATTTCTGGCTCGTCACTGAGCAGCTGAGTTGCATCGGGTAGCTGTGCTTCTAGTTGTTCGACTGTGAGGAACATAAGACACCAGTAGCAATGGGAGTATTATCTATTGTAGCGATCGCGCCCATTCGCTGGTAGATTTTAAGAATTATCATATTTCAAATATGTAAACTCTACTTTAGTTTTTAAATAATTTGAGCATAGTTTTGCTTGTTAAAAAGCTCCTGGTATTTTCTGCCTACTATCCACAATCTCCACAAATCAAAAATATTAAAGTGATAATCTTTAATTTTTAATGTACTTATTAATCCTATCAAACTAAAATAACTTAAGCACTCTACATACTTAAAAAAGTTAGGCAAATAACAACCATAAGTTAAAAGTGCAGCTAAAAAAGCAGTTTGTTGCTGCATTTTCTGATCGTTGAAGGAACGTTTATCAGGAATGTAGTGATGAATGATGTATGTTTCTGGGCAATAACGAATCCGATATCCCAAGGCTTTCAATCGTGCTCCAAACTCTAAATAAAGATTACCAAATTTAAATAACTCTAAGTAATGGTGAGAAGAGAAAATAGCTCGTGGATAAATCGTCGCTCCATCACTAATAGCACAAGTATCATCAAGATCGCGAGGAAGTTGACTAAATCCTCTAGGTTGAATTTCTCCAGGTAAATGTGCTATTCCTGTTGTAGAATCCATTTGATCGTAATGGTTTTCACCCAGAATCCAAATACTAAGAGGATCTGCTTTAACTACAGCTTCAAGTATTTGAAAATGGTCTTCAGGAAACTCGTGATCGTCATCCATGGTTCGCACGTGAGTCCCTTTACAAGCTTGTGCAGCATGATTGCGATTCGCGTATAGTCCACGTTTAGGACCTTTAATGTATTGGCAGTCCCACTGCTTGGCGATCGCCTCTGTTGCTGTAGCATATTCTAAATCAGAATCGTCTGACACTATAACTTCAAAAGGTTGAACGCTCTGCGATCGCAAACTTTTCAAGCAACGATTGAGCGACTCAGGGCGATTTCGAGTAACCAACGCGACACTTATCTGTATCTCGAACACGTTCATGATCCCTAAGACAATTTATACGATAGTGCTAAATAAACCTTACTATTTTTAGTAAAACTATTCAAAATACAAAGTATACTTAAAAAGCTTTGTAAGAAGCTAAACCTTTGTACATCAATACTATATTCAAAGCAAAAGAAGGGATATTAGAAAGAATTCCAAACATAATTACTCCTTCAATAGTAGATAAATTTAGTAAGAATAGTAAAGCAATCTGAGTAGTAAGTGTACTTGGAATTGAAAACCACGAATAAGAAACCCATGCCTTTGAGCAATTTAAAGACCACATAACTCCCACTACGTGATTAAAAATTGTACTTACTGCAATCAAAAATAACTCATTATGTAAATGCGCGTATTGTTCGCCTAAGAGCCAAAGTATCTGCACAGGGAAAATAGCTATAAATGCTAATATACAGAAACCGAGAAAACAAGAAATGCCTACAATTTGCCAATATTTACGGTGTAACAAAGTTACTGAATGGCAACGAGCAAAACTAGGAGAAATTATACCTGCTATTACTGAATTAATGATAGAAAATATAACAGCCAGTCTACTTAAAGCTCCAACCTCTGCAATATTTTGTGTATTGCCAAAAAAACTAATCAACCAAACTGTAATTTGTCCTTGTATGCAATAAAAGATAGTATTTGGTGATAAAGATTTAATAACTGCTAATATTTCATGGTAGTAGTCTTGATTAGTCTTTGCTTTGCTATCTATATTTTGAGTAACCCATCTAATAAGAACAGAACGTTTGAGCAGCAGTGAGAGTGATGAGATTAAAACAGCTATTAGGGCATTTAAAGATGTAAAATAAGCGCAGAGTAACAGGACAAGTCGAGAAACAGAAGGTACTAATTCTATAGTTTGAATTCGATTGATTTGGGAGTAAAGCCTGGGGACAATTTCTAATACTCCTATTGTTAACTGAGCATTTAACCCTAGAATAATTACGATTACTATTAAAATTGCAGAAAAAATTGATGCGCCATTACTAATTAATAACCAAAGTGTTATGGGTGTAACAGCAACAACAGAGATAATAGATAAGTATATTCTCAGTTGCAGCGCAGTATTGATCAACTGACTGAACTGATCCCGATTTTGCCAAACTCTACCACCAATAGCTGAAAGACCAGCAGTAATACCGCTATCCGATAACACAGTCATAGACCCTTGCATGGTGTTAGCAATCGTAAAGTAGGCGTACTGCTGCTTATCTAGAGTACGAACTATTAGAAGACCACTAATAAAACCTAACCCCTGAATTATTAATTGTACAGAAACAAATTTACTCAGGGTTTTACACCAATAAATAGCTTTAGGAGAAAAATGTAACATTCGCATATATAGTGTAAATTTGATAAATCAGTATTATGGTCTTCTAAAGAATCTCAAGGTATTTCTCCAATCTTTGATTTTTATAAAGTCTGATGGCTTAAAATCCGATCCTGCGTCAGTATTGTTTTCGACATGCCGATAGTAACTATGAAGGGTGTTGTCGAGAGGAATACCATTAACTACAATACCTAAAATATTTTGTCCAGATTGGTCAAGGTATTCTTTAGCAAACCTAGAACTACTGATGTCTGCAATGCCTGGTCGAGTGACTAAAATTACACCATCAACAACCTTACTTAAAATAGAGGCATCAGCAGCAATGCTTAAAGGTGGAGTATCAATGATGAGATAATCATATTGTTTTGCATATTGCGTAATTAAGGCAGACATACTTCGAGAATCAATTAAAATACTTAAGTCTGATTCAGAAGTACCTGTTGTGAGCACGTCTATATTTTTTGCAACTGGCTGAATAGCCTTCTTATTAACTCCAATACGTTTGGCGATCGTATTCATCAACCCGATGTGATTAGCAATCTCCCAGATCTGATGCTGAGACGGATGACGTAGATCAGCATCAATAATTAACACCTTATAATTAAGCAATGCCATCACTGCTGCTAAATTCGCACAAGTAGTAGATTTACCCTCCTTAGGGGCAGAACTTGTTACTAAAATGACTCTAGACGAGCGCTCCAACGAAGGAGGAAACTTGAGATTAGCTAGCAGCATTCGATAGCTTTCAGTGACAAATGATCGCGGTTCAGCTAGTACGGGAACTTGCCATTCTTCACGTTCTGTCTGAGAGTCATTATGGAAAAGTGGAATTGTGCCAAGTAATTTATATTCAAAAATTTCACGAGCTTCTTTAGCAGTCTTAATCCTTTTATCGGTAAGCTCTAAAAGATAGACAATAGCTCCAGCAATCATCAGCCCTGCTAAGCTTCCAGCGGCTAATGCGGATGTATTACTAGCATTTATAGCTCCTGAAGGAACTTGAGCATATTCAATAATGCGGACGTTACCGACTGTCCGGTTTTCGATAACTTTAATTTCTTGTAGACTTCTCAGGAGGGCTTCATAAGTAGATTGCGCAGCAGATAACTCGCGTTCTAATTCACGTTGTTGCTGTTCTAATTTTGGTAAATGAGTTGCTTTTTGCAGATAAGCTTCTTGTTGCTGAGTTAAAGTGGCTTGTTGCGAAATTAAGCCTTGGCGCTCAACCTCGGCTGCAATTAAATCAGAAATCAGTTCCTGCTGAATTTCTCCTACCTGTAACTGACTGTTATTCAGCGCTTGACCTTGCAAAACTTGATTAATTTGCGTTTGCAGTAATTGTTTAAATCGTGCTTCTCGCTCTTGTAGAGAATCAAGAATGGGATGATCGTCTCGATAGCGCGATCGCGCATCGGTGATCTGGCGCTGGACAGTTTGGAGTTCGGTTAATATTCCTTGGATTGCTGACGACTGGCTAATCT
This sequence comes from Gloeocapsa sp. PCC 7428, assembly GCF_000317555.1. GTDB lineage: Bacteria > Cyanobacteriota > Cyanobacteriia > Cyanobacteriales > Chroococcidiopsidaceae > Chroogloeocystis. The sequence goes on from NC_019745.1 coordinate 4,119,858, forward strand.
TGGCGATCGTCATTGCTTGCTGGGGAGTCATTCCCAGTTGGCGCTGAAGGCTTTGCGCCCGGGAATTTAAATCGACAAGTTGCGCTTCCACAGTATCAATCTGCGATCCAACACGTTCGATGTTTGCTGCTAGTGCTGTTTGCGATTGCTCAATATTCGTAAGTTGGTTTTTTTCCTTAAAGTTGCGTACAGCTAAATCGGCACGTTGCAAGTTTGCCTTGACTTTCGGAAGCTGTGCTGTAATGAAGTTACCTGCTGAAATTGCAGCTGCACGGTTATTTAATAAATTTTTGTTGACATAAATATTCATCAATTGGTTGACAACCAAAGCGGCTTGCGCAGGATCTTCGCCGCGATACACAACTTGCAGAATCTCTGTTCCTTCAACATCAACGATATCTAAGCCTTGTCGCAGGCTTTCTAAGCTTAAGGCTGTGTTCTGGGAAGCTTCGTTGATCTGCTCTAAAGCTTGTTGCAAGATCGGCACAGAACGGATGACTTTTGCTTCGGTTGCTAGTGATGTGTCGTTCTGAGTTGTTGGATTTGCCTGCGTCGCCGATTGCAAGCCAATCAATGATGAGCTTCGATCTTGTCTAAAGAGTAGCTCTCCTTGTGCTTGATAAATAGGCACCCTTGATAACGTATGTAGATAAGTAATACCCATGACAGTGCCAAACGCAGCAACAGCAGGAAGCCAACGACGTTTGAGAATGCACCAGTATTTATGAAGGTCGAGTTCTGTTACTTCCATTTATCAGCCAAAATGATAGTTGCAGTTGCTTTTTACGCTATTTTTGAATTCACGCTTACCCAAATCCAACGTTGCTAACAAGCACCAACGCCGAAGATCACTCGAGGAATCGTAAGCAGGATAATTTTGAGGTCTCGGTAAAGGCTCCAATTGCGTAAGTACTCTAGATCGATCTCATTGACAACATCTAACTCTAAAAGGTGCGATCGCGCTCGAACTTGCCATTCTCCAGTGATTCCTGGTAAAGCATTGAGTCTCTTTTGCCCGTCAGGACTCAAGCGCAGTGCATCATATAACGCCCACGGGCGCGGTCCTACCAAACTCATTTCTCCCCGTAATACGTTAATGAGTTGCGGTAACTCATCTAAGCTTAGTTTGCGCATCCAACGCCCAATGGGTGTAATGCGAGGATCGTGCTTCAGCTTGTGTAATCCCTGCTGATTCTTCATGACTTGATGATGTTGCATTTCAGCATCTGCAACCATCGTGCGAAATTTAAAGATGCGGAATAACTGACCACTTTGCCCGACACGCCACTGCTGAAAGAAAATTGGTCCAGGCGAATAAAGCCGCACTAGCAACATGAGTACTAATAGCAAAGGACTTAGTAGCATCAACAACAACGCCGCCGCACTAAAATCTGCGAGGCGCTTGCACAGCCAAGGAAATGAGTTGTCATGTTGATACAACGCTTCCATCACGGGTATACGTAGAAATACAGGCTTTCGTGCTTGCGCGGCTGCATCTGCCCATAACCCTAGTTGCGCTTCACCGATTTGTGGATTCAGGCACACTTTTTTTACTGCCGAACCTTCTAGGGACTCTACAATGTACTGCCTGATTTCGGATGTTGGTAGAGAAAACTCTTGAAATTGCTCGATTGTCAATTGTCCTTGAACTGATTGTGATTGACGGCGCGGAGAATTAAGTTGAATTCGCCTAGGCTGATTTAAAATAGATAACTTACTATCTACGGCTTTATATTTGAGCATATCTTTATTCTTATAAACTCAAGCTACCGATAACACTTCACTTGGCTCAGTTTAGTTAAATTGCGTGCAAGCCTCAAACATCAATGCTCAAAAACGGCTTGGTGTACCGTATACAGACCACATGACGAGCGATCGCATCGTTAAACTAATTTAAGTACTTACACTTGTATGCTATATAGCTAATTGTTATCCAAAATACAAAAATAATTTAGATTTTGTAAGTTATTACCTTTGACTCATAGCTTTGATTTAGTAAGAAACATAACTTTGCTTTATTAAAAATATGTCAGTAGTGTGTTAGTTCCGCATTACCAGTAACTTTATCGGTTTTGATTCAATTTGGCTAGCACGAGAGATCAGAACAAAGTTATGCAAAAGTCAGGTGCAAATCGGATTGCATTCAATAAACCGTTTAAGCGCTTCATGAGGAAAAGTGTACATACTGTGAAATACAATTAATTATTTGCAAACACTAATGGCTGCCCTCTGATATCCTGGTACGTTATAAATTTATTGAGAAATGCTTTTTGTTAAAAGTCTCATCGTTGACTGAGAAAAGTTATTAGTCAAAATTGATTGCTCATTTCTTGATTAAGTTAGCTAATCTAAGCGTATTCCTTCCATGGAGTTTAACTAGTAGCTTACTTCGTTCAAATCCTAATAAATAGTAAGTAGAACGCTTGCTACTACTAACATATCTTAAGATTGACATCTTATTTGACCATCAAGATATAATAGATTGCAGACAGCTAACACTGTTTATTATTAGCCATCTTGCCTAACAGATAATAGTTATTTGTAATCAATATGCTGCTCTATATAGTTTTTGCTTTCGTCGCGCTCAGTATTCTGTTGTTACTGCTGTATGTTGTGAATTTTGTATTAAGGGTGAGTGGTATTGCTGAGGAAGAACAGGAAAGATACTGAAAAAGTATGTATTTTTAAAAAAATATATATGACTTCTGACTCTACTTCTAGAGGGGGTAGCTCTTTCTATACTGAAATTTCAAACGTAGGTATAGCTGTGTAACCTCTATTACATTAATGTGCAAAGTGTAAAAGCTATTAAAATCAGACAGCTTGTCAGAGCAAAGGTTTAGTCAGTACTGAAGCAATAAACTACATAAAGTGTAATATGTGATAAATAATTTATTCTTGCAAAATAAATTAAAAACCATTAGTATAAATTGCAAAGAGTAAATGAAATAAATTCTGACTAAATAAAAAAGTTTCCCTCGCAGGATAGAACCAAGCATCTGTTATCAACGGTAAAGTACTGATGTTGGGATATTTGGTTATGCCTAAATAGCGATCACCATAAGTACTTGATTTCATATGCAAAACTTTTTGATCTACTTATCAAGATTGCCAGCATACTTAGTTAAGTAAAAATAACTATTTATAAGGTGTTGGATGAGGAGAATCGTGATTGCGAGTGCTAACAGTAGTGCAAAAGCGTGATTGAAAGTAAGTATGAATGACCTTCCAGGAAACCAGCGTTTTCAGGGTGAATTTGATTATACGCAGTTGAATCCAGAAAATCGCCTCCTTATCCAGCAACATACGCAAGAACTCAAAGAAAGACTGCAAAGAACAGCCCAAGATATTTGGGAGATCGGACAAAAATTAGCTGAAGTCCGTTCAAGACTCAAACATGGACAATTTGATAATTGGTTGAAAGCTGAATTTGGATGGAGTCGCCGTACGGCTTACAATTTTATCAACGTTTATGAAACTTTTAACGAGCGTGCAAAATTTGCACACTTCAATATCGCAACGTCAGCGCTTTATCTATTAGCCTCGCCCTCGACACCTCAGGATATCAAAGATCAGTTTATTGAAGTAGCCCAAACAGGGCAAAAAGTCACACACAAAGACATCCGCAAAGCACTCGAACGGCGCAATCAGCCACAATCAAAGCCTGCTCTTCAAGAAGAAACACAAGCAGAAACACTAGAAATTGTTGCTCAGCCGCAAATTGTCTCGATTATGCCACCAGAGGTTGAACCCGCAGCTAAAAAGCTAAAAGACACCCCTGTATCTCAACAACTGTCGTATTGGTATCTACTGGGCAGAAAGCATTTATTATTTTATGGAAATACGCGATCGCCGCAATTTATCGATCGACTTCCGCCCTCGATTCCCTTAGCCTTGGGCTTAACGGATGGAGAATGGCAGCACGATTGGTTACTCGATAAAGCAAGTGCTGTACTCATCTTACAGCTAGCAGCAGTAGACGTTAAGTTGGTACAACGACTGATTACGATGTTCTCGCAACCTGGAGAGTCAATTATCTTTCCAATTTTACCGAGTGGAGAAATCATTGCAGCTGTCCATAATTTACAACGGCTTGTCTACACCGGAGATAGCAATACCGCAGCGCTACAGCAGGCGATCGCTGAATCAGGTTTAAAGGCAGAAAGAGTCAATATTTTGTAGCTAGTAACGAGCTAATTGTCTGAAATCAATAACAATTGTTAAAAATATTGCGTAACCACTTGCTTTCTTACAAGTAGTAGTGGTACATAGTAAACACAAGTAGTGTAAGTTAGTCCGCTCTACGCACGCATCAAGAAATTGCTATGTTTGTAACACGACGCAATAAATGATCGGCGTAGCTAGTCGTATATTATCTCTAACTTAGGTGTAAATAATGAACCTAAATTAAATATTCTGATTACAGTGTATACACATCTGTTGTATCACCTTGAACTTCTGGATTTGCTTCTCGACTTGGTGAACAAACGTTATGGGAAATAGAGCCTGAAAGTCTCCCATGTCTCGGGAGATAGTTCGCCCGTCAGGTGTCCTCGTTGAGTGCAACTGACGTGTATTTAAGGAACCATGCAACTTGTTATGCTACTTCAAAGTAAATGGCTAGAGTGACTGTAACGTTACTAACAATTTATTCAAGTCGCTACAATAACTTGGGGAAGCAGTGCTGTAGCAGGGGTGTTGCTGAATGAAGAATAAATTTTTGAAATCATCAACCGTTTGCTGCCCCCTAAATCCACGCCACTTGCTACAGGGCGCGGACACCTCCGCACCGCACTGGCTCCCCCTTGGGGGACTTTAAGTGGTTCTTAGCCCCCCAGGATTGGGGGGTTGGGGGGCAATATCATACTGGATTCAGCAACGCCGTAGCAGGTAACTCTTTTATTCAGAATTTACATAAAAGGTAACTCAGGAGCATCGCGGCTAGCATAAATAATCGACAAAAGCAAATGCTTGATATCAAGCATGGCTAACTATTAGCAATGATGCAAATCTTCTTAGTAACAACTTACATCCGCTACTTTCATTTTTATGGTACTAAAATATGTACTTCTTAAAAGAACTCAAAGGGCAACTTGTCAGTAAACAAGCAACAATCGGTGTGATTGGCTTGGGTTATGTTGGTTTACCGCTACTCGTAGCTTTTGCTGAAAAAGGTTTTTCTGTCATTGGCTTTGACATTGACCAAAATAAAATTCATCAAATCGAGCAAGGTCGATCTTATATCAAACACATTCCAGGTGAACAGCTACAAAATAAGCTGATTTCCGCTACAAGTGATATGAGTCGGTTAAAAGAACCTGATGTTATTATCATTTGTGTCCCGACACCACTTAATACGCATCGCGAACCCGATTTGAGCTATGTTACTCAAACAGCCTACGAAATCGCGCATTATTTAAGAATGGGACAACTCGTTGTATTGCAAAGTACAACGTATCCTGGAACAACCGAAGAAGTCGTGTTACCAATTCTGGCGGGAACTGGTTTAGTTGTTGGCGAAGAATTTGCTTTAGCGTATTCACCTGAACGCGAAGATCCTGCTAATGCTGACTACTCAATATTTAATGTGCCAAAAGTGATTGGTGGAGTAACCCCAACGTGTCTCGATTTAGCACAAACGTTGTATAACCAGATTATTACGCAAACTGTTTCTGTTTCTTCAACTCGCACTGCCGAAGCGAGTAAGATTTTAGAGAATATTTACCGTTCAGTGAATATTGCACTCGTTAATGAGTTAAAAATTCTCTTTCATAAAATGGACATCGATGTATGGGAAGTCATCGAAGCAGCAAAAACTAAGCCTTTTGGTTTTCAAGCATTTTATCCAGGTCCTGGTTGGGGCGGACATTGTATTCCTATAGATCCGTTTTACTTGACATGGAAAGCCCGCGAGTATGACCTTTCTTTACGCTTTATTGAACTAGCTGGTGAAGTCAATACTTTAATGCCAAGCTATGTTGTCAGCCGTTTAGTGTCTGCACTGAATCATTGTGGAAAACCATTAAAAAATTCTGAAGTTTTGATTTTAGGTGTCGCTTATAAGAAAAATGTAGACGATCAACGCGAAAGCCCTGCGCTGAAAATCATTCAGCTACTGCAACAACAAGGCGCAAACGTGTCTTATCACGATCCTTATGCACCAACGTGTACAAATCATCGACATTTTCCAGAAATTAATTTACAATCCACAGCATTAACAAAAGAAAATTTAGCAACATTTGATGCGGTCATTATTACTACAGATCATGATGATGTAGATTACAAACTAATTGCTGACTACTCATCTTTAATTATTGATACGAGAAACGTTTTGGCAACAAAAGGCTTGAGAACCGCTAACACTGTAAGTGCATAAAAGTAGGTGTTGACAGTCCCCTAATTTCACAAGTGGGGGACTTTGCAAGGCTTGGTTCCCTTGAATTCTGGGGGCGCATCATACTCCTGAAAGTATATTTTTGGAAAATTATGTATTGTCAAAACAAATATATAGCAGTTGTTGGGTGTGGTTATTGGGGTAAAAATCTTGTCCGCAATTTTGCCCAACTTGGTGTCTTAAGAGTTATTTGCGATGCTAGCTATACGACAGTCAAGTTACTCAGCGAACAATTTGACGTTCCTTGCGTGACAGACTTTCAACAGGTATTATCGCTACCAGAGGTGCAAGCTGTTGTGATTGCAACGCCTGCAACAACACACGCAGATCTCGTCATGCAAGCTTTAGCAGCGGGTAAAGATGTTTTTGTTGAAAAGCCGCTAGCGTTGACTTTAGACGATGCTTTAGCAATTCAAACGCTAGCAAACAAAAGCGATCGCCTGCTGATGGTTGGGCATTTGCTGGAATATCATCCTGCATTAGTAACACTACGTCAACTCGTCGCTGATGGCAAACTTGGCAAACTGCAATACCTTTACTCGAATCGCTTAAGTTTTGGCAAAGTTCGCACCGAAGAAAATGTGTTGTGGAGTTTCGCACCGCACGATATCTGCAATATTCTGGGATTTACAGGCGAACTTCCGCGCCGCGTGCAAGCGTTTGGTAGCAGTTTTGATAGAGTTGAAGACTTTTGTACGATTAATTTAGAATTTGCTAACAATATTAAAGCGCATATTTTCGTAAGTTGGCTGCATCCGTTTAAAGAACATCGGTTAGTTGTCGTGGGCGATCGCGCAATGGCCGTTTTTGACGATGTCTCTACCGATGCTAAACTTTGTCTTTACCCGCAGCAGGTCGAATTTCAAGGTCATTTACCCATCTTGCACAAAGATGCAAAACAAATTATTCCGCTACCGCAAGCCGAACCTTTACTTTTGGAATGTCAGCATTTTCTGCATTGCGTCCAAAACCGTCAACAACCCATCACCGGAATTAAAAACGGGATCGATGTTTTAACCATTTTAGAATCAGCGCAAGCATCCTTAACAACTCACGGCAACATGATTGATCTTAAGGAGAAGTGCTTTGTCAGTTAAATTACAGCCACCCGCTACCAATTACTTTGTTCACGAATCAGCCTATGTTGATTCTCCTTGTACGATTGGTACAGGAACGCAAATTTGGCATTTTAGCCATGTTATGCCCAATGTTGAGATTGGCGAAAATTGTAAGCTTGGTCAAAATGTCTTTGTCGCGAGTGGAGTGAAAATTGGTCGTAACGTTAAAATTCAAAACAACGTTTCGGTTTATGCAGGCGTCATTTTAGAAGATGATGTTTTTTGCGGACCAAGTTGCGTATTTACAAACATTAGAAATCCGCGATCGGCGATTCCACGCAACACCGCTGATGATTATTTAGTGACTTTAGTGAAACGTGGGGCGACAATTGGTGCAAATGCCACAATCGTTTGTGGTGTAACGATTGGTCATCATGCGTTCATAGGTGCAGGTTCTACAGTGACGAAAGATGTTCCTGATTATGCTCTTGTCTACGGTAATCCTGCAAGACAACGCGGTTGGATGTGCGAGTGTGGCGCGAAGCTTATCAGTCTAGAGAAAATCCACGTCTGCAACGAGTGCGATCGCCAATATCAGTACACTAGCCCGCATCAGATTCAAAGAATAAAATGAAATCAATTTAGAATATGAAAATTCCCAGTTTTGATGCCAAGAGTCAATATCATATACTTGCGCCTGAGTTAATCAATGTCGTTAGTTCAGTGATGGCTGATGGGCGCTATATTATGGGTCCACAAGTGAAATGCTTTGAAACGCAGTTTGCTAGCTACCTTGATTGTGCTTCTGCGATCTCATGCAATTCTGGTACTGATGCTTTACACCTAGCTTTACGCGCCTTAAATATTGGTGTTGGAGACGAAGTAATCACTACGCCGTTTACGTTTATCGCAACTACCGAAGCGATTGGGATTGTGGGTGCGACTCCTGTGTTTGTAGACGTCGATTTGGAAACTTACAATATCGATCCCCAGCAAATCGAAAGCAAGATTACCGAACGTACTAAGGCGATATTACCTGTGCATCTTTACGGTCGTCCGTGCGATATGTCTGCGATCGTGGCGATCGCACGCAAATATAATCTCAAAGTCATTGAAGATTGCGCGCAAGCAACAGGCGCGGTTTGGGAAGGACAAAAAGTCGGAACGATTGGTGATGTTGGTTGTTTTAGCTTTTTCCCAACAAAAAACTTAGGCTGTTTTGGTGACGGCGGTGCGATCGCCACAAACGATCCTGAAATTGCCGATCGCGTTGAGTATCTGCGCCGACACGGGGGAAAAATTAAGTATCAACATGAAGAATTGGGCTTAAATAGCCGTTTAGATACACTGCAAGCGGCGATTTTATCTGTTAAGCTACCCTATCTCGAACAATGGAACACCGCCAGAAAAGCGATCGCCTATTACTATTTAGAACAACTCGCTTCTGTTTCAGGGATTGTATTGCCAAGCGTTGTTGCTAACGGTACATCTGTTTGGAATCAGTTTACAATTCGGGTTCTGGACGGACAACGCGATCGCCTTCAGCAACAGCTAAATCAAAAAGGAATTAGCACGATGGTTTATTACCCAATTCCTTTACATTTGCAAAAGGTACATAGTCATTTGAATTATCCTTTAGGGTCACTACCCAATAGTGAAAAATTAAGTACTGAAGTTTTATCATTACCAATGTTTCCTGAGTTAAGTTTATTCGAGCAACAAATCACTGTCGAAGCAATCAGTCAAGCTTCAGCAAATTTATCCTGTATCCATGAATACGTATAATACTCATTCGATAATTTCGTAATTTGTGGATAGAAATGAATGTAGGAAAAAATAGATAATTCTGACTTTTATGGCTCAAAGTTCCACAGTTCGAGCTAAACCACGTGCTTACCTTAAGCTATCACTTAGTATACTTTTTGGTATTACTGGACAACTGCTCATGAAGCATACAATGAGTATTGCTGCTACAGAACTATTTACGTTATCGTTTGTTGTGCAATTAACTTTAGCACTGGCGACTTATACGATTGGAGTAGCAAATTGGGTTTTAGCGCTGCGGGTTGTCAAACTTAGTGTGGCTTATCCTTTAAGTAGTTTGAATTATGTGGGAATCTTATTCGGTTCGTACTACTTCTTTAATGAGACGATCACCTTTACACGAATTCTAGGAGTATTACTCATCTTTACCGGAGTTCTATTTGTCGCCTTATCTCAAAGCGGTCGCCAACTCATATCGAAATGAATGTTCTTCCTTGGATATTTTTATTACTTGTCGTAGTTCTCGGTACTGTTGGGCAAATATCCCTCAAATACGCACTCTATAATAATGCCTCGACACCGAAAATTTTTAATTCTTACTATTTTTGGATTTGGTCTATTTGTTATGTAATTGTTACGTTATTGTGGCTCGTTGTTTTACGCACAATTCCGTTAAGTCAAGCTTTTCCTGCTCTTGGATTGACGTTTGCTTTAGTTCCCTTGGCTTCACATCAAGTTCTTAAAGAAAAGATTGCTTTTGGTCAATGGATAGGAATTGCAATCATCATCACTGGAGTTTGTTTAGTTGTACAAATGTAATTTTTAAAATAAGGAAAATAGAATGATGATATTACCAAGAAAAGTATTAGTTACAGGAGTTGCGGGGTTTATTGGTTCTCATTTACTAGATAAACTTATAGCAGCAGGTCATCAAGTTGTTGGTATTGATAACCTGTGCATGGGAAAACTAGAAAACATAGCACATCATCTAGATAATCCAGCGTTTAAGTTTCTACAACGGGATATTACTGAAGCATCGACCTTTGCGAATTTAGAAGACTTTGACTGTTTGGTTCACTTAGCAGCATTTAAAATTCCCCGTTATGGTAAAGCGATTGATACGCTAAAAATTAATTATCAGGGAACAGAAAATGTTTTAGAGTTTGCGCGATCGCGTAACTGTAAGTGTGTTCTTGCTTCGACTTCTGATGTCTATGGTCGCAATCCTAAATTACCATTTAACGAAGATGATGATTCCGTTTTAGGTTCGTCAAAAGTAGCCCGCTGGAGTTATGCTGTTTCTAAACTTTTTGATGAACATTTAGCCTTCGCTTATCAAGAAAGCTACGGATTTCCTGTTGTCATTTTACGCTTTTTTGGTTCCTATGGACCGCGACATCACTTATCTTGGTGGGGGGGACCACAATCGGTTTTTATTGAACAAATTTTGAGCGATCGCGAAATTCAAATTCATGGAGATGGCTTACAAACACGTAGTTTTACCTATATCAGTGATACTGTAGCTGGAATTTACGCAGCAATTATCAAACCTGAAGCCAACGGCGAGATTTTTAATATTGGAAGCGATCGCGAAATTTCAATATTGAACTTGGCTAAAACTATCAAAAGATTAAGCGATACACCTGGCAATCTTAAGCTTAAATTTGTTCCTTACGAATCATTTACTGGGAAGAAGTATGAAGATGTGCGGCGTAGAGTTCCCGATAGTAGCCGTTGCGAGCAAATTCTTGGTATCAAAGCGGAAGTTTCTTTAGAAGAGGGACTATTACGAACAATTGCTTGGCATCGCAGTCTAAAATCACAAGAGGAATCAAGTCTACTTGTGCTGAATTGAGAAATAGATTGGTAATGGGTAATTGATATTACCTATTACCTAAGTTACAAGTTGACGCTTATATTTGAAAAATCACATAACGTAGTCTTTCCATAGACATAAGATGAATAACTTACAATTGCTTTATTTATAAAATTCATATGAACATTGCAGTGATTGGTGGTGGCTTGATGGGGCTAGTTTTAGCTCATCGTCTCTCGCAGCAAGGACATATAGTGACTGTTTTTGAACGTAATCATCAACTAGGTGGACTTGCAACTTATCACGATTACGGTTCTTTTGTGTGGGATCGCTTCTATCATGTTATCTTGCCTTCGGATACACATTTAATTAGATATTTGCATGATATTGGCTTAGGCGATCAGTTACGTTGGCGCAGTACAGGTACAGGCTACTATGTCGATAAAAAATTATATTCAATTAGTAACACATTAGAATTTTTACGCTTTCCGCCTCTTAGTTTGTGGGGAAAGTTTCGGCTAGCTTTTACTTTAATTTATGGCTCTCGAATTAAAAATTGGCAACCTTTAGAAAGAATATCTGTTGAAGATTGGTTAGTTAAACTTAGTGGTAGGAAGACTTATCAAAAATTTTGGCTACCGTTACTGCTAGCGAAGCTTGGAGAAAACTATAAAAAAGTTTCAGCGGTTTTTATATGGTCTTATATTAAACGTTTATTCTCAGCGCGCGATTCTTCTCTAAATAAAGAAAAATTAGGCTATGTTGTAGGAGGATATAAAACAGTTTTTGATCGTCTTGAAAAGTTGATTTATGCTGCGGGTAGTTGTATTTGTACAGGTGTAGCAATTAACAGAATTATTCCTGATTCTGTAGATGGTTTATGGGTTGAGTACAAAAGTAAAAAAGAGCATTTTGATAAGGTTATTTTTACCGCACCTGTTGAAATTTTACAAGACGTTGCACCGCCTAGTCTTGTTCAAATGAGTGGCGATCGCACTTCAATTGAATATCTCGGTGTCATCTGCATGGTATTAGTTACCCGTAAACCTTTAGTTCCTCACTACGTCGTCAATATTGCTGATAGTCGAGTTCCTTTTACGGGAGCGATCGGTATGACTAATCTTGTATCGCTTCAAGAAACTGCTGGATTACATTTAACCTATCTACCAAAATATATCCTATCAAGCGATCCTCTGTTGCAAAAAACTGATGCAGAATTGCGTCAACTATTTGTATCAGGACTTCGTTATATGTTTCCCCATCTAAGTGAAAATGATATTGTCACCACTCATATTAATCGTGCCAAACACGTTCAACCTTTACAGATTCTTAACTACTCGCGCAAAGCACCACAAGTTACCACTAGTCACAAAGATTTCTTAGTTCTCAATACTTCCCAATTTGTAAATGATACACTCAACAATAATACAGTCGTACGCCATGTTGAGGAATTTCTTAAAAATGAACGTTCAATAGTATGAAATCACTTGTAAAATTTCTGTATTAAACCGAAGTTGATAAACTGAAATAAATGGGTACAAAATATTCTAGTAATTTTTGCTAAGACTTTGTACCCATTTACTATTATTTATTTTTGAGCATAGATCTGAATCAGATCGTCAAACGAATGAGTCAGTTGGTACTGATCCACAATCCAACGCGCCACTATAGGGTTAAAGTCCGCGTATGTATTATATCCCCACTCAGTAAATTCGCGTTCTACATAAACAATAAGTTCAGGAGGATTAGCCCGCATTCGGGTAAGAAAGTTTTCTTCATCTTGTGCTGTTGGTAAAGCTACCGGAAGAAAAGTAAGTTCTTTACTAGGTGAGTGAGTTGCTGTGAGAAAATTTAGGATATTACCTTCCGGTAAAACTAGAACTGATGTAGCACCAGAAGCATTAATAACGTCTATTGTTTGATTAAAGACTCGCGCTGTTTTAGCATCTGTCAAATAAAAAGTTCCGTAATCTGAGCTAACAGCATAATTGTAATTGCGAATAAGGTTCCCAGCTTTAAAGCTAGCGCCAATCAATAGGCAAATCAGTAAGTAACGCCAAACGATTTTGCGGTTCTTTTGTGCTAAATAGTAGAGCAAGGTAAAAAATAATATAATAACAGTTGTAGCGTATAAGCCATAAAAATTAATATAAAATAGCCAACGAGAATTAAGTACTAGTGAAAATACTAACAATGCTCCTAGCAAACCTACTTGACTAAACTTGTGACGCTTTGTAAATAAGATAAGTAACCATCCAGCGATCGCAGGCATAAACCACGATAGCTCTCCTAAGGGGTAAGCTACTGCCATAAATCTACTACGGAGAATTACCTTACTTAGCACAATAATGCCAGCGCTAGCGAAAGTAAAACTAATCAAAAACTCAGTGATATTCCTTATCTTGTGTGAACTGTTGCTCTTTGATTTAACTAACCAATGTGCTGCTACCATGGCTAAGACAATGACTACCGACGTAGTCAAAAAAGCCTTAAGCGATAGCCACCATACTTGTAAAGTTTTAATCGGTGAAGTTTGAAACAATTGACTACGATTTAAAACATCAGCTTTAGCAATTGGAAATAACGAAGTATGAATATTTTCCCAAGAAGCTTGCTGCGCAAGTAAAGCTAATGGAATGAAGGCACAAAGGCTAGCAATCAATATTACTAACAAGCTACGATGTATTTTGACTTTGAACTTTTGCACTCCAGAGAGATTGATAGCAGCTAACACCCCTGCTATTGCAGCAACTCCATATTCCTGTTTTGATAAACCCGCTAGCCCACAAGCGATCGCAGCAGCTACCAGCCATCTCGTCTTATAGGATGACTGTTCATAATAATGTACACAACTAATCGCCATTAAACATAATACTGTTGCATATACGGCTGCATAGCTATAAGGCACGACAAAATTAAATATTCCTGAACCCAGAATGCAGTAAATCATTATGCATACTGTACATAAAGCAGCCCAACTTGCATTAGTCAGCGTCTTAGCTAACTGATAAACTAAGACTGTAGCAACCAATGATAAAACAAAACCTAGTATATAAAAGACTTCTAAACGGTGTCCAAAAATAGACAGTGCTAAAGCATTTACGTAATACGCAAGCGGACCATAATACGTCGCAATATCGCGATAGAGCGCTTGTCCTGTAAGTAAACGCGCTGGGATTTCTACTTCACGCCCAATATCGATAACCGCACCGTCTAGTTTACCCCAGCTTAATGCGGCGATCGCAGCAAAACAAACCAGTACAATCCCCAGCCACAAATCAAGCCGTAACCAATTTTTTATGATTTGCTCTTTACCAAGACGTCTTCCCTGAAACTCAGCCGAATTTCTCATATTAAATTTAGCTCTCCTAATTCTTTCAAATTTAATATCACGACACACTTTCTCTAAGGCAAAATCACAAGAAGTGTCAATGTTATAAAATTTTCTAAAAAAAATGTTGCGTTTACATTGAAAAATGCTTTATCGTTGTATTATACATAGAAATCTGAGCTTTCTTTATAAAGATTAAAATTACTTTCAATAAAAATTATAGGAGGTAAGCTAAGCTTCTATTAAAACCAATATATAGCAATTTCTACTAATTTGTGTCATATTTCATTTATATCAGTTTGAAATAACAACACTGATTCAAATTTAGTCATGGCTTAATTTAACCACTGCACTGTTGCCATATGTTTGAGCAACATCATACAGCTTTGCTGTCTCATTATTGATGTGCAGATCTTTACATCAAAGTAAGCTGTTCTATTCATTAATTAAACTTTAGTTATTGGCATCAAAAGTCAAAGATCGCAATAGCTAAGTAATAAAGTGCTACGTCGTGCTAACAAGTACACCCATCAAGTAAATCATATAGAAATACAATGAGTTACACAGCAGATTCCCATGAGGAATTTTTAATAGCACAAGTACAAACAAACCAAACTATATTTACAACCCAAACTCCTAGTATTCAAAATGCTTCTGACGGTGTGCCCTACGAGCTTGGAATGAAGTTCAGAAGCGCAAAAGCAGGAGAAATCACTGCGATTCGTTACTGGAAAGCAGCCAACGAAACAGGAACCCATGTCGGTAAAATCTGGACAGCAACAGGTACACTTCTGAGTAGCGTAACCTTTACGAATGAAAGTGCTTCAGGTTGGCAACAGCAAACACTTAATACACCACAATCCATTGCTGCAAATACAACATATGTAGTTTCTGTCAATGCTAATAGCCATTTTCCGATTACGTATAACGGATTAGGAACTACTGTAACCAATGGAGATCTCAGTTCAGTAGCTGATGGTAACAATGGAGTGTTTGCTTCTCAAGGTTCTTTCCCAAGTAGTTCGTATCAGAACAGCAACTACTTCCGCGATGTTGTATTCGTTGTTACTAGCAGTCAAACAATCACGAAAGTCAGTGGAGACAATCAAACTGGTACAGCAGGAACAACATTACCAGCACCATTAGTCGCTCAAGTGAAAGACGCTGCTGGTAATCCACAATCAGGAGTCACGATCAATTTTACAGTTGATAGTGGCGGTGGCTCAGTCTCTCCTACTAGTGCAGTAACTGATACTAACGGACAGGCTAGCACTGTCCTCACCTTAGGAGCCGCCCCAGGTGCGATCGAGCCAGTGATTAATACCGTGAGTGCAACAGCATCTGGGATAGGTAGTGTAACTTTTAGTGCTACAGCTAATCCTACAGGCAATCCTACCACTCAGACTTTATTCACAAATCAAGTTCCTGGTATCTCGAATGCTAGTGATGGTATTGCTTATGAACTGGGAACGAAGTTCCAAAGCTCTGCTGGAGGTCAAATTACTGCAATTCGCTATTGGAAAGCACCTAGCGAAACAGGTACGCATGTTGGTAAAATTTGGACAGCAGGCGGTCAAGTCTTAGCAACCGTTAACTTCACGAATGAGTCAGCTTCAGGTTGGCAACAGCAGGAACTTAGCACCCCAGTTTATATAGACCCTAATACTACATATGTAGTTTCCGTCAACTGTAATAGTCATTTTGCACTGACCTACAACCAATTGGCAAACTCAGTAGTCAATGGACCGCTGAGAACGGTTGCTGATGGCAATAATGGAGTCTACGGTAGTTTTAACTCCTTTCCCACGAGTTCTTACCAAAATAGCAACTATTTCCGCGACATAGTATTTATTGTTAGCAGTACTGTTAATAAAGTAAGCGGTGATAACCAAAGTGGTACGGTGGGTTCGACATTACCTAACCCCTTGGTAATACGAGTTGAGAACAGTGCTGGCAATCCTCAAGCTGGCGTTACAGTTAGCTTTACGGTTGACAGTGGCGGAGGTTCAGTTTCACCGAATATTGCTGTCACTAATAGTAGTGGTCTAGCTAGTACATCGCTGACATTAGGTTCGATACCGAGTGGGCCCAACAACGCTGTCGTTGTAACTGCTACAGCCAGTGGAATTGGTAGTGTTATCTTTACGGCGAAAGCTATTCCAGAAAACCCCAACGCAATCTATTTAGAAAATCTCCAACAAGGTACGACAAACTGGAAAATCACCAATCAAGCTTTTAATGAAATTGCTGGTTATGCAACAGCAACAAGCGTTAACAAAGGTGGTTCGCTCCCCATTAAAGTTTCTCTGGCACAGTCTGGACAATTTACAGTAGATGTGTACCGTCTAGGCTACTACGGAGGTAGGGGCGGTCGCTTAGTCGCTAGCAGTGGTTTGTTGAACGGAATTACCCAACCAGCAGGGACTTTAAATAGTACTACCCGTTTGTTTGAATGTAACTGGTCAACATCCTACACGATCGCCGTTGGTGCTAATTGGACAAGTGGTTTGTACATAGCTAAGCTGACTGACCAACGAACAGGTAAGCAAAGCCAAATATGGTTTGTCGTGCGTGACGATAGTAGTAACTCTAAAATACTATTCCAAAGTAGCTTTACAACATTTCTTGCATATAGCAATACTGGCGGCTATAGCTTATATAGTTTCAATAGTATTGGTGGACAAAGAGCATTTAAAATTTCATACGACTGTCCCTTCTCACAAACTGGTGTTGGATTCGGTGAATTCAATAATATTTTTCGATGGGAGTACAACATGGTACGGTGGTTGGAGTCTCAAAGCTATGATGTGTCTTACATCACCAACATGGATGTACAGAATAATTCCCAGCTTCTACAGCAACATCAAGTTTTTCTGTCAGTTGGTCATGATGAATACTGGTCCTTAGAAGAACGCAATCATGTTGAGCAAGCCCGTAACAGTGGAGTTAACTTAGGATTTTTCTCTGCTAATACTTGTTATTGGCGAGTCAGGTTTGAGAACAGCACAAGTGGAGTTGCTGACCGTGTTATGGCATGTTACAAAGACGCATGGAATCTAGATCCAGTCGCTGCACAAAACTCGAGTGCTGCAACCAATAAATTTCGCAGCCCGCAGAATAATAAGCCAGAAAGTGCTTTGCTAGGAGTCATGTACGTTGGTGACATAGATATCGTTTATGGAGGCTTTGATTTTGTTATCAAAAACAGCAACCATCCTTATTATGCTAATACAGGTCTCAGCAACGGCGATCGCCTCAGCCAATTAGTGGGGTTTGAATGGGATGCAATTAATCCAAATGCTGCGCCTAATGGGCTGGAAATTTTAGCCGAATCGCAATCCCCCCAGGCTCCTGACAACGTAGAATTAGAAGGATTTCCTGCTGGAACGAATCCTCGAGTATCACACGCAGTTCGCTATGTTGCTGCTAGCGGAGCAAAAGTTTTTGCAACTGGTTCGATTCAATGGATGTGGGGACTAGATAGCGATGGTGTATCTACCCCGCGTGAAGATCTTCGCGCTAAGCAAATTGCAGTGAACATCTTGGCAGATATGGGCGCTAAACCTTTGACTCCCGATCCAGACATTATTGTTCCCTAAGTCAACGCTATTTCTTCTTAAGGAATACAAAGATGAATTTGAGAATCAGACGCCGCCGCTTTGGACAAATTGCGATCGCCAGCGCAGCTGCGACGGCTTTAGGAAGCTTTGCTAAACGAACGCTGGCACAAACAGGACCAATTCTTTACGGTGTAACAGTAGATTCTACCGGCACAAACTTAATTATTCAAGCGCTGAATTTAGCCACAGGTAATCTCTTACCAACCAACATCCAACGTAAACTTGAAACTAACGAACGCATTAGCGGTTTTACCTCACTTCCCAACGGTAGATTTGCGATCGCAACAGGTCCTGCCGCATCATTGCCTGGTAGAGGCGTGGGACGACGCAGCCGTTTAATTTCCTCAACTGCACAAAATCTACCCGAACCTCAGGGGCTAGATGCAAATGCTGCATTTGAAAGTATACTCAACACTACTGACAACAGACTTCTTAGCATTGTTAGTCTCAATCAAGGAACACCGCCATTTCGTTTTGCCAATGTCGATCGTCAATCTGGCAGAGTCACCTATTTATCTGATATCGATTTACGAGCTAATCGGCGATATAGCAATCTAAGCCAATCGCCTAAAGGTAACATATACGGTACATTGCTTGGTCCTGACGGTGGTCCCACTCTAGTCCAGTTCGACTTTGCCAACCGCTCCATCGTGACTGGTAAAGCTAAAATTATACCGATCGCGCAGCTGACTTATAATAAACGACCCTTATTCAATGACGTAGCTAGCTTAGCATTATCCCCCTCCAACCAATTATTTGCACTGGCTGACCCGACTTACGAAGGTACAAATTCTCTATTTTTAGTCAACATTCAAACTGGAGAAATGACCTTTCTACGAAAATTTGCCGTACAGAAGATTACTTTTACTCGCTAATCAATTCATCGTCAATTTCATAAAATGCAAACACAATTTTCCCAAACCAACATTATTCCCAATACAATTTCCCCAACCGCAGACTCGCGTTCTGTTAGCATTATTATTCCCTGCTTTAATGAATCGGAAGGAATCGAGTCACTAAGTACAAAACTCTTACCAGTTTGGCAGCAGTTGAATTTAATTAGAAAAACTGAACTCATTTTCGTTGACGATGGTAGTACTGATGATACCTTTGCGCAAATTCAACATTTTTTTGGCGAACAAGCACAGATCGTCCGCCATCCGAAAAACAAAGGACTCAGCGCTGCAATTCGCACTGGCTTTATCCATTCACGCGGCGACATTATTTGTACAATCGACAGCGATTGCACCTACGATCCACAATATCTACTTCCACTCTTAAACTTAATGAATCGTGCAGACGTCGTTACTGCTTCGCCATACCACCCAAAAGGTAGTGTCAAAAATGTTCCACCTTGGCGGCTATTTTTGAGTAAAGGTCTATCGCAAATTTATCGAATAGTTCTACCGCAAAAACTCTACACCTATACAAGTATGTTTCGCGCTTATCGTCGCGAAGTTTTAGAAATAATACCTATCACATATCCTGGGTTCCTTGGTCTAGTCGAAATTTTAGTCGAAGCTATGCTGCATGGTTACAAAGTTGCAGAGTATCCTGCTGAACTTCAAAGTCGAGTTTATGGACAGTCAAAACTACGTGTTGCTAGAGTCATTTTGAGTCACCTACGGTATTTGGCTCAGTTGATCAAACGCAGAGCGGTCAAACCCAAAAAAGCTTTAGTTTATAAGTAGCTTCCTAATCACTCTTATTCAGAAATCATATACTCATGAAATTAATCACAATTCTAGGTGCTAGACCACAATTTATCAAAGCATCGGTCGTTAGTTCTGCCTTCAAAAATGCTGGAATAGAAGAAATTCTTATCCACACCGGACAGCACTTTGACCGCACAATGTCTGAGGTTTTCTTTCAAGATTTAGATTTACCCCAACCTGAATATCATTTAAATATCCACAGTCTAAATCATGGGGCGATGACAGGTCGCATGATGGAGAAGATCGAAGAAATCTTATTACAAATCAAGCCAGATTGGGTGTGCGTTTATGGTGATACCAACTCTACGATCGCCGGCGCTTTAGTTGCGGCGAAGCTACAAATTCCTATTGTCCATATTGAAGCAGGATTACGTAGCTTTAATCGAGAAATGCCCGAAGAAGTCAATCGCGTTGTTACCGATCATCTTTCGCAACTGCTATTTGCACCAACACCTCTAGCCGTACAATGTCTTGAAAAAGAAGGAATCTTTCAAGGAGTGCATCTTGTTGGAGATGTGATGATGGATGCGATCTTAACGTATCTTGTTAAAGCCCAGCAGACATCGCAAATTCTAGAGAAACTTGATTTAGTTGACCAAAAATTTTATTTAGCAACGATTCATCGACCGAGTAACACCGATAACCGCGATCGCCTCCGAAATATCTTAGAAAATTTAACGCAACTCAAATATCCTGTTGTATTTCCCATGCATCCGCGTACGTTAGCCAAAGTACAGCAGCAGGCAATGATACATTATCTGGAAGCGATACAAGTTATTCCACCAGTGAGCTACCTAGATATGTTGATCTTAGAAAAAAACTGTCAAGCTGTGCTTACTGATTCGGGAGGAATGCAAAAAGAAGCATACATTTTAGAACGTCCTTGCTTTACACTAAGAGACGAAACCGAGTGGCAAGAAACTGTAGAAGTCGGTTGGAATCATCTAGTTAAGCCCGAAAACCTACATCAGTCTTTAACCAATTTCACCACACCAACTCATGCACCACGACTCTACGGCGAAGGTAACGCAGCAACACGCATTGCTGACATCTTACTTGCTGCGTAACGAATCAGCCGTTCGTATTTCTATAAGCAGGTCTAATCACGGCATTGTGATTTGTGCAAAATTTTCACAATTACGTAATTGCATCCTTAAAATTCGTCTCAATTTAGCATCAGCGTTGAAAAAGAGTTTACAGTAACGTGACTCAACGCATCTACGTTAAAATATTTGTAGCAAAAACTCTAAATTTGGTAATACGGTAAAATTACTGAATCTACTTTACTCCTCCGTATTTATTCTGTTATTTTAAGTGAAAACACGCTTGAATGCATGACACAGCAAAGTTACATTGCTGTCGTCACTTATTTTTGTCTGAAAATGCCAAAAACATTGAAATCTCTCCTTTTTTGGGTTGAATAGCAAGAAAGTATTTAGCACGCGCTTGCAGTTAGGACTTTAGCCTAAGAAACGCTAATAGCTGACCGCTAATTTCTTATTGTTGCTAATAACCAACCCTGAAATTACCTTTATTTTCATGCACTTATAAGTAGCTTGTAGGTGTATTCAACCCAGCGAAAACGGTGCTGTTTATCTGATTCCTCTTGATGTTGACTTCAAGAGCCGATACTGTCTGCATATTTTTTGCAAGCTAGTGCGCTAGTAAAACAATATCTCCAAAAATGTACTGAT
The DNA here is from genome assembly GCF_000317555.1 of Gloeocapsa sp. PCC 7428. GTDB lineage: Bacteria > Cyanobacteriota > Cyanobacteriia > Cyanobacteriales > Chroococcidiopsidaceae > Chroogloeocystis. The sequence goes on from NC_019745.1 coordinate 4,141,250, forward strand.
TTCAACCCACAACATAACTGTTAAATAAAACAACTTGTATGCTGATTTTGAAACCTGCAATTTATATTTTAGCAGCGTTAGCTATTAGTAACTTAGGTCAGATAGCGTGTGCTAGCTCTAGTGTTGAGCTTCCAGATTCTCATATCAGAGTCAGCAATCTTAACTCGCAAGACAATGCGACTTCGTTCAAGGTCAACGCTGCGCATCTATTGCAGCAACAAGCAGCGCAAGACAGTTCGACAAAGGCTGATAGTTACAATATCGCGCAAGCAACAACGTTTCCAGATATTCAAAACAACTGGGCGCAAAGTTTTATTGAAGCTTTAGCCGCACGGAATGTTATTAGTGGTTTTCCCGATGGAACTTTTCGCCCTGATGCACCCGTGACGCGCGCGCAGTTTGCCGCGATGATTAGTAAAGCGTTTCCGCTAACACAGCAACGGGAAGGAATCACCTTTAACGATGTTCCTTCATTTTACTGGGCAAGTGATGCGATTCAAGCCGCGTACCAATCAGGGTTTTTGGCAGGATATCCGAATAACATCTTTCTTCCTGAGCAAAACATTCCGCGCGCACAAGTTTTAGTCTCCCTCGCGAGTGGACTGAACTTGACAGCAAGCGATATCGCGATTCTAGATAACTTCCAGGATGCTGCTGCTATTCCTGATTTTGCGCGCAACGCGATCGCTGCTGCAACCGAAAATCGGATAGTCGTTAACTACCCTAACCTAGCAACGCTCAATCCCAATCAAGTTGCAACACGTGCGGATGTTGCTGCATTTATTTATCAAGCTTTAGTCCGTAACGGTACATTACCACCTTTAGAACCAACGGATGTAGCAAATCAGTATATTGTGGGTTACGAAACCGTTGCTACAGCACCAGAACCTGCAACACCGCCCGCAGAGCAAGAAGTCGCACAGTTACGCGAACAGTTTCGCATTGAACCACCAACAATCGTCGATACGATTAGACCTACAGTACCAGGTGGTGGATCGAGTGTTGGTTCGCCTACTGCGTTTGGTGCTGATTGGGGTGATGCATTTTTAGGTGCAAGCTTTCAAGCACGGGCGCGGAATACGAGTCGTTCTGATGGTGGAGTTTCCTTTGGTTTTGGTTTAGGTGATGCGGAACGTGCTGTTGGTTTAGAAGTTGCAGTTTCAGTTGTCGATTTATTGGGTGATACATTTGAAGATGGTGGCGTTAGCTTGAAACTACACCGCGTATTACCAAACAACTTTGGTGTCGCGGTTGGTGTTGAAAATGCAACGACTTGGGGTTCTACCGATGGTGGTAGTAGTGTTTATGGCGTTGTCAGTAAGATTATTCCCTTGCGCGATGACCCTGCTGAGCCTTTAAGTAAGCTGACTTTATCATTAGGACTGGGTGGCGGTCGTTTCCGTTCGGAAAGTGATGTGAATGATGGTAACGAGACAGTCAATGTCTTTGGTAGCGTTGGTTTACAAGCTTTAGAGCGAGTCTCACTCATCGCCGATTGGACCGGTCAAGACTTAAACTTAGGTGCTTCGATTGTTCCTTTTAACTTTCCATTAATTATTACTCCGGCGATCGCTGATGTTACAGGAAATGCGGGTGACGGTGCAAGATTTATTCTTGGTGTCGGCTATGCAATTTCTTTTTAATGCAAATTTCAGGAAGTTTTATAAAACAAGTATTAATGAGATTTGAAACTATGACAAACATTCTAAAACAGCTATCTATTGGTTTAACATTAGGAACTTCCTTACTAGTTTCCGCAATACCTGTCCAAGCACAAACCGGAAACGCTTCTGATGTGACAGGTGCAGTTATCACAACAAGTGACATTGCAGGTGGTTCGTTTGCTCCTACTCCTAATCAACAAAGCAGCACAACAAGCGCATCAGTTTCTAGCGCTGCACTTGGCATCGCGCTTAGCCAAGCTGTCAGTATCATCAGCGCTCAATTAGCACAAGGAACATTACCAGTTGCCGTTCCTGGTGTTGCTATTGCAAGTATTCCTGTCACAGTGCAGCAAACTTTGTTAGCAGTACTCACAGGATCGGGAAATCCGGCTGCAATTGAAAGTGCGATCGCCGCCGCAGTTGACAATCCAGCCCTAGCAGCAGAACTTGTCGCGGCTCTCCAAGGATTAATCGCTAACGGTACTGCATCTCCAGCAAACTTGTTAGCAGCAGTACAAGCCTACAACGCTGTTATCGATGCAAGTGGTGCGGCTTTGAGTAATCCATCACCAGAACTCGTTGCTGTGCAATCGGTGTTAACAGCGCTCGTGAGTGCGACGTCTTCCGCACAGTAACACAGCTACGACAGAAACATAGCAATTACAGAGGTACAATACGTGCCTCTATTTTTTTATTAGTTGTGTTGCTTCTGTTACTCCGGCGATCGCCTGCTCTATAGTTTCTCCCTGATCGACTGTGCCAATTTCGGGACACTCGGCAATGTACATATCCTCTTCTTTGTACACAATGACCGTACTACGAGTTTTCATATTTTCACAAGCTTTTGAGGTAAACGTAACATTGATGGTAACGCGATCGCACATATCTAAACACGTTACAGACACGTTGAAGATTCGTGAGATTAGGGTAGGCGATCGCAAATTAGTATATGTGTAGCTACTTAAAACAATTATTAAAGATTAAGGGTTTGTACTCATAAGAAGTTTTTGATGAAAGTACCGTAATTCTACTGAGGTAACATCTGTAGAAAGTAAAGTTCAGCAAAACTTTCAGTAGAAACTCTCTATTTGACTTTATAAAACTCAAGTTAAATTCTTCTTGTAGTTTATCAAGGTAAGACTGATTTAGCACGCAGTATTCAAAAAACTACTGCACCAATATGGCACATATTTTTAGCTAACTTCTCTTGAAGAAAGTTTGCGGTATATAGCTAAAAGAGGTTTTCTGTGTTCGATAGACTTACTACTGTAACTCAAAAAATTAGTCCTGGAATGCGTAAAGCAATCCACAATGTAGGTTGGCTAACTGCTGAGCGTATCCTCAGTATGGCACTAACTCTAGCTGTAGGAATACAAGTAGTACGTTACTTAGGACCAGAAAATTTTGGCAAGTTAAGTTATGGTATAAGTCTTGCGGGTTTATTTGGCGCGGTCTCTAAGTTAGGTTTAGATTCAATTGTAGTACGTAATATTGTACGTGACGAAAGTTCAACAGCAGAAACATTGGGAACAGCTTTTTTATTAAAGCTCATTGCTAGCTTCGCAACTATTATATTAGTTGGTTGCACTACATGGACTTTAAATGCTGAGCCTCAAGTACATTGGATAGCAATTATTGTTGCATTTGGGCTAATTCTTCAAGCTTTTGAAGTTATCGATTTCTGGTTTCAGTCTAGAGTTCACTCAAAAGCAATTGTTGGAGTTAGAAGTACTGTACTTCTCCTAAGTTCAGGAATAAAACTTCTATTGATTACGCTCGAATTTCCATTGATAGCATTTGCTTGGTTAATGCTCGTTGATGTTCTACTGAATGCATTAGGAATGATTTGGGTTTACTTTAGACATCGACAGTCACTTTTAACCTGGAGAATTAGCTGGTCTAAAGCTAAAAATTTACTCAACGATTCCTCTCCTTTAATTCTATCCGCAGTAATGGTCACTATCTACATGAAAATTGACCAGGTAATGCTTGGAAATATGGCAACAAACGAATCTGTCGGTAACTACGCAGCAGCAGTAAGATTCTCTGAAGTGTGGTATTTTTTTCCAATAGCTGTCTATTCTTCTGTATTTCCAGCTATCATTCGTACTAAACAAAGAGATGAAAAGGAATATTACTTCAGGTTGCAACAGCTATACGACTTAATGGCTGGCATATCATTAGTAGTTGCAATTTGTGTGACCTTTCTATCAGATACTTTAATTACCAGCTTACTTGGAAAAGAGTATACTTCTGCGGGAGCTATTCTAGCATTACACGTTTGGACAGGACCTTTTTTAATTCTAGGAGTAGCTCGTGGTAAATGGCTAATAGTTGAGAATTTAACTCAACTAAATTTCCTAACTAATTTGATAGGAGCTATTAGCAATATCTTTCTAAACTTAGTTTTAATTCCGGCTTATGATGCAATTGGAGCAGCATTAGCAACAGTTTTATCACAAATCATATTAATGCTTATCTGTCTCATCTATCCTGGCTTATTTCTTAATAGCTGGATGTTAATTAAAGCTTTGTTTATACCTCTCCGGATTGGATTATATATTCAAAAAAAATAAATTTGAAGCAAATATGTCAATAATTACCTTGTTTGATACTTCTGTGTGTAGCTCTAACTTAGGCGATAAAATTATTATAGATGCCATAAAAAAACAGTTGGATTCTATTTTTAGCGATTCGTTGTTTATTCATGTTCAAACACATGACAGGCTATCAAAATCTTCATATAGCTTTTTAAAAAAAAGTAGATTTGCTTTTGTAGGAGGTACAAACCTTTTATCTTCTAATATGAATCGCTATAATCAGTGGAAAATAGACTTAAGAGATTCGTTATTTATCAAAAATGCAATTTTGTTAGGTGTCGGCTGGTGGCAATATCAGCAAAAACCAAATTTGTATACCAGTGTTTTACTCAAAAGTGTGTTGAGTAAAAAGTACACTCATTCTGTGAGAGATAGTTATACAGAACAGCAATTAAGAAAAATTGGAATTACAAATGTAATTAATACATCGTGTCCTACCCTATGGAATTTGACATCAGACCACTGTCGTGATATTCCACGGGGAAAAGCTGATTCTGTATTAGTTACTTTTACGGAGTACAATCAAAATATAGATTATGATTCTCAACTTATAAATTTGCTACAACAGAATTACCAAAATATTTATTTTTGGACACAGCAGCCAAAGGATTATGAATATGCTAAACAGTTTTGTAATAACAATGTGCAATATATAGCACCAAAATTAAAAGCTCTTGATACAGTTTTAGAAAGAAACAAAAATATTGACTACATAGGCACGAGATTGCACGCAGGTATCAGAGCATTACAACATAAAAAAAGAACATTGATTTTATCAGTAGATAACCGCGCCACTGAAATCTCTAAAGATACAAACCTACCTGTTATAGACAGAGGAAATCTACAAGCGATTCATGAGTGGATTCACTCTGAATACGAAACAAAAATTATTGTTCCAGAGAAGAATATAGCAGAATGGAAAGCTCAATTTGGTGTAAGTGAGGATGTTTCTAGTATTTATGTAAGTAACCAACCAAGCACGCTAAAGACATAAGTAAGCAATGAAAATACTGTTACTAAGTACTTACGACTTTCAAGGAGGTGCTGCTCGTGCGGCATATAGGTTACATCAAGGTTTACAAAGTATTAACGTAAACTCTAGTATGCTAGTGCAAAATAAGTATACAGATGATGAAACAGTTATTGCTCCCTCAACAAAGCTAAGTAAAGGATTCGCTAAGCTGAAACCAAATTTAGATAAACTACTATTGCAACTTTATCCAGATTGTAATCGCCAGTTTTCTCCTCAATGGTATCCAGATGCGATCGCACATAAAGTCAGTGAAATTAATCCAGATATTATCAACTTACATTGGGTTAATGCAGGTTATCTAAAAATTGAAACTCTTGCTAAGTTTAAAAAGCCCATTATCTGGACACTACATGATATGTGGGCGTTCACAGGCGGATGTCATTATAATCAAGAGTGCGATCGCTACACTAAATCATGTGGGGCGTGTCCTCAGTTAAAGAGCTTTAAAGAACAAGATTTATCTAATTGGATATGGAAGCGTAAGGCTAACGCCTGGAAAAATCTAAACCTGACTATCATAACTCCTAGTAGATGGTTAGCTAAATGTGCTGAATCTAGTTCACTGTTTCAACACTATCCTATTGAAGTTATTCCTAATGGAATTGATATTCGCACATACAAACCTGTAAATCGTCAAGTAGCACGAAATTTATTGAATTTACCTCAAGACAAACAACTGATTCTTTTCGGGGCTATCAACGCAACTAACGATCGCCGTAAAGGTTTCCATCTACTACAACAAGCGTTAAAAATATTGAGTGCTAACTATAATGACAAGATAGAACTTGTTATTTTTGGTGCTTCTAAGTCAGCTAATACCTTAGCTTTAAATTTAAAATCACACTACTTCGGTAAGTTAAGCGATGAAATTTCTATCGCTTTAGTTTATGCAGCAGCAGACGTATTTGTTGCACCTTCTATACAAGATAACTTACCTAACACAATAATGGAAGCTTTAGCCTGCGGAACACCTAGCGTGGCGTTTAATATTGGCGGAATGCCCGACATGATCGAGCATCAAAAGAATGGATACTTAGCTCAAAGTATTGATGGTAAAGATTTAGCACAAGGTATTACTTGGGTTTTAGAAGATAGCGAGCGCTACAGATATTTATCTAACTGCGCACGGAAAAAGGTAGAGGAAAAATTTACTTTAGAGATACAAGTAAAACACTATTTGAACTTATTTAACAAAAACTACAAAAAACAAAATAGATATTTTTATGCTTGAAGTATGTAAGATCTTAAATAAATAATTGCGAACAATAAGAATATGTTAGTAAATAAATATATCTTTAACTGTATATTTGTTCGAAGAGGAATGAATTAAAATTGTAAGCTCATGGTATAAAAATTATGAAACAATCTGTACAGCATTTTTTCATTAATAATGCTCAAATAAAAAAAAAGATTTTAGATTTTGATTTAATCCTATGTTCAAGTTTAGCTTTTGTACTACCTTTTTCAGCCTTTAATATTTACATATTTGGAATTCGTATTGATTTTGAACGGGTTTTGCTTTCTGTATGTGTTTTGAATTTAATTATTAAATTGTTTTTACCTGATCAAAATAAATTAAAAAGAAAAAGAGCCGTTTTTACGTTATTTCTACCAATTTTAATTGGTATTATTTATGCTTTATACTTAACTCCTTTCCAGGTTGATTTTATTAAAAGTATTCAATTTAATAATGATGCTGAAATATATGGCTTTATTTTTAAGAGAATGCTGAAATACTTGTTTTATATAGGTTTTTCTATCTATTTAGCCTTGGTTTTAGTCGATGAAAGAAAAATTAAAATATTTCTCAGTTGTCTAGCAATATCGTTATGTACAAATGAAATATTAGGATTTACTCAGTTTATCACATTTGCAATTAGTGGTATTGATTTATTTCCTATGTATAAGGTTAAGCTTACTGAAGACTTTGCTAGATATCATCAAAGTGCAACTGTTAATTTTATGGGTTTACGCGTTTTGCGGGTTAATGGTTTTTCACATGAACCTAAAGGTTTAGCAATGGTCAATACATTTTTATTCTTTATGAAATTGTTTTGGAGTAAATATGCACGTAATAATTTAATTATTCAGTTGCAATTTTTAGATGATTATATGTCTAAAACTTTATGGCTATCTATAATTGTTATTTTGATGACTTTTTCTTCTTCAGGTTTAATATCATTCCTTTCAGGTTTTGCATTTTTATTACTATTACGTAAAAACAAAACTACTTTTTTAGCTAAAAATAATTTAATCTATTGGATATTTTTTACAACTACTATAGTTCTGTCTTTTGTTTTCTTTAATGATCTACCTGAGAAAATTGCATCGTTTTTTCAAAACACTATGGTGAGAAGATTAAGTTTATTTTTTAAAGAGTTTTCAATCATTTCTTTTTATCAAAGTTTTGACCCTGAAGATGGAGCAGCTTTATACAATATATTAAATTATCCTTTTGTCATACTACATGGCTTAGGCTTTGGTGCATTTAGCAATATTAGCTTTGTTTATTTTAGTAAATACTATAGTTCAGAACTATCCCCTTTTTCACGAAATATAATGATAGAAATGCTTTTTGCAGTAGGGCTGCCAGGTACTATTATATTTTTTTACTTCCTAAATCATATCTACAAAAGATTAAGGTATATTAATAAGTTCATTTGTTCCAATCTGTATTTACATTCTTTGATCGCGATTATCCTATTCCTCAACTTGTTTGTTCGCTCTAGCGAGCCTATCTTTTTTATGTTTATAGGTATTTTATCTGCTCTTTACTTAAACTATACTCCTCTATCTCAGACGCAAAAATAAAAAAATATAAAATAATTCGTTGTAACTGCACACAAAATTTTGATTTGCTATCGCAATTATATAGAGTTGAAAAACAAAGATAATTTTATGAGCATAAGCTACGTTATTCCAACATTAAATAGTGCTTCTACACTTGATATGACATTATTATCCTTACGCTCCCAAAAAGATATAAATGTTAAGGTGATTGTAGTGGATAGTGGCTCAACAGATGGCACGTTAGATGTGTGCAAACGTTGGAACATTAAAACTTTGTATGCTGAGCCAGGAAATATGTATCGAGCTATTAATATAGGCTTGCGTGAATGTGATACTGAGTGGTTAGGATATATTAATTCAGACGATTGGTTGTACTCAGATAGTTTAACGCGACTGATTACCCACGGAAATGCTTCTAATGCAGATATAGTATATGGCATCTGTGACTTTACAGATGTTCATGGTCGCTTTATGTATTCATTTACTCCACCTAAGTGTAACCAATTGATTTCCATGTCTAAAACTGGGGTACTTGGAATCGCTCAACAAACAACAATCTTTAGAAATCGCCTTTATCAAAGGTTGAAAGGTTTCAACGAAGAATACTACTTTGCTGCTGATAGAGATTTTTATATGCGAGCCTTGCAATCCAACGCTATCTTTACTTTTCTTCCTGGTTCATCAGTAGCTTGTTTTCGATTACATAGAAACCAATTAAGTCAAAAAAAATCTGAACTCATGAGAGTTGAGTCTAAAAAAATTAATACCACGCTCTTTAAATCACCCAGCTATTATGATTGGGCTATAAGGATGCAGTGGCACTTGAGTAATCTTCCTCACTATCTATTGAGGTTTTTTAGGCAATCGATGCTTTCAGGTGAGATAACTGTCACGAAGTCGATGCATGGAGGTACACACCTTGAAACACAATCTAAGGCTTTTTAAATGACTAAGATGCGGAATGCTTAGATAGACAATGCAAGGAGTTTGAATTGATAAATTTGTAAACAGAGTGAAAGCAATTCAAATTGTGTATTTTATATTCTCTTAAAAATAATCATTCAAAGTAGTTACAAGATAAATTGTGAAAATTCTCCACGTCATTCCCTCTGTTGGTCAAGTACGAGGCGGTCCTAGTCAAGCCGTAGTAGAAATGGTTCAGGCATTACAAAACTTAAGTATAGATGCTGACGTAGCCACAACTAACGATAATGGCTTTGATTTACTCGATGTGCCTCTGTGTCAGAAAATTGAATATCAAAAAGTTCCTGTTTGGTTCTTCCCACGTTTTTCACCATCAATAGAATCTATTCGAGAATTTGCTTTTTCTAGTCCATTAACTTCTTGGCTTTGGCAGCACGTTGCCGAATACGATTTATTGCATATCCATGCTATTTTTTCCTACCCTTCCACAATAGCAATGGCGATCGCACGCCTCAAAGGTGTCCCATACATTATTCGTCCTCTAGGGCAATTGTGTGAATGGTCTTTGCAACAAAGCTCTTTAAAAAAGCAAGCATATATGACGCTTGTAGAACGTGCTAATATTAACTGTAGCAAAGCCTTGCATTTCACCTCCCATCAAGAACAGCAAGAAGCCTCTAAATTAGGATTTAACTCACCAAGTTTTATCCTTCCACATGGTCTTTCTTTACCTAAATTAATACCAGATGCTCGCTACAAGTTACGGCAAATATTGAAAGCGCCAATAGACGAGCCTGTAGTTTTATTTATGTCTCGCATACATCCTAAAAAAGGCTTAGAATATCTTATCCCTGCTTTAGGGAAACTAGTAGAGCAACGCTTTACTTTTATACTTGCAGGAAATGGCTCTCCTGAGTACGAAAGTAAAATTTCTGAGCTTTTAGCTGCTGCTGATATTCAAAATCGTACTTATCGTCCTGGGTTTGTGACTGATGAAATGAAAGATCTTTTACTTCAAGGTTCTGATATTTTTACTCTCACATCTCATTCAGAAAACTTCGGTATTGCTGTTTTAGAAGCTTTAGCAGCACGGCTACCTGTCGTTGTTACTCCTGGTGTTGCTCTGTCTTCTGTCGTTGAACAACATCAACTTGGACACGTAGTACAGCTAGACACAACAGCGATCGCATCTAGTATTCAAAATTTACTGAGTAATCCTCAAGAAACACAGAAAATCGGCGATCGCGCTCGTCAGTTAATTCACGAACAATACACGTGGGAGCGTATTGCTTTAGATCTTATCTCAATATATGAGGCAATAACTAAACAAGAAAGTATTGCTGCTTTCTGCTAACTAATTTAAATAAATTATCAAGATAGTCATGTCAATACTTAAAGACGTAACACCCCTAATTCTTACATTTAATGAAGCTGCCAACCTCCACCGTACGCTTCAGCGTCTTACTTGGGCAAAACAAATAATAGTTATTGACAGTTATAGTTCCGATACAACTCTAGATATTCTGCGCTCCTACCCTCAAGTTCAAATATTTCAGAGAACATTTGATACTCATACAAATCAGTGGAACTATGCCTTACAGCAGGTACAAACTGAATGGGTATTATCACTAGATGCAGACTATGTTCTTACAGAAGACATAATTGCTGAAATTGCTACTCTCGCACAAGACTCCTTAGCAGATAGCTATTTTGTCAAATTTAAGTATTGCATTTTTGGCAAACCTTTACAAGGTACATTACTTCCACCACGTGAAGTTCTTTTTAAAAAAGAGAAAGCCATTTATATTGATGACGGGCATACACAGTTACTACAGGTAAAAGGTAAGTCCGCTATGCTTTCATCATATATTTATCATGACGATCGCAAACCTTTAACGCGATGGCTATGGGCACAAGATCGCTACATGATTATTGAAGCAAAAAAACTCCTAGAAACTCCCAGTCAAGAACTCAGCTTTGGCGATCGCATCCGCAAACAAAAAATCTTAGCTCCTTTCGCCATTTTATTTTACTGCTTAATCATCAACAGAGGTATTCTAGACGGATGGGCTGGTTGGTACTATGCCTTCCAACGTACTTTAGCTGAAATTCTGCTCTCAATTCGCTTAATAGAAGCTGAGATAAATCAACAGCAAAACTTAGAGACAAAATCTCTTGATGTAAATGTGGCTACTAGCTTGCTAACAAAGTAAACAAATGAATATTTTCGTCAATCCTGCTTTTATTTTGGTCTTGCTCAACGTTATTCCGAATCAACAGGCGATCGCATCCTAACTATTTTTTGCCTGTTCAACCTTTTGGCGAATCAATGCTGCTACTTTCTCCACCTCAACCGCAGATTGAGGCAAATCATAGATTTCAGAAGTCGCATCAGATGTAAAGCGGTCAACAAAGGCATAAAATGCTTCCTGATCGTTAGGATGAGCAACTAGATAAGCCCTTAACTCCGCCTTATTCATATTTTCAAAGCTAGGCTTCATTCTAAAAACCTCCAACGACCATTACGAAAAATCTCTATTTGTATATTATCGCCAGCTAAAATAAAGATATTTCCCGTTCGCTCATCAAGCCGAACAACAGCAATCAAAGTAAACATATTAGTTATAGACTGGCACAAGGTTACACATATGATGCCTTGTTCAGCAGTTGGTAGAATTTTTCATACCTTATTTAAATAGCCCCATATCAAGTTAGACAAAGAACTTTTCACTGATGTCACCTCAGGCGATCGCCGCGAAGTCGATTTACTTGCCAAAGCTAAGTTTAGAGAACAAGAAACATTCTTCCTAATCCACTGCAAACACCAATCACAATCCCAAACTCAGTTTGGTAGAAGGATGTTCTACTACTTCGCACGTTTATCTGAAAAATACGCCCTCCCCGTCTACCCAATAGTCATTTTTTCCTACGACACTCCACGCCAGTTTGACGCCACTTCTCTCAACGGGGGACTCGGGAACCCCACTACGTGGGGATTGGGGGTAAACCCCCGCACGAGAGTGGCTCCTCAACGGAGGACACCTCCGCACGACACTGGCTCCACAACGCAGCGAACCCACATCATATCAAGTCACCTTCCCTGACAAAACAATCCTGGAATTCAACTACAGTGTCATCCAACTCAATCGTCTGCACTGGCGCGACTTCTTAAGACAAGAAAACCCCGTAGCCGCTGCACTGATGGCAAAAATGCAAATCAAACCTCAAGAGCGATCAATAGTAAAATTAGAATGCTTGCGCCTGCTAGCCACCTTACGTCTAGATCCAGCCAGAATGCAACTGATATCTGGCTTTATTGATAGCTACTTACGCCTCAACATCCAAGAAGAACAGCTATTTCAAACACAACTGAGTACACTAGGAATAGTTCAACAGGAGGAAGTGATGAAAATTGTCACCAGTTGGATGGAACAAGGTAGACAAGAAGGTAAACAGGAAGGAAGACAAGAAGAAGCCCAATCTTTAATCCTACGCCTACTCAACCGCCGAATTGGTGCATTCGATGCACAATTACAAGCACAAATCCAGCAACTGTCACTTTCGCAGTTAGAAAACTTAGATGAGGCTTTATTAGACTTTAGTGATACCTCTGATTTAATCACTTGGTTAGAGCAGCACTTAAGCAGTAACTGAAGTTGTCTTGAATGAGCGATCAGCTATCGATGAAGTTTCCTCCGCAGCATAAATACCGCTTTGTCACTTTGGCGATCGCCTCCTTGCTCATCATTCTATTAGGGATCATTCCGCTCAGAGTTGCGATCGCGCACTACCAAGTACCTCAACCTCAAGCTATCCTCACCCTCGGTGGCGGTGCAGATCGCGAAACATTCACCGCCCAATTTGCTCAACTGTATCCACAACTCGACATTTGGGTATCTTCTGGTATTCCCACTAAACAAGCGTGCAAAATCTTTCAACAAGAAGGAATTTCCCCCGCACGCATCCACATCGATCGTCGCGCTGTCGATACCGTAACCAACTTCACCTCACTCGTTGACGAATTCCAACAACGCCACATACGACACGTTTATCTCATCACCTCCGACTTTCATATGTCCCGCGCCACAGCGATCGCTACGATTATTTTTGGAAGTCAAGGTATCATCTTCACTCCAGTCTCAATTCCCTCCAACCATCCCCCTGAATCACAATTGCGCATTCTTCGCGACAGCACCCGTGCTGTGTTATGGCTTTTCACACGGCGTACTGGCGCTAGTTTTCATTCACGCTAGCGCAGCGAGGCTTTTTTAAAATAGAATTCTCATACTTGACAAATCAAGTTCACTTGCGCCAGACTCGAAGCCAATTCCAGCACCTAAATTCCCTCCGCGATCTTTATTTCATGAACCGCCACAAGTGGAGGGGGCAATGACTTCTTCAAGCTGTCTTTAAATTAGTTATCCATCAATATGCGTCTCGATCAATACACTCTCGGCAACTATACTCCTGGCGCTCCGCTATGGAAACAACTTCTGTGGTATTTTCTTGGAGAACCATTATTCCGCGCTCATTGGCTACCAGTTTCAACATTCAAAGTACTCTTGCTACGCCTTTTTGGTGCCAAAATAGGTCAACAAGTCCGCATCAAACCAGGAGTACGAGTCAAGTTTCCTTGGCGATTGACTCTAGGTGATTATACTTGGATTGGTGAAAATGCCTGGCTTGATAATGTCGCTCCCATCACCATAGAGAACCATGTTTGTATATCACAAGATGTCTATCTGTGTACAGGCAATCATGACTGGCGCGATCCTCATTTTAAACTGATCCCCGCTGCAATTTACATCGCCGAAGGTAGCTGGATTGCTGCTCGTGCTGTTGTCGGACCTGGAGTTACTATCGGTAAAGGCGCGGTATTAGCCCTCGGTAGTGTCACAGGGCGATCGCTCGAACCAATGACAATCTATGCGGGAAACCCTGCGCAACCAATTAAACAGCGAGTCATATCAGGTACTCTGGTCATTCATCCTCATGATTTACCGAAAATACATTGAATGCCAAAATGCGATCGCATTTTGGCATCAGTAAACGTCTTCGTAGATTGACTATCCTAATTTAATCAATTTTTATTACTCAATAAATTCAAATTTTTATTTATAAATAATACAGCTAAGCTCACTCCTCATCAAGTATCCAAAAAACATTAAGTTTTAAAAAAACTTTGTTAATTACTAGCTATTAACGCTATTACGGTTATTTAGCTCTACTCAACGCTGAATAAATTATGAGTACGTACAATTCACACCGTAGAAATACTTAACTACACTACCGTAGATTTACGTAAAGAGAATAAAGATATTTTAGGTTTTTGTAGAATTTTCCGTAAAGTTTCCGATGGAACAAACGTAAATAGAGGGTTAAATTGCTTGTGAACTGCAATCTTTATCAAGCAATTGTAAATTAAATAACAAGCAGTTTGGAGAAAAACTGCTGTGCATTGTGAGATTGCTTTTTTAGTTGCTCATCAGATTGGTATAACCAATGTTAGAACAATATGCACCAGGCTTGAATCTAGAAAATTTTAAAATACTACAGCCTAGTAATGAAAAAACATCCGAACTGCAACCAACGTTTAACTTATCTATTTTTACGCAGTTCTATCCTCCTGATTATGCAGCAACAGGGCAACTTATTGAAGAGTTAGCAACTCAATTAGGTCGCCTCGGTATTCATGTACAAGTTTTTACAGGGCAGCCAGGGTATGCTTTTCGTAAAGATTCTGCCCCAGCCAAAGAAAGATTAAATCGAGTTTCAGTCCAGCGATCGCGCACATCTCGCCTTTGCCCTGCAAGAATTCGCGGCAAAGCAATTAATGGATTATTGTTTTTTCTACGCTGCGTACTTCATGTATTTAAAAATTCAGGTAAGAAAGATATTTTACTATTAACCAGCGCACCACCTTTCTTACCAATTGTTGGCTATATTGCTAAGCTATTTTTTGGCACTCCCTACATCTGTTTACTGTATGATTTGTATCCTGATGTAGCAGTAGAACTTAATCTAGTCTCCTCTAAAAATTGGCTAGTTAAAGCTTGGGATTGGATCAATAAACAAGTTTGGAAAAAGGCAGATGGCTTAATTGTACTGAGTTCTACAATGAAGGAACGAGTACAAACAAAATGTCCCGAAGTAAGTGACAAAATTTCAATTATTCACAACTGGGCTAACCCTAATTGGATAGTTCCCATAGCAAAACAGAAAAATTGGTTTGCACTCAAGTACGATTTAGTCAAGAAATTCACAGTTTTGTACTCAGGTAATATGGGACGCTGCCATGAAATGGATACTATATTAGAAGCAGCTTTCCAACTACAAAATGAGCCAATTCAATTTGTTTTTATTGGCGGTGGCGCTAAGCGACAAATTTGCATTGAACAAGTGAAAAAGTTAGGTTTAACGAATTGCCAATTTTTACCTTATCAAGACAAACAAGATCTTCCTTATTCTCTAACAGCGTGCGATTTATCATTAGTGAGTATTAGCTCAGGAATGGAAGGAATTGTTGCTCCTAGCAAGTTATATGGTATTTTAGCTGCTGGACGTCCCGTTGCTGCAATTTGCGAATCTAACTCTTATTTGCGATCGCTACTATCCGAAGCAAATTGTGGTGCAGCTTTTAGTAACGGTGATGCAGACGGTTTGGTAATGTTTATCCGGCGTCTCGCAAACGAGCGCTACTTAGCAGAACAAATGGGTGATGCAGGTAGGCGCTATCTTCAATCCAATTTTACACCAGAGATTATTGCTAAACAGTACTCAAAAGTCTTGAGTACAGCAGTTGAACTCCAAAAAAGTAAAGCAGAAGCTAAAAGCAAATTATGTTAGTTAGAATAACAAATTTGCAGTTGGATATGAATTGTTAATAATTGGTTGTCATGTTTTAGTAAATATGTGAGCATTAAACCTTTTTTCTAGTTGGCAAATAGGCAAATAAAAGCAATCACTAATTCCCAACAAGATTTTTCAAATTTAATATTTACTCATTGGCAGCTTCTATGCAGATTTTCACCTATTTACTTAACTAAATATTACTTATTAGCAATTCTCATATCAAAAGTCAGCGAGAGGAATCATATATTATGGAAGAGCAGATAAAAAATCAACTACTTTTTGAAAGAAATGGCAATGGGAAACATCCCCAACCCTTGCTACCTATTATTAATACTCCTTTGCCAATTCCTGATCCAACAGATGAGTGGGATCTCCGTCAGCTTCTAGCATTAATTCGTCGCCGCGCACTCGTTTTAGGTAGTGTGGCGATCGCACTATCAGCAAGCGTTGGTTTCTGGACTTTCACACGCCAACCCAAGTACGAAGGCGGATTTCAACTTCTCGTCGAACCCGTAACAGCCGAAAGTCAACTTGAAGGATTAACACAAATTCCTGGCGTTAGTACCCAAATGCAAAAAGAAGGCTTGGATTACGATACGCAAATTCAAGTCTTACGCAGCCCTGAACTAATGGCTCCAATTATCAAAGAAATTGCCACACGCTATCCTGATGTTAACTACACTTCTTTGCTTGCCGATTTAAGTATTAATCGCTTTCAAGAAACTAAAATTCTAGACATTCGTTATCAAGATTCTGATCCACAAAAAATTCAGTATATCTTGCAGCAACTTACTGCCGGATTTCTTAAATATAGCTTGCAAGAACGGCAAACAAATTTGCGCCAAGGAATACAGTTTGTCGATGAGCAAATGCCACAGTTACAAGAGCGAGTTAATACGTTACAAAAACAACTACAACAATTTCGTCAAGAATATAATTTTATCGATCCAGAAGTCAAAGCCGAACAATTATCTCAGCAAGTGAGTACGATTAAACTACAGCGGCTTGAAACACAAAAAACCTTAGCAGAAACTCGTGCTTTGTATGCAGCATTACAAGGCAAAGCAGGTGCTCAACTTGCCGAAACTGTTATTCTAAATCCTAACTTACAAGACCAATCTGAAGCATCGCAAGCTTTAAATGCATCTTCTGTATATCAAAACCTCGTGACGCAATTGCGTGAGATAGATAGCCAAATTGCCGCTGAATCTACTCGCTTTCAAGAAGATAGTCCCATTTTACTTACCCTACGCCAAAAGCGTGAAAATTTATTACCAGTACTGCGCCAAGAAGCTCAACGAGTTTTAAGCAACACATTAGTTGAGGTATCTAATCAAATTTCCGGTTTAGAAGTTCGTGCAGCCAAAATTGCCCAAGCTGAAGATAATCTTAATCAACAAATTCAACAATTACCTACTTTGGCGCGGCAATATACAGACTTACAACGCGAATTAAAAGTCGCCACCGAAAGTTTGAACCGCTTTTTAGAAAAACGCGAATCACTGCAAATTGAAACAGCGCAAAAGGAGATTCCTTGGCAAACGATCGCAGCACCTCAACTGACTCAAGAAGAACCAATCTCACCTAATATCAAACGCAATCTCATTTTAGGTACTATCGCCGGTCTTTTAGCGGGAATGGGGGCGGCGTTGTTAGCAGAAAGACTAGATAATGTCTTTCATTCTCCTGACGATCTCAAAGAAATTACAAAACTGCCACTTCTTGGCACAATTCCTTTCCGTAAATCTATACCACCAGCAACACCAGCAGCTGAGATTGAAGTTGTCAAAAAATCAGAAGGTATTCAACTGCTACTTGATAGTTTCAGCAACACTCAAGGTGAGAGCTATTTCCCCTTCTTAGAAGCGTTTCGCTCGTTACACACAAATATCAACTTCTTAGGTTCTGATACTCCAATTCATTCGCTCGTTATTAGTTCCGCATCGCACGCCGATGGAAAATCGACTATCGCTGCGCATCTCGCACAAGCGGCGGCTGCTATGGGACAGCGCGTTTTACTCGTTGACGCTGATTTGCGGCTACCGCAGGTACATAACAAACTCAATTTACCCAATGAAGCAGGATTAAGTAATGTCATTACAACCAGCTTGCCTGTAGATGATGCCATTCAGCGATCGCCACTGTGGGAAAATCTCTATGTCCTTACTTCGGGTCCCATTCCTCCCGATCCTGTCAAGCTGCTTTCTTCTAAAAAGATGCAGCAAATTATGGCACAACTGCGACAAAGCTTTGACCTAGTTATCTACGATACGCCGCCTATGTTAGGACTTGCGGATAGTAGCCTACTTGCTCCCTACACCGCAGGCATTGTCTTAGTCGTCCGCATGGGTAAAACGGATCGTTCGCTCCTTGCTCAAGCTCTAGACCGCTTAAAAATGTCGCCTGCAACCATCCTGGGTACAGTATGCAATGGTGTGAAAAACTACGATTTCGCACCATACAATTACTACTACTACAAGCCTCAAGTGCAAAATACATAAGAGGGGCAAGGAGCGAGTGATGAGTTTTGAGTTTTGACTTGAGGAACTTCTTAACTCCTCTGCTCCTCTGCTCCTCTGCTCTAGCTCTACTGCACAGAACTCAACTCTTTCTGTACAGCAGCCTCTGGACTCTCTGCTTCCGATGGTGGTACAACTTGCCAAAACTGCGGTAAGTACTCTGACCAGTTTTCCAGAATTCGTTTCGCCTTCGGTGAATTTGTGCGTTCTACGTGGGCTGAGATCAACTCTTTCAATTGTTTTTCACCTGCTGGGCTACTCACCCGTTGCAGTTTGACAATTTCAGGGTTGACTAATGCGGGGAAGTTACCCTCTTCATCGAGGAAGTATGCTAAACCTCCAGTCATCCCAGCGCCCACGTTTCTACCAACCTTACCTAAAACAACGATCGCACCACCCGTCATATATTCGCAGCAGTGATCGCCTGCCCCCTCAATCACGGCGGTTCCTTTAGAGTTACGTACCGCAAAGCGCTCGCCAGCAATACCGTTCGCAAACAGCGTACCGCCTGTAGCACCGTACAAACAGGTATTACCCACAATCACGTTGTCCTCAGGAGCATACGTTGCGGCTGCTGGCGGCTTGATAATAATCTCTCCACCGTGCATTCCTTTGCCGACGTAATCGTTTGCTTCGCCTTCGAGCGTTAAGATTATGCCAGGCAAGTTAAACGCACCAAAGCTTTGTCCGACACTACCTTTGAAGTTGAGATTGATTTGTCCTTCAAAGCCAGTATTACCGTATTGAGCCGCGATCGCTCCCGCCAGTCTCGCGCCTACTGTTCGATCTGTATTGACAATGACTAAATCTTTAGTAACACTAGATTGATTGCGAATCGCGGCTTGAATATCTGCATCAGCAAGTAATTCGTCGTCGATCACAGGACCATTACTGTGAACCGTTTCATGATTTAGCCATGCGCGATCTTCTCGCGTGTCTGGTAACTGCGTAATACAGTCGAGATTGAGCGTTTGTGTTTTTGTCAGTCTTACACCTTCGCGCACTTTGAGTAAATCAGCACGTCCGACAATTTCAGTCAGTGAGCGATAACCGAGTTTTGCTAAGAGTCCGCGTACTTCTTCCGCAATAAAATAGAAGAAGTTGACGACGTGTTCTGCCATACCAGGGAAGCGCTGTCGCAGTTCTTCTTTTTGGCTAGCAACTCCAACGGGGCAGTTATTTGTGTGACAAATGCGCGCCATGATGCAACCTTCGGCAATCATCGCAATTGACCCGAAGCCGAACTCTTCCGCACCCATCAACGCACCCATAAGAACATCCCAGCCGCTCTTGAAGCCACCATCGACACGTAGAATCACGCGATCGCGTAATTTATTATCCATCAACACGCGATGTACTTCGGTGAGTCCAAGTTCCCAAGGTCCACCCGCGTGCTTAATTGAAGATAGTGGCGATGCACCTGTTCCGCCATCGTGTCCCGAAATTTGAATAATATCTGCATTTGCCTTAGCAACACCCGCAGCAACAGTACCGATACCCACCTCAGCAACTAACTTGACTGATACTTGGGCTTGAGGGTTAATTTGATGCAAGTCAAAAATTAACTGTGCCAAGTCTTCGATCGAGTAAATATCATGATGAGGCGGTGGCGAAATGAGCGTCACCCCAGGCTTAGAACGCCGCAGCATGGCAATATAAGGGCTAACTTTCTTCCCTGGTAGTTGCCCACCTTCACCTGGTTTAGCACCCTGCGCAATCTTAATTTCAATTTGCTTGGCGTTCATCAAGTACTCAGGTGTCACGCCAAAGCGTCCTGAAGCGACTTGCTTAATTGCTGACGATGCGGTATCGCCATTTTTCAAGCCTTTCAAATGCGGTAGCAACGGCGAATGTCCTTGCGCATCGACATCATCGAGGACGTGATAGCGAATCGGATCTTCTCCACCTTCTCCTGAATTTGATTTACCACCAATGCGGTTCATTGCGATCGCCAGCGTTTCATGCGCTTCGCGCGATAGTGCCCCTAAGGACATTCCACCAGTACAAAAACGCTTGACAATTTCGGTAATCGATTCGACTTCCTCTTTAGCAATAGGCGCGCGGTCTGAATTAAAGTCGAGTAAATCGCGCAGCGCGGTGACTGGGCGGTGTTCTAGTAATTGGCGATAAACTTCGTAGTGGTCGTAATTTTTTTGATCCGCGATCGCTTTATGCAGCGCTTTTGCCAGTTCTGGGCTATTCATGTGATACTCACCGCCAGGGCGATACTGAACAAACCCAAAGTTTTCTAATTTCTTGACGGTTAATTCGGGGAAAGCCCGCTGATGGAACGACAAAACTTCCTGTGCTAGTTCGCAAATACTCAAACCGCCCAAGCGCGAAGTTGTTCCACGGAACCCAAGTTGTAACAAGTCTTGCGCAATGCCGATCGCTTCAAAAATTTGCGCTCCTTGGTAGCTTGTCAGTAAGGAAATTCCCATCTTCGAGAGAATCTTGAGAATTCCCGCTTCTACCGCTTTGCGATAGTTATTCAGCGCTTGATCGAGCGTAATCGCGGCAATTTTTCCGCGTTCCATAAACTGCTGTGTTTTCGGGTCAGACCACCAACTTTGCACCGTTTCTAAGGCAAGATACGGACACACAGCGCTAGCACCATAACCAATCAAACACGCAAAATGATGCGTACTCCAGCACTGCGCGGTATCAACCACCAACGAGGCTTTCATCCGCAGCCCTTCTCGAATCAGGTGATGGTGAACAGCACCAACGGCGAGTAACGGCGGAATATAGCTTGATTCTTCTGAAAGTTTGTGCGTGCGATCGCTTAAAATCAGAATTGTGTTGCCGTCTTTTACTGCTGCTGCTGCCTGTTCGCACAACTTCCTCACCGCGATTGCTAAGCCTTGAGGACCTGTTGCAATTTCAAACAGCGTAGACAACGTAGCACACGCAAAGCCTGATTCTTTAATTGCAGCTAAATTTCCCGCCTGCAACACTGGAGAATCCAGCTTCAAACGTTTTGCGTATTCTGGTTTTGCCTCTAGCAAGTTTCCGCGTTCGCCGAGTTCCATCTTCAACGACATCACCAAGCTTTCGCGCAGAGGATCGATCGGTGGATTTGTCACCTGGGCGAACCGTTGCTTGAAATAGTCGTACAGCAAGTGCGGGCGTTCGGATAGTACCGCTAAGGGAATATCATCTCCCATACAAAACGTCGGTTCTTTTCCTTCGCTTGCCATCGGTTGAATTACCATTTCCACGTCTTCGGTGGTGTAACCAAAGGCAATTTGATTCCGCAGTAACGCCGTTTTCGGATTAAGTGTTTGTGGTAAAGGAGTCGAGGAGAGATTTTGCGTTGTATCTTCCTCGCCGCCACTTGCTGCTTGTGTCTCCAGCTTTAACGTATCGGTATTACCAAGTTCAACGCGGTATTCTTTAAGCCACTTTCCGTAAGGCTGTGCTTGCGCAATCCGCTGCTTGATCTCCCAATTTTTCAAAACTTCATGACTTTCCAAATCGACAGCGATCATTTGCCCTGGTCCGAGTCTGCCTTTTTCGATAATCTCAGCTTCGGGTAAGTCCACAACCCCTGCTTCGGAAGCAACAACAATGTAGCCATCTCTGGTAATACTGTAGCGTGCTGGTCGCAAGCCATTGCGATCGAGCGTTGCACCGACTTTCTTTCCATCGCTAAATACAAGGAGCGCCGGTCCATCCCAGGGTTCTTGAATACCGCTGTAGTATTCATAAAAATCAATAATTTCTGGGTAGTTGTCCAAATCAGGCTGATTTAAGTATGCCTCTGGCACCATAATCATTAATGCCTCTAGCGGACTCCGACCCGATCGCACTAATAATTCCAGGACATTATCTAACGTTGCCGAGTCGCTATTATCAACATAAACAATCGGCTTGAGTACCTCAAAGTGGTCTTCCCAAACTGGATGCGTCAAGTCGGCTTCGCGTGCCATCATCCAGTTAATGTTGCCGAGTAATGTGTTAATCTCCCCATTGTGTCCTAATAGCCGCATCGGTTGCGCCAACGGCCATTTTGGCATCGTGTTTGTACTGAAACGACGATGGTAAACGGCAAAAGCACTTTGATAGGCTGAATTTTTTAAATCAGTATAAAATTCGCCTAGTACCGCCGATCGCACCATGCCTTTATAAACAATCGTGCGACTCGAAAACGAGCAAACATAAAAGTTTTCAGCGTCTTTAATCTCACCCGTTTCTGCTAGCGCTTTACCAATCTTTTTCCGCGTGATATACAGTTGACGTTCAAGCGCATCACCTGTTTTGTCGGCGCTAGCAACGATGACTTGTTCAATTTGCGGTTGATTTTCTCTTGCTTGAATTCCTAATAACTGAGGTTTGACAGGGACAACGCGCCAACCTAATACTGTCAGGTTCTCTTGCGCTAATACGCGTTCGATTGTCTGACGAACAAGATTTGCGATCGCCTCTTCTTGAGGTAAAAAGAGCATCCCCACTGCACAATTTTCGGATGGCGGTAGCTGTTTTCCTTGCTGTTGTAACCACTGACTCAGCAACGCCCAAGGAATCGCAGTCATTAACCCTGCACCATCTCCCGAATCTTGGTCAGCACTACAGCCGCCTCGGTGTTCTAAACACGCAAGTGCTGTTAATGCTTTTGTCACAATTTCATGACTTGCTTGATTTTCACAGTGCGCAATAAACCCCACGCCGCAGGCGTCTCTTTCTTCTACCAACCAGCGCGGTCCCGCATAAGTACTATCTGAAGAACGATCTACGTTTTGATTCGTCGTCATGTTCAGTGGATTTTGATTCATCTGCTGGTTATTCATAGATTAGTTAGGATTCTGCAAAGGGGATTTACTTAGAGTTGACTGCGATTCATTCTGCGGTTTATAACTACAGAATTAAGGCTGACGATCAAGACAAGTCGCGTTAATAAAAATTATTTAAAATTACCTGACTCACGCTCAATACTTTTTGTTGGCGTTTTAAAATTAAACCTTTTCTTATCAGTGCTGGCAATCTCATTTACAACCGATTTCGTAATACGTTCTTAATTTCGGAACTCTAGTGTTTGGGTGAGTGTCTTAAACTTATGATTTTGTCACGACTCAGCAATTCCTGCGAAAGGAATGCTAGCCAAAAACTTAATTTTCTTTATGCGTAATCTATTGACAAATCATAAAAGATGTGCGGTATTCCCCGATCTTTATCATAAAGTAACAGAGTAAGGTTATGATCAAATGCTCAGATTTGACAATTCCTCAGTGCAATAAAAGTTTACTGCTACTGCGGAGGAGCTACTCAAGCATTTATCTATTATGTTGCTGACACGACGCCCAATTTTAAAGTCAAGCTCCATAGTACATTCAAGCACTAAGCAAAACCTAGATACTACCAGTTTGGTGCCTACTGAGCGATCGAGCTACTTCTATACATTATGACGTTAAGCCTCGAAATAGAAGTCAGTAATTTTTAATATTTAGGAGTTAGGAGTGAACAGCGAGGAAACTAAACGAACTCAGCAGCCCTTGCGCACCAATCAGGCAAATGTCAGTTCAAACGCAAAGCATAAACATAGCTCTGATCAAAACTACTTTAATATCCACATTAGATTGACTCCTCTGCGATCGCACTCCTTGCAAGGGTGGACTATACCTATTAGTATCCTATCTCGCGCCTTTTTGATGCCGCGCAAAGTTTTGTTTTTGCTCCTAACAATCACATTATGGTTGACAGCGACTACGAGTAGTGCTGCGCAGCAGTCGTCGCCACACGCAAAACCTACTGCAAAGCCCTTATTAATAAGTCAAAATTCCGCACCGCGCTTAGTTGCTACAGGTACGCAAATTGCGCTCAATAATCGTACGTTACCAGGTGCTTGGAGTCAATGGCAGCAGCCGACTAAAGCCGGAATGGCAACAGCGATTAGCGACGCTGGACTAATGCAACTTTTAGGCGTTGAGTTATTGAACACGAAAGATGTCACCAAGCAATCCGTACAATGGTTTTCTCAACCGACAACCTCAGCGTTTACATTAGATGCTTGGCATCACAATAGCTATCGCTATCTCGATATTACGCAATTAGCAACAAAGCTTGGCTGGCAAATTCAAACGAATGGCAATACGCTACAAATCAATACTCCAGCCGCAATGATTAAAGACATTCGCCAAGGTAAACAAGCATGGGGCGATCGCATTGTCATTGATTTAGACCGCCCAGCATTTTGGCAAGTCACATCACAGCCGATTCCTGCAAAACCTAAATCGCCATTATCCACAACTGATGACGATCAACCGCCGAATCAAGAATGGCTCATTACTATTGATGCGACAGCGCAGCGATCGCTACTTCAACGCTTTCAACCAAGTTTACCTGCGCAACTCACCAGCGCTCAAGATAGCGACCAAACTTCGGTACTTCAACTAGAAAGCGCACCCAATTTGACAACAATTCGCCTCAGTGTTCCTGCTGGCTTATCACCGCGTCCAAGTACTTTACCCAATCCCAACCGCTTAGTCATCGATTTACGACCGGATGCGATGGTTGAACGCGATATACAATGGGCTTCTGGTGTCCGTTGGCGACAGCAATTTGTCACATTAGGCGATTCGCGCTTTCCTGTCGTTCTAATCGAAGTCAATCCACGCACAACAGGGTTAGCACTCAAACCAATTTCTAGCGCCACAAATTCGCTGACTGGTACGGCACCAATTATAACAACTGCGCAACAATTAAACGCCGCAGCGGCAATCAACGGCGGTTTTTTCAATCGCAAAAATCAGTTACCCTTAGGAGCAATTCGGCGTGACGGACAATGGTTATCCGGTCCCATTCTCAACCGAGGCGCGATCGCTTGGAATGATGCTGGTAAATTCAAATTTGGACGGCTACAACTTCAAGAAACAATAATTACTTCTTCCGGACAGCGTTTGCCGGTTGTGACGTTTAACAGTGGCTACGTCAAACCTGGTATTGCCCACTATACAAATACTTGGGGCGCTACCTACACTCCTCTCATTGACAACGAAATTATTGTCGTTGTGCAAAATAACCAAGTCACTGGACAAATTCCTGGTGGTGCTGCTGGCGAAACAACAGTTCCGATTCCTGCCAACGGCTTCTTACTCGCGCTACGGGCAAATCCACAAGTTGCTAGTTTACTACCTGTAGGCACAATCGTCCGCACCGAAAACGCGACAAGTCCTGCTGATTTTGCTAGTTACCCGCATATCTTAGGCGGTGGACCGCTTCTATTACAAAATCGTCAAATCGTGCTAAATGCGCAAGCTGAAGGCTTTAGTGAAGCTTTTAGCCGTCAAAAAGCCGCGCGAAGTGCTATTGGTGTAACCGCAACAGGCAATCTCCTCATCGCTGCTGTCCACAATCGCGCGAATGGTGTTGGTCCAAGCTTGACCGAAATTGCCCAAATCATGCAACATCTCGGCTGTGTTGATGCTTTAAATCTTGACGGTGGTAGTTCGACGAGTCTTTTCTTAGGAGGACAGTTGCTCGATCGCTCTCCCCGAACCGCCGCCCGCGTCCACAACGGATTAGGCATTTTCCTCGAACCTCGTACCTAAATAGTGAGCGCGCGTTCATTAGAGTCAAACTTTTTAAGAAGAGGTACCTGATAATCCCAAAGTATTTAGCCCAACAAAAGCTAATTGATTAATTCCTTATAGTTAAAGATTACTTAAACATACCGCACAACTGATGAAGAGTTGTTATAAAAATATGAAACGGATGCATTTTGTAGTGACAGTTGCTAGCAGGTGTTTGCTATCTTGGGCTATATTTGCCAAAGTTTGGGTATCTTAAGCGCAAAATCAGTTTTTCTATATTTGCTATAAGTCGTTTTTTAAGGAGAAAAATGTATGGTTCAGGCTCAAGAAACTGCCCACGAGCCGACAACACTGCCTTTACCGCCATCTGTAGGTCATAAAGGCATTGCAGCTACTGAACTCAGACCTTGGGGTTCTTTCACGATTCTCGAAGAAGGACGCGGCTACAAAATCAAGCGAATTGAAGTTAAACCAGGGCATCGTCTGAGCCTACAGATGCACCACCACCGCAGCGAACACTGGATTGTTGTTTCAGGTACAGCAAAAGTGACTTGTGGCGATGCCGAAATTCTACTTACGAATAATCAATCTACCTACGTACCTCAGTGTACAAACCACCGCTTAGAAAATCCTGGTGTGATTCCCCTTGTTATTATTGAAGTCCAAAATGGCGAGTACTTGGGAGAAGACGATATCGTCCGGTTCCAAGACGACTACTCGCGTACAAAGTAACAATTAAGAGTAGGGAAGAAAACAGTTAAGATGCTTTGTAGGAAAGCTAAATCAAACGTTATAAATTAACTTTTGTCTCTTGTTAGCGAGTAAAGGCATATTTTCATTCCCTACTTTTAAGGCATCATGGTTCGTCTCAGCACATCCGCAGCTAAAGAAATTCAACGCCTGCAAGCCAAGCAGCATAATCAAAATGTCTTCTTTCGGCTAAAGGTTCAAGCTGGTGGCTGCTCTAGCTTGTTATACAACATGGAATTTGATACTAGTCTAACTCCAAGCGATCGCGTTTATGACTGTAGCGGAATTACAGTTGTTGTCGATGCGCAAAGCATTGACTATATTCATGACCTCCTCCTTGATTATTCGGAAGATTTGATGGGCGGAGGTTTTCGCTTTCATAATCCTCAAGCGATCGCAACTTGTAGCTGCGGTAACTCATTTTCTATAGCATCCGATGCCTCTACTTCTCAACAGTAACGATTGATAACCAACGATCAAGCAGGAACCCTCGACACATTCTTTAATTCAAAAAGGCTACAGAGCTTAACTGTATTCTCTGACCTCTGCCCCGTTCTTCGCTGCTGCCGATTTGACACAAACCTGATAAGTTTGTTATACTCAGGATTTGTTAAAACTTAAAGCAGTAAGCAAATTTACGTGCTGTAACCCATGCCAACTATACAGCAACTCATTCGTAGCGAACGTCAACTAACAAGCAAGAAAACAAAATCGCCAGCATTGAAGGAATGCCCGCAGCGTAGAGGCGTCTGCACGCGGGTATATACTACAACACCTAAGAAGCCTAACTCTGCCCTGCGCAAGGTAGCTAGAGTGCGCTTGACCTCTGGGTTTGAAGTCACAGCATACATTCCTGGAATTGGTCACAATTTACAAGAACACTCGGTCGTTATGATTCGGGGTGGTCGTGTTAAAGACTTGCCTGGAGTGCGATACCACATCATTCGCGGGACGCTAGATACTGCCGGAGTCAAAGACCGCAAGCAGGGTCGTTCTAAATATGGTACAAAGCGCCCCAAGTAACACAATTTGCAGAAAAAATTGTAGCAAATCTCACGCTTGCTACAATTCTTAAACAAAAATGTTAAAGTGGCAAAGGTAATTGCCTACGCTTGCTTCTATAAGCGGAGGTATATTTCCTAGGTGGCTAGCAAAGTTAATATATCCAGCTTAAAAACTAGAATAATGACTAGTTATATTTAAAGCTGTGCCAAGGAGTGTCACAGCCGAAGCCCGCTCTTAAATGTCGTTGTTGCCCAGTAGTTCAATTTAAAGGCTTACGTATGTCTCGTCGTACTGTTATTCAAAAACGTCCAGTTCCCCCAGATTCAGTATATAACAGTCGCCTCATCAGCATGATGATGCGACGGGTGATGCGTAGCGGAAAAAAATCTCTAGCTGCAAGAATCATCTATGATGCAATGAAAACGATTGAAGAACGGACTGGTGGCGATCCTATCGAAACTTTTGAAAGAGCGGTACGTAATGCAACTCCGCTAGTCGAAGTTAAAGCCCGCCGTGTTGGAGGTGCAACCTACCAGGTACCGATGGAAGTACGTGCAGATCGGGGAACTACGTTAGCGCTCCGCTGGCTAATTCAGTACGCTAGACAACGTTCAGGTCGCTCAATGGCAAGCAAACTTGCTAATGAATTAATGGACGCTGCCAACGAGACAGGAAGTGCAATCCGTAAGCGAGAAGAAACGCATCGTATGGCAGAAGCAAATAAAGCATTCGCTCACTATCGATACTAGAGGGGAAATCAGCATAAATATAGAACGGGTTTCCCTAAACGTATAGAATTTTAACAGAGAGTAATATAAAGATACCTGCGGCAACACAATTCAAGGAGGTAACTGTGGCACGTACAGTCCCGCTGGAAAAAGTACGCAATATCGGGATTGCGGCCCACATTGATGCGGGCAAGACAACAACAACAGAGCGAATTCTCTTTTATTCCGGTATTGTTCACAAAATTGGTGAAGTTCACGAAGGAACAGCAGTCACTGACTGGATGGAGCAAGAGCGGGAACGAGGAATTACAATTACCGCTGCTGCGATTACGACAAG
This sequence comes from Gloeocapsa sp. PCC 7428, assembly GCF_000317555.1. Lineage (GTDB taxonomy): Bacteria > Cyanobacteriota > Cyanobacteriia > Cyanobacteriales > Chroococcidiopsidaceae > Chroogloeocystis. The sequence continues at coordinate 4,169,981 of NC_019745.1, forward strand.
TTGGAAAGATCACCAGATCAATATCATTGATACGCCTGGGCACGTAGACTTCACAATCGAAGTTGAGCGTTCAATGCGAGTACTAGACGGTGTAATTGCCGTGTTTTGCTCGGTTGGTGGCGTGCAACCTCAGTCAGAAACTGTGTGGAGACAGGCAGATCGGTACAAAGTTCCGAGAATTGCCTTTATCAACAAAATGGATCGAACTGGGGCAAACTTCTACAAAGTTTACGACCAAATCCGCGATCGCTTACGTGCCAATGCAGTACCAGTACAACTGCCAATCGGTAGCGAAGACACGCTCAGAGGCATTGTAGACCTTGTGCGAATGCGTGCCTTTATTTACACAAACGATAAAGGAACAGATATTCAAGAAGCTGATATCCCTGCCGAAATGCAGGAAGAAGCAGTAGAGTATCGTACAAAGCTTATAGAAGCCGTCGCCGAAACCGACGAAGAATTGATCGAAAAGTACCTCGAAGGCGAAGAACTGACTGAAGCAGAAATTCGTAAAGGTTTACGTCAAGGAACAATCGCAGGAACAATTGTCCCTGTGCTGTGTGGTTCGGCTTTTAAAAATAAAGGCGTGCAACTACTGCTCGACGCAGTTGTCGATTATCTTCCAGCACCGATTGACGTACCAGCGATTCAAGGTACGCTACCATCCGGTGATACAGTTGAACGTCAAGCGAGTGATGAAGAACCCTTCTCCGCTTTGGCTTTCAAAATCATGGCAGATCCTTATGGGCGTCTGACGTTTATCCGCGTCTACTCTGGAGTTCTCAAGAAGGGTAGCTATGTCATGAACTCCACTAAGGGTAAGAAAGAGCGAGTATCGCGCTTAGTGGTCTTAAAAGCTGATGAGCGAACCGACGTAGACGAACTCCGCGCCGGCGATTTGGGAGCAGCGCTAGGACTCAAAGACACCTTTACAGGTGATACACTTTGCGATGAGAATGCTCCAGTTATACTAGAGTCTCTGTATATTCCAGAGCCAGTGATCTCGGTAGCGGTCGAACCAAAAACCAAGCAAGACATGGATAAGCTGTCGAAAGCACTGCAATCCCTGTCTGAAGAAGATCCGACCTTCCGTGTCAGTGTTGACCCTGAAACGAATCAAACCGTCATTTCAGGAATGGGAGAATTGCACCTAGAAATCCTCGTAGACCGTATGTTACGGGAATTTAAGGTAGAAGCTAACGTAGGTGCGCCACAAGTTGCTTATCGCGAAACTGTGCGTAAACCTGTGAAAGCGGAAGGCAAGTTCATTCGTCAAAGTGGTGGTAAAGGTCAATACGGACACGTCGTTGTTGAGCTATCACCAGGCGAACCTGGAACAGGCTTTGAGTTTGTCTCTAAAATTGTGGGCGGTGCAGTACCTAAAGAGTATATCTCCCCCGTCGAACAAGGGATGAAAGAAACCTGTGAATCAGGTGTTTTGGCTGGATATCCAGTTATTGATGTCAAAGCAACTTTGGTTGATGGTTCTTACCACGAAGTTGACTCCTCGGAAATGGCGTTTAAAATCGCCGGTTCAATGGCGATGAAAGAAGCTGTAATGAAAGCTTCACCAGTGCTATTAGAACCTATGATGAAAGTAGAGGTAGAAGTACCCGAAAACTTCCTAGGGGATGTTATGGGCGACCTCAACTCCCGTCGCGGTCAAATCGAAGGCATGGGATCTGATCAAGGCATCGCAAAAGTTACTGCTAAAGTTCCATTGGCAGAAATGTTCGGCTATGCTACAGATATCCGCTCGAAGACCCAAGGTCGGGGTATCTTCACGATGGAGTTTAGTAACTACGAGGAAGTACCTCGCAACGTGGCTGAAGCAATTATCGCTAAAAGTAAAGGGAACGCATAATTAAGAAAGGAACCGATCATTCATGGCACGCGCAAAGTTTGAAAGAACTAAACCCCACGTTAACATCGGTACGATTGGTCACGTTGACCACGGCAAAACCACGCTGACAGCAGCAATCACTATGACCCTGGCGGCTCTGGGTCAAGCGAAAGCTCGCAAATATGATGATATTGATGCTGCTCCTGAAGAAAAGGCTCGCGGTATCACCATCAATACAGCGCACGTGGAGTATGAGACAGAAAAACGGCACTATGCTCACGTAGACTGCCCAGGACACGCTGACTATGTGAAAAACATGATCACTGGCGCAGCGCAAATGGATGGAGCTATCCTCGTTGTATCTGCTGCTGATGGTCCAATGCCTCAAACTCGCGAACACATTTTGTTAGCGAAACAAGTAGGGGTTCCGAATATCGTTGTCTTCTTAAACAAGAAAGACATGGTAGATGATGAAGAACTTCTAGAACTTGTAGAACTAGAAGTACGCGAGCTTCTTAGCTCATACGACTTCCCTGGCGATGATATCCCCATCGTTGCAGGCAGCGCCTTGTTAGCACTCGAAGCAATGACAGGGAATCCCTCTACACAAAGAGGTGATAACGAATGGGTTGACAAAATCTATGAGTTAATGGATGCAGTCGATGCTTACATCCCGACACCAGAGCGTGACGTGGATAAGCCCTTCTTGATGGCAGTAGAAGACGTGTTCTCGATTTCTGGTCGGGGTACTGTAGCTACCGGTAGAATCGAGCGCGGTAAAATCAAGGTAGGCGAAACCGTAGAGTTAGTAGGTATCAAAAATACTCGTAGCACTACAGTTACTGGTGTAGAGATGTTCCAGAAAACCTTAGATGAAGGTATGGCTGGAGATAACGTGGGAGTACTGCTTCGCGGTTTAAAGAAAGAAGAAATCGAGCGAGGAATGGTACTAGCTAAGCCTGGTAGCATCACTCCTCACACCGAATTCGAGTCCGAAGTTTACGTACTGACAGACAAAGAAGGCGGTCGGAAGACACCATTCTTCTCCGGCTATCGTCCTCAGTTCTATGTACGGACAACGGATGTAACTGGCACAATCAAAGCTTTCACTTCTGATGATGGTAGCGAAGCTGAAATGGTGATGCCAGGCGATCGCGTCAAAATGACTGTAGAACTAATCAGCCCAATCGCAATTGAGCAAGGAATGCGCTTTGCAATTCGCGAAGGCGGTCGTACCATTGGTGCAGGTGTTGTTTCTAAAATTGTGAAGTAACACCTTTGCGAACAAATTGAGAGCAGAAAGGCAACGCTCATGCGGTAAAATGCTTTTCTGCTCTTTTAATGTCAAAAGTGCCAAAGATGCTGCACTTGTCTTCTCAATCGACGCCACTTGTACTCAGCGAGGGTAACTTCTAGGGCGCATTGGTTCCTCAGATTTAGGGGACTTGCTCTACCTTAAATCTGGGGGCGAAGGAACATTTATGTATGAAGTTTAGGATCTTGTGAGCCGTAAACACAAGCAAAAGATCTTTACCAAATTAAAACTGAACCAGGAAAACTAAAGAAATGGCAACTCTTCAACAGCAAAAAATTCGGATTCGATTGCAGGCTTTTGATCGCCGCCTACTCGATACTTCGTGTGAAAAGATCGTAGATACGGCAAATCGAACCAATGCTACAGCAATTGGCCCAATTCCCTTACCTACTAAGAAGAAAATTTATTGCGTACTGCGTTCTCCCCACGTCGATAAAGACTCGCGCGAACACTTTGAGACACGGACTCACCGCCGGATTATTGATATTTATCAACCTTCTTCCAAAACTATTGATGCGTTGATGAAACTTGATTTACCATCCGGTGTCGATATCGAAGTTAAACTCTAATAAAGTTGGGTGAGCAAAAACATCTCTTTGAGGTTGGTAATTGGTCATTGGTTAGGGGAAAACATTTACATTACCAATTACCCATTACCTATTACCTCATAGAATTTGGTAATTTTGCTTAACAAATAGGTTAAAGTAGGTATATATTGCGCAGTTACCGTTTTTACTGAGCGAACATGGCATCCTCTTCCAAAATTGCGGTTCGAGAACTGTCCCTGTTTCCTTTACCTGAAGTAGTTCTCTTCCCCGGTAGACCTCTACCCCTACATATCTTTGAATTTCGCTACCGGATCATGATGAACACGATTCTAGAGAGCGATCGCCGATTTGGCGTCTTGTTGTGGGACCCAGTGCAAAATCAACCTGCGACAGTGGGCTGTTGTGCCGAAGTGATTCAGTATCAGCGGCTACCAGACGACCGCATGAATATTTTAACGCTAGGACAGCAGCGCTTTCGCGTTTTAGAATACGTTCGAGAAAAGCCTTACAAAGTCGGTTTAGTCGAGTGGATTGAAGACAACCCGCCCCAAAAAGACCTCAAGCCGTTAGCAAAAGAGGTAGAACAACTACTTCATGATGTCGTGCGTCTCTCGGCGAAGCTAACAGAACAGAATATTGAACTTCCAAAAGATATTCCTGATTTACCGACAGAACTGTCTTATTGGGTCGCGAGTAATCTTTATGGCGTTGCCGCAGAGCAGCAGAACTTACTCGAAATGCAAGACACTGCGGCGCGCTTAGAACGTGAAGCAGAGATTTTAACCTCCACTCGCAATCATTTAGCAGCGCGTACCGTCTTGAAAGATACTTTTAACTAAGAATCACTTTTTACCTCTACCACGTTGTAGCTACCGAAGAGTTTGAGAATTTCTGTAAAGGTAGACAGTTCGGCGATCGCAGATTGTACTAGCGGTGAATTGGCATCGGCTTCTAAATCGAGGAAGAAAAGATATTCACCAAGCGATCGCTTCGTCGGGCGCGACTCAATGCGACTGAGATTAATGCTGCGCTCTGCAAAAATTTGCAGAGGTTTAACTAAGGCTCCAGGAATATTAGCTGGCAAACTAAACGCAACAGACGTGTGAGTGTATTTTACAGCAGACATTTGACGACTCACAGAACGCTGACCTACTACCCAAAACCGCGTACAGTTATCGGGATAGTCATTAATGGCACGCGCCAGGATCGGTAAATTGTAAATCTGGGCTGCACGTAACGAAGAGATCGCACCGGCACTACTTTCTTGTTCGAGATGTTGCAGCGCTTCGGTTGTAGAATTTGCTGGAATTAGCTCAACATTAGGCAAAAACTGCTCTAGCCATCCTTGACACTGCGCTAGTGCTTGCGGGTGCGAGTATACTGTATTGATCGCTTCTAAACTTGGCGCGTGTGACAGTAAAGCATGAGTAATTGGCAAAACTAATGCAAGTTGAATTTGTAATTGATCTAGCTGCCAAAGCGTATCTAGGGTAATGGTGACACTACCTTCAATTGAATTCTCAACAGGCACAACGGCAACATCTGCTTTACCTCGCGCCACAGCTTTTAAAGTTTGAGCAATACTCGGATAAGGACATAGCGTAGTTTGTTCTTCGGACTTGAACTGATTGAGATAAGCTAAAGCTGCTTGTTCTGCATAAGTGCCAGTAGGTCCTAAATGTGCAATCAACATTGCCATGCGTTTTTTGCCTGTTTAACTTCTACTCATATCTTGCACTGGTGTGGGATTATTTTCGTTCATAAAGAGTTTGACGAATGAACTCGCGCTGCTAGATAAACGAAATCTACCTCTGTAAACTCTGAGTCAGAAACGTCTTACGCCCTCAAGACTCTTATCTTAGTGTGCTGCTTTGCACACTTTTTTGAGTAGGGCAGCTACGTGCCATCATATTGATTATCTTGCTACCATAAAAGGACACGGTATACTTCGATATGAGAGACAGTAGCTTTACCTATAATTTGCAATAACACCGAGTCTATGACATCCTACGCAACAACCTCTGCTAAAGCAGAAATGAGCGAACTGCGCCGCTTAAGAAACTTACTTCCACCCGAGTTACAAAGCTGGGTAAGTGTAGAAGGAACAACCGAAGTCAACCCTCCACTCATTACGACAGAAGAGGTTGGCAGAGATCAAGTAGAAGTTCTCATCGATTTAGTTAAATGGGATCAACTAGCAATTGATCAGCGCAATCTGTTGTTTTGGCACGAAGTTGCCCGAATTCAGAACGATACCATTCCTAAAGATGGATGGGAAATGGCAGCCTTGGCGATCGGGTTAGGTGGTGCAGTAGGTGAACTGTGGGTGCAAGACGGATTGTTGCTACTACTAGCGCTTGGACTGTGTGGCGTGTCTGGCTATAGACTATACGTAAAAAATAACGGACAAAAGCAACTACAAGAAGCAATCGAAGCCGATGAAAAAGCGATCGCGCTTGCGACTCGTTTCAACTATACTCTCCCTAATGCCTACAAGAGCCTTGGCAGTGCGCTGAAAACATTGATTGAACAATCACCTAGCAAGCGTCAACGGGCAAAATATGAGTCAAGACTACAAGCCCTCAAGCGCAGTGCAAATAAAGCGAAAGCTCGAACAAAAGCCTCGCAGCAGGAAGTAGTTTACGGCGATTGAATATAATTTATAGCTGATTGAGCATTTTGTGCGTTTGTGGAACAACGCGTACGTGCTTGAGCGATCGCTTCATTTCGGCTTGCCAAGTTAAAACTTGGGCAGGAGTTGGCGCGGAAAAATTTGCTTGGCTATGTCGCTGCGCTGATTCCAAGAGTGTCACAGGTTGGAGGAATAAGACTATTTCGGGGTTAACATCGGCGACTAATTCCGCAGCTTGGTGTAGTTCTGCGCTGTCCGTTTCAGCGGAAACAATGACTTTAGCAAACACCTCCACACCCGACTTGTTGCAACGCTGCAAAAACTCTGCGTGTTCTTGCCAATAGCTTTCGCCACTGACGCTAGGTAACTTCAAATCCATTCCCACCGAGTTGAGATGTGGTAATACCATTGCTAACTGCTGCGGCCGATGTCCGCCGGTTTCTAAGTAAATTGGTAATCCTGTACGTTTTTGTACTTGGGGAAGAAATTGTAATAAAAAGGCACTATGCAGCAAAGGTTCACCACCAGTCAGGCTAATACTGTCGTGTAAACCAGGTACATTAAGTTGCTGCACCCACTTTAAAAGCAAATCGAGCGAAACTGGGTTATCGTAGGTTTCAAAATCGCGCGACCCTGGCGATCGCTCAACGCGATATGTACGCGGTACCCTCCAAGTATGCGCGCTATCACAAAAGTGACAGCGTAAGTCACACAAGGCAAAGCGAATAAAAATTTGCCGCGTACCGACATTGAGTCCTTCTCCTTGAATCGCAGAAAAAACCTCAACAAGTCGTGCAGTCGTAGTTTCAGCAGTAGTTACAGACATTGGGTTAAGCAATTGAAATAAGCCATCAGCAGTTTTGCTAGTTTTAATTTATTTCTAACATTTCGTTACAATTAAGTGGTGGAATAACCTTCAGTCGTCTTACTGTGCTTTCCGACCAAACTTTAGCGTTAAATACTCCTAATGAACGCGATCGCATTCTCGCTTGGCTAGCAGAAAACGTACCGCAATCGCGCATCCAACACATTCTCAGAGTAGAACAGATGGCGATCGCCTTGGCACACCATCATCGAGTTGATGTCGAAAAAGCCGCGAAGGCAGCGTTAATGCACGACTTAGCAAAGTATTTTAAGCCGCAAAAACTCTTGACAATGGCACAAGCGGAAGGATTAGAGATCGATCCTGTCAGTAAAGCAAATCCTCACTTGTTACACGCGGATGTCGGAGCGCTGATTGCCAGAGATACTTTTAGTGTAAACGATCAAGATGTATGCTCTGCGATCGCTAACCATACTTTAGGTCAACCAGGCATGAATGCGCTAAGCTGCATCGTCTTTTTAGCAGATAGCTTAGAACCAGGGCGCGGCGAGACTCCAGAATTAGAAGAATTGCGCAAAGCAAGCTATTACAATCTCGAACAAGCAGTTTGGCTAACGTGTGACTACTCCTTGCGGTTATTAATCGAAACGCATCGTCTAATTCATCCTCGAACAGTTGCGACACGTAACTGGTTTTTGCAAAAAGTAAAAAATTCGCAGCAAGCTACGGATAAAACTGCATGAACTACGGTTTTTTGTTAGTATGCAAGAAAAACCGCAGCAATACCCGTGTCCAGTCATCTTTTAAAAATGTTTAATAAAAATTAATAATTTCTTATGAGGTGTAATGACTGAATATTCGCCAGTAAATTCACAATCACAGTCTATATCTACGGCAGCAAGTGCAGTCAAATCAGCACAAGCAGAGATTGATAGTAGTGAAGAGTTAGCCCTTGCTGCTGCCCAAGCGGCTTCGGATCGTAAAGCAGGCGACATCATTGTGTTGCGAGTTGCAGATGTATCCTACATGGCAGACTATTTTGTCATCGCGACAGGGTACTCGCACGTTCAAGTCCGCGCGATCGCCCAAGCAATTGCGGATCAAATTGAACAAGAGTGGCAACGGCAACCGCTACGTACCGAAGGAAAAGTAGATGCGAGTTGGGTATTACAAGACTACGGCGATGTAATAGTTCACGTCATGATGCCAAAAGAGCGCGAGTTTTATAATTTAGAAGCGTTTTGGGGTCATGCGGAACAAATCGAATTTACTACCGCCGATGGGGCATAGCACCATGATGGATTTTTCAGTGTCGGATTGTCCAGTCCCTGTTGAACAACAGCCACTCAACGAATACGAAGCACTAAAAGCATCAAGCTACTTTAGTACTTGTAGCTTAGAATGGCGCAAGTATATTACTAAGCTGGCTTGGGTGTGGGGGTTATCCTGGGTGATTGCAGGACCTGTAGCTGCGGCAAGTTTTTCTCCACAAAAGCATATTTCACAATTTATGCTCTGTGGTGCAGGATTAGCAACCATCGGCGTGATATTTACGGTAGTACGTTGGTATTTGGGGTGGTCTTATGTTAGCGATCGCCTAGCAAGTCCGACAATTTTTTATGAAGAGTCCGGTTGGTACGACGGACAAACATGGACAAAACCGCAAGAAGTCCTCACGCGCGATCGCTTGATCGTCAGTTACGAAATTAAACCGATTATCCAACGGCTACAACAAACTTTAGGGGTTATTTGCTTACTTTTACTATCAGGTGAGTTAATTTGGTATTTTCTGTAATTTACGTACTTTTCCAATCTAAAATCAACTCTGACGTCCCGCTAAATGATAGAGTTTACCCATGACAAGGGGAAAACGAACTCAAGCCGCAGAACTCGAAGTGAGGTTACTGCGCGAAGGTATTATCGAATCTAGACATGTAGTCCAGGCTGTTGTATGTGACGACCGAGGACGCATTTTGTCTGTTGCTGGAAACGCTGAGACTGCAACATTTATCCGTTCTGCACTCAAGCCATTTCAAGCATTAGGTGTCACCACTACAGGGACACTCGAACGCTACAACCTAACGGATCGCGATTTAGCAATCATCTGTAGTTCGCATAAAGGCACAATTGAGCAAGTGCGTCAAGTATTTAATATTCTATGGCGTGCAGATATTGATCCTTCCGTTTTACAGTGTCCGATTCCTGAAGGCAAACGCAGTTCATTGCAGTACAACTGTTCGGGGAAACACGCCGGAATGCTTGCGGTTTGCCAACAGCGACGTTGGTCGTTGAATAATTATTTACAGCGCAACCACCCCGTACAGCAACTGATTTTTGGTAAAATTGCCGAATTGCTACGGATGCCAGCCGAGGAATTTATTTGCGCGCATGATGATTGTGGCGCGCCAACTTATTTAATGCAAATGGGACAAATTGCGTCGTTGTACGCGCAGCTAGCCTCTGGCAATAATTTGGATATGGAACGCATTGTACGCGCCATGACACACCACCCAACGATGGTTGCTGGAGATGGTGAATTTGATACCGAATTGATGCGCTTAACGCAAGGCGAATTAGTGAGCAAAGCTGGTGCAGAAGGCATTCAGTGTATTGGTCGAATTGGCGAAGGTATGGGGTTAGCCATTAAAGTCATGGATGGGGCAAAGCGGGCTAAATACGCAGTGGCAATCTATCTATTGCAGCAAATGGGTTGGATAAGTCCGAGTGTTGCCGAAACGCTTGCTGAATCATTTATGACACTAGGAAAATATAAGCGCCTCGAAGTCATCGGCGAATTGTCCATGTTGTAGTTGCTAAAATTCTGATAATAGGTTATATTAGATAAGTTGACGCGGGATAGAGCAGCCTGGTAGCTCGTCGGGCTCATAACCCGAAGGTCAGTGGTTCAAATCCACTTCCCGCCACCAAATCAAAAAGTAAACCTCGTAATCTTTAGTGGTTGCGAGGTTTTATTTTAGCTAAATTAGTGCATATAAGATGCTCCATTAATGTCAATCGTTGTCCCAGTCATGTGAGGGGCTAACCCAGAAGCTAGAAAAGCAATAACATTAGCTACATCTTGCGGTGGAGCAATTTTACCTAAGGGAATATCGCGCGTAACAGCTGCTTCGCCGTACTCTTGAATAAACTCGTCTACCATCTCAGTTTTGACAAAACCAGGCGCAACCGCAAAAGCAAGAATATTATCAGCGGCAAATCCCCGTGCGATACTGCGCGTTAAAGCAATAACGCCACCTTTTGAGGCAGCGTAGTGGATATAATCTGGAGCGTCACCGCGAAAGGCTGCACGACTCGCAAGATTAATAATAATTCCACCAGCGCGATCGCGAAAGTGTCCAATCGCTGCGCGGCATAAATCAGCAACCGCTATTAAGTTAACTTGTAAAGTTGTTTGCCATGCGCTACTCCAAAGATGGAGATCGTCATCAATCCCAGCCGATTGAATAATTCCCGCGTTGTTGACCAATACATCGATTTGCCCGCGCCAAGCGATCGCTTGATGCCATAAAGTTTGACTCGCATTCTGAACAGCAAGATCGGCTTGTACTAAGAAACAGCGATCGTCACTGATTTCTTTGGCAAGTGCTTGGGCAGAGGAGTGCGCTCGACTGTAATGTAAAATCACGTAAGCTCCAGCTTGGGCAAGTGTCAATACCGTTGTGGCACCAATTCCGCGCGATCCTCCTGTCACTAAAATCACTTTGTCCTGTAAATTGATCATGAATCCTCCTCGGAGTGCTAATTGCTAATCGCTTTCATAAAATTTTGTTCTATGCTGGAATCCCCACTAAGTACTGTAGTAAACTGCAAGTGGAATTTGTTGAATACCCGCGTCGCGAAATTCCTGCATGAGTTGGCAAAATAAGTCCCAATGCGCTTGCTGTGGGATGACAATGCACCCCGCGCTCCCTGGCACATTCGCATCAAAATGAATGCCAAAATCCCCGCGCGTCACGCTACCGAGTTGCACCGAAAAAGGTGCGATCGCATAAAACGAGCCTTCGACGCCTTTGACGTGCGGCAACCACAGTCTTTGCGTGCTAACAGTGTATTTGTGCGCCCCAATCGCCCCACTCGGTGGCAGCGGTCCTCGTCTCTTGCGCGTCCAAGACCCCGCACATTGATGCCCTACGGTACCGCTAGTGGCAAGCATCTTAATTCCCGCGTCTTGGGGACGGCGCTTGATCAAGAGATAGCCATAAATGAGTGATAATCGCGGATTAAGTGGTAGCTGTAAGTAAAACTCGATGCTAGGCATCCGCACCTCCGCGCATCGAATAGCCGATATAGCCGCTGGTTGCAATTTTGGCTAGATCCAAAAACAGCGCTTGTAGTTCAACGTTGCGCATCGCCAAAAAGAACGATCCACACACCAGGGCAACGCACAACGTAAAAATTCCCGATGTGGTCTTATTCATGCGTCCCTCCGCGCAGCGACGCGTAAAACATCCCCTTAAGTTCGAGCAATTGACTTTGAACGCCGTCAAAGCGCGAGTCCATCTCTTTGGCAATAAATTTAAGATTCTCGCTTAGCTGCTCTTGGTTATTTCGCAGGTGGTTAAATTCGCGCTTCTGCGCGTAGTTCGTTTCAACGCTTGAGCGATACCACGCCAAAACTCCGCCCAAAAACGTCACCGCACCGATTAGGGTGCCAAGCATTTCAAGTCCCATAATTCTTAACTCGATAAAGCATCGACCTTGGTTTCGAGCCGCGCTAAATCAACCTTCACCGTGTCGAGTAATTCCTCAAGCTGTTCGGCATAAACGCCGGTGTATTCCCAAATCGTTAAACGCAAATCGCGCATCCAGTACGGCGGCTCAAAAACCAGTTCGTAATCACTCGATAGCCACGGCAGGCGGATCACCTCGGTGCGGTTGAGCCGCAGTCCCTTGGAATAGGTAACGGCGGGCGTACTATTAAACGCGGTGTTGACGATACTGACGCGCTGCGAGAGCGTTCCTGCAAACCGCCAGCGCGATTTCGCACTTGGTGATAGCGTCCGCACTCGAATAATCGGAGTATTGAGCAGGATGCCGACTTCAAACGCGGCAATCGGGTCGTAGGCAGTTTGTGTAATTGGCACCGCGCTGCGCGATTCGTCAAGCACTTCACCCCAGTTATTGGGATTTGCGAGGTCAACCGTAAGCTGACTCATGTCAATACACAAGAGCTAAATTGTCGATTGCGGCGGTCAAAAATTGGTCGATATCCACGCCGCACGTTTCCAGAATGTCTACGTAGTCGGAAAAATTAATTCGCCCAGCGATGAATTGATTCAGTGCCAGCGCAGTTGTTTCAAACCGCATTGCGGCATCTAAGAATTCATCGCTGTTCTCATTTGTCCCGACCACGAACTGGGGGCTAATAATTTGATCGAGGTGCATAGCGCTTAGCGGAAGACTTCGGGAGTAAAGCTAACGCTACGGGTATTTCCTTCGAGGACTTTGGCGCGAATTTCATCCATAACTGTTGCAAACGAGCGGTCGTCGCCAGTCGCTTTAGCACCGAACGGTAGCGTATAGGTTCGATTACCCTTCTTGATGTACCTTCTGCCGGTGATTTTAGAGTTATCTGAGCCAGTTCCTGAACCTAAAAGAGTCACGTGCGCTTGTGCAGGTTTGAAGGCGCGACGGACGACGGCTAAATTCAACTCTGTCGAAACGTTCAACTCAGTCGTTGAAAGACCGGTGACATTGATATTGCTGATCGCGCGCTGCGATACCGGCACAATCAGTTTTGGTCCACCTGGACGCGCAAACGGTAATATAGCTAATTCATCAATGCGCCCAGGCTTGGAAGCGGCAGCGCGCGTATAGGAGATAGAGCGTTCGCCTGCAACCCATTCTTGGTAGCGCCGTAGTTGGCTACCTGCGGGAGCTTGTGGGTTGACTCCAGTACCGTCGTCGCTCGTAGATCTTAAATAATTAAGCGCTGCTTCTAAATTTTTAAATCGTTTAGCCATAATCTATAAATCTTTCTATGCGACCGCGATTCTAGCCACGACATAAGGCGGCTAAAACCTCACGGAACCCTTAAGGGTTCCACACCAAATACGTAGCTACGGCACGAAGTGAACCGGACGGTAGCGCGAGCCGGTGCGATCTACTAAGCAAATTGGGTCAGAGATACCGCGAACGATCAAATCTGCATAAGCAAACCGCACATAGCCGGTAGGTCGCCAGCGGCGCTTTTTATAGCTTTTCCCTAAAATTGCCTGATTGCTTGTGATGTTGTCTGACGCTTTTTTTGGCTCAGTGATGCGGAAATTATCTTCCTCAAAAACATCACCTTGAATATCGAGTACCTTCTTAATAACTTGTTCGCCTTCGGTTGCATTTAAAGCATAGATTTGTAAGTCATATCCTTTAGCTGCATCTTTATACCAGCAAATGTATTTGCCTTTACTCCAGCGATAGCCATTGTTAAGCGCAAATTCCAAGCGAATTTTATTAGCTAAAGCTTTATATTTTGCTTCAGTTATTGATTCCGCAGTTTCATCAATGCGAAAAGTAATTTGCGCGTCGAGCGGTGCGTAATTATCAGGAACTGAATCAAGATCTTGCTTGAAATAAAGTTGAATTTGACATTTGTATTTGATTTGCGCATCGTCAAAATTTTCTTTTAAAACGCCAACAACTGTAGGCTTGAACGGTAATTTTAGAACGCGGTCGTAGAAGAACCGCATTTTGCTATCTGCGGTCAATCGACTATCTTTAGCCGTGATTAAACACAAATCGCGGACTGCAAGTCGATTGGGGAAGTTGTCAATATCGCGAAAGTGCCGGTAAACTTCGGCATTGTATCCAATTGTTGGCGCGCGTAAGAATTTGCGTTGCCGCGCCCAAGAGAGATCGGGCATTAAAATATATCCTCCAAGCTAAAGTTGGGCAGGTCTAAGCCTTCTTCTTCTGCATCGCGGTCAGCTTTAGCCGCAGCGTTCGCCGCTGTTACCGCTGTTTGAATCGTCGCGGCGTTTTCTTTGATTTCGTTCGCAGTTTCGACGATATTGCGCGCCGAGGATGTAATGTTTTCTAAGTCTTCAAACACGTTCTCAACAGTTTCTAACCCTTCAGCAATGCGCTGTAGCCTGCCAAAATACTTGCCTTTTGGTCTTTGATTGGGATCTTTGTAATTCCAGTTGTCTTCGCCAATAAGTCCTTCGTCTTGCAGTCCGTTACCGAGTTCGGCGACCCAGTTGCGCGTTGTTTCGTTGATGTTTTGCGTCTCTTCAAAGATGTCGCGGACGTTGCCAAATACTTGCGCGCCAGTGTTATAGATTGTGCTGTAGGCTTTCCACTGCGCCTTGATTGCCGTCCACTCGGTTGCGCCGAATAAATTGCTGAAATAACTGTCGAGGTATTTTGTAAAAACATCCTGCGTGTTGATCGTGTCTGCATTGGGGTCTTTGATTAATGCAGGGATGGCAAACAAGTTATCCATGCATTCAAAGAACGTGTCTTTAATGCTTGTTGAAAGCATCATGCAGTTGTGAATCACGCCTGCCATCGTCACAAGGTTGACGACGCGATCTACACCAGCACTGCTGATAAACCCGTTGATGGCTTGTGAAATCGAACCGAACGCAGCAACATCCCCAACTTTGGTGTTGAGCAATTTCACGCCGTCGTCGATGTTTTTTAGTAGTACGCCTTGCGCAGCTTGCGTTGCGGCATCGAGTTTCTGCACAATGTCGTCGAGCTTGTTGTTCATGCTCGGCAATGGGTTACCGGAGCATTTGTTATTACCCGATAGCGCTTGACACGTCGCGTCACCAACAATCGCCCCTAACTTTTCTTGCGTCGCGGGTTGCGATAGCGCGGTGCCAATCGCAGCGGGAATTAAAAGCCCAGTTTGGTCGGGAATATTATTAATTGCTTCGGTAATGCCTGGCAGTGCAACTGTTGTTTGATTAACTTGTTGCCCAATTTGTTGAAGCGGTGCAGCAAGCTCAAGTTGAATATTGTTTTGAACGTTTTGTAATTGTTGTTGAATGTCAGGAATTGATTGTTGAATTGTTGTTGCTTGTTGCCCGATTTGTTGAATTGGGGCGGCAAGTTGTTGTTGAATATTATCTTGAATGTTTTGTAATTGTTGTTGAACGTTGTTATTGGCTTGTTGAATTTGTTGAATTGGGTTTGATTCATTGAGTGCGGTACCAACTGCGCTGGGGATTACTTGTTGAATTTGATTAGGAATATTCGTAACAACTTCACCAAGTCCAGGGAAACTCAGTTGAATTTCATCAAGTTTCGGGAGAACTTGATTATTAATTTGTTGTTGAACTTGCGGCAGTGTCTGCGCGATTGGTTGCGTTGTGGCGTTGACTGTTTGTTCGAGTTGTTGAACGTTTTGTTGAATCTGTTGCGTTGTTGTGTTGACGGTTTGTTCGACTTGTTGGACGTTTTGTTGAATTTGTTGGACGGGTTGCGATTGCCCCACGGCGTGCGCAGCGGCGTGGTGCGGCTGGTCTGCAAAGATTGTGGGTACAGGTGTACCCACGGGGACTTCGCGCGGGGCGCGGTCAACTTCAATAGGCGTTGTCGGGTCGCCGGTTAGCAGCGTGTCGCCAGTGGTGTTTTGACCAAAGCTATCTTGTAGCGTACCCGTGGGCGGTCGGGAAGCAATGAAGTCTTTCCAGTTGGTATCGGTGAGCGTATCGACGATTTCTTGGCGCTGTTGCGGCGTCAAGTCTTCCCATTTGGGCGGCGGTGCAGGGCAGCCGTTAGTACTTGTTTCACTCGTTAGTATGCAATACCGACTAATTGATGCTAATTGATAAAGGTTTGATACAACTCGAAGATTATTTGCGTCATAGATGGCGGATCTAGGGTTGCCATTGTAGTCACCGATCCGAAACGGTGGTTTGGCTTGGACTCCTATTTGAGTGTTGAAAACAAATTTATCGGTTCCTAGCCCTTGCGTTTCATAGATTCCTTCGATGCGGTATCGTCCTGGCGTTGTTGGTTGAATTTGGCAGATGCCCGCACTGGGATTTGTGGCGCAGTAGACTTGCTTAACAAAGTCTACAAGTTGGTTGCGCGTTGGCTCGTCAAGGAGCAAGTACGCGGCTTGACCGACCATCACCGCACCAACGACAACTTTGGCTTGCGGCGGGAGTGACGTGGCGGGATTGATTAGTGAGGGTAAAAGACGTTGTTTAACGAAGTTAATAACGGCGGCACCGCCTGGACCATTGAGAACAACTGGTAAAGTTAACCCCATAGAATTACTGATTGTTTTACCTTCGTTCTAATCAAGAAATAAATATCAGTAATTATTCTGCTTTTATGTAAATCCGGTAGCTTACTGATGGAGTTCAAAGCATTGCTGTGCCATTAATTGATGAGTTTTTATTTAATAGCTAATACTTCAATCATTCCACTTTTACCTATTAGTTAGATAAAAGCAGAAGTCGATCGTCAGGGCAAATCTGGAAGGTGCAATATGAAGAATAATCGTCACGGGCAAGCGGCAATTTTTAGCGATGCGGATTATGTGAAAGTGCGGCGATCAATTGCGAATAAAAAGCATCGATTGCTATTTGATATCGCGCGCTACACCGGCGAACGCTGGGGAGCGATTGTGCAGCTGCAAGTGAGTGATGTATTTGATGATAATGGAGTGCGATCGCATATCACTTTCCGCGCAATCACGCGCAAAGCATCAACGCGCGGCATCCGCACGACGCGCCAGGTTCCCGTGCATCCCGAACTACGCGAGATTTTAGAAAAATATGGCTGCCCTAAAACTCGCTGGCTATTTCCGAGTCCGGTGGACGAGGAGACACATATCACTTTAAGAGCAGCTGATTTGATGCTGCGCGGTGCGGTCGAACGCGCTTACCTGGCACACAAAGGCTACAGCACACATTCAACGCGCCGCACGTTCATTACGACGCTCTACCGCAAAGGCGTTGATATCCACACGATTCAACTAATCACGGGGCATCAAGATCTAAAATCGCTGATTCGCTATATCGAGGTCGATCCGGAGCGCACGCGAAGTGCGATCGCGCTTCTTTAGAATGGCGCAGAAAAATGATGCCGCAGTCCCAGCAGTACGATTCAAGTGCCGATTCGTGCGTCCAGGTATTATGCGACGCGCAGTAGGGGCACGGCTGACCGGAAAATAGCAGTTCAGGGTCTGATGAGTCCATTTTTAATCAGCGCTTTGATGGCAACGGGGGTATCGCCTCTTTTTATAGCTTCTGTTACTTGCTCTTGTAGTGCGATCGCGCGCTCGTTCGCAGTGTTGCCGCCAGGAATGTGAACGTGATGCAATTTCTGTTTTTCCATCCACACGTATCGGTAATAAACGTGTTTCTTTTTGTTCGAGGGCGAGTAAGTTTCGACCCAGTGAATGTGTTCTGGAGTAGATTTTGAGTTTACTCCAGAACTGTCTTGAGTTACTCCAGAACTTATATCGGTTGGTTCTGGAGTAGAAAGTAAATTCTGATATTCAGGAGTCCAGGGTAGAAATTCTCTTTTACAATCAGGGCAGTAGGCGCAGTCTAACCCAATAATTAAGCGCTCATGCTGACACACACGAGCGCTAACACATACAGTTGTGGCAGTCATATGATGTAAATGGTTTTTTGGTTTTAACTGCCAATGGATTTTTAGCATCCATTGGCAGTTTTCTTCAGTGATTTAGCGTCAACCGAAGCAAAATGTTTTTTTTGCTCATCCCTCCTTAATTCACAACGTCCACTGCGCCATGAAGCGCAGTTTTTATTTGCAGGATGCACATTTTTAGTTGTGGCTGATCGGTGGTCCAAAATCATCAGGCAATTGGTCTGCTGTAATCTCTAGCACCTTAAGCAGGGTCTTAAACTGACGGACAGTTAGCTTTGGTATTGCCCTTCCCCTTTCCCAATTCGCCACAGTGTTTTCTGTAACACCTAAAGCATCCGCAAGTTCCTTTTGGGTTATATGCCTGAGTGTCCTTAGTCTCATAAGAGGTGATAAAGGCTTTTTTGTCATTTTACCCTAAATTAATTTTGCCTAATTTGATTGACGCTTTCCCCAAATTGGTTTAGGCTAAAAGTTGTTACCCTAAATGAGTTTGGGGAAAAGAAACGAAAAAAACGCAGGCATTCCAAGGAATGGATGCCCACGAAATGACTGCGTTTGCATTCAGTTTCTCACTTGTGCCGCAAAACCCGTAAGCCGTCGCGTCGCTGGGTAGGCTCAAGGAGACACTTGCCCACAACCAACAACCAAAAAGCCATGAGTCAAGACGAATTGCGCGCCTTGCGCGAACGCGTTGCTGAATTAGAGCAACAACTTAAAGCTGCGGAAAATACGATTAAGCGCGCTAAAAATCCCGACCCCGTTGAGCGTCCAACGCTAAAGCGCGTTCTCAAACTTGTTCGCGATGCGTGTATGACGCTCGTTCGCACCGCCTCTGGCTGGGTATTGAGTCTCGGTAACAAACAGCGCAAGTTTAGGCGGCTATTCGATATTTGGGAATTACTGCTAGTTGACGACTGGTTGCTGAGCGAGATCTTTCCAGAGTCAGAACAACCGCGCCCCCGAAGTCGCAAAGCCGCGCAGCCAAGATTGCCGCATCGCAACGAAGCGATCGCGCCGTCGTACCAAGTTGCCTGGTGGCAAGGGCGCGTTTACCAAAAGGCGTACGGATAATGAAAATACTTGCATTACCAGGAGGTGAGTTCATCAATCTTGAACTCGTGCGCCGAATCGAAACCGAACTCGATCCACCCGTCGCGCGCATAATTTGGGCGCGGGATGAAACGCGCGTTTATCACGCAGAACGTGCGAGTGCGATTATTGAAGCTCTAAACGAAGATCTGTCCTGCTGGGATCTTATTGATAAGCGTCCCAAACCGCCAGCAGCAAAGTCATCAGATCCTGGCGACATCCCCTTCTAGCCGCCTGACGAGCCAGCAACGGCGAAACGGGGTTTACCCGTCGCGGCTTGGGTCCAAACCTTGCAGCAGCCACGCAGCGTAACAGCACTTGATGCTGGAGCGGGGTTTTTATCCCTTAATCTCTTCTTGGAATTGCTGGATTATTGCTGCGTAGCTTACCCCTAGCCTTTGAGAGTGGATTGAGCCAAAAGCTCTAGGGAGATTCAGAAGGCACGACAACGGGGTTTTACGTTACATCCCCATTAACTCATGAAAATAGTTGGTTTAGACGTTGGTAGCGCCAGCGTCGTAGCTTGCTGCCTGGAAGCATTACCACTTCCTCTCAAGCCGTTTTTTGCTGCGCATAAAAGCGCGATTGTTGAGTTTCCCGCGACGCGCTCCGGTATCGCCGCGTTACTCGCCGTTAAACCCGATATTGCCATCCTCGAACCAACCGGAATGCACTACGCCGAATTTTGGCAGCGCGCATTAACCGTTGAAGGCGTCGAAGTCCGCTACGTCGGGCACGTCCAGGTTCGCGCCTACCGGAAGTTGCACCGCCTGCCGAATAAAAACGATCGTGCCGATGCCTTAGCACTCGCGGCTTACGGCTGGCAATACATTGATAATCCAGAATTCTTTTTGCGGTTTGTGCCGAAGAGCGCATTACACCTGCGCCGTTGCGTCATGCAATTGGCGCACTTGAATCGCATCACCACCCCAATCATCAACTGCACGCGCCAGTATCTCGCGCACGAATTTCCCGAAGTCGCCAAGATGCGATCATTGCGGAAAGTACGTGACGACCTACCGCCGTTGTGGGGTTGGTTGAGCGGCGATCGCGCATCGCCCTACTACGATCGCCTGTGGAAAAAGTCGGTCGCGCATGAATATGGATTAGAAATCTCTGAGTTTACAATCCATCAATCAAAGCGCATTTGCGATTTAGAGCGTCATCAAGACAGGATTGAGCAAGAGATTTTGACGTTACTTCAGAAAAGCGATTTTGCAATTTACTGCCGAGTATTCGATTCTTTTGGTTTTGGAGTGCGATCGCGTGCGGTGTTGCTGTCGCACATTTACCCATTTGAAGATTTTTTGAACCAAGATAATCAACCCGTGATTGAGTGGGGAGAATCAAAGTCGGGTAGAGCCACAAAACGCGATCGCTCGTTACGCGCGTTCAAATTACGCATTGGTATGGGGCTTGTTGAAGATTCATCAGGACAATCGACCAACTGGGTACCTGGCGGTAGCAGTTTGTGCAGACAAGCGCTGTGGCAGTGGTGTTTGTGTCAGGTTGAACCGCGCCGAGGACGACACACTGATACTGTGCGGCTTTTAGGCGAGTATCTCGATGAATTAAAGGCAAGTCAACTGCCAGGAAAGTTAGCCCAACTGCGGACTTGTGCCAAAGCCGCGACGCTACTTTACAGGAGGCTACTGCAAGCTTTTAGTCAGAAGGAGCTAGAGTAGAAGAGAAAGCATCCGAGTTATTCGCATTTAATCATGGCTGTTCAGTTGCGGCGACCAATTTTAGTGGGTGGAGTAGGCTTATCCTTCTCTTTGTGGATATTACAAAGCTGGCACCACTCTATTGTGCAACTAGGTGAGTATGGCATTCTAGGCGCGATCGCAGTTGGTGGAACTTTGTGGTTATTCCAGCAAAAAACGCCAAAACGACAAAGTATCGATAACTCACCTGTCACGCGAGAAACCGTAGAAAAAGCGATCGCGCAAGCAGCAAGTGCGATCGAACGCTTGGCAGTTGAAGCCAAAGAACCCGCGCAACTGCGTCAACAACTTATTCAACTCAATAAGGAATTTGAACGCCAGGAATTACGCGTAGCCATTATAGGTGGTAAAGCTGTTGGCAAAACAAAACTTGTGCAAGCGTTGAACCAACTATCATTTGGGCAGCAATTAACTTTTCAGGAAACCCCCGCATTATTTACAAGTACTGATAGCGATCGCCAAGCAGAAACAACGGCACTCGTGCAAGCAAATGCTGCTGATTTGGTGTTATTTGTAACAAATGGCGACCTCACAGAAACGGAATTTCAAACTTTACAGCAGTTGATCGCCGTCAATCGACAACGCACTTTACTTGTGTTTAATAAGCAAGATCAACACATCGCTGAAGAACGTGCTGTAGTGTTACACGCCTTACAACAGCGAATGCAAACGTTACTCAAACCCGAAGATACCGTCGCGATCGCGGCGTCGCCGAGTGAAATTAAAGTGCGCCAACACGCGGTGGATGGTGCGATTCAAGAATGGCGAGAACAACCCGCACCCGCAATTGAGCAACTGAGCGATCGCCTAGCAACAATTGCGACGCAAGAAAGACAACAACTCATTTGGGCGACGACACAACGTCAGGCGTTAGCGCTAAAAGCCGAAGCGAAAACACTACTAAATGGTGTCAGACGCGATCGCGCGATTGCGATCATTGAACAGTACCAATGGATTGCAGCAGCGGCGGCGTTTGCGAATCCAGTTCCTGCGCTCGATCTCCTTGCAACCGCCGCAATTAATGCCCAGCTAGTCACCGAATTAGGCGCGATCTATCAGCAGAAATTCTCGCTGCAACAAGCCCAAACTGTCGCTGGCACAATGGGAAGTTTGATGGTGAAGTTAGGCTTAGTCGAACTTTCGACAAAAGCTGTGAGTACAGTGTTAAAAAGTAATGCAGTAACTTTTGTTGCAGGTGGGGCAGTACAAGGAGTGAGTGCCGCGTATCTCACTCATTTAGCAGGTTTAAGTTTAGTTGAGTACTTTCAATCGCAGGAAGTTGCTATTGACTCTGAGAAACTCAATTTAGACAAGTTGAGCCAAACTTTACAAAAGGTATTTCAGCAAAATCAGCAGGTGACTTTCCTACAAGGCTTTGTTAAGCAAGGCGTCGAGCGTTTGTTACAAAAACCACCTCAACCGCAACTTGCTGAATCATAGTTTAGTAGCATTGCTGAATCAATGTATGAATCGTTAAGCAACTGCACTCGGATCAGCCCCCTAAAGCTCTCATGGCTATGGTGTATACATAAATCTAATAGGCTTTTTAGCCCCCTAAATTCCCCATTGTTGGGGGACTTTGAACAGCTTGGTTTCCCCAGAATTGGGGAGTCAGTGTCGTGCGGAAGTGTCCTTTGTTGAGAGAAGTGGCGTACAACTGGCATGGGCTAGGAGGCAGTTTGCCAGAGACTTGACTGAATTAGATCACTTGTGTGTACACGGTAGTCATGTACGGGAAATTTGAAAGCTTGATTTTCCCTCGCCCTTTCTCCGTTTCTCCCAATTGTAGGGGAGAAGATCGGGAAAAATGTTTGTTTGCGGAACTAGGGGCAAATCATACTCCTCAGCAACATCAGTTTAGTTGCAAAAATCAGTGTTACTTCCTCAAATCTTGCAGAAATTCAACATGAGGTTTCGGCTCATTTTGGAATGGATACGACAATGTCTTCTTGCCTAATGCAGAGATTAACTAATTTAAAAAATCTGCGGTTAATTTAACCTAGCACCAGTCAAAATAGTTAAAGCAATATCAAAACATCGCTACGATAGAAAAAGCTAAGGTGTGTCGTTCTCGTTAAGAATCAATTTGTAGGTTTCATTCTTATAGTGCGTACTAGTCAACAAGAGTCTCATTTAAACCGTGCTAAAGCAAGCTTACGGCAAGCATTGTCGTGGTATTCGCATCTGCGCAAGTCGGGAGGGCGATCGCTTGCAAGTCGAGATCTTCCAGGATTAGTTAAACCAGAAATTGAAATCCTCAACGCAGCACTCAACAAACTTGATTCAAATGTAGTTCGTATCGCGGCGTTTGGTTTAGTGAGTCGCGGTAAGTCAGCGGTGTTGAATGCATTAATGGGAGAAAAAATTCTCCAAACTGGACCATTACATGGTGTCACACAATACCCACGTTCGGTGCGGTGGACTCCGAGTGAAAAAGGCAAAGTCCAAGTAGAGTTAATTGATACGCCTGGCTTAGACGAAATCGAAGGACAAATACGCGCACAAATGGCGCGGGATGTCGCGCGTCAAGCCGATTTGATTTTGTTTGTCGTTGCAGGAGATATTACGCGGACGGAATATCAAGCTTTATGCGAGTTGCGGCGATCGCAAAAACCTTTGATACTTGTGTTCAATAAGATTGACTTGTACCCTGAGACGGATCGCGAGGCGATTTACAACAATTTACGGCAACTCGCTGTGATGCAGGGAGATGAAGTCGTCTCTCCTGATGAAATTGTCATGGTAGCAGCAGAACCCGCGCCGCTGGAAGTGCGTGTCGAGTGGGCTGATGACAATGTAACATACGAACTAGAGACGCCAGCACCACAGATTACAGAACTTCAGCAGGCAATTTTAAGAATTCTTAATCGCGAAGGGCGATCGCTTTTGGCTTTAAATGCGTTGGTACAAGCCCGCGAAGCAACAGCGACAATCGCGCATAAAACCGTAGAATTGCGTCAGCAAGAAGCAGAAGATTTAATCTGGCAGTTTACCAAGTACAAAGCGCTAGCAGTCGCACTCAATCCGATCGCATTTCTAGATTTACTCGGTGGTGTTGTCGCTGACTTGGCTTTGATTCGCTCTTTAGCACGCGTGTATGGTTTGCCGATGACGGGCTACGAAGCCGCAAAGCTGTTGCGAACGATTTTGCTGAGTTCTGGCGGTTTACTCTTGACTGAACTCGGAAGTGGGATATTTCTGGGTTTAGGTAAAAGTACTGCGGCAGTTGCTAGTAGTGAGAACCCTGGGAACTTGACTGCCTATTTTGGCACAGCGATCGCCCAAGGGAGTATAGCAGGCTATGGCTCTTACATTGTCGGACACGCTGCCCAAGTTTATTTAGAACGCGGCTGCACGTGGGGACAACTCGGAACCAGTACCGTTATTAAAGAAATATTAGCGCAAGTAGAACCAAATACAATTCTTTATCGTCTGCGCCAGGAGTTAAGCCAACATCTAAGTTGATCGATATAGATTGCTGAAAAGTGGCTAGTTACTAGTGGAAGAGTGAAAAAGAAGTTTATATGTCGTATTTCTCTTTTGCACCTCCACTCCTCTGCACCCTCTGCTCTAAAAACCCTGACCCCTACTATAAATCTAATGACGTTAATTTTTAACCCCAACGATCAATATCGATCGCAGCAAAGCCTTCTTTTTCGGCTAGTGTTAACATACTGCCCAACTGTCGCCAAATTAAGATGCCGAGAAATAAAGTCAGTGGTAGCGCAACCACATAAGCAATTAAGCCTGGAAAGCCGAAGACTTCTAAACCCGCAGAAAGAAATAAGTATACACCAATTGTGATACCTATAAAGGGGACAACTAACGACACTGTAGGTAATTGCGAACTCATACTACTAATGCGATCGCTCGACCAGTTTTGCACAATTTGCTTCAAAGTTGCACCAAAAGCCGCGCCTGAAGTCAGTGAGACAAGAAAACCTGCAATCATTAAAAAGTATGGTGGCTCTGGCAAATAGTACATGAAAAACTCCGCGTTTACTGCTGTTTAGGAAAAATAGCGAACGAACTCACGATCGGTAAGATTGCTGCGGTGCGCTCTTTTGATATCTCAGTTAAAGCATCAAGTGCGACATTTAAGATGCGATTTGGCTTTAGCTCATCTTTGACTAAATTCCAGATGCGTTGCACTTCTGCGGTATGCAGGCGATCGTCTTCTGTTAAAGCTATCAACAATTGCTGTCGCAGGAATTTACCTTCTTCGGATAGAAGGTATTGTAAACCTAACTGTGCAGTTGGTAACAAGTCAAATCGTTTGTCAGCTTGGGCGATCGCAATTAAGTTTTCCAGTCGCTCCCACTGAAACTTACCATCTTTGAACAGCACATTGAGTAGTCGTCGCCGCAGTTGAGGTGTTTCTCCTGTTAGTAATCTTCGTGCAACGTAAGGATAGGATACCTCAACGATCTTAAAGTTCGGGTTCAGACTCAGCGCGATTCCTTCTTGCGTCACCAAAGAACGGATAATTAAGGCAAACTGTGCGGGAACGCGGAAAGGATAATCATACATCAACTCTGAAAACGAGTCGGTAATCGACTTGAAGTTAAAGTCCGCGACGCTTTGACCAATCGCTTGACCAAGTACGGCTTCTAGCGCTGGAACAATTGGGCAAATATTTGTATCTGGAGTCAAAAACCCTAGTTTGACAAAATCAGCGGCTAACTCGTTATAGTCTTTGTTTACCAGATGCACGATCGCATCGACTAAAGTTTCTTTGGTAAGTTCGCTTAGCTGATCCATCATGCCAAAGTCGATGTATGCTATACGACCATCGGGCATTGCAAACAAATTACCTGGATGCGGATCGGCGTGAAAGAAGCCGTGTTCTAATAGCTGCTGTAAACCCGCAGTCACACCAATTTCGATGAGTGTGTCTGTATCTAACCCTGCTTCACGGATGCTTTGTGTGTCGGTTAGTTTGAATCCGTTAATCCATTCGAGCGTTAGAACGCGAGTAGCAGTAAATCGCCAGTAAATTGCGGGAACTTTGACGCGGAAGTCGTTACGGAAATTGGTAGCGAACTTTTCAGCGTTACGCGCTTCGTTGAGATAATCAATTTCTTCAAATAGCTTAGTACCAAACTCATCAACGATCATTTTGAGATCGTGACCAAGATTTAGCGGTAGCCAAGGCGATATCCATCCAGCCACCCACCGCATTAAATATAGGTCGAGCGTCAATACAGGGCGCAAATTAGGGCGCTGTACCTTAACGGCAACCTCTTCGCCACTGTGTAAACGTGCGCGATACACTTGACCAAGACTTGCTGCGGCGACAGGATGTGGTGAAATCTCACTGTATATTTCTTGGATTGAGCGATTTAACTCAGTTTCAATTGTTCGGAAGGCGATCGCGTTATCAAAAGGCGGTAGCTGATCTTGCAGCTTGACTAGTTCATCGAGAAAATCTTTACGAATCAGGTCAGGTCTTGTGGAAAGCGCTTGACCAACTTTAATAAATGTCGGTCCTAGGCGAGTCAGAATTTGTCGTAACTGCGTTGCTCGTTTAAACTTGTTCTGTTCTTCTCGATTCTGCCACTTATCCCAATAAAGACCGAGGATAAATCCTGCAAAACACCAAATAATAGTACAAGCCCGCCAAAGTACTAACCAAGGGCGGTAGCGATAGTAACGTGCGATCGCTTCCGGATCGTAACGGCGGTTATTTTGAGCAAGTTGATACTGACCCACGGCTTTGTTTGCCTCTTATACTGGAACCACTGACATCTGCAACTTTTAGTAACACTCGTTACGGTAGTTGCTAGCACAACTTATTAGTCTGTACTTAGAGCAATCAGTTTATAGATAAGGATTTCCGGTAAGCCCACTAGTCATTTAACTTTGAGACTGACCATTAAACTTTATCTTTTTCTTAACTATAGTATATAAAACTACAAACAAATAATAAGAAAGATTACAATCTTTCCTGGGGTAGAGTCCAGCAGAACCTGAGCGATGCTGGATTACTCAGAGAGATAGTAAAATCGCCGGTTGAGTTTTTCTTGTAAAACAATCAGATGAAGTAGCGAAATTGCGCCTGCTGTTCGTTGCACACGGCTAGGTATTGGTATTCGCTTGGTGAATGAATGCGTGCAGTTTGCTCGACAAGCCGGTTACAGTAAGATCGCCTGTAGACAAACGATGTGTTGCTAGCTGCTCGGCATATCTATGAAGTCATTAGGTTTCGCCTGGTTCATGCAGAAGAACATGACAGCTTTGGTCATCATTTGATCGGAGAAGTATGGGAGCTAGAATTGTAAAGTGCGATCGCTTTAGCTTATTTCTATAACTGATTTAGAGTTGCAGCCCACTAGCTAAGCAGCCGCTAAATCGCCTTAATATACTTGCCAATTCTCTTAACTTATTGCACAGTGTTGTTAGCTTGCGTCTATCACCAAATTCTAGATAATAACTTTCTCCGAGAAATTCAAGCGTATAGTAATTGATTTCTAATTTCCTCAATCGTCAACGCACTCACCAAAATACCAATTCTTTGTGCAACTTCATAAGCATTTTTCTGAGGCACTACAATAATTCCAGAATGTTGTTTATCCTCTTCCATGTATTGAAGATGCAACCGTTCAAAGTCAACTCGGTTATGAGTCAAAATGCGCCTTCTAGTAGAAGCTGCGAATTCAAGCTGCTCTCTATCCGTTTTGCCCAGGGTTGCTTGCTCAGGAACAGTCGTAATATCTAAACCACGCGCTCTTAAAAGCGTAGCAACAAGTGCCGACATATCTTCATCTGTGTAAAGTGCCGCAATTGTCACAGTTCGCCAATGCGCCTCTTACCGATGGATGAACTAGCTCATTAGGAACTTGGTTTTGCTCAATGTACTCATTAATCTCTGCCTGATGATCGAGATAGAAGCTCAAAGCATCAAATACTTGCGCTAGCGTTAAATGAGGCAAATGGCTCAAAATTTCCTCTGGCATAATACCTAACCGCCACAAACCAACAATGGCACGAACAGATGTGCGAGTGCCTAGAATAACTGGCTCTCCGCTTAAAATCTCAGAGTTACTAGTAACGTAGCGCGAGAGAGTTTCGACAGGCATGGAGTGAAGCGTACGGTAAAAATCGGAGTTACTTATAGTATATCCTACGTCTTCAGCCAGGTGATTTAGGTTGGGTGGTGCACCGTCATGGTGTGCTGTATGCTGAGGAATACGGTTGGGACGAGCAATTTGAGGCACTCGTTGCCAGTATTGTCGCCGAATTTGTTCAGAACTATGACCCGAAACGAGAGCGATGCTGGATTACCAAAGAGAAAGTGAGATTGTCAGTCCAGTTGCAAGGGTTGCAAGCAACTGTTGCCCTAATGCTGACGCTTGAACCAGCAGTTCACTGCAACAGGGAATATGTTAGCCGCGTTGAAAGCTTAAATGTGAACTACTCAGCCTTGTCTGACTGGCAGTTACTTAAATATCTTGTCATTTCAATATATTTGACTCCCCAACCTTCAAGTGACAGTAATGTTGGCTCCAGCAATCTACCTAAATCTGTCAGTGAGTACTCGACCTTTGGTGGAATTTCTGGATAAATTTTGCGACTAATCACGCCGTCGTTTTCCAATTCTCTTAGTTGCTTAGTTAGAATTCGTTGCGATAGCTCAGGAAATGTACGTTTAAGCTCATTAAACCGCTTTGGTTCATCAAGCAGATGGTAAAGAATCACGCCTTTCCACTTATCCCCAATGACTTCTAGAGCAGCTTCTATATAACACCCTCGTGCCCCATCAAAAGATGCATGTCTCATCTAAGCTCCTCTCAGACTACTTGCTGGACCGGTAACACTTATGTTACTGATGCACAGGAATGTGCGTTCTTACGAAATTCTAAGCAATTTTGCATAATCAGATTGCAACCTTACCATTGAATGAGCAAATGAAGATTTTTGTAACTGGAGCGTCTGGTTATATCGGCGGTTCAATCGCTACTACCTTGGTTGCTGCTGGACATGAAGTGATCGGCTTATGCAGGTCAGCCAATAAAGCTGTGTTACTTAAGCAGAGGAGTATTGAACCAGTTCTTGGAACATTGCGGGATGAGCAAATCCTCTTTCAAGCCGTTCGTTCAGCAGATGCTGTGATTAATGCCGCAGATGCAGACGATCCGTTTGTTGTAGAGGTATTACTTCAAGCACTTAAAGGGTCAGGTAAAAAGCTGATTCATACAAGCGGATCAAGCATCGTTGGCGATCGCGCTGCTGGCGAACGTAGCAATCGTATTTTCCATGAGGATATTCCACGTCCGATTCGTTTTGAAAAAATTGGGCGAGTAGCAATTGATACTCAGGTAATCGAGAGCGTTGTTTGGGGAATACATTCTGTCGTCATGTGTCCCTGTCTCATCTACGGTGATGGTACAGGTCTACACACTCAAAGCATACAGATTCCTTGGATGATTGCAGTTGCTAAAAAACACCAAGTGGCTCGATATATCGGCAGAGGAGAAAACATCTGGTCAACAGTCCACATTGAAGACATTGTGAGCGCTTACATGCTTGCACTTGAGAAGGCGCCTGCTGGGTCATTCTTCTTCCTTGAAAATGGTGAATCAAGCTTTAAGGAAATTGCTCAAACTATACAACATGAACTGGGTTTTGAGGGAACAGCACAAAGCTGGACTGTTGAGGAAGCCATTCAGGAATGGGGACAAGAAGGTACTCACTTCGCTTTTGGGTCAAATAGCCGCATTCGCTCAGAGAAAGCTAAAAGCCTTTTAGGATGGACACCTAAACACTCATCGGTGGTTGACTGGTTGAAGAAATCATCAAATTTGTAGACTTTGCAACTAACAAATAATGCTCAGGAACTATTCCACCGAGGACTGAACGGCATAACTCGTTATTAAACAGAGTTCTTCTGCTCTTAGTCTTCTGTGTCAAAACTTCTAGCCCTTTGAAAGCGATCGCTTACTGTTGCGAGGATTTCGCCTCCAAATTCTCTAAACGACTTCTAAGTTCTTGATTTTGTTGTTTTAGTACATCGAGTTCTTCACGCAATTGCTTCACACCTTGATCTGAACCAACCGCAGATTGCACTCGCGATACAGCTTCTTCCGCCATACGTCGCACTCGTCCATCAGGAGTTTGATTCGCCAAAGCTTGTAGAATGCCAATAGCTTTAGGAGTTTCCATTTGTCCGAGGGCGCTGACAACAGCGACTTGCGTTAGGAAAAACGACTCACGGGAGAGTTCTTCGAGTTGCTGCAAAACGCGTTCGAGATTTACTGCATTCAGCCCTGTGGAAATTGTACCGAGGGCGCGAATTGCGCTGAGTCGTAGTGCTTGCGGTACGCCTAGTTTGGTATATTCCAAGATAAGGTCGAGTGCTGGTTCAGCGGTTTTCATTTGACTCAAACCCGCGATCGCACCTGCACGCACGACCTCGTTCCAACCTGCCCTTTGTTCTAAAGCTGATTTGAGCAGTTTCACAACTTTTTCTTCTTTCGGCTTCGCATCGACTGTACTACCCGCAATTGCACCAATCGCCTTCATTGCTGATGCTTCAACGTAGTAGCTAGGATCGCCATTTTCTACAAGCGGTTTGATTGCTTTGTAACTCTGATGTGTCTTAATATCAGCGAGGGCTTCGATCACTGCACGGCGTACTAGGGGATGATTGTCTTCTAAACCTGCAACTAAACCATCAAAAGCTTGATCGAGTTTGACTTGCGCGAGTTGTTTGGCAACTTCGGCGCGGACTCCCCAGAAAGAATCCTGTTTCAATGCTTGCGAAAGGGCTTTTACCGCTTCTAGTCCACCTTTTTTCGCCAAAGCTTCCGCTGCATATATTCGCGAAATCGGGTCAGAATCAAATGCTAATTGTGCTTTCAACTCTGGTAGAGGATACTCTAAAGTGACTGTTTTTAAGTAGTTATTCCCGACATCAAAACTGGCAAACTGCGGTTTCTCCTCTAACGGGAAATAGAAACTTTGCTCTTTTTCATGCACCCGCACGGTAAATGTTTTCAATTGAGGAGAAGATTCTGCGTTGTTGGTATAGCCAAACGCGATTGGGATTTTCAAGTCAAATAAATCGCTGCTAATACCGTTTGAACCTTCTTTCGCTTGCGTTTGCGTCACGGTAACTTTAGCTAATTTGCTATCGCCATCCCAAGTGTAAGCAACTTTAAAATCAGGGTGTCCGCCACGATAAACGTATTGGTCAAATAGAAATAGTAAATTTCTGCCAGATGCTTTTTCAATCGCGCGGAGTAAGTCGATTGTTTCCACTGTTTTGTGGGCATTATCCTGAACAAATGTATGAATCGCTTGCCAAAACAACTCTTCTCCTAATTCGGCGCGAATCATGTGATAGACACACGAACCTTTTTCGTAAAGGTGGCGATCGTATAATTCAATTGCCTCGCGATAAACGTGCGTAACGATTGGGCGACGATAACGACTGCTATCTTCGGCTAAGTAACTTCTTGCTTCGAGTAAACGATAATAAGCGGCTTCTTCTGCGCCGTACTCGTGTTCTGTCCACATGACTTCTGAATAAGAAGCCATACCTTCTTTAATCCAAGCATGAGACCAATGCTTAATCACGACAAGATCGCCAAACCATTGATGTGCCAGTTCGTGCGCGACTAAGCTTTCGGTGTTGCGGTTGTCGAGTGCGGCGCGTTCATCGAGTAAGCAGCGATCTGTGAGTAAAGTAGTCGAGGTGTTTTCCATTCCTCCGAAAATAAAATCATCTACGCAGACTTGCGCATACTTGGGATAAGGGTAAAGATAACCATACTTTTCGCTAAAAAATTCAATCATGCGCGGGGTTTTGCCCATGCTGCGCCGTGCGTCTGCTTCGCGTCCTTTTTCGACATAGTACGTGACAGGTTTACCGTTCCATTCGTCTTGAATTTCGGCAAAGTCTCCTACCGCAAGTGTCATAAGGTAAGTAGGGTGAACTTGCTCTTGTAACCAGTGGTAAATTTTAGCGTCGCCTTCTTCAGCGGTGTCGATCAGCGTTCCGTTGGAAATGGCAATGTAAGGTTTGGGAACGCGGACGCGAATTTCGGATGTTGATAGTTGTCCTGGGTAGTCGAAGCAAGGAAACCAGAAGCGCGAGTCTTCATCTTCTCCCTGCGTCCAAACTTGTGTCGGTTTATGGGGATAGTGTTGATTGGGAGTAATAAAGTAAATACCGCGTTGAGGTTTTTCCGCTGAGTAGGCGATCGCCATCTTGATCGCATTACCAACAGTAGTGGGTGATACCAGTTGAATATGCAATTGCGAACCATCATATTCAAATGCTTGCGGCGTGTCGTCAACGCGTACTGAGTAAATATTGAGATTCACTGCATCTAATGTCAACCTTTCGATGCCATTGCGGATCGGCTTAAGCTGGATAATACAAGTTCCCTGATAACTCTTACTCGGAATATCTAAATTGAGATCTAAGAAAATATGCTCGACTTGTCCAGGACGATCTGGGTTGTAGTGGGGTTTTGCTCCTGGTAGTTCAAAGGCTCTGTGGCGGCTATTATCTGTATCAAAGTATAACTGTGACATCTATTCTGCTTATCCTCGAATGCTAAAAGCGATCGCTGCAACTTGTTTTTTTAGGGTAGCGCTTCTGACACATAAAGCAGTGCTAGTGCTTGAGATGCGATCGTTGATTTTATTATTATTGCGTTTGCCCTGTATCTGGCAATTCGCTCCCTAGCCGGATTTAAGCGTCAAGAAGAACTTGTACCACCAGAACCGACACAAGAGTGTCCTTATTGTTTAACTAAAATCCACATTGCGGCAACTCGTTGCCCTGCTTGTACTTCAGAATTGTCACCCCAAAGCCCGATAATAAGCTAAAGAAGACATAAATTTTTAGTATTACGTTATGACTGTTGCTGCCAATACTGCGCCAGAAATCGCATCCCGTTTTGTTAATCGAGTACTTGCAATTAAGCCGTTGGCAAATTTAGCCAAGCACCAAGCACGGCAAATGATGATTAAACGTGCAGAAAAAATTGGTGTTCCTTGGACGAAGCAAGTACAAGAATTAAAACAGCTTGACTGGGATACTCAACTTGCACAAGTCGAAAATCCGCATTTGCAATATCCTGATTACTATTGCTGTTCGTTTCATGCTTACGAGCAAGGTAATTTAAGCTGGGATGCAGCGCTAGAAGTCGAAGTTGCTGCCCGCGCAGTTCATGCCGGAATTTGGGCAGAGGCAGGCGCAGAGGGTGATGCTCGGCTTCGCGCGTCGTATCATGATATTCTCAAAAACGAAGTTGCGCAGCCACGCGACATTCTAGATATCGGCTGTAGTGTTGGTATGAGTACGTTTGCCTTACAAGAAGTCTATCCACACGCAGCAATCACTGGTTTAGATTTATCACCTTATTTTCTTGCGGTTGCCAATTACCGCGCGCAACAACGTCACGCACAGATCAACTGGGTCCACGCGGCGGCTGAATCAACTGGATTGCCATCAGCATCGTTTGATTTAGTTTCCATCTTTCTGGTATGTCACGAATTGCCGCAATCGGCGACACAGCAAATTTTTCAAGAAGTCCGACGCTTACTTCGTCCTGGTGGCTATTTAGCAATTATGGATATGAATCCACAATCGGAAATTTACGGTAAGATGCCTCCTTACATTTTGACGTTATTGAAAAGCACCGAGCCGTATTTGGATGAATATTTCACTTTGGATATTGAAGCAGCTTTGAAAGTCGCAGGGTTTCAAAACATTGCGATCGCGCCTAATACTCCCCGCCATCGTACTATCACGGCGCAGGTAGCGGTTGGGTAGTATTTTTGCCCCTTGAATCCCCCACAAGTGCGGGACTTTGAATAGTTTAGCTTCCCCAGAATTGGGGAGCCTGGCGAAAGGTGCGGGGGTTCACCCTGTTGAGCGAACTGGCGTGGGTTGGGGGCGGTTCACCAGATACTATATCTCTCAAGTCTGGAGGAAACTGGGGTTAAGGGAAAAGCCTAATGTACCAATTCCCTAACCTCTGACCTCTGATCGCTGATTTCTTGAACAGTCTGATCGCAGTAAATTTCACAAGAATTGTTGGGACTTTCAATTAGCTTAACTTTGTGTAATGTAGCTCCTAGTTCTTGGATGGGCGATCGCAAAACATTACTGATGTATACCGCGATATTTTCTGCGGTTGGGACGATTTCGGCAAAGTAGGCGATGTCTTTGTTTAAGAAGGTATGATCCAGCGGTTCGACGACTAAATCATCGACGATTTGTTGCAGTGCACCTAAGTCAACAAGCATTCCGGTACGCGGGTCAATATCACCTTTAACAGTGACTTCTAAATGATAGTTGTGTCCGTGTCCGTTGGGACGCGCGCACTTACCGTAAATTTCTGAGTTTTCTTCGTAACTGAGATCCGGACGTGCTAGCCGATGCGCAGCGCTGAAGTGTGTACTAAGTGTTAAGTAAGCTTCCATGCCGTTTCCTTGATATTCTGCCCAAAGTTCTGGATGTTCAAAGAGTTGAATGCGGACTAAAGGTAAGTAAGGTGCTAGTCGCTGCCAAATGACTCTGGCAATGTTTTCGGTGGTAGGCAGTGTTTGTTGAAATTCTGTCCAAACATCGTTAAGGTGCGAAAAATCGAGTTGGCTAGTAACTTCGCGCTTGATCACCTGTTTGACTTCAGACAAATTTTGTACCATGCCATATTCATCGAGTTCACCGGCGAGGGAAACATATAAAACGTAGTTGTGTCCGTGTCCTGGTGTTCGCGCGCAAAGTCCAAAACGCTGTGTATTCTCAGCCTCGCTTAATTCGGGTAGCCAATACCGATGACTCGCTGAAAACTGTGCGCGACGATTGACAATGCATTGCATGAGTACACGAGTTGTTGAATGTAAAGTTTTTTGAATGATGCTGATAACAGCATAAACTAATTAGCGTGCGCATTGCACCTGACGCTGAGTTGTGAATGCAATCGATGTTTGATTCTCGTTTTTGTCCGCGTGAGTTTACACAGTTTCCGATCGAGTTTGGTTGGCAGCAGTTGCGATCGCCGATTTTGCTATTTCTGGCAATCCTCATTGCAGTTATCGTTAGCCTTCGGCTGATTGCCCGCAAGTGGCGGTTCAAGCAAAAATGGATGCTTCCTAGTGTGGTTACGCTCTTGTTTAGCTTGATTGCGGTTGGTTTGCTGTCTATTGTTGTTGTGAATGGACTATTTCTGCCTCCTGATCCTGGAACTTCTGTCGATGCCATTGTTATTTTAGGTCGAGGTAGAGCCTTGAGAATGGAACGAGCTAGGGTAGCAACTCAATTGTGGCAAGCCAAAAGAGCACCAGTGATTTTTGTCAGTGGTCGAGGAGATGCTTTACCGATTATTGAGTTATTAATTGCCCAAGGTGTACCTAAGAATGTTATTGATGGCGAAAACTGTTCGTTGACAACGAAAGAAAATGCGATTTTTTCAGCAGCAATTCTACAACAGCGAAACATTCAACGAATTTTATTAATCAGCGATCCTCCGCATATGTGGCGATCGCTGATCGAATTTCGTGCTTATGGATTTACGGTTATTCCGCGTACAAGTCAGTTACCAGATGAGTGGAATTTACCACAAACAGCTTACGTAGCTTTACGGGAATCAATTGGTTTCCCGTGGTATCTTTGGCGACAGATTGTAGCTCCGCCTTCTCAGGTGATGCCGGATGTTGAACTATCAGCTTTGCTGCAAAAAGCACAACAGTACGGTCAACAACGCCTCTATGTTGATTAAGCGATCGCCTCTAGCGATTCTTGGGCTTCGCAATGCAAACCAGCCGCGATTCGGAATAATTCTTGACCCATGTGCAAATAGCGATCGTCGTAGTTGAGTGGAAAGTAACTTAACTCTTCGATGCCATCGCCTACTTGATTGAGACAATAGTACAAGTGCGCTGCGGCTCCCGCAACACTAGGAGGATTCGGCAACGAGCGAAACGCTACTTGGGCTTGTTTGAGCCAGTCGCGACAGCTTTGCAGATAATCTTCAAAATCTCCTAGTAATTCATCATCAAAAGGATCGGCTGCCAAATTTTCGATTTGTTCTTCTAACGAGTTGAGAATTCGGCAAATCAAACGATTCACGGGTTGATAGACTTGGTGCAGCCATCGTGCTAATTCTTCATCAGCATCTCTTCCCGTTTGCCGCGAGGTACGATATTGATTTTGTGCTGCTGCGGTACGCTGTTGTCGTTCGCGACGTGTTGTTTTTTGTGTAAGGAGTTGTTCGTCATAGGATTGCCGTTTTTGAACATCTCCTAGGACTTCGTATGCGGCGTTAATGCGAATAATTTGCTCATGATCGGCGGTGTCCTGATGACTATCAGGATGAAATTTTTTTACCAAGCGGCGATAGGCTTGCTTAATTTCCGCTTGGCTCGCTGCTGCATTAACGTCAAGAGTGTCGTAGTGATTCGATGCCATCACACCTAATTTAGCGTTAATTCATCGTGGCAGAAAATTTAGGTTCCAAATCTTGGAACAACGGAGTACTTAGGTAACGTTCGCCAAAGCTGGGCTGAATCATCACAATCAATTTTCCTTTGTTTTCTGGGCGCTGTCCAACCCGAATCGCGGCACATAAAGCTGCACCACTAGAAATTCCTGAAAGTAGTCCTTCTTCGCGGGCTAAACGACGTCCGTAGGCGATCGCTTCGTCATCGGTTACTGTTATCACTTCATCAATCATGTCTACGCGCAAAACTTGCGGGATAAACCCTGCACCAATACCTTGAATTTTATGCGGACCTGGCTTACCGCCTGAGAGAACTGGGCTATTTACCGGTTCAACGGCGATCGCCTTAAAACTGGGCTTACGTGCTTTAATCACTTCCGCAACACCTGTAATTGTGCCGCCAGTACCAACGCCTGCTACCATAAAATCAATTTGCCCATCGGTATCTTGCCAAAGTTCTTCTGCGGTAGTTTCCCGATGAATTTGCGCATTCGCAGGATTGCGGAATTGTTGCAACATATAAGCGTGCGGCGTATTGTCTACAATCATTTGCGCGCGTCGAATCGCCCCACTCATTCCTTCAATTCCTGGTGTCAGTTCGAGTTCTGCACCATAGGCGCGTAGCATTGCCCGCCGTTCAGCACTCATTGTTTCGGGCATTGTTAAAATTAACCGATATCCCTTTGCCGCAGCTGCCATCGCGACTGCAATTCCTGTATTACCTGATGTAGGTTCAACCAAGGTTGTCTTTCCAGGATGAATCAGTTTTTCTTTTTCAGCAGCTTGAATCATGCTCAAGCCAATTCGATCCTTAACTGAGGCAGATGGATTCATGCTTTCTAGCTTCACCACTATCCGCGCTACGCAACCCTCGGCTTGGGGAATGCGATTGAGTTGTACTAAAGGTGTGCGACCAATTAATTCTGTAATATTGTTGGCAATTCGCATAGTTTTAGTTTAGTTAAGAGGAATCTAGATGAGAAAGATGTAAAAAAATTAGAGAAAGATAAGAAAGTCAAGCAGAAATTGCGATCGCTACTCACTGCTTCGCTTTAGTTTTGAATAGAAGAAGTTTTCTCTCAAAACTCAAAACTCAAAACTTCTAAATTGCTCTAAATGTAATACATAATATTCAATTGCTTTCTTGCTGCTCGTTGCTCGCAGAGGTTTTGCAGTGAATATTTTTGCAAAACAGCGTGGGCTGCTTGACGCGATTCTTGCCAAACTTCTTGAACAACTGCGCTTTCTACCGTTTTTGGTTGAGCTTCGTCTTCACAAGTCGTTGTTTCTAGACCGTCTAAGCAGCATATGACGTCGAGTAAAGTAATCTTCCAAGGCTCTCGTGCTAGAACATAACCACCTTTTGCCCCTCGTTGGCTTTTCACTAAACCTCCGCGCCTTAATGTCGCTAGTAGTTGTTCTAGATAGCGATCTGGGATGTGCTGTTGGGCAGCAATTTGCCGAATTTGCAAGGGTTCGCCGATTTCGTAGTTAGTTGCTAGCTCTAAGAGCGCAAGCAGCGCATATTCCGTCTTACACGAGAGTTCCACAGGCTAATTTAAACGCGATAGTTTATTAAGCTTTTGATTTGCTCTTTTTCTAGTATACTCCGGTTCTTTACTGGGGTTTAGTGAGTTTGGATAACTAACGATAAAAAAACCCGCTGGTCGCGGGTTAACATTTCTTTTGGTTACGGAGTTTAACTAATCACAACCTAGAAATTGAAGGTTGTCCGTAGTGTTCCAATGATGACGTCTGAGTTATCGTTGTTTTGACCAGGAGAACTTAACCAGATCACGCCAGGTGTAATCGAAACGTTGTCTGTTAGTTGATATCTGTAGAAGCCTTCAACGTGTAACCCGTAGTCACGAGTAAAGCCTGCAACGCCAGGAGCGTCAAGCCCTCTTAATGTAGGTTCGACACCTGCGAAGATGCCTAAGAGGTTGCCTTCTTTACCCAAGTCTGGGAAAGCAACTCCACCGCCGAAGGTCCAGATGTCACCACTACCACGACCAAGTAGGGTCGCGTTGGTGTATGTCCCAAACCCACTTAGCGAGATTCTATCGCTCAACCGGAGGGCAGCTGATACACCATATGAGTTAGTTACGGTAGGTACTTCACCTGTCGGTAACAGTGCAGATGGGTTATTCGCCTCTAGAGTACCAACAATTGGACCTGTTGATTGACCGCTACCTGCAAAAGAACCACCAATATCAAAAATTCCGTTACCAGTGGTGTGATAAGCATGAACATATGTTGCAGCTAAAGCAACGCGATCGCCTAAGTTGAAGTTCAACTGAGCTAATGCTGAGTAGTCACCGTTACCGATACCTGCACTCAAACCAGGATCGCTGGCGTTATCTGCTAAATAACCTACAGTCAAAGAACTTGGTCTGAGAACGCCACTACCGCCAAACGCTAAGGTTAAACCACCACCAGCGCCACCACCAATTCGGTAGATTGGGTTTTGTTGCGCAAAGGTAGATAGCGCGCCACGACCTCCGTCGTAGTCTTCAAAGTATGGATTCACAGTAGCTGCATAGTCACTGTGAATACCACCAGTAGCCGCTAAATAACCTCTAGCTTGCCCAAATAGCGGGAAGTCGTAAGCTAACCAATCAACATAAACGTCGTTCTCAAAGTTCGGTGCTACGTTGAATGTTTGAGTTCCTTCAAAGGTCTTGAAAGGAGTTGCTGCTGTGTTGTAGGGACTGAAGCTAAATGGCTGTGCGTTTCCTGTTGCCAAGCGCGTATGCAAGACATCAGAACCGCCGAAGCTGGTTTGGAAGTCTAAACGGACGCGGTTTTGGAATACGGTGTTGTCGTCTACATCGTCTCCAAATGTGTCACTAACAGCAGCGACGACTTCACCGACTAGTTTAGTTGTTGTCGAAAATTGATTTGCTTCAAGTTCGGCTGTTTGTGCTTCTAGAGCATCTACACGACCGCGCAATGTTGCCAGTTCCGCCGCAAACTCTTCTTGCAGGCGCTGGAGGGTTGCTAGGTCTTCCCGACGAACCAAGTCGGCTGTACCAGCTGCGATTAGTTCGTTAACTCGGTCTAAGGCAGCGTTCAAACCAGCCGCAAACTCATACCGTGTCATTGCGCGATTACCGCGATAGGTTCCATCAGGATAACCAGCGATAACTCCGTAGCGTTCTACAAGTGATTGCAACGCTTGAAATGCCCAGTCGGTTGGTTGGACGTCAGATAGTTGAGAAACAGAAGTGACTTGGGCAACTGAGTTGGCATTGCCTCTACCTTCGTTACTGTAGCGGTTGAGATCGTCTAACGATTCAACAGATGGCGCAACGGGAGCGCTAGCAGGTGTTGTCGTTGCTTGCGCTACAGTAATTGGCATTACTGCTGGAGCTTGCGTTGATACTGTAGGTACTTGAGCTACAGGTTCTGCTACTGCTTGTGGTTGAATAGCATTTCCTGTAGTATTCTGCTCTATACTATTCTCGATGGTTGCAACTACGTAATCTGTTGCTGGAGCTTGAGCAGCATCTTGCTGATTGAGTTCAGCTGATTGCGGTTGCTCTACTGCTAGGGCTGTAGAGGATACAACTATTGTTGCGCCTAGGACTGCGGGGCTGAGCAGTAGGGATTTCCACAAGATTTTTGACATTTTTACCTCTTATCCTCACACCTTTTGTAGATAAAAGAATTTTTGCATGGACTCATTACACTATAGGCAATGAGACAACCTATTGACACCTGTGGAGGAGGTATACTGTAGTAATTATAAGTTTAACACTGTTTAATGCTTGATTAAGTCTGAGTTAATAAAATTAATAGCGATTTTCACGGAAACTGATGCGAATTTTCGCGCGAACATCTAGATGTGAAGCAACAGTTCAAGACCTGAGCCAATTTTACATATATAAGCTGCCCATATAATTCAAGTCAAGCTTTTACGTCCTTGTCCCGTGCTCATGAATTTATGATTCAGCAATATATCATAAACTAAGGTGGCAACGCTATAAGCAATAACTGTCGGTTTTATAAGTTAGATTAATATATAAATTGCTAAAAGATAATTATGCTGCCTGAGTGATTAACATCGTTACAGCGTAAGACACAAAATGAAGCTATGGCTAGGAATTGTAATACATAACTTAATACTCAGGTTTTATAAAAAACTCAATAAACTTTTGTAATATTTTGAGTTCAATAGATGTGTTGAGTTAGCACAGGCTTATTTATACTTTTGTACATGAAAGATAACCTACTAGCGAATTTCAACCGATTCTGTTTGCTAGAGAAAAGACTGCGATCGCCTACGACATAAGCGTTTAACTTGCCTAATAATTAGGTCATTTATTAACAAATGTTTGAACTTAATTAAATATTATTTAATCTTCAACTTAACTACTAAAGAATTAAACTTTTTGGCAAAATTGTAGAATGTAATTGATCATAAAAATCATAGTTTACGACTCAGGGCGAAGTGTTACTTTGCTGAAGTTACTGATTCAATTAGTTGCTGAACAAGACAATAAAGAGGCGACTCGATGTTAGAAAAAATTTTGTTAGCTGACTCTGGGACTGGTCATTCGGAAGAAATGCTCAAAGCATTAATGGATTTACCATCGATTCAAAAGGCAGCTGTCACCGTTTTGCATGTTGTGTCTCCTCAAGTTAGTGCCGAGACAATGACATCGAAGTGGGAAGAAGGAGGGAAGGTACTAGCCACAGCAATTCAGTCGTTGCAGTTAGATCCAACAAAAGTTTCGGCAATTCTTCGCCAAGGCGATCCTAAAGATGTTGTCTGCCAAGTTGCAGAGGAGATTGATGCGGATCTGATTATTATGGGTTCGCGCGGTCTTAAACGCTTGCAATCGATTTTGTCTAATTCAGTTAGTCAGTACGTGTTTCAATTGTCCTCGCGACCAATGTTGTTGGTCAAGGATGATATTTATGTCAAAAAAATCAATCGCATCATGGTAGCGGTGGATGGTTCAGAGGCGGCGAAACAATGTTTACAGTTAGCGTTGTTTTTGTTGCGCGATATTAAAGGAGGGCAACTGATTTTAGCCCACGTCGATAAAGGTGCAGCAACACCAGGCGAAAAAGATCCGGTTTTAGCCGAAGCGATCGCCGAAGCGAAAAAACAAGGCATACAACCCCGCGCAATTTCCACTACGGGTAAACCTGGTGAAGAAATTTGCCGCATCGCCGAAGAAAACAATGTCGATTTATTAATGCTTGGTTCTCCAGATCGCCGTCCTTCGATTGCGAAAAGTTTTGTTGACTTGGATCGGCTTTTGGGTTCTTCGTTGTCCGATTACGTCCGCGTGAATGCAAACTGTCCGGTGTTATTAGCAAGGACTGTAGGTTAATTGCGATTTTATTTGTGCTTTCACTAGCAAAAAACCCCTGCATTGAGCGGGGGTTTTTGTCAAGGAACTTATTTTTATGAATCGTTGCGACCTTCGCGGCTAGCAGTCTGAATATACAGAATAATCAAGAACACAGCTGGGACTAAGACGAACAAGATGCTCGCTACGAACCCTAAGTCATTAACTTGCATCGAAAGAAAGCCTCTCGCGGATCATGAGCTAACAGTTTTAGAATAACATTATCGTCGCTGTCAGAGAAGAGGAACTTTTGCTTACAGTAAACTTCATCAAGGCTTAGTGACGACGCTGACAGGTCCATTGACTAATGCTTGGCAAGCAAGACGATAGTTTTTTGGCTTTTTCTTGAGTTTGCGATCTTCAACTTCTGTGCGTGGTGACAAGTTTTCCATGCCTTGAGTAATCTCAACAATGCAAGTGCCACATTGACCATAGCCACCGCAATTCATCATTTTGCCGTAGAATTTGTAAATATCAATGCCATTTTCCATCGCCTTGAGCCGAAGATTGGCACCGTCAGCAGCAACGACTTCACGATTTTCTTTCTCAAATTTGATATTGGGCATTCCCGCTTCCTCGTTCACCTGTGATGACCGGATGTTGTACTGTGCAGCGAAGGAGACTACAGCGCCTCAATGCGCCGAAGGCTAGCTTGCACTTCTATTGTGACGACTGAGTAAAGTTTAATGCTCAGTAATTATGTTGATTTATTACGAAATATTAAAACATATTACGGTTCGGCGCGGTTGAGATTTCGATTAGTTGCGAGATTCTAGTTCTTGGCGTTGTTCGAGTGCTAAACGCT
Organism: Gloeocapsa sp. PCC 7428; assembly: GCF_000317555.1. GTDB lineage: Bacteria > Cyanobacteriota > Cyanobacteriia > Cyanobacteriales > Chroococcidiopsidaceae > Chroogloeocystis. Next base: position 4,212,177 of record NC_019745.1, read on the forward strand.
GATTCAGCCACTCTAATTCTTCTTTGATCACCGCAATAAATCTATGCCATACCGCGATTTCATAGAAATCGTCACTGGGTATCGGTTGAACTTCTAGCGTTTCCAGCCGCAGACGACACACCATGATGCGGTGTTCGAGAAGTTTAATGCGTTCGGCAGGTTCGAGATGACTAAAAAAGAAGTACTTAATAATAAAGCGCGATCGCGCGTTGACCCAACTTTCGTGCGGGTGTTCTAGCATTTTGCGGCGAAAGGCGATCGCACCTTGGGAAGTAATGCTATAAATCTTACGGCTAGGTCCTGCTTCACCGGCTTCTTGGATGAGAGTTGTAATATCACCTCGTTCTTCTAAGCGCCTCAACAACGGGTAAATTGCACCATAATTGACACTAATACAGCCGCTCATAAATTGCTCTAGTTGCTGTTTTAATCGATAACCGTGTAGCGGTTTGCTTTGCAATATACCCAGGGTCGCTAGCTCAAGCATTCTTTTTTATGTCAAACTGATAGATTGAAAGACTGTACTAAATTGAAATAACAAAAATTTATATATCTTCAGACTTAGGACAGAGCCAAATTAACTATTAGCAATATTTAAATACTTTAGTAAAGATATGGAAAGGGCAAAATATAAAAGATACAAAGCTTTTCTTTATCCGTGTGTTAACTTTCTAACCGTTAGCTAGCGAATGATTGTATGACTGCCGCTACCAAACTTAAATTTGCTATCAAACAAAATAGGACAACAACAGGTGGTGCTTTTAGTGTTTAAAGACATCCGAATTTTAAAGTTGTTGTTCAGTTTAGGAGTCATTGTCGCCCTAACAGGGTGCAATTCATTACCAAGCGAATCTGAAGCAAATGCCCAGCAAAGGCAGTCGGGAGAAAATCGTCAAACAACACCAGTCGATGTTGCGATCGCGCGGACAGGTAGCTTAGCCGAACAACCAGAGTATACAGGTACAACTGCACCAGCACGCGAAGTCTCGCTGCGATCGCAAGTCACAGGGCAAGTATTAAACATTGGGGTTGATGTCGGCGATGCCGTACGCCAAGGGCAAACTTTAGCACGATTAGACGATGCGTTGTTAGTGAGTGCAGTTAACCAAGCAGAAGCAGAACTTGCCAGCTTACGCGCCGCCGTGGCACGCGCTCAAAATCAAGTTAGTAATGCGCAAGCACAAGTCGAGCGATCGCGCTTAGAATTACAACAAGCACAAGCAGATTTAGCACGACAGCAACGCCTTTTGCAAGAAGGCGCAGTACCCGCACAACAAGCCGAACAAGCAAGAACCGAAGCCCAAACGGCTGCACAAATTTTACGTGCGGCGCAAGAGCAAGTCCGCACCGAACAACAAGCAGTAGCAGCAGCACAAAGTCAAGTCACCGCCCAAGAAGCCGTCGTCGCCCAGGCAAGAAGGCAACAATCTTACGCTCGACTGACTGCACCAATTGCCGGTAAAGTCATGCAACGGCTGACAGAAGTTGGTAATTTAGTACAGCCTAATACGGAAATTGTGCGCATTGGTGACTTTAGTCGCATTCAAGTCAATGTCGAAGTTTCGGAATTGGAACTTGCCCGAATTCGCCAAGGACAAACGGTGACAGTTCGATTAGATGCGTTTCCTGATGAAGATTTTAGCGGGCAAGTTAGTCGGATTTCTCCCGCAGCGGATCAAACCGCGCGTTTAATTCCGGTTCAAGTCGTGATTCCAAATAGTAACGGGCAAATTGGTAGCGGACTTTTGGCACGGGTACAGTTTGCCAGCGAGGAAACACAACGCGTTGTCATACCTCAAACAGCACTCTCGCTACTCACTCAAGGATCGCCTCAACAACAGGAAAGCACAATTTATGTTGTAAATGAAACCGCAGCCAGCGAAGGGACTGTAACCGCGCGTCAAGTAACACTAGGACAAAGTGCGAACGGTCAAGTCGAAATTTTATCAGGTTTGCAACCAGGCGAGCGATTTGTCGCGCGTAGCGGTGGAGCGTTGACTGATGGCGCAACGGTGCGCTTTTCAATTCTTTCGGAGTCACAGCAAGGGAGTTGATAACCATGCAACAGGGCAAAGCGTCAGGATTGAGTGTGAGTGCGATCGCAATTCGACGGCATATCGGCACGCTGATGCTGACGCTAGCAGTCATGGTTATGGGAGTGTTTTACCTAACCTCGCTTCCAGTCGATCTGTTGCCATCAATTACCTATCCTCGTATCGGAGTTCGGATCAATGCCCCTGGGATTTCACCCGAAGTTGCAATTGATGAAGTAACAAGACCTTTAGAAGAAGCTTTATCCGCAACCGAAGGTGTTGTACAAGTTTATTCGCAAACGCGCGAAGGACAAGTCAGTTTAGATTTGTATTTCCAACCAGGGGGAAATATTGACCAAGCGTTGAATGACGCGACAGCAGCACTCAATCGCGGTCGCGGGCAGTTACCTAACACAGTCGAAGAACCAAGATTATTCAAAGTTGACCCTTCACAATTACCTGTATATGAAGTTGCACTGACATCCCCTGCACTCCAAGGTGTTGATTTACGCGTATTTGCTGACGAAGAATTAGCGCGCGAATTGACTGTAGTTCCTGGTGTTGCCTCGGTTGATGTCGCTGGCGGTGTTGACGAAGAAGTTCAAGTCAATATTGACCTCAATCGCCTGCAAGCGTTAGGCGTTGGTTTAACAACAGTGCTAAATGAACTGCAAGCCCGTAACCAGGATATTTCAGGCGGACGCATTCGCGGAGAAAATGGCGAACCGCTGACGCGGACAGTCGGGCGGTTTCAAAGCGCTGACGAAATTCGTAACCTTTCGTTTGAGGTCGCTGGAAGTAATGCACAAGGCACTGAAGATAATGCGACGCTTCCTGTTCGCCGTGTTTACCTGCGTGACTTTGCCGGAGTTGTTGACGGCACAGAAGATCAGCGCGTGTTTGTTAACCTCAACAAACAGCCAGCCGTGAAGTTAAGTATCCAGAAGCAACCTGATGCGAATACAATCACGGTTGTCAATGGAGTCAAGCAACGCATCGAAGAACTGAGAAGATCCGGCGTGATTCCAGCAGATATGGTTTTGACGGCGACATTAGATGAATCGCAGTTTATTAGTAACTCGATTACTAACGTGGCAAGCGCTGGTTTAATAGGGGCAGGACTCGCCGCGATCGCGGTTCTTTTATTCCTCGGTTCGCTGCGTCAAACAATTATCATCGTCTGTGCAATTCCCCTGGCAACATTAGCAGCAATTATTTTGATGGGGTTATTTGGTTTATCACTCAATGTGTTCAGTTTAGGTGGACTTGCCTTAGGCGTCGGTATCGTCGTCGATAACTCGATTGTGATGCTAGAAAACATTGCCGAAGGCGCGGGGATGACTCCTGGTAAAGATGCAAGAACGTGCATGAATTCGCAGCAACTAATTTCACAATCGGTTCGCAGCAGCCAAGAAGTCGAATCGGCGTTAGTTGCGTCAACAAGTACAAACTTGGTTGCTGTTTTACCGTTTCTACTGATTGGTGGGTTTTTCTCATTATTATTTAGTGAATTAATTCTGACAATTAGTTTTGCGGTTGCGGCATCAATTTTGATCGCAATCACGTTTGTACCAATGGTGACATCGCGATTACTTGCAATTCGCTGGTCAAGTCGCGTTGGTAGGTTATGGATATTACAAGCGTTTAATCGGCGATTTGATGCGGCAACTCAGGGATATCGAAACTTTTTGAGCAAGATTTTACGATATCGCTTGCTTGTCGTTGCGATCGCCTTTCTTGTTTTAGGTGGTGGTAGCCTACTCCTGGTTGGACAGATTTCACAAGAAATTCTTCCCCGCATCAGTACTGGACAAGCAACTTTATTTGCGCAGTTTCCCCCTGGAACTGTGATAGAAAACAACCGTAAAGTCATGGATGCGGTTGATGATATTCTGTTAGAACAACCGGAAACTGAATATGTTTTCTCAACTGCGGGTGGTTTTCTCTTTGGTAGCAACACAACAGAAAACCCGTTACGGAGTTCGAGTACGATTACTTTAAAACCTGGTAGTAACGTTGAAGCTTTCGTCGATCGCGTTAATCAAGAGTTTAATCGCCTCAATTTAGCTGGTATTCGTTTGCGCTTAAGTCCTGGGCAAGTGCGGGGCTTAATCTTGAGTAATTCTCCGGTGCGCGGTGCCGAAGTTGATATTATTCTCCAAGGTGATAACGAACAAAATCTACGCCAAGCAGGGCAACAAATCCTGCAAGCGTTAGATCAGCAAGCAACGTTAGCAAATTTCCGCCCTGATGCTGACTCTCGACAGCCCGAACTTCAAATTGTTCCTGACTGGGAACGCGTCGCAAGTTTCGGTTTGACAACGCAAGATATCGGGCAAACAATTCAGACAGCGGTTGAAGGTTCAGTTCCAACACAATTACAACGCGGCGATCGCTTAGTCGATGTCCGCGTCCAACTGAATCAAGCTGATATTCAAAATCAATCGCAGCTATCACGTTTGCCACTATTTGTCAATAGTAATCGCCAAATTCGCTTATTTGACGTTGCGAGTATTCGCGAAGGTCAAGCGCCTGGGGAAATTCAACGAATTAATCAACGCCAAGTCTATATTATTGCGGGTAACTTAAACGAAGGTGCCAGCCTCGGAGATGCGTTAGCTGAAGTCGATACGGTTCTTGAAAACATCGATTTACCACAAGGCGTTAGCATTTTACCAAGTTCTGTTGCCGAAACAAATCAACAACTACAGCGATCGCTACAAATTTTAGGTGGATTAGCGGCGTTTCTCGTTTTCGTTGTCATGGCTGTGCAATACAACTCGCTGATCGATCCGCTGGTGATTATGTTTACTGTACCTTTAGCCCTTGCTGGGGGAATTTTTGGACTTTATATTACCGGAACTGCGATCGGCGCAACTGTTCTTGTTGGCGCAGTGTTACTGGTGGGGATTGTTGTCAATAACGCAATCATCATGGTAGAACTAGCGAATCAAATTCGCGATCGCGAACAAATTGACCGCAAAAATGCTATTCTCAAAGCCGCACCACAGCGCCTACGCCCCATTTTGATGACAACAATTACCACAGTGTTAGGGATGTTTCCGCTGGCGTTAGGTATCGGCGAGGGTTCAGAATTTCTTCAACCCTTAGGAGTGGTTGTTTTTTCTGGCTTGTCTTTAGCAACGCTGCTGACGTTATTAATCATTCCCTGTTTGTATATAATCTTACATGAAATTAGACTGCAAAAGCTAGGAGACAAGCTGAATAAAACGTTTTCACGATGATTTAGACTGACGGGCTGCAATAATAGTTGGTTTATCTAGTAGCGAAATGAGCGTTTGTAAATCGGGCGAGACGCGAGAAGTTAAACTTAGTGTTTGCACGACAGTATCAAAGGTTTTACCTTGAAAGAGCATTTGGTAAGCAATTTCTTCAACTTCTTTCCAGGTAAGATCGCTTTCAACATAAGCTTTGGCGACTGCAATTACCAAGTCTTGATATTCGTTACCCTCAGCTTTGGTCATCATATTGTGGGGAATATCAAAAACTCGATCAAACGAGTAGTACCAGCATTTGGGTTGTAGTTTGACGAGGGATGCGTATAAGTCTCTATTTTCATTTTCATCAACCGCGCGATCGCTCTCGCTACCAATAATAAAGCAGGGCGCTGCGGCAATGCTTGTTTTTACGCGATCGAGAATATCTTGCCCCATATCCATAAACACGCGTAATGCAGGCATCACAAAGCCATCGTAGCCGTAACTAATCGCACCTTCTTCAGTACGCCACTGAAAGTAAATCGGCAGTATTTTAACGATGAAGTCAACAAGAAGATTACTATTACTCAAAAACGGCGCAAATAGCAAAGCACGGTGAATGCTGTGCGGACGTTCCAAAGCTAACCAAGCTGCGAGAGTACTACCGCCAGATAATCCCCCAATGACAACTTGTTCGCCCAAAGCTTGCACTTGTTCTAACCAGTACAAACCAAATTCTTGGTAAACTCGCTGTTCTTCGGGTAGCGGTGGCGGATTGTCACCATCCCAATCTCCGGCAATTCCATGCCCTGGCAATAAAGGAATCACAACATTATAGCCAGCTTGGAAAAAGGCTTCGCCAATCGGCATAAACTGTTCAGGCGTTGCTGTAAATCCATGAAAGAATAAACACACCTTGGTAGTACGCTGGGCTTGTAATAAAAACCGCGATCGACAGTTGTCGTTCATCAACGGTAAAGCTTTTTCGCGCGCCCTCGTTTCTCTGACAATTGCTGCGGTGATATTTGAGTAGTCCGACATCCTGCAATGAGAAAACCAATTTCCAGCATAACCGCATGGTGGACTTGTGCCAAGTATCGGTGCAACTGTCGTGTTTTTTTAAGTTTACTTTACATTTTCTCAGAATAAGACGCTGGGATGTTGAGCTAGCTTTTAGAACATAAGTGCTACTCGATTTTAGTTGCGTGAATATACGGTATTTGAAGCACTGTATTTCAAAGTGCGATCGCCACAATCTAATTTATTTCTTAAATTGTCTATAAAGTCCTTTTATCCATCTCCAATTATTGTATATAATTTGCTACATAACTACTAAGTATTTTCTCTAGTATTTTTGAAAAGGAATAAACAATGACTTTTTAGTATTTTGAACAATTTGTAAAGTTCTCTCTTAATCAGCACTTAGTTGACAAAAATTATATTTTGCCAGCCATATCTTGGTGCAAATTTTTTCTAATGATGCCAGACTAAATTTTGCCTGTTTAACATATACAGACAATTGGTACGCACACAAAAAACAACTGCTAACGGAACAAGCTTTTGATTGGGTTTACCTATTAAATTACTCTTATTGCTAGCTGAATTAAGGTTTTTCATGTAGCTCAACAACGTTTTCTTAGTTATTAAGTCTCACTAAATTTAAACATAACTTATACATAAGTTTGACACCACTGTGATACCAAAAGCGTCATTCTAAATGAAGTGGGTGTTAACAAAACTTCATGAGTAATTTTACTTATGAAGCTTGCGCAGATGGTGCTGTCGATCAACCGAGGAGCAATAATGAAAATAACAAGGCGAGAAGCACTAAAATTTGGAGTGCTTGCGGGAGGAGCGTTGCTCATACCCACAGGCTTAGAACGGATAAGCTATGCTCAGACTCAGCCGTCTGAAAACATTGGAACTCGACGCGCAAATAGTCCAAAATTAAAAAAATTCACGCTTCCTTTTCGTACTCCACCTGTGCTGCAACCAGTACGTAGTGATGCACAGACGGATTATTACGAAATCACCATGCGCAAAGCCCAAGTTGAAATATTGCCTGGCAAATTAACCGAAATTTGGGGTTACAACGGCATCACACCAGGACCAACAATTATGCAACGCACAGGGCGACAATCGGTTGTGCGCTTCATCAACAATAGTTTAGGCACGCCCACATCTACTCATTTACACGGCATGGCGTCTTTACCCGAATATGATGGCTATGCCGAAGATCTCACTTTCCCAGGTTATTACAAAGATTACTATTATCCCAACAACCGTGCTGCCACTATATGGTATCACGACCATGCAATTCATGCGACTGCACGTAATGTTTACATGGGGTTAGCAGGAATGTACATCGTTCAGGATCAAACTGAACTCGATCTACCTTTACCAAAAGGGCAATACGACATACCACTCATTATTCAAGACAAAGAATTTGCGACAAACGGCAGCTTAATCTTTGACGATCAAGGACAAAAAAGTCAATTTGGCGATGTTATCTTAGTCAATGGTGTACCTTGGCCTCGGATGGAAGTCGCAAGGCGTAAGTATCGCTTTCGTGCTTTAAACGGCTCTATATCACGTTCTTACAGGCTAGCGCTCAATACAGGCGATCCTTTTATCATTATTGGTGTTGACGGAGGACTTACGCCAGCACCTGTAGAAGTTAACAGTTTCCGTTTTGGTACAGCAGAACGTTACGAGTTCATTATCGACTTTTCTAAGTATCCCATCGGCACGCGGGTTATTTTGAAAAATAGAAGCTTGCCAAACAACTTAGATTACGACGGCAAAACAAATGACATTATGTGCTTTGATGTAGTGCGGGATGAGGCTGATGACAGTTCCATACCCAGTCAACTGCGCACTTTTACACCTTTAGTAGCTTCTCAAGCGGTCAGAACGAGAGAGTTTAGGTATGAACGTACCAACGGTCAATGGGTGATTAATGGCAAAACCTGGAATGCAAACCGCGTTGATGGTACGCCTCAGTTCGGCGATATCGAAATTTGGCGTTTGTACAATAATGGTGGAGGTTGGTTTCATCCCATACACTTGCACCTAATTGACTGTCAAATTCTTGACCGCAACGGTAGAAAGCCCTTTCCTTATGAAGTTGGTTGGAAAGATGTTTTTTATGTTGGGGAAAATGAAACTGTGAGGGTGATTGGCAAATTTGGTCCTAATACAGGTAAGTATATGCAACATTGCCACAACACAGTTCATGAAGATCATGACATGATGACGCAGTTTGAAGTGTTGCAAAATCCACTATCTTTACAAAGTGGAAATCTTGGTAAAGATCCTATTGCTACAGCACGACCAAAACCACTTCCTGCACCTCCCTTGTAGCAATTGGTTAATCGAGAATATGGAAAAATTATGAGTGGTATAGAAAATCAAAAGTTAGCACTTTATGGTGTTGCTTATTTCATATTTCTATACTACCAATTTCTCTATTTTTAATGAACGCAAAGCAATCCTAAATTGTTTGCGACAATCCCTTTCTACATTTTTTCTTTGTGTACTTTGTAGTTGGTTCCCTATAACAAACCTTACAACCTCAATAAGATTACTATAGTTACTAAAACATTCATTTATTCGTCAATGTTTCCAATTGAATTTGACTCAATTTATATATTCACAACTATGCACCTCTTATTCAAATCAATAATCACCATAGAAATAATCACTTTATTTATCAGTTCAACTCTTGTAAGTACGACAGAAATTGCCTTAGCATCACCGCATCAACATCATTTATCACCGACAAATTTACCTACTGAAGTCAGGAATTTAACTACTAAGGAAATTAATGCCGAACAATTCACAAACCAAGGATTAGAAAAATTACAACAACAAGATTATTCAGGCGCAATTCAAGCTTTTTCGCAAGCCTTGCAGTTGAATTCTAATCATGAAATGGCATATGTGTATCGAGGTGATACACGTCAGAAATTAGAAGACTATGAAGGAGCAATCGAAGACTACACACTGGCTTTGCAAAGTAATCCAAATTTCGCTTATATCTACAATAGCCGAGGCGATGCACGAGTTGCTTTAGGTGACTATCAAAGCGCGATCGCCGACTATACTCAAGCAATTAAACTCTATCCTGAAGATGCTTTTGGTTACAGCGATCGCGGTAGTGTCTATTTACAAATTGGGAACATAGGAAAAGCAATAGAAGATTTAAATAAGGCAATTCAAATTAACCCTGAACGTGCAGAAGCCTACTTTCATCGCGCCCAAGTTCATGCCAAGTTTAAAAATCGTCAGGCAACTCTTCAAGATTATCGAACAGCAATTCAACTGTATACTGAACAAGGCAATATTGTAGGTTGTCTTAAGGCACTCAATATGATGCGACAGGACTAAGAAAATTTTACTTTATTAAACTTACTTTGTTACTATTGTTGATATTTTGGAAGCAGTTTAACCTATAGAACGTCTGCTATAATTAATTTGCTCTTATTTTATTCTCCGTATAATTGACGGTCGAAGTTTCTTGTTTTTGTTGGATCGTAAACATTATTTGTGCGACGTACTGGAGCCAATGTATTACTTCTTAGTTTTGCTTCACACAAATTACTAAGATCTAAAATACTCCCAGTCGCTGTACGCATATAGCATAAAGGTGCATCGACCTCAAAACTTATTTTTTTTTCGGTAGTGGAGGAAGGTGTTTTTTGGCTTAGAGGAAGAGCAAAAACAGCTTTTGTATGTAGACTTGCGATCGCCAAGACTGTCAGTGTAATTTTAAATTTCATCAAAATATAGGAAAAATAAAACTTATATAGATTAATATAATTATATTTATTTCTTGCTGAATAAGATATAGTAGAAAAAATTAAAAATATTACTAATTATATCTTATTAAGGTTTCGATGAATTTACTATTTTGTATCAACCTTGTTAACGTAAGGCGCGAAGTGCTTTACAATAAACTAAAACACTTGCATAACAAATCGCGGAGGCAGTAACACAAACTCTTGACAGTGAAGTTTTGAGTTTATGCTGGTTTAGACTAAAAATAGATATCAAGACCTACAATAGTCAAGTGTTAGTTGTTTTAATGAAATCTTTATTACACTCTTGGTACAAAACGCTTTGCTCTTGGCGGCGTTTTATTGTGCTTTGCCTGTTATTCCTTTGCTGCCAATTTATGCTAGGTATGCCAGTCGCTTTTGCGGGTATTAGCGACGATAATTTTGAGGGCAATGTATTTATTTTGTATGGAGGCAATGCCTCGCTCGTGCCACCCAAGGTAAAGCTAGAAGAATCATTGAAGCGCGATAAGCCGACTCTACTCATTTTCTATGTAGATGATAGCAGTGACTGCAAGCAGTACGCTCCAGTTGTGACACGCTTGCAAGCTTTTTATGGACGCGTGGTAGATTTTATTCCAGCGAGTGTAGACACTATTGCATTGAAAGAAACATACGCACCAACCGAAGCAGGCTATTACTACTCAGGAGTTGTACCGCAGCTTGTCGTATTTAATCATTCGGGGGATGTCGTACTAAATGAAACAGGACAAGTACCTTTTGAGAAAGTTGATGATGTTTTTAGAGATCTCTTTGACTTACTACCTCGATCTGAGTCGGTAGAATTAAAGCGGCGTCCGATCAATGAATTCAGTTCCGAGTTAGCTGAGTAATTATTGAGACAGAACTAGTCTGGCGCTTAGATCTTAAGATGCAGTTAGAAACTACGTATCCACTCGTTAGGGAAAATGGCATACACTACCGAAGAGCTGATACAGATTTTAGCAGACGAGCGCCAGGCTTGTCTCAAAGGTGAGCGTCTCAAAATTGCTGCTACTGCCTCTGGTAATCCGATTATTGATAGGTTTATCAAGAGTGACGGGATACAAAAATTTGATGCCTACCAAGACTTTAAAGCAGCGGTTCATTGCTATCAACGAGAACACCGCGTGTCAGGTATTGTTTGGCGTCGGCTGACTGTTAAAGGTAGTAGCATTGATTATCCCGAAGTAGACTCTCAATTGATTGCGTTACCTGAGGATTTAGAGACATTAAAACTTGTCAAGGCGAAGATTGTTAGTTTTTGGCGTAAAGTGACTGTAGGCATGGATATCTACAAAAGTATCAACAACGGTAAAGATTATCGATTAGTGACGCCAGTTACAGTAGATAAAATTGCTCAACGCATGGAATGGGCAAATCTGTGCAAGTGGGAAAAAGCAGACTTTCTCGAAATCGTATTGCAACTAGGTTGGGGACAGCCGGAAGCTGCTGCTTACAATCGAGAACTACCGATCGCAGGTAGCGAGTATATTCATGCAGTCAATCCAGGAAACCGTCCAATTTGTTAATTAGATGCGTTTAGGCTTGCAGTTGACACAATATTAAACCGAACCATTGTTTCGCATCTGTCCATGCTTGAACTGGTTTTAAGTTTTGCTGGGCAAGTTCTTGTTGAATGATATTGAGATTAAATTTACGCGAAATTTCCGTGAGGATGGTTTCGTCAGCAGCAAATTCAACAGTAAGATCGAGGGCACGCAAGCGAACAGTTTGCGATCGCCGACTGCGTAAATGCATCTCGATTTGATGCTGAGTTTCGTTGTAAAATGCCCAATGTTCAAACTGCTCTAAGTCAAAATTGCCATCAAAGCGCGTGTTGAGGTGTTGCAGCATATTTAAATTAAAAGCCGCAGTCACACCTTGGCGATCGTTATAAGCAGCTTCGAGGATTTCTTTTGGCTTTTGTAAGTCTACTCCCAATAAAAAATACTCCCCAGGCTGCAATGCAGCAGTAATCTGCGTGAAAAAGGTATCGCATTCCGCAGGAGAAAGATTTCCTAAGGTGCTACCGATAAAACAAATCATTCGGCTAGCAAGTTCTGAAGGCATTAGCTTTTCTAGTGCTAATTCATAGGTGCTAACGAGTGCGTGAACTTGCAGTGATGGATAATCGGCTAATAATTGTTTCGCACTGCTTTCTAGAATACCACCACTGACATCAATTGGTAGGTAGTGCAGAGGGTAGCCGAGTTGTTTGTAGGCATCCAAGAGAAGCCGAGTTTTCGTCGAACTACCACTACCAAGCTCTACGAGTTCGCAAGCACCAGTAATCTGAGCAATTTCTGCCGCATATTCTTGTAATATGGCGGTTTCCGTGCGAGTGAGATAATACTCTGGTAACGCACAAATTTGCTCAAATAGCTGAGAACCTCGGTCATCATAAAAGTATCGCGCCGGAAGCGACTTGGGATGTTGAGTCAAGCCTTGAATGACGTCAGTGCCATCAACTGTATTTGTTTGTGGAGTGGAGTTGATCAAATACTCGATCTGCAAGCGTTGAGTCGTCGATTCAAGCGTATTGCTTGCAGCTTTGGATAAGGACATTAAACCTCCGTTTGCCAAGGCGGGATAGATTACGTAGGCATAAAAAAGCAGCAACGTTTAGTTTACTGCGCTCAGGCGATCGCGATCGCCAAAGAACTCATCAGTCATATTCAGTGAGTAAATCATAAAGCTCTTGCCTATAAAATCACGCTTGAGCTAGATGTTTCGAGCTTATGGGGGATAAATGTTAAATATCCCTCGATCTACATCGCAGATAGACTAATAAATTACATTCTTGACATCATCGCTTTCATGAAAGACAGATAAGAATCTGATTGACGCTTATGACATCCAAAAAATTCAATTTTAAATTGTAGAACGCAAAGCTGCTCTAAACTAAAACCTAAACGCAAAATTGAAAGATATAAAGTACGGCATTTTTAGATGAGCTACATTCCTGGTCTTAGTGAGTTTGAGTATAAGGAGCGATTGGCTGCTGAGTTTAATCGCAGAACTGAGTACGACAGCGGCAGAAACCTTGACTGGCACAATCGACTAATTGAACTTACAAATCTGCGCGTCGGGCAGAAAATACTCGATATCGCAACTGGTACTGGTTTAGTAGCGATCGCTGCTGCACAGCAAGTTGCTCCAGATGGTGTAGTCGTTGGAGTAGACATTGCTACAGGTTTACTCAGCCAAGCCCAACGTAAGATTCAAATGCTTGGTTTGCAAAATGTTGAACTAATAGAAGCAGACGCAGACTATCTAGACTTTCCAGATAAGAGTTTTGATGTGGTGTTTTGTAACTCCGCACTGATCTACCTAGCTCACATCCAAAATGCTTTATGTCAGTGGTATCGCTTCCTTAGACCAGGTGGGCTTGTTGCATTTAATTGTTTTCCTGAAACCTTCGAGGTAGCAGGTGTAATCTGGAGGGAAATTGCGAGAAGACACGGTGTTTTAATGCCTAGCCCGAATGAACCACTAAGTACTCCGGAGAAATGCTACACAATGTTGAAGCAAGCAGGCTTTGAACAGTGCGAAGTGATAATTGAGAAATCTGGCAATTATTACAGCCTTGAAGCCATGAAAAAATATGCGAGTCGAACATTTACACATCCCTTAGACTATCAAATGCTGCAACTGGCACCAAAGCAATTAGAACAATTAAAAGCTGACTACATTGCCGAAGTGGAAAAGTTAGCAGAAGACCAAGGAATTTGGAATGATACTACGATTTTTTATGTGCTAGGTCGCAAGCCCTCCGATGAAAGTTGAGGCTACCCAATTGAAGTGTACGGATGCATAGTATTGTAATAATTTTATCAGTTTACGGAGGTAAATAGTAGACCTCCTGCGTGAAGAGAATCGCGAATAAATTCGCTAGCTAAATAAAAAAAAGTCGGAGGGCGTCTGTGATTCATGCTTGCATTCAGCTATTAATTATCTATTACTAACCAAAATCTCGATCTACTTGACACAGCGAAAACCTGCAAAGATTTGCCGGATGTGGGGATGATACCAGTTGCGAAAGCTACAGCGTAAAGCCCAAGGACGAGTTGCCCAGCTACCACCGCGCAAAACATAATGTTGTGCATCAAAATAAACTTGGGAATAGCCGATGTAAGGGTAATGCGTAAAACCTGGATAACCTTGAAATAGGGATGCAGTCCACTCCCAAACATTTCCTAGCATATCGTAGCAACCATAGGGACTTTGCCCATCAGGATAAGCATCGACAGGTGTTGTTTTGCTCACAGTACAATTATGATTGCAGTGGCGATCGCCTAACAGATTATCTTCCCAAGGATAAGTACGGCGAGATTCATGCGTAGCATCCCAACTTGCAGCTTTTTCCCATTCAGCTTCGGTTGGTAGCCGCTTACCGACAAATCGCGCATACGCTTCGGCTTCATACCAACTGACGCCACATACTGGGGAATCAGAAGTGACATTTTGCCAGTAAAGTGGGTGTGTTACTTGCGCTTGTTGCAACCATTGCCAGCCAGCATCTGACCACCATTCAGGATTTTGATAGCCGCCAGCGTGAATAAATTCTTGGTACTGTCCGCACGTGGTAGGATAACGGTCGATCCAGTAAGTATCTAAATAAACACGATGCACCGGACGTTCATTATCCATTGCATCAATTGCATCGTTTCCCATTTCAAAGTAGCCTGCGGGAATTTCAATCATTTCTGAAGGCTGCGCACTGGGTAAATCCTGAATGTCGTAGCCTGATTGAACCTTGAGCAATTCTAAGACGAAGGTGATCGTTTCGCTGTGCTGACTTTCGTGCTGAATGAGCCAACGCCAGAGACGTTCTTGTTGATTGAGATCCGCGATTTCCAAGTAGTCCAGAACTTGCGATCGCACGGTATCAAGGTAGTGTTGAACTTGTGCAAATGTTGGCAGATTTTGGCGTTCGGCTTTTGGTAAACCATCAGCAATGAATAAGCAACCAAAGTCAGGAAACTGGCGGGGTTTTTTGGCGCAGTGTTCGAGTATCCATAAAGCTTCGGTATACGCAATATGACCCAAATGCCAACCGACAGGGCTAAATTCGGGATGCGCCTGACGGCAGAATGTATCGTAATCGACCGTTTGAAATAATGCGATGGTGCTTTGACGACATTTTTGTAACGCTTGTTTTAGCTGTTGTCTTTGATCAACGATGTGGGGATGAGCTACTCGATTAGACATTTATAGCAAAGGAGATATATAAAAATTATGTTTTAGCACTATAGTTGAGCAATTTGAACATTCAGGTCTTTGCCTACAGTAAGAATGCTTTGTTCAGGAACAGGATTCCAATCAGCCGCAAATAAAGGCTCTGAAGCAATGATGACTGACTCTGGATACGTTGGGTCATCGCGTAGCCAATAAAGTGAGGGTGTTTGTGTGTTAGTTGCAAACCGCGAAGCAACTAGCTGTTGTCCGTCACTGATAATCATGTTGGCGGATGCGCTGATGTCACGCGATGTCGTTAACTGATCTAGTGTAAGTAGAGCATTTTGCAGTGCTTGCGCGAGTGTAGCAGTGGGATTATTGTGTAATTCTTCAATAATCAATGCAAAAAAGTGTTCAGAATCGGTGCTACCTTTAATCGATTTATACGCCACGTCGCTTAAGCGATCGCGTAATGGTCTAGCTAACGTGTCGCGAAAATTTTCAATTCGACCGTTATGAACGCACAGTAACTGCTGATAATCAAAAGGTTGACAATTACTTAAATCTACCGCTTGACCTGCTGTTGCACTGCGTACTGCCCCCAACACGCATCCTGATTCGATGTAGCGTCCTAAACTAGAAAGATTTGGATCGTTCCAGATTGGGAGTACATTTTTGTATGTAAACGGATTTGTCTCTTTTTGCGCGTGATACCAACCGATTCCGAATCCGTCAGCATTAAGTAGTCCCGAATTCATCTCACGTGGCTGGTAACTTTGCACAATCAAGGAGTGTTCTGGCTTGGTTAATATGCGATCGAGCAAAATCGATGAACCTAGATAGGCAAGCAAACGGCACATAGGTAAAGCTGTCTTGTTGTAACAATGCTTCACTATTGTAAGCACGTGTCATCTAGGGATTAATCAATCACTGATGCTTTTAAAGATTTTTGCGATCGCTCAGTTTCCGAAGGTGCGTGTTGATACGCTTGATGAATTAAGTCCGCGACTAAACCTGTCCAACCTGTTTGATGATTAGCGCCAAGCCCTGCGCCGTCATCGCCGTTGAAATACTCATGGAACAAGATCCAATTTTGCCAATGCGGGTCATTCTGAAACTTCTCGATTCCGCCAAATACAGGTCTACGCTGCGATGATTTTAAGAATATCCGCATTAATCGCTGTGATAACTCGGTAGCAACTTCTTCTAGGTTCATATGTTTACCTGAACCTGTAGGACACTCTACAGTAAATTCATCGCCTAAATAGTTGTGATACTTTTGCAGCGATTCGATAATTAAGAAATTCATAGGAAACCATACAGGACCGCGCCAATTAGAGTTTCCTCCAAACATTCCGCTTGTTGACTCTGCTGGCTCATAATCTACGCGATACTGCGTATTTCCCACATTAAAAATGTAAGGATTTTTTGCATGAAACTTAGAAAGCGAGCGAATACCATAATCACTCAAAAATTCTGTTTCATCTAACATTTTTTGGAGAATTAATCGTAACTTATTCTGATTGACAATTGCGAGTAATCGCCTTTCTCCTACGCCTTCTGCCTCCATACAAGCAATATTTCTAGTCAAATTGGAGCGATTGTTAATAAACCACTCAAATCGTTTCTTAAAACCAGGAAAGGCGTCTAATGTTGCTTGTTCGAGAACTTCTACACCAAAAATTGGCACTAACCCAACCATCGAACGAACTTTGAGATGAACTCGTTCATTATGGGGAAAGTGTAAAACATCGTAGTAGAAATTATCAGTATCGTCCCACAAATGAACATCAGTATCGCCGATATGATTCATCGCATCAGCAATATAGAGAAAGTGTTCAAAAAACTTGCTAGCAATATCTTCATAAGGAGGATTATCTTTGGCTAATTCAAGCGCGATCGCCAACATATTTAAACAGTACATCCCCATCCAACTTGTACCATCTGATTGGTCGAGTTGTCCACCTGTGGGTAATTCGGAACTCCGGTCAAAAATCCCAATATTATCTAATCCTAAAAATCCACCTTGAAAGACATTATTGCCTTCTTCATCTTTACGATTTACCCACCAAGTAAAATTCAAAAGTAATTTTTGAAATACACGTTCGAGAAATTCTTTATCTGCACGTCCATACATTTGTTTTTCAATTTGATAGACGCGCCAAGTTCCCCACGCGTGAACAGGGGGATTAACATCACTAAAATGCCATTCATACGCAGGCATTTGTCCGTTAGGATGTAGATACCACTCGCGTGTTAGGCGATCCATCTGACGCTTAGCAAAATCAGGATCAATCATCGCTAGCGGTATAACATGAAAAGCTAAATCCCACGCGGCAAACCAAGGAAATTCCCACTTATCAGGCATCGAAAGAATATCATCATTAAATAGATGTATCCATTCTTGATTGCGTTTGTAGGTTCGCTGTGGTGTTGGTTGGGTCGGATCGCCGTGTAACCAATCTTCGATGACGTAATGATAAAACTGCTTTGTCCACAGTAAGCCAGCAAAGGCTTGACGCTGCACGCTTTGCGCATCGGGATCGCTAACGTTAGGAGAAATCCGCTGATAAAATTCGTCGGCTTCGTGTTGACGCGTTGCAAAAACTTGCTCAAATTCTTCACCAAAAGGCGCAGTTAAATTAGGTGTGTCGCAAAGTCTTAAACAGATAACTTTTGCTTGTCCTGCACCAATATTTAATACATAGTAAGGAGAAACTTTTGTTCCTATTTGGTCAGGATTGACAGCTTCTCTCTTACCATAAACAACGTAATCGTTAATGCTATCTTTCACATAAGGTGATTTATTAGGTTCGCCAAATAATCTTTCGTAATCAGTTTCGTTTTCAGTGAAGAGAAGTTCGCTAGCGGCTTCGCAATACAGCCATCTTTCGCCTAATGTCGGATGTGCGGCTTCAATTACACTAAATGCATCTGATTTAAGTTTCTTTAAAAGAGGTTTTTGGCTATTTTCTTCCCACGACCAGGTATTCCGAAACCATAAAGTCGGAAGTAAATGTAGCGTTTTTTCTTCCGAACCGCGATTAACAACTTTGATTTTAATTAAGATATCTTCGTCGGTGTTTTTGGCGTATTCAACAAAGACATCAAAGTAGCGATCGCCATCAAAGATTCCTGTATCGAGTAATTCAAACTCTGGGTCGTGATAGCCACGGCGCTGATTTTCTTGTACTAATTCGGCATAGGGAAAAGCTTGCTGCGGATACTTGTACAAGCACTTCATGTAAGCATGAGAGGGCGTGTTGTCAAGATAAAAGTAATATTCTTTAACATCTTCGCCATGATTGCCTTCAGGTCCAGTCAAGCCGAAAATACGTTCTTTAAGAATCGGATCGACACCATTCCAGAGGGCGATCGCAAAACACAACCGCTGATGATTATCTGAAATTCCGGCAATACCATCTTCCCCCCACCGATAAGCACGGGAGCGAGCATGATCGTGAGGAAAATAATCCCAAGCTGAACCAGTCGCGCTGTAATCTTCCCGCACTGTCCCCCATTGACGTTCGCTAAGGTACGGTCCCCAGCGTTTCCAGTAGGCTTGACGCGTGCGATTTTCTTCGAGTCTGATTTCTTCTTGAGTCATCAGTATCGCTCCCTGAGTGCTTACTTGTCTATCTTCTCAAATTCGTTCCTTCTAAGTCAGCACCTTGGAGATTTGCCCCATCAAAGTTAGCACCTTGTACACGGGCGTCTTCTAAGTCTGCATTTTGTAAGTTGGCATTTTGGAAATTGGCGTTTTGGAGATTAGCCTCTTCCAAGTCCGCACTTTGGAGATTAGCACCTGAAAGATTTGCACCTTGCAAGTCGGCTTCTTCTAGGTCAGCATCTCTTAAATTAGCTTGCTGTAGATTGGCATCACGCAGGTTAGCCTGATCCAAGTCCGCACTTTGGAGATTAGCGCCTTGAAGATTAGCGCCTTGAAGATTAGCTCCTTCTAGGTTAGCATCTTGCAAATCTGCACCACTGAGGTTACATCCAGGGCATTGTCTAGTATTGAGTAAGCGCTGTACTTCCGAAGATTGTGTTGGTGCTTGTGCTACCGATTGTGTTGGCGACTGTGCAACTGCTTGAGGCTCCTGCGTTGTGATTCCAGTAGTGGTGCAACCGAAAAGACCCAAGGCTGTCACCCAAAGAATTGCTGTTTTTGTAGCTAATTTATTCATAGATTATTAATTCCTCCTTATGCTCATTGCTTGTTATTCTGCGTCTCAATTAAATTACCGGTTTTGATTAGCGCGAATTGTTCCTTCTAAATCGGCTCCTTGCAAATTAGCTCCATCGAGGTTCGTTCCTTACAGATTTGCATCCTCTAAATCAGCGCTTCGCAAGTTGGCGTTTTGTAAGTTAGCGTTTTGTAAGTTTGCCTCTTGTAAGTCTGCATCACTCAAATTTGCTTGTTGTAAGTTAGCACCTTGAAGATTAGCTTTTTCCAAGTCAGCATTCTGTAGATTGGCTCCTTGGAGATTAGCGCCGCTCAGGTTTGCCTCCTCTAAATTGGCATTTCGCAGGTTAGCACCACGAAGATTGCAGCCAGGGCATTGTTTTGTGTTGAGTAACCGTTGTAGTTCAGAAGATTGTGTTGTTGATTGTGCGATCGCTTGGGGTAGATTGAGTAAAAAGCCGACTGCAATACCTAAAGAACTTAATGCGACAGTACCTACAACCATAGTTTTCGCAGCGAATCGATTCATTATGTAACTCCTCACAGTGATTGTTTTTACCAATCCTGTCAAAAGTACGGAGGTTCTATCATCTACCTTTAAGCCGACCAAGCTTCGCGAAAATCTGCATAAAGTGTGAGTCCACCATCTACAAATAAAGTTTGTCCGGTAATATAGGCGGCTTCACTTGATGCTAAAAAAGCGACAGCTGCTGCCATTTCCTCAGAAGTTCCCGCACGCCCCATCGGAATATGACTTTCTACTTCGGCTTTCTTTTCTGGGTCGTCTGTCCACGCTTCATTAATTGGCGTAATTGTCGCTCCAGGTGCTACAGCGTTGACACGGATACCGCGATCTGCATACTCTAAAGCCAAAGTTTTTGTCAGATTTTCCATACCACCTTTACTAATGGAATAACTGACATACATCGGTCGCGGAATAATTTCATGAACGCTGGAGATATTAATAATCACTCCTTGCCGATTTTGAGAAAGTAAGTGTTTAATTGTTTCCCGCGCACAAAGATAAGCACCGCGTAGGTTAACTGAGATTACGCGGTCAAAGTCATCTGTTTCAATTTCATGCGAAGGACATTCAGTTTGAATTCCTGCATTATTAACGAGAATATCTAAACTGCCAAATTGTTCAACGACAGTGTTGACCATTCGGATAATGTCTTCTTCTTTAGAGACATCGCCTTGCACGGGTAGCGATTTGACGCCACAATTTTCAACATCACCACAGGCTTTTTGCATCATCTGCTCTTCGGTTTCTGCCGCATCATCTGGGCTTTTACGGTAGTTAATGGCGACATTCACTCCTTCTTGGGCGAGGCGAATGGCGATCGCTTGACCAATCCCCGAAGTTGCACCCGTCACTAAAGCGTTTTTTCCTTTAAGACCTTGCATATGCACCAACCTTTAAGAATGCAAAATTGGAATTGCGCGGGTGTACCGCAGTACACCCTTACACTATTTCACCTATAGGTTAAGGTTTGGGGGAAGAATGACGCTATCAATTGCATGGATCACACCATTGCTGGCTTGGATATCTGGTTGAGTTACTGTCGCATCATTAACCCTAACTTGGCTCGCTGCTGCATCAACTTGGACATTGACAGGACTACCTTCAGCAGTAGCCACTTCTCCTGGTTGCAATTGATCTGATGTGACTTCTCCAGGAACTACGTGATACTGCAAGATTCTTCTTAACGTTTCGCGGTTTTCTGGTTGTAACAGTTGCTGGCGCGTCGATTCTGACAATCCAGCAAAGGCTTCGTTTGTTGGTGCAAACACCGTGTAAGGTCCTTGTCCTTCAAGCGTTTCGGCTAAACCCGCAGCATTCACCAATTCGGTCAAAGTACTAAAGCGGGGGTCGCCACTTGCAACGTTGACAATCGAGTCTGTGGCTCCTGCTGTTGGTGCTGTTGGAGTTGTTTGATCGGCAGGTGTTTCGCCTGGTGCAGGAGTAATCGTAGGAGTTGCTTCCGGTGCGGGTGATACCTGAGTTGTCGTGGTTTCTGGACCACACGCTGCTAATACCGGTAAAATTGCAATTCCACCTAAAATTCCAGCAAATTTTCTGAGTGTAGATTTACGTTTATTCGTTGTCATGAGATGCTCCTGAATGTTTTCTAAATTTCTGAAGTTGTTAGTAGCTAGTGGTTAATCACTTATCACCAATCACTACTCACTCCCCGCTATTGCAAGTTTGCGGGAACGTTTTCGGGTACTGTCCAGACGTAAAGCGTGTGTTGGCGGCTTGGTCCTTGGACGCGAACGACGTTATCCGGTTGCCATTCGCCCATATCAAAGTCGTGGGAGACAATGCGAGTACCAGGTCTTAACTCTCGTAGCAACTTGGGACGTAACTTGATGTTGATATCAGGTAAAAGATAAAGTGTAACTACACTAGCTTCCCGCAAATCGGTTTGAAACAGATCTTGTTGGACAATTTGCACGCGATCGCTTACATTGGCAGTTTCCGCATTTTGGCGCGCCCGCTGCACAAGTTCGGGATTAATTTCAATTCCATAAGCCCGACTTGCACCAAACTTTTGGACGGCGGTAATCGGGATTCTACCGTCACCACTTCCTAGATCGTACAACACATCGTTACTTGTGACATTTGCCAACTGCAACATTTGGTCTACAACCTCTTGCGGAGTTGGCACATAAGGCACATCGGGTGCGCGTTCTTGCGGTTGCGTCGGCGCAGTTGTGGGCGCAGGTGCTTGCGTTTGAACTGTAGGTGTAGGTTGTTGTGCTTCTACTTCAAATTGACGTTGTTGCTCGCACCCAGCAACGAGTAAACTACCCGCACCCAAACTTGCAACTAATAAACTTTTGATCGTTCGATGCATATACTCAATTTCTCCTTTTGATACCAATTGGATTAATCTTGGCTATGTACGGACGTCTGACAATCTTTTGGCGATCAGTTTCAAAATCCAAACTGGTATGATCTTCTTGCTCAAGTTTGCTGCTTGCGCGTCCAAAACAAAAGTGGTATGCCTGAGATGACGACGACTAAACCTAGAAGCGCGCCAATTCCGGTATAAGTTACACTAGAGTAAAGCAAATAGATACAAATGATACAAAAAATGAGCGGAGTTACAGGATAAAACGGCACTTGGAAAGGTCTACGTACTTGAGGTTCGCGCTGTCGTAGCACAAAGATTGTCGTGACAGAGAGTAAAAAAAAGAACCAGAATACCGGCGCTGTATAGTCCACCATCGTTTCAAAGCCGTTGCGTGGAGCTAAAGTTCCAAATACAACAAGTACTAAAGAAATTGCACCTTGGACGAGTAAAGCACCTGCTGGAGTATTACCACCTCTTTGCCAGCGACCGAGAAAGGTAAATCCGGCGAAGTCTTGCCCTAACGCATAATTTGTCCGCGCACCTGTAAAAATTGTGGCATTTGTAGCACCTAAAGTAGAAATCGCAATTAGAAAACTGATAAACACCGCACCAGGCGTTCCAAATGCACCACGCATCAAATCGGCGGCGACAGCTTGTGAACCGGCAGTTCCTGCAAGCCCTAAACCACGCAGATAAGCAAGGTTGATCAGCAAATAAATTGCTGTAATAATCCCAAGACTCCAAACGAGCGATCGCACCATATTACGTCGGACATTGCGGATCTCCGCAGAAATATACGCAGCTTCGTTCCAACCACCGTAGGACAGCAACACAAAAATCATGACTAATCCCAAACTGCTTTCGGTTGAAATAGTCGATGGTTGCGGAGATTCAATCGTTGCGGCTAAACCGACACCTACCACGAGTAACAAACCTAGAACCTTGGCTGCGGTTAACCAATTTTGTGCCACTTTGCCTTGTTGTACGCCAACAATATTCAAACCAGTTAAGAGGGCGATCGCCAATCCTGCATAAATCGAAGGTGAATAAGTTCCTAGGCGAAATAGCTGTGAAGCATAATCACCAAAAACAAATGCTAGCAATGCAATCGAGCCAGTTTGAATCACGGTCATGCGCGCCCAAGCAAATAAAAAAGCAACAGGTTTGCCAAACGCACGTAGCAAGTAATAATAATTACCGCCTGTGTGCGGATAGGTTGTTGCTAACTCGCCATAACATAGTGCGCCGAGTAATGATATCAGACCCCCCAAAACCCAAGCTCCAAGCGCCACAATGCCATTACCGCTATTTGCAGCAACCAGCGCGGGTGTTTCAAAAATCCCTGCACCGATAACGATACCAACAATAATTGCGATCGCATCTCCAAACGCTAGTGCTGGCTCAGGTGCTGTTGCAGTGCTTGTTACCCCTTCTTGATTTAAGTTGTGTTCTCGTTGCTCCACTATCAATTTTGTTCCAAGCGGTTTGTGCTATACCATTTCACTAATTAAAAACGACAAATCATTTCTCCTCTGCTCCTCTGCTGCCTATTTGTAGTAACTTCAAAGTGACATGGTATTACCTGGTCTTATTCAGCGAATGGCACGAGTGCAATAACTACCACTAAGGGGAAGCTAAAGCTGATTTGCTTCTTGCCTCCCCTAAATATAGCTACCGCGTACACATAAGTCTAGACTGGCGTCGCTCCAAGCTTTTTCGCCCCCTTGCATCCCCCACCTGTGGGAGGTTGGGAGGCGGTTCGCCAGGGACGCGTGCTAGATACCGACTATTTATGTGTACACCGTAGCTAGGTATAGTGAGGTCTATTTTTATTAACTAATTTCGTGCCGGAGCGTTGCCTCTGCCTCTAGCTCCAGGAGCGCGATTAGGACCGCCAGCCCAAGGCGGTGGACCTTGTGCGGGGCGAATTTGAATTACTGTACCATTGGCTCTCGTAATCGAGAAAGCATCAAACTCACCGCCTCTCCCTAGTTCACCATTGACAGTGACTTGTTCTCCTGGAGAGATGTTGATTTGTTGCCACCACTGCGGTCCAGCATCAACGATAATTTGCCCTGATTCATCTTCAAGGATAAAGTCATTACCAACAACGCTCGTCACTTTACCGGATATCGTTGTTCCAGGAGGGCGTTGCTGTAGATCGCCAATTCGTATTTGCGATCGCGCTATAGTAGGTATTCCTAATGCGGAAACTGACGCTGCTATAGCCAAGCCAAGTAAAAATCGCTTGTTCATAGCTGATCTCCTTGTATTGTCAATATTGTTAAAAGTAAATGTGACAGTGGAGTGACAGCAACATGAACATCAGGTGACATGATTCAATGTTAGGCAATCCCTAAGCGCGTGTAAGGAGCTTTAATGTTTATACCAACTTAGGGATCTTACCTAACGTAGTTTAGAAGTTGTAACCTACTCCAATTAATAATCCAACTTCAGTGTCATCAATAAAACCGATGTTGACACCCGCAGTTGCTGTAAACTGTTCCGTTAGTGGTACGTCAACACCACCACTAATCAAAGCACCGACGGTGCTATCTTGACCTGTAGATACTGCAATTCCCGCACCGATATAAGGAGCCACGTTAAGCTGTGCTGCTGCTACTCCTGTTTCTGCGGGTGGAAAGTCAGCAGTAATTGGGATAGCAATTACTGTATTGTCTCCAAAATATGCTGCTGGTCTAATTGAAAAAGTATCAGTCAAGCCAATCTTACTGTAAACAGCAAAAGCACCTTCACTGAGAGTAGTTTCTCCACCGAAGCCAATATTACCACCAACACCGATGTAGCTAGCACCACCACGCGTTGCTGTACCAGGTACAATCGCCGGTTCTACAGTTGTATCTGGAGTTGTGGTGTCAGGTACTTGCTGCGGTGTTGTCGGTTCTGGAAAAGTAGGATCTGGTGCAAGGCCAGGGGTTGGCTGTGTTTGCGTTGGTCCTGGGAACGTCGGGTCTGGTGTAGTGCCAGGCACTGGCTGTGTTTGCGTTGGTCCTGGGAACGTCGTACCTGGTTGCGTTTGCGTGCCAGGAGCAAATGGATCTGTTCCTGGGGCTGGCTGGGGTTGAACGAGATTCGGACTAGGACTTGGAGTGGTCGTGCCGTCTGTACCTGGAGTTGTTTGGTTTAAAGGGTTGGGTGGGGCTGATTCGATTTGGTCATCAATATCGCCTTGCGTCGGTCCTAGGTTATCTAGGTTAGCCTGACTTAGCATGATGGAACGATTGCCATCTGTACCAGGCGCATTTCCACCCACCAGTGCAGACGCTGAAGTTGAAACATTGCTGTTTGCATCCGCAGTTGTTTGCACATCATAATTAACGGCTTGAGCCTGAGCTGATACTGCACTAGTAACAATGCCTGCTGCTGTGAGACTTGCTACTAGTGAAGCACGCCTGAACAAAATGGTTTTCATACGTTATTCCTTAGTATTCCTTACATTGACCTCAGTGATTCAGGGTGATAGACTGGATTGACTATCTTCAGTCTTCCTGACAAATGTGACGCAAATGTGACAAAAGCTTGGTATCAAAAAGATTTCTGCCAAAAGTTATACTTGCGTTTCGCACAAAAATTTAGGTATCTACCAGAAAGAATACGCAGAAGGTCTTACAAAATTCGCTGTAGCTTTCATATTCTGCTCCTCACTCCTCGTATCGTCTACAATCGAGTATTGATTGTTAACTGGATTTAACATTAATTCTGATACTATTGCAACATTTTATTGCTTTTTGTATCTAAACTGCGGTATCTAATTAAGATATTAAATATATTAATTTGGTATCATTAAGACTCTAAAATGAATTGTGCGCTCGTCACATCCACAATTCCTCATAAAATTTCTGACTTGCGACTAAGTTTGATTCACTGGCACTCTTGTTATGAGAAAGCAATGTAGCCTCGCTTGAGTTGAGGTGAGGATGAAACACGAATGGGCTGGTTATCACAAGTTGTCGGAACAGGGTTAGTCGTATTAGCGCTTGCAGATATTTATATGACAGTGTTGTACCCCAGAGGTGAAAGGGGTATAATCAGCGTGCCGCTAGCGCGCGGATTGTGGCAAGTGTTTCGCTTCAGTGCTGGTTTTGTGCGTAAGCGCGATCGCATCCTCTCGTATATGGGTCCCACACTGCTAGTTGCAACGATTGCCATGTGGGTATTATTACTTGTTGTAGGATTTGCATTAATCTATTGGTCTGCATTAGGCACTGAAATCCAAATGGAGGGCAAAGAGACTCCTACAGATTTTGCTACAGCAATCTACTACAGTGGATACTCGCTCGTAACTTTAGGGACGGGTGATATTACACCCCAAACAGGGACTTATCGTTTGCTGATGATCCTCGAATCAATTCTAGGCTTTTCTGTGTTTACAGTTACGTTAACTTTTTTGCAGTCGGTATATAACCAGCTGATGCAACGTAATATTTTTGCCTTGAGTCTTCATCACCGTACAGGCAGAACCGCAGATGCAGCAGTAATGTTAGCACGTATGGGTTCGAGTGGAAGCTTTGATAGTAGTACTCATCAAGATCTCACGAACATAGCTCAAAATCTGTTGAATTTACTAGAGTCCAATCATTCGTATCCCGCGTTAGGCTATTTCCGCTTACAGGAAAGCTATTATGCATTAGCACGAGTTATTTTTTTAGCAATGGATACAGTGACGCTGATTAAAAGCGCGCTGGATGAAAATAGCTATCACTCGTTAGTCGCTTCAGCAGCAGTCGAAGGTTTAGAAGAAAGTGGAATGCAATTTTTAGCGGAGTTGTCTGAGTTGTTTCTTCCTGGTCATGCTACGCGCAAGAGGACACAATCCGAACAAATGTGGCGATCGCGCTATGATAAGGCGATTGCCTATTTGGCTGCACAAGGAATTGCAACAACACCTGATTTAGAAGCTGGTGCAGATTTATACGTTGCGCTACGTCGCCACTGGAACCCGAAGTTAATGGCGTTAGCCAGCTACTTGGAATACGAGTGGAGTGCGATCGCACCGCCTGATTTTAGATGATAGTTGACAGTGAAGAGAGTGTAGGAAGGCTTTGTCAACTCTCAACTCACCCTTTACCTTTACTGACTACTTTGTTAAAACTAATTAACCAGATTTGGTATGAGTTATCAACTACAAGAAAAACCTATTAAATTAAACAACTATCAAACGGTTTATTTAGAAGGCGGAGATGCTCATTCTGAAACAATCTTATTTTTACATGGTTGGACAATAGCAACCGAGCCTTATCAAACAACGTTACATCTTTTATCGCAGAAATATCGTGTTATTGCGCCAGATTTACCAGGCTTTGGTAAAACTTCTTTTCCTAATTCTGTAGCTGACTATAACGGATATGTTGATTGTCTGATTACTTTTTTAGCAGCTTTAAATTTACAACAAGTTCATGTGGTCGGACACTCAGGCGGGGGTGCAGTCGGGGTTGTTTTAGCAGCAACACATCCTTCGCTGGTTAAAAGTCTTATCATTATTGATAGTACAGGAATACCTTTAGGTTCTTTGCCTGAAGTAGCGCTACGGCGATTGATTGATTTTCCTGCACAACTTGGAAAATTCAAGCTTGAACCAATGCTGCTTTTTATTAAAGCATTGGTTAGTAATTGGATTTTTAAACCTCAAAATATGATACAAGCTACCTGGATAGCTTTAGAAAAAGATTTACGTCCGTTGCTGCCAAAGGTTCAATGTCCTACTTTGGTAGTTTGGGGCGATCGCGATTTATTTGTTCCTGTTAAGTTTGCTTATGATTTCTACGAAGGAATTCCTCACGCTCAATTAACTATTCTAGAGGGTGAATATCATGAATGGATTTTTTACCACGAACAAAAGTGCGTCGATCTTGTTTTTAATTTCTTTGATGAAGTCGAGCGATTGCTTTAGGCTTTAATTTATAAGGTTGAATAGTATATAGCCAAAGACATATTTCTTTATATGCAATAAAATTTAGCAGTCCAAAATTAATTCTATGCTTTGGATAGAGGGAAAGATAGTTTTTACATCTTTATCCTTATATACAGTAAAAGTCATCCACAATCAAAAGAAGTCGTTTCTTTAGTTTGAGCAGCTAGTTAATACTTGAATAGCTGTATAATCAATCATGTAAAAAAATATTGGAGTATAAGTTATACAAACTAATTTTCAGTGACAGTACTACTATCTTAAGCTTCGCATTATATACGATAAATGAGTACGCAAAAACCTACACGCGGGCAAATAGAACGAACCCTGAGGCAACAAATTCAAGCATTATATTTAGCTGAACTAGGACAGCGTCCCGAACAAGTGATTTGTCAATTTTTTGATGACAAATTAGCAATTGTTTTAGAAAAATCTGTAACGCTTTCAGAGAAATTTTTACTAGCAACTCACCGCCAAGAGTTAGCCCAAGAAGTGCGATCGCATATCGACGTAGCAATCAAGCCACAGTTAATTAAACTGGTTGAAGAAGTGACAGGCGTCGCAGTTAGCACTATCCTTACAGCGACCGATTTAAATAGTAGTATTTCAGGAATAATTGTCATTTTATCAGGATTACCTGCGGTGCGAGATTTAGAGACTATTCCGAAGGTGAAGCGGAAGAAGAAATGTTTAAAAAGCGAAAAATTGTAGTTTCTAAACTTTCAACAACGACAGGCTTTTCAATAAAATCATTACATCCTGCTGCCAAAGCTTTTGCTTGAAACAAAAATTTAGGTAAACCCGTGACCGCAATAATCGGGCATGATGTACTTTGTCGTAGTTGCATTGTTAAAGAAATGCCATCAATTTCTGGTAGCATTAGCTCTAATAACACAAGTGCTGGCTGATGAGCGATCGCTAACTGTAATGCGTTTTGACTATTGGTAGTAGTAAGCGCGCAACAACCACAAAACTTAACGATTTCAGCCGTTAGCGTTAAGCTATCTAAATCACTATCTACGACTAAAGCAAGTGAATTTCCTGCTGTAGGAAAGAAGTAATTTTCTGGGGAAAAGTGTTCTAAGTCCACAGTAAGCATTGTCGTTGGGTTCCTCTACACATACCAGCTAAGCGCTTGAATCGTGTAAGATGTTCAGCGATACCTTAGCAAGAACGAGGCATTCCCAAGCACGTAACCGCTACGTTTGAGATTGGCTCGAAGTTAACTTATTCAGTTGCTGTTTTTTCGCGGACTTGAAAAAAATCGCAAGCGGATAAGTTTAAATTCAGGTACACGTTATAAAATAGCCGCTTTTGGCTATAAGTACAATAACTTTAGAATTATTTAACCAATTCCTATTAATTTTTGTTACAAAGTATACAATTAGTCCTATATACGTTTGGCTATGTGTTGAATGGCTAATATAAGTAATAGGTAATTGACGAATAAATATTTCTTCTACATAGCAATTAAAGCTCAGGACATTATTACCTATTGACTTACTAACGTCGTATCCGTTTGTGTAGCTGTTCGGCTTTTTCTAGCAATTGCTCGCTACCCGCTTCAGTAATACCTTTGACGTAGTTGATTTTGATTTCTTCTAACATATCAATTAATAAAGATTGAATTTCTTGCATATTGTGTTTTTTTTGCAACTCGTTTTCTAACGCGTCGCGTAAGTTTCTTCCTAAGCGGGCTGTGAGTTCGGCTCCTACAGGGTCTTGCATCGAATTGGTGAGATTATTGTATGTCATGCTGAATATAGCTCTAGCTAGCTTTCGCGTTTGGTTCTTACCCGCATGACGTAAACCTGGAATGTATTGTATGATGCGATTTCCTGGAAGTTGGTGTAGCGTACTCGCAAGGCTATGATGAATCAAGTTTTCGATATCAGGTTGCACTTTGGGGAGTACATCGTAAACGCCGATGCGAAACAAGCGTGAGGCGATCGCACTAACTTCATTGACATTGTTAACTTGTACATACGGTTTGCGTAACTCTGGATGCAATAGCCAACGCAACACATCACCGTTACGGATCGAATTTTGCATCTGCTCTACAATTTGAATACCTGCCATTTCAGTAAGTTCGGCTGCAAAACTGATCGCAAAATCGCGTTGGGCTTCAGCGCGTAGAGGATCGAGATTTAATAAACCAGTGTGGTAAAGACGTACTGATACAGGAAGTATCCGCAACAATCGCCAAAACGGTAAAAGTAAAAATACGTCATACCAACGCCGTAAAGTTGCTTCTAGCCAACTTAAATATGGATAACGGCGGCGAATCGTCGTCACTCGCGCCAACAGATCGAGAGCAAAAATGACGACAAACGGTAAATCAAGCAGCCAAAAGTGATTCGTTGGTGTATCTAGGCGATTAACACTGCGATAATAGTTGGTACGCATCAACGGGTAAATGCGCGTGTGCCAAAACTCCATCTCTTGTTGCCAACCTGCTTGCGTCAGATACGATTGACTCCAAAATCTCGCAAATGCATCTCTGGCAAAAGTTTCCCCTGTGCGTACTCGCAGGCGTTGCTTAATCGTTTCAAACTGGCTACTTTTATAAGCTGCGGCAAAAGGATTATCTTCAATTAGTGTTTGACTGAGTACGCGCATTCGCGCAAGTTCGCGTGCGGTTTGGGGTGACTGCAATCCAGTCAGCGCAACTTGTGTTTCTAAAGCTGCAACTTGTGCAAGATAACTTTCGGTTTCGGGATGCGGTTGAATGCCCTTGACTGGATCGTAAAGCCGTGTCACGCTCGGAATCGTTTGCAGGTAGAAATCACGACTATACAAATATGTTAAGTCAAAAATGACTAATATCAAATTGATCAAAGCGAGAATCGCAATGCCACGTTCTCTCCAGGGGTAGCGACGCTCAAAATACGGTTTAAGTTTTGGCATTATTTTGCAGGGCGCGAGAGTACGAGCAAGTTTTTAACAATGATGAGTGTGATGCCTCAGCTTGCTTTCTCTAATCTAGCCACAACACAAGTCGCCAGATGCTTGATTAGCCCCTGTATTACGACACAAATAAGAATAGTGAGTAGGAATAAATCTGATAAAGACTTAGATTTCAATGCGATCGCACATTACACTATTTTTAAAACTCCAGGCTCGGTTTGTAAAGGCAACACATCAACAATATCCATTTGAGCGCAGTATTTTAAATCTTCGTGACAGTCAAGGCGTAATAATCGTTTACCATGACTCGCGTGGTGGAACAACTCTAAAAGATTATTTTGCCACTCGACATAAAGTGCGATCGCCCCCATCACCTCATCATTGCCAGCCAATTCATCTAAGGGTAGTTTTGTTTGTTGCCAGATACTGTGCGCGATCGCGCCAGCACACGCGGTATCTTCAAGCGAAAAGCTTCCTTCCCAACCCGATCCCACAATCCATAAAGTTTCTGGTTGCTGCGCGATAACATACTTAACAACTGACGCGCGGTTAATAAAAGCTCCTGCTGTAACGATAGCTGCGTTTTGGACTCGTTGTAGCGCGCGCGTGCCATTCGTTGTACTGATAAATAATCGCCGCCCTTGAACGCGCTCTGGCGTACAATCAAGCGGCGAGTTTCCCATATCAAAACCTACAACTTTAGCCCCGCCGCGTTCGCCTGCTCGCAGTCGTTTCTCTGTTGACCAAGCTTCACTTACCTGTATCAACTGCTCTAAATCGCTGAACACTTGCACTGCTTCGGCTCCAGCTGCTAACACCGTAGCAATCGTCGTTGTTGCGCGTAGCACATCGACGGCGATCGCGCAGTCGGGTACTTTACCTTCTGGCGTTAGTTCTGGAGTGTGGTAAATGAATAATTTCACAACCTAACTATACTATAATTGCAATTAAAACTTTGGTCATCTTACCAAATTGCATGACTATTCTGACACCTAAAATTTCTAATTTTTTCAGCAATATTTTGACTTTGTTTGTTTACAAACATATATCCGCTAGGCTAGTCAATACTTACTATAAGATCTTTTCGCAGGTAGATGACGCCGAGTTATAAAATTGGTTTAATTGGAATCTGTTGAATAGTTTAGTTATACAAAACTTATGAGCTGGTTAAAAAGACTTTTTGGACTTGATCGACCCAAAAACGCACCATCGTTTAGTACACAACCACAACCACAAGCTCAAGCCGGAGCAACAACACAGCAAATTCCCCCTGAGCGTTTGGGATTAAACGGCGAATACGATCAAAGCGGGTTAGCTAAGCGAGTTGCTTTAGCGTTCGATCAAGATCCAACGCTTGATGATATTGATACTTTATACGTTGCCCAAACAGGCAGTACTGTTGTTCTCAAAGGTAGAGTTCCAGATCAACAAATTCTTAACAAAATGGTATCGATTGCTCGCGGAGTTCATGGCGCAACATCTGTAGAAACGAATCAAGTGACAATCGGTTAAAGGTCTTTTCTATAGGTAGATATTAATTCGCTCTCTACACAATTTCGTTGTAGAGAGTTCATTTATGCTTTTTGGATATTTATAGCCCTAGTCAATAGAGTTAGGACATTATCGAAGCTCGTATTGATGTCCATGAGGGAAGTTTAACCCTGATTTCTAACCTCGAACCTCCGACCTCTGCTATATAATTACGGTGCGATCGCCGCACAAGAATTTACAGCGTCTTTTGATGTTCCCAAACGATCATTTATCCAATTTAAGATTGCTTGGTTGACTTCTTCAGGACATTCATCGTGTGGGCAGTGTCCTGCATTTTCTAGCTGTAATAGCTGCATATTGGGGTTATATGTCAGAAATTTTTGTGCTAATTTTGGAGGAACCATACGATCTTGCTGTCCCCAAATTAACAGCATAGGAACATTAACAGCGGGTAGTAAGTTTTTGACACTAATGCCATTAGCGCTCGATATGGCTTTGATAGTTGCATAAAATGCTTGAGCAGAACCTCGGTCTTGGGCTGGACCTAATAAAATGTCTATCAACTCATCGGTTACCGCCGCAGGGTTAGCATAAGCAATCGACGCCCACCGCCGCACAATCGACGGGCGGTTAACTAAGCGAAATGCTGTTTTCAGCACAGGTGGGGAAGCAACTAACGATTTGATTGCTTGAACGACAGGTCGGACAGCAGCAGGAACGACTTCTTCCTCCAACGATGGATCTGGTAAACTCAGCATAACGACGCCTTGCACCATCTCAGGATACTTTGCTGCTGCCGCCAGCGATACTAGTGAGCCAATTGAATTTCCGACTAGAATGACGGGATGACGAACAAAAGTCTGCCAAAACTCGTAAACCTGCTCAACCCAAAGCGCCACACCGTAACTCGCCGCAGCTTTCTCAGAAGCGCCAAAACCGAGCATATCGAGCGCATAAACGGTGTGCGACTCACTCAAGACATCTAAATTCTGTCTCCAATGCCCAATCGAAGTACCAAAGCCATGCAGTAAAACGAGTGGTTTTGTTTCAGGTAGTGATTTTTTGGCACGGATATAGGTATAGCGCGTTTGCCACCCCCGCCAAACCCAATCTCTTTGACTACCGATTCTTTGCTGCCAGCGTTCAGAAGGAATCGCACTAAGCATTATTTAAAATAAATTTACAATATCTATCTCTTAATATTTTATTCAAAATATTGTGAAACGCTAGCAAACATCGCACTTATTTTAAATAATGTCGCTATCCGCCCTAAAGTGTAGGATTTCCCCTACCCCTACTCTGCCAAAAAATTTGCTAAAGTAATGTTTGTGTACAAGCATAGTCTTCTGTTTGCTAAAGATTAATGACACTCGGTACCACTTCTTTGCAGGGTTTAGATAAACTTTAACAAAAGTATGCTCACGCATGATTTTCTAAATCATTTAAGCGAGAAGTAAAGGCTGAATTTTCCCAAACAGTTGCTCTTGATAATTAACGCCTGTGATTGACAAAAGAAAAAATCGCGATCTCACCTTAACCAACGAACAAATTCGCTTTCCTAAAATTCGGGTCATAGACCCCGATGGCGCACAACTGGGGTTGCTCTCGCCGCGCGAAGCTTTGCAGATAGCCGAAGAGAAAGAGCTTGACCTTGTTCTTCTCAGTGACAAAGCCGATCCTCCAGTTTGCCGAATTATGGACTACGGCAAGTATAAATTTGAGCAAGAAAAGAAAGCACGAGAAGCTCGCAAAAAGCAGCATACGGCTGATGTCAAAGAAGTAAAAATGCGCTACAAGATTGAGGAACACGACTACAAAGTTCGTGTCAACCAAGCCCAGCGCTTCCTCAAAGACGGGGACAAGGTAAAAGCAACCGTAATGTTTCGAGGTCGTGAAATTCAACACAGTGACCTAGCCGAAACCCTACTCAAACGGATGGCTACAGATTTGGAGCAAGTGGGAGAAGTCCAGCAAGCACCGAAGAAAGAAGGCAAGAATATGATGATGCTAATAGCACCAAAGAAGTAGTGCAAATTCGGCTGACTACAGTAACGTAACATTGGTTACGACTAAAGTGATGAGTGAAGCTTAAGACACTCATCACTTTTTTGATGCGTTTTATCTCAGAATACGACGCACTTGCACGTCAAATGAACTACATTGGCATATCCTATCCTGCAAGAAGGTGCATTCTCTGTAGGGATTGCCGTTAACAAAGCCGCAGGTGCTAGGAAAAGACTCTAAGAAATAAGAGTTTTAGAAGGTTCTTGCGTAAATCGTATGTCTCTCCAACCTTAACCTGCTTGATAGCCTTCAACGGTGTGACCCACAGCAACGATCGCTTGTTTGATCGTTTCTTCAGAAGCTTCAGATTCTACTGTCACTGTCTTTGCTTGCACATCAACATTAATTTGCGCGTCGGGTTCCATTGTTTTAATCGATTCGGTAATCGTTTGCGCACAACCATCGCAGACGATACTAGGAACGTTGAGTTTTAAAGCCATAATTGAACGAATTTATCCAAATTTAGAATTTTGTGAATCATAATTCTACTGTTTTTAGCAAGTTCGGTTCATGAACCTTTAGCTAGATTATTTGAGAATACATCCGGCATGAGTGGCTACAACACCAACCAAAATGCAAAAATATATAAAAATTAAGTTATAGCCCTAGTGAACGGTACACCGGAGTTTAACTCCGGGGAAAAGCGTTCACCGCATTCCGCGGTCAATAGAGTTAGGACATCATAGAAGCTCGTAATGATTTTCCTTACTAGAGTTTATCCCTGACCCCTGACCCCTGCTATAAATCAACCCTAGCTCTTAGTCTTTAGCCCCTAGTTAAACCATGTCCTCTCCCCAGTATCTCAGCGGTAACGAAATTCGGCAAAAATTCCTCGATTTTTATGCACAACGAGGACACACTGTTTTGCCGAGTGCTTCCTTAGTACCCGAAGACCCCACCGTGCTGCTGACGATCGCGGGAATGCTACCATTTAAACCGATATTCCTCGGACAGCGATCGCCTGAATTCAAACGCGCCACAACTTCACAAAAATGCATCCGCACCAATGATATCGAAAATGTCGGGCGCACCAAACGGCATCATACGTTTTTTGAGATGCTAGGGAATTTTAGCTTTGGCGATTACTTTAAAGAACAAGCGATCGCTTGGGGCTGGGAAATCTCAACCGAAGTGTTTGGCTTACCGCCTGAACGTCTCGTTGTCAGCGTATTTGAAGATGACGACGAAGCTTATGCGATTTGGCGCGACAAAGTTGGTGTTTCTGAAACTCACATCAAACGCATGGGTGAAGATGATAACTTTTGGGCGTCAGGTCCTACAGGTCCGTGTGGTCCTTGTTCGGAAATATACTACGATTTCTACCCAGAGCGTGGCGATGATATTAATTTAGAAGATGACACGCGGTTTATCGAGTTTTATAACTTGGTATTCATGCAATACAACCGCGATGCAGATGGTCATTTGACACCGCTACAAAACAAAAATATTGATACCGGAATGGGTTTGGAACGCATGGCGCAGATTTTGCAAGCAGTTCCAAATAACTACGAAACTGACTTGATTTTCCCGATTATTAAAACCGCAGCAGAAATTGCCGGAATCAATTATGCCCAAAGTGATGAAGCAACTCAAGTATCGCTTAAGGTGATTGGCGATCACGTACGGGCGGTTGTGCATATGATCGCCGATGAGATTCATGCTTCTAATGTCGGACGCGGTTACGTTTTGCGGCGCTTGATTCGACGGATTGTGCGTCACGGAAGATTAATTGGAATTGAAGGTGAATTTACAACGCAAGTTGCAGAAGCGGCGATCGCACTTTCCGAATCAGCTTACCCTGAAGTTCGCCAACAAGAAGATGCTATCAAAGCCGAATTGCAACGCGAAGAATCGCGGTTCCTGAAAACTTTGGCGCGTGGTGAAGATTTGCTAGCAGAAATTATTGAAAAAGTCAAGCAGCAAGGGAAAACGCAAATTGACGGACGCGATGCGTTTACTTTGTATGATACTTACGGCTTTCCACTCGAACTTACGCAAGAAATCGCCGCCGAACGCGATCTAACAGTTGATGAAGCTGGTTATGAAGCCGCGATGAGCGAACAACAAACGCGATCGCAAGAAGCACACGAAACGATTGATTTAACCGTTCAAGGTTCGCTCGATAAACTTGCAGACGAAATTAAAGTGACCGAATTTGTCGGTTATACACAATTTTCTAGCACAGCGGTTGTCGAAGCAATTTTAATTAACGGCGAATCGGTAGAATCCGCAGAAGCCGGAACTGATGTTCAAGTTGTTCTCGATACAACGCCATTTTATGCAGAATCAGGCGGACAAATCGGCGATCGCGGTTATATGAGTAGCGATCAAGCCTTAGTAGAAGTTGCAGACGTACAGCGCGAATCTGATTTTTACCTTCATATCGGGCGGGTTGTGCGGGGAAAATTGCAAGTTGGCGATAAGATTAACGCGCAAATTGATAGTGCGTGTCGTCGTCGCGTACAAGCGCACCATACCGCAACGCATTTGTTGCAAGCCGCATTAAAGAAAATTGTTGATGATTCGATTTCGCAAGCAGGTTCCTTAGTATCGTTCGATCGCTTGCGGTTCGATTTTAACTGTCCGCGAGCGCTCACACCTGAAGAAATTCAACAAGTCGAAGAACAAGTGAATGCTTGGATTACCTGGGCAGTACAAGCCGATGTTGCGATTATGCCATTAGCTGAAGCGAAAGCCAAAGGTGCGATCGCTATGTTTGGGGAGAAATACGGCGAACAAGTCCGCGTTTTAGATTTCCCTGGCGTGTCGATGGAATTATGCGGTGGAACGCACGTAAGTAATACTGCCGAAATTGGCGTATTTAAAATTATTTCAGAATCAGGCGTTGCTTCAGGTGTACGCCGCATTGAAGCAGTAGCAGGTTCAGCCGTATTAGATTATCTTAATGTCCGCGATAAAGTCGTGCGCGAACTGAGCGATCGCTTTAAAGCTAAACCCGAAGAACTCAGCGATCGCATCAATGCATTACAAAACGAACTCAAGAACACGCAAAAACAACTCGAAAGCCTCAAAGCAGAACTGGCGATCGCCAAATCCGACACGTTGCTATCATCCGCCGAAACGGTAGGTGACTATCAAATGTTAGTTGCGCAACTCGAAGGAGTCGATCCCGAAGCGCTCAAAACCGCAGCCGAACGGCTGTTGCAAAAACTTGGTAACGGCGCAGTTGTCTTAGGTTCGGTTCCCGAAGGCGGAAAAGTCAGTTTAGTTGCTGCATTCACTAAGCAGGTGAACAACAAAGGCTTGCAAGCAGGAAAATTCATCGGAGGAATCGCCAAAATCTGCGGTGGTGGCGGTGGGGGACGTCCAAACCTCGCGCAAGCTGGTGGACGCGATCCGAGTAAACTTCCCGAAGCTTTAGAAAGCGCCCGCGAACAACTGCGATCGTCTTTGAGTCATTAACGTTGTGCTTGAATATGTGGAGATATACCGATGTCACAAGTACAATCCACGCTGTCAGGGGTTATCTATCCTGATAGCGACGGTCAGCCAATGGCGGATAATACTAAACAGTTTCGTTGGATTGTCACGATCAAAGAAGGGCTGGAATGGTTATTTAAAGACGATCCTAATGTATTTGTTGCGGGTGACTTGCTTTGGTATCCCCAAGAAGGAAACAATGTCATTCGGATTGCACCGGATGTCATGGTAGTCTTTGGTAGACCTAAAGGCGACCGAGGTTCTTATCAACAATGGAAAGAAAATAATATTGCACCGCAGGTCGTGTTTGAGGTGCGTTCTCCTGGAAATACTCAAACAGAGATGGATAAAAAGCTGGTGTTTTATGACCGATATGGTGTAGAAGAATATTATCTGTACGATCCTGATAAAGGCGACTTGAGTGGTTGGTTACGCCGAGAAGATCGACTAGATGTGATTGAGCCGATCCTCGGCTGGGTGAGTCCGCGACTTGGTATCCGATTTGAAATGTCGGGAACGGAACTTGTACTATATCGCCCCGACGGAGAAAGATTTGCAACTTATGTCGAGTTAGCAACTTCACGCGAACAGGCTTTACAACAATTAGAACAAGAAAAAATACGCTCTCAACAACTTGCAGCCAAACTCAGAGAATTAGGGATTAACCCTGAAGAATTTTAGTACTGGGTACGGCGCTTCTCTTACCAATTATTTATGACTCATTACCCAAAAACAAAGAGGAAAAAATGGGACGCTTAAATCCATACTCGCTACAAATGCAGATTACCCGAATGTTCGAGCAAGGACAATCATTTTTTGCTACTACAAAAGTACAAGATTGGTTGAAAGAACGCAATCAAAATCCCGCCGACTACGACATTATTTTCCATCAAAAACCTGCGCCACCTGGTTCGCAAGAAGTCATCGCGATTGAAATCGAGTTACGGCGTAAAGACGGACAACCTGTCGATCCTTGGTTGCAAGAACAAGCAAATTTACACGCTTGAGCGAATGACTTCGCAGCTTCATAAACCCAAGTACACCAATTTAGAGTTCTGAGTATAGCAGCGAACAAAACTCAAAACCTGTTTTGGGTAGCCCCGACTTCAGTCGGAAGGTATCTGTAATACATAAAGGACATTCACCCTAATCTAAATCATGCTATGTCGCAGGATAAAAGCGTACCCGTTCTGTCTAGTAAGCTTAAATGCAAGTGAGTACTAAATTTGAGGATACTGCACAAATTGCCACATTTAACTGTAATTGCTGATCTACGTCAAAGCCTGCTATTTTAGCTAAAAGTCATTTGGGAGTTGATTCAAGCTTATTCATTGTTTAGGGACTAGTTCATTAAAACAACCATCCCAGACCATGAGAAATTTACTCGCGATAACTTTACTCACCGCCTTGAGTATAAGTGAATTAGGTTTCGCTACTTCTATTGCACTATCTCAAAGTCACATCCACTTAGCCCAAGCTGCAAGATGGCAATCGCTTGCCAAAATCTCAGTAGCACAAGCTAGAAGAACCGCAGAATCAGCAATGGGCGGTAAAGCTAGCAGCGTAACGCTTGCTGATCGAAACGGTGGCTTAGTCTACGAAGTTATTGTTGGCGACACAAGAGTGATTGTTGATGCTGGTAACGGTTTTGTTCTCTACTCAGAGAATACGAATTTAGAGGATGAAAATAACGCAAATGACGAAGATTCCTTTCGCCCGCGCAGCAGTCTTCAGATTCCTGATAGCTACGAATGAACTAAAAACAAACAAAAATTTAAGCAATGAACCTCATTTGGTTACTACTGCGGGCTTCTTGGGTAAATGTAGCGATCGCTGTATTAACAGGACTCATTAGCGGTGGTTGTAGCGCCCGTCTGATCGCACTTATTAATAGTGCTGTCAATCAGCAATCAACGTATAGCCTTTTATGGTACTTTATTGGACTTGCAGTAGTTGCATTATTAACTAGTGTCATTTCGCAAGTTTTACTCATTAGTCTTGCTCAGGAAGCAGTTTATCATTTGCGGTTGCGTTTGAGCCAGGGAATTTTATCTTCGCCGTTGCGACATTTAGAAGAACTCGGCGCAAGTCGTTTACTCGCAACTTTAACCGAAGATGTACGAACGCTATCCAACACAATATTTGTCATTCCCTTCTTGTGTATAGACATCGCAATTATTGCAGGATGCTTAATTTATCTCGGTTGGCTTTCAGGTGTTGTCTTTTTGATTGTCATTGTGTTTTTGGGAACAGCGATCGCCAGTACGCAATTTATGCTGACTCAGGCGGGCAAATTCCTTTCCTTAGCGCGCGAGGAGGAAGACAAGTTATTCAAACACTTTCGCGCCATTACCGAAGGAATTAAAGAACTCAAACTTCATGCGCAGCGCCGTCAAGCATTTTTATCAGACGAATTGCAAATCAGTGCTGCGACATCTCGCGATTATAATCTAACAGCGTTTAAGACATTTGCGATCGCAACTAGTTGGGGGAACTTGCTTTTCTTCACTATTGTTGGTTTATTAATTTTTGTTCTGCCACAATTAACGAACGTTTCTACTTCGATACTTTCTGCCTATATTCTCACGATTACCTATTTACTCGTTCCTTTCCAAAACATTTTAGAAAGAC
Organism: Gloeocapsa sp. PCC 7428; assembly: GCF_000317555.1. Classification (GTDB taxonomy): domain Bacteria; phylum Cyanobacteriota; class Cyanobacteriia; order Cyanobacteriales; family Chroococcidiopsidaceae; genus Chroogloeocystis. Next base: position 4,252,936 of record NC_019745.1, read on the forward strand.
TTCCAGCATTATTTCGTGCTAATGTTGCCTTGCACAAAATTGAAAAAATGGGGTTAGCCTTAGCAAGCCAAAAAGAAATTCATAACTCATTAGATTTATCAACAACTCACTGGAATAAGTTAGAACTCGATCGCGTTACTCATACCTATCGAAGCGATCGCGAAGATAGCCATTTTGTGTTAGGACTCAGTTTAACTTTTCATCCTGGTCAACTTGTGTTTATCGTTGGTGGTAATGGTAGCGGTAAATCAACCCTTGCCAAAATCATCACAGGGCTATATATTCCTGAATCAGGTAATATCCGCTTAGACGATAAACTCATCAACGAGCATAATTTAGAGTGGTATCGACAGCACTTTTCTGTTATCTTTTCTGATTTCTTTTTATTTGATCGTCTTTTAGGACTTGAAACAAATTCCCTCGATCGACAAGCAAAAGAATATTTAGAAAAACTTCAATTAAACACAAAAGTGCAAGTTAAAAATGGTTTACTTTCCACCACCGCCCTATCACAAGGTCAGCGAAAGCGCTTAGCGTTACTCACAGTATTTTTAGAAGATCGCCCGATATATCTATTCGATGAATGGGCATCTGATCAAGATCCGTATTTCCGAGAAATCTTCTACAATCAACTACTACTAAACCTCAAACAACGTGGTAAAACAATAATAGTCATCAGTCATGACGATCGCTACTTTCACTTAGCAGATCGAATCATTAAATTAGATTACGGCAAACTAGAATACGACAGCACAGCTACCTACTCATAGCGTTTCACTTTGAAGTTGCTACAAATAGGTAGCTTCAGGAGCCTGCGCCGTGCGGGGGTTTACCCCGTTGAGGCGACTGGCGTGAGCAGAGGAGAAATTAATTGTAGTTCTCATTTAGTAAAACAGTATCATAATAATTCACCTTCATCTCTTTCCTCTGTGTCTGGAGTGGTTTGTTCTCATAAATCTTCTAAAATTTATTTTTATCTACTTAAGATAATTAAGTCTTACTAGCCCATAAAAATATGTTTAAACTGGTAGATTTTTAGCAAAAACTATGCATTTAAACAACTGCTCTTTTTAAGCCAACAACGAGTAAACATTTCATAAAATCAGTTTCTTGTTCTTAAAAACTGTCTCAAAAATAACATTTTTGAAGTTTTAAAAGTGAAGTAGAAAAAATATATTTTTAGCAAGAAACTGTTACAAAGTTTTTGTTATGAATTAGTAATCTTTATCGAGAAACTGTTAAATAAAAGACACTTTTTTATAAGTGCTACATATATTGTCTTGTCATATCAAGTTGAGCGCAGCAGATTTGCTGCATAACTAAAGATTCCTAGCGGAGAACGCCTGTAGGCATCCGCTGCAAGAAAATAGTGAGGAGCAGCTATGAAGCGAAGAGACTTCATAACAACCATTGCTGCGTCTGCGGGTTCAGCATATGCGGCGATGAAAGCGTTGGATTTGCTAGAACAGCCAGCCACAGCACAACAACCACCATCGTCAAAAGAACCATTTCAGTTACAACGCCGAGGAAGTCGCAAGCGCGCGATCATCCTCGGTGCGGGTTTAGCAGGAATGGCTGCGGCTTATGAATTGGGCAAAGTCGGTTATGAATGTGTCATTTTAGAAGCGCGATCGCGTGCGGGTGGTAGATGCTGGACGTTGCGTGGCGGTGACAAACTCACCGAAATTACTGGCACAACACAAACAGTACAATTTGATCGCGGTTTATATTTCAATCCTGGACCTGCGCGGATTCCCTACCATCACGTAACGATCGACTACTGCAAAGAACTTGGTGTTGAGTTGGAAGTGATTGTTAACCTGAGTCGCCAGCAATACATCTACCAAGAAAACGCAGGTCCTTTGTCAGAGAAAAAAGTTCATGTGCGCGAAGCCGTCACCGATATGCGCGGCTATATCTCCGAACTTCTCGCCAAAAGTATCAATCAAAACGCGCTGAATGCATCCCTGACAACCGAGGATAAAGAAAGGTTAATTGAGTTTTTACGGACGTATGGCGGTCTTGACCCTGACTTATTTTATAAAGGGTCAAGCCGTCGCGGGTATGCAACACCACAAGGTGCAGGCTTGCAACCAGGAGAAGTTGGCGATCCTTATGATTTAAGTGCATTGTTGCAACTTGGTTTTGCTGGTAACGAAGCGTTTGAATGGGGCTTCGATCAACAAATGACGATGTTCCAACCTGTGGGGGGAATGGATCAAATCGCCAAAGCTTTTGAACGCCGTGTTGGTAACTTGATTAGTTACGAGGCGGTGGTTAAAGAAATTCGCAAGTTATCTGATGGCGTAGGGATCATCTATACGGATAAATCAGGAAACCAGCGCCGCATTCGCGGAGATTATTGCATTTGTACGATTCCTTTATCGGTGTTGAAGGATATCCCTTCTGACTTTTCTCCTGACATGAAAGCTGCGATCGCCAGCGTCAGTTATGCCGTGACTGGTAAAAGTGGCTTGCAATTCAATCGCCGTTTCTGGGAAGAAGACGAAAATATCTTCGGTGGAATTAGTTGGACTAACCAAGATATTAATCAAATTTGGTATCCCTCAAACGATTATCTTTCTCGCAAAGGCGTGGTATTGGGGTATTACAACTTTGGTTCTGTCGCTGCTACTGTAGGTGCTTTATCACCCGAAGCACGAGTCGCACTCGCCCTCGAACAAGGCAGCAAAATTCACCCCCAATACAAAAATCACTTTGAAAACGGTCTTTCCCTTTTCTGGTCAAACATTCCCTACAGCTTAGGTGGATGGGCAAGTTATACCACTGATGTTAGAGCACAATACTATCCCAGACTCAATGAACCCGACGGCAATATCTACTTAGCCGGAGAACACCTTAGTTATCTTACCGGATGGATGGCGGGAGCTTTGGAATCAGCGCGTTTAGTGACCGCCAAAATCAACGCTTTGGCATAAGTTATGTCAAGGAAAGTTGATGGAAACACTTCTTAACTTTATGCACAAGCATTACTAATCACAAGGAAATAAGAGCAATGACACGATATTTGAGCCGAGTTTTTAAACTAGGACGTTGGTTAATTCTGAGTGTTTGTGTCAGCATACTTTTAATAAGTCTTCTTGGTGTTGATGTCCAAGCAGCCGTAAAAACGGCACCCTGGATGGTTACATTTTTTGGTCCACCTGAGTCGCCCATTTCCTCGGCTGTTGCAGTACCGCCGATTAAGGCTTATTACTGGACGAGTGGTACAGTACCGCCTGTGATAGATCCCAATGCACCAGCGGGTAGTCGCGAACGTTATGGAGATACCAAAACTCAAGCAATTGGTACCTTAGAACGTATTCAATCGCTGCTACAAGAATCTGGTTTGAGTTTATCGGATGCGATCTATCTTCGCGTTTATCTTGTTGCCGATCCATTCAAAAACAACACTGTCGATTACCAAGGTTGGTTTGATGCTTACGCGCAGTTCTTTAACAACCCAACAAATCCTGTGAAAGTCGCACGTTCAACACTTGCGGTTGCAGGACTTGTTAACCCAGACTGGTTAATTGAAATTGAAGCGGTTGCAGTCTATCCAAAAGTTGGTAAATCATTCCCCTGGTATTTACTATTCCATTAAAAACGATGGATTTACATCATTGGACGATTCTCGGTGCATCTGCTATTAGTTGCTGGAGTATCTTTACTGCTCCAGCAGTAGCTGAGATAAAAAGAATTGAGTATACGCTTAGATCTCAACCAAATCAAACTTTCACAACATTAATGCAAGAGGCAGAATCTTTAGCAAGCAACCTTGTTGAGCAAGGATTTGCAGAAAATAATGTCACTGAAGTTTCTGTTAATATTTTAGGCGAACGCCACGGACAGCAAGTGCCGCTTTTGTCTTCTAGAGTCGCGCGTGCTGATTGGCAAAAGCAACCAGGAATTCAGCAATGGACGCGGTACTTTCGTACTTCTGCGGTATTACTAGGCTTTTACAAACCAGAAGAGCCAAACCAAAGTCCGATTTCGGCTTTTCCTAACTCAACAAGCGAGTCGGTTGCAAATCCTACATCTGGTGATAGCGCAGTCCAGCAACGTTCTTTACCTCCTGGCGTTCCCGCTGCGATTCAGCAACAAATTCCAAGCCCGACTATTGATAGTTCAATCCAGCAACCGCCCCCATCACCAACAAATCCTATTCCGCAGATGAATCCAACGACGCCGAATACTCCCCTCGGAGGCGCTAGCCCTGAAGAAAGTGACCCAGGATATCGGTAGGTTTATCAGGAAGAAAGATTAAGCAGTGACAACGCGATCGCGTCCTGTGGTTTTAGCGTGGTATAGTGCTGCATCTGCTGCTTGAATCAAGGCTTCGGGAGTTGAACCGTGTTGCGGAAAACAAGCAATTCCCAGTGAAAGCGTTACAGTACCTAGTAGTTGTTGGCGATGTTGAATGCGTAAATGTTTGACACCTTCACGAATTTGTTCTGCACGCTGTTGAACAACGTCTAAAGAAGATTCAGGGAGAATTAACATTAATTCTTCACCACCATAGCGACAAGCAATATCTGATTTACGAATATTGTTTTGCACAAACAAGCCAATTTCGCGCAAGACAACATCACCCGCCTCATGACCGAACGTATCATTAAAGCGCTTAAAATGATCGACGTCGATCATAATCACGCCTAAAGGTTGCTCTTTGCGATCGCAGCGAAACAGTTCGCGTTCGAGCGATTCTTCCATGTAGCGGCGATTGAATAGATTTGTCAGCGCATCGCGAATACTGTGGTTTTGCAATTTCTCGCGCAATTTTAAGTTAGCTAACGCCCAGCCGATATGTTCTGCAACTGTAATAGCTAGCTGTTTTTTTCCTTGAGTTAACCCTAATTCTGAACAACCCAAATGCAATAGTCCCAATGCTTCACCCTGCGCCATCATTGGTACGCAGAGATATTCAACACTTGAAGAACCAGTACAATCGAGATGTTGACACACTAAGCCTGTGTGCGTGTTCTCGACGTAATGCAACCTACCGCGTCGCAGCGCCCAACAATCATCTGATTTAAATAGCGTATGGCTGCTAGAAATACTACCCCACGTTGCCACCGCTTCGACTATATTCCGAGAGGCATTAATCAGAAAAATTCCACCAGATAGCTTTGGGAATAAAGGTTGTACTAAACTTGGTAAAGTTTTGTAGGCTTCTTCTACAGTTTGGCAAGCTTGTAGAATCTCACTCATCTCGCCCAAGAGCGTAATTTCGCGGTTACGTTCTTCTAATTCACTCACCCAGCCAGTTAACTTTGCATTTGCTTGCTGTAGTGCTTGTTCTGTCAGTTTGCGTTCGGTGATGTCCATCGATACACCCACCAAACGCGTTGCTTGATGAGTGTCATCGTAATAAACTTGCCCTTGACTACCTATCCAATGTATGGTATGGTCTGATAAAAAAATCCGAAATTCAACCTGATAGTTGCCATCTCCTTCGACTGCACGAGTAATACTTTGCTCAACAATTGTGCGATCGTCAGGGTGCATGACATTAATAAATTCTTGATAAGTTGCACAACGAAGGGCTGGAGGAAAACCAAAGATTAAAGCTAACCGCTCAGAAAAAGTGACTTGGTGCGTTAGCATATCCCAGTTCCATATTCCCATTTGGGCAGCTTCCAAAGTAAAATTCAGCCTGGCTTCGCTAGTGCGTAATGCTTCTACAGCCTGCTTGCGTTCGGTAATATCGCTTCCAATTCCGAGAAATCCGGTAATGTTACCATCGATGTCGCGTAAAGCTGTTATTGATAACAAAACTGGAAACTGGCTACCATCTTTACGAATATAAGTCCATTCTTGTTCGTCGATTTCTCCCCGCCGTGCTTGGGCGACAAACACATCAAAGCCAGGAGTGACGTGTATTCCCATAGCTGATAGTGCTTGCGATCGCTGTACTATTTCTTGAAGATCGTGAAAAATCACTGGTGTTGTTTTGCCGACAATCTCTTGGGCAGAGTAGCCTAACAGTTTTTCAGCAGCACGATTAAATGTACAAATTGTACCATCTATGCTAGTGGAGATAACAGTGTAACTTGTACTATCTAAAATTGCGGTTTGTAGCGTATTGGTTTGGCGTAAGGTTGCTTCAATTTGCTTTTGCTCGGTGATATCGATACCAGTACTAATGATATATTCAACAACTCCATCCGCATCGAGTAGCGTTGTATTTGACCAAGCAATTAAGTGGCGATCGCCATTCTTGGTTATCCAGTAATTTTCACATTGTTGCGGAAACTCAACTTGCACTTGGCGAAATAGCGCGATCGCTTGCGCGACATCCTCTGGAGAAATAACTAAATTCCAAAAAGTCTTACCTCTAACTTCACTAAAAAGATAGCCAGTTAACTTTTCACAAGCTTGATTAAAACGAACAATTTTACCTTGAGTATCCGTAACGAGAACTAACGCACCACTTGTATTGATTACTGCGGAGGTAAAGTCACGTTCTTGTTCGAGGATAAGCTCAGTTTGCTGGCGCTGATTAATTTCTCGATATGTGAAATAATATACTGCACAAAGCAAACACAGATTGAGTATAATACCAGCGGTAAAGGCAGAAACTGTAAAGTAAGAATTTGCTTGAGCTTGTCGCGATCGCTGCTGTAAAATCGCATTTTCTTGCTGCTCAAATTCATGGATAGTTTGGCGAATTTCATTCATGAGGCGTTTACCTCGCCCTAACAGCATGAATTTTTTTGCCGTTTCAAAATCAAATTTCTTTCGTGTATCAATCACATACTGACTAACGGCAATTCTCTGCTGAATAAGTGACTCAAGTTTCTTTAGATGTTGCTGATACTTTGGATCGCTTCCTATTAAATATCTCAACTCTTCGAGTTGTTGAGTAACTGAAGCAGTTGCTGCATTGTATGGCTCTAAATAATTGTCCTGACCAGTAATAACATAACCCCGCTGCCCAGTTTCCACATCTTTCATTTGAGAAACTACAGCTTCTAGTTTTTCTAGGATTTCATGCGAGTTTGTTGCTTGGTTATAAGTGCGAATAAGTCCATTCAGATTACGGTAGGAAACAATACTAATAATAATTAAAATTAGCGAAGCTAAACCAAATCCTGCTGCAACATTTTTGAGAAAAGAACTACCTTGTTTTATTTTTTGACGTCGAGTCGTAGCACTATCTAATTCTCCCAAATTTCGGCGTAACTCGATTAGTTGAATCGTTTGAAGCGCAAGTTTCCGTAATGCTTCTACCTGGGCAAAAGTGAGTTCTCGCGGAACATAATCCATAACGCATAGCGCGCCTATACTGTAACCTTCAACCGTAGTCAGAGGTACGCCTGCATAAAAGCGAATATAAGGATCTGAAGTTACTAGTGGACTCGTGGCAAAGCGTTCATCAGCTAAGGTGTCTGGAATAATGAAAATATCCGATTGACTAATAGTATGCGTACAAAAAGAAAAGCGACGCGGGGTTTCTGTCGTTGTGATTCCCACCTTCGATTTAAACCATTGGCGTCGTGTATCGACCAAGCTAATGTAGGCAATAGGTGTCTGACAAATGTATGCAGCTAAGGTCGTAATTCCGTCAAAGGTTTTTTCAGGAGCCGTATCAAGAATGTGGCACTGGTAAAGTGCTTGTAGTCTGGCAACTTCGTCTGGCGATGAACTTTCGGTGTTACCTTTGACTCCTTGGCTCATTGTTGAGTTCATCTCTGCTCCATTAACGCATGACTTGTTGCAATTGAGTCATTAAAGTTTGCGCTAAAGCTGCCGAAGATGACTAGAGTAAGTTCACGGAATCTTTATACTATTTACCTCTAAAGACTGATGTTTATTGTAATTTGTCCAGGTATCCACGCACCCGAATTGACGCAAGAATTCGTTCAAGGGCTAAACGCCACTTCGAGTCATATCAACAAGTTTTTGGTTTTTCCAACGCACGACTATGCAGTGTTGTCACCACTCCATATTTTGCAGTTTTTACAATCGCAGCTTGGCGATCCGCAGCAGTCATCCCCCGCCGTTGTCTTTATCGCTTTTAGTGCAGGCGTAGTCGGCGCAGTTACAGCAGCAAGCCTGTGGCAAAGTTTAGGCGGACAAGTCTTAGCCTTGATTGCCATCGACGGTTGGGGAGTTCCCCTTTTTGGCAACTTTCCCGTACATCGCCTCAGTCATGATTACTTTACGCACTGGAGTTCTGCAATGCTAGGAAGTGGTAGTGCTAATTTCTATGCCGAACCTGCGGTCGATCATTTAACATTATGGCGATCGCCACAAAATGTTTCCGGTTGTTACACAAAAAACTCACAACCCCTACTGCACCTGACTGCTGCTGATTTTGTGATTATGCTGTTAGAGCAATACAGAAGAGGTCAGGGGTCAGAGGTCAGAGGTTAGAGATCGCGTGCAGCGAAGGAAGCTAAGGTGAATATCTTAATTCAAATCTAAATCATCTCAATTTTAGTTATAGCAATGGTCAGCATAGTTAAAACATTCATTATAGAAGCTGAGAATCATTGTCTTGGAAAGTTTGCGCTCTTCGGACAAAAACCTTTGTACGCAACGCAAACCACTGCTCCAATTACAGCTAAGCATCGTCTAGCTCCTGTTTTAACTCTGACCCCCGACCCCTGACCTCCGACCCCTAAGCTTATGTTTCCTGTTGAAGAACCACCCGATTTTGGTAGAGGATTTCGCGCCTTACTCAAGAATCAACCTTTCATGTTGATGTGGATTGGGCAGTTGTTTTCCCAAATCGCTGATAAAGTTTTCTTTGTTTTGCTGATTGCGCTGTTGGCGAGATATCAAACAACTCCAGGTATGGAAAACTCGATGCGATCTACACTCATGCTGGCATTTACACTACCCGCAATTTTCTTTGGTTCGGCTGGCGGAATCTTTGTCGATCGCTATCAAAAAAAACCTGTCCTTGTTGCAGCAGATATCGTGCGCGGTGTCCTCACGATCGCTATTCCGTGGTTGCCAAGAGAATTTTTAATTTTGTTAATTCTGACGTTTACTATCTCCACGGTGACACAGTTTTTTGCACCCGCAGAACAAGCTGCAATTCCGCTGTTGGTAAGGCGAGAGAATTTAATGGCAGCAAATGCCTTATTTGCAACAACAACAATGGGAGCATTAATCGTCGGCTTTGCGGTAGGAGAACCTTTGCTGAGTTTAGCGCGTAATTGGAACACTGAATACGGTGGAGAATTATTAGTAGGTGGGTTGTATTTACTTTCTGGCGTTATTATGCAACTTGTCACCTTCAGAGAAAAAGCCCCCGCAGATATCAAGTTAAAAACAGTTCATCCTTGGAGTGACTTTAAGGCAGGCTTGCGCTATCTCCAACGCAACCGCCTAGTGTGGAATGCGATGCTGCAATTAACACTTTTATACTCAGTGTTTGCAGCGCTAACCGTTTTGACAATTGAGCTTGCGGCAGAAATTGGTTTAAGAGAAACACAATTTGGCTTTTTATTAGCAGCTTCGGGAGTCGGGATGGTTGTGGGTGCAGGAGTTTTAGGACATTGGGGCGATCGCTTTCACCATAAACCTTTGCCTTTGTACGGATTTTTAAGTATGGCGTTTGTGCTTGCGGTATTTACTTTTACCAGTAGTTTATCATTGGGTTTGGGATTAAGTGCATTACTCGGCTTGGGTGCATCACTGATTGGTGTCCCAATGCAAACTTTAATTCAACAGCAAACTCCGCCAGAAATGCATGGTAAAGTGTTCGGATTTCAAAACAATGCAGTTAATATTGCCCTGAGTTTACCACTGGCAATTACTGGACCTTTAGCAGATGCCCTCGGCTTACGCACTGTGCTATTAGGAATGAGTATTTTTGTCGTTATCGTTGGATTTTGGGCGTGGAAAAACACGCGCAGTACGCTGCGCGATGTGCTTTGATCCGCTTTTGCCTGCATGATGGTTACATTGGGGGTGCAGGGGAGAGGATTTGGATGTATTGCGATAAGTTTTTGAATTGATGTGATAATGCAATGTCAAAAGTAATATTTATTTTTGCAAGTATTTTTTCTACTATTAGACACAAGAAATCTACTGAAGATTAGAATAGAATTTCGAGTTAAAATGCATTTTAAAATACAAAAGCCAACCCTAATCAAGTTAGCCATTGCGTGAGGTCTTACCAGTGCGTTCACGAAGCGTTCCCTACGAAGAGTCGCGATCAAACAACATCTCCCTAGAAACTGAACCTCGGCTCAAGCCCGAAGTCTCAGCACCACCAATTAAAGCACCAAAACGGGCAACAGGTGGTTATGCCCTAATTGACAGTCTTAAACGTCACGGTGTCACACATATTTTCGGTTATCCTGGTGGTGCAATTCTGCCAATTTATGATGAACTGTATCGCGCCGAAGCTGCTGGCGGAATTCAGCACATTTTGGTAAGACACGAACAAGGTGCGGCGCATGCAGCCGACGGCTATGCGCGGGCGACTGGAAAAGTCGGAGTCTGTTTTGGAACTTCCGGTCCAGGGGCGACAAATTTAGTGACAGGAATCGCCACCGCACACATGGACTCGATCCCAATGGTCATTATCACTGGACAAGTACCGCGCGGAGCTATTGGTACAGATGCGTTTCAAGAAACTGATATCTACGGGATCACGCTACCAATAGTTAAACACTCGTACGTTGTGCGCGAACCCAAAGATATGGCGCGCATCGTCGCTGAAGCGTTTTACATCGCAAGTTCTGGACGTCCAGGACCTGTTTTGATCGATGTCCCGAAAGATGTTGGTTTAGAAGAGTTTGACTATGTTCCTGTAGAACCAGGAAGCGTTAAGCTACCAGGATATCGCCCGACGGTCAAAGGAAATCCTCGGCAAATTGTCCAAGCTATTGACTTGATTCGTCAAGCACGGCAGCCGCTATTGTATGTTGGTGGTGGCGCGATCGCCGCAAATGCCCACGCTGAAGTCAAACAACTCGCCGAATTATTTAATATTCCTGTAACAACAACGCTGATGGGGATCGGTGCGTTTGACGAACACCATCCGCTATCGGTAGGAATGTTAGGAATGCACGGTACAGCGTATGCGAATTTTGCGGTGAGTGAGTGCGACTTGCTTATTTGTGTTGGCGCAAGATTTGACGATCGCGTCACAGGTAAGTTAGATGAATTCGCTTCGCACGCTAAAGTCATTCACATCGACATCGATCCAGCAGAAGTTGGTAAAAACCGCACGCCCGATGTACCGATCGTTGGTGATGTGCGCAACGTTCTCAAGGAATTATTGCGCCGCATTCACGCTGCGGGAATCTCTAGTACGCCAAATCAAACGCAAGAATGGCTCAATCGCATTAACCGCTGGCGGGAAGAATATCCTTTGGTCGTACCACACCACGACCACAGTATTGCACCGCAAGAAGTCATTTTTGAGGTTGGTCGCCAAGCCCCAGATGCGTACTACACAACCGATGTCGGTCAACACCAAATGTGGGCAGCACAATTTTTGAAAAATGGTCCGCGTCGTTGGATTTCCAGCGCTGGATTAGGAACGATGGGCTTCGGCTTACCTGCTGCAATGGGCGCAAAAGTCGCGTTACCCGATGAGCAAGTTATTTGTATTAGTGGTGATGCTAGTTTCCAAATGAATCTCCAAGAGTTGGGAACACTAGCACATTATGGCATTAATGTCAAGACAATCATTATTAATAATGGTTGGCAAGGCATGGTACGTCAATGGCAACAAGCGTTTTATGGGGAAAGATACTCTTCCTCAAATATGGAACCGGCGATGCCAGATTTTGAGTTATTGGCAAAAGCGTATGGTATCAAAGGAATGGTGATTCGCAGTCGCGATGAATTACAAGATGCGATCGCCGAAATGCTAGCGCATGATGGTCCAGTTTTAGTTGACGCCCACGTGACCCGCGATGAAAACTGCTATCCTATGGTTGCCCCAGGTAAGAGCAATGCTCAAATGATTGGCTTACCCGAACGCCCCAAAGAGGAAACAGTAGCTGAACTCATCTATTGCAGCAACTGCGGTGCAAAAAACGTCAGCACGAACAAATTCTGTCCAGAGTGCGGGACTAAATTGTAAGCCTAGCAATTGAAGTTGCGGCTAATCAAACGAAAACCACCTCTGTGGTTTAATGACTAAAACTGATCAAATAGTGTGCTGCCGCGCACACTTTGCATATCTAGCCCCAGACTTCAGTCTGTGGGCTTAAATATTATTTGTACAGAAAATCTGTTTAACTCGCAATTGGCACATTTGCAAAAGGTTCAGTATTAGGAATATAAATATCAATCACGTTGACTTGCATTGGTACTTGTAACCATACATAAGCATCAACCGCAGTTTGGTTAGTACTTTGCATCGCACCCAACGACACAACCCCTGTTGATTCACCGCTAATGACTCTATATGTCTCATTTGTTCCTGGATTGCGGGCTGTTGTATCATTTAAGTCGATGTTTTCTGAGAGGGGGGTATTTGGTTTAAGCGCACGGATACGCATCTGTACGTTGACAACATCAAACTGACCAGGAATTCGGTTCACTCGGATTAATTCGACTTGCCCTTGATTACTTAAAGCAGGCTGCACAAACCTACCTGGTTCTAGTGTTGCGGTTGGGGATGGCGTTATAGTGGAATCGGGTGCAACCGCAGGTGGTGGGACTGGAATGTTACTATCTGTTGTGTTGGATGGGTTAGTAGCAGTTGGCGACGGTACGGCGGTTAATTGCTCTAGGGAATCTTCTAGCGCTTCTACCTCGCGTTGTAGTGTAAACACTCGTGCGAGTGTCAGCGAACTCAAGATGATTGCCAAAGTAGAAAGCGCGATCGCAAATCTTGATAGCAATCTATTAGAACGTCTTGAATATAATTCGGTCTCGACGTTGGGTCTTTTGTAGTTTCGTCGTAGTATTCCCATAATTGCTACACATTACAGCTTCTAAAATACACAAAATTTTACTCGTTCGTTGTTGCAGCAGTTTTCGCGTCAGTAAAGTAAACAACTTACTAGTTTTCAACCTCACTGTTATTGCGTTCAAGTTCGTGGCATACTCGCTAAATGAATTTGTTTGACTATCAGTAACAGCGATCGCGTGAAGCTTAAGTATATTAGCTTACTACTCCTATTTTTCTTTGCCCAAGGCACTAAATCTGCAATTGCGCAAACACAACCTGCAACTGAACAGCAATCGCCACAACAGCTTTGCTCTGCACAAATTGGGACAGCTATTGAACAGATTACCAATCGTCCTCAATTTAGTCGATTGCGGTGGGGAATTTCAATTCAAACACTCACCACAGCGCAAAATCTTTATAGCCAAGATGCGCAAAAGTATTTTATTCCAGCATCAAACGCCAAATTACTTACAACCGCAGCCGCGTTGCAACGACTAGGTTCGCAATTTCAAATTCGTACCTCCGTTTATGCGAGTCGTGGCGGTTTGCGGATTGTCGGGCGCGGAGATCCCAGTTTCACTGACACGCAACTACAAGCATTAGTTCAACAGTTGAGTCGTCGCGGAATTCGCCAAGTCAACCAACTCATTGCTGATGATAGTTACTTTCGCGGTAGTGTAGTCAATCCTACTTGGGAATGGGAAGATGTTCAGGCAGATTACGGCGCGCCAGTTGGTAACTTTATTTTGAATCAAAACGCGGTAGAGCTAAAGTTATTGCCCCAACAGATCGGTCAACCGTTACGGGTACAATGGACTGATCCAGCCGAAGCGATATGGTGGCGGGTTGAAAATGAATCTTTAACGGTTCCTGCGGGGGAAACAACGACAACAAGTGTAAGTCGCGATTTAAAAGGTGCAGTACTGCAAATTGCAGGTAACTTGAGTATCGATGCTGAACCGCAATCAGTTAGTCTAGCAGTCGTTGAACCTACAGAACACTTTTTACGACATTTTCGTCGGGCGCTCGCAAATGCAGGAATTACAACTCAGCAAACAGTTGTCGCGCGTACGAGTCAAGAAAATACTCAGGAACTTGCCGCAGTTACATCACCACCACTCACCCAACTGTTAATCGAGACGAATCAAAACAGCAATAATCTCTATGCTGAAGCATTATTGCAGGCGATTGCGGCTCAAGCAAGTAGTGATACAAGTAATAATGGTCTAGAAATTGTTCGTAATACCTTAACAACCTTGGGTATTGCTCCTAGTGGATATGTATTAGCCGATAGTGCTGGTTTATCGCGTCACAATTTAGTCAGCCCAGAAGCTTTAGTGCAAACGTTAAGAGTCATGGCGAGTTCCCATGTCTATCGGAATTCTTTACCCGTTGCGGGAATTAGTGGTACGTTGAAAAGCCGCTTTCAAAATACACCCGCACAAGGTATTGTCCAAGCAAAAACTGGCACGATGACTGGTGTTGTTGCATTATCAGGTTATCTCAATGCGACTAGCTATGAGCCGTTAGTTTTTAGCATTCTTGTTAATCAATCCAATTTACCAGCAACAGCAATTCGGCAAGCAATTGATGCGATTGTACTACTGTTAACTCGTTTGCGTCAGTGTTGAATCGATATTATTTTCGTAACTTCTCCCATTGAATTAAGGGAGAGCGAGACGGAGTAGGGGGCTTTAATACCTTTGAAACAACTTCTAAATACCAACCGCTTTAGTTACAAAAAATTGCATAACGTTAAAAAATACTGCAATTAATTGCGATATTTCTATCAGCTAATAATAATGACACTAAAGATAATTTTTCGCTATTTTGTCAAGGTTTGTAACAGTTTTGTTAGCTGGGATTTCCTCGAAACGCTCTTGTCATTGACTAGGAAACCTTTGAAACTGAGGCTTTAATAAAATGCAAAAATCCAGCAAAAACAAGGTCAAATATCCTTGGTGGGCTGGAAATGCCCGATTTATTAACTTGTCAGGAACATTTCTTGTTGCGCATATTGCACACGCAGCAATAGTCTGTTTTGGTGTGGGTGCGTGGATTTTGTGGGAGATTGCGCGCTACTCGCCAACCCAACCAATGTATGAGCAAAAGCTATTTTGGCTACCGCGCTTAGCAACTCAAGGATGGGGCGTGTTAAATAATCAAGTGATTGATACCCAGCCTTATTTTCGGATCGCTGTTGTCTTAATTATCTCATCGCTTGTATTTGCATTCGGTACTTGGTTTCACCGCACTAAAGTTGCCGAAAGTTTAGAAGAGGAGAAGCCAGTAGCACGTCGCTATCATTTTAGCTGGGATGACCCGAAAAAGTTAGGGTTGATTTTAGGTAATCATCTCATTTTTTTAGGTTTAGGCGCGTTACTTGTCGCCGCTAAAGCGATGTTTTTCGGTGGTTTATACGATGCTAATCTGGGTGCCGTGCGAGTTGTGACGAATCCAACGCTAAATCCACTGGTAATTGGCGATCGCATCTTGCATCTATTCACCGTAAACAACTTAGAAGATGTCGTTGGCGGTCATATCTACGCCGGTGTACTGCTCATTTTAGGCGGAATCTGGCATCTTTCCCGCGAACCTTTCGATTGGGTCAAACGGCGGTTTATCTTTTCTGGAAATGCAATTTTAGGGTATTCGCTGTTTGCGCTGTCACTCGTTGGATTTGCTGGGGCGTTTTATTGCGGATTTAACACGCTGGTGTATCCTGAAGAGTTTTATGGCGTGCGATCGCAGTTTAATTTATTTCTCTTACCGCACTTTTATACCCCAGGCGATCCCGAACCAACATCGCGAATTTGGTTAGCGAACGCCTATTTTTACCTTGCGTTTGTTGTTCTTCAAGGTTCCATATGGCATTTTGGGCTAGCTGCAAGTTACTTTGAGCCAGTATTAGAATCTTGGAAAAATGCTTTCTCAGAAATCTTACCCAATCCCAACTTAGCGTATCAAAAACATTTTAATTACCAGCCACAATCTAATTTAGATACATTTTACGAAACTCCAACCATCGAGCAAAAACCAGCTTTTGCTTATCAGCAACCTGCGAATGACAATCTTTATAATCCTTCGCGCCCGAACGGAAAGCAAAGCCTCGTTAACCCACAGCAAAATCAAAAAGTTCTTTACGAATTTAGCTATCCCAGAAATCATTTAAACCCGTTTTACGAAACTCCAACTGAGGAACAATCTCATCTAAACTATCCACACTCAATACCGCGTAAACTCTACGAAACAACTTACCAAAGCCGCAAGAGTTCGCAAGGAAAAACCTTTAGATATGGCGGATAGATAAAACCCCACCTCCAATTCAAGGGGCTTCCGAACAAAATAAATTAAAATCCCCCAAATATTGGGGGATTTAGGGGGCTTCTTGAAATCTCAAGTTTGAACCAGGGAATTATTGGAGAAAACGTTCTAACTTAAACCATTACAGATGTGATCGAAATACATCCCAATTTCTCCACCCGCTTCAGCACCCACTAAGCGAGTCGTAACTTCCTTCATGGCTTGAATTGCTTGTATCGTAGGCTGGATAGGAACACCCAACGAATTGTAAGTTTCCTTAAGTCCGTCCAGCACGCGCTCATCCAAAATTGAAGGATCGGCTGCTAGCATCGCATAAGTAGCATAACGTAAAAACAACGTTAAATCGCGGATACAAGCAGCATAACGCCGAGTCGGATACATATTCCCACCAGGACACGTAATATCGCCATACAGCAACGAATTTGCTACAGCTTCGCGGATGATATTAGCAGCATTATTACTAATTGCCGATGCAGCTTTGACACGTAACTCACCTGATTGGAAATATCTTCTGAGTTTTTCTAATTCCTCGGTTTCTAGATATTTGCCGCGTTGATCTGCTGGGTTAATGAGCGAAGTAATCGTATCTTGCATTGCTTTCTTCTCAAACTAAAATTGGTAAAAAGATTGCAGAAATTAACTTCACAAAAATTGCGTTTGAAGATCTAGTACATTGCGCGAATCAAATAGTCAAAATAAGGCTTGGCGATCGCCGCCTCTTCACTACTCATCATGTTGGTTGCAACTTCTTTTAGGCAACGCATACAATTGCCTATATTACTGACAGGAACGCCTAGAGAAGTATACATTTCTCGCATTCCATCTACACCAATGTCTTCGAGGGGTTTCATGTTACCTGCTAAGACGGCGTAGGAAATTAATCGTAGATACCAGCTTTGATCTCGTTGACATAATGCTGTCTTTTGAGGATCGCCGCTATTACTCGGTGTATTCGGAACAACTTGCCAAAAGCGACGGCTGCCTTCCTGCACAATTTTTTGTTCATTTTGTGTCAAGATTTGAGCAACTTTTAACCGCTGTTCTCCTGTTCTGAAAAAATCTTGTAGCTTATCTAGCTCAGTATTACTCAAAAAACGATTAGCATCATCTGATTGAGCGATTACTTGTGCTACTATGCTCATTTGCTGTCCTCCACAAAATTGAGAACTTTATTAGCTTTTTTTTAACTCTTATTTCTAAATAAGTCAGCAAAAATTCTCACAATTTAATAAACTAATTTATAACTTTACAATCAAAGTTTTATAGGGTTTATATAGAGATTACTCTATTGATGATTTTACATTTTTATTTAGAAAAATAATAGAGATAATTTTATTTGTATAAATCAAGAATTTTATTAATCTGCATTTGAAAGAAGTAACAAAAAATTACAAATAGTCATTATTTTGAGATTGGGATAAGGTCTATATTGCCATCATAAATTTGTAGCAAGACAACATAACAATTGACAAAATGGTTTTTCAAAAACTATCCTATTTTGTATACTTGGCGAAAGCCTGCGGCAAGCTCTTTTGCGTCTTCTTTAAAAAAGAACTTACATACAGTTTTTACATCGTCGGCAAATCGGGAGAAGAACTGCTTTTAAATGTCCGCGAGGTTAGTTGGTGAAAGCGCCCAAGAAAAATGATTCCGGCGATCGCCACTCCAATCGACTGTCCTATCCACAATCCAACACTCCCAAAACCAAAGCGAAATCCTAGCAAATAGCCACTCGGCAATCCTACACCCCAAAATGCCAGTACACTAAGTAACATTGGCACCCGCGTATCTTGCAGTCCGTATAATGCCCCCATAGCTGTTTTTTGCACACCATCTAGAGGTTGAGCGATCGCCGCAATTATGATAATTGGCAGTGCAAGTTTGATTATGCTAGCGTTTTGCGGATCGCGGATATCCAAATACATGGCGATAACTTGCTGACGATAGGTGAGAAGGGCGATCGCAGTCAGTGCCATAAATAAAAAAGCCATTGATCCACCGATATACCCTGCAAGACGCGCACCTGCGAGGTGTTGCTGTCCTAACCACTGACCAACACGCGCCGTCACTGCGTAAGACATTCCCAGTGGTACCATAAAAATTACCAGCATTGTTTGAAAAACGATCTGATGTGCTGCTAACGCCTCAGTTCCCAACATCCCCATTAGATAAGTTACTACTGCAAACAGTCCATACTCCAAGGCGATCGTAACGGCGATCGGTACTCCAGTTCGTAGCAACTGCTGAATAATATGCGGTTTCAGGCGATGGAAACCTTGTAAGAATCGATAATGCTTAAGTTGCTCGTGTTTGAGTGTGTAGACAAGCAAAATCAAAAACATGACCCAAAAACTGAGTCCACTCGCTAACCCCAAACCTGCCAACTCCATTCGGGGAAATCCCAGCTTACCGTAGCCTAAAACATAGTTACCAGTCACATTTACAAGCGTTCCTAAAAAGACAATTACCATCACTGGACGGGCTTGAGAAAGCGCCGATACATAGCTTCTCAACATGGCAAACCCTAAGGCGGGGAAAATTCCCCACAAAATCAAGTTAAGATATCCATCAGCTAACGCAACGGTTGTTTTTGCTTGTCCTAGGTGAACCATTACCGCATCCAAATGCCCAATTAGGAACATCATGGGTATGCCAAGTAGCAACGATAGCCATAGTCCCTGACGTGCAATTTGCTCGATTTGCGTTTTGTGTCCCCCACCATATGCGATCGCCACAAGTGGGCTGACAGCGATGACGATCCCGCTAGCAATATTTAACAACAGCTGAAACGTCGTCGATGCTAATCCTCCAGCTGCGAGACTCTCCGCGCCCAATTGTCCCATCATTAAAGTATCGACAAACCCAACAATGGCTTGCGCCACCTGCGCACTCGCGAGAGGAACCGCGAGTTTGAGAAATTCGCGCATTTCAATTTTGATATTTGGCTTTGCAAGCATTCGAGTGCCTCTTTGCTGCAACACATATTCATCGCTTAAAATCTATAAAAATTGCCCGATCGCAGACTACTCAAACCTTGCGCGACTATTACAATCTTGCGCACCAAAAGTTGAATCAAATGCAAGCAAACAGTCTTCATCCTCCGATCTATACGAGTGAAAAATACGGTTGGCAAAACATTTTGGTTGAAGAATTTTGTCAACCTCCAGGACAAGAGAAATATCAAAGCTCAATCGGACATACGCTGTGCTTATCTTTAAACTCGCGTCCCGCGCGGTTGTCGCAAATGATCGGCGATCGCCGTTACACAAGTCTCATGACTAAAGGCGATATCTCAATTATTCCGGCGAAGTCGCTGCTTTCTTGCCAATGGAATCACGAGGATCGCTACTTGCGAATTCGGATCGCGGATGCATTTCTTCAGCAAGTCGCGCAAGAAACTGTTGCGATGGACTCGAACCGCGTAGAACTTTTACCAGAATTTCGAGTCCGCAATCTTCAAATCGAACAAATTAGCACCATGCTTTTGACTGAACTTTATGCTGGAGGATTCGCAGGGCAGCTTTATGTCGAATCGCTGACAAATATCTTAGCCGTACATCTACTGAGGAACTATTCTGTTGTCTCGCCGTGCATTGTGTTATGCGATCGCGGATTGAGCGATCGCCAACTGTTACGAGTGACGGATTATATTAACGTTCATCTAGCTCAAGATATCAAACTATCTGACTTAGCCCAACTGCTAGAGATGAGTCAATTTCACTTCAGTCGATTATTTAAGCAATCAACCGGAGTCGCACCGCATCAATATGTACTTCAGCAACGAGGAGAACGCGCAAAGCAGTTACTCAAAACAACAAAACTACCCGTTATGGAAATTGCCATGCAGTGTGGCTTCAGCAGTCATAGCCATTTAGGTAAATGGATGCGACAGCATACCGGAATGACACCTAAAACCTACCGAGCTAGCTAGTTAAATCGTTGCCAAATAGTATTTTCCTTGATTTCCTCAAGTGCGATCGCCAAAGCTAACGTTATTGCGTTAGTAAAATAATTTGCTATGATATTAAAGCCCATGAGCG
The DNA here is from genome assembly GCF_000317555.1 of Gloeocapsa sp. PCC 7428. GTDB lineage: Bacteria > Cyanobacteriota > Cyanobacteriia > Cyanobacteriales > Chroococcidiopsidaceae > Chroogloeocystis. The sequence goes on from NC_019745.1 coordinate 4,273,174, forward strand.
GATGTGGCGGAATTGGCAGACGCGCTAGATTTAGGTTCTAGTTCCGAGAGGAGTGGAGGTTCAAGTCCTCTCATCCGCATTTTTATTCTCAAGCTTGTACCGCTGTTGAGGAGCTATTGTTACTTATTGTATTGAGACAATGTTTTTACAGAAGATCTTCTAATATGAAAAGAAATTAGTCTCAAAAACTAGACTATCAACAATAGGGAGCATCCCAAAACCTCAAAGCAAATAAGATGTTAGGCAAGCTAGTACGCGATCGCTATCAGATTGTTCAAATCCTCAGCACAACAGGATTATGTCATACGTACCTTGCCAAAGATACGCATCAGCAGCACCCCACAACTTGTATTGTTAAAAATTTTCAGTCGGTTAGTGACCATCCTGAGTCTCTAGTAACTCTGAGAGGACTATTTTTGAGAGAAGTAGAAGCCTTAAAAAGGTTAGGTGACTACGACCAAGTACCTCAACTTCTCGATTACTTTGAAGCGAATCAAGCGTTTTACTTAGTGCAAGAATTCGTCGCGGGAAATCCGCTAAGTACAGAATTTGAACCAGGACACAAATGGAGCGAAAGCCAAGTCGTTGAGCTACTACAAGAAGTCTTACTCATCCTAGAGTTTGTTCACAGTCACGGGCTAATTCATCGCGATATCCAGCCAAGTCACATTATTAGAAGACGACAAGACGATCGCTTGGTGTTAGTTGATTTTGGTTCAGTAAAACAAGCTTGGACGCAAGTGGTTACGAATCAAGGAAAGACGAGTTCTAACTATTTTCTCAGTGGACCTGCAACCATTGCAATAGGCACAGCAGGCTATACGCCAACCGAACAAGCCCAAGGAAGACCACGCCCTAACAGTGATATCTATGCCCTGGGAATCATTGGCATTCAAGCTTTGACAGGTTTAAATCCCACACAATTTACACAAAATTCCGAAACAGGAGAAATTAGCTGGCAAGACAAATGTCAAGTTAGTCCTAAGCTTGCGCAGGTACTCGATAAAATGATCTGCTATCACTACAGAGATCGCTATCAAAGTGCAACAGAAACACTGCAAGCATTACAACCTTTAGTTAAAAAGCATCTATCTCCACAAGTCGTTACCAAGAAAAGGACGGATTATGCTAAAGACTTAAAACAGCAAACTTTTCTTAGTAAACCAGCGCTACTCGTTGGAAGTTTGATTGGCGGCGTTGCTGCTATTTTAATTATTGGTGGCAATTACTATTTCACGCGATCGCCACAACGTACTCCACAACCAAAACCGTCTGTTTCACTTTCCCCACGTCCCACGCTTAACAATATTGTCTTAGATAAAACACTTTCAGGACATTCTGATACCGTTTGGTCAGTGGCGGTAAAACCTAATAGTCAAAATATTCTGAGTGGTAGCAGCGATCGCACAATTAAACTGTGGAATGTCTCAACTGGTCAAATCCTGCAAACGTTTTCTCGGCATTCGGGTACAGTTTGGTCAGTGGCGGTGAGTCCTGATGGACAAAGGTTTGCGAGTGGAAGTAGTGACAACACCGCAGATGTTTGGGATTTAGCAACAGGAAAATTTTTGTGTACGCTTGCTGGTCATTCAGGTACAGTTTGGTCTACAGCTTTTAGTCCAGATAGTGCAACTGTTGCTACCGGAAGCGACGATCAAACGATTCGTCTATGGAGTATGAGTACAGGAAAAGAGTTTCGTCAGTTGTTAGGACATTCGGGTGCAGTTAGAGCGATCGCCTTTAGCCCTGATGCACAATACTTAATCAGTGGCAGTAGCGACAAGACAATTAAAATTTGGGACTTCCGTACTGGTAAGGTTTTAAGAACATTGCAAGGACATAGCGATCGCATTCTCACATTAGCAATTAGTCCAGATGGGCGATTACTCGCGAGTGGTAGCGTAGACAAAACAATCAAAATTTGGCAAATCAGTACTGGAAAATTACTCCATACTTTGTCTGGGAATTCTCACTGGGTTAATGCTGTCGCGTTTAGTCCTGATGGAACTTTACTTGCCAGCGGTATTGGGAAAAAGTTAGAAGTTTGGGAGATAAGTACCGCCGAAAGGATACGCACACCGTTTCAAGAAGCAACTGATATTACTGCTGTTTATTTCAGCGCGGATAGCAAGCAGCTTATTAGTAGTAGCAGAGATAATTCTATCAAGATTTTGCGACTGTAGTAATAGATTTTTTTATCTTACGGCTTTGAGTTATTGAGTCGTTGATAGTTGACAAAGTCTTCCCACACTCTCTTCACTGATCTCTGACCCCTGCTATATTTCTATGATATTTTCTTCTCCTGCTAAGAAAAAAATGTTTCCTGTACGTTCATCCATGCGAACGATATTGATAGGTAAGTAAAGCTTAGTGAACCAGCAGCGTAATATATAGCACTGCGTTTTTTGCTTTGGTGTAGAGATAGCCTGAACTTTTCAATCTTCAATATGCCGTGATTATCGCACACCAGCTAAAATAAATGCGATCGCCTCTTGCTTATGCTTTGTCAGCATTGCTTTACTTAAAACCCGCTTACCTTGAGGATGTTGTTGAATATTTCCCGCGCCGATGAAATAAAACAAACAAGTTCCCATAATATTGATTGCTGACACAAAAGGATCGAGCTTGCGAAAGACTCTCGCACTCACTCCTCGTTCTAAGATATTTATCAACGTTGTATCTATGCTTAAAGAACTACTGCGCTTATAGTATTTTCCCTGATTTTGTACAGCTTCATGAAACATAATTGTTGGTAATTTCGGGTTACGCACGACACAATCAAGTAATGCTGTCAAAAATTTCTCTAATGCTGCTTCAGGAGATAGATTGTCTAAATCTAATTGTTGAATAGTTTGCAAAAGGTCAGCGTGCGATCGCTCCAATACTGCTTGATATAATCCTTCTTTGTCTTTGAAGTAATAATAAATCATCGACTTCGCTACGCCTGTTTTGGCGGCGATCGCTTCGGTTCTCGCCGCCACTAAACCGTGTTGCGCAAATTCTGCTTCTGCTGCTGCCAAAATAATCGCTTGAGTTGCTTCAGCATCACGATTCTTAGCGTTTTGTACCTTTTCAGATTTTGCTTGACGCGTCACAATGATTTCAACAATCAACAGCAGTGGTGAGTATAACACCTATCGACCGAATAGTCAGTTGACAAAAATGTAGAAGAACTTATTTAATTGATATTAATCGACAGACTCGTCAGTTGATAATTTCATCAAAAGTCCCTAAATCAGATGCACACAGCAAAAAAAATTATCATTGGTGGTGGAATTGGCGGTGCAGCAACAGCAGTAGCTTTACACCGCGCTGGCTTGGATTTCAGAGTTTATGAGCGATCGCTACAATTACGCGAGGTTGGGGCTGGGATTGCGCTTTGGGCAAACGCAACGCATATTTTGAAGAATTTAGGTTTACTCGATGATGCGATTCAAGTTGGCTGTCTCACCACAAATTATCAATTCAACTCGCAACGCGGTAAAGAGTTAGTCAACATTGCTGTAAACAGTTTTGAGTTACCTGTTATAGGAATTCATCGCGCTGAATTACATCAGTTACTATGGCGGAATGTTCCGCGCGAGAAGTTCATTTTAGGAGAAACCTTTGAGCGATTTGAACGTATTGGAAATCAAGTTTGTGCTTACTTTAAGTCGGGTTTGAGCGTTACCGGAGATGGTTTGATTGGTGCGGATGGTTTGCGATCGCGCGTACGAGCATTACTCTTAGGCGATCAACCACCAACGTACCGCAACTTTAAAACGTGGCGTGGTTTGACTGATTACATTCCGAGTAGATATCGCCCTGGCTACGTTCAGGAGTTTTTAGGGCGTGGTCAAGGTTTTGGCTTTATGATGTTGGGCAAGGAGAAAATGTACTGGTACGCCGCAGCTTGCGCCCCAGAAGCCCAACCAGATGCGGCGATCGGGCGCAAAAAAGAATTAGAAATGATGTATCAGGATTGGCTTCCATCAATTCCTGAATTGATTGCTGCCACAGAAGAAGCTAACATTTTGACAGCAGATCTTTACGATCGCGCCCCAATTCAACTGTGGAGTCAGCAAAATATAACGTTACTTGGTGATGCTGCTCATCCCATGCTACCAACAATAGGACAAGGAGCTTGTACTGCTTTAGAGGATGCCTATGTCATTGCCAAATGCTTACAAGCATCAGATCCAATAACTGCTTTCCAGCATTACGAATCTTTGCGATTTGGGCGAACTAAGGCGATCGTTTTGCAGTCTTTGCGATCAAGCAAAATGGGTGAATTAACACACCCTTTAGCCGTAGGACTTCGCAATACCTTCATGAAAGTCATGAGTTCGCCAATTAGTAACAGTTTCAGGTCACTTCATGCTTATAGAGCTTAGATAGTATCAGAAACACTCAATTGCTTATGTAACCTACGTTTACGTGCATAGAGTTGAATAATAATGCCAAAGGTTAAAACAGCAATTACTGTTCCCCAAGCTGTAACACTCGTGGGTAAGTTATTTTTGAAAATTGCAAGTAATACCACTAATCCAAGCAAGATAGAATAAGCCTGCAAACCATGCTACAAAGCCAAGGATGTGGCACGACTTAAACCAAAGGTATGCCATAAAGCTTTCAAGATCATTAAGAGAACCAGTCCCTATAGTATGGACAGTACTTCGACTAATAACCTTTTAGAAATTTAACGAACGATTTCATAATGTTCTACCTTTGGAAACGGGTCATAGAAATGATGCAATAGAGAACGCCACTGTTGATACTCTGGCGATTGTCGAAATCCAACTATATGATCTTCTAACGTCTGCCAGCGTACAAGTAACATATATCTATTCGTAGTTTCTAAGCAACGTTGCAGTTCATGTGAACTGTATCCAGGCATAGAAGCAATGATGGTTGAAGCAGTTTTGAAAGCAGTTTCAAATTCAGCAGCTAAACCAGGCTTAATGTCGAGAATTGCAACTTCTAGAATCACAGATTTAAAGTTATAACTCAGTATTGACTACGACTGCTCTTAAAGTACTACCATTACTAATAAACTTCAGCTGTTTGCTACAACCAAGTAATGTTAACCTGCTTCGTCACTGAGCTTCCTAATAATATGCCTAGCAAGCTGCTCTTTAATTTCTCGGTGTCTAGGCACAGGTTGAGAAACCTTTGTTTTTGGGTTTTGATACCAATCATGTTTGCTACCGTGACGGATGAAAACACAACCCATTTCCTCAAGCTTCTTAATTAAGTCTCTGCGCTTCACAGCACCTCAAGTTCTGCAACCTTACGAACATTTGGAATAGTTCCACTTGTTAACTCATTGTAAATATCGAGCAGATTGTCTCTTAATTCCTCTTCTGTCTCGCCTTGAGTCCAATAGTCAGGATATTCTTCGAGAAAGCCTAACCACATATCATCATCTTGCCAATAAATATACTTCTGTTTCATCTGCCACCTCTTTTTGAACTAAGAAGTAAGTTGGAGTGTGAATCTGTTGTCAGAATGTGCTTAATTAAATGTTCTTAAGTCTGGGTAGGTATCTTGCCTACCCTACATTTAGCATTTGATCTGATGAACTTACTTAAATTGTTTGAGTGTCAAAAAGTAACTGCTGTTACTTGACATATGATAGATACATTTACCTGACAGAAAATGCCTCGCTAAAGCGCCGCGTGACTGGTTCTAGTAAGAATGTTAAGACCGATTTACGACGCGTAACGATTTCACCCGTTGCAGCCATACCAGGAGTTAACTGCACTTCTTGACCGCGAACTTGCAATGAATTTTTCTCTAACTTGAGTCGCGTAGGAAATACCAAGCCGAGCTTCTCGTCATTCACTGCATTCGGACTAACGCTAATCACTTCAGCGTTAATTGTACCGAATTCTTGGAAAGGAAAAGTTGCTAATTTGACTTTTGCCCGCATTCCCTCGCGAATAAAGCCAATATCGCGATTAAGAACTCGAACTTCTAGTAATAATTCTTCACCATCTGGTAAAATTGACAGCAATTCTTCTCCAGGTTGTACGGGTCCACTCGTTGCTTTAACGCTATAAATTGTCCCAGACACTGGAGCCGTGATCACTTCTTGCTCGCGCTGTTTCTTGGCTTGAACTAATTGACCTTGAACGGTTGCTTGTTCTTCGCGCCGTCTGTTAAGTTGCGTTAGAATTTCGCTTTGGCGTTCTGATGCCAAACTCGCTGCTTGATCGCGTGCAGCTTGATACGCTTGTTCAGCTTGGCGGACTTGTTGTGCTTGGGCTGTAATTTCTTTTTCTATTGATACAACGCGATCTTGTGCTTCGGTAATGCGCGATCGCGCGTTGGTAATTCCGTCTTCAGCGTTAGTCACACCCGCTTGCGCTTGCAAAACAGCATTTTGCGCCTCGATGTAATCAAGTCGGGGTGTAGCACCGTCTTCTAGAAGTGTACGCAGGCTAGCTTCGCGTTTTTCAGCGTTTGCTAACAAACTTTTAGCTTTTTCTGTAATACTTTGAGCATTAACGAGGTTTTGCTCAGCGTTGGCTAAAGTTGCTCTCGCGTTGACAAGGTTATCCTGTAGGCGACTCCAGCGTACTCGCGCTTCGTTAATCACCGCTGCTTGACGATTTGCCTCGGCTATTGCTGCTGCTTGACGTGCTTCAAAGTTTTGCATTCGAGAACTTAGTAACTGATCTTGAAGATCGGTTCCTGATGCTGCTGCGCCTGTACGTTCTGCTTCTAAACGTTTGAGATCTTCACTAATCAATTGCGCCGATCGCGTTAAGCGATCAACTTCAGCTTGAGGTAAGTCAGAGTTACGTTCAACAAGCACATCGCCTTGGTTAACGCGATCGCCTTCTCGTACTCGTACCGCTAATATTGATCCTTCCCCTAGCGCGCGCACAGGTCTTACTTGAGCAGAAGCAATTAATTCTCCAGGCGCGATCGCAACTTCATCAATCTTACTAAAATGCGCCCAACCAATTGCACCAAACACTACTAAACTAATGCTTCCTGCCAAAAGTCTTGTATATAGAGGTGGTAATTCTTGAACTGCTTTACCTAACTCGTACGAGAGAAACTCGTCGGGATTTGCAAACTGCTGTTTCACCTGCCGTGATTGTGCAGGCGAGGAAGCTAATGTTGGACGTTTTACTCTTTGCTGCGTTGTATCCATCGGCAACTGATGGTGCACTACCTAATGATGTTTAACTTATTTAGCGAAGACTCTTCACAATTTTGCTATATCTAAAATAAGGCTTAACTGATTTAACTTCTAATCAGATTCAGCTGTTAGTTACTAATTATACCAGAAAACTCGTATTACCACTTATTTTATTTTGTCTGTAAACTTATGATACTACAACTGCTGCGTTTTCTCATTCATACAATTCAACCGTTTTTAGTACCGATTTGCTTTGTTTGTGCTTGGGCATTTATGAGTGCGATCGCCTGGAGTTTGTGGACTGCTGTCCGTGACGGTGTTAATACTAGCAAACGTCTTCATCAAATACCGTGTAGTCATTGTCAATATTTTACAGGTGACTATCGCTTAAAATGCACCGTTCGACCGAGTATTGCTAATACTGAAGCCGCAATTGATTGTCTCGACTATCAACCAAAAACTAACCCTTTACTATACTAAGTAACATCTGACCGCATCAACCTGTATAAAGTTTCCTCAATGCTCGTACAAAAACTTAACAACTGTCCTGAATTTCTGGCTGGAGATAGCACGCATTTACGCGAATTATTGCATCCAGATAAACAAGCGATCGCCTTACGCTACAGTCTAGCTCATGCTACTTTACCTGTAGGAGAAACTTCACAACCTCATTCTTTAAAAACATCTGAAGTTTACTACATTCTCAGTGGAAAAGGCGAAATGCACATCGACGATGAAACGCAAATCGTCGAACCTGGTGATGCCGTTTACATTCCACCGAATGCCAAGCAGTTTATTTCTAGTTGTGGTGATGAACCATTAGTTTTTATTTGTATTGTCGATCCAGCATGGCGCAAAGAAGATGAAACTGTTTATTAAAAAGCGCCTGCTACACAATCTGTTAATTTTATCACTCGGACTTTGTTGGCTGTATGGCATTCCAACTTATGCAGCATATACGTTTTATCCAGTCAAATTTTCTTCGTTAACTCTATCAAGAGAAAATCTTGCTTCCTCGCCTCAAATTATTTCTAACCTGCAAGATCTTCTACCGCACCTAGCTAAAGCAAATGTAGTTTATTTAGGCGAAACGCACAATAACCTACAGCACCATCAAATGCAGTTGGAAATCATTCAATCGCTGCACAAGCAGCAACCTAAAATTGCGATCGCCCTCGAAATGTTCCAACGCCCTTATCAACAATTTCTCGATCAATACATTGCCGGAAAACTGACAGAACAAGAACTTTTAGAAAAAACCGAATATAACCAACGTTGGGGCTTTCCTTGGGAAAATTATGCCCCGATTCTTCGCTATGCTAAAGCAAATAAATTACCAGTCTTAGCCTTAAATACTCCTTCGGAAGTTACGCGCCAAGTCGCCCGCGAAGGATTAGCGAGTCTAACACCCCAACAAAGACAATTCATTCCGCCCGTTACAGAGATTCGCACAGACAACGCTGAGTATCGTCAAATGATTCTTGACGCCTTCGAGCAACATCAACAAGCTGGACACGGTTCAAGTTCAAATTTTGAAAACTTCTTCCTTGCTCAAGTTTTGTGGGATGAAACAATGGCAGAAAAAATTACGCTGTTTCACCAATCTCAACCTAATTATCAAATCGTTGTCTTAGCAGGACAAGGACACATTATTTACGGTCATGGTATTCCTAGTCGTGTGGCGCGTCGCGTACACAAACTCACTCAACACTCGGTACTGCTAAGTCCCCCAGAAGAACAGATAAATTCAAATCATCGCATCGCAGATTTTGTGATTAAGCGTGATAAATAGAGAAGTATTCTTCTTGAAAGAAGAGAAGTTTTATATTAGTATATTCTTCATAATGGGGATTTTTCTATTTTCTTCAGATTATTATAGGTGGTAATTATAACTACCAAATAATATTACCAGATAGAGCGACAATTTTCAACTCAAAAGTAGATAGTTACTGTTGCGCCGAGTTATAAATTATCAATACGATTCATTCAAAACTTCATTGTGCAATCTTCTGCATATAAGGTCGAAAAACTGGCACTAATTCTGCATGGCTGACAACTAAAGTAGGAAAAGAGCGATCGCCATAATCTTTACCAGGTAGTAGCGGAAACAAAGGTTGCGAATGCAGCGATACCCAAGCGCCACCAGCCGCTTTAACGATAACCCAAGCCCCAGCAAGATCCCACACTTTAGGCGTTGCTTCAACTGCGCCTAGCGTCGTTCCGGCGGCGACGGTAAGGAAATTATAGCTAGCGACGCCAAGCATCCGAATTTTACAAGGGAAACCTGGCTGAATCACCGAAGTACTGCGCGCGCATAAGCTAAAAAAGTGGTTAGAACCAGGAGCATCGTTACTGCTGTGGATCGGACTATGATTTAAAAAAGCCCCAGACGGCATTTTTAGTTGAGATTCTCCTGGAAAAAAGCCATGAAAAACTTGATTAAGTGGTGGTAGATAGATGCAGCCAAAAACAGGAGTTCCTTGGTAGAGTAGACCTAACGAAATTGCCCATAGTGGAATTCCTCTGGTAAAATTCGTCGTACCATCGAGAGGATCGATAACCCAACACCACTCGCTACCAGGAAAAGTTTGATCGCCCTCTTCACTTAAAATCCCGTGTTCGGGGAAATGAGTTGCGATCGCCTCGCGTAAAGCTTGATCTGCCCATTTATCCGATTGCGTCACCAAACTGCCATCCGCTTTTTGTGACGCTTGTACGTGTCCAAAATCTTTGAGAAGTTGCGTTCCAACCTGTTGGGTTGTCGTTTGCGCAAAGTCAAGAATTGATGTCCAAAAATCTTTATTCAATCTAATTCATTCTCCAGTATCGAGGCGATCGCGTTTTTAGCGTTTGAACGAAATTCTGCCACATCAACGCGGTTGAGAAACCAAATTGCCAAAAGCATTCCAAATGCTTGCACTGTAAATACTAAGCCGTAAGCCAGAACGCGATCGCTAAATATTTGCCTGCCAATATCGAGGACTGCACCACCCGTAACAGTTGCTACCGCCCGTGCGATCGCTTGTGCTAATCCCCACGCACCGATAAAAGTTCCGGCGGTTTCTGCTGCGGTTAAGTCGAGCATCAAACTAATTGCGCCTGTTGTCGTGACGCCAGAAGCTAAACCAAATAATAATAAAGCTCCTTGCAACATCTGTGGATTCGCACTAAAACCCGATAGTACAACTAATGATAACGAGAGCGCAACTGTCAAACAGCCTAAGAGCGCAGTTTTTTGCTTGCCAATACGCGGTACAACCAAAAATCCTGTACTGCTAATACCTAAAAGCGTTCCCGTTCCCCAAAACGCGTTTAACCGCGTCGTGTCTGAAACGCACATCCCAAAGACTTCACCGCCATAAGGTTCCATCACCGCTTCTTGCATAAATAAGCTAATCGTCATGACGAGCAAAAACGTGAAAAATAAACCTGTTTGACGGCTAGCGGTTAATACTTTTAAAGCTTGAGAAAGCGTAATTTTGTCTTCGCGGTTAGCGATCGTCGAACGCGATGTGTAACGCGAATATTTCTTTTCTACACCAAAAGTTGAGAACACTGCCAACCCAAACACAACCGCAGGTAGCAGAATAAACAAGCGGTTAATCGAATTTTGGAGCAACGCTAGACTTTGCGGATTGCTATAGATCGAGTTCACAACTGCGTCTTGGCAAGTTGTAGGCGCAGGAAGTAATCTCCCACTGACGATCGCACCAATCACGATCCCTACCATTAACATCGACCATACAATACCAACAAGTTTAGAGCGATTGTCTTCATCCGAAACGTCTACAAGCAGTGCAGCGAAAGGAGTCGAACTCGAACTCAGTGCTAACCCGTACAGCGCAAAAATTCCTCCTAGCAGTGCAATCAAGCTGTAAGTTGTCAATGTCCAACCTTGCGAGTGAACGCTGTTTCCTAACAGCCATGTGACTTGTACGGCTAAAAAGGACGCGATCGCAAATAACGCTGCGCCAATCCACACATAACCAGTACGGTGCGTTCCGCCAATCGTTTTCGCATCCGACAACTGACCAAACCATAATCTTGCAGGTGCTACAAATTGATGCATAGCAATTGTCCCTGCTACCAAAGTCGCCGGAATCGCTAATTCTTTAATCATGATCCGGTTGAGTACTCCCAGCGTCAGGATCGACATAATGCCTAATCCCATCTGAAATAAGCCCAGTCGGAACATTGTGAGAAGATTAATCTTCGGAGGAATCTGCTTCAACGAAGCCTTGTTTGCCATAATGACTTAAACCGGAATTAGATTTTAGATGCTCAAAAGCGATCGCATCACTACTTCATTTTCAAATACAAACCTTACGCAAAACGCGACTGAAATTATCATTTTGACTGGTCGTACCTACCCAATCCACAACGATACACTAGAAGAATATAAAGAAGTGTAAAGAAGTGGTAGTCATAAGTGGAAACAATTAGATTAGGACAAGACGGTCCCGCAGTTACACCTTTGTGTATTGGTACGTGGGCTTGGGGCGACAAACTTTTCTGGAATTACGGTAGCGACTACGATGCAACTCAACTACGCGAAGCATTCAACGCTGCTGTAGAAGCAGGAACTACGTTCTTTGATACTGCCGAAATTTACGGATTTGGGCAGTCTGAAGAATTTTTAGCACAGTTCATGCAGCAGACAACGCAACCCGTCCAAATTGCAACTAAATTTGGTCCTTTCCCTTGGCGATTTACAGGTCAATCTGTATCGGATGCGTTAACCGATAGTTTAAAACGCCTGCAATTAAAAAAAGTACCACTTTATCAAGTTCATTGGCCTTTTACCTTTTTACTCAGTCAAGAAACCTTGATGAACACCTTAGCCGATGAAGTGCAACGCGGCAGAATTGAAGCAATCGGTGTCAGCAACTATTCCGCCGAACAAATGCGCGAAGCCCATAATTTATTAGCTAAGCGCGGCGTGCGTTTGGCGGTAAATCAAGTGCGTTACTCGCTGATTACGCGGCAAATTGAAACGAATGGTATCCTCGATACAGCACGCGAATTGGGCGTGACAATTTTGGCTTATAGCCCATTAGCACAGGGCTTACTAACAGGTAAATACTCAGCCGACAATTCTGAAACTCCTACTGGTGCGCGGCGAATTGATCCCCGTTTTAGCAAGGATGGTTTGCGGAAAATAGAACCGTTGTTATCTTTACTGCGAGAAATCGGTGCAAAATGCGATCGCACGCCTGCGCAAGTCGCACTCAACTGGTTAATCGCTCAAGGTAATGTTATCCCCATTGCTGGTGCAAAAACAGCCGCACAAGTCAAACAAAATGCTGGTGCTTTAGGCTGGAAACTGAGTGAAGACGAATTCACACAACTAGATTTAGCAAGTCGTTCTTGGCGATGAGCCGAGTAGTATAGGGAAAGCAGTCGTCTTTCCCTACAGACTCTCTAACGATGAAACTTTTAACTGATTGGGGCTTCACGCGTGTAGGATGGCGTAACAACCAACGAGGTGAATATTGGGTACTCGCCCAAGCTTTTTTGATATTGAGCTTTTTTGTGTTACCTGTTTACCAACCTGCCATAATTAACAAATCTAGTAATTTAATATACTTCGTATGGGCTGTAGCCTTTGGATTAGGATTAGTTGCTACTATTTTTCTTCTTAAAGGCTTGTGGGATCTAGGTAGTAATCTGACTCCGCTACCATACCCTAAAAACGACGGACAATTAGTGCAAACTGGCGTTTATCGTATCGTGCGCCATCCACTCTACAGTGGTGTCATCTTAGCTGCACTAAGTTGGACTGTGTTCGCACTCAGTTTGTCGCACTTAGTAGGAAGTGCAATTTTATTTGCTTTTTTTGATGCTAAGGCTAGAAAAGAAGAAGCCTGGCTAACCCAGAAGTATCCAGATTATCCAGACTATTGTCAACGCGTTAAAAAGCTAATTCCTGGAATTTATTAGAATTTAGCTATTTTTCGATACAGATTGCGATCGCGCTGAGCGCAAAATCGGTTTCGGTGTCGATGGTTTATCGGGTTCGATTATTGCAGCTTCTGACTGCATCCAAGCGGGACGAGTCGAATCATACGCCATCTGTAATGCAGCAGCAGCGATCGCGTGGACGTCGTATTCGTTGCTTAAATCGCGCACAATGGGTAAGAACGAAGCTAAACGTTCTCCTGATAGAACCTCTTGTACTTGACCTTGCAGCTTTTCTAAATGACGTGCTTCAATCTGCGCTCGCGTTGGAATAGAAATGACTTTCCAACTTTGACGAACGTGACGCTCAATCAATTGCTGTTTGCGTCGTTCAAACGGTTGTACCAACGAAATCGCGGTTCCTTCTTTACCTGCACGCCCAGTTCGCCCGATGCGGTGGACATACGTTTCGACACTATCGGGTAAGTCGTAGTTGATGACGTGCGTCAAATCTTCGACATCTAAACCACGCGCCGCGATATCAGTCGCAATCACCCAGCGTACTTGCTTGTTCCGGAAGCGCATTAACAGTCTTTCACGCGCTTGCTGCGTTAAATCGCCGTGATATTCGTCTACGCTGTAACCTGCTGCTTGTAACTGATTTGTCAGTTCAGCCGCCGTTTTTCGAGTGCGCACAAAGATCAAAGCAGATTCGGGATCTTCCAGCGCCAAAATCGGTTGTAAGGCGCGTGCTTTTGTCCAATGGCGGGGAACTAAGTACGCAACTTGATTGATGCGTGTTGGTGCTGCTTTTGGCTGTTCGACTGTCACCGTTACGGGCGATCGCAAAAACTTTGTCACTAATTGACGAATCGACGGTGGCATTGTGGCAGAGAATAAAGCTGTTTGCCGTTCGCTTGGTGCAGTCTGTAAAATTTTCTCTACATCATCAATAAAGCCCATGCTGAGCATTTCATCGGCTTCGTCTAACACCATCCAATTAATTTGATTTAGCTGCAAGCTACCGCGATCGATCAAATCAATCACCCGCCCTGGCGTACCGACAACAATTTGCACGCCACGCTTGAGTTGTAGCATTTGTCGGTCAATCGATTGTCCGCCATAAATTGCTACTACACGGATATTTTGCTCGCCGATAAAGCTAGAAATCGCTTCTTTTACCTGTACCGCTAACTCGCGTGTGGGTGTCAAAATTAAAGCTTGCACCGATCTTTGATTTGGGTCAATGCGCTCTAAAATTGGCAATGAAAATGCGGCTGTTTTTCCGGTACCAGTTTGCGATTGTCCGACAACATCGCGCCCTGCAAGTAAGTGAGGAATTGCTTGCGCTTGAATATTTGTCGCTGCTGTAAATCCAATTTTTTCTAAATGTTGAATACGTGCTTCTGAAAGACCCAAGCTTTCAAAGGAAAAATTCATCTAATCTCCTAATATGTACTGTGTTTCACTTGCAATCAACGCGCCATTAACTAGTTGTTAACGACATGACCATAAAGGTCGTAAATATCGGCATCGGTAATCTTGACTGGTACCAGAGAACCTAGCCGCGCTGCACCCTGAACGTAAACTAAACCATCAACTTCCGGAGAAAATCGGGCAGAACGTCCCACGAGTTCTCCAGTTTCTGGATTTTCTTGCTCGATCAGCACTTCTACGACTTTGCCGACTTCTTGTTGATTCTTACGCAACGAAATCGGTTGCTGAATTTCCATCACCGCATCGCGTCGCGCTTCCATAACTTCTTGCGGTAACTGATTTGGCAAACTGTACGCCGGAGTTCCTTCCTCTGGAGAGAATGTAAATACTCCAACATGGTCAAATTCATGACGCTGAACAAATTGCAGTAGATGCTCAAAGTGTTCTTTTGTCTCTCCAGGAAATCCAACGATAAACGTTGTTCGTAGCACCGCCTGCGGAATTGCTTGCTTGATGCGTTCGATAATCCCGTCGTTGACGCGCCCTTGCCAAGGACGATTCATCGCGCGCAGAACTTCTGGATGCGAGTGCTGTAACGGTAAGTCTAAATAAGGTAGAACATTGGGCGTTGCTTGAATTGCCTCAATGACTTTTGGTGTCAGTCCTGTAGGATAGGCGTAGTGCATCCGAATCCAGGGAATACCGACTTTCCCTAATGCTTGCAGCAGTTCGGCTAATCGCGGTTCTCCGTAAACATCGACACCGTAATTTGTCGTAATTTGCGAAATGAGGATAATTTCCTGGACGCCTTGCGCTGCAAGTTGTTTGGCTTCTGCCACAATCGATTCAATCGAGCGCGATCGCTGATTTCCTCGCAGATGTGGAATAATGCAAAACGCACAGCGATAATCACATCCTTCCGCAACACGGAGATAGGCGACACCTTCAGTCGTTGTTCGATAGCGTGGTGTTGTCTCATCCGCAATATACGTTGGTTCAGCAGTCACTTCTTGAACGCGTTCTCCTGCCTCAACCCGATGAATTACATTAACAATTTTGTGATAGTCTCCTGTTCCTACCACTGCTACTGCTTCGGGCAACTCTTCTAAGAGTTCCTGCTGAAAGTGTTGCGCCATACAGCCCGCGATTACGATCTTTTTTCCCGCGTCTGCTAGTTCTACCAAAGTTCGTACAGATTCTTCCCGCGCCGCTTGAATAAAGCTACAGGTATTAACGATGACATAATCTGCTAGTTCTTCATTTGTATCTACACCATAGCCGGCTTGAACTAAAAGCCCTAGCATGTGTTCCGTATCGATTCGGTTTTTCTCGCAGCCCAAATGAGAAATCGCAATTGTTGGCTTATCACCCATACAGTAAGTCGCTTGTGTTTTGCAGTCGAAATTATCGCCAGCGGATTTTACTGCTTTACAAACACAGGTCGTCAGCTTACTCCACCAGCGCTAACAATGGATATTAATGCCGTTTCGTTGCTGGGCTTAGAGGATAAAACTGGATTTCGTTTAAATTTCTTAATTTTAAACTTAGAGAAATACCAATTGTTAAACTGGTATTAAGCTACCCTACTTTGCCCTATGCAGTGTTGTTGTAGGAACAATAGTTGTACCTAGCTTGATGTTGGAGTGGCAAACTCCGTTGCACCTGGTTTATATCTTAACATATCTTATGAATACTGTGCTGCTAACTCCAGCAAAGGATAAATTATGTCATCGCTGCGTGTACGATTTAAGTTGCTTATTTTAACCGCGCTGAAGCTGAAGCGTCTGTAGTGGAGAAAAAGTGGACTTAAAGCAGCTATTTAAAACTCCCAACCCAATTATCGGCGTAGTTCATTTACTACCGTTGCCCACCGCACCAGGTTGGGGTAATAACCTTAAAGCCGTGATTGACCGTGCCGAACAAGAGGCAACAGCGCTGGCGAGTGGCGGCGTTGATGGTATTATCGTTGAAAATTTTTTTGACGCGCCATTTACAAAAAATCAAGTCGATCCAGCGGTAGTCAGTGCGATGACCGTAGTCATTCAGCGGCTAATGCAGTTAGTTACGATTCCGCTTGGGGTGAATGTCCTGCGGAACGACGCGCATAGCGCCTTAGCGATCGCCACCGTTGTCAAAGCCCAATTCATTCGCGTCAACGTTCTCACGGGCGTGATGGCAACAGATCAAGGATTAATCGAAGGGCAAGCGCACCAATTATTGCGCTATCGTCGCGAAATTGGCAGCGATGTCCGAATTTTTGCGGATGTACTTGTCAAACACGCACGACCGTTGAGTTCGCCAAATCTGACTGTGGCTGTACAAGATACGATCGAGCGGGGTTTAGCCGATGCCGTCATTTTGTCAGGTTGGGCAACAGGTAGCCCACCCGATTTACAAGATTTAGAACTTGCCAAAGCAGCAGCTTACGATACGCCAGTTCTGATTGGCAGCGGTGCGAACTGGGAAAATATTTCGACATTAATGCAAGCCGCAGACGGTGTGATCGTCTCCTCATCGCTGAAACGGCACGGTCGCCGCGAGCAAACAATCGATCCGATTCGCGTTAGCCAATTTGTCGAAGCTGCACGCAGTAGCAAGCTGCAAACTATAAAAGTGGGCGATCCGATGGGGATCAAAGATCAAGAATCGGGGGTGCGGAGTTAGTCATCGTTTGCCATAGAATGCTACCTTGAACTTGTCAAAATAAAACTTAGGCAATAAAAAAGTCTTAAGTATTGACATATTGCCATTAGCCACTAGTCACTAGCCATGAGTCGCCGACGATCTACTCCTTGGATACATCGATGGTCACGTCCGCTAATCGCAGCGATCGCGTTGCTAGGCGCACTGACTACCGCATACTTAACGATCGTAAAGTTTACCCAAAGTTCCACTGCTTGTCCTGCGGGAAACTGCGATCTCGTTCTTTCTAGCCCTTATGCCACAGTTTTTGGCTTACCGTTAGCTTTGTTTGGTTTCTTAGCTTACGCCAGCATGAGCGCGTTTGCTTTGGCACCTTTGGCAATCAACCCAGGACGCAAAAAAGAACTGCGTTCGCAAGTAGAAAATTGGACTTGGTTGCTACTGCTGGCTGGTGCGATCGCCATGACCGTCTTCAGTGGTTACTTGATGTATTTGCTCTTTTCGCAAATTCAAGCGACTTGTATTTACTGTATTGCCTCAGCGATCTTCTCAGTTAGCCTTTTAGTCCTCACGATTATTGGTCGGGCGTGGGACGATATCGGGCAAATTTTCTTTACCGCGATCGTTGTCGGTATGATTACCCTCATTGGGACTCTCGGTATCTACGCGGGAGTCAATCAACCAACCGCAACAACACCAGGACAAACCAGTACAAGTTTAAGCCCAACAACAGCGCCAACGCCTGGTGTGGGTTGGCAAATTACAACGACTTCTGGAGAAGCTGAAATAGCTTTAGCACGTCACCTAAATCAGATTGGTGCGAGAGAATTTGTCGCTTGGTGGTGTCCGCATTGCCACGAACAAAAGCAGTTGTTTGGACAACAAGCCTACGCCGAAATTAATCACATCGAGTGTGCTGCGGATGGTCAAAACGCGCGTCCCGATCTTTGTCAAGCCGCAGGTATTCAAAGCTTCCCAACCTGGGAAATCAATGGTCAGTTGTATCCTGGTTTAAGGTCTTTAGAAGAGTTAGCAGAACTTTCCGGCTACACAGGTCCACGCAATTTTCAGTACTCTCCCTCGTAAGAGTCAGGGGTCGGGGATCAGGGAAATTTTTATGCTTAAAAGCAAGGAAAATAGATAGTTACAGACGTTGAGAAATCAATTATTTTCTTTGCTGAGGCAATAGCCAATAACCTCTGACCTTTGATCCCTACAAAAAATTGTTGCTATTGAATAATTCCTAACCTTCCTTGGGCAATCTAGCAGTAGGGAAGGTTGGGCATCGTCAAGCATGGGTATAATTGGAGACGGTAGTAAAGGAACGAAAAAACGATTATTTAGAGGACAATTACGCACACGCAATCGTCGGCGAGTATGGCTAACCGCGCTCAGCGTTACTAGTTGTATCCTGTTATTACGTTACTTTGGGGTTATCCAATCTTTAGAGTGGGCAGCCCTCGATCAATTTTTTCGTCTACGCCCACCTGAACCTACAGACGAACGAATTGCGATCGTTGCCATTGAAGAAGCTGATCTGCAATCTATCGGAAAGTGGCCCTTACCGGATACTATCATTGCGCAGCTATTGCAGCAATTACACCGTTACCAACCCCGCGTTATTGGTTTAGATCTTTACCGAGACTTACCTGTAGAACCTGGACACGAACAACTGCAACAAACCTACAAATCGCTTCCCAACTTAATCGGCATTGAAAAACTTGAAGATGAGTATAGTGCAGCGGTGTTACCCCCACTGATTTTGAATCAACAAGGTCGTGTAGGTTTCAATAACGTGATTCTTGATGCGGATGGAAAAGTACGCCGTAGTTTATTGTATTGGACAGCAGACGATAAAACGCATGAAAGTTTTGCGCTCAAACTCGCTTTAAGCTATTTGGCATCGCAAGGAATTGCTCCTCAACCAGCACAAAATCCCGACTATCTACGACTTGGAAAAAGTGTGTTTCCTTGCTTCAAACGCAATGACGGTGGTTACGCGCACGCTGATGATGGTGGTTATCAGATCATCTCTAATTTTCGCCACCCGCAAGCAAGCTTTCGTACGGTATCGCTTACAGATGTCTTAACGAATAAAGTACCAGCCGAGTGGTTTCGCGATCGCATCGTCTTGATCGGTTCTACTGCACCCAGTCTCAAAGACTTTTTCTTCACTCCTTACAGCAGCAGTTTCCTCACCCCAGCAGCACAACCCATCGCGGGTGTAGAACTCCATGCTAATTTTATCAGCCAAATTCTCGATGCGGCACTTATTGGACGTCCAGTGATTCAAGTTTGGTCAAAATTGACTGAAAGCTTGTGGATTTTTGCGTGGACTTTTGTTGGTGCGTCGCTGAGTTGGCGTTTGCGTAAACCAACTCAGTTTATTGTGAGTCTTGCGATCGCCACTGCGCTACTTGTTGGTAGTACATACATCGCTTTTACTGCTGGTTGGTGGCTACCTGTTGTTCCGCCACTCTTGGGTATTGCTGGCTGTGCGGTAGCGATCGCCAGCCACATCGCCTATCAACAAGAAGGGCTACAGCGATCAAAAGAATTTTTGCAGGAAGTGATTAATACAATTCCCGATCCTGTTTTTGTCAAAAACCAACAGCATCAGTGGATCGTTTTAAACGATGCATTTTGTCAATTTATTGGCTATCCACTGGAGGAATTACTCGAAAAGTCAGACTATCAATTTCTCCCGCAACATCAAGCCGATATTTCTTGGCAACAGGATGATATTGTTTTCGTCAGTGGCAATGCGATCGAAAACGAAGAGGAACTAACCGATTCTAGAGGTATAACTCATCTTGTTGCGACTAAAAAATCACTGCACAAAGACGCGGCGGGTAATTTATTTTTAGTGGGAGTGATGCGCGACATTACAGAACGTAAGCGAATTGAAGAGGAACTCAAGCGCACCGCTGCTGAACTTTTGCGATCAAACACTGAATTACAACATTCGCAAGACCGTTTGCGTTATCTTGCTTATCACGACTCACTCACAGGTTTACCCAACCGCAAGTTATTTTACGACCACCTCAATCAGTCGCTTGCCTGGGCAGAAAATAATAAATTATCACTAGCGTTGTTGTTTATCGACTTGGATGGGTTCAAGCAAGTCAATGATACTCTTGGACACGATAGCGGCGATCGCCTACTGGTGACAGTTGCACAACGATTAACACTTTGTTTGCGTGGTAGCGACATTGTGTCTCGACTTGGCGGCGACGAATTTACGGTTATTCTTCCAGGAATCGCCAAAGCCGACGATGCTGCTACTGTTGCAGAAAAAATTTTAACAATGCTTTCGCAAGAATTTCATCTTAACGGACACACCATATGTATTACTGCCAGCATCGGCATTAGCATTTATCCAAACAATGGGACAGCCCAAGAAACGATAGTAAAACAAGCTGACTTGGCAATGTACCAAGCTAAGCGACTTGGTAAAAATTGCTACCAGTTTGCTGAGGTTGTCCCTTTGCACTAAAAGCCCTGCGACTGAAGTCGCGGCTATGCAATCAAGGTGTGCCTGCGCACACTAGACTATAAAGTTTTTAGTGGCAGGTTGATTCGCACCCGCCTTGTGCATCTAATTTATTTATAACCAACGTCAATAGAGTCAAGACATGATATAGCAGTCGAAGGAATAGCTAGGACATCGAACACGCTAAGTTGATAGTTGACAGTTGACAAAGTCTTCCCACACTCTCTTCACTGTCAACTGATCTCTGACCCCTGACCTCTGACCTCTAACCCCTGCTATGAGTGTCTTCTAGTGAATTTACTGATGACACGCCAGGCTTTTCTAAGCTTGTGTAAATTAACTATGTGCGTTACGTAAATGTACGGAACAAGACAAAGGAATATGAAATACTGAAATATATAGCGCTCCAGCAGCATCTATGGCAATTTATTTCAAACTTACAACTATTGTCACTTTTGTTGTCGGGGTACAACTGTTTAACCTCATAGAAACACAGAAACTAATAAGTATTCTTTTTAACACAAATGTTACTGAATATCGTATTGCTGATGTGACGATTGTCTTAGCTGCTGATTTGGAATCGCCAGCGACTAACGGCAACACAAATTCAACTTCTCGTTTTATTCCGCCGCGAAAAGGTGCGCCTAAAAGTACTCAAGGTTCTGGTACTAGGTAGCTGTTAAAGAAGTAAAATTTACTCTTCCACTCTTTCAGATTGCCACCACTGATGCTGTTGTACTAAGGTGTGAACTTGCCAATTAGGGTCGGTTTGAGGGTAATCTATACGATAGTGTCCGCCACGGCTTTCGGTACGAAAAGACGCACTTTTGAGAATAAGATAAGCGACATCAAGTAAGTTCCGCGTTTCTCCCCATAAGCGCAACTGTTGTTCAGCAAAAGGTGAATCGACGGTAACTGTCTGTGCTGCGGGTAAATGAAGTACAAACTGACTCAAAGGTAAAGCTGCAAGTTCGTTTTGCCAAACGACAACCTGCGCGATCGCCTCTTCTAATTTACTTGCTTCGCGACAAATCCCCGCACCTTGCCATACTAAACGCGGTAATTCCTGACGCCACGTTGTTAATTTTTGTTGTTGAGTTAACCAATCATCTTCAGACAATGGAATATCAATACTCGACAGAATGTAGCTATCATCCTTGCTCAAAGGAACTAATTCATCATTCAAATGCGCCATCTGCGCGCCGAAAACAATACACTCTAGCAAGGAGTTACTCGCTAAACGATTCGCGCCGTGTACTCCGGTACTTGCGGTTTCACCGACTGCATACAATCCAGGAATTGAAGTGTGGTTATCTAAATCTGTAACGATTCCACCCATCCAATAATGCGCCGCCGGAGCCACCGGAACAGGTTCAGAAAACACATCAATTCCCCAGCGCTGGCACACTTGAATAATATTAGGAAAACGATGCAGAATAGTCTCTTTTGGGATTGGACGTAAATCTAACCAAACATGAGCCGTTGCCGGATCAGACGCAGTACGCTGTAAATGATTGAAAATTGCACGACTTACCACATCTCTAGGTGCTAATTCTCCCGCAGGATGGTAGTCAAACGCAAAGCGGTGTCCTTGATCGTCAATTAAGTGCGCGCCTTCTCCGCGTACAGCTTCGCTAATCAAAAAGCGTGGCGCGCCAGCTTTTGTTAAAGCCGTAGGATGAAATTGCACAAATTCTAAGTCTCGCAGTAAAGCACCCGCCCGCCAAGCGATCGCTACTCCATCACCAGTACTAATCGCCGGATTTGTTGTTTGCGCGAAAACTTGTCCCCCACCGCCTGTAGCGAGAACAACGGCTTTCGCTTTTACCCAAGTAATACGATCTTGATAAAGTAAGCAAATTCCTTGACAGCGTTGCTGCGCATCGAGCCACAAATTTAAGGCATAAGCTTGCTGGATAACTTGGATGTTTTGGCGTTGTAGAACTTGAGCCGTGAGAGTTGTTGTCACTTCTCTACCCGTCGTATCCGCAGCATGAAGTACGCGACGGCGAGAATGCGCGGCTTCTAATGTTAAAGCTAGTTCGCGATCGCGGCGATCGAATGCAACTCCCAGTTTGACGAGCGATTGGATGCAACTCGGTGCCATTTTTGCCATAAATTCTACGGAGGCGCGATCGCACAATCCTGCACCTGCGTGCAAAGTATCTTCGATATGAAGTAACGGCGAATCATCCGGCGCGATCGCCGCCGCGATTCCCCCCTGCGCCCAATCACTCGCCGACAGCGATACCGTATCTTTGGTAATTAAGCCAACTTGCAGATTTTCTGGCAAACATAGCGTGGTGTAAAGTCCCGCAGCACCAGCACCAACAACAATGACATCAAATTGAGTTTGGAGATTGATTTGAGACAAGGCAATAACTGGTAGAGATCAGAGGTCAGAGGTCAGGGGTCAGAGGACGTGCTTCGCGCAGACCTACGGTTCAGACAGAGTAAAGATACATTATGCCCGTTATTAGAGCCTCTATCATAGACCTCCTGCATGAATCACACTCTTCCTCCGACTTTCTTCGGGGCTATCCAGGCAAAGTGTACCTTCGTACACTAAAACAAGCTTTTTATGAGTAAGTCCACGCACCATCTGGACTTTGTTGATTTAGCGGCGAATTCATTCATCGATTCTCTTCATGCAGGAGTATCCATGTTCTCACCCTAATATGACCCTGTTTATATAAAAATAGCCCACTCCGTTTGGAGTGGGTTGTTCGGATAAATGTGTTTTAGCTGTTATCGATAGATACCATTGTTAAAGCGATCGTCGCCCTCGACGAAAGCTGCTTCGGGTTCTGTTACCGTAAATTTGTCCAGATTCGCTTGCAACAGTTCTTTCTGGCGATCGCTCAATCCTTCAATATTCAACACATCCTCAACATTTTCGTAGGGAGCATTCTTGATAATTTTCTTGGCTAGATTAGGATACATTCCTGGATACCGTTGAAATGCTCGTACATTGGTATTGTTCAAATCAATTTTTTTACCAAAGTCCGTAGCTAGTTTATCATCAGCACGGTTTCGCGGTGCTGATTCTACCTCAACGCCCAAAATTGCTGAATGTAGGCTGACATTGCCCAAATTTGCCGCAACTGCTTGTTGCGGTACGCCAAGCCATCCCAGACACCCTACGACGAAAAACAAAATTGCCAATACACGCATCAATCGTTTCACGATTTCTCTACCTCTTTCCATCAATCTGAAATCAACACACAGCAGGCTTTCTGAAACTAATATATAGCTTTATTGATCCCGAAGCTATCACTTATAGCATTGATAAGTAAATTTTGGTTATTGAATCTCAGACATGAAACAGGAAGATGGATTAGAGTTCAGAAAACAGAAGGCTTTTATGGAGTTCTCATAAATAAAGCTAGGAGAGTAGGCTTTTGAGACAGTATTGTTAGAGCGATTTCTAGGGATATAGATTGTCTTGAATGAGTTAGAAGCTTCAAAGTATGAAGACACATGGAGCTTCTAGAATATCAAAACCTTCTACCTCTTGGTCTTCGCCTTTCTTCAGTTTCACGCAGCTAATGCAGCTATCCAAAATAAAAGATCTACCAAGATTGTACTTAAGACTGCACCACCAAACGCCCAGAAATGCAGTTGTAACTTACGTAAAGGTAAAACGCCAACTGTGAGTAGCACACTTGCTAAGACGATCGCCCACAGTTGTCCCCACGATGTATGAACTTGCGCCAAAGCATTCTGTAATATGGGTGCGGCGAGTGCTGGCTCTACTTGCATTAACTGTCGCCAATGCGGAATTAAATCAACTACATAAAAGTATATATCTGTAACTACAGTTCCAAATAAAGAACCAAGGTAAAAAAAGTTACCTATTAGTCCCCAATTACGCCGGATACAAAAAATTGCAAATGGTAGCGCGATCGCTTCTACGGGTAAATGCAACAATGGTTCCCAACGCAGCCAACCCCAATACAACGAACCAGCTAACCAACTCCAGCTAAATCCGAATAAAAGATCGCCCCAACGATGCGTTGCTGGGCGTGACATCAAAAATAAACTAAGCGCCATCCAGCCACCAGTTAACGCTAAACTCAAGCTCGGTAGCGATCGCACAAGGGGTGCTTCAATAAATACTGGTACGGATACTAAAAAAACTGCCGCAGCAAAGAATAACCAAGCTTGGCGCGAACCAATTGCGGGTAAGGGAACAATCGCGTTTTCTCCAGTAGGAACTGGGGGCGAAGCTGAATATGAAGACAATGTATGATTAACCAATGATTTGTTATGATTCTTTACTTAACTTAATCTTATTAAAGTTTATCGTAGCATTAATCCCCCCAGGGGGCATATTTATCATAATCTAAATTGGATTAAAGCAATTAGAGAAACTAGAAAATAACTCCGATCTCTGATCCCTGAACCCTGAACCCTTCAAAAGCATCCAGCTAAAGTAAGAATTTCTTAAAGACAACTAGCTCGATCTAGCTCAGATCGATATTTGCCGCTATGCTGTACGAGACATTGGTATAGAAACAGGAACATGGCATTATCCCTACCGCGCTGGTTTAAACTCGCAAGCACAGGTATCGCTGCGTTTGCAGTTGCTACTTTACCAAGCAAAGTTTTCAGCCAACCGAATCCAGAGATAGTTGCAGTACCTCAGATAAATATATTTCAAGGCATTGTTCTCGGTATGGTACAAGGGTTAACCGAGTTCTTGCCAATCAGTAGTACCGCACATCTTAAAGTTGTACCAGTCGTTTTAGGGTGGGGCGATCCTGGCGTTGCGTATACCGCAGTTATTCAATTGGGTAGCATTGGGGCAGTACTGTGGTATTTTTGGAGCGACTTAAAGCAAATTACGACAGGAATAGCTAAAGCGATCGCAACTAGAAACTATAGTTCTTATGACTTCCGCCTTGGCTTGGGAATTATTTTAGGCTCAATTCCGATCATTTTCTTTGGATTACTCATCAAGTTTTTAATTCCAGATTTCGACAACTCGCCTATGCGGAGTTTGCAAGTTATTGCCTTTACATCGATTGGACTATCTTTATTACTGGGGCTTGCTGAGCAAGTCGGAAAGCGCAAGCGCGATTTAGATAGCCTTAAGCTTCAAGACAGTATTGTAGTAGGTTTAGCTCAAGCGTTGGCATTAATTCCTGGAGTTTCGCGTTCAGGTTCAACGTTAACAGCCGCACTGTTTACCGGATTAGATCGCGCCCCTGCTGCTCGATTTTCTTTTTTATTAGGTATTCCTGCAATTACCTTAGCAGGCTTAGTAGAACTGAAAGGTGCAATTGAGATAGGATTAGGCAATACGGGAGTTTTACCGCTGATTGCTGGGATTATTTCTGCTGCGGTGTTTTCCTATGCGGCGATCGCCTGGTTGTTACGGTTTTTACAAACGCACAACACCTGGGTCTTTGTCGTATATAGGTTAGCATTTGGAATAGCAATCTTAACTGCAATTAGCACTGGACTACTACAAAACACCTAGTAGCCTGCGTCCTTCGTTTATGAGTCACGCTATTCGCCCTGCTAAAATTACCAAAGTTCTTCCTGAATCGATCGCCGCAGAAATTGGCTTTGAACCTGGCGATGCGATTGTCACAATTAATGGTAATCGTCCGCGTGACTTAATCGACTATCAATTTTTGTGTGCGGATGAAGTACTAGAACTCGAAGTTCTCGATGCTGCTGGCAAAAGTCATCAAATTGAAATCGAAAAAGACTACGATGAAGACTTGGGGCTAGAGTTTGAAACGGCGTTGTTTGATAATCTGATTCAGTGTAATAACCGCTGTCCGTTTTGCTTTATCGATCAGCAGCCGCCTGGTAAACGGCAAAGTCTGTATCTCAAAGACGATGATTACCGTTTAAGCTTTTTATACGGCTCGTATTTAACCTTAACGAATCTACCGCCAAAAGAATGGGAACGTATTGAACAGTTACGTTTATCCCCTCTCTATGTTTCTGTTCATGCGACTGAACCAGAAGTTCGAGTTCGACTCTTAAAAAATCCGCGAGCAGGACAAATTTTACAACACATCGAGTGGTTTCAACAACGACGGCTACAAATTCACGCTCAAGTTGTCGTCTGTCCAGGAATTAATGATGGCATTCATCTCGAACGAACGCTACTCGATTTAGCTCATTTTCATCGCGGAGAAACACCCGCTGTTGCTTCTGTTGCGGTTGTTCCTGTGGGGTTAACGCGGTTTCGCCCCGCAGAAGATGAACTGATTCCTGTAGATCGCGCCAAGGCGCAAGAAGTCATTGCGCAAGTGCGATCGCTGCAAGATAAGTTTCGCGCTTCATTTGGTTCGACATTTGCGTGGTTAGCCGATGAGTGGTTTTTAATCGCCCAAGAAGAACTTCCACCGGAGTCGCACTACGAAGACTATCCTCAAATTGATAATGGTGTGGGTTCGATCCGCGCTTTCTTGAAACAGTTTGCGATCGCCGCCCAAAATTTGCCGGCAAAAATTGCTTTGCCAAGAAAAGTAACTTGGGTTGTAGGTAATGCGGTTGAACATGCTTTTCAACCGATCTTACAGCGACTCAATCAAGTCGTAAATTTACAGGTAAATATGGTTGCTTTATGTAGCAATTATTGGGGGCAAAGCATCACAGTTACTGGTTTACTTACTGGACAAGATTTACTAGAAGGATTGCAGGGAAAAGATTTAGGCGAAAGAATATTACTACCTGCAATGATGTTAAAACAGGGGGATACGTGTTTTTTAGATGACATGACGATTGCGGAATTAGCTAGTAAACTGAAAACACCCGTAGTACCGATTCGGGGGGTAGAAGAACTCATCGAGATGTGTACGCAGTAATGTCTATAAAGCTATCTTTCACAGCCTCGCAGTCATCACCACGGGCGAATAATTATCTAAAAAACATCCGCATCAAATTATTTTGCCTACTACCGCTGACATCTTACCTTGTGTCGTTCGTATCTCCCCTGGTAGGACAAAAACCCGCAATAGCCCAAGAGAAAAGCGTGTTAGGAGTTGTCAGAAGCCAGGAAAATACGGCGCAATGGCAGGGGATAACCGAGCGATTGCAAGCAGCAAAAGTCGCATATTGTGTTATAGACCTAGAAAATGTGAGGAACGTAACAGATTTCAGTAATCCCCCTGTGGTGTTTTTACCTAATGTTGCAACTTTGTCTCCAACACAAGCAATTGCCTTAGAAGAATGGATTAGCCGAGGCGGGAAGGTGATTGCAAGTGGTCCTGTGGGGAATACAAGTCAACCAGGCGTACGGCAACTACTGCGATCGCTACTAGGCGCGTACTGGGGTTTTGAGATGAATCAACCTTCGCAAGTGCAACCATTAAGAATTAATACGCAAAGCTGGGTACGCCAACCAGGACTTGCAGGGACAATTCGCGGTGGAGTTGTCATTCCCGCAAATTTGACAAGTAAACCGGCGGCGATTTGGCAATCAAAAGATACACCTCCAGCCGTTGTGACAACCGAACGCTCGACAGTGTTAGGTTGGCAGTGGGGAACTGATAATGCTGCACCAGTCGCAATGGATAGTGCTTGGATACGGGCAGCCGTCAGCCGCTATGTTCCCTTATCAGATGCGCAAACGACAACGCCAAAAAATTGTAATGGTAGTGCGGTTGCTGTATCTTCACCACCAAAGCCTACACCAACCCCCGTAGCGATCGCGCCACCACCGCCCAATCCTGAAGATGAAGCCATCGAGCGCATTGCCCCTAGAGGATTACCAACAGCACCCAACTCGAACAATCCCATCTCAAGTGTAGAAGCGATCGCACTTCAACAAGAACTGCAAAATTTAATTGGTAGGTTTGAAAGTGCGCAGTTAGCCGCAAATGCGAGAAACAGTACTAAAGCTAATCCTAGGGTTGAATCTGAAGCCGCAGCAAAAGCACTAGCCGACGCGAAAGCGATCGCCAAAATCCTACCACAACTGGTGAAACAAGGCGACTATGTTGCTGCGCGGAATCAATGGCTTAAAGCACAGCAAATGTTGTGGCAAAATTATCCCAGCGATCGCCCACTCGCCCAACCCGAAATTCGCGCCATGTGGCTAGATCGCGGCAGTATTGTCCGTGCAGGTTCGGAACAAGGACTTGCTAAGATTTTTGACCAATTAGCCGCCGCAGGCATTAATACCGTCTTTTTTGAAACAGTCAATGCAGGGTATCCGATTTACCCAAGTACAGTTGCACCGCAACAAAATCCATTAATTCAAGGATGGGACCCGCTTGCGAGTGCAGTCAAGTTAGCCAAAGCGCGTGATATGGAGTTACACGCTTGGGTGTGGGTGTTTGCGGCAGGAAATCAACGCCATAATACGATCGTTAATCTGCCAGTAGATTATCCAGGGCCCTTAATTGCGGCTAATCCTGACTGGGCAAGTTACGATAATCGCGGGAGTATTTTTCCTCCTGGTCAAGGAAAGCCATTTTTAGACCCCGCAAATCCGGAAGTACGACAATACTTATTACGACTTTTTGAAGAAATTGTCAGCCGCTATCAAGTCGATGGGTTGCAACTCGATTACATTCGCTATCCCTTCCAAGATCCTGGGGCAGAGCGTACATATGGTTATGGTAAAGTTGCGCGGCAAAAGTTTCAGCAACTGACTGGCGCTGATCCACTGCAAATTTCACCGCGTCAACCAAATTTATGGCAAAAGTGGACGCAATTTCGCACGCAGCAAGTTGATAGTTTTGTTGCCGAAGTCTCGCAACACTTGCGGCGCAAACATCCTCAAATTATTTTATCGGCGGCGGTATTTCCGCTTTCCGAACACGAACGAATTCAAAAGTTACAACAGCATTGGGAAGTGTGGGCAAGTCGCGGCGATGTTGATGTGATTGTGCCAATGACTTATGCGTTGGATACGTATCGCTTTGGGCGTCTCGCACAACCGTGGATTACATCAAATAAGTTAGGTTCGACGCTCGTTTTACCAGGCATTCGCTTACTTGATTTACCAGTACCAGCCGCAGTCGATCAAATTCAACTTGCTAGAGATCTTCCTGTGAGTGGATACTCGCTATTTGCCGTTGAAAATCTAAGTGATGAGTTACAAACGCTATTTCAGCGGACGCAAGGTAATCTTCAAGCCCCAGTACCTTATCGCCAACCGTTCCACACCGCCGCAGCCCGTTACAATAGCTTGCAGGAAGAATGGAACTTTCTCGCAGCAAATAACCAGCTGCGATTACGCGGGCGATCGCTTTCTTTGTTTAACGTTCAAGTCACCGATTTAGAAAATGCTTTAAAGCAACTTGCCGCAGATCCTTCATTGCATCGTTTAGGCGTTGCTAGAGCCGCATTAACTCATTTCCAGTTACAATTCAGAAGTTGGATGCGTCCTTATGCGCTGGAAAATCCTTATCAAGCTAAAGTCTGGGAAAATCGTCTGGCGACGATCAAAAGACTTCTTAGCTACGGTGAAACAGTTGTCCTTAAACGCGATGCTGCACCTGTTGCTAATCGGGAATGAAAGTGAAGACCTAAGGATTGCTTTGCTTCCTAAATCCCCCACTATTGGGGAACTTTTACTACTTAAGCTGTTTAATAAACTAAATATCTTTAGATAGCCCCGACTTCAGTCGGAAGGCTTCAATGTTGCAACAACTCTCAAATATGACTCGGTTGAAAAGAATTACGAGAGACTCTACCTAAATGCGCTTGTCACTCTGAGCCTCGGTGGCATACACTGGCTGCCGATGAAAAAAACGCCTTATGCTTTATGCCGCAATATTTTGGACAACTACCGATCGATGAACAGCCTTGGGAAACACTCAGCGCAGTACAAAACATCTCTCAAGAACAACATTGTGTCCGCTTTGATTGTGGCGAGTCGTGTTTGACGGTTAATGTCCTTGCACCTAACTTAATTCGCGTGCGGGTTGCGCCTACAAGAAAGTTTACACCAAGGCGATCGTGGGCAGTGACAAAGGATGATGCGGCATGGCAAGTTCCATCATTTGAGGTGCAGGAAACTGATACTACTGTAGAAATTCAAACGGAACAATTGCGCGTCGTTGTCCAACGAGAAAACGGTCAAATCGCTTGCTTTGATACGGCGAATCGTTCTTTTGCGGTTGATGCTGCACCAGGAATCGGTTGGCGCTTGGGAACAACGGCGGCTTGGAAGCAAATTGCGGCTGACGAACATTTTTATGGGTTTGGCGAACGTACAGGCTTGTTGGATAAACGCAGTGAAGTCAAAACGAATTGGACAACAGACGCTTTGGATTATGGCTCATTGACGGACGAAATGTATCAAGCAATTCCGTTTTTTATTGCTTTGCGTCCGGAAGTTGGCTATGGCATCTTTTTTAATACAACGTTTTGGAGTCGCTTTGATATTGGTGTTGAACAGCCAGGCATCTGGCGCATGGAAACGCACGCGGCTGAGTTAGATTACTACATTATTTATGGTCCGACACCTGCAAAGATTCTCGATACCTACACGCAGCTAACAGGGCGTATGGCTTTACCACCCAAATGGGCTTTGGGTTATCATCAATGTCGCTGGAGTTACGAATCGGAAACAATCGTCCGCGAACTTGCCCAAGAATTTCGCGATCGCCGCATTCCATGTGATGTGATTCATCTGGATATCGACTATATGCGGGGATATCGCGTATTTACCTGGAGTCCCAAGCGGTTTCCGCATCCAGAGAAGTTAATTCAAGAACTCGCAGAAGCTGGCTTTAAAACTGTGACGATTATCGACCCTGGCGTGAAGTACGAACCAGAAGCAGATTATCACGTCTTCGACCAAGGAGTCGCAGGCGATTACTTTGTGCGCAAAGCTGATGGACAGCTATTTCACGGCTATGTATGGCCCGATAAAGCGGTATTTCCTGATTTTATGCGTGCTGATGTGCGCCAGTGG
This sequence comes from Gloeocapsa sp. PCC 7428, assembly GCF_000317555.1. Lineage (GTDB taxonomy): Bacteria > Cyanobacteriota > Cyanobacteriia > Cyanobacteriales > Chroococcidiopsidaceae > Chroogloeocystis. Next base: position 4,304,671 of record NC_019745.1, read on the forward strand.
TGGGGAGAATTACACGAAAGTTTAACTGATATTGGCGTTGCAGGAATTTGGAATGACATGAACGAACCCGCAATTAGCGATCGCCCGTTTGGGGATGAAGGCGATAAGATTTGGTTTCCGTTGGATGCACCGCAAGGAGACGATCGCGTGACGCACGCGGAGGCGCATAATTTATATGGATTAATGATGGCGCGCGCTTGTGCGGAAGGTTTAGAGAAACTGCGACCAACTGAGCGATCGTTTGTGTTGACGCGATCGGGGTATGCAGGAATTCAGCGGTGGTCGTCGGTGTGGATGGGTGATAATCATTCATTATGGGATCATCTCGAAATGTCGCTACCGATGCTTTGCAATATGGGGTTGTCGGGAGTTGCGTTTGTCGGGTGCGATGTCGGTGGATTTGCGAGTAATGCGACAGCAGAATTATTTGCGCGGTGGATGCAAGTTGGAATACTGTATCCTTTTATGCGCGGACACTCGGCGCTGACCACCGCACAACACGAACCTTGGTCGTTTGGCGATCGCACGGAAAAGATTTGCCGCGAGTATCTTAATCTGCGTTACCAATTATTACCGTACATTTATACACTGTTTTGGGAAGCAGCAACGACAGGCGCGCCGATATTACGTCCCCTACTGTACGATTTTCCGAACGATCCGCATACATATGCGCTGCACGATCAAGTGTTACTCGGTTCCTCACTCATGGCTGCACCGATTTATCGTCCTGGCGTTGAGCATCGTGCGGTTTACTTACCCGCAGGCACATGGTACGACTGGTGGAGTGGGGAATCTTATACTGGATCAACGCACATCCTCGCGCACGCCCCACTCGAAAAAATGCCGCTTTATGTAAAGGCGGGTGCGATTATTCCGATGCAACCTGTGATGCAGTATGTCGATGAGCGATCGCTTGATCCGCTAACGTTACGTATTTGGCAGGGTGACGGTGAATTTACGCTTTACGAAGACGATGGGCAGACGTTTGCTTATCAAGATAATGGCTATGCAACTACAAAAATCAGTGTAAATACTGAAGAAAATCGCGTAGTTGTGAGCATTAATCAGCGTGAGGGAAATGGGTTATTCCCTAAGCGCGAAGTTATTGTTGAGCTTGTGGGAGTTGGCGAACAACGATTTAGTGATGCTGGTACAGCACAGCAGTTGGTTTTTAATTTAGCACCTCAGTAGAAATATGCATCAAAAGTTCTTTTGATACAAATTAACAAATTTATTTAAAATTAAGAATTGTACAACAGGTCGAGAATGCGCACGAGCGAGCAAATTAAGGCAGAGATCGAGGATAAGTTTGGTTTTTTTCCACCATTCTTTAGTCCAGCACTGCATAACCCTCAGGTGTTGGAAAATTTATGGCAGCAAACCCTTATTGCTTATATCCATAATCCTTTATCTGCGGTCTTTAAGGAAAAGCTGAGTGCTTACCTGTCGCGCTTCTGTACTGTTCCTTACTGTATGGTGTGTCATAGCTGTACTTTACGCCCGTTGGGGATGAAAGCTGAGGAAGTCTTGCAGCTTTTGGATACGCCACCACCGAAGGTAGAAGAAATTGAATCGCACTTAAAGCGACTTGCCGCACATACGCAGTTAGATATTTTACCTGCGGCAAATTCAGAACTCGAAGAAAGTTTACTTGTTTGTGCCGTATTTATCTTTTTAGAAGGCGAAGCCGCAGAAAACTATCGCGCCCAGTTACGCCAAATTTTGGGAGCAAGTAATTATCAACACTTAGTTGCGTTTGTCGCCTATGTGAAAACTTGTCACGTGTGGATGGAAGCTAATCCTGAGGTTTCGTATGAAGCAGATAAACGCGTCTTGGATAACCTTGGTTATTTAATAGCCGATGAGCCAAGATTAAGCGAGTTTTTTCGGAATTATGCCACTAAAGTCAAACAAGAGCGGCAAACTCGTGCAGAACGTCAAGCAATTCTTGCCGAACGCCAACGTAATTTAGAAGTCTTACGAGAAAGTGAAGAGAAATATCGTAAGCTGGTGGAATTAATGCCGGATACACTGTTTGTCCAATGTGAAGGTAAGCTTGTCTTTGCTAACAGTGCAGCAGTAAAGCTACTTGGTGCTGAGAACGTAGAGCAATTAATTGGTCAACCAGTTTTAAATATTATTCACTCAGAAAGTCAACTCATTGCACAAGAACGAATGCAGGATCTTCAGGCGGGAAAATCTGCGCCGTTCATTGAGGAAAAGTTTGTGCGCTTAGATGGTAGTGTCGTCGATGTGGAAGTCGCGGCTTTTCCTTTTACTTACGGTGGGAAACCAGCAGCACAAGTCGTGGTGCGGGATATTAGTGTGCGCAAGCAAGCGGAACAAGAACGTGCAGAACTTCTTGCTAGCGAACAAGCCGCACGCGCTGAAGCTGAAAGTGCGAATCGCAGTAAGGATGAATTTTTAGCAATCGTCTCGCACGAGTTGCGATCGCCACTGAATGCAATGCTTGGCTGGGCAAGATTACTGCGGACTCGTCAGTTTGATGCGACTACAATGGAGCGAGCCTTAGAAACGATTGAACGCAACGGTCAAGCACAATTACAATTACTCGAAGATTTACTTGATATGTCGCGGATTATTCGCGGCAAAATTCATCTTAATATTTGTACGGTTGATATTTTATCGGTGATTACGGCTGCCATCGAGACAGTACAACTTGCAGCCGATACAAAATCAATTGAATTAGTTTATGAGATCCCTTCCTCATCTATTTTTGTCACCGGAGATTTTGCGCGGTTGCAACAGGTGATTTGGAATCTACTATCGAACGCGATTAAATTTACGCCGCATGGTGGGCGTATTACTGTGCGATCGCAACAAGTTGGTGCGGTTGTTCAAATCACAGTCAGCGACACAGGAAAAGGTATCAGTGCCGATTTCTTACCATTTGTGTTTGATCGGTTTCGCCAAGCTGATAACACAAGTAGCCGAGGTAATGGCGGCTTAGGTTTGGGACTTGCGATCGTTCGGCAATTAGTCGAACTGCATCACGGTCATGTTTACGCCGCTAGCCCTGGCGAAGGAAAAGGCGCTACGTTTATCGTTGAATTGCCACTGTGTATCCAGAATCAAGAATTAGTCAATGACAACAATGATAATAAATCATCCTCGCTGATAGATACGGCAAACCCACTTACAGGATTGCACGTTCTTGTTGTTGATGATGAAGCGGATATTCGCGACTATGTGACAACTGTATTAGAAGAATATGGCGCACGCGTGCAAGAAGTTGCTTCAGTAGATGCGGCACTCGATGCGATCAAACAATCACCGCCAGATATCCTTGTGAGCGATATTGGAATGCCGCAAGAAGACGGCTATAGTCTGATTCAAAAAGTTAGGGCATTAGCACCAGAGTGCGGGAAAAACATACCGGCGATCGCATTAACTGCCTACGCTAGAGACGAAGATCGTCAACGCGCTTTAGCCGCAGGGTTTCAACTTCATGCCACAAAACCGATTGAACCAGTACATCTCGTTGCTTCTGTTGCCAAATTAGTCAATCTCCTGCACGAAAAGAATTGCGAATAAATTCGCTACTCAATAAACCCTGTCCACCTCCGTGAACTACGGGTAAGACATACCTTACCTCCTCAAATCTATTACTTTATAGTGTGCGCAGGCACACTTTGTTTGAGTAGCCCCGACTTCAGTCGAAGGGTATCTATGATTCATGCAGGAAGCCAGGGGTCAGAAGTCGGGGTTAGAGGTTGGTTGACGCAACAGTTTTGAGTTTCTATTGCTCTAATTTAGTTAAAGGATTCGGTTGTGTTTGCCCTGTTGCTTGCGGCACTACGGTTAAATAAGGGTTGAGTACGTCGCTTTCTACCCAACCAGAGTAATGCTTTAGTGTCGTAGCGTTTTCAGAAATTGCGAGTAGTTCTAGATCGCCGCGCATAGCGTTGAAATTGCTAGGGCGGTTTGGTTCTACATTCATACTAGATGCAATTCCGCGAGAACCACCGCCAAATTCATTTTGCGCCACTTCATCCCAGGCGCGGACAAAGCGATCGCCTTGCCAATGCCATTCAGATCCAACCCAATCAATCGCCGGTTTTCCTGGTCGAATCAACCTTGGAAATTGTGCAGGTCTTGCCCCTTCATTTAGCGTCACCGTAAAACCTGGCTGATAGCGAACTTCATAGCGACTTTGACGCGTTTGATAATCGAGGGGATGCGACCACAAAACTTCAACGTCTTCACCTTGAGTATTTGATAGCGTCGCCGCCGGAGTTTTTTCGAGCAATCCGCGATAAATTGGGACTTCTGAAGGAAGCTTCGCCATCAACGCAAATCGCCAACACGACCAGCGATCGCGATTTTCAACAGCTTGCCATTGCACTTGACAAATGCCGTTTCCTGTGCCTACCCACAGCGTATCGCCTTCGACTTCAAGTTGCGTTGGAATTGCTCCCACAAGCGGGCTATTGTGGACAGTGTAGGTGTTGAGATTCCTTGAACGAGGATTTGCTAAATTTGGGCGATAAGCAACTAGCCCATAGGCTGGAATATTCGGATTCCCTTCTCCACTGAGCTTGGTTCCTAACCATAATGTAGGCGCATTTTCATCGCCTGTCACGACGAGATCGGTAATTTGTTGTGAGGCAATTTCCTGGGGCTGAAATAACGTAAATTGATTAGTTTGCGGTTGGTAGCTGACAATTGTAGCGATACCGTTATTACCTTCGCCTTGCTCAAATGCGATCGCCCACCAAATACGTTGTCCATCAGTCACCGCAGCCGTTATTTGGGGAATACCCAGTTGTGTACCAATACTGGAAAATCCGTTTTGTACAGCAGATGCTTGTAAATCTTTGAGGGTATATAGGATTTTTTGCTGCGGTTGCTGACTGTCAGGAGTTATTAATTCAAATACAACTTTGTCGTTTTCTGGTGATACCTCTGGGCGCGATAAGCGATCGCCTTCACTCAAAGAGTAATTTGGTTCTAGTCGTACGCGATATTGATACATTCTGCCATCAACTGTAATAGATTTGAATGATGGATTAATGATTTCTTTTACAGCTTCTGAGTAGTTTGATGGCGGTTGAAATTCATTCGGTAAAGTCCCTGCTTGTACAGTCCAACTGTTGTTGCTGCGACAAAATACAAAATCATATTTTGTTGTTTGAAACTTTATTGTATTATTATCTTTAACAATGTTCCGAATCTGATAATTGGAAGATTCAAAGTAGCCTGTTTGTGGGTTTGGCTCTACTTGAACCGCTGCTGTAGATTGTGGACAGGAGTTAGTATTATTAGCTGATTGTGAGAGCGACGTACAAGCATTTAATAGCCAGACGACACTTAATAATGTGATAAATTTCTTCATAGCATTAACTTTTCAAAGCGCTGGTGACTTTAGTCACCGCTAAATGAACAAAGTCCACGCAGGTGGACTAGTACGGTTTTAATTTAAGGTTATGATCGTGAGGTAGCAGAGAAGTGCTTTTTTTCAAATGCTCGGTTTGCACAATAAGCCTGACCTCTAACCTCTTTCTTAAATACATTGACAAGTTTTTTAGTCGCTTGGTTCCAATTGCAAGCGTTGTAATTCTTGTTGTAAAAATTTGCCCCACTCAGCGGCTAGGGGAATTTCTGTAAAGGGAATATGTATTCGTGTAGATGGTAGTAGAAATTCTAAAACAACGTCGCGACCTTTACGGGGTAAGTTATTGACATCGACAGCTTGATTATCAACTAATAGTTGAATTGATTGAACGTCTTTTAATGAAAAAGTTTCGAGTTCAATAAGCCCTTTTTGAGTTGGTTTTCCCCAGGTTAAATTTGTTCCTTTTTGACCCAACACTGCATAGATATCGTATTTGGCACGCTCAAATTGTTCAGCCCATACGCGATAGTTTTCGACTTTTTGATATTCGTTTTTACCTTGCCACGCTAACCAAATAAAGACAGCTAGCAGTGCTAACCACAAAATTCCGCGTTCCATAATTCAAGTGTTCCGTATTTATACTTAATGAGCGCATTGACTCTCACACTGTAACTATCTTGCAACATCAGGGCAAGAGCGCCGGTACATACGTTATGTTGATCGTAAAACTAGTGCCGAAGCAAGATATGAAAAAATTACTAGTAGGCTTGGTTTTAATTGGACTATGCTTTGGCTTGTTCAATTTCAAAGGCTTAGCAAGTCAGGGTGAATTTGAGGAAATTGTGCTGGACTTTCGGGAAGATATTCCGATATCCCAAATTGACAATCAACTCAGTGCGATCGCTCAACAATTTAACCTTGCCCCTCAATTAAATAGTATCTTTTCTAAACCAGATAATGTGTACATTGTCAAGGGAGATCGCGCAACACTCAAAGCACTGCGCAAGTCTTCTGCTGCCAAGTCAACTGAATATATTGAACCGAACTACATTTACAACGCTTTAGAAGTTCCCAACGATCCAGACTATAACAAACAGTGGAATTTACGCTCTATTAAAGTCGAGTCAGCGTGGGATGAAACGAAAGGTCATGGTGTGACGGTTGCGGTCATTGACACGGGTGTTTCTCCAGTTCCCGACTTAAAGCAAACCAAATTTGTGCGCGGGTATGACTTCGTGAACAACCGCGAAACGGCGACAGATGACAGCGGACATGGAACGCACGTCGCGGGGACAATTGCCCAATCGACGAATAACAATTATGGCGTTGCAGGGATTGCTTATGAAGCAAATATTATGCCATTAAAAGTATTGAGTGCTTTTGGCGGTGGAACTGTTGCGGATATTGCCGAAGCGATTAAATTTGCGGCTGACCACAATGCGGATGTCATTAATATGAGTTTGGGTGGTGGTGGTGATAGCCACTTACTCAAAGATGCGATCGCTTATGCGCATCGTAAAGGTGTCGTTGTTGTCGCGGCTGCGGGTAATGCCAACAAAAATTCAGCTTCGTATCCGGCGCGTTATCCTCACGTGATTGGTGTAGCCGCGCTCGATTCAGCGGGTGAAAAAGCGCCGTATTCTAACTTTGGTGCAGGTGTTGATATTTCTGCGCCTGGTGGTGTGGGTACGGGTGCAGGAGGGATTCTGCAAGAAACAATTAATTCTGAGGGACAAGCGATGTTTGTTTCTTTTCAAGGAACAAGTATGGCAGCCCCTCACGTTGCTGGTGTTGCGGCTTTAATCAAAGCAACTGGCGTTAAAGAACCAGATCAAGTGCGAAGTGTCTTGAAAAAATCCGCGATGCGCGTCAAAAATGATACTTTAAATCATTATGGTGCGGGACAACTTGATGCGGCAGCGGCGGTTAAACTTGCGGTACGCGGACAAATCAGTTTTCGCGATTTCTTCCGGTGGTTGCGTGACAGTGGCTATCTCAATCCGCGCTTTTGGATTGATGGCGGCGCGGTGGCGTTACTGCCGAAACTAGCTATGGTTTTGGGTTCTTATCTCCTCGCCTGGTTTTTACGCGTATACTTCCCGTTTACTTGGAGTTGGTCATTATTGGGTGGTTTAGTTGCTGGAAGTTCAGGGTTATTCTTCTTGCGCGGATTCTACATCTTTGATTTTCCGCAAGTTCCCTTCCGCATTATGGGCAGTTCAATTCCCGAAATGGGGAATGCGATCGCGGGTAACAATATCTTAAATCCCTTATTCGCTAGCGTCCTGATTCCGTTTATCTTAGTCGCCCTCCTCTTGAATAAACCCACATGGAAGTGGTTTGCGATTGGTACGGCGTTAGGTGTTGCGGCGTGTTTAGGCGTGAATGCCGTTGTCTCACCTGCGGTTTGGGGCATGGGTAGCGGTGCGATCGCCCGTGTATTTCTGTTCATTAATGCTTTAATGTGTTACAGCCTCGCGCTATTAGCCATCAAAGTGGAGCGATCGACATGAGTACGACTGTTACAGGAACAATTCAACGCAGTGATATGGGTGCTGGGGCGTGGGCGCTAACAGCAGACGACGGCACAACTTATGAACTTCATAACGCCCCGAAAGAATTGCTGCAACCAGGCAAAAAAGTCAAAGTCACAGGACAGATCCGCGAAGATGTGATGACAATTGCAATGATTGGACCTGTCCTTGAAGTGCGATCGTTTGAACCTGTTAGCGATTAGCAATTAGCACTTTAGCTAAACTGTTGTAGCATCTAACACGGCTTGCAACTTACTTCTAAATTCTCCCTTGGGATGACCGCCTTTGACTTCGCCTAAAATCTTAAATTCGCCTTCGGGGGAATCACAGATAAGATAGGTAGGCCATCCCATTTCTGCTTTGTCGGGATACTGCGTTAACAGAATCTTACGATACTTGCGATACGTCGCAGTGTCCTGCATCTTAACATCAATAAACTGTAATCCTAATTCCTCACTGACTTTTTGATCGTAAAACGACATTTTATGGCAAATTCCGCAATCTTCTGATGAAAACTTAATAACTGCTCGCTCCATTATGGTTTATCCTCGTTGGTCAGAAATTGTGAATTAAGTAGGTGGTACATAATTAAATATCACACTTGTTGAGAGCAGGTAACGGGTAATGTGTTGCTCAATATTCTTACCAATTACCAGTTACCAATGACCAAGCTTTTAGTTACGTTTATTTTCACTTACTTACTTAAGTTATTTATTGTATACGTCTGAAGTAGCAGATTGCGCACTGCTCAATTCTCCACAATAGGGTATGCAACTGCGTGAAGGAAATAGGTAAGTTAAAAAAATAATGCTTATCTACTGCTAAGAGGAGAGTTTCACGTGGTGCAAGCAGTAATTTTAGATGTTGATGGCACACTGGTGCTGAGTAATGATGCCCATGCGCAATCGTGGGTTGATGCGTTTGCAGAATATGGATATCACATATCATTTGAACAAGTCCGACCGCTCATCGGAATGGGTGGCGATCAAGTCATACCGAGAATGGTACCAGGGTTGAATAAAGAAGAGGGTGATGGGAAAAAGATCTCTGAACGGCGCAAAGAACTGATTATCGAGAAGTATGGACCCAAGCTAGAAGCTGCTCCAGGTGCGCGAGAATTAGTACAGCGGATGAAGCAGCAAGGGTTAAAGTTGATTATTGCTAGTTCTGCGACAAGTCAAGAGTTAGAAGTTTTACTTAAAGCTGCGCAGGTAGATGACTTGCTCAATGAAGCAACGACATCGAGTGATGCTGAGGCTTCTAAACCAGAACCGGATATTGTCGAAGCTGCTTTAAGTAAGTTACAGGTACAACCTGATGCTGTGTTGATGCTAGGCGATACACCCTACGATATTCAAGCCGCGAGTGCAGCTGGTGTTGACACGATCGCAGTACGTTGCGGGGGGTTTGAAGATGCGCAACTCAAAGGCGCTAAAGCAATTTATGACGACCCTGCGGATTTGCTTGCGCACTACGATGAGTCGCTTTTGAGTAAATAGTAGTATCACGGGTAATAGGTCATAAGTCATTGCTAATTAGATACTCTGAGGCGTAAGTATTTATTGTCGCCGGCTCAGTTTTGAGTTGCCGAAGTACTAGCAGTGCATCGATGCCTATTGCTTTGAGTACATAAAAGGTTTCTTTGCTTAAATCAATTGACATATTTACAGTCGCGATCGCTGATTCAACCTTGATCATCGTGCGTAAGAATTCGCCTCACCAACAAAGTGCGAATTCTCTACGCAGTAGCTAACACAAAAATATTCTCTTTGCAAGCGAAAACACACTGAGATCTTGAATAAGATTGTTGCAGGTAACGAAATCACTTCAGAAGATTTACGCTCAAAATAATTAAACTGTGTAGATATGCTTAATGAAACAATATGAAATAATTATTAAGAGGAAAATGTTATTAATTAACAATTATAGACTGAATGAGCATCCAGAGAAAATCAGACTTATAGAACAAAACTTAGGAGAAATCCTAAAGCCTACTATTGATGCATATCTGCATCAAAGTGCTGCTAACAAAAGTTGTTAGTCGTGCTACTAAAGCTAGTTATATGAGTGTTTATGGTTGGAGAAGAAAGCATTTTCTATGGAGCCGCTATTGTGTAGCGGTTGCAGCTATAGCAATCACACTACTGGTCAAACTGTTGCTTGCACCAATCATTGATAATGAAAGTCCCTTCTTATTATTTTTCTTTGCGATCGTCGTTAGTACTTGGTACGGCGGTAGGACAACAGGAATACTTGCGACAGTTTTAGCGGCTTTATGCGCCGATTATTTTTTCATTCCGCCGTTTCATTCTTTCTTAGTTGATACTGTAGGCTTTTGTATTCGTCTAGGCTTGTTCATCTTTGAAGGAACTGCAATAACATATGTCGTTGCTGAATTAAATACTACCAAACAACAAGCCGAAACGAGAAGGTTAGAAGCTTTACGCTACCAAGAGACTTTACAACAAAGCGAAGAACGCTTTCGTTTATTCGTTGAAAGTGTTGGCGAATATGCAATATTTATGCTCGATGCCGATGCTAACATCGTTAGCTGGAATGTGGGAGCAGAAAACTTATTTGGGTATAAAGAAGCAGAAATTTTAGGAAAACATTTTTCTTCCTTATTCACGCTTGACGATATTAGAAGTGGGAAACCACAACATGAGATCGAACAAGCGATCGCGCAAGGACGTGCGGAAGCGCAAACGTGGCACCTACGGAGTAACGGTACGTGGTTTTGGGCAAATTGCGTAATTACCGCGTTACGCGATAATAATGGTTGCTTGCGTGGTTTTGCCAAAGTTATTCACGATTTTACCGAACATCATCAAGTAGAAGTGGTTCTGCAAAAAGCTAACGAAGAATTAGAACTCAGAGTCCAAAGCCGCACCTTTGAGTTACAAAACGCTAATGAGCAACTGTGCAACGAAATTATTGAACGCCAGCAAATTGAAGAAGCTTTATTAGATAGTCAAACTCGACTGCAACTGATTAATAGCATCTCAACCGCAATGATGCTAGGTATGTCGGTAGAACAGATTATTAAACGTACCGTCAGACAAATCAGCGAATGTTTTCCTTCACTACGCGTCGCTTACTCGATAATTGATCAAAATGGCACCTTGATGGTCGTTCATTCGCTAGAACCCGAAGGAATACCATCACTTCAGGGAGTCACGTTTGATTTGCAGACAATGCCAGACTATCTCCAAGCGATACAAATGAATGTACCGATTGTAGTAGAAGATATCGCGCAGGATCTGCGCTTTTCTCCGCAAAATTGTGCTTTGTTTCGTACCTATGGTATTCAAGCGTTTGTTGACGTTCCATTGCAATACTCGAAACAATTAATCGGTTTGCTGTGCTTTGATTCGGCGCAGCCGCGAAAGTGGAGTAATCACGAAATTGGTACGTTGATTGTTATCACGCAGTATCTTTCGATCATCATCAAGAATGCTCAGACGCAACAAGAACGCGATCGCGCCGAACTCGCGTTACAACAAGCGCACGATGAATTAGAACTTAGAGTCAGAAATCGAACAGCACAACTTGCAAAAGCAAACGAAGAGTTAAAAACAGAAATTTACGAGCGCCGGCGCGTTGAAGAATCACTAAGACAAAGTGAAGAACGCTTGCGCTTTGCTCTGAGTGCGGCTGATATGGTAGCGTGGGATTGGAATACTTCAACCGATGAAATTAGTTACTCTGACAATGCACATAGCGCGATCAGATTACCGTCAAAAACAAAAATAAACACGGCGACCGAGTTTTTTAATTTAATCTATCCTGAAGATCGCGATCGCGTGCTGCAAGAACTTCGGTTTCAATGTACTTCAGCGAATAGAAATCTCTACAGCACAGAATTTCGTTTAGTTCATCCTGATGGTTCGATTCACTGGATGGCTAATCAAGGAAAAGTGAGTTATGACAGCGCGGGTAAAGTCATCCGCGTTAGTGGAATTCTCCGTGATATTACAAAGCAAAAGCAAATTGCCGACCAAATACAAGCTTCGCTTGTTGAAAAAGAAGTCTTACTCAAAGAAATTCATCACCGTGTCAAAAATAATTTGCAGATCATTTCTAGCCTTCTCAGCCTACAGTCAGGATACATTGAAGATCAACAAACGCTAGAAATTTTAAAAGCGGGTGAAAACCGTATAGCTTCAATGGCACTAATTCACGAACAATTGTATCAATCACAAGACTTAGCAAAGATTGATTTCCCAGATTATATTCAAAATTTAGTGGCTAATTTGTTTAGCTCTTATGATGTTTCTTCTGAAAAAATTATTTTACATTCTAATATTGAACGCATTCTTTTGAGTTTAGATATCGCTATCCCGTGTGGTTTAATTATTAACGAATTAATCTCTAATTCTTTAAAACACGCCTTTCCAAATAATAAAAAAGGTAACATATACATTAAGCTGTCTGCGATAGATGATCGATATCACCTTAGTATTAGAGATGATGGTGTAGGATTACCAAAAAACATAGATCCAAACAATACAGATTCTTTGGGCTTACAAATTGTCGCTGCTTTAACTCAACAATTAGAAGGTAGTTTGGATATTCATAGTCACAATGGTACAGAGTTTAAAATTAAGTTTTGATAGTCAAAGTTATTTAATTTGATAAGTATTCCTAATGAGTAAGGCAAGTATCCTAATTGTAGAAGATGAGCTTCTTGTTGCCAAAGATATACAAAATCGGCTAACTAAGTTTGGATACGCTGTTGTTGGTGTCGTCTCTTCGGGAAAGGAAGCGATCAATAAAGCGACAGAAAAGAATCCTGACCTCATTTTAATGGATATTCATTTAAAAGGAGAGCTTGACGGAATTGAAGTAGCGCAGGTAATTTATAATGGTTTGAATATTCCGATAGTTTACCTAACCGCTAATGCTGATGACAGCACATTAGAACGCGCCAAGGCAACAGAGCCGTTTGGGTATATTTTAAAACCTTTTAAAGAGAAAGAATTAAAAACAACAATTGAAATTACACTAACGAAGCATCAAATTGAAAAAAAGCTTCGACAAAGCGAACAGTGGTTAGCCACAGTTCTCAAAAGTATTGGCGATGCTGTGATTACTAGCGATGCTTGCGGAACAGTGACTTTTATGAATCCTGTAGCCGAATCGCTGACAGGTTGGACACAAGAGGAAGCCTACGGTAGAGATGCAACAGAAATATTTAATATTACGAATAGCATATCTGGTCAAAAAGTGGACAGTCCTATTGTGCAAGCTTTAAAACAAGGAACTACAGTTGGAATCGCCGAAGAAACACTTTTGATTACCAAAAATGGCATAGAAATTCCCATTGATGATAGCGCAGCACCAATCCGCGATGATAAAGGAAATATCACTGGTGCAGTATTAGTATTTCGCGATATTACAGAACGTAAGCAAGCAAAAGAAGCTCGTCAAAAGCAAATTGAACAAGAAAGGCTTGTTGCTCAACTAGAAAAACTTAATCAACTAAAAGATGATTTTTTAAGTACAGTTTCGCACGAATTACGGACTCCGATCGCCAATATGAAAATGGCAATTCAAATGCTATCTCTTGCACCTAATATAGAAAAAAGTCGGCGGTACTTGGAAATTTTGCAAGCAGAATGCACGCGGGAAACTGAGCTAATTAATGATTTGCTTGATTTACAACGTCTCGAATTAGCAACTTATCCAACGCTACTTGCTGAAGCAATTCATTTAAGCGATTGGTTAGCAAAAATAATTGAGCCATTTGTGCATCGCAGCGAACAACGTCAACAAATCCTGCAAATGAATATTAGCTCTAATTTAATACCATTGGTTTCTGGTCGGGCTAGCATCGAGCGAATTTTAGCAGAACTATTAAATAATGCGTGTAAGTATACTCCAGCAGGTGGGAAGATAATCTTAAGTGTCAGCCAAGATGATGCACGATCGCCCGAAGATGCGGCAAGAAACACAGATTTATCTAGAGTAAAAACGATTTTCAGCGTTAAAAATCAAGCCGAAATTCCTCAAGAGCAATTACCGCGAATCTTTGAAAAATTCTATCGCGTTCCCCAAAGCGATCGCTGGCAACAAGGTGGAACAGGTTTAGGGCTTGCTTTGGTGCAAAAGCTTGTTGAACACTTGCAGGGAACGATTGATGTAACCAGCGATCAAGGTTGGACAACATTTACTGTCACGTTGACTAATTTAGTTGGAAATCATGAAATCTAAAGAATAGGTTAATTTTAAATTTGTTGTGCGTCGTTAATGTTAGTGAAAGTCAATTTATAGGCTATATATTATAACGTAAGTTGCGGATTTATGACAACTTAGATAGCCAGAGAAACTTTGTTGATAAAAATGCATCTAAGTAATTAGTTAAGATCAAATAGTAGAGAGTTGCGTTTAGAAAGTAAATCTGTGGAATAGGTGAAAAAGAATCAGGAACATACAATTAGCAATCTTAATTGGGCGGTAGAAAACATCTGTTCCATCATTAAACAGTCAAAATTTTCCTGTGTTGCGAACTTTTTTCCTTTTTTCGGGCAATAGGAGCCACTGTGACGCTAGAATTCCACCTCTGCGTAACTGCTATTGGACATCATCTTTACCGAGTACATACTGAACAAGTACCGCCTACAGTGCCAATTGCCAAGGAAGTTAGAGCGTGGGATGTAGAGAGTTGGTTAAGTTATGCAGCGCAGATTAAAGCTGCTGTATATCTAGGCGATCGCCATAACTTAAATGCAACCTTAGCTATTTTAGGAAAGCAACTTTATGCTGCATTGTTTACAGGGAAAATTGCAGAGAGTTGGAATGTAGCACAAAATTTAGCTCAGCAAAAACAAGTACTACTGGCATTACACATAGAAATTGCTGCGAGTTGCTTAGTAGATTTACCGTGGGAACTTCTCTATACAGCAGATCGCTTTTTAGTTACCAATCCTCAAATCGCTGTGAAGATTAGCCGGAGACACGCAGCCGAAAATCTAGAACAACTCGATTTGGCTTACCTCATCGAGGATATGCAGCAAGAATCGCTTGCGGAAGAATGGAATGATACGTTTCTCGAAATTGATGAGAGCGATCCCGCGTATGCCGAAGATTCAGCTGTTGTTGCGAATATATTGAGCCAACTTGCAGCATCGCCGCCGACAACTCCAAACGAAGAACAAGCTTCCATACCTACAACTTCTACTCAAACTACGCCGCCACCGCGCGGCAAATCAGAAAGTGTCTGGAGGACATTTGTCATTGGTAGTTTCATGATGGCAATCGTTGCGATCGCCAGCGTATGGTGGGAATATCAGCAACCAAATCAAATTGCTAGTTCTTTAACATCCTTAGCGTGGAATCGGTTAAATAAGCGTAATTGGCAAGCCGCGAGTACACAAGAAATAACGGCGATCGCGATCGCCCAGTTGCATCGAAAAGAAGCGATCGCTGCACAACCCCTAGTGGAAGAACTACTTAACCGCAACGCGTTACAAAATGCTGAAAAGGTGCTGAAGGTTGTTCCGCCGTCTGCTAATACTGATACAATTTTGTTTCTGCGTGGACGTTTGGCATGGCAATCTTCACAAATAGAACAAGCACGTCGTTATTGGGAAGCTGCGGTCAAACAAAAGTCTGACACAAAATACTACAACGCTTTAGGCTTCGCCTACTATGCACAAGACAACTGGAGTCAAGCTAATGAAGCATGGTTTGAGGCATTATATTTAGCTAATCAACCGTCAGTCACGCAAGATAACAGCGAACTCCTCACAACCTATGCTGGACTTGCATTAGTCTTGCAGCAGTCAGTGCCGAATCGACCGCCTAACGAACAAGCAAAACTCATTAATGAAGCAGTAAAGCTCCGTGAAAAAGTTTTAGCAGAAGATCCTATTAACTTTCAACTACAGCAGTTAGAGAGTCATTGGCTATGGCATCAAAAAGCCATCACCGACTGGCGATCGCTCCTTCTTATAAAAGACAGCAGGGTTAGTCGTTAGTGGGTAGTAAGATGAGCATTAAAGCTAACATTAGCTATTCACTCTTCTGTTTCCTCATCGTAAGTTTTACCCAAAATTGAAGATAGCGAACGGCGTTTACGAATGTCCATCATTTCTGCGAGTGCGACTTTTTCGACATCGACTTGTTGAGCATTTTCTGGAGGCAAAATTGTGATGACTGGGTCTTCACGACTACCATTACTATCTGAAACCTCTACAACGGTTGGTTCGGCGCTGTGAGGTTCTGGGACTTCGACAACAGGCGGTTTAGGTGTTGGGGATATCTCTGGTTCAATTACAATAGGTGGTTCTATACGAGGAACCGCAGAGGGCTGTTGCGCTTGCAGCATTTGTAGTTGCTGCTTGCGGTTACGCGATCTTCGCTGACGGCGTTGATGTTTTCTTTTTGGCTGTGATGAATCTTTTAATTGTCGGAAGACAACCCAGTAGCCAGCTGCACAGATAACAATCGCACCAACTACCCAGATGACAAGGCGATCGCTACCAGTAGTGACCGCATCAGGTACTTGGACAACAAGCGGTGCTGATTCTGGGCGATCGACAAAACCAGCAAAAGTTAAACTGAAAATCGAAAGTGTAGTGACTAGTAGTAGAATTAACCACAGCAAAGGCCAAAGCAGCCAAGGTGAACACAGTACGGCAAGTACCGAATTCAATAAGATAGATGATTTTGCTGATCCTCGCCGTCTGGCACGAGCCAACTGTAAATTACTACGTTGTTGTGATGACTGCTGTGTACTCTGATTGTCGTCCATAGCTAAATGTCAGCGGCATACACCCTGTTTTGTTTTTCATTATCTAATAGATCTGGAGGTCAGAGGTCAGAGCTTTTTAGAGCAAGGATATAGGGTAAAAAGTTGTTACAACTATTTACTTTCACCTACTCTACTAACTACTAACCACTAACGATGTCTTTCTAATGCCAATTGGATGAGGCGATCGACTAATTCTGTGAAGGGAACGCCACTTTTTTCCCACATTTGCGGATACATACTTGTTGCTGTAAAGCCTGGTAATGTATTGATTTCGTTAATCAGAATTTCTCCTGTGGCTTCAACGTAGAAGAAATCGACTCGTGCTAAACCCGCCGCGTCAACAGCCGCAAAAGCTTGCAACGACATCTCTTGAATTGCCGCAGCGACTGATTCTGGTACAGATGCAGGAATTGACAACGCTGCTCGACCCGCAGTATATTTTGTTTCATAGTCGTAGAAATCACTCTCAAAGGTAATTTCTCCGACGACCGAAGCTTTGGGGTTATCGTTGCCCAAAACCGCACACTCTAGTTCGCGAGCAACAACGCCTGCTTCGACAATTAACCGCCGATCGTAGCTAGCGGCATTGTCTAGGGCTGTTTCTAATTCACTGCGCGATCGCACTTTGGTAATACCAACCGAAGACCCTAAATTCGCGGGTTTCACAAAGCATGGATAACCAAGCGTTGCTTCGATTTGGTCGCATAATTTAGGAAACACGCAAGGATTTGACCACACTTGCGCGCGGTTAACTGCCATGTACTTGACTTGCGGCAATCCAGCTTGGGCAAATGCCATTTTCATCGCGATTTTATCCATGCCCATCGCGGAACCTAATACCCCAGAACCTACGTAGGGCACCTGCATTAATTGCAACAAACCTTGGACTGTACCGTCTTCACCATTCGGACCGTGAAGGATCGGAAACCAGACATCTACATCGGCAACTTGCGACTGCGACGAAGCTGAGGAAACGGGTAGATAGGGAGATGTTGGAATTGGGAGCGATGTTGAGTTGTCACTCGGTAGCTGCGTATTTGATTCATCAAGTTGGAGGGGAGTACCAGACGCGAGAACTTGCTGCGCAATGTCTCCAGGAAGCCAGCGCCCATCCTTTTGAATATAAAACGGCAGAAGTTCGTATTTTTGTTGATTTGAACCTGATAGGAGTGCTTGTGCGATCGCGCGTGCGGAACTAATTGAAACTTCATGTTCGCCCGAACGACCGCCAAACAGCAACCCTACTCGCAATTTATTCATCGGCTAATTCCCTTTTAGGCGCTCCCCATTGGGCAATAGCGTACCATAGGGAAGGCTCAAGACGTCATGCGATTGCGATAGACGCTAAATTCAGCTTCTAGTCCAGGTAAGTGTACAGGCTCGCACGATAAGGATTCTAGTTCATCAGCAAATTCGCGTAATCGTTGAATATTCGTTTGTAGCCGCGACTTAATGCCTTGCGCGCCTAATGCTA
Source organism: Gloeocapsa sp. PCC 7428 (assembly GCF_000317555.1). Classification (GTDB taxonomy): domain Bacteria; phylum Cyanobacteriota; class Cyanobacteriia; order Cyanobacteriales; family Chroococcidiopsidaceae; genus Chroogloeocystis. The sequence continues at coordinate 4,322,790 of NC_019745.1, forward strand.
AACAATCAGGGCAAATATCACCGTATTCAATGCCTTGGTTGCTATATATTGATGCTCTTGCTGTTTTGAGATGGTAAAGACAACCACAAACTAGGCACTTATTTTGCCGTCCTCGTGTAGGTTCTTGGTGAAAACGAATTTTCATGCTATGACCTCTTACGCTTTACTTCAACGTGCGATCGCTTTAAGGTTGGTCATTGGAAAGAAGGTTCATCAACAATTACCGCGTTCTCCATTCCCCGTGACCTGAACTAAATGATTGCTATTGTGGTCAAATTGTGACTGGTTGCCGGACAACAACTTCACCCGTTAAGCTAAAGGCGCGGATTTCGGTAATTTTTACCTGTACTAGCTTACCTTTAAGTTCTGCAATATTTCCAGGAAAGAACGTTAAGCGATTACCACGCGTGCGCCCCATAACTTGCGCGGGATCTTTGGGGTTTTGGTCTTCGACTAGCACTTCTTCAATTCGACCGAGATAGCGCTGCGAACGCTCGGATGCTTTAATTGCAACAAGATGATTGAGCCGTTGGAGGCGATCGCTTTTCACTTCTTCACTCAGTTGATTTTCCCACACAGCGGCTGGCGTACCTGGGCGCGGCGAATACGCAGCGGTATTCAAGTGGTCAAAACCAATATCATCGACAAGTTTGAGCGTATTTTCAAACTGTGCTTCGGTTTCTCCAGGGAAACCCACAATCGCATCCGCACTAATCGAAGCATCAGGCATATACCGCCGAATTGTATCAATAATTCGTCGATATTTTTCTTGCGTGTAGCCCCGCGACATTTGTTTGAGGACTTCGTTATCGCCTGATTGAAAAGGAATGTGGAAGTGTTCGCACACCTTGGGTAACTCTGCACACGCACGAATCAAACGTTCCGTAAAATAACGCGGGTGACTCGTCGCAAACCGCAGACGTTCAATTCCTGGCACATCATGCACGTAATACAACAAGTCAGTTAATGTGTGCAGATGGCGTCCTTCTGGCGTCGCACCTGGTAGATCGCGTCCGTAAGCATCTATGTTTTGCCCTAGCAACGTGACTTCTTTGAAACCTTGTCTTCCTAGTTCTACCATTTCTGCGCGAATTGCTTCAGGCGTCCGCGATTGTTCCACACCGCGTACATTCGGAACTACGCAGTAGGTACAACGTTCATTACAACCATAAATCACATTGACCCAAGCAGTCACCGTACTATCACGGCGGGGCTTTGTGATGTCTTCAACAATGTGAATAGGTTCGGTAGCAACTATCTGATTTCCCGCGAAAACTTGTTCGAGTAAGTCTTGTAAGCGATTAGCGTGTTGCGGTCCCATAACAAGATCGAGTTCGGGAACTCTTCTCAGCAGCGATTCACCTTCTTGTTGCGCAACGCACCCAGCAACGACTAACGTTAATTCGGGGTGTTCGTGTTTGCGCTTTGCTTGTCTACCAAGGTAAGAATAAACCTTCTGCTCGGCGTTATCTCGAATTGTACAAGTATTGTAAAGAACCAAATCTGCTTGATAGGGATCTTCTGACCACTCAAAGCCCATGTCTTCTAAAATGCCAGCCATCCGTTCCGAGTCGGCTTTGTTCATCTGGCAACCAAAAGTAGTGATGTGGTAGCGACGGTTAAAAGTGGTCATTGCGATCTAGTCAAAATAGAAGACAGCATCCAAATTTCAATTATAGATTTTTTGTTGGCAATGCTTGGCGACACTCATCTTAATACAGTTCATACTTAAGTAGCGTACACGCTAAAGCACCGTTATAGATGGGAATGCGCCGCGATGCTTTCAGTCCCACTTTTTTTGCTAGTTCTTTATTTCCTGTCAAAACAAACGCTGTCCAACCTTTGAAGCGTTGTTTAAACACATCGCCAAGCAATTTATAAAGTGTACCTAGTTCTTGAATATCTCCTAAACGTTCCCCATAAGGAGGGTTACAGAGAAGAACTCCGCAATCGGCTGGCGCTTCGAGGTGAGACAATTCTGTTTGAGCAAACCGAATTTGATGTTCAAGACCGCAGCGTTGGGCATTGCTACGTGCTTGAGTGAGGACATTCGGATCGCGATCGCTTCCCCAAATCGGTGCAGGCAATTTTGCTAATCTACTCTTTTGCGCTTCTGCGAGTAGCTGTTGCCATAACTGAGGGTCAAAATCAGGAAAGTTTTGCAAACTGAATTTTTGACGAAACAAACCTGGCGCAATATTCAAAGCTTTTAACGCCGCTTCGATGGGTAAGGTTCCTGAACCGCACAACGGATCTAAAAACGGTAGATTGGTATTCCACTCAACGATATCTAAAAGCGCCGCTGCAAGCGTTTCCTTAAGGGGTGCTGCACCCATTGCTTGGCGATAGCCGCGTCGATGCAAACTCGTACCAGAACTATCTAGACTGACAGTACAGCGATTTTGATGAATATGAACGTTAATCGCTACATCAGGATTTTGAACATCAACGCTCGATCTTTGACCTGATTTGCGGCGCTGTTGGTCTACGATGGCATTTTTGACCTGTAATGCGGTGAAGTGCGTGTGGTTGAGTTTTTGATTGCCGCCTGTACAGGTGACTGCTAATGTCCTGTCAGGCTGGAGGTACTCATCCCAAGTAATTTTTTGTATTTCTTGATAGAGAATATCTGAGTTAGGGCAGTCAAATTCCCCAATAGGTACGAGGACTCTAAAAATTGTTCTTGCCCAAAGATTCACGCGGTATAGCAGTGCGCGATCGCCAACAAAATGCACTCCAGTAAAGTCAGGACGCACCTCTTTCGCCCCTAAACGTTCTAACTCAGAGGCGGCAACGGGTTCTAGTCCGCGTTGCACGGTTGCAAAATAGCTATTCACATTCTTGAAACTAAGATGGGCAAAAGCCCATCCTAACAGTTACTCTTGCGGTTGTGTCATGAGCTTTTCTTTATCAAGTCTGCGCTTTCGGGCGTAAAGTTGAATCGTGGCTGCCATCGCAACAATCATCGCTAAAATACCCCACGCTGTAATATCGGTAGGTAAATTGTTTTTGAATACCGCCAGTAACACAATTGCGACAAGAAACACTGTAGGTGCTTCATTTAAAGCACGTAGCTGTTGACTACTCCAACGACACTCATTTTTTGCTAATTGCTTCATTAAGCGACTGCAATAGTGATGGTAGCCAATCAATAGGACGACAAATAGCAGTTTAATATGTAACCAACCTTGTTTGAGAACTTCCGGTTCCGTGCTGATTAACCCGATCGCCATTGCTACCGTTACCAGCATTCCTGGTGTAGTTATGATGTTATATAGCCGTTTTTCCATCAGCTGGTACTGATTTTTGAGAATTGTTTGGGCGGGTTCTGGTTGTTCATTCGCCTCAACGTGATAGATAAATAGGCGCACTAAGTAGAACAATCCGGCAAACCAAACAACAATACCGACAAGATGAAATGCTTTAAACCAGTAATAAGCCATATTCCTAAATCTTTGTTAAAATGTGGTCTTTTTCATTCGGGTACAAACCAAACTTTAAACCTGATAACTCTCTAAATTTTAGTTTTCTTTGAAACTCTTAATCTCACTCAACTCAAATCCTATTCACAATTCGTCTTTAGGATTTGTTAAGAAAAATAAAGACTTAAGTAATATTCTGGAAACTACGTATTGCTACTTGTAGAACAAATAACACCAGTCACTGATAAAGTCTACATTTTACGCAAGCGATCGCACTCCCTCTCACAATGCTTCATTAGTTAAAAATTACAACATTTATTATTAGAGATTGATTTTTTATGCTTCATCATATTTCAATTGCAGTTGATCGTCCACTTCATGTTGCTGACGTCTTAGCGCAAGTTTGTAACGGACAGTCACTTCCTTTTCCACCACATCCAGGGAGTTATATTGTACTTGCTGATGATGAGTATGGTACAGCAATTGAACTGTTTCCTACAGGAACTGAACTGATTCCTGGAGTTCAAGAAGCAGCATTTTCACACAATAGTTCATCTAGCCCCTTTACCGCCGTTCATGCAGCAATTTCAGTTCCGGTTAGTCGTGAAAAAATTGAAGACATTGGCGCGCGCGAAGGTTGGTTAGTTAGACAGAACAATCGCGGTCCATTTCATGTGATCGAATTCTGGGTAGAGAACAAACTAATGTTAGAATTTCTGCCGCCAGACCTCGCATTAGAATACTTAAACTTCATGCAACCACAGAACTGGAGAGCATTTCTTGATAATACAGTTCCCGCCGCGACCAAGTCGTAACTGCATCCACAAAGAGTTTCATGACAACATTAATCTTACTAAGTAGGTGGGCATAATTAAATGTCACACGTAACATTTGTCAGTAATGAATAATAGAGACTCTTTCTAATAGACCTCCTGCATGAATCACAGATGCCCTTCGACTCCCTTCAGGGCGATCTAAGCAAAGTGTCCCTTCGGACACTAAAACAAGATTTTTATGGCTAATTCCACCTCAGTGGAATTTTTTTTATTCAGCTGGCGAATTTATTCGCGATTCTCTTCACGCAGGAGGTTTATTCAATTTTACGCCGGTTTCCACGTACCATGAAACCCCATCGGAACTACGCTAGGTAATCCTAGGCGACAAATTGGAGGTTCAGTGAGGCGATCGCCAAATATCCAAACTTCACTACTATCAGTATTACCATCATAGACAATTGTAACGATCCAACCTCGATCGGGATTTTCGGGATCGGGAGCATAAATTGGTTCGGCGGGGTAGCGGTTTTCACCACAATCGGCGATCGCTAATGTTTGAATTTGATAGTCAAAACGCGCGATCGCCCCAAACATTTCTTTGCGAGGATCAATACTTGGGCGATGTACCGAAAGATAAATTTGCTGTGGTTCTTTTCCGACGGCGTGGGGAGGAATGACCGGAAATTCACAATGCCGATCTAAGATGTTTTGCATTACTCTCACTTTGCCAAGTCGCGGATCGAGACATATTTTCCACAGCGCACTTTTCGCAACAGTATGCGTTTCTCCTGTGGCGACTTCTTTGAGATATTGATTTGTTTGAAAATCTTCATAGCGGACAACATCAACGATAATATGACCGCGATCGTCTACGTAACCATTTGCAAAATGCCATTGATACCAAGCTTCAGTTTCACCGCGACAAACAAGCGCGAGATTGCGATCGAATACTAAAAACTCTGTACCAAGTTGCGGTTGCCATTCTAGCGAATCACTAAAGTTATTCAATCCGACGAGAATCGGTAAGGGATTGAGGCGCACCGGAGGAATAAAAAATACGAGATACTCGCCTGCTAAGACGAAATCATGCACGAGGGGAACGCCTTTGAGGGGAAATGTTGCGTGTTTCAAAATTCTGCCTGTAGCATCGCTTTTATAAAGGTTCAGCGTTGCATTCAAGCCAGGAGTAACACCAAAGTTAAAGATCTCTCCTGTTTGAGTATCAATTTTGGGGTGAGCAGAATAGGGTAAGTTATTTTCTAATTCTCCTAAATCGTCGCATCCCCAGGTTTGTAGTGTTTTCAAATCAAGCGCATATGGATTACCACCTTCCCATAGCGCCAACAGTTTATCAGGAAGTGCCAAAACAGATGTATTTGCGGCATTTTTGATTGGTTTAAACCATTGATTCCAGATTGGTCCTGGTGCCGTCATGCCATAGTTACCATAGAGGAATTGCCCTGCTGCGGCTTCCTCCTGATAACCTTGTGTTTGTACATAGCGATATAAGGCTGTAGCTTCAGTGTCAGTAAAGTTGACTGCGAGAATCGCACCATCGCCATCAAACCAGTGTCCCACGCGCGCTGTACCGCGTTCGAGTCGTGCAGGACCATTACGATATAGCGTACCGCGTAAATTCGCAGGAACCTTACCGGCGAGGATGGGTAAAGTCGTCAGCGAAAATTCTTTAGCAGGTTGTGCGATCGCTTTTGCCCAAGTTTGCGTCGCTGGTTTACTTGTTGTGTACATTCTTTAGCTTGTGTGCATACTGCGGTGACTTTCCCTAGGGTAGCAAGAATGCTCTTTCGCTCGTGGCTACTTGAGAATTACCTATACAAATCAGATATAAACTGTGAGAATTTGACATCATGTTCTAAGGCTATATTTATTAATTTAGATATTCTAAAACAGTATAGTAAATATGAACAAAGCACATTGGCACAGAGGAGTAGAAAAAAGCTTGATTTGGTACGTAAGAAATTGGGAATAATATATGTTTTAAGTAGTTTTTAAAAAACGTTGAATCATAAAAAACGCCAATTAAAATTTAGTTTATGAATGCTCTGATTCAAGAAGTAAAATCAAGTTTATTGCAATTGTTAGGGAATACTATTGAAGCACTTCCAGCATTTGCGGCAGCAATTATTATCCTTTTTCTGACACGTTATGCAGCAAATGTTACGCGCAGAATGACTCATGTGGCGACAAAGCGAATGGTTAAAAGTCAATCGTTGCGATCGCTTCTTATTCAGATTACTCATGTTGCAACTTGGGTAGCGGGTGTTCTCCTCGCGTGTGTCATTGCGTTTCCAGATTTGCGCTTGGGTGATATTATTGGTTTACTTGGCTTGAGTTCAGTCGCATTTGGTTTTGCTTTTCAAGATATTTTCAAAAATTTTCTGGCAGGGGTGTTGCTACTTTTAAATGAACCTTTTCGATTGGGAGATCAAATAATAGTGAATGGTTCAGAAGGAACGGTAGAAGATATTACGATTCGCTCGACTCAAATTAGAACTTATCAAGGAGAACGCGTACTTATTCCGAATGCGATCGTGTTTACAAGTTCGGTGCAGGTACTGACTGCAATGCCACACCGTCGAACTGATTTAGAGTTAGGCGTTGACTATAATACTGATTTAGCAAGTGCGATTGATTTGTTGCTTGAAACTGTTAAACAAGTCAAAGGTGTTTTACCAAGCCCATCACCAGAAGTTGATGCAGTTGCCTTTGGTGATAGTGCGATTGAGTTAGTAGTGCGTTACTGGAGTGCGCCGCAAAAAATTCAGGTACGCCAAACGAGAACGCGAGTGATTATTGCGCTAAAGCAAGCGTGCGATCAAGCGGGAATTAATATTCCTTATCCAATTCGGACGCTTTACTATTACAACCAAGAACAATTTAATGACCACTATCCAGCTAAAGATTGTGCTGATTCTCAAATCAATTAGTAGTAAGATTTTATGTGAAATTTTGCGCTTGAGTTGTCAATGGTTTTTAACTATGTTGATAGTTGACAAAGTCTTCCCACACTCTCTTCGCTGTCAACTGCTACGAGTCAGAGCGATCGCGGCTTGGTATGTCAGACTCTTAATCGCTTGGCGATCGCCCTTGAACTGTTGATATTCGATATTTTGTAGCTTAGTTAGAATTACTGTACGCTGTGGCTAAGCTGAGTTTGATATCAAATATTTTTTGAACAATGTCGGCTACAACTTTATCAGGAGTAGAAGCGCCAGAAGTGATACCAATCGCGATCGCGCCTTCTGGTAGCCAATTTTCTGCGACTGCTAATTCTCCGCTGAGTTGTCGGTGTTCTACCCTGTTACCTGGACCGATGCGATCGGCACTGTCGATATGATATGACGGAATCTCGCGTTCTACTGCAATTTCTTGCAAGTGCGTCGTGTTAGAAGAATTAAAGCCGCCAATCACAACCATTAAGTCTAGTTTTTCTTCGACTAGCTCAAACATCGCGTCTTGGCGTTCTTGCGTTGCATCGCAAATCGTGTTGAAGCTTTGAAAATGGTCGTTTAACTCAGTAGGACCATATTTTTTCAACATGGTGTGTTCAAAAAGTTTACCAATTTGCTCGGTTTCACTTTTAAGCATTGTTGTTTGATTAGCGATACCAACACGTTCTAAGTCACGATCGGGGTCGAATCCTGCGGAACAAGCGCGACCAAATTTCGCTAAAAATTCGTTTTTATCACCGCCATTAAGGATGTAATTGGCAACGTACTCAGCTTGTGCCAAATTCAAAACAATCAAGTATTTCCCAGCAAACGAACTCGTCGCTAGCGTTTCTTCGTGGTTGTATTTACCATGAATAATCGAGGTGTATTCGCCCTTTTTGTGCTTTTCTACAGTGTTCCAAACTTTAGAGACCCAAGGGCAAGTTGTATCAACAATTGTGCAGCCTTTGTCATTTAATAGTTGCATCTCCTGAACACTTGCACCAAAAGCCGGAAGAATAACAACATCTCCTGATTCAACAACCGAAAAGTCTTTTTTGCCGTCTTCTACCGAAATAAATCCGACTTGCATTTCGCGTAGGCGCTGATTCACTGAAGGATTGTGAATAATTTCGTTAGTAATCCAAATTCTTTCTTGAGGAAAGTGCTGACGAGTTTCATACGCCATCGCGACAGCCCGTTCGACACCCCAGCAAAAACCGAAGGCTTTCGCTAAATAAATCGTGACATCACCGCGTTGCAGCGTGTAGTTATTGTCGCGAATTTCCTGCACAAGATTGCTTTGATATTCTGATTGCAGCTGCGTGGCGACTTCAGCTTGATGTCCAAATCCTTTACGGTGGTAGTTTTCTGAATGTTGGAGCGATCGCTTAAAAGCTTTTGTATCCATGCAGGTGTTGCCTCGTACTCTGATGCTTCTCACACTCGATCATAAAATGCTTAGCTGCTAATTTGATGCTGTCGATAAAATACTGATGCTTGAAGTCAACAAAAAACCGCCGCAGATGTGCGACGGTTAAGAAATTATGGAGAAATGACAAGTAGGACGTTAACCAACATTAGTAAGTACTAGACACATCCCCAGGACGTCGTGTTGCACCATAAACACTAGGGTCAGCCATCCCGCTAGCATCGGCTTCTTTGAGGAAACCACTATACGCTTCCATTCCGTGTTCGCCAATATCCAGACCTTCGATTTCTTCTTGTGGTGTGACGCGAATTCCTAAAGTAGCCTTCAGGATATACCAGAAAATCGTTGTAATTAAAACAGTAAAGCCACCCACCGAGAGAACACCGATGATTTGCGGCAATAACGCTCCGAATCCGCCACCAAGCAACAAGCCACGTAACGGACCTGCACCTTCTTCGTAAAGATTCAACACTCCGCCAGGACCTTCGGCAAATAGACCAACCGCCAGCGTTCCCCAGATACCACAAACGAGGTGAACAGAGGTAGCACCCACAGGGTCATCAATGCGGATTTTGTCAAACCAAGTAACAGAGAAGACAACAATAATCCCCGCGATGAAACCGATAACAGCTGCCCAAGGCAAACTCACGTATGCACAAGCCGCAGTAATTCCTACCAATCCTGCCAAAATGCCGTTAATAATCATTGACAGGTCAGGCTTACCTAGGTATACCCAAGCAACGATTGTCGCCGCGATTCCACCTGTTGACGCTGCAATATTTGTTGTTAAGGCAATATGGGCAATACTGGGGCTAACTGCCATCGTCGAACCAGGGTTAAACCCAAACCAGCCTAACCACAGAATCAGACAACCCAACATCGCAATACTCATGTTGTGTCCTGGCATTGCGACCGAAACACCATCTTGGTATTTACCTAAACGGGGACCTAAGATCGCTGCTCCCATGAGCGCCGCCCAACCACCGACTGAGTGAACAACGGTTGAACCGGCAAAATCCCAAAAGCCAGCATCTGCAAGCCAACCGCCACCCCAAATCCAGTGACCTGTGATAGGATAGGCGATTCCTACAAGTAAAAGGCTAAAAATCAAAAAGTCAATAAACTTGATGCGCTCAGCAACGGCTCCAGAAACAATCGTTGCCGCAGTTCCAGCGAATACCAACTGGAACAAGAATTTTGCGCCTAAGGGTACGCCCGTCCAGTTTAAAGCGCTAAAAACGCCTTGGTACGCATCCCCTGTTGATGGGCTATTATCAGCACCTGTTAAAAACCAGCCGTTTGTACCAAAGAAAGCATTGCCGTCACCGAACATCAGCGCAAAGCCGATTGCCCAGAATGCAACCGTAGACAGCGCAAACACAATCAAGTTTTTCGCCAGAATGTTGACCGCGTTTTTCTGACGACAAAAGCCAGTTTCTAACATTCCGAAACCAGCGTTCATAAAGAAAACTAGAAACGCAGCTACACACACCCACAAGGTATCTAAGCCAACTCGGAGATCGAGTAAATCTTGGGTTGTTCGATCTGGACTTGCAGCAGGCGCATCTTGCGCAACAGCAGCATAGCCCCACGCTAAGACAATAAAAATTGACAGCGGAATGCAGGCTCGCCAGGTAGGAGATAGCCGCTTGATTGCTTTGTGCAACTGTGCAAAAAATGTATTTGTCCTTACCGAGGAGCTAGCGTACCGACTTGCTGATAATGGTCGCCTTTGATCTCTCCATCTTTTCTTTTGCTTTAATTTTAGCTTCATTCCTTGAACCGATCCTTCAACTGCGAAAACACATCCAAAGCTCTAATGTGATAGCTATTTATGCTTTTAGTTAAGCTGCACAAGCGGCACCAATAGATGTATTCAATCTATCAGTCTCCTTGCTCAAGCAGAGTTCAATAATTCCTGCCCCTGACTAGGTTACGAGATGAGTTCTCAGCAGAATTATTGATAGTTTTGAGACTTTGATTTTGTATTTTTTTAAGCTAGCAATCTGTATAATTAATTACAGTTACTCGCAGATTACTTTTGCTAGTTTGGAACAAAAACCAAAGCTTAGTAAACGTCCGCCAACAGCAGAAAAGCATAAAGAAACTAGGAAAAAGCAATTCTTTGTGTTCTTTATGTCAAAATTATGCAGAAAATGCATCGTTTTTGACTGATACGTTTTATTACAAATTAGATAAGTATTTTTGATAGCCTAGTTCGTCTAACTTGGCTTGCTTCTCCATCACCATTGTCGTTAAGCCGGCGCGGTACGCTTGCACTTGTTGCAATAGCGCCGGATTGTGCGTTGCGAGAATTTGCACCGCGAGTAATCCGGCATTTTTCGCATTGCCGATCGCCACCGTCGCTACAGGAATACCAGCAGGCATTTGTACAATCGAGTACAGCGAGTCAACTCCTTGTAAATGGCGGCTAGGAACGGGAACTCCGATCACGGGTAAAGGAGTTAACGCCGCAACCATCCCTGGGAGATGCGCCGCACCACCGGCACCCGCAATAATGACTTTTATCCCGCGTTGATGGGCAGATTTGGCGTATTCTACCATGCGTTCGGGCGTGCGGTGTGCTGACACGATCGCAACTTCGCACGCGACATCAAATTCAGAACAAACCGCGATCGCCTCTTTCATCGTGGGCAAATCGGAATCGCTGCCCATAATAATACCAATGAGTGGTTGAGTCATGACTGCCTACAAGGGCTTAAGGTTAGTTGTAGAGTGGGATTTTTTTGTTGCGTATGAAGTTTATATTAAAAACGAACCACCAAGGCTCAAAGGACACGAAGATTTTAAAGATATATTGAAGGGATAGCTAGAACATACTTAGAAGCTTACTAACTCTGACCCCTGCAATGTCTTTTGATACAAGTAATGGCAACATTAACGGCGATCGCTAATTTGAATATCATTAATGCACGGCTACCAGGTTATCGAGGTTTACAGCAAATTTGTGTTGAGCAGGGTAGGATCGCTCAGATCTTACCGATGCCTGAAGCAATATCATCGACGCAGGGTTTAGATGTTGCAGGCGATTGGCTGTCTTTGGGCGGCGTTGATTTACAGATTAATGGGGCACTAGGGCTAGCTTTTCCGGAAATTCAAGCGCAAGATTTTTCTAAGTTAGCGGCGGTTTGTGAATTTTTGTGGCAACAGGGAGTTGATGGTTTTTTACCCACTTTGGTGACAACTTCGATTGACAATTTTCAGCGATCGCTTGCTGTTATTGGCGAATTTATGCAAAAGCATGAACCGCAGCAAGCCAAAATTTTGGGAGTGCATCTAGAAGGACCATTTTTGAATTACCAGAAGCGCGGCGCGCATCCAGCTGAATATTTATTACCGCTGACGATTGAAAACGTTCAGCGTGTTGTTGGTGACTATGCATCGATTGTTAAAGTAATAACCCTAGCACCCGAATTAGACGCAACTGGGGATGCGATCGCTTATCTGCGTTCGCTTGGCATCACCATCAGCCTCAGTCACTCACAAGCCACTGCAAAAGAAGCACAACGCGCGTTCGATCGAGGTGCAACAATGGTAACTCATGCTTTTAATGCGATGCCAGGGCTGCATCATCGCGAACCAGGATTGTTAGGAGAGGCAATCGTGTATCCTGGGGTGTGGTGTGGTTTAATTGCCGATGGACAGCACGTTTGCCCCACAATGTTGAAAATTTTGTTGAAAGCAAGCGGTTATGCACAAAAAATCTTTCTCGTGAGTGACGCTTTAGCACCTCTAGGATTACCTGATGGAACTTATCCTTGGGATACGCGCCAAATTACAGTTAGTAGTGGGACTGCGAGATTAGCTGACGGTACGCTAGCCGGAACAACACTGCCTTTACTCGTAGGAGTTCAAAACTTGGTACGTTGGGATATTTGTGATGTCGAAAGTGCGATCGCGCTTGCTACAACAGCACCTCGTAAAGCAATTCACTTACCAGAATTCATCGGCAATTCCGCAACACAATTACTACGCTGGCGTTGGAATGAGACAACAAAAGAATTAACTTGGTGCAGATTAGTGGCTAGTGGTGAGTTTTGAGTTTCTCGTAAAGAGTTTTGAATTGAAGAAAGTAACTCACCCCTCCCCCTGCTTCCTCTGCCCCTCTGCTCTCAGTCACCAACCCGTGATAAGTTAAAGCGTTGGGGACTCATGATAAATCTAGTTTTATGAACGCAGCAGACGATAAAACAATTGTTAAAGATTACTTCAACTCTACAGGGTTCGATCGCTGGCGACGGATTTATGGCGATGGTGAAGTCAATAAAGTACAACTTGATATCCGTAACGGGCATCAGCAAACCGTCGAAACAGTTCTCAACTGGTTGCAAGACGATAACTTAGCGGGAATGTCGATTTGCGATGCGGGATGTGGTGTGGGAAGTCTGAGTATTCCCTTAGCGCAAGCTGGTGCTAAAGTTTTTGCGAGTGATATTTCAGAGAAAATGGTGGAGGAAGCTAAAGATCGCGCTGCGGCGGAATTAGCTAACACAGACAATCTTACGTTTGCGGTGCAAGATTTAGAACACCTCAGCGGCAAATACCACAGTGTCATTTGTTTAGATGTGCTGATTCACTATCCACAAGCGCAAGCAGTAGAAATGATTTCGCATTTGTGTTCGTTGTCTGAATCACGCTTGATTCTCAGCTTTGCGCCTAAAACTCCTGCTTTAAGTTTACTCAAAAAGATTGGCAGTTTCTTTCCTGGACCAAGTAAAGCGACTCGTGCTTATTTACACAAAGAAGCTGATGTCATAAAGATTCTCAATAGCCAAGGTTTTACAATTCAACGACAAGCAATGACACGCACTCGCTTTTACTTTTCGCGTATTCTAGAAGCCGTTCGTAGTTGATATTTGTTGACGTATGAGTGAACTATCCTGCTTGTAGTTTTCTCATATTTTCTGCGGTGATATCATCTGCGGGAAATAAGCATTCCACTCGTAATTCTTGAAGTGTAATGTCGTAAGGCGTTCCTAAAGTGGCGATCGTTGAGAAGAAATTAAATTGGCGATCGCCCTTAATAAAACTCACTGTCAGTAATGGCGCGTGCCACTCCCACTGGAGATCGCGCCATGATTGCGGCACATCAGGATAAGCCAGGAGTTCGTTAAGTAACGCGATTGATTTTTCACTTTGTCCCTCGACAATTGCCTCGCGATGCACTCTACGAATCAAATGTCCTGCAACCTCTTGCCAGTTGGCAACCACAGGGCGCAATCCCTGCGGATTGAACATCAAGCGCATTAAATTGATGCACTCAAATTGAGGTTGTAAGATTTGAGGATCAATTAAGAAATTTAACAAATTTGTGGCAGCGCGGTTACTTTGTAGTAGGTTCCAATACCGATCTATAACGACTGCTGGATATGGTTCTTGTTTGTGCAAGATAAAGTCTAAAGCTTTGCGAATTGGTTCGACTTGCGGATCTTGCAGATCGCTTTCGGAGTATACGGGTGCAAATCCGGCGGCGGTAAGCATCACATTTTGTTCTCTTAAGGGAATATCCAGCACCGTCGCTAATTCTAAAATCATCGCTCGACTGGGCTTGGCGCGTCCAGATTCTAAAAAGCTAATGTGTCGCTGCGAAACATTGCTCATGACTGCTAAATCAAGCTGACTTAAACCTCGGCGATCGCGCCACTGTCGCAAAAACTGCCCAAATGAATTGTGTCTATTTTCAATTGATTGTGGCATCGGATTGGCGTGAATTTGATTGGTAGAATCACAGATGCCCTGCGACTAAAGTTGGGGGCTATCTAGGCAAAGTGTACCTTCCTACACTAAAACAAGATTTTTGAGAGGGTAAGACATGCCTTAGCCGTAGTACACGGAGGTGGATAGGGCTTATTTAGCTAACGAATTTATTCGCGATTCTCTTCATGCAGGAGGTCTATTGTGTATAGCTGCGATTTTTGAAGTCTATCACTTTTATTACCTATGAGGTAATTGATTCTATTCAATTTAGCTTCAATAATTCAGGGTAAGCGGTTCAAAAGCGTCATATCAGCCGCTGTGTAAACCTTCTATCTTCAAAATCATGCTTAAAAAAGTTGTAGCTACCACACCATCTTTAGAAACAACCTTGAAACTTGATAGTTTTGCGTGCGTTCTTAGCGGTATCATTTTGCTACTAGCATCTGAACCGATCGCGCAACTATTAACATCTCATGCATTTGTTATGTTCGGGTTGACGTTACCTCAGCAGTTAGAAATTTTAGGAATTGGGATATTTTTGGTGGGAATTGGCGTTTACGCAGTTGCTTCGTATCGCCCGATTAATGCAATTGCTGTGTGGGCAATTATTTTAATCGAAGTTGATTGGATTATTACGAGTGTCGTTTTGTTATTTTCCTTCGATAGTGTACTGACATTAGCAGGTAAAGACTTGATTGCAGCAAGTGCGATCGCTGTTTTCACCTTCATGATTTTAGAGATTTACGGCTTGAAACAGTTGCAACAAACGCCTGTAAAATAAAGTTTGCTAATTGCTGTCACAGATTTTTCTCAGCTAAGCATAAGTTGCTGCAATATCTATCGGTACAAGTGCTGTGGTTCCCGTTGAGTAAAGCGATTGCAAATCAGTACCATCTTCAGGATAGTGCGCGAAGCCGATACTAAAGTTCAGTTCACCAGTACCATTAGCAACAACTTCTTGATACAGCGTTTCTTGCACTGCGCTTAATCTTGCTTTACCATCACTGCGACTTGTACCGTGCATTCCTACCATAAATTCTGCTCCTGCCCAGCGACAGACGATCGCTTGCTCGTGAAAGAATTGTTGCAAGAGTTGTCCAACACGCCGTAGTAGTGCATCTCCTGTCGCATAGCCATGATGAATATTAATCTGCTGCAAAGAGTCTAAACGAATGATTGCTAAGGAAAGGGGTTGATCGTCTGCTTTAGCTTGGTTGAGTAATGTCTCAAATTCTTGAATTGCTGTTTGCCGGTTAGATACACCTGTGAGTGGATCGATTTCTGCAAGATTTCGCAAAAGCTTAATACGTTCCCAACGATTGACAATCCGAGTCACCAATTCAGGACCAACAATTGGCTTACTAACAAAGTCATCCGCACCTGCACCAAATACTTGATTAACAGCATTCGTGTCATTATAAGCGGTGAGAAATACAATCGGTAAGCCATTCCACTGCGGATCGTTGCGGACAACTTGGCATAAGTCAATGCCATTAATATGCGGCATTTTGACATCTAAAATCAATAAATCGGGGAGAGTAGCTGCTAGGGTTTCCCAAAAACAACGCGGATTGGCGAGCGTTGTGACTTTCATCCCCCAAGGTTCGAGTAGACTGCGCACAGTCGCGAGAATTTGCGGATCGTCATCAACAACCATCACTTTGGCAATGCGATCGCTACTTTGTAAAATTTGAGCAAGTTTAGCAATCACTTGTGCAGGTGGAGTTGACTTATGCAAAAAATAGCGTCCTCCACTCTTAGCGACTGCGAGGCGATCGCCTAAACTATCGCGTGCGGTATAAACTAAAACCGGAACTGATGGTGTTTGCTTGTGGAGTTGAGTTATTAGTTGTAAACTTTCTTCGGTTGTTGGGGAAATCGCAATATCAAGTACGACGACTTGCGGGTTTTCGCGATAAATGGCTTCGCGCGCCGCAATGAGGTTTGTGCTAACTCGCGTGCGTATTCCTTGTTGTTGAGCGATACTGGCTAACTCTTCGGCTTGCAGGCGATCGCAATCAACAATTAACAGTAAAGGCGATGTCTCCTGTTGATGTTCTGTCGCCATAACTTGGGCTTCGGGGCGCTGAATTTCTTGGCGTAACGCTGTTACTAATTGACACAAATGCGCCGCTGCTTCGGTTGAAATTGACTGTGCTTGAAAGATGCGCTCAATTTTTTTGGCGATGCGCGAACCTTCACCTAAGCCAAATGTGCCTAAAGAACCAGCTAAAGTATGCGCTTCGTATTCGGCTGTTGTGCGTAGTTCGTCACTAAGTTGTTCTTGTAACAATGCAACAGTTGCGCGTTCGAGTAAGGCTACCTGCTGACTGACACGTTCTTCAAATTGACGCCATACACCAGCGATCGCGAATAAAGTTTGTTGTTGCGTTTGTTTGCCAATTTCTACAGATGGTACAGATATGGTTTCGAGTGGTTTTAAGCGATAGCCAATGCCGTAAACTGTTTCGATGAGGTCAATGGCTCCTACAGCTTTCAATTTCTGTCGCAATCCTTTAATTTGCGTTCTTACCGCTTCTTCGCCTGGAATTTTATCAAATGACCAGAGGTGTTCTAAGATGGCGTTGCAGCTATATACGCGGCGATTGTTGCGTAAAAATAGTTCTAAAAGCGCGTACTCTTTGGGTGTGAGATGAATCGGTTGTTGGTCGTATGTTACCTCACAGCTACTCGGATCGAGGTGGAGTTTTCCCCACTCTAAGACTGGGGCTGAGGTGAGATCGCCACGCCGCAACAGCGCACGAACCCGCGCTACCAATTCTTCGCGATCGAATGGTTTAACTAAATAATCGTCTGCGCCTGCATCTAAACCAACGACGCGATCGTGACTGCTATCTTGTCCGGTAATTAACAATATCGGCATCTGGTAGCCGCGCGATCGCAACCGCCGACAAAGACTAATACCGTCTAATTTCGGCAACTTGACATCGAGCAAAATCAGATCGTAGGCAAATACTTGTACTAACTCCCAAGCTGCTTCACCGTCGTTCGCTGTTTCGACTGCATAGTGCTGCTGTGCCAAAACTAAGCGCAGCGCTTCAGTTATAAATTCGTCATCCTCTACTATTAAAATCTTCATAGTGGATGGCTCACGCCTATTGTCTCTCCACACTTATACTAGCCATTAAGCAGTCATTGGTAACTGGTCATTGGTCATTGGGAAAATATCTATTACCAATGAACGATTACTGATTACCCATTTTCAAAAGGCGTAATTTCTCATTACTTCTACTTTTTGATCGCATAATGCAAAGTTTCTAATAAATCTTTTGCTGTGCAAGGCTTGGGTAGAAAAGCTTGTACGCCTAAACCAGTTTTTGCCGCTATTTTTTCATTAGAACTCAGTCCACTTATGGCAATAATTTTTACTACAGGATTCATCTTTTGTAACGTCACAATTGTAAGCGTACCATCCATAGAAGGCATCATCATATCAAGTAAAACCACTGCAATTTCATCTTGATACTTAGCATAAATTGTCAAGGCTTTAGCGCCATCACTTGCAGTTATAACGCGATAGTTATACGCTTCTAAAGAGAGCTTCGTTGCTTCACGAATACTTGTTTCATCATCAACAACTAAAATTAATTCACCATTTCCTAATAGAAGTTCGCTATCTTTGGTTGGTTGTGGTTCGGTTGCTTTGCTTGCAGGTAAGTATATGCTAAATTTTGTCCCTTTGCTAACTTCACTGTAGACATTCACAAACCCACCATGATTTTTTACAATTCCTAGTGCTGTAGCTAATCCTAATCCAGTACCTTTTCCGACTTCTTTAGTTGTAAAAAATGGTTCAAAAATTCGCTCGATGATTTCCGGTGGAATGCCAATACCCGTATCAGTGACAGCGATCGCGACATAACATCCCACCGCTGCCTCGACATTCATCTGAGCATAGTGGTCATCAATTATAGTATTTTCTGCTTGAATACTTAAAGTGCCACCCTTGGGCATCGCATCGCGCGCATTAACTACTAAGTTCATCAATACTTGATGTAGTTGTGTCGCATCACCGAAAATTGTCCATAAATGAGGAGAAATATCGGTGACAACTTCAATTGATTTCGGAAAGGTTTCTTTAATGAGATGGACAATTTCTGAGATTAAGTGTTTGACTTGTAAAGTAACGCGATCGCCTTCAAAACCACGTGCAAAAGACAAAACTTGTTTAACTAATGCCGCACCGCGTTTGACATTGCTTTCTAATGAGTTGAGTAAATGTTGACTTTGGGTATCGCTAAACTTCATTTGTAATAGTTGTACTGACATTAAAATCGGTGTCAATACATTATTAAGATCGTGGGCAATTCCACCGGCTAGCGTACCAATACTTTCCATACGTTGTACGCGTAATAATTGTGCTTCGAGCCTTTTTTTCTCGGTGATGCCCGTGTTAACAACTAAGATTGATTTAGGATTTCCTTGCGCGTCGCGGACTAATGTCCAGCGACTGGCTACAATAATTTGTTTGCCATTTTTATCGACTTGACGCAACTCGCCTTGCCATTCGCCATCTGTGTTGAGCTTTTCTTGCGGAACGACAATTTCTAATGGTGGTTCGCCGTGTAAAAGTTCATCAGCATTTTTCCCCAAAGCTTCGCGCGCTTGCCAACCATACAAACGTTCTGCGCCTTTATTCCAAAAAGAAATTCGGTTTTCTAAGTCTTGAACAAAAATCGCATCGGTCGCAATATCAAGTAACGCTGCTTGTTCGCGAATTGTTTGTTCGGCGGCGTAGCGATCGCTAATATCGGCAATCACTGCCATAATGCCATTAATCTGATTGCTAGCATCGCGCAACGGTGCGGTAGAAAGCGAAATCGCGATCGCTTGACCATCTTGTTTATAACTACTCAGTTCAATACCACTCATTGCTTCACCTTGTAAGATGCGATCGCCAAGTTGACGATCGAGGTGCTGACTATCGAAAATGGGCAAACACTGATTCACTATCTCGCGACGACTCCAGCCCATAATTCTTTCAGCCGCTGGATTCCACAAACTCACTTTTCCACTAGGTGTGAGCGCTACAATTCCGAGGGGTGATGATTGAATCAGCGTTTCGAGTGTTTGGTTCGCTTTTCTCAGTGACTCTTCTGCGTGTTGGCGTTGCTGGATGTAGCGGTGAATCAAGTAATACAACAGCACCAATAATCCGACATTGAGGAGGGTTGCTACTGAGGATGTCACGATTTCATTGCGAAAGCCATTTTGCGACTGTTGCGCGCGTAATTGTAGCCTGAGGCGCTCGCTTTTTTCCATTTCGCCGACAATTTGGCGAATATCTTCCATTAATTGCTTACCACGACCCGATAATACAATAGCTCTTGCTGTATCAAATTGATTTTTCTGCTCTAAGTCGATTGTGCGTTCTAGTTCGGCAAATTTCGCACTCATGGCTTGTTCGAGTCGGGCGATTTGTTGCTGTTGCTTGGGGGAATCTGTGGTAAGTTGCTTGAGTTTGGCAAGTTGTTCCTGTGTTTGTGTCCTTGCTAATACATACGGTGCTAAGTATTGCGTATCGCTTGTGAGTAAGTAGCCGCGTTGTCCGGTTTCTGCATCTTTGAGTTTTGAAAGTGTTGTTTCTAGTTCGGCGATGACTTGATGGCTATGCGCGATCGCTTGTTCGTTCGTAATTAGTTTCTGCGTACTGCGATACGAAATCGCCGCATTGCCCAACGCAAACGCTAAAACGACAAAAAATCCTGCGGTTAGTCTTTTCGGAACGGAGCGTAGCATCAGCGCGATCGCCCCCTCTACCACATTTGGCGAACTAAAGCTATCTCGTACACTGTATCAATTGTGTATTTTGTTTTCCTGTCGGTTGACAGTTGCATAAATACCTGCTGAGTTACTCGGTCTAACTTTTCGACAAAATCTAGTAATCGAGCGGCAATTTAGGACATTATAGAAGCTCAGAGAAATTACCCTAATTAGCTTTTAACCCTGACCTGTACTCTATTACTGATTTCGGCTTAACTTCAATTTGACTGCCAATTATTTTGATTTTATCTTGCGGGTGAGTATTTTTGCGTTAAACTTTCCAAACACTAATATGAGTATTCACAATTGCTTGGCTAATCAAACAAAAAATATCTCTGTGCTATTCACAACACATCTTCAAGCATCGCGATCGCTACAGTAGTCATGTAAGAAAAAAGGCTGTTTCTATGAAAATCCTTGTCCTTAACGCAGGATCGAGTAGCCAAAAAAGTTGTTTATACGAACTGAGCGATCCTTTACCCGACTCGCCCCCGCATCCCCTATGGGAAGCGAAAGTAGACTGGGGTCAGCATCCTGGAGTAGCCACAATTAAAATTAAAGCTCAAGATAGAGTTTTAGAAACCGAACTCGAAACCGATTCGCGCCCCGAAGTGTTTTCCTACTTATTCGATACCTTAGTTAAGGGTAAAACGCAGGTTATTGACGATCTCAGTGAAATTGATATTGCAGGTCATCGCGTTGTCCATGGCGGTCAAGATTACCGCGAAGCAACTCTAATTACTCCTGAAGTCAAAGATACTATTTTACTTTTATCTGATTTTGCGCCTTTGCACAATCCTGCGAACCTTGAAGGCATTGAAGCGATTGAACAACTGCTACCATCTTTACCGCAAGTTGCCGTGTTTGATACTGCATTTCATAGTCAGATACCATTAAGTGCAGCAGTGTATCCAGGACCTTACGAATGGTTTGAGCAGGGTATTCGCCGCTATGGTTTTCATGGTATTAGTCACCAATATTGCGCGCATCGGGCTGCAACGCTGCTAAAGCGCGATTTACAGTCTTTACGGTTGATTGTTTGTCATTTGGGAAATGGTTGCTCATTATCCGCCATCTGTGACGGGGTAAGCATTGATACAACAATGGGCTTTACTCCCCTTGAAGGGTTGATGATGGGAAGTCGCTGTGGCTCAATTGACCCTGGTATTTTAATTTACCTTTTGCGCGATCGCCAACTTGATGCGGATAAGCTCGATGAAATCCTCAATTATGCTTCTGGCTTAAAGGGAATTTCTGGAATTTCCCAAGATATGCGTCAAATCCAAAGTGCGATCGCATCTAGTAACTCGCGCGCCCAACTTGCTTTCGATATGTATGTGCATTCGTTACGCAAACACATCGGTGCCATGCTAGCAACTCTAGGCGGTTTAGATGCATTAGTCTTCACAGGTGGTGTCGGTGAAAATCAAGCCCAATTGCGCGCTTTGGCGTGTGAATCGTTTGCTTTTTTAGGGTTAAAGCTCGATTTAGACAAAAATGCCGATTCTCCAGGCGATACCGATATTGCTACAGATGATTCTACAGTGCGCGTTTTAATTATCAACACCCAAGAAGATTGGGCGATCGCCACCGAATGCTGGAAGTTAACTCAAAGTAGTAAATAAAAGTTTTCGTCTATATAGCTGCGGTTTCTAACCGCTTGACACCAAAGAAAAAAATGGTTAATCTACAAGTTAACGTTAACGTCAATCTGGTGCATCAGTAAACAAAGTGATTGAAAAAATGCGAATTGGAGAGCTAGCGCAAAAAGCTGGCGTGACTCCAAGAACTATTCGCTACTATGAAAACTTAGGATTATTACACCCAAGTGAACGGGAGGGAAGTGGCTTTCGCTATTACACGGAAGCTGAGTTACTGCGACTACAAAAAATTGATTGTCTCAAATCACTTGGACTTACTCTCGAAGAAATTGCTAGCGTGATTGACTTGTACTTTGAAGATCCAACCGAACTCAAAGCCAAGCAAAAGGTGTTAACAATCTTGCAGGCGCATCTCCAAGAAACTGACGACAAATTGAGCGCACTCGCGCAGTTTCGTTCAGAGTTGCTTTTCAATATTACGAAAATTCAAAAATGTATTGAGCAAATCAATAGCCAGTAATTTTTTTTGATTTGTATTGACGTTAACGTCAAGGTTAAGAACAGGTAAAGTGCAATGAAGGTATACGAAATTCAACAATTTGGCATCGATGCGCTAACATTAACCGAACGCCCCGATCCGCAACTGAGTTACGGACAAGTACTTGTGAAAATGCGCGCGGCTTCGTTGAATTACCGCGATTTGATGGTCGTCAAAGGTTTATACGATCCAAAGCTAGCTTTACCGAGAATTCCTTTTTCTGATGGTGTAGGCGCAGTTGTCGCGGTAGGTGAAGGCGTAACGCGCGTGAAAGTCGGCGATCGCGTTGCGGGACTTTTCTTTCAAAAGTGGATAGGCGGCGAACTGACACAAGAAATTGCGCAATCAGCTTTAGGCGGTGCAATTGACGGGATTTTAGCTGAGTACGCCGTACTGCATGAAGATGGTATTGTTCGCGTACCCGAACATCTCACCGATGAAGAAGCTGCAAGTTTACCTTGTGCGGCTGTCACTGCATGGAATGCGCTATTTCACGCGGGTAATTTAAAAGCCGGTGATACCGTATTGGTGCAAGGAACTGGCGGAGTTTCGATATTTGCGTTGCAATTCGCTGTCCTTGCGGGTGCAAAGGCGATCGCGACATCAAGTAGCAATGAGAAACTAGAACGCGTCCGCAAAATGGGCGCAGCAGAAACAATTAACTATAAACAAATCCCTGAATGGGGACAACGAGTGCGCGAACTCACCGATGGTAAAGGCGTTGATTATGTCGTTGAAGTCGGCGGCGCGGGAACGTTATCCGAATCGCTACGCGCGGTACGTCACGGCGGACAAATTAGTTTAATTGGGGTTTTAAGCGGTGGTAAAGGCGAAGTTGCAACCGCAGCCATTTTGATGAAAAACGTCCGCGTACAGGGAATTTATGTTGGTTCGCGCGAGATGTTCGCGGCGATGAATTCGGCGATCGCCTTGCACAAATTACGCCCTGTCGTCGATCGCGTGTATCCTTTCCACGAAGTACCAGAAGCGCTGAAATACATGGAAAGTGGTTCGCACTTCGGTAAAATTTGCATTCGCTTTTAATTATCAAAGAAAAACCATGCCACATTTATTCGATACTTATCAACTCAAAGACATCAGATTACGCAACCGTATTGGTGTTTCGCCAATGTGTCAGTATACTTCTGATGACGGTGTAGCAACCGATTGGCATTTAGTTCACCTAGGTTCGCGTGCGGTAGGTGGTGCAGGATTAATTATTGCCGAAGCTACCGCAGTCGAAGCGCGGGGACGCATTTCCCCTAATGATGCGGGAATTTGGGCAGACAAGCACATCGAACCGCTACAACGCATCAACCAATTTATCAAAGCGCACGGTGCAGTACCAGGAATTCAAATAGCCCACGCTGGTAGAAAAGCAAGTTCCGCACGTCCTTGGGAAGGCGATCGTTCGCTCAAAGATGAAGAAGGAGGTTGGGAAACTATTGCACCCAGTCCTCTAGCTTTTGGTAACAAACTGTGGCGAGTTCCAAAAGAAATGACGAAAGAAGATATTCAAGAAGTACAAAATGCGTTTCGCGCTGCTGCATTGCGTGCTTTAGAAGCAGGTTACGAGTGGTTGGAGTTACATTTTGCTCACGGTTATTTAGCCCACAGCTTTTACTCACCCCTGGCAAATCAACGTACTGATGAGTATGGCGGTAGTTTCGTCAACCGTATTCGTTTTGTAATAGAAACAACGCAAGCTGTCCGCGAAGTTTGGTCAGAACGTTTACCATTAACCGCACGGTTATCCTGTTCCGATTGGGTAGAAGGCGGTTGGACAATCGAAGACTCGGTGGAACTTGCTAAAAAACTAAAAATCGAAGGTGTAGATTTGATCGACTGTAGTTCGGGTTTTAATTCTCCCGATTACAAAAACTATCCTTTCGGTGCGGGTTGGCAAGTGCCTTTTGCCCAGAAGATTCGCCACGAAGCTGAAATCGCGACAGCGGCGGTAGGTTCAATTACTAACCCGATGCAAGCTGATGAAATTATCCGTAATGGACGTGCAGATATTGTTCTCATTGGGCGCGAAATGTTACGCGATCCTTACTGGGCTTATCGTGCGGCGCAAGAATTACATCAAGAGGAAAAACTAAATTTACCAATTCAATACGCGAGTGGGCTGTAGAGATATATCGCGTTAGGTCGTTCGACTGATTGTGCTGAGCATCTAACCACTGCGCTCGTAACCGAACAGGAGGAATCATGCCAACAGTAAATCATCGCTTTATTGATACCAATGGCATCAGAATGCATATTGCGGAGCAAGGTCGAGGAGAACTTGTTATCTTGTGTCATGGCTTTCCAGAATGCTGGTACTCCTGGCGACATCAACTTGCAGCGATCGCGGATGCTGGATTCCACGTAGTAGCACCCGATCAGCGTGGCTATGGGCAAACTGATCAGCCAGAGTCGATTGAAGCATACAACATTCTTCAGTTAACAAGTGATATTGTTGGGCTGGTTCATGCCCTTGATTGCGAACAAGCAATCATTATTGGGCACGATCAGGGCGCGACTGTTGCTTGGCATTGTGCTTTATTACGTCCAGATCTATTCAAGGCGATCGCTTTGCTAAGCGTTCCTTATCGCGCTAGATCCTGGGAAAGTAGACCACCAACGGAAATGCTGAAACGCATGGCTAGTGAGCAACAGTCCTACATGCTGTATTTTCAGGAACAAGGGTTAATAGAGGCGGAACTGGAAGCCGACGTTCGTAAATCTCTCAGCATGATCCTCTATTCCGCATCAGGTGATGCACCACCCGAAAAAAGGTGGCGGTTTCTGTTCGACAAATCGGAAAAATTTATAGATACTGTTACTCAGCCAGAGCAACTTCCGAGTTGGTTGACTGAGCAAGACCTTGATTTCCTGACACGTGAGTTCGAGCGAACAGGATTTCGAGGAGGGTTGGCTCGGTATCGAAACCTGGACAGAGATTGGGAACTCACGCGCTTTTTGAGTGGTGCGAAGATCCAACAACCCGCTTTGTTTATTGGGGGAGAGTTTGATGCGATCGTTACGAGAAATCAAGATCTCTTCAACAATCTAGAAAAAACAATGCCGAACTTGAGAAAAAAGGTATTGTTGCCAAACACCGGACATTGGATTCAGCAGGAACGCCCTACTGAAGTCAATCAATTGCTCATCGAGTTTTTGGCAAACGCAGTGTAACAGAGCCTTCAGATGGAATATAGCTTAGTGCTCGAAAAAATTCCAACTACACAAACCACACCTACGAAAGCGATTAGCACTCTTCAATTGGCAATTAGCTAAGAGCTAACCGCTAACAGCTAGTAGCTTTAGTGAAGCCGTGACTTCAGTTGCTTGGCGCTTTGCATAACACATAACTAGGAGATACCAATGATTGACCTTTATTACTGGACAACGCCCAACGGTCACAAAATCACAATGTTTCTAGAGGAAGCTGAACTTCCTTACACGCTCATTCCTGTCAATATTGGTACGGGAGATCAGTTTAAACCCGATTTTCTTAAAATTGCCCCAAATAATCGCATTCCTGCAATTGTCGATCGCGCCCCAGCAGATGGCGGCGAACCCATTTCAGTGTTTGAATCAGGAGCAATTTTGCTGTATTTAGCCGAAAAAACGGGAAAACTGATTGCAACAGATATCCGCCAACGTGCTGAAGTTTTGCAATGGTTATTTTGGCAAATGGGCGGTTTAGGACCAATGGCAGGGCAAAATCATCATTTTAGTCAGTATGCACCTGAAAAAATTCCTTATGCAATAGACCGCTACGTTAATGAAACAGGGCGCTTGTATGCAGTCATGAATAAACGGTTAAGCGATCGCACTTTTCTGGCAGGTAATAACTACTCAATCGCAGATATTGCTGCTTATCCGTGGATTGTACCGTATGAACGCCAAGGACAAAAGCTAGAGAATTTCCCTCATTTGCAGCGCTGGTTTGAAGCGATTAAAGCACGTCCGGCAACAATTCGTGCTTACGAGAAAGCAGAAGCATTTAAAGATCAAGCACTCGATATCGAGAAGTCACGAAACTTGTTGTTTAACCAATCAGCAAACACAATTCAGCAAAAAAGCTAAGTAGGTTAGGTAATGAGTAATGGGTAATGGGTGGTGGAAATGTTTTCTATATGACCAATTACCAGTTACCAAGCTTTAATCTACGTTCGTTTTCATCCACTTAACTGATGCCAAAACTTCAGGCTAACGGAATTGAATTATTCTACGACATTCAAGGCAAAGGCGAGCCGTTATTATTAATTCCTGGTTTCGCCTGCGACTCTGCCCACTGGGATTTATTAATGCCGTCACTCGTTGCGCAGTATCAAGTTATTCGTTTCGATAATCGTGGCATTGGACAAAGTTCTGTGCCTGATAGTCCTTACAGTATCAAACAAATGGCAGAGGATGCGGCAACACTACTAGAATACATCGGCGTGAGTAAAGTTCATGTTGCGGGTCATTCGATGGGAGGTCAAATTGCCCAAGAGTTAGTATTAGCACATCCAGAAAAGGTTTATAGCCTGATGCTACTGGCAACTTTTGCGTTATGCGATCGCCGATTCTGTAGCATTATCGAAACGCTTGGCGATCTTCCACGTATTTTAGATCCCGAAGCTTACTTTTATGTAGTGTTACCTTGGGCGGTGAGTGAGGATTTTTACGCCACTCCTGGCGCTATCGAAGAAGCACTCAAATTCCAATTAGAGTATCCTTTCCCGCCGACTCCCCACGGGTTGTATCATCAAAGTCGAGCGATTATTAACAGCGATACTTTAGACCGTTTACCGCAAATTACTTGCCCTACGCTAGTTTTGGTAAGCCAGCAAGATATTCTCACGCCGATCAAGTTTTCCAAACAACTTGCGCAAGGTATTCCCAATGCTGAACTTGTGATTCTGGAGCGTGGCGGTCATGATTTCTTAATTGATGCGCCCGATGCGGTGTCTACGGCAATACTGAACTTTTTAGCAAAGAATAGATAAACAAATCAACAAAATATCTAATTATCCGACGGTGTAATTAAATTTAGCGCGTGATGGATGGTTTCTACTTTATTTACTCGTTGCTCTAATTCTTCCGGTTCATAACGCCCTTCTTCCACCTCTAATGAAGCCTCGTCAATTGCATTTAAATAAGCCTCCTCCAAGGTTTCAAGTAACTCCTCTGGTGCTAGATAGTAACCTCCTGCTTTACGACGCTTGTTTTCTCGCTGAATTTCTCGCACAGAATTACGAATGAAAACTTCCCAAGAACGAGTTGTTCGATTCTCTGCTTGCTGTTTGATGAGGTGTAGCAACAAAATTACTGCGTACACCCCATTTCTTCAAGTTCTTCAACGATCGCTAATGCACTAGGAATGTCATCCTTAAGCAGCATTTCTTTAAGAGTCAGCAGTTCTTCCATAGCTTTAATTTTATTTTGAACCAACATGAATTGTAGATGCCCTACGACTAAAGTCGGGGCTATATAAACAAAGTGTGCCTGCGCACACTCTTAGTAAGAGTTTTAATTGATTGTAAGTCCACGCAGGTGGACTTCGTTTGTCTAGCGGCGAATGAATTCGCCAATGTCCTAAAGGAGAATCTATGCTCACCCAGCATTTTCAATTATTAGCAAAATACAACACATTAGCAAATCGCAAACTCTACGAAGCTTGCGCTCAATTAAGTGATGATGAACGCAAACAAACTCGTCCAGCGTTTTTTAAAAGTATTCATGGAACGCTAAATCATATTATGGTAGGCGATCGCATCTGGTTAGGACGTTTTGAGGGTAAATCAATGCCATCAACTCATCTCGATGCAATTCTCTTCAAGAACTTTGACGAATTATGGCAAGTGCGTCAAGCCGAAGATCGGCGAATTGAAAACTTTGCTGCAAGTTTAACTAAGGAGTTTTTAAGCAGCACAATTCAGTATACAAATAATTCTGGGCGAGTCTGTAACGATCCTGTTGATTTACTTGTCGCCCACTTTTTTAACCACCAAACACATCATCGCGGGCAAATTCACGACATGATTAGCCAAACAACAATAGCCCCACCATCACTTGATATGCATCGTATCATTCGACCTTGACTCTACATTCCTTCACGCTCTATTCCTCTTGCTCATCCCAAGCTTCTGCTGCTTTAATTTCTGCCTCTTCTTTAGGAGCCTCTGAGCGAAACAAAGGAATTGCGGCAAAGGCTGCTAGCAATTGTATTGTACTAAAAATAGCCAGCGTCGAACCAAAGCCCCAACGAAGCGCCTCACCAAATAAAAAACTACCAATTCCAAATCCAGTGAAGAGTGTAAAAACTTTGAACCCCATTGTTTGCCCTAGACTTCTTGCAGAACCTAGGTCTGTCACAATTCCTGCAAATAACGGCTGAGTGAGGTCATAGCCAAGCGACAAAATCAGAATGGCGGTAGTCGTCAATGTCAAGGGAATCTGGAAGATCATCATAAACCCTGCTAGAGCAGCTATGCCAAGTCCTGGTGGGATGAGCCATCTACGTCCCCAACGATCCACCGCTTTGCCAATCATTGGACTAAAAATCAAACCTGGAATGCCATATCCAAAAATGGCTAGCCCGATTCTCGCCTCTCCCAAGTTGTAGCGCTGCAACAAGTAAAGTCCTAGCCAAGTGTAAACTCCTGAGTGAAAGATCGCATTCAAAAAAACATAGATGTAAGTCCGCTTTCCGCGCCAAGTTGACAGTACACTGCGATAGCCTGCAAAAACCTGACGAATCGAGTGTAGTGACTCAGCTTGTGGAGTATCAAACAGTGCTTCATAACGGTGCAAGCGCCAGAGAATAATTGCTGCTGCGATCGCAGTCCCAACAAATAGTATCTGCCAGCCTATAAAGGGTTCAAGAATTGCTCCACCCGCAGAGCCGAAAGCCATACCACCCTCCATATAAGCAAAGACCATCCCTAACATCTGTCCTCGTTCGCGAAAGGGAAATAAATCTCCAATCAAGGCAAATGTTAGTGGTATGACCCCACTAGCACCTAATCCAGTTAAAAGACGCCAGAGAACCATTTGTGAGGCAGATTGGGCTGTTGCTGTCAGTGCGGTACAAATAATAAAGATACAAACTGAAGCACGCATCACGGGCCAGCGACCGAAACGATCCGAAAGGATTCCGTAAAAGAGGGCTGCTAGCGCATAAGCAAGCATATATGCTGGGACAATAAAGCCAATCTCTTGCTCTGGAACTTGAAAAATTTCTGCTAGACGCGGGATAAGTGGTGCAATCATATATCCCTGCAAAAAAATCAAGCCTGCGGCGAGAGAAAGCCATAAAAACAAACGATGATGTTGCTTTAGCCTTTGTTTGCGGTTAGCCTCTTCTACATGAACCCTACGGTCAGCCATAATCTTCCTCTAAACTACGGGTTTTCTGTGGGCTGCGCTTGCTAGCGTGTCTTTGAGATGATTGAGCGCCCTATGCAATTTTTGCATCACGCGTATATTTTACAATTCATCGTTATTTTGTTATTACGCTTTCAATTTTTTCTGAAAAAGGCTTGACTTAGAGCGCACTCTAAGTTCTAAGGTGATATTCATGGACACGGACATTCGACAAGTTGCAGCGCGAACGGGTTTAAGTGTGCATACATTGCGCTATTACGAGCGTAATGGGCTACTTGAGCTAGTCAAAAGAGGAAGCAATGGGCATCGCCGTTACTCAGCAGCAGATATTGCTCGAATTGAATTTTTAACGCGATTACGGGCTACAGGAATGCCAATTCGTCAAATGCAGCAGTTTGCTAGCTTGTTACGGGAGAAACCAGAAGCAATCAGCGATCGCCGCGTAATCCTAGAAGCGCATGAACTTGAAGTCCAAAAGCGGATTGCCGAACTTCAGCAAAACCTAAAGGTGATTCAGTGGAAAATTCAACACTATCAGGAGTTAGAAGCACAACAAAGCGTCTCGCCTAACTACTCAACCCTCAATTCTGGGAAGTTCTGAAGTTAAAGTCCCCACAAGTGGGGGATTTAGGGGGCTATTAGAAATATCGCTAAAGCGATGTCAAATTACATTCGTGAAACAAATCTAAGAGACAACATGAAAACACGAAATCTTGGAACTCAAGGATTAATGGTGTCCGAACTCGGACTAGGATGCATGGGAATGTCAGAATTCTACGGTACGGGTGATGAAGCCGAAGCAATTTCGACAATTCATCGCGCGCTAGATCTCGGTGTCACGTTTCTTGATACTGCGGATATGTACGGTTCTGGTAGCAACGAAAAACTTGTTGGTAAAGCAATCCGCGATCGCCGTGAAGGAGTTATTCTCGCAACCAAATTTGGAATTGTGCGCGGCGAAGATAGTGGTTTTCGCGGTGTTAATGGTACTCCTCAATACGTCCAGAAAGCGTGTGATGCTTCATTACAACGCTTAGGATTAGACTACATCGATTTGTACTACCAGCACCGCGTCGATCCCAACGTACCCATCGAAGAAACTGTCGGCGCAATGGCAGAATTAATTCAACAAGGTAAAGTCCGCTATCTCGGACTTTCAGAAGCCGCACCCGCAACGATTCGCCGCGCTCACGCGACGCACCCGATCAGCGCTTTACAATCAGAATACTCGCTGTGGCAACGCGAACCTGAAGATGAAATTCTGCCGACGATCCGTGAATTAGGCATCGGTTTTGTTCCCTACAGTCCACTTGGGCGTGGATTTCTCTCAGGACAAATTACGAGTCCCGACGATTTTGCACCTGATGACTTTCGCAAGAATTTACCTCGGTTCCAAGGCGAGAATTTCAATAAAAATCTACAACTTGTGGCGCGAGTTAAGGAAATTGCAGCAGAAAAAAGCGTCACCCCAGGACAATTAGCACTAGCTTGGTTACTCGCCCAAGGAGATGATATCGTCCCGATTCCTGGAACAAAGCGCCGCACCTATTTAGAAGAAAATATCGCCGCAGTTGACATCACGCTAACACAAGCTGATCTACAACGAATCAATGAAGTTGCACCCAAAGGAGTCGCCGCTGGCGATCGCTATGCGGATATGAGTAGCGTTAATCGCTAATTGCTGCTTTTAAACTTTGGCAAAATTCCCCGATTGCTTGCAATCCTGCTTGCGGTGTACTGTCTGCTAAGCGCTTAACAATCGCACTCCCGACAATCACGGCGTCTGCACCTGATTCGCGTACTTGTCGCGCTTGTTCGGGTGCAGAAATGCCAAATCCTACTCCAATCGGTTTATCAGTGTAACTACGTATTTGTTTGAGTAATTCAGGGACTCGCGCTTCCATTTGCGATCGCATTCCGGTAACGCCCGTTACGCTGACTAAATAAATAAAACCTTGCGAAGCACGCGCGATCGCTTCAATTCGTTCTAGGGAACTCGTGGGAGCCACTAATAATATCACCTCAATCCCCACCTCTTGCGCAGGTTCAAGCAGTCCTTCAGCTTCTTCTAGCGGCAAATCAGGGACAACTAAACCGGCGACACCAGCATCCGCAATTTGTTGTAGAAATGTCTTGATTCCTCGATTTAATATTGGGTTGTAATATGTAAATAAAATAATGGGCGATCGCAGTGCAGGGCTGACCTGACGCACAATTTCTAAAACTTGTTCGAGGCGCGTTCCTTTTTGCAGCGCCCGACTTGCTGCGGCTTGAATGACAGGTCCATCTGCCAGCGGATCGGAGTACGGTACTCCGAGTTCAATCATATCTGCACCAGTAGCATCTAAAACCCGCAAAGCTTCAGCAGTTGTATCCAAGTCTGGATCGCCAGCAGTCACAAAGGGAATTAAAGCACAAGCACCGCGCGATCGCAAGCGCTTGAAGCAATCAGAAATTGAGTTCATTTTTCAACAGTAGTGTCGGCGACCAAAGACAACATCCAACACTTTACACCTTCGAGGAGGAATCGCGGGATTGGTTTTCTTGTTCAATCTCTGCTTGTAATTTTGCTAATTCTTCGGGTGTGAGTTCTTCTAACCTTTTTTGCAAAAATGCTTCTTCGTAATTTTGTCGTTGCTGGTGATACGTCATGTCTTGTCGCATGACTCTCGTGAGATAAGTTACTAACCATCCCACTAAACCACCGACTAACAAAGCTTGGCTCCACACGCCCGCTGTAAGGCTATCTACACCCACTACCTGCAAGATGACATAAACAACACCACCTGCAACAAATACGCCTAGCCCAATACCAATAACCGTAATTCTATTCATGGTTTAACTAGAAATTTGCCGACGCTGGGGGCGAAAATTCATAAACGGTGCAAGGAGTAATAACCCTGGAAAGAAAAAGAACACGAGGAAATACATAAAGCCCCGCTCAAACGATGTCGCGTTATACCAACGCAGTTTTAGATACAGCATAATCGCTAAAGGAACAACAAGCAGATACGCCCCCGCCAGTACCAAATACAGTAGCGCGATCGCGATCGGTTGGTTTTGGTTGAGATACTCTAGTAAGCTATCCATTGAACTCGCGTAAATCGTTTGTTTTTAGCTATTCTACCGCTTTTCTCTCTCGCTGCTGTGAGTAAAGCAGTAATCCAGCACAGGAATTAGCGATTAAAGCTATTTCCTAACCCCCGACCCCTCCTTATAGGCGATCGCAAAATTTTTTTGCTAAAGTTGTTGCATAGATTGCAATTTAATGGTGCAATATACAAACGGGACAGTTGTTAACACAGCAACCCAAACCTCAATAAGGGGGCGTGGCGGAATGGTAGACGCTACGGACTTAAATAATTGAGCCTTGGCAAAGAAATTTGTCAAGTGACTGCTCTCAAACTCAGGGAAACCTAAATCTGATATCCAGATACGGCAATCCTGAGCCAAGCCGAAAAGTAGGCAATGCGAAAGTGAGTCTAGAATTATTATCACTTCTACTCACTATTTTTCGGAAGGTGCAGAGACTCGACGGGAGCTACCCTAACGTTTAGCCGAGGGTAAAGAGAGAGTCCAATTCTCAAAGCCTAGTCAGGCAGTAGCGAAAGCTGCAAGAGAATGAAAATCCGTTGACCGTAAAAGGTCGTGAGAGTTCAAGTCTCTCTGCCCCCATACCAAAAACTATAATCTAATTAGGTAAAACCCTCTGATCGAGAGGGTTTTATTTTGAAGTTAACTGATTTTATAAGGTAATTGGATAGGTCACGACAACTGAGTAAAAAAACTTATGATGACATCACAATTCAATTAGTGGTTGATCGCTGGCTACGATTCGCCTTTAGCCGTAATCTATCACAGCAGTTTTGGGGTAAAAACTGTAACTATCAGCAAGGCTCTGTAGCACAGACAACCTTGGATTATAGTTAGCCATCTCCAACACTAAATTCAGGCTGTCTTTATCTTTATTTGCTTATCTTACGTACTATGAAAACTTATCGAATTGAACTTGTTAACCGCAACCACTTTGTTGTTGAAGTTGCAGAAAATCAGTACATTTTAGATGCAGTTGAAGCCGCAGGATTACGTTTACCTGTAGGTTGCCGTTATGGTGCTTGTATTACCTGCGCTGCACATTTGGTTGCAGGAAAAGTTAATCAATCACAAGGGGTTGCCTTAAAGGCATCACATGAAGGAATGGGATATGTTTTATTGTGTGTTGCTTATCCACAATCTGATTGTAAGCTGGAAGTAGGTCTCGAATCGCAAGAGCAACTTTACGTTAATCCTTTTAAAGGTTGTTAGTATGCTATCACTTGCAGCTTTACTCTTAATAAAGACACCAACTAAACCAATAATACTAAAGTAAGACTAAATAAAAACAATAATCATGCTGATTAAACGACTATAGCTGATGCTTCCTAAATTTTGGGAAAGATTAAACGACATCAGCCTTCTACTCTGTAAGTATTACGACCATTATTTTCTTCCTTACGAAAGTCTTTGAAAAGCGGCACCGAGGACAATTGTCCTCGGTGCTTCAACTACAACGCTATGTAGTTAAAAAAATACAATTACTATATTATCTTAAGTCATAGCAAAATACAAGCAATATTTTGTTTTTTGGCAAATTATTTGAGTGGAATTTTCAAAGAAGTAAAAATTAATTCGCTTAATTTTTACGACGAACTCATTCAAATTAATTTAAAATTAAAATATTGCCTTTTGAAGAAACTTGATTATTATCAAAAGATACTTTATTTAAGTGGAAATAAATTCTTGGATCTTGCGCAACTGTTCTTGCGGCAATTACAGAAGGCGAGAAGTATCATGGCAACATTAATTCATGCCGTACCGATTGTTTCTAGTCGGGCGCTTGGTTGGAAACCGCTAATTGCTGAAGAATTTCAGCAACCACCAGGAGGAATTGACACCCCAGAAGCTTGGGAGGGACACGCGATCGCATTGTGTCTTGCGCCAAAGCCGCATCGCATTTTTCAATCTGTAGGCGATCGCCGTTATATGGGAGTTTACAGCAAAGGCGATATTTCGATTACACCTGCGGGGCTGCCAGCAGCGTATCGCGCTGAAGGTGAAGATCGCTATTTACAGATTCAGCTAAAGCCACAGTTTTTTCAACAAGTGGCTGCGGAAGCGATGGAAATTGATACCGCGTGCATTGAACTTGTCACAGAATTTCGCGTACGCGATTTGCAAATTGAACAAACGTTGATGATGTTACGCGCTGAACTCCACAAAGGCGGTGGTTGGGTAGGGCGACTTTATGTCGAGTCGCTGGCGAATCTGTTAGCGGTGCATTTGCTGCGCGAATATTCGACGACGCAACCGCGTGTGACGCATGACGGAGGTGGATTAGGCGATCGCAAATTACTGCAAATTTCCGAATACATCAACGCGCATCTCGATCAAGATATCCAACTTGCGGATTTAGCACAATTAGTCGGAATGAGTCAATTTCACTTCAGTCGCTTATTCAAACAATCGATGAAGCTTTCGCCGCATCAATACTTACTACAGCAGCGCATCGAACGCGCCAAGCAGTTACTCAAAACAACAAAATATTCGGTTGTTGAAATTGCTTTACAGTGTGGTTTTAATAGTCACAGTCATTTGAGCAAGCAATTCCGCCAGTTGACAGGGATGACACCAAAAGCGTACCGAGCAAATTAAATTTATTAGGATTATGTAGGAGAGTCTAAACACAAGGAGCAAAGTTCTGGCTTTAGAAATTATTTCAGTTCCTTCGATGACAGGAGAACCGCCAAAAGGAATCATCGTTGTCTTGCATGGTTGGGGAGCAAATTCTCAAGATCTAGCGTCGCTATCACCACTGTTGAACTTACCTGAATATCAGTTTCTGTTTCCAAATGCACCATTTGCACATCCTTATGTATCTACCGGTAGGATGTGGTACAACTTAGCTCAAGAATATCAAGGTCAAGGATTAGCCGAAAGTCGTCAACTGCTGATAGCGTGGTTGCAGTCATTAGAAAGTAGCATTGGTCTTCCATTGTCGCGCACAATTTTGAGTGGCTTTTCACAAGGTGCTGCAATGACTTTGGATGTGGGGCTAACTCTTCCGCTAGCTGGTTTGATTGGTTTAAGTGGCTATATGCATCCACTCAAGAAAATTGATACGACTTCTCCTCCGGTATTGTTAGTACATGGTCGTCAAGATTCAGTTGTACCAATACAAGCAGCTGTATCCGCGCAACAGAGTTTACGTTCTTTAGGCGTTGCCGTGCAGTATCATGAGTTTAATATGGCGCACGAAATTCGACCCGAAGTCTTGCCAGTGGTAAGTAATTTTGTTTTAGAAGTGATGTCGCGCTAAAGCAAATATTAATTAATGCGAAATTTCAGCGATCCCGATTGATGTAATACATACCTCAGTAGATTAACTGAGTAAGATCAATAAAGTTGTTCAGGACTACTTAATTTTTCTACGGGTCGCTAATATTGCTCTAGGGAGGCATAAGCAATGATGAACACTTTGAGTTTGTCCAAGCAGGATATTGCTACCATGACCGCTACAGACGTTGAAAATTTAGCAGCACGTCTAGAGCAAGATAACTATACAAATATCTTTGACGGGTTACAAGATTGGCATTTGTTGCGGGCGATCGCGTTTCAGCGTCCTGAGTTAGTCGAACCATACGTTTATTTGTTGGACTTGGAGCCGTATGATGAGGCATGAGGGGTGGGGATAAGTTCGCAATATTGCGATTATGGAGCAACCGCAACGGGTATTAATTGGGATTGGGGGGGGAATCGCAGCTTACAAGGTTTGTGAAGTGATTTCCACGCTGTTTAAAGCTGGAATACAGATGCGCGTGATTCTGACAGATTCAGCGCAGCAGTTTATTACGCCATTAACGGTTGCGACGCTCGCGCGTCACCCAGCGTACATCGATGCAGATTTTTGGCAACCGCATGAACGTCCACTGCACATTGAACTCGGTGAGTGGGCGGATGTTTTTTTAAGTGCACCGCTGACAGCAAATACGCTTGCCAAGTTAAGCTACGGAATCGCGGACAATTTGTTGACAAATACAGTTTTGGCTTCTAAGTGTCCTGTCTTATTAGCACCAGCGATGAATACCGAAATGTGGCAACAAGTTGCCGTGCAACGCAATTGGCAACAGCTATTGACAGATACAAGGTTTCATGCATTGGCACCTGGTTATGGTTTACTCGCGTGCGATCGCGTTGGTGCAGGACGGATGGCAGAACCGGCGGAAATTGTCACTGGGGTGCAATCGTTACTGCATACGAGAGGTCAGCGCGACTTACTCGGTAAACGTGTATTAATTAGCGCAGGAGGAACGCGCGAGTATCTAGACGCTGTGCGGTTTATTGGTAATCCCGCAACAGGGAAAATGGGGCTAGCTTTGGCGCAAGCAGCACTGCATCGCGGGGCGATTGTGACTTTAGTTCACGCACCGATTGAGGAGAGTGTCCCGCCAGGAATTCGTGCGATCGCGGTTGTGAATGCCGAACAAATGCAGCAAGCAATGCTTGAAAATTTTCCTGATGCGGATTTAACTGTGATGTCCGCTGCTGTCGCTGATGTGAAACCCGCCGCGTATAGTTCTGAAAAGTTACCAAAGCGATCGCTTCCTGAACAGTTACTCCTAGCACCCGTCCCCGATATTGTGGCAGAACTCGGACGCCGCAAACAACTGCACCAGCGCTTGATTGGTTTTGCTGCCCAAACCGGAGATATTATCACGCCCGCACGGCAAAAATTAGCACAAAAGAAACTCGATGCGATCGTCGCTAACCCAATTGATAAAGCTGATGTTGGCTTTGGCAGTAACTTCAACGCTGCCATCTTTTTAGATTTCCACGGACGTCAAGTAGAAATTCCACAATGTAGTAAATTACAACTTGCCCACCATTTGTTTGACTTTGTGCATGGACTGTAACTTCAACAAATTATTATCCATTCCCAATTCCCCCTAACTTTAACTATTCAGCCGAAAAAACACACCACCTTTGAGTAATCCTGGCTCACTACCGTAACTGCTGACAGTAAGCGATCGCAAATTATCAAACAAGGGTTTGACGATCACTTCTACAAGCTTTAATACAGGTAACTGATGTTCTAATAGTTCTTGAGTCGCAATCCAATCAAGGTATACATAACCTGCATTTGGTTGTGGAATGGCTTCAATACTTGCTTGAAATTTCGCATCGTTGAGTAATGAACCATCTTGATACGCTTTGAGCGCAGCGTCGATAGCTTCTACCGAAGTCGCTAAAATTTCATATTTATCAGTTGTTCCGTGTACGCCCAGAACTTTTGCTTTGATTGTAATTGCGTTTTCTTCAGAGTCATTTGCTTTCGCCAACGGAGTTGTTGTTAACTGCGTCCAAGCGGCAATTTTTTGATCGGCGAGTGGTAGTGCTGTAATATCATAGCCGCGTTGTCGCGCCAGCGCATCTAAGCGCGAGATTCCTTCGGCGGTAGCTGCGGATTTTTCAGTCACAAAAACCCAATCCGCAGTCAATTTATCGGTGTGAGGCAAAAGTGCTAATGCATACTCGCCTTGTACCCAGCTAAAAATATCCTGCGCGAGATCGATACCCCAGCGCTGTTGCAGGTTTGCTAAAGGTTGGTTGATTAAGCGTGAAATCGCATCGTAGCCAGAAGTTGATATATGTGCAACTTGTGTCCACAGTTGACTCAGCGCAGTCTTGTTTAAGTTGCTCAAATCTGTTCCTGCGATCGCCAAGCCGCTTGTTGCGGGAATGTACTGTAAAGCACCGACAGGTTTGGTTAATTCTGGTGTAGAAGCGACTTCTGAAGTCGATGCAGCGAGGAGTGTTGTTTCAGTTAATAATCCTTTACGGTTTGCTTCTAGCGCGATGATTTGGCTTTCGTATTGCGCCGCAGATTCGATTCCTTGCCAAGAAACAACACTTGGTAGATTCAAAAACGCTAAACCCAGCCGCCGAGGTGGTAACTGATTTAACGCTTGTTGGTAGCGACTTGATGTTGTGAGATTCAGATCGGGGGCTTGAACGTTATTAATCGCATCTTTTATGACCATAGGATGATTGGCAAGTAGCACAAAACGATCGCCAAGCACTGCACCTGAAAGTATTCGCTTGGTTAGCGGTTTTGGTATCTGTTCCGGCTGCGGGCGTGCTTTGTGATAGACGAGATTAACACCTTTGTAATCTTCAAATTCCAAATCGGTAGGCGCGATCGCCTGTTTGGAAAAGACAAGCTGTAGAAATTCGCGGCTTTTCTCAACATCTTTAGTCGCCAGTGCCATGAGATACCCTGGTTGTTGACCATTGTAGGAGTCGCGGTCGTAGTCACTCGTTGTGACTGCGACTGTTATTTCATCGCCTAGCCAAGGCTGGATATCGCGTCGGTAATCTAAACCCGTATTCGCGAGTAATGTGGTTTTAATTTGGTCAATTTCTTGGCGCGATCGCCGCCTTTGTTTCGGACGGGCTACGACCTGTCGCAACTTCTCTAAACGGTCGGGATTCACTAAAATAGAGACCATCACAGGTGCTTGTTTTGGCACAAAGATTGCTGCTTCAGGTGTTGCTTGCGTTCCACCTTGTAGCAACGTTAGCGGACCACCGCGTACTAGCCAATAACAGCCACCGATACCCGTCAACAGCAGTACAACGACACTGACGGCTAAGAAATAAAAAAAAGAGCGTCGCTTTATCATGTTTTACCCCAGACCGCAACTAAGCGATACTTACTAAAAGGGACTAGGAGCGAGGAGTTAGGGTTTAGGGAAGATAAAAGTCTAAACTTAAATATAAATTTCTATGAGACTTCCATACTTGCTCTTCATTTTTTCCTCCCTGACTTCCAACCTCTCCTATAGAAAGCCAGTAATAATGCTAAAACTTAGTTTAATACGCTCAAAACCGGAAATTTTCCCACTTAAGGACTAGAAAATAGTAGAAATATAATTGTGATGCTGTCGAGGATAGCCCATGACATCCCAATTTCGTCAACCAATCGCGCAAATTAGCGTTGAAGTACTTGAGCAACGCTTGCATAATGAATCTGTATCGGCGTTACAGCTAATCGATGTCCGCGAACCTGAGGAGGTGGCGATCGCCGCGATCGCCGGTTTTGAGGTGTTACCTCTCAGTCAATTTGCCTCCTGGGCGGATACCATACTTGTGCGGTTTGACACTAATGTTGAAACACTCGTGATGTGTCATCATGGCATTCGTTCGGCTCAGATGTGCCAATGGTTGCAGCAGCAAGGATTTACGAACGTGAAAAATATTGCTGGAGGCATTGATGCGTATTCATTGGCAGTGAATCCGGCGATTCCTCGGTATTGATATGATTAGCAGATTTGAGTAGGATAGAATACAATTTTTCGTTTGAATTGAGTAATACTAGGTATTAATTCTGACGAGCAATTGTAGCATCAGTACGGTTCTGCTGTCTGCGATCGCGTACACTGCCTAAGGAGTACTGAGCACCAAAGAAGTGAAATACACCTTGTTAAGGATTTCCACTTGTAGGGAGATTTGTTATCTTATATTAATTAAATTAATAAATTGCTATCTGAAAGCTAACTTTTTTAAAAAACTCATTCAACATCTCCGTGTTTCAATCAGCTATGCAAGTGCAGCTTAATGCTCGGCAACAGCATATTCTCTGGGCAACAGTGCGCCACTACATTGCTACCGCCGAACCTGTTGGGTCCAAAGCATTGGTGGAAGAATATAACCTTGGTGTTAGCTCAGCAACAATTCGTAACACAATGGGCGTGTTGGAAAAAGTAGGACTACTTTACCAACCCCATACCTCTGCTGGTCGCGTCCCGTCAGATTCTGGCTACCGGATTTATGTTGACCAGCTTATATCACCATCAGAAATTTTAGCAAAGCAAGTCGAGCAGGTCTTTCACGAACGGCTCAAGTGGGAAGATTGGAGTATCGAAGCGTTGTTACAAGGCGCAGCGCAAATTCTCGCTACGGTCAGCGGCTGCATTACTCTAATTACAATGCCGCAAACGACTACAACGCAACTACGGCATTTGCAACTCGTGCAGCTAGAACCAGGAAAAGCAATGCTGATCGTTGTAACAGACTCTTACGAGACACATTCAGCAGTGATGGAACTTCCCGCGCCTCAAGATGCGCCGCTTGACGCAGAAGCTGTAGAACGCGAATTACAAATATTATCAAACTTTTTGAACACGCATTTGCGCGGGCGATCGCTCTCAGAAATTGCAAATTTAAATTGGAATCAATTAGACCGCGAATTTCAACGCTATGGTGATGTTCTCAAAAGCTTTTTGGGAGAATTAAGCCGCCGTAAACTTCCAGCAGGAACACAAATTATGATTCGAGGTGTTTCTGAGGTGTTGCGTCAACCTGAATTTGCCGAATTACAGCAGGTACAAACGATTATTCATTTGCTAGAAGAAGAACAACATCAACTGTGGCCTTTGATTTTTGAGGAACGCGAAGGAGAATATAGCAAGCATCGCGTCAGTGTCCGCATTGGTTCAGAAAACCCGCTACAACCGATTCGGATGTGTACGCTGATTTCATCAACGTATCGGCGTGGGGAAGTTCCTGTCGGTAGTGTAGGTGTGTTAGGACCAACACGCATGGATTACGAAACCGCGATCGCAGTTGTTGAAGCTGCGGCTGATTATCTCTCTGAAGCTTTAAGTTAGTTAACTATGATGAGAAAAATTGGCTTTGGCGCACTTTGGCTAGGATTAGCAGTTTATGCCTTTTTCTTAGCACCACCAAATCAACCAAATACGTTTGAACTGATTAAAGATCTTTCTCTCGGCGAAATCGATGGCATTAACCCGTTGATTGTTGCGCTATTTTACATTATGGGTGTTTGGCCCATGATTTATAGTTGTCTGCTCTTTTTTGATGGTCGGACGCAAAAAATTCCGGCTGCACCTTTTGCAGCGCTTTCGTTTGGGGTTGGTGCATTTGCATTATTACCCTACTTAGCTTTACGCGAACCGAGGACAACGTTTCCAGGACAAAAAAATGCTTTCCTCAAGCTATTAGATTCGCGCTGGACGGGAATCGCATTAACGATCGCCGCCGTTTTACTCGTTACCTATGGCTTAAGTAATGGCGATTGGGGAGACTTTATCAATCAGTGGCGCACAAGTCGCTTTATTCACGTCATGAGTTTAGATTTTTGTTTATTGTGCTTGTTGTTTCCTGCGTTGTTAGGGGATGATATGGCACGTCGCGGTTTGCAGAATTCTCAACTCTATTGGGTAGCAGCACTTCTACCGCTGTTTGGTCCATTAATCTATCTATGCGCGCGCCCACCGTTAGCAGCGGATCTGACGATGGAAGCAAAAAGCATTTAGTCTAAGGGTTCCCAACCCTTTCCTTGATAACCATAATCAAAAATTTCTGGATGGATAATTTCTGCCAGAATTTCTAAAGAATCGACGAGGCGCGGTCCAGGACGATTGAAATAAGCGTTACCGTCAGTGATGTAGACTCTTTGATGCTGTACTGCGTGAAGTTTCTCCCATTCGGGATGTGACGTTAAGGCGATCGCTTCAGTGCGGGTACGCTGTAAGTCAAAACCACACAGCATAAAGACGATCGTATTGGGGTCAGTCGCAACCAGCGTATCCCAAGTAATGATTGGCGAAGATTGACCACTAACACTTAGAACGGGTTGTCCTCCGGCTTGCGTCACAAGTTCAGGAATCCAGTTCGCCGCAGTCATCAGCGGATCTGTCCACTCAATACAAGCGACGGTGGGGAGTTCCTCAATCGACAGGTGTGTCGTTTTCTGCTGGCAAATTTTGACCCGCGCTTCGAGATCTTCGAGTAATTCTAGCGATCGCACTCCTAATGCATTTGCAACGCGTTCAATATCGTGCCAAACATCTGATAAACTATTCGGCTGCAACGAAATAATCTGCGGTTGACTCTGCGTCAGTTTTGCTACCGCTGCTTCTACATCTTCGAGACTCACGGCGCAAACATCGCATTGGTCTTGAGTAATAATGTGCGTTGGCTTCAGTACTTCTAAAACATCTAGTTTAACTTCGTAAATGCTCAACGCTGACTGTAGGATCTTATTGACGTTTTGGTGAATTTCTTGACTCGGCGTTGCTGAATTGAGTCGCGCTGCGGTACATACGGGACGATCTTTGATTTCTGGAGGATAGTCACATTCGTG
The DNA here is from genome assembly GCF_000317555.1 of Gloeocapsa sp. PCC 7428. Taxonomy (GTDB): domain Bacteria; phylum Cyanobacteriota; class Cyanobacteriia; order Cyanobacteriales; family Chroococcidiopsidaceae; genus Chroogloeocystis. Next base: position 4,365,578 of record NC_019745.1, read on the forward strand.
CGATCGCCCCACAATTGCATCTGCTAATCCAAGTGCAGCTAAAATTTCTGTTGCACTAGGTATCAGCGAGACTACTCGTATTTGATCGCCCATAATTTCTGATCCCGCTACTTTTTACTACAAATAGTAACTTTCTCTTGACTAAATTATCTTGTTGCTATATGTAAATTGTGGTGTTGTCGTATTTAATATTCAGCTACTGTGAAGATTGATATACTTAATATAATTTGTTGCTGTTTTTCAAGAAATCAGCCTAAGGGATTAATTCTTTTATACAACAATTCTTGCGAAGGAAGCCTTCGTAGCATCGGAGAAACGGCAATTTAACTAACGATAACTAAGCGAATCTTTTTACTTTAAGCTACTAAAGTTTCAGATTATTATACGAGTAGTGATTGTATATCATGTTTTTGTCAAAACTCCGATTATATGCAGTGATCTATAGCACATTTATTCGCGCATCTAAGTGATATCTTCAAACTGATCGTTAGCAATGTTTGCAATGCGTGAAAGAAACGACAGCAGTTTGTAAGAAGAATTGCACTTTCTAGTTTTGGTTTCTGATTGTCGATGTAAGCTTTGAAGTAGATGACTCCAGAACCGCTAAAAATTGTATTGATCGTAGATGCAACCAATCAGCATCAAATTCGAGCTTTTTTACAGCAACTCAATCATAACGAAGTTGAGCTTCTATCTGTTGTTATCGAAGAAAGCGATTTATGCCTTGCGTTGCCTCAAGTAGATATTATCGTACTCGTTGTGTCAACGCTTGATTCTCACGCGTTCAAGTTAGTTAACCAAGTACGCCACGCTTACGCCCTCCCCCTGGTTGTCATCGGCAATACGCAAGATCAAACAATAATTTGCGAAGTCTTTCGTAGGGGAGTGCAAGAATACCTCAACCAAGATCAGGTTACTGCTAGCAGACTGTTGCAAACGCTACAATCTGCCTATGCCCGCTGGCAGTGGTTTAAACAACATAACGCGGTACTACAATGTTGCTGTAGTTCGGTAGATAAGCACGCGACGCTTAACAATACACTCGGTCAAGGCTTAAAAACACATTTTGCTGCAAATACTTTCAGCACTTTTCACCAAATTATTGCCCAGGCAAATGATGCGATCGCGATTATCGATCTACAAGGCTATTACATCGAACAAAATCTGATGCATCGCCTGTTACTCGGCTACTCCGATGCTGAACTTGCTGGCAAAACACCAGCAATTCACTTTGGCGATCAAGTCTTTAGGGCAATTTATCAAGAACTCGTTCAAAATGATTATTGTTACCGCGAGGTAATTAGTCGTACGAAAGATGGAAAGCTTTTACATATCGAACTCAAAGCTTTTACAGTACGAGATTTCCAGAATCACCCGATTTGCTACGTTGGGATTAAAAAAGATATTACAGAACGCAAGCTAGTCTCGTCAATCGTCACGCAACGCGATCGCTTGTTGGAAGGCGTAGCAGCAGCGACGAATCAATTACTCACGACCAAAGATTTTACTGAGGCGATGTGTTTGGCGCTTGCTACTTTAGGTGAAGCCGTCAAGGTCAATCGAGTTTATATCTTTGAAAATCATATTCATCCGCATACGGGTGAACCGTTGATGAGTCAACGCTTTGAATGGACAGATAGTACAGTTACACCAGAGATCAACAATCCTAAATTACAAAATCTTGCTTACATGGATTTCTTTCCGCGTTGGTATCAGACTTTAGCTGCGGGTAAACTTGTGCGCGGAATTGTGAAAGATTTTCCCGAAGGTGAAAAGAAAATTCTCGAACCGCAAGATATTATTTCTATATTAATTGTGCCTATCTTTATTGAAGAAAAATTTTGGGGCTTCATCGGGTTTGATGAATGTCGCTATCAACGACAATGGACTGAAGCAGAAGAATCTATTTTAATTGCGGTAGCGGGAAGCATTGGCGGCGCGATCGTCCGCAGACGCACCGAAGACGCACTCAGTAAAAGCGAAATCAGGAATCGCGCGCTTTTAAATGCAATACCAGATGTCATGTTTCGGATTAGCAAAGATGGCGATCTACTCGATTTTAACGGCTCAAGAAATTTTGATTTGCATGTGCCAGAAAGTGATTTTTTGGGGAAGAAATTGACCGATTTTTTACCGCAAACTGTGAGTGGAAAAATCATGTCAAGCATTAAGCAAGCGCTGACAAGTGGGGAAATGCAACTGATTGAGTATCAACTCCCGATCAACGGCAAAATTCGCGATTACGAAGCGCGCATGGTCGTTTGTGGCGAAGATGAAGTCGTTAGCATTGTGCGCGATATTAGCGATCGCAAACGCGGAGAAATTGAACTACGCAAAAGCAAAGAAGCGATTGAATTTGTTAGTAAGGCTAAAAGTGAATTTTTGGCAACAATGAGTCATGAATTGCGGACACCTTTAAATGCAATTCTTGGTTTATCGCAAATTCTGCATCAAGAAATTTTTGGCGCGTTGAATGCCAAGCAGAAAGAATATATCAATTGCATCTACGGCAGTGGCGAACACCTACTGACCCTCATTAATGATATTCTCGATCTTTCTAAAATCGAGGCGGGAAAAGAGGAACTAACACTTGCGTTGGTTCAAGTGCATGAACTATGCGAGTCGTGCTTATCGATTGTAGGCGATCGCGCACTCAAAAAAGGCTTACAACTGACGCGTGAAATTGACCCGCAAGCAACTTGCTGTTTTGCTGATGAACGACGTGTCAAGCAAATGTTACTTAACTTATTAACAAATGCGATCAAGTTTACCCCAGCGGGGAAAGTCACGCTGCGAGTTCAAAAAGTTCCTCAAGGCATCGCATTTACAGTTTCTGATACCGGAATTGGCATCGCCCCAGAACACATACAGCTTTTATTTCAACCGTTTAAACAGCTAGATAGTCGCTTCAATCGTCAATATGAAGGAACTGGGTTAGGTTTAGCCTTAACACGCAAGTTAGCACGTCTGCATGGTGGAAATGTCACAGTCAAATCGACGTTGGGTAAAGGCAGCGACTTTACTCTCTTGTTGCCCGATTATCCACAATACGCACTACCTACCGAAGATTGTAACGATGACCAAAATCAACAGGTTAGCAGTTTTTTCAACTATTCACCGCGAATTCTGATCGGCGATGATAATCATAATAGCTTAATTCTTGGTTATCTTAAGGCGATTGGTTATGAAGTCAAGCAGTTGAAAAAAACACGCGACTTTTTGAGCCAAGTGCGCGATTTTAAGCCGCGACTAATTTTACTCGACTCGCAGTTATCAGATTGTGTCATCATGACACTTGTACAGCACCTTCAACAAGACCCGCAGTTGCAAATGATTCCTGTCGTCGTTATGACTGAAACAATCGAAGCGTGCGATCGCTTCCTCGCGGCTGGTGTTAAAGAGTGTTTAAGTAAGCCGATTGGCATTGCGCAATTAGAATCGCTATTGATGCGCTATTTCAATTAAATTGATAATAAGTCATTGGTGAATCAGAGACTTGATAAATTTTGCCAGCTTGTAAAATAGTTCCGTGCTTGAAAGAATTGACCTTGTAGCAAAGCAGCAACACCACTGAGTGCTTGAATTTCAGGTATGTTAGGATTGAGAAGGCGGGCATTTTTGAGTGCGACTTCAGCCGGTGCGGCGTTCCAGTTGTAGAGATGAACAAACGCTAGATAAGCATAAGCGTATGGATTTTGCGCATCTAACTGCACGACCCTTTCTAAGGCGGCGATCGCTTCGTTTACCTGTCGCTGCAATACCCTAGATAACGCAAGAGTATAGACAAATTCTAGATTTTGCGGTTCTTGCTGGAGGCGATACGTTAAAGCTTGTTGCGTTTGTATCAAATAATCTTGCGTCGGATCGTATTGATTAATACGGGCAATTTCCTCAAATACTAATTCAAGGGCGGGTAATCCTTGGGGTAAACTAGCAGCTAAGGTGCGAAACTGTGTGAGTAAATCGAGTTCTGGTGCTTGAGAAGGTTCGGTGTTGGCTTCAACAGTGACGCTGACAGGTGGGGATGTAATAGGGTAAGTTTCACCTGTGTTGCGGTTGAGGTACGTTGCTTTTAAGGTATAAGTTCCTGTAGCACCTGTTGGTGGAAACATTGCCATACGTTCGATGACTTGAAATGTACCAGGGTTTTGCGTATTAGCTGAATGCAGATTTCCCATTCCAATTGCATGGTCGTGTATCCAGCGGGTTGAACTCGCGTCTTCTTGGTACCAGTCGAGTAACACTAAACCAGATTGCAACTCATCCCACGAACCATTCCACTGATAAGTAACAGGAATCGGAACTCCTGGCTTTATTTGTGGCGGTACTGTCACTTGCGATAGTGTGACATTCTCTGATTTTCCTGGTGCAACAATGACTTCTATTTCTGGCGTTCGGTCGTGATATAAATGCAGCGTGCTACTATCAGGCAACGTCCAACTTTGAATCGTGTCAAAATCAGGCGATCGCTCAACAATTTCTACAATTGCGGCTTGCGCTTCAGGAACGGAACCTTGATCGCCAGTTTTCGTTAAAAACCAATCGAGCGATCGCGCGTCTTGGACAACTTGCTGCGATCGCACTCCCACTTGTCGTCCATAAACTTGAAAGTCGCGTAGCGCGCCGTAGTAATTTATATTATGTTGGTTAATTTCTGGAGTTGACGGTAATACGCCTAACGTTGAACGCAGATATGGGGCTTGTTGAACGATCGCCTCGATCACTTCTTGGTGTGGTAAACGAGTACCAACAACAGCATAGTGTGCGGCTTTAGGGCTAAGAACCTGTACAATGCTTCTCCCCACGCTTCCCACAGGAAAAATATTGAGCCACATCAACACGACGGCTAAACCTACACTACCCCAGCGGATGTAATTTCCCCAACGTCCGCGCCAGAATGTTAAACCATAAGCGAGAAAGAGAGCAACAATTGGTAAATAAGGCAAAACGTAACGCTCATCTTTGTTAACATTGAGCGAACACAAAAAATACGCCCCCAGCCAAAATATTGCTAACCAAGCAAGCGAAGCACGATGTTTTTGTAGACGTTGCCAATATAGAATTAACCCAACAATCGGAACTAAAAGTAATAGCCAAGAAACTTGATAAGGAAGAATTTCCCAATAATACGTCCACGCCGCCAATGTATTTAATGGTGGATCGCCTTCGGCGATCGCCGAATCGATTGTGGCGCGTTTCCCACTGGTTAATACTGTGAGCCAATTGGTACGATACCAAGGTAGAGATATGATTACTGATAGCAACAATCCTCCGCCTAGCTGTAATACGCGTTGCCATTGACGCTTGTACAGCATTGCGATCGCTACCCAAAGTATCGGGGTGAATAAGAAAAATAACGCGGTTTGTTTCGCTAAAATTGCTAACCCAAAGCAAATCCCAAAAGCCGCTGCGGATAGCCATTGTCTAACTCGTATCGTACTTCTCACCCACAGCGTTAAACAGAAAAAACTCAAAATAACCGCAGCCGTGAGTGGATAATCGAGTAAGAAATCTAATCGGGCGCGATAAAGGCTAGGGAATAATTGACACAGCGCTGCTGCCCACAAACCCACCTCAATGTTAAATAGCAAAATGCCTAGTCCATATACAGAAGCGAGCAGAATTGCGCTAAATAATAAATTAACGAGTGTTGCTTGCTCGATGCCTCGACCAAAGATTTGCTGTACAATCGCGGCAACGGTGTAGATTAATGGCGGTATTTTAGAAGAAAGTTGCCAAAAGCTTGACCACCACTCACCACTCAACAATTGCATTTGTTGTAACGCTTGCCAGTAGTTTAAGGAACCCGTCAGATAATCGGCTTGATCCCAAGCGGGAACCGAATCGTCTAAGGCAAACCATACGCGATCGCTTATCGCCCCCACTAGCCAAATGAGTGCTAGTATCAGCAGTCCAGGTGAGGAATTGTGTTTGAGCCTAATCACACTCGTTGCTTGTTAATTTTCTCCTCATTTTGACATGGGGAATCCCCGCTTCATCAAATGTTTCTCCTTCTTGGATAAAACCGAGTTGTTGATACAATGCTTTGACGTATTCTTGCGCGTGAATCACGGCTTCTTGCATTTTCTGGGCGATCGCGCGTTCTATGGCTTTTTGCATTAATTGCTTGCCAATGCCTTGCCCTCTTGCGGTTGATAACACTGCCAATCTTTCGATCTTTGCCGTCTTTGTATCTAAATACCTAATCCGCGCCGTTCCTACAGGCTGCGCATTCCAATACGCAATCAGTTGTTCGGCAGTGTCGTCTTTACCATCAAATTCTAATGCCGCATCGACTCCCTGTTCTTCCTGAAATACCACGCGCCGGATTTCTTGAATACTCTGCCATTCTTGCAGTTCGGCAGTTTTTATCACGATGCTCATTAGTTATGCTGAATTTAAGTGTACAAAAACGTCAAGTTTTTGAGAGTACGCTCGACATTACTCTATTAATCCGGTATAATATTCTTCATAATGGAAATCTAAATTCTTTTTTTATTTTTGCACGGATTCCCATTATGAAGAAAATCATATCATAGTTATTGATAAATTACAATAACTCTCCCAAAATAAGGCGAATTTTTATTCATCTAATCTGCCCCTTCAATTGGTGCAAAGCCCTGACGTTGAATATTTTCAGTAATCGTGCGGGGTTCGAGAAATTGCAGCAGATAATCAGGTCCTCCGGCTTTGGAACCGACACCAGAGAGTTTAAAGCCACCAAAAGGTTGTCTAGCGACAATTGCGCCTGTAATCGTGCGGTTGATATACAAGTTACCGACTTCAAATTCTTGCTGTGCGATTTCAATATGCGAAGGAGTCCGCGAGTAGATTCCTCCAGTTAAAGCGTAGTTCGTACCATTAGCAACCGCGATCGCCTCAGCAAAATCTTTGACGCGAATCACAGCGACAACAGGACCAAAGATTTCTTCTTGAGCAATTGTGGCAGTGGGTGAAACTTCACTAAAGACAACAGGACCAATAAAGTATCCTGTTTCTGGTGCCGAAAGTTCTACCGCGACTTCCGCTTCTGCGCGTCCTTTTGCGATATATTCTTTGATGCGTGCTTGGGCTGTTGCATCGATTACAGGACCTACTTGCGTACTGGGTAACTCGGCTGCACCAATATTGAGCGATCGCGTTGCTTCAACGACGCGTTGAATGAAAGTTTCATAAATCGGTTCAAGCACAATAACGCGCGAACACGCCGAACATTTTTGCCCGCTGTAACCAAACGCAGATTGCACAACTCCTGCAACCGCTTGGTCTAAATCGGCGCTTTCATCGACAATAATTGCGTTTTTCCCACCCATCTCGGCAATTACATGTTTCAAATGCTTTTGTCCAGGTTTTAAGATTGCTGCATCTGCATAAATGCGACAACCGACTGCTTGCGAACCTGTAAACGCGATGATGTGCGTATCAGGGTGATTGACAAAGTAAGCACCAACTTGCGAACCTCGACCAGGAACGTATTGAAATACGCCTTTGGGAATGCCTGCGGCGACGAGAATTTCGGCTATTTTAGCAGCAATGACAGAAGATGTTTCAGCGGGTTTGAGTAAAGTACAGTTTCCTGTCACTAAAGCCGCAACAGTCATTCCGGTTGCGATCGCGAGTGGAAAGTTCCAAGGCGAAATCACAACAGCGATTCCTCGTGGTTGGTAGTGATAGCGGTTATTCTCTCCAGGGATATCGTAGTTGACACCTTGTTCTAGCCGTTCCATTTCCGCCGCATAATAACGACAAAAGTCGATGGCTTCGGAAACTTCGGCATCGGCTTCGCGTACGGGTTTACCTACTTCTAAAACAATCCAGCACGATAATTCCGCGCGGCGTTGTTCCATCAAATCCGCCGCTTTCCACAGGATCTTGGCGCGATCGCTTACCGGTGTCCGTTTCCACGCTGGAAATGCCGTTTTAGCGGCTTGCATCGCTTGTTCGGCTTGTTCTACCGATAGTAAACTTACTTTACCGATAATTTCACTAGGGTTAGAAGGATTGAGCGAATCGATGCTTTCTTGAGTATTGACGTACTCGCCATCGATTAACGGCAGGTAAGTTTTACCGAGTTGCTGGCGTACTGCGGCAAAAGCTTGTTGCGATCGCTCTCTTTGTGCCATTTTAGAAAAATCCACATCGGCGGCGTTGGGAAACTGCGTATGATGTATTAAGTGTTCGGAAGAAGACGGATTAACTTTTGGTGGTGCGATCAGTTCTTCTACGGGGCGTTCTTCCATATTTTGACGCAGGAAGGAACTATTCGCAGTATTTTCGAGCAAGCGGCGAATCAGATACGCCATTCCAGGAAGCAATTCACCGTAAGGACAATAGACTCTGACGCGATAGCCGCGATCGACAAGGGCTTTGGCAAGTTTATCCCCCATACCGTAGAGAACTTGCATTTCAAAGCGACGGCGGGGGATATTTAAAGTTTCCGCTATAGCAATGGCATGGGCTTGCGATCGCACGTTATGACTGCCGATTGCTGAATAGATATATTCGTGATTTTCGAGTAATATTTGCGTTAAATTCTCAAAATTGACATCCGTTGCAGCTTTATCGTTAAATACAGGCTGTTCCCAATCTTTTTGCGCTGCTTTGATTGTTTCTTGATCCCAATACGCGCCTTTGACTAAGCGCACTGTTAGCGGATAACCGCGTTGTTTTACCCAAGTAATCAAGTCGCGGACATCTTGTTCGCTGTCACGCAAATAAGCTTGTAGGGTAATACCGATATCAGTCCGAGGGCGAAACTCGTCTTCGAGTAGTATATTTTTGAGGATCGCGAGCGTAATATCTTTATAAGCGTACTGTTCCATATCAAAATGAACCGCGACGCCTAATTCTGCTGCGCGACGTAAAAGAATCCGAATGCGCGAACTAACTTTCGCTTCGCTACCTTGCGCATCGAGTGGATCGAACTGCGAGTAAAACGCGGTGAGTTTGACGGAAACTTGAACTTTTGATATCGGTTGATTATCAGCTTGGTCGATTTGCGCTACAGTAGACCAATTTTTAGCAGCTTCTGCTAGCTGTTCCATTAATTCTAAGTAGCGATCGAGGTAATACTGCGCCTCAACTTCGGTAATGACAGCTTCACCGAGAATATCGATCGTGAACGCCATTTTTTCTTTGCGCAGGCGCTCAATCGTTTTGAGGACTTGTTTAATATTTTCTCCTGCAATATACTTATGTGCTAGCGCCTCTACTGCGGTGGATACTGTCGTCGCCGCAACTTGTCCTGGCATAGAATCGGGAGATGCAAAGTTGAGCATTCCCTTGAGTACATCTGGGAGTTCGACCGAAGGATCTCCTAGGTACTCTTGTAAGTGCGCGGCGATTTCGGATTTGGTGTGTAAGGCGGGTAAGCAGTCGATGAAGCGAAATAACTGCACGCGTAACCCAGGATTACTCATCGCCCAAGCTAAAAGCTTATCATCCCAGCGCATTTGGTCGCGTAGCCCAGCAAAGAACGAGCGATCGCGTGTCGCGGCTAGAAGTTGTCGGGCGATTTCCTGCGTTTTAGCTTCGTAATTGCTTTTTTCTACTTGTAATACCACTGGTAATAAACTCCTAGTTCCGACTGTCGCGTCGAAAATCCTCGATAATTTTATTTTCGCTTTTTCAGGCACTCCTGTGCCGTTAATTATCGTTAACTCGCACAGAATCCTCAAAATGGCGATTGCAGAATACAGGTAAACCTATCGCTTAACTTGCTTTTGGAGTGTACTGAATTTTACAGATAGCTTTTAACACTTGTACTAATTGAAGCGATCGCTCAGCGTCGAGTAAATTTAACTCTGGTAAAAGTTGATATGTAGGTTGATTACCTTGCTGAAGATAAACAAATTGATAGCGAAGTCCATTTGTTGTTAAACCCCACACTGATTTTTGATTATCCAAGCTTTTGTATGCGTAAGTTAGTAGCTGGGGTAAACCTTCTAAAGCTTCAACACTACTATTCTTTGCTTCAATGACTAGTATCCAAAATGATGGACTTGTTTTTTGTACTGTATTATTAACAGCTAAAATATCCATCCTTCCCTTGATCAGAGTATTTTCGTCTTCGATTAAGATATCTGCAATGTTTTCCTCTAACGTAATTTTAATACTAGTTTGATAAAAGCCTGATAGCCATAATAAGGGAGCAAGAAATAAAAATTTGACTTGTCCTTCAGTAATTTTTTCTTCTGCATAATAGCTGTCAAAAGTCTGACGGATTTTGTCGAGTTCTTGTTGTTCTTGATTAGTTAAGGGTTCTAATGGTAATAACTCAGTAAAAGAACCATGAGGTTGGCGTTCGAGTTTTAAAACCTGATGAACTTCTTTTAAAGAAAGGTTTCTAGCATCAATTGTTATCATTGTATGTTGATTTTTGGCAAAAGGGTTTAATGGTATTTTTAGGAGGTGTGTTTTTTATATGGTTATATGGTAACGAACCACTCCAGACATAGAGGAGGACAAATGAAAGGTGCGGGGGTGAACGCTGAGAAAAGAGACTGGGAGAGATTTTCGTAAACAATTGGGAATTGCTAGAGTTGCGATCGCTTCTAGAAGAGGATGTAGTGGACAGGAGAGTTTCTCAAATATGACAAGTGTGGACTAAATCATTTTCTTTTTTGTGAATCCGTGCTAACCTGCTACGGCATTGCTACTCTGATACACTTGTACTTCAACGCCTAGCTAGCCAGCGCCTATGGTTCATATCAAGCGCCTGGAATTATCAAACTTTAAATCTTTTGGTGGCACAACACAAATCCCGCTGCTACCAGGGTTTACTGTTGTTTCTGGACCAAATGGTTCGGGTAAATCAAATATTTTAGATGCGTTGTTATTCGGCTTAGGGCTTGCGAGTTCTAAGGGTATGCGCGCGGAACGTCTTCCCGATTTAGTGAACCACACGCAGGCGACGCGCGGACGTACTGTTGAAGCGAGTGTGACGGTGACGTTTGATTTGGAGGGTTTAGAAGAGAGAGGTCAGGAAGGTGACATAAGATTAAATGAGGAGGATGTCGGTGAAGCAACGCCGGAAGAATTAAGTGTGACGCGGAAGTTGCGCGTGACTTTGCAGGGAACTTATACATCGACTTATTACATTAATGGCGAAGCTTGTACGCTGAGTGAACTGCACGAACAACTCAATCGCTTGCGCATTTATCCAGAAGGCTACAATGTCGTCCTTCAAGGTGATGTCACCGGAATTATTTCGATGAACGCGCGCGAACGGCGGGAAATTATTGATGAACTTGCGGGTGTCGCCGCCTTTGACCGCAAGATTACGCAAGCAAAAGAAACGCTTGACCAAGTTAAAGACCGCGAAGAACGCTGTCAAATCGTCGAGCAAGAACTTATAGCGCAACGCGATCGCTTGTCGCAAGACCGCATCAAAGCGGAGAAATACCAACAACTGCGTACCGAATTACAGCAGAAATCGCAGTGGGAAACCGTGCTTGTTTGGCGATCACTGCAAAATCAACAAGAACATCTCGCAACGCAAATTCAAGCGGGCGATCGCACTTTGGCAGAACTCGCGCAACAACACGCCGCGCTTCAGCGCGAAATTACGCAAGCAGCAACTCATCTTGAGCAATTGAACTGTCGCGTCAAAGCTTTAGGGGAAGAAGAACTTTTAAAACTGCAATCGCATTTAGCAACGCAAGAAGCTGAGTATCGCCAGCTACAGCGCCAAAAAGAAGAAAACGCCCAAGCAGAGTTTAAGACAGAATGTAGTATACAACAAAAACAATCAGAAATTCAAGAGTATGAAAACAAACTTGCGGAACTAAACCAAGAACAAAGTGCGAAAGCTGAAGTTATTGCCACTTTACAACTTGAACGCGATGCAGCACAACGCGAACTAGAACAAAGCCGAGAAGCTGCAAGCGCGATCGCCGATGCCGCAGATGTCTGGGTACAACAGCAAACGACGCTCAACCGCGAAATTGAAATCCTATTGCAAGCGATTGAACCGCAATCGAGACAGCAAGCACAACTGCGCGAACGAACAAATCAACTGCAACGGCAATTACACGAGCAACAGCAGACTATTGACAAGCTAGAACCAGAAATTGCGGTAAAACAACAGCAACTCGTAGCAGGCGAACAACAAGCGATCGCACTGACAACGCAAGCAGAAACTTTAGCACAATCGCTCAGCGCAGCCGAACAAGAACTTCAAATTCAACAAGACACATTTAAGCGCCTTCTTGCCGAACAACGCGATAAACAACGACAACTCGACAAACTAGAAGCGCAAGCCCAAGCACTTCAAGAAACACAAGGTACAAATGCGACGAAAGTGATTATGCAATCGGGGTTGCAGGGCGTTTGTGGTTTAGTCGCGCAGTTGGGTAAAGTTGAACCCCGCTATCAATTGGCACTAGAAACTGCGGCGGGGGCGCGTTTAGGACAATTAGTTGTGGAAGATGATGCAGTCGCCGCCGCCGCGATTGAAATCCTCAAACAAAAACGCGCTGGAAGGGCGACATTTTTACCGCTGAATAAGATTCAACCTTTACGCTTTTCTCCGACGACTGCGCTGCGGTATGCCGAGGGATTTATCGATTATGCGATTGATTTAATCGAATGCGATCGCCGCTATCAAGATGTCTTCGGCTATGTTTTCGGCAGTACTGTTGTTTTTGAAACTTTAAATTCTGCGAGAAAATACTTAGGGCAATATCGCATTGTCACGCTCGAAGGTGAATTACTTGAAACAAGTGGCGCGATGACGGGTGGTAGTATCATTCAACAGCGTTCGGGTTTACACTTCGGGACGAGTGAAGCGACTGAATCAGACGAAGCGAAACAACTACAACAACGCCTGCAAGAAATCGCACTGGTATTAAAACGGTGCGAATCTGGTATCGAATCACTGACGACAAAAACAAAATATTTGTCGCAAGAAATCACCGAAGTGCGCCAGCAACGCCGCGAACAGCAATTGCACGCGGAACAATTACGTAAAGATATTCAAAAATTAAGCGATCAACTTGCGCAAACCGAGACACAACTGCGGCAAACAGAAGAACAACTAACAAGCGCGCGATCGCAACTTGAAATTTTAGACGGCGAACTTCCTGCACAAGAAACACAATTACAACAAAAACGACAACTCCTCACCGAATTAGAACAATCGCAAACAAACAGTCAATGGCAACAAATTCAAACAACGATTAAAAGCCAAGAACAACATTTGCAAGAACGTTTACAAGCGTTACTCAAAGCGGAACAACGCCAGAGTGAATTAGCCAACGCCGCAATACTCATCCAAGGAAAAATCGCCGAATGTCAGCAACGCATCCAAGAGTATCAACAGCAACGATCTTCGTTGAGCAATCAGCAATTCGCAATCAGCAACCAAATTGATACACTCGCAACGCAAATTGCCCAAACACAAGCAGCGTTACAGCAAATTGAAGAGAAACTCGGTTCAGAAAAGCAACTACGCGATCGCGCCGAAGCGCAATTACGCGATCGCCAGAATCAATATCAACAACTCGAATGGCAACAGCAAAAACTTCACGAAACGCAACAAACACGCCGCGAAGAATTAACTTTATTACAAGCACAAATCCACGCGCAAATCGCAGATTTGCCCAATCCTTTGCCAGAAGTGCCTGATAAAGTTGATTTAGAACAACTGCAACGCGAAGTGCGATCGCTTGCCAAACGCATACAGGCGTTAGAACCTGTCAATATGCTGGCGTTAGAAGAATACGAACGGACAACGACGCGCCTAGAAGAATTAAGTCAAAAACTGCTCACTTTAGAAGCTGAACGTACCGAATTGCTGCTACGGATAGAAAACTTTACTACCCTACGCCAGCGTGCTTTTAAAGAAGCCTTCGACGCGGTTAATCAAAATTTCCAAAGTATTTTCGCGATACTTTCTGACGGTGATGGCTACTTACAACTTGATGACGCGGAAGATCCCTTCAATAGCGGGTTAAATCTTGTTGCGCACCCAAAAGGAAAACCTGTACAACGCCTTGCTTCGATGTCAGGAGGAGAAAAATCGCTGACTGCGCTTAGCTTTATTTTTGCGCTACAACGCTATCGTCCGTCGCCGTTTTATGCTTTTGATGAAGTCGATATGTTTCTCGATGGGGCAAATGTGGAACGATTAGCTAAAATGATAAAACAACAAACGAAGCTGGCACAGTTTATAGTTGTGAGTCTGCGTAGACCAATGATAGAATCTGCCGAACGAACAATTGGAGTTACTCAAGCACGAGGAGCTTATACTCAAGTATTAGGAATAAAATTGCAACAGTCAAACACCTCGCCATGAGGATTTGTTAATAATAGTATTGATTAATTAACCGGATTCGAGATCAGGACTCGGCAAAAGAAAATGACCTCTGAACAGATTATTAGGCGTTCCGACATCTTGAACACCCAAGTGATCACCAAAGATAATGGTAAGCGGCTAGGTGTAATCAATCAGCTATGGGTGGATATTGACCGACGAGAGGTTGTAGCCATGGGCTTGCGAGACAACCTGATTGCGTTTGCCGGTGTCCCACGCTATATGTACCTCAACAGTGTCAATCAAATCGGCGACGTCATCTTAGTGGATAACGAAGATGTCATCGAAGATATTGATGTTGACGTTTATAGCAATTTAATTAATTGTGAAGTCATCACGGAAACCGGCGAACTTTTGGGAAGAGTACGCAACTTCAAGTTCAACGCGGAAACAGGTATACTGACTTCACTCATAATTGCTTCGTTAGGTTTACCCCAAATTCCCGATCAAGTCATCAGTACCTACGAAATTTCGATTGACGAAGTTGTCAGTAGTGGTCCGAATCGTATTATTGTATTTGAAGGCGCTGAAGAACGCGTCATGCAGCTAACGGTAGGTTTACTTGAGCGTCTAGGTATTGGTAAAGCCCCGTGGGAACGCGAAGAGGAAGAAGCTTACTTTACGCCTACCGCCAAACCAGAAAATCAACTCGGAACAGGCGTACCGTTGCAAGCGCCTGTCAAACCAGTGCGGGCAACGCAACCAGTTGAAGAAACGTGGGATGAAGACGATTACGAATACGAAACGTTGCAACCTGCACCCAGACAACAGCAGCGCTACCAACAGCAGTACGAATCAATTCAGTACGCGGAGGAAGAATACGAAGATAACTGGAGTGAAGCAACGCCAAGCGATCGCTATTCAGAACCGAGAAGATACGAGGAACCACCCCGCTACGTCGAACCCGAACCGTATCGAGAACCAGACTACGTTGAGTACGAAGACGACATCACCCGCGATGCGTGGGAAGACGATGAACCAAAACCAGTGAATATTCCTAAGAAGATTAAGCAGCCAGAGTACGAAGAAGAAGATCGTTACTAACGGCTTAAATCAAGGATTAGCCCCTAAATCTCCCATGCTGGGGGACTTGCAAACCTTCTGATATATTACAGCGTGACTTCCTACGAAGAGCTAGTTTTTGTATTCTCAAAGTCCCCCAAGATTGGGGGATTTAGGGGGCGAGAAACCTTTTAGTTGCAGCAACTACCCATTTCCCAAATAAACGCAAAAGCGATTCCGTCCCTGCGATTTTGCTTGATACAGCGCTTGATCGGCAAAAGCGATCGCAGTCTTGGGTGAAAGTTCAAGTTGTGGCACGATGCAAGCAATACCGAGACTGAGGGTAACGCGATCGCTGACTTTCGATTGATGGTGAGGGATGTTTAAGCTATAAATTTCAGCCGCGATCGCCTCAGCTACCTTTGTTGCGCCGTTGAGCGACGTGTAGGGTAAGATGACGGCAAATTCTTCACCTCCATAACGTGCGATGAGATCGGTAGGGCGATTTAACACCGAACTGATCGCTTGCGCGACTTTCCACAAACATTCATCACCAGCTTGATGTCCGTAATAGTCGTTGTAGTGCTTGAAATAATCGACATCAATCAAGATCAGCGATATTGGTTGCTGTTGATGCGCCAAAAATTGCCATTGTTGCTGCCAATACTCATCAAACCGCCGCCGATTTGCCACAAGTGTTAAATCATCGACAATCGCGAGGCGATGTAGTTCTCGGTTAGCGTTTTCCAGCGCTGCGGTGCGTTGAGCAACCTTGGCTTCGAGGCGATGTGTATACTCTTCGAGTTGGAATTGAACCTGCTGTAAATCTTCTAGGGTTTGCGCGAGTTTCAGGCGTTGCTGTTCGATCGTGTTAATGTCGCGGTACGATCGCAACGCAGCGATCGCGGTTGTCAGCAGTTTTTGACGCGTCAGTTCAATCTTGAGCTTATAGTCATTGATATCGTAATTGAGAATAACAGACTCTTCAGGAGCTTCGCCAGGGTGTCCGGTGCGTAAAATAATGCGAATTTGCTGATTTTTGAGTTCTTCGCGAATATGCTGAACGATTCTTAACCCAGCATCATTCGTCTCCATGACAATATCGAGCAAAACCAGCGCGGTATCGGTGTGGGCGATCGCCAGTAATTCTTTTCCCTCTTTTGCTGAGTAGGCAGAAAGAAAGGTCAATTTTCGGTTTTCAAACGTGACATTCTTGAGTGCTAGCTGAGTTGCGCGATGCACATCCGGTTCATCATCGATGATCATGATTTTCCAATCCTGAAGCGAAGTGACGTCAGGATCTTCGTCGCTAAAGCAGATCGCATCGTCACTCAAGCACACAAGATCTCGATCCTGAGGCGATTGATTGTGCGGTTTAGGGTTCGTAGGCAGCATCAACGGCAACTATGTTTAATTTAAAGCACGATCAAGAAATCACGGAAGTAGGAAGTTCAATCGTAAATTGAGTTCCTTTGGCTACCTCGCTTTGCACAGCAATCCTACCCTGTAATTTCTGAGTCACGAGGTTGTAAGTAATATGCAACCCTAATCCGGTTCCTCCTTTTTCTCGCGCTGTTGTAAAAAAAGGTTCAAAGATTTTTTCTAAGTTTTCTGGAGGAATACCACAACCATCGTCGCGATATTGAATTACGATTTGGTGATTATCTTGCATGACGTTAAAGCGCAGATGACCGCTTTGGTGCTGAGTATAACCATGAATCAGTGAGTTTGTAACCAAATTGGTTATAACTTGGGCTAATGCCCCAGGATAGCTGTAGATAGTCAGTGAATCGTCGCCTGTCATCGTCACAATATGCGATTCTTTTTTCAACTGCGGCGACAAACTCGTTATAATTTCCTCAAGGTAAGGCTTAACACGAAATCTACGCTGCTCCAAGCTCGATTGATCGACTGCAACTTGTTTGAAGCTTTGCACGAGTTCGCCAGCACGATGCAGGTTATTGAGCATCAAGCTTGTACTTTCTTGCGCAAGTTCTAGATAATTATTCAACGTTGAACGTTTGAGTTGTCCTGTGTTGATTGTCGCCATTAGCGATCGCGTCGCATCCATCAAAGTTGAGGCGAGTGTGATAGTCGTTCCTACGGGAGTGTTGATTTCATGCGCGACACCTGCAACTAAACTTCCCAAAGCAGCCATTTTCTCAGTTTCGACAAGTTTATCTTTCATGGCGGTCAATTCATTAAATGCTTGTTCTAAATCAGCACTCTTTTTTTCTAAAATGTTTTGATACTCTTGCAGATCGCAAATAACGCGTTTGAGAAGCGATTCCTTAGTGCGATTCGTTGCTTCTAACTTAGCGCGATCAATTTCCGAACGTTCTAGCTGCTTTTTTAGAATCCGGATTTCCTTATTGAGTTGTTCAACCTCAAACTCGAATTCTCGTGACATAACGTGTCATTGGCTACCGATAAGTAAAGTGACAAATGTTGTGTTGTGAAAAAAGGTTTGCCCATTTTCACGCAGCGGCGCAATCTCTCCATAGGTATAAAAGCCACAACTTGCTATAGCGTGTCCTAAATGTGCGATCGCCCGATATTCTTCCTTCGCGCGCGTTCCCAAAACTTGCCGTCGCCAAGCGCACGAGAAAAACAGCGCGGCGGCTGGTGTTTTCCCAGGATAAGTTGCTAACGCTTCGGTAAAAGCAGTATGCGAAGCACTCACGACATCTGCAACTGAGGCATCGGTAATCTGTACGACTGCTTGTTCTGGCACATCACCTGACACAGTAAGACTACGCAGTTGGGAATCATAACCAACAGCACCTCGCAAGAAAAAATGCGTTTCACCAGGCGGAAAAACCGCAAGTGGATGAATAGCATCTGGCACTGCATTGTTCAAATAGTAATGGTAGAAATCTAAAGCAGGTTTACCATCAATTTCATAGATAACATTCTTGTTTGCTTTCGTAATGCGGCTACGTTTCCCAATCGGACGCCACCCACCCGCAACACCGTAGGAAAACAACAGCTTACCTGCGACAAGCAGAATCGGCACCGCGTCGTTTAAAACCTCGGTTTTAAAGAATTGATACGTACGTTGATATTGCCACTGATCCGCAGTAGCTCCACCAAAAATTGGAATTCTACCTAATGCTGCTTCTAAGCCTTGTAAAATCGAGACGGTACTCGTCGTCAGACTTTCAGGTAAAGCGATACACAACTGTAGCGGTAAGGCGAGATGAAGCTTTGCGGCTGTGGCTGTCGATGATGCGATCGCCGCTGGATTTTGAGATACATTGCGTCCAACGGCTGCGCGAAATTCGATTTCGTCTGAACAAAAAAGGATGAGAGTGAGCGAGTCTTGCTGAAATTCCAAAACCGAGGATATTTCTCCATCTGTCGTCCCTCCAATCAGTTCAAGCTGCGGAAAGACGGCATGAATCTGTTCCAACACTAAATGATGATTAAAATCGACTGCTGCAAATAAAAGCCCTGCTTGTGGTGATTGCCCTGCCAGCGTCATTTGACACTGTGCCAAAACTTCGCTTACAGCTGCGAGAGAATCAGGATCGTTGCTATGACCGATCGCTACTTTTAACATTTTTGATCAGTTGATTAACCTAATAATGAATTTTAAGTTACCTGGTAGAATTAACTCTGCTTAATGCAGAGTATTTCTACAAGGTTATTATTCCCCCAAATCATTGATCGCTATCATCAAGTACCTCAAAATCTTGATATACACAAGCCGAACAATAAATAATACGACTTTTGATATACTGGCGATAACTACTGCGCAAAGTTATAAACGAAAAAAATTGAGCAAGGCAGCTAAACTGAATCAATTCGTATTGAAACTAAAACACCTAGATTGTCATTAGAATTACTGCATTTTAAGTTAGTACAAAATAAAAAATTTTCATATAATAGCCGTAATCTTGTGATTCTGTCGCCTTTTATATAATTTTGATAGAGTTATACATTTTTAGTCAATAAAATTGAAGTGCCATTGTTAATCTTGTTTGTATTTAGTTTGAATTAATTGAGCCAATATCCTCTTTAAAATAATCTTAAAAAAGCCAAGTAAATTTTGATAGTTATTTAACAGAAAGTATATAAAAACACTTGTTTGCTTTAAATAAATAAACTAGTATCTAAATTATTTATTGACGACCTCTGTCGTAAGTTGTGCTTCTGATATCTATCTTTAGAAAGGTTAATTTATATTTTTTAATTTATTAAATCGGGTTCTAGAGGCTGTAATCAAGCCTGTTTTATAACTCAAGCAATTGAGTTTGTTATTTCAAAGAATCTGAGGGTACAATGACTTACACTACTGATGACACTACAAAAAAAGCTGTAGAAGCATTTCAACAGTTTGACGTTGATACACAATTAGGCTTGTTGTGGTTTGGCTATAAAGACATTAAAGATCAACTTCAACCAGCAAACGAAACTTCTGCTCAAGATACTGCTGAAGCGTTATTTAATCAAATTCAGTCTTTATCGCAAGAAGAACAGCTACAGGCGCAGCGCGATATTGTCAGTCGGGCAGATAGCGATATTAGTCGTGCTTATAGTTCCCTAAGTTCGAGCGGTAAGCTTGATGTGTGGTTGCGTTTAGCACAAGGCATGGATAAAGGTACAGTGATTCAAGTACCATCGGACTACGAATTGCCTGCTGAAACAAAAGACTTCGCAAACATGATTAAACAACTTGATTTTGAGCAGCGCATTGACTTTATGCGCAGTGCAGTAGTAGAAATGGGAGCTAAGTAGAGCAGATTTAGGGGCTAGGGATAAAACTAGCCCCTTGATAAGTCTATAAAGATGGATTTTATTTCTTTAGTGGCGGATTTATTTGCATTCGTGTCAATATTAGAACGTTAGTCACTTCCTTATATCAAAAGATAGGTGTTTTCTCAGTAATACTTAGATTACATTTATACTCCTGTAGCCTTATCAAGGTATGTGCGCTTCGCACCATTACCAGTAGAAACAAAGAAGGCTAGTTGGAGGTGTTGCAAGAGTAATTTTGTTTGTATTTCTCTTTCTTTATCTGCGTGGGGCATTTCGTCCCGAACCAGAGTATAACATTACTGCAAGTCCCAGCATCGAAGACCCCCCTTTTCCGCTTTCGGGTGTGAGTTTGACCAATGCGTTACTTACCTATGGTCGCATGACAGGCTTCTGGAGGAATGTAGACGATATTTATGTCGCACGTAACGCGGCTATCCGAAGTGCGGCTCAATACGGTTTGAAACCTATTTTATGACTCCTGGTCGTTGTGCGGATGAATTTGCTGCGGCTTTGATCGAACGCGCGCAAGCTGGCGAAGAAGTTCAAATGTTAATTGACGACTTTGGGACTGATTCGCTTTCTGATGAATATTGGCAGCAGTTACGCGATGCAAGTGTAGAAGTACGATTTTTCCGGCAATTTGATTGGCGATCGCCGTTAAAATACAACTCACGGACACACCGCAAACTCTTGATTATCGATCGCCAACAAGTATTGATTGGTGATGCAGGAGTTTCAGATGATCGGGATGGCGATCCTGATATTGATGATTCTGCACCTTGGTTAGAATTTGAAGTTAGCTACGAAGGACAAGTGGCGAGTTTATTAGAGGGTAACTTTTTTCAAAACTGGGCATATACAGGGGGAGAACTCAACCTAGAACCTGGGACAATTCTCGCCAAGCCGAATGAAGGCGAACCACTTTTTGTAACTAATGACACTTCTACATTAAGTGAATCGACAATAAGATTACTGTTTCAGATAGGCTTCTATTATAGACTTGGGTAAACGGTTGAAGGTAGAAGGCTTTTAGGGTTCGAGATTCCTAAATTTATAGAAATTCTCTTCAGCTTTCCTGCTTCTTAAGTTTGAAACTTTCGCCAACAGCGTTAAACTTGAGTAAAAGGCAAACGATACGGCCAACCAGGAAATTGCTTGGCACTCGCAGCCGTAGGGTCAACATTCCAAGGCCAGCACTCGATCGCATATTCGTTTGCCCTGACGCGAATAATACCATATCCCTCGCTTTTAAGCTTTCTGTCACCAACATTACGACTGTTACTAGAGGAATTATCTACATAATACTTTTGAGTAATTTTTGGATTCGCGACAGCTAAGACGCGCATTTTGTTACCAAATGCATCGATAAAATCTCCTGTATGTGGAGTAGCACCACCATTCGGCAATAATCCAGCAGGTTGAAACCAGCGTTGCCAAAGCGCGCCTCCCGCAGGTCCAGAAAATTGCACGACACCATCAGTAAAATTATTAATTCCGTGTCGAACCAAACTCGCTAGGTGCTGATCGCCAGAGACAACTAATGCGCCTGCATTGCGTAAAAGCGCGATCGCGCGATTCCTACCAGCCTGCGGAAAGCCGTTAGTATCGTAGTTGATTGCAGGACGGCGATTTTCATCGGTTAAGAGGCAACCGAAAAGCGTCTGCGTAATACATATTTTCGCCCTTATCCCTTGTTTATCTTGCGCCCAAGCTTCTAAAAATTTTTCTTGTCTTTCTCCTAAAAGTACAGATGGTTGTGTTGTACTTACCGTTTTAAACTTGCGATCTTCTAGAATTGCAAAACTGACCCCACCATAGCGAAACGCACCGTAGTAAACATTGATATTCTGTAATACTGGTGTTGGGTCGTAAGCATCTGGATTGTGACCGCATTGCGATCGCTGTACCAAATTCACAAAAGAACCTGTGTGAACATAACCGCCGCTATTTTCATTATTGTTCGCCGCAGGTTTACCGCTTTCTCCCCAAATATTGCCTTGAAAAACATCGTGGTCGTCTACTAAAGCGATCGTAGGAGTATTCCGCGTCAGATCGCGAAACGACCAATACCAGAGATACCACTTGTACAAGTAATCGAGTACGGGAGACTTACTTATATCTTTTCGCGTTGGGCGTGTTTCGTAAAGCTGATCGCCAACGAAGAGTAATAAATCAGGTTGCTGGCGACGCAAATTTTGGGCAAGCTGCGAGTGCGGGAAGTAAATATTTTTTGAAGTGTAGCGCCCTAAAAGTTCTGCATTGGGTAATTCGGGTTTACCGACACCACCTTCGAGTGAACGTGCCGTAGCAATGACACAGCTAACTAGCCCAATCGTCAATGATTGTTTATCTACGGGGTCTTTGCGGATGATACCGTTGTAATATGCGCTTAGCGATTGATACTTATAAACGATTCGATATTCCCAATCTTGAGTAGCGTTCCAATTGCTCAAGCGAAACAGTGCGGTATATCCAGCCCCAATAGTCGCTTCAGAACCATTTTGCCAAGCTTCGTTGGCGCTGCGATACTGAAATTGTGCGATACGTGGTTGCGTATCACCAAGAGGCACAAACTGGGCTGAGACTTTAAGCACTTTGCCGTTGAGTGAATACATCGTTCCAATGATTGGACCGAGTGCATTGTAAGGACGTACAGCGACCTTGCTTCCGCCCGTGCGCGGATCGCGAAATCCGTATCTTGCTCCTGCTTGCCCAGGGTACGGAGAAGAAACAAGCAGAATGCTGCCACAAATAGTCGAGTCTGCAACGTTTTTTAAAATGGCTTGTCCTAATATTTGACCCGTTTCCTGCGTAGCAGTCAGTTGCAACTGAAATTTACCATCTGGCTGCGGAGATATATTAAGCTGTAGTAAGACATCTTCATTAAGATCGGCTGCTAGATTTGGAGAGCCGATTTGCTCGGATGGTAGCTCAGCAAATTGTAGAGGTTGCTCTTCGCTAGTATGTTCGCGAAACCGAATGCGACCGTCAGTTTCGTAAGTACAAAGCAAACCACCGCCAATACCAGATGCTTTTTGGACAAGCGCCGCTGCGCGGTAGTCAAGCTTTCCGCTACCACCTCCAATCAGAAACCCACAAAAGCCACCAGCGCCCTTTGTTAAGAGTTTGACGACAACGCTGATTTGTGCCGAGGTTGAACCAGCAATTACTTCACGAGTCAGCAGCGACACTGTGCGGATCTCATCTCCAGCCTCGCTTGCCAAACATTCAATCAAACCATTATGCAATCGCCAATCCTGCAAACGATTTGCCCAGAATGATCGCCCAAGCCAGGTTCGTGTCATATCATTAGGAAGCGGTTGTACTGGCTGCAAGCTAGCCGCAGCTTTCGTTCTTTTTAAAGAAGATTTTGCCTTTCTTGCAGTAGAAATACTCGCAAGCGTAAATCCAGCAGTCGCATATTTAATAAACGAGCGTCTGTTTATTTTATTAGAGTTCATTACTTTTAAGAAATCTTTGTAGTGCTACCCGAGCAAGGAGAATCGACGTACTAGTTTTATATTTTTTTAAGATAGATAGGCTTTCTATTTTTTATGGCGATAGTAAAATTTGGTATGAGAAGTACATACAAATTAACTTCCTACACTTCAAAATAGTGATTTATTTAAATATTCTACAAAAATTATAGAGAGCGATCGCTCTTTATTTTTCTAAAAATATTGATATTAAGAGGCAGAAGGCAAGAGGTGAAAACCTTGCATTTATTGATGTTGAGATTCTAAAAATGCTCTAATCTGTTGCTCGACTGCTATCAATCAATTTGTTATATTTCTTTGAATTTAGAACAACAAAATAATTGCACCTCTTCTGCTTATAGAAAAGGTGCAATTTGTTACTATCAGAAAGATAAAACTACGCAAATTCAAAGCTATTGGCATTCACCGAAGTAGCTTGAATGCCTCTAAGAATAGCTAAATCGGTATCAGAAGCGTTAATGAGTGTATCAGCCCCATTTTGAGTCAGCGTGAGGTCGCTAAAGTTATTGACTTGTGATAAACCACCAATACCGATGATATCAATACCGACTTGAAAATCAGCGATCGCATTGACGCTATTGGGTAAACCATTGTAAGCAATCCAAAACTGATCGGCACCTGCACCACCATTTAAGAGATTATCGCCTTGTCCAGCAAATAAGACATCATCACCTGAACCAGCGAATAAGCGATCGCCTGTGCCACCAATTAAGGTATCGTTACCTTCACCGCCATATAGTCGATTTCCACCACTGCCAACAGCCGCATTGAGAATATCGTTACCTGCTTCACCAAAAAGGCGATCGCGGCTTCCAGCAAACAACTCATCATCGCCATCACCCGCATAAAGTTGATTACCACCGCCACCAGTAGAAGCATCAACAATGTCATTACCAGCCCCCGCAAAGACAGTATCGCGGGTATTGGCAAACAACTCATCATCAGTTTCTGTACCAAAAATGAGTTCTCCGGTTGGTTCAGGAGTTCCGTCGCTGTTTACTGTAATTTCAAAAACAGTTGTTGTTCCACTAATTTCATTTGCAGCAACTACTAGTGGCTTACCGTTTGGACTGTCTTCAGCAGAAATGAATGTTAATCCTTCTATACCTAGATCGCCTGCTGTACCAGCTTCAGCATCGCCACTAAAATCACGGTTGTTGATGTACTGAACAAACTGCGGATCGGTGGGGTCAGTAACATCGTAAGTCATTATTCCGCCAATACGTTCTAGACCAATAAACGCATAAGTCCGACCATTAATGACACCAACGGTTACGCCTTCGGGTTCTGGTCCTTTGGCATCACTGCGACTATCAAAAGAGTCATTTTCGCTATTGTCAGAGTTAAAATCTTGGGGGTACAGCGCTGCTGTAATTTTCTCAAAATCGTCACCGCTATCGTAAACTAGTTCTCCTTCCTCAGTCCAAATCGCAAACGAGCGACCACCAAAAACGTATAGTTCTTCATACTCGCCATTACCATCCGTGTCACCGTTAGCAGTGGTAACGATTAGACGACCAAGTGCTTCCTCTGCTTGTAGTTCTTCAGCATTAGGGAAAGCAACAGGATCGAGAACTAAATCTTCTACCCGTGCTTCTTCGCTATAGGCATCATAATCGCGAGCATCGCCTTCATTAGCAGTAATAATAAAAGTTTCGCCATCGACTTCATAGCTTGCGATCGCGTCGGGTTGGTAGATACCAAATACGGGCCAGTTGGTAATATTGATCGCATCATCTCTGTCACTGACATCTAAACCATTGCCAAGAAGACTGTGGTCTTTAAAACCGAGAGGCAAGATATCTGTAATCTCTCCAGAAGCAATATCAAGCACTCCTAAGGCATTGTTCTCTTGCAGCGCAATCCAAGCAGTCGTAGAGTCAGAGGAAACTGTGATGTATTCTGGTTCTACATCCTGAGCTACTGTGGCATTAGGTCCAAAAATTCGTACTCCCTCTGCAATCAGTTCGTCTTTGCGATCGTTAAACGCACTAAAGCCAGCCGTTGTAACGTTATCTTGTGTCAGATTTTCAAAACCACCTGAGACATCAATAATGCTGATCGAACCTTCAGGATCGATGGTGTAATCGTCATTCGGTTCGCCTTCATTTGCAACTAATACCTTACTTCCATCAGGAGTAAAGGTAATCATGTCGGGTAAAGCCCCAACTTCTACGGAACTTAAAAAGTTACCGTCCACATCAAAGAAAACAGCCCTACCTGGTAGTTGTGTATCCTCACTTTCTACGGCTACTGCAATGACACCATCAAAAATCGCCACGCTGTTAGCAATACCACCGAAAGCAGTCGAGGAAATTGAATTCAAGGCTTGAATATTTGTCGGATCGCTAATATCTAAAACATCAACTGTTGCTTGATTCGCATTGACAACAAACAGACGTTGTGTAGCAGGATCGTACTGGACAATTTCTGCGGCACCTTCATCGAAAATACCTGTTTCGTAAGTACCAATAGGTGCTAAACTAATCGCATCCGCAGCATCAATAATAGGTGTAATCACGGTATCGCTGCGTTCGTTGAGATTCTGAATTCGAGAATCTTGTCCAGAACCAACATCCGCAACATCATAAGGTTCTTCCGCAAAATTAGCGAGGAGATATTCAGCTAAAGCATCTTGTTCAGTACCAGGATCGGCAAAATTTGCAGTTCCTGGCGCTAAATTTAAATCAGTCAGATCGACTCGATTGAATCGTTCTGCATTAGCCTCAGCAAATTGGTCAAAAGGATAGCCATCACCACCCTCAGCCAAGAAGCTTAAAGTGACGATCCGAAACTCGCGATCGCGATCGCCGACAAGTTCGCCATTTTCAACAACAATATCACGCGGATTACCATCTGCATCCTCAACGACTAATGATTGAATGCGATTTCCCGATTCTAAATCAGGGTCAAAACTAAACGATACACCAGCAACTTGCGGAAATTGTCCAGGAGTCGCGCCAGATGCAGTAGCTGCAACACCGTGTTCAATAACTGCAAGAAGTTGTCCAGCCGTTAACGTTAATAGCGTGAGTTCATTGTTAAAGCGCAGCGCGTTTTCAATATCTAGCTGAGAAATTTCACCTGCTTCTTTACCTGTTAATTCATTCGCCGCTGTCGAAAGGGTTTCGCCAGTTTCAGGATTAACTACACCAATCGGCGCGCGAATTCCTCCGCCATTTTTGATTGAAATGACAACTGAGTCATCAACGCTACGCGCCGCAGCGAGATTCGCATCAGCAGTTAAATTCCCCAAGTTTGTTTCTTGAGTGCGAACATCTTCTCTTTCACCGTTGAGGAATACCTCGGAACTACCAAAAAGATTACCGTCTTTCTCTAAAATGACTTCTTGAATAGCCGCTGTAATCGCAACAACATCAGCATCGGCGACGACAGCATCAGGATTCGCGACAAGATTACGCAGATCTTCTACGCCTTGTTCGTCTGTGGCGTATGCACCACTCGTTAAAGGATCGATGCTTTCTGGAAGTAATATGCCATTTTCATCAAATTCGGCAACCAAGCGCCCGACGTAGTTATAGTTACCATCAGTACTGACAATCGCGACAGGTTCACCACTCGCAGATTCGGTTAAAACCGGATAAGAACCCGCAGCTGTATCACCAGGGCGGAGGCGATCGCTTTCATCGGCTAAAATTGTATCCGATCCACCCGCAATAATAATATCTACGCCTTCTAGCAATGTCGCTAATTCTTGTTCAAGCGCTATTTGCTGTAAGTGCGAAGTCAGAATAATTTTATTGACACCCTGATTGATGAGATTATCCACCGAAATTTGAATTTCTGCTGCTAGTGCATTCAAATCCTCAGGATCAGGTGGTGAAACAATCACATCGCCAGGCGAAGAAATCGATTCGAGTAATGGTGTCGTCGCGCCAACCACACCGACAATTTCGCCATCAACGTCAAACACGACACTTTTTGTAATGCTATTTGGTTGTGGTGCTTGTCCTTCAGGAACAACTAAATCTCTTAAATTGGCATCTTCGCTAAAATCTAAATTAGCACTTAAATAAGGAAAACTTGTTCCAGGGTAATCACCATCCGGCGCAATGACACTTGCAACTTGTCCTGTTCCCAAATCAAATTCATGATTACCCAACGCTGAAGCATCAAAAGCGATCGCATTCATAATTGCGATGTCACCTCGCCCAGCGCCAGCACTACCTAAAATCTCATCTAAACTCGGATCGGCACTTGCCAGTAAAAAAGGACCAGGAATATAATTATCGCCAGACGAGATCAGAAGCGTTTGTTCAGGTAATTCGGATCGCAGTCCATTAACAACGGCTGAAAACCGAGGCGCATCCTCAACAGCAGAAATACCAGCTTCTAAGTCAGTAGCGTGCAGTAATTGTAACTTAAACGAATCCATAGGTGATATGTCTGCAATATTGATAAATTACAGCGATGCATAAAACAGATTTATTGCTTTCAGAAAAAGCCAGTTATTGATGAGCTATTTAAACTCTGCTTTACTACAAATGGTGCAAAGCATCTCGGTCTTGTGCTACGGTCGTACTTCTGTAACTTATCAAAGAAACGTTAAGAAAATATTATCTTCCCACTAAAAATCGCTATATAGCCTTTCTACTCATAAACAAATCTTTGTTTTGTGTTTTTGGCAAATATCAGCTTTGAGATAGATGTCATCTTCTAATATCGTTGCAACTGTCAACAGAAATCAATCATTAGATAGATGGTCTATAGAATATTTACCAAGGTGGTTGGAAGCCAACAAAAGACAAAATGTTTAACATAAAGAATAAGCTAAATCTTGTATGAAGGTGTAGCAATAAAGTATTAATGGGATTGTCTTGGTCTCTTTTCTTCAGTATTTTGCGTCATTGCATTTGGCAACTAATACAAGGAATATAGGTCGTTTAAAAAATACGATACTAACCAACATTGCTATACTATTTCTTTAACTCGATAGGAGGATACTAGATGAAATTGTTTTCAATCGATGAAGCAAAAATATTAATTGAACAACCAAAAGGTATATGTGTTTCTATTTATATGCCCACGCATAAACTGGGAACTCAAACACAGCAAGACCCAATTCGCTTCAAAAACTTAATCAAAGAAGCCGAAGACAAATTAATCGAGGGAGGAATGCGCCCGCAGGATGCAAGAGATATGTTAGCACGAGCGCAACAACTCGATGATTATCAATTTTGGCAACATCAAAGTGATGGACTTGCAATTTTTATTGCTGATAATTTCTTTAGCTACTACCAAGTTCCACTCAACTTTGATGAATTAGTTGTCGTCACCGATCGCTTTCACCTCAAGCCGCTATTACAGCTACTAACCAACGATGGTAGATTCTATCTACTCGCACTCAGTCAAAATCAAATTCGGCTTTTCCAAGGGACGCGTTATAGTGTCAGCGAAATTGACTTAGAAGATGTACCGCAAAGTATTGGCGAAGCATTACGCTACGACGATCCTGAAAAGCAACTGCAATTTCATACTGGTACTGCGCAAGGTGGTGGCGGCGATCGCGCTGCAATTTTCCACGGACAAGGTGCAGGCGAAGACGATCAAAAAGAAAACATATTACGCTACTTCCGTAAGGTAGATGCGGGCATTCAAGAACTCCTTAAAAATCAACACTGTCCGCTTGTTTTAGCTGGAGTAGAATACTTATTTTCGATCTACAAAGAGGCGAATAACTACCCTTATTTAATTGAGGATGGTGTGACAGGTAATCCTGATATTGCAAAGCCTGAAGAATTACACGCACAAGCTTGGGAAGTCGTACAACCGCATTTTGAGAAAAATCAACAAGAACTTGTAGAACGGTATCAAGAATTAGCTGGAACAGGGCAAACGAGCGACAATATACTAGAAGTTGTTCCCGCTGCCTACTTTCAGCGTGTTGATTCTTTATTTGTAGGAATTGGCGTTCAAAAATGGGGTGGCTTTGATCCAGAGAAAAATCAAGTTGAAGTTCACGAAGAACAGCAAACAGGTGATGAAGACTTGATAGATTTAGCCGCAATTCATACTCTGATAAATAGTGGTATTGTCTATGCGGTTGATCCTGAATCTGTACCAGGACATTCACCAATAGCAGGTATCTTTCGTTATTAAACAGTATGGTGGGCAATGCCCACTTCGCTGAAATATCTTGAGGCTGCGCAAGCGTTAGGACACAAAGATTACTTCATAATCTAGATGTAGAGGGTAGATAGAAAGAATAGAAGCTATTGTTATGATTATGAGCGTGTAGTAGAGAGTAAAGAATGGGCAAACGCAAACAAGCTGATAAAATACGCATTGTCGTGTTTGTCACTAGCTTGATATTATTGAGAAGTCATATCGGTTTAGCCCAAGATATTCCTATTATTAACACTCCGCTGAATTCGTCTGTAGAAGTTCCTGTAGATGGAGTGTTTTTTGCAGATATCTTAGTACGCGGAAGACCAATTTTTCAAGTAGGTAGTTTACCGGAACTGGATGCAACAGAACGCGCGCAAATTATCAATCGCAGAATTGCGAGTGTCTTAGCGCGATCGCAACCTATAGAAACTGTTACTGTACAAACAAGTCCGCAACGCAATATCGCGACATTACAAGTTAATAATCGCGTGTTGATGACGGTAACGCAACAAGATGCGGAAGATTTTGGTGTTTCTGTGGAAGAATTGGCGCAACAGTGGGCGATCGCACTCAATCAAGCTTTTGATCAGCCACCGTTAGCCATTGATGTTGTGCAGCGCGTTAATATCACGATGCGCGAGTTACTCCGCGATATTATCGATAATTTACCCTCGATTATTGGTGGTTTAATTGTTGTGGCGTTGACATGGGCGATCGCGCGGGGAGTACGACAAGTTGCTTACAGTTGGGCGCAACGCACCGAAGGCGATCGCAGTACCGAAATTCTCATTGCTAAATTAGGATACGGTGGAGTATGGGTAATTGGTTCGATAATCGCCCTAGGAGTCTTAGGACTTGATTTTACTGCGTTACTTGGTACATTAGGATTAACTACAGTTGCGATTGGTTTTAGTCTCCGAGATATTTTAGGTAATTATATTTCTGGTGTCATTTTACTGGCTGCTCGACCGTTTCGACTCGGCGATCAAGTTGTTATTAAAGAATTTGAAGGCACAATTACTCAAATTCAACTCCGCGCGACTACGATTCAAACTTATGATGGGCGGATGGTATACGTCCCCAATCAAGAAGTTTTTCAGGCGAGCATTACTAATAATACAGCTTCCCCAGTGCGTCGAAGTTCAGTGATCGTTGGAATTGATTATGCTGCGGATATTAATACTGCAAAACAGATTATTAGAGACGCTGTTTTAACAATCAACGGTGTAGAAGTGAGTCAACCGCTAGAAATTTTAGTTCGCGAACTCGCGCCGAGTACGGTAAATCTTGAAATTCGCTTTTGGGTAAATTCGCGCCGCATGGCTTTTTTAGAAGCAACTTCGCAGGTTGCGCAAGCGGTTAAAGAGTCACTCATGAATGAGGGAATTGCATTACCAACGGATATTTATGCTATAGAATTTCGGAATTCTTTGCCAATTTTACAGCAAACAGTATTAGAACAACCGAATGGACAAGGAAGCGAAGAATGAAACATCCTACTTCTTTAGCTACCCAAAACTTGCAACAACGCGGCTATCAACTATTAGATGAATTAACAGTTAATCGTACTTTAGCCGCTAAGTTTTTCTTTCTAGCTACCGCAGGTTTTTTCTTATTTTTACCAATTTTTTTAGCAATTTACGCTTTCTTTACAGGAACAAATCAAGACATTAATTTTGCCTTTTCGCAAGTGCAGGGATGGATCGGAACATTACTTCTAATAATATTAACAATTGTCTTGCACGAACTTATTCACGGTGCGGTAATGTCGATTTATGGCGGTAAACCGCGTTATGGAGTAGGGTTATCGCACTTTGTCTTACCTTATGCTTATGCAACTTCGAGCAAAGTTTTTACGCGCAATCAATTTTTACAGATTACGCTTGCGCCATTCGCGATCATCTCGGTTTTAGGTGTGTTGCTGATGGTTGTATTGCAGACACCGTGGTTAGCGATCGCACTCGCAATCAATGCAGCAGGTGCAATTGTCGATATGTGGGTGAGTACGATTGTTTGGCGCTACCCCCGCCATGTTTTAGCAAAAGATACAGTCATTGGCTTACGCATCTATGGTAAATCAGGCGATCGCCGCGTAGCGCATTCAGCAAATAGTTTATTCTGGGATTTCTTAACAGGCTTTGCGATGAGCATGGTAGTGATTTGGCTAGGATTGGGGTTTGTGCTACCGGTAATTTTATCAATGCTTGGTATAGAAACATTGATTTTGGGAATTTCTGATACTCCCTTAACTTTGTACCAATACCAGCGTACTGATGGAGGCGGATTTCTGGCTTCGATTCAGTTTATTAATGTTTTAGCATTAAGTAGTGCGGTGGGATTAATTTACGGATTTGTTAAATCGAGTTTTAACTCAACAAAGAGCAAATAGTGAGATGGTATCACTTTTAAAATATGCAAAAAGTAAATCGTTCGTCTCCAACTCAAATTCTACAAAAGAATTGGCAAATTAGCGAACTACCAGGATTAAACATCCAAGAACAAGCACAACTTGCACAACTTGGTATATCAACAACGCTGCAACTATTACAACAATGTCAAACGATTCATCAACGACAAGCCTTAGCAACACAGTTACGCGTTAGAGTTGAAACTGTCAACAAATGGGTAGCTTTAGCAGATTTAGCACGAATTCCCAGTGTCGGCTGTCAATATTGCGGCGTATTACTGCACGCAGGCATTATATCTGTTACCCAACTTGCGCAAACTCCACTGCATCGATTACATCAACAGATTTTGCGATTGCAAGTTGCAACACTCCAACGTCGCGATTTGTGTCCCTCGCGCAGTGAAATGCAAGTATGGATTAATCAAGCGCGATCGCTTGTCACCCACCCATAATACAGATATATTTATATTTGTAGTACATTAGGCAGGATTGCCATGATGTCTCACTTTAAATATGACGTTATCTCGAACGCTGAAGACGAGCAACGACTAGGAAAAATTTTACAGCAGTGCTTCAACTCTCCATCCGACAGCATCAAGACTTACTTTCAACGTGTTGGTAGAGAAAACTACCGCAGTATCAGCGATTCAACTCGAATGATCGGTGGTTTAGCCATCCTTCCGCAAGGACAATGGTTTGGTGGTGAATGTGTTCCTATGGGAGGAATCGCAGCAGTAGGGATAGCCCCAGAATATCGCGGTTCTGGTGCAGCATTGGAATTAATGAAACAAACAATTCGAGAACTTTATAGACGAGGTATCCCAATTTCAACGCTTTATGCTGCAACGCAAAGACTCTATCGCCAAGTGGGGTACGAACAAGGCGGAAGCCTTTGCAGTTGGGAAATGCCGACACAGAGTATTGTAATGCGTGATTGCGCGCAGCGCAGCGCCCGAAGCGATCGCACACTGCCAATGCAAGCTGTCGATCTCGATTGTCATGAATTCTCTCATCTGCATCAGCAACAAGCAAAATCAACAAATGGATATTTGCAACGCCATCAATCAATTTGGCAAGAGAAAATCAAATCATCTACTTATGCTTATTTGATTGGTGCAAATCAACCTGAAGGCTATTTAATGTTTCAGCAACAGCAACTCAATAATAGTGAATGTCTTGCTATAAGAGATTTAGTCTTACTAACTTCAGGTGCAGTGCGACGTTTCTGGACATTTATCAGCGATCATCGTTCGCAAGTTGAGAAAGTCTATTGGAAACATTCAGCTACTAATTTTTTAACATTAAACCTGCCAGAACAAACAGCAAAAATAGTAGATTTAACACATTGGATGATGCGGATTGTTGATGTTGTAAAAGCTTTAGAAAAACGCGGCTATCCAGAAGATTTGACAACTGAATTACATTTAGCAATTACGGACGAGTTAATAGGAGAAAATAATGGCAACTTCATTCTGAAAGTAACGCAAGGACACGGTGAAGTGACTAAGGGAGGACAAGGAGAATTAAAACTTGATATTAGTGGATTATCGCCGCTTTATACAGGATTATTTACACCACAGCAATTGCAACTTATGGGACGCTTAGCAGCTACAGAAACAGCTTTGTTAAGTGCAACACAGATCTTTGCAGGGTCTTTGCCTTGGATGCCAGATTTCTTTTAGTTAAATACAGATTATATGATTGATTATGGGTTATCTGGTAAAGTTGCTTTAGTAACGGGAGTCAGTCGCCTTCAAGGTATTGGATTTGCGATCGCACATTCTTTGGCTAAAGCTGGAGCGAATGTTTTTACGACTTATTATCGTCCGTATGATGCATTGATGCCTTGGGGAAGTTGCGATCGCGAGGCAGAAGAAATCATTAGTTTACTACAATCTTATGGAGTAAAAGTTGCGGGATTGGAAGCGAATCTTGCTGAATTACAAGTACCAAAGCAGCTATTTGAGCAAGTAGAAGATTTGCTAGGTTCTGTGGATATTTTGATAAATAATGCAGCATATGACGAACAAGTAGATATCTACTCACTATCTGCTGATTTACTTGACACGCACTATGCAGTCAATGTGCGCGGCACAACGTTATTATGTCAAGAATTTGCACAGCGTCACGATGGGCGTGCAGGGGGAAGAATTATTAATTTAACTTCTGGTCAAAGTTTAGCACCTATGCCAGAGAACCTCCCTTATGCAATTACCAAAGGAGCAATTGAGGCGCTGACGATGAGTTTAAGTGCTAGCTTGGCAGATAAAGGTATTACAGTCAACGCGGTAGATCTAGGCGCAACAGATACAGGTTGGATGAATGAGGATCTTCGGACTCAACTAGCAATGGAATCACGTTTTAGTCGTGTCGGTACACCAGAAGATGCAGCACGTATTATTCTATTTCTTGCTTCTACACAAGCACAATGGATTACAGGACAAATTATTCGCTCAAGGGGTGGGTTGTAAAATTTACTAAAGACAATCGCGCTCAGTCCAAGCAAGTCATGCGATCGCCTAATCACAGCCTCAACTGTTCAAACTCGCTTTCTCATTTCAGAGCAATATCTACTGTAGCAGAGATCAGGGTTGAAAATCAGAAGGTCGAAGCATTTAAGAATATAGCCATTCCGCACAGTAGTACAGTTAGACTTGCGCTTCAGAATTCAGACAACGCTAACTACCGATATCCAGTTGCATCAGCAGGCAAACCTGCTGCTTGAACCTCACAAATATAGCGCCAAGCATCCGGCTGCGAGCCATCCAAATCTGTAAAACCGTAGACCTTCGCGAGTTGACTACTCGACAGCGATTGACCACTCCAACGGGCAACATTGGGATCTCCAGCAAGACACGCAACCGCACGACCAATATAACGGGGCGTTTCAGAAATGACAAAGTGAGGTTCTTTTGCGGTTGCATCTTGCCAATTGGCTTCGCTGACCCCAAAACTATCCAGCATGATTTCTGAACGCAACCAGCCTGGAGTGAGCGCAACGGCTGTGCATAGATGCGGTTGAAGCTCTTGTGCCAAAGCCCAAGCCATGCGGATGACTGAGGTTTTTGCCAGGTCATAGAATAGCGATAATCGGTAGTTTTCGCTATTGTGTTCTGCCGTACCATCGGTGATTTCGACGACTAGTCCACCTGGATTTTTGATTAAAAGTGGCAGCGCGGAGTGACTAGTAATAATGTGCGTGTCGATCGCCAACCTCAACATCCGCAGCCCCCGTTCTAGAGAAAGCTCCCACACGGGCTTGTTAAACTCTGTCAAATATTCTCCGCCAATATCGTTAACCAAAATATTCAACCGCCCTTGCTCGTTTTCGATGCGTGCTACCAAAGCTTGAACCTGTGCAGGATCGAGATGATCGACCTGAATGGGTATACCACAACCTCCCACTTGATTGACAAGATCTGCGGTTTCTTCGATGGTTTCAGAACGGTTATATTCAGAGCGTTGAGTGCGAGTAGTTCGACCTGTTACATAAACAATTGCCCCCGCTGCACCTAGTTCAGTAGCAATGCCACGACCTGCACCGCGCGTCGCTCCTGCGACCAAAGCAACTTTGTTCTTCAATTGTTGATTGATCATCTAAACCTTCTCCATTTCTACATTTTGGGGAAGTAGAGACTAATTAGTTTGCGCAATTAGCTGTTGTAAAGTCTTGTCAAGATTTGCGATCGCTGGTAATTGTATGCGAAATTCATTCTCAAGCGCAGTACGCAACTCTGTCACGGTAGTAAGTACGCGCTGTTTTATCTCACCATCAAGATAATGCATTGTTAGTCGGTTATTTCGCAATGCATAGCGACAGCGCGAGTTTGGTCTAGCTGCAATAAGTGACGTTACAAACAGTGAGTTTGGGTGAGTTGAGACATACCAATTGCTTACCTCATAATCTGGGAGTTGCTGCTCTTGCAGATCAAAAGAGTAAAGAGATTTCCATTCCTGAGCGATATATGCCTGCATGATGTAAGTGCGCTCAGTTGCAAGTAATCGAAACAGTTCATGGGGTGTCCTTTGTTCAAGGTTCGGTGTTAAAGCAAGTGGTGCAGTGAGTGTTAAGCCCCCAAAGCCGACATCTGCAATGTGTTGCTCGTTATCAATACCGACCCGCAGCAGCATATGACTGCGCGGCGCGATTGTTCCTGGTGGCAAATTCCACAACACGCGCGCTGCTAGGTTTGTTACATGAAAGCCAAGTGAAAGTAGGACTGAGCGCAATAATAGATTTTGCTCAAAGCAATAGCCACCACGACCTTCGTAGATCAGCTTTTGTTGTAAAGACTTGAGATCTAGCGCAACAGGTTGTTTGAGCAACGAATTAAGATTTTCAAACGCAATCGACGTTGCATGATGGAGGTGAATTGCTTGTAATGTTTCGAGCGTTGGAGAGCGATCGCCGCTGTAGCCGATGCGCTGAAAATAAGCATCGAGGTCAATTGCGTCAGGTGTTTGGTTTCGCATAGCGGCACAATCAATGCGGTCAGTTTTGAGTTCCTTATGACTTACGCAATCTTAGCGTTTTAATCAGACCCCCCATTCCCCCAAACC
This sequence comes from Gloeocapsa sp. PCC 7428, assembly GCF_000317555.1. Taxonomy (GTDB): domain Bacteria; phylum Cyanobacteriota; class Cyanobacteriia; order Cyanobacteriales; family Chroococcidiopsidaceae; genus Chroogloeocystis. Next base: position 4,402,248 of record NC_019745.1, read on the forward strand.
CCCTCCAAAAAAGCGGCTACTCATGAAGCAGCGATTGTTCGGGGTAGCTGTTGCGTAAGTCCTGTGCCTTTACTATAGGGCAATCGATTGCACTGAATGCGGGCAGACTTATGGAGCAGCAAAACATATAGCGTTACGTTGCTATTGCTTCCGCCGATAGTTAGTCCTCATAACCCAGTGCCACTCGCCGTCATCGCTCAACACATACGATGTCAGTACCCGACGGTCGTCACCGATAAACTCGATCGCGTCTTTGTACTTAGCCATTTTGCGCTCATCTGTCATCGCGGGGGCTTCAGTGTTGAGTGTCAAAACATTTTCAGCTGCGTCTAGTTCGCCTTCATACACACACAAGTAAGTCATCATTGATCCAATCCAGGTGCCTACATAACGCTGCTTCTGTGGGTCGTAGCCAAGCGTCATCACTGTTGTCGCAGTACCGCAGCCTGGCATTTCACCCTGTCCCTCGGCTAGCAACCACACACCATCGAGCGATCGCACGTTCTCAGTTCCCGTAAACTTTTGCGGCGGCTGATTCGGTTCCATCATTATCGCCTCTGCTTCGTATGTCCACTCGCCAACCAGCTTTTGTAGCCAATCGTGTTTATGCAGTTCAGTTTTCATCATTAAACTCCTTGTTGTGTTTGGCGCAAGGCAGAGAGGCGTGCGTGATTTTGCTGCGTTACTCATCAGCAGGCAGCAACGCCTGGTAACAAAACCACAGAGAACTTAAATGCTGCCTTGCATTCACTATTTGAAGAGGTGAGATATGTTTGCGTACTTCTTGCACTGATGAATAAGTGAGGAATCGATTCGGGTGAAAGGAATGTAGCTCCTCAGTTCATAATTAGTACAAATGTACCATAAAATGTGCACTCTGCTCGTCAGCGAAATATTTCTTAAGCAAGGAAGGCGTTGCTGACACATGAGCGCGTACGTGAGTCGATGCAATTCGCGCTGCTTGTGCGGCTTGGAGTGCCGCGTTATGTTCTGCGATCTTCGTGCGTTCGTTTAACTCGGCTTGTTCTCGCGCTTGCCGAGAGATAACACCTGTTTCGGCAGAGTATTGCGCCCGTTGGCGATCGCGCTGGGTTTGTGCGAAAGCGGCTTGCGTTTGTGCAACTCGTGCTTCCACTTGTCGTTGATTTGCCTGCGCTGCGGCAATGCGACTGCGTGCTTGTGCTAAAGCTGCGGTTGTATGCGGTAAAGGATCAATACGCGCGACAATATCTCTTGCCTCAACAACATCACATTCATCCAAAGTAATGCGGTCTAGATGTCCAGTGACTTCGGCTGCAAGAATGTAGCGATCGCGCACTCGTGTCATTCCCTCTACATTGACGGTGACTTGTAGTTTACCTTGTTCAACGCGCCCTACCTCAACTTTAACAGGAGTAGGACGTAGCAATAAGACGAGTGCGATCGCCGTTGCTAGTGCAATACCAAAATAGATAAATAACTTTGAGGAGTGTTTTGGTAGAGATGGCAGTGATATCATCTATAACTACCTCTTATCTCTTTGTGCCTCATTGCATACAATTAAAGCTTATAGCCTACTTGACGTAAGAATTGATGGCGTACGCGCACATCTTCAGCAGTTTCTACAGCTTTTGGTGCTGAACCATCGACAACACCTAAAATTCCTCTTCCTTGGTCTGTTTCAACGATAATTGCTTCAACAGGATTCGCAGTAGCACAGTAAATGTTGCAGACTTCTGGACATTGCTTAATCGCGTTTAAAACACTAATTGGATACGCGTTTTGCATGACAATAATAAAACTGTGTCCCGCTGCGATCGCTTTTGCATTGTTTATAGCAGCAGCTTGGAGTACTTGTTCATTACCAGTAGCACGGATTAAACATGGTCCTGATGCTTCACAAAACGCCACACCAAATTTAATCTGAGAGGAATTCTCAGTCATGATTTCATAAAGATCTTCAACTGTTTTAATGAAATGTGATTGACCTAAAATGACATTACTTCCTTCTGGAATTTGAACTGGAATAGATTGTAGTTGCATTTTTACCTCGTTTATTAAGCAATTTTTTTGTATTGGCTATCTGCTCTTAACCATTGCAGTGAAACTACATTCAATAACAAACCAATCAAAAGTAATACGATCATTAATGTGATTTGATACCAAACAATTGGTATAATTTTTAAGTCAAGTACAAAGTGCAGAAAATTTAAAACAGTGTAAAAAATTGTCAAATTTAAATGCATGATCCGATAACGTTTAGAGTCATTAAATACCATGACCACGATCGCTAGCATCGGCAAAATAAAAAAGCCGAGCATTCCCCAGAGAATATAAGCAATATTGACACTGTTATGGCCATCGGCGATCGCAATATCTTGACCGTGAAACAGTGGCATTAAGCCAAGTTGAGTGTGAAACAGTGTACCCAGTAAAAAAACAGTCCAAAGCGCAATGAGCTTTTCCTGATAGCTGATCACAACAGTAGCCTCTACATCTCATTTGCTTAGTTCAACTTTAGGAAGGAAACTTGAGAATCTTGTGATGATGAAGTGCGATCGCCTAAACTTGAAGCATCGCCATAGTATAAAACTTTCATCAACTCTGACGATGCAAAACCAACACGGTCAGCTACCCAATTCCTCCGCTGCATCAAACGTTGGGTTTCATTTGCAAGCTATCACAAAGGTTTACCGCATGGGTGAAGTGGAGGTGTATGCATTACAGTCAGTAGACCTTGACTTGTACGCAGGTGAATTTGTTGTTGTCTTAGGATCTTCAGGTAGCGGCAAATCAACATTATTGAATATCTTAGGTGGATTAGATGTCCCTTCGAGTGGGCAGATCGTCTTTAATCGTCGCGACTTAACTAACGCTAGGGATGTAGAACTAACGCGCTTTCGTCGCGAGTGCATTGGTTTTATCTTTCAGTTCTATAACTTGATTCCTAGCCTAACAGCACGAGAAAATGTAGCATTAGTTACAGACATAGCGCGTCGTCCAATGGCACCAGAGGAAGCACTATCCAGAGTGGGATTAAGCGATCGCATCAACTATTTTCCCTCACAAATGTCGGGTGGCGAACAACAGCGCGTGGCAATTGCTCTAGCAATTGCAAAACGTCCACAGGTGTTACTATGTGACGAACCAACAGGCGCGCTTGATTTTCAAACGGGTAAACTTGTTTTAGAGGTCTTAGAGCAAGCTAATCGTAAATTGGGTGCAATGACGATTGTGATTACCCATAATGCGGGAATTTCAAGAATGGCTGACCGCGTAATTACAATGCGTAGTGGTCAAATTTTGCATATTCGCCGTAACAAATGCAAAGTTGCGCCGGCTGAATTGGAATGGTAATGGGTAGACACGATGCCTACCCTAGATCTTAATATTCAATAGAGTGAACCTCGGCGCTACTTATCGAGTTCGAGAAGAAGGCTTCTCAATTGGATCGATTCGATTAGCCACGATCGCAAGCGGAATCATGGGTAAACCGACAAGTAAACAAATGAGCCATTGATTCCAGTTGAGTGGTGCGGTAGCAAATAAGGTATTCATTAAGCTCCACTGACTGAAAATAACCTGTAAAATCACAGCAGTCACAATTCCGACCATAATTGCGCGCGCATCGCTGAAGGATTCTCTTCTTCTACCACGCAGTCTACTTGCGATCGCGATACCAAGTTGACTTAAACTGATAAGATAGAAGATTCTTCCCGATACAAGCGCTTGAATTGCCATTGTCCGCGCTAAAGCCACATTTCCTGTATCGCGCAGTACCCATTCAAACATTCCAAAAATCAGAATCCAGTTGAATGCAGAGATGAGGATAATACGCTGCACTAGCTTACGCGATAATAGTGGTTCATTGGGGTTGCGCGGTTGCTGCTGCATGACAATTTCTGACTTGGGTTCAAATGCAAGTGGTACTGTCATCGCAATTGAATTCACCATATTCAGCCACAGAACTTGTAACGAGAGAATCGGTAAAACTCGCGCTAGCAATACGCTAATCAAAATCGTCATCGATTCACCACCATTGACAGGGAGAATAAACGCGATCGCTTTCAATAAATTGCGATACACTGTGCGTCCTTCTTCAACTGCGGCTTCAATCGACGCGAAGTTATCATCGGTTAAAATCATGTCGGCGGCTTCTTTGGCGACTTCGGTTCCCGCACCACCCATCGCAATGCCGATATCCGCTTGTCGCAAGGCAGGCGCATCATTAACGCCATCACCGGTCATCGCGACAATTTCACCTTTAGATTGTAAAGCTTCTACCAAGCGTAGTTTCTGCTCAGGTGCAACCCGCGCGAACACCGCACCATCTTCTACCGCGTTAGCGAGTTCGCGATCGTCCATCTGCGCGAGTTGTTGTCCGGTAAACGCAATCACTTCCTTGTGGTGATTAAAGCCCATGCGTTGCGCGATCGCCTGCGCCGTCACAGCATGATCGCCCGTAATCATCTTGACTTGAATTCCTGCTTCTTGACACGCTTGTACCGCTCTAATTGCTTCAGTACGCGGTGGATCGATCATCCCTTGCAATCCGATAAAGATCAATCCTGCGGCAATATCATCGTGATCGAGCGATCGCTGTGCTGGCGCGTTTTTTTTTGCAAACGCTAGCACTCGTAAGCCTTGATGTGCCATTGCATCGACTTGTGCTTGAATCGTCTGTGCATCGAGAGGCTGGAGTTCGCCTTCGGTATCCAACATTCGCTCACAGCGCTTTAGCAGCGCCTCCACCGAACCCTTCACATAAATTATGTGTTGAGAATTACCGTCTTTCCCTAACCTCTGTTTATGCAAAGTTGCCATGTACTGAAACTCAGACTCAAAGGGAATGACATCAACTCGCGGCATGGCTTTTTCATGGTTATCATTCAGCCCTGCTTTGTTCGCGGCGATAATCAAAGCGCCTTCGGTTGGATCGCCGATGACAGTATTTTGTCCATCTTTGACTTCAATCCGCGAGTCATTACACAGCAAACCCGCAATTAAACATTCATGCAATGCAACATTTGAGTTGAGATCTGCACTCTGCTGTGCGGCAACACCATCAGGTATATCTGTATCAACAATAATTTCTCCTTCTGGATTATACCCGCTACCCGTAACTTTATAGTGCTGTTCGCCTGCGTAAATTGCTTGTACCGTCATTTGGTTTTCGGTCAGCGTTCCGGTTTTGTCCGAACAAATCACCGTCGCACCGCCGAGGGTTTCTACCGCAGGTAGCTTGCGGATGATCGCATGACGTCGCGCCATCCGTGACACACCAATTGCTAATGTTACGGTGACAACAGCGGGTAATCCTTCGGGAATCGCACTGACGGCTAATGCTACCGCCGCTTCAAACATATCGACTATCGAGTTACCGTAGCCAATACCAACCGCGAAGGTTAAAGCAGCAACACCCAAAATAATGTACAGTAGCGTACGGCTGAAACGGTCAAATTTACGGGTGAGTGGAGTGACTAAGTTAGTGCCGCGATCAATTAACTGCGAGATGCGTCCGGTTTCGGTGTCTTGGGCGATCGCAACGACAATCCCTCTTGCTGTACCAAAGGTGACAAAGCTACCCGCGTACGCCATATTGATACGTTCGGCTAAAGGGGCATCAACGTCTACTTGTTGTGTTGTTTTTTCGACAGCGACTGATTCGCCAGTTAGCGCTGATTCGTTGACCTGTAAGTTACGAACATCGATTAACCGTAAATCTGCGGGAACTTTGTCGCCAGAAGCAAGTAACACAACATCGCCAGGAACAATTTCTGTCGAGGATACGCGCACTTTCTCACTGTTACGCATGACAGTTGCTTCGGTTCGCACCGCTGAGGCGAGTGCAGAAATCGCACTTTCGGCTTTCGATTCTTGGACGTAGCCAATAATCGCATTAATGAGCGTGACACCCCAGATGACTCCGGCATTGACCCACGAGCCGAGTAATGCTTTAATTGCACCGGCAATCAATAAGATATAAAGCAGTGGTTGGTTAAACTGCAACAAAAATCGAACGATTGGGCTTTTCCCTGGTTTGGCTTTTAACTCATTAGGACCGTATTTCTGCTGTCGTTGCGATACTTCGGCGGCGGATAAACCAGTTTGAGGATTACTGTCTAAACGTTGAGCAACTTCCTGTAGAGATAGATTATGCCAATGATGTTCCAGCAATTTTTCTTCTGTTGCTGTCATGTGATTTGCCCCCCGACACTGTTACTGGCAGTTGAGTTATAGATTAAAGTTACACTGCAAGTCATTCCGTGTTTGTTAAGACCGTTATCTTTATTACTTTATTCAATATTTATGATAGAAAAATGACAATTTTTAAAATATTAAACATTAGGTTTCCGTGTTGATAGTCTATAGCTTGTAGCTACTTTATACTTGGCGCTCAAGCCATCTCATATTTAGAAATACAGAGTTTAGCTAATAAAAAAGTAACTAAATATAGATATTTTGAGAAAGCAAAATTGATATGTATAGCTCATTTGTTAGCAATCTTTACACTCAAAGCACAATGGAAATTTGGCAATTTTATCAAGTAACATTTAGCACATTCGTGCAAGCGAGTTGGTTGTCTACGCAAAATACAGGGCGATCGCTTGTTGAGTTTCTTCGCCCCTCAATTCTAACGGGTCCAATTACCGATCCTGTACCTGTCTTCCTGATTATCATGGCAATCATGCTCGTTGCGCCGCTATTATTCGAGCGAATTAAGCTACCAGGGATTGTCGGTTTAATTTTAGCAGGATTAGTTGTAGGTCCTTATGGTCTTGGACTTTTAGAACGCGATAGTACAATCGTTTTACTCGGTACGGTAGGATTGCTATTTTTGATGTTCATGGCTGGTTTGGAAACAAGCCTTGACGATTTAAAGTACAACGCCGATAAAGCCGTCATATTTGGCATAGCAACTTTTGCAATTCCCATGCTGTTAGGAACTGGGAGTATGTTGCTGCTTGGTTATGGTTTACTCGCATCAATTCTTGTTGCTTCTTGTTTTGCGTCGCATACTCTTCTTGCGCTACCAATTGCGATGCGATTAGGAGTAATGCGAACGCAAGCTGTCACGACAGTTTTAGGAGGAACCTTAATTACAAATGTTCTAGCTCTTTTAGTTTTAGCTGTTGTTGTCCGCGCGCATCAAGGAAACTTAACGCTAGGTTTTTGGTTGTTTCTAATTCCTGCTTTAACGATTTATACTTTTGCTACTTTATGGGGAGTTCCTAAAGTTGGTCGTTGGTTTTTTCGGCGATTTGGACACGATGAAAGTGCCGAATTTACATTTGTTGTGGCAACGTTATTTATCGTATCTTATGTAGCAGAATTAATTGAAATCGAACCAATTATTGGGGCATTTTTAGCAGGAATTGCGATCTCACAGTTGATTCCGCAATTGAGTCCATTGATGAACCGCATTCAATTTATTGGTAATACATTATTTATTCCCTTTTTTCTGATTTCTGTAGGAATGTTGATTAATCCTGCCATTTTGTTGAGCGAACCGCGCTCTTTATTAGTAGCAGGAGTCATGACTTTTGTTGCGATTGTTGCGAAATTTTTACCTGCGTGGGGAACAGGAAAAATCATTGGATTACCGTTTTCTAACGTGATGTTAATGTTTGGGCTTTCGGTAGCGCAAGCGGCGTCAACTTTAGCTGCAATTACGGTTGCATTTGAAATTGATTTAGTCGATCAGTTAACGGTGAATGGCACGATCGCAATGATCTTGGTGACGTGTATTGCGTCTCCCTGGGTGACAACGCGTTGGGGGCGCGACGTCAAACCTGATGCTGTTACGCCTACAACTGAAACAACGCAGATTGGCGATCGCATTTTAGTTCCTGTCGCTAACCCTAGTACCGAAGATCATCTATTGAAACTCGCGATAACTTTGGCAAAAAAAAGTAACGGTACGTTGCTACCCTTACACATTCTCACAGATAACAGTGGACCGATTACCGCCGAGAAAAGAATTCAGCAACAACAACTCTTAGCCACAGCAGAAACGATCGCCCATGCGGCTGTAACATCGGTTGAAACCATTGGGCGTGTTGATGATTCAATTGAAAAAGGAATTCTGAGAGCGGCACAAGAACGCGATGCCAATTTAATCGTTTGTGGTTGGAAAGGTTACTCTAGCTATCGCGATAATTTTTTTGGCAGTGTTATCGACAATATTATCCGTCAAGCAACTGTACCGGTATTAGTCGCGCGATTTACGCAACCAATTAGAAACACAGACCGCGTCATTCTAGCATTAACCGATTTGGATTTTGCTTCATCGCAATTGCAGAAAACAATCGCTTTAGCCGAAACTTTAGCTGAGGAACTCAAAGCAACGTTAAAAGTATTACACGTCACCAGAAATCCCCGCCGTAAAGCGCCTAAAGTTCCACCCGTGCAAACAGAAGTCACCATTGAACACGTACGTGGTAACTTTGTCACCCGCGTCGCCAGAATGTTACAACCTGACGATTTACTTATTCTTACTTCAGGAAACCACCCTGATATTTTAAGTATGCGGATGCTAGGAACTGAACCAGAAGTTATTGCCCGCACTCACCAAGAAGTTTCGATTATTGTACTGCATTCCCCACGATAGGTATAAATTAAAACTAAGAAGTAACGTTCTTAAATTGTGATGAGATATTTACAAAATGTGTGGCGGCTACTCAAGGAGACAATTTCAGAGTGGCAATTTAATCAAGTATCACTACTTGCTTCATCGTTGGCATATTACACAGTTTTCTCGCTCGTACCATTAATGATCCTGGTGATTATGATGGTGGGAGCAATTTATGGCGAAGCAACCGCACAACAGCAACTCGTCGATCAAATTCAAGGTATTGTGGGACCAGAAAGTGCTGAGGTGATTGCCACAGCGATCGCTAATATGCGACAAGATGCTACCGGAGGGCCATTTCAACTCATTTTTAACTTGGGATTTTTTGCGTTTGGCGCTTCTGGGGTTTTTGCCCAAATTCAAAGTGCACTCGATAAAATCTGGGAAGTTAAACCAGTACCAGGAAAGCATATTACACACTTTCTGCGTAAGCGATTAGTATCGTTCGCGATGGTGTTAGTTATTGCCTTTTTACTGCTTGTTTCTTTTGTCGCTAATACAGTACTAGCATCAGTTGTTGATGTTTTAAACGATTTAACTCCTGGGCAGGGCTATTGGTGGCAAATTCTTAGCTTTGTTGTTTCATTTGGCATGATCGCCTTCTTATTTGCCGCAATATATACTGTACTACCTGATGCCAAAGTTCGGTGGCGAGATGCTTTAGTCGGCGCTATTTTCACAACTATATTATTTATGCTAGGTCAATACTTTTTTGGCTTGTTCCTCAGTCGAACAAATTTTGCCTCAGCTTACGGTGTTGCTGGTTCATTTTTAATTATTATCACTTGGATTTACTACGCTGCTCATATTTTATTTTTGGGTGCAGAGTTTACTAAAGTCTATGCAAAAGAACACGGTTCCCCAATCGTCCCAGAAGAATATGCAATTCCAATTTCGGAAGATCCATCTCAAGCATCTCAAAAGCGCAAATCCTCTCCAGGTTTATTAACGAATTTACGTCGTAAGTGTATGCGTGCATGGCATAGCTTAATTGGTAGACGATAGTAAAACAAGGGGGCAAAGGTCAAAGATCGGGGGTCAGCGTTTATACGTTTGGGAAGACGGTTGAGGCAGTTACAACAGTGAAAGAATCAGAATAAAAGGTTAGCTTTATTATCTAAACCTAAACTTGACATTATCGTCCTATTCCAAAATATTTATTTAACTTTCCTCCGCCTTATTTATGAGCGAACCACCGATTAAAGCTTTATGGAATCGACTCAATAATTCAACGTTAGTTCGATCGCTACTACTGATTGCACTTGGCTGGGCAATAACTCAAATCCTAGCTTATTTTGAACACGTTATTGTCACTTTTATTTTTGCGGCAGTTTTTGCGTTTCTTCTGAGTTATCCTGTCCGCTGGGTAGAGCGTTTTTTACCGCATACTGTAGCGGTTATTATTGTCTTTCTCCTCAGTATTTTTCTTTTACTCGCTATAGTTTTTACAATTGGTTTAGCGATTTTATCGCAAGGCGAACAACTCCTCAATCAAGCCCCAGAATTATTAAATAGTGTTTTACCTGTAGTAGAACAAATCGAACAACTACTTCAGCGATTCAACTTTCAAGTAGATTTTAATGCAATTGAAGAACAACTTCGCAATCAAGCTTTAGCAGGGCTAGGATTTGGCTTTGCTGCCTTACAAACCATTGTGACTAATGTTGTCGATTTGATTATCATTGCAGTTATTGCGTTATTTATGTTACTCGATGGCAAAAGACTTTGGTATTTTCTTTTACAAGTCTTTCCGCCACGCTTTCGCGAGAAGTTAACTCATGCGGTACAACAAAATTTTCTCGGCTTCTTTTGGGGGCGGTTTTTATTATCGCTCTTTTTTGGCGTATCGGTTTATATTGTCTTGCTGCTATTACAAGCACCATTTGCTTTACTTCTAGCGGCGATCGCTGGTGTTTTTGACCTCATTCCTGGAATTGGCGCGACTATCGGTGTCGGCTTGGTATCAATCATCTTATTACCCCAAGGAATTTGGCTAAGCCTGCAAGTTTTAATCGGCTGCGTTCTCTTGCAACAAGTTGAAGAAAACGTACTAATGCCAAAAATTATGCAAGGTTCGCTGAATGTTAATCCAGTCGTGATGTTTTTTGCCTTGCTAGTAGGTGCAAGAATTGCTGGTTTAGTTGGTGTTTTTCTCTCGGTTCCAATCGCCGGCGTGTTGATTAGTTTGTTTGAATTGAATCAACTCAAAGCTGAACACAAAGACGAGAATTCAGTAAATGGGTAACTCTTAGCAATTAGCTTTTATTTGATTGCCAAGTGCTAAAAGCTTTATTTAAACTTCCTTCCATTCCTCACTAATTTCTGTATCGTAGTCGGTATTGGAATCGTAAATAACTTCCTCACGAACAATTTGATGAGGATGCCGCCACTTATCTAAAATGTCGATAAATAAAACTTCCTCTAACCATGTTTTAGCAATCACAGTTAGTGGTAGTGCCATCAGTAAACCCAATACACCGAAAAAGCCTGCAAACAATAATTGTGCTGTCAATGTGATCGCTGGTAATAGTGCTACTTGGTATGCCATTACCGTTGGAGTGAGCCAGTAACTTTCGATGTTTTGAATAATGATGTATAAGATTAACACAGCAAGTGATTTCCACGGCGCGTCAAGAAGTGCGATCGCGATTGGAAAGACTGCGCTTAATGTAGGTCCAATATTCGGAATAAAGTTGAGTAAACCTGCGAGAATTGCATGAGCTAAAGCAAGTGGTACGCCGATAATCCATAAACCCAAGCCGCTTAAAACTGCAATAAAGATTCCTGTAATCACCGCGCCACTTGCCCAACTTCCTAAAGCCACATCACACCGCGTCAAAATCTCATCAACGCGACGGCGATAAAATGAAGGAAACAAACGGATAAAAGCTTGACGATACGGCTGCGGTTGTGCTAACAGCATCAGTGTCAACACAAGAACCAAGAGAAATTGTAAAAATGCTGTAATCGAAGTTGAGAAGAAGTTAACCGACTGACCGAGTAACTGAGTTGCGATCGGCTGAATTTGTTGAATTAAGCTCGTAACATCCGGTAAATTTGCTGGTAAATTTGGAAACCATCTTAGGATCTGCTGCTCTAACCAAGTAAGCCAAGTTTGAATTCTTGCAAATCCTGTTGGTAATAAAGCGATGAGTTGTTGAAATTGCTCGACAAAAGCAGGTACGATGAGCAAGAAGAAGCCAACAAGCAGCGCTAGTAAACTTGTTAAAGTAATTAAAACCGCCCAGCCGCGTTTGACGTTCAATCTTTGCAGTTGTAGAACTAACCGATTCAACGCTGTCGCTATAACAACTGCCGTAAGTAAGAGTAAAAGCAACTGTCGAATCTGCCAAAGGATATATAAAGAAATTAGCAGAACAATTAAGCCAATCCATCGACCAAAATTCACAGTGAACTTTACTCCTCTGACTCAAAGATTTTTATCGCTACTTTTGAACTCGACGATTTCAGTTTCAACCATAACACTATGTTTGAAATTCAGGCTGCTGTCTTAAGTAGTGACAGTAAATACCTAAGCTTATATTGACTAAGCATAAAAATTATACTACGTAACTCCACTGTTTTCGTAGGCTAATTTAACTACATAGTTGATTTTTTTCATTTTCTGTCACTTTCTCGTCACAATTGTTTCAAATACTGATCGTTAGGAGCAACTGACTTAATAACTTGATTTGTATAGTATTAATTTTTATAGCAACTCTCCAGCTAGGTTTTGCCGAATTATAAATCTTACAAAAAATATCTAAATTTTAGTTCCGGTGCAATCCAAATCCTAACAAGTAACTGTAATCTTGAGGTAATTAGTATGCAGGGGCGGCAATCTCATCAAAATTTTTCAATCGCAGAGAGAAATTTTAGTAACTCAAATTATGTAGAAATAGCACAGAATACGCCATCATCTAATAATCAAGTTAGCGTACCAAACAATGCTGTTAGCTTCTGGGGACCTCTCAGCTTAGTAACTGGTGGCGCGATTTTTTTGACAATGTTATTTAAATTTCGTAAAAATAAGCAAAGCGATATTGTTGTCAATTTAAAACAACTCAATAAGATTCCTTGCAGCAACTGTCGATATTTTTCTAGCAATCCTTATCTCAAGTGTGCAGTGAATCCTAAAATTGCTTTAACCCAAGAGGCAATAGATTGTACAGAATACTCTCCTCAAGCTAAAAAGTCGTTTCACTAAACTATACAAGTCACTCAAAAATGCGGCGTTCTGTTTGGATTCGAGTCGTCATCAGTATTATACTAGTTTGCTTTTTTACAATTAGTTTAGCTGTGAGAAATACAGATTCGCGCGGAGAAGCTAAATCGACACCAGTCATAACCGTAGAAACAGATAATCAACCTATTTATTCACAAGCGATTGCACGGAGCGCAGCGCCAAAGGCGATCGCCACTCCAAGTGAAACAGGAAATATCTCGCAACTCAAATATCAACCAAACTATGAAGTTATTCCAGTACACCCAACAAATTATGGTTCAAGGCTGGTAACTGATATTAACGGCGTTCCTGTTTCTAATCAACCAATCATTGTTTTACACGAAACCGTAAGTTCGGCGGCGAGTACAATTAATTTTTTTCAAACACCGCACTACGAAGAAAGTAAGCAAGCAAGTTACCATGCATTAATTAAATTAGATGGAACCGTTGTTTATCTCGTCCCGCCTGAATATCGGGCTTTTGGTGCAGGAAATTCTGTGTTTGATGGTGCGTCAGGTCCGGAAGCAGTAAAAACGCATCCTAATTTTCCTCCTTCTGTGAATAACTTTGCGTATCATGCAGCACTAGAAACACCGCCAAGTGGTAGAAATAATGCGCGAAGACATAGCGGTTACACAGAAGAACAATATCGTTCACTAGCGTGGTTAATTGCCCAAAGCAGCGTTCCCGAAGACCGAATTACAACGCATCGCGCCGTAGATCGTTCAGGAACAAGAATTGATCCGCGTAGTTTTAATATGAATAAATTTCTACAAATTCTCCGCGATTATAAACAGCAAAGTACCAGGAATACATAGAAAAAAAATTGAATTGTTACGCGATATTTTCTTTAAAATTTTAATTTCAATCCGATTTTTATCATTCTTTAGATAGAAGATGAATATTACAAAAGAGCCAATCTATTTATAGGGAGTATTACTTATTAACTCATTGTGTAAAATTTTTGTTGAGTTTAATACACTTTTCCCCATTAATTCGCTGGAGGAGTAATGGATCTACAAGCTTTATTTCATTGGCTTTACATTTTGGGAATGGCGGTTGGCGCGATCTACTTTATTTCGCTAAGTACTAACCCGCGTGGTGTACCCAAGTATGAATATTTAGTTGCAGCGTTTATTCCTATTTGGTCAGGATTAGCATATCTTTCAATGAACTTACCACACGGCGAGTTAGAGCAAGGAAAGATTGCAGTTGCAGGTCAAATTACTCACTTCGCACGCTATATAGATTGGGTTGTCACTACGCCTTTGTTGCTACTCGCGCTATCTTGGACAGGGATGCATCGCTTACAGAAAAAAGATTGGACGCTAATCGCTGCATTGATGATGACGCAAGTGATTGTTGTTGTCTGTGGCTTAGTTGCTGATTTATCGGTGATTCCTTGGGTGCGATACCTGTGGTATTTCAACGGTGTTGTTGCTTTCTTGGTTGTTTTGTGGGGAATTTGGGGGCCCCTACGCGCCAAAACCCGCAGCCAAGGCGCTGAACTCTCAAACTTTTACGATCGCCTAACAACCTATTTCACGGTGCTGTGGATTTGCTATCCCATTGTATGGATTCTTGGACCTTCAGGATTTCGAGTTTTCAATCAAACTGTTGATACTTTCTTGTTTTGTTTGATTCCCTTTTTCTCCAAAGTAGGATTTAGCTTTTTAGATTTGCACGGATTGCGTAATATTAGTAGCGGTGCAACAGAAAGCGCTACTGATAGAACTGTCGGTAACATTATGCAGTTTTTCTTAGGAACACCCAAGCGTCGCCGGTTGTCAATGCAAAGAAGAAGTTTCTACTAACGCTCTTTTTGGGAAATTCTGATCAGGGCTGTCAATGGTTAATAGTTAAGGGCTACTAACAATTAACTAATAACTATTAACCGCCTTGACAAGATGTTCATAAATTAAATAAAAGCGCTCTATTGGAGGAATTGCGAGTCACTAAACTTTCTGCGTACATTAGAAGATAAGTGAATTTACGCATATTAGAGCTTTAGCGAATACAGCATCCGCATGAACAACCGAAAATTCTCATGGAGATTATTTGTTTTAAGTACGCCGATCGCACTAATTTTAGGAGGATGTGAACCTGCAAGAGAGCTTATCTTATCGATCCCTGGTGCGGATCTATTGCTGAATCAACCGTTACCCTCGATTCCTGCGCAAACTCCAAACATTGCCGAAATGGAAGCGGCGATTCGCCAACAAATTAATGAAATTCGCGTGGAGAACAATTTACAACCGTTAGAAAACAACGAACGCTTAGCCCAAGTCGCACGCCAATATAGTCAAAGGATGGCGCAGGAAAACTTTTTTAGTCATACAGGACCCGATGGCGATACTCCAGCGCAACGAGTGCGTGACGGCGGAATTGTTTATTTAATGGTCGGTGAAAACTTATTTCGGAGTACTAATATTGCCGATCCTGTACCCGCCGCAGTCCAAGGATGGATGGAAAGTCCTGGACACCGTGAAAATATTTTACGCTCTGTCTTTGCCGAAACAGGCGTGGGCGTTTGGCGCGAGGGAAATCAGTACTACATCACGCAGATGTTTTTGCGATCGCTCCTCTAATCGTATTGTGCTTTAAAGTGGCTGCGTGTGGGTGAGCAGAGGAGAAAATGACGCTTATCTTTGTAAATTGGGATCAGAATTGCTATGGCTAAGTTTGGCTACCATTGCTCGCACGAACAATTTAAACCGAGTACCCTGCTGCAATACGCTCAAGCTGCTTACAATGCAGGATTTCAACGAATATCGTGTTCGGATCATTTTTACCCTTGGAGCGATCGCCAGGGGGAAAGTGGTTACGCCTGGTCTTGGTTAGGCGCAGCAATGCAAGCTGTCCCCTTGACTTTTGGCGTTGTTTGTGCCCCAGGACAGCGATATCATCCAGCAATTATCGCCCAAGCCGCAGCAACTTTAGCCGAAATGTTTCCCGAACGCTTTTGGGTAGCTTTAGGTAGTGGTCAAGCTTTGAACGAAAAAATTACAGGCGATCGCTGGTTAGCAAAAGCCGAACGCAACGCCCGTCTTCAAGAGTGTGCTGAGATTATGCGGGCTTTATGGCAAGGGGAAACCGTCACGCATTACGGTCATGTCCGCGTAGAAGAAGCAAAACTTTATACTCGCGCTCAAGTTCCTCCCAAAATCATTGGGGCAGCCATTACACCCCAAACCGCCGAATGGTTAGCCGGATGGGCAGATGGAATGATTACAATCTCGCATCCACACGAAAAGTTAAAAGAAGTCGTCGAAGCATTTCGGCGCGGAGGCGGCGAAGGTAAACCGATGTATCTTAAAGTACAGCTTTCTTATGCAGCAGACGCAGCAACAGCGCTAGACGGCGCTTACGATCAGTGGCGAACCAATATTTTTCCCAGCCCAGTGTTAGCCGATTTACGCAGTCCGCAGCAATTTGATGCGATCGCCGATTTTGTTAAACCAGAAGATATGTATCAATACGTGCGCATTTCACCCGATCCGCAACAACACATCGAATGGTTGCAAAAAGATATCGAACTTGGCTTTGAAGTTATCACACTTCACAACGTCAACCGCGAACAAGAAGCATTTATTGAGGTCTTTGGCGAAAAAGTTTTACCAGTACTTCAGTAGGTAATAGCTAATAGATCTTTTTTCAATTACCAATTACCAACCTTCACGTTTATTTATTATCTAATTATCAGGAGTTATATGCGCATCACCGTTGGTCCACCTATTTTAACGATTAATCATGGCGGTACATTTATGGTTACTGACCTTGATGGTCAAATTCAACAAGATGGTTTTTTGGGGATTTTTGCCGAAGACACGCGTTTTTTAAGTTATTACGCCTGCTACGCTAATAGCAGTTCTTGGATTCGCCTGCGGTCAACAACAACAACTTACTACGCGTCACGAGTTTATTTAACAAATCCAGAAATTATTACCGAAGACGGCGCAATTCAACAAAACTCGCTATCGTTAATTATTAGCCGCACCGTTGAACACGGCATTCATGAAGATTTAGACCTCACCAACTACGGACTTAAACCAGCAAAATTCACGCTAGAAATTGCGCTACGCTCTGATTTTGCGGATATTTTTGAAGTTTCTTCAGGAAAGTATGTGCGGCGGGGATGCTTAGAAACAAAATGGGATATCGAAAAAAAAGAACTGCATACAAGTTACAAAAATAAAGATTTTTTCCGTAGTTTGATCTACCAACCGCGTAACTACGACTCGCAACCTCATTATGCAAATGGTCGGATTAACTATGAAATCGCGCTACAACCAGGTGAAAGCTGGCACGCTTGTGGAAACTATATTTTGGTTGAAAATGACCGCAAGCGCGAACCGATTCATCTTTGTTACTACAAAGCTGTTGATGAAGAAGTTAACACCGAATTAGAACACCTGTATCGCCATTGGTTAGATACTGTTACAGAAGTGACAGTAGCTAACGAAGAAGTGTATCGAGCATATCGGCAATCGGTCAGCGATACAGGAGCGTTACGATTGTATGATTATGACTTTGGTCCTGATGAGTGGCTACCAGCGGCGGGGGTTCCGAAGTTTGTTACGCTGTTTGGACGCGACAGTTTAATTGCGACGCTGCAAAACATGATTACGCACCCTGCTTTTGCACGCGGAACGCTAAAGAAGCTAGGACAGTTGCAAGCTACTGAAAAAGACGATTGGCGCGATGCCCAACCAGGCAAAATTTTACATGAAATTCGCAAAGGCGAACTCGCGCATTTTCAAAAGATTCCGCATACGCCTTATTACGGAACAGCTGATGCAACAATGTTGTATCTCATTGTCTTACACGAGGCTTGGAAATGGACAGGCGATGATTCGTTGTTGCACGACTATCGCGATGTAATTTTACGGTGCTTAGAGTGGATTGACCGCTATGGCGATCTTGATGGTGATGGTTTTCAAGAGTATGAAACGCGATCGCCTAGTGGAATCGAAAACCAAGGTTGGAAAGATTCAGGAGATGCGATTGTTTACCCTGATGGTAGTCAAGTAAAAGCGCCAAAAGCGTTGTGTGAATTGCAAGGTTATGCTTTTGATGCGTGGATGCGCATGGCAGAAATTTTTGAGTATTTAGATGAAGGCGATCGCGCCGATCGTCTGCGTAATAAAGCCGCAAAACTCCAAGCACAGTTTGAAGAAACTTTTTGGTGCGAAGACATTGGTTTTTATGCGTTTACACTCGATCCTGATAAAAAACCCGTGCGGACAATTGCATCAAATCCAGGACATTGCTTGTGGAGTGGAATTGTTTCGCGCGATCGCGCGGCGCAGGTTGTGCAAAAATTACTCGCACCCGATATGTATAGTGGCTGGGGTATTCGGACTTTATCGGCGAATAATCCTGCATTTAATCCTTTCTCTTACCATCGGGGGAGTATCTGGCCGCACGACAATGGCATCATTGCGTTAGGGTTCAAGCGCTACAGTTTCACAGAAGAAACCGCGCGGCTAGCACGCGACCTTTTTGAGGCAACAAGCTATTTTGCTAGCTACCGCTTACCAGAACTTTATTCTGGTGTCAAGCGATCGCCTGGTGCTTTTCCAGTGCCTTACATAGAAGCAAATGTCCCGCAAGCATGGGCGGCGGGTTCAATATTTCACCTGTTGCAAGCAATTTTAGGTTTGCAAGCGAATGCACCGCACAAGTGTCTTTATGTCGATCCTTGTTTACCCCATTGGATACCAGAGATTACACTTAACCGCTTAGAAGTCGGCGACGCTTGTATTCAGTTACGCTTCTGGCTGGAAGACGGAGTAACGCGCTGGGATGCAACTCCGCAAAAGGGTGAAATTGAGGTTAAACAGAAGGCTTGGCAACCTTGGCAAGTTGAAGCAAGTTAACAAAGGATGCATTAGCGCCAGTCCACGCAGGTGGACATTGTTGATTAAGCTGCGACTTCAGTCGCCAAGCACGCATCGAAGTTATATGAGGTACGTATGCGATTACGTCCAATCATCATTTTGATTTCTTTGGTTGTTCTTGTCGGGTTTATTGCGTTTCGCATTGAACTCGCGCTTCCTGGAACACCACCGAGTCTTTACAACACCTATACACCATTTACAAAGCCGACATCACAGGAGATTGGTGCGTATGATGTGTTGGGTCATACGGTAAGTAAAGCGGAAGCTGACCAACTTTTGCAAACAGAGTCAGGAAGACAAGAACTTTCACCGGAAAATGGTGCGGTGGAAGTTAGTGAAGAACTGATCGATCTTGGTCGCAAGGCGTTTTATTTAGAAACGTTTGGCAATGAGTATTTGTTTACTGATGTCATTGGTATTCTCGATGGACCATTGAATCTTGCTAGTTTAAGTAAGACAATTTTGGCATTAGGAGGAAAACCGACAACAAATTTACAAGTCACTTTAGATGAAGATGTCACAGTAGGTAATCGCACTTTCACAGCAGGTACGGTACTTAATACAGGAATCGATGTTCCGAAAGGTTCGCTATTTCCATTGGGAATTCGTTCGTTTCTCGATCAGGGTAAAGTTCGTGTTGGCGTAACTTGTGCGTTGTGTCATGCGACGGTAAGTTCTGAAACAGGTCGCGTTTTAGAAGGTGCGCCGAATAATGATGTTGACACAGGTTTAATTATTGCGTTTGCGAGTAACTCTGCTGCATTATTTCGCCAAGCAAGTGCGAATCCTACAAAAATGCCGCCAGGCGAACGCATCTACATCAACAAAGACGGACAAGAAGCCCGCTTACCCGATATCAAAGCGATGGAAGATGCGGTTGATACCGACTTATTATCATGGCCTCCTGGTAACTTTACCTCGAATGGAGACTTAAAAAACAATCCTTCGCAAATTCCTTCGTCTTACACCCAAGGTTCTTGGCCGTATAGCTGGAGTGGTGTTGCTTCGGTTGGTTGGTTCCACGGTTTAACGACATTAAATAATGCCGTGTTTGGTGTCAACGCCGATCCCGCAACAACAGCGGATGCAGGGGGCGAACTCTTAGGAGTCGATAAAGAAATTTATCTGGGTACGATGCTACAAAATGCATCCAATCCAAAATTCCGCTTACCCGATAAAGTCAAACCGTCAGAATTTTTCGAGAAAATCGATCCGACACCAGGAGAACCAGGCTTCAACGAAGTTATCAAAATGCCAGAATACCCAAAAAGCAGTGTATTTATGCAAAACGGGTTAATGGCAGCTTCCCCAGGATACCAAGTCGCAGAACAAATTAACGCGATGTCGGCGTATCAAAATACGCTAGCGCCACCACCGTATCAACCCACAAATGATATCGAAGTTTTAAAACATGGTGCTGCGATATTTAACAAAGCAGGTTGTGTTGATTGTCATAGCGGACGTTACTTTACAAATCACGATGTCATCGCCCAACGCGAAATCGGTACGCAACCATCCCGCGCCCAAGCATCAAAAGGTTTTGCCAAGCTATTTGTTCCACCACAAACGTATCCACCTAACGTTTCGGTTCCTTTACCGCCCGATCCTCCTATCATCCCAGTTCCTACCGATATCACACCCAAAGAAGATATCGAGCTAGCTTACGCGCAAAGCGATCCTTTAGGAGGATACAAAGTGCCTAACTTGATTGGACTTTATCTCACCGCGCCTTATTTACACGATGGCGGTGTTGCTGCAAGTTCAGAAGCCCTTAAACCTGATAAAAAAGGTTTTAAGGTTGCAAATCCCGATCAGTTAGGAATGGCTGGTACATTACTACAAAATATCCAACCCGATCCCAGTGCAAGTTTGCGAGTTCTCGTCGATCGCAATCTGCGTAAACCTGTCGTTGCTGCTAATCGCGCAAATTCTGACTTGCAACGAGTCAATGTCGATGGTAGCGGTCACAATTACTGGGTAGATAGACAAGCGGGATTTTCTGTAAAAGACCAAACTGACTTGATTCAATTTCTGCTCTCAATCGACGACGACCCAGAAGTACTACTTGATGACTAAAGCGTTGTATTAAGTAACAGGCAGTAGGAAATCGGGAATAACGTTGTATTCGTAATTATCTATTCTCCCCTGCTCCTCTGCCTCTCTGCTCTTAACTGAGGAGAACCAAGAACATCTTCCAAGTAGAGCATTTTAATCAAAGCCATAATCACTGCTGCAAGTGGTGTCGCAACTAATGCTCCTAATGCACCGAACAAAGCACTCATTGCCAAAACTGCAATGAGTGTAATTGCTGGTGGCAAAGAAACTGTTTTTTGCTGTACGATTGGTGTCAGGACATTACCTTCTAGTTGTTGTACAACAAGATAAAAGAGCGCAACATAAACTGCTGGTAGTAAACCTTGACTAATCGCAATAATAATCGCAGGAACTGCGGAAAGAATTGGTCCAACAACAGGAATAAACTCTAACAATCCGGTGATGATTCCTAGCACTAAGGCAAGAGGAATATCGAGTAACATTAACCCAATTCCAATCACAACTCCGATCGCAACCATCGAAATAACTCGCCCTAATAGCCAAGCGCGGAGTACATGGACGACACCCGCGATAACTTCTTGCGCGCGATCGCGTCCTCGTGGCGGAACTAAACTCACAACTCCACTGCGATAAAGATGTGGCTCAACAGCAAGAAATACGCCAACAAAAATGACAAACAGCGTATTTGCTAATCCTTCTAAAGTCACCGTGAAAGCACCAACAAATTGATTGAATAAGTTGGATATTGGCAATCCGCCATCACCGCCAGGAACTTGCTCAAGTAATTGTTGACCCCAACTATATTGAGCTAAAAAAGTTTGTAATTGATTGATTCCCAACTGAACTTGCTGCACAAATAATTCAAACTGACTCAACACTTCGGGAATAAAAAACCACCCACCAATGCCAATAACAGCAACAATAAGCAGTACAACGACACCTAAAGACCATTGCACGGTTAAAGGCGTGTAACGAGCTATTGGTTTTGCTAGAGTACGCAGAACTACAGCAAGAAGCAATCCCAGAAAAATTAACAACAAAACATCGACAATTGCCCAAGCAAAGAGTAATAGGACAATAACTAGCCCAATAATTCCGACTGCGATGAGTAAGCGTTTTAGATATTCCCAAATATTCTGCTGAGACACGCGCCCGACTTCCTTGCAGTTAAGATTCTTCGCAGCATATCAAATGTTACGCTCTAATTAAATATTTTTGAGGAATCAAATCATTGCTGGCGCGATCGCACTATTTTCGCCTACTCTTAAGTGACTTACGCCTTAATCTTATTACATAAATTAGCTCTACTTAATTCTATGTCTTCTATCCATAGGAAGAAATTTTTAGAAGACAGAGACATTACCACACCGCTTGGCTTCTAATATTACGCTACAATGATTAAATACATACTTTGATGAAATCAGTAAGATTTACCAATCGAACAAGTGAGCAATTTCATTAGCTGATAAATGAAGACTTTAAAAACAATTGGTTGAATCAAAATTGCTAATTAAAAATTATAAATGTTGTCTAATCACCAAATTAAACCCGCCTGCGCGGGTTTTGTCTGTGTAAGCGCGATTTCTAATTGCCCACTTCAATCAAACAAATTAACATAATTGGAGGAGAAAAATGCAGCTGACAAGAATAATTGCCAGCATCGTAGCAGGAATTAGTACATTAGGTGTTGCAGCTTGTGGAGTACAATCCACAGAACAAGCTTCTAGTAGTGAAAACGTTACTCAATCACCGCGATCGCAGCTAACAAGTGCAAATCAACAAGCGTGTACTTTAGTACCACAAGGCGCAGGACCGCAAGGACAAGTTAATATCCGCGTTGAAGAAGTTGTCACAGGCTTGGAAGTTCCTTGGGGAATCGCGTTTTTACCGAACAATGATATGTTGGTGACAGAAAGACCAGGACGAGTGCGGTTAGTCCGCAACGGTCAATTACAACCTGCACCTGTTGCCACAATTAATGTAACTGATAGCGGTGAAGGTGGGTTATTAGGTATTGCAGCCCATCCTAACTTCGCACAAAACCGACTATTCTACGTATACTACACCGCCGATCGCAACGGAACGCCAATCAATCGAGTCGAGCGTTGGCAATTATCACAAGATGGTACGAGCGCCACCGCCGATCGCATTATTGTTGATGATATTCCGGTTGCACTGTATCACAATGGCGGACGAATTCGTTTTGGTCCTGATGGAATGCTTTATATCGGTACTGGCGATGCGCGTAAGCCGGATATTTCTCAAGACGTTGATAGCTTAGCAGGTAAAATCTTGCGAGTGACACCCGATGGTGAAGTTCCGCAGGATAATCCATTTCCAGGTAATCCTGTATACATCAGCGGAATTCGCAATACCCAAGGCTTTGATTGGGCGAATGATTCGACAATGTGGGTAACAGATCACGGTCCGAGTGGCGAACTCGGTAGAAGCGGTCATGATAAAGTTAGCGTTGCCAGCGCAGGTGATAATTTAGGATGGCCGACAATTTACCGTTGTGAAACTCAAGAAGGATTGGTGACGCCATCATTAGTTTGGCGACAAGCCGCACCTCCAGGAGGCGCAGCAGTTTACACCGGAAATGCAATTCCTGAATGGCAAGGTAGTTTAATGATTGCAACACTGCGATCGGAACATTTGCATCGCGTCGTCTTTGAGCCTAATTCTCAACAAGTTCAACAGCACGAAGTTTATCTACAAGGCGAGTATGGTAGGTTACGCGACGCTGTAATGGGTTCTGATGGCGAACTTTACATCACAACAAGTAACTGTGATGGCAGAGGTAGCTGTCCCGCTGGTCAGGATAAGATTTTACGCGTTACTAGGTAAGCAGTAAAGGCTAGTTATAGATAACTGGTAATTGAGAACAATATATCTCAACAATTACCAGTTACACAATTCAAAACTCTGACGTAGGTAAGTAATGAAACCGTTATCTTTTCTACATCCGAGCAATGATATCTATTTGACGATCAACAACATTTTCCCCTGGAGCGGGTGCAGTATCATCAGGAGTTTGTGTATCAGTATTTTGTGGCTCTTGATCTACAGCACTTTGATCTAGTTCATCAGTGGCAAGATCAGGCGTAACACCAATTGTATCGTCAGCGGTGTAGCCTGCTGGAATATTGGGTTTGTTTTGTTCTGAATTCATGATTTTTCTGTTTATTTGTTACTTTCTCCTAATTTTTTAACTTGTCGTCATGCAAAAACATCACTCCAAAAGCAGAGATAGTTCTGAAGGGTTATACTTTGGTGAAAATTGCTAAAATTAAGTGCCCAAGCAGTTAAGTAAAAAGAAATACAAGATAAACTTTGAGAAGGAAAAAATAGCTCATAAAAATTTATTCCTGTAGTTATAAATTAGTCATAGTTTGAGTGATTTTAACCTGCTATTAACTGAAATTTAACGACGAATGAGATGAACCTATGTAGTTTTGAGGTGATGCTGTTGACGATCGCCTTAAGATTATAAAACGTCTTACGCGAGCTTTACCATCAGGTGATATTTGGAATATTGCTGGTTTAATCCTGGCACTATGCGGCTTTCTTAGTGGAATTTTAGCAACTCCCCTCGCTCAAAGTTCTTTAATATCTACTGGTTATATTGCAGCTATTTTTTAGCTTCTACCCTTTGGGGCAGGCTAACACAAAGTTGGGAAGTTGCTACATTCTACAAACCTGTTGTACCACCCGAAGTTGAACAACTACAACAACAAGCAGTAAATAGGTGACGATGCACAAACTCAAAAACCTGACGCAAGTGCAAATGAAATAAGTTCTGACTCAGAATGCATTATTATGCGATCGCGAGTTGTTCAGTAAAAACAAATTATGCCGCAATCATCACAATCACTCAAGCGAGAATTAGGAGTCGTCGGTGCGATCGCGCTTGGTTTAGGTTCAATTGTGGGCGCTGGCGTGTTCGTCAGCACGGGAATTGCGGCGGGCGTCGCCGGACCTGCGGTGATTATTTCAGTGGCGATCGCGGCGTGTGTAGCAGTCTGTAATGGCTTAAATAGCGCTCAACTAGCCGCGAGTCATCCTGTGAGTGGCGGTGCTTACGAGTATGGCTATAAATACCTTACCCCATGGCTAGGCTTTACTGCGGGATGGATGTTTTTAGTGGCGAAATCAGCTTCAGCAGCGACGGCGGCTTTAGGTTTTGCAGGTTACTTATTGAATGTTTTAGGAATTAGCGATCGCACGTACTTAGTACCTACAGCTTTAGCAGCGGTTGTCGTGTTAACGTTGATTGTTTTGGGTGGAGTGAAACGCTCAAACGTTGTCAATATTGCGATTGTGTCAATCACGCTGTTATCGCTAATTTTCTTTATTGTGGCAGGTTTACCAACGGTTTTTGCGACTGAATTTGCCAATTTCACGCCGTTTGTCGCAGATGCAGATAATCCAGTTGCTTCAGTTTTACAAGCTACCGCATTGATGTTTGTTGCTTATACAGGATACGGACGAATTGCAACACTCGGCGAAGAAGTCAAAGAACCACAAAAAACGATTCCCAGAGCAATCATCATAACGCTTGCGATCACGATGGTGCTTTATATTGGTGTTATTGTTGTTGGTATTGGCTCAGTAGGCGCGCAAACCTTAGGCGCAGTCACCAGCGAACAAGTTGCACCTTTAGAAATTGCCGCACGCAACTTTAATATTCCTGGAAGTGGTCTTATTTTAGCTGTTGGTGCGGTGACAGCAACATTAGGCGTGTTACTGAATTTAGTTTTAGGTTTATCGCGTGTATTATTAGCTATGGGGCGGCGTCGAGATATGCCTAAATTTGTAGCACGGATGAATTTATCACGCACAACGCCTTACATTGCAGTACTGATTATGGGAACTGCGATCGCTTGTTTGGTTTTGATTGGTGATGTCAGAACAACATGGTCATTTAGTGCGTTTGCTGTTTTAATCTACTATGCGATTACCGATTTATCAGCATTACAAATTCCCGATGAAGATCGGCTTTATCCGAAGTGGATTGCTTGGATTGGTTTAGCAGCTTGTTTATTCTTAGCTTTTTGGGTAGAACAACGAATTTGGCTAGTAGGTGTTGGCTTAATTATCGCTGGGTTAATCTGGAAAACTGTGATTAGAAAGCTAGTATTAAGTTACGCCGATGATGAGGGGTGAGTTATTAAGATTCTTTTAACTCAAAACTAACCACCAGCAACAACAAAGTTAGCATTGACAACAGCAGTTCCTTGCTCGAAAATTGTGCGCGCGTAATCTGTCCAAACGCCTTGTCCCCAGTAGCGAAAACAGCTTGTTTGTAGCAGTAAGTTGTATAACAAAGCTTGACGATATTGAGGTTGTTTCGTATCTACATTCGGACGCTCAACTTTTTCATGAAATAAAGCACTCAATTGATTCATTGGGCTTAAAACATTTTCATATCCTTCGACCCAACTGATGTGGTTTGTCCAAGAAGCCCCATCGATATGAAAGTTTGGGTTAGCTTGCTTGATTTGCGCGATCGCATCAGCGACATCAGGAGTAAAGTCATTTTGCACTCTTTGCCAAATTTGATATTGCCCTGCGGCTTGACACGTTGGATAATCTTCAAATCGACACCCAGCAGCTTGAATTAATTCTAAATATTCTGTGCCTGTTAATCCCACAACACGACGATCTTGCTCGTACCATACTTTCTTAAATGCTGGGGGAAATTCATTCATCATCACGCCACCATTTTCACCATCCGCGATTTGCGTCACTAAGGGTGGAATAGAAACAGCACCAAGATTTTGCCGCGATAATGTTTTTGCTTCGTAGTACGGTTGCATTTGCCCGACTAACTTTGTATCAGAACCCTGAGTTTTAATTAATGCCGTAATACTCAAAGTTTCTCCCGCAGAATTACGGGCAATCAAGCGATGTGGAAGATGTTTAAATTGCAGTGGTTCTCCTGTTAAGGATTCTACAGTATGCTCTTGAACAATTAACCAACGATAGCCACACTCAAGTAGAGCTTTGATGAATTGATACAGCGTATCAGGATGATTCGGCAAATGCATTTCAGGAGGTGAAAAACCTTTCACCCGCGCTAAAGCTTCCCAACCAAAAATGGCAGCAAAATGATGTTGCCATGCTTGAATATGTAATTTAATATCTGGAATCGGAGTAGAAGGAACAACGCTATGACTCCACATCGTTCCTAGCCATTCGACATACGGTTGGTAAGTGCGATCGCACGTAATGCGTTTGAGATTTTCCAAAATATCGCCGCGCCCCATTTGTTGCAATCCCCACAACAAATTGCCAGAGTAATCTAACATCACGCGCGGGTTATACCCTTGACTGACTAACTCAGGGATAAAATCAGCCATACGGCTATAGCAGTAGCTAAAAGGACCTGCATTATGATTATCGCCTTCATGCGGATGTTCAAACATATATTGCAGGTTACTGATCAAAGCACCATTGACACCCGCAGGAATTGTTGGTTGATGCATATGAAGGGCGATCGCAAAACCAGCGGTGATGTCTTCTAGCCGAATGTTCGTTGTCGATAGAAAGATCGGTTTTTGATGCTGTACTACCGATGTAACTTCAGTTTCCCATCCCGAAATATTTGGCAATCCATCAATAATTTCTGGTAGTTGTGGTAAGTTAATCAATTGAGTGCTAGTCATAATGACTGAAACGCTAAGTTCAACTAAGCTACTAACTTTTCTTCATTAATGCAAGTTGGCAATTCTTAGCAACACTAAAATCGTTCCATTGCCCTACAACTTTCTTCAGGGCTACTCCTCCTAAGTAAATTCACGCAGATTAACAGGGTTATTTAGTAGCAAATTTATTTACAATTCTTTTCATGTAGGAAATTCATTGCGTGGCGGATGCGAATATTCTCACAACCAAGCTAACCTGTAAAGAAAGCGAAAGTTGATGAGTTTACTTTAGATGATCGACAAAATAGCTAAGACTCAATACCCAATTGACGATCTACTGCGACAGCGCTGGAGTCCGTTAGCATTTTCAACGCAGACAGTTGAACCCGACAAGCTACGCAGTATTTTAGAAGCCGCAAGCTGGGCAGCATCTTCTTTTAACGAGCAACCCTGGAGTTTTCTTGTTGCAACTTCAGACAACAAAGCTGAATTTGAACGCTTACTCAGTATTCTGGCACAAGGAAATCAAGAGTGGGCGCAATACGCGCCAGTATTGATGTTGAGTGTAGCAAAATTGTACTTTGAGCGCAACGGCAACGAAAACCGCCATGCTTTTCATGATGTTGGTGCAGCAGCAGCGACCTTAGCAATTCAAGCGACTAGGTTAGGATTATTTATTCACCAAATGGCAGGATTTGACGTTGCTAAAGCAAAAGAAATTTACAGTATTCCTGAAGGATATGAACCAGTCGCCGCGATCGCATTAGGTTATCTCGGAGATCCGCAAACTTTATCAGATAAATTGCGGCAAAGAGAAATGTCTCCACGTACTCGTAAGCCGTTGGAAACTTTTGTTTTCTCCGGTCGTTGGAATCAGCCTTCACCACTATAACTAGAGTTTAACCTTGACCTTTGACCTCTAATCTGTGCTATAATTAGCCGTTCATAATCGGTAAAATCTGCGGTGCATCGACACTGCGATCGCTGATTGTTGTCGGTAATTCTTGATGATAAACTCCTGAAGGCAATACACCACAGCCACCATAACGCGCCATAACGCGTAGTTGTGCAAGTACATCTTCGCCGCAAGCTTGTGTTGGTAGTTCTTGCCAAAAATGAAAACCACCGACATCGAGTAGTTTTAATCTGTCATATAAAACGCACCCTGCAACCCAAGCAACGCGATATTTGTGCGGGCGATCGCACGTAATGTTGTAACGTTGTTGAATGTGATATAAATTTGCAGCATTATGCAGTTTCCAACGTTCCCAAGCAGAAGTACCAAGTTTAACTAATTCTGGAGTTATTGGCGTATCCCAAAATTCAATTTGCTGTTCGTGCAAACGGATGTCGTGAAGAAAGCTAAGTCCGATAAATGCATTACCAACAAAGCCGCATTTTTCTTCGGCGATCGCTGTTAATAAATTATGGACGACGTAAGACTCGCAAATGACATCATCATCTAAATAAAGGACATAAGGCGAGGTTGCTTTTTCTAAAAGAAATTGGCGTTGTTGGGCAATACCACGACGCGGTAAGTTTTTGTATGCTATGACTTGATGACCGTGGCTCTCAAGCACTCGAATCGCAGCTTGAACTTCTTGAGTTTCAGTTGCATCTTTGTCTTCAGTTTGATCGGAGATGATAACGCGAAAAGCGCGGTAAGTTTGCGCGCAAAGACTTGTTAGCGTTACAGCTAAAGCTGTTGGACGGTTATAAGTAGGAATTAGAATATCAATCATCAGTTAGTTAGCCTAACGGCTGGTAATAGGTAACTGGTAATTGGACACAGAAGTTGAAGTATCTTGAGATAGTAGTTCTAAGACTGCACTAATGACGGTTTCGGGTTTTACTAAGCGTAAACAGTGATGATGTCCTTCGGGACAAATGCTTTTATAACAAATGCGACAAGGAACATCGTGAAAGATAACGCGGTTAGGAACTTGCCAAGGAGTATGTTGCGGGTTAGTTAAAGCGTATATGTCAACAACAGGTGTAGCAACTGCGGCGGCGATGTGAACAGGGGCGGTGTTGTTAGAAATTAATAAAGGGGCTGCATCGATTAAAGCACTAAGTTCGCCTAAATTGAGACGGTTAACGAAAGAATGCGATCGCGATCGCATCTCACTACGGATAGATTTAACAAGTTCTGTTTCGGGTTTGGTTCCTGTGAAAATCACTTGAATATCGTAATCTCGAACTAATTTTTCCGCGACAATTGCAAAACTTTCGGGAGGATAGCGACGCGAAATTGCTGATGCACCTGGGTGAATCACAACCCAAGGCTGTTGATTGATTCCTATTTCTGCGAGTAACGATTGAATTCTGATTTTAGCTGTGTCTGGTATGCGTAACTTCAAGCGTTGATCGGCGATCGTACTACCGACGCTAGCAACTAAATCGAGTTGGCGTTGCACTTCGTGACGGATAAATTGTTCTGGTTCGGGATCTTTAATCCAATGCGTCAGCAGTTGATAAGGATTTTCGTGACAATGCGCTAACGTCAAAGGAATACCTGCCATGTAGCACAAAAAAGCCGTAGGTAAAGGATTTTGACTGTAAACGGTGAAAATTACCGCTGCATCAAAATCACGTTCTCGCAGGAGATCGATAATTGCATATTCTGGATCGCTATTTTTCCGAGGTGCAGTTGCTTTTAGCCAAGGAGAATCGTAAACAATTAAGTCATCAATATCTTTTAATAATGGGGCGATCGCACTTCCTGCACTCGAAGTCATTAATGTAATATGGCGATCCTGATGCGAGTTTTTTAAGGCACTGATCGCAGGCGTTGTCATTAGTACATCGCCAATCGTGTCTAATCGCACACACAAGATTTTTTTAGCATTATCCCACATAGTAGAAGTCGGGGTGAGGGGCAGGGGGCAGGGGGCAGGGGCAGGGGCAAGGCAATGCCTTGCCCGTACCAGGCGGATCGGATGTGCTGCGATCGCAGCAATGATATTGATTTAATGTGATGGTTGTTTCGTAAAAGTTTGATAAATTCGGTTCACAATCGCCGTTGTTGAAATATTACTAACATACGGCAGGATTTCTACTTTGCCGCCTAATGCTTCGACTAAAGGTACTTCTGGTAACATTTCTGGCGTATAATCTCCGCCTTTAACATAGATATCAGGACGCACAATTTCAATCAGTTCGCGGGGTGTTGATTCTGAAAAAGGAATGACATAATCGACACTTTCTAAAGCAGAGAGAATTGCCAAGCGATCGCTTAAACAATTAACCGGACGATTTTCGCCTTTGAGTTGACGAATACTCTCATCACTATTGACACCAATAATTAAAATATCGCCTAAATTTTTTGCCTGGTTTAAATAAGTCACGTGACCGCGATGTAATATATCAAAACAACCATTCGTGAATACAAGTTGTTTGTGTTGCAACTCTTGAATTAAACTTGCCAATATCTTACGGCTATAAATTATCTTTTTATTACCAGAAAGCGACTGATGTAAAGCGGCTAAACTACACGTTGTTGTTCCTGGTTGAGTGACAACTATAGCAGCAGCAGCAGCAGCAATTGACGTAGCAATTTCAACGTCTGCACCGATTGCTAAAGCTAAGGTTAAGCCAGCAACAAATGTATCTCCTGCGCCCGTTGTTTGACTGTTGCGCGCTGGTTGAGAAGGAATGAGGTAGGGGGACTTATTGCGCTCAAAAACGACCGTTCCTTCGGCGTCTAGAGTGATAGCAGCAATTTGAGTATTAACTAATTCCAGTAATTTTGCTCCGCTATCGACAATCTGCTGAATTCGTACTTCGCCTTGTAAAGCTGGTAGTGAAAGAAGTTGAATGGCTTGTTGATAATTTGGCTTAATTGCAGTGACACTAATTGATTGATATTGAGTTAATTGCTTAGAATCAATCGTAAAAAATCTTGGTTTTTTTTGCTGAAGTTGAGCTAGAGTGTGAACGATTTGCGGTGTAATAATTCCGCCGCCATAATCAGAGACAACGACAGCATCACACCTAGGAAAAAGATGAGTCAAACTAGCAATTAATTGCTGTTCTATTTCCAAATCAATACTTTCCGTACTACCGCGATCGCATCTTAAAAGTAGCTGTGAATCTGAAGTAATGCGCTGTTTGAGTAAAGTTTTTCTACGTGGCGATGTCACCAAGTATTGCGTCGAAATTCCTTGATGCTGTAAGGTGGATTTCAGGCGATCGCCTTCGTCATCGTCACCGACAACCGAAAGAAAGATCGTATTTGCGCCTAAACGCTGAATATTTGCTGCGGTATTAGCTGCACCGCCAGGAACATCTAAGCGATCGCCCATATCCACAATTGGAACGGGCGCTTCGCGACAAAGGCGATGCGTCGTACCTTCTACATAACAATCAAGCATCGCTTCACCCAAAACCAAAACCCGCAAATTTGCCCAGCGATCCAGATAATTTTCAGCAATCATATTTTTAACTTTATAAATTTAATGAGGACACTGCGCTATCGCGCTTCGCTGACAGTCCCGCAAGTGTCCGATCAAGTGCTGTAATCACCTTGGCAGCGGCAGTTAAATCTTTAACGATATGATGCGGTAATCTTTGCCGAGATAATTGCCATTCAGTTTCATTACCGTTATCAATCAAAATTGTGCGACACCCTGCCAAATTACCCGCTTCAACATCATTCAAAATGTCTCCAATAAACCAAGATTGCCATAAATCGATTTGATTTTCCTGCGCGGCTTTTTTCAGTAATCCAGGACGCGGTTTGCGACAATCGCAATCAATCGCAAATTCTTTAACAATTCCCTGCGGATGATGCGGACAGTAATAAAAACCCGAAATTGCCACTCCAAAACCACCCAATACCTGACGCAAATGTTTTTCTACTGCTACCAAAGCACTTTCAGGAAAATACCCCCGCGCCACACCCGACTGATTCGTCACAATAAAAAGTTCATAACCAGCCGCCGCCAACATTTGCACTCCCTCCACCACACCCGCACACAACCGCATCTTTAGAGGATCGACATTATAAGGAACATCCTCAATCAAAGTCCCATCCTTATCCAAAAAAACCGCCTTCACTCTCCTCCTTCCTCTCTTCCTCTGCGTTCTCTGCGCTTCACTAGGGCCAAGAACTCTCCTTCATCGGTAAAACCGTAATTTCAGCAATCACCGTCTCAGCAGGTTGCATCAACAAATACAAAACAGTTTGAGCAACATTTTTAGGATCTTGCAAAGTCGTCATATCAATATCCGGAAAACGTTCCGTCAAAAACGGAGTTTGCATTCCTCCCGCAACCACCGCCGTCACTTTAATATTGTGCGGTCTTCCCTCAACGTGCAACGCGTGCGAAAACCCCAACAAACCCCACTTACTCGCATGATACGCCGAAGCATTTGCCCAAGCCCGCTTAGCCGCAGTCGAAGTAATGTTGATAATTGAACCACCTCCCTGCGCTTTCATCGTTGGAAACACAGCCTGCGACATCAAAAACGGTCCAGTGAGATTGACACCAAGAATGCGATCCCATTCCTGTACAGGCATTTCCTCTAGTGGAACCGTCAAATCTATACCTGCATTGTTCACCAAAACATCAACTTTGCCATACTGCGAAATGACTTTATCCGTCACCGTTGCAACTTGTTCGCTATCAGCAACATCCAGCGACACAGCGATCGCCTCCTTACCGTTTTGCCGCAAATCTTGTGCAACTTTTTCGGCTGATTCCACACGCACATCTGCAACAACTGTCGTTATTCCTGCATCAGCTAAAGCATGACAAATCGCTTCGCCTAAACCTCGTCCACCACCTGTAACAATTGCTACTTTTTGCATCATTCATCTCCTAAGTTTGTAAATATTCTGGTAACTGGTAATTGGTAATTGGTAACTGTACCAATTCCTTAAAAAAGAGCTACAAATAATTTCTCCTCTGCCCCTCTGCCCCTCTGCTGCCCATATGCATCAACTTTTAAGCGAAACGATATTACCAATTACCCCACCAATTCCCTTTCCTGTTCTTGAATCTCACTAACTGACAGCGGTACAGCTAATAACTGCCCTTCTACCAATTCGCACAGCAAATGCAAAACCATCAACTGCACTTCTTGAATGCGTTGCGGATCGCTAGCGGGAACTAGAATCGCAGTATCCGCCAGGTCTAAAAGTTCGCCACCATTACCACCAATCAGCGCAATACGATAAATATTTTGCTGACGTGCGGCGTGAAACGCCTGAACAAGATTGCGCGATCGCCCGCTGGTACTAATTCCAATCAAAACATCACCAGGTTGCGCAAAAGTTTTCACCTGTCGCGCAAAAACATCTTCATACCCGACATCATTCGACCACGCCGTCACCAATGCTGTATCAGCTGTTAAGGCGATCGCAGGTAATCCGGCGCGATACGCACACCGAAACCGCCCGACAAATTCCGCCGCCAGGTGTTGTGCTTCTGCCGCACTACCGCCGTTACCGCAAATCAAAACTTTACCGCCTTGCGCGAAGCAATGACTTAACTGTTTTGCTGCTAAGATAATTGCGGGACTTAATGCGGTTTTTGCGGCTTGAAAAGCTTGAATTGCTTCATTAAAACTGCTTTCCACGATCGCCAACTCGTTAAAGCTACTGTCGCATTGCCGACTACCTGCTAAAACTGATTCGTATAACGCCGCGATTTCACTCGTGACTTTTTCCCAAGTAAAGCGCCCCTCGACGTGACGAATCGCTTGTCTACCGAGTAGCTGTAACAACGCCGGATTTTGAAACAAAAACGCTAAGCGATCGCCTAAAATTTCTGGTTGATTCGGTGCAACCAAATAGCCTGTTTCGCCATCTTTAACCGTAAACTTAATTCCGCCAACGTTTGACCCAATTGCTGGAGTACCGCACGCCATCGCTTCTAGGGGAGTAATGCCAAACGGTTCGTACCAGGGAGTTGTCACAAAGATATCCGCTGCGCTGTAGAAATATTTGAGAATCTCGCGCCCCCGATTGCCAAAAAAGATAACGCGATCGCCGATCCCCAACGAAGACGCGATCGCACTCAAGCGGGCAATTTCTGGTGTCATTTGCGGGTTAGGAGTATGCGACTCGCCACCGACAATTAATAACCGTGCTGATATTCCATGCTGTTTGACTAAATGAGCAAAGCCGCAAATTGTATTATCTACACCTTTACGCGGTACTAAACGACCAAGTTGCAAGACAATCCGCTCATTAACAGGTAAACCCAAAACTGATCGCGCTTGATTTTGCTCGATTTGCCAAAATTCCCCACGGTCAACTCCACAAGGAATCACCTCAATCTTGTTCGGATCGGCGTGATAAAGGGTAAGAAGATCTTCGCGGTCTTGGGGACACTCGGCAATAATTTTGTCAGCTTCACGCACAATGCGATCTTCAATCGCAAAGCGATCGTCAGGAAACTTATCTGCATCACCTTGATAAAAACGGCGGACGCGCCCCAAAGCATGAAACGTCACGACAAACGGAATGCCTCTTTGTCGCTTAATTTCCGCCGCCACGAGCGCTGACATCCAGAAATTGGCATGAATCAAGTCATAATCCCAATGGCGATCCATAAACGCGATCGCTGCCGTTGTAAACTCCCCCATATACGGTAGCAATGCCTCTTTTGGCATCACCTGGGTAGCACCTGCGGTAATGTGGACGATTCTTACACCGTTGTGCCACTCGACGATCTCCGGTAACTGGGGGCGATCGCGTCGCGTCAACACATCAACACTGTAGCCAAGTGCAGCTAAGTGTTTTGCCACCTGACCGACGTAAACATTTTGACCGCCACTATCGGCTCCCCCAAAGATACCTAAAGGAGTGGCGTGTTCGCTAATTAGGGCAATGCGTTTCGTCATTGAATCAACTTAAGCAATTGATAAACGTCCAGCGACAGATAAAAATGCCGCGTCCCAGTCACGCGTAAACCGTTGAATATTAAAGCGTTGTTGCGCTTGTTTTTTTGCACCTATACTCAAGCGATGCGCTAAATCTGGATTGGCGATCAGTTCTTGCATCGACTCAATCAAGCGGTCAATATTGGTATCGACATAACCCGAAACTCCGTTTTCGACAACTGTGACTAATTCCGTCGTTGCTAGCCCAATAACAGGTAATCCCAGCATCATCGCTTCGCAGACGGCTAAGCCTAAACTTGTATAGCGTACAGAGTGGAAGAAAAAGCGATATTGAGCGGCAAAAGCTGGTAATTGCGCGTGTGGAACTTCGCCTAATCCACCTAAAGATTCAGCATCCATCCCGACTAAATCTAAAGGTATCGATTCGCGGACTTGCGTAAAAATATCTGCACCCAATCGGCGTCCGCGCTTGCGTAAACCATTCGTGACAACTAAACCTTTCGCGAGTTGTCCGCTGTAACTAATATCCGCAGGTATAACAACACCATGCTCGATTGTGCGAGTTGGCGATCGCCCGTTATCCCACATCAACCGATTAAAATCCGTAACGTGAATTAACAACACATTCGGATCGTCAACGATATGTTTAGTATTCGTCGGGTGTTCCTGCGGCGGATCGTGTTCTAAGTAAATGCAAGGTAACTGTTGCTGCGCCTGCGACAAAATCTCGTATTGATCGTGCAAATAATTTTTGCGCGACTGAAACAAAATACAGTCAAAATCTAAATGGCGTACTTCCTCCGCTGGAACTTCATGCACGTTATCTCCCCACGCAAAGCCAGGGTTACGTCCGCCGTATCCTTCAGGTTTGCCTGGTAAAACTGGTAAATAAAACTCATGGTTTGCCTGCGTGAGATAGTAAAGATAGCTGCCATGAATATGCCAAGTAAAAATTCGCATTGCTTAGAGGTTAGAGGTCAGGGATTACTGTAAATGGAAAGTTAACAGCATCTAATAAATAAAGATGAGGGTCGATTTTTGGTAAGTCTTCTAAAGGTGGTTTGATCCAATGCGACAAAACGCTACCGCCAAACTCTTTTGATTGACCAACACGGATTGGAATTCCGGCTAAATAACATAGGTAAGCTAATGGATAAGGAGACTCTGATTGAGCGGTAAAAATAATTGCAGCATTAAATCGCAAGTTGCATAATTTTTTAACTAATCCTGTTTCCTTTGATACATTTACCCAATTTGTTGTACAAAAGATCGCGCATAGCCCAGCGGTGTCAGCTAAATGTTGCGTCGCGAGTAACGTAATCTTTGCATGAGCTAATATTTTTAACCTGTGCAATGCTGGCATCACCGCAGGATCGCCAACAACGACAACGAGTAAACGCTTGACTTCTTGCCAGTCAATTTGCATACGCAACCTCACGCTGTAAAAGGTCTTGTACCTCAACTAATACAGCCGCTACGCTATCAGATGCAGAAGGCATAACAACTCGGTGGCGATCGCAATTTAACGGCGACCAGCGCTTTGGGTCAGAATTTGTGAAAATCACAACACTCTTGACTGCTAAGGCATCGGCTAAATGCGAAACTCCGGTATCGTTGCACACTAACAAAGCAGCATTTTTAAGTAATGCAGCCAACGCCCCTAAACTTGTTTGTCCGGCTAAATTAATCGCAGACTTCTGCATCAACCCAGCAACAGTTTGAGTCAAATCAGTTTCTGCTGCGGTTCCAGTTAGAACAACCTCAAACCCCATTTTGCCGATCGCATCCGCAACACGGGCAAAAGCCACAGGCGACCAACGGCGATCGCTGACACTCGCGCCAGGATGAACGCAGACATATTTTCCTGGTAACAAGGAACGAGTTTCAGGAATTTGCTGTAATTCCAACCAGTCTGACTTTAACAGCGGAAATTCTAAATGTTCGCCTTGCAAAGGTACACCTAAAAACTCCATCAATTGCAGATGTCGTCTGACTTCGGGTGCGTGTTCTGGATAAGCTAGAAATCGTTGAGGATCGGGGCAATAATGTCTTGGTAAGAAAAATCCAGCATTGCATTTTGCGCCTAACAGCACGGTAAATGAATTAATCACAATTCCACTACCATGCATCTGAATCGCTAAATCAAATGCTTGCGCTTGAATTTGTGTCAAGCCATCGTTGGTACGTTGCGGCGAATGCCATCCTTCGGGAATTCCTGGATAGCCAGGAAAAGCTAACCATGCATCTAAGTAGCAATCGAATCGGCGCACAAAGCTTTGCGCCCAAGGTAAGCCAATTAGAGTAATTTCTGCTGCGGGTAAAGCAGTCCGTAACGCTCTTAAAGCTGGTACAGCGCAAAGAAGATCGCCAAGTCCTGGTAAACTACGTACTATTGCTATCCGCGACGGGTTGCCAATGCGATCGCTGACACTCATAAGCTTGCTTGCATCGTTATGTCAAACCATCTTAGGGAACCTAGCTAGTTTATACATTGTGCAAATGCACAATTATTTAGCCGTTGCCGCAGCAATTATTTAGACAAATGCCCAATTATAAAAAGAATACTTATTTATTGTCCCTACTGAAAAACTGGTAACTGGTCATTGGTAATTGGTAATTGATCCTTGGCAGCAATCAGCGATTAGCTGTTATTAGCTTTTGTTTGATTGCTAAATGCTTTCCCATTCCCCATCACCCATTACCTATTACCCATCTAATCTTTCGGACGCGGGACAAATAACCGAGAAGCGCGTGGTTGATTTACCAGCTTGTACCAGAGACGTTCGTAACTGCGAGTCATGTGTTTTACAGTAAAAGAAGCTTGCGCGATCGCTCTACCTTTTTGCCCAAACTTCCAGCGTAATTCGCCGTTATTTCTCAAACGACACAACGCCGCAGCTAAACCAGCAACATCATTTTTGTTGACTAAAAATCCGGTTTCACCATCAATCACAGCTTCTGCAACGCTACCAACACGAGTTGCTACAACAGGAAGTGATGCTAGCATGGCTTCAACGATCGCAAGTGGAAAGCCTTCAGATCGCGATGGTTGGACATAAATATCAAATTTTGATAGATACGGACGAGGATTATCTAACCAACCGATAAACTTGACGCGATCGCCGATTTGTAAATCAATCGCTAATTTTTCTAATGCTGTTCTTTCGCCACCTTCGCCGATAATGACTAATCTTACTTTGTCAACCAACGCGATCGCCTGTAGCAGGACATCATAACCCTTCATCGCATCCAACCGCCCCACGCTACCAATTGTTATTCCTTCAGTCTTATGGGGAATATGTATAATATCAGGAACGCCATTCGGGATAGAAAGCACACTATGACGACCAAGCGCGTAGAAGTCTTCAAGTAATCTTGCACTTGCTTCGCCAACAGCAACGCTAGCATCAACACGTAAACAAAGCACCCGTGTCCGCCACCACGTTAATAAATCTGTTGTCCGCAACGGTAGCTGATCGACTCTCACTACTCGTGTATGAGGTAGCATCAGCGCAGCAAATTGTGCGATCGCACCTGCCCAAGGAGTACACAAGTTAATATGCACAACATCAGGATGCAACGCTAATAGTGCAGCTAGATGTGCAGGTAGCGCATATTTTGTACCTGGAATAACGTACTTTTGGGCTTGAGGGCGTTTTTGTGCGATCGCGTCAACGACAACTTGGGATGTCCCTAATACCACTACATCAATATCATTCGATACTGTCGCCACTAAGTGACTCAAGCTCATTTCTGCACCGCCAATTCCTGCTGAATCTGTGTAAACAACGACTCTTAGAGGGTGATTGTCACTGGACTGCGGATTATGCATAAACCAGTCCTAAAAAAAGCTTTTATTAAGTAGAGATTGTTTGCTATTTGTCGCTTCATACCCTTGAAGTTTCCGTAGTAGCAGCGCCAAGCGAATTTGTACCGCGTGATCGAAACAGCGCGGATCTAAACCTGTTAGCGAAGTTAATTTATCTAGTCGGTAATTCAGCGTATTCCGATGAATCGAAAGTTGTTTTGCGGTTGCGGAGAAACTACAGTTTTTCTCAAAAAATGTTTCGATTGTAATTAGCAATTCTGGTTCCGAGTCTAGCGGCGTGAGTAAATGCTTGGCGAGTTCTACTTTTGTTTGTTCGTCAGCGATGCCAATAAATGCTGCAATGCCTAAACGATCCAAGCAATAAACTTGATTGTTACCGTTAAAGTGATGACCGAGTGAAAGCGCCATTCGCGCATCTTGGTACGATCGCGCTAAACCGAGAATACCAGGATGATAGCGACCGATTCCAATACTGACACCTGTGCCTGTATCGTTACGCAAACGTAATAATAACGAATCTCCTGCACGTTTAAGCGCCGTCAAGTTTGCCCATACAGCATTGATTGATTCGGTACTTTTGCTATTATCTGCCCAACTACCTAAATTTTTTGTATCGCTAGCTTTTAAAACTGCGACTTCACCATCACCTAAATTGGCACAAATTGTATCATCTGGTAAATGAAAAAAACTAACGACACTACTAATTGCGAGTTGCGCGAGTCGATGTTGATGCAATTCATTTGCTGTGCGATCGCCTCCGGTGCTGCGCAAAGCGCAATCGCTGACATTAATTAAAATAACTGCACGCGGAGGCATGAGATTTAGCCCTAACAGTTTTGCCTGACGTAAAATTTCTGTTTCATCGACAATTTGACCGTGAAGTAAGTCGTAAATAAACTGATTCTTAAGTGTTTGCTGGTTTGATTGATGGTTGAGTACTGTTGCCTGATTAATCACTAATTCTACTAAGGCTTTCGCTAGACGCGGCGACACAATCTCTCCACTGATAGATTGCCCAACAATAACTTCTCCTACCTCTGTTTTGCAGTATAAAGGAACGCTTATATAGTTATTTGGTTGAGCATTACGGTCGAGAATTTTACCTACTCGGTCTAATTCATTACTAGCAACAATGATATTGTTTTGATTAATGACGATCGCCTGCGCATTTAAAAGTTCAGTTACGGTGTAAGCAACGTTACGCGCAACTTGAATAAACTGTGTTGTATTAACAGAAAATTTATTACTCACTGCACGTCTACATTAAAAAACGAAAAGTTTTTTGTGTTTTTTTATACAGAATTATTAAGAAACTAGCTGTTTGGATTTTTCTTTTTTATGAGGCAATATTTTAGGTATATCTGCGTCATAATTTTTACTCAATCAAGACTTTTTATATAGAACAGTCTTTTATCTATTTTAATGAAAATTTCATTTATATGTGTTGTTATTCTATCGATTCTGACGAACAAATCTAAAAAAAATCTAAGTAATCTTGATTAGTAAAATATGACAGTTAACGCATTTAATATGCTTCAATTAACAAACGTTCAATAGAAAAACTTTCCTGAAAATCGCAACTATCAAAAGGTTTATAAATTCCTTTTACTTCCTCTGATATATCGATTATTCTTACCGACTTCTGCGGTGTATAAAATACTATAGCAAGACGTATTAAGATAAGGACATTTATAATCCTAAGTTGCGGGTTCCCCGCTTTGAGGGGAGTTTTCAAGACAAGGCTTTCAAAAAAGCTAATTGCTAACTGCTATATAATGATTGTAAGATTATTTTTGCTGCAAACCTTGCCAAAATGCAGAAGAACTGGCAGGCATCAATTAATTGAGATGGCAATAGCAGCGTGTTAAGAGGAGCTTATTGTAGGTTAGCGCTTACTTTGTAATTCTTGATAAATATCGAGGTGTTTTTTAGCAATAAATGACCAACAGAAGCGATGGGTAAAAATGCGACCTGTTATGCTGAGGCGATCGCGCAATTGCGGGTTATAAACGAGTTTAAGTAAAGCTTCTGTTAATGCCTCCACATCGCGCGTGGGTATAACTTCTAGCATCGCATCTGATAAATCAGGATCGGGAGGAGTCGAACGAGTCGCAATCACAGGTAAACCATGCGCTAACATTGCCAGTAACGAGCCGCTTTTGAGCGTTACACCATGATTAAAAGGTAAAACGCCAATATCCGCACCCGATAGGTAATAAGACGCTAATTTCGCCTCGACGTATCCTGTCATCGCCACTTGGCTAGTGATATCAAGTTCGGCAATGAGTCCTTGCAACTTATCCCAATACTGCTTTGCTTGTGCTTGTGGCAATGCGAGGCTTTCTACACCGCCGATTAATATCAGCCTAACTTGTGAATTTGGCACTGCGATTTTTGCAAATGCTGACAACAAATATTCAATACCTTTGACGGGATGCAGAAACCCAAAAAAGGCAATCACTAAGGTATCTGACGACCAATTGTATTGCTGACGCAGTTGCTGTTTTGCTTGCTGACGGTCAATCGGGGCAACTTCAATATTCGCGGCGATCGCAATTCGATGTAAACGGTTAGCATAATGCGGTAAGCGTTGAAGAATCACCTTTTCTGCTTCAGCATTAGTTGTAATAATTGCATCGCTACCAGTTAATAAAAAACCATCTTCGCGGTCCCACCATCGATGCTTTTGTCCCCACATTTTTAACCATTCGATCATTTGGGGAGGAATGATTGGTGGTTGCCATTCCCACCAGCCATACTCATGTACCGTCGTTACAATCGGTTTTTGGTAGCCGCATATTCGCAACAAAAGTGGCAAAAGAAAAATAGCGCGTTCAAAGCTGTAAGTTCCGGCGGCGTGTTGAATGTGCAAAAGGTCTGTTGGTGTGGTGATGATAGCTTGTACTAGCGGAAATAATTGCGTCCATCCCCAGTCTTTAACAACTCCTCTGACATCAGTTTCAGGCGCTGCCTGTGCCGCCGCCTCGGTAGTGAGAACAATCGAATCAACGCCGTACTGAGCAAGTTCGCGGCGCAAACACGTACTATAATGGGCGATACCGCAGCGATCGCTTTGATAAGAACCAGTAATCAGCGTAATCTTAGTCATCAACTCAATAATTCTAATCCCGCAGTCACAATTTGGTCGGGTGGGATATCCAAACACTCTAATTCATACGGACAATTAAAGGTATAACAAGGATTACAGACTGTCGGACGACGCAAAATTTTTACCGATGTATAACGAGGTTGCCATTGACACTCGAGTTCGGTTCCAGCAAAGAGAATCACAATAGGAGTATTTGTCGCATCAGCGATATGCATTGCTGAAGTATTGTTAGTTAAAACGAGTCGAGCATGAGCGATCGCCGCAGCAAATTCGGTTAAACTTGTTGCACCGATTCTATTAATTGCCCAATCACCTAAAATATCAAGTAACGGACGAGCGCGATCGCTGTCTTTAGATGTACCTGTGACGACGACTGGTAATTGAGTTATTTCAGCCAGTTGACGCGCGGCGATCGCAAACCGTTGTGTATCGTAATTACGCGACTCGCAACTTGTCCAGGGGTTCAGCAGAATATAGGGATCGGGAAATGGTGCAGAAT
This sequence comes from Gloeocapsa sp. PCC 7428, assembly GCF_000317555.1. GTDB lineage: Bacteria > Cyanobacteriota > Cyanobacteriia > Cyanobacteriales > Chroococcidiopsidaceae > Chroogloeocystis. Next base: position 4,444,974 of record NC_019745.1, read on the forward strand.
TGGGAATGTGTAAGCTAAGACGGCGATCGCTGACTTGAAACCCCACCGCTTCAATCAACCGCAAATTACGCTCGACTTGATGAATTTCATCGGGTGCCGAAGTAATAAAATCAGTAAGAATACCCAACCCTGATTCTTTCGACTCGCCTAAGCGTAAAGGAATACCTGCTAGATAACACGCTAGCGCCGCCGGATAAGGACTTTGGCTAAAACTGGTCAAAATAATTGCTGCATCAAACTGGCGCTGGCGCAATATCTCAATCATTTCCCACTCTCTAGCAGGATCGAAATCCAAGCGCCCCAAATCTTGCCAAACGACGCGCCAAGGTAAAACTTCATCTACCCATGGCAAAAGCGGTGCGGTGGACGCTGCGGCGGGACTTACCATTAAAGTCAACTTTGCTTGCGGGAGGTTTTCTTTAATCGTACGGAGGACAGGACTAGTCATAATCACATCCCCGATATTATCGAGACGCATCACCAAGATGTTGCGCAGATTTTGCCACTGGTTGGCACTTTCTCGATTTTCTGGTAGCCTCAACAGCGATCGCGGTTTCTGATGTAGTAACTTTGCGGCTGCACTCAAGACTTGTTGCGGCGTAATTTCTTGCGTACAGCTATCCCAATCAAAAGGACAAATTCCACTATACCAGCAGCTTTGTTCGGTGAAATTAGCAATATTTCGCTCACTGCAATCAGGATAACCTTGTAAATTGATATGTGGTATAGGTTGACCGTAGCGCCCGTGCCAAGATGGACCAAATAACGTTATCGTTGGTACATCAAGCGCCGCCGCAATCCGTGCAGGTCCTGTATCAACCGCGATCGCTAAATCTGCTTGGGCTAAACCTGCTGCCAATTCGCGCAAAGTTCCCCGCTGCCAAACACGGGCGCTTTCACCGATTTCTTGGGCAATCTCGCAGGCAAACTTATCCCCTCCTGCAACAACAATCGTCGCGTTATACTGCTGTTGCAAGGTTTGGGCAACTGTCACAAAATTGACTTTCGACCAGCGCTTAATTTGCATTCCCGCATCAGGAATGAGAAAAACAATCGGGCGGTATGCCGCGCCAAACGCTTGTTTAGCTTGCACTATTTCAGCTTCTAGCAGGCGAATCCAAGGTTTTGCTTTAGAAATCGCCTCCAGTGCGATTAAACCCTCGTGCTGGAGGATTTGCAAAAAGCGATCGCTTACCAATTGATTGTCAGGAGGATTGCGCCATAAATTCGTCACGATGCGTTGCGCGCCACTCTGACTCATTAAATCGGCAATACCATCATAGTTAGTATCAGAAACAACGATATCAAAATGCTGTTGCGCTAGAATCTGGGCGATCGCTTGACGCACTTCACCCTTTTGAGCATAAACAACCTCATAAATAAGAGGATCTGCTTGCAGTAGTTCGCCGTAAGGAGGAAAAGTCAGAACCGTAACCTGAGATTGAGGATAAGTCAAAGCCAGCGCTTTAATTGCAGGTAGCGCAATGATCAGATCCCCAATTCCTCCTAATAACTCCACAAATAAAATTTTCACAGCCTACTACGACTTCTTCAAGCTTGCCGAACTTTATATCCAACGCACCAAAACATCACATCTATCCTCAGAGCGATCATATCTACAGTTATGAGGTTTGAAATTTTTCTTTCACTTATGTTTCGCACAAATGAAATCAGAAATAGCTTAACTAACAGATATAACAAGCCTAAAATCTTTATCAAGATCTCTCACCATCTCTTTCCTCTGTGACCTTCGTGTCTCTGTGGTTCGTTAAAAAATACTGTTAACAAACAATTTTGTTTGATGTGTAAAAATTTCTTTTAATTTCTACCCATTTACATCCTTTAGCAACCCCAATAATTCCGCTTCAGACAAACAAGTAACCCCTAATTGTTGTGCCTTCTCCAACTTAGAACCAGCAGCTTCCCCAACAACAACATAATCCGTTTTTTTACTCACAGATTCTGTCACTTTACCACCAGCATTTTGAATTAAAGCTTTAGCCTCATCGCGTTTTAAAGTCGGCAATGTCCCTGTAATCACAAAAGTTTTACCACTAAGAGGACTCGCCTCAACAGCCGATGTTGTGCTTTCTTGAGCTAATTGTAAGCCAGCAGCTTGCAACCGTTCGATTAAAACTTGATTCGCCGGAATGCGGAACCACTGATGCACCGATTGCGCAATTTCAGCACCAATACCATATACTGCGGCGATATCTTCAGGAGTTGCAGCAGCTAACTTTTCTACAGTTGGAAAATGCTGCGTTAAAGTCTGCGCATTCACACTACCCACATGACGAATACCGAGTCCGTATAATACCCTTGACCAAGGTTGCGATTTCGAGTGCGCGATCGCAACCACTAATTTTTCCGCCGATTTTTTCCCCATACGTTCAAGCGATTCTAACTGCGTCGCGGTTAAATCATACAAATCAGCAACCGAATGCACCAATTCACGATGTACGAGTTGTTGCACCAGCTTTTCTCCCATACCGTTAATATCCAGCGCATCGCGGCTGACCCAGTGTTCAATCGCCCCTTTGAGAATCGCAGGACACGAAGCATTCACACACCGCGTGACCGCTTCACCTTCAGGACGAATCACAGGTTGATTGCATACCGGACAAGAAGTCGGCATCTGAAAAGGTACAGTATTATCAGGACGTAGTTCTTTTAAAACGCGCACTACTTCAGGAATAATTTCACCAGCCTTACGCACAATCACCGTATCGCCAACGCGAATATCGAGTTGCGCGACGCGATCGCTATTATGTAACGTCGCCCGTGATACAGTCGTTCCCGCTAATTCCACAGGACGCATTTCAGCAAGTGGCGTTAATGCGCCAGTTCGCCCGACATTGACAGCAATATTTTCGACGCGCGTCGGGGCTTCTTCCGCTGGATACTTAAGCGCGATCGCCCAACGCGGAAATTTTTGTGTAAAGCCCAATTGTTCTTGCAGCGCAAACGAGTTGATTTTGACGACGACACCATCGGTCATGTATGTTAAATTTAACCGTTCGGTATCCCAATACTTGTAATAAGCGGCAACTTCTTGAATTGAAGGACACAGTTCGCGATTAGGATTTACCCGAAAACCCATATCCTGCAATAATTCCAAAGCTTCCCATTGCGTGCGCGCAATACTGGCATCATCCATTCCTGGAATATGCAACGTGTAAGCAAAAAAATCAAGTCTTCGCTGCGCCACAACTCGTGAATCGAGTTGGCGTAAAGTTCCGGCGGCTGCGTTACGCGGATTGGCAAATAATTGTTCTCCTGCATTGCGCCGTTCCTGATTAATTTGTTGAAATACCTCTAATGGTAAAAAAGCCTCGCCGCGCACTTCCACACGGCTGGGGGGATTGTCTAAATTCAACCGTAAGGGAATCGCGCGAATTGTCCGCACGTTTTGCGTAATGTCTTCTCCTACAATTCCATCACCTCGCGTCGCCCCGCGTACAAGAATGCCATTTTCATAAGTTAAAGCTAAAGCGGAACCATCGATCTTCAGTTCGCACACGTACTCTGCGGATTCTACCTTAAGCGCGTGACGCTTCCAGCGTTCTTGCCAAGCCTTTAGTTCATCGATATTAAACGCATTTTCTAGACTATAGAGCGGTACATTATGGCGTACTGAGGAAAATTGAGTTGCAGGTTTTTCCCCGACGCGCTGTGTTGGGCTATCTGGTGTAATGAACTGCGGATACTGAGATTCTAGCTGTTGTAATTCGCGGTAAAGCTGGTCATAAACGGCATCCTCCACGATCGGATCGTCTAACACGTAGTAGGCGTAGCTTGCTTTTTGTAGCAATTGCCGTAGTTCTACAATGCGTTGTTTAATTTCTGATGCCGGTGGTTGCATAGAACTTTTCCCTTACCGATTGAAATCTCAAGTTTTAGTTTAGCTTCCACGTTTTGAGAATCTGATTGCCCTTCCGCTTCGCAAGCTACTACTATAATTGATGATGAAAGTTATACTGCGAAACTCCTAGCAATATTTCCATACGCAGTATCATTTAATTGTTGATAATTATTGCTCTACGACTCCTCACACACCTTTTAACAAAAAATCAAGTATCCTGCTAGATAGCAAAAATGGACAGGTGTGAATCATGAAGGTTTGGCTAGCTTGCTTTGTACTTTTATTTGCTCTCGCTGAGCTTTTTCAATGGATGAAGCAGTTTTCGCTACCGTTACCAATCTACATTTTGGGTGGTGCGTTTTTAGCGATCGCATCTAACTACGACAAACTTGGCGGTTTACGTTGGCTATCGCACGATCGCGTATTCATCAATTCTGCAAGTCAACCTTCTATCACTCAATCAACTGCACAGCCGTTGCAATCGGTATCGTTTACTACAGCGCCTGCTGCTGAACAAATGCAACCGCGCGCAAAAGAGAGTAAATAGTATAATTACTTGCCACGCTGCTGCACCAACAAATAAACAAAGTAAGGCGCACCAATGACCGCAGTGACAATCCCACAGGGAATTTCAATCGGGGCAAATAGCGTACGTCCGATTAAATCTGCGACAACAACAAGCATCGCCCCCATCACGCCAGCAACGGGAAGTAGCCCGCCATGAGTCGCACCTACTAACTGACGTGCCATATGCGGAGCCATTAAACCCACAAAACCAATCGCGCCAGCGGTTGCTACCGCAGATCCAGCGAGTGCGGTACTGATAAGCAACAACCAGCCGCGTTGCCACTCAATGTGACAGCCTAATCCTGTCGCAATTTCGTCACCTAAAGCTAAAGCGTTGAGTTGGCGAGTTTTGACTAAAGCAAGCGGCAGAAATACAATAAGCCAGGGTAAAAAAGCAAAAACCTGCTCCCAACTGCGTCCGTAAACACTACCTGCTAACCAAACTAAAGCTTGACTGACGCTGTTAATCTCACCAAAAGTCGTAATTACACTTGTGCAAGCACCAATGACCGTCGCAATTCCGACACCGATTAAAATCAACCGCAACGGCGAACTGCCTCCTTCCCATGCTAAAAAGTAAATGAGCAACGAAACCGCCAAAGCACCGCCAAATGCAGAGATGGGCAAGAATCCTACAGGAACACTAGGAAATAATACAATCAAACTCACCGCCGCTAAACTCGCGCCAGCATTAACGCCAATGATCCCAGGATCGGCAAGTGGGTTACGCGTGATTCCTTGCATAATTGCACCAGAAATTGCTAAGGCTAGTCCTACTAAACTTGCAACTAAAGTCCTCGGTAATCGCAGCGTGTTGATGACAAATGCATAGTCAGAGTTTTCTTCTAGCCCTAACACAGTTTGAATAACTGCAAGGGGCGGGATCGGATATTCCCCGTACGCAACGCTAGCAATCATTGCGATTAGCGTCACAAGTAACAACAGTAACAATACAGTCAAAACGCGTTGCTTGACGCGCAGCGATAGCGGTAGCGATCGCGAACGAAATTGTAGTGTATTTTGCTTCATTTACTAACTTTCATCCGAGCAAGATAAACAAAGAAGGGCGCGCCTACTAATGCTGTAACAATTCCTACTGGCAATTCTTGGGGTCGAATGACGAGTCGCGCAACGACATCCGAAGCAAGCAGTAGGATTGCACCAAACACCGCACTATACGGCAAAATCCAACGATAATCTACCCCAATGAGTAAACGCACAATGTGGGGGACAACTAAGCCAACAAATCCAATCGGTCCTGCGGCGGCAACTGCACTTCCTGCTAATAACAATACTGCTACCGCCGCTGCAATTTTGACCCAAGCCGTCTTTTGTCCCAAACCTTTCGCCACATCTTCACCCAGGTTGAGAATATTGATTTGGCTTGCTAAGGCAAGGGCAAGTACCAGACCTATGACGATATAGGGTAGCACTTGCGCAATAATTGCATAATCGCGACCAGCAACCGAGCCTGCTAACCAAAACCGAATTTCATCAAGCGTGCGTTGGCTAATAATCAAAATGCCTGTTGTTAGCGCTGAGAGTAAAGCAGCAATCGCTGCGCCAGCAATCGTTAAATTCAGCGGCGTAAGTCCTCCACGCCCCAGCGAACCCAAAAGGTAAACACTAACCGCACTCGCACCCGCGCCGAGAAACGCACACCACACATAAAAACTCGGTTCAGAAGTTCCAAAAATAAAGATCGCCACCACAACGGCGATCGCTGCACCCGCATTAATTCCCAAAATTTCAGGATCTGCCAAAGGATTGCGGCTAATACCTTGCATAATCGCTCCAGCAATCGCCGTCGCCGCACCAACAAGAATTGCGAGTAGCGATCGCGGTACGCGCACTGTGCGAATAATCAGATGTTCGGTTGAACCATCAAAAACAGCGATCGCCTCATAAATTGTTCTGAGTGAAATGTCTGCTGCGCCTAAAGCAATACTGATAAACAGGCAAATCACCAATACTCCGATGCTCGCAATTAAACCTAGCACCGGCGATCTACTTTTCCAATTTGATACTTCTGTCATACCTTCGTTTTGCTGCAATATAGCTGCGGAGTAAATGCGATCGCGTCTTGCCATTTGCTCACTATTGGCAAGCATCATCGAATATTACACGCAACTTATTGGCAAATTCTATCAACAATTTGGTTAACTTTATCCTTATTGTCGCGGCAAAATCCTCAAAAGGTATTCGGGGCGATCGCTATTTGTCGCTTTTCCTACAAAGCAAACAAGCTCTCCTAAACATCATATGTTAGCAGTTCAGGAGAACCCAAATATGTAAGCTTTAAAGATCTATATTCCTAAATCAACCAAAACCCTTTTTTTTGCCAATATTGTTTTTCTAAAATATTGTCTAAGCATTGCTGCGAGATGACACATTTCTCAACTAATAATTTGCCTAAAGGTTTATTGTTGTATTGCTGCTCAAGTAAAAATTGCTCTAGTGCATTGGTTGAAATCAATTTTTCTTGAATGAGTAATTGACCAAGCTTAATCTGCTGCTCTGCTAAAACTCGATTAAGTGTCCCTTGAGACACTAATTGTTTTTCTACTAAGATTTGTCCAAGTTGTTTTTGACTGCGGTATTGCTCAGCTAAAATAAACTCAAGTTTGTCTTGAGTAATTAAGCCTTTACGTACTAGCATTTCACCGAGAGCAGCTTTTTCTACTTTTCTCTCAAAAGTTTTAGTAAACATTACTAATCCTTGAAGTAATTATGCTATTCAAGCGTTTTTTAATAAAAAATAGTTGCGTTTAAGTAATTCATATAAAATTGATCAACAAGTCAAGCTAACTTTAACTTCATCCTTAATAATTGGTAAAAACTAAAAGCAAGATACTTACACTTCTATGATTCCCTTTTTTGGGAAGTTTGTGGTGTAGAAAGTGTAAAGAAGAAAATAAGACTTTGTAAGCAAAGCCTTACTAACAGAAAGTTCTGATTTTCTATAAAAAGTGTTGATGAGCACATAAAGTTTTTAACTTTGACGCTGAGAAAGATAAACTTTATGGTAGTATTCTTGATACTGGTCAGACAGCAAGGGTTTCCACCAATCGCGGTGCGTGAGATACCATTCAACTGTACGACGCAATCCCTCAGCGACAGTTACTGCGGGTGTCCAGCTGAGTTGAGTTTTAATTTTAGTCGCATCAATCGCATAACGGCGATCGTGTCCTGGTCGATCCTGAACAAAAGTGATGAGTTCGCGTGCTGGACGTACGGGCAAATCAATTGCTAGTTCATCCATAATGTCACATAGCATTTGCACCAAGTCGATATTTTTAACCTCATTATTGCCACCAATGTTATACGCTTCTCCAGGTAAACCTTGATGAATGACAACGCCTAAAGCCGTACAATGATCGCCTACATACAGCCAATCACGGACATTTTGTCCATCACCATATACGGGTAGTTGTTTACCAAGCAAGCAATTGATGCACATTAAAGGAAGGAGCTTCTCAGGAAACTGATAGGGACCGTAATTATTCGAGCAATTTGTAATGATTGTTGGTAGGTGATAAGTATGATAGTAAGCACGTACTAAGTGATCGCTACCAGCTTTAGAAGCCGAATAAGGGCTATTGGGTGCATAAGGAGTCTTTTCGGTAAATGCAGGATCGTTGGGATTAAGACTACCGTAAACTTCATCGGTAGAAACGTGAAGAAAGCGATGATGATCTGGTTGTCCACAAGTACGCCAGTGTTGTAAAAATGCTTCTAGCAGCGTGAAAGTCCCAACAACATTAGTTTGGACAAACGCAGCGGGTCCCAAAATCGAACGGTCTACATGAGATTCAGCAGCAAAATGCACAACTGTATCAATCGCCTCAGTTTGTAAAAGTTGGTCTACAACTGTGCGATCGCAAATATCTCCTTGAACAAAGCGAAAATTTTCTTTCCCTTCCCAACTTGCTAAGTTACTACGATTTCCTGCATAAGTTAAGGCATCTAGAACAACTACGCGGTCTTGAGGATAAGTAGTACACCAATGATGTACAAAATTTGCGCCAATAAAACCTGCTCCGCCAGTGACTAATAACCGCCTCGGCTGCGGGGAATTTAATTGCTGATTGTCTGCGCTACTCACAAAATCTTCCCTTGCTCGATCGAAAATCCCAAATAGTATCACTCCTCGCGCAGCACTTGTAAAGCAGATTTCATTGCTAAAGCCATCAAACACTCAGCACAAGCTTACAGTCAAGAAGACTATACCAGCAACATTTTTCTGATTTCTGAGCAAAGTTTCCCAAGTTTGGGGAACCAGTGCGCCTTTAAGGGTATCCCCCGTTGTAGCAAGTGGCGTGGATTTAGGGGGCTGATCCGAGTGCGGTTATTTAACGATTCATACATTGATTAAGCAATGCCGAAAATCAAGTTCCGATTTATGCAAGTAGTATAAAGTTTCTGTGCTATCTCACAGAAATGAAATCAAAATTGATCCTGACTACACCAGGATCAATTAGCAGCTATTACGCATCCGATTGTTGCGGTTGTTCTGGCGTGTTTGGCGTTTCTGGAGGTTGAGCGCAATTGGCTGTATCGTACTGGTATTGCAAGTGGAACTGTTGATTTACTGAACTTTCACCCTTGGGAAACTCGTATGCTTGAACATATTCTTTAGCAGCCTGCTCAACACTCGCCGCCCCTTTGCGCGAAAGAAAATCAGGTCCAGAAACAATTCTACCAGCAGGATTGACAACGACTCCCAAAACCGCAACGCCTTCTAGTCCGCGATCGCAAGACTTAATCGTTTTATAGATAGGTGCTTTTGTCACCACATTCGAGTAGTTTTGCTGGATGGTACTTTGACGTTTCGCCCACGCTTGCAATTGCGCATCTCTGTCACTCGTTGCGGATGGATTAGAACCCGAACCACTAGCCGTATTTGGCTCGCTACGCAGTGCGGCGACAATTTGTTGTCGTCGTGTTTGTTCTGCGGTATTGTCTGGCTGAGCAGGAGTAGTCGAATTAGCAGCCGTATTTGGCTCGCTACGCAGTGCGGCGACAATTTGTTGTCGTGTCTGTTCTGCCGTGTGTGGCTCTACAGGTTGTGGGTTAGCAGCAGTTTGTGGTGCAGGATTCGCAGGAGAATTTGTAGCAGCGCGTTCCTCGCGAATTTTTTGCTGTAGTGCTAAGAGTTCCTGTTTGCCACGTTCTGGGAGTTTTTGAAGTCGAGGACCTGACTCAACAGGTTGCGTTGGGTTAGCTACGGCAACTTGTTGTTGTGGTTGACTTTGGGGTTGTTGCGGCTGAACCAAATTAGGAGGTGTCGGCAGCGTTTGTGCTACTTGACTTGGTGGTACTCCCTCAGGAGAAAATGGCTCCGCTGGATTCAAGCGCATGGCTGGTAGCCCTGCATTACTTGGCTGTCGCCATTGCGGTACAGGTGGTAATAATTCTCCTGAATTGTACGTACGGTTTTGACTTTGGTTTGGTGCTGCTGCTACGGGAGGTTGGATGCCGAGTGGCGGAGGTGGCGGTAGTGTATTCAGAATAGGCGGCGGAGGTGGGGCATTGATTATAGAACCTGTGGAGAACGCCTGCTGGCTGTTTCGGCTGGGATTGACCTTGGGTACTCCGCTTGTTGTGCGGTTACTGCGTTCTGGCGCTACAGGCAAAATAAACGTTTGATTAGGTCGTAACGCTTGTAAGGAGTTGCTACCTACTGGCGGTAGACCAATTGATGGCGGCAGCGTAATCGGGTCTGGTAATGGTGGCAGCGCCCCTACAGGAAATGGTGGCGGCGGGGGTAACGGCGGTAAGGGACTCTGCTGCGTGGCAAATGGTGGCAATGCTGCGGGTACTGAGGACGCTCCTGGCAGGCGGCTTTGTTCTTCAGGAGTTAGCTCTACGATTCCCACAGTTCGCTGCTGAATATTTGCGGCTAATTGCGAATCGTATGGTAAAAATGGCAAAACGATCAACAGCAATCCGTGAATGCCTAAGGATGCTACGGCAGCCATGCCATTGGTCGAGCGAAAGCTTTCTGGTAAAGTTCTCATCAGGGAGGCGTAGGACATGATAGCTAAAGGTACACTCGTCTCCGGATTACAAGCTAATGACTGCGAGTAACGCGATACTCGTCGAGGTGTAACATACGACTTCTGTCGAAAGAAGTATGTCTATGGATCTTGATATTAACCTTTCTACTCTTAACACTAGAACAGCAAAGTTACCAGTTTTTGATTGAGAAAATGAGTATTCATTGTTAACTGTGTACAGACAAATATTCAAATTGCTAAGCCACTAGGGAAAAAACGTGCGATTGAAACTAAGATGAATGCATATGACACTGTGTATATTTCTACACAAATCTTAATAAAATTGTGCGCTAAAAATCTATCCATAAGTCATTTTTCTCTGACCTCCGATTCCTGACCTCTACTTTTGTTCTACGACGTTGCGCGATCGCCGAAGTTGCACGATGAGCAGCGAAAAATACGCTAACTTTAGTGTCGGATGCGATCGCAAGTCGGTATAAATTTTTTGCTGTGGTAAAGTTGCGTATTCGACAACCGCGCTATTTTCTAATAGATGACGCTGCTGCAATACTGCCCAAACCTTCTCATAAACAGAACTGACTTTCATCAAGACAACAACATCTGCCCAATCTAGTACTGTTTCTAATTCCTTTACCGTGTAAAGTGCTGGTAAGACAGCCAGTCGCTCTTGTCGCAAAGTCAATGGTAATCCCAAGGCTGCTGTAGCTGCCATCGGCGAACAAACTCCAGGGATAACTTTAAAAATTGCGGTCGGTTGTAGTACTTGTAGTGTTTGCGCTAAGTATGTAAACGTGCTGTAAAAACTAACATCACCTTCACACGCGAAAGCTACATCTTTACCCTGATTGAGATATTGCCAAACTTGTTGGGCTGCGGTTTCCCATGCTGCGGTTAGTACCGCCATGTCTTGTACGTACGGAAAAGTTAGCGCTAATTGTACTTGTTGCGGACTCAACCATTGTGAAATAATTTGTTGTGCTAACCCTTGTTTCCCCTGAACTCCTGCGGGAAATGCTACAACTGGGGCTTGTTGCAAACAACGCCAACCTTTCAAGGTAATCAATTCAGGATCGCCTGGTCCTACACTAATGCCGTAAAGAGTGCCGATTGTCATTGAGGGGTCAGGGATCAGGGAATTGATATGAGTATACTGAAATTTGTGTGCTAGTCTTTAGTCTTAATGCTGCCGATTGTTATTTTACCTGGATATCTTGAAGGTGCGATCGCTTACCGCGAACTCGAACAAGCTTTACAGCAACAAGGATTTCCTACGGTTACTGTACCGCTGCGGCGTCGTGATTGGTTAGTGACTTTGGGTGGCAGACCAGTGACACCGATCTTGCAGCAGCTTGATCGCACTGTCAAGCAAGTCTTACAGCAATACAACGCTTCAAGAATTAATTTGATTGGACACTCGGCTGGCGGGTGGATTTCACGCATCTACTTGGGAGATAAGCCTTATATTGGTCGCGCCCAAATCGAGTTAACAACGCCTTGGCAAGCACACCAATATGTTGCGACATTAATAACTTTAGGCACTCCGCATACAAGTTTAGAACGCTGGACGCGCTGGAGTCTCGATTTTGTCAATCACAACTATCCTGGGGCTTTTTACCCACACGTTCGTTATGTCTGTGTTGCAGGGAAAACTATCTTTGGGCAACGACGACGCGGTAGTTGGTTAGCTTACAGTAGTTATCAATTAACTTGCGGTCAAGGCAATTGTTGGGGCGACGGTATCACGCCGATCGTCGCTGCGCATCTCGATGGTGCAGAAAACTTAATCATTGAAGGTGTCAATCACTCACCGCGATCGCCTGGTTTGTGGTACGGTTCGCCCTCTATACTACCGTTTTGGGTGACGTACTTAGCATAAGCACAATTAATCAAAATCTGCTTTGCAAAAGAGCTTCTTTATTAAAAATCGCGTTAAGATCTTAATAAAAGTACACACTTTGTAAGCGCAGGGAAATATTAGTTATGAAATCGTATGAATTCGTCCTGCGGAGACTCGCGACAATTCTATCGGTAGCAATTATTTCATTAAGCGTCATGGCAGCAGTGACAGGAATTTTGCTGTCTTTCTACTACGAACCCGTCGCCGGTAGAGCCTATCAGTCATTAAACTGGATTGACACTGAAATTCCAAATGGCTTGTTAATTCATAGTATTCATGACATTGCGGGTAATGCCTTAATCGTCACCGCCTTAATTCAGATTGTTGTTATGTTTTTAGGCAGACAGTTTCGTTCGAGTTGGCTGACTGCTTGGATTAGTGGTATTTTGCTAACTCTAACTGGAATTGGTTTAAGTTGGACAGCAATTATCCTCGACTGGAGTCAAGTTGGCTACTGGCGTTTTCGCATCGAGTTAAGCACGATTGAAGCAATTCCGTTAATTGGTGGTACGTTACGCAATATTCTGACAGGTGGCGGAGCCGTCAATACAACAACAGTTGCGCACCTTTACACAATACACAGCTATCTTCTCTCTGTAGGTGCGATCGCGCTTGCTATCGTTCACTTGTGGGGTTTACTACAGCAAGAAAAAGAAATGAAAGGCGCTGTGGCAGAAACTTCACTGATGACAAGCGAAGTAAAAACAGAAGAAACCAAACGGTTACACTCACAAAAAACCACATTTTCGCAAATTTGATCGTGATATCATCTCCAGCTAAATAACCAGAATATCGGCATCGTTTCGCTGTTAATGGTTAGTTAATAGTCACCCTTCACCTTTACTGACCATTTTTGTTATCACCAATCAACTGGATTTGATATGATTTAAAGCGATTAGTCAAAGGCTAGTCGCTTTTGTTTTACAGCGGTGGAATGGGGACTTCTTCAACTTTAGAAAGCTTTTCTACATTCAAACGCGTTGCATTGCGATCGCCCGACAAACGTTTTAAGAGATTTGGTCGGGGGTCGTGCAAGATGTAGATAATGCGATCGCTTGGTTGCCACTCTTCTGTCGCTGGTGCAATCAAAAACTGATCTTCGCGTTCGAGAAACAACGGAACAATCTCTTCAGTACGCATCAAAGCTTGTAAATGAGCTTGTTGAAAAGAAAACTCGCGCTCGGTTAAAGTTGTTGTGCCTAACTTAACTCTGCCATCTTTGAGGTATTCATTCCAAGTTTTCAGCGGCAAGTCGGCAATAAAAGCTTGCTGCACCTTTGCTTTACCCGTAGTATTATTCGCTTCAGGGGTGCGGGGAAAAACTGCCAAAACGCGTGGAGGGCTAAACTCTTCAGCAGCCCGCTGTGCTAGAACAAAATTAACTTCACCGTTATTCGTCATTGCCAAAAAAGTTCCTACCGAGTCAAGTTCGGCTTCTTCTAACACGCCTTTATCTAAAGCACTACGCACTATCACGCGAATATTTTCGGCTTCTGCTTGTTGCGCTGCCACAGGGTCAGTATCAATCATCACTACAGGCTCGCCACGTTCTTGAAACAAACGCGCAATTAAAACACTTAACGGGTTACAACCTACAATAACCGCTCCTGTTGCCTCTGTAGAAGTAATCTGTAACCAACTCGCAACCCAACCCGCAGTCAAGCCTTGACAAACGACAGTTAAAATAATTGTTAAGAAAACGAGTGCTTTAATCGAATCTCCACCATTGATACCGCGCTCAGTCAAGAAGATAGAAAATAAAGAAGCAACTGACGCCGAAACAATCCCTCGCGGTGCAATCCAACATAAAAAAAGCTTTTGTCGCCAATTGAGATCGCTATTCCACGTACATACCCCCACATTCAGTGGACGGATGACAAACATTAATGTCAGAACAGTGAATAAGCTGCCCCACCCCAAAGCTAAAATACTCGCTAGCGATAAATCTGCTGAGAGCAGAATGAACAGCACCGACACGCCTAAAATTGTGAGTTGTCCTTTAAATCGCCGTAATAACCTTTCTTCTGGCACAGATGAAGCGCGTAGCACAATACCTGCAACAACGGTTGCCATCAATCCTGATTCGCTACGAACCAGTTGGGCTAAGGCAAATAACGCCCACACTCCTGCTAAAACAACTAAATTTTTGAGTTCGTCGGATAAAAAATTGGCACGCTTGAACATTAAGCCGAATAACAAGCCACCGATCGCGCCAATACCTCCACCAATACCGAGACGGATAATTAAGCCACTGATTGCACGAATTGGATCGGTTTCGCCATTAAGAATCGTATCGAGAATCACAACCGCGAGGATCGCCCCTACAGGATCGATTAAAACCCCTTCTCCCTCCAACAATGTCGCCACTTGACGATCGACTTTGACAAGTTTGAGAAGAGGGCTAATAACTGTAGGTCCAGTAACAACCACCAAGGAAGCATAGAGAAAAGCAATTGTCCACGGGAATTCACTTAACCAATGCGCCGCCATTCCTGCGCCGATCAGCGTAATTGCAGTACCAATTGTTACCAAATTCCGTAAACTGCCAGAAACCTTGCCTAATTCGCGCAGTTCTAGGTTAAATCCACCCTCAAACAGAATAACAGCAGTTGCCAGCGCGACAATGACTTCTAAGCCAGAACCCAATGAATGGGGATGAAGTAGCCCGATGCCATCAGCACCCAACAAAATACCAAATAGCAGCAAAAACACGATACTTGGTACTTTGAGGTATTCTGCCACTACCTGAGCACCAATGCCAGCAGCGACAGCAATAACCATTTGCAAGGTAAGTTCAAACGATGCTTCCATAGGGGACTTGCAAAGTCTCTGTCATAACCTTTCGTTAAGGATAGTCGATATTCGCGCTGCTCGGTGTAACACTACACGATCCCT
Source organism: Gloeocapsa sp. PCC 7428 (assembly GCF_000317555.1). Lineage (GTDB taxonomy): Bacteria > Cyanobacteriota > Cyanobacteriia > Cyanobacteriales > Chroococcidiopsidaceae > Chroogloeocystis. The sequence continues at coordinate 4,460,215 of NC_019745.1, forward strand.
CTGTTGTGAAGTTTTGATTTATTACGGTTAATTGTATTTTAGAATACACATTCTCCCATATTGTTTAGAGAATAAAGCAAAATAAATTTTTTGTTGATTAAGTTAACTAATGGTTGTCCGCGTCGAAAAAGCGATCACGGAATTATAAAATACTCGTAATATTACGTATTTTTCAAAAGCAAAAAGTAGTTTTTTTACCCGAAACTACTTATAAATTTAATCGCAAGTATCGGATAGAGTTGAAGCGAAAAGAAAGCTTATGCTGTGGTCATACTGACAGCAAAGAAATAGATCTCCTGGATAAATCCTGCGAATAAGCCCTTTAAATCCACGCCAGTTCGACTTCAGTTTCCCGCAATTCTGGAGGCAAAAGAACATTCACAGAGGAAATCTAATGACTACAGTGACAAAACCAAATATGAATGCGAGAGAATGGCTGCTCCTCGTTTTACTTTCTATTTTATGGGGTAGTTCCTTTTTTTCATCAAAATTGTTCTTCAGGAGTTACAACCACTGTTGGTAGTTTTTACTCGTGTCAGCTTCGCGGCGATCGCATTAACGGCTTTTGTTTATATTAGTGGACAACGAATGCCAACTTCGCCGCAAATTTGGGGTGCATTTTTGGTGATGGGTGTTCTCAATAACCTGATTCCATTTAGTCTCATTGTCTGGGGACAGACCTATATCAACAGCAGTTTAGCAGCCATCCTCAATGCTACAACTCCAGTATTTACTGTAGTATTAGCGCATTTTATGCACGATCAACGTTTAACATTAAATCGCTGCGTGGGGGTTCTCCTTGGGCTGTGTGGTGCGATCGTGTTAATTGGTTCAGAAGTATTACGAGAGTTCAATCCCCAAAGTTTAGGACAAATTGCGATCCTTGGTGCTGCTATGTCCTATAGCCTTGCTGGAATTTATGGACGACGATTTAGAAACTTATCGCCTGTCGTCACCGCCGCCGGAATGCTGATTAGTACAACGATAATGATGTTACCATTGGCACTTCTTTGGGAGTGGTCTTTCAAACTTAGTATTGCTACTTGGAGTGCTTTGTTAGGATTAGCGTTACTGAGTACCGCGATCGCATATCTAATTTATTTTTATCTCTTAGCTGCTGTCGGTGCAACAAATCTTTTGCTCGTCACCTTCTTAATTCCCATAAGTGCGCTGTTACTTGGAGTATTTATCTTAAACGAACAGCTAACGTGGAATGCGATCGCAGGTATGGCATTGATTTTTGTCGGGCTTGTAGCAATTGATGGCAGACTCATAACAAAAATAAGCAAGAGTAAATCGTGAATCAGTTCAACGTCATTCAAGCCAATTCTACTCATATTGAAGTCATCGCACCTTTGTTTAATAGCTACCGTCAGTTCTATGGACAAACAGCCGACTTAATCCAGGTACGTGATTTTTTATACGACCGATTTATTAAAGAAGATTCTGTGATTCTCATCGCTGTTATTCAACACAACACGTTTGATTGTTTAGGTTTTACCCAACTGTATCCTTCGTTTTCATCTGTCGCGATGCAACGCATTTGGATACTCAACGATCTGTTTGTGCTACCAGAATTTAGAAATCAAGGCATAGGTACAGCACTACTATATGCGGCGAAAGGCTTTGCTATACACACCAAGGCAAAACGACTGACACTTGCAACCGCCATCGACAACTACGCAGCACAAAAATTATATGAAAAAGCAGGATACACAAAAGACGAGACATTTTATCACTATCAATTAGATGTCTCAATTTCAAGGAGTAATGAGTTTAATTCGTAGTCAATCATGATGAAATTAGCATTAGATTCTTTAGAAGAAATCTGGCAAGCAATTTTAAGTCGAGACTCGCAGTTTGATGGTAAAATTTTTTACGGCGTACACTCGACAAAAATTTATTGTCGCCCTAGCTGCCCTAGTCGTAAACCAAAGCGCAACCAAGTAACATTTTTTCAATCAGTGCAAGCCGCCGAAGCACAGGGGTTTCGTTCTTGTAAGCGATGTCAACCACAAAAAGTCCTCTCACCCAAGGTCGATACAGTTCTCGCAGCCTGTCGTTATATTGACGCACAAAGCGATCGCATCCCCACACTCGCAGAACTGAGTACTCAAGTCGCAATGAGTCCTACTCACTTTTCACGAGTATTTAAGCAAATTATTGGTGTCACTTTCTTTGAATACGCAAACGCCCAACGCATACAACGATTAAAACAACATCTCCATCAAGGTACAGAAATTACTGATGCACTTTACGCAGTCGGCTATGGTTCAAGTAGTCGCCTTTATGAAAAAGCACCCGAACAACTCGGAATGACTCCTGCTACATATAAGCGACACGGGAGAGGTGAAGAAATTCGCTATACAAGCGCAAACTCGCCGTTGGGTTATCTAACAATTGCAGCGACGACATGCGGAATATGCAGTGTAAAACTAGGAGACGATCTCACAAAACTAGAAAACGAACTTCATAATGAATTTCGCTACGCATCGCTCCATCGTGCTGATGATGAACTGCAAGAATGGATTCAGACTTTAATAGAATATCTCAGTGGTAAATTGCCTTTACCAGAACTTCCCTACGATGTTAAAGCTACGGCATTTCAACTGCAAGTTTGGCAGGCGCTGAAGCAAATTCCCCTCGGTACAACGGTGAGTTACAGTGATGTTGCTTGCGCAATTGGGCATCCTACCGCAGTTCGTGCTGTAGCGCGTGCTTGTGCTACAAACCCTGTTGCTCTCATTATTCCGTGTCATCGCGTATTACCTAAAACGGGTGGATTGGGAGGGTATCGCTGGGGCGTGTCTCGTAAACAAGCACTATTAGAAATGGAACAACAATAGACTTTCTGCATGAATCACAGGCTATCTAAGTAATGTACCTTCGTACACTCAAAACTTGCCTTTTATGCCGCGCTGTAGCATACCTCTCCAAGTTGTTGTATAACACCTATTTAGGTTCCCAGTAATCATTGAGGTCTGGATTGCTGTCGTAATGTTCCATTGCTGTTTTTACATCTGCAATGTGTTGATATGCCCACTCACCCAACACTGCTAATGGCTCAACTAGTGAAGTTCCTAGGGGAGTGAGTGAATATTCGACTCTTGGAGGAACACTTGGGTACACCTCCCTCTCAATTAACCCGTACCGCTCTAGATTCCGCAGGTTTTGAATCAGCATTTTAGGCGATACACCGACAACTTGTTGCTTGAGTTCGCTATACCGCTTTTTGCCTTGAGTGAGAGCATACATGATTAAAATCGTCCATTTATTGGCGATAAGTTCAAGAACTTGATGCCCAGCACAGCTTGTATCAAACAGATTCATCTTAGCAATCCGCTCAAGTGCTGGCTGAGGCAAGTAGGTTAGTTGAGAGCCATTGAAATCATGATGTAGAGCCATGTTCACTAAAAAGTAACTATTGCACTTTGCTGTAAATCCTTACAGGCAGCAGTACTGCGATCGTACTTTATGAATGTCAGTTTTTACAGGAGAGCAAAATCATGAAAGCTCTAGTAATTGAGCAATTTGGCAATCCCAGCGTGTTCAAGGAAATCGATTTAACGACTCCAGACGTTCTTCCCCAGCACGTCCTGATCCAAGTAGCGGCAACAAGCATCAATCCGGTTGACTATAAAATTCGACAAGGAGTTGTAGCAGATATTGCCCCTGGTTTCCCAGCCATTTTGCATGGAGATGTAGCAGGAACGATCGCAGCCGTCGGATCAGATGTCGATCAGTTTAACGTCGGAGATGAAGTGTACGCTTGTGCGGGTGGCGTAAAAAGAACGGGTGGTGCATTAGCTGAGTATATGCTGGCTGATGCTTGCCTGGTTGCTCATAAACCAAAGTCACTCACAATGGCAGAAGCAGCAGCACTTCCTCTAGTATCAATTACAGCCTGGGAAGGGCTGGTGGATCGCGCCAAAGTTCAGCCAGGACAAAAGGTTTTGGTGTATGGAGCAACTGGAGGAGTAGGACACATTGGAGTTCAACTAGCAAAGTGGGCAGGAGCAACCGTTTATGCGTTAGTTTCTAATGATCGCAAGGCAGCGATCGCCCACCGTTTAGGAGCAGACATCACCATCAACTACCGCCAACAACTTGTCGAGGAATTTGTTGCAGAATATACAGATGGACAGGGTTTTGATGTTGTGTTTGATACCGTTGGTAATGACAATCTTCAGAATGCTTTCAAAGCGGCAAAACTCAACGGAACCGTCGTGTCAATTGTTTCTCTATCTCAGCAAGACTTGACCTTACTCCATGCAAAAGGGCTAACTCTACATCTAGTTTTCATGTTAATTCCCATGCTGTTCGGTGTAGGTCGCGCTCATCATGGAGAGATTCTCTCGAAACTGGCTCAAATAGTAGATGAAGGTAAGATACGCCCTCTACTAGATTCTAAGACCTTCAGCATGGCTGACATTGCTTCTGCCCATCAATATGCTGAGTCAGGTCAAGCAGTTGGGAAGGTTGTGCTAACACAATCATTCAATTTTTCAGTAGCGCGTTCACATTACAAACTTTACTGACAGTGGTTGCCAAAATCCAAGCGAAGTCAGGTTCAGAAGCATTTTTGCATCAAGAATGATTGCAGTTGATGCAGCCGATGCTGTTAGAGGAGGGCTGTCTTAACTATTTTATGAGAAGTGAGCAAGCCGAGTTTTTTGGAATATATAGCATCCGAACACATTAGCGTTTTTCAAAAGAACACAGAAGGATTAATCGAAAATTGGGAATTACTCTTGATGGAACCTGAGAAATCTAAAAGTTAAAGCTTGCTCAGAAAGTGCGATCGCGCAACCAACAAGCGCAAAGCATCGTCTCACCGACAAATAAGTTTTCTGTACCGCCCTAACCAAGGACTGAGTAGCATAACGGTTCGCTTGAGCGGCGGCAGATAACCCTGAACTCTCACAGACAACCTTTGTTCCGTCCACACCAACGAAGTGTTAGGTGTACTTTCACAACTGGGATCTTTAAGAACGCTTTTGCGAGTTCTAATATGGACCGAGGAATCTCTCTCCATTAAAGTGAATCATATGATCGGGCTGATCGGCTACCCAAACTTCTGTTTCCCAGGAAATTTCAGCAAGATATCGAGTCATTTCCCTACGACTTGGGAAAGCAGTAACAAAGACTAGACCCTTACGACTTGATTGAAAAAGCTGCTTTAGTTCATTGTGGCGTTTCAAGTTAACTGGACCATGACTAGTCACAGCTTCTATGAGGACAAGCCAATCTTGTTGTTTGTGATATATGACAACATCAGGCATCTTTCCATGAGGCTCTAATTCAATCCCCATTTCTCGAAACTTCTGTGTTTCGTTGATTATAAATTTATCGCCAGCATCGCCAATATATAGGACTACACCCCCTGGTGTAAATCTCGGACAAAAGCTTTCCAAGATATCTTTGATTAAGATATTCTGCCCACCTGACGAAAGCTGGATAGCTTGACCATCGGGTAAGCTTATGGGAATCATCGGTATATTTCGATTCCGGTCTTGCAACAAATTGGTTACTGCAATGGCGTAATTTCTACGAGCTTCTTCCCACTGCTCAGAGCCGTAAACTTGAAGAAGTGATAACGCTTGCTGATGAAGTTGGTAACACCACTTAGGGCTATTAATCGGTCGATCCGGTTTGTCTGGATTCTCAACCACTAGTCCCATCTGTACAAATTGATGCATTGTTTGCCGTCGAACAGTTTCGCGTGTATTTGGTGCATATTGTTTGCCGTAATGATCGCGGAACCAATCCATCATCTCTGTAATTCCGCGTCTTGGTGCAGTGGCTTGACTCCAGGGTTTCTCAGGTTGAATATCTGCTAGCGCAAGTAAGCAGAGTGCGGATCTTTCATTCTGCTGCTCTCTGGGAGCAGAGATAGTCTTGAGAATTGCAAGTGCTTCTTCAATTCGTTTCTTTGCTTGAACTGCGGTTGTCGCCTCATTCATGATTGATAGAACTTTATGTACAACTTTATCGATTTCTTCTTGGCTTGAGTCATTGTCACCAATTTGAACTCCTATTTTAATTAAGTCATTTTTGCATGGATATTTAACTCTACGAAGGTCAGTAGCATTAACCTGTGTATGTCCACTAAATTGACGGAAATAGCAATCGAATAAAGTTGAATTAAGAAATGCCGCTAACCCTTTAGCCAGATCAGAAGTCATTCCTCTTCCTTCAGAATGGTAGTAGTTAAGATGGTTTTCTATACCTATAAAGTCCGAATTAGTAGGAGGACATACAGCAGCAACAACACGACGTTTTTCCTCCTTCGACGAAAAGCGTTTGGTCAAAACATACCATCCAGGCTCCATCAACCACTTTTTTGTGTCTTGATTTTTTTCAATTGCAATAGGTTTGCGGGGATTATCAGGAGGAAATACTACTTTCCTTGTTTTTATAGATTCTGGATAAATTAGTGGAACATTTTCATCACTCAGACAGCTTCTCAAAGCTGATTTCAGACGAAAATCGACAACTGGACCTGTCGAAACTTCTAAACCAAGTTGATCCAATGTGCAGGGCATTTGATTCATCTGAACTCTCAAAGAATTCTTGAGAGAATTTGTAACAATATGAATAAACTGTTCGGAATCATTCGGTTCAATGACTTCGTCATAAGGAGCATATCTTGATTCTGAAATTTCATCTAATGCAACCTCAGAATTACTGGTTATTTTTACAGTGGTAGGCTTATATTTAGATTTTATTGCATGAAAAATAACATTTTCCTGTAATATCTCATCTTCTGAGAAGGTTGCTGCTCTACTCTCAAATATATGAATTTTCTCTAATTTCATATATTCTAAGAAGGCTTGTCGGAAAGGACGAAAATATGTACCATTGCAAAAACTTCTAGGCGTAATTGCAACCATTTCGCCATCATCTATAAGTTGCAAGGTAGCAAGCCAAACAAATGCACTGTAGAGATTTACAGTATCAATCCCAATACTTGAAAGAACTTTCCTTTCTGCTGATTGGCTGTGAATCTTCTTATAAGGTGGATTAAGGATCGCATGAGTAAAGCCTGAAAATACCTTCTTAAAGAGTGGCAAATTCATTTCACTACAAGCTTTTATAAAATTCTCCTCCCGCAAGCAATAATCTGCCTGAACTCCTTTGCTGCTCAAAGCGTCACAGCATTCTGTGAGAGTTTGATTTAACGAGGGCAAGAAGACTGGTTCGATCTCATATGCTGTAATGCTGCAACTACTGACCTGATCAGGGTTTGCCAATAACCGCTCTACTACAGCAGCAGTTAAAGTCCCAATTCCAGCACCAGGATCTAGAAGGTGAATGTGACCAGACAGGTTGTTGAATTGTCCTGCCATAAAACGCGCAACGGTTGCAGGCGTCAAGAACTGACCTAACTCACTACGCTGTTTCAAGTTCAATCTTGAGGAGTAGTAGACTCTAGCAATATCAGCAGAATCAGTAAGGAACGTTGCCATGTGGTCATTTAGTAGCAGTTATGAATGAATACCACAGAACTGCTTCCTAGTACACCTAACTATTTATTAGACGGAAACTTTCTGCATATCCACCCTATATGGGAGAAATTAGAGAATTTTTCTGTAAATCTACTGTGTATAATGATATCAAGAATCTTTCGGTATATTCGTTGGCAATATCCAGACTTTTTCTGGATATCATACCAAATAAGTTTAACTCCAAGATTTTTTGGATATCATTTCATAAAAAAAATCTAAAAAACTGCTTGAACAGGTTAGTAACGTTATTTATTTTAAACATTATTCTTCTTAAAGCCTGAAAAATTTATATTAATTGGGTTAAACGCTACATCATATTTCATAACAAACAGCGTTTAAAAGAAGAATTAAAGGAACCTTAACTCATTTAACTGTAGAGAAAAATGTAAATCTTTCTACTTAGAATCAAGCTTTTAATACATTTTTATTTTTGTATTAAGAAGATTTCAAGCAAGAGCTATATTTACAAGTTTATGTAGTACGCTTAAAAAGAAGGCGCTTATTATATCAATAGCGCTAAATAAAGAAAATTTGACTAGCATTAATAATTTATTGAGTGATTATCAGTTTATCATTAAATCGCTCTATAGTACTGGTTGCAAGAAACGTCATGTTTGCAATTGCGTGTCAAAGAGCTTAATTTTGCTCAAAAAATTGATTGTTAGAAGACGCTAAAGGTAAGGAACTTCGAGTCTCGATGTTACTTACAAGTGTTGTAGAAGAGTTGCAATTTCATTTAGAAATCGTCAAGCATCTTCATCAGTAGGATTTGGAGAAAGGATACGGTTCGGTTTGTTTACCTTCTGCATTGAAGAGAAAATATAAAAACGCTAATTGAGAATGGATGTAGCAGTTTGGGTTTTCTTCAGATAGAATCTTGCAAGCCATTCGCAGTGAAATGATTCGCCGTCATCATCTCGATAAAAGTGGTTTGCAGAAGGCTTTAAAGCAAGCAGTTAAAATAGCAGATATCGATAAATGGGTAAGTTGCCATATGTTTCGTCATAGTTTCGCAACTCACTTGCTACAAGATGACTATGACATTCACACACTACAGGAATTGCTAGGACATCAGGATGTCAAAACTACGATGATTTATACTCATGTCTTGAATCGTGCTGATAGAGGTGTAAGAAGTCCTTTTGCTCTGCGATTTTGGGTGTATAAAAGAATCGAAGACTTTTGCATGTATATTGCATCGAGTGATCTGCTTGCTGCTAGGCAAGTTTCTTGAGCTAATAACCGTATTTCTACGGTACTCATTGTTGCTGAACCTGGGAAGACTAAACGACAAGTAACTCCTTGTCAACCTTATTTATAGGAAATTGCAATGGTTTCAGCTGTAACGCATACTCCCAGTTTTGATTTTGATGATGACAAATTTAAAGCACCTGCTTCTGAGGTATTGCCTTGGTGTCAAATGATTAACCCGCAATGGGGTGAAAATGGATTAAAGCCTTATGGATTGGCGATTACGCAAGAAAACGCAAAACTTGTTGGTTTTACACCTGATGAGAATTGGCAGCAAGTAGAATATACTTTTGGTTCGGGCGAAATTGTTGAGTTGTTAATGACAAATACTCCGCGAATATTAGTCCTACATCGCGGACCTGTTTGTATCAAAGACCGCACAACAAATACAACTTTGGGTCGTCTGATAGATCATTACGAAACTTTTACCAACGAAAAACCAAAATTTAAAACGTTTACACGTTATCTCGTTTTCTTAGTAGGAAAAAATCAAAAGCTGCTGCATCATTCTCCATTGCGCTTGACATTAAGCGGTGCGGCTGGGGCAAGTTTTAGTACAGCGTTTCGTACTTCAAAAAATGGCCAAGTCACGAGTGGGTTTACGTTAGAACTAGAAAAAGCTTATGCTGCTTTTCGTCATCAATCATTTACAGCTAAAAGTGGACTGTTTCACGCTCACGGCGTTTTTTGCCCTATCATTACCTCGGAGGAAAGAGGAACAGCACCTAATAAAGCTTTAGTGGCTGTTACAGTAGACTACGAGCATCCAACAGCGGAAAACTTAGTAGAGTACTTGATTCCGACAAATTCAGAAGAATCTGCTGTTATTTGTCAGACGTTTGAAACTTATCAAGATTTTGGTAAAGAACAACCAAAATTAGAAGCTGCTAGTACTCCTGAAGTTGAGGAAATTGCTGATAGCGATCGCTTTGATGAATATGATTTTGATGCTGCGCCTTATTAAGTAAATAGCGAGGGGACAAGTAAAATGTCCCCACCACTTGAGTTTATTTCAGTAACAAATAATACAAGTGTCCACGATGACCAGTCACTCCAGCGCGATCGCCTGCTAGTTTACCTGTTCCCATGAAATAATCTACTCGCCCTGGTCCTTTAATTGCACCACCGGTATCTTGATCTAAGACGTAGCGGCTCACAAGGCGATATTCCATGCTACCTGTAAAATCGTTAGGAAACGGTAGTTGCGTATGAATCAATGCTAAAGCACCAGGCGGCATCAGCGATTTATCTGTTGCGATCGAACGATCTGCGGTGACGGGTACTCCCAAAGATCCAACGGCTGGCGCACCTCCTGTTTCTCGGAAGAACACAAAGCCACGATTACGCGGTAAATAGTTATTGAGTTCTATCGGGTACTGCATAAAGTAGTTAATCATCACTGGCAAAGTTAAACCCGCTAACGGTAATTTGCCGTCTTTAGCTAATTCTTTACCAATGCTGGTGTAAGGGTAGTCTGTCTTGCCTGCAAACCCGATCGAAATCATTTTTCCATCAGCGAGTTGCAGCCGTGCTGAACCTTGAATTTGGGCTAAAAATGCTTCTAGGCGATCGCGTAACCAAACTATTTCTAACCCCTTGAGTCTACTTTTGTCGCCCAACAAACCATCTTTACCTTCAAGTTCTTGGCGAGTGGGGTGCGGTTTGCGCCAAGATTTGAAATTTGGCGGTAGTCGATACAACGGATAACGAAATTCTGCGGTGGGAACGCGGCTGGCTTGATAAATCGGTTCATAGTAAGCCGTGTAAAGAACATCGCCTTTGCCGTCTCGTCCTGTAGACTGGTAAAACATGAACTCACGCGATACCGCAGCTTGCAGTTCTTCGGGTGAATTTGAACGCACAACTAATTGCCGAAAACGCTCTAAACTACGTTGAACGCGATCGCGGGTAATTCCCGTTCCTCGATAGCGTCGATACGCGGCTGTCGCTGCTGGAGATTTAATATAACGTAAACTATGATCGATTGATGTTAGTAATGCGTGTTTATCTCCAGGTTGACCGCTTTGACCCCAAAAAATTTGCTCATCTAACCCTAATATTTCAGTTTGACAACAATCAGTATTTTGCTTTTGGACGCGTTGAGCATCAGAAACAGGTCGCAATGGTATCCGCGCCACCGCTGGTACTGTCGTCAAGATAGCAGCGGCTAAACTTAGGGTCATTAAAGCCGTTTTTTTTCTCATCGTTCACTCCACACTAAAATCGTTCCACACTAGAGCTAAATATCGGCTCCACCCGAATTGCTACAATCCTCGATGGACGCACCACAAGGTACTCTCCTTGAATATTTTTGATCGGTACGCTAATAAAGTCATTAGAAGCTGCCTTTGGTGTTAATTCACTGCTGTACCACTTCTGAAATTCTTGGATTGTCGGAAAACGCACTTCTTCTCTGTGTCCGCCCTCGATGAGAAGATGTACCACGTATTCGTTAGGAGTTCTCGGCATACAAATAACGTTAATTTACGAATGCATCGCATTCATTTCTAACTGACTCAACTCGAAATTGAGAAGAGGCGGTAGAAAGGGGTCAGGGGTCAGGGTTAAAATAGGCTACCACAATTTAGCTAAGAACTAGGAGTAAAACGCTAGTCAAAGCTCAATTAGACTTTAGCCTCTACCTTCTCAGCAAACCAAATTACGTAAATAAGTTGAATCGCTGAAGTTGTGTTTCCATGACTTGAGGCAGTATTGTACCAAGTTCTTTGCTGTTATTGAATTGCAATAATTGGTAATTAGGTAAATCAAAGGGAAGTTGTCCAGCTAAATCTTTTCGCTGCATCTGTGCGAGAACAATTTGTTCGGTTCGCTTGCTTTGGATCGCATAGCCAATTTCAACACAGACATTCGGGCTAGGAATAAGCTGCGCCTTTTCTTTGCTTTCAATACTTGTAATCGGTGTACTATCGGCAATAAATAATAAACTTTTACGAATCTTTCGCATCGCGGTGCTATTTAAGCGTACAGAGCTATCACCAGAGCGTTGTGATTCAATTAAAGACAATTCGATCCGCGATCGCTTATTTAAGGTAGCGATCGCTTTTTGTAATTCTTCTCTTAAAGCTTCACTAGAAGCTGCATACTCGGTTTGATAACAAAAAAAGATTGTTGGTTCTAACGACGCCATGACCGTCTGCTTTGTGAAATAAATTTCATGGCTACTCAGGTCAATATTCGCGATTGTATAACCACCGCTACCTTCAATGTAAAATTCAACGTTCTCTCCTTGTAAGTAACGCTGAAACCATGTCGATTGTTTAACTTGCTCGCGATCTTCTAAAAAATCTGCCCTAAGCGCAGATTTTAATAAACTGTTTTTGCTGAGGCGCAGATCGTGAGGACGTTTTTCTAATTCTTCAAGCGGTTCATATTCGTGAATATACCAAGCTTTTAGAGCAATAATCGCCATACCGTGCGCTGTTTATGCTGACTTCATGTTCATTACTCTTAAAATTCTACTCTAAAGCAAAACAACACCCAAAACTCTACTAGCTAAGACACTCCCTCTTATAAAATTAGCTTCCCAGGGTTGTATCCATTAGAATACATCGCCCCCAATTGCCAGCTTGAGGAAATATTAGCATTCGACTTGGGTGTCGTTTTTTGTTTGACGAGACAGATGATAGTTAAACAGCGCTTTTACCTCTTATACTAGTTTGTTTTCTTCTTAGGCTGTTGTATCTGCCAGGGAAGCTTTAGAAGCTTCAATTACTAAGTTAAACACTTAGCTATCAAGATGCAAGCGGATGCAATCAAACTTTACTTTATCTACTTCTAAAACAATGGATAACTAAGCAGGTGAAGGACAAGTAGCAGACCATTGTTTACTGATGAAATAGACGAATTCAAAAAGTAATAACTCAGCCAATATAAAGTTATATAAACAGTTGGACTCTCATAGTTAAACTCAAAAAACGATAGCAAACAGCGATCGCTTCTCAAAAATAAAGACAATTTCGTTAGCAGTAGTTGTTTGCAGTATATACTGTACGGATTTGTTCGCGCACACTCATGAGAACTTGTCCTAGATGGTTCTGACCTGTTTTATCTACACCGCAACCCCAGTAATAATCGGTAGGTGAATTTTCCACAAGCAGCGTGTCGCCGGTAGCAAGTAAAATTGCTTGAATGTCTTTGTGGGTGAGAAATTTTTGTAATACAGCTTCGCGCATGACAGAAATTTTGACTTGTTCCCAGTCAGGGCGCACTTGGCGCGTACAGTCACGTCCTAACGCTGCGGCTTCCTCTGGCGTTTTTACGGCGTGAATGACAGGAATAATTGCGGCTTCTGCGGTTCCCACAAACTTTTGTGCTTGATAGTAGTGTTCGACGGTTTGCCAGTGCTTACCTTGTAAAAAAACTCCATGAGGTGAAAAATTGGAGAAACAGCCGTAAGGCTCATTCACTTTATAAAAGTAAATCGTCATCTTCCGCAAATCTCTGACACGCCAAGTTCTATCATGCCTGTAGATAGAGCAAGCACTGAAATTTCTCATTTAAATTAAATGGCAGCAAGTACTGCAAGGTAGTCGCTGTTGTCACAAGGTGAGGTTTCCGTATGGAGGTGAATAACGAGAAGACGCAACGCTACAGCCCATTAGTGGCTGCTGGTGTTTTTCTCGGTCTAGGTTTAGGAGGGTTCTTCGATGGCATTTTACTGCACCAAATCCTCCAGTGGCATCATATGTTAAGTAGCGTTCGACCTGCTACAACTGTTCCAGAATTAGAGCTAAATATGGTTGGGGATGGTTTATTCGAGGCAGGTACATGGGTTATGACGATTGTCGGAGTTATTTTACTCTGGCGCGCAGGTAAGCGTGAAGATGTCCCTTGGTCGTCTCGTACTTTTTTTGGCTCCATTCTTGTCGGTGCAGGACTATTTAATTTAATAGAAGGATTGATTGACCATCAGATTCTTGGCATTCACCACGTAAAACCAGGTGTAAACGAGTTGCTTTGGGATATCGGCTTTCTCGTTGTTGGGGCAACTCTCGCAATCGTGGGATGGTTGTTAATTCGCGCTGATCAGCTTTCTGGCGATCGCCAATTCTCTTAGTTCGCCATCTGAGGGAAAGTATAAACGTCGTTGCACTTCATAAGTTGGCATCGCGACGCCATAAGTTTTTTGCGATCGCCAACGGACGTATTTCTCAACCTTTACATAATCTCCAGTTTATCGATCAACTTACCGTATTTTGTTTTTTTAGTTTATTCTACTTCTAATTGAATCCTAATTCATTTACATTACAAAATCACAAATTCCAGATATTATTTAGATTTTTTAGATTGATTGAGCCTGTAACGCAATCCCTGCAATGTTTTTGTTAAGACAGTTTGGTTACTTCATGGCTTTTGCATAGACAAATTGATCTCAGCAAACTTACCAATTTCCCTGCTTGCTTTTCTAAATTTGCTGTGCGATACTGCTGTTTACTAGCAAATAACGGTAAGCCTACCGAATTACCGTAGATTAAATATAGGGTGGATGCATGAGTAAGCTAGCTGTCGAAAATGTGGTTACAAGCCAGCACACCAAGAAACATCAAGATCTAGAAGATAAGACTCCACACGCTCAAAAACGCTTGCCAAACATCATTTTGTTTCTTGCAGACGACCTAGGGTATGGCGATCTTGGGTGTTATGGACAGAAGCAAATAAAAACACCTCATCTCGATCAGATGGCAAGCGAGGGAATGCGGTTTACCAATTTTTATTCTGGCAGTACAGTTTGCGCGCCTTCGCGCTGCACGCTGATGACGGGCTATCATACAGGTCATTGCCGGATACGTGGGAACAACGGTGCAGATGACATTTCGCTACACGCCGAAGACATTACTGTAGCGCAGGTTCTTAAAGCCGCAGGATACACAACTGCAATGTTTGGTAAATGGGGTCTAGGAGGACCTGATTCCCCAGGAGAACCGCATCTTCAAGGTTTTGATGAATGGTTTGGCTACCTAAATCACGTCCACGCGCATGACTACTACCCTAGCTATCTGTGGCGAAATCAGCAGCGAGTTGCGATCGCTCCAGGTACATACTCACATAATCTCTTTACTCAAGCAGCGCTGGATTTCATTAAAGCTAAGCAAGACGAGCCATTTTTTCTCTATTTACCCTACACTATCCCTCACGCCAATAATGAGTTAGGCAGCGAGGGAATGCAAGTACCAAGTGATGCTCCCTATTCTGACGAACCTTGGCCACAACAGCAAAAAAATTACGCGGCGATGATTTCGCTTTTAGACGCAGACGTAGGCAAGATTTTGGCATTGTTAGCCGAACTTGGTTTAGAAGAAGACACGATAGTTTTCTTTAGTAGCGATAATGGACCGCATGAAGAAGGCGGCGCAACCGCAGAATTTTTTGACAGCAATGGACCACTCAACGGTATCAAGCGCGACCTCTATGATGGTGGTGTTCGCGTACCGATGATTGTGCGTTGGACGGGAACAATTCAGCCAAAACAAGAAAATCATCAGCCTTATGCGCTTTGGGACTTCTTACCTACAGCGGCTGAGATTGCGGGAGTTAGCGCACCTAGAGGAATTGATGGTGTATCAATACTACCTGCACTACTAGGTCAACCCGCAAACAAGCATAACTTTCTCTATTGGGAATTTCACGAACGAGGATTTGAGCAAGCAATTCGCATGGGTAAATGGAAAGCTGTACGTCATGGTCTTGACCAACCCATTGAATTGTATGACTTGGACAAAGACATCAGCGAACAGTACAACGTAGCAAATGAACACTTTGACGTTGTGCAAAAAATTGCAGCTATCTTGCAGAGTAAGAAACTACGAACAGAATCTCCAGAATTTCCTGTGTTTTCTAAGCTTTATCCACCGCACCTTTCTCTCGCAAAACTTAATTTGCCTGATAAGTTGTCTGCATAACTAAGCAAGAACGCAAACGATGATTATTACCTTTTTTGTTTATTTATTAGCCTTCAGCTACCTTTTTTCTGGTTTAATTGCCTGGCTAGCGCTTGTCAGAGATATAACGCGTAGTCCAGAGTTCTCCTGCTGGCACAATATTTTGATTTTATTTGTGAGTGCGATCGTGATATTTGCTTGGCCCATTTGGGTAATCATTGAGGCAAAAAAACAAGATAGTGAAGAAATCGCACCAGAAGTCGCATAAGTTCATTCACTTTGTTTGAGTTGCAATTCTGATCTTCTAATGAAACTATGCAAACTAAGAGCAATTCAGTATTAATTCTCACCGGAATGCATCGTTCTGGGACGTCTTTTACAACATCGCTGCTACAAAATGCAGGGTTAGATATTGGGCAAAGACTGATAGCAGCTGGCAATGGAAATGTTAAGGGCTTTTTTGAAAATGTAGACTTTGTGAGATTTCATGAAGCAGTTCTGCGATCGCAAAATTTAGATGAGATCGGTTGGACTCTAGAAGATAATATTCCTGTTAAAGAGCCATATTTACAGCAAGCTCAAGAAATTGTTTGCAGAAATTCTCAAGCAACGATTTGGGGGTGGAAAGACCCACGAACAGCGCTATTTTTAGATTTTTGGGCTGAATTGCTTCCAGAGGCTAAGTTTTTGTTCATCTATCGTTCACCTTGGGAAGTTGTCGATTCCCTCTATCGTCGTGGTGATGAAATATTTGTCAAACATCCAGAATTAGCAGTCAAACTTTGGATACATTACAACCAGAAACTATTAAATTTTATTGACAAATTTCCAGATCAGTGCTTACTGGTTAGCGTTTACAGCATAGTTAATCACACAGCAAAGTTTATTGAGCTTATCAATGCTAAATTTGACTTAAATTTAAAAACACCTGCATCCAATATTTATGAGCGATCGCTACTTTACACGCAAACAACTGATATTTATCGACCTACATTAATTGCTTATCATTTTCCACAAGCAATTAACATATATTTAAAATTGAATAGCAAAGAAAGCTTGCCAGGTCACTCGCCTGATGAATCATTACTTGAACAGATAAAAACAGCGCCTGATCAAACTTGGGCTTTTCAAGATTGGATACACATTCGGCACTTAGAAAAAAAAGTCAAAAGCCTTCGTTCGGAACTGAAAAAGCGTGTAAAAGTCATTTAGTTTTTTATATTTTTTGACTTAAGAGTTATACATAATACTTTTGAGTTAAGAGTATGCATTAATGTCTACTTTGGTTTTCGCTTGTTAATTTTTAATAATATAACTAACTAATAAAAAAACAGTTTATTATCTTTATCAAATGACGCACCAAAAGATATTTTATTTCTGTTTTAGCGACAATCAATCATCTGGAGGTAACAAAGAAATATACAAACATACTGAAATTCTTAACAGGCATGGTTATGAGGCATACATACTGCATACAACCAAAAACTTTAAGATTACTTGGTTTCATCATCATGCAAATATTGTTTACTTAGATACTTTTAATAAATTAATTGATCGAAAAAATGATTTTACAGTTTTACCAGAAGATGTAGGCAATGATATTCTTTCTTTTCCTGGAAACAAAATAATTTTCAACCAAAATATCTATTACGGATTTCATATATTTAATAAGCAAAAACCGCAACCATATCCGTATCTTCATCCTCAAGTAAAAGGCGCTTTAGTCGTTTCGGAACATAACAAAAACTATCTAAGGTTTGCCTATCCTCATCTTGATATTTTCCGAGTTTTCTGCGGAGTAGACATTAATAAATTTAGATTTCAACCACTAAAGAAAAAGAAAAAACAGATAGCTTGTAATCCGGCGAAAAGACCATTAGATATTGCTGTAATTTACCATATCTTACAATCTCGTGCTGAACAAGGAATCAATAACTTGAACGAATATGAATGGATATTTATTGAAAATAAGACCGAAGTAGAAGTTGCGCAGATTTTGCAGGAATCGCTGATATTTGTTTTTTTAAGTAAAGAAGAAGGCTTTCCACTGATGCCTTTAGAGGCGATGGCTTGCGGTTGTTTAATTTTCGCTTACAACGTCGCACCTCTAACCGAGTATGTACCTCCTACCTTTTTATTTGAGCCTGGAGATTTTCTAAATATTGCGAAAACTATTGAGGCGATCGCCCAATCCTTTCCAGTAGCCATCGAAAGCTGGGAAACGATTAGCGAAAGTGGTAGAGATACAGTATTGCAATATTCATTAGAACTAGAAGAACAAAGCGTAGCGAAAGCATGGCAAGAAATTTTGCAAAAAGGCTAATAGATAGCTAAGTGCTACCAATTATTACTGTATTTTGTGAGTTCAGCAACAACAGCAACTAAATCATACGGTTCGATTGGTTTTGGAAGATGCTTTTGAAAACCGGCTGCAAGCGCTTGTTGTCGATCTCGATCGCTGGCGTACGCAGTGAGGGCGATCGCGGGAATCTGTCCGCCTTTTTCTGGCGACAGGTTGCGAATTTGCCGCATCAGCGTATAACCATCAATTTGAGGTAGCCCAATATCAATGACAAGTAAATCTGGTTGAAAACGAGGTAGAGTGTTAAGTGCATCAACTGCGGTACTCGCCCGCGTCACTTTAGCGCGATACTGTTCAAGAACAAACGTTACAAACTCCTGCGTACCCGCGTCGTCTTCTACTACTAAAACTTTGGTATGACTTAAATCTAAGTCGGGTTTCGGCTGTTCAGTGTTTGCGGGTGACTTTTGCGGAGTTGTTATTAGCGGTAATTTAAGAATAAAAGTTGCGCCTTGTCCTACACCAGGACTTTGAACTGCGATCGTTCCGCCGTGCGCTTCAATAATTTGTCGCGAGATCGCAAGTCCTAATCCTAAGCCGCCAAAGCGGCGTGTAATTGAACTATCTTCTTGACGGAAACGGTCAAATACATAAGGTAGAAAATCAGGCTGAATACCTTGTCCATTGTCGCTGATCGTAACTTGCGCGCAGCGCTCTACACGTTCAAGTTCCACCGCGATCAAACCGCTTTCAGGTGTGAACTTAATAGCATTAGAAAGCAAGTTCCAGATGACTTGTTGTAATCTACTTGCATCACCCATCACTTGTCCAACTGTCGCGTTTAGCGTTGTTTTAATTTGAATTGACTTAGCTTCGGCTGCAAGACGCACGGTTTCTAATGCTTCTGAGATCGGAGTCACCAAGCTAACAGCGGTTAAATTAAGCGTTAGCTTACCTTGGATAATCCGTGATATGTCTAGCAGATCGTCAACAAGTTGCGCTTGACGTTTGGCGTGTTGCTCAATACTAACTAATGCTTCTTGCAGCTTATCTTCTGGTAATTTATTTGATTGTAAAAGTTTTGACCACCCAAGAATTGGTGTTAGTGGGGTTCTCAGTTCGTGCGAGAGTGTCGCTAAAAATTCATCTTTAACTCGGTTTGCGGCTTCGGCTTCAGTTCGCATCGCTTGTTCGCGTTGTAGCAGGCGATCGCGTTCTTGTTCCATGTGTTTACGGGTGGTGATATCGCGCTGAATCGCTATAAAATGCGTAATTGAGTGATTAATATTACGAATGGGGGTAATATTCCACTCCACAAAAAATTCTGTGCCGTCTTTATGATAATTAATTGCCTCGCCGTGAAATGGTATACCCTCTAAAAGATGTTTGCGTAAGTCTTTAAGGACTTTACGATTCGTATTGGCACCTTGGAGCAAACGAGGTGTTTTGCCTAACACTTCCTCAATGGCATAACCCGTCATCTGGCTAAAGGCTGGATTCACATAAACAATTTCCGGTCCTGGAGGATCGAGTTTTTCGGTTGTGATCAGAATCGAATCGCGCGATTGCTGTACTGCTGAGAGTAGCAACCGAATTGTTTCTTCTGTCACTTGTAGTTCTCGTAAAGCCGTACTTAATTGCTCTAAAGCTGTCGTTATCTGACTTTGCTGTGGTGAGGGCAATAAGTTAGCATTCTGTTGCAGTTCAGTCATGTGCGCATACACATCTTGAATCTGCTTAATAAACTCGTCTCCGTTCACTGGAATGGTATCTTGATTTACGTTTATCTATTGTGAACTATTGTAAACAAGATTACTAAATTCCAGTGTTAGCACTTCGAGAGATTTTGGTTATGAGGTGATTGGTAACTGGTAATTGGTCATTGGTTATTGTATGGCAATTAGCCATTCGCTATTAGCTGTTATAGCAGGGGTCAGTGACCAGGGGAGCAGAGAGTGTTGAGTTCTGAAAAGTCTTCTAATAAATGCCTTTGGCACCTTTCTTCGCGAACAAAACTCACGTACTAACCAAAGCGCCACTAATCACTTGTCATTCATCAATTGACTAGGGCTATATTTGATTGCTAAACGCTAATTACCAAGTGCTAAAAGCTTCCCGATTACTGATTACCAAATTAGCCTCTGTTTTCGGCGCCAATTCCCGCTAAAGCAGGAGTTTCTGTGAGATCTTCGCGAAACATTGCTGTACTCAAGTAGCGTTCGCCAAAACTCGGTTGAATCATGACGATCAATTTCCCAGCATTTTCGGGACGTTTTGCAACTCGAATCGCCGCAGCTAAAGCCGCGCCGGAGGAAATACCTGATAGCAATCCTTCTTCGCGTGCTAAACGACGACCATAATCCATCGCATCATCATCTTTGACCGTGATAATCTCATCAATCAAGTCGGTGCGTAAAATTTCTGGGACGAATCCTGCACCAATTCCTTGGATTTTATGTCCTCCTGGATTACCGCCAGAAAGAACTGGGCTAGCAATAGGTTCTACCGCGATCGCCTGAAAACTCGGTTTACGTGCTTTGATGACTTCAGCGACTCCGGTAAGTGTACCGCCTGTGCCAACACCAGAAATCAAAATATCCACTTCACCATCAGTATCTGTCCAAATTTCTTCAGCGGTTGTCTCGCGATGAATTTTCGGATTTGCGGAATTGCGAAACTGCTGTGGCATAAATGAATGAGGCGTTTTTGCCGCAATTTCTTCCGCACGGGCGATCGCACCTCGCATCCCTTGTGCGCCTGATGTTAAAATCAATTCCACACCATAAGCTTTGAGCATCGTTTGCCGTTCAATGCTCATCGTATCCGGCATTGTCACAATTAATCGATAGCCTTTCGCCGCTGCGACCATTGCCAAAGCAATACCTGTGTTACCCGAAGTCGGCTCTACTAATACAGTTTTTCCAGGTTCAATTAAACCCGCTTCCTCGGCAGCTGCTACCATACTGACACCGATACGGTCTTTGACAGAAGCTGCGGGATTCATTCCTTCTAGTTTAACGACGATTCGTCCTACACATCCTTCTGATTGCGGAATGCGATTGAGTTGTACTAAAGGTGTTCGACCGACTAACTGAGTAATATCTTGAGCAATTCGCATCGTTTTACAGGCTCTACTAGCCACAGCTTAACAGGTAGTTTTATTATACTCCGGTTCTCCGATGGAGTTTTAGTATTTTAAGGCTTGCTTTGGATTTCTTTATATGTCATACTTTGAGTTGCTCAAGAGATAAAAATACGATATTCCTACCAAGATACAGTAGATTAAAATAGGAGAGGATACCCAGAATCAGCAAAAAACTTTGTCAGAGTGAACAAGGAGTGGCACTAAGCGATTGCGTGCCATCACATAGCTGAAAAAGCTTGAACTTGTAACGATGTGACAGAAGCGCAAGTAGCTGTTGGGTGTACTTTCACCGCAAGAGACAACGATCAAAAAAAGCTAACTTATGCTCGTTCAAGATGTCGCAGTAGATACAACACAAAGTTTTGATTTAAACGAACTAAATCAGCGCTTTGCCGAGGTTCATCCAATTAATATACTAGGGTGGTGCCTAGAAAATTTGCGCCCTGGTTTAGTTCAAAGTAGTGCTTTTAACGTTAATGGTATGGCAATTATGCATATGCTGTACCAAATCGCGCCGAATCCTCCGGTACCAGTTTTATTTCTGGATACGCTACACCATTTTCCAGAAACTTTGGAGCTTGTGCGCGACGCCCAAAAGCTTTATGAGTTAGATTTGCACGTGTATCGAGTTCCTGATGCAGATTCGCGGGAAAGCTTTGCGGCGCGCTACGGAGAATCGCTGTGGGAAAAAGATTTTGAGAAATACCATTACTTAACGAAAGTTGAGCCACTACAGCGGGGCTTACGCGAGTTAGATGCGACGGCGTGGATTACCGGAAGACGCCGCGATCAATCGTCAACGCGATCGCATACTCCGATTTTTGAACAAGACAAACACGGGCGACTTAAAATTAACCCCTTAGCAAGTTGGACGCGCCAAGATGTGTGGAAGTATGTCATGAGACATAACGTGCTTTACAATCCACTACACGATCAGGGCTATCCAAGTATTGGCGACGAACCAACAACAACACCAGTAAATGCGGGTGAAGACGAACGCGCAGGACGTTGGCGAGGTATGGGGAAAACAGAATGTGGTATTCATTTGTAAACTTACTCTGGCACAATGCCATCTAAACTGGAATTATAGAGGTCAGGAGTCAGAGGTCGGAGATCGGGGACTTTGATTCGAGAATCTTACTGCTTTTGGTGTAAGAAAAATGAGCAATCACAATCATGCTTGTTGTGGACCAGGTTACGCGTCGCCAGCAGATGCAATTCAAGCTGAACGCGAAAAGCTACTTTATACGATCGCCCTCTACACAGGAACAGGAATCGAAGAACCTGATTACTTAGCCACGATCGATGTTGACCCTAACTCTCCGACCTATTCGCAAGTGATTCATCGCTTACCGATGCCGTATATTGGTGATGAATTGCATCATTTTGGTTGGAATGCTTGCAGTTCGTGTCATGGCGATGCGAGTAAATCGCGGCGCTTTTTGGTGGTTCCTGGTCAAAGATCGAGTCGAATTTATATTATTGATGTCGCCGAGGCGCGATCGCCCAAAATCCACAAAGTTATTGAACCTGAAGAAATTATTCAAAAGACGAATTTAACCGCACCGCATACGGTACATTGTCTTGCGGATAGTCATGTGATGATTTCGATGTTAGGCGACAGCGAAGGTAATGCGCCTGGTGGTTTTTTATTACTCAACGCGGATTTTGAAATTGCGGGGCGTTGGGAACTCTCCTCAGGAATGAACTTTAACTATGACTTTTGGTATCAACCGCGTCATAACGTCATGGTGAGCAGCGAGTGGGGCGCGCCGAAAACGTATTACCCTGGCTTTGACCTTGATGATGTCACCGCTGGAAACTACGGTCATCACCTGCACTTTTGGGATTGGTCGCAGCATAAAATTATCCAAAGTGTA
Organism: Gloeocapsa sp. PCC 7428; assembly: GCF_000317555.1. Lineage (GTDB taxonomy): Bacteria > Cyanobacteriota > Cyanobacteriia > Cyanobacteriales > Chroococcidiopsidaceae > Chroogloeocystis. The sequence continues at coordinate 4,483,200 of NC_019745.1, forward strand.
GATTTAGGCACAGAAGGGTTAATTCCGTTAGAAGTTCGGTTTCATCACGATCCTGATAGTACGCATGGTTTTGTCGGTGCAGCACTCAGTAGTAATGTATGGCATTGGCACAAACCAAACGGACATTGGCAAGTCGAGAAAGTGATTGATGTTCCATCGGTTGATGTCGAAGGTTGGGCAATTCCTGTACCGTCGCTGATTACAGATATTTTACTTTCAATGAGCGATCGCTATTTGTATTTTTCCAACTGGTTGCATGGTGACATTCGCCAGTACGACATTAGCGATCCATCGCAGCCTAAGCTAACAGGACAAGTTTGGTGCGGTGGCTTGCTAGGTAAAGGTGGTGAAGTGCAAGGACGTAAACTTCAAGGCGGACCGCAAATGCTGCAATTAAGTCTTGACGGTAAGCGGCTTTATGTCACCAACTCGCTATTTAGCACTTGGGACAATCAATTTTACCCAGACTTGGCAAAAAGTGGTTCGTATATGTTGCAAATTGACTGCGACACCGAAAACGGCGGTCTAAAAATCAATGAAGACTTTTATGTAGACTTTGGCAAAGAACCCGCAGGACCCGCACGCGCGCACGAGATGCGCTACCCTGGCGGCGATTGTACTTCGGATATTTGGATTTAGAAAGTGCGATCGCGGTGTGACTCAAACCTACAGATCAATAAATAGCCTTCTGACTGAAGTCAGGGCTACCCAAACGAAGTGTACCTTCGTACACTAAAACAAGACTTTTAACAGGGTAACGTATGCCTTGCCCGTATAGTCCACGAAGGTGGACTTTGTTTATGTAGTAGCGAATAAATTCGCAATTCTTTTCATGCAGAAGATCTATAGATTTGCCCCAAAGTGAATTAAGAGTCCCCCAATTTGTTGGGGGATTTAGGGCGCTAACTCACTAATTCCATCGCACGTTTCACTAAATTTTCTGCGGTTAAACCATTCAACGCCATCAATTGGGCGGGGCTAGCGGTTGTTTCTCCGCGTTTCCAAGCAAACGTATCGCGTTTGGCGGTACTGCGTAGCATGATTGGTTCTAGCATTCCACTCGCACCCGCTGTTACCCCAATTAAAGCATCGCCACCGAATAACTTTTCAAATTCCGCATCATCAAGGAAATCGCCATCAGGTTCAGCGCAGCTATCCCATGCAACATCACTTGGACGATACAAGCGACGAGGATTAACAACCGATACAACCCTGACGCCGACTTCTTGAACAGCAAGCGCCGACGCAGCTTCTAACACTGGTAGCAATACCATGTCACCAACAACAGCAAAGACAACGGTTTTACTTCCAGAGGCTTCTTGCAGTGCGATCGCGCCATCTTCTATTGCTTTTCTTCCTTGTTCAAATGTGGTGCGAATTGGTAAGGGTGACTTACTCGCAGTGATAACAATACCTTTGTTTTTCGTTGTCAACGCCCACTCGTAGGCGACTTGAATAGAGTTAGCATCTGGGGGAAAGATCGGAAAGACATTACCATTGCGCATCATCGCGGCAAAATAGGCTTCCACTTCTGGACGTTGGTGCGTCCAACCGTTACGCCCTTGTTCTAATGCGCCAGCCGTAAATAAAGTCACTGTCGATGGCGTTGGACGGCGTAATTCTGCCATCGCTTGCGTCACAGTTTGCCAAATTGGTAAACCATTGATTGCAAAAGATTCGTAGGAACACCACAACGTACGGCTACCCATAAGTGCAGAACCTGCGGCTAAACCTGCGCAAGCATCTTCACTGAGTGGTTCGTAAACTTGTCCGCCAGGTTTTTGATTGTACAGCGGATCTTCGGTCGGGTGAATGATTTTTAAGGCTTGGTTGATATTGGCAATTCCTGAAGCTTCATTTCCATCCGCATTCGTCACCAAGAAGTTGCGATCGCATTCACCAACTCTTCCCACCAATCGTCCCATCGCGGTTGTGGCAACTTTTGGATCGCCACCTACAGCGTATTCTTCTAAGGGTAAATCTTCGATTTCTGGTAATTCTAAAACCGATTCGGTCACTGCAACACGACTCGCAGGACCACCCCCTGCACGTTCAAAGTTAGTACGTACCAATTGCCAAGCTTCTGGGGCTAAAGCACGGGCTTGCAGCGCATTGACAATATCTGGATTATCTAGCGTGTGCATTGCATAGAGGTTGTGCGATTTTGCGCCTCTTGCGTGGACTCCAGCACCTTTTAATTGTTTGATAATGAGTACTGTACGCGTTCCACTTAATGCCGATTTGGCGGCTTCGTCGGCGGCGATGAGGACTGCCTTGGTAAACGCTAGGCGTTGCTTGAAAGAAAACGCGGTACTATCGACGTAGTTTCCTGGTTGGTCTTGGTCGTCAAAGTCTTTGGCATCGACTAACACAACTTCCTCAAAGCCGTTACCGTGCCAATAAGCCATCATCTGCTCGTTGGATTGCGTAGAAACCATACTATGATGCTCTTGGCTAAAACCATTCCACACCAGCACGGGTAAAAAGTTCGTCATTCCTGGATAAGCGGTGTGAAAATGCGCCATACTACTCACAATGTAAGGCTCGCCTAATCCACCGTCACCAATTGTCACAGGAAACAGCTTGTCACGGTGCAAGCGCGCAGCTGCCATTGCGAAGTGTTGTCCTTGTCCTAACGGACCTGCGGGTGAGAGAATTCCTGGAATGTAACCGGATAAGTGTCCGAGTAAGCCGTGATGTTCGCGAAAGCGATCGCGCAGTTGTTGTACCGTATTGATTCCCATGTCTTCGAGGGATCGATCGAGAAACATCGCACTGTAAAATCCTGGGGCGTGATGCCCAACTTCAGTGAGAATGTTTTTGTGCCCCAGCATGACTAATGCGGCATACGCTTCAACTTGGCTGGCAAATCCGCCTGGATGTCCTGAAGCTTTGCTTGCCGTAATTTGTAATGTTAGATAACGTAGTGCATCAGCAGCAAGTAGCGTTTGGAAAACTACCGCTGGATCTTCAGGGTCGCTAATCGACGTACTACCAGAGGCGATCGCGGCTTGTTTGCCATAAGTGTCAAATTCGGGCAGCATTTCTCCAAAATACTGAATTCCTTCGCAGAAATCTGGAGTTGCTAACTTTGCCGCTTGCGTCGATGCCGTCATGCTCAATTTCCTCTGCAATTACAGTACTGTTGTTGATGTGACTTAACTAACAATTTTACAATTTCCCTATTCCCGAAATTATTACTTCTACTTCTTACATAAATCAATTCTGGCAATCTAATCTGGGAAAATTGTTACACTTCTGTCGTTTGCATAGCACAATATTCTAAACATTTATGATGCGTCGCCTACTATCTTCCTCAAAATATATTATGATTTTGCCTGCTTTGTCTAATGTCATAGCAGCATTAGTCTTAATGATTTATAGTACTATACAAACCTTTGTTGCTGTTATTAGTTTACTCCAGCGTAGTTTTACTGGTGGTTTATCTAAAAGTGTTGTTTTTGATGCTGCTATCAGTTTTTTAGAAATAGCCGATATTGTCCTTTTGGCAACTGTAATTTTAGTGATTGGTCTTGGTTTATACGAACTTTTTATTAGTCAGCTTAATTTGCCAAGCTGGTTATTAATTCGCAATCTTGACGATCTTAAAGATAAGCTTATTAGTACTGTAGTTGCTGTTATATCTATTTTGTTTCTTGGGGCAGTTGTTAATAATATTCCTAACTTATTGCCATTCGGTGCATCAGTAGCATTGGTCATTGTTGCTTTAGCAATTTTTACTAATTGGGTACCTAGTTGGAAGAAAAATTCACAGTAATAAGAAAAATGATTAATAGGCGTAGCCTTCCCGCAAGGTAGCACGCAAAGTACACAAAGGAAAGAGTTTTTAAGATATTTGAGAAATATTTAAATAAATGGTTTATATAAATATACAATATAAACATATAAAAGCAATAAATACTGACTTGACTGCATTTATGCAGTCGTTGCACGGCGGAGTACCGACGACTAAAATATAGGAAAAAAATAAAGTTAATATGCGAGTGAATTTCAAAACACAAACTCCTGCATTGTTACAAACTTTACAATTAATTTCTGAGCCAACAAAGTTTTTAGAAAGTTGTATGCAGCGGTATGGAGATCCATTTACTGTTAGAGTGCTTGGGTTAAAGTCTCCACCAGTTGTATTTTTTAGTAGTCCGCAAGCTATTAAGGAAATCTTTGCTTTACCTGGCGATCAGTTTGATTTTAAAAAGGCTACGCATGTTTTTAAGCCGTTGATGGGAGAGAAATCAATTATTTTACAAGAGGGTCGTAGCCATCAACGCCAGAAGCAATTCATGATGCCACCGTTTCATGGCGATCGCATGAAAGCTTATGGTGAAATTATCGCGCAAATTACTAACCATGTCATTGACCAATGGTCTGTAGGAAAAATCATTTCGCTCCAGCACGAAATGTCAGATATTACTTTGCAGATTATTTTACAAGTTGTCTTTGGAATTAGTCCAGGAACGCGCTATGACAAAATTAAAACGTTACTTGGTTCGCTATTAGATGATGTCACGAAGCCTTTGTTCTCTAGTTTGTTTTTCTTTCCACCCCTGCAAAATGATTTGGGTGCATGGAGTCCTTGGGGAAAATTCTTAAGACGCCGACAAGCAATTGATGAGTTAATTTACAGTGAAATTGCACAGCGTAGAAAAGAAGATGATGCTACGCGTAGCGATATCCTTTCAATGTTAATAGCCGCACGCGATGAAAACGGTCAACCGCTGACTGATATAGAGTTACGCGATCAACTAGTTTCACTTCTGTTATTAGGATATGAAACCACCGCAGCAGCTTTGAGTTGGGCATTTTATTTAATTCACTCTTCGCCACAAGTTTTGGCGAAATTACTACAAGAATTAGCCACATCTTCAGTGAATCCTGAAGATATTGCTGCTTTACCCTATTTAACCGCAATTTGTCAAGAGACGCTGAGAATTTATCCTATTGGTTTAATTTGTACACCGCGAATGGTTAGAGATTCAGCACAAATTGTAGGCGACACGTTTGATGCGGGAACCATTGTTGTTCCTTGCATTTATTTAGCACATCGTCGCCCAGAAACTTATCCTCAACCTGAAGAATTTTTACCGGAAAGATTTTTAGCGCGGAAGTTTTCGCCTTATGAATATTTACCTTTTGGTGGTGGAATTCGTGGCTGTATTGGGGTAGCGTTTTCGATGTATGAAATGAAACTTGTACTAGCGACAATTTTATCGCGCTTTCACTTAGCTTTAGCTGATTCGCGTCCAGCGCGTCCAGTGCGTCGTGGAATTACCATCGTTCCCTCGGTGAGTGGAATGAACATGATAGTCAAAGCACAACAACCTGCGAAAGTACCAGTAAAAATGTAGTGTTTTCTACCAAAGTGTTTATTCCGTAATATAGATTTCCGTTGCTGCTGCAACTTCTACAGTAACAGTTAGAAGACTTATGAATTTGAGTTTGTACAACGCAAGCTTTGAATGAGTAGCATCAGAGGAAATCGCAAATATCATGTTGGATGACACACGGTTAGAAGAACAGGCTATCAGTAAAGCAGCAGAAATTGGACTTTCTAGCCAAATCGAGCAAGCTGAGGCAATTAATGTCGAGGTTAAAACTGATCTGTGGAAGATTTTACAAGGACAAGCAGATTCCGTTGCGATCGCTGGTGAAGGTGTTGTACTGCAAAAAGATATCCGCGTTCAGCACATGGAATTGTCTACGGATAAAATTGACATCAATCCTTTCAGTGCTTTACTCGGACAAGTTGAACTCAATCAGCCGGTACAAGCTAACGCCCGTCTTGTCATGTTCCAAGAAGATCTCAACCGCGCGCTGAATAGCGATTACATTCTTCACCAAGCACAATTTGATTTGGATGTCGATGGGGAAAAGGTCAACTTGGAAATGCAGCAAATGCACCTCGCGCTACCAGGTAACAACAAAATGGTGTTTGATGGTAAAGCTGTGCTGCAAGAAAAAGGTACAACCCGTCAAATCGCATTTCATGCAACAGCGCGTCCGCGCACTCAAACTGAACCCGTCATGCTAGAAGGATTTACTTGTACTGAAGGTGATGGCATTTCTTTAGAATTTACCGCTGCGTTGATGCAGAAAGTCAAGGAAATGGTTAATTCAGCTTATATCAATTTAGATACGATGGCGCTGCGTGTGAGCAACATGGAAGTGCAACAAGGCAGTATTTTACTTCAAGCTCAAGCTTTAGTTCGCGAACTTCCGACGATGGAACAATAACATTATTTGGGACTTCGCGCGTACACTCTTTTAACCACGCTAGTTAAAGATGGCGATCGCCTGACCAAACACAACTTGGCATGACTTCTAAATTCTAAGACTTCTCGGTTAGAGTATCGTCATCTGGGTTAATGCCCAAAGACCTCAACCGCTGTGCTAGTCGTTCCGCGCGTTGGCGTTCTTGTTCCGCGCGTTGGCGTTCTTGTTCCGCGCGTTGGCGTTCTTGTTCTGCTTCAGTTGAAATCCAATTTCCTTTGCGATCGTACCAACGCAGCCACAGGCGATTAACTCCTGCATATTCGCCTTGCCATAAACCTAAACCGAGTGTTATGTCTGGCATCCAAACTTTAGATTCGGTAAGAGCGAGTTCTTGATAATGTCCTCCCTGTAAGCGAAAAACTTGTAAACGCCCAGTGTATCGACTGAAAACCACATAGTAGGGAATTCGTAAAATCTGTTCGTAAACCTGCCATTTTGTTGGCGGTTGGTTATCCTTTTGCTCTGTTCTTCCCAAATCTTCAGCTTCTGTATTGGGTGAAAGTAACTCAACAACCACAAATGGACTGACTCCCTCTTGCCAAATCACGTAGCTAAGACGCAAGTCTCGACCTTCGTAGAGTTTTGACACGCCGACTACACCGAACCAGTCTGGACGCTTGTAGCGGTTTGGATAGCGAACGTCGTAATAAAGATTCATGTCACTAGCACTAAACACCTGCTCAGGTGAATAGGCGGGAGGCTGAAACGTTATTCGTAATAATTCAGGTTGAAGGTCATGAAACTCATCCGGCAAGCCTGGTTCCTCTGGATCTTCGCTGGGTAGATCATACATTGTGGGTAGCGTTTCTTTAGCAGGACGTGGTGGATCAGTCTGCTCAATGTATCTAGCAAAAGACATAACAACTTTTATGATGTAGAAAAGCGTCTTACAGATTATGTTAAGTCAGTTTGACGGATATGAACGCATTGCCATAATGAGTAATTAGCCAACTATTCACACCTGAAAGCAAGTTAAAGCGCCACGCTTACTTATCACGTAAGGGCCACCACGATACTTTATCTCTCGTCGCGCTGTAAGTTTCCTTCAACCCTTCAGCATCGATAACTTTAATTGTGTCACTTGAAGGATCGCTTGCTTTTGCTGGTGCAAGTAACTTGACTTGACGCATTCCTTTAATTACTTGCTCAACAGTACGATGGTTAAGTTGGCTGGCACGCGCAATCACATCAATGGGTAAGTCAAAGATATAAGTTGCGTTTGTTTCTGGTTGATTGCCTAGTTCGCGTTCTTGATACACCAGCGCACGTAACAAAGCTGCAACAGCTTGCGGCGGGTAAGTGCTGCAATTGAGTAAATGATATTGAAATTTTTGTTGGAGTTCAAATAGCAAATCGTAGCGCTGGCGAAAGACTTCACTATCTTCGTAAAGTGCTTCCACTGTTTCGACTGGAATTTTGACTACATCCGTTGTTTTATAAGCTTCTACCAAGCTAGGAAATGCCTTACAGATCAGTCCGTAGCTAAAAGGTAAACTTTGCATTCCAAAGCAACTACCAGGATAGCTAATACCAATGACTCGATCTAAAGGAGTGCTGCGGATCACCACAGGACCTCCAGCCACGATCGCATACAAAACGTCTAGAGTTTCACCTTTCTGAAAAGCTGTGTAAATTGGACGACTCGCATATAACTTCACTTGCGATATGTCATCAAGACGCAGGTAGCTACTTAGCCATGCTTCATCCAAGCCTCGAAAGAGATAGTTACTTTGAGTTAACACCTTGACGATGTTAGGTTCCGTAAGATGCTTAGCTTGTGTTGCCATGCCGAAGACTTTGAACAAGCAATTTTCTTTATTGTTGCACGAAATACAATTGTACTTCTCACAAAATTTGTATTTCAAATGTTTTGAATTGTAATTGCGTTTTTAGCGAGTTACAGATATGATTGAATTTCAATAGAAACTGATGTTAACTCTGTTAAACGATAATCTTAAGAGTTCTTGATGGTTTCTGCTCCAGATCTTAGATGGCAATCGCTTTTAGCGCAGTGCTATGCGCGATCGCCGCTATTAGAATTAGTAGAGATGTTTGCTATGGGACATAAGATGCAAGAGTGGTTGCGAACAGAAATTGTAGATGATGCGCCTATAGACGATGAGGAAGAACTCCTTCCTGAACGCAAATACCCAGCAAATCAGGGTTTTGTTCTCTGGTTGACTGGGCTAAGTGGTTCAGGTAAAAGCTCAATTGCCCGAAAACTCGAACAAGAACTGAAAGAACGCAGTTGTCTAGTCGAAGTTCTTGACGGCGATGTTGTGCGCACCAACCTTTCCAAAGGCTTAGGTTATAGTCGCGAAGACCGCAACACGAACATTCGTCGCATTGGTTTTGTCGCAAATCTTCTGAGTCGCAATGGAGTCGCCGCAATTGTCGCCGCGATTAGTCCTTACCAAGAGGCACGAGAAAACTTACGCGCCACAACCGAAAACTTTATTGAAGTCTTTGTCAATGCACCGCTTGAGGTGTGCGAAGCACGCGATGTCAAAGGATTGTACGCAATGGCACGCGCTGGCGAAATTCGCGCCTTTACAGGTATTGACGATCCTTACGAAGAACCAACGAATCCAGATATTATTTGCTATACCTCAGAAGAAACGCTAGAAGAAAGCGTCGCCAAAATTCTGGCGGAACTCGAACAACGCGATTGCATTCCACCCAAGCCACAGATTGAATTCTTTATTTAAAATTAAGTTTCTCTGAAGAAAGAAGGACCTTTCTCCTCACATTCTCGCTTCTGGCTTGGTTCTTCCCGATTTTGGCTAACATATTAGCCAAAAGGAATAAGCTCTCTAACCCGCGAATGATTTTGTAATATTTAACTTATTTCTAAGATATCGGGAAGGTACCTGATCGCTGGAGTTCACCCATGCAAGCGTATGATGTTGTGATTATTGGCGCTGGACATAATGGTCTAGTATGCGCCGCGTATTTACTTAAAGCTGGTTATAGTGTTTTATTACTAGAAAAGCGTTCGGTTCCTGGTGGTGCAGCAACTACTGAAGAATCGTTACCGCAAGAAGCACCTGGTTTTAAATTTAACTTGTGTGCGATCGACCACGAGTTTATTCACTTAGGTCCCGTCGTTGAAGAACTCGAACTTGAAAAGTACGGCTTAGAGTACCTAGAGTGCGATCCTGTCGTCTTTTGCCCGCATCCAGACGGTAAATACTTTTTAGGTCATAAATCGCTAGAAAAAACCTGCGCAGAAATTGCACGATATAGCGAACGTGACGCGAAAAAATATGCTGAATATACCGATTACTGGCAACGGGCGCTAGGCGCGATGATACCGATGTTTAATGCCCCACCGAAATCTGTTATTGATATTCTCGGCAACTACGATATTAAAAAAATTAGAGACTTATTCTCGATGATCGGTGCGCCATCGAAAACACTCGACTTCATCCGTACGATGTTGACGAGTGCTGAAGATTTGCTCAACGAGTGGTTCGACTCTGAATTTCTCAAAGCACCACTAGCCCGACTCGCTGCTGAACTCGGTGCGCCGCCTTCGCAAAAAACGATCGCCGTTGGTGCAATTATGATGGCAATGCGCCACGACCCTGGAATGGCAAGACCGCGCGGCGGTACAGGTGCGCTAGTACAAGCGTTACTCAATTTAGTCAAAAGCAAGGGTGGTGTTGTTCTTTGCGATCAACACGTTGAGAAGATTTTAGTCGATGACGGTAAAGCTGTTGGCGTTCGCGTTGCAGGTGGTCAAGAATACCGTGCTAATAAAGGTGTCATCTCAAATATTGACGCGAAGCGAGTCTTTTTGCAACTTGTAGACAAGAGTGACATCGATCAAGTCGAGCCTAATTTACGCGAACGCTTAGAACGCCGAATTGTGAATAACAATGAAACAATCCTTAAAATTGACTTAGCGTTAGATGAAGTACCGCGCTTTGAACGATTCGACCACAAAGAGGAATATCTCATCGGTTCGGTATTAATCGCCGATTCGGTGAGTCATGTCGAAAAAGCACATAGCGAATGTACTTTGGGTAAAATTCCCGATGACGATCCATCTATGTATTTGGTAGTTCCCACCGTGCGCGATCCTTCGATGGCACCTCCTGGAAAGCACACCGCATGGATCGAGTTCTTTGCACCGTATCAAATCGCGGGTGCTGAAGGTACCGGCTTAAACGGTACTGGTTGGACAGACGAACTTAAAAATAAAGTTGCCGATCGCGTGATTGATAAACTCGCAGATTACGCACCAAATGTTAAAAATGCGATCGTTGCCCGACGCGTCGAAAGCCCCGCAGAATTAGGAGAACGCCTCGGCGCGTACAAAGGTAACTATTACCACGTCGATATGACGTTAGATCAAATGGTGTTCTTCCGCCCGTTACCAGAAATCGCGAACTACCGTACACCTATTGATAATCTGTATCTCACTGGTGCCGGAACTCATCCAGGTGGCTCAATTTCGGGAATGCCAGGACGCAATTGCGCGCGGGTATTTCTGCAAACGCAACAGCCGATCGCACAAACGCTACGCGATGCTAGAGATTCGATTAAATCTACTGTCGAGTCAGTGTTTAAGATTAACTAAGTTTTCGATGTTGGTTGTTTGAGGCTTCTTGCCCCCTAAATCCACGCCAGTTCCTCCTCGACCTTTAGATCGCGCCCTTCTGCGAACTGGCTCCCCACACAGTGGGGAACTTTGATTTGGAAGCCGGTTGGGATTGATGTCAGTTATCTCTGATTTAATACCTCGTACAGAGGCACGAATGCAGCAATTTTGTTGCAATAATTATATGATGTGACCAAATCTTAACCAATGATGGCGAGGGTTCTCATTCTTGGAGGTCGGGGGCGGATTGGCAGTAGTGTTGCCCAAGATATTGCCACCTATACTCAAGCAGAAGTCATCATCACAACTAGAAAACCAGCCGCAGCGATCGCTGTTAAAGACCGTTTGGGTTCTCAAGTAGATATTTTGACACTTGATTTAGCTGATATTGAAGCACTCAGAAAAGCGATCGCATCTGTCGATCTTGTGATTCACAGCGCCGGACCTTTTCACTATCGCGATGCTAGCGTCCTTAAAATTTGTATTGAGCAAGGTGTTAACTACCTTGATGTCAGCGATCATCCTTCTTTTACGCGTAAAGCTTTAGCATACCAGTCAGCCGCAGCAGAAGCAGGAGTTACTGCAATTGTCAATACGGGAATATTCCCTGGGATTTCTAATAGTATGGTGCGCGAAGGTGTTGAGCAATTTGACCAAGCCCAACGCATTCATCTAAGTTATCTCGTTTCTGGTTCGGGTGGTGCTGGAGTTACGGTGATGCGTACCACGTTTTTGGGATTGCAAAAACCTTTTGACGTTTGGATTGATGGTAAATGGCAACAAATAAATCCGTACAGCGATCGCGAAGCGGTTGAGTTTCCCAAACCTTACGGGCGATCGCACGTTTACTGGTTTAATATGCCTGAAACGTTTACTTTACCCCAAGCGTTTCCGACTGTAAAAACTGTGATTACAAAATTTGGTTCGCGTCCTGATTTTTATAATCATCTCACCTGGATTGCGGCGCACTGGTTTCCTAAGCCTTTGATGCAGCAACCAAGTGCGATCGAGTTTTTGGCTCATGTCAGCCATACGATGACCGACGTTACGAATCATTTTAGTGGGATTGGTGTGGCGATTCGTTCAGAAGTGAGTGGCGATAAACAGGGAACACAAGCAAGTTACTGTTCAACTTTAGTGCATGAAAATACTGCGATCGCTGCTGGTTGCGGTACAGGTAGTATTGCTCAATTCTTACTCGAAGGAAAACTCAAAAAGCCTGGAGTTTGGGCTGTAGAACAAGCCATATCAACAGAGTTATTTCATCAAGCAATTCAAAGCCGAGGGCTAAAACTGTACCAAGAATGGCTATAACGATGTTTTAGTTCTAATCTATCTTTAGAGAGAAGGCAGCAATAAATTTATCAAAGTAGGATGCGGTTCTTACAGTTTAGTGTCGGGCTTAATCCATAATTGCGCTACACAACACTACCCTTCATCTAACGAGGATAATCTCATGCGACGACTTTTGAATTCATGGCAAGTATCTCTACGAGTTCTTACCATTTGTTTGATACTCATCTTAATACCATGTTTAGTTATTCTTAATGCTGCCCCTAGCTATGCGGCTACGTATGCGGAGCAAAAATTAGTACCACCACAAGAAAAAATTCTCACATCAGAAGAAAAAATTGAACGTGCCTACGAGTTGGGCGAAGGGGCTGGAATGCTTGAAGAAGCAAAGCAAGCCTCGGCAAATGCTAATACATTGACAAAACCCAATAAAAAAGTCAACGTAAAAACTGTAACGACGCCTAAATCAGAAGAAGGTTTAATAGAAAAAGCGAAAGAAATAGTAGAAAAAGTCAAAGGAAACGAATAGAAAAAACTTAATTTGATGTCGGTATTTGAGAATAAAATTAGGCTCTATCTACCGACATTGTTTAAAAAATAAATTAGGAGTTTTGCTTTCTTACCTAAGGGTGATTAAATGACGATGGCGAATTGACACGATTGAGTCAACAAAGTGCGGTATCTACAACCTTAGGTAAATCAAAATGCTTAAACCTTGGATGATTATTGGCGGGATAACGCTATTAATTGCCCTGGCTAGTCTATTTTTTAGACCGCGCGACACACAATGGGCAAAAAACTTAAATCGACCAAAGTGGTTGGTTTTTGAGCCACTTATTCCTGTTATCTGGACAATAGTTTTTACTGGTGGAGCCTTATCGGCTGCAACTGTCTGGGAAAATGCTCCTGGAAGCTTCTCAACGTGGCTGATTATGGGGCTTTATCTATTGTTGGAAATTGTGACAGTAGCTTATATTCCTGCCACATTGCGATCGCGAAATTTGAAAATCGGTACGACTCTAGGCGGTAGTGGAGTTGTTCTAGGAGTCATACTGACGTTCATTGTTTGGAATATTTCAGGTTTAGCAGCTTTGCTCCTTTTGCCGTATCTTCTGTGGAGTCCTGTTGGTACTTATACAACTTGGGAAATGATGCAGCTAAATCCCGAAGCTACATAAAATAAGGGTGAGCCTTAACTCACCCTTTTACTAATTAATATCTAGTCGTTCCCGTACCTGTATTGACTGTATTAGGATCGCGATACGCCGGCTCAGCAGGCTTGCGGAATAAGTTGGCTAAGCCAAGTAAACCAAGTAAACCTAGCCAACCCCAGGAACCGCCTCCCTCTCGTGTTTGGGTTTCGGTAGTAGTTGTGCCACCATAAGTAGGTTCACCAGGAATAGTACCGCCTGTTGTTGTGTCACCATCTGGTGTTGTTGTCGTACCTGGGGCTGTGCCACCAGGGGTAGTTCCTGGCGTAGTTGTTGTGCCTGTTGTACCAGTGGTACTGCCAGGAGCCGTAGTTTCTACTGTACCAGTGCCAGTCCCTGTTGTTGTAGTACCAGTTGCCTGTGCGATCGCAGGAACTGTTAAAGGCAAAGTTGCTAAACTCAAAGTAACACTTGCCAAAATGAGTTTGTCTAGGTGAGAACGTTTCATGTTGGTTTTGAATTTATAGTTTTTTCAGCAGTAAGTATTAAAATCAGCAGTTGAGATTTGCATTGCTGGCTCAACATCTTAAATGTGCATTTCGAGAAGAGAAATAGCTCTTAGGTGATGCTTGCTTGAAAAGGTGAGAGAAGTTATCGAGCCTTAATGTTAAATGCGATCGCCCTTGAATTTCTCATACACCCCCTTGTTCAATTGCTTGTCATTTCGACGAAGATTGCTCTTATAAAACTTAGCTTCTTCAATTGCAAGTAACTTCTACCAAAGGAGTCAGTTATAATTAAGCGCGATAGTATTTATCGATACAAAACCAGCAAGATAAACACTAAGTAAAACTAAGTAAATAAGACAAACTCCGTTTTTACCTCAATACGGAGTGATAAACATAATAAAGCGCCCTCAACGTTTGCTCCTCAATCTTAAAAGAGAGTTCTAAAATGAAGACAACAATTCAGAGGACTAGAGCTAATAAATTGCAAGTACAGAATGCAGAAATCACGTAGATACATTGATCTTTCTGCTACGGTTGTTTTTGTACTGATTATATACATTCATCAAAGGTGTGGTACTGATGCCATGCAGAATCACAGACACCACAATTGTAATATAGGTAATCCAAGCAATTTGTTCGCCTAATTGACCTTGCAAGCCATGACCAAAGGCATAGGTGAGGTAATAAATAGAACCAACACCACGCACGCCAAACCAGCCAAATAACCAACGCGTGATCGGACGATAGCCGCCGCCAATGGTACTTAACCAGGTTCCTAGAGGACGAATAATAAATAACAGCGATCCGCCAACGATCAAAGCAGCGATCGCGTGTTCTTGAATTGCTGCTAATCGTAGTATTGACCCAAGGATCAAAATTGTTGCTACTTCGAGGAGTTTTTCGATGCGTTCGGTGAATTCCCTTTGAGAGAAAGGTTTTTCAGGATCTTCATAACGTCGTTGTGCAACGATTCCAGCGATAAAGACAGCTAAAAATCCATAGCCGTTGACAACTTCTGTCAAAGAGTAGGTGAGCAAAATAATGCTAATCGCAACAAAGTCCTCCATCAAGTCATCGACTTTGGTATGCTTTTGGATGTTCTGGTCAATCGTCACTACAACCCAGGGAACCACAATTCCCATCACTATGCCTGCCGCCACCGCCCAAATTAAATCGATTCCAACCCATTGCCCAAACCACTCTTGCCAATTGTTGCCATCTTCAAACCAATGAATTCCGAAGTAGACGAAGGGAAAGGCTAAAGCGTCATTTAAGCCACCTTCGGAAGTTAAACCAAAGCGTAACTCGTCACGATCCTCAGTATGCGTTAGTTGGACTTCTGATGCTAATACAGGGTCAGTCGGTGCTAGAATTGCTCCTAACAAAATCGCGGGTCCCCACTCCATGCGTAAAAACCAATGCGCGATCGCCGCGATCGCAAAAATGGACAATGGCATCAAAAAGCCGATTAAGCGAATTGTCGAACGCCACGCACCTGCATTTAAAGGGCGATTCATTTTTAAGCCACAACTGAATAGCGAAACGATTACAACGAATTCCGTTAAGCGTTCTAAAAACTGCGCATCAGGACGTATTTGGACGATATTCAACCCATAGGGACCAAGAACAACACCCACCACCAAGTAGATTAAGGCGAAAGAAATTGGTAAACGGGAAATCCATCCTGAACCTAGAGTGACGCACAATAACAAAAGACCTATCACGAGTAGGTCTAGGATGTAGATATCTACCATTGCCACGAATGTGATTAAGGGATGTTAAAAAAGTTTAATGCGATCGCACGGGCTGCTCAATCAGCTTGTGGGGGTATTTACTCATGGGTAAATGGTAATAAGTCAGCAACTAGACTTTTTGCACAAACCGACGTCCTAATAAGCCTTGGGGTCTTACTAGCAGCATAACGAATAAGATACCAAAAGCAACCGCATCCTTGTACGCCGAGTAATCAGCTGGAACAAAGGCTTCAACTAAACCAATCATTAAACCGCCCAACACCGCACCAGGAATACTCCCTAATCCACCAAGGACAATCACGGCTAAACCTTTTAAACCGAAAGCAATCCCAAAATATGGTCCTGCAATACTCACACTCGAAGCAACCAAAGTTCCTGCTAAACCCGCGAGAAAACTGCTAATAAAAAACGTCAGAACAATATAGCGATCGGTGTTGATTCCCAGCAAACTTGCCGTCGTTGGATCTTCAGCAACGGCTTGCATCGCTTTACCATACTTAGTGCGATTGATAAACAACGTTAAAATTGTCAAAATCACGACAGATACAGTGAATATAACCACTTGTACACTGCGAATTGGTACGCGTTGTTCTGCTGTACCAAAGTTAATTGCAGCGGGGAGGTTTCCGTATGTACCCGCAGGAAAAGTATAACTTTCCGCACCTACTAAATACTGAATCACATTGACAATCACTACCGCGACACCCAAACTGGAAACAACCGTTAAAAGTGGATCAGAACCACGACGGCGTAACGGACGAAAAGCAATGCGTTCAACTGCGACGCCGACTAAACCAGCAAACGTGCTTCCCAAGACTAAAGCGACAGCAAATGGAAGCTGAAACGGTAACACAGCATTCGCAAGTAAACCATTAAAACCAAACGCACCACCCATAAGTGCATACGTAAAATAAGCACCTAAGGTAAAAATTGCTCCATGTGCAAAATTAATAATCCCTAAAATCGAAAATATTAAAGTATATCCTAGAGCAAAAATAGCGTATGCGCTGCCAATTGATAAACCATTAAGAACTTGTTGTAAAAGCAGCGTTATATCCATTGTTGTGCTTGTCATGATGAGCGGTTGGGGTTGCTAAGACAGGAAGTTTACTTCGGTTGTGATTCGCGCTTAGGTTGTCAAGAGTTAATAGCCATCAATTCTTGACCAGCTGATTGTTCAAGTAACATCACGTATCTTGCAGTGTTCTACGCTGATACTTATAGCAGTGGACAGTTGACAGTGAAGAGAGTGTGGGAAGACTTTGTCAACTGTCAACTTAGCGTGTTCGATGTCCTAACTATTCCTTCGACTGCTATAGTATTAATATTCTTGCTAAATTAATTTAACTATGCAGTCATTTTAAAAAAGCAAATTGACCGCTATTGCCATTATTATTCATCTTAATTTGGGCTACATAAAATTCTTTTTGTACAATCTCGCCTTCGGGAGTAAAAGAAATTTCACCTAATGGAGTTTCATAGCTTCCTGCTAATATTTGCTTATTCAGTTCTGTCCGTAGTTGTGGTAATGGTAAAGTACTAATATCAGTTTTACTATCTAAAGCTCTGAGGGCGTCTACATAAACTTGTACAGCGGTAAAAGCTTGGGCGCTAAACTGGGGTGGTTCTTTTTTGTATTGACTCATATAAGCATTGCGAAAAGCTGCATTCATTTCCCCAGGATGTTCGGGGCTGTAAGCTTGAGCGATCAATACGCCATCACAAAATTCTTTACAGACTGTAAACACATTTGATGTATTTAAACCATTACCACCAACAATTGTGCCTTGATACCCAAGTTCGCGTAGTTGTCTTACTAAATTACCACCATCAGCTGCTAATCCAGAGATGATAACTAAATCAGGTTTTAAGTTTAACGCATTTGTTGCTTGCGTTTGAAAATCTGTATCTGTTGTTTGAAACTTTTGAACTGTGACTAATTCAAGTCCTTGTTCTTTCACAGTTTGTTGAAAAATTTCGGTTTCTGACTTGCTAAAAGCATCGTTTTGTGCATAAAAAACAGCTACTCGTCTGATGTTGGGATTGCTCTTTAATGCAGCTTGTACTGAATTTGGCGCAACAACCGATACTGGTGCAGAAACTCGCGCGATGTAATCGCCAATTTGCGGAATACCTTTAGCAGTATTTGATGGTCCGATTACGGGAACTTTAGCTCTTTCGGCAATAGGATTGGCACTAAACGCTTGTTGTGATAAGGTAGGACCAACAATGCCAACAACGCGATCGTTATTAATTAATGTTTGAAATGCATTAATTGTACCAGCTTCATCACCGCCCGTATCTTGAAACACAAGCTTAATTGGCGTACCGTCAATTCCACCTTGTTCGTTAAAATACTTTTCAGCAATTCTCGCGCCAGCTACTTGTTCTTGACCGAGTAAGGCGACATTACTCGTTTGCGCTAATGCAACACCGATAGGAACTGGATTAGAAGATGAAGTTGCTGTTGTATTTGTTGCAGTATTAGTTGTATTTGTACCTGTATTAGCTCCACCACACGCAGACAGCAGTAAAGCTAAAGTTGCAAATAAGGCAGAAGGGCGTGCAGCAAATTTGTGCATAGTATGGCGAAAACTATCTGTAGGATGATCTTAATTTGACCACGCATATGCGATCGCGCCAAGTATTTGTAAGTGATTGTTTCGTTACTATTTGTTGCTGCTGTTGTCCCTAGCTTTAAAAAAGTTTTAAGATTGCTGTTGTGCTATTTGTCTCACTACTGCTATATCTAGTTCTAGTTGTTGGGCGATTTGCTCTACGGATATTCCTGCTTTAAGTAATAAAGGCACTGCGGCTAACTTGCCTTCTCTAATTCCTTCTTCACGCCCTTCTTCACGCGCTTCTTGATAAACTCTAGTTTGTTTGAGTTCATTGAGTTGCAGCATATCTTCGATCTCCTGTCGGCTCAATTTAGGAAACTTATAAACTACGATTGTCTCGATTAAGTCTATTATTACTTGTCTAGTGAGGGCTGCGGCATTTTGTCTCGCTTGTTTAATAAGTTGTTTTGCGCGATGTGGTGTATTATCGTGCGACTCTACGACGAGTTGAACAATCCCGACGCCTAATGACTGGTTTGCTTGTGGATCTAGTTCATTAAGATAAATTCGTTGTACTTTCGTACTTTCTAGTAAAACTTGATGAAGCTTTGAATCATCAGGTTCTAAGCTGCGCTTCGGGTAAAGAATTACAGTATGCCAATCTTGAGTTGTAGGATTTTGGTTAAGAAATAAGAATAGTTCGGCAAATACCCGATGATAGAGTAATTGGTCTTTTTGAAATTGAATCTCTACAAAATACACCGTTTGTGTAGGAGTATTCTGTAGTGGAAGAAATACGCCATCAATACGAAAAGCAGCTTGTTTGATTTCCACAGAACGAAATTGATATCCTTGCGCTTCATTGGCAGGACGTCCAATTAATTCAAAGAAAATACTAGGGAACTCGGCAAAAATTTGATAAAAAAGACTATCTGTTTTCACTACATATTTATGCGGTTGCTTATCTAAATATACAATAGCCTAATTGAAAAAGTTGATGACCATGGAAAGTAAGATATCTACTTGAATAAGCCTACAACAAGTTAAGAGTATTCGCTGAGCAATTTTACCAAGAAAGATTATGTATAAATTTGCTGCGGCTTACGAAAATGAATTAATTGTATTTGGTTCAGAAAAACCTAAATACAGCAATAAGGCAGTCAATCAATGGATTGATTTTATGCAAAGTCAAAATATTAAACGAGTTTGCTGCTTACTCTCACAAATCGAGCTAACGCGCTATTTAGATTTACTGGAAACTTATCAACAAAAATTTGGACTAGACCAAGTTTGTTGGGCACCAATTGAAGACTTTCAATTTTCTGACCGTGCAACCCTAATTGAGAAGATACTACCGTTTTTAATGGCTGCCAACAAGCAAGATGAAAAAGTCGTAGTTCATTGTGCTGGAGGTGTTGGGCGGACAGGACACGTTTTAGCAGCATGGCTTGTGAGTGGACGTGGCTTCTCGAATAAAGATGCGATCGCCGCTGTAAAACGAACAGGGAGAAATCCTCATGAGGCGGTCATTGTTGCTATGTTGAAAGGTCAAAATCCGTGGAAAGTTGTTGCGCAACTCAATTCACTTTTAGATGCTAGTCGTCAAAACAGCTTTTAACTACTTTTTTGTCTAGAATAAACTTCAACTGTATCGCCCAAGCAAATACTTTTATCTTTTTGCGTTTTAGAAATTCTTGTATTGACACTCAAGCGAAAATAGTGATTAAAACGCGATGCTGCTACCCAAGAGGGTAATGTTTCTTTGCGCTTGGTAATGAATGTTTTCTGGAAATAAGGATAGGGTGTTGCTGTGAGCGAATCACGTGTAGGAACGACGCAGCGCTGACAAGGATTGATGCCTTGAAATTCTACATTTCCTATTTGAAAAGAAACTGTATCCCCTGTTGCGCTAAATAGTTGATCTTCCCAAAATGCGGGAACGTCATCGATTTCGATATTGGCACGAATGCGACGGCGCATTTCATCAAGACTGATACCAGGAAACCAAGAAGCAACTTCTATAAGCGTTGCGGTGCTAATTACAGTAGGTCCTGGCGATTCGGTGTCGTCGGGGAAGCCTGTATTTAAGTTTTGTTGTAATTGGACAGAAAAGCCAAAAAAATCACTCAACCAAGCTTCTAGCGCTTCTCGTTGGTCGTCGAGATGAAAAATTTGTTGGGTTGGAGTACCTTGTATTTGCAGTGTAACAGTCCGATGAGATAGAGAGAAGTGCGATCGCAACAAATGAACTTGCGCATTACGCTTACCATTAACGAATCTACCCTGAGCATCAACAATTGCAAACTCGCGATCGTGCTTTAGCGCACCACTTGCTAAAACCGTTGCACTAGAAACGGCAATACCGTCAAGCGATTTAATTGGATAAATCAAAATATGAGCAAGATGAGGCATATCAGCTTCCTCTACCTTGGAATGTGTGGACTTTATGGGTTGATCTGACGCTCGTTGACGAATCAGCAATAGCCACGTTGTTATGTATAGTATGCCAATTTGTTACTGAGGATTACGATATGAGCGTTCGTGCATTTTTCCAAGTTGCCAAAGTAGAAAATGCTGCCTCTCCATACGATACGATTCACCTCAAAGTTTTCTATCCAGCGCAGAGATCAGGTAGCCCTCAAGAACAGGATATGGGTATTGTACCTGCGGATGAAGGACGATCGCCTTTTAAAGTCGTCATTTTTTTTAATGGTATCAACTGCGGTCCAGAAATTTATCAATGGCTTGCGGTTAAACTAGCAGAACGCGGGCTTGTCGTTGTCACTTTTGCTTGGGTGGCACAGAATTTACCTGGAATTGTCGCGCTTACTCCTGGCGTTGAACTTAAAAACTTAGCGCCTAACACCTATGGTACTGCTCCGACAGCTTCTGCTTTGCCAACGCTGTTAGCTGCATTAGAGCGTTTACAATCTGAAGGGGTTCTAGCTGGTTTACTAGACTTAGACCAGATCATTTTAGGAGGGCATTCGGCTGGCGGTAGAGTCGCGATTGAAAGTGCCGATCCGCGATTTTTTTCCCAAGTTGTCGGAGCTTTTGCCTATGGTGCGCATACAGCAGCAATCGTACAGCTAGGATATCCACCAAACACAATCTTACCTCTTCCTGATACTTTACCGCTGATGTTGATTGGGGGAACCTGTGACGGCGTGATTGCCAAAAGTAGCCATCGTTATGGAGTTGATTGGGAACGCGCAACAACGCCAATAACACGTACATTCCAACAAGCGATCGCTGGAAATCGCGGCGATAGTTATCTTCTCCTACTAGAGGGAGCAAACCATTTTTCTATCGCGCATCCGTTTGATTCTACGACAGGTAGACCTTTCTTAGACTTTCCCGCAACCCAACCGGAAGAACAATTACGAAATTTAATTGCTGAAGCAATTGGTTTATTTATCGATGCGCACGTTCGCCATCAACTCAAGGCGCTGGAAACTCTCAATCGTTATTTAGTGTCTGACAATCCTTTAATCGCTGCATTTGAGCGCAAGTAGTTGGCGTGCTTAGCTAAAATTTCCGACGTAAACACCGACAGCGCGCGCAGTTTCAACTAAATAGCTTTGAGGATTGACAAATAAGGGACAATGTGATAATACTTCTTGCAGGGGTACAGGGATAACTTGTCCATTTTGCCAAGCAACCATGCGATCGTAGCGTTCTTGTGCGATTAAATCGACAGCAGCCTTACCAAAAGCTGTTGCCATGAGTCGATCCGCTGCTGAGGGAATACCGCCACGTTGGATATGTCCGAGTACCGAAGCGCGAATATCAATGCGTGCAAAGTAGCGACTGATTTGAGTTGTGATATATTGACCGATACCACAATCTTTGAGACTTGCAGCGTCACAACTTGGCGTTTTGGTTGCAGGTTTGGCACCTTCAGCAACAACAACGATCGCAAAGCGGCGATGAACGCGATCGCGCAAGTCTTGGATATGCTCGCAGATTTTTGCAATTGAGTAGGAAATTTCGGGAATTAAAATGCAATCAGCGCCACCAGCAATTCCTGCGTGGAGTGCCAAATGTCCCGAAGTGCGCCCCATAACTTCCACAACCATGACGCGATCGTGACTTGCGGCGGTAAACGTGAGACGATTTAAAGCATCGGTAATTGTGTTAACCGCAGTATCAAAGCCTATTGCCCGTTCGGTAAGCGCGACGTCATTGTCAATTGTTTTGGGAATTGCAACAATATTCCAGTTTCCTAAACGCGCCAAACGATGCAGAATTGCCAAACTACCATCACCACCGATTGCAATCAGTGCATCCAACGCTAAGGCGTGGTAACTTGCAAGAATTTCAGTTGCCCGCGCGAGAGTATCACCTTTATTGATCGTCCCTAAAATCGTACCGCCCATACTCAGTAAAGGATCGATACCGCGTAAATCGAAGCAATGCAGATCTAACGGAATCGCTTGACGCTCTAGCAATCCTTGAGTTGCGTAGGGAATACCAAGAACCTCCCAATTGTACGTGAGCCGAGCGTGACTCACAACCGCGCGGATGGCTGCATTAAGTCCAGGACAATCGCCACCACTGGTAAGAATGCCAATTCGTTTTTGTCCCATTACTTTAACCGAAGTAATAAGATGACTCGTAGATACGCGCCCATTCTGGTTTGTAAGTTTGGAGCGATCGCACGTATTGCGCGCGTTCAAATGCACTTTGATCGGGGCAGTTTTGACGACTTAACATTCCTTGCAATTGCTGTACCGATTCATACTCGTGTTCTGTCATCCATTGCTCAAGTTCGCGTTCAATCGCGTGGAGATGAAGGATACCATGCTGCAAGAGTACTGAACAAAGCATTGTCACATGAGCGCCTACCATCAGTAACTTAACCACATCTTGCCCAGTGTGAATCCCACTCGTCGCGGCTAAACTCGCGTTGATGCGTCCATACAAAATCGCAATCCAGCGGAGTGGTAAGCGCATTGCTTGGGGCGTGCTTAATAAAACATTTGGCTCAACGGCGAGAGTTTTGAGATTAATATCTGGTTGATAAAAGCGATTAAACAGTACTAACGCGTCAGCACCTGCATCATCACATCGCTTTGCCATATTCGCCATATTAGTAAAGTAGGGGCTAAGCTTAATCGCTACAGGCATTGACACTGATGCTTTGACTGCACGCAAAATATTGATATAAGTTTGTTCGATCTGTTCGCCTGTCACTTCCATGTCGGTAGGAACATAGTAAACGTTGAGTTCTAGTGCATCTGCGCCGGCTTGCTCAATTTGTCGGGCGTAGTTTGTCCAACCGCCAACTGATGAACCGTTGAGGCTAGCGATAATCGGAATATCTACGTGTTCTTTGGCGCGACGAATGTGATTGAGATATTCTTCAGAACCAACGCGAAATCTTGCGGTGTCAGTACTTGCCGTACTGTGCGTGAGATCGTAGGCTTCTTGGCGTTGCGATCGCAGTTGTTCTTCAAAAAGCGAATGCAAGACAATTGCAGCTGCGCCTGCATCTTCCATGAGTTTGAGGTTATCAAGGTCTTCGGAAAGGGGCGAGGCTCCTGCTACCAAGGGCGATCGCAGTGTTAACCCCATGTATGTCGTCGTTAAGTTCATATATCAATATTGGCTTTGTTAATGACACCGATTGACGGTTTAAGCAACTCCTGTACCCATCTATTTATATAGAAAATTGGTGTGAGGAAATTGTGATGTTTTTCAAGAAGAAACGCGGCGTATGAATGCGATCGCGAATTTATTCGCCGCTACATAAACAAAGTCCACCTGCGTGGACTTATGCCAATTCTCTAAATTCTGGTTAAACATTCCTCTGTTTGTGTAACCCTGACTGAGGTCTATTGCTGACTCAGCGAACCGCGTACTAACATGACAGTGCATTTGGCACGGCTAGCGATTTCTGCGGGAATGTTGCCTTTAATTGCTTGTTGCAGTAGTCCCTCACGACTCGCGCCCAGCATGACAACATCGATCTTGTCTTTCTCGATGACATGAAGAACGCCTTCAACTACCGAGGAAGCTTTCACCGGAGTTGCCACAACAGCACCAACAGAATTGCGTCGCCGAATTAAATATTGCAGCGCATTTTTTAAAACTTTCATGTCTAGCTGAGTTTCCGACAGTGGAAAAACCTGACATAAGCGAATATACGGAGCAATACTTGTATTAATTAAACCAGGAAGCAGTTTGACCGCAGCGTTGGCATTAGGACCACCTGCCATGGGAACTAGCCAGCGATTAAATTCTGGGGAAGCTTGAGCTTGCAACAAAGTTCCCGCATCTGCATCTTGAATTGCTAAATCTTTACTAGAGTCACGGTTTTTGACACCTAACCCTGCACCAAATCTTACCAAAACAACATCACACGTCGCTTGCCGGATTAAAGTATCGACAACGTTGCCAAAAACTCGACCAGGAGTGATTGTTTTTCCTTTCCAACCCATTAATAATAAATCGATATGGCGTTCTTGTACTGTCTCTAGAATTGCTTGCGATACATCGTGTGCAACGCGGATTTGCGTATGAATGGGAATATTCCATTTGCGTGCCAAAATTTCGGCTTCGCGCAACAACCGCCGACTTTTTGCAGTACTCACTTCAGTTTCGGCGGGAGAACTGCGGCGAGGAACGAGAATGATTTGCACGCACTCTAGTTCGTAGTGACGTTCGCGGGCGATCGCGGTTGCTAAATGCAATAAGGAAACTGCTGTTTGAGGATTTGCTAAAGGAACGAGTAATCGACCTCTACCAATACTCGGCGATCGCGTTTGATACACGACATACGAAGGCTGCGGTTGCGGACCAATTTCGCGGGTTTCGCCATTGAGCTTATCCGCTTCTGCACGAATAATATCAGCCCGCGTGATAATCCCAATCAGTCTTTTATTTTCAACAACAGGTAAACGACTGAGATTAAACCGATCTAACCGATACAGCACCTCGCCTAAGCTATGCAACGGATGCACTGTCACCGGCTGCGGTGTCATAATTTCACTTAAAAGCGTATCCCCAGGAAGTTCGAGTTCGCGTGCTTTCGCTAGATCTGATTGCGTAACGATTCCGACTAACTTACCTTCATCAACGACAGGAAAGCCGCGATGTTGCGATCGCGAAAATGCTTGGATAGTTTCATCTAAACTCATTTGCGTGGCTAAAGTTTCGACGCGTGGTTGCATCACGTCTTTCGCTTTGAGTTCGATTAACAATCCCTGAATCGGACCTTCTTTTTGCAAGCGAATGCCTTTTAATTCTAGAAGTTTGTCGTACAGTGAGCCTGGGGAAATTTTATCCGCGACTAGGTACGCTGTTACCGAACCGATCATCAGTGGTAATACCAAGTTGAAATCGGTGGTCATTTCAAACACAATGACGATCGCGGTAATCGGAACCTTAGAAACGACGCTAAAAAACGCTCCCATCCCTGTAAGCGCGTAGGTAGACGGCGAACCGAACCCAAATAGACTTTGTTCTGTGACACCAACAAGATAGCCTAGCGAGGAACCTAAGATGAGACTCGGTGCAAACAATCCTCCAGGTGCGCCCGAACCAAAGGCAACGAGTGTTAGCGTAAACTGAGCAACAAAAGCGATCGCAGCTAAAGACCAATCCGCATTTCCGGTAATCAAAAACTCGCGTAAACCTGTATTATCGCGAAACGCAGCGGGTAGAAATGCGACGACTAAACCAGAAGTTCCACCTGCTACAGCCATTCGCAGTGGTAAGCCTATGTGCAGTTGGTTGTAAAATTTTGAGCTAGCAATGATGCCTCGGTTAAATAACGAGCCGAGTATTCCTGCTAAGAGTCCTAGCAACAAAAAAAACGGTAGTTCGGTGAGGGAGAAACTTGTTTGGGAAGCTGTTAAGACGAGATTTAATTGTAAAGTTCTTCCCCCTAGAATGCGCGAGACAACCGCACCGATAAACGAGGCGATAATTGCTGTACCTAGCGTTAAACCTGATAAGTCTTGCAGTAACTCCTCAATCACAAATAATACCCCTGTAATTGGGGCATTAAATGCGGCGGCTAACCCTGCACCGGCACCGGCTGCAATCATTTGTCGTCGATGTTCGGGAGATGTAGGAAACCAGCGGCTAAATTGTGCAGCCAAAGCTGCGCCGATATGAACAGTTGGTCCTTGTCTTCCTAACGTTAACCCTGAACCTAAGGCAATTGTTGAGGCGATGAGCTTAATTAAAGCTTCCCGCAAAGATAACTTCATCGGTGCATCGGCAAGACTTGCCTTCACCTGCGGAATTCCACTTCCTGATGCTTCGGGCGCTAACCGTTCTAAAAGAAACCCCGCAACGTATCCTAATCCGAATCCAATTCCTGGCAATATCAGCCAAGGTGGAGATAAATTGGCAGCTTGAACGCGCCATGCACCAATCCAACCAACTCCGACTCGCAGTAAGATAGCAGAAAACGCGGCAACTAATCCGATCAAACACGCTTCAGCGATCGCTAAGCGCCGACGCGGTAAAAGCCATTTACGAAAGGGCTGAACTGACATTAAGTGCGAATGTAATAAACACTACTCACTAAAACCAAGATAACCAAGAAGACCAGTTTTGGACGATGTTTGCAAATTCTGTATAACCACCTGCACGAGGATGGTAGCCGTCATTCGCTGCGGCTTCTTGCAACCAAATTGTTGAAGATTGCAATTTCGTAAAAGTATCTAAATATGCAATGTCTAGTTTTTGACAAGCCTCGGCATATTTTGCGGATAAACGCGCAATTCTTTGATTTTGCTCGCAATCCGGTGTTAGCGGTGGCCCTACCATTAATACAGGAAACATCTGCTTTGCAACACCAAGAATATAAGATAAATTCTCAACAGACGTGGAAAAATCTACACGAGTTTTACCATTTTCTATTGTCGTATTATTCACACCAAACGAAAACACAATCCTGCTATCAAATTCTGGACTCAGGCGACAACTTACCTCGTCTAGCCAGCGCTTTTTGAGTTCTGTACTCGTTTGCCTGCGAACTCCTAAATTGTAGTAAGTGATGTCATATCCTTGTTGACAAGCCGCAGCACAAATTCTTCCTGTCCAACCTAGACACTCAGGATCGCCCGTACCATTGACAAAAGATTCACCAAAAAAGCAAATACGCGTCATAAAAGGGGTGATACCGTTTCACTTTGAAGTTGCTACAAATAGGTAGCTTCAGGAGCAGAGGAGCCAGTGCGGTGCGGGAGGTCGGTTGCGTGCGGAGGTGTCCTCCGTTGAGCAAACCGACCGTGAGGTTTCCTCCGTTGAGGAGCCACTCTCGTGCGGGGGTTCCCCCCGTTGAGAGAAGTGGCGTACAACTGGCGTGGGCAGAGGAGCAGAGGAGAAATTAATTGTAGTTCTCATTTAGTGAAACAGTATAAGTTGTTTTCACGCAGTGTAGCGAGCAAGCGCGAGTGCTGGGGCGAGGATTGTGATTTCTAGATTCTAATCATCAACCTCTTCCTGTCGTTGATAATCCTTCAACAACAACAGACGGAGTGTAGCAACTCCCGTTCCAATCAGCATCACCACCCAGCGCAACTAATTGTTTCAATGCTGTGTAAACATTGCCTGCAACCATTGTATCTTTGACGCGCCCTAAAACTTGTCCGTGTTTCACGCGGTAGCCTAAGTCAACATTGATGGAAAAGTCGCCAGAGATGCTACCACCACCACCCAACATTTGATCGACAATAATTCCATCATCAAGCTTGCGAATCAAGTCAAGAAGTGAACCCGAACCTGGTTGAATGAGCAGGGCTGTTTCATTGTAGAGAGAGAAAGACCTGCTCAAACTGGTTGGCAAGCTGGCGTTTCGCTGAGGCAATGGAATGAAAGCCCAAGCGTCTTGCCAAGGTGATGAAAAAGGTCCGCACGATTGACCAGTTGGCAGCAGCGCGCTTATCGAGGTAGGGTGCATCATCTTCACCCAGCGAGACATCCTTGATCCAATGCAAGCGATTCTCAATCCCCCAGTGCCCCTGCACCAGTTGAGCAAAGCCGTGCGCACAGGTGATCAAACTACTGATGTAATACTGCCGCTCGCAAAAGGGCTGCTGCGCTCGGGTGCCCGAGCGTTCGACGACAATCAGCGACGCGAGTCCGCTCCAGTGCGATTGGAGCGCTTGCGACGGGCGATAGACCTGAACCCGACGATGCACGGTGCGACCATGACTGTGCTGTGTGTAGTCGTAGCAACTCCAGGGGTGACCCTGCTGCCAAGCTTGCTCAATCGCCTGGTACAGGTACGGTTGGTTCGCCTTGGCGCACACCAGATAGTCATCTCCCCGCTCGATGATTTGCGCTAAGGTTTTTTTTGACAGTGCAGTGCGTCCATCGTGACCACGACCCCATCAAGTGCCAGCGTTTTGAGCAACTGCTGCACCACGGTTTGTTCACTGGTGTTGTGATTGTCCATCGCCTGCATCTGATAGACAAAGCCGCACTCGTGGCTGAAGAGCGAAACCACACTGACAAACGCTTGAGTGTTTTGGTGGCAGTCGCTGACCGTACTTTTGATGCTTTTGCCGTCAATGGCAACAACCGCAGCCGGATCGAGCGGGACAAACTGCTTTGCCCACTGCGAAAACACCGCCGCAAACTCAGCAAAATCAAGCTGCATCATCACCCGCCGCAGGGTGGAATAGGAGGGAAATTCCACTTCATCACTCAATCCGAGTCGCGCTCGCAGGGCATCGCCATAGTGCTTGATGAACTCAGACAAAGGACGATAGCCCCAGTAGCCGAGCATCGTTCCCATCAGAATAATCAGCAGCACCAGCGAGAGCGGGTGACGTTTGCCTCGCGGGGCGCGGGGGTCAGCAACAGTGTTCAGCAATGCCAGCAGTTCCATGTCGAGCTTGCCATGTGGTCAACCTCACTCTAATTTTTCTCCATGCACTTTGAAACAGCCCTGGGTTGAATGAGTAAGTTAAACATTCCTGGTGTGGGGTAACTTCCTAATCCAGGGCGAAAGCCGTTCCCTGTACTGCTGATATTCAGTTGACGTCCGGTTGTGCGATCGCAGTAAAAATGTTGCAAAATGCCATTTTGGATAAATACAACTCGTTGCGTAGGCGTACCTTCATCGTCAAACGGACAACTATAAGGTCCGGCCTCAGGGTCTTGATATAAAGTGAGTACAGGAGAAATCACAGGTTTACCGATGCGATCGCTCCACGGCGAAGCCTTTTCCAGAACTCGCTTGCCATTTAACGCCGCTTGTAAAGTTCCCCACAACATATCCGCAGCTTTTGAGGTAAATAAAACAGGAACTCTCCCTGTGGGGGATGCGACATTTTCTGTTGCCCACTCAAGGCGTTGGATAATTTGCTGCGCAATTTTTTCAGGTTGTAAGCTACCGCGTTCGGTTTGTCCGTCAGAAACACTCAAAAAATCATCGCCACGTACCCACTCAGCGGATACATAACACCCCAACGTCGTATCAGTGTAGTAACAATCTAAACCGAGTGAGTTAACTAATCGCGTCGTTTCAACATCACTATCCCACTCAGCACTAATCAAAACTTCAGGGTAAACATCACGAATTAGGGCGATCGCTTGTTTTCCCCAAGCGATGAGTTGTTCGACACTAACAGCTTCGCCCAAGTCAGGATAAAAGGATTGCGAATGATTCTCAACTTCAATCGTTTCGGGTTCATTGAGTTGACTGAGTGCAATGGCGCGATCTACTAACGCTTGAGGCTCCACAGACCCATAAGCTACCGCGAGTCCTGGACGTCCGCTGCGCCACAGCCGCAATGCGGTTCCTTCGGCTTGAGTACTTTCTAACTGCTTGAGGCGATTCGCTTCAAAAAAAATTGGTCGAGAAAGCGATCGCGATTGATACACTTCAGCTACCTCAGCCCCTGCTTTTGCACAGAGATCTAGTAGTTGTTCTGCAAGTGACGATTGTGATAAGTTTTCAGAACCCATGAGCGATGCTGAGTGTGGAAGTGGTAATGAAGCATTAAGCACTAAGCGATTGGCGATCGCTGGTACTTTTATGGCTCTGCAACCAATTTACGGCAGATTGGGTTCTTGTAATAGCCAAAATCCTGCAAAAGCTTCTACTTCTGGGTTTGCTTGGACTGCCAAAAAGTGAACGCCGTTAGCTTGTTGTTTAGCACTTTCAAAACCTTTGGCTTCTGCAATCATCTGGGGATCTTTGAAACTAGCCAAGATCCAGCTTTCCGTCACACCAGTTTCTAAGAGGAGTTGTGGTGTTTCTGTACTGTCAAACTTAATATTGGCTAACTCTAAACCCGACATCCACCCTGCTAAAGGCATAGCACGAGGAGATAACACGATCACTCCAGGAATTTTTGTTTCAGGTTTGACGCCTGCGATTTCTAGGGGAAAAGCTTCACCAAAACCAATTTCCCACTCTGGCATATCGGCAAATGCGGCAGCTTCTAGCGTCACAAACGCCCACTGTTGCCCGATTAAGGCATCAGGTAAACGTTGCGGTAGCGGTACTTCCATGCGTACCGAAGGATTTGTTGTGGCTTGATATCCTGGCTCATGCGGGTATACTTCCTCCATGCGTTGTTGCAGCCACTGATTTAACGCCAATGTCCGCCGACTCGGTTGCGCGGGAATTCCTAAATCTTCGCAAGCTTTCGTAATCATATTGTTCATCTGACGACGAAAGAAGCGAAACTTGACCGGAGACACTCCCGCTGCTGCGATCGCTTCTTCTAACGCGGTGCGCAACCAAACCGAGTTAACCTGCGTACTCGGACAATATTTAGCGAAGCGAAATAGCGAATCCGGTTTGGTACGGATATCTGTGAGACTCTCGCATACTAAAACTTCCCAAATTTTTTTTTGGTTCTCATCCAAAATTGGACGTGAGTAGAAATCAATTTCCCAGATACTGCCCATGCCTTGCCGTAAAAATATGGCTACTTGATTAGATCGTACAAGGTAATGAAGCGATCGCGACTTCATGATAGCAGAATCGAGCCTGCTGACTTTTCAGCAGTCATGTGCAGTAGTAGCAAGCTAGTAAACGGTACGTTGTTCGTTCCAATACTTCTGTTCGCTTTTAACCTCTGAGCATATACTGCATTACCAATTACATAAATATTTTTTACAAAAACCCACATTTTTTTGAAAAAAAGATATTTGAGATTGTTGTCAGTAGTTAGAAGCTTGAAGTTACAAATTCAAATGCGACAGAAATGCTTTCTTCCTTAATTCTGCGAAAAGTTTACGCATTTGAAACACACTTTGTACAAATTGGGAGTTGTGCAATGACAGTCATCACAGCCACACACACGTTCACCAGTAACAATTTTGAAACCATCGAGACAGCGTTTAATATTCCTCGTCGGAGGATTTGTGTCTTTCCAAGAGTACCATTACGCGTGAGAACTGCGTTTTTTACCACCGCGAACTCTAATAATGGTTGCATCAACTATGGTGGAACTGCCTCAATTGCTGTTCAACGGGTTCAATCTAAGGGTTTTCCAGGTCAAACCATCCAGATTGAGCAGAGTCTTCCTGTTGGAGGGTAACTATAATGATTACCTGTAGTAGCTCAACAACATACCTGTTTCAGTTCCGCAACGCCCACTACTCAGTATACCGATGAACCAGTGTCGCACTCGCTTGATCTGTTGCTAGAACGATTAATTCACTAATATTAACGTGCGGCGGACGGGTAGTGCAGAAATAGACGATTTCTGCAATATCTTCGGCACTCAGAGGTGTAATTCCTTGATAAACTTTATTGGCTCGCTCGACATCGCCATGAAAGCGAACTTGACTAAATTCAGTTTTTACCATCCCAGGATCTACCGAAGTCACGCGCACTGGAGTACCAAGTAGATCCATTTTCATACCTTCTGAGAGGGCTTTGACTGCTGCTTTAGTTGCACAGTAGACATTGCCACCAGGATAAGTTTGATGTCCTGCAATGGAACCAATGTTAATAATATGTCCGCGTCCGCGCTCGACCATTTTGGGAGCAAGCAAGCGCGTTATGTAGAGCAAGCCTTTGATATTCGTATCAATCATTTCTTCCCAATCTTGAATATCGGCTTCGTAGAATTTGTCTAAGCCTCGGCTTAAACCTGCGTTGTTAATCAAGATATCTATGTTGTGCCAAGGTTCAGGAAGCGATCGCAGTGCTGAGTTGACAAAGGTGCGATCGCATACATCTAATTGCAAGCAATAAACTTGAGTACCGTATTGCTTTAATTCTTGGGCTAGTTCTTCTAAGCGTTCTAAACGACGGGCTACGAGTACTAATTTGGCTTTTCCTTGCGCAAATGCTCTAGCACAAGCTGCCCCAATACCACTACTTGCTCCTGTAATGAGTACAATTTGGTCTTGAATTGAAGCCATGTTTTGTCATTTTCCTTCAGTTATATTTAATTTATAACGACGTCAACGCAAAATTGCTTTGCTAGCAGGGGTCAGAGGTCAGAGATCAGTTGACAGTGAAGAGAGTGTGGGAAAACTTTGTCAACTTTCAACTTAGCGTGTTCGATGTCCTAACTCTATTGACTAGGGCTTTAAAAGCCTAATTATTATATCGTTTGCATAATTGCGAATGGTATTTTTTATTTTGCCAACAGCTATTTAAAACTTGCTGTTATGTCATTACAATTTCTATTTCAATGAACTTAAAAAGCTGAATTAACTAATCTTTCGTCTCATATAACTAAAGATAAAGACAGGCAGTTATCATACTTCGATAGCAACTTTAGATAAAACAGAAAACATCACCTGACTAATTTTTCTAACTCAGCTTAAATATGCTTCGGCTATCATAGCCTTCTTACCAATTTAAGTAAGTAAAGGTGATTACAAAGTTAGTCAACTAATGTTCTACAAAATTGTCTGTTGCTGTAATTAAAGCACTGCGAATTCCTGGTTCGCTCATCGAATGTCCTGCATCAGGAACAACAATAAATTCTGCTTCTTGCCAAGCCTGGTGTAACTCCCATGCTGAAATCATCGGACACACAACATCATAGCGTCCTTGGATAATCACAGCGGAAATGTGACGAATTCGACTGACGTTGAGCAGCAATTGATCTTCAGAATCAAAAAAACCTTTATTAATAAAATAATGGCATTCAATTCGGGCAAAAGCGTCTGCAAAATTACTTTCCCCAAAAGTTTGAATCAAATTCGGATCGGGATATAATCTACTTGTACTTGCTTCCCATATTGACCAAGCACGGGCTGCTTTGAGCCGCGTTTGCGCATCAGAACTCGTCAAGCGCTTGTAGTAAGCAACAAGGAAATTATCGCGTTCAGATTCAGGAATTGGTTTAACGTATTCTTCCCAAGCATCAGGAAAAATGTTACTCGCACCTTCTTGATAAAACCAGTGCAACTCTTTTTGACGTAACAAAAAAATCCCACGGAGAATAAGTTCTGTACAACGTTCAGGATGCGTTTGGCTGTAAGCTAAAGATAAAGTACTTCCCCAGCTACCACCAAAAACCGCCCAGCGCTCAATTTTTAAGTGTTTGCGTAATTTTTCAATATCACTGACTAAATCCCACGTTGTATTTTCGCGGAGTTCTGCATGCGGCGTACTTCTACCGCAACCACGCTGATCGAACATGACAACTCGCCACTTGTCAGGGTGAAAATATTGGCGATAAAATGGCGGACACCCGCCCCCAGGTCCTCCATGAAGTAGAACTACAGGCTTACCCTGGGGATTACCTGACTCTTCGTAGTAAATCGTATGCAAGTCAGAAACCTTTAAGTTTCCTTCGTTGTAAGGTGCAACGAGTGGGTAAAGTTCTCGCATGATTCACGGGTTATGAAGACATTATCTATCTTAATAAAGAGAAGCCTAGCGACTAAGGTCGCGGCTTCAGGAACATAGACGCGTAGCGGCTTCCCGTAGGGTAGTCCACCTGCGTGGACTAACACAGGTTTTGTTTTTGTAGCTGCGGTTTCAACCGAATCAGCTTTCATCAGTGTTGTTAGACGATAAAGGAGTTGTAGTAAAAATAACGATCGCCCTAATCTTTCTTCATCCAACTGAACATAGCGCGTAGATCTTTACCGACTTCCTCAATTGGGTGTTCGGCTTCTTGACGGCGCATTGCGGTGAATCCAGGTTTACCCGCTTGATTTTCTAGGACAAATTCACGGGCAAATTGCCCTGCTTGAATTTCCTGAAGAATCTTGCGCATTTCTGCTTTGGTTTGTTCGGTAACGATTCTGGGTCCGCGAGTATAGTCACCGTATTCAGCAGTGTTAGAAATGCTATCGCGCATTTTAGCTAAACCGCCTTCTACAACTAAGTCTACAATCAATTTGACTTCATGCAGACATTCAAAATATGCGAGTTCAGGTTGATATCCAGCTGCAACCAGTGTTTCAAATCCGGCTTTAATTAATGCACTCAAGCCACCACAAAGAACCGCTTGTTCGCCAAATAAATCGGTTTCCGTTTCTTCGCGGAAAGTTGTTTCGAGAATACCGCCGCGAGTTCCACCGATACCTTTTGCGTACGCCATTGCGCGATCGCGTGCTTGACCACTCGCATCTTGATACACTGCAAACAACGCTGGTACGCCTTGTCCTTGTTCGTATGTGCGCCGCACTAAGTGTCCTGGTCCTTTGGGGGCGATCATCACCACATCTACATTGGCGGGTGGTACAACTTGACCAAAGTGAATGTTGAATCCGTGTGCGAAAGCAAGAACTTTGCCTTCGGTTATATTTGGTTCAATTTCGTCTTTGTAGACACTTTTTTGCACTTCATCGGGTAGCAAAATCATAATGAAGTCTGCGGCTGCGGCTGCATCACTAACCGAATGAACTTTCAGCCCTGCGGCTGCGGCTTTTGCTGCTGACTTGCTACCTGGATACAGCCCAACGATGACATTCATGCCACTGTCTTTCAAATTTAAGGCATGGGCATGACCCTGAGAACCATAGCCGATAATGGCAATTGTTTTTTGTGCTAAAAGATCTAAATTGGCATCAGTGTCATAATACATCCGAGCCATAGGGGCAACTCCTTCGGTCAAGTGTCTAATTACTGCAAATTTTTAATCTTACTCCAAAACTGACAGCCTAATTCGGATTGGTAACAACTCTATAAATAAAAGACCTATTGTGCAGTATAACCGCCATCAATGACTAATTCTGCGCCTGTGACAAATTTAGATTCGTCTGAAGCTAGGTAAAGAATACCATAAGCAATATCATCTGGATCGCCCATATGGCCAATCGGATGCAGACTGTCTAACTTTTGGCGTGCAGCTTCAGGATCGCCTTGTTGCTGAATAAATGACTCTACCATTGGTGTCCAGATAAAACCAGGATGCACCGAATTGACGCGAATATGATTTTTGGCATAGAGCAACGCATCGTTTTTACTCATTAGCCGTACTGCGCCTTTTGATGCATGATATGGTGGACTATCTGCCGCACCAACTAACCCGTAGATTGAAGATAAGTTGATAATACTACCGCCACCCGCATCAATCATCGCGGGGATTGCGTGTTTTGTGCAAAAGAATACGCCATTAACGTTAATCGCCATTAAAGAATTCCATTCTTGTTCTGTAATTTCGTGTGTCGGTTTATTGACTCCTGAAATTCCAGCATTGTTTACTAAAACATCTATTTTTCCCCACTTCTGGCGCACTTCTGTAAAAACTTTTTCGACTTCTGCTTCTTGAGAAACATCGAGGTGCCAGTAGGCGGCTTCGCCACTGTTGTTTATGATGTCTTCTACAAGGGTTTTACCTTGTTCGTTTAAGATGTCTGTAACTGCAACTTTAGCGCCTTCTTTTGCTAGCAAAAGGCACGTTGCTTTTCCAATACCAGCTGCGCCACCTGTGACGATAACAACTTTGTCTTTGACTCGATTCATGATAGATGCTCCTGATTTGTGGAGAGATGGAATATAGGGATGTGTAGTAAGCTTGTTTGGGTGATAGATTCTTTTTTGAAACGAACTACAAAGGCTCATAGACGCCCGCAGGGCTGCTTCTCGTAGAGTAGAACACGAAGGAAAGAGATAAAAAGCGATATTTTAAAACAATTAAGGAGGTTAGATTGAGTCTTTGTTTTGAATTTGTTGTGGGAATTTAGGGAATTGATGATGTCGTTCGTTGATGTAACGGTATCTCTTTAGGAATGCCTAGAAATTCTGCTTGTTCAAGTGTGGCTTGGAAGGATTCAAAATATTGTGTGCCGAAGTAGTAGCCTAGAATAATTTGTGAGGGAATGGTGTAGCCGTTGAAGGTGCGTTCGGCTGAAAATTCGCCACCCATAGGAATGTAAGTCCAATCCTTGTCTTTGGCAAGGTCGCTCCAACGCGGGAAAGAAAGCTTTTCGGGTTTACCGTCTGCGTCGATTGTTAGAGTTAGCGTGACAGGTTCGCTATCTACTTTTAAACTCGCTTGAATTGTATTTTCGTCAAGTGCTTGCCAATTTACATCATATTGCGGAAGTAAGGCTGAAGGTAGCCAGATAAATTCTGCGACTAATCGCGCGATGCTTGAGCGAGTGATGTTAGGGTTACTAGCATTAACTATGGGTAAAAGTTCCCACAGCGAAAATTGCACTTTACCTGTACCATTAGCACAAGAATCGGCTCCTTTAAATTGCAATAAACCGCGTCCTATTGTTGCTTGCCAAACGAAGCCTTTTACGGAAATAATTTCTTTAGCTCGCATCGGCAGCCAAGGTTGATCTTGCCCTGTTCTCAAGCTACCACTCATTTGTAAACGCACCGCAGTTGCCAGCGCAGTTCCTGGAGTTATGGCGTGTAAAAAGTAGCGCTGTACAGGTGCAGGTAATGTTGCGATCGCGTCTTGGGTAAAATATTTATCCTCTGGCGGAGTTTCTAGCGATCGCCACATTTGGTTTAGCTGTTGTTTTTGTTTGGCTTGCAAAATCGCGAGAATAACGAAGGCGATCGCTCCTAAGGCACCGATACTCAAATAAACTGTGGTTAACATCTCCCTTGCCTCTTTGATGGTTTGAGTCCTGGAAAGTTCTTGTTACCATCTCTGCGTACTTACTAAGTTAGGAAAACATCGTGAGGAATTTGTGAGGCGAAGGTACAAACTACTGTGAAAATCTATCTATTGATGAGTTCTCGCATTCTTGAATTTGCGCTACGGTCACAAGTAAAGACTTTTGCCGCTGTAGCTTTATGGATACTCATCCACAATCCAAACCACCGTTTCATGAAACTAATGAGGATACACCTGAAATAGGTGGTGGGCTACCTGTTATTGAGTATTGGGCAAAGCATACGCTATCGCCGGAAGGTTCAAAGCTGTGGAAAACGCTGTTTCATCATAGTGCTTGTTTATCCTGTTCTTGGGGTACAGGTGGGCAAAAAGGTGGATTTACGAACGAAGTCGGTGAAAAGTTGCAACGTTGCATGAAAAGTGTTGAAGCAATCTCAGCCGAAATTCAGCCTCCAGTACCAAAACATTTCTTTGAAACTCATTCAATTGTCGAACTGCAACAATTATCTTCGCTAGAAGCCGATCGCTTGGGAAGACTGAGTTTTCCAGTAATTCTCCGCGCGGGAAGTTCGCACTACGATCGCATTTCTTGGGATGAGATATATGCGATCGCTACCACCGCTTTTCAGAAACCACCCGAACGCGTTGCGTCTTATAGTTCGGGGCGTGGTTCTAATGAAGCGGCGTTTTTACTACAACTGATGCTGCGAACGCTCGGTTCTAATAATCTCGCAGATTGTTCAGATTTGTGTCATGCACCTTCCACAACCGCGCTTAAAGCGATGTTTGGCACAAACACCTCAATTGTCAGCTTAGAAAGCTTGAAACAAGCAGATTGTGTAGTATTGGCAGGCGCAAATTCTGCGTATAATCATCCTCGTTTGATGAATGAGTTGATCAAAATACGCGATCGCGGTGGTAAAGTCATTGTCATTAATCCGGTGATGGAAATCGGGTTAGTGAAATTTGGTTCGCCTGCATTTCCTGTCAAATCTTTGATTCCTGGTTCGGAAATTGCTTCACTGTATCTTCAGCCGATTCCTGGTAGTGATGTCGCATTGTTTGTTGGTATCCAAAAAGCGTTAATAGAAAAAGGATACATTGACCGAGCGTTTTTACAAGCACGCGCTGAAGGTTGGGAAGCCGTCATAGAAGACGCGCGATCGCTTTCTTGGGAAACTATCACCGCCACTTGTGGAGTTTCTCAACCAGAAATTGAAACAGCCGCAACAATCATTGGCACATCAAAGAATGTTGTCTTTGGTTGGGCAATGGGAATTACGCAACATACCAACGGCGTTGATAATGTTTATAGCATTGCAAACACGGCATTAATTAGCGGTCAAATTGGCAAAATGGGAGCCGGAGTGATGCCTGTACGCGGACATTCTAACGTGCAGGGCTTTGGTTCTATGGGCGTGACAGTCAAACTCAAGGAAGAAATTAAGCAGGCGTTAGAACAGCTTTTAGGGCGATCGCTCAACTTACCACAAGGGTATCATACCCGCGATCTCATCGAAGCCGCTGACGCAGGTAAGGTAGACACACTTATTTGTGTTGGCGGTAATCTTTACGGTGCAAATCCTGACTCGACACAAGCAAAACGCGCTTTAGGCAACATCGACACCATAATTTATCTTGCTACTAAACCAAACATCGGACACTTCCACGGACTCGCAAAAACAAATACGATTATTATCCCTGTTCTCAATCGTTTTGAAAACCCGCATAAAACAACAGTTGAATCAGGTAACAACTTCGTGCGACTCAACGACGAAGGTAAAACGCATTTAAAAAATGCCGATCTGATTTCAGAAGTAGAGTTTTTAACCGAACTCGCGCATCGATTACTGGGTGACTATCCTGTCGAGTGGCGTAAGATGCAAGATACGCGCTATGTACGGCAACTCATTGCAAAAACCATTCCAGGGTACGAAAAAATTGCAACTATCGATGACACCAAGGAAGAATTTACTATTTCTGGGCGGATTGTCACTGAACCTCACTTCAAGACGCCTTCAGGAAAGGCAAAAATGTTCGCAACACCATTGCCTAAACTTACCCTACCCGCACCCCAAGATTTTGGTGTTGAATCTGATAACTGTCTCGTTCTCGCATTAATGACAGGGCGCAGCTATTCACAACACAACACCGTTGTTTACAAAATTGGCGATCGCTATCGCGGAATGCCTCATCGCCACTGCATTCTGATGAACCGCATCGATGCTGAGAAAATAAATTTGGCACAAGGCGATCGCGTCACTGTACAAGGTGACGCAGGTAGGTTAGACAACATAGAAGTCATTTACGGTGCAGTGCGAGAGGGCGCGGCGTTGATGTTCTACCCTGAAGTGAATGTTATCTTCAAGGCAAAAACCGAGACGCGATCCGGTACACCTGCTTACAAGCGAGTGCCAGTGGTTGTTTATCCTAATTAGGATCAAACTAAGTAATAGTGCTTACATACTTCGGCTACCTTGTCAACCCCTACTCATCCGAACGATAGATGTCCGATGCTACAGGAAAAAATACACTATAACCAGTGACATCTATAGCTTTGTGGTTATCTAACGCAAGATGAATAAACTTTTGAATAATAGACTTTACTTGTGGGTAGGTGTTATTTCCTTTCTCGTGCTGTACTGGGTTGCAGCTAATGTATTTTTGTAAGCTACATAAAACAAACCTATCTTCATAGGTTTCTCTGCAATAATATCTTTTGTAAAGTCCACGCAGGTGGACTTTGTTTATTAAGTAGTGACTTCAGTCGCCAAGCTAGTCCAAATTCGCCCGTAGTTACCAGGAATAGTAATCCAAGTTTCCGCAAGCGGAACATCATGCAAGTTTTCCCCATGCAATTCCTCACGATAGTTTCCAGCAATGGGAAACCAAAACGGTACAGTTTGTGCAGTATCGCCAAAATTCA
The DNA here is from genome assembly GCF_000317555.1 of Gloeocapsa sp. PCC 7428. Taxonomy (GTDB): domain Bacteria; phylum Cyanobacteriota; class Cyanobacteriia; order Cyanobacteriales; family Chroococcidiopsidaceae; genus Chroogloeocystis. The sequence goes on from NC_019745.1 coordinate 4,523,265, forward strand.
ACGCTACTAAACTAAAAGCGTTTTGTTGGTAGCGGGAAAACAGCAAGACATTTTTGGAATGATAGCGCTCGTAATGATTGTAAAAGAAATGCTCCCCAGTACGAAAGTGCGATCGCTCGCGGCGAAGTTTGACTAATTTGCGCACCAGAGAAACGACACTTTTACCAATAGAATCGTAGAAGTAATCCCAACGTACAGGGCGAAACAGCATCACACGCCCAAAGCCTTGATCGGGAATATAATAGTTTTCGCCAAATTCTTGCCCTTGCCATAACATCGGAATACCGCTAGCTGTTAACATTCCAATGAGGTAAGGTTGAACTTTGTACCAGAGAGTGCGATCGCCTTCTCTGAGTAACTCATTATCGCGGTTAATAACGCCAAAGTTGCACACAAACCGAGAATGATCGTGATTCTCGATATATTGCAATGCAGTTTTTTGTACTGTGTCGTTGTTTGTTGTTAACGTTTGAGGATAATTCATCAAACCAAAGCGAAACCCTAAATTTGTTAACTCATCACGATTTCCTGAAGCAACGCCTTTCACTGCGCCTAGCGTCTCATTTTGCCAAGTACAGTTACTATAAGTTGTTGCTAAAATTTCTTGCGGTGCTTCTAATTGTTCTGCACACTGAATTAAATTAATTTTGCCATTCTCAAAAAATCTTTCCCAGTATCCGCCAGCGCTGTGTTTATCTTTGATGGTTTGATAAGTGTTAAAAGTTAAATTTGCATAACCTACACCTGTTGCACCATCCCAGTAGTTGGGTACGCAATCGTAGCGAAAACCATCAACGTGATATGTTTCCAGCCAGTGATAATTAACTGTATAGAAAAAGTCTTGGGTAAACTGACGATTAAAATCAGTACTTTCGCCGAAATAGTCTTTAGCAAAAGTTCCCATAAATGGATTTTCACGATAACCTAGCTGGCGATAAACGTAACTGTAAGGAAAACTGTCACTAGTATGACCATAAACTGCGTCTAAAATTACCGCAATCTTTCTTTGATGTGCAGCATCGATGAATCGTTGTAAATCTTTGCGATTACCAAATCTTTCATCAACTCCAAAGTAACCAATCGGTAAAAATCCCCAATCAACTGTCAGACCGACGTTAGAAACTGGCATGACTTCGATACAATTAATACCTAAATTGGCTAGATAATCAAGCTGTGCGATCGCACCATCAATGTCACCGCCAAACTCGGTAATCATGAGTTCATACAGAATCAAATCATGCAAGGCTGGAGTTTTCCACTCATTTTCTTCTATACTCCATTCGTAAGGTCGATATCCTAGTGTAAATGCAGAAAGTTTACCAACGCCAAATTCTCTGGCGAAAGGATCGATAATCCAATCAATTTCTGTGCGATCGCGATGTCTTAAGCAGTAGCGATAAACATATTTACCTTCGGTTCCCCACGCTGATTTCGGATGTTTTCTTTGTGTAAACGCCTCGCTTTTAATATCGACTTTAACCGACCAGTAATCACCGTATTCTGCATCAACTGAATGTGTTAATTCAAACTCATGCGGAAGAATATCTTGAAGAAACTGATCTTTCTCGTGAATAATTTTTAACCACAGTTGATATTCATCACTTGCAGATACCCAAGGAAGAAACAACCCAAATTCGACAACGCCATCAGCAATTTCTCTAGCGCCTAGCTTATCTAAAGGTAAAAGTTTCATAATGCATCTGATTTAGATAGAGACAAACCTATCTACCAAATCTCTATGCAGTTTTTCGGAAGATTCTTCAAAAATAAGCAACTTAATTCAAGACTTTAAATCGTATTTTTCTACATAACTTTAATATTTGTAAGTAAGTTTAACCGAGAAATAGCTTGTCAATTGAAACTGTAATGACGAAAGCAAAGCCTATGTTTACAAGTTTTCATAAGCCTTACCTGAGTTAGTCCACGAAGGTGGACTAAGTTTATTAAGCTGCGACTTTAGTCGCCAAGCTCAAAACATAAATTCCTTCTATTCTTCAATTAAAGCGCCACCACAACTCGAACCCGATCCGGCGGTACAAGCATAACAATAAGGTGCTGTTTGAATTTCATCAATTAAATCTAAACTTCCCGCTTCAAGGAGTTTAGCAACGTTTAGCACTTCACCGTTACGAGTTTTCGCAGGTAAATTCATCATTTGATTGAAGTCACAATCGTAAATATTTCCTAGATAGTCCACAGATAATTCACTACGACACATCAAATGCTCTACAGTACCTGAATTAAAATTACTTTCTAAAAACTTTAAATAAGGGCTGTAAAGTTTTTGCCGTTGCAGATAACCAGCAGTCCTACCTACAGGTAAATTTGCGATCGTAAAGAGGTGGTTAAACACAATTCCAAAATGTTCTTGCAAGAACATTTTATAAGTTTGTTCTAGTTTACCTTGGTCTGGAGGTAAGGAAAACTTTTCTTCACTCGTAGGTAATTGTGGATTAAAGACTAAGTCTAAAATTAGATTTGGTGCTTTGCCATATCCGAGTTGATTCAGCCACTGTAAAGCTCGAATTGATGCATCGAAAACGCCAGAACCGCGCATCTTATCGACATTATCAGATAGATAACAAGGCAGTGATGCGACAACATGAAGTTGATTTTGAGCAAAAAACTCTGGTAGATATGTAAATCTTGGCTCAAAATAAATGACTAAATTAGAACGAACAATAACTTCTTTTCCTGTACTTCTTGCGGCTTGCACTAATGGTTTAAATCCATAGTTCATTTCTGGTGCGCCACCAGTCAGATCGACAATTTCAATCTCAGGAAAATTTTGAATAACTTGAATGAGTTGTTCGCAAACTTCGGGAGACAGTTCTTCAGTACGTTTGGGTCCTGCTTCGACATGGCAATGCATACAAGCTAAGTTACAACGCTTACCCAAATTAATTTGTAGTACTTTGATTTTGCTTTTAGTTAAAGTTGAGCAAAGCTTTGATTTGAAGGGTGTTACTGATAGAGTTTGTGTCATGATTGTGTGAAAATATTATGGATAGCTTTGCGACTGAAGTCGCAGCTTTATAGACTAAGCCCACCTCCGTGGGCTAATTAAATTTTCTATAAAACTATGAAAATAGGTGTTGCAATCAACAGCAACCACCACCGACGTAATGCCAAGTTGATTCGGTAATCATAACTTCTTGTTGTAGCAACGAGCCGAGTTTAGCTGCGGTTTTATCGCAGACAACGGCTGGTACTCCACGTTGTAAAATGTGACCGTTAGCGTCATCAAAAAACTCTTCTTTGCCGCAATATATAGCGGTTTTACCGGTAAAAATACACGCTCCATCTTCGGGAATTGGTACTTTAAAAGCGACAGAATCGAGACTTTCTAAAAGTAAATTTGCTTCTAAATTGTAAGTGTCGCGATCTAACAATCGATAAGGACGACGCGCCCGAATTTCTACTTGACCAAAGCCAGCATCAACGATTTTTTCAATATACTGTTCGTAAGTAAGTGCGCCTGATAAACACATTGCGCGTAATCGCTCGTCTTGTTGTAGATGTGTAGGAATAGGACGAGTAGCGATCGGGTCACTCATTTGCAATCTTCCACCAGGTTTTAACACTCGAAATGCTTCTTTGAGTGCTTGCGAAAGGTCGTCTGGTGCAAAAATATTAAATAAACAATTCTGGGCAACGACATCAACCGAAGCATCCGCAACGGGTAAACTAAAGGCATCACCTTCGCGAATCTCGACAAAGCTAGAATCAAACCAAGAGTTCTGTTGTGCAGCAATCTCTAAATTCCGCTTTGCAGCCAAACGCATTGCTGCAACAGGTTCTACTGCAATCACGCCACCAGGACGACGCGAGAAATAGGCAAACTGTAAAGCTTCTAAACCACCGCCTACACCAACATAAAGTACCGTTGGTTGATTGACGAGTTCAGCCGGATGAACTGTCGTTCCACAACCATAGTTCATTTCTTGCATTTGCGATGGAATCTTGAGTCCAGGAAATTGCAAAGGACTGCTTTGCACGCAACAAAGCCCAACTTCAGGAGTTTCGGCAACTTCACTATAAAATTGCGCTGCGGTTTCTAAATAGCTCATTCACTTTCAACTGTTCCAGCGTTTTAATTCTAGCGAGGACAGCAATCATGAAGTATATAGAAATGATATAAAAGTAAATTGAATGAGGTCATGGGTAATCGGTCACAGCTATTCCAATGACCCATTACCAGTTACCAATTACCACTTATTTACTTAATCTGACTCTTCACTCCAAGTCCGCAACTGTAAATAAACCAAGATGAGTGCAACTGCTAAAAGTACCGTAGCAGCAGCAGCAGCGTAACCAAAATCAAATTGCGCAAAAGCTTCTTGGTAAATATAGTAAACCAATAAATTAGTCGAATTTAAAGGACCTCCCCCTGTAACAACATAAACTTGCTCAAAACTTCGTAGCGTAAATATCGCGGTTGTGATCGTTGCAAATATCAGGGTTGGTCGCAATCCTGGTAGAGTGATATGCCAAAACTGTTGCCAAGCATTAGCGCCGTCAATTTCGGCGGCTTCATAGCGACTCGGTGGAATTGCTTGTAATCCAGCCAGGAAGACGACCATATTGAAACCTAATTGCTTCCAGATGCTGAGTAAAATCAAAACGGGCATTGCCCAAGTAGTACTTCCTAGCCAAGGAATTGGTTCGATGCCAAAAGAACCTAAAAATGCATTTACAGGACCATTTGTTTGAAATAACCAACGAAATCCTAATCCTGCTGCGACTAAAGAGGTGATTGAGGGCAGAAAATACGCACTGCGAAAGAAATCTCGTAAGATAACAGCACGGTTTAAAAGTGCGGCTAGTCCTAAAGGAATGATTAAACTAGGAATCACTGTGGCAATGGTGAAGTAAGCTGTATTTCCCAGAACTTGCCAAAAATCAGGATTGAGAATTAAGCGCAAGTAGTTTCTTAAACCAACCCAGCGAATCCCTGCTGAGGTAAAACTACCAGTGGTAAAACTGAGATAAAACAAATAGGCGATTGGGTATAGCAGAAATATTCCCAAAATAATCGCTGCTGGGGCGAGAAAAACCCACGCCGCGATCGCATCATTATCCAACCACGATTTACTATATCGAGGAGTGTTTTTATTACCCCGCATTCGATGTCCAGCAATTTAGATCGATTTAGCCTTGATTCTACTCTGAGTCTAGTTTCTCCCTCAGTATCACCACGCGACATAACACTAAAAGTTCCGCTAAAACTCGGAATTCTCGCCTCTGGTAATGGTAGTAACTTTGCAGCCGTTGCGGATGCGATCGCGCAAGGAAAACTCAACGCTCAAATCCAAGTTCTGATTTACAATAACCCAGAAGCGAAAGCCGCAAAACGTGCCCTACAGCGAAACATCCCAGCAATTTTGTTAAACCACCGCGATTTTGCCTCTAGAGAAGACCTAGATGCGCAAATTGTCAAGACTTTACGCGAATATAATGTCGAATGGGTAATTATGGCAGGATGGATGCGTATTGTCACTCCAGTTTTGATCAATGCTTTCCCCAATCGAATCATTAATATTCACCCTAGTTTGCTACCCAGCTTTAAAGGTGTCCGCGCCATTGAACAAGCATTAGCTGCAAAAGTGAAAATTACAGGCTGTACCGCCCACTTTGTCAGTCTCGAAGTAGATAGCGGTACGATTTTGGTTCAAGCCGCCGTGCCAGTCTTACCCGACGATACCCCAGAAACGCTTCACGCGCGGATTCAAGTTCAAGAACATCGAATTTTACCGCAGGCGATCGCCCTTGCAGCCTCCAGCATCAATAGTATTTGAAAACTTGAAATTAAAATGATTTGTCATAACCAGAAAAACCGATTAGATTACTCAGATTATCTGTTGATACGTAACCTTACTGTTGTCACGTATTAACGCGCGTGCATCAAGTTTTCTTCAATCAGGGTGCGATTTATGAAAGCCGCAGCAGTTGCGCCACTGGTAACTGCTACAGTAATTTGCGAAAACAGAGTAGATGTATCACCAACAGCATAAACTCCAGCAACAGAGGTTTGTTGATCCTCAGCAACTTCTACAAGCTTATTTTCAGTCAACTCACATCCTAGCTTTGCGGCTAAGTCACTATGCTGTTGCAGTTGAGGGCGCAGGAAAATACCTCGACGTGGGATTGCTTCGCCGTTTGCTAACACAATCTCTGTCAGCAATCCATTCTTATGCTCAAGACGGGCGATTTTTTCTTCGCGCAGTTCAATTCCCCAGCTAACTAATCGTTGGCGCTGTGCATCACTTAATTCAGCAGAACCATCCGAACAAAGAATTAAATCGCGGCTCCAGCCTGTAAGCATTAATGCCATTTCAAATGCGGCTTCGCCTTTACCATAGATCGCTAGAGGTTGATCTCGAACTTCCCAACCATGACAATAGGGACAGTGAAAAATGCTGTTTCCCCAAAGTTCAGCAAATCCTTCAATTGCAGGTAAAATATCTTTTACGCCTGTAGCTAATAGTAGCTTTCGAGAAGTAAATTGAGCATCATTGTTGAGAGTAACTTGAAATTGATTGCCTAAATTCCTAGCATCAATGACTTCTCCCATCTGAAACTTTACGCCATCATAAAGATGTAATTGCTCGCGTCCGATTTGCAACAGTTCTAAGGGCGCGATTCCATCGCGTGAGAAAAAACTATGCGCAGTATGAGACACGGCGTTGCGTGGTTTGCCAGCATCGATAATGAAAACACGTCTACGCGATCGCCCTAATACAAGAGCCGCGCTTAACCCTGCGGGACCTGCGCCAACGATAATAACATCAAAGTGATTTGCTGGTGATTGAGCATTCATAGCTTGTTTGAATGTTAATTTTGCTAATGTTCAGCGGGTAGCAGACTAAAGCTGCAACAATGATTCCGAGAGAGACAAGAACTTTTCGACGAGACAGTCGTAGTCTCGTTGTGTGCTAATTGCCATAACATCATGTTGTGACAGTTCTCAGAATATCGAGTGCATATCAATGTGGCTACAAACTTCTTGCCCAGTTTGTCAAAAACTTGCCCCTATAGTTGTTCGATACACGCTAGGAGTGACTGTAGTCAATCGACGAAACGTAGCCGTAAAGTGACTCTGACTTGCAAATCCAAGTTGATAACTGATATCTGCAATTGATAATTGTGTCTCGCTTAAGAGCTTCTTAGCCCTTTCAATTCTTTGAGAAAGTAAATATTGATGAGGAGAAAGACCCGTAGACTGTTTGAACGCTCGTGCAAAGCGATATTGACTCATCTGCACAACATTTGCAAGTTCGCTCAGTGTTACATTTTGTTCAAGCTGGTCGTCGATATAGGCAATTATGTGTTCTAGTTTCTGAATTGGAAGTTTAGCACTCGCATCTTCAAACGGAATACAAGTTGTTGAATAGTGCTTAATCAAATGATTTGCAAGAACATGAATTACTGATTCAATATATAAAAGCCTTGGTACTCGCAGTTGAAATTCTCCACGCAAGTCTATTCCAAGCTGACGAACTAACGGATCTTGCGCTGCCCACTTCTCAACAATTTCAATCTTTTGATTGCCCAACTCATCAGCAATTTGCTCAAGTAAGATAGGTTCAAAATTAATAACTATCATTTCCTGTTTGCTTTCTAGCAGGGTTTCATGAGGTAAGTTTGCAGGTAGAATCGAAACGTGTCCGGCTTGAACGTGTTGTTGCTTGCGTTGACCTGTTGCAGTTTGCCAAGTTGCGTGAAATGAAGAGTTTGCAAGCGGAATAGAAATTTTGACATGAGGATCGGTGTGTTCTGGAAAATGATTTGGATTGCTACAGGCGTAGGAAACACCGCTACCATTCAAGCGTACCGTTTGCTCAAAAATCGGCTGTGGCGGATTTTCGCCAGGAATTTGACAAAGTAGGCTATCTGATTGCATAAGCTTCGCAAGTTGGGTGCAAAAAATTAAGATTAGCCTGCGGTAATGTAACTAATTACGGTGTCGAGAACTCTTGCAACAGCCTCATGACTTTACACGCTCGTGCCGCTGGAATGAATAAGTGGTCGTGATAATATGCTGAAACTAGGTTGACACTAATGCCATATTGTGCAAGTTTACTAGTAATCGTCGCTAGAAATCCTACAGCATCGAGGCTAGAGTGAACTGATAGTGTTACCATCCGAAAAACTGACGAATAAGAAATATCCGCAGCATCCGCGCGATCGCGCCTTACTATCAGTGTTAGTCCTTCATCTTCGCGAAATACACAGATAGGCTCAAGTTTCAAATAACTATTATCGTGATGATTCACACTGCAAAAAACGTATTCTTCATCACGCAAAATCGGATTCATTGATCGGAGTAAAACTGCTAAATTCGTTTCACCTGACATTAAAACAATATCTTTTATTACTCATTTTTCTCGATGTTCTGTTTCATTTGTGTACCAATAGCACGAGTAGCTGCATCTGAACTCTTTAAAAGTTCCTTTGATACATTCTGCTGATCAGTTTGACTACGGTTTTGACTAAGTTTGTACTTACCCTCCAAGCGCGTCACTGTCATTTCAAATCCTACAATGCCATTCATCATCCCTTCACGAAATCCATCGGATAAACCATGCCAATGTAATTTATATTCAGCTTCATAGGTATCGATCATGTCATTGATCATTTTGTCCACTGATTGTGGTGTGTTATTGAACGTCATAATTTTGGGAATACCATACGCATGAACTGCAATATAGTTCCAAGTTGGTACGCTCTCGTGTTTTTCATACAAGGTAGGAGAAATGTAAGCGTGTGCTCCAGTAAAGATAGCTAGTGATTCTGCCGTATCAAAAGCTTGCCACTGCGGATTTTGCTTCGCAAGATGACCGCTCAATTTAACAACATCTTCCTGCAATGTCACAACAAGCGGGATGTGAGAAGCGCACGGCACACCATCTACAATTGATACCAAAGTAGCGAAACTATTGGTTCTCATAAAAGAAACCAGTTTATCTACATTGTCTTCTTGAAAAGCTGTTGGTCTGTACATGGCGATCTAGATTTTTGTTAGTCTCTTGAAGATGATAACGAGAGAATTTTTGAGTTGACTATAGCGGTTAGCAGATTCTTCTATTAGCCATTAGCTTCTTTAAAAGCTTGAACGCGCAATGCATTTAATAAGTATATTTGTTCTAACCTAAATACGTCTTGCTATAATTAACGGTATTGAGCAGCTAGGAACCTTTGTATTCACACCAACCAATCTATGCCATCACTCCAACGAAGTGTTAGATAGCGGATTTGACAGAACTTGCGTAGATTGGACGACACGTTCAATATGCTCAAAAACTTCATCCCTGACCCGAGCGCTAATTGCATAGTACTGGAGTTTTGCCAAAAATGTGCCAAAGGAGAGTTCTGGACATAATGCACTTACTGATCTAACAAAAGAAACAAGATCAACAAAAATGACATTGACACCTCTTGTGAGCAAAGCAGTCTTTGCAACTTGCTCAAGCGATGCGATACACGCTCCATTTACTCCAATAACGAACGTAATTGATTTTAAGCCGTATTGACTTGCTTTGAACGCAGCATGATCAACATCCTGCTGACCGAACTGCTTATCTTTAACCTCAACTGCCACAAAAATTCGACCATTCTTCTTGATGTCGATATCTGCCACTTCATTCGAGGAAGCACCACTTTGATTAATCGGATGGACAATGATCTCAAAACCTTCAAACTGGTCAAAATATGTTGATAGGATAGTCCCTGTCACAATTGCAGCAACCTGACCCTCAATTGACCTTGTAGCAAATGCAGTGACAAATTCAATAATTTTTAAGTGAGAGTCTGCTGAGTCGGCAAGTTGAGAAGGCTCAAATCGTGCAATTTGTCTTTTAATTGCATACTTCAAGGCAACACAAAGACTATTAAAAGCCTGCTCAGACGTTTTTATCTCGGACAGTACGTTATGCAGTATCAGTAGAAGTTCTCGATCCCTACCAGCCCTCACAGCATTTGATGGGGAGATTGTTGGAAAGCGGGCAGGCTTATTGAGAAATGGCTCGTTTGAACCTCCCAGCGAACGATTTAGTAATTTACGCTCAAGCGGTACCACCACTCGATGACATAAGCTACGGGCATCATATGCCCCTTCAACATCAGCACCTGCTTGAAGCGCAAGGGCATTGATCTTCTGGTTGGTTGCTTTTGCTAAAAGAGCAGTCACAAGAATGTATCTGAAAGTGAGATGTTTGCCTTCAATGATTGTTCTGATCTCAATATCCCATCCTGTCGCTGGGGTTTTTCTAGACTCATCTTGTGCAATTGCGATCGCTTCTTGAAAAAGTTGCTTGGCGGCTGTTTGATCTACAGTTGGTTTTGAGAAGCTCATGCTTAGTCTGAATTAGCAAACTGTGCAAAGAATTCAGCAGGATCAGTATCTGTAGCCCGAACCCATCTTAATGCTTCTAGAATGTCGATTCGACGTTCCCGACGCTCGATCTTGGAAATGTCAGGTTGTGTCAAGCCGATTTCCTGAGCAATTGCTTTTTGAGAAAGTTTCGCTTTTTCTCTTAAGGCAACCAGCCCAGCAACGATCCTGTGATATTCGGGATCGTGAATACTTGAGATAGACTGCTTTTGACTTTCCATAATTCAGATATTGATTTGGAAAAGTAATTATGCCAAAATCGCATACATGAATAACAAAATGGTTTTATCTGGGATCTCGCTTTTTTCCGGTGCAGGAGGTATGGATGTTGGATTCATCCGCGCAGGAGTCGATGTTGTTAGTGCCAATGACATCGACCGAGACGCTTGTCTTACGTATGAGGCAAATCATCCAGGAGGAATTATCAAGTGCAGTGATATTAATGAATACTTGATTGACATACATCGATTCAAGGGAATTGATCTTGTTTTTGGTGGTCCGCCCTGCCAAGGCTTTTCTGTAGCTGGCAAAATGAACCCTAATGATCCGCGTAACGAATTGTTATGGGTATTTATGAAGGCTGTGGAACTCACAAAGCCTCGGGCTTTTATATGTGAGAATGTTAAGGCGCTAGCAGTTTTTGACAAGTGGTCTAAGATGCGCCAACGCCTTTTCAGTGTGACTAGTCAACTGGGATACTCCTATAAGTTAGTGGTACTCAACTCATCTGACTTTGGTGTACCACAATCCCGAGAGCGAATGTTTTTGATTGGCTTTCGTGATATTAAAGATATTGGCAACTTAGAGACACACTTCGAGCAATATAAGAAGCAAGCTCCAAAGGTTAGAGATATTGTTTCACCTTTAGGTATAGCAGGTTCCGAGAACAATCAACGGATATGTAATGCAAAAGTTACTCTTGCTGCCAAGCCTGTAATGCGGCGTTCTCCTTATGCAGGAATGATGTTCAATGGTCAAGGAAGACCATTAAATCCCAATGGATACTCATGCGCTCTCCATGCCTCTATGGGGGGAAATAAAACGCCAATCATTGATGAAGATCACTGCTATCTTGGTCATGAAAGTTGGGTTGAATGGTATCATTCTTACTTGATGAAAGGAGGAAAACCGCTCTCATTAAATGCTGCACCTAAAAGACTTAGACGATTAACGATTGATGAAGCTCTAAGAATACAAACATTTCCATATGACTACCAGTTTATCGGTGGGCACAGTTCGATCTACAGGCAAATTGGCAACGCTGTACCTTGCGACTTAGCACAAGTTGTTGCAGAAGTTGTTCGAGATTGTCTTGCAAAGGGTGAAGTAGTGACAGCATCAACTGCTATGGAACGTAAATCCAAACAGTTGCAGCTAGCCATCTAAACCATCTTGCTTTTTAAAACTGACGGCGCGAGAAAATCAGAATTGCGATCGCTAACAACAACCCTGTATACAACAAGCCATAACCTGCATTCGCGATGAGTGTGAGTGGATTTGGTAAAGCATCAGCACCATAAACAGCTAAATTCTTCAAATCTAAACGCGATAAATCAGGTAAGAATAGGTACAATCCCTGAGTCATGCGCTGAATGTTGACACTTTCGCTCAGACGACCTAATGTCACTAAATCTTGAGTAAAGTTACCCATCAAGTAAATGCCAAAACTCAAGAGTGTTGCAAGCACCGAACTTGTAAAGACTCCAAATGCGATCGCAACTGCGGTAATGAGCGACAACTGCAAAAATAAAAATAGTGCTGCTAGAAGGATACTACCCAACGGATACGGAATATTCCCCAGTTGTAAAAAGGCAAGATAAATCGCTGTCATCGCTGCAATCAGTACGCCCAAAACTGCGGACAATCCCAAGTGTTTACCTGCAATAAATTCGCCACGACTAATCGGTTTAGCAATTAAAACTAATACAGTCCGTTTCTCAATTTCTTTATTGATTAACCCAGTGCCAACAAAGATCGCCACAATTAAGCCAAGTAGACTCATCGCTGCTAAACCAAGATCCAAGAAAATCTTATCTTCTGTCGTCGCAGCAAGTTGCGGTAATAACCAAATTGCCACCGCCAAAATTAGAGCATACAAGCCAATGATATAAAGAATGCGATCGCGTACCACTTCGCGAAATACATTTGTTGCTATCACCAAGATGCGACCGAAACTCATACGACTAAGTGTTAAGTGTGATGAATTTTTGTATGAAAAAACGTTCTCTAACTGTTATACCCTCTAGCTATTCGCTTCTCACTACTCGCGCTCTCCTCCCTAGCAATCAACCGAGACGTCCGTTAAAATCTAAATCTGCATCAACATCGAAAAGAGCAATGACAAGAAACGGCATTGGTATTCGCACAGCGCAACTACGTCCCCACAGGGCTGTAGGGCAAATTCACGTTTACGACGGTGCCGGAAAAGGAAAGTCCCAGGCGGCTTTAGGCGTCGTTTTACGTTCTATTGGATTAGGAATCAACACGCGTAGCGCCACCCGTGTTTTACTGCTGCGATTTCTCAAAGGACCAGGACGCGCCTATGATGAGGATGGAGCAATTGAAGCTTTGCAACAAGGTTTTCCGCATTTAATCGATCAGGTACGTACAGGGAGAGCCGAATTTTTTGGCCCTGATGAAATTATGCGGTTCGATCGTCAAGAAGCGCGACGCGGTTGGGATGTTGCCAAAGGTGCGATCGCTTCGGGTTTATATTCAGTAGTTGTGTTAGATGAACTTAACCCAGTCCTTGACTTAGGATTACTCCCAGTCGATGAAGTCGTGCAAACGCTGAAATCAAAGCCTGAGGAAGTTGAAATCATCGCTACAGGAAGAGGTGCGCCACAACAACTTCTCGACATCGCCGATTTGCACTCGGAAATGAAACCGCACCACCACGCAACAGCCGCCGAACAAGGAATTTCGGGAATTGAAATCTATACGGGTGCAGGGAAAGGAAAATCGACAAGTGCTTTAGGTAAAGCATTGCAAGCGATCGGTAGAGGAATTAGTCAAGATAAATCCCACCGTGTCTTGATTATGCAATGGCTCAAGGGTGGCAGTGGCTACACCGAAGATGCCGCGATCGCAGCTTTACAACAATCCTACCCCGCCTTAGTCGATCATCAACGTTGTGGGCGCGATGCAATTGTTTGGCGCGGTCAACAGCAAGAATTAGACTATGTAGAAGCTGAGCGAGGTTGGGAAATCGCCCGTACTGCGATCGCATCAGGTTTGTATAAAACGATCATCCTCGACGAACTCAATCCTACGGTTGATTTAGAACTGTTACCAGTAGAACCAATTGTCCAAGCTTTACTGCGTAAACCTCGCGATACCGAAGTCATTATCACCGGTCGCTGTCACAATCCACCAGCCTATTTTGACTTAGCGAGTATCCACTCGGAAGTTTTTTGTCACAAACACTACGCAAACCAAGGAGTCGAACTCAAACAAGGCGTCGATTTTTAGTATTCTAGAATACATCAAGGTGCAATAATGGAAGATACTCAAGTCCTCGATCTCGTGGCAGGTGGGTTAGCAGTCGTGATTCTCATCGGCGGCTATTTAATGATGTTCACTGATATCTTGACAAAAAAGAAGTAATGTGATATACACCAGCGCCTGCAACTGCAAGCACGAACTATGAATCGCCAAAATCAGCAACGATCGCTTGTGCGATCGCTTCAAGAATACCTGCGGGGAATTGCCGGAGGTCTACTATTCAGCTTACCCTTGCTTTACACAATGGAAGTTTGGTGGACTGGATTTATTGCGCATCCTTTACGCCTACTGATTTATGTCCTGGCTACTTTTAGCTTGTTACTCGGTTACAATCGCTACGGTGGTTTGCGGCGTTCAGCAGGTCCGTTAGAAGTTGCCATTGATTCGGTCGAAGAGATGGGACTAGGATTAATCATTGCCGCAATATTTCTCTGGCTCTTAGGGCGAATCACTGCGGATATGTCTGTTGATGAAATCGCTGGTCAAATTATCGTGGAAGCGATGACGGTGGCGATCGGTGTTTCTGTTGGTACGGCACAGTTAGGCGGTGGTGAAGGCGATCAGCAAACAGATAGTGGCATGAAAAGTAACTCACCGCACGACGATCCCGATCCCACACCTTTTTTGACAGAAAACAACGGTGATTTTGGAGGACAACTGACGATCGCGTTGTGTGGTGCAGTGTTATTTGCTGCAAATGTCGCCCCTACCGAAGAAATTATTCAAATCGCAGTAGAAAGTAATTCTTGGAGACTCGTGGGCTTTGCGCTTGTCTCTATGCTCTTAGGGGCAATGATTCTGTTTTATAGTAACTTCACCGGCACGCAGCGATTCTCTAAAAAACGCGGCTTTGTTAATGTTATTTATGGCACAGTTGTGACCTATGCGATCGCCTTAGTTGCTTCCGCTGCAATTTTGTGGTTTTTCGGGCGCTTTGACGGTATGTCACTCATGACGTGCTTAGCCCAAACCGTTGTTTTAGGACTTGCCGCAACGCTCGGTGCTTCGGCAGGAAGACTATTACTACAATGAAACAATTAGAAAAAAACTGGCTAGAGTGGATTGTGTTTGCGATTAGTCTTGTACTCGTCGTTGGTACGTTGGGATATTTGGTTTACGACGGGGCAAATACAGGTTCCTCGCCCCCCAGCTTTGAATTTCAACTTGGGCAACCGCAGCCGCAGCAAAATTACTTTGTCGTGCCAGTATCTGTAACTAATCAAGGTGACGAAACGGCTGAAGGCGTACTTGTCGAAGTTGTCTTAGAAAGCAATGGTACCGAACAAGAAACCGCAGAATTTGAAATTGCCTTTTTACCGCGACAATCTACCCGTGAAGGCTGGGTAACATTTAAAACCGATCCGCGTACTGTAGATCAGATGTCAGCACGCGTCATGGGTTTTGAAAAACCTTAATAAGGATGCAAAAGAAGTAGCTGATTGCTAGCTTGTAGCCTTCAACTCGGAACCTTCTTTTTCGCTTTCCAGTCTGAATAGATAACAGTGTTTGATACTAATTCGCTACTTGAGTGCATCAAATCATACAGAGAAATGATGGCAATTTTGAAGTACGCGAAAAAGTGATTTCCTTCTTAAAGGAGAACGTTTGATATGAATCGTGTTAATTCTTGGCACTCTGGAACAGCTGGAGTTATGGCGCTTGCAGTTGCAGCAAGTACTATAACCCCCCTCATTTTATCAACTCCTGCATCAGCGCAACTTTTTCCTCGGCAACCGTATCCTTCGAGAACCTATCCTTCAACGAATTATCCGTCTTCTACACAAGTTACAATTCCCGTAGGTACTTCGATTCCCGCGCGGTACGATGAGGCAGAACGCATCATTGTTACTCCTACGGAAACGATGTCTTTAACGCTCACGGTAGCAACGAATATTATCAACCGTAGTGGTACTGTATTGATACCAGCAGGAAGTCAAATTGTCGGTCAAATTCAACCGGTTTACGGTGGTTCGCAGTTTGTAGCAAGAGAACTTGTCATGCCGAATAACCGACGACAAAGCATTAATGCTAGTTCAAGAGTATTCAGTCAAACGCAGGAAATTACGCGTGGGTCTAACACAGGTTCGATCTTGAAAGGTGCAGCCGTTGGTGCAGCAGCAGCCGCCGCTGTCGCAGCAATTACAGGCGATCGCGCGATCGCCACCGAAGAAGTTCTAGGTGGTGCTGGATTAGGTGCATTAGGCGGAGTTTTACTCGGTCGCAGACGTGCTGAGGTTGTTGTCATCAACCCAACGACAGATCTGAATCTAACGCTTAACTCAAATCTACCGTTATCTACCTACTAAACGCAAAAGTTAACCTCTCAATTGGGCATACACTAAAAAGCGGGTAGCTATTAGCAATGCTACGGTAGAGGGACTGATGTCACAAGTAGACGAAATTCTAACGTTTTGGTTTGGACAACCAAATACAGCAGAGTATGGTAAACAGCGCGCGTTTTGGTTTACGAAAAGCGCTGAGTTTGACCGCGAAGTGCGCGAACGATTTTTGAGTGACTACGAACAAGCTGCGGCGCATCAATTAGACGCTTGGCAAGAAGCGCCCCGCAGTTGCTTAGCATTAATTTTACTCTTGGATCAGATGCCGCGTAATATCTTTCGCGGAACTCCTCAAGCTTTTGCGACAGACGCCGCTGCACTCGCTGCTGCACAGCACGCAGTTGCGCAAGGTTTTGACCGCGAACTTTTAAACGTACAGCGCTGGTTTATCTATTTACCGTTTGAACACAGCGAAAATCTTGAGCATCAACGCCAGTGTGTTGAGTTGTTCGCATCGTTAAAAGACGATCCTGAAAGTGCTTCTGCAATCGACTATGCTCAGCGTCATCTAGCAGTGATCGAACGCTTTGGGCGCTTTCCCCACCGCAACAAAATTCTCAATCGCGAATCTACCCCAGAAGAAATAGAATTCCTCAAACAACCAGGTTCGTCATTTTGAGGGGTGAGGCTTCTTCTACTGCGGAATCACTTGAATTTGCGCTGGCTGTGAAGGTGGCTCTTGTAAAGCGGCTTGAATTCGCGGTGAAGCCAGTAACTTTTGCGTATCAGCAATTAAGCGATCGCCCCATAATTGCTCGCGTAAAAATTCTACATCACCGTAGCGTTGGTCAATGCGTAATGCGGCTTCGCCCATGGCGATCGCACGTTGCTGATCGCCTCTAGTATAAAGTGCAACTGCCATTGCGAGTTGTGGTTCGGCTGCTTGTTTGTCAATATTCAGTGCGGCTTGCCAATGTTTCAGCGCTGAGTTAATATCGCCTTGCTCGTATTTTATTAAACCAATATTGTTGATTGCAGGCCAGAATTTTTTATCAGCTGCGGTTGCTTTATTATATTGCTCGATCGCTTGGGGAAATTGTCTGAGCTTGTAGTAAGCATTACCGAGGTCAAATAATCCTTCGGGATCGTTGGGTTTTAACCTCAAGCCAGCTTGCAGGGTATCGACAGCAGCTTGGTATTTTCCTTGCTGAAAATGCGCTGAACCCAAAGCAAACATAATCGACGCATTTTTCGGATCGAGGACTCTCGCTTGGTCTAATGCCGCGATCGCTTCATTGTAGCGATTTGTTTGTAGATACAAACCACCTAGCAAAAACCATGATTGATAGCTTCGTGGCGCTAATTGCGTTGCTAATCGCGCTCTTGGCAAAGCTTGTTCGTATTGTTGAAATTGTGCGAGTTGCGCTGCTTCCTGTGCTAGTCTTAATCCTTGTTGCTCTAAAGCAGCTGAATTTAGTTGGGGTGCGCGAGGAATGAGTGCCTGTCCCAATGCGGGTTGAGCAACACCCAGTAAACTACAGACAATCAAGAATTTTATCCAGAACTTGTGATTCGGCACAGTACAGCCTCAAACAATAATCTACAGAATCTTCAGCTAGCTTAAACTATTCGCAGGTAAATATGTAGGGGTCAGAGATCAGAGGTCGGAGGTCAGGGAAAGAAATTGTTCAAATTATAAATGAGGGTTAACTTACTCCTCACTCCTATTTAAGTTCATCTTTTGTGATGAAAATCTCTACTTGTCTTTCACAGCTTAGATTAACATAACGTGTAAAGTGCGGTATTAAGAGGACGATTATTGTGGTAAAGGGAGTAGAAACGCACATTAGGGCAATCCAGCCTGTTGCAGCCCAAGCAAAAAGGCAAGCAATCGGTGCTAAACAGCATCTTCTGCTTGTGCTGTGGGCGATGCGTAAACGAAATCCCCTATTGTTTTGGGGAGCTATTGTTTCAATGTCTATGGTTTGTGGAGCGAGTGTAGCGCTATTGACTCCAATATGGCCAAATAGTAATACGTTACAAGACAAACAATTTGTTGGACAAGGTTTTATCAAGCGGCGATCGCCTGTAGATTTTTGGGCTGACGCCTCGCAATATCAGATTTCTCGTCCAGTCAATATCTTGATTATGGGGATCGATCCTCCCATAAATACGGGGAATAATGCATCGGGAGTTTTTGCTGGTGCGAGCGATACAATGCTGCTTGTGCGGTTAGACCCCACAAATCAATCGATGAAAGTTCTCTTTATTCCCAAAGATAGCCAAGTTGTTATTCCAGAAATTGGTTTGGAAAAAATATCGCTTGCTAATGTTGAGGGAGGTCCAGCTTTAGCCGCAAGAGTCGTTAGTCGCACTTTAAATAATGTCCCGATTGACCGCTACGTTCGGATTACGACAAATGCTTTACAAGAATTAATCGATTCTTTGGGTGGGGTAGAAGTTTTTGTTCCCCAACAAATGTCTTATACCGATGCAACGCAAAAACTAGAGATTAACTTAGCCGCAGGATGGCAAACTCTGGATGGCGATCAAGCACAAAAATTTGCTCGCTTTCGCGATTCAAACGTTGGTGATTTAGAACGGTTGCAGCGACAGCAAATATTACTCAAAGCAATTCGCGATCGCCTCACTAGCCCTACGGTTTTACCGATCTTGCCTCAACTTGCCCGTACGATCCAAAGTTATGTTGATACCAATCTGAGCTTAATCGAAATGCTGGCGATCATTAACTTCGGAATTACTATCGAACCGCAGAATTTTCAGATGGTGTTAGTTCCTGGTAATCTGAGTCCGCTGAGTTTAGACCCTAGTAGCTACTGGCTGGATGGCGTTGGAATTAACCGCGTGATGAGCGACTATTTTGATGTCCAGCCGCTGGGTGGAGTCCAAACATCCCGCAGGCGATCGCTGACGTCGCTCAAAATTGCCGTTCAAAATGCATCTGGCGATCCGAAGTTGAGCGATCGCGTCACGCAATATTTGCGATCGCGTGGTTTTGCAAGAGTCTATACTGTTTCTGATTGGCTCGACTCGCAGCGTCAAACCGAAATTATTGCGCAGCAGGGTAACTTAACCGCAGCAACCGATCTTCAACAAATTCTAGGATTAGGAGTTGTAGAACCAACGGCGACTGGCGATCTTGATTCACACTTAACAATTCGTATCGGTCAAGACTGGAAGCAACAGCCGTAAGCTGCTGAATGTCGTACTAAAAGTTCAGTGTTTAAAACATAAATTATCTAGTGCTACTTCTCAATTAATGTAGTGTTGAGTAGCTATGGTCATGTGTTTTTCTAACACAATTCTTGGTTGAATCATTAAGAATTTGGAGAATATCATAGCCTGAGCGAGTCATAAATCTACAATCTATTCTCGCCCCAACCAAAGTCAGTCCCTAGATATTGATATAACCTCTGGTTATGCGGTTCAAAATAATCTAGCAATTTTCTTCTTACATTTTTGTCGATTCCACTAAACTCTAACCGACCAGAGTTTATTGCTTTCTTTCTTGTCGTTACATATATTTTTTCATACCGTTTTAGCTCGTAATAAGGTAGCTCTAGAAAATCTATAACTTTATTATAAATCTCCGATGGGTTTTCTTCTAAATCTTCTGTTTTTAAGATTAACATTTGCTCTTTTTTGAAAAATCTAAACCAATTCTTAAGTTGATCGATGTAGATGCCTCGAAGTAAGTAAGAATAATAACCATATTTTTTCTTACTTGTATATGTTTCATCGTGCATTATTTTTTCTAGTTCACCTTCTAATCTTTCTGCTTCTTTTTCTATTGCTTCTTCAAAAGATAAAGATTCTTTTCCAAGCCTTAATTGGTGCCTATAGTGCGAGTATGCTCTGTCAATAGGATTTCTGAGAATTGCTATTAACTTGACATCTGGTAAAAGTTTAGCAACTCTTTTTGGAGCATGAGGATAAAGCATATAATAAGGGCTTGCTTCCCCTGTGATAATTTTACTTGAGGAATAGTTTCCCAGAATAGAATTTGTACATAAAGGGAAATGACTGCGATACCACTCAAGACCTTTATAGTAATTCAAGTCAAAATAGTGAACCTCTTTTCGGAACGCAGAGATGATATTTGGATGTTCAGTTAAATAAGTATATAATGCAGTTGTGGCACATTTCATGCCACCAATAATTATAAAATTAGGTAAAGTTCTAAATGAGTTAGAAGCAAGGTTGGCTGTAAAGAATAAATTTGTTGAATGATTTTGAATATTCCTTTTTATTTGTTTTAACATACTAGTTTCCTGAATCAATAAGAAAGTTTTGATATGAGTACAGTAAGTAATTTTGAAGTCAATAAAAGAAGATTTTTTTAAAACTTTGAATAGATAAATATGACAATGCGAACTTACAATAATATGTATAATTAGAATTATTGCGTAAGTTAAGTAATACGTTAAGAGATATAGATAGTTATGTCGATACAGATTTGTTCAGAAACAATTATGATTTTTTAGAAAAAACTACTGAATAAATTAAAGACAAGTTTGCACAGGAAAAATTCAAGCACACCTTTGTGCTTTGTGTGATATGCAAAAATAATTAAATCCAAGCGGCGGCTTCTTCCCAACCTAAACCTTTGCGGGCGATCGCTGGCTCATTTTCTGTAAAATCTAAAATTGTGGACACTTGGTATCCAAGTTCAGAACCGTCATCGACAATGACATCAACTAACTTGTCTAAACGGTCAAACAACTCGACTTTAGAAATGTTTGCTTCGCTTTGTGAAGATGAGTGCCCGTTTTCATCTTGAGGTAAGTGCGCTGATGTTGAAATAATCGGATTTTCTAAAGCATTCAACAGCGCTTGCGACACGGCGTGATCGGGTACGCGAATTCCGGTTGTTTTCCGTTTGGGATGCTGTACCAACCGTGGAACTAATTTAGTCGCTGGTAGTAGAAAAGTATAAGGTCCAGGAATCAAGTGTCGCATAATACGATAAGCGGTGTCGCTGACTCTGGCATACGTTGCGACGTTAGACAACGACGGACACAAAAATGTGAGTGGCTTATCATTTGATAGTTGCTTGATTTGTCGTACGCGTTGGACTGCTGACTTTGAATTCAAATCACAGCCGATCGCATAAACTGTATCCGTAGGGTAGAGCATTACGGCTCCATCACGGAGCGTACTAATAATCTGCTCAACTGTACGCAGTTGCGGAGTATCAGGATGAATTGTATAAGTTTTAGCCATGACTTTACTAGAGGTCAAGATTCAAGGGTTAAAGAACAGAAGTTTTGTAAGAAGCATCGCTGAGATGCGATTTTAATCAGCAGCTTTGAATTTTTGTCTCTAGCTTTAGCTTTTTACTCCTTGCCACTTTCCTAAAATTTTTGACACTATGACAAAACTAGCGTATTTAGAGTGTCCTACGGGTATTGCAGGAGATATGTGTTTAGGAGCACTCGTTGATGTTGGTGTTCCCTTGGAGTATTTAACAGAACAACTCCAGAAATTAAGTATCGCCCAAGAGTATGAGTTAAGCACCGAACTCGTCCACCGCAATGGGCAACTAGCGACCAAAGTCCATGTAGATTTGTTAGGGGAACATCACCACGATCAACACGCACACCATCATGGACGACATCTACCAGAGATTGAGCAGCTAATTACTCAAGCACAACTACCATTACGGGCGCAGCAGTGGAGTTTGGCAGTATTTCGCCAACTCGCAGTCGCAGAAGGCGCAGTACACGGAATTCCACCAGAGAAAGTACACTTTCATGAAGTTGGTGCGGTTGATGCAATTGTTGATATCGTCGGTACTTGCTTAGGACTAGATTGGTTAGAAATTGACAAATTATACTGTTCAGCGCTGCCTACAGGAGGTGGTACAGTCAAAGCCGCACACGGACGATTACCAGTACCTGTACCAGCAGTATTGAAGTTATGGCAGATGCGCAATTGTCCAGTTTATAGTAACGGCATCGAACGCGAATTAGTTACGCCAACTGGGGCGGCGATCGCCACAACGTTGGCTATTGATTTTGGCGCACCACCGACAATGACGCTACAAAAAATTGGTTTAGGTGCAGGGTCAATTGATCTACCGATTCCGAATATTCTAAGGCTGTGGTTGGGTGAGGCAAGAGGTCAGCGAGAGGTTAACTTTAGTGATACAAGTTCTTGTACAGAGACGATTGCGGTACTAGAAACGCAAATTGATGACCTCAATCCACAGGCGATCGGGTATATTTTTGACGCTTTATTTGCCGCTGGTGCTGTAGATGTTTTTACACAGCCGATCGGAATGAAAAAATCGCGTCCTGGAATTCTGCTTAGTGTTATCTGCCCTCGCGAACGCGTGTGTCATTGCGAAACTATCTTATTTCAAGAGACAACAACTTTGGGAATTCGTCATTCGCTGCAACAACGTACTATTCTGCCACGCGAAATTCAACAGGTAGAGACTAAATATGGCTCAGTGCGAGTTAAAATTGCCCGAATTGGAGAAAAGATTGTTAACGTTCAACCAGAATATGAAGACTGCGCGCAACTTGCTAAAGAGCATCAAATTGCATGGCGCGAAATTCATCGTCAAGCACTACACAGTTGGTATTCAAATGCATAAAACTTGATTTTAAGCCTTTTGACCGCGGAATGCGCTGAACGCTTTTTCTCGGAGTTCAACTCCGGTGTACCGTTCACTTCCTTTGGGGCTACCTAAACAAAGTTTTGAACTTTGAGTTAAAACTTCTTCAAATCAATTTACAATTTAACATGATAAGCGGTTGCGCGGAGCGCAGCACTATAGGCGATCGCATTTATAGCAGTCTCGTTGGGGTAGTTGGGACATCGAACACGCTAAGTTGACAGTTGACAAAGTTTTCCCACATTCTCTTCGCTGTCAACTGATCTCTGACCTCTGACCTCTGCTATACATCAGAGGTGTCTCGCGTTCTGTTGCCAACAATAAAAAAAGTCAGGCGTTTGGTGTAGATTAAATCCAAACTTCCTGACTAAGTAAAGCGATTAAGGTTTGGGGATCTAAATTAAGCGGTTTTGCTGAACCCTAATTCCTGACCTTTCCTACTCTACAGTTTCACCAACTTTATCGCCTGCTTTGTAGAGCGATCGCTGAGTTGCTTTGCCAGCTTGGTAAGCTTTATCTTGAACGTAGTCGGAAGTATTGTCAGCAGCACGTTGTGCTTTATTAGCAACGTCTTGACCTGCGGATTTTACATTCTCAGCTGCGCGGTTAGTGCTACGGCTTACATCTTTAGCGGTTTCTTTAGCGCTTTCCTTGACGTTACCAGCAGCGCGTTTTGCATCACGAGTCACATCATCAGTTGCATCAAGAGTATTCTCTTTGATGTTTTCAGTACCACGCTTGGTTGCTTTGCCAAGTTCTGCGGCTGTACCTTGTGCTTTGTCTTGAGCAGCTTCGGTGCTACGCTGTACATTCTTACCGAAGTCTTCTAAGTTCTCGCCTTTCTTGTCGAGAATGCGCTTGGTATTTCCGCCGAGATCGCCTGTTTGGTCAATAACATTTCGTTCGGCGTTCTCTTTTAAAGCAGCAGCGCGATCAGCCGCAGCTTTTTCTAAGCCTCTGGCTCTTGGATCGACATCGCTGAACTCATTCATCGACCCGCCTCGAAAAGAATTTGTCACGGCTTCCTCTGGGACTTCTGGTCGAGGATTAGAGCTATTTTTTAGCTGAGTTGTAGACTCAGACTGCATCCCTGAAGGAACATCCTGTCTATCGCCCGACAAACCTGGTGTGCGTGCCTGCACTGCGTTACAAGCTGTACTCACAAACAGCACAACGCCTGCTAGCAACGCCATTAATACTCTACTCAGTCGAATGTTTCTAATTGCAGTAATGATTTTGCTCATACTGATACTCCATGCGGTTTTGTTTGAGTGAAAAGCTAACTAAATGTCCTAAAATTTCATTTGTCAGTCGTTTGTAGTTACTTACGTCTGAGTGCGGGGTTGCTTGTTGCTTCTGGTCTTCGACTTGCTTCGTCTGCTTTCTCACCAACGAACTCAGACGCCTCGCCAAACGCTTCTTGTACCTTCTCTAACCGCTTCTCTACTCGCTTTCCTAAGTCGGCTTCACGCTGGATTAATCCACCAGAAGTAGGCTGCTTGAAGTCTTCAGCCGTTTTAATTGGAAGTTGCGCCTCTTTTTCCATTCTACCTTCTGGTGTTTCTGCACCAGGATAAAGAATTTCGGAGTCGTTAGCCGCGATTAGTTGCGAATTTGAAGGCAAGCTTGCTTGATCTCGCCCTGTTTTAGCAGTTGTCTTGTTGACTTTAGGATCTGCGGACATATTATAGTTAGTGTAGGCGTCTCCACCTCCCTTGTAGGGATTATTAGCGCCGCCAGCTTGAACCGCAGGATTATCTGGGTTTGCACCTCTAGCGTCACCAGGGTTACACGCAGTACTAAACACGAGCAAGATTCCAGCTAAAAAAACTGTAAGAATTTGGCGTAGTCTTAGTTTTTTGATAGTACCTACTAACTTATTCACAGAGTCCTCCTTTTGTCTTTAAGCAACCCAAATCCAAGGGTTAACATTTTTTTAACTGTCGCAATGGGTTTTCATAACCATTTTTGAATACCCATTACGCTGTAATCAACACACTAGATATACAGCAAAATGGGCAGCTTTATGAGATTCGATAGTTAATTTTAACCACTGATTGATGATGGTAAAAAACAATCGGCGATCGCTGCCTCTAGCAAAGGTCACATTATTAATGAAATTAAATCCTGCTGTTATCTAACTGTAGAGAGATTCGTTTTGCTATACATTTCTCTGTGTTAAGAGTTGTTGAGCAAAAGCAACATTACTTGTATTATTTGAAGCAGCGCTAGCTATAGGCAAACAATTATTGGATTATGCGTGTAACCGAATGTATAAACTGACTGCTACAAAAAAGAATTCTAGTCGTAGGAGGTAGCAAATTCTTAAGTCATTAGTGCGATTTTGGGTATACCTAAAACCATACAGTCGATGGTTCATTGTTGGGATAACGCTATTCTTTTTACTGCAAGCTTTAATCCGTCATTGGCAAGAAGTTACTACACTCCAAATTAATTCTAGAGGATGGGCAACTTTAGCTGGTGCTTGGTGCGTCACTTTTCTTGCACACATTTGGTCGGGGTGGGTCTGGACTTGGATTTTAGGAGAACTCAATCAACAAGTCAATAACTATCAATTTGTTCGGGTTTACTTAAAAACTAATATTGCCAAGTACTTGCCTGGTAACATTTGGCATTATTATGGTCGGATTACTGCTGCAAAAGATGCTGGTATTGCTACTAGTATAGCAACTTTAAGTGTATTACTAGAGCCGCTCCTCATGGCAGCAGCTGCTTTAATAATAGTTTTGTTAGGTATTTTCTTTGAAGTAACAAATCACCGCTTTCTATTGATATTATTATCCCTGCTGGGTTTAGCTACTATTCTAGTCGGGATTCATCCCTGGTTTTTAAGTAGAGCAATTCGCTTGTTAGGAAAATTAAAGTTAAAGAAAAATTCCAAGCAGCAAATAGATTCTAATAGCTATATAGTAATACGCTATCCTCTAAATCCGCTACTAGGAGAAATGGGTTTTGTTTTGCTACGCGGTAGTGGGTTTTTGCTAACTTTACTAGCGTTCGATTCGTTGGAGTTAGCACAATTACCTTTATTATTAGGGACTTTTAGCTTAGCATGGCTACTGGGTTTGGTTATTCCAGGAGCACCTGGAGGATTGGGAGTATTTGAAGCAACGGCGATCGCACTTTTGCAACACCGCTTGTCTCCTGGTATTGTCATCGGGGCGATCGCGTTTTATCGGTTAGTGAGTATTCTTGCTGAAACTGCTGCTGCTGCGCTTGCTTGGTTAGATGAACGTCGCCTAAATTTTAATTAAGTTTTACCGGAACATTATCTATATAAATCGCACACATCACGTTAAAGATATCAAGGAAAGTAGTCATTTTACTTCTCTCAGTTTCAGAAAAATTCTCATAATATCTGATTAATTCAGCTATACAAGTTTCGAGATGAATGCGGCAACCTTTGCAAATTAATAAAACTTTGATTAATACCATCACTAAGGTTAATGGTGTCCCTTGTGAAATTAAAGTAATAAACATTGGAGATGGCTCATGATGATTTTCGGTTGTCAAATACTCAATAACTTTATTACAAGTTCTCAAAATTAAAGCGTCGGTGATTTCTTTATCATTATAATTAGCATTTAATGCTGCTAGCTTTTTTGATAGATTGATACTGGATGCATTTCCTATTTCACTACTATTGCTCGAATGAAGTAAAAATTTTTCTAATCGTTCTTTAAATTGGTAGTAGTTAATATTTTTTGTTTGTTTGATAAAAAGATTTGCTGTGTTGGTATAGCTAGCTGGATCGCGCTTGGCTACAATTAACTTAATTAAGCGCAATACTTCATCGGGTAAATTGGTGGGATTTTTATGTTTTTCTGTTTTAGGAGATTGCGCAGAAGCCATATACATTGCTAAGTCAAACTTAAATTGATATTTCAGTTTACTTGCTTCATATTTTGCAGCTTCCCGTTGTTCTATTGGTTTTCTTGTATCATTAGATTGAGCTATTAATACGTGGGATTTATAACTATTATTCCAATGAGGTTTCCCGTGTTGACATTTGTCAGCAAATGCTTTAACTTCTGCGTAACTCGCACTGCTTACAAAATTCTTCACCCAAACTCTAAGAATGCTTTGAGCAGGTAGAGTTGAATGCTGGCTATCAGGAATATTTTCGAGAACCGCAATCAATTGTTGAATATATTGTGTTCTCTTTGTGATTTTCCAATTATTAAGTAAAATGAAACAGCAGCGTTTGATTGTATTATGAAATTCATCTTCATTGTTACTCACGATCACTTCTTGCAATGCTTGAAGATGATCTACATTAGTTGTTTGTGGAAGACAAATAAATAAATCGATGAACTGTTGTAAAACTACCTCTGCTGGAAGATTTTTGACGCTTTCTAGCAAAAACCTATAAATAGTCTCTTGGGATTGCGTAAGACTACGGAGCGGTTTATCTGACTGGACAACCGTATGACTAGATTTAGAACCTGCTGGCTGTGAAGAATTCAACATACACTTTTTAAAGGTAAGAAACCTCCTTTACCTGAGGAGGTTGTATATTTACGTGTATTAGAAATAGCACGACAAAGATGAGAGGCTTTGATGCATAATTTAAACAAAACGTAATTGAGAATATGGCACATATACATCAATAGTTCATCAGTAAATCTAACGATCTAAAGCCTTGATTCACTTCTTAGTAGTCATTTGCACTGCATCCATATTTTCAATACTTTAACAACATAAAATATCTTTTGATACTACGTCAATTAAGCAGTTGCTTAGCTTGATTTCACACGCCTGCATTTTGCTGAAGCGATCGCTTGATGTAACAAACACTTTAGAACAGAACTTAAGCTCTTAAAGCGGTAGTAGTGACAATCGATGGCTGAGACTGTCAAAAACAATACGCTCAGCGCAAATCAGCGGTTCTTAGCAGCGATGACTATTGCCTACAGCTTTTTCCTTGGATGCACCACAATGCGGCAATGGGTATTTGAAGAACGCTGATTAAGTATAGCTCTTGTAAGAGATCTTACAAAGTGATTTTTTATTATTTAGTACAGGTGAGCTTAGTTTTATCTAAGAAAAAGTCGGACATTTTCAATAAGATATTGATGAATTACAAAACAAGAAATTTCAATGGTAGATTCAGACAAATCTAGATAAGCAATTTCATGTATCGTTAAGTTCAAAACATAAATAGGATAGCGTTTGTAGAACTCTTTTTTATAGGTAGAGGTCGCCTTTAAGAAAAGCTGCTCTTGTCTTGCTACCGCTACTCTATCCTTTGAAATAGCAGGAATACTTTAGGGCTGCGTAGATATACTGACCTTTGCGGAGCGTTGATCTTACCTTAATTCTATAGCAGCTAATTTTGATTTTTCTCTGATGATTTGCCAACGGTATCTTTGCTACCTTTACCTCTATGTAATGATTTGAGATTAATTACGCCACATATCAAACTTATCTTCTGAACATCCGTTGATATAAGCATTAAATACCCAACCATTCAGCCGTTTAAAGCTTTCGTTAGGAGGGTATCCATAGACTCTTGCCACAATCATTACCCAATTGCCCTTCCGCTGTGTTGCTCTTACACCATCACCTCGATTAAGTTGAGTAATGACTTGATGCTGATTGCCAGGACCACTGCGGATATTGACATTATTGCCAGTAATAAATGAACATACGCTATTATTCTGTATCTTTACATCGTAGCTGGGCTTTTGAGATTGTTGCGCCCAAGCACTACCCATTAACAATAAGCTCGATGCTGAAGTTAATATAATAGAGATAGCAACTTTATATAAGTTAAGAATTTTCATAATTGGAAATTTTTGTGGTATGGTGCTGAGGATTGTCAATGCTACTTGATAGATATTAATTACCACGAGTTAGTTAAATATATACTTTGGCTTTCATCCACAGCTTCACCTACATCTATATAATATTCTTTCTTCTTCATCCTCAATTTCAACTGCGTTTACGGCTGCAACGACATCTATAAGATTATTGATAGCTTCAGTATCAGGAATATCTGCTGATTCTCTAAAGAATAAATGATGTTCTAGTGTAGATTTGAGCATTTATCAATTAGTTGCAAGAGTATTTTTAGCTGAAGGCGAAGAGACTAGAGGTTTATAGGGTAAAAGCATGATAGTCAAAATCCTCTCCAACTTCACGCAGTACAATGAGGGCAACAATCATTTGATTAGAGAAAATCGTAATAAGTTTGTAAATCCTAGAAATCAATTTATCCTTAGTGATGAGAAGAGGGCGATCGCACTTGCGTGTTACTACTTACAGCGAAGAAATATAATGTAATTCTCGATTGTGTTTGCAAAAACTTTATGGAAGTTAACTAATAAGAAATAATCTTTGGAGAAATATGTTTAGTATAGAGTGCTTTTATTAGTAAGAATTGTTAGTTGTTTCATATGGAGCGTATAGTTTGAGCAAACGTCAGCAGCGAAGAAAAAATAGATCAAACTCTATATTCATCCAAGTTTTCTTATCTTTATGCTTGTTAATTAGTTTAGTTTTCTACTCATGGTTGGTTGAGCCAAACTGGATTGATGTTAACCACTTGCAATTAACTATACCGCATCTAGCAGCCGAATTTGAGCAATATCGGATTGTGCAAATCAGTGATATCCACACAGATAAATGGACGAATGAAGAGCGTTTAAGCCGTATTTTCCGCTTAGTCAATTCTCAACAACCAGACCTAATAGCAATTACTGGAGACTTTGTTACAGCTAAGCAACAGATATTTCTCCCCAAGCTAGCGGCGACCATCGGTCAACTCGCACCTAAAGATCAAACTGTGGCAGTTTTGGGTAATCACGATCATTGGGTAGACTCGCAAGCAGTTAAGCAACTTCTTTCACAAGCTGGTATCATCAACCTCGATAATACTGTTTACACATTGCAGCGCGGCACTGCTAGATTGCATATTGCTGGGGTAGACGATATTTTAGTGGGTAAAGACCGCTTAGATCTAGTGCTGAAGCAGTTAAACGACGATGGTGCAGCAATTTTGTTGGCACACGAGCCTGATTTTGCGGCATCATCTGCTGCGACGAAGCGGTTTGATTTGCAGCTTTCAGGACATTCACACGCCGGTCAAATCCGTCTACCTTTACTCAAGCCATTTTTTCTACCGCCGTTGAGTCAGAAGTATTATACTGGACGTTACCAAGTAGGAGAAATGATCTTGTATACTAATCGGGGAATAGGCACAAGTTTACTGCCTTTGAGATTTAACGCCCGCCCAGAGATTACTGTGTTTACCTTACAAAAATTGGATAATTGATAGAACGAATGATGAAGTAGTTTCGTTAGAGCACAGAAGTAATAGTGAATCAGAAAATGCACGATTCGACACTTTACATGAGGGTAGAACAAGCCGAAAAGTGTGGCAAGGTTCATAGTGAAGCTAACAGCTTGAGAGGATTTAGCTCACAACGGGATTAGCTCATAATACTCATGTGAGTGTCATTCGTACTGCTACCCAGCAAGTTCAGGTGGTAGACATTTGTTTAATAGATAGCACCGATTGGTATTAAGCTACTAGGTTCAGAATGGTCAGAAGCAAAGCTGCTGAGCTATATAGAAGCTCATAATGATTTGCCTGACCGCTTATGCGGTCGTCGCAGGCGCTGCCGTTGCACGTAAGAATTGCCAAATAAACAGTTACGGGATATTCGTCAATACTTGTGAGTTGATGGATTCAGCTTTGGGCTAAGTGCTAGCAGGTTAATCAACTCGTAAGTTACCGTAGCTGCTGCCAGTGAAGTCAACTCTGCGCGATCGTAGGCAGGAGCCACTTCAACAACATCAGCAGAAATCACCGAAAGTCCCGCAAGTCCGCGTAGTACGCCTAACAGTTCGCGGCTTGTCATGCCAGCTATTTCAGGTGTGCCTGTACCTGGGGCATGAGCAGGATCGAGGACATCAATATCAATCGATAAATAGAGGGGACGATCGCCAACGCGATCGCGAATTCGCTCAACGACGCCTGAAATACCGATCGTTTCAAACTCATCGCAATGCACAATGCGAAAACCTAGTTCAGCATCTTTGCTTAAATCATTGCGGCTGTAAAGTGGACCGCGAATGCCAACATGCATCGATGCTGTATCTAAAAATAGCCCTGCTTCAGCTGCGCGGCGAAAAGGCGTACCATGTGTGTAAGGTGCACCAAAGTAAGTATCCCAAGTATCGAGATGCGCGTCAAAATGGACGAGTGCTACAGGTCCGTAGCGGTGATTGATTGCTTTGAGTAATGGATAGGCGATCGTATGATCTCCACCTAAGCTGACGATCGCACCAACTTGCTCTAACAGTGCAGTTGCAGCCGTCTCAATTTGTTGTATGGCATCATTAATGTTGTATGGATTGCAAGCAATATCTCCCGCATCTGCCACTTGTTGAACCATAAACGGCTCAACATCATAAACAGGATGATACTGCGTTCGCAGATTTCTGGACGCTTGGCGAATTGCGTGCGGCCCAAATCGAGCACCAGGACGAAAGCTAGTGCCTGCATCAAAAGGAATTCCGACGATCGCTACATCGCAATGCGGAACATCGCGAAGTTCGGGTAATCGCGCAAACGTCGAAGCACCAGCATAGCGAGGCAAGATAGTACCGCTGATCGGTTGAATCGGAGTAAAATCAGGTTGCATGAGAGAGGTCAGGTTTCAGAGTTAAAACAGAAAAATCCCCGTTGCAGGGGCAGTGCCATGCCTATCTTGCTCATCAGCGTGATGCAATTCCATTGACAGCAAATTGTTTAGCACCAAATTCATGTTTGATCGCAACTGCAATGCCAGTAGCGATGTGGTCTGCCATGCGTTTCCCTTTCTGGGCACTCGCAGATTTTGCAGATGAAAGAACGCCTGATGAATCAACCCAATCTGAACGTTGGGGAAAGACATCATAATTTGGAAATTCGTGAGGCGGCACATCAGGAATGCGATCGAGGCGCACTAAGTTTGCATGGTAATGTGCCATTAACGACGTTTCAATTACAGCCGCGTGTTCGAGTGCAAAACCTGGAAAACCGTCAGGAAATACCTGGTCTAATATATTACTCGTGAGGAAATCCCAATACTCTAGCCGCATGACACGTAAAGCGGAAGAACTGCCAACATCGCGTACTGCTAGCTCAATTCCTTCAGTGAGAAACCATTGATTTTCATAGTGTCCATTAACTAGGACAATTTGAGTTGCACCTTGGCGCGCGAGTTCGCGCACTACATCGCGAGTCAATTGGCTTAAGCTATTGCCATCTAAGCTAGTGGTTCCAGGGAAGCACTGTCCGCCACCGGATTTCGGTTGAGATTTGTAGCCGTAGCTGAATGTTGGTGCAACGATGCCATCAATCTGTTCAGCTACGCTCTGCGCAACAGATGTACTCAGCAATGCATCAGTTCCTAACGGCAAATGCGGACCATGCTGTTCTAACGCGCCGCAAGGGATAAGAATAATTGCGTTTTCCTCTTGAAGACGCTGTTGATATTCAATCCAACTCAATGAACCCATCATTAGTGGATGCATTTCACACGAAGTCCTTAAATCATGACTCAATCTTCAACGGCATTGAACAAGCGACTACACGTGCTCATCGAAGTAGTATCGAGTTATGTCTGCATTGCAGATTGATGCCGTCTCATTCAGAATAGGCGCACTCAATTCCTAAAATATGTAGTCCTTGATACTTAATTAAATTTATTTTGCTAAATACATAATTTTTTCGCGATTAAGCATCGATAAATAGTAACTGAATTTCTTGTTTTAACTAATTAAGTAAACTTGCGTATACATAATTGCGATATTCTTAAAATAGAAAAACTTTGAATATATATTCAGATTTCTTGACTTTTCAAAACTCTAGCTAAGCACATACTTGTACTCTGCCTTCAGTAATTTCATGACAACTTGCGACTCATAACGGATAATGCCTGGAATTTGGTGTAACTTGGCATAAAAAGCCAACATTTCGCTATGTGCGCCAAAACTGACATCAATCACGATGTTGTGATGTCCAGCAGTTACAGCGACGAACTGAACTTCTTCGATCTCAACGAGTGCTGTAGCGACGGCATCTATTTGACTGTTCTCGACAAAAAGCTGAACAATCACGATGTGCGGTGTACCGAGATGCTCTGGATTGGGAGAAGCATGAATTTTGACAATTTTAGATTGCAGAAGACGTTGCACTCGATAACGCGCCGTAGCTTCTGGGAGATTCAGTTTTTTAGCTACGTCGGTAAAAGACATTCGTCCATCAACTTTTAGTAACCCGATAATTTCGCGGTCAAGATTGTCTAGCATTATTGGTGCGCCGATGCCTATATGCGGTTGATTCATGGTGTTTCTCAAAAAAGCACAATTATTAGCCAATAAGTTACTATTTCAGCAAGATTGTAACTAGTAATTGCTATTGTATTACAAAGCACTTTTTAAAATTACTATTTTCTTTAACGTAGAACACAAGCTTTAAGCTGTTAACGTTTTCAAGTGAACAGTACACCGCATTCCGCGGTCAAACTCATAGCTACAACTCGAAGTCGCTTCGCTGCAACAAGTTTAGGAGCGTCACTTCGCTGAAAAACTACAGCTATCCAAATGAGACATCTAGGACATAATCAATGCTGAGTGATACTCCAATTGACGATCCCATTTTGCATAATGCGTGGCACGTCGTTGCGCTAGCAGATGATGTTAAAGTCAATCAACCCTTGCAAGTTCATCTCCTTGGGAATGCGATCGCACTTTGGCGAACTGACGAAAAAATCATTGCTTGTCAAGATCGCTGTCCGCATCGAGGTGTATCACTGTCAATGGGTTGGGTCGATGGCAACAAGGCGATCGTTTGTCCTTACCACGCAATGTCATTTGATGCGGATGGGCGCTGTACCCGCATTCCAGCAGATTTGAAAATTACCTGTTTTCCACAAACTGCCAATATTCGCACCTATCAGGTTAAAGAGAAATACGGCTTTGTTTGGGTAGCTTTAGGCGAACCTGAGCAAAATATCCCCACGTTTGCAGAGTGGGAACAAAGAAACGCGATCGCATTTCAGTGTGGACCTTACTTTATTAATGCTAGTGCGCCCCGTGTTGTCGAAAACTTTGTTGATATTGCGCACTTTCCCTTCACGCATCGCGGTTTACTCGGCGATCCTGAGTTTCCAGAAGTTCCAAATTACACGTTAGCTGTTGATGCAGACGGAATCAGCGCTAGCGACATTCACTTTCATCAGCCTAATCCCGAAGGAACTGGAGAAGCTAAATCGGTTTCTTACGTTTATAAAATTGTGCGCCCCTTAATAGCTTGTTTTCGCAAAGGCGATGATATAAGGTATTTCTCCATTTTCTTGACTGTGACACCAGTTGCAGAAACGCGAAGCATTGCGTGGTTGGGTGTTGTGAGAAACTACGCACCAGAAACATCAAACGACGAATTGCGCCGCTTTCAAGATGAAGTCATGGCGCAGGATATACCGATGGTAGAGTCACAGCGTCCGCAGAAACTGCCACTCAATTTACAACAAGAATTTCATTTTCCCTGTGACAAAATGTCGATTGCTTACCGCAAGTGGTTGAAGCAAATCAATCTTCAATTTGGCACTTGCTAGCCAACACTTTATAAACTTTTACGCTTGGCTGAGAATTTGCGATGAATTATAGAATTCGACGATCGAACTACTGGCTGCGACTTGGTATTTTAGTTGCGATCGCACTTTTCACTTGCACGATCGCGGTTGCTTGTTCGCCTTCATCAAGTCAAGTTTCTGGAGAATCGCAAGAAATCACTGTTGCGACCGAAGATGATTATCCTCCATACGATTTTCTGCAAAATGGCAAACACGTCGGTTACAACCAAGAACTTTTAGAGTTAGTCACAAGAGATGCACCTTTTACAGTCAAACAAGAAGTCTTACCATTTCAAGGAATTTTAACTGGAATTGCTGCTAATAGATACGATGCGACAAATGCGGCGATCGCCATATTAGAAGAACGTCTAACGGCTGTTGATTTTACAATGCCTATCACCGATATTACAAATTACCTGATCAAACGACGTGGAGACTCGATCAACTCAGTCGCTGACTTAGCAGGTAAAACAGTCGGTGTACAACAAGGTAGCATTACTGCCAAGATTATCGCCGAAGTGGTAAATCCTCAACTCAAAGCACAAGGAAAAGCGTCAGCAAGAACAACTGAATATGGAGCATTTGCTGAAGCTTATCAAGACTTAGAAAATAAACGAGTCGATGCTGTCCTCAATAATTTGGTTGCAATCACTCAAGTGATTAAAGCCAAACCAAACGTTTTTGAGGTAGTACAAGAACCCATAGGCGATAAAGTTTATGCAGCATGGGCAGTTAAAAAAGGCAGAGAAGATATCCTGAAAGTTTTCAATGACGGACTAGCTAAAGCAAAAGCAGATGGCACGCTAAAACAATTACAACAGAAATGGCTCGGTGTTTCTTTTGATTTACCCAATGAACCTAGACTTCCTGGAGATCAACCGATCCCTACTTCGTAATTTTGTCTTGAAGCTAAACCCTTCTTTACTCTTTTCCCTGCGTTCTCTGTGCTACGGACACTTAAGGGGCTGTCGGCACGCGATAGCGCAGTGTCCTCCTCTGTGGTGCGTTGAAAAACATAAAATTCAGCAAAATAATTCTAAAGAAGGTGAAGAAATTGGGAGATTTAGAGTACTTATTCTATGGGTTGTTGATTACTTGCGTCACTTCTTTACTGGGCGTTATTATTGGAATTCCTCTAGGCTTGGCTGTCGCTTTAGGCAGAGTCAAAAAAATTCCCCTTATTAGTCAAGTATTCACATTATATGTTAGTTTTATTCGTAGTTTGCCGCTTGTTCTTCTGGTTCTTTGGCTTTATTTTGGCGTACCATTTTTAGGTATCAATTTAGATGCTTTTGTGGCAGGTAGCATTGCCCTAGCGATCAATCATTCAGCCTTTATCAGTGAGATTTGGCGCTCTGCAATTCTTAATTTTCCAGTCGAACAAATTGAAGCGGCAAAAGCTTTTGGATTGACTCAAAATCAAACATTTATCCGCATCATTTTACCACAAGTGTGGCGTATGAGTTTGCCCGCGATCGCTAATGAAATTACATTCATTATCAAAGCGAGTCCTGCGGTAGGCGTAATTGGAATTAATGATTTGACTCGCCGTGCAAGTCAGCTTGCTGCCAGTAATTTTCAACCTCTAACAATGACAGCGATCGCAATGCTGTTTTACATCCTTTTATTATTTGGCTTTACTCGTTTAACTCGCACAATTGATTATCGAATGCATCAGAGGTATGAGTTAATATGAGCATTCAATTTGATGTCATTTTTGAGAATTTCCCTAAGTTTCTTGAAGGATTATGGAATACAATTTGGCTTTGCACCGCTGGTATGGCTTTGTCATTATTGCTTGGTATTTTGCTATTAATTCCGCTGATTTCGCCTTCCCGAATTGCCCGTAGTTCAGTGCAAAGCTTTGTTGATGCGGCAAGAGCAGTTCCTTTCTTAATGCTGGCATATGTTATTTACTATGGGCTACCTTCATTAGGATTAACTTTAGATAGTTGGACGACTGCTGTTGTCACAATTGTTGTCTATAATACGGCTTACATTGCCGAAATTTTACGCTCAGCTTGGGCAAATTTACCATTTGGACAAATTGAAGCAGGACGTGCCTATGGCTTTACAGGTTGGCAACTACTAAGACGAATTATTTTGCCACAAGTTATGTTGTCATCTGTACCTGTATTAGGTAATCAATTCATTCAAATTATTAAAGATTCTGCGTTTCTCTCAATCATCACAATTCAAGAATTAACATTTGTCGCACGTTCCATTCAATCTACTTATTATGTACCGTTTGAGTCATTTTTTGTTGCGGCATTACTGTATTGGCTTTTATGTCTAACTGTTGAATTAGGTGTTAGTAGAGTTGAAACCCTCAGGAGCATTTATGCTAGATAACCGAGTAGAAATACAGACAATACCTGCGGTGGAATTGCTGCATTTGCGTAAAAGTTTTGGTCAGCTTGAGGTATTACACGATATTAATTTAAGGATTCTACCACGAGAAACCATTTGTTTGTTGGGTCCTAGCGGATCGGGAAAATCGACTTTGCTGCGTTGCATTAACTGGTTAGAAACTCCTAACTCTGGAGAGATTTTTATTCATGGTACGCAGATGGGGCGCAAAATGAGTCGAGGTAAAGATTCTTTGATGACCGAAACAGAACTCGCGAGAATGCGATCGCGTGTCAGCATGGTTTTTCAACATTTTAACCTTTGGCCGCACATGACTGTATTGGAAAATATTACTGAAGCCCCGATTCACGTTCAAAAGCGTCCTAAAGCTGAAGCGATCGCACAAGCTGAACAATTGCTCATCAAAGTTGGGCTACTCGACAAAAAGCATACTTATCCAGCGCGCCTATCAGGTGGACAAAAGCAGCGAGTAGCGATTGCGCGGGCGCTAGCCATGAAATCTGAAGTCATTTTATTCGATGAACCCACAAGTGCGCTCGATCCTGAGTTGGTTGGTGAAGTTCTTTCTGTCATGAAAACTCTTGCGCAAGAAGGAATGACAATGATCATCGCTACGCATGAAATGCAGTTTGCGAAAGAAGTTGCGGATCGCATCGTGTTTATGGATGCAGGAAGAATTGTCGAAACAGCCGAGCCACACAGTTTCTTTAACCAGCCTAAAACTGCTCGAACTAAACAATTTTTAGAGCGATTTTCCTAGCATTTTGTTTACACGGGGACAGATGACTAACGCATAATTGGACTGCCATGATGCTGAATTAAATACCATTCTTGTGCCATCTTTTGAAAGATATTCGTTGCAAGCGATGATGCTTTTACTTTTCTACCTCGATTCGACTGCAAGACAATTTCTCGGACGACGACATAAGCGATCGCTTGGTCAACTTCTACTTTAATAATTTCCGTTTCAATTTCTAAAAAATCAGTATGGCGAAAGATAGATTCCCAAGAGGATCGAATATTCTCCCATCCAATTAGGACATTTCCACCTGGATGAACGCACAAACTAGTTGCCCCCTGCCACCACAAACGGTTCATGCTGGCGATTTCTCGATTAGAAAAAGCACGATAAAAGGCTTCGTTAACCGCTAAAATTGCTTCTTTATCAGATGAATCAGTCATAAAATAATTTGATAAAAAGTTATCACAAATTAAAGCACATCAAGTTTTAAATTTTGTGGTTCTCCCATCCACGACGCATAATCAGTATGGTCTTTTAAATCGTTTCCAGTTAAAGGGTGAATGAGAATTGTTAACCCATTTCGATTGAGCGCTAACCATGATAGTAAATCTGTATACTGACTACGATTAAAAGCAAGCTGACAACTCCAACTCGGATGTGGTCCAACTTGCTTATGGTGCATCCGACCAACAGTTACTTGAAATAGTTCACCTGCTGCTTCACACAAAGCTTGGGCTTGTCCAACAGTTGATTCGTCGAAGTACACGTGGGCGTGATAACCCTTAATTAAACTGAGGTCTTGAAATTCCATCGTCCATTGTAAGATTACTGTATTTAGAAATGAGTTAAGCGATAGCCAGCTAAGGCAATGTATCTTTAACCCTGTAGTGAGGAATGGTTGAAAAATTTTGGTTCAATCTCCCACCATTTTTGACCAAAAGGTTGTCGGCTAGTATTAGTACCGCAATGAATTTCTCCTCCTCCTCGAAAATAAGGGTCCCAATCATCAATAAAGTGACAAACTAAACCCAAAGGTTCTAAAACTGCTCGAACATCAGCTTCAAATTGACATTGAGTATTGATCTGAGGTCCAAATGGTCTAGGAATAGCAAGATGCTGATTGAGAACAATCATATTAACCATGTTAGGGAAAAAAGTTTCCGCTCGTCCATCTCCATCATCTTGAAACAAAGCTGGTATGTCGATAATATCTTCTTCACCTAAACCTAATTCGTGTTTTAAAGCCTCGCGATTCCAATTAATATATTCTTGAAAGCGTTCGTTTTCACGAGTCAATTCTTCGTTATCAAGAACATCTGTCACACTAATATCAGCAGGTTTTTTATAAAGCTGTTTGCCTTGTCGCAATAATACCTGAGAATGTCCTTCGTTTTCTAAGCGTTGGAGAATGCTATAACACTTGTCTGGACTTGCGAGAAGGAGCTTAAAACCCTTAGAATTAGGAGCAGGAACAAACGTCATAAATTCATCGATATGCCCCACACTCAGCCAATCAGAGAAGATTTCAAACGGGGCTTGAATTTTTTGTGCAAAAAAGAAGTCTCGTAAAACTTTTAACTTGCGGCGCGGGTCTTTGATGATGTCTTGGCGCGTTCCGCCAAATATCAAACGCCCAAAAGGATAATCAATTCCTTTGACGGTGACTGGTGGAGAAACTTCTAAATTTCCAAAAGAATCTAATTTTGTGGCTGAATAGCGGCTTTTACGAATCACATACCCAAAATCACTTCCTAGCAATTTGCGTTTGGCAAAGCGATCGAGTCCGCGATCGCGTGGCGAATCAAGTACTACGTGAATGCATTTTCCTGGTGCTTGAGTATAGCCTATTTCAATTTCATCGCGCATCCAAGGATCGTCTTTATGAAATTCAAAAGGAACAGGATCTAATTGCGCATTGGCTTTGCCTACAACTTTTCTCAGTTCCTCTATAAATTCTTCGTTTTTTTCCTTCGATAAACGAGATACAAACACAGTAATTGGTGATAAAGTATTAGGAGTCATTATCCAAGGAGCAACGCGAAAAACTACGCGATCGCTGTAGATTGTTTCTCCATCTTTTGTAAGATTTAAATTAATATTGACCAAACCATCAAAATCTACATCAGGATAACTTAATCCCTTCACACCTAGGAGAATATCATGGTCGGTTTCTCTAATTTTTGCCTTTGCTCTCTTGGCTCCAATTAACTCACAATAACCTTGATCTAGTTCATCATAAATGCAAATGCGCCTAGCAATATTTTGATCTACCGATAAATTAACTTTGCACCCATCAGGAAGCGTTTTCACCCCCACTCTGCGAACAATGATAAAGCTCAATTCTTTTAAATTTGGTAGTCTTTGAATATGTTTTTTCTCATCATATTGACTGCAAGAATGAACAAGGTCGCGATCGGTATTAACAACTAAAATCGCACCGTGACCATTAACTCCCCATTTCCAATCTCCTTTATTAGGATTATTTTCTTCAACAATTCCATCGCGATCCGCATCTACATCTAGACAAATCCGCAGACAAGTTAGCTTCAGTTGAATTTTACTCAGTTGATGACCATTCTGATCGTGGAAAACTATTTGTAGCGAACGATCATTGAGGCGATCGCTAAAGGTTCTTGCTAGCAGGATAATCTTTGGAAGCTGCTTGATCGAAACTGAGGTTTGTGTATCAACGAGTTGATTTATATTCGAGTAAATTTCAATTTCTCCCTGCACTTTGAAGCTAATACTTGCATCCTCAGAAGGCGCAATATGTTCTAAGGAGATTTGCGCTGGTTGACCAACAACTAAAATATCTTCATATTCTCTACTTTCTTTTTGAGAACGTGAATAAACTTTAGCAGATGTTTCAATCTGTAATATTTCTCTCATAACTGACTTGTTTATATCGCTTTTAATAGAGATTCTCAGCACTGAATTTCTAATCTCACTGTACCAAGGTCTTTGAGCTTGGTATCAAAATGGCGTTTAATCGAATTGAATTGAGAGGCATTGACCGCGTGACTGAATTCGTCGATGCGCTACAAATTAACGCTAACTTGGTTTTGCTTAATCTTGTCAATTTATACAAGAGGTTTATCATTAATCCTTAGTGACTCACGCATTGCCAACAGCTTTTTCACTGCATCTGCTATGAATGAAACTGCCCTCAATCGATTTTGGGAATTATTGGGATGGGTGCTAGCGCTCAAATTTGAAGCCTTTGAACAAATTAACATCCTGCCGTATGGCTCGACAGTTGCGTTCGTCGTTGTTCTAGCTGCTAGCTTATCTCAAGTCGTTGCTCAGAGCGTTGTTCTATTCGTCAATCGGGTTACACCCATTCGCTTTGTATTTACGCTGCTGATTGGAGCAGTTTTATTTGCATTTGGCTACTTCTTCCTAGTTTTGAGTACTTGGTTAATTAGCTTTGCTCCATTTACCGTTGAAGCTCGTTTTGAGGTGGTAGCACGCACTTTAGGATTTAGTTACGCACCGCTCATCTTTAGTGTTTTTGGAGCGATGCCTTACTTAGGAGAACCGATTCTATCAGTGTTATCGCTGTGGCAGTTGTTGGCAATGGTTGTTGGCTTTGCCGCCGCTAGCAATACGACTGTATGGCAGGCATTTGGAACTGTCGCGTTGGGATGGTTTACGCTGTGGGTGATGCAACGCACGATTGGTCAGCCGATCGCCCAGTTTGGTTATTGGATTGCTTGCCAAGTAGCGGGTGTAGAACTCGTCACTAAGCGCGAACGGCTTCCAGCGATTTTACAAAAGCGATTGCGTGCTTTTGCGACGAATTTAACGGTAATGAACAGATTCGACGCAACAGCTGTCACATCTTTTCAGATAGAAGCACAAACCACTTCTGTAAAGAAGCGATCGCAATACTCCACATCAAATTTTCCAAGTAATGCAGCCGTTTCAGCCCAGGCTGATGCCATCGATCGCGATCGCCGTTTTCAGTTGAGTAAAATTGTCCGACAACTCCCCAGTCTCGTCGGACTCACTGGCGTTACTTTTGCAGCGATCGTTCTTCTCTCACCGATTCGTTACTGGTGGTTCGCCTGGTATGGTAATTTGGGCGGGATCTTTAAACTAGCCTTCGATTTAGTATGGATTGGCATAATTGCCTTTGTCGCCGCTGCGATTTTAGCTCCCTTAGAGGCGCTTGGCTGGTGGGCGGGTTGGTATGGCGATCGCGTCAACACTACGTCTGCGACAACCGAAAAACCGCAATCTATCCCACAACACATCTCGCGTTATGTCGTTTATCTCGATGGTATCGGTCAATCTACATTTGACTATTTACCAGATATTCAAGCGTTTCTCGACTCTTTAGCACCAGTTTTACCAAAAGACGTGCTGCTCATTAAAGGCATTATGCCCTACTCAGTCCGCAATAACCCACTGACAGGCAACCGTCCTCTAGCATTCTTTTGGCGCTTGGCTGACTCATTTAGACTCAAAAATCCTGCAAGTTTGTTTGGTTATTTAGTCAATCTCCGCAATGTCTTGGTTGTCGCGGTGTCTGCTGACAAACGCTATGGACCAATCTACAATCTGGGAATTGCCAAGGTTATTTATCAAGCGCTCATCCGACATGGCTACCAATCTGATAGCGATGTTCCAATTACGCTGATTGGTTTTAGCGGCGGTGGCCAAATGGCAGCAGGAGCCGCCCCATTTTTACGACAGGTATTAACTGCCCCGATTGAGGTAATCTCGCTTGGAGGAGTTATTAGTGGCAATATTAACATCTTAAAACTAGAGCATCTCTATCATTTGGTAGGTGACAAAGATTTCGTTGAGCGTATGGGTCTGATGTTTCCCAAACGTTGGGCGATCTTCTTCTTGTCTTACTGGAATCGTGCCAAACGCCTGGGGAAAGTGAATCGAATTTCGCTTGGTCCGGTCGGTCATCAACTCCCAGGAGGATTAATGGACCCCGAACAGTTTCTCCCCGACGGTCGCAGTTACTTGCAACAAACGATCGATTGGGTCGTAGAAATTTTACTAGGCACTGCTGCGATAGAAGATCGAGCAACTCCTCGCCAAGCCAGTAATTATGAACGGTATCGGCAAGCCGCTTTCAATCAACCTCAGTTTTATCCACTCGATCAGTCGGTGTCACAAGAATACTACCACCCAATTGCACCCTGGATGGGAAGATTGATTTTGCCTGCTAAAGAGCAACGGCAAACGATTAAAGGCGTCTTGTTTGAAGTGCATCATGCACCCGCCGATTTTCAGCAGCTTGTTGGACAAGTTACAATCTTGCGCTGGAGCGACACGCCACAAGTGCGATCGTATGTCAAAGCAGTAACGAAAG
The DNA here is from genome assembly GCF_000317555.1 of Gloeocapsa sp. PCC 7428. Lineage (GTDB taxonomy): Bacteria > Cyanobacteriota > Cyanobacteriia > Cyanobacteriales > Chroococcidiopsidaceae > Chroogloeocystis. The sequence continues at coordinate 4,566,176 of NC_019745.1, forward strand.
ACGTGCATTTCAGCGCTCAAGCCGAGTACAGCAGTCAACAAGGCAACATTCACCCAACGCGAATTAATCACTGGCGACTTGTCGATCCCTTAGAATCGCTAGCCGGTTCGCATCCCGTTGATGATGTTGTCGTGATGTTGCAAGAACCCATTGCCGTGCAACTCCTCCCTGATATACGTCAATCTGCGCATGAGGCAAGTATCTCTGCATACGCGTTGTCTATTTCTCGCGACCCCGTTCAAATTACAGGACGCTACTACGGCTTGGTAAAATTTATACAACTTGTAGAAGCCGACAGTGATTTGTTTCGCGTAGTTCACTTTAATCGGACTTCAAAGCAATTTGATGGAGCAGAAGAAATTGTCAAAATGCCTTCTGTAGTAGCCAATCGCAATGATACTTACCCATCTACTAACAAAGACATTGAAAAATCTCCCCTGAATGAAACTGGATGGTACATCTATGGTGCGCCGGATGCGTCAGGGGTGTTTGTCGTACAAGCATTAGCCCCTCGCGTTCTGTTTCAGGTCGAACCAAAGCGGAGAATTGAAGGCAAAGCAGTCAAAAAATATCTCAAAAAAGAGGTTTGGGGCAATTTGACGGCGCAAAAAGGTAAAATTAGCACTGCATTACTCGGTAGCAATACTAACAATGCAGCTTGGCACGAAGGTAAGCGGGCGCTACTCATTCACGTTTATGGCGGAATTGGTGGTCAGAAAACAGAACCTAAGGCGAAAGGTCCAGTTTACTTTGGTCATTTTGCTTATGGAATTGCCGAAGTAGTGCGCGAACCGCTAACTGATGAATTGCGATTTGAAATTGTCTATCATCAAATTTATACGCATAATACTGATGGATTAATTGCAGGTAGCTTGCATTGGTCGCGTTACATGGGCGATCGCTCTTTTGGTTGGATGGGATTGCGTCCTGTTTGCGATACCCTTGTCGAACTCGATGGATTTACTGGTGATTATGAAACTACTGATGGTCAGAAGCGATCGCCTTTGGATCAAGTCGTTTATCAGCTAGAAATTATGGCGGCTCGCTATCGTATTGGTGATGGGACAGGCGGCACTTTTGTGGGACCAGCTAATAACTGCACCCAAGACGCCAATCAAGCTTTATATGCTGCACTGAGGCAAATAGCTCAAGCGATTCGTTCTCACCCAAACGTTGAGGAGTGGAAAAAACAAAATCCCGAACAGTTGCACAGACTAGAGCAGCTAGAACAGTTGGGTCTTGATTTGAAACGTTTGCTCTTACCCTGGGGGACAGCACGCGCCGACTGGAAAAATCAGGCGGAGGTACTAGGTAGCACACTAGAAGATAACCCAGTGCAAAACTTAATCCGTAGTTTAATTAGTTGGCGCACCATCTTACCTCGTTTGACCAGCGATGAGGTGACTCAAGCTTTTCTCAGACAGGGTGGTTCAGCGTGGGTGTTACGAACTAATCAAATTGGTGGAGTAGATCCGGATATCGAGCCTGTAGCTCCGATAACACTGTAGTTAAATTTGTAACGCAACACATAGGCGATCTTGACTAATCATCCAACCAGCTAAATAATCCTAGTGCAATGACACTGCCAACAAAGTGAGCACCAATCAAATTAACGTTTGCCAATACGACAAAAATATCCAACGGACGAATAGAATTTATTGAGGTATAAGCTGCTACTCCTTGAGGTAGTGCTAGAGCTTTCGCCGCTACGGTAGCGATCGTCACTTCAGATGCTAAAAAAGCTAACAATAGACCAATCAAACTGACAATTAATCCAGTGTTTAATAATTGAAGTACTTCCTCCTTTTTTGGATGTAATTCTCGATTAGGTGACTGTAAAGTTCTGTCTAAACGCCGATAACGAAAAGACAAATAGAGCCTAAAGCACAACACTAAAATGCCAGTAATCCCTAAAAAGACGCCAAACGCCATGACTGGATTTGTTGTTGCTTGGACAGTAGTATTACGGCTAAATATAGCCAACAATAAAGCCAAGCTAGAAACAGTACCTAGCCCTAACTGCACCCAGAAGCTAACGCGCCTAACTACGCGGAAAGTAGCTGCAAATCGTTGTTTAGTCGGTGCAGGTAAGTAGAAATTCAAGTTATTTGACATGGCGTTCTTCTTAAACTTAATAAACTATCTTTTGATTAGATTTTATAAATATATGTTTTATTAACGGCTACTACAGTGCATCCTGTTTAGGTATCAAACATTAACCCAAGCCAAACTAATCCTTAGAAGGATGTAGCGAATAAATGTGTTCTACTATGTGTAGTAGTCAATTTAGGCGAGTCAACCATAAATAACATGGTTCTTCACAGACTGAGCGCGCTGATCGCCATTGGGCTTAAGATCAGTTCGGTCACAGTGTCAGCCTAGCCTAGTTCAGACAAGTTCGATCAGGGTGGTTCAGGCGTGAGGTCACTAGAAGAACGTCGTAGGGGCAAGAAGTTCCCGAACTCGATGATACCAACATGGTAAGTTAAAGGTAGAGTGTCTAATTGCAATCGGTAAGGGGGAATGCATTAACACCCACGCTACGCTCGAAAATCCAAAGATGTTTTCACCCAAACGCTAGCAAAGATGAGCAAAAATCTACTAGCTAAAGGGGCTTAAATTAAACAGAAGGAGATTTGAATGAGAACTACAGATCCTGAAGTGAGTGATAAAGAACGCACTGGTGGCTCAGGACTCGGTATCGTAGTTGGGATCTTATTAGTCATTATCGGGCTAGCCGCTATTGCTCGACCTGTTTATGCAACCATTGCTTCGACAATCGCATTTGGCTGGATTTTTATTTTCGCTGGAATTGCTCAGTTTATCTATGCTTTTGGATCGCGAGGAGCAGGTCAGTTTGTCTGGAAATTACTGCTGAGTATCTTCTATTTTGTGGCTGGGCTTGTTGTTTTAACTAATATCCTTTCAGGAGCGATCGCCCTAACACTCATACTCGGAATTACGATCTTTGTTCAAGGTGCGTTGCAAGTTTTTATTGCCTTTGATTTGCGTCCTGCTCGCAACTGGGGTTGGGTTTTATTCAGTGGAATTTTAGGAATTATACTAGGTATCCTTATTTGGTCTGAATGGCCGTTCAACGCAGATTGGATACTCGGACTTTTTGTTGGAATTACTCTTTTATTTAATGGTATCTGGATGATTATCTTATCTTCATTGCAGCGCGCTACTTAGTCTTGATATAGAATTCCGTTGCAGGTGGTATGTTTTGTACACAGAAAAACGTTCACAGTTGTATCCCAGGAGTGGATAAATGCTTGGATTTTTAATTTCTGTCGTCGTCATTGCGATTAGTTTATTAATTATCTCAAAACTACCTTTGGGTGTTGATGTTGATAATCCTTGGGTTGCTTTAATTGCTGGGGCGATTATTGGTGCATTTAATGGTATTTGGGGTTTGTTTCCTGGCTGGTTTAGAACGGCGAATGCTCTTTTAAGTCTAGGGTTGATTCCCTTAATCGGTAGTATTATTGTATTTGGTCTAGCAGCGTGGTTGGTTGAGGGATTTCGCTTGCGATGGGGAATTGGCAGTGCAATTTTAGGAGCGATCGCTCTTAGCATTGTTAACTCAATTCTCTTTTTCATTCTGCGCCAGACAGGCTTGGTTGCAATTTAATTGATCGAAAATCCTGCTTTTCATTCAAGCATAAATACTCGCTGTTCATTTTTCAGCGATTTTCTGAACTGGGCATTGCGAAGTTAGAGGTTGGTTGATAGACCAGATCGGCAGTTGGTCAACTTGCTCAATAGTCTGCTTAACGTAAGGTATGCCATTGGGTGAAATGGCGTTGCCAAAATAGCCTTCGGCTCCAGTGTGTTCGTAAGAACCGATAATGCAAACAGTATAGCGCCCTTGCCGTCGGGCTTGATTCACTGGAGAACCTACTGTCCAACTCCAGCGTGCAGGAAAGATGATGCGGCTAAGATCGGCAACCCAGTCGCGATCGCCTTGCAAATGATAAACACGATCTGCGTCGTTAAATCCGGCTCTGCCTTCAAATGTACCGCCGATCGACACTACCGTTAAGCGGGCATTGATCCATTCATTTAGGTGTGCCGTCGCCCCCAAAGCAACTTGAGTTCCACCACTTGTACTGATCAAAATTAAGTTAATTGGTCGATCAGATTGAGCGATCGGATGTGCAACATTCATGCGCTCGACAATCGTATGAGCAATACTTAAGTTGTAAACTGGACCATAACGCTCGTCAGCGGAAATTGCAAACCGCCATAAATTGCGAACTTGAACTAAAACATTACGCAGTATTCCATCGCTTTCTTTTGAGGCTTCCCACAACGGAGTTAAGAGCTCTTGACTGCCGAGGTCTCGGTTAATGACTGAATAAGGAAACACATCTCGTACAACAACACACTGAGGATGGCGTTCTGCAAGCTGATAAATAAAATACTTTTCACCAGGCGTGATCTCTTCAGGGGAAAAGTTTCCAACACCAGGCAAAAACACAATATAGCAATTGATAGCTGAGGTGGGATCAATAGCAGCTTGACGCCTTAGAACTTCAGGCGTTTCTTCTTCCAAGCCTAAACTCTCAGCGGTTTGGTTAAGCCACCAGACTATTGTACTCAGCGGTGCCAGCATCCCCCAAAGCATCAAGAGTCCAACCATCAAAAGGATAAGCCTAAACGTTGTCCCACTTAATGTATGAATTATACGGCTGATCCACTGCGGCATTTGAGAATTGCTGTGTCAGTTGTTGAGGTTACAATTTCTTGAGGTTGAGAGCAGCGATTTTGTTTGTTGAAAGCAGGATTTCTCACCCAACCTCAATATTGCTGGTACTCGCGACGTAGTTGCTCAAATATAGCAGAGGTCTCTGCGCTTTGATGTTGTCAATCCGCAGGTCTCGTTTTTCCCTACAATCTGTTGCCCAATTGAAAAGAAATGCCTCATAGTTCATTTTTACATATTTTCAATCCGCACATCGCACAGCACCTTGTAGCAAATTTGATAGTAAAGCAGAGGTCAGAGTTACAAGCAAGCTATGTCATAGAATTGAGCTTCTACTTCTTTTGTATCTTCACCAGAAATTATACCGATCGCAACAGGCTGTCATTCAAGAAAGTGTTTCATGATTGGTAATGCTGTTGTTACCGCTTCTAATTATGGCTAACACGATCGCACTTATTGCTCATGACAGTCGCAAAGAAGACATTGTACAGTTTGCATTAGCTCATGCGCCTATTTTGTCGCGCTACCACCTGATTGCTACCGCGAAGACAAGCGAACAGATTCAAACTGCAACCGGATTATTTGTAGAGCAGAAATTAACAGGTTCTCGCGGTGGAGTGATTCAGATTGCGGCTGAGGTTGCTAGTGGTAATGTTCTAGCAGTCATTTTTCTAGTCGATCCGCTTATTTCTCGCTCCCAACCGCATCGAGATGCCTTATTGCATCTTTGTCATATTCATAACGTTGCCGTAGCAACGAATCTAGCAACTGCCGAGGCGATCGCAACTCAACTTGCCAAAACACGCGTTGCACACCTTATTTTCAATCCCGTGTCAGGTCAGCGCGATGCCCAACAAGATTTATTATTGATTCGGGAATTACTAGAGCCTCACCTCAGTTTGAGAATTCATCAAACAACACCAGAGGTGAATCCAACACAACTGGCTCACGCCGCGATCGCAAATCATGCCGATTTAGTTATTGCAGCTGGTGGGGATGGAACTGTTTCCGCTGTTGCGGGTGCTTTAATTGGCACGGCAATTCCGTTGGGTATTATTCCCAGAGGTACAGCAAATGCCTTTGCCGTTGCGTTGGGTATTCCTGGATTGTTATCTGTGCGCAATGCTTGCCAGATTATTCTTGCCGAACACGCTCAGACGGTAGATGCTGCCTACTGTAATGGTTTTCCTATGATTTTGTTAGCAGGCATCGGTTACGAAGCAAATGTCGTGGAAGCTGCTAATCGCGAGTTAAAAGATCAATGGGGTACGCTTGCCTATCTTATGGCAGGTTGGCAATCGATTGATGAGCAGGAAACCTTTGAAACGGAAATTGAGGCTGAGGAAAATACCTACAAATTTGAAGCGGGTGCAATTACAATTGCGAATGCTGCTCCGCCCACATCGATCCTCGCGCAAGGCGCAGGGCAAGTGATCGTAGATGATGGACTTCTTGATGTCACGATCGCCACCGCAGAAAACAAACTTCATGCAGTGACAACTATGCTTCGACTGTTAGGAGCCGCAATTACAAAAACTGAGGTAAATCAACAGAACGTCATTCATGGTCGCACTCGTCGGTTAAAAGTGACGACAAATCCGCCGCAGAAAGTGGTAGTAGATGGTGAAATCATTGGTACCACCCCAGTCGAGGTAGAGTGTATTCCTCGCGGTCTAACGGTATTCGTTGCAAAATCTTCTTGAGCTTCGTTAAGCAGAAAACAGATGAAAAACATCCATAATCTAAATTTACGCTAATTGAAAACTAGCACAATACTTGGTAAGAAATTCCAGGAAAACTTGAACTCGTGGCGAGAGATGACGTTGATGGGTGAATACCGCTTGAACGATTAAACCGGAGGGGAGTTGTTCGGGAAATAGTGCAATTAACTGCTGTGTCTTAATTTCCTCTCGCACTTGAAAACCCAGTAGACGAGTGATACCGAGTCCTGCTAAGGCAGCATTTTTCAATGCTCCACCATTATCAGAATTAAACGAACCACTCACACGAACAGTTTGCCACACACCATCGATTAGGAATTCCCAAGAAAGTCGTTGTCCATTGAAGAGATAGCGTAAACAGTTATGCTGAATCAAATCTACTGGAGTTGCAGGCATACCATACGTTTTGAGATAGCTGGGTGCTGTGCAAAGCACAAGAAGGCTACAGGCTAATTTTGCCTTCTCATAGATGGATCAACAATTAGCCTTCGGTGCAGGATTGTATGATATTCATTTAATTTGAACCTCAATAGCGCCACAACAACAACAAAAACTCCCAAGTTCAGCCAAGAATCAGGTTTTTGCATTAAAGTATCACACTAAGTGTGATAGTATCAAACAGGAATCTAGTAGAGAGCCTAGTTTGCGCGTCTTTAAGAACTCATGGTTTCAACGCTTTGCTAAGAAGGAGGGAATAACTGATGAAGTGCTGTTAGAGGCAGTTACCAGAGCAGAGCAAGGATTGATAGATGCTGATCTAGGTGGTGGAGTTATAAAACAGCGCATCGCAAAACAAGGGAAAGGTAAGTCTAGCGGATATAGAAGCATAATTATCTTTAAAAAAGGAGACAAAGCTTTTTTTGTTTTCGGTTTCCCTAAAAATCAGCGACAGAATATCTCGGAAGAAGAACTTGCAGCTTTTAAAAAACTCGCTAAAGAGGTTTTCAAATTATCAGATGAACTTATTGTAGCAGCAATAGCTAATGGTACTTGGATAGAGGTGTCAATAGATGAGTAAGAAATTTAAGATTAAGAATAATAAAAGTAGTAAAAGATACCGTAGTGAAGCTTTTGCAGCTATTCATGAAACTGCACAAGGTTTGTACGAAGTTGGCGCAATAGATAAGCAAACAATGAGAGAGTTTGATGAAAGCTGTCTTACTCCTATTGAAGAAATTAGTCCAGAACGCATTAAAGAGATTAGAGAACGCGAGAATGTGTCACAACCAGTATTTGCAAGACATTTGAATGTCTCTAAAAACCTTGTTTCTGATTGGGAGAGAGGAGTAAAAAAACCTGGAGGCCCTGCACTAAAACTTCTTAATCTTGTTGAAAAAAAAGGATTAAATGCAATTTCTTAAGCAATAGATAATTAACTACAAAAAAATGCCCAAAATTTAGGATAGACGCGGACGACTTTTTCGTGCCTTGAAGCGTAACCCAAGGAAGCCGCTATTTGGCGGAGAGGATATTAAATATTATTCCCGCGATCGCGTAACTAAAGGTAAAAGCGATCCAATGGTTGTATCGTGCTTTTTCGTCGTACTAACCTTGATTTTGTCAACCAAGCTTGCACGGAAATCCTTGAGGTACTTGTCGTCAAAAATGATAAATTTACCGATGCTCTAGACTACAAAAAAGTGATACAAAATTTGATAAATAACTACCCGTATTTCAAGTCGTAATGAAAAGTTCACGATTGTATAATTATTTAGTACAATTGCAATAAATATTTAGCTTTTTAGAGTTATTTTATTGAACCAAATATACCATAACGAGATGTTCAATATCTATGCTTTTAATGATAATTATAGAGTTTTTGATTAATTACAAAATAAGTGACAGATGATAGCAAAAATAATATTTTGACCAACTATAGCTATAGTAAAAAAAGAGGAAATGCTACTATGGTTCTCAAAAATTAATATTAGAGAGAAACGAATTTAAGATTTAATTATGAGAGTTAAGCTATAAAAAAATAACCGATTAAACCAACTATTTCTTATTATGAAAAAATGCTTTGAATACTGAATTAATAAGTTAAAAACTAAAGTCGAGGAGGAAAAGCAATTAGAGCAACTAGCTACCACAAATGGTAGGAAATATAATGCAAATCAAACTGAATATGTTACTTGCCCTTATTGTGTTAACGTATTCAAAATAATACCTTCTGAATTAAAAAAACCTGAGCTTAAGTGCCATACTTGCAATGAATATATTTATGACCAAACTAAGCACGATCAACTCAAGAGAAAAAAGAATAAGAATGAAACAATAGGCGGTGCTATTATCGCAGCTTTCTTATTGTCATTTATTTTTGGTATGTGTTCAAACAATAGCGAACCCGTAACTACTACAACACAGCCTCAAGTAGAGACTTATACAGCGCCCGATGGTACAACTTGGAGCAAGGGAAAAATTGGTGAAATAGATCGTGTAACCATAGAAAACGGTGCAGATACAATTGATGTGCTGACAGCGCCAGGCGGTAAATCTTGTTATGTTACTTCAAAAAATGGTGTAGTAACCAATATGAATTGCAACTAATTCAAATATCTATCTTTGTTCCTAGTGAATACCCTCCTCATCACGTCCTAAGGCGTGGTGAGGAGTAAACAAACCTGGATTGCTATTGTATTGGTCAATCAGAAATAACATTGTAGCAACCGAAGCTTAGAGTATTGTCCAAGCATCATAACCTATGAAAATACCTTTAATTTTTAACTTTAGTATCCTTAGCTTCTTAGCAGAAACTAATTTTTACTGAATTCGTGAATTCAGCTTACCGCGTGGCTTTCCACCGGAAATGACTAAATCATTTGCTTCATTGAGTTCTCGCAGCAAACGCGATACACGCTCGTAATAGGCGGTTCCCTCTACTGTTAAATTGAGCGATCGCGTTGTTCGTTGCAATAATCGTACTCCTAGGCGATCTTCTAGTTTTGCAACTCGTTTACTAATTGCAGAAGGAGTTGTGTTGAGCGATCGCGCGGCTGCGCTGAAACTATGACACTCGACACTTTCCACAAAGGCGATTAATTCTGGCAGTTGGTTAAAAACATTCAGCATTTGTTCTTTTTCAGCACAGATGTTTTGCCAATATCAAGTCTTCGGTTCTAAGACAGCAAAGCTTAACTTAAAAGAATAAATTAATAGAGGACAAACAATGAGTCAAAAGGTTGCGATCGTAACAGCCGCCAGTCGCGGTATTGGTGCAGGTTGTGCGCGCGAGTTGGCGGCACAGGGATATGCAGTTTCACTGTTGGCGCGATCGCCGAGTATTCATGATTTGGCGCAGGAACTCGGCGGAATTGCCATGCAAGGATCGATGTCAAATCTACAGGATTTAGAACAGTTGGTGCAAACCACGTTAAATCAATTTGGGCGGATTGATGCTGTAGTGAATAGCTTTGGCGATCCACCTCGATTGGATTTATTAGAAATTTCCGACGAGATGTGGTTAGAGAACTTTGAGATGTTGTTTTTGAGCGTGGTGCGGTTAGCACGATTTGTTACAGAACCGATGCGTCAACAAGGAGGCGGGGCGATCGTCAATATTTCTGCGTGTGATTCGCAAGAGCCAGACTTGGGAACTCCCTTTAGTGGTACGCTCCGAGCAGCAATGGAAGGCTTTACGAAGCTTTATGCTAAGCGGTATCGCAGCGATCGCATTCGCATGAACTCAGTAGCTCCATTTTTTGTAGCGGACAACCTCGAAGAACTTGCAGGCTGGAATGTCCCTCACGATCTCATGTGGAGTCGTCCAGCTACTTATGCTGAACTTGCGAAAGTTGTCGCTTTTCTCATTTGTGATGATGCCAAGTTTATTAGTGGCACAACATTGAAAGTTGATGAAGCGCGATCAGCGGCGATTTGATGACAACAAATTACCCGCAAGATTTTGACAAAACAGCAAAAAACAGAAAGATTTCACACTACTTGTTTTTCTAAAGTAACGGTGTAGCAAGTCTTCCAGGGAATTTCACAATGACTGTTATGCAGATGCCAAAGCATATTCATACTGAAGTGCGCGAGTTTCTAAAGTTAGCGATTCCCCTTGCTAGCGCTCAAGTTGCCCAATCTGCTACAGGCTTTGCAGATACCGTGATGATGGGCAGAATGGGAGCCGAAGTATTAGCCGCAGGGGGACTTGCAGCACTTATCTTTCTCTCGATTATGACCACGGCGAGTGGCGTTGTGATGGGCGTAAGCCCACTCATTGCCGAAGCCTTTGGGGCAGGGAAAAAAACGCGCATCGAGCAAGTAGCCCGTCAAGGGCTGTGGTTAGCGCTGTTGGTTGCACTACCGTTGATGATCTTTACTGCACATCTTGATACCTGGCTCAGCTATAGCGGGCAGACGGCAAAAAATGTACAACTTGTCAATACCTATTTAGATATTATGCTGTGGGGTTTATTTCCCGCAGTAGGATTTGCGGCGCTACGTGCTACAGTTTCCGCGCTTTCGCAGGCGCGTCCAGTGATGATGATTGTGGTGACTGGAACGACTTTTAATATTATCGGGAATTATGTCTTAGGATTTGGTAAATTTGGTTTTCCTCGAATGGGGCTTGCTGGATTGGGAGTCGCGAGTGTCATAGCGCTATGGGGAATGTTCTTTGCATTAGCACTGTATGTCTTTAAAAATCAAAATTTGAGGAAATATCGCATTTTTCAAGAACTTCACCGCGTGAGATTACGTATTCTCTGGGAATTAACTTGGGTAGGCGTACCCATTGGATTATTTTCTGGTTTAGAAATCGGATTTTTTCTGGTGGTTACTTTCTGGATGGGAACATTAGGCACAGAAGTATTAGCAGCACATCAGGTTGTCTTTCAAACGATCGTTGTCGTGTTTATGGTGCCATTGGGAATCTCTTACGCAACCACAGTGCGCGTTGGGCAATGGTTAGGGCGGCGATCGCGCATCGGTATCCAGCAAGCTGCTTGGGTAAGTATGGGTATGACGACAGTCTTCATGGTGGGTGTTTCAATCGCCTTTTTGTTGTTTCCAAAACAGATCGTTGGCATTTATCTCGATGTTCAAAATCCAGAAAATGCCGCAATTGTTGCCATTGCTTTACCGCTACTCATTATTGCGGCGATCGCCCAAGTCTTAGATGGTTTTCAAAAGGCGGTGTACGGTTCGTTACAAGGACTTCAAGATACGCAAATTCCGATGTTGCTCAATGTCCTGGGCTATTGGGGTATTGGTTTGTCGGTGGGTTATGGACTCGGCTTTTGGTTCAACTTGGGCAGTATTGGATTGTGGATTGGACAATCGGTTGCGATCGCAACTGTTGCAGGATTATTCACCTGGCGATTTCATAAACTAATCGCACGCCAAACGTTGAATTAGTAGAAATACAGTAGGAGAATTCACGATGAATGTATTTCTAACTGGTGCTACAGGCTACATAGGGAGTGTTGTTGCCGAAAAACTCCAAGCCGCAGGACATACCGTTGTGGGATTAGCAAGAAACGAAACGACTGCCGAAAAACTCGCAAAGCGAAATATCAAGCCTTTTATCGGCGATTTACAACATCCAGAATCACTCGTAACTGCTGCAAAACAAACTGATGGCGTGATTCATACCGCATTCATTCATGATTTTGATGATTGGGCTGGCGCAGTGCAAACCGATTGTCGAGTCATCGCCGCCTTCACTCAGGGTTTAGCAGGTTCAGGTAAACCTTTGATTGCCACGTCTGATACTAGCGTACTCGGTGACACAGGTGCAGAAATTGCCGATGAAAACTATGCAATTGCCACAAACTTCTTTCTCGCAGAACGCGCCAAAGCTGAAGCCGCAGTCATCAACGCTAGCAAGCAGAATATTCGCGGTGTTGTCTTGCGTCTACCACTTTACATTTACGGGCGTGACGGTGGTACGAGTTACATTCCAATGCGCGTACAAGAAGCACAAGAAAGTGGCGTTGCTTACTATATTGCACCAGGCGAACATCAAGTCTCTGCGGTCGATGTTGATGATGTTGCCCAATTGTATGTCCTAGCTTTAGAAAAAGCACCTGCGGGTTCAATTTATCACGCAGCGACCGAATCAGGAATTTCCGAAAAAGCGATCGCTCAAAGAATCGGCGATGTTGTCGGTTGCCAAGTTAAAGGAATTTCTTTAGAACAAGCAACTCAACATTGGGGACGTGGAATTGCGGCTTTCTTCTCAATTAATAATCAAACATCGGCAGATAAAGCAATACAACTCGGTTGGCAACCACAAGCCAGATTTTCTTTATTAGAGGATATTACACGTCGTCAGCCGTAGCTCAATCGCAATCTGAACAAAGGCATTTAGTACCCTTTGAACTTTGACTGATAGAGGAAAAATTGTCATGTCACCAAATCAACAATTCATTTATCAATCCCAACAACAAGACGAAAAAGTCATTCCCATACACCATCATCAGCATTTTGACAATACAAAATCTAAAAGTAAGATTGACCGCGAATTGCTTGTCAGTTGGTTATTTCTCATCGGTTCTATTATGTTTACATTCGATGCCATTTTAGAGAACGTTAAAGGCATTTCCTTTTCATCGCTTTTGCACATTTCAGCAAGCATTTTGTTCACCGTTGGTTCTGTACTTTTTATTCCAAGCAATCAGCCGAAGTAAGGAGATAAGCAATGGAAGCAACGAATACCGGTAATTTCCTCAGTCTTAGCTTTCTCATACAGTTGGTTCATCCTGTATTGATGCTTGGCTTGTTTGCTTACTTGCTTTATACTGCGTATCTTGGCTTTCAAGTTCGCCGCACTCGCAATGCTCACGGTGATAGCAAAAAAGAATTAATCAAAGGTAAATATTCACTGCGACATTATCAATCAGGCGCGATCGCGCTGGCGATAATGGTAACTGGTGCCGTCGGAGGTATTATTATTACCTACTTAAGCGCGGGTGAAATTCCTGTTAATTCTCATTTATTTGTTGGATTAGGAATGACAGCGTTAATTGCAATTTCTGCGGCATTGGCTCCTGTGATGCAGCGTGGTCATCACTGGGCGCGATATCTTCACATTGGCATTAATCTTTGTCTTTTAGCATTCTTTAGTTGGCAATTACTTACAGGTTTACAAATTGTGCAAGAACTTTTGACAAGTTCATAAAAAAGGACAGGCGATGAACCTGTCCCAAAGAATTTAAAAAAGTCAAGTTTAGAAATTCATTTCCGCTGCTTGTACTTTCTCGACTTGCTTCTTCTTCAGTACTAGCAAGACTTGACACAACATAATTGCGGCTAAGAATGCCATTAACCATTGAATTCTTGCTGAACTTTGGAGAACGATTTCGCCGTCGTCTTGACCAAATCCACCAACGTTCGGGTTATCGGTTAAAGCATCACCAGCAGCAACTGTTTGCCCTTCTGAAACAAGCAGTTTTGGTCCTAGGGGAATTGTCTCAACAACCGTTTCACCCGCATCAGTATTAATGGTGACTTGGTACTGAGTTGTCCCATTTTCATCGGTAGTTTGGTCAATTTTGGTAATTGTACCGGCGGCAGAGGCATTATAAACCGAATTATTGCTTTTCTCACCCGTAGGGTAAACCTGACCTCGTCCGCGATTACCACCTACATGAACCGGATATTTACCAAAGTGGATATTTTTGTCTGTTCTCGGATCGGGGGACAGTACAGGGAAAACGATTTCTTGATACTGTTCGCCTGGTAAAGGTCCAACAATAACGATGTTTTCTTTCTCTTCGCTATAGGGCTGGAAGTAAAGATCGCCGACTTTTTCTTTCATCTCCTCTGAAATACGTTCAGGAGGGGCAATCTTAAAGCCTTCCGGCAACATTAATACAGCACCTACATTTAATCCGCCTAAGGAACCATCGCTGAGTACCTGCTGCGTATTGGTATCATAAGGAATTTTCACAACTGCTTCAAATACCGTATCGGGAAGCACCGATTGCGGAATTTCGACTTCGGTGGGTTTAGCAGCAAGGTGACAGTTGGCACAGACAATTCTCCCTGTAGGTTCGCGCGGAGTTTCAGGATAGGTTTGTTGTGCCCAAAAAGGATAAGCAGCCGCCGCCTGGGGTAACGCCAGGTCGCTCGCGAGAAAGAAACTAACAGTAGCGATCGCTATAATTACCGTATTGACAATCGCTTTTGTTGATAACAAAGCTTTTTTCATCAGTAACCAAACACTTATGTGTGACGAAGGTCAAATGTAAGGGCAAAAGACTAAGGGCTAGTCACTTGATTATCTTAAGTCCACCAAGGTGGTTCACCCGTCCGAAAATCAGTTTCCGTCCAGGGAGTGATGGAAATTTTATCGTCTTCTGTACTCACGTGTACGAGTGCTAACGATAAAGGTGCGGGACCTCGGACAACTTTGCCGGTTTCATCGTACTGCGAGCCATGACACGGACACTTAAACTTGTTTTCGGCAGCGTTCCAAGGAACCACACAACCGAGGTGAGTACATACCGCGTTCATACCGTAATCGCCAATCGCTTCTTTGCTTTCGACGACGATATAAGTCGGATCGCCTTTGAGTCCTTGCGCGAGGACGCGATCGCCTGGATTGTGCGTTTCTAAAAAGTTACTGACGCTAATATCATTGCCCAATGCGTCTTTGGCTTTGACACCACCACCAGCACCACCACTGCTCGGCGGAATAAAGAATTTCACTACCGGATACAATGCTCCTAGAGCGGTTCCGGTAATCGTACCAAAGGTGAGCAAGTTCATGAATTGACGACGCCCCATATCGGGTACGTCCATGGATTTAGACATTTGAGCCATAATTTCTGCTCTTTGCTTGTATCTTTGTTAACAACGCTGAGATTTGCTCCCAGAACCTCACTTATCCTCTGTTGGAGTCGGTCTACCACGACTCACAACAACTTTCAAATCCCTCTTTTAAGAGTGTTTCCAGCCTTTTTCAGAGGATCATTACATTTCTTTATATTGGTATCATACCTGAGTTACGCAGCTTTACTTTATAACGAAATGTAAAAGGCAATTGCAACGAAATGACAGGAAAGGAGTTACGCCAGATATTGTTAAATAAGTGGGGGCGATCTTACGACGTCCAGCTACGCCGCGTCCAGGGCAAAGTTTTTCTTCAGGTGATGTGGAAGTACTTAGAGCAAGCGTCTTTTCCGCTTACTGAAGCAGAATATCAAGAACACTTAGATGCGATCGCTAATTATCTTCACGCCTTGGGTGGAACGCAGCAAGTACAGCAATTTATTGCCCAAACCCGCGAACGTCCCCGACTCGGTAAAGCTGTGAGTATTCCTCTCGATTTAGACTTCGGCGAACGTGCTTCGGAGTGGTTGATCTAGTCAGGGGTCAGGAGGCTTGGGAAAGACTTACAAAATTCTGTTGCCCAGGGGAACGTCGCGATCGGGTTTAATGAGGACAACTTCTTCATTATCGAGAACGACACCTAAAACTAAGACTTCGGACATAAAATCCGCAACTTGGCGCGGAGGAAAGTTGGTAACGGCGAGAATCTGCTTACCTGTCAACTCTTCGTGGCGATACTTCGTAATTTGCGCACTCGATTTTTTAATTCCTAACGCGCCAAAATCGATCCACAGTTTATATGCTGGTTTTCTTGCTTTGGGAAAATCTTCAACTTTAACAACCTTACCAACGCGAATTTCTACTTTCTCAAAATCGCTGTACGTAATTTCTGTCATTTACCGATTAATTTAACCGCAGCAATTCCACCAAAGTAAAGTCCTAATACAGCACCCGCCAAAAGGCTTTGTGTTAAAGGATCAGTTGAAGGTGTTAAGACTGCACCCAAGACAACTCCACCAAGAATGACATAGCGCCAACCCGCCAGCATTTGTTTAGAAGAAACAATTCCCAAAGCCCCAAGCAGCAGTTGAATAACGGGAATCTGAAAAGCTAAACCTGTGCTAAACAATAGCAGTAGCACAAACTCAAAGTAGCGGTCGATCGACCACAGTTGTTCGACGACATCAGCACCATAATTAATAAAAAACTTTAACGCAGCCGGAATCAAGGCTAGATAAGCAAACACCAATCCAGCAGCAAATAACACGGTTGAACCTAAAACGATTGGTGCGACTAAGCGGCGTTCGCGGCGTGTTAGCCCTGGTAAGATAAACTGAATAATTTGGTAAAGGATAAACGGGCTAGCTAAGAGCAAACCACTATAGCCTGCGACTTTGAGCGAAACAAAAAAGTACTCTCCTGGCGCTAGCTGTAGAAACTTTACTCCTTGAGCAGGAACTTCGAGTAACTGAACGATCGGTTTAACTGCGATAAAACAGCCGACAACACCTATCACTACCGCAATCAAGGAATAAAAAATTCGCTGTCGCAACTCTTCCAAGTGATCGAACAGCGACATTTCTACTTCGCCAGGTAACTCATTTAAGTAGTTATTTTCCCAATCCTGGTTGCTATTGTCAGTCTTGGTTTCTTGTTCCAAGTCAGTCGTTGGATCGGGCATTGTTGCACTATCTAAATCTGAGGGCGGCGTCATGAGTTAGCTTTATTGCAAGATCTGCGATCTATTTTATCTGGTAGACAAGAGTTCGCAGCTAAAAGCCTGCAATATTATGCCCTAAAAAGTCTAACCTCTGACTCCTCAATTACGGTGTTACGGTCAACTCGGCTTCCAAAAAGGTATCGCCGTAACTTGCAAAAATATTGCCCCTGGAAGTTGTTGATTGCCTGTAAGTAAAGATACTAAATGTTTGACTCGTTTTGCCTTGGGGAACGATGACACAATAACCAGGGTTAGCACCGTAAAAATTGCTACCTACAAGTACTACAGCACCACCAGTAGGTGCAGGTGCTGACAGGGTGACTTCGCCTTCCGGTTGACGGCGACCTTCGATGACTGAGGGACTAATCTTAAGTGATACTAAATTTAGACCTGCAACCGATGATTGGAAAATACATTCCTCGCCTTTCGCTTTGGCTATAGGTGTTGTACTTGGCAAAAACGAGATAACACCGAAGGTGACTAAAGTAGGCAAGGCGATCGCACTACCGCACCGCACTATTGACAAAAATCCAAACGGATGCTTTTGAAACATTATGCCATCCAATAAGAATATTAAGTGTAAAAGTAACTCGGTCGAGTTTTACAACTAAAAATCGATGTGTTATGGCAAGTAGATTTACTTATGGATTGTAAAACTTTAGACAGAAAAATCACTCAGTATTTACTTTAATGCAAGTCAACGCTGGCGAATGCAAATAATTGTATAGACGAGTACAATTTACTGTGGTGGTTGCGGTAGAGAAGACGTTTGACGCTTTGTGTAGCTTGCGACTAACTGAGCTACTTCGGGGTTATACAGTCGTAAATAGTTCCAATAGTTACCAAATACCTGTCGAACGTAGCCTCTAGTTTCTTCAAAAGGAATCGCTTCGACAAATTCATCAGGATCTCTGGTGTTGAGCGTTCTCAACCATCGGGAAACATTTCCTGGACCTGCATTGTAACTGGCGATCGCCAGCATCGAATTATTATCGTACTGTTCGTGCGTGTGATCCAAGTACCACGTACCCAAGCGCATATTATCTTGAGGATTCTCTTTGTTATACTCCTTCAAGTCAATCTTCTGCGCGATCCATTCTCCCGTACTCGGCATCACTTGCATTAGCCCCACAGCGCCCGCAACCGAACGAATTTTTGGTTCAAAGCGCGACTCTTGGCGAATGAGTGCTGTTACCAAAAAAGGATTGAGTTGACGCTTTTGCGACCAAGTCGTAATTTCCTCAAAGAAGGGAAATGGATAACGCGCTTGCCAATACGTTAACTCTTGTCGCAGTGCTTGATACTCAGTTTGATCTTGAGGAGATTCGCGGTCTTCTAGCGTTGAAACTAAATTAATGCCTTTCAAATGCTGCCCGATCGCCGTTCGTAGCAATCCATCAGTAAACTGTTCGGCTACAGTCGGTTGATGATAATTTTGAAATTCTGCGCGCCACAGCGCCCAGGCATCGGTATCTTGTCCTAATTGATAGAGTTCTTTTAACGTATCTGATCCTGCGGGTAAAACTGCGCGTTGTGGAGGTGTAATCTCAAAATTGAGTTGGCGGACAGTGTTAAAGTTACCAACATCTAGCCCTAGCATCGTTGCCGATCGCCAAGCATAATACGATTGCGGAAATTGACTTAAGACATATTCAAATGCCGCTTTCGCTTCTTGTTGTCTTTCTAGTTGCTGCGCCCATTTACCAACCCAAAATCCAGCGCGAGGAGCCAAAATATTTTTCGGATTACTTGTAGGAATTGGCTGCGCCCATTGCCATGCTCCTCGGTAGTCTTTATTCGCAGCCTTTTGGAGTGCCATTCTCCAGCGGTACTCAACCGCAGCATCAGAATCACCGTACTTGTTTAATAGCAATTGTCGCGTTTGCGCAGCAGATGTTTTATTTCCCAAGTTATCGAGAATTGCTGCTTTTTGCGCTAAGGCTTCGCCGGCGTGTTGAGGAAATTGGTTGACAACCTGATCGAGGTATGATATTTTCTGGTTATTATCTTGGGTAATTTGTGCCAAGTTTAGCAACGCTGTACCGCTTTCAGATGCAGTGGAAAACTCGCGGATAAGTTGTTGATAAGCAGCGATCGCTTCAGGACGTTTATTACTTAATTGCAGACTTCGACCAATGCGATAGACGTTTAACGCTGTACGTGGTGCTTGTTGATAAGCTGTTGCAGCTTTTGAGTAAACTTGGTTTTCCCAGTAGGCGATCGCGATCGCTTCCCAATCTTGCGGCTGTAATTGTTCTGAATAGTTACTAACAAGTCGATCTAATACTGCAACAACGCCTGGCTGTTCATAACCATATCTCGCAAGCAGTAGGATCAACTGTGGTTGATTCGGATTTTGTTGTAGTAACAAGCGGGCGATTTCTAGCGTGCGGGGATGCGAAGGAAACTGCGCGATCGCCCGCAGCCAATACTGCGGTGTTGTTTTTCCTAATGCATACAATGCTTCAACGGCAACCGGATGCGAAGGATATCGTTCCAGTAATTCTTGATACGTTGCTTGTGCGTTCGTGGTATCACCCAAAATTTCGTAAGCTTGGGCGCGTTTGGCGAGAATTGGTGCAGCGAGTACAGGGTAACTTTGGTCTAAACCCTCGAGAAGTTGTAGCGCTTGTTCGGCTTGCTGAATTTGCAGATAGTCATTTGCTAACACATAGCGGGCGCGATCGCGATCTGGCGAGGGGGGTAACTGGGCGATCGCACTGAGTTGTACCATTCGCGCTGTAGGCGACAGCGGTACTAATGGCAGAACCGACGATTTTGGATGATCGATCGCGTGCAATGAGTTGTCTTGTGGTGACTGCAACCAATCGTTATTTGTGGCTATCACTGCTACCCCAACCAGCACAGCACATAATCCTGCACCCGCAGCTAAGGGGACTCGATTTTTCCATCGTTCTAACATAATGGTTTCTAGAAGTCACGCCTGATTTCCAGAAACTGTAACATTACTCCTTGCTAACTGACAGCTGCTTTTGCAGTTAATTTTAAGGTAAAAACCGATCCAAAGCCGCTTTCAACTCTGCCATTTCTACTTCGATGTTTCCTTCTTGGGCGGCTCTTGTGATACACTCACTTAGGTGCGCGTCTAAAATCATGCGGGCAACTCGATCTAAGGCACCGCGTACCGCAGCAATTTGGACGAGGACTTCTGGACACGGGCGGCTTTCCTGTACCATAGTTTTCACACCGCGAATATGTCCTTCAATGCGCGATAAGCGATTGACAATGCTTCTAAGTGATTCCTCACTGTGGACATGAGGATGCGTTGACGAATCCCCAAAGCGATCGCCCACGTTGGAAGTATCGTGGCTGTGGGAATGTTCCTCCCTAGCGACAGGCAATTTATCTTCTGCTAATTGATGAGAACGATTCATAAGCGATCAACGCACATGAGGATAGATATAGATCCTAGCTTATCGTTGAGCAATTGCTAAAAATACCTATTGGAAATTTTAGATTTTAGGTTAGTGAATTGAAAAATGATTGCTGTTGTGTATCTAGGTAATTAGGTAATAGGTAATGGGTAATGGGTAATTGGGAATAGAGTTAGTACTAAGTTGCATTAAGGATGGTTTAAAGTTATAGATAGTCAGATAGCTTTATAACAATTACCACGTAATACTGCAATAGATTACTGCATTAATTCAATTTCTCGATTGGCAGTAGCTTGAGCTTTTTGCATGGCAATTTTGAGTGGTTGTTCGCCTAACATTGCACTAATAAATTGATTATTAAAATTATTCATAATCGTTGGTAAATTTTTACCAGCCTGCCATACCGTAGCATATTCTGCACCTGCAATAAACGGTGCGTACAGAGGTTTTTGATCGTAACCAAGCTTTTGCGTGACAGATTTGCGCGTTGGTAACGCAACCCCTGTACGCGTCCATAGCGTCATTCCTTCTTTTCCAGTTAAGTAAGAAATCAATTGCCATGCTTCCGGTTTATGCTGTGACTTCTTATTCATAACATAAGCAACAGTATACGCCATAGTGCCTTTTTTTCCGGCAATTGTTGGGACTTCGGCTGTTGCATATTCAAGCGCTGGAAACGTATCCTCTAAATAAGGAATCAACCACGGTCCTTCAATCACCATTGCGGCTTTACCTTGACCAAAGATTTCGCCACCTGACGTTGTTCCAGCATCAGAAGGTTGAGCCGACGATCGCTCTTGACGATATTGATCGATGATTAATTGTAAACCTTGCAGACTTTCTGGTGAAGCAAACGTAGCTTGTTCTAGTGTATTAATTAACTCACCACCAAAAGCTTTAATGACAAAGTACAGTCGCGCAAGTTCTGGAATAATTCCAAACCCGTAACGGTCAATTCTGCTATCATTATTGCGGTCAACAGTAAGTTTTTTAGCGTATTCTCTTAATTGTTCCCAAGTTTGCGGTGGTTGCGACAAATCAGCTTCAGCAAAGGCTTGTTTATTGTAAAACAAAACAAGCGTGGAAAAATCTTTAGGAAAACCATAAGTTTTGCCATTTTGTTGAAAAGCCGCAAGCAGTGAAGGTTGAAAATCTGCGATATCAAATTCCGGCGTGACGTAATCATCTAGTGGTTCTAAAACCCCAGGTTCAATCATTCCTGGTGCTTCAAAAGCATCAAGATAAAAAACATCTGCTGCGGTATCGCCAATCAAACGAGTTTTCAATACATCCATATACTGGTCAGCGATCGCATCGTATTTAACCTTAATTTTCGGATGCATCGCTTCAAACTCATTTAATACTTGTTGGAGAAGTTGTTTTTCCTGCAAATTACTCCATCCACTAAGTGTTACAGTCACAACATCACTATTACCTTGCCTGGCAATACACCCAGTAGATATAATAATTCCGAATAAAAAAAGAAGAACAAAAGACCGAAACCTTTTCAACATGAAGCGATTTTAACTTTAAATAATAGTATATTTTTATATTTCAAATTCTTTTGAAACCTTTTTGGTTGTGCCATTTTTAGTTTGTTTCAAAAATAATTAAATCTCTCTACAGTTACCATGTTAAATTTTAACCCTCAACAAAATGATGCAGCCAGCCAAAAACGTATTTAAAAAGTTACATCAAATAGTAGTGATTATACTTATTGTGTCAGCAATATCAATATCAGGATGTCAAACACTACCAAACAATCAACAATCCAACGTAACTAAAATAACATTCTGGCATGGTGTCAATCCGCCATCAAATCGAGACGTATTACAAAAATTAATCGATCAATTTAATCAAGAGCATCAAGACATTCAAGTAGAATCACTTTACATAGGACAAGCTGAACAGCAACTACCCAAAATTTTGGCAGCAGTTGTCGGCAATGCACCACCAGATTTATTATGGTTCAACGCAACATTAACCGGTCAACTTGTAGAACTTGATGCAATTCGCCCCCTCGAAAACTGGTTAACAGCATCCCCTGTCAAAAATCAACTTGATCCAGCGTTATTTGAATCGATGGAGTATCAAGGACACATTTGGTCAGTTCCTTTTGGTACAAATAATTCAGGAGTATTTTATCGTCCAAGTTTATTTCAAGCTGCGGGAATTACAAAACTACCCGAAACTTGGGAAGAATTGCGCCGAGTTGCGCGTCAGTTAACGCGCGATACCGATGGTGACAAGCGCATTGATCAACACGGGATATTTTTACCATTAGGTAAAGGCGAATTTGCCGTGTTTTTGTGGCTACCGTTTATGTGGAGTGCGGGTGGCGAGTTAGTCGCGGATACGCAACAAGCCGCAGCCGTCGATTTAGCTAACAATTCTGGCGCGATCGCCGCGTTACAATTCTGGCAAAATCTAATCGCAGATGGTTCCGCTGTGTTGTCGTTACCCGAACGTGGTTTTGAAACGGATGATTTTCTGGCGGGTAAAGTCGCTATGCAACTTACAGGACCTTGGACTTTAGGACAACTAAAAAGTACTGGCGTTGATTTTGGCGTGTTTCCGATTCCAGCAGACAAGCGCCGCGCTACCGGAATTGGTGGTGAAAACTTATTCGTATTCAAATCCACACCCCAACGCGAACAAGCTGCACTAAAATTTACCGAGTTTGTCTTAAGCGAACAGTTTCAAACGCAATGGGCGATCGGCACAGGTTACTTACCCGTCAACCTCAAAGCGCGAGAAAACGAGCAATACAAAGCGTTTGCTAAAGAACTACCAGCAGTGCAAGTCTTCTTAGATCAAGCACAATATGGGCGATCGCGTCCGATTTTTCCAGGGTACAGCCGCGTATCAGAAAACATCGGTCGAGCGTTAGAAGCCGTGTTATTACGTAAGAGTTCACCTGCTGAGGCACTAAAAGCAGCCCAGCAGCGATTAAACTTAATTTTTCAGTAATTTTGTTTACAGTTTAGCCGCATACAAAGCCGCACCAATTAATCCTACTTGCGGATTTAAAACAATATTGACTGGTACATCTTCTAAAATCGAGCGCATTCGTCCTTTACTAGAAAAAGCACGAAGAAAATTACCTTCTTGAATGAGTGGTAAAATTTTAGGCGCAATTCCGCCTGCAATATAAAGTCCATTGTACGGTAAAAGCTTCAAAGCAAGATTCCCTGCTTCTGCGCCATAGGCTTCGACAAACATTCGTAACGTTTGTTCGCTGAGGCGATCGCGCCCTTCTAATGCAGCCGTTGAAATCGCTGCTGCTGGATCGACGCTTCTTTCACTTCCTGCTTGTTTTTCCCAAATATTCACAATTTCAGCAATTTCAGGTGATTCCGTTGCATACGAGCGATCGCGCAAAAACTGATAAATTGCAATAATCCCTAAACCTGAAACAACCCTTTCAACTGAAACTCTTTGAATATCGTGTTTATCCAGCAGATACTTTAGCAGTAAAAATTCTAACTCAGAACGCGGTGCAAAATCGGCGTGTCCGCCTTCTGACGCGAATACATCAAACTCTTCTCCTTTTTTAATCAAAAATCCTTGTCCTAATCCAGTTCCCGCGCCGATAACTGCAACTGGGGCTAATGGTTGCGGTTTACCCGCTTGCAGCGTATATAAATCTTCTTCCTTCAACCCCAAAACGCCGTAGCTAACTGCGGCAAAATCATTAATGAGGGAAATAGGCGCGATTTTTAATTCTTGTTCTAAACGTTGCGAATCAAGAAACCACGCTAGATTTGTCAGTTTTACCGTATTATTGACAACCGGACCTGCGATCGCAAAACACGCTTTTTGTGGCGTTGTGTCTTTACCTGTTTTCTCGGCTGCGGTGGCGAGAAACTGCCGGACAATTGGTACTAAATCTGGATAATTGCGGCTACTGTAGCGTTCTTCATACAGCGTTTGGATCTCGCCTATTTCTGGCTGCTGCACTAAGCGCAAAATCGTTTTAGTTCCCCCAATATCACCCGCTAATAGCAACGTCATAAATACCCTCCACTGACTCCTAATAAACCGCAAGGGATTCTAGAGTAGCCCAAAAAAGTTTATCTTACCCCTTACCGTCGTGCAGGCAAAATGCCTGACTTCACTATTCACTAGTTCACCCCTAATTAAACCGAATAACTTCTTCAACTTCACTCAAGTGAGACGTATCTCCTGTTAACTCTAGTAACCAGTCTGGTTCTTGACGCACAACTTTAACTAAGCAGCACAAAGACGCTTTGACTTGATCTTTAGCACTTGCACCGACAAGCCCGACCGCACCACCCAAGACGGATGCACCATGTCCTACTAAGAGAATATCTTCTGAGAAAAACTCATCGGCTAGCAGCGTTGCCGTTTTACCCGCACGGACTAACATTTCGGCGTGAGTTTCAGGGTATTGTGGGACAACGCGCGAAGTGTAGCTAGAATCAATTCGCGGGTAAAGTTCTGTTAATGCTTCAATTGACAGTTTCTCTGGCATTTCTGGAAACCAAGCCGGATTTAACCACTCACTCAAGCCCGCCTCTAATTTGATTGGTAAATCTAAAGCTTCAGCGATTTGGTTTGCTGTTTGCACTGTGCGCAAAAACGGAGAAGCAAAAATATGCGTGATGTTTTCCGCTTTCAAACGTTGTCCTAGTTGATAAGCTTGTACCACTCCATCATCCGAAAGCGGCGGATCGAAGCGTCTTTCGGCAGTATTGAACCATTCGGGATTAACAAAGTCAATGCGGTTTCCATGTCGCGCGATCCAGACGATTTGACTCATGCAACAAAATCTCTCATATGCTCCTCTCGTTACTGTAGCGAAGACAAGCGCGCTAGGAGTGTTCCTGCTGACAAAATTGGTAAATTACTCCCTGCAAATGCTCCTCTCGTTACTGTAGCGAAGACAAGCACGCTAGGAGTGTTCCTGCTGACAAAATTGGTAAATTACTCCCTGCAAAATCTTGAGTATTGCGCGTAACAATAGCATCCAAATTTTCTGATATCGCACACGCTAGCTGAATTGCATCTTCAAAATCTGCTATTTGAGACGATATGGCAGCTTCTAAAATATTCTGGTCAACTGTACAGACTTGCATCAGTACCAATAATTCAGCGATATCTTGTTTTGCTACTGCGATGCCTTTACTTTTTCTAGCGATGTAAAAAATATCAGTTAAAGTTGTTGCTGTAACATAACCTTGAAGCTGCTTAGATTCAATAGCGTTCAGTAAAGCTTTAGCATCTATAAAAAAAGGTTCGCGTAGTAATAGAGCATCTAAAATGATATTTGTATCTACTAAAACACGCATTAAAGGTACTTCCCCTTTAAACGGTTTTCTAAGATCGCATCAATTTCTTTGTCAGTTGGAGGTGGTGTGTCAGTCTTTAGAGAGCCAGCTAATCGCTCTACAATTCCCTCGGTAGGTTCTGGGCGCGGTCTTAGTTCGTTGCTCAAAGAGCGCACGATCGCTTCGACGAGTAACAGGCGATCGCTTACGGATAGTTGATAAGCTTCTTTACGTATTTCTTCCCAAGTCATTGACATATTTTTTACTCCTTTGAAGTGGCTAGTGACTGGTGGCTAGACAATTATTAATGTAACTATAGCGATCCTATTTGAGTTGTGAAAATTATTTCTTTAACTAATCACATAGGCGTAGCCTTCTCGTAAGGTAGGACACAAAGAGAGGTTCTTCATGAATGATTTAGGACATTGAAGGTACGAATAACCATTACCCTAACTCATTTTCGACCCTGACTTTTGCTACATACAATATTTTGGTTATTCAACGAAATAGTATTAGTTTAAAAGTTGAGGCATTTTTTATTTAGAAATACGTAATAGCTGGTTTCCACCTTTTTGAAACTCGTAGGCAACTTGCTTAATTTCTGTTGTATAGCCTTCATTTTGGAGATAATTCATCACTGGTTCTAACCAAGGAGAGATATCATTTGAGAAGTTCACGAGTAGGGGAAAAATGCGAACTTCTTTCGCCACTCGGCACAGTTCTACAACTGATTGGAGATGAAAATCTAATGAAAATTGCTCAGAATAAGTAAATAGTAAATGCGCGCACAAAGCTAAATCAAATTCACCCAAATCAAAAGGTAAATTTGGCAATTCAGCAGTGATATATCGCCCTGTGGCAACTCCTGAAGGAAAGTCATCAAGAAACTGACGCATCGCCGCCATTCTAATTTTCCCTAATTGTTCGGGCGATGCGATATCTCGCCACACCAAATGATCGCGAGTTTCCTGAACACCTTTGAGAATCACAGGATAAGTTTCTTGGATACGTTGAGCAATTTCTGCATCGCTAAACTGATAAATTGGGTCACAAGAAACGATATTGTAACCCCTTTTTGTCATCTCAGCATTAAAACTTGCAGGACCGCCAGCACAATCAAGAATGCTTAATTTAAAATCATCAGAATTCAAATCAAACATTTTGATATATTCTGGTAAAGATCGTCCCCAAGGAACAACATTTTCTAGTTGAAAACCCACAATCCCTCTATGTTTTGAGTAGTTCAAACTTATACAGAACTCATCACTTGCGGCAAAACTTGATTTAGCTTACCGCTACGATAGCCCTCTAAATCTAATGTGACATACACAAAGCCAAACTGCTGAAACGCCGCGACAAGCGTCTGTAAATCGGTTGTTAAGACAAATTCCTTAATCTGTTCTGGCGGTAACTCAATGCGCGCGGTATCGCCCTCAGAACGCACGCGGAGATTTTGGAAACCTAATTTGCGCAAATACATCTCCGCCCTTCCTACACGTTGCAACTTAGCCACCGTAATTTCTTCCCCGTAAGGAAAACGCGAACTGAGACAAGGTTGCGCGGGTTTATCCCACCACGGTAAGCCTAACTGTTGCGACATTTGGCGAACTTCAGCTTTCGTCACGCCGACTTCAGCTAACGGCGATCGCACACCGCGTTCTTTAGCAGCTTGAATTCCTGGGCGATAATCGCGCAAATCATCTGCATTCACACCATCGATAATGTAGGGATAACCCATTTGCTGTGCTATTGGTTTAAGCGTGTCGTGTAATTCGCTTTTGCAGAAGTAGCAGCGATTCACTGGGTTAGCAGTGTAGTTAGGATTATCCATCTCATGCGTTTGAATCACTTGATGCGCAATCCCAATTTGGGCGGCTTGAGTTTTAGCGTCTTCTAATTCTTCGGGTAGTAGCGATGGCGATACTGCTGTCATTGCCAAAGCGCGATCGCCTAAAACATCAAAAGCAATCTTTGCAACTAAAGTACTATCAACTCCTCCAGAATAGGCAATCAAAGCCTGTTCCATATCTCTAAATAACGCTTGTAGTTGCGCTAGTTTCTCCAACATTTGTGTTTATCACTCTCAATGTGTTCTTAGATCTATTGTAGAGAGAGTAGCTAGTGACTAGTGGCTAGAAAAAGTAGGAGTAATATAAGTTTTATGAGATAACTGCAATCGAGAGTGACCCGTGGCTAAACACAACAATGACCAATTAGCAATTACCCACTCTCAAAGGTAAATGAAGTGTAAAGCGACTACCGCGCCCTAATTCTGACTCTACGGTAAGATCGCCGTTGTGGAGTTGCGCAAGTTTACGCGACAAGGCTAAGCCTAAGCCTGTACCTTCATACTTACGATCTAAACCACTATCTAACTGCTGAAAAGGTTGAAATAATTTTGCTAAATCTTCCTGCGAAATACCAATACCTGTATCAATCACAGAAAATTGAGTTTCGCTTGGTGTTTGTATAATGTTTAAAGTGACTGAACCAGTTTCAGTAAATTTAATTGCATTTGTTAAAAGATTGACTAAAATTTGCTTTAAACGACGCTTGTCAGCAATACAGTCAGTAACATTAGGCGCTATTTGTAACTCAAGTTTTAATCCTTGTTCTTGCGCGCGCTCTTGTAACATAGATATACAAGCATTTGCTATTTCAGCAATGATAACTTGTTCAAGTTGTAATTCTTCTTTTGCAGCTTCAATTTTGGTTAAATCTAATAAATCGTTGATAAGTTCTAATAAATGCTTACCCGCAGTCGAGATCAATTCTAAATACTGCATTTGTTTAGAATTTAGTGTACCAAAAACTTGTTCAAGCAAAACACTAGAAAAACCAAGAATGCCTGTCAGCGGCGTACGCAATTCATGACTGATGTTGCTTAAAAATTCAGTCTTAGCGCGATTAGCGGCTTCTGAAAGTTGTTTCTCTTGCTCTAGTTCTTGGGTACGCTGTTGAACTATTTCCTCTAAAGATTCATAACTACGGGCGTTGTAAAGCGCGATCGCCGCTTGTTCGGAAATGCGCTGTAATAAGCTAATTTCTTCGGCGGTAAAAGTGCGGTACGTTGTCGTTGTCTGTAGTGATAAACCACCAAATAACTGATCGCGGACAAAAATCGGTACACTAAGCACAGAAAGCGTTTTAGCGTGTTCAATTTGCTGTAAACGTGCTGGTGTCATTGGAGTTTGCGCATAGTCTGGCGCATGAAAAAAATGGTGGCAAAAAAAATCCGAATCAGGGTCGAGTAAGTCAGGCCAATCGGCAATTGGTGCGATAAAATCTTGCATAGAGACGACTTCGGCGTGCGATCGCCACTCATTGAGTACTTGAATTTGCCGCTGCGTGAAATTAAAGATCACAACGCGATCGACTGCGAAGCATTCTCCTGTTAGTTGCACAATTTGACACAAAACCGCTTGCGGATCGAGGCTTGAATTGAGGATACGACTGATTTGATTGAGCGATCGCTCGTGCAGTGCTTGGCGTTCAATTTGCTCGAAAAGTCGGGCTTGTTGGATAGCGATCGCAACTGTGCTTGCGACTTGTTCCGCTACGGTTCTCAATTGATTAGGAAAAGCACCTAATGTATCTTTTGAGATATTTAGCGAACCAATTAATTCTCCTTGCGCAATCAAAGGAATATTAATATACGCGCGTACCTGATTTCCGAGCAAAAGTTCTGCACCAGCAGGCATTTGTGTCGTGCGAGTTTCTTGAATAACATTCACTTCGCCTCGTTGCAAAGGTTCAACGTCTCCAAAAGCTGACAGTGGTAAGCGGATTCCTGGTACTTGAGTTTCTCGCTCAGTATGGATAGCCAAAAGTGTAACCTCGCTTTTTTCAAAGTCAAACATCACGAGACTGATCCGCGTACAAGGTATCATTTGAGCAACCTGTGTCACAGCGGCGGCGGCGATTTCACTCAGCGATCGTGTCGCCAAAATTGCTTGATCGAGTTCGTGTAAAATTCTCAAACGTTGCGCCGAATAATTGAGTTCTGTTTCAGCTTGCATTCGTTGTGTAGCAAAGCCGCCTAACAAAATACCAGTCAATGAAATTGCCATCATGCCAAACTGCAACGCAAAGACATTAGAACCACCCAGCTTTGCTTGCACAAAAATTGCCACGCCAATATTGATAAACAACACTGCTGCTGTTGCTCTTTCAAAACCATGCTGAATTGCAATCCAAATCAATGGTAAAAAAACAAAATAGCTGTAATTTAAACTTTCTCCACGCTGCGCTCCATAAGCTGCCCAAATGGCAACGCATAAAGCGGCAATTTCTAAAATAAGTTCTGGGCGTTGTTTTGCTGCTAAAGGAATTAATGGTGGCTCGGATGCTGGTACTTCTTGCTCTTTGTAAGCCCAAACCCAAGGTAGTTGGCGGAGCAAAACTAATAAAAAAGGTGCGAGCATCGCAATTCCCGTCGCGGCTCCCGCCCACGAGTGTAATGTATATACTAACCAAGTTGATAAAGGAATAATTCTCTGTAAAACAATGATGAATGTTTGTAAGGCGGCGACGATCAAAGGCGTGAATAGTGTCATCACGACAACAAACCACATCACATCACGTAATGTGCGTAAGCGCGGATTGATTTTAATTTTGCGTAGCAATAATGCAGACACTCCACCGTAACCAACCGTCGAGATCAAGCCAAAAATGAGCAGTGAAGTTAAGTCTAAATCAGAGTTAGTGATGAGATATTCGTGTACGAATGTATTGAGAAATAATGCAGGAACATAGCGCAACCCAAATACGAAAAGTAGCGTTACGTCTAGCCCTACAGGTGGATACCACACAAAAGTTTCTGGTGCGGTGGCAAACAGCAATGCGACTTGATCGAGTATTGCCCAAATAATCAGGTAGGCTTCGAGCAGCCCTAAATAGCGCAGCGGCTGTGGAATGCGTTGATGCCATTTTAAGAGCGCTCTAGAAATCCTCGAACCACCGTGATTTGCTGTAGTCATGATCTCCATTGCTCCCTAGGCGGCGATTTCAGCTTAATTCGTTTGTCTGTAGGGAGTGCGGCAAAATTAAGGTAAAGCAACTACCGCTTCCAGGCTGCGACTTCACGATAATATCTCCACCATGCAGCCGTGCTAACTTACGTGAGAGTGCTAAACCTAAACCTGTACCTTCATATTTACGATCAAGCCCGCTATCTAGCTGTTGAAACGGCTGAAACAAAATTGCTTGATCCGGCGCAGAAATTCCAATTCCTGTATCAATCACAGAAAACAAAATTGCTGCTTCCGTCTGTTCAACTTTGAGCGTCACTGAACCTATTTCTGTGAATTTAAAAGCATTGGATAATAAGTTTACTAAAATCTGTTTGAGGCGTCGGTGATCGGCTACGCAAGTTGTGACATCCGGTGCGATCGCAAACTTGAGTTGTAGTTTTGATGATTGGTTTTTATCAAATAAAGCTAAACATTCTTGACAAACTGTTATAACTTGTATATTTTCTAAAATTAATTCTTCTTTGCCTGCTTCAATCTTGGTTAAATCGAGAAGGTCATTAATTAATTCGAGTAGATGCTTACCACAAGTTTGGATACCTTGAATATATTGTTTCTGTTTAGCATTTAACTCGCCAAAAACTTCTTCAATTAAAATACTAGAAAAACCTAAAATTCCTGTAAGTGGCGTGCGTAACTCATGACTCATATTACTTAAAAATTCACTTTTGGCTCGATTGGCAGCATCAGAAAGCAATTTTTCTGCTTCTAGCTCTTGAGTTCGTTTTTTGACCAACTCTTCAAGAAGTTCATAGCTTTGGGCATTATACAAGGCGATCGCTGCTTTATCTGCAATTCTTTGAACTAAATTAATCTCTTCCTCAGTAAATTCTTGAACGCGCGTAATTGTATGTAACGCCAAGCCACCAAAAAACTTATCTCTAATAAAAATAGGCACGCTTAATACTGTTAGATGCGGAACAGTTTTGACGATTTCTACTTCTGGTGATGGCGGACAGATTTTTTCTAGATGCGGCGCGTAAAAAACTTGATACGGTGAAAAATTAATACTTGCCATCCATTCGGATAAAGGAGTGATGTAACCGATCAAAGAAGCGATGTCTTCAGAAGAACGCCATTCGCGCGTAATTTTAATTTGCTCGTGTTCTAAAGCATAAATCATGACGCGATCAACACCAAAACATTCGCCTGTAAGGCGCACGATTTCTTGTAAAATATATTCAGGGTCGAGGCTAGAATTTAACGATCGCGAGATTTGATTGAGCGTTTTTTCCCATTGCGTTTGTTGCTGTAGTTGATGAAATATCCGCGCTTGATGAATTGCGATCGCACATTGTCCGCTGATTGCTTGGAGTAGGGAAATTTCGTCTTCAGTCCAAACGCGATCGCGATCGCACTGTTGTAAAATAATTCCACCGAGAAGTGTTTGTTGATACACCAAAGGTGCAATTAAAACAGAATTTAAATTCCATTGATTGACTAATTCGTGTAATGCCAGCGGTACACTAGGATCGTTACGATTAATAATGATAATTTTTCCTTGTTGAAATGCTTCTTTGTAGTGCGGGTAAATGAGACATTTAACACCGATACAATCTTCGCGATTTATTGTTGCCGTACTGACATGATTTACCCACATTTCTTTTTGAGTATCCGGCTGCGAAATGAAGCATCGGCTGGGTTTTAAAGCTTCGTGTAGCGCATCAACACTAGATTTGAGGACATCATCGAGTATCAAAGTTTCGCGCATTGCTTGCACAATACGGTTGATAATTGCTTGCTGTTGTGCTTGTTGTTGAATGCGAACAATGGCGGCTTTTTGTTGACGACGTAAAGCAAATTCTTCAAGCGATCGCCCTAAAACCATCGGTAAGCGAAACAATCGTTCTTTCAAGACATAATCTGTCATTCCTGCCTTGATACAATCAACGGCTGCTTCTTCTCCCAAACTACCAGTCACCAAAATTAATGGAATTTCTTGTGCTGATTGTTGCAATAACTCTAATACTTCATAAGCAGTAAATTGTGGTAAACGATAATCTGCTAGCACCGCATTATAAGACTTTGAATGTAGCAGTTGTTCACAGTCCTTTAAGTTATCAACTGCATCGTAAGTAAATTTGATTTCTGCCGTTTCTAGAGCGAGTACCATTAACTCTACATCTGCTAACACATCCTCTACAATCAGCAGCTTTAAAATCAAGTCACTATTTTGCTTTTGCACAGGCTGAGATTGAGCGCAATTTAAAATATTTATCATGGCTCTAAGATTCAGGTGGTAGCAAGGGCGGCTTTTTGAGTAACACCCAGTAAAAACCGACTTGGCGAACTATCGTGATAAATCTTTCAAAATCAAGAGGTTTAGTGACACATTGACTAACTCCTAGAGCGTAACAAGCATTTAAATCTTTGTCATCTGGAGAAGAAGCCAAAATAACTACCGCGAGATCGCGAGTTCGAGGATGCGATCGAATCGCCTGTAAAACTTGAACTCCA
Source organism: Gloeocapsa sp. PCC 7428 (assembly GCF_000317555.1). Taxonomy (GTDB): domain Bacteria; phylum Cyanobacteriota; class Cyanobacteriia; order Cyanobacteriales; family Chroococcidiopsidaceae; genus Chroogloeocystis. Next base: position 4,599,276 of record NC_019745.1, read on the forward strand.
TTAATTTTAGGTAATTTTAGGTCTAACAATACAAGGTCTGGTAAGGGGAAATGAGGCGGACTACCTTCCTTACCTAATAAATATTGTAGTGCTTGTTCGCCGTCCTCCAAAATATCAATTTGATTAGTAAAGTTAAAACTTTCCAAAGCTAATTTTAAAAGTTCAATATTTAAAGGTTCATCTTCTACAAGAAGAATTCGTGACGGTTCAATTTCCACAGTAATTTTATTCCTCAACCACTTGCCCAAGTTTGAAATAAAAAGTCGTTCCTTGATTAGGTTTACTCTCAGCCCAAATTGTACCTCTGTGTCGATGAATAATGCGTTGGACAATTGCTAAACCAATACCTGTCCCTTTAAACTCTCTTTGTGAATGAAGGCGTTGAAAAGCACCGAATAATTGGTCTGCATATTCCATTTGAAATCCGATTCCATTATCTTTAATAAACAAAGTTTGATCTGGTAGAGAATCAATTTGGATAATTGTAGGATGTGAATGTCGGCTGAATTTAACAGCATTATCAATCAAATTTGTAAAAACTTGTTGTAATAACGTTGGATCGCCCATAACTTTAGGTAAGCTACCAATTTGAAACTCGATCTTACGGCTGTCAATAGCTTCAGCTTGACTCGTCGCTAGCGAAATGGCGCTTTCCACCAAAGGATAAAGATCCACAGGTTGATAAATTAATTGTTTTCTCCCAACACGCGAAAGCGTCAATAAGCCATCAATCAGCATCGTCATGCGATCGCTACTACTTTGAATAACTTCGATGTAACGATGAACCTTAGGATCGGCGATCGCGTTATTGCGTTTGAGTTGTTCTGCAAGCGCCTCGGCGAAGCCTGCAATATGTCGCAAAGGCGCGCGTAGGTCGTGCGAAACAGAATAGCAAAATGATTCGAGTTCTTGGTTTGTCGCAGCGAGTTGGGCGGTGCGTTCTTGTACTTGTTGTTCTAAAGTCGCATTCATCTGATTTACTGCGGCTTCAGCTTGCTTGCGTTCGCTAATATCTAAAACACTACCGACAACCCGCACTGCACCGCCATCAGCATCGCGAATAATCAAGCCTTTATCCCAAACATAGACGTAGCGATCGTCGCGTTTGCGAATGCGATATTCTAACGCGAAATCGTTTGAAGTAGAACTTTTCAGCATCGTGGCGATGTAGTTACGCACGTACTTTTGCTCATCAGGGTGAATGCGTTCAAGCCACCAATCATCACTAGGATCGGCTTCGGTTGTCGTATAGCCAAGCACATCGAATAGCCCTTGCGTGCGAGTAATTGTCTTGGCACGAATATCCCAGTCGTAGATAATCGCATGAACTGCGGCTGTCGCCAGTTGAAAGCGTTCGTTTGCTTTCTTTAGCTCGATTTCAGTAGCATTACACCGTGCAATTTGACTTGCTAAGGATGCAGCCATGCGGTCAAAGTTATCAATAAGGTGTTGCATTTCTTGCGGCGAATCTTTTAAGCCGATCCGCGCGGTGAAATCTCCCGCCGCCAAGCGGTTAATCACCTGTATAAACCGTCGCACCCAGTGCCAAATAAACAAATCACTACCAATCCACAAAATCGCGATCGCACCCATCGCAATCATCGCTAAACCGAATAAATTGCGTTGCAAATTACGCTCAGCAACTGTAAAAGGTGCTTCTTCCGAAAGCCCAATTCCCATGTACACATTTGCTTGCGGTAAGCTGCTACTCAGTAAAGTGAAAGCATATAAACGCGAAATACCATCGACATCATTAACCTCCGCTACACCGTTGCCCTGTGCTAATATTTTCTGCACAATCGGTAAATTCGGTCTTTCCCCTACCCATTCCGAGTGGGGATGGTACGCGAGAACAACACCCTTGGCATCAACGACAAGTAGCGAAGTATTGCGCGGTAAATTGATTTGCGCAAGGAGTTGATTGAGCCATGTTAAATCGAGCGACGCAAACACGACTGAATTCGCTTGATTTTGAGCATTGAATAACGGATAGGCAAACACGATAACTGGCTTACCGCTTATCCGCCCCATCTGGTAATCACTCACCGTGAATTCGCGCTTTTGAAGCGCGTTGGCGATCCACACGCGATCCGCAAGGTTAACGCTTTGGTTAGGTGATGAACTACACGCGACATTACCATTACGCTGAACGACTCCCAACGTGGCAAATCGCGGGTATTGCTGTTGTAAATTTTTCAAGAGTGCGTTGCAAGGCGTAGGATAACTATCCTGAATTTGAGGTAGCTGTGCTAAAACAACCAGCAATTGCCGTGTTTCCGCGATCAATTGTTGATGATGCGCGCTGACAACTTGTGTAAGCAACACTGCTTGTTCGCGGACATAAGCTTTGCGCGCTTGTAATTCTTTCATATAAGCATAAAGCGTCAGTCCTAACCCTGGTAAAACAGCCAGGAGGACAAGACAATTGAGGCGAGTACGGAGACTATTAAAATAACGTGGCATGGATTTAGTTCAAATTGAGAAGCCCCCCCACACCAGCGTTCTGCTTTCTTCCCGAAATATCAGTGATTTAGATCACTGTACTTTGACACCATATTTGCCAACGCTTGTAAATCAATTGGTTTAGAAATATAGTCGATCGCACCAGCTGCTAAACAAGTTTCGCGATCGCCTTTCATTGCCATCGCAGTTTGCACGATAACAGGTATATGACGATACTCAGCGTTAGCTTGTAGTTGTTGTACTAAGGTCAGTCCATCAACATCAGGAAGGTGAACATCCATTAAAATCACTGCTGGTTTGGCTTTTGGTAATTCCTCCCACATCTGCGCCGCGCTATTTACCCAAGTGACTTGATAGCCTAATTTGCGTAAGTATGTCGTCATCAACTTCGCATTGTGAAAATTATCTTCTACCAACATCACCGTTACAGTTTTGGGCGCAGCGGCTTGCGAATTGAGGCTGAGGCGGACATCTGTAGTGACACTAGAGCGTTGTGGTACTACCTTAGTTTTACTTGTTGCTGCTGCTGTTGTTAGTGGAAGAACAATCGTAAATTGCGAACCGCAATTGACTTCGGATTGCACTTCTACCCAACCTCCGTGGAGTTGGGCAAGTTTTTGTGTTAACGCTAACCCTAAGCCGGTTCCCTCTTGACGCCCTGCAACAACGTTAGAAATTTGCACGTACGCCTGAAATAATTGTGGCTGCTTTTCTTTAGCAATTCCTGTACCCGTATCCCATACTGTAAAGTGGATAAATACGCCTTTTTGTTTGACTTGTAAGCCGACTGCACCTTTATTGGTAAACTTGAGCGCATTGGAAAGCAAGTTGAACAGCATCTGCTTCAAGCGCAGCGAATCGGCGACTAAGGTAGTCGCATTAGCATCAATATCAAGTTGAAGTTGCAAGTTTTTATCGCTGGCTTTTTCTTTGACTAAACTAATCGCACTTCGGCAAACTTCAGGAATATTAACGGTTTCTTTGTTAATTTCTAGCTGATTTGCCTCAATTTTCGATAAATCTAAGATATCGTTGAGCAGTGCTAAGAGGTGTTGCCCACTGGTGAGAATAATATTGAGATATTCTTGATGTCTGTGGTTTTCTGGATTATAGCCTTGCGCTTTTAACAAATGTGTAAAGCCCAGGATAGAACTTAAAGGAGTCCGAATTTCATGACTCGTATTCGCTAGAAATTCACTTTTTAACTTATTGGTACGCAATAGATCGCAATTTTGCACTTCTAACTGCTGACATTTGAGCGTGAGTGCTTGTAGGTGCTTAAGTTGGGCGATCGCGTGCATCGTAACGTTAAGCGATCGCTCGATGAACTGCGGTTGCAGTTGGAATTTTAATCTTTCTCCAGTTGCACTTTTTGGTAATGCACAAGTGGCGATAATTAACCAGCCAACAACTTTGCGATCGTCTTGTAACGCCCACGCCGCTTTTGGGTTCTGGTTTTGCAGCGCCTGTAATTCTTGATGCGATATGATTTGTTGCAGTTGCCAAGCTGGGGATTTTTCTGTTGACGCGGCGCTTGTAGATAATGCGCTATAGCAAACTACATAATTTGATTCGGTTCTCGATATGTGCTTTGGTATTGCATCACTAACAACGAGTGATGACCAACCTTGCAAAAATGCGATCGCAACTTTGTCGGTTTTGAGTGAAACGCTTAACTGCTGGATCAGCGCTTGAAAGACTTCGGCTTCTAACTCTTGTAAAGATTGTTGAGTATGGTATGCACCGGCTAAGCACTGATTAATTTGATTTTGCAACTCATTCAAGCCACGTTCTAGCCACAAATCAGCAATGACTTGCTGGAATTGCAGCACTTCTGTATTAGCAACCTTTTGTTCTGGATGGGTTGCATCCACTCGGATCTCTTCTGGTGTACTAGACTGCTGCATGAAAATCCAGACCGTTAAATGCTTAATAATTGAGGATGCATCAGCGTTGAGACAAAATAGATTAAACTCAACTCTCAGCAAAGCCAACCCGTCATCATTATGTATTCCCCAAATTTGTCTAAGTTAATCATCTGAATATTTTTTTAACTGACGCACAGTCATTTTTCGATGATGACTAGACGAGCGCGATCGCCAATCGCCAATAGATAGTAATGTCGCTATTCACTTGAGTGAGTTCAGTAAAAAAGCACTCTTTATTGTTAATCTGTTTTCTACACGACAGTTGTGATATAAAACACGCGCTGCTAGACCTCATTTGCGGTCTGAGAGAATAGCAGCAGTCAGTAACAGCGAAACGAGAAAACGCAAAGATAATTAATTTTCATCAAGTTACTACTCGCTGAATGCTACATTCTACACCAGTAGTTTTCTTTTGTCTGAACTCGTCATGGTACAACCATAGATGATTGTTGCCTTTTGAGTGCAATTCACATATCTCAACACGCAGATTAACTTAGATGGACGTACAACAAGCTCAACTCATCGTCAATGGAATTGCAGTCGGTAGCATCATTGCTTTAGCTGCGGTGGGGTTAACACTAACCTATGGAATATTGCGTCTAGCAAACTTTGCACATGGCGACTTCATGACGTTAGGTGCTTATCTGACGCTCGTTGCTAATACTGTAGGAAATATTAATATTTGGCTATCGATGGTTCTTGGGGCGCTTGGTACAGTAGTTGCGATGCTACTATCAGAAAAATTACTGTGGTCGCGAATGCGCGCCAACCGCGCGACTTCTACAACATTAATTATCCTTTCGATTGGACTTGCGCTTTTCATCCGCTATGCGATTGTTTTTGTTTGGGGTGGTAGCAATCAAGCTTACAATCTGCCCATTTCTCCAGCGAGAGACATTTTCGGGCTAAAAATCCCACAAAATCAAATTATTGTTCTCGCTTTAGCCGTACTAGCAATTCTGGGTTTGCACTATTTATTACAGAATACAAAAGTTGGTAAAGCAATGCGTGCGGTTGCAGACGATATCGATCTTGCCCGCGTTTCTGGGATTAATGTTGACCAAGTCATTATTTGGACTTGGGCGATCGCAGGGAGTTTAACTGCCTTAGGCGGTAGTATGTATGGCTTAGTTACCGCAGTCCGTCCCAATATGGGTTGGTTTCTGATTTTGCCAATGTTTGCTTCCGTCATTCTTGGCGGAATTGGCAATCCTTACGGCGCGATCGCCGCTGCTTTGATTATTGGGATATCACAGGAAGTCAGTACGCCTTTTCTTGGTTCGCAATACAAACAAGGGGTAGCGCTATTCATTATGATTTTAGTACTTCTGATTCGTCCTAAAGGACTGTTTAAAGGAACAATCTAAGGACGATTTGAGCTTAGGAGTTAAGTGTTAGTGGCTTGGTGGCTACCTTGCCTCCAACACCCAACAAGACGCTATGCAGCTATAATCAGCACCCTATGACAGACATAGCTCCCTAACACCCAAATCATGCCTAACGCGCATATGCTTTAACTTAAGGATTAATAATGCGGAAATAAATCGCAGCGACTAAGAAGTTACCTGCTAGCAAGATGAGTGAAATGATCGTCCGATAAGGATAGGGAGGATTACCTGTTTTAATCGTGGCATCTTTTGTAGCTTGAGAAGTCATCAGAACCAACTCCTAATGTTGTAACTTATTAAGAAATACCAAACATTGGTTTCTTTGAGTACATTTCTCTAGAAATATTTTCAAAGGAGCAACAAGCGAGCGGCTAAAGTCAGTTAGTGTTAGCTACTGACCTCTAATCTGCTTTCCTAGCCCTCTCCAGCATGATAAGAACTCCGCACCAATGGACCCGAACGAACGTGCGCAAAGCCGATATCGCGGGCGATCGCGCCTAAATGTTCAAATTCTTCTGGTGTCCAGTATTTTTGCACTGGAAGGTGGGCAAGCGAAGGGCGCATATATTGACCAATCGTAATGCGATCGCACCCTACCGCCCGCAAGTCTGCCATTGTTTCTACAATTTCAGCTTCGGTTTCACCGTGTCCTAGCATTAACCCAGATTTTGTTGGAATACTTGCATTCAGTTCTTTGACAATTTGGAGAACGCGTAGCGAGCGATCGTATTTAGCCCCACGCCGTACAAGTCCTTGTAAGCGGCGTACAGTTTCAATATTGTGGTTATAACACGCTGGTTTTGCTTGGACGACTGTCGCGATGCGATCGCGTTGTCCTGTTTCTTTAGAAGTACCACCCCAAAAATCTGCTGTGAGAACCTCAATTTGTGTCTCTGGGTTATCTTCGCGGATCGCTTTCATCGTTTTCACAAACCAACTCGCGCCTTGATCCGGTAGATCGTCCCGCGCTACCGAAGTCAAAACCACATAGCGTAACCCCAATAACTGCACAGCTTCTGCTACTTTGCGCGGTTCGTCAGGATCTAATGGCATAGGTGCATGACCTTTATCAACTTGACAAAATGCACAAGATCTAGTACAAGTAGGTCCCATCAGTAAAAATGATGCTGTTTTTTGCGCGTAACACTCACCACGGTTAGGACAGCGACCTTCTTCACAAATAGTATGAATTTGACGCTGCTTAATAATTCTTTGAACTGTAGATAGTTCGCTAGCTTTTCCAATCGGACGACGCAACCATGCAGGTACTGGTTCTAACTTGAGTTCGGAAGCAGGCGATTTATTCATAAACACTTAGTAAAATTGCAGCAGCAGATAAAAACCTGTTAATACTTAAGTAATCTTCTCTATAAACTATAGGCTATCTACTCAATAGAAATCTGAATCAGCCTAATAGTCACAGTAAACAATTCATGACTTACGCAGCACGGCTGATTTTTTAGTAGTCTCAGTTATACGCTCTTAATGAAGCTCAAGTGCAACTACCGTAGATTTACTTAAATCATTACCATACTTAAAATCGCCTGAGTTTAGTATCAGTAAAATTTCTCTTGGACTGAGATCAGCAGCAGCGTTAAGTTTATTCTATAGCGTTATTGTTACAAACTATAGGTAAAAATGCCACACTGGCAACTTCGGCGATATTTAAAATAATGCCAATGTTATGCGCACTCGGCAGGTCATGGGAATAGGTCATAAAATTGCGTCACTTTTTTCCCTACTAAGCTAAAACTGCTTTCTTTCCTATTCTTTTCTATTAACGCTTAGTAACGAAAACTACTTAAAAATTTACTATTTATTATTTTCATCTTATTTGAGGGAGCCATCGCTGTGGGAAGCAATAAAATTCTCGTTATTGACGATAGTCGCGTAATTCGAGCACGCGTTAAGGAAATGTTACCGCCTGGTAATTTTGTCGTTTTAGAAGCAAAAGATGGTGTAGAAGGTCTAAAACTAATATCGCAAGAATCACTAAGTTTAATTATGCTAGATTTTCTTCTGCCTAAGCTTAGTGGATGGGAAGTCTTTCAACAGATTCAACAAAATAATCACTGGCAAAAAATTCCTTTAGTCTTGATGTCTGGACGCAAGGAAGAAGTCTTAGAAAAAATTCAGGAGCCGTTTGAGTATTTTGAATTTATTTCAAAACCATTTGAACAAAGAGAATTAGTTGCTGCAATTAAGTCAGCCATGCAAAAGGCAAAACTACCCCGCAGAGAGGTTATTAGTAATCCTACTGCGATCCAGGTTCCTCTAGAGAATGCAAATCTGAATGAAGTACAACTATTAACTGAAAAAGTTACAAAGATGCAAACCGAAATAAACCAATTAAAAAAACAAATGGCACAACTTATAACTTGGCTGCATCACCGTGCTAGCTAGCCCTAAACGATTAAAACTATTGACTTTAAACAAGTTATATGCATATGAGCTACAGTTATGGTTGTAGCTTCTAGTATTGGCGCTCAAAAACTTGTTCATGCTTTAACCTAGTTTAGTTACAAGTGACTGCTTTTATAGTCTTAGTCAATAGAGTTAGGACATGATCAAAGCGCATAATGATTTCCCTGACCCCTGCTATAGTTATGCAAAACGGTCAACATTTTTGGCATCCTTTTTGCACATAGAGATTGCGTATCGCATTAAATTGCGCATACAACCCTAGAAAGAGCCAAACTACATAACTGATAGTTTGCTTGTTTTAAAGGGATTTGTACTTTACGACAAATGAAGGACTTCCATCATGAGTCGATTTACTCATACTTTGATTCTCCGTTGGGGAGCAGGTGCGCTCTTCGCGCTTGCGCTTGCACCTCTCCTCGCTGAAACCGCTGCGGCAACAGTGCGTACCTCCACGCCGGAACTTGGTTCGGCAAACTCAGAAGCGCTCTATGCTCAGCGAAAAGGAGCTAAAGGCGTTAAGGGACAACCAACTACACCACCCAAAGGTGTTGAACCACCTCCACCCAAAGGTGTTGAACCGCCGCCACCCAAAGGTGTTGAACCGCCGCCACCCAAAGGTGTTGAACCACCTCCACCCAAAGGTGTTGAACCGCCGCCACCCAAAGGTGTTGAACCACCTCCACCCAAAGGTGTTGAACCGCCGCCACCCAAAGGTGTTGAACCACCTCCACCTAAAGGTGTTGAACCACCTCCACTGCCTCCAACCTTGTAACTTGGAACTAGCAGCATAAGTCTTTCCTTCTCGTTTTGTCGCTTTCGCACAGAGCATCGATGAGATAGCACTATTCGTGAAAGCCACTAAAATTTGACCAGGCAGTGCTAGTTAAACGGTGCTGAGTGTGTGAGACTGATCAACTCCGCACTCAGCGCTTTTGCTTTCACACTCTTTGAAGATTCCTTTTATAGCCATAGTCAATAGAGTTAGGACATTATCAAAGCTCATAGTGATTTCCCTGAGGGAAGTTTAACTCTGACCTCTGACCTCTGCTACATATCTAGTTCGACTAATTGGTTTTAGTTCCTGAATCCGTATAAAAAGCCGAATAACCTTTTTCCTCTGCTCAATAATTTGATGACACATCTATCGACTTTTTATTCCTATGAGTCTTTCAATTGATCGCCTCAACGCTATTTTTCACCAATACGAAACGGCTCCCTATCCAGCAACTCCAATTGATCAGCCGATTCAGCCGGAGCCGAGTAAGCTTTATCAGCAGACGATCGCTACGCCCTACTATTTACAACATCGTCGCGTCGTGAATCCGCAGGATAAAGTGATTCTTGACGTTGGTTGCGGTAGTGGGTTAACTTCGCTCGTTCTCGCGATCGCCAATCCAGGCGCACGCGTAATTGGCGTTGATGTCTCACCTGCTTCCATCGCTATGGCTCAAAAGCGAGTGTCACACTTGAACGGCGTGCAACTTGAGTTTCAGGTGCTGTCGGCGGAAGAACTATCGCGCTTGGGAGTACAGTTTGACTACATCAACTGTGATGAAGTGCTGTATTTACTACCCGATCCGGTTGAAGCGCTGCAAACGATGAAAGCAGTGTTAAAGCCTGATGGTATTATTCGTGCCAATCTGCACAGCGTGATTCAACGACAGCATTTTTACCGCGCGCAAAAGATGTTTGAACTGATGGGATTGTTTCACGAAAATGTAGGTGAAACCGAAGAAGCATTGGTACGAGAAACAATGAACGCGATGCCAAGCTGGGTTGATCTCAAAGCAAAAACCTGGACACCTGATGCCGATGGTGAAGTGACGAATCAAGTGATTCGGATGAACTATTTGCTGCAAGGAGACAAAGGCTATACCATTCCGAATCTATTCGATATGCTTGCAGCCGTAGGACTCAGCTTGATTGAAATGGTGAATTGGCAGCAATGGGATCTCACACCGCTTTTTGGTTCAATCGAGCAAATGCCCGCGTTTATCGGCTTAAGCTTGCCGATGCTTTCCTACCCGCAGCAGCTTGAGCTTTTTGAGCTAATTCATCCGATTCATCGTCTGCTTGACTTTTGGTGTACTCATGCAGAGACGGGTTTGGCTGCACCGATGCCTTTTCATAAAAATTTGCCAGCGATCCACAGTAGCGATCGCGTTCACCTGCATCCTCAATTAAAAACGCCTGCGGTTCGCGATGCGATTCGGGAATCTGCTCAGCACAATCGTCCTATAGCGATCGAGCAATACCTGTCGATTTTAGGCGCAAAGACAATTACTGTAGACGGTAACATCGCGGCTTGTTTGCTACCACTATGGGAAGCACCACAATCTGTTGCAACAATTGCCAAACGCTGGCAGCAAATTAGACCTTTAGATCCTTGTACACTTGAGCCTGTTTCTGACGAGCAAGCACTAAAACAAGTAACAGATTTGTTAGCGACGCTCTTGACTGATTTGTATGTGATGGTTGAAAAACCTTGAATCATAAATCGCTGTCATGCTATTGGTAGCAACTCCTGTGGCTGCACTGGTAACCGCAACGGCACTTCCCGTCGCAATGCATATGGCTCAAGCAAATCAAGCAGCCCCTACTACCCAAGCTCAGCCACAGAACAACTTCACCGCAATTACTGAAATCGGCGTGACTGCACCGATGAGTGGTCGTGCTGTTTTGGCAGCAGAGGGATTTGACTATTCACTGCGACAATACTTTGCAGGCACAGCAAAAAATCTGGACTACCGCTTTGATATCTCTACTCGCTTCAACAACAGCATTTTTGATGCACAAGGGAATTTGCTGCCCAACAGTAGCTTTGGTAGCGACGACTCAACGCAACTCGATGCGTTTGGCAGCGCCAATATTTATCTCAGCAAAACCGAGCGCTTGCAGTTCGCGTTCCGCACTGTCCAACAGTTTGATCGTGTCAATGTTGTCCCCGATGAAGACCTTTTACAAACGCCTGGGCGACAGCAGGCATGGGGAATTCGCCGCCGTGTCACGGTAAGAAATACCGATCCTCCTGGAACAGCGTCTACCGACCTCAGCATCGGCTATACAAATGATAATGTTGCAGGCAGTGTCGTGTTGCTTTCTAGCTACTACAGTCAATTGCGCTATGTCGAACGCAGCTTGTTAGACGATCGCAACGGCTTTTTTGATGGCATTATCCGTACAGGATCGGGCAGCGAGTTGATTGGGGGACAACTGCAAGTAGAAACGCCGCTATTGAATCGCGTCCGTTTACGCTGGGGAGCCGACTACGAGCATCAAGCCAAAAATGCGCTTCAGCTAGAGTTTTTTAATGAACAAATTTACGACCTGAGTAACGGACAGGTTGCCCAAAAGACAAGTGAAGCGACTTATGTACCGCCATACGAGTTAGAAAGCCTCGGCGTGTTTGCCTCAGCAGATTGGCAGATCAACGATCGCCTACAGCTAAGTGGTGGAATTCGCCACAACTGGCTTCAGCTGCAAATCGACGACTACATCCCATTATACGATAGTGACTTCAATCGTTACAACGGTACGGCGATCGCTGGCGGTGCCCTTCAATTTAACGATCTATTGTTCAATGCGAGCCTTGTTTACAAACTAACACCAACGCTCCAGCTTTATGCCCAGTTTTCTCAAGATTTCTTTATTCCTGATTACGGCTTTAGTATTCTCAGCTATCCGCCCAGAGACTTTAGCATCGATCCTGCATTGACACTGTTTCAGCCGCAGAAAGTGAATTACTATCAAATCGGGCTTCAAGGCAATTGGCGGCAAGTCCAAGCGTCGCTGTCTGCGTTCTATAACGAGTCCAGTCTAGGAGCCGCTTACACGGCGTTACCCAGTGGTGGTGTTGAACTTGTGCGCGCGCCACAGCGCAACTATGGCATTGAAGCCGCAATCGACTGGCAGCCATCCACCAACTGGCAACTTGGAGGCACTCTGAGCTACAGTTTCGGCGAAAATGACGTGAACCAAGATGGAAACTATTTGGCGCTGAGCAGCTACGAGATTTTTCCTATAAAGTTGAGTGCGTATATCGAAAATCAAACGCTGCCAAACTGGCGTAACCGCTTGCAGCTATCACAGGTTAACAATCGTAACGCCGGATTTCAAGCCGGCTCTGACCCATTACCGATTGACGGCTACACTGTTGTGAATTTTTCCAGCACACTCAATATAGGGCAGGGTGAGTTAACTTTGGACATTCAGAATCTCTTAAACGAGCAGTATCAAACTGTAAATTCACAACTCGACGGCTTTACTGATGAAACACTCAATCTACCCGCTAGAGGTAGAACTGTTAGCCTAACCTACCGCATCCGATGGTAGATGATTTAGGCAAAGTAGGACAAAAAAGCAAGCACAATTCTCTTTAGCGTAGAGGAAACTATAGCAGGGTTCAGAGATCAGAGGTCTGAGCCTCGACCATGTCCTAAGCATCTCTTCAATTGCTATAACAGCTGAACTCGCACCATTAACCTACTTATTTCACAAAGTTTGTATCATCTTGCTTAGAGATAATAAGTCATATTAGTCATTAAGGAAAATACGCGTAGTAGTCATTCCAACCAAGTGCTATACATCACGACGTAAATGGCAAAGAATATTGTCCCGCGACGTTGGACACTTCAGCAACAATTAACAATTCTCATCGCGCTATTTTTGTGCTTGGGTGGAGCGGCGTTGTGGCTATTAGCAGAATTATTTCATAGTCGGGAAAGTGCGATCGCAGCCCGAACGCAAGGCGAATTAGCGCGTGCGAATGCGCGCTTGATGCAACACTTTTGGGAAGGAAATCCCAGTCGCAGCCCTATCCTTGTCGGCAAGAAGTGGGATGACTATCTTTGGAAGTTATCATATGCAGCGTTGAGTGACTTTCCGCGAGTCGAAGGTGGTTTTTACATCTATAGTGAGGATCAACTCTTAGGTTATGCATATCCTACGCACGGTGGACCTGTTCCTAAACGCGATATTCCCCCTGCGGAAAAAGGCAAAATTTTGGAATTAGTTGCTAGTGCAAGTCGGCAGCACTTACCACAGGAGATGGTACTTTATCCGCAACTCGATATTGTTGTCCTACGTGCCGATCCTTTGCCGTTTGATGGCGCAGTGTGGACGATGAAGCGGATTCCACGATCGACGGATGCGCGATCGCAGATCCTCACGACACTGGTGATCGTGATGGTCTTGTGTGTTGTCGGGTGGACTGTTTATATCACAGTACAATTACGCAGTGGGGTACTGCAATTACAACAAGGTATTAAAGCAATTGAACAAGGTAAAGCCAATCTCATTCCGCCACTTCCTGCTGAAATGGGACAAGTAGGAGCATCAATTAATACAATGCAACAGCGTCGTAAGGAGTTAGAACAGCGATTGCGACGGATGGATCGCTTAGCTTCGTTAGGACAACTTGTTGCGGGTGTCGCGCATGAAGTGCGTAATCCTTTAGCCAGTATGCGCCTTAATTTACAATATGTTAAGCGGCAGCTACACAGGCAAGAAATTACCAATTTACCAATTCCTAGTTTACTAGAGCAAGTAGATCGCTTGGAAACATTAGTCAAAAGGTTACTTTACTTCGATAAAACCCAACAAGAAGAAGAATTTGTAAATGTTTCTTTAGAAGCGATCGCGATGGAATCTGTCTCCTTACTGCGCCCTCAAGCTGAACAACAGAACATTGGTTTAACGTATTTCCCCGCACCCGAACCACTACCAGAAATTTCACTACAACGTCGCGGCATTGAACAAGTTATCTTAAATTTGATTCTCAATGCGATTCAAGCGAGTTTTCTGTCTGGAGAAGTCAAAGTGGGAGTAGAACAACAAGATAAATATTTAATCGTATGGGTAGAAGATCGCGGTGTCGGAATTCTGCCAGAACAACAAGAACGAATTTTTGACCCGTTTTACTCGACTAAAGCTGATGGAACTGGATTAGGACTAGCAATCAGCCATGAAATTGTGACGCATCACGGAGGATATATCGATTTACAGTCGCGCTCTGGCTGGACAAAGTTTAGTGTGTATTTACCACTAGACCGAGTAGCGCTTGTTACTAATTCACAATATGGCAAAAATTCTCATTATTGATGATGAAAAACCGTTGCGTCAGGCGATGGCACAAATACTGCAAGATGAAGGTCACACCATTATTGAAGCAAAAGACGGTAGCCAAGGATTAAAAATTATTAAAGATAGTATTGCGCTAGGCGATCGCCCTGACTTAGTGTTTCTCGACTTAAAAATGCCACGCACGCAGGGAATGACCGTATTAAAAAACTTAGGCAAAATACTCTTTGAGCTACCTGTAATTGTGATGACTGCGTATGGTACAAGCCGGACTGCGATTGAAGCTATGCAGTTAGGTGCCTACGACTATTTAACCAAACCATTTGATTTAGATACTTTAGTCGAGCTTACCGAAAAAGCGCTTTCGCATCATCAAGCGTCAGTTTACCGCATCAGCGCTGAAACGCTTAGTCAAAACGCCGACGAAATGCTAGGGCGATCGCCGTTGATGCAAAATGTGTTTAAACTCATTGGTCGAATCGCTCAAGGTGATTCCACAGTACTCATTTTAGGCGAATCGGGTACAGGTAAAGAATTGGTCGCGTCGATGATTCACACGACGAGTTCGCGTAGTAAAGGACCATTAGTCAAAGTTAATTGCGCCGCGCTTCCAGAACATTTATTAGAAGCCGAATTGTTTGGACACGAAAAAGGGGCGTTTACGGGTGCAGATCACCTGCGCATTGGTCGTTTTGAGCAAGCGAATGGCGGAACTCTATTTTTAGATGAAATTGGCGAACTAACGCCAGTGATTCAAAGTAAATTATTGCGTGTTTTACAAGATCGCTCATTTGAACGCTTGGGAAGTAACCAAACACGTACAGTAGATGTGCGCATTTTAGCAGCAACGAATCGTAACTTGGAAGAAATGGTACGTAGTAACCAATTTCGTGAAGATTTGTATTATCGCTTGAATGTTGTACGAGTCGAATTACCTGCCTTGCGCGATCGCATAGAAGATATCAATCTTCTCACGCAACATTTTTTAAGTCGAATTGCACTAAAGCAAGGGTATCCGAGTTTAGCGATCGCCGAAACAGCAATGAAAAAACTCCAAAGTTATCCGTTTCCAGGAAACGTCCGCGAGTTACAAAACATTCTCGAACGCGCTGCTGTTCTTTCAGGCGGACGACCGATTTTACCCGAACATCTTATTTTTACGCAAAACGAGGAACCTGAACTCAACTTAGCGCAAGCTGTAGCGCAACTCGAACAAGATTTGATTCGTCGCGCGTTACTCCTCGATCCGCAAGAACCACATAAAGCGTTAGGTTTGGATCAGCAAACGTTTATCCAGAAACGCCAGCAGTGGAATTTATAGCGTATGGTTATTGCTTCTACCCAGTCACTGACAACACGCTTGCAAACGGATACTGTTCTTTATCCTACATTACGGCAACTCGTGCGCTTGCTGTCTTGCGATCGCAACCAAGTGATTAAACATCTGCAAGCGGAAGCAAAGGAAAACCCGTTTTTACTGGAAACACCGACAGAAGAACGCGACTCGCTTATTAGCGACGTTTTACCACAATGGTACGATGTCCAAGCCGCAAGTTCGACAATACAAGAGCATTTATACGGACAGATCGCCGCGTTGTCAATTTCAACTCAGCAACGCGAAGCACTAATTTATCTTACCCAGTGGTTATCGAGTGCAGGATACTTAGAGCAAACTCCCGAAACTTGGGCAAAAGGGACTTCTTGGCGTTCTCAAGAACTAGAAAGATGCGTACCAATCCTGCAAAGCCTCGATCCACCAGGAATTGGCGCGCGTTCGTTACGCGAATGTTTGCTATTACAACTTCAAGATTGTACAGAGGATCTTGCTAGGATCTTGATTCGCGACTACTTAGAAGAATTAGCTGATTGTGTTGGTAATTCTTCGACGGCGATTGAGAATTGTGAAAGACTAAGGCAAAAACTGAACAGTTCATCGCAACTGTCTACTAAAATAACTCATAAAGATTTGCAAGCGGCGATCGCGCAAATTCAAACTTTAGAACCGCGCCCTGCAAGAAACTTTGGTTACAGCAATATACCCATTGTCACACCTGATTTACAAGCAGAACTGACAGCCCATCAAACTTGGCAAGTTTCTTTAATCGCGCAACCGCGTCAGCGATTTTGCCTTAATCAAGAAGCAATTCATTTGTTACAGCAGCCGCAAGCAAAAGCACAAGACAAACAACGTTTAGAAAATCTGCTACAAAAAGCACAAAGTTTACTCACAGCGCTTGATCAGTGGCAAGAAAATTTGCTCAAAGTCGGACAGTTTCTAGTCGAACGCCAACAAGCTTTTTTACATAGCCAAGATGCGTTAGATTTAATTCCCACACCGCAACAAATTGTCGCGCAATCGGTGGGATTGAGTAACGCCACCGTTAGTAGAATTGTACGTGGTAGATATTTGCGCGTGTGTGGAACGCGCGATCGCACAATTCCCTTAGCATCGTTGTGCGTTCCAGTGTCTGTGGGCGGACGTACACTCCAACAAATTCAACAACTCCTCCTACAACTTGTCGCGGAAGAATCTGTCGATCAGCCTTACACCGACGAACAACTCGTCCAACTTTTAAAGCTTCGCTATCATCTTTCCATCGCTCGTAGAACAGTTGCAAAATACCGTAAAGCCGCAGGAATTGCACCCACTTCTATGCGTCGTCACCGCGAGTATGGATCGTCGATGTGCGATGACTAATTCAAGGCTAGCTCAATAAACTTGATGAGTGCAAAGCCCCAACAACTGCGCTATGACTAGCGATAGTAGGGGTCAGAGGTCAGGGGTTAGGGTTAAACTCTCCTCAGGGACATCACTACGAGCTTCGATAATGTCCTAACTCTATTAACTAGGGCTATAAAAGCCAGTTAGGATAAAGGCTCTGAGCTTCCATAGTGCCCTAACCTATACTTCGATTGCTATATAAAACTCTAAGATTAAGTTACAAGACTAATAATCCAAACAATAATTCCTGCGGCAACGCCTTCAGTCAAAGTCCCTAAAGTTTGTAGTTTGAATGCTTGTTCAGTCGTCATCCGAGAAAACTGCGAAACTACCCAAAAATAGCTGTCGTTAGCGTGCGATACAACCATCGCCCCAGCCCCGATCGCAACTACAGTTAGCGCCCGATCAATCGGTGCATCGAGATTGAGAACTCCGAGTAACGGTGCTAGTAACGTTGCTGTCGTCACAATCGCAACTGTCGAAGAACCTTGTGCAGTTTTAATTCCAGAAGAAATGATAAACGGTAAAAAGATGCCTAAATTTCCTCCAGCTAAGTTCTTACCAATCACCTCAGCAATTCCAGAATTTTGCAAAACTCTCCCAAACGCACCACCAGCACCTGTAATCAAGATAATTGCTGCGGAGTCGAGTAATGCTTTTCCTACCCAACCGCGATCCGAAAGCAGTTCTCGATTAAACTTTTTGGGCAAACTCCAGGAAATGAGAACGCCAATAAGTAAAGCAATTAAAGGGTTGCCAACAAAACTGACAAAAGTTTGTAAGAACCCTTCGCCTAACGGGTTCGTTGGGTAATCGGCTATCGATTTAGCCAGAATCAGCACAATTGGAATCGCAATTGGTAAGAAAGCCTGGAGTGCCGAAGGACCTTCCTGCATAATTTGATTAATTTCTGCTTCGCTAAATTCTGGTTCTGGATCAATATACGTACGGCTACCAAATCTTAAGGCAAATAGCCAACCGATTAATAAAGCAGGTATCGAAACGGCTAATCCCCAAACAATGACTAGTCCTAAATCAGCTTCGAGTAATCCAGCAGCGGCGATTGGTCCTGGGGTTGGTGGCACCATGGTGTGTGTTGCATACAATCCTAAACTCAGGGCGATCGCACTCACGGCTAAAGACATTCCTGCTTTTTTAGTCAATGCCTTATTTAACGGTGATAAAATCACAAATCCAGAATCACAAAATACTGGAATCGCCACAATGTAACCAATAATTGCCATTGCTAGCGGTACATTCTTTCTTTTTGTTAGCTTCAGTACGCTATCTGCTAAGGTAAACGCCCCACCTGATTTTTCTAAGAAAGTTCCCAGAATGATACCAGCAACGATCACAATCCCGATTGAACCCAGTGTTCTCCCAAACCCATCAGAGACTGATTCGACAACCTCATCTAATGGCATTCCTGCTAGAATGCCGAAACCTAAAGCGGCAAAAATTAAAGCCAGAAATGGATGAAGCTTGAGCTTTGTGGTAGAAAAAACAATAAAAGCGACCGAAATTAGTAAAAGTATAATCAGCCAAGGTTGCATTTGATTTTTCCTATTTAGAGCCTCACAATAAAATGTTTGATTGTAATCTCAAGTGTGAGCTTTATGCAATGAGAGAAACCTTGGAAATTCTACAAAACAATGCGGTGCAATAACTACCCCCGCAAGATGGATAGCCGAAATGCATTGATTATCTGTTGTAATGAATGCTTGAGCGGGATATTTAAGTAAGTTTAGTTTTATCAAAAAATATAAATAATATTTGAATTAAAACAGCACTTTTGTTAAAATAAAAATAAATATTACTCTTAATAAGAATTTATTGCATTCGATCGATAGTACGATACTGAATCGCTTCAGCAACATGATGAACTTGCAAATCTTCATCGCCAGCTAAATCAGCAATTGTCCGCGCAACTTTGAGAATGCGATCGCTCGCTCGTGCAGATAAGCCTAATTTTCTAATTGCGCCTTCGAGTAAAGTCGTTGCAGTAGTATCTAATTGACACCAAGTTCGTAAGTCACTACTTTGCATAGCCGCATTACAGCGAATTTTTGAATCGAAGCGCTTGAGTGCGCGATCGCGTGCGGCTTCGACTCGGTGTCGCACACTACTTGATGGTTCTCCGTTGGGCTGTTGCGTAATTTCTTCTGGCTTCAGGCGATTCACCGCAACTTGTAAATCAATTCGATCCATCAATGGACCCGATAGTTTTGCCCAGTATTGCTCTCTTTGGCGTGGCGAACAAGTACACGGTTGAATTGAGTCTCCATAATAACCGCAAGGACAAGGATTCGTACTTGCAACCAACGTAAACTGTGCCGGAAAAACAACAGATTGCCGCGTACGCGATACGGTAACATAGCCATCTTCTAGTGGCTGGCGTAAGAATTCTAAAACATCGCGTTTGAATTCCGTCAGTTCGTCCAAAAATAATACACCGTGGTGTGCCAGGGAAATTTCTCCAGGACGCGGAAAACTACCTCCACCAACCAGCGACGGACCAGAAGCCGAATGATGAGGACTGCGAAACGGGCGATCGCGCACCAAAGAACCGCGATTTTTTAACAATCCAGCAACCGAATAAATCTGTGTTGCTTCCAAAGCTTCAGCAAAACTCAACGGCGGTAAAATTCCTGGTAGGCGACGCGCAAGCATTGTTTTGCCACTTCCTGGTGGTCCTACGAAAATTAAGTTATGTCCTCCCGCAGCGGCAATTTCTAGCGCCCTGCGTGCGTGTGCTTGACCTTTTACATCTTTCAAGTCTCCACTGTATGAGCGTGTTTTTCCTAAGTGTTGTTGTACATCACTCTTGACTGGCTGATAGCGCTGCGGGTTATTGAGAAAATCAGCCACCTCAGACAAATGCTTAAAACCGTAAACTGATACATCTTGAATAAGTGCAGCTTCTTCGGCATTATCAACAGGTACTACTAAACCGACAATACCAAGTTTCTGAGCAGCAGCTGCGATCGGTAAAACTCCTGCAATTGGACGCAGCGAACCATCAAGCGAGACTTCACCCAAAAAAAGGTAATCACCTAAAAGTTGAGCGCTGATTTGCTCAGACGCCGCTAACACACCAACACTAATTGGTAAATCAAAACTTGGACCCTCTTTACGCACATCAGCAGGCGTTAGATTAATCACAATTTTGCGCATAGGAAAAGCGTATCCAGCATTTTTGAGTGCTGTTTTCACCCTTTCTCGCGATTCTTGTACTGCGGTGTCAGGAAGTCCGACAACCACAATTCCTGGTAAACCACCAGATACATCGATTTCTACACCCACTTTTAAAGCATCAATACCGACAATTGATGCACTCCAAACCCGCGCTAACATCTTTATTCCAGAACAATAACCCTTTAGAATCTCTAGCAGAATCACATATAAATCAGCATGAGTGAAATCACAGAGACTATTTTCAGCAAAATTATTCGGCGCGAAATCCCTGCCGATATTGTTTACGAAGATGAACTGGCACTTGCTTTTAAAGATGTCAACCCTCAAGCCCCTGTACACATCCTCGTGATTCCCAAAGAACCGATTGCGAAATTAGCCGATGCTGAGTCCAAAGACCACGCACT
Organism: Gloeocapsa sp. PCC 7428; assembly: GCF_000317555.1. Taxonomy (GTDB): domain Bacteria; phylum Cyanobacteriota; class Cyanobacteriia; order Cyanobacteriales; family Chroococcidiopsidaceae; genus Chroogloeocystis. The sequence goes on from NC_019745.1 coordinate 4,619,878, forward strand.
TATGGGGCATCTGCTACTAACAGCAAAACGCGTAGCACAACAAGCAGGTTTGGAAAATGGCTATCGCGTAGTCATTAACACTGGATCAGATGGCGGTCAAACTGTATATCATTTACATCTACATATCCTAGGTGGAAGACAAATGAAATGGCCTCCTGGCTGATGTGTCAAAAAAAACTACAGACTTCTAGCTAAATGCGACTTGCGCTCAAGTGCGCAGGTTGAACCAAAGCCATACAGTGCTTTGTTCGGTATCCCCAGTCAAAGCTAAAACAAAAGAAAATTAAATATGCTTTATAAGCAAAAGTTATAATTAAATAATTTACAAATCTCAATACAGGCTTTAAGCTATAAAAATAGGTAGTATATCTACCTGACTTGAGTTTGAAAAATAACACCAAGCAATCATAAAAGTATGACAACAACGCTACAAAGACGCGAAAGCGCCGGATTGTGGGAGCGGTTTTGCAACTGGGTAACATCAACCGATAACCGTCTATACGTAGGCTGGTTCGGCGTATTGATGATCCCGACATTACTAGCAGCAACAACCTGCTTCATCATTGCATTTATCGCCGCCCCCCCCGTAGACATCGACGGCATTAGAGAACCAGTAGCAGGGTCATTAATCTACGGCAACAACATCATCACCGGAGCAGTCGTTCCGTCGTCAAACGCAATTGGGTTACACTTCTACCCAATCTGGGAAGCAGCATCATTAGATGAGTGGCTATACAACGGTGGACCATACCAATTAGTCATCTTCCACTTTTTGATCGGCGTATTCTGCTACATGGGACGCGAGTGGGAACTATCCTACCGTCTAGGAATGCGGCCATGGATTGCCGTAGCCTACTCAGCACCAGTAGCAGCAGCAACCGCAGTCTTCTTGATCTACCCAATCGGACAAGGTTCATTCAGCGATGGCATGCCCCTCGGCATCAGCGGCACATTCAACTTCATGTTAGTGTTCCAAGCCGAGCACAACATCCTGATGCACCCATTCCACCAGTTAGGAGTAGCAGGCGTATTCGGTGGTGCACTCTTCAGTGCGATGCACGGTTCACTCGTGACCAGTTCGTTAGTGCGTGAAACAACCGAAAGCGAAAGCCAAAACTACGGCTACAAATTCGGACAAGAAGAAGAGACATACAACATCGTAGCGGCACACGGATACTTTGGACGCTTAATCTTCCAATACGCTTCGTTCAACAACAGCCGTTCGTTGCACTTCTTCTTAGCCGCATGGCCAGTGATTGGCATCTGGTTCACCTCGTTGGGCATCAGCACAATGGCGTTCAACCTCAACGGGTTCAACTTCAACCAGTCGGTGATTGACTCGCAAGGTCGCGTGATTGGTACCTGGGCAGACGTCCTCAACCGTGCGAACTTGGGTATGGAAGTCATGCACGAGCGCAACGCGCACAACTTCCCTCTCGACTTGGCTGCTGGTGAAGCGACTCCTGTTGCTTTAACTGCTCCGAGCATCAATGGCTAATTCGATAATCGAATAATAGTCAACGAAAAGCGCTCCTTTCTCCAAGGGGCGTTTTTCTTTTTATCGTGGTCACAGGTTGCCTAGAACAGATAGGATAGTGGTAGAGTGACCAAGGAGAACAACAACGGTTTACGCACGTCCTTTAGCGCGTTTAATAGAACAACTACAGCGCTTGCCTGGAGTTGGTCCTAAAACTGCCCAGCGCTTGGCTTTACATATTTTAAAAAGACCGGAAACGGAAGTACAGGCTTTAGCACAAGCTTTAATTGATGCAAAGCAACAAGTAGGTGTGTGTTCTGTCTGTTTTCATTTATCGGCTGAACCAGTGTGTGAAATTTGTCGAAATAATAACCGCGACAATCATACTATTTGTGTGGTGAGTGATTCTCGCGATGTGATTGCTTTGGAAAAAACGAGAGAATATCATGGCAAGTACCACGTTTTGGGTGGTGTGATTTCTCCGATGGATGGTATTGGTCCAGAACAGTTGACAATTCAATCGCTCGTACGACGAGTCAGCCAGCAACAACCCAAAGAGGTGATTTTGGCGATTAGTCCTAGCGTAGAAGGAGAGACGACCACCCTATATTTGGGTCAGCTATTAAAGCCATTTACGCGCGTTACGCGCATTGCTTTTGGTTTACCTGTAGGTGGCGATTTGGAGTATGCAGATGAGGTCACACTTGCTAGAGCGCTCGAAGGTAGACGAGAATTAGATTAGCAGTAAAGATTCAATTGCTCCTGGTGCGATCGCTGCGATCGCAAAATTTTATAAAAATTATCATATTGTTTCTATAGGTGCTTCTACATAGTTAGAGCATCTTTTTTTGAGAATTGGCACAAAGTGTACAGCAAAGCGCAGACCCAATCTCTATACTGCTGATTGTGAGAAGCGTTGAGCAAGCTTTTTATACTTTTATCTTACTTAGATATTTCTATCGGCTACGGTAGAAAAACTCCTAGCTGCATTAAATCGGTGTCAGCTTTGTAACCAAAACTTTGCTGCACATGTAACATTTATCGTTTTGCGTAAAGCGAAACAAACCTACGTAGAAAAACTGATTTCCTCTGCCCTAGAATTGAGGATACTGTAAGTGTCAACACTACTTAAGTGAGCACTGATTTAGCCAAAAGAGCTTGTATGATTTTTTCAAAATATTGAGACGGACAGCGACGAACGTTGACCGTGATTAGACAATATGTAAGCTTTTGGGGCAGTAATAGCTTGTTAATGTAATGTTTTGAGGTAATACATAGCTTGAGTTAAATAGTGATCGCCAGGGAGTTTGAGTGTTAGTTTTTTGCAATTCATGATCTCTACATTGTACAAAGCAGAAAGTTCTCAGGTGAACCATTTTGATTCAGAGCCGCCGAAGATTTTAGTTGTGGACGACCACGCAGCGAGCCGGATGACCGCTGTTGCCCTTTTAGCAGTAGAGGGGTATGAGGTTTTAGAAGCGGATAGTGGGGGAGCAGCGCTAGAGCTAGTGACACGCAGTCAGCCGGATTTGATTTTACTCGATGTTATGATGCCTGGCATGGATGGGTTTGAAGTGTGTCGCCAACTCAAACAGGACGAACAAACTCGATTGATTCCTGTCATTTTTATCACAGCTTTAAACGATCGGCGATCGCGTATTAGTGGAATCGAAGCCGGCGGCGATGACTTTCTCACCAAACCTTTCGATCGGCTAGAGTTAGCGGCGCGTGTTAAATCGCTAGTACGACAAAAAAGCTTAAACGAAGATTTAGATCATGCCGAACAAGTTTTATTTTCGATTGCGCAAGCAATTGAAAGCCGCGATCCTAATACAGGAAATCATTGTGAAAGATTGATGGATTTAAGCACAGCTTTTGGTGAATTCCTTCAGCTTTCGCGGACGCAAATGCGCAATTTACAGTGGGGAAGCTATCTGCACGACATTGGTAAAGTTGGTATTCCTGACGCGGTACTGCTGAAAGCCGGAAAATTAACACCACACGAATGGGAGACAATGCGCCAGCACGTTTTAATTGGTGAAAAAATTTGCTTACCTTTACGTACAATGCGCGGCGTAATTCCTATTATTCGCCATCATCACGAACGCTGGGATGGTTCGGGCTATCCTGATGGACTAGCAGGAGATCAAATTCCCTATCTTGCGCAGGTATTTCAAGTCATTGATATTTATGATGCGCTGACGAGCGAACGCCCTTATAAACGCGCATTATCAAGTACAGAAGCACTTCAAGTTATTGCAGAAGAAACCACAAAAGGCTGGCGCAATCCTACACTTGTCAAGCAGTTTATGGAATTTATTCAATCGCGTGACGAACAATAACGGTCATTTCTGACGAACTTGCGCCAAGAAGACACAATCTCAAGCGGCACTTGGAGCAATTAGCTGATATCATTAACCCGACGAAAGCTCGATAGCTGATTATGGTAGCGGTAGCAATTTTAGCAGCAGGACGCGGCACGCGAATGAAATCCTCTTTGCCTAAGGTGTTACATCCTTTGGGAGGAAGATCGATTGTTGAACAGGTTCTTCAAAGTTTACATAAAATTTCACCAACGCGGTGTTTGATGATTGTTGGCTATCAGGCAGAGCAAGTCAAAGCATCGCTTACCGAGGTAGCATCTGATCTGACGATTTCTTTAGAGTTTGTTGAACAAACCGAACAACTAGGAACAGGTCATGCAATTCAACAAGTCATACCGTATTTAGAGAACTTTACGGATGATTTACTCGTTCTCAACGGTGATGTTCCCTTATTACGACCAGAAACGCTACAAAATTTGCTGCAAACGCATAAGGAACGTCAAAACGCTGCAACAATCCTGACCGCGCAGTTACCAAATCCACAGGGCTACGGGCGTGTATTTTGTGATGAACATAATATTGTTCAGCAAATTGTTGAAGATCGCGACTGTTCGACAGCGCAGAAACAAAACTGTCGCATTAATGCTGGAGTTTATTGCTTTCGCTGGTCAGATTTAGCTGAGGTATTACCGCGATTGCAACCAAATAACAACCAGAAAGAATACTATTTGACGGATACCGTCAGTTTCTTAGAGCCTGTCATGGCGGTTGATGTAGAAGATTACCAAGAAATTCTGGGGATCAATGACCGACAACAACTTGCGACTGCCTATAGTATATTACAAGCGCGAGTCAAGTCGCAATGGATGGCTGCGGGTGTCACGCTGATCGACCCTGCAAGTATTACGATTGACGATACTGTGCAAATCGACCCTGATGTAATTATCGAACCGCAAACGCATTTACGCGGACAGACAGTGATTCAGTCAGGGTGTCGTATTGGACCTGGTAGTTTGGTTGAAAACAGCCGTATAGCTGAGAATGTGAGCGTGCTGTATTCGGTTGTAACCGATAGTAGCGTTGCCGCAAATACGCGGATTGGTCCTTATGCGCATTTACGCGGTCATGCGGTCGTAGGTGCGGGGTGTAAGATTGGTAATTTTGTTGAGTTGAAAAATAGTCAGCTAGGCGATCGCACGAATGTAGCACATTTATCGTATCTTGGAGATGCTACGCTCGGAACGCAAGTTAATGTGGGTGCGGGAACGATTACTGCGAATTATGACGGCGTACAAAAGCATCCAACAAAAATCGGCGATCGCTCTAAAACAGGGGCAAATAGTGTTCTAGTTGCGCCGTTAACAATTGGTAACGATGTCAACATTGCAGCGGGTTCAGCAGTCACAGAAGATGCTCCTGATGATTGTTTAGTTATTGGTCGGGCGCGTCAAGTGATCAAACCAGGTTGGCGGTTGAAAAGTAAGGATCGCGGATCGTAGAGGCAAGGCAACGCCTTGCCCATAAGGATTAGGAAGAAAAGTAAAATGCCTCTAGTTTAAAGTAGTAGTGAAGCCATAAGCTGTCTATTTGGTATGGAAGAACTTCTAGAACTTCGGGAATTACTACAGCAAGGCAAAGTTGATGAAGCTTTGCTGTTGGTGGACGAGTTGGAAGACATGAGCCTGAGTGACAAAATCAATAAAATTGATAGCTATGGCGTGATATTACTCGTTCTTCTGATTAAACAGCAGGCTGAAAAACGTTCAACCCGCTCTTGGGAGATTTCTATTGAAAATGCGGCGCGAGAAATCCGCAAGCTTAATAAACGCCGCAAAGCGGGTGGCTGTTATTTATCGTCAGCGCAACTCAGCGAGATCCTCCAAGAAGGATATCAAATTGCACTCAAACGAGCGTCCACAGAAACCTTTGAAGGGCGTTTTGAGGCTGAAGAACTAGAAAGCATGGTAGACAAGCAAATGATTTTGTCGCAGGCGATCGCGTTGCTTCAGCAGTAGCTTGTCAGTTCCTCACCCGTCCATTCCAACGTATCACCCACTTTCTCACCGGTATGATAGGCAGCAAGTAGCACTTCACTAGTTTTTCCCCAAGCGATCGCGCCTGTTGAGTCGATTGCAATTGCGCCTAAATCGCGTTTGTGGTTGTATGCTTCGGTAAACGAGCGTTGCATCGCTTCTGGTAAAGCTAAGCCGTCGGTGACGCGGACAACGATTCGCGCTGCTAAACATTCGTCAATAATATCTTCACCAATTCCGGTACAACTGACTGCTGCGTCGGCTGTGGCATAATTGCCAGCAGGCATTGCAGAATCACTCACGCGCCCGATACGTTCAAAACCTTTACCGCCCGTTGAAGTCCCAACTGCTAAATATCCTTGTGTGTCGAGGGCAACAACGCCAATTGTACCGCGTCCAGCATTGCTCGATTCAACTAACTCTTTTTCGGCAACGACGCCCGCCATTTTTTTCTCAAAATTATCTTGTCGTTCCTGAAGCCACTCTTGCAACCGCAACTCAGTCAAAGCATCGTAGCTAGGAATTTGCAATTCGCGTAACAACTCAGCCGCACCATAATCAGATAGCACGCGATCCGAGGAAGACTGCAAATTTTGCGCCAGACCAATCGGATGCTGTACCCGCGAGACGTTAATTACACCACTAAAGCGCTGGCAAACACCATCCATGAGTGACGCACTCATGCGAATTTGACCATCAGATTGCAGCACTGAACCTGTCCCAGCATTAAAGCGCGGATCGTCTTCTAATAATTGACAGCCATGAACGACAGCCTCAGCAGCTGTTGCACCTGCAAGCAATAGTGCATAGACTTCTTCGATAACTGAGTAGAGCGATCGCCGAATGATTTCTACTCCGCCTTTACTTTTGAGGGAACTACCAGCCCCGCCATGAATAATTAACTTTGGTTGCACTCGTCATCCTAAAATTTTAGACTTGTGATTTTAGATTTTAGATTATCTACAAAAACGATTTAGTAATGTATGGTAAATATTGCTCAATTTTTCTAGCTATGCGGCTTGGTAATTGGTAAATGGTAATTGATAAATGCTTTTACGACCTATTACCCATTACCCTTTACCCGTTGCCATATTTATCTGCATTTGAGCGCCGCCGACGACAGCGTTCAGAGCAATACTTTACATCATCCCAACAATCTGCCCATTTTTTTCGCCAAGTGAAGGGACGCTGACAAACAGGACAAATTTTTGTCGGTAAATCTGATTTAGCGCGAGTTCGTGCCATGTTGAGTAAGTAATAGATGAGTAGTCTAATTTTAAGAAATATTGCGAGAAAAAAGTGATGGTAGAAACCGCCTTAACTGGAATACGAATAGTTTTAGTCGAACCAGCAGGGGCTTTGAATGTTGGCGCGATCGCCCGTGTTATGAAAAATTCAGGGCTAGAACATCTTGTGTTAGTCAATCCGCAGTGCGATCCGCTGTCTGGGGAAGCGCAACTAATGGCGGTTCATGCAGTGGATATTTTAGAAAATGCAGTTCAAGTTGGAACATTACCAGAAGCGCTAGTAAACTGTACGCGGGCGATCGCGACCACCGCTCGCGATCGCGACACGGGGATTACACTCGAACATCCACGTACTGCACTTCCGTGGTTAATCGAGCAAAACACCGCGCTGATTTTTGGACCCGAATATCGTGGTTTGAGTAATGAAGAATTAAAATATGCACAACGCTTTGTCCGCATTCCAACAAGCGATCGCTACCCGTCACTAAATCTTGCTGCATCTGTTGCAATTTGCGCTTATGAACTGTTTCAATGTGCAATGCAAACAGAAACTGCTTCGACGAGCAATTCTGATGTAGCTTCGCTTGATATTTTAGAAGGCTATTATCAACAATTAGAACAAATATTACTCGACATTGGTTATCTTTACCCGCACACGGCTGCAAGTCGGATGCAAAAGTTTCGCCAAGTGTTCAATCGCACACAGTTAACTACTTCTGAAGTCGCTATGTTGCGAGGAGTTTTATCGCAAATACAATGGGCATTGCAGCAGAAAATCAAGGAACAAAGTTAATTCTCTGCTGATATCAGTACAAATGAACTATTTTGCATTATTTTAAGCTGTAATTGATCGCCATTTATTCGTAGATTGGTATAAACTAAGTTGCCAACGCCACATATTTCCCAAAAAGTAAAGCGCAATTTTAGGGTGCTTGAGGAGTTAGACGTGAAACAGCTGTCTGCTACAGAGTTAAAGGTATCAAAAACCCCAGTTTCCGAGGGTAAAATCACAGCACGACGGGAAAGTCGCCTTTCGGATAGCAGCCAGCAAAAAGTACCAAATAAAAGTAGGAATCAATCGATATCGGGATCAGCATCAACTGCCAACGGGAAAGCACGTAAAAAGGTTGACTTACCCTTAAATCCGCAAGTCGTTAATCGAAATGCTAGGGCAAATCAGCCAAATTATACAAACGGGAACACATCTCAAAATGTGGAACGCGAACCGTCAAGGCGGGTGAAATTACCTCAGGAAGTGAGTGAGAAGCAACGCATCATTGAGCGCACTGTGATTACACCGCGTCCGCAGCGCGAAAAACGCCGTAATCATCGAATCACTAACTTGACAAAACCGCTGCTATATGCTTCAAGAGTATTGATTTTCGGAGTGGGAATTGCAGCGATCGCTGGAACTGTATTGTCGGTATTAGATCCTACAAATCGCATCAAAGCTGAAGATGCGCAAACTCCAGTAACACAAGAGGAGGTGACGGAAGTCGCAGTCGTTCCAGGTTCGGCGTTGCAGATGACGCAAGAAATGAGTTCGTTAAAAACAACGGTAGAACAGTTAGCGGCGAAACAAAAAAATCTCCTTCCAGGCGTCTTTTTCTTGGATTTAGACACAGGAGCGTATTTAGAAATTAATGGGAACTCAACTTTCGCTTCGGCAAGTATGATTAAAGTGCCAGTGTTGGTTGCGTTTTTCCAAGATGTCGATGCGGGTAAAATTCGCTTGGATGAACGGCTGACGCTGAAAAAAGAGTTGGTAGGCGGTGGTTCGGGAGATATGCAATACAAGCCGCTGGGAACAAAATTCACTGCACTGGAAACAGCCACCAAGATGATTACGATCAGCGATAACACCGCGACGAATTTACTCATTGAGCGCATGGGTGGCGCTGCTGCATTGAATGAGCGGTTTCTGAGTTGGGGATTACCAGCAACCCAAATTCGGAACCTACTACCAGATTTAGAAGGAACAAATACGACAAGCCCTAGAGATTTAGCGCACTTGATGGCGTTAGTCGATGATGGCAAGTTGATGTCGTTGCGATCGCGCGATCGCCTGTTAGATATCATGCGACGTACCGTGACGAATACCTTGCTACCACGCGGTTTAGGTGAAGGAGCGAGAATAGCCCATAAAACGGGTGACATCGGCTCTTTAGTCGGTGATGTGGGCTTAGTGGATATGCCGAGTGGTAAGCGCTATATTGCTGTCGCAATGGTAAAACGTCCCCATAATGATGGTCGCGCTCAAGAACTCATTCGGCAAATTTCGCGTGCGGCTTATCAAGAATTGAGCAAACCGAACGTCGATCAAATTATGCGGACAACACCTTTTGTGACAACAAACCCGCCAGCAGGCAATTCAGCAACCACTAGCAACGCACAATCGACAACGAATTAGTAAATTAAAGGGGTCAGGGTTAAACTCCCCTCAGGGAAATCACTAGTGAGTGACTTCTTGCCCAACAGGAGTATCTAAGATAGACCAAATTTGCTGTAGTAGTGGTTCTAACCCTTGGTGAGTCGCTGCTGAAATTAGAAACGGTTTACTACCATGACGCTGGGCAAGTTCCTGGGCGATCGCGGCTATTGTTTCTTCATCAACTGCATCAATTTTGTTTAATGCTAAAACTTGCGGGCGATCGGGTAATCCGCGTCCGTAGGCGTGTAACTCTTGCTGAATCGTTTGATAGTCAGCAACGGGATCTGTGGCGGTAGCGTCTACTAAATGCAACAGCAAACGAGTACGTTCGATATGACGCAAGAAATCATGTCCTAACCCTGCGCCCTGATGCGCACCAGCGATTAAACCAGGAATATCGGCAAAAACTGTACCATCACCCGTTGGTTTACGCACAACGCCTAAATTAGGGATAAGTGTTGTAAAAGGATAATCGGCGACTTTGGGACGGGCTGCGGAAAGCGCAGAAATGAGCGTTGATTTACCCGCGTTGGGAAGTCCAATAATACCGACTTCGGCTAAGAGTTTTAATTCGAGGCGTAGCAGGCGTTGTTCTCCAGGTAAGCCAGGAAGTGCATACTCTGGGGCGCGATTGCGGTTACTCAAAAAATATTTATTTCCTAGTCCGCCTTTACCACCAGCGGCGACGCACAACGTTTGTCCTGGTGCAACTAAATCGCCTAGAAGTTCATTCGTTTGGGCATCGTAAACAACTGTACCGCAGGGAACTTCGATTATGCGATCGCTTCCTGCGGCACCTGTACGATTATTGGGTCCACCACGCGAGCCATTTTCTGCTTGAAAACGGTGCGCATACCTGAAGTCTAATAGCGTTTGTAAATTTTCTACTGCAACTAAAATGACTGAACCGCCACGTCCGCCATTTCCGCCAGAAGGTCCCCCCGCTGGCACGTATTTTTCGCGGCGGAAGGCTACAATTCCATCACCTCCTGAACCTGCTTCAACTTCTATTTCTGCTTGGTCGATAAATTGCATAGTTTTTGGGAATGGGTAATGGGTAATGGGTAATTGTTGACAATATTCTTACCAATGACCAATTACCAGTTACTAGTATTAATGATTAACAATATTCGGTGACATCTTCATGACACTCATCAGCAAGATAGGACAACGCACGGAAGCGCAATCCGACAAGTTGCTCGTAAAGGGGGTTGAGCTTACACAGTGGGGGAATGTGAACTATTTTCTTGCCAAAGAGCGTAACGTCGCGCTCAAATGGACACTGCGGCGGAATCATTTTGCACAAAAAGCGGGCAACCTTGGGATCGTGAATGTCGAGTCCATCAAGCCAGTCGCGTACAGGATGCAAAACGTCGATCTGGGGTTGTTCGTCGGTGGGTAAAGTCGTTGTATCAGCATCGGTAGGAACGTCACACAATGTTTGGCGCAGCGCCACAAGTGCTGTTTCTTGTAACCCCAAAGCTTGGCAGAATTGATGTATAATTTCATCTTCTACAGAGGAATACGTACCATCGGCGATCGCCACCATCACCGCAGTCCGTAAAAAGTTTTCTGCGGCAACAGCATTGTCTTTGAAAACGCTTGCTAGTTCTTGCGGGGTAATTTTTTCAAACGATGCTAAATCAGAATCAATAGTAAGTTCGTGCGTTAAAGCTGCAATGATTTCTTGCTCTTGAGGATCGAAGTTACCATCCGCCCAAGCGATCGCGAGTAATCCTCGCAACCAAGCGACGACTTGTTCGTCAGTGTAAGGAGATTTAACAATACTTGTCATAGTAATCAATACTTATAAATATTCCGAGACTATCCTAGCGTTGGTAGTAGCCTAGCTGGCTGTAAACTAGAAAACCGAGTTGCTTATCAATAGGCATAAATTTGTGACGCTACCAGAGTTTGGATTATTTCTCATTTCAATCCTAGCGAGCGTGGCTGGGCAATGGCTGCTCAAAGCGGGTGCATTAAAGCTAGGTAGAGTAGATGCAAGTAATTTTGTGAGCCATGTGTTAGGCATGATTACGATTCCAGAATTACTTGCTGGATTGACGTGTTATGCCTTGGGTGCAATTGTTTATATTTTGGTGCTAACGCGGGTTAAACTCAGCGTTGCGGGTCCTGCGGTGGCGTTAGTTTACGTCTTTTCGTTGCTAATTGGGTATTTTATCTTTCGCGAATCTATTCCTATTAGTCGATTAGTTGGGTTGGGGCTGATTATCTGTGGCGTTATTCTCGTGATTTGGAAAAGTTAGAGATAGCGCGCGAGAACTTCAGCGGTAGCTTGTCCCGTTTTCGCCCAACTGAAATTATTTGCTCTCGCACGACTCAACTCACAAAGGCGCGATCGCAATCCTGATTCGGTTGCAATGGCTTGCATGGCGGCGGTCATTTCTGCACTGTTGTAAGGATCGACTAATAGCGCGGCGTCACCTGCAACTTCGGGTAACGAAGAAACGTTTGAGGTGATGACAGGAGTTCCACACGCCATCGCTTCTAATACAGGTAATCCAAATCCTTCCCACAAGCTAGGAAACACCAGCGCGATCGCTTGATTGATAATTGTCGGCAAATCTTGATATTTCACATAGTCAAGAATTTTGACGCGATCGCTGATATTAAGTTCGGCTGCAACAGTTTGTAATGCAGGAGTATAACGCGGATCGAACGGTCCTGCTAGCCATAATTCATAGTCGCGTGGCAATGCAGCAAAAGCGGCAATGACTCGATGCAGGTTTTTATAAGGATCGTGGCGTCCAATGTAGAGGAAATAGTTACTTGTTGGTAAATCGAGAAAGCGAAAGTGGTTAGCGTCGTGCGCTAATAAGATTGACGTAATTTTATCTGGCTTGATGTTGTAAAAGTGTGTGAGATCCTTCGCAGTGGCGGTGGAAATGCAGAGAATATGTTCAGCTTGCGCTAGCACTTGAGGAACGTAATAGCGAAAGTAAAGCGTTAGCGGAGAACGTGAGGGAAAGTGTAAAGGAATCAAGTCGTTGACGTTGACAATGTAACGACAATTCGTCTGTAGCGGGGCTTCGGGTACGGGGGAAAATAGAAGACGCGATCGCAGTTCTTTGTATATTTTGGGAATTTGCCGTTGCGTCCACAATAAACGCCGAAAATGACCCAAGCTGCCATAATCTGGGGTGAGATTTGGTGGAACTGGGTAGTACTCAGCGTCTAAGGCTTTTGGGCGCGCCTCTGAGGAAATTAGTAGCGTGGGTTGGAGTGGCTGTAAATGTGGAAATAGGTTAGCCGCGTAGGTTGTGATTCCTGTTGGTTTTTGGGCAAGAAACGAAAGGTTAACTAATAAGGAATTTTGCAAAATGATAGCAAGTATTTTAAATAAAGTATTGTTCCGTATATTTTACCAAACGCTACTTGCGGTTTGACAAAAATTAGAATAAAAGCATAGAAAATCAAACGCATTAATCTTAGAAAGAGTATGAAACGATTTGTATATTTTTCTAATGTTATTAAATAACTATATGTACTATATTTAATTTTGTTAAATATGTTTTTATTTGTAATTGAAGATGGTTGATGAATGACTTGAAATAGTTTTGTGACTGCAACAATATGCCCTTGTTGCGCGTATCTTAGGCAAAACTCAAAGTCTTCGTAATAAAGGAAATATCTTGGATCAAATTGCGGACATTCACTAAAATTGTTACAGTTAAGAATCAAACTACAACCAGAAACCCAATCACATTGAACATAGGCTGAATCTGAATTACTTAAAATGTCTTGAGTTGAAATAGTACCAGTAGTACGACGAAAACAACCGCCAGCAAACCAAATTTTATTACTTGGTGTATAAATAACTGTGCCTAATATCGACACTTCTGGATAAGTTACAAAAAAACAATTAACTTTTTCCTGAGTATTTTCTATAAAATAAGCATCAGGATTAATAATCCAAACAATGGCATTTTGATTCTGGGAATAAATCCATTGCAATCCTAAATTACACGCATTCCCAAAACCCAGATTTCTCCCTGGTTCAAGGATAGTAACAGCTTGGGATTGGAGAGATTGAATAGAAAGGTCGTCAACTGAATTATTGACAATTACTATTTTACTGAACGTGTTGGAATCATTTTGAATTGATGCAATTAACTTCGTTATGAGCGACGTTGAATAATAATTAACAGTTAAAAAATAGATCACGCTAGTTCAATTTGGCAGTCATCGCCGACCAGAAAACGCAAGGCTTTAGGACGTCTTGCTGCTACCGTTAGTTGTGCGCGCTGTCCAATAACACTATCAATAATACGTTGGTGAATGCGGTCAATTTTTGCTCCTTGTAAAACAACACTATGTTCGATATCTGTCTCGATAATTGTTGCTTGGTCGGCAATACTACTGTAGGGACCAATAAAACAGTTTTCTAAATAGCAATTACTACCAATGACGACGGGACCGCGTATTGTACAGTTAATGACTTTGGAACCAGAACCAATTTGCACGCGCCCAATAACTTGACTGTGTGAATCGACTTCGCCAAGATTAGAAGTTTTCAGGTAGGTATCGAGAATCAGGCGATTCGCTTCTAAAAGATCGTCTTTTTTTCCGGTATCTAGCCACCAGCCTTCGAGTTGACACGCTGAGACTTGCTTTTGTTGATTGATTAAGCACTGAATCGCGTCGGTAATTTCTAATTCTCCCCTAGCAGAAGGTTGAATACACGCGATCGCCGCATGAATCGTAGGCGAAAAGAAGTAAACGCCGACTAACGCTAAGTTTGAAGGGGGGACTTTTGGCTTTTCAATTAACTCTAAAACGCGCCCGTATTCATCGACTTTGGCAACACCAAAAGCGCTAGGATTCGCCACAGGACGCAGTAGAATTAAGGCATCGTGCTGTTTTTGGGTAAATTGCTGGAGAAAATAACTTAAATCTCCTTGCTGAATTAAGTTATCACCCAGATACATAATAAAAGGGTCGTCCTTTAAAAAAGGCTGGGCAATTTGAACCGCATGAGCCAAACCAGCAGGCTTATCTTGCAGAATATACGTGATATTAGCACCAAAGCGATCGCCGGTTCCGGTTTTATTTTGAACTTCGCGTCCCGTTTCTGGACTAATGATAATCCCAATATCAGTAATTCCAGCGGCAACGATTTCTTCGATACCGTACCAAAGAATTGGTTTGTTGGCGACGGGTACAAGTTGTTTAGCACCAGTATACGTTAGAGGACGCAAGCGAGTCCCTTTACCGCCGGAGAGAATCAGCGCTTTCATAAGTATTAATATAAAGTTCTGCCAGCATTTTCCTCAGTCCTTGTCGCCAGTGAGGCGATGGAGTTCCCAAAACTTTGGTTATTTTCCCACACGCGAGAACCGAATATGCAGGTCGTTGCGCCAAAGTCGGATATTCAGGCGTTGTAATCGGAATTACGCGCTGAATTTTGAGAGGAAAGCTTAATTTCTGCGCTTCTTCAAAAATTGCGACGGCAAAATCGTACCAGCTAGCAACACCACTGTTGGTATAGTGATAAATTCCAGTTGGGATTGGATTGATTTCAAGTAATTGGGCGATCGCACGAGTTATATCGCCTGTCCATGTTGGGCTTCCGATTTGATCGGCGACGACACGAATTTCTTCGCGATCTGCACCGAGTCGCAGCATCGTTTTCACAAAATTATTACCGTGACTACCGTATACCCAAGCTGTCCGCAGGATAATGTAGCGATCGCAGTTGTCTTGAATTGCTTGTTCGCCAGCAAGTTTCGATCGTCCATAAACCCCTAGGGGGTTTGTCGCATCAGTTTCTTGGTATGGATGGCTTTGACAACCATCGAATACGTAATCTGTCGAAATATGAATCAGGTGTGAATGTAATTGTTGTGCTTCTGCGGCGAGAATACCAGGGGCGATCGCATTAATTGCGGATGCGACTTCCGGTTCCGTTTCGGCTTTGTCTACCGCTGTGTATGCTGCCGCGTTGATAATAATTTGAGGCTGGACTTTACGGATAATCTGACGCAGGCTATCAGGCTGTGTTAAGTCAATCGTTGGACGTCCCACCGCAGTGACATCTACTATCTGTGCGAGGTAGCGTTGCAGTTGTTGACCTAATTGACCTGTGTTACCAATCAGTAAAATTGACGGTCTCATGCATTTAATTTACAACAGTCTGGCAATGCGGATATCATAGCGGATTGCGTGGAGATGTTATACCATGTCTGCCTCAATATTGAGCGCCTGGCAAATAAATTCGCGGTTCAAAAACCCTGTCCACCTGCGTGGACTTTTTAAAAACCTGTGAAGATAGGTTTTGTTTGCGTAGCTGCGGTTTCCACCGCAAAGCGCCTACGTGACATCATCAAGCAAAGACTTCAGCTTTATGAAAGAGTTGACCTGCTTGGTCTTTGGGTGAAAGTATCGGTGGGGCAGAAATAGACCAATCAATTGCAATATCAGGATCGTTCCACAAAATACAACGTTCGTGTTGTGGCGCGTAGTAGTCAGTCGTTTTGTAAAGAACTTCGGCGACAGGAGAGAGAACTAAAAAACCGTGGGCGAAACCTGGAGGTACCCATAACTGACGTTTATTCTCTGCACTCAGGATGCAACTAATCCAGTGACCAAAAGTCGGAGAACTTTTGCGGATATCTAATGCGGCATCAAGAATTTCACCAGCGATCGCGCGAACTAGCTTACCTTGTGGCTGCTGAATTTGATAGTGTAGTCCCCGCAGGACGTTTTGTAGCGATCGCGAATGGTTATCTTGGACAAAGTGCAGTGATATTCCCACTTTCTCTGCAAAAGCTTTCTCGTTGTAGCTTTCAAAAAAGAAACCGCGATCGTCAGCAAAGATCCGAGGCTCGATAATTAAAACATCAGGTATCTCAGTCGGCAATATATTCATCTTCGTGTTGCACTTCTTACAGACAGACCAACCCAGCTAAGTACGCCATAGATTCCGGCAATGAGAATAACTATGATATGCATTACAATACCAGCAGTCAGCGTGTGATAGGAATCATATCCTAATAAAGTAAAACCAAATACCCAACCAGCTTCTAATGTTCCGATGTTGCCTAGTGTGCTAACTGGTAGTAGCTGAGTTAAATTAGCTAAACTCGAACCTAATATGACTTCGGATAAAGACATTGAAAAGCCAAGTGACTGTAAAACGACCCAAAACAAGACAAATATTGTCAACCACAATAATATTGAATAGCTAAAAAGTTTTAAGTGAAGTGAAGGTTCGCGATAAATAAGCAACTCTTCATAAAAGTTTTTGATGAAAGTTTTAAGCTTTAAAAATAATTTACTACTTTTCCAATTACGTGCTAACTGCTGATTTTGTTTGATGAGTAGAGTTAGTAAACCTATAACTAGGGCGATCGCTAGTAAAACTACAATCAAATAGATTAACCAATCACTAGCTATTCTTCCTTGAATGACAGCCAATCCTATGCCTAAGCATACTATAGTGCCTAAGGCTAAAGCATCATGAATACGCGTTAATAATAGCGACGCTACTGAGCTAATATAAGGATAATTAGAATAACGTTTAAGTAGAATAGGTAAACTTAATTCACCTGTTCTGACTGGTAATACGTGATTAAGAAATTGGTATATACAAGTAATCTCAAAAATGATGTAGTATGAGATTTTCGCTTTAATTGAAAGTATTCCCAGAAAACGTAATGCTCTTAATGCCTGTGTAATCCCTACTAACAAGAATATTTTTGATACACCTAATAACCCAACTTGATACAATGCAGATGAAATATCAGAAGGATTTAGAATACTTCCCAATATAGCGATTAAGAAGATTGTAAAAACGATACTCCAAACTTTTTTATTACGGACTAAACGATCAACCATTTCGTTATTTAGTTTGAGCTAAAATCACAGTCCAAGGCAGTAATGCTTTCACACTTAAGATCTCAAACTTTGTTTCTACCAGCTTGATAAAACCTCGACGCGACCAATGTTGAATGTGTCCAGGACTGTTACCAAATTTAGTTAAATAAGCACCGCGTAAAAAATTAAGTGTTCTAAATATTGGTTCTCTAGGAACGCTGAGAATACAGTAGGGTTTAGCAACGCTAGCAAGCTTTTCTAAGCCTATTTGCGGGTGTTCTAAATGTTCTAAGACTTCACAACATACGACTAGAGTAGCCCGATCAGTATCATGTAAATCGTATATACTTTTCTTCTCAAAAGATATGCGAGAATAATTAACTCTATTTTTGGCAATCTCTAGAATTTTATCTGAAATATCAATGCAATGCAACGATGCGTTTGTCTGACTCAGTATTTGAGTAATGTGACCTTCACCGCAGCCGACTTCAAGAATATTCTTAGGTTTGATTTGGCTGACAAGTTCTGTAATAGCTTGATCGAACTGGTAAAGTAGATATTTTCCTACTGGATTTCGCATTTCATACTTATTCGATCCAGTTCCAACAACTACACCGTCCTCAATTAAAGGAAAATGGCGATTTTGATTCATGTTCAACAGTGTGAATATTAACGAGATAAATGCAAATTTTCATCAATCACTTCAGCAACTTGTTGTTCTAAGCAGTCTGAGTGCGAGTATCGTGTTAATAATTCTGCTAGTATTCCTAAAGAAATTAACTGCACTGATAAAATTGTGGATAGTATGCCGAAAAATAAAAGTGGTCGATTACCGATTGGGCCTAAACCCAAAAACCATAGAATGACGAGATAGATAAGGATGCCACTTCCTAAAAGACCAAAAAATAAGCCTAATTTACCGAATAAGTGTCCTGGTTTATATAAGTATCGAGTAATCACAAGTACGGTTAATAAATCAATTAAACCGCGCGAATAGCGTTCCCATCCGTATTTAGATTTTCCATATTGTCTACTAAAGTGACAGATGGCAACTTCTCCAACTCGAAAACCTAAACTATGTGCAAGTACTGGGATATATCTGTGGAGTTCACCATAGATTTTAATACAGTCTAAAACTTCCTTGCGATAGACTTTAAAACCACAGTTAAAATCATGTAAAGGAATCCCAGCAATTTTTGCAGTAACTTTATTGTATATTTGTGAAGGTAGAGTTTTAGAGATGGGGTCATTGCGGCGTTGACGCCAGCCTGAAACGAGATCAAAGCCTTCTTCTAGCTTGTGTAAAAATTTAGGTACTTCAGCCGGATCGTCTTGGAGATCGGCATCAATCGTAAAAATAATTGTGCCTTTTGCTCGTTTAAATCCAGCAAAAAGGGCGGCAGATTTACCAAAATTTCTGCGGAGTTTGATTGCTTTGATTTGTGTAGGATATTGATGAACTAAATCTTTAATATAAAACCAGGAATTATCACTACTTCCATCGTCTATAAAGATAATTTCGTATTTACTCAGCCTTTCCTTGGTCATTACTTTTTGAATTTTTTCTGATAAAGTAACAACAGTTGCTTCTTCATTACATACAGGAATTACAAAGCTGATACCAATTGACATATTAATTTAGTTGTTTGAATAGTGTTCATTAAGCTTGTAAACATTTTGTAGCCTGATCCAATCTTTGTAGTTTGCACTAGTATACGCAAATAAGGTTTCATCTTCTGGCGATAGGTGGACGTATCCTTTCCAGCCAGAAAATGCGTAAGACATTCCTAGGGATTGAGCAACGTCTGGACGAGGAAACCCCGTGAGCGCAAAACCGCGTATAATGTTGTTTTGATTTAAGATGGCAACGCAGTTGAGACGGCGACGTTTGCGATCGCCTGCCCAGCCTTCGACTCTAGCGATGTCAGAGTTCAGCTTAGTAAGATTATCAAAAAACCCTGGCAATGTTTTTGCTGCTGGAGGTTTAAGTACGTGGGAACCAAGCTGCTGATCGATTGTACAAAAGCTGTTGTTGAAAGGTTGATGAAATGGAACGAAACCGTGTTGTTTGAGTGCAGCTGTTAAGTTGAGAAATTGTTCAGGAGAGGAAGTAATAACGTGCTGGACAATATCTGTATCAGCAACACCTAGTTGAACTGACAGAGTTACCAATGGTTGTAAGGAAGCTGTGCGTGCAATCATTTGAGCGGCTTCAGTTCCAACTCTGTACATCGACAGGATCAAAACGGTTAATCCTGCGAATAGGGTTATTCGTAGTTGCCAATAATTTCTATCATTTAGTCGAACTTTTTGCAACCCTGTGACAACAATCACAGTCAAACTCAGCCAAAATAAACTAGGCAACGATGCATAGCGCGAGACTGTTGCAGATTCTACCCCAAATCCAGAACGACTCGTCGCCGCCATTAATGCAGTACCGATAACATACCCTTGTAAAGCTAGCCAAGGAAGCCAAGAAGTGCAAACCCATTTTGCTTGTGGTGTTAGCCAATAGCCTGTACAGCAAACCGCGATCGCACAACCAACAGCACCGACAATAAAGGCAGCATAAACATTTTGTGTAAAAATCGCGCCTAAATACGTTGGAATGTACGCGAGGAGATCGCGAATACTCAGCGACAGCGGTGGATGGTAGTAAGGAGTTTTGTAAGTAAATCCATAAGTACCACCAATAGCGATCGCCGCCGCAAAATACAATAACACCACCCGCCGAGGTAAGCGCATCAATACTACAGCAGCACATAAAACTGGCAATACAGCAAGCGCAGTACTATAAGTTAAAGCACCAAGAGTAGCAAAAAACAGGCTACTGATTGCCCATACTATTTTTTGAGAGTGAACAAGCTTTGATAGGCAAAATATCGAGGCAGTAACAAACAGATTTGCTCCTATCCAAGCAACACCACTATAGCCTCGCATCCAATTATGTGCGGCTGCGGGTGTAAAGCAATAGATCGAGGTACACACAAGTAAGCCAACAAATAAGAGGCGCGATCGCCGTAAGTTCTTTGGGAGCAGCACTGCTAAAAGTATGGCTTGTACGCACGCAAACAAAAAGGTAATGCACGATAAACCGATGTTTGAACCTTTTGTCGCAATCATGTTGATGGCGTAAATAATTACCGGAATTAAGACTAAGTGTTCATTTGCACGAACTAACCAGTCGGTAGGATGTGGTGAAAAGCCATTGATTGAATAAAAATGACCAATAATATTCCAGTAATCGTAAGTGGAAATTTCGCCCGACCGCGTAATCCAATAAAAAATATAGGCAGCCGGTAGCAAAATAACGATCAAGGCAACAGCGCGAGTAAGTCTACGTTTGTAAGGCATAGGATATATTCCGCGTAGCTGCTGAAAAGATGTATTGTACCTGTTATGCGATCGTTTTTAATAGCTTACCGTGGATTTTAGTTGAGCTATTTAATGATTAGAGTATATTGATCAAAAGTAATAACAACGATTGTTACCAAAGTTACATCGCCATTCCAGTTTTGCGGTAAAACTTCCATAATATTTGCACGCAGTCTAAGCGAAATACACAAAAGTTATCTTTTATCAGAAATAAAAAGCTTCATTTTTCACCAAAGGTCTGTTAAATTTATGAAAATCTTTTTTGCTGTGTTTTTTAAGTTTTTCCCTAACTTTTATGCCAAACAATTTCATCGTTATTACCTCTATAAATTCTCCTACAGAAGCTCTCAAAAAATTTAGCCTCATGCCAGATTGGCAAGTCATTTTAGTTGCTGACTTGAAGACGCCTAAAGACTGGCAGTTGGACAACGTCAAAGTTTTATCAGTAGAAGAACAAAAAACGCTTCCTTTTACAATTCTCAAATATTTACCTTGGAATCATTACGCGCGCAAAAATATTGGCTATCTTTATGCAATGTTGCAGGGAGCAGAGTTAATTTACGAAACTGATGATGACAATATTCCCTACGATTCATGGCATGGATTTCATCCTGTTCAGCTTCAAGCTAAAGCATATACAAGTTCAACTAAATTTTTTAATGCATACTCTTATTTTTGTGAAGCAAATATATGGCCTAGGGGATTTCCTTTGACAGCAATTCATAGCCCAACAGAATTGCAAATAGCAAATGAGTTTATATCTGCGCCTGTGCAGCAAGGTTTGGCAGATCTCGATCCGGATGTTGATGCCATTTACCGACTTGCAATTGGCAAGGAAGTGAAATTTTCTCAACGAGAGCCAGTATTTTTAGCACCTGGCACTTATTGCCCTTTCAACTCACAAAATACGCTTTGGTACCCAGAAGCTTTTCAATATATGTATCTCCCTGCTTTTGTTTTCAACAGACTAACTGATATTTGGAGAGGCTATATAGCACAACACTTTTTACATCAGAAAGCGCAGGGAGTATTGTTTTGTAATGCTAGCGTATACCAAGAACGAAACTATCACAAACTATTGCACGATTTTATCGAAGAAATCGACCTTTATACTAGAACGGAAGAACTGATTAATGTTCTAAATGAATACACTTCTCATTCTCAAGATTTTGCTGGCATCATGCAACATTTACATCAACATCACTTTGTTAAAGACGAAGAAGTTGTGCTGTTTGATTCTTGGCTAGAAGATTTAAGATCATTAAAATTAGTCTGACGTAAAAAAGAATTACCGATTTGAAATTCTCGCAGTAGCATTTTGACTTCAGCAATTCCTGTAGGAATAGAAGCAAAATTCGTATTACCCGCAACTCGCATACCTTCGATAGTTGGAAATTCACTGATTTTGAGCCTTGCTTTTAAGGCTCTAATTACCATTTGATAGTCAATAGTGCAGTCCGTTTTGTCAAGGCGCAAGCGATCAAATGCTTCGCAAGTAATTGCTCTAAACCCTTGAACGACATCTGTCACGCGACATTTACGACTTCCAAAAGCAGTATTAGCAATGAAGGCAAAACCTAAATTTGCCCATTTACGAAACTTGAAAACTTTGTCATCGTCTTCGTTATAACTTCCTGCAATCATCCGCGACGCGATGACGAGTTCGTAGCCAATATCCAAGGCTTCAATAAATTTTGATAAATCTTTAGGATTCTCATTCCCATCAGGATGAAAGAATACCATTGCATCACTTTTGCAATGCACTCTTGCTGCAAGTGTAGCGCCACCTAAGCCAGGGATAGATTGCTGAAAGACAGGTATACCATAATAACTAAAAACTTCACAGGTTTTGTCTTTTGAATGACCATCAATCGCATAAACTTCGTCAAAGATGCTCAAATCTACTTTAGGTAAAGTAGCTATTAATCCTGCTTCTTCATTTTTAGTAATAAAAACTAAAGCAACTTTCACCTTGTTAACTCCTCACACTCTATTTCTATAAAGTAAGAACTTACGATTTTCCTTCCACAGTCTTTGGAGAAGATGTAGGAATCTCATATAGTTTTTGGTCGGTGGCGTTGTATGCCCAAGCCCTAATATTTACACTCTGCTGCGGTGGCAAATTTAACTTATTGAAGTAAATATTCCACCCCGATGTTAGTGATTTGATATCCTTCAAGAATTCTACTACATCTGGTCTATATATAGAAGTCGATCCAATACTTAAAAGTTTTAAATCCGCAGGAGAATCAATTAAGTTATAAGTTAAAAAGATGGCATTTTCATGAGGAGTTTGAGTAGGTGGTAAAAAACTCCAACCCGAAGCCACAACATCAAGTCTATTATTACTCTCTAAAGTAGCTACGCTATCAAAAAAACCTACTGTACTATTTGGAATTGGTACTAATATTTCATTAAGCTTACTTTCGCTTCCTCTATAAATCCAAAACCAATTATCATGAATATATTTATATGGGCGATAGTTTTGCCAGATATATTGGTGAACTAAAAGATGTGAAGTTTCCTTAGCAACTCCATCTATACCATTGCCTAAAGATTTATTGGAGTACAATATAATCTCTGGTTTTTGTTGCTGTAAGTCTTTGACTAACTCCTGTTGACTACTAGTAGATGTTGAGTAAATAAGATACCAGTATTTAGAACAAGGTTTTAGTTGAAACATCCTGTACCAAATACCTTCAGAAGTAAGTGTATAAAAACATCTCTGTTTACTAAGATCTGCTTTCAATTGCTTTGCTGCTTCTTGATACTGTACGTTGATTAAGTCTGAGTTTGAACTAGTTAGTAATGATTGAGCTAAGGAAGGATAATTACGCAGATGAAAAATATCAGTAGCACTCGTAACAGAATTGAAGTTAATAAAACTACAAATAATCAAAAAAGCTGTAAGCGTAGTCAGCCAGTACTTTGTGTAAATGTTTCGTATAGGTGACATTTTAGCGATCGCTGCTATAAAACAAAACATAGAGAAAAATCCTGGAGAAATTATATGTCCTCCATCACTTCTCCCTAGGGCAACACGCATAAGTAAAATAGCAGCTAGTAGCAAGAAAATAGTTATACCATTTTCCAATAAAAATCCCCGAATTCTTTTACCAAGCCCAAAGCATTCTACACGGAGTTTAAGTAGAAGAATCGCAAGGGTTATAGATTGCAGAAAAATAGGTAGCCAATTCAGGATTTCATATATGTATATTCGTACTGTAGGGTATGGCAAAGAGGTAAATAATCCACTAACTCTTGACCAGTAAAGTATTTGACTTAAAGACGTAGGAATGAAATTAAAACCTAAAATAAGAGAAAATAATAAGCAACCTAGCAGGATTGACCCTAGAGAAGTTAAAAGGCTTTTTATAAAAAAAACTCTATCTCTTACAATAGCGATATATCCGAGTAAGCAAAAATAGATAACTATAAAATAAGTAGCACGGTCATAAACATAAAAAAGGCTAAGAGGTATTGAAAAACCAATTAATCCAGGATAAATAAAATTAAAATTATATTCAGTTTTTTTACTATTAGGATTAATTTCTGCTAGCAGGCGTAACCACCTAATAGTTAAAAACATTTGAAAGAAAAAGACTGTATCTCTATCTATAGGTGCTAATATGACATTATAAAGAGAAAAATAAATCAAACTTAATATAAATAATATTTTCCACTTATCATCTTTAGAAATATAAGTAGCTAATTCAAATAAAATAGCAAAAGAAAAAATAATTGCTAATAAGAATTGGCTATAAAGTACAAAGAAAGAAGCAGCGATATCTTTTTCGTACCCCCCTATATAAAAACCTATAATACCAGGTAAAACGTTTAATCCAAATCCATGAATCATAACATAGGCTTCATTAAAGAAAGCCTTGGAATTGGATAAAAAAGCCATAGATAAACCAATTTTTTCTCCATAATGAAAGTTATCATTAACTAAGCCAGGAGTTAGCATAGGCTGGGTTGCATTGAGTGTCCAACAACCTATTAGGACTAATAATATAAGAGGTAGGTACCTTTTGCTTTGAAACAAATTAAGCAATACTCCTTTTATAGGTTGAATTTTAATTTTAAATTTTGTTTTGTTATTAATTAGTGTATCTACCAGTAAAATCAATAAACTTGGGGTGAGAAATAAGACAAGATAAATTGCAATATTAGTAAAAGGATTTCTTCCTTCTATCACCACCCTAGAAACAACTCCATAAGTTTTTACTAGCTGAAGATTTAAAGAATTAGCAAAAGGTAATAAAACCCACCAACAGACAAGAGTTATTAAAAAGAGATATAGAAGTTTTTTAACCATATAAAACAACTGAGTATGATATTAGATATGCGTGTAATAAATCGTTTTCTTTTTTTAGAGTCATAAATATTACTGATAAAAAAACGAATCATCTAATTATAATTTCGGGAGTATTAGTTAATTGTGTAGCCTCCCTAGCTTCAGAGTCATAAGCCCAAGCTTTAAGCGTTAGCGATTTGTCCGGTAAGGTAGAAGCATCTAAATTTATATTCCAGCCAGAATTAGCAAACGCAGAATTGTTTAAAACTTTGGCGACATCTGGTCTTTCTACATTTACTGGAGCGACTGCAACTACAGCATTGTTGTCTCCATATGTAATAATGACGTTATCTGCTGGTCTTCCTTTGTTAGCAAGAATAGCCCACCCGTAGATATTTATAGGCTCAGTTCCAGATACTTCTATTCGCGAAGCATTGGAACCATTGACACCATCGAAGAAGCCTTGCGCACCTGTGGAAGTTGTTCTAAAATTAATCTCTCCTACGTTAGTTACTCCAGGAATACTGACCCCAGCAGGTAGTTTAGTTGTTTGTGGCGGTGGGCTGGTTGCATCTGGAGGTATCGTCGTGGTTTGATTAGCAGGAGCGCAAGCAGCTAAGACAATAGTTGCGATCGCGCTTAAAGAGGTTATATGTAGCGACTTTTGAATTCTAATCATAATTTCCTTTTCTACCTAGCAAATTGGTTATGGCTATGAAAATGACGCTCCAAATCATTTTTTCAGACCACCAAGTTGATAAAGTAGGTATACAAAAAGTGCTTAGATTGCTAAAAAGTTTACTACATAACTTGCTAAAATTCTCTTTTCGCACACAAAATAAGATATATTTATTTTTTTGATACCTACTCGCTTGACTTGCGGATAATTACAATAAATTCCATTTGATTTTTTTGCAGCAGTTCGAGTTCAATCGGTAGAGATAAAGAATTTCGGCAGTATAGTAATAATTCTAAAAATTCTATTTGTGTCCAAACATGAAAATGGATACTGTAGTTGATGTTCAGCAGATTTTTTGCTCTAGTCGTAATGTCGCTATCCGCAGCTTTTTCAACAAGTCTAGCCCATTCTTCGTAGTGAAGCTTCTCTGACCAACTTCCGCCTTCTTCATAGTCGCGAATGATGTGTTCTAATGGCGTTATTGGGCGATCGCAGTCGAATGTATAGCGTTTATCTGGTACAGCCATATATATGACTCCACCAGGTTTTAAAACTCTTAACCAATTTTCTAAAGAAAATATTGGATTCTGACAATGTTCGATAACATGATTAGCAATGACAAAATCTAGCGACGCATCGGGTATAGAAGTAAGCTTTTCACCGTCATCAATAATATCTGGCTCAACTAAGTTGTAGGCTGCTAACTCTGGGTATTGTTGTCTTAACTGATCGACAGTAATTCTATCGACATAATGGACTTCTACTGTATTGGGAACTGGTAGAGGTGAATGTAAAGCACCTATTTCAATACCTGTACCAGTTAAATATTTAGTGGCAATTTGGCGACGTAAGTCTTTGTCTACATTAGCCGTATCACTTGGTAGTTTTCTATTTGATAAAAGGAAGTTAAGCTTACGTGCTAATGTGCTAACCGAGCTATTCACTACCTTCAGTTTCATTTATGACTCGACTTTATTGAGTATTTAGCATAAAGACTGCTGCCAAGCAAGATAACTGAAATTGAGATTTGATTTTGTCTGTGCGTTTACATTACAAAGCTATACATTAATACCGTAATCTTCGCGATCGCGCGTCAAGTTGGGGCTATAACAAGGATCGTTATCAATAAATTTTCGCCATTTGCTCAGTAGATAATCCGCCTCTTTGCGGAGTCTAGCCATTTTTTCGGGAGTATCTTCGTAGCCTCTACTTTTAGATTCGTAGTGGTACAAAACAACGTGAGGTAAATAAACATTTTTGTAGCCTAAATTGCTCATTTTTAGACATAGATCGATATCGTTGTAAGCAACAGCTAAAGTTTCATCAAATCCACCGATTTCTGCGAAAACTTCGCGCCGACACATCAAACACGCGCCAGTAATCGCCGAATAGTTATTAATCGTTTTTACCTGACACACATAACCAGGTGTAGTTGCTGGAAAATGTCGATGGCTATGCGCCGCAACACCGCCTAACCCTAATACGACACCAGCGTGTTGAATCGAATTATCTGGATACAACAATAGCGCGCCTACTGCGCCAATTGATGCTCTTTGAGCTTGTTCTACCATTGCTTCGAGCCAGTCTGGCGTGACGACTTCAGTATCGTTATTTAAGAATAGTAAATAATCTCCTTCGGCTTTACTCGCCGCGTAGTTATTCAGATGAGAATAGTTAAAAGGAATATCAAGTGGATAACACTTGAAACGTTCTGGTTGTCGGTCTAACCATTGTGAAATAATTTTTAAAGTCTTTTCTTCGGTGCTGCCGTTGTCTATGACAATAACTTCGTAGTTAGGATAAGTACTTTTTTGAAAAATTGATTCTAGACATTTATTTAAAATCGTGCCGAGGTTGCGCGTGGGAATAATAATACTAACTCGCTTGTAGTGAGAAATTTCGTACCGTACGCTATAGTTTCCAGGAAATTCAGGAATTCCAGTTACCCTTCCTGGTTCATGGCGTCGCGTTAACGCTTCCGCGATCGCTTTTTCGGCGGCTATATGTGCATACGATTTAACACTGGCTACACCCGCTGCGGTTGATTCGGGATGAACTCGCCAGTGATAAAGTATTTTAGGTATGTGAAAGATGTTTGTCGTTTTTTCCGTTAGCCGTAAAACTAAATCGTAATCTTGGCTACCTTCGTAACCGATGCGAAAACCACCAATTTGCTCAATCAGCGATCGCCTGTAAGTTCCCAAATGACACGTATACATTCGCGATAGAAACGAATCAGGACACCAATCAGGCTTAAAGAATGGATCTTGAAGACGATTTTGTTGGTCTATCTTATCTTCATCCGAGTAGATCATATCTGCTTGGGGATGCCGATTTAGCAGTAAAGCCATTTCATACAACGCATCTGGAGTTAGACAATCATCGTGATCGAGTAAAGCAATAAATTCCCCTGTCGCTAACTCTAGCGCCGAATTAGAAGCACGCGAGATATGACCATTTTCTTCGCGAAACACAACTTTAATGCGAGGATCTTGACGCGCATACTCTTCTAACACTGACTTAACATACGGTTTAGTCGAAGCATCATCAGCAATACACAATTCCCAATAAGGATAAATTTGCTCTAACACCGAAGCGATCGCCGCCCGCAAAAATTGTTCTGGCGGATTGAACACTGGCATAATCACGCTGATGATAGGCTTGTAGGGAAAGATTTCCACCGTTTCAGCCATTTTTTTTAAATCGGCTTCTCTGGGAAAATTCTTGCTTAACCAGCGCGCGTATTGTTCTTGATGCGGCGCAGCGATCGTCCCGACTTCAACAGTTGCGGGTGAAGTATCAAGCTTGTAGTAGATTTTCTTAGCAGCTTGTGAGAGGGCGTACCGCGTACCTTTGACACGCAACACTGCATAATAATGTTTGAGCCGTGATAATAAACTCATTGGTTTAACTTTGGCACTCGCAAAGCTTAGTAATGTCGCTTCGTGACGCGCCGCATTGTACGCCCAGGCTTGAAGCTGAATTTTTCCGCCTGGGAAATCGGTGAGATTGAGTGTCGCACTCCAACCTGATTTTTGGTAAGCAGGGTTACTGAAAGCTTGCGCGACATCTGGTCTTTCTGAATTAACCAAAGCAACTGCAACTAACTGACGATTTTTACCGTAGGTGATGATGACGCAATCTGCGGTTTTCTTCTCATCTGGCAAAATTGCCCAGCCTCTAGCAATGACAGGTGTTGTCTTAGGGACTTCGATTGCTGTCGGGTTGACACCATCGATACTATCAAAGCAGCCATTTAAGGTTTTTGGCGCAGCGTTGAATTTGATTTCCTTGAGATTCAGATGAAAATCGCTTTCAGTACTATTAACTGGTGCTGGTGTGATAGATTTTTGCATGGTTGGTAGACGATCAGTGCGCATTAATTGCTTGAAGCCAAACCACAGATTACGCAATCTCCAGAATTTACTACTCTCCATTGCATTGATAAGCGATCGCGATCGCACTAGATCAGCTTGCGTTTGTTTTAGCTGTGATTGTGAGTGTTCTAATTCCGTTTTTATTTGCGCAAGTTGTAACTGTGAGTGTTCTAATTCTTCGTGCTTTTGCTGCAATTGCGATCGCGCGTGCGCTGATTCAGCCTGCAATTGCTCAATTTGCCATTGCGATGTTTCTAGTTGGATTTGGAAGTGTTCAACTTCTGATTGTGCTTGCTCTAATTGTGATTGCGAACTTTCTAGTTCCACTTGAATATGCTGTATTTGCGATTGCGAATTCTCTAGTTCTACTTGCATATGGTGCAGTTGTGCTTGCGTTAACCCTAATTGCACAACAAGTTGCGAATACTGTTCGCTTAATTCTGTATATCTGCTTTTATGATCGCCTGGATAAGCTCGTAAGATAAATTGCAGCGTTTCCGTTTCTGCTTCTTGTTCTAATTTTTGAATAAGTTCGCTACTAAAATCTGCTTTGTTTAACTGCGGAATTAATGGTGTATCTGCAAAGATTGGCAGTTTTGTCCGCTCTAAAACATCAATTACATAACCTGTCTTTTCAAATAAATCTTCTACTGTTTTTTTTGTAAAAAATCGTAAATGGGTATTGTCTAAAATTCCCAATTCTGTATATTCAAATTTACCTTGTAGCAACGCCAACCGAATTGATCCGTGAGCAATGTTAGGAATAGAAGCAACAACAAATCCGTCGGAACTTAACAAATGCTGAGTTTCTTTTAGCACTCTCCACGGATCGCGCAAGTGTTCCAAAACATCGCCAAAGATTGCAACATCAAAACTTTGTGGCGGTAAAATTTCAGCAAGGTGAACGATATCTAAATCAGCAACAACAACTTGCTTGCAGTAGTGTTCGGCGATTTTTGCCGCTTCTGGATTGATTTCAACGCCTGTAACTTCACACCCCTGCTGTTGTAGTAATCGTGCAAGATAACCCGTAGCACAACCAAAATCGATAACTCGCTTGTTTTCTCCAACTAAGTAGTATATTTTTTTTAAACTATGATTATCATCTAAACTCTCTATAGTGATATTTTCAGCGGCAGGATAGTTTTTATGACTGAGATTCATACATTTTTCATGCCTATACTTGCACGGCGGACACGTTAGAGAAATTGCGGCTTACTTCAACTGACATCGGTAAATCGACTAACGCATGAATATTTTTACCCGTATCTGGGGGTAACACTTGAAAAACGAGGGCATTGTCGATCCAATCAAAAGTAACCGAAGTATAATCCTCTGAACCGGCAACGGTCACACTGTAAGACACAGGTCTTAATGGTAGTTTAAATTTAAATTGCACGGTGAGTTTCTCGCCTGGAGATAACTTGCCAATTTGGAGATTTTCCTCCCACGTGTTACTGCCAATAATTTCGTTACCATTCTTATCGCACACAAAAAAGCCGACGATACATCCTTGCAACGGCTCATAAACTGCCAAATCGATGAGCAGCGTTACCTCTTCATTAAAGTTAAAAACTAAATTGTCTCTAGAATATTCTCCTAAAGAGTTTAAAATTTTCACATCTTGAATTAAAGCCTTACGATTTCCTCGTCTATGCGGCTTGCCGTTGTTGCCGTTACGATTGGCGATGCTGCGAGTAAATTCGGGTGGGTCGCTTGAAATGCGATCGCTCATATCAAAAGCACCATGGCTTTCTAGCGGTGTTGGTTGTTCAGTATCATTAAGTAATCCTAGTTCTTCTCTGGTGACAAGTTTCATGTACTCGATAATCACGGCATTTGGCGAACCTGTCGTGTAAATTCTGCCTTCATGCAGCATCACGGCGGAGTTACACAACGTTTTGACTGCACCTGAATCGTGCGAAACAAACAGCGTTGTTACGCCAGAATCCATTAAAGCGCGCATCCGGCGCATACAGCGATGCTGAAAGACAACATCACCAACTGCTAAAGCTTCGTCTACAATGAGAACCTCTGGATAAACATTAACTGCAACCGCGAAGGCTAAGCGAACGAACATTCCACTAGAGTAAGTTTTGACAGGTTGATCGATAAAATCTCCAATATCAGCAAACCCAGCAATTTCGTCAAATTTTGCTTCAATTTCTTGATGGTTCAAACCTAACAAGCGCCCATTAAAAAAGACATTCTGTCGTCCAGTAAATTCTGGATTGAAGCCACTTCCCAGTTCTAAAAGTGCCGAAATCCGCCCGTTAACGGTAACTTGACCAGTAGTCGGTTGTAAAGTTCCAGCAAGAATCTGAAGCAATGTACTTTTTCCCGAACCATTGCGCCCCACAACGCCCAATGTTTGCCCTTTGGGTACTTCCAAGTTGATATCGCGTAATGCCCAAAATTCATCAGCCGAACTTTGATGAGGAAGCAAGATTTCCTTCAAACGATCGACTGGGCGTGCGTACCGTTTAAAGCATTTGGAGACATTATTTAGCGAAATTACGATTTCACCCATGATATTTATGCCGAAAAATGGCAACGAAAACAGTCAATGACGATTGTGTTTGTTTCCAGGATATTAGAGAACATCAGCAAATGCTGGGCGGAGTCGCCGATAGACAGTGAAGCCCAAACAAAAGACGACAAAAGACGCGATCGCCGCTACGCTTAATTCGCCTCCGTGTCTTAATTCTCCGACTAAAACCAAGTCGCGATAAACTTCGACGATCGCAGTCATCGGATTTAGCCAAAAAATCCATCCGCGCCACGCTTCGGGAATCAACGATGCTGGATAGATAATCGGCGTAGCATAAAACCACACGTTGATTAAAAGTCCGAGAGTTTGCGGTACGTCTCTCAAAAAAACCGTTAAACCAGCCGCAAGATATCCTAAACCAGCAGTGAGTAATAACTGTGGTATCCAAACAATCGGCAATAGCCAAAGCGTACTATGAACGACTTGTGATGCGATTCCCACTAATAAAATTAAAACAATGAGTCCCAGTGAGCTTTCGATAAAAGCCGAACAAATTGGTACTAAAGGTAATAGTGATAAAGGAAAGACAACTTTTTTAACTAAGTTCTGCTGCGCGATTACCGAGGTAGCAGCCGGAAAAAAACCATTGAGGAAAGCTGTCCAAGGTAATAACCCCGCAAACAACCACAAACCAAAAGTAATATTATTCTCAGGCAAGCCTCGGACACTCAGCCTAACACGCAGCACAATTGAGAAAACGTATGTATATATAAGTAACTGCGATAATTGATTTAACAAAGGCCACAAATTGCCTAAAATAGAACCTTTGTATTTCGCATCGAGATCTCGCTGGACAAGCGATCGCAGTAAGTCTAACTTTGCCCACCATTGCTTACTAACTGAGAATAAGCTTCTAGCGCCCGCTTTTCGGACAACGCCTTTGATTGTTTGTCGCAATTTTCACATCCTCGCCCACTACCGACACACCGTATTTGACACTAGGCTATCGAGCCATGTTTTGAAACGATTTTGCTTTAGCTTACCTCTTATCCTAAATAAATCAGGTAGTTCGCTTAGGTGCTACTAAGCACAAGATTGTATCGGAAATTTTCGATAACGCAATAGTTAGTTAAGATATCTAGCACATGAGAAGGGGTCATACCGTTTCACTTTTATGGACAGTAGAGGGGCAGAGGGGCAGAGGCGATTGTCTATTCATCCATAAGTATTTCTCTAAGTTGTGACTCTTTTAGAGTAAAAATCATCAAAATCTAGCGATGAACAGCGCTTGTCACCTAAGTTTCCGCTACACTGAGTCATGGTTCACTTGCGTTGTAAGTTGGAATGGAAATCGGACAACAAGTTAAGGTCTGCCGTTTAAGAGATCGAGTATCACCGCTGATTGTCAAACGTTTAGGCAAAATTGGTACGGTTAAAGGCTTCAAAATGCTTGATGGAAGTAACGTTGGTGTCGTCGTTCAATTTGAAGACCAGTTTGCGACTTGGTTTTTTGAAGACGAACTCAAAGTTATGCAGTAGGGGTGATACTGGGGGTAGCTGTCCCTAGCTATACATAACTAAAAGTTAACCCCCTCAAAGAAAAACTGCTAAGGAAACATTGTAATGGCGCTGATACTGACCTTTTTAGGCAAAAGTGGCAGCGATCGCCAAAAGATTGCGATCGCTGCTGCCA
This sequence comes from Gloeocapsa sp. PCC 7428, assembly GCF_000317555.1. Classification (GTDB taxonomy): domain Bacteria; phylum Cyanobacteriota; class Cyanobacteriia; order Cyanobacteriales; family Chroococcidiopsidaceae; genus Chroogloeocystis. The sequence continues at coordinate 4,653,138 of NC_019745.1, forward strand.
AAAAATTCGCAACCGAAGGAAAACGCGTCCTCTTAGCCGGACGAGATACCGGACCTGGGTTGAGTTTACTTCTCAATGCCTCGATGAGTTCAACACCGCAGCAAGTATCTCCCAATCTCGAAGCGGTGCAGCTTAAAACCTCTAGCTTGCTAGAACGTAGCTGGGAAGAGGTCAAAAAACTCGAGGCGCAATACCTGCGGACACCGATCCTCAAAGATGTCTACGGGCAAGAATTGCCCGTCTTACCAGGAATGGACAGCGCTTTGGAACTCAATGCGTTGCGCGAATACGATGCTAGCGGCAAATACGACGTTATCATCTACGACAGCAGTGGCGACTCGACCACGCTGCGGATGCTAGGAATGGCAGAAAGCTTGAGTTGGTATGTACGACGTTTTCGGCAATTATTTACGAATTCTGATTTGGGTAAAGCGATCGCGGACTCGCCGTTTATTCAACCGTTGATTAGCAGTTTTTTCAACGTCAACTGGACAGCAGATAACTTTGCGCAACCTACCAACCAAATTAATAACATCCTCGACCAGGGTAAAGCCGCGCTTGCTGACCCGAAGCGCGTTGCGGCGTTTTTGGTAACAACGAATGACCCGCTAGACATTACAAATGTGCGTTATTTGTGGGGTAGCGCGCAACAAATTGGTTTAATTGTGGGTGGCGTTATACTGCATTCGGCGGATACGACGCTTGCGAGTTTATCAAATGAATTTGACCCCTTACCTGTTACGGTTGTCACTGGTAGCACTTTTGATGACGAGCAACTGATGAACGCCTTGCCAGATTTTGCACAGCAGGCGCAGCAAGCTCCTAAACCAATCGAAATTGACGTTGCTACTGGTCAAGTCCGCCTATTTTTGCCTGGCTTTGATAAAAAACAAGTCAAACTGACACAATCAGGACCAGAAGTTACCGTAGAAGCAGGCGATCAGCGGCGGAATATCTTTCTACCTCCTGGTTTGAGTGGCAAACAAATTGCTGGTGCCAAATTTCAAAACAACTATTTGACAATATCTTTCTAGAAGCTGTCAAGTAAATTATTATGTCTAACTCAACTCCTCCACCGTTTCAGCCTGCTGATGAGGCACTCAACAAAACTCCAGATGCTGTAGATATTAATCCTAGTACCGCAGCACCGATCGCACCCGCTAATCGTAGCGCCAAAACACGGCAACTACTAGGGATGAAAGGTGCAGCGCCAGGAGAAACATCGATTTGGAAAATCCGCTTGCAACTGATGAAGCCGATTACTTGGATTCCCCTAATTTGGGGTGTCGTTTGTGGCGCGGCTTCGTCGGGAGAATATACCTGGACGTTAGAAAATGTCTTGAAAGCAGCAACGTGTATGTTACTCGCAGGACCTTTACTGACGGGTTACACGCAAACACTCAATGATTTTTACGATCGCGAAATTGACGCGATTAACGAACCCTATCGCCCGATTCCTTCAGGGGCAATATCTGTTCCGCAAGTTGTGAGTCAAATCTTGCTATTACTCGCTGCGGGAATTGGCTTAGCGTTTGTTCTCGATCGCTGGGTTGGTCACGACTTCCCGACAATTACGCTGCTAGCGCTGGGCGGTGCGTTCTTAGCGTATATCTATTCCGCACCACCGTTGAAACTCAAACGCAATGGTTGGCTAGGTAATTATGCCTTAGGTGCTAGCTACATTGCTTTACCTTGGTGGACAGGTCATGCGTTGTTTGGGGATTTGAATTGGACGATCGCGATTCTTACCTTGATTTACAGCATGGCTGGCTTGGGAATTGCGGTCGTGAATGACTTCAAGAGTGTCGAAGGCGATCGCCAGTTGGGACTCAAGTCGCTTCCTGTGATGTTTGGCGTCAACACCGCCGCGTGGATTTGTGTCGCGATGATTGATTTATTCCAAGCAGGAATTGCTGCTTATTTAATTGGCATTGGCGAAAATCTTTACGGCGCAATTCTACTACTGTTGTTGATTCCGCAGATCACGTTTCAGGATATGTACTTCTTGCGCGATCCGATCCAAAATGACGTTAAATATCAAGCCAGCGCGCAACCCTTTCTTGTTCTAGGAATGCTTGTAGCTGGGTTAGCGTTAGGTCATGCTGGGGTGTAGAAGAAGGGGTCAGAGGTCAGAGGTCAGGGAATTTTTAGCCCTCTGACTGAAGTCGGGGCTACCTTAAGTACAAACTTTTATGAGTAAGTCTACTCATAAAGTTCTAATGATGAATTATAGTCAGGGTAATTATAAAGGCTCACAACGGTTGAACTAACTACAATCTAGCCGCCCCTCTGATCCCTGACCTCTGACCTCTGTTCTAATCTTCGTGACGTAACTGCCATGCAGCACCAAATGCTGCACCTGCACCTGCAATAAAGCCAGTACTGATTCCTTGTAGCGTATTTGTTATAGGATCTTGAGTTAAACACTCAGTTGTGACCTGAGACGCTTTTAAACACTGTTTGCTTTCTGCCCAACTTGCAGTTCCTCCCAAAATGACTCCTGATGCACTGCAAGAAACAATTAGTAATACAAGGCGCTTGACTTTTCTATCCATAGATAGATGCTAAAAGTAATAAATTGTTGTAACTTCTCCTTAATTTACCACTGAAATTTGTAATTTCAATCTATTTCTAAATCAAAAAGTAAGCGAGCGTAGACATTCAAAGGATCGTTTATCGCGTGTAAGACGGCAATTTCTGCTTGAAGTTTCTGTAATTCAGATTCCAGCGGCACTGGAAGCGATCGCTCAAGCGGATAATCTTGCACCATGAGGCGAATTGGGCTGGCTAGCTGTGCCAAGAGTCTGGCTTCAAAAGTTCGTACTTCAGGATACTCTTGCAATTGCCAATCGTCGCCTAGCTTGGCTTGCGCGGCTGCGTACTGAATTGCAGTATCAATTCCACCGATTTCATCAACTAAGCCAATTTCTTTCGCGGCGACACCTGACCAAACTCGTCCTTGAGCTATTTCTGCGACTTTTGGTAACGGGAGTTTGCGGGCTTCGGCGACTCGATTAAGGAATATATCATATAATCGTTCGGCTGTGCGTTGCGATCGCGTGAGTTCTGGCGGTGATAGCGGACGCGCGATTGTTTGGCTATCAGCGTAGCGACCTGTTTTGACGCTATCCCAAGTAATACCATTGTCGTTAGCTAGCTGTTGGATATTAAAGCGCAGTCCAAAGACACCGATAGAACCTGTGACAGTGTTCGGTTCGGCAAAGATGCGGTTAGCATCCGTCGCAATCCAGTAACCGCCAGAAGCTGCATAATCACCCATCGAGACGACAACAGGTTTAACTTGGCGTGTTAGCTGCAATTCGCGCTGAATTTCCTCAGAAGCTGTTGCGCTTCCACCACGACTGTTTACCCGTAAGACAACAGCTTTGACTTGATTATCTTGACGCAGCGTGCGGATAATTCGGGCAAAGCGATCGCTTCCCACTTGTCCGGCGCTTCCTTGTCCATCAACAATCGCTCCTTCAGCATAAACAACCGCAATTTTGTTGCGCGAGTTGCGTGTGGTGCGCGTTTTCTCATCTAACTGCGCATAACTTGGTAAGCTGATTTGCCGAAACGTGCGGCTTTCTTGCGATTCCCCAGTTAATTGCTTTAATCGCTGTAAAACTTCATCAAAATAGCCAATTTGATCGACTAAACCACTTTTTTGCGCTTCATCGGGTAACAAAATACCTTGATTATCGGCGATCGCTTGCAGTTGTGATTTACTTACATTACGGCTGTTACTCACTGCATTTAGCCATTCTGTCCATAGATCGCTTAATAGGCGCTGTAATTGTTCGCGGTTTTCGGGGCTTAACTGCGATCGCGTAAATGGTTCAACCGATCCCTTAAATCTACCCACCCGAATGACTTGAACGCCAACACCATACTTCTCTAAAGCCCCAGCAAAGAAGACAGGTTGATTGCTCAATCCGCTGAGTTCCATCGCCCCCAAAGGATTCACAATGACTGTATTCGCGACCGAACTGAGGTAATAGTCTTTTTGTCGCCAGTCTGTATTGTAAGCAACAATTGTTTTTCCCGATGCACGGAAACGTTCTAGCGCTTGACGCACTTCTTTAAGCGTCGCAAAGCCAGCACTACTACTTGCTGTGGTACTGCGACTGCCATCAAGATACACGCCAACGATCCGACTATCTTGCTGCGCTTTTTCTAAAACATCCAGCACTGTGCGTAAACTAACGCGATTGCTTTCTTCACTGGATAACGCGCGTTGTAAAATTGCACCAGGACTTGAATTTGGTGGCGCGTCGGTAATATTTAAAGATAAATCAAAAACAAGGACAGATTGCTCTTTGAGTTGTGGTCCAGTATCTCGCGATGCGACTGCCACAAGTAACAACAGCAACCCACCAGTACCGATACCAACAAAGATTAATAATCCTAATATGGTTCCTACGATACTGGCAAAGGTTTGTTTAAAAAAGTTACGCATTAAAGAGGGGTCAGGGATAGAGAAAAACCTGAATCTAAACAGGTTGGATACTTTATTGAGTACACACCCTAGCAAAGACCGAGTTTATTTTAACGAAGAAATTGGGAATTAGGGTGATTTTCCGATCTCGGTCTGATCCCCGACCTCTCTTAAGTTTAGCTCCTATCTGACTCTTGTTGCGGCGCTTGAGCGGTTTTTAGCGCTTCTACAAGCTTCGTTAAAGCATATTCCAACTCAAAGCCAGGATCGCTTGCTACCCAGCCATCGGGTGTTAAATGCCGCGTTTCAAAGTGTAAATGCGGACCTGTAGAATTTCCTGTGCTTCCGACAAGTCCGATCACGGTTCCTTGTTTGACGCGTTCGCCTGGTTGGACGAAGATTTCGGATAAGTGACCGTAGAGCGTTTGTTGTGGAATATCCCAAGGTGTTTTGTCAGAACTCTTTGTGGGTTTTTCATGTTCGAGGACAACGGTTAAACCGTAGCCGCCTAAAAAGTTAGCGATCGCAACACTTCCTGTATACGCAGCTAAGACGGGTGTTCCTGTGGGCGCGCCTAAATCAGTTCCGGTATGGAAACGGCGATCGCCTGTAATCGGATGAATGCGCCAACCGAATAACGAGGTAATCGGCGCAGGGATCGTTAGCGGAAAGAGTAAACCCGTATTGCGAGTCCTCACTCCTTGCTGCTGCATCCGATTGTAGTAAGCTTGCGTGCTAGGCGAGACACTTTGATTCACAAGTGCGATCGCCTGTTGAATGTATGCTGGTGGTTCTTTGGCACCACTTTTTGTATAACTCGCGCTACTACCACGCACTGGCGACACACTTGCAATTTGAGTGCTTTTCGGTATTTGTGTCAACGCGCTATGCGATCGCGGGTTACGGATGGCAACATTAGTGCGTTGAGGTGCAGTTTGACAAACACTTGCAGCACTTTGCCCGTTACGGACAACGGCGCGACATCCTGTAGAGCGTTCTGATAGCACAACCGCACTAGGCGGCTCATAAGTTCTAGTCGCACCAATACTATAGCTTGTGGGGTCGATATGCGATCTACTGAAGTTTGGCGTAGAGTTAGCCGCATTTTGGCTAGTAGTTCGCGGTTTTTGTGCTGTGGGTGCAGTTGGTAGAATTGTCTGCGGGCGTTTTTGAGGAGTGGATGCGCGCGGAACCGCTGGAGTAGCAAGTTTTTGGCGTAATCTTTCTACTCTGGTTTGATGCGCATCTGCTGAATTGGTTGGGGAAGCGGTTGTATCTTCCTTGATAGGGACAACAATGCTATCGATACTTGCTTGTGCCGATGCTGGTTGGTGACTGAGGAGGCTAACTATACCAAGACAAGTCAAGCTTGGTAATAGCAGCGAACGCCGCCCAAAATAGGATGAAGGCGCGCTGGCGTTTTCGTTTCCCTGTTTCATTCATTCCTCTCAGTTGCTGTTAGTTCGCCTTGGTGGAAAATTATACTGGTTTGTCTCGTGTCAGGAAAGAGGGTAAGGTGCAAAGTCGTGAGGCTGCGTTGTCTGTAGCTGTTAGAATGGCTTGAACTGTTGCTGATTTAAACTCATTTTGATGTTGGGTGATAGGTAATGGGTAATGGGTAATGGGGAGTTACTCGTTAAGAGTGTTGAGTTATAAGTTACTTTCTTCAATTCAAAACTCAAAATTCAAAACTTTTCTAACCCAATTACCAGTTACCAATGACCAGCCTTTCGGTTACGTTTATTTCCACCCATTCACTTTATTATCGATGCATACTTGGCACTGGCAAACTTGGCAAGGCTTACCGTATCTCACTTGTAGTCTTTTGGAACCGTGGTTGCATGGTTTTTTTACTCAGCATTTTTGGTCGCGATCTCCCGCAGAACTCGTTAAGGTTCTGCACCCAACCGCACCAGCTTATCGGGTAAAACAAGTTCACGGCAACGTTGTTTTAACGCCTTCACAAATCAAAGAAGCAATGAACGCAGAAAATGACTTGCTACCACCGGCTGATGGTGTCGTCACAGAACAAGCTTGGCAATCAGTGTGGGTAGCCAGTGCTGATTGTACTCCGGTGTTGATTGCGGATTCTCACACTGGGCAAGTCGCGGCGGTACACGCGGGGTGGCGCGGAACAGCAGCTAAGATTGTGCCAGCGGCGATCGCGCGTTTGCAAGCGCAGGGTAGTCAGTTAGCCGATTTGCGCATTGCTTTAGGACCTGCGATTTCGGGTGCGGTTTATCAAGTTTCAACTCAAGTAGCGGCGCAAGTCGGAGCAAGTATTTGTGCTGCTAGTGCTGAGGAATTGATCGTAAATGCATTGCAGCGTTTGCCCGATGCGCCCATCCTACAAGATCCTGAACCAGAACGCGTGCGCCTAGACGTGCGACGCGTGATTGCGCTTCAATTAGAACATTTGGGAATTCACGCTGAACAAGTAGCGATCGCGCCTCATTGTACGTATCAACAGCCAGATTGTTTCTTTTCTTACCGCCGCGACCAGCAAAAAAAAGTTCAGTGGTCAGGAATTGTGAGTAGATAGCGACACTATTGCTTGTTAGTCTTGTATAATTTATCAAAGCTAAATTAATATTTCTAAGTAATAACCGAAGTTGTAGATTTCTAAAAAGTCTATGGAATCAGCACTTAACGGATACTTCGTATTTTCTTGGCTAATTTTTACAATATTTTTATAATAAATTGGCTTTAATTTGGTTAAGCTATAAGCATATTCAGGGATAACTAAATTAAACTCTATATACCGAACTAGACGCCTTTGGAGAATTACCTCTAGAGGCGTTTATAATTTGAGGATATTAACTAGTTTAAATAAATTTTTAAATTGAAAATACGAAGAGCTATACATCAACTAAATCAACTATCTTGGCAAAATATTTATGCAAATTAAATGCGTAATGTTGAGTATAGCCGTTTTGATCTGAGATTAATTTATTTTCGAGGCATTTTCTGATTGTTAGGCTAGCATAAAACTAATATCGCTTGCCGCTTCAGACAGCAATCATTTATCTCATGTGTTTTGCTAAAGATGGGGGTTTTTAGGTAACTCCTAATGCTAGAAGTCTTATAGTGCAAGGACATCAGCTAATCTAAGCAATGTTCTATGATCGCTAAATCCAAGTTGCAACTACCATGACTATTGTGATGAAAGAGGTAATGAATACTACTGTTTTGACTTCACTAATCTCTTTTTCAAAGATCATAGTATTTCCTTTGTAAACTGATACACTTGACTATTTCAGAATAAATAAAATCGCTGTATAAGTTAGCTGTAGAAAGTACTGAAAGTTATATGAAGAGTCAGTCAAGAGCCATCTCATACATAAGTTATTTTTGACGAAACAGTAAAAAAAACAGTCAATAAAATGTAATAAATAGCAAAAAATAGGAGAGTTAATGATTTAGTTGAATATTATATTAAGGTGTATAAAATACACGAAGTCAAGCGAACTTTTAAAGTTACAACTCGCTTGATGTAATATTTAAATTTAGCTCGGATAAAAATAGTTTTAACTTTTGGATGAAAAAACAGCTTATACTTATGTCTGATCCCTAATACATACCTCAGTGTTTCACTGCGATCTCTGTAGCAGATTTACCATTTGAGGAATTTGGTGATTCAAGATGAACTTCAGCGTGGGGAACATTCATTTGTTCAATATTTGTTGGGTTCGATGAGAGATTTTTGGAAGAAGGCGCAGGCATCCACAGTGCAAGGATACCTGTTACACAACTCCAATAGAGAGCAGTATTTTTTTCTTCATCAATATCAGTGCGGGCAAGCTGAAAAAGGCTAAAAACTAAAATAACGAAACTAAAGAAAAATTGAATGACAAATCTTAGCGAGTAGATGTCTCGAAAGGAAAATGGTTCTGATGTTGAACGAATTTTGTTATCCATAATAAACTTCCTCGTCTTCGGTTATGCTTAATCGATGAAACTTCGTGCATGAATCGCAGATGCCCTAGGATTGAAGTACTCTACAAAGGTAGACTTTGTTTATCTAGTAGCACTTTTGTACTACATTAAGATGGATAGTTGAGAATTTGCTTAAGAGCTACTACAAGTTTTCTAGAGAAATTACGCAAAAAGGGAAAATCTTGAGTCGATGCGATCGCACCTAGCACCAATTCTCTCAGTTATGTCGCTAGGGGTTAGTCACTTTTGCTTATCCGCAACTAACCAAATTTAATATAACTTCTTAATTAAAAATGACGAATAGGTTTCAAACACTGAATTTATTAAAATAGTTGCTAGCGCTGAATTTCTCTGATTTTGCGAACAGCTAGTTGGTGGTTGTTGGTATCTGCTTGAGTATGAAATAGTTCCGCAGCTTTTTGTAAATCGTTGATTGCGCCTAGTTTATCTCCACTGTTGTAGCGCGTTATACCGCGATGATAATGAGTCATGGCAAGATTGTATACTGAGCCTTGACGATTGCCTCGTAGTCGCGATCGCTCTGAGGAGGGCATTTGATTGAGGACTTGAATGGCTTGAGTATACTCTGCAATGGCTCCTGTTGCATCTCCACTATTTTCACGGTTCAAGCCACGTTGACGATAAAGTTGCGCTAGGTGGAGGTAAGGATCTTCGAGGAGAGGGTTAATCTTAATTGCTTGCGTGTAATCAGCGATCGCGCCTTGCAGATCTTGCGCAGCCAACCGCGCCGTACCACGATTGTTGTAGATTTGTGCATGACGGGGGTTGATTTTAATCGCTTGCGTGTAATCGGCGATCGCGCCTTGCGGATCTCCTAATGCTAAGCGGGCTAAACCGCGATCGTTGTAAGCATCGGTATGATTTGGATCGAGCTTAATTGCCTGCGTATAATATTCAATCGCGCCTTGCTTATCGCCTTCGAGTTGATCTTTGAAAACTCCTTGATGGTAATATTCCTCAGCAGTCATCGCTGCAAGTGGTGATTGCGCGTAGGTAGTCGGAATTTCATTTAATGCAGTAGTAATTCCGAAAAGTAAGCACGTTGTTAGTAAGGTTTTATGAAGACGGAACATAATACAGTTAATTTATGGTTTTGCAAAGGTGGCGATCGCTCGCATTGACATGAGAATTTGTTGTTAAATAATCACTTAGCCAATTGCAGCCTTGTGCAACTAATTGATTTAAATCGAGGGTCCACTGACGCACAGCGTTATCACTGCCAACCGCAACTAAATTTTTGCTATCGGTAGTAAATTTTACACCTAAACTCTGTGCTTTTACTGAAAAAGATCCTAAAAGTTGACCGTGAATATTCCACAATTTAATCGTAGAGTCGTCACTTGCGGAAGCAACAAGCTTGCCATCGGGGCTAAAGCTGACATCGTTAATCCAGCCACTATGTCCTTGCAGCGTAGTGATTAATTTACCATCGAGACGCCACAGCTTAACTGTATTATCGACACTTGCAGACGCGAGAAGTTGACCATCAGCGCTGAAACTAACATCACTGACAGCATCGTTATGTCCTTGCAGCGTGTTAAGTAATTTACCATTAACGCTCCACAGTTTTACCGTAGCATCTTTGCTAGCAGAGGCAACGATTTGGCTATTCGGGCTAAACGCGACATTATTGACCGCATCTTGATGTCCTTGTAGCGATCGCACTTCGCGACCATCACGCGTCCATAATTTTACTGTTTTGTCGTCACTCGCCGAAGCCAGTAAGTTACCATCAGGGCTAAAACTGACGCTATTCAGCCAGTTATTGTGTCCTGTAAAAGACTTCAAAACAACACCATCGCGACTCCAAAGTTTGATGATGTGCTGCGCGTCGATACTTTTGGCTTGAAGTTCAACAGTGTTTTCAGCAGCGGCAATGCTACCATCAGGACTAAAGCTGACTTGGTGAAAAATATCGTTATCTTCTTTTAGAGTTTTTGCCGCGTTAGCATTGCGGTTCCAGAGCGTTACAGTATTGTCACGGCAAACTAAAGCGATATCTTGCAGATTTGCACTGAAGCTGACACTAATCGTTTGCGGACATTCTTGGGCGACGATGGGTTTTTGTTCTATACTCCAAAGTCTTAGCGTGTTGTCTACTCCTGCGGAAACTAGCATCCCGTTGGCGCTAAAACTGACAGAATTGATAGGGGCGGTATGTCCTTTGAAAGTTTCTAGTTCTCGCTCGTGGTTCCACAACTTTACGGTAAAATCGTCACTTGCCGACGCTAATAGCATTCCGTTGGGGCTAAAGCTGACAGAATTGACAGGGGCGCTGTGTCCTTTAAGTGTTTTGAGTAAGTTACCTTCACGACTCCAAAGCGCAATTGTATTATCGCGGCTAGCAGTTGCAAGCATTCCTGCTGGGCTAAAACTAACGCTGGTTACTCCGCCGTTGTGTCCTTGTAGCGTTTTAATGAAAGTGCCATTTACGTTCCAAAGCTTGACGCCATCGTCACTTGCCGACGCTAAAGTTTGACCATCAGCGCTAAAACTGATGCTGTTGATTGGGCTAGTGTGGGCAAGAAGCGATCGCACTAATGTTCCATCTTGATGCCACAGTTTAATCGTCGAATCGTCGCTAGCAGCAATAATTTTACCGTCAGGGCTGAAACTAGTGACTTTTGCACCCTGTCCTGATAGCGTTTTAATTAAAGTTCCATTTACATTCCAAAGCTTGACACCATCGTCACTTGCCGACGCTAAAGTTTGACCATCAGCGCTAAAACTGATGCTGTTAATTGGGCTAGTGTGCGCAAGAAGCGATCGCACTAATTTTCCATTTTGATGCCACAGTTTAATTGTTGAATCGTCGCTAGCAGAAGCAATAATTTGACCATCAGGACTAATAGCGATCGCATTTACACTGTAAGCGTGTCCAGTAAAGCGATTGCGTTCTTGCATTGCGGACAGTACTTGCTGTAATGTACTTGCAGTTTTGATTTGCAGTTCGTACGGTACTGCTAAAGTTTGCTGTACTTGCTGTGCTGCTTTTATGCTGACGCTTAAAGCTTCTAATTGCTGGTTAGTACTTAATAGTGCCGTAGATAAAGAGTTTAAACTTTCAATTTGGATATTTTGGCGTTGTAAATACGCAATTCCTGCTAAGCCGCAAGCTGTAAATCCGAGAACACTCATTACCCCTGCGGTAAGTTGGGCGCGTTTAAGTCGGCGTTTTGTTTGCAAGTGTTGTTGTTGTCGGGCTTCTAAACACGCAGCGATAAACTGTTGCGTTTCTGGCGATAATTCATCCGCGCACTTAACGTAGATTTCTTCGGCTTCTGCGAGTCGCACGCCATGCAAGAGAAAATCAGAATGCTGTTGATTTTGCTTCCACAGTGATGCTGCTTGTTCGATTTGGCGTTGAACTTGTAAGCGAGTGCGGTTTTCTTCTAGCCACCAGCGTAAAGTAGACCAATGGCGAATTAAAACTTCGTGCGCGATTTCGATTGTGACTTCTTGTTTAAGCGTTGCTAAAGATACCTCCGGTGAAGATGCACCTCGGCTTTGTCCGATAGAGTGTTCATCGCAGTTAACGACGATTAGTTTAGCCGCAGTTAACGCTTGCAAGGTTTTTTCTACAAGCGGTGCGGGATATTTCGCCACCGTCATTTCTGACTTATTCACGCGTCGTCGCGTATCTTCGGTACCGTCTCCTAATTGCGTCAAAGTTAGAAAAATCCATTGGGCGCAAGCTTGGGCTTCGGGTTCGAGGCTATCGTAAACGGCTTGGGCTTTTTTTTCTAAAACGCCTTTGAGTCCGCCAATCTGCTGTTGATAAGATTGTAGTGTTAAGACTCCACTCTGGCGATGCAACCACAATTGCTCTAACACAAATTCAAGTAGCGGTAAATCTCCAGCCGAGTGCGGTAAATCTTGAAGGAGAACTTCGACTAATTCAGGTTCGACGTGCAATCCTACTTGCTGGGCTGGTTGTACAATGACTTGACGATAATCATCGCACGTCAAGCACGGTGGTACTAACACGCTTGCTTGTTGCAACACAGGTGCAAGCGATGGCGTTTCTAAACACGAATTGATAAAATCAGCGCGTAGCGTAATGACGAGTTTAAACCGATCTGCGGCATAGTTGACAGCACCGAGGAGAATGTCTAAAAATTGTTGGCGATCGCTACTCGCACTCAACGTAAATAGTTCTTCAAATTGGTCTACAACAAGAACAACCATCGGTTCGGGACGCGTTCGTAACCAGCGAACAAAACCTTCAACTCCTAGATGTAATAATCCCTCAAGTTGCAGTGCTTGATAAGCTTTTTCTTTTTCGGTTCCTGCATCTACAAGGCGCTGTACCAATGACAGCATTGGTTTTGTCCCTGGGCGAATACTTCCTAACCACCAAGATTCGCTTCCTGGAAATTGTTTACCTTGGCGCAATTGTGCCATTAAACCAGCTTGCACAACCGAAGATTTGCCACTTCCTGAAGCCCCGACAACAGCTAAAAAAGCACGTTGACTTAGTTCATTGATGAGTTTTTGCGTAAGTGCTTCGCGACCGTAAAAATACGGGGCGTCGGCTTCGCCAAAGGCTTTTAATCCCATGTACGGGCAAAGTCCTAAATCAAAGTCTTCGCTATCTCCACCACGCGAAACGATAACTCGGTTGGGTAAAACTTCGATGACACCTTGGACGCCTGATAGCCAGACATGAAGCGGAATGTTTGTTCCGGCAAGTTCTACCTGAAGTTGCGCAATCCACGCGGCGACGGGTAATCCCGTTTGAGGATCGGCGGTTGTCAAGGTTTGTAAAAGTGCTTGGGTAAATTGTTCGGGTGCGTCGAGGGGAGAAGCCGCTGCGATTAAGCATTGTCCGTGTTGGGGACCTAGTTGCAAATCTTCTACCCAATCTGCGAGTAAAGTAGCTCCTGGACAATCTAGCACGATGATTTGTTGCGCGATATGCGATCGCCGCAATTCTTGACGTAACCAAGACCGCGAAAGTCGCACGCCATCACCTAATACAAGCCAAGAATCGCCTTCGGTAGTTTCCTCGATGCGACCGCGTAAGTATAAAAATGCGGTGGTGATATTGGGGGATGAAGATTGTAGAAGATTGGGCGATCGCAAATATCCTTGAATCACATCGCGGACTTGTGACCATTCTTTTCCTGGTCGTGGCAAATACTCTAATTCAAATTTTCCGGCTTGGCGCAATACTTTACTCAGTTCTACAGTTGCTTGATAGCTTGCCAATCCATTAATGACTAATGCTTGTCGCGGATGCGCCGTACCGATACTTGCTGAACTCAGTCCTAAAATGAGTTCTCCTATTCCTTCCACAATCCGCTTTGGTGTTTGAATAGGGTATTCTGAATGAAGATTAGTTTCGCCACGGCTGCGCTTTTGCTGATTAATTAACCGCAGTTGTTGATTGGTTTTATCGACATGCTGCAACGTGCGATGATAGACGTACTTATACAATCCATCAACTTCTATCACGCCTTGAGCATCGGCGGCTTCTCCGCGTAAGCCTCGGATCAGAAAATAAGTAAATACTCCGTGTCCTAATTCGGGAAATTCCCACGATTGTTGACCTTGATCGCACGAAAGTAGTGCATAAAAACCTTTACTTTGTGTCGCGCGTTGTCGTAATAATTCAACAAGTTGGGAAGTAGGATTTTGCAATGGATTAGCATTTTCTCCTCTTGCTCCGATTAATGTCATTCCACCACTGTGACACGCATCGAGCCAGACAAGTTGTTGTGTTGCTGCGCATTCTCCTAGCATTCCCAACAGTTCTGACATTCCCCAACCTGTGTTGAGTAAATCATCTTTTCGGGTATCTGCTAAACATAAAACTGCTTGCTGCGTTTTTGGTTCTAGAAAACCATGTCCTGAAAAGTAAAACAGCACCGTATCTTGCGGGCGGGCAGCAGAAATAATATATTTCAAACTATTTTGGGCTGCGAATAATTCTGGTGTTAAAGTCGCAAAATCGTGATGAACAATAACTTCTTTATCAGGGAATTTTTGTGTTGCATCTGCTAGCGCCTCGGTTAAACCTTGACAATCTACTGCTGAATAGCGCAGCGTAGGTATGCCAGAATCGCTGTATTTGTTGATACCAACTAACAGAACCCAGAGTTTTGCTTTGCCGCTTTCTAGGTACATTGAGCGACTCGTACCCACACTGACTGGAGACATGGCTGTAACCTAAAGGCAATGAATTTAATTTGAAATAGATAAAATAGGGATATCTTTTATATACCGTTGATTTCCTAGGATTTACTGAAAATTTTTCTTAAGAATTATGTCAGGTTGTTTGCCAGAAATAAACTATATCAAAACGTTATAAAAAATATATTTTTGTAAGTTAATTTGTGCTGGTTAATAATTCATACATTGGCAAATTGAAACTGAGTTAGTAAGTGTAACAAACTCTTGACCAGAAATGAATTCGCTGTAGTCAGCTAAGTTATCGAGTCCTACAAGATTAAGGAGAATTTCAGTACCTAGCCAAAGTGTTGTTTTGAGTAATATCTTTTTCCAGTTAATTGCCATCACTGCACCACCTTGCAAACTCAAACAGTCCCTGTGTTGGAGGTTGTATTGAATCAATAGGGTTGCTTTGGTTGGTTTATGCAGCTTGGCGACTGAAGTCACCGCTAAATAAAGGAAGTCTACCTTCGTGGACTAATGGCAATGATCTTGTTTATAGAATGCTTGCTTGTCTAATTAGCTGTGGTTTATAACCTTTGTGGAACTAACGTTCATTTAGATGATGTTAAATACTCAGAAACAGTACTAACGACAAGATATAACGCCTTGTCCAGGATTTACAGTATTTGTAGACATAGCAGCAATTAGCATGACTTCGCCTTTGCTGTTAGTTGCCCAGTTTGTTGCTTCTACCAGAGGAGTTGAGGTGGTGCGGGGTGTGGAGGCGCTTATACTTGTGACACCTGCTGTAGCATTAGAAAATCGCCAATCTTGCCACACATCATCACTGCTAAGCACTTCCCCAGGATTTGGCGGTAAACCACCGCGTCCGGTCACGACAAATTGACTTTCATTCGCCACATTCCCAGCCGCACAACCTTGCGCAATGAGTCCTGAAACATCGACTAAATTTTGTGGTAATACAACTGCACCGCGACTCGGATCGACATCGGGAGTATTAATCACAACTTCCCCGCTTAATTGTGGGTTCGTTTGCGAAATTGCTGTGATATCGCTGCTTGGAAGTTGAACAGGATCTAGTCGTTGTGGATTGGTGGTTCCTAACAAAGTTTGTAAATCTTCTAAACTGCGTACTGTCAAGCCAAAGATGTTTTGCGCATCAACAGTGACTTTTCCTCCTTGACCGAGAAATGCATTCGCTTTGATGTCGTTATTTTCATTCGGTGCAGCGATAATAAATCGTGCATTAGTGATAGATATATCGCCACCATCTCCCGCAGTACCTTCAATTCCGGCGGTTGTTGAAATCGCACTATTTCGGCGTAGAAACACATCTTGCACGTTTAAATTAATATCTCCACCTTGACCTGAAGCTGTGTTAGCGACAATTTCTCCGTTATCTAGACGAATAGTTTGAGCATTTACTTGCAAGTTTCCTGCACCTTGAGCCGCTGTTGTTTCATTGACACTACTCACCGCTACAATAGCGCCATCCCGAACAATTAATTCATCAGTTTGAATAGTTAAGTTTCCTCCTCGACCAGTCGCATCAAAAATGGCTGGTAAGCCAGTTCCTGGTAATCCCCCAGAATTTGCAAATAAACCCGATTTTAAGTCTTGACCCTCAACATTAACAGTGCCAGCAACTTCGATAGATTGTGCTGCTTGAATAGTTAAATTTCCAGCGTCTCCGCTACCAAACGTTGTCGTTTGCACAACTGCGCCATCGCGAATGCTTAAACGATCTGTCGTAACTGTTAAATTTCCGCCATTACCACTATAACCTTCTTCAGTGCTAGCAAATAAGCCACTAGGAAAAGGTAAACCCGCGTCACTTATTGGTTCACCCTCTGGTGTACGCGCAACACCAACAATATCGATTTCGGAAGCTTGAACATTGACATTTCCTGTATTTCCTGCACCGAAAGTAGCAGATCCTACTTGCGCTCCGTTTTGAAGGCTTAGTTTGTTGGTATTTAGCGATAAGTTTCCTGCTGTTCCTGTAGCAGTTTCATCAGCCTCAGTTAGTAAACGGCTAGGAAAAAAGGAGAACTCACCATTTCCTCGCGGAATTGAACGTCCGCCAACAACTTCTACCGATTCAGACGCAGTTATCTTTAACTCCCCGCCCTGACCTGCACTACGAGTTCGAGTTAACACCTGTCCATCTACAATCACCAGTTTCCCTGTCTCAATAATTACATTTGCACCGATACCGTTATCCGTACTAGTACCTATCAATGAGGAGTCTATGGTCAAGTCCGAAGCTTGAATGAAGATTTCTCCTCCATTTTGACTTTCAACCGCTGCAATTACAAATGAGTCCTCAGCGATCGCCACTTGCTTGCCTTGTATTTGGATGTTGCCCGTGCCTTCCCCACTGACATCTACAAGAGACTGTTGAGATAACTCAATATTTTGAAAATTTTGTACTCCTGTATAGTCCAGATACCAACCACTGTTTGTCGGATTCAAGCTGACGAAACTAAAACTACCAACGCTACCGATCTCAATACGCCCCGCTGGTGCGATCGCTACTCCACTTTCTAGAGTTACATCACCGCCCACAAGGGCTAAAGTTTTACCAGGTAGTACTTGTAAACCTATAGGTATAATTTGTCCTTCAATATCAATCGTGGTTTGTGCTTGATTCAAGATCCTTCCAGGATTGACTCCAAACTGCAAGCCTACAGGAACACTCATACTCAGTATCGATTCAGCCTGGGTAAGATTAGCACTAAAAAATTGAGTGTTGTCAGCAAAGTTAAGACTACTTGCTGTACTTGCAATAAAAGACCCACCGATATTGAGTAAAGCATTAGAACCAAAAGTGATTCCTCTCGGATTCAAAAGAAAGAAATTAGCAGAACTTACAACACCATCTGCTTGCAAGACTTCAATCAATCCATCAATGTTTGAAGCCGCACCTGTAACGCGAGTAATGACATTTTCAATTTCTGGCGCAAGATTTTGAAATGAAGCTACGCCGTTAGTAGGAACCGAAAACTCGCTAAAGCTGTGATATAAGTTGGAGCCAGCTTGAGTACCGCCTGTAATAATGCTATTAACGTCTTCTGTAGTAACACTAGAAGGATTGGGTAAAGTCTGATCTCCTATAATTTGTGCTTGCAAGGGACTAGATATAGTTAAAAATAATAAGAAACTGGTAGGACACCAAAAAGACTGACAACGCAGCTTCATATTTAAATTTAGTGAAATAAGGTAAATAATATTATTTTTATCAGCAACAACTCTAGGAGATTGTTGTAAAAATTTATTTTAAGTTAGGAGGAATATCGTAACTTATTGTTTCTGCGTAATCTCTAATCTCATCTACTTATAATAAATACAGGCAACCCTCCTTTAGAATTGCCTCTGGTGAAAATATTTTTTTAGCTTGAGCAAAAGCGTATATATAGCAGGGGTCAGAGATCAGTTGACAGTGAACAGAGTGTGGGAAGACTTTGTTCACTGTCAACTATCAACGCGCGAACGGGGAGTGTCAAACCATGTCCTCAGCATCTCTTCAATTGCTATAACAAGTTATTGCTAGACAATAGTAATATCTAAACTAATAACAAAGCCTGAGCCTAACTGGATTGATGCGAATTGAGTACCATTATAAGACAGAGCGCCAGTGGAATTATCGAAGGAAAAATTGTCGTACTGATTTGCTCCTGGCACGATTCCAAAACCACTTGCAGAGACTTCAACGGTATCACCTTCTATGTAGTTGAAATCCTGGATGATATCAATTCCTTCTTCAAAACGAGAGTTAAAAACAAAGGTATCTGCACCTGTACCACCGACAAGCGTATCATAACCAGATGCACCTTCTAAGCGATCGCTGCCATCACCGCCACTCAGGTAGTCGTCGCCACTGAATCCGCTAAGGAAGTCATTACCACCGTATCCATAAATGTAGTTACTGCCTCCATTGCCTTCAATCTTATTAGCCATTTCATTGCCATAACCATCAAGATCAGCGTACTGATTTGTAGCCTCGTTATAGCCTGTCAATTCTAGGTGGTCTACATAGGTTCCTAATGCATAGCTGATAGAAGAAATAACTTTATCTACACCACTTTTTTGGTATTCAATAACAGTATCGTTAATGCTATTTACAATGTAAGTGTCATTACCAGCACCACCATCCATTTTGTCATTGCCATCACCACCATCTAGGTAATCATTACCCAAGCCACCTATCAAGAGATCGTCACCATACTCTCCTTTAAGTAAATCATCACCATCACCCCCTACTAAAGTATCTTTGCCGTTTCCACCAAATAGGGTGTCTTTACCTATTCCACCATTAAGGGAGTCGTTATTATCTAAGCCGTATAGTAAGTCATTACCGTTATCACCATTTAATTTGTCATTGCCAGAACCGCCATAGAGTTGATCGTTCCCTAAGCCACCATATAGCGTGTCTGCACCAGCTTCACCATATAGTGTGTCATTGCCACCTTTGCCATAGACAGTATCATTGCCTTTTTTAGCGTAGATCAGGTTTTTAGCGTCAGTACCATTTAAGATGTTACTAGCATCAGTACCACTAATTGGTAGAGGTCCGTTGTTGTCCTCAATAACAATGAGCGCTGTTTTAATACTACTATTAGCCTTTAGCTCAATGTTTGTTTGATAACTTCCACCGACAGGTATAGGCTTTCCATTAAATTGATTCTCTTTAAATGTATAGGTTTCTAATGTAAACCCAACATCTCCACCTTGAATTTGAAGTAGTATGGTGTCAGTACTATCCGGCGGAACATCCTTATCAAGATTGTTTCCTGGGTTGTTATTAATTATAATAGGTATACCTGAGGTTACATAGTTTGTGATGTCGAAAACTGGCTCATCAACTCCATCTTGATCTTCTAACGATTGAACCGGAATCTTGTAATCGTAGTGTTCATTAGAGACTGCACTGCCTGAACGTATACCACTACCCCACCAACTAGATAGTTTTGCATAAACCATAATTTTATCTCCTAATATATATATCTGAAAAATTAGCTTTTTAAAGTTTAAATGATTCGCACAAATTAAAAGCTACTAAGCAGTCTACAAAGCTGATACTACAAGGATAATGTAAACATTTGGCTGTGCCTTAAGCCGCAATAATTTTATAAATTTCTACAGTTTACAAATTATTAAAACCGATAATTATTTATATAAACTTACTAATTTGAGCTAATCAAGGTGTGTTTGAACTAAACCATGATACTACTTGTTTTGCAAGCATTTAAGCTTTCTAGTATATTATCTGTGCTTGTACTCCATAAAGCCATAAAGACACTAAGCATACGTAAACTTCTCTGAGAGGTAATTAAACAATACCTCGAAAAAATTGGCAATTATAAAAAGTTATAGAAAGTTAGTAATTAGGGGACTTGGCTGATTAAGAAAATATTAAAAAAGGTAACTTATATAAATATTTTTTTTCAAAGATTCCGAACGAAAGATTTTTAAATATAAACATATTTATTTTAGTATTAAATAGTGTAAACTGCGATTTACACAATGCATCACTTCCTCTAAAAATAATGTTGGGCAACTCTATTATTTACTCGAATAAATTATGTAACTACATACTCTTAGCCTCACTTTGATATATCAATCAGTGAATTATTGGAACTTTGTGTTGCTAGCTTCTGCATTTCTGCATCACTTGCATCAATTTCGTAGATAAACTGAAATATCTGGGCGACTCGGCGGCGTTGACCGCGAGGCGGATACAGTTTACGCTCTAGCATATTGGTTGCGTAGAAGTTTGCCCCTGAGATTAATTCCAAAGCTTGCGATTGTGATAGTTGTTGATTGCTTTGCGCTATGCAACCGTTCTGTTGTTGAGGATTTAAGGTACCTTGATATAGTTGCAAAATCGTCTCTAAGCAATTGCTGTAGTCCAGCACACTTGTAAAGGTAAACTTGGAAGTAGCGACAGTGTGAGAATTTAGTGGAGTGACTTGATTGGTCGTTGGTTCGTAAGCATACTCACCTGCGGGTAATTGTTGTGTCGGCGTTACACAGGCTTTTTCTGCACCATAAGTAATTGATGCTACTCCCGTAGTACAGGGAACTAAGTTGAAACCCCATTGGGGAACGAGTTGATTAACGACTGTCCGTCACTAGACTGAATAGGGATAAGCGTAGGTTGTAGAGTTTGACTTAATGCTGGTGCAGACATTGCTAAGAAGCTAAAGATTACGGCTGAAATTTTGCTAGCGACATGACGTATTGCCATAAATCATCCTTTTGTTTAACGTCTACTTCATACAAAGCCTGGCGACTGAAGTCGCGGCTTGACAAACGAAGTCTGCCTGCGCAGACTTAACAGAAAATCAGTATTGTCTTCATAAACCTGTCTTCGCAGGTAAAGTTTAGTGTAGCTGCGGTTGCAACTGATTCAGCTTCTGCGATCGCACGCAACCACCAAAACCTAGAATGCCAAGCTATATCTTCCTGGTGGATATATAGATGTGGGATAAGCACACGCCATATACTGATCCATCATCATGACGACGCCAGGATTAGCACTGCACGAAGTTAAACTTAAACCTTTAGCAGCTAAAGAAGCGTTAATCTGCGCGCTAATCACAGGAGAAACAGGCTAGCTGGGATTGCTAGTGAAAACAACTGAGGGAGTTGTCATGGTTGGTGGATACCCGCCAGG
This sequence comes from Gloeocapsa sp. PCC 7428, assembly GCF_000317555.1. Taxonomy (GTDB): domain Bacteria; phylum Cyanobacteriota; class Cyanobacteriia; order Cyanobacteriales; family Chroococcidiopsidaceae; genus Chroogloeocystis. The sequence continues at coordinate 4,674,350 of NC_019745.1, forward strand.
AGTGTTTGGGTAGTTTGGTGTAGAGGAGTAATTCCCAGGAGTGCCAACATTAAAAACATTGATTGTGGGATGAGCGTTAGTAGCAGGCGTTGCTTGATTGTTTGGCTGTGGAGTACTGATAACAGCAATTTGAAAATCATTTGTTAATCTATACGTGCCAGCAGGATATTGTGCATTAGGTACTGCACAGGCTTGTTGATTCAAGTTTACCCATACTGCTACAACTCCAGGACCACATTTAGTAGGATTCAAGCCGTGTTGAATGAGGAGTTGATCAATTTTATTTTCTCTAGCACTTGCGGAGTTGGGAGCAACGGTAAATGCAGCAGTAACTAGCGAAACAGACAGAAGTGAAGCAGTAAACTTGTTTAGTAGCATAGCGAATTGGTGTTTTTTAAAAATGCCTTCACTCACTTAATAGGTTCGGTTTTGTTGTTTTATGCAGAATACTGGTTGAATAAATTCACTACTAGATAAATAAAGTTCAAAAATGTGGACTTATTAATAAAATTGCTGAAAGTGTGTGTAGGCACACTTCATTTGTCAAGCCGCGACTTCAGTCGCCAGGCGTCTAAAATTCATGCAGGAGGTTTAATCAGAGAATAATTGCCAGCAAAAAAGCCTGCACTTACAGGCTTTAAATTCCTAGATTCTTTACGATGTATAGTTCAAGTAATTCAGGAAACAGATGATTTTTAGTATTTCTTAGGCAAAAGTGAAGTCACCTAAACTAAAGCTGGGGCTAGTGGTATCTTGAACAACACCAATGACATCAGAACCATAGTAAATTAAAGTATCTGTGGCTGTTGAACCTGCGTAGTCTGCGTAGCCTAGTGAGTAGCTAGCTGCATCATAAGCCGATAGTTGAATTTTATCTCCTTCCCAATAAGCGAAATCTGTAATTGTGGCATAACTACCGCCTTGATAATAAGTACTCCAGTAATCGCCTAAGACAAAAGTATCAGCTTCTGTACCGCCTGTGAGAGTATCGTATTCGTATTCGGTATAACCGTAACCGTTTAAGTAGTCGTAACCACTATCACCTGATATATAGTCACTAGCTGCCATACCTAGCAGAGTGTCGTTACCAGCACTACCATAAAGCGTGTCATAACCAGAACCACCGACGGCGTAATCGTTACCATTGCCACCGTCTATATAATCGCTACTCCAATCGTAATCCCAAGAATTGCCACCATTTATATAGTCATCGCCATCACCACCGTAGAGGGTGTCATAGCCATAGCCACCATACATGGTGTCGTTACCACCCATCCCGTTGAGATTATCATTGCCATCACCACCGTAGAGGGTGTCGTAGCCATGTCCGCCGATTAAGTAGTCATTACCGTAACCGCCATCGAGATAGTCATTACTCCAGTCATAGTCGAAAGAAGGACTGCCATCGAGATAATCATCACCCTCACCCCCAACTAGCGTGTCGTAGCCGTACCCGCCATACATCGTGTCATTGCCAAACCAACCATCTAAATAGTCGTCCCCCTCGTATCCATTTACATAATCGTTTTCTAGGGTTCCGTATAAGCTAAAAATACCGTTGTCACTCCAAACTGTGCCGTGAATGTCTGCCATAGTAGTTACTCTTAAGTATTCAATGGGTTAGTTAATTTAGGTTTGAACCGCTACTGATACTTAATAGAGTTGGCTTTGTTAATTTATGCAGTTTGATAGAACAGCGTGTTTTTGACTCGGTTCATTCAGCAACAGCAGTTCGTGAGAAGATATAAGTATAATTATCTCGACTACAAACTCTGTTCCTGGCTGTTGTGTCAGTAGCTGCTTCATGCGTTCTCGTCAAGATATTGTTGAGATTTTCTCGTCTTTTATTCAGTTCAATGCCGATCGCTTTACCAATTGGGCGACTGATCCTAAGCTGCGACGGAATATGCAAAATTCTTTAGCCCAATCGCCGCACGCCACAACCAAGGAAAACTTCTGGGCGCTTTATTGGTATAAACTATGGCTAGCACAACCTGAAAGTCAAGCATTTGGGCATCTGTACGCTTACTTGCAAGAAGCTGGTTATTGGGCAGCGCAAAGCATTGTAACGAATTTTACGAGTAGTCAACATACGGTAGCTGATTGTTTTCAAATTGCGATCGCCAAAGTTGATAAAATCCTTCAAGGCTTCAACTCGCAGCAAGGCTTTAACCTGAAAAACTACGCGGGTGCTATTTTCACTAGCACAATCAAAGAAACCCTCCGCCAGCGTCAAGAAGTCGATATTTGTACCGATTGGAGTTTACTGCGCAAACTGAGTCATAAACGACTAGAAGCCGCATTGCAAAATGCAGGAATATCGCCAGAAAAAGTTACCAGTTACCTGCTAGCGTGGAATTGCTTCAAAACGATTTATGTTCCGACACAAGCAGGTGCAACGCGACAACTTGCAAAACCTGATTCGGCAACGTGGGACGCGATCGCTAAGTTGTACAATTCGCAAAATCCTGGTACACCCGTCCGTCAAGCAGAAACACTAGAACAATGGATGCTAGCGTGTGCCAAAGCTGCGCGTTCTTATCTTTATCCTACTGTTGCTTCGATTAATACTCCTAAACCAGGACAAGATACAGGAGAATGGTTAGATAATTTACCCGAATTGCAAGGCGAATCTTTACTCACAAATATCATTACGCAAGAAGAAATAGAAAGTAGACAGACGCAGCAAAAGCAAATTAGTGAGGTGTTAGTAGCTGCGATCGCTCAACTCGATATGCAAGCACAACAGATATTGCAACTTTACTACGGTGAAGCGCTAACGCAACAGCAAATGGCTGCACAGCTTGATATTAAACAATATACGATTTCGCGGCGGTTGACAAAATGTCGAGAAGAATTGCTAAAAGCACTAGCACAATGGTGTAAAGATTTGCATATTTCGCTAACTTCCGACGTACTAAAAGATATCAGCGCAGTTCTAGACGAGTGGCTACAAGGTCACTATAGCCAAACTGATATGGCAGCGGGCGTGGAGGATACCTCTGCGACATTAGCTGACCTGAAATCTCCAAGGGAGTAACCGATTATGACATTTGATTCGCTGCTCACAGCGGCTAACCCTACTCAATTATGGCTCGAAATCTCTCCTGACGACCGGTCTCAAGCTTGGCAATATCAGAATTATTCCACTCCTAGTAGTCGTTGGAACGCTACTTTAAATTGCATTACGCTCAATACTTTTTTATCGTGGTTGCGAACCGAATATGCCCCGCAAGCAAAAGTATATCCTCATCAGGCAGCTTTAGCAAGTATTTGGGAATTTGTCAACGGTGTCGCCATTGTCTGGGAAACAACAAAAATAGTACTGATTCCTAGCGAAACGATTGATACAGCAGAATTACGCGTACCGCAAGAATGGATTGATATCCCAGAATGGACAGCAGATTATTACTTGGGAGTGCAAGTTAATCTTGATGATGGTTGGATGCGCATATGGGGATACACAACACACCAGCAACTCAAAACAAACGGACATTATGATGCAAGCGATCGCACTTACAGCTTAGATGAAGATGAACTCATTGCAGACATCAATATTCTCTGGGTTGCGCAGCAACTCGGCATTACCGAAGCAACAAAAAGCGCGATTGCACCTTTAGCAATACCGCAAACCCAAGCAGAAAATTTAATTCAGCGTTTGGGCAATCCTGAAATTATCATACCGCGACTAGAGATTCCCTTTACCATTTGGGGAGCAATCCTGGCGCATGGTGGATGGCGACAGCGCTTGTACGAACGCCGTCAAGGATTACCGGATCAATGGTCAATTTTACAGTGGTTGCGATCGGGAATTTCTGATGTGGCGCAACAAATTGGTTGGCAACAAGTCGAACTGCAACCGAGTTTGGCGCGATCGCGTTCTCTAGAAAGTACACCTGCATCTGTAGCATTATCTCGTCAACTTGTCATTGCAGGACAACAATACGAGTTACGCATAACGCAACAAGATTCGGAACAATGGCGCTTTGAATTACGCAATACTTCTATGGGTGCCTTAATTCCTGAAGGCGTCAAATTAAGATTGCTAACCGAGGATTTACAAGATTTTGAGAACAATGAAGATACGGCGACAACAGCCGTTGAACAACTATTTGTCGAAGTTGCACTTGAACCTGGCGAAGGAATTGTCTGGGAAATCGAACCGACTCCAGAAGGCTATGAAAGAGAGATCCTCAGGTTTTGAAACGCCTACAGACTAAATGTGCTGCTGCGCACACTCTACCAGAATTTTTAGTGTATTAGACCACGGAGGTGGTTTTTGTCTGACTAGCTACAACTTTAGTCGCCAAGCGATTTATGTTAATTGTCCATCATTTCCATCTTACAACCAATTACCTACTAAAACATACGCTGCCCAGAAGTAGGGATGTTCGTATTTGGGATCTTTTAATAAATTTTGTTGCGCGCGACGTAGTGCCTCGGCTTTCGTGACACTTGTGTTAGCATACTCTTTGTAAAATTGTCCCATGAGCGAAGCTGTTGCAACATCACTCACAGACCAAAGTGTTGCTAGTGTACTACGAGCGCCAGCACGTACAGCCATACCCGCAAGCCCTAACGCTGCGCGTTTATCTCCGGCAACGGTTTCACACGCACTTAAAACAAGTAATTCAATCGCATTTCGCCGATTATCTCCTCTCGTACGCAAAATAGTATTTAACTCATTGACATCAATTTCGCTATCCCAGCTAAGAATAAATGTTTCTTCAGCTTTAGAACTAAACTGTCCGTGAGTTGCTAAATGTACCACTGGTACAGGAGAAGATTGAACTTCGTTTTGTAGTGTATTTGTTGTAAATTCCTGATTGAGGAGAACGCGACTCGGTACTTCGGATTGAATTTGTTCGAGTTCTAATTTGACATTAGGAAGCGCCGCAAAGCTTTCGCGGGCTTCGGTAAGTCCTGCGGTGAGGGCTTTGAGTCTTTCTCGCGCGAGTGGTTGCGGATCGAGGAGTTGTAAGCCTGGTGTAAGGGCAATGCTGTATTTTTCGACCAAATACTGTTGACCGTCATACAATACTCCCATTGGGATATTCCGCATCGCCCCATCTAAAATAAATACGATCGTTTTCACGCCACTTTTTTCTAAATCCGTAGCTACTGGGCGAATTAACCAATTGTAAACTTCAGCCGCAAAAGGTAAATACCGGCGCGATGTTTGCGTAAATACGGTTTGACGCAATCCTTCAACAATACTTTCGACGCGGTTTGCGCTAATGGGCGTAGTGTAGTGGCGTAGCGGTTGTTTGGGGAGTGAGACGATAACTTCTAAGCGATCGCCTAAAATAATCGGATAAATCACCGCCGCAGAAGAATCGACTTGATCAATTTGGACTGGCTGAGTATCTAAACACGCCGTGCGAAAGAAGTTTTCAATTTCAGCAACTTGCAGCGCTTCGATTGTATCTCTTGCTTGCACGAGATTCTTTTGACTTGTTGCGGATGGTGATTGTAATAATAAACTCACTAACTCGCGATACACAGGTTCGACACTATCACGAAACGAAAATTGCAACTCTGGGTTAATTCCAACCAAGTCGTTACGCAAAGACTTAAGGCTACTGACGGCATCGGTATAAGATGCGATCGCTTGTTGCGTTTTGCCTGTAGCATTGAGTAAGCGACCTAATTGCCATTGCCAACGATAGGCAATATCTGAAGCATTAATTGTTTGCGCGAGTAACAACGCTTGCTCAGTAAGTTTTTGCGCTTCAGACCACTGCTGTGTTTGTTGATATAATGCTCCTAAATAACCGAGGGCTTGTGCTTCAGCACGTTGGTCTTGTAAAGTTCTGGCTTGTTGTACAGCAGTTGCTAGAAGCTGCCCAATGTCTGACCAAGAAGGTAGTGAAGATAATTCCGCTTGGGCTTTTACTCCCACTGTTTCATCCACACACTGCTGCACAATTGGGGAAGATTGTACTTGTGTTTGTCTTTGTTTGTGTTGCTTCAAACAAATGAGGCTTTGCGCCAAATTGATCCGGCTATTGACTGCGATACGACTAGTAGGTATGTTGGTTATTAAAGTCTGAATTGCTGGCAATAAAGCTTGAGCATCTGACAATTGCTGCGTTTCTACTAATAGACTCAGTTGATTAAGTCGCGCTTGGAGCTTTTGGCTAGAAGAATTTGTAACGCTAGCGGCTTGTTGATAGTAAACAAGGGCGTTTTGCAGATTTTGTTGGGCGCGTAGAGTATTAGCGAGGCTGAGTAAAGCCGCGCTTTCGTGTTGAGGCGATCGCACTTTTTGCGCGACGGCTAAACTTTCGCGTAAAACGGTTTCAGACTGCGGTAGATCGCCAATTACACGTAAAACGTTACCTAAACTCCGTAAACCCGTTGTTTTAATTAAAGAATCTGGTTGTTGTTGCAGTGTTTGTTTAACAGAATTTAAGTTTGTCAAAGCACGGCGATAAAGACCTAAGGCTTTAAGCGCTTGGATTTGATTAATTTGGCTACCGATACTCCCTGCGCGATCGCCAATCTTATCGTAAGTTGTTGTTGCTTGTTGCCAAGTTTCTAAAGCTTTTTGGGCTTGTCCTTGTGCAAGTTGCAAGTGTCCTTGAGTATTCAAGGCTTGGGCGAGTACAGGTAAATATTGCCCATTGTGCTGCGTTTGCAAAAGTTGTAAGCTGTCTGCGATCGCAGATGTTGCAAGTGTCCACTGTCCGAGTTCTTGATAAACCAGCGCAAGATAATTGAGTGCTTGGGCTTGATGGCGGCGATCGCCTTCACTACGAAATACTGCAACAGCTTGTTGTAAAACTTTTACTGCTGCGCTATATTTTTCAGCTTGGTAGAAATTAATTCCCTGTTGCATCAGTTGTATTGCGTTGGTATCTGCTGTGACTGATAGTTGCGTTTGATTCACTACAGCTATCGCAGGAAGTGCAGAGGCGCTCAACATAACTAAAGGAGTTAATGCAGCCCAAAGTATTTTCGTAGAGTATTTAGCGGACATGGCAGGAAGCAGTGGTAAATTGATTGTAAGTAAGACTTGTTGGTGCAGTCGCAACGAGAATGACTTCACCATTGTTGGTCATCCATTGAGTCGCTTCTACAAGCGAAGTTGATAAAGTAGGCGCGATCGTCTCTGGCGCTGCGCTTTGCGCAATTGCATGAAAATTAGTTGCAACAGTAGAAGAACGCCAATGAAGGTCTAACAGATCTGCTGTGATGGCAATTGCGCGCGGATCATCATGTACGCGTGTGCCGATACGAGGTTCATAAATACTGGCATCAACAAAAGAACGCGTCATCTGAATCTTGCCAAAGTGTTGAATGCCTTCATAGCCTAATGACCAACCATTAGTTGCAGGCTTTAAGTTGACCAAACCTGGTTCAGCTACGCTTCCTAGCTCAATTCGTCCGCTTGGTGCTCCTAAGTAAGTTCTATTAAGTGTAATGTCACCTCCCACTAGGGCTAAAGTTTTGTCGGGTTTTACTTCACCAAGTCCCTGATTCTGGAGATAACCCAAATTTCCACCGATTCCTTGTAGCACGATACTGCCTATCTGTGTGCCGAATTGCAAGCCAATAGGAACGCTCATTGTTAGCAAGGGAGTTGTCTGAGGAGTAGTTGCACTGAAAGAAGTACCATCGGCGAAGTTAAGACTACTGGCTGTACTAGCGATCAAAGAACCACTTATATCAAGCCTTGAGGAGGGTCCAAAAATAATTCCGTTGGGGTTAATCAAGAAGAGATTCGCATTGCCCAAAACACCGAGTGTTCCTTGTATATTTGAAGGTACACCTCCCGTTACGCGGCTGAAGATATTCTCAACACCCGCAGGATTGCTAAAATATGCTCCTGTTTGTGGAGCAATATTGAACTGTTGGAAACTGTGGAACAGATTTTGTCCGTGAATTGCACCGCCATTGATTTGAGTGCTAGGTATACCATTAATTTCTGTATTCGGTGTAATGATAGAACTTTCTGTCCCTAGGGTATTGTCTGGTGTAATTTGGGCTAAAGCGCAATTAAAAGCTGTAGTCATAAAACTCACGGCGATCGCACTACTAGCCGTTACTAAGCTGCAACGATAATTCCAGCTTGTTACCATTTTGGATATTGATTAAATAAGTATTAAATTTTACTAATGAACTCAACTTCAATAGTTTTGTAAATAGTATATATGAGCTACCTCAGGTTTGAGTCATTACATATCATTACGATTTAACAAGGGTTACGATCGTACAAAAGCAACGCGATCGCGTGCCTCAGTTTTAGCACGGTATAGTGCTGTATCCGCAGCGCGTAAGAGTTCTTCTGGAGTAGAACCATGTTCGGGAAAGCACGCAATTCCTAACGAAAGAGTAATTTCACCAAGGAGTTGGCGATCGTGCTGCACTTTCAACTGCTTAACTTCTTGCCGGAGTTGCTCTGCGCGCTGATACGCCACCTCTGGAGTTGTTTCAGGTAAAATTAGCGTAAATTCTTCACCGCCATAACGGCAAGCAATATCTGATTGACGAATCGAATTTTGCAAAACTTGCGCTAATTTTTGTAAAACAAGGTCGCCAGCTTTATGACCAAACGTGTCATTGAAGCGCTTGAAGTAGTCAATATCAAGCATGATAATTGCTAGTGGTTGCTGTTGGCGATCGCAGCGATAAAGTTCTAATTCGAGCGACTCTACCATGTAACGACGATTAAATAACTCGGTTAAGGGATCGCGAACACTTTGATCGCGCAGCGTTTCGCGGAGTTTGACGTTTGCTAAAGAAAGTGAAATTCGTTCTGCTACGGCGATCGCCAGCTGTTGCTTGACTTGTGTTAGTTGCCCAGATTCTGGCGAACTTAAATACAGCATCCCTAGTGCTTCACCTTGCGCCATCATTGGTATGCAGAGTGATTCAGCAGGCAATAAGTTGTAATTAATATGTTGGCAGTGTAAACCGCTACAGGTATCGTCAACAAAATGCGATCGCCCGCGCCGTAGTGCCCAACAATCATCCGGTGCAAAGAAGTTATGACTAGTTAGGGAGACTGAACCCCACGTTGTCACCGCTGTAAACAAATTTTGTGGTGCATTATTCAAAAACACAGCACCCGTTATTTTGGGAAATAGCTGCGGCATAAGAGTAGCGATCGCGCGACAAGCTTCCTCAACGGTAAGACACGCTTGAAAAATATCACTCATTTCTGCAAATAGCGCAATCTCGCGGTTACGTTGTTCCAGATAATCCACCGAAGCCTTAAGTTGCGCGTTTGCTTGCTGTAAAGCTGCTTCTGCTTGCTTGCGGTGGGTAATGTCTGTAAATGAGCCAACCATGCGTACTGGCTTACCTGCTTCGTCCCACAATGCTTGACCGCGATCTAAAATCCATTTGTAAGTGCCATCTTTGCACAGTACGCGATGCTCAGAGATATAAAAAGGTGTTTTTTTGGCAAAATGGTCTTGAATTACTTGTTTTACCCAGTCAATATCGTCAGGATGCGCGCGAGATGTCCATTCATCTAAATGATCCGCAATTTCATGCTCTTTGTAGCCTAACATTTCTTTCCACCGCGCCGAAAAGAAAGCTTGATTCGTTTTGACATTCCAATCCCAGATGCCATCATTGTTTCCACGCAAAGCCAGCTGCCAACGTTCTTCACTTTCTCGCAGCGCATCTACTGCCTGTTTACGCGCTGTAATATCCTGAATTTGCGCAATGAAGTATAACGGATCGCCGTGCGAATCGCGTACTAACGAGACGCTTAAAAGTATCCAGACAATATGCCCTAGCTTGTGAAAATAGCGCTTTTCTAGCTGACAAGTGCGAATCTCGCCTGATAACAATTGACGCGCGTAATGCAAATCGACCCCAAGATCCTCTGGATGCGTAATTGCTTGAAAGTTAGTTGCCAATAATTCTTGCTCGGAATAACCGACAATCTCGCATATGGCACGATTAACTTTTAGCCATGTTCCATTGGGTGCTACTAGTGCCATGCCAATGGCTGCATAGTCAAACGCACTCCGAAAGCGTTCTTCACTTTCTCGCAGCGCCTCTTTTGTTTTTGCTAACGCATCAAGCGCCTGTTTATAATCGACAATTTCGCTTTTCAGTTCTTGGTTAGCAACTTCAATCGCCTTAACGCGTAACATTGCTTTGTCTTGATTGCGTTTAGCAATGTCAGCAAGATGTTCTAATTGATTTTGCGATTCGCATCGAACTTGTACTTGGTATTGCCCAAAGAAGCCTGCTAAATTCGGTTCTTCGTTTAAGAGTAGCGCAAGATAGTCTTGGACTCGCTTGTCGGCTGCGTATTCATAGGCAACTTTAGGGTGCGCTTCCATCCACGCATGACAAGTTTTGATGTAGGCAATTAATATAACTAAGTATTGATAATTTTCAGATCCTAATATTTGTCCCAACTTAGTTTGGTAGTATCCCGAAACATCTTTTCCGAGAAAAACGAACGCTGAACAATAAATGAGGCTGGCTTCGATCGCCGAATTTAAAGACAAGCTTATTAAGTTATCTGTTGCATTGGCAAGCACTCGAAAATGACTATTGATCTCGATTTCTGCTAAAGGAAGCGGTGATTCGAGCAACGCTAAGACTTCTGTGGCGTTTATTCCTAATGCGTACAACGAGCAGCTATGGCACACAATACAGTAGGGAACGCGACAATAACGCGAGAGGTAGGCAAAAAGCTTTTCTTTAAATAAAGTTGGTAAAGGATTATCAAGATAGGTGCTGCAAGTTTGCTGCCAAAGGTTTTCTAAGATCTTAGGATTCTGTTGTGCAGGCTTGAAGAAGGGAGGGAAAAATCCTAGTTTTTCCTCAATTTCAGCTTTGATTTGCTCACTCGTGCGCATAAAATGGCTTTACACTGCCTTAACTGTGAATGAACTGATTCATGGGGAAAGAGATAAAAATCGCTACATCTGCAATAACTTAGCGATCGCACAGTCGTGCATTCTCTAGAATGACTTAATTAATCAGCACCCTGGTTAAGTGTTCCCGTATTTTAACTTTTACTAACCCTCTTCGCCAAGAATTTTTAGGAAAAAATCTAGCCCTATTAGGACTAAGAAAATGCTCAACTAGCGAATCTCCTCGCTTTACAAAATACGTTTAATGTGCTGATGTTTTGACGCTGCAAAGAGTAATCCTTCAGGCGATCGCTGCTCTCAATTTCCACAGCCATATTTGTCTTAGGTGGTGTAGCTCATATTATGTGTTATTAATTTTACTCAACTGTACTTGACTCGCGATGAGCATTTCGTTCAATATATTCTCTACTAGCAGCACCACCATCGATTTGAACTTGAATTGCGGGTTCATATCCTTCTGCGGCACTACGGGCTTGTGCCACACTTGATAGCAAGACGCCATAAATAACTTTAGAAAAGATGTCTGCCATTGTATAGAGAAACTGTCGCATTACAGATGTCCATGCCCCCAAGCAGGAAATGCTTTCCAAGCCCAAGGAACTAAGTATGCTAGTGGATAAAGCGTCCAAGAAATTAAGATTAAACACCAAATAGTACCCATAGTTTTATAGGCTTGGTGAGGTAAATTCTCGCGCGATTTGAAAATTAAATTTCCTACCATGTAGAGAATATAAACATAGAAAACTGTGCTTACCGCCCCCCAAAAAAGAAACCAACCTGTGTTGGTAATTTCAAAGTATTGCCCAATGTATCCGGTATAAATCATTAACAAGCCAGCCGTAATAAAGCGAAACCGTAACTTTCAGAAACGACCAGGAGTTACGTCAATCACAAATAACATTTGAGTCAACAAACACGGTACATCAATTTACAAATTGAGGTAACGATAGCCATTTGAAAAAGTGCTTTCTTAATTTATAACTATTGTTTTGAAAGATTACCTTGATGCGCAGAGCTAATAAATATGATTTGCAAGTTAACTTATTAATACTGCGTGTTCACTCTTAAATTATCTGTAATTTCTAAAAATCACAGAAGTCAATAAGAATAGTTTCTCTTGAGCAAATTTTATCTATTAAACATATTATAATATCTACCTAAATATAGATTATAGGCGAAATACTACTTTTAGAAAAACTTGAACTCTCGATATATGCTAATTTGTATTGCGCATTAAGTACTTGAGTGAATTAGGAAGATAAAACTTGGTGAAGAAAATCTTGATGCATCAAAGCGCGATCTATTAAAGAGTGTATTTGATCTGGAGTGAGAAAATTGCCGTTGGCATAACATTCGAGCAATGTATTGCAAATTACATAATGTTCTTCTGGAATTTCAGTTAAATTCCATCCTGGCAAATCAAGTTCTATCATCAATTTACTGACTTTAGGATCGTAACTCAAAGCAAAACACCGACACCCCTCCGCCGCAGCCATAATTAGACTGTGGAGACGCATTCCGATCGCCATTTCGACACCGCGAAAAAGCCCTTTTAAAGCTTGAGGATCTTCAAGACAAAGAACTTTATGAACACCAGGAAGTTTTGATGCAACAGCTTCGGCGATCGCCAAATCTTGACTTTGCTGAAATGGCACAAGCAGAATACAAGTTTGCGTTGCTTTTTGAAAATCAATCAACGCCCGCGTGAAATTATCAAGGCGAGTTGCAGTTAGTTGGGGATGCGATCGCAAAGTTACCGCGACTCTCGGCGCAGGTAAATCCCATAACCCTGGTACGGGCGCAGATTCTAACGCCCACACTGGATCGGGGGCGAGAGTACACGGAATTCCCCATTCTGATAATAACGCCGCACTGCCCTGATCGCGGACACTCACTGCGGTACACTTGCCAAAAGCTCGCCGTGCTAGCTTCATTGTCGTATTGCGCTTTAATGGGCCAATTCCCTGCGCCCAAGCGATCGTTTTCAATCCAAGCTGTTGCGCTAGAATCATTAATCCGCCGTAGTACAACGGGCTAATCGCACTCGTGACATCTTGCAGCAAACTTCCACCACCCCAAACGAACGCATCTGATTTGCGCAAAGTTTGGAGTACGCTGAATAAATTCAAGCGATCGCACGCTTCAACGTGATAGCGATCGCGCGTCTGTTGTGGATTACCCGAAAGTACGATTGGCGTCACATGGTTTGGTAGCATTTGCAATAAGGTTGCAAGCAAAGCCTCATCGCCACCGTTGCCTTTACCATAATAGCCACACAAAACAACTCGCATCTTCCTCACGTCATTACCTCAGATAACTTAACAAAAACTCTATCCGAGATTGTCATCCCTCAAAAAATTCAAAGTAGTAGCATAATAAAGCACTGAAGTATCTATTTCTTCACCCTGACCTCCGACCCCTGATCCCTCATTATGCACGCCCTCTCAATTCCAACTTGGATTATTCACGTTTCTAGTGTGATTGAATGGATTGCCGCAATTTGGTTAATCTGGACATATGGTGAAGTCACTCGTAATCGTAGCTGGTGGGCTTTATCTGTTGCGATGTTACCCGCACTTGTGAGTGCGATGTGTGCTTGTACGTGGCATTTTTTTGATAATGCTGAGTCGCTAGAGTGGCTAGTGACGCTGCAAGCGACAATGACAGTTGTTGGAAATTTCACACTGTTAATTGCTGCGTGGTTGATTTGGCGTTCTACAACCGAAGGAGAGGTCAGAGGTCAGGGGTCAGGGGTCAGGGATATAGGAAAGAACTAAAACCTAAGGAGACAATCAAAAATGTCTACAAGCTCAAATCTCGTAGTTTTAACTGTAGGAATTCTCCAATTTCTGATCTCTGAGTCCTCTTCATTTCAGTGTTAGCCAAAAGCCGAAACTATGATTCAAGATGTCTCGTTCCTTATACACCCTTCCAAAGAAACGCTATTTGCGTTATCGTTGTTTCCTTACTTGGGTTTTTTATGGTTTCTCACGCGGACTCCGCAAATGCCACGTTTAGCATTAATTGGCTTTTACTGCACATTAGTATTTGTTGGTGTCACCATTCCTGCTGGAATTTATGCTCAAGTTCACTATGGTGAATCATTAGCAAATGTTGATTGGTTACACGGAGGTGCAGAATTTTTCTTGACGCTATCGAATATTTTGGTCGTGCTAGGCTTCCGACAAGCCATCAAAGAAAGAGAAGCGAAAAGTTAATCACAGCGAATTACCAGTTACCCTTATGGAAGTTATACCAGCGATAGATTTACTTGCAGGGAAATGCGTGCGGTTATATCAAGGAGATTATGCGCGATCGCAAGTCTTCAACGATAATCCCGCAGACGTAGCGCAGCAATGGGTAGAACAAGGCGCAACGCGATTGCACGTTGTCGATCTCGATGGCGCGAAGCAAGGTAAGGTTGTCAATCTAGCTGCGATTGAGGCGATTACTGCGGCGGTATCCGTACCAATTCAAGTTGGCGGAGGATTACGCGATTCCACTAGCGTTGCACAGTTATTAGACTTAGGCGTACAGCGCGTGATTTTAGGAACCGTTGCTGTTGAACAACCGCAATTAGTCGCCGACTTATGTCAAGAGTTTCCTGGGCAAATCGTTGTTGGAATTGATGCGCGCAATGGTAAAGTTGCAACACGCGGTTGGCTAGAAACATCAGAAGTGTTAGCAACGCAACTTGCAACGCAGATGCAAGAATTGGGTGCTGCTGCAATCATTTATACTGATATTCACCGTGATGGTACGCTATCAGGACCTAATTTAGAAGCGCTGAGAGAACTCGCAACAGAAATTTCGATTCCGGTAATTGCTTCTGGCGGTGTCAGTTCGGTTACAGATTTATTGAGTTTGCTGGCTCTCGAACCGTTGGGGGTCATCGGTGCAATTGTTGGTCGTGCATTATACACTGGAGATATTTCGCTCAAAAGTGCGGTGCAAGCAGTTGGACAAGGTAGATTACAAGATATTCCACCCGATTTAGGATTTTCAGCGTTTGCTTAATTTTATCTGTGAGTGGTAATCGGTAATTGGTAATGGGTAATGAAATTTAACTAAAAATTATCGCCCAACAACATTGGTTTAAATTAAATAATAGAAAATCAAAAATTGATACTATATACCTACGCACCAATTACCCATTACCAGCCTTTAAATTGAGTCGATTTTCACTCAGTTACTATGGAAACATTGGCAAAGTGGACAGTAGACGATTATCACCGGATGATTGCATCGGGTATTTTAGACGATCGCCGCGTTGAATTGTTGGCGGGAAAAATTTACGAAATGACACCAGAAGCACCAATACACGCGTTTTGTGGAGGAAGCTTAGCTGATTATTTCCGCGATCGCCTCAATCGTCAAGCCTTGGTTCGCGAATCCCGCCCCATTACACTTGAAACTTCAGAACCAGAGCCAGATATTGCCATTGTACGGGGTTCTTGGAGCGATTACCGAAAGCGTCACCCTGGAGCTAATGACATCTATCTGGTGGTAGAGATATCTAATTCAAGTTTAACCAAAGTCTTAAAACAGAAGCAGCCTATATATGCAGCAGCAGGAATTCAAGAGTATTGGATATTAGATCTCACTGCGCTACAGCTAATTGTATTTCGCAATCCCCAAAGCAACGAGTATCAATCACGACAAGATATTAAATCTGGGATAGTATCTCCCCTAGCATTTCCAGCGATTACTTTATCAGTCGAGCAATTATTTTCGGTTTAATAGCGATCTCGCCCTTCAATCCAAGCTAAAATTTGTTCTTGGGAAACATGGTAAATTCCACGTTTGGTGATTGGATCGTAAGCACTCCACCAAATATTACCTTGGCGATCGCAAATAGACCAAACTTGCAGTTCTGATGATATGAGAAAATATTTGCGTAGCACTTGCCAAACGCTGTGTAGCCTGAATCGAAAACCTTGTTGAGTACATTTATCGAGTTGATTTTCGTTCATTTTCCTTCGTTGAGATTTTTGCCAATCGACTAAATTCATCGTGTAAACCCTAAGTTTCTTGTGCTAAAGATAGTAGAATCTAACTAATATCTGAACATGACTTTATTGCTTCGATTGAGCAACAAACAAATCAGAAATTGAATCACGTCTATCAGTAAATTTGATAGATGATTTTTGTATTTTTGCGACAATACAGATAGTGCTGATGTATTCGTTATGGGTTTTGACTACCAAAGCCAACTCAAGCTGTCTCAACTGCAAGTTTTAATCGCAGTCGCCGATTGTGGTAGTTTTAGTGAGGCTGCTTTGCAGATGCAAATGTCACAATCAGCAGTAAGTTATGCGATCGCGACTTTAGAAGAAGAACTAGGCATTTTACTGTTTACACGAGGGCGTTATGGCGCACATCTGACTTTTGTAGGCGAGCAAATTGTCGATCGCGCGCGTCAGGTTTTGTACTTAATGGAGGATATTGTTAAACAAGCAAACTTAGCTAAAGGTTTACAAGGCGGTTTAGTACGAATCTCAGCATTTCGCAGTGCCGGAACGCATATTTTACCAAAAATTATTGCGCAATTTTGTCAGCGCTATCCGGCGATCGCGGTGAGTATCGCAGAGTACGACGATCGCGCGAATGTAGAAGATGATTTACGCAAAGGGCGTGCTGATATTGGGATTACGTATTTACCAACAAGCCATGAATTTGAAACTTGGGAATTGATGCATGATGAATTTGTCGTACTATTTCCTCCCAGCTTTGAGCCAAAATCCACTCAGCCGAGTTGGGAAGACTTAAAAGTTTATCCTTTGATTGTGCCTCCCGACGGCTGTGACTGCGATACGATGATGTACGCTCATTGTGCTAAATATGGTGTAACACTACAGGCAACGTATAAAATTCGCTCTGATACCACAATAGTTAACATGGTTGCACAAGGATTAGGAACTGCGATTAGTCCTCGCCTTGCTGCTGAACCAATTCCAGAAGGGGTACAAGTTTTTAGTCTTCCAGTACCCTTTTTTCGGACGATTAATGTTGCTATACTCGCAGACGCGTTACTAACTCCGGCTGGATTTGCATTGCTCGATCTTCTCAAAAATAGCTTTGTACCAAGCCGTCTCTAGCGATCGCAGTATAATTATTTCACCCTACAAAATCCTAAGTGATGGGACGATTATCAAATCAAGTTATCGTTGTCGTTGGTGGCGGTTCGGGAATTGGGTTAGCTGTGGCGAAACTAGCTCATGCTGAAGAGGCAAGGGTCATTATTTTAGGGCGTTCATTAACAAAGCTCGAACAAGCAAAAAGTTTAATTGGGCAAAATATCAGAGCGATCGCAACAGATATCATGGATGAAACCGCAGTTACTCAAGCATTTGCTGAAATTGGAACTTTCGATCATTTGTTCATTTCTGCTCAAGATGCTACTACGGCGACCTTATCAGAAACTACCATCGAAAAACTGCGTCCTACCTTGGATAGTAAAATTTGGGGAGCCTTCCATGTTGTGAAACACAGCATCTTTCAAATGCGTTCTGATGGCTCAATTACCTTTATTTCGGGTTTAGCTGGGCGACGCGGTTATCCTGGCTTAGCAGTAGCAGGAGCCGCGAATGCAGGAATTGAAGCAGTTGCGCGAAATTTAGCAGTTGAGTTAGCGCCTATACGAGTCAATACAGTTTGTGCAGGTGTTGTTGATACAGAAATGCTCGATAGAATATTTGGCGATCAACGTGCAGAGGTGGTGAAAGCGATCGCCCAAAAACTTCCTGTTAAGCTTGGAAAACCAGAGGAAATTGAGGCGGTGCAGTTTTATTTTTAATGGGCAACGGTTTTATGACAGGAGCTACTGTGCTAATAGACGGTGGAGATGCATTGGTTTAATTGCGTATAAATACATATAGATTAGAGCGGGTGCGCATTATTTCAGTATGTAGAGCAAGTGAGGAGGTAAAACTATATGAATGCTCCAGAGTTTGATCAAAAATTTGATGCAAATGAGGACATCACCGCATACCTTGATCTGAACACGATTCATCGTCCAGCTTATGAGCAACGACGAGTAAACGTTGATTTTCCCACATGGATGATTGAAGCACTTGATCAAGAGGCTGCACGCATAGGCGTAACCCGACAATCAATCATAAAAGTTTGGATTGCCGAGCGACTTGAGCAGCTAGCTAGCGCCCCACACTCCCTACTACTCGTGCATCGTTGGGATAATCGCCATGATTAGTGTTGTTATTATTAGTAATATTACCGTGAATTTGAAAGATAAAATTGAGATACAACTTAAGTATCACAAACAGCTAAATGGCTAAGGATCGCTTTCACGATGCAGTTAAGATAGCGTTAGAGAAAGAAAGGTGGATAATTACTGCCGATCCTTACGAGATAAGTGTTGGGGATGTAGACTTTGAAATAGATTTGGCAGCAGAAATGTTAGCTGCTGAACGAGCAGGTGAAAAAATTGCAGTTGAAATTAAGAGTTTTATCGGGAGATCAAGTGTATCAGAATTCCACACCGCCCTTGGGCAATTTATCAATTATCAATTTGCTCTCGAAGAATTTGAACCTGATCGCCAACTTTATCTTGCAGTGCCTGAGTCAATTTATAACTCATTTTTTCAGCGTCGTTTTATACAGTCAGTGATTATAAGAACTCGTATTCGTTTACTGGTTTACGATGAAACACAGGAGGTGATTGTTCAATGGCTGTAGAGCAATATCGTCAAATCATTCAACAATTAATTTTAGAACGAGCAAAAAGGGGTGTATCACAAGAGAACATTGAAACGCAGGCTATCTTAGATACAGAGCGAGAGCATTACCTCTTGTTGCATACAGGTTGGCGTGGAAATCGTCGAATACATGGGTGCAGCCTGCATCTTGACATCAAAGACGGCAAAATCTGGATTCAGCATGATGGAACAGAGGTTGGAATTGCAACGCAACTCCTAGAATTGGGTGTACCAAAAGAAGATATTGTTTTAGCGTTTCACTCTCCTTATATGCGCCAGTTTACAGAGTTTGCGATCAATTGACCTGATTTTCTGTAACCTTGCAAGTCAGTCTCGTTTGCGGTGCTTCCCCGCCTAGGGTTCTACTACGTGATATCAGCCTTAGTAGATTGTTTAAGGTTGACAGAGTTTTAGGTATGCTACAGGCATCTACATTAGATAATGTCTGTATATTTAAAAATATTTTGGCTATGACTGATTCGCATAAAACTAAAGTACAGCAATGGTTATCAATCGGATTGCCGTTTCCTTTAGTTATTTTAAATGGTTGGTTACTATTACAAGCTTTTGAGTATTTTCAACCATTAGTGAGTATTTTTGTTTTGGCTGCTATTTTAGCTTTTATTTTAAACTATCCTGTTGATTTTTTGCAACAACGTCAAATTCAACGGAAATATGCTGTGGGAATTGTTTTTATCACAGCTTTAGTCATTTTAGTTGGTTTAGGTATTACTTTAATACCGATCTTTTTAGAAGAATTAAATGAAAGTGCTAAACTACTACCACAGTGGATAGATTCAGGAAGTGAGAAACTTCATGCTGTTGATGATTGGGCTGCATCGCGAAGCTTACCAATTAATTTCACAGAATTAGCAAGTCAAATTACAGCACGTTTACCTGATGAATTAGAATCGTTAGCGAAGCGGTTTTTAGGAGTGGCAGTAGGGGCAATTGATAGCGTTTCAGAAGTCGTTGTCACAGTAGTAATTAGTTTCTATTTTCTCCTAGATGGCGAACGAATTTGGCAAGGTATTATTAAACGATTTCCACCACGCTTTGGTATTGCTTTACAGCAATCTTTGAAACAGAATTTTCAAAACTACTTCATTGGACAAGTTGCGCTAGCCGTCATTGTTGGCATTGCAATGACTTTAGTATTTCTCTTTTTAGATGTTCCTTTCGGTTCAATTTTTGGTTTGGGTGTAGGAATTCTAACGCTAATTCCTTTTGGTGATGTTTTGAGTTTTAGTTTAGTGAGTTTGTTAGTAGCTTCGCACGATTTTTGGCTTGGCGTAAAAACCTTAGCTGTTGCGCTTGTTGTCGATCAAATTATCGATCAAATTGTTGCACCGAGACTACTCGGCAGTTTTACTGGACTTAGCCCTGTAGGAATTATTGCAGCTTTAGCTATTGGCACAAAACTGGCAGGACTTTTAGGATTACTCGTTGCAGTACCTTTAGCAAGTTGTTTAAAAGACGTATTAGATAATATGCAAGATGAACCGGAAGCGACTAATTCCGCAGTAACCGCAGACCGCTTAGTGTCACAATAACTGTTGAACCTTCATGCCCGATCACACCTAAGGGCAGCGTAATATTACCCGCAAAATTCGCAATTAATAGTAATACAATAAACCCCAAAGCAAACACAATGTTTTGTTTAACAATCGATTGCGATCGCCTTCCTAATCGAATCGCTGCAACTAACTTATCCAAACGATCCGCCATTAACACAATATCCGCTGTTTCCAACGCCACATCACTTCCCGCCGCCCCCATCGCAATTCCTACCGATGCTTGAGCAAGTGCAGGTGCATCATTAATACCATCACCCACCATCGCCACAGTTTGATATTGCTTTTGCAAGTCGCGAATCACATTCACTTTATCTTCCGGTAAAAGCCCAGCATAAACTCGATCAATACCAATATCTTCGGCAATATTACGTGCTGTACGTTCATTATCCCCCGTCAACATCACAACCTGCTCAACACCCAAATGCTTCAAGTGCGCAACAATTTGAAAAGCTTGCGATCGCACCGTATCCGCCACCGCGATAATTCCCAACACTTGATTTTCTCTCGCCACCCACACCACAGTTTTACCCTGGGCTTCGAGTTGCTGACTGAGTTTCCCCAACCTACTTTGGGAAAAAGGGCTTTTCTCACACACAAACGACGCCTTCCCCACCAATACTTCCCGATCATCAACCTCACCACTAATTCCCAACCCAGGATGCGAATGCGCAAAGCGCACACTACGTGAACGCACATTCTCCACTCTTTCTTCTTTGTGTCCTACCCTACGGGAAGCCGCTGACGCGTCTATGCGTCTTTGTGGTTCGTTCTCCGCCTTAACAATCGCCTCACCAATCGGATGTT
Organism: Gloeocapsa sp. PCC 7428; assembly: GCF_000317555.1. Taxonomy (GTDB): domain Bacteria; phylum Cyanobacteriota; class Cyanobacteriia; order Cyanobacteriales; family Chroococcidiopsidaceae; genus Chroogloeocystis. The sequence continues at coordinate 4,695,296 of NC_019745.1, forward strand.
CTGAATAAGCCTCCAACGCCGCCGCTAAATGCAACACCTCCGCTTCTGTCACCCCATCCGCCGGAATCACCCCTACAACCTGTAACTTTCCCTTCGTCAAAGTACCCGTTTTGTCAAACGCGATCGCTCTCACTTTTCCCATCATTTCCAACTGCGCGCCACTTTTAAACAAAATCCCTTGACGCGCCCCATTTGCAATTCCTGATAATAAAGTAGGCATAATCGCCGCCATCAAAGCACACGGCGACGCCACGACTAAAAAAATCAAAGCGCGATAAATCGTTGTTTCCCAACTCCAACCCCAAATCAACGGCGGTAAAATTGCCAGTAGAATTCCACACACCACAATTACCCGTGCATATCCGCGTTCAAAGCGTTCGATAAATAACTGCGATGGCGGGGCTTCGGTTTGCGCTTGTTTGACAAGTTGAATCACGCGCTGAATTAAACTACTTTCGGGTGGCTGATGAACTCGTAATTGCAATGCACCATAACCATTCAGCGTACCGGCGAAAACTTCATCACCCACTGTTTTTTCTACTGGTAGTGATTCTCCGGTGATTGCCGCTTCATTGAGCGTCGTGTAACCTTCAACAATAATGCCATCTGTGGGAATCAGTTCTCCAGGTTTTACCAAAATGCGGTTCCCCACTTCTAATTTCGTCACTGGAATTATTTGTTCTTGCCCGTGCAACAATACTCTTGCAGTATCCGCACTCAAACTCATCAAGCTACGAATATCGCGTTCGGTACGCTGCATTGCATAACCTTCTAACGCACCACTAATGGCAAAGATTAATATTAATACTGCCCCATCAACAATCAAGTAATACTCGCGTCGCCATAAACCTAATCCTGCTGCGCCTAACGCGGCGACAATCATCAGTAAGTCAACATCGAGTTCTCTTTCTTGCCATAAAGTTGTCAATCCTTCCCGCGCGCTTTCGTAACCGCCAATTACATACGCTGCGCACAGAAGTAACAATCCTAAACCCAGCCAACCCCAGTACAACGATAACCAACCGCAGAATAACAGAACGCCACAGGCGATCGCAGCGAGTGCATCGGGATGTTCTCTCAGTGTTTTGAGGCGAGGAATTGCAAAGGAATGAGCCATCACAGTAGTCATCGAATCAGGCGACTACCCTACGCTAAACCTTAACATTAATGTCAATGTCAAGCTTTAATTTCAATAAATAGCGACGTTGTTCATGTAAAGATACTTAAATATGTCAATTTTGATATAATAATTTGAGATGAACGATGCTAACAAACCACTGGTGCGGCTGAGTGGTGAGGTGAAAACACCACCCTTCTCATCTGAGGCTCGCATTGAAGTTGGGTTTTTGTTACGTAAACTCCAGAATGGAGAGACATTATCGTTACCACATTCGCGCCCGATGCCTAGTATCGGTTCTCACTGCCATGAATTAAGAATTACAGACTTCAATAAAGAGTGGCGAATTATTTATCGCCTTGATGAAGATGCAATTGTAATTATAGAGGTTTTCCAAAAAACGACACAAAAAACACCATCTTCAGTGATTCAAAATTGCAAAAAGCGACTCAAGCGGTATGACGAAATATAAGAAAGGAGTATTAATTATGGATTCAGCGAAGCGTCAACGCTTAGAAGCAGCAGGCTGGAAAATTGGCACAGTAGAGGAGTTTCTAGAACTTTCTTCAGCAGAATTAGCACTGATTGAAATGAAGCTAGCATTAAGTAGAAAATTAAAGGAGCAGCGCTTAAATCGTAAACTTTCTCAAACTGCTGTAGCACGGCAGATTAATTCGAGTCAATCGAGAGTAGCAAAAATGGAAGCTGGAGAACCATCGGTTTCTACTGACTTGTTAATTCGTACTTTACTATCGATAGGAGCAACACCGAGAGATATTGCTGAAGCAATTTTGGTTAGTCATGCTAGCATTCAAAATTCAGCTGATGATAATTTACAGTTGAGTGCAAGTCATTGATTATGGTAGATGAATATTTAACGATTAAAGAACTGACTGAAAGTGTGGGTGGTAATATGACACCGCGCATGGTACGACATTATCATCAAATGGGGCTATTACCGCAACCCGTGCGATCGCACAGTAACTATCGCCTGTATACTCAACAAGATGTTCAACAATTGCGGCGAATTGTCGCACTAAAACAACAAGGCTTTCAACTATCGCACATTCGTCAATTACTCGAAACCGATTCGGGTAGCGAAGTTAATACGCTGACAACGCAACTACAACAACAATATCAGTCAGTGATGCAACAGTTAGCACGGTTGCGCCAAACCGCAGCAGCATTAGAAGGATTGTTAGGACGCGATCGCGCGTGTCAAAATTTGCAAGCCGAAGCAATTGCGCAACTACGGCTTTTAGAAGTGGAAACACAAGATGGATTAGGACAGTTAGAACAGTTGTGGGATAGCTGGGATGCAGCAACGCACGATCATCCTGAAGCTTTTGCGGAGTCGTTACAGCGGTTGTTACCCGATTTGTCGGATCGCTCTGAAATTGAAGCTGATTTACTTGCCAAGTTGGTGTTAGCGTGTGGTGATGTGAGTTTAGTCAACTTTGTGCGGTTGGGAAATCGGGCGATCGCATCTGCGAGAAATGCTTTATCATCAAATTGCCAAGTTGTCGGCGATGTTCCTGCGGTTGTTGCCGCCCTCGATCAAACGCGTCTAAAACATCTTGGCTGTAGCGTGACAACACTCATCAACGATCCGCATATTACCAGTGCAGCTGAAGCTGAACAAGTTTTCTGGCATCAACATCAATGCAAATTACAACAAGTTGAACGTGGGTGTGTCTTAGTTGTAGGATACGCACCATCGGTACTTATGGCAGTGTGTGATGCGATAGAAAATGGAATACAACCCGCGTTGATTATCGGAATGCCAATTGGTTTTAGTCATGCGCCCGCAGCTAAACGTAGATTGATGCGATCGCGTATTCCTTTTATTACGACTGAGGGAACGTTAGGCGGTGGTTTACTCGCAGCTGTTGCGCTGAATGCTTTAGCAGAATCATTAATTGAAAAGCCAGACTGTCATTGTTATTTAGATGAGAGTCATTAGAATTGGCGATCGCAATTTAGATTAATGTTCGCATAAAGACAGAACTTGATGATAAAACTTGCGCTCAATTACCCTACCTAATTGAGGTGATGACGTTACTTGCGTACGTGGGACAAACTCAATTGCATAGTCGAAGGGACTGGGTTTACCCAACTGTGTCCAATCTTCATATATGGCTTGCAGTTGTTTATAGAGTTCGCGATCGCCTTTGAGAAGTATGCAATTCTTTTGCGGGTAGATGAGAATTGTGCCACGTTGTGGGTCATAAAGACCATAACCTGGAGGAGTGAGACTCCAAAAAGCACGACAGTCTTTCGTTGCCATAAAATAGTAGAAGCTAACTGGAAAAGCAGACCACATGAGAGGGCTACGGGTATGCTCAACTTCAATCCCCTCAAAAACGGGAAGTTCCTCAGCCTCTTCTAGCGCAAGTGAAGCCATAGCAGAAATATGCCAAGGGTCATCTACAGACTCTTGATATTGCAAGAGCATAAAACCAGAAAAACCAACGATTTTTCCTTGAAGCGTACCCTCTCGGAGCCAAACTTTGACTAACGGAGTCCAGCCTCCGTGAGTTAGTGGTAACAACATAAAGCCCGAAGGTGAAAGCTGATCTACCCAGTAAGGTGAGATATCTTTACATCCAACTGTGGCAACAATTCGCTTGTACGGTGCTTCTTCTTGAACACCATAAAAGCCATCACGCAACACTAAATTAATGTTTGGGTAGCCTGCATCAGCGAGTAACCTTTGAGTTTGAGCAATGACATCCTCTTGAACATCTACAGAAACGACTAGAGTTTGATCGCCAACCAGTTCAGCAATTAAAGCTGCATTATAGCCTGTACCCGCTCCAATTTCTAAAACCTTAAGCCCTGGAGTGAGCATCAGTGACTCTAGCATATACGCAATTAACATCGGTTCGGACGTTGAACTTGATGGTTTTCCATCGCTTATACGAGTCACAAGCGAATTGCCAGAGTAAATTAAATCAAGGTGTTCTGGATTTGGGTTATGTGGGTTATGCGCAATTTGTTGCAAGTCACCTGGAAGATAAAATGTTTCTAGTAATCTATGGCGTTGAACTTTGCGGAATGCATTCTCAATCTCAACTGAGCGTATTGCACGTTGCTCTTTGAGTTTGTTCACCATTTGATTTAAGGAATCTATATACATTTCAATTTCTCTAGAACGTATACATTTAAAATTTCTATTACAAAGCCTTGCGACTAAAGTCACGGCTATCTAAACGAAGTGTGCCTATGCACACTATTTAAGCGGGTAACGTATGTGCTTTGTACTCTGCGGAAGTAGCTTTCTTTTATTTAGCTGCAATTCATTCGCAAAGCTATCATTTACATTGCGCTATATCCACCATCAACCATTAAAATAGTACCTGTAACATAAGAAGAAGCTTGCGAAGCTAAAAATATTACAGGTCCTACCAGTTCTTCAGGTTTTCCTCGACGCCCCATCGGTGTAAAAGTTGCAATTTGCTCTTGCTTTTTCGGATCGCGATGAATTTCGCTAACTCCTTGCATGATATTTTCAAAGTAGCCTGGGGCGAAACCATTAACGCGAATTCCTTTGCTTGCCCATTCAACTGCCATTGTTTTTACTAATTGGTTAACACCACCTTTCGCAGCTGCGTAAGCAACCAAGCCATGAATTCCGACAACGCTGGCAATCGATGAATTCATAATAATTGAACCACCTGTGCTTTGTTGTAGCATTTGTTTTGCAGCCGCTTGGGCGCAGTTAAAATAACCTTTCAAGTCAACATTAAAATTGCATCCCATTCGTTTTCTGCTAATTCTTCTGCTGGTTTAATAATGTCAACTCCAGCATTACAAACCATGATATCGAGTTTGCCATAGTGCGTTAAAGTTTGATTCACTAATTGCAAACACGCTGCGCGTACTGTAACATCAACATCTAAAGCTAACGCATTACCAATTGTTCTAGCTGTCGCTTCAGCTTCTACATAATCAATATCGGCAATCACTACGCTTGCACCAGCGTTGGCTAAACCTTGGGCGATCGCTTTACCCAACCCCCGCGCTGCACCTGTCACGATCGCTACTTTCCCTGTTAAATCAAAGAGTTCTTTACTCATATCAAGAAATTATTACCTGTTAAATTTAATCAAACAAAGAAGTGGTAATAAATATAAATAAAACGCGTAAGGAATAAATCCTACATCAGTCATTAAAATTGTTGCTGGTACAAGCCCTGCAATATTCCAAGGAATCAAAGGCGATAGAACAACAACTGTATTTTCTAAATCTACTGCTAATTGATACTTATCTAGCTTTTTTTGGCGGTAGCTTTCTTGTACAAGTTGTTGAGTTAGAAGAATCGCAATAGTTTGAGTACAACCAAAAGCCGCTGCGGCAGTTCCTACGATAATTGTGCCAAAGAATAATCGACTTCTTGTGCGTGCTTTTTGTAGAAATATTTCAATAACTTCTAAAATCCTTGTTCCACCAATTATTCCTGCTAAAGCTGTAGAAATAATCACAACTATAGAAATTTTGAGCATAGAAATAATACCACCTCCTTTAAGGATAGAAGCTAAATCAGTTGCCTCATCTAATTCAAAGCCAAATACAACATAGTTAGCAATTTGAAATATCGAGTATTTTTGTAGAGTTATTCCTATTAATAAGCTCGTAGCTATACTCAATAGTAAAGTAAGCTTAACTTCAACTTGTAACAAGGAAAGAATTAAAATAACAACGGCTGGTAGTAATACATATATATTCAGGTTGAAAAAAAGAGGAATTTCAGTAATTAATGTACTGTTGTCAATAACTATGGGATTGCTAATTGATAAAACTAAATAAATAACGCTAGCAACAAGTAAAGGTAGCCAGCCAGTTATTACCATATTTTTGAGATTGACGTATAATTTGGTACTAGTAATTGTGGCAATCAGATTTGCACTAGAAGACATGGGAGAAGCGCGATCGCCTACATAAGCCCCAGCGATAATCGCGCCTGCTACTAAGTGTGTATTAACATGACTTTCTCGCGCCATAATCATTAAAGCAACACCAATAGTACTCACAGTTCCGAAGGAAGTGCCAAGGAGTACGGAAACTATGCTAGTTAAAATAAAGGCTGCCAAAATAAAATATCGAGGATTGAGAAATTGAATGCCATAATAAACTAGTGCGGGTACTGTTCCGGCTGCCATCCAAACGGCTGTTACTGCACCGATGAGGAGAAGAATATTAATAACAGAAAAAGATTTTTGGCTACTAGCTATTGCTAAAGAAAATAGAGTTTTTAACGCAAATCCCCTGCGCCGAAGGGTGATGGTAAATATGGCTAAAGAAATTATTAGGGGATAGGCAATAAAATAACCTTGAGTAATGCTAAATATTATACAAATAAAAGAAACAAGAATAGCAACGATTAAATCCATTATTTGTTGATATTTTTCTTAACAGAATATCAACTCCTGGATGAGCAAACAAAACATTATATGAATAGCTTCTATGAATAAAATAGATAGCTACTGCGATCGCTTAAGGTGCTGCGCGTAGCGCAATCGCCTAGTTTTAAAGAAAGACTAGATATTATGCTGATAAAATATTGAAAAGCCACCCTTGATCTGAATGTTACAAGGATGGTGCTTTCTACTGCAACTTTTGAGCAAAAAATCTTGCCAGCTTGCACGAATAATGCTAGGCGCTTCCGGTAAAAGTAACTTCCGGAAATTTTGCCTGTGCTTCAGCAACTGGGCGATTTCTGCCTTCCTCTTGCCAGTAGTTGATGACTTCGGTTGCTTTGTTGAGCAACTCTACGCGCTCTTGATCAGTAATCCAGTTTTTTGATTCTAACTCGTTTTTTAACTCTTCCCAAGCATCATTACGAGGCCAGAAAAAGTAACGAGTCAAAGGGCTTGTGCCTTTACCTACAACTTGATCGACCGCAAGCGCCACATTTTCATCTAGCCAGAGAACTTTTAAAATAAACTTTGACAATCAAACCTCCGAGGCAGTACCAGGCAAAAATTACTAACTGTGCAACCATTTATATTAACGCAATGCCATAACATCTGCTGAAATGAATTTAAAGGGGTCGGAGATCAGGCGTCAGAGGTCAGAACTTTGCACGGCTAGTGGATGATATAGATGGGGTAAAATGATGAGGCTCATAGGTGATAATCCCTGAATGGGATAAAGATGACACAACAATCTCCATTATTCGTTTCAGCAATTGTTGTTTTTGATATTGATGGCGTGGTGCGCGATGTCAGTAATTCTTATCGACGGGCGATCGCAGATACCGTAGAACACTTCACGCAAGGCGCGTATCGTCCATCTTTAGCTGATATTGACGTTCTCAAATCCGAAGGTATCTGGAATAATGATTGGGAAGCGTCGCAAGAGTTAATTTACCGTTACTTTGAGGCGCAAGGTCAAGGGCGCAATTCAATTAAGCTAGATTACCAAGAAATCGTTAACTTCTTTCAATCTCGTTATCGCGGTACCGATCCCGAAAATTGGACAGGGTATATTTGCAATGAACCACTGCTGTTACAAAGTCATTATCTAAACGATCTGAGTAGCGCTGGTATCGCTTGGGGATTTTTTAGTGGTGCGACGCGAGGTTCGGCAAATTATGTGTTGGAAAAACGTTTAGGCTTGCAATCTCCGGTTTTAATCGCGATGGAAGATGCACCGAGTAAACCCGATCCGACAGGGCTAATCGCCACAGTGCAACAACTCACAAAAGATACACTTGACAATTCGACTCCTGTGGTATATGTGGGAGATACAGTCGCAGATATGTACACGGTAGAAAAAGCGCGATCGCTCGATTCAAATCGCGGTTGGATTGGTGTTGGCGTCTTACCGCCACACGTTCAAGAATCACCGCAACGGCGCGATGCGTATGCACAAACGCTGAGAGTCGCAGGCGCGAAAGTTGTTTTTGACAATGTACAGCAATTAACTCCTCGCGAAATTCAAAAACTGGTGTGAAGGACAGATTTTCCGGTGGCGATCGCTTGTTCAATAATATCCGCAGCGCGACGCACTCCACCCGCTTGCTGAATAGCTTGTTGTAGTCTGAGTGCATTTTGTTTATAAGATGCTTCTGTCAGTACTTGTTGTATTGCAGCTTTGAGTTTAGGTACACTCAATTTTGATAACGATACAAATTCTCCCGTTTTTGTCCAAGCAATCCGCGCTGCAACGCCTGGTTGATCGTTCGTGATTGGTATCGCAACCATCGGGACACCTTGACTCAACGATTCTAAAGCTGTATTTAACCCTGCATGAGTGATTGTTAATGTTGCTTTTTGTAGCAGTTCGAGTTGCGGTGCATATTGTACAACAAGTGGTTTTCCAGGAAGTTCGGGTAAGGTTTCGGGAGTACTTCCACCCCCAAGTGAAATCACTAATTGAACGTCTAAGTCCTCACACGCGGCGGCGATCGCCTGAAAAATTTTCTGCTGTTGATTTTGCAACGTTCCCATCGAAGCATAAATCAGTGGTTGTCCGGTTAATTTTTCATACGGAAAAGGTATTGGTTTGCGTCCTGTGGGATCGACAAAAGGTCCGGTAAAGTGAAAACATTCAGGTAAGCGCGTCCGAGGAAACTCAAATTCTGCGGGTTGCTGGCTAATTTGTGCTAAATCAGATAACGAGTCTGCGACCTTTTTGTAAAGCGGTAAATTCCACTTGCGGTGATACTCATCTAATACTTCGCGCACCGGTTGTGCTACGCGCTCTAACACTGCATAAGTGATACCATTGCGGAGTAATGCCCACCAAGCCGTATTACGTTGCCACGGTGTCACAAAAGGCGGAATTCCAGGTTCTTGGTTGAGAATCAGCGCATTGCAGATCGTAATAAAAGGAATATTTAAATGCTTTGCGACAGTTGCGCTTTCTGGCGACACCTGATCGACTAACAGCGCTTCGATTCCAGTTGATGTGATAATTTCTGGAGCATCACGCAGAATGATTGTGCCACCTTGTTTGATCAGATCGAGGGTAAAAGCGATCGCCTTCAAGCTACTGAGTTGACCGAGTTGTGCAAATTTTTGCGCGAGTACCCCAGGGGGAAACTCTTTTTCCCCAATCGCTTGAAACTCTAACCCTGCGGCTAATGCTTGCGATTCGAGTTCGGGAACTTGAATTAAGGTGACACGATGTTTGCGTCGCACTAACTCCTTACCTAATGCCGTCATCGGATTGAGATGTCCAGGAGAACTGGGGCAAAGAATGCCGAAATGTGTCATATTCTTAGGGGTCGGAGGTCAGGGATCGGAGGTCAGGGTTATTAAGAAGCCTGCCGACTAAAGTCGGGGCTATTTACACGAAGTGTGCCTGCGCACACTTTCGATGTGAGGTTTAAGGGGAAAATATGCTTTACTTGTAGTCCACGCAGGTGGACTTTGTTTGCCTAGCAGGATATTCATTCACTAAGCGTTTATTGAGCTACGATTTCAATTTTTGAAACTTCTCTAATGCGGCTACCATGACAGGAGGCCAACGACGTATCTTTGCTACCCAATTGATATCTTGATAGCGTTGATCGAGTCCTATTGCTGATACCCAATTACTTTCAGCTTCGCCTTGTTTACCTTGTTCCCAATACGCCGCAGTTAATGCAGCGCGCATATCGGCAAAGCTAGGATATTTGCGGATAATATTGCGCATATTGCGGATTGCTTCGTCTTTTTTACCAACTTGATACAAGGCTAAGGCATAATTCGCACGAGCAAAGGCAAAATTGGGCGCGATTTCAGTTGATTTACGATAGTCAGCGATCGCCTCTTCCCATTGTCCTAACCCAGCTTCGGCATTACCGCGATTGTTGTACGCCATTGCATCATTCGGATCAATTTCGAGGACGCGATTATAGTCAGCGATCGCCTCTTCCCATCGTCCTAATCCTTCATACGCCGTTCCGCGATTTAAGTAAGGATCGGGTGCATTTGGGGCTAATTCTACAGATTTATTGTAGTCGGCTAGCGCTTCATCAAGTTTGTTTTGACTGACTCTTGCGTTTCCTCGGTTACTCCAAGCGGCGGGGTTGTCCGGAAACAAGTCAATAATTTGCGTCCAGTAAGTTTCTGCGGTGGCGAAATCTCCGCTATTCGTAGCATTTAAAGCTTGTTGGGCTAAACTGTCGAGTTGTTGAAATTGTTCTGCTGTAATTTGTGGTTGGGATTGCGCTAATGCTGGCGTTGTTACCCCAAGCAAAAGTATTAAGAAAATTATGATTAGTCGTATCATCTGGATTTATCTGTATCTAAATAATTTCATAAAATCTATATAGGTTCTTTGGTCAGGCAAGATGCCTAACCCACAAAAGCTGAATTAAGCCCAGATAATGACAAGCGGTGATGGATAATTAAATTTAAGCACCAATTACCCATTACCCATTACCAAGTTCCATGCTTATGGTAGTAGAGAAAGTTGCTCGTTGGGTGGATTAAAACCTAAGTGCTGATAAGCCGCAGGGCTAGCAACTCGACCGCGAGGTGTTCGCTGAAGATAACCGATTTGCATCAAATACGGTTCGTACACTTCCTCAATTGTTTGCGTATCTTCTCCTGTCGCTGCTGCCATTGTTTCAATTCCTACAGGTCCTCCATTAAACTGTTCAATCATCACACGCAGCATTTGGCGATCTGTCCAATCTAAACCACAAGGATCGACTTGAAATAATGTTAAGGCTTCGGCTGCAACGCTTTGGTCGATTGTTCCCGCAGATTTCACTTCAGCGTAGTCGCGCACGCGTTTGAGTAAGCGATTGGCGATTCTTGGTGTTCCGCGCGATCGCCGTGCAATTTCTAGCGCCCCATCATCGGTAATTGTGGTTTGGAGTAGCTGTGCAGTGCGCAAAACGATTTGACTGAGTTCGTCAGGTTGATAAAACCGCAATCGTTGCACTAATCCAAAGCGATCGCGTAATGGTGATGAAAGCGAACCGGCGCGTGTTGTCGCCCCCACCAATGTAAACCGTTGCAAGGGTATACTGCGCGATTTGGCACTCGCACCTTTACCGGTGGTAATATCAACGCGAAAATCTTCCATCGCCGGATACAAAATTTCTTCCGCCATGCGCGATAGCCGATGAATTTCATCGATAAATAACACATCGCCTGGTTGCAACCCAACAAGAAGCCCTACAATATCTCGTGGACGTTCTAAAGCTGGCGCACTGGTGATTTTGCAATTGACACCCATTTCTGCGGCTAAAATCAGCGCCATTGTGGTTTTTCCCAAACCAGGGGGACCGTACAATAGCAAGTGGTCGAGGGTTTCACCTCTAGCTTTTGCCGCTTTTAGGGCAATATCGAGAACTTCTTTTAAGTCTTTTTGACCGATGTAATCAGCAAATTTTTGGGGGCGAATGCTTTCTTCTTGTTTACCATGCTCATCTACCATCGCTTTTGGTTGTAAAAGTTCCTCGCGCTGGCGTGTGGTTCGAGGATTGCGGCGTTCCGGTTCCGAGTGAGATTGCTTAGAAGAAATTATCGCCATGATTAAAAATTTAAAAATCGATCATATAAATTAATTGTGCTTTGATCGTTACACTACTAACACAGGAGCGGACAATGCTAGCAAAAAGAATTCTTCCTTGTTTGGATGTCAAAGCAGGGAGAGTCGTTAAAGGAGTGAACTTTGTCAATTTACAAGATGCAGGCGATCCAGTTGAACTTGCCAAAGTTTATAACGAAGCGGGGGCGGATGAACTCGTGTTTCTCGATATTACCGCAACGCATGAAGACCGCGACATTATTATCGATGTGGTGTATCGAACTGCGGAGCAAGTGTTTATGCCTTTGACGGTGGGTGGTGGAATTCAATCCTTAGAACAAATTAAAAGTTTGTTAAGAGCCGGAGCCGATAAAGTCAGTATCAATTCGGCTGCTGTACGACAACCTGACTTGATTGACCGCGCCAGCGATCGCTTTGGCAATCAGTGTATAGTCATTGCTATAGATGCACGACAAAGGCAAGATGCTACCAACCCTGGCTGGGATGTGTATGTTCGCGGCGGACGGGAAAATACTGGCATCGATGCACTTGCTTGGGCGAAAGAAGTTGCCCAGCGTGGGGCGGGTGAGTTACTTGTAACAAGTATGGATGCGGATGGTACGCAGGCTGGATACGACCTGGAATTAACGCGGGCGATCGCAGAGGTTGTTGAGATTCCTGTTATCGCCTCTGGTGGTGCTGGTAACTGCGAACATATTCACGCAGCGCTGACTCAAGGTAAAGCTGAAGCTGCTTTACTTGCATCGCTGTTACATTACGGTCAGTTAAGTGTTCGGGAAATTAAGGATTATTTACGCGATCGCGGTTGTCCTATTCGTCTAGCAGCTTAACAATTTACTTAGATTTCCTTTCGGGCACATTGTAAATTTTCTTGTTAAGATATATGAATAAGAATTAATTTTTTCAAAAATGCTGATACCAATTCTCATATTCGACGTAGCGTTAGTGGCTTGGTCACTGCATTTGATGGAAGAAGCGTTCTATCACAAAGAGTTTTCTTTGATGTTAGCAGGAACTTTAGTCGCGCTTGCCGCAGCGGCGATGTTGGTAGTCTATTTTCTCATGGGCAACTGCATGACGTATCTGTTGAGTGCTTCAGGATGAACGCTAACTTGACAATATCAGCATTATTCGGTCATAATACGAAACGCTCAAGGGGTTATAGCTCAGTTGGTAGAGCACCTCAATGGCATTGAGGGGGTCAGCGGTTCGAATCCGCTTAGCTCCATTTTTGAACGAACCTTACTAGGCACTGAGGAAAGAGATAGGGAGATTTTCTCAATATGACTTACGCAATCTTAGCGTTTTAATCAGAACCAAGACTTGGGGGCTTCCCCCATTCCCCCCATCGGGGGACGCCAGTCGCTACAACGGGGGAAACCCCCGCAACGCGCTGACTTACGGTTGCGTCCCCCAAACCCCCTCCAAAGAAGCGGCTACTTGTGAAGCAGCTATTGTTTGGGGTAGCTGTTGCGTAAGTCCTGCTCGAATTGCTTTAGGTATGTGAGGTACAGATATATCTAGAATACGCCGTTGATGTATCTTTTTTTAGGTTGAGAAATTGATTTAATTTTTTTGGGAATGATCGCTAAAGTTGCTTTGGCTTGGATGTTTTGAACTGCGAAGTAGCCTTGTATGCGTAGCCAAGAGTTGGGAGTAAAGGTTGCTGCATGGGGTGTATAAACAGGTAATCCGAGTGGTACGGTATCGGCTAAACAGCAACGAATGATGTGTCGCGCAAGAATGAATTGTTCAGGCGATTTTGTTTGCTGTACGAATCCTATGAGATCGACGGGTTCGCCAGGAAATGTTTCTAAGGGATCTTTGACTGAGGAAATTAAACGCCGCCATTGCAAAATATTGCGTTTATACGGATTTGGTTCTTCATGCGCAGGTTCGGCGTATTGCCAAATATCAATTGCTGGTTTTTCTGTAAGTGCAATTCCTGTCACTCGTTTGGTAACTTCTTGTAGTAATTGAAGTGATTTGTGCATTGCAATTATAGTTTCTGTAATTGAATTAGCTAGTGGTTAGTTGCTAACCACGCCTCACTACCCATTACTTAATCCGAGTATCAAGCATTTCGGCTAATTCTTGTTCGGCGAATGCTTTAGTGACTTCTGAACGTAAGTGTTCGACAAACATAGCGCGATGGCGTTCAAATTCTGCGCTAATGACATCACGCGGACGTGGCATATTAATTTTGACACTTTCTAGTACCCTGCCTGGACGCGCTGTGAGAATTATCACGCGATCTGCTAAAAAAACGGCTTCATCAATGTGGTGCGTTACAAATATGACGGTTTTGTTTGTGCCTTGCCAAATATCGAGCAAAAACTTTTGCATATTGTATCGAGTTTGTACATCTAAAGCGGCAAAAGGCTCGTCCATAAGAATAATATCGGCTCCTAAACATAACGCACGCGCGATGCAAGCACGTTGTTGCATTCCCCCTGAAAGTTGATGCGGGTATTTATTCGCGAAGTTACGTAAACCCACTTCGCTCAAAAAGTGTTGCGCGCGTCGATAGCGTTCTTTTTTGTTGATTCCTTTTAACGTGAGTCCGAAAGCAACGTTATCAATTAAAGATAACCAGGGTAACAGTGAAGGTTGTTGAAAAATTAACGAGCGATCGCTTTGTGGTGCTTTGACGGGTTGACCATTATAGAAAATAGTACCACTTGTTGGCTTTTCTAGTCCAGCAATCATTGCTAGTAGCGTACTTTTGCCACAACCACTCGGTCCAATAATCACAACAAATTCACCCGAATCGACAGAAAAACTAATGTCATCGAGTGCGAGTACTTCATCTGCTGTTCCCATTCCCCAAGCTTTACTGAGGTGCTGACAGACAATTTCACCCATTGGTGTTTCCCTCATTTAAATTTGAGCGTTACTCTTCCACCACAGCACGCGCTTTTGAATTTGAGCAAATCCGGTGTCTAGCAGGTATCCCACAATCCCAATCATTGCCATACCCAAAAACATCAAGCGCGCATTAAACATCTGTCGCCCTACCATGACGATCGCACCTAATCCGGTGTTGACTCCTACCATTTCTGCGGCTAGTACCGCCATCCATGCACCAAATAAGTTCATCCGCAGAATGACAAATAAATCTGGAATAATCGCCGGAATGATGATGTGACGCATTACCTGGCTGCGATTTGCACCGAGTACCCGCGCCGTGTTGATGTAAATTTGCTCGACTTTATTAATGCTATTAATCGTACCCAGCGTCAGAATAAAGAAAATACCCACAAACACAACAAAAATCGCCGCGCTGTCACCAATGCCAAACGCCAGAATTGCTAAGGGAATCCAAGCAACCGGTGCAATTGGAGCAAGTAAGGTAATGACTGGTAAAGTAAGCTTACCGAAGATATTGAAGTAAGACGCTAAACAACCAAAGACAAGTGCAGCAACAAAACCTAGCGAAATTCCAATGAGTACGCGTTTGAGCGTGGCGGCGATCGCAGTTAATGCAACAAAATTAGCGCCTGTGCGTTCTACTCCGATTCTTGGTGTTAAAAACTGTTGTTGATTGCCAATTTCTGCTAAAAATTGATGCGGCGGTGGCAAGATCAATGTATTGACTAACCCCATTAGTGTTAACAGTTCCCAAATGCCAATAAATAAACCAATAGAAAGAATCCACCAGCCAGCATTGATCGCAAATTCTTTTACATTATTTCGCAGTTTAGAACGCTGTTTTTTTTGGTTAGTTTGTGTTGTAAATTGACTATCAGTATCTGAAGTACGTTTTGATTTCAACATAATTTATTATCAATTTATTTGAAATAACAACTAATTCATAATTAATTTTTCTCCTCTGCTTCCTCTGCCCCTCTGCTTCTCTACTTCCTACTACGCTGCTTCTGTTTTTACGCGCACGCGTTGCCACAACTCTGGGCTTTCTTGAATGACTTGCTCTAGTAAAGAAAAATTGACAAAATTGTTGTCAGGTTTTTGATTGATGTAGTTCAACGCCATCATACTTTCTGCACGCGAATACATAAAATCACGTTTGTTACGAATATCGACTCCTGGGGGTTGTGCTTGTGCTGCTTGCAGTAGACTTGCTATATCTGTTTTGTAGTATTTATCGATTGTTGTTTGTGCTGCTTCTTCAAAGTTATTTTCGATTAAATATTGCGCTTCAAAAAAAGTACGGATGACGTTTTTCACAACTTCTGGTTCGTTTTGAATCAGTTCATTTCGTGCTGCTACTACGCAATCGGGATATCCAGCGCCATAGATATCGGTTCCGTCTCCGAGTACGTTACCATTTGTTGAAGTTTTGGCTTTGGTGGCGTAAGGTTCAATGCTACTAATGGCATCAACCTGCCCAGCTAAGTAAGCGTTGAGAACTTCGGTGGAATCGCCAAAGTAAACCATTTCTACATCGCTGTAGCTCATGTTTTCGCGTTGCAGATAGTCGTATACAATGATGTCTAAAGTATCGGCTTGAAAGGTACCGATTTTTCTACCTTTGAGGTCTTGGAAACTTTTGAATTCTGGCTTGGCGACGACTATTAGCCCTTCAATGCCACTTCCGGCAACAACTTGAAAAGATGCGCCTTGAGTGTAGGCGGCGATCGCATTTGTAAATGGAATGACTGCCATTTCGACTTGCCCTGTAGCTAACTGCGCGGCAATATCTGCGTTAAAAGGAGTTAAAGCGGTTGTGCCACTAAAACCGTATTTCTCGAATAGTTGTTTTTCTGAAGCGTAGAACAAGGGTAAGTTGCAAAGTCCGCTGCCGTGCGAAAATCTGATGGTGCGATTGCCTGAAGTGCTTGTTTGATTGTTGCTGCACGCATTGAGTAAGATTGGGGCGATCGCTGCTGCTATTCCCATTCCTAAGAAGCGGCGGCGATTGGGGCGAATACTAAGCATGATGTTTTTTCTGGTTTATTAACTAAGTTTTTTAGAAACGAACCACAAAGGACACATAGACGCGTCAGCGGCTTCCCGTAGGGTAGAACGCAAAGCAAAGAGTTAGTAAGGGATTTGTGTGGAGTATCTGAAGATGATTTCATGAAATTAAGAACTACAAATAACTTCTCCTCTGCTTCCTCTGCACCCTATATGTATTAACCTTGAAAAACTTTATGACTCTAATGTCGGGCGTTTTGACAGTAGAAGGGATTGCAATGGCTGTGGTCTAGCCAACCATCGTAGAATTGTTTGACATAAGGAAAGACTTCTTGCGCTAGTACACAACGACGTTCTTCGGCGGGAGTTAGAGGGACTTTTAGTGAGTTTGCTAATTCTTCTAATGCTTCGGCTTTATCGACTTTGGTGAATTTGCCTTCTTTGTATATGACTTCTCCTGCAACTATGACTGTTTCTACTCCAGAAGTACGGCTGCGGTGGAGTACAGCATCTAATATCGGAATTGCCCGATCTAAATATGGGTAGGCAATATGCTGCCAGTTCATGATGACGATATCTGCTGCTTTACCCGCTTCTATCGTGCCGATTTCATGGGCGAATCCGGTTGTTTTTGCCCCGTGTTCGGTTGCCATTTGGAAGACTTGCGGTGATGTTGGTACTAATTCATCCATTCCAGGAACGCGATGCAATTTTAAGACGAGGCGCATCTCTTGCAACATATCGCGATCGTCGTTGATTCCTGCTTCGTCTAACCCCATACCTACGGTGACACCGCGTTTGACGTAATGATTTAAAGGCGCGATTCCACTTTGCAACCGCAGGTTAGAACTTGCGTTATGGCAAATCATTGTGCCTGATTCTGCGACTAAATCGATATCATCTTCGGTGAGCCAAACGCCGTGTCCTAGTGTAAGATGCGATCCGAGAATGCCTAAATCATGCAGGTGACGAACAGCAGTTTTGCCAGTGCGTTTTTGAGCATAAACTTTTTGGTATGCTGTTTCTAGTAGATGCATATGCATCCCAACGTCGTACTTTAAAGAGTAGGTTTGCAATTTCTCTAAAGCTTCGTCTGAACACCAATGCAAGTTAGCTGGTGCAAGTTGAATGCGAATTCTTCCGTTTGCGCTGCGATCCCATTTTTGCCAGAGATGCTCGAAAAAGTTGAGGTAATCTTGTAGTGGGACTTCTTGCACTTTGAGAATTGCGGCAATTTCTGGTGCGATATGTGCCGGTAGCTTTTTGACAAATTCCTCGTTTGCTTCGTAGACAAAGTGATTTTGATCGCGGACTGCAAAGCAATAAGACGATCGCATCCCAATGTCGTGATATGCTTGCAACACTTGATCCGCAATTCCTAACCACGTTGATGCAGGACCTGGACGCCAACCATGAATGTGCTGTACAGTGGTGACTCCCGACTCGATCATCTCAAACGCGGAGTAGAGTGTATCGAGGTAGAGATCGACGTTTCGCGCTGCCAGGCGACTCGCAAACCACAACTCTAAAGGGTAGTCGGGCGAACCGAGTTGAAATGGCGTCAGCCCTACGTGATGATGGCAGTTAATTAACCCAGGTAAAACGATATCTTCGGATGAACCAATGATTTGATTAGGTCGATATTTCTCGCTGAGATCAGTGTATTTCCCAACTTCAATAATTTTGCCGTTTTGTTGAAAAATAGCGCCGTCTTCAATAATTTCAACATCAGTTCTACTTAGCGCTTTGCAAATTACATATTTGCCACGAATTAATGATGAGTTCATGAGACTTTTGTCAATTCAATTTTTGAAGTAAGCTCAAGATTTTGCTAGTCTTCTTAAGAAGAAATTGAATCAATTCAAATATTGATGGTCACAACAAATTGAAGAAGGAAGATATGATTTCTTCTTATGTCATTAATAGCGATCGCTTGCTTTGTAGAATTCATCATAGTAGCTCGACGGGTGGCTTCAATCAGGATTGTTGCGCTAGCGTTATACAACGCTTTACCTATAAGCTTTAGCCACGCCAAGCTAAGCTATTTCCTAGCTTAAAAGTCTTCTAATAAGAAAACTGTATCAGATAAAACAAGTTATTACTTTGCAACAATATCTATTAATTGGGTAATAGGTAATGGAAGATAGATGTTCTTCCCAATTACCAATGACCATTTACCAGCCTTAAGTTACGTTTATCACCCACTTTCTTATTAATTGTATAAGTATCTTTACTAAAGCCAACGATAGCGAAAGTTTAATCTCTCTTGTAGTAAATAAGCAAATTGAAGTAACTCAGCTTCTCCTCTTGGTTTGCCGATTAATTGCATACCAATAGGTAAACCTGATGTTGTCCAACCACAGGGAATTGAAATAGCAGGTAAACCTGTTAATGAGATTGTGTAGGTAATTGTCAAGTAATCAATAATATTACGCAATGGAGTGTGATTGATTTCTAAAATCTCTGGTTGCGTGTGCAGAAATGGAGGAACACTGGCGCTGACGGTTGCAAGAATATCGTACTTTTTGAAGAAGTTTAAGAAGTTAAGATATAGGCGATCGCGTTCGGCTTCTGCTTGTAAAAGATCGGCTGCTAAAATTCCCTTACCGCGTTCAATATTCCAACGCACACTTTCTGAAAGGAGATCGGCGTACTTCGCGTAATGATGCTTTTGTTTGTGTAGTAATGTTGCAGCCCGCAGCGTCTCAAAGGCAAATTGCGCCATTGAACAATCAGGATGCGCAGCATCTACCTGAGGACATAAACTTGTAATTTGTGCGATCGCACGTTGAAAAACTGCTTCAACTTCAGCATCAATCGTGGCAATTCCTAAATTTGCACTGAAGCCAACACGTACGCTGTTTGGTAAGCGATCGCACGTCTGCGGTGAAAAATCTGGTCTATTCCATTGACTACCTACCGATATTGGATCGCCCCAGTCTTCACCTGCGATCGCCGCCAGCATCAATGCAGCATCTTCGACTGTGCGCGCTAAAATTCCATCAGTATCTAAATAATCCCACAGTAACATCTTGCGACGACGCGGAATCCGCCCAGCCGAGGGACGCAATCCCACAATGTTACAAAAGCTTGCCGGAGTTCGCACCGATCCACCCATATCAGTGCCTTGGGCTAGGTAACACATTCCCGTTGCGACTGCGACAGCTGCGCCACCACTCGATCCACCACAAGTGTAATTGGGGTTGTAAGGGTTAGCCGTTGGTCCATAAAGTGAGTTTGTACAATGCGCACCTAATCCAAACTCTGGTGTATTTGTTTTACCGATTAAGATACCGCCACTAGATCGCGATCGCGCAATGCAAAGTTCATCGTGTTGGGGAACATAATCTTGATAAATTACTGAACCAAATGTTGTGCGCACCCCTGCCGTTGGCGTCAAATCTTTGGCTGTAAAAGGAACACCGTGTAAAATTTTGAATTGCCCTTGTTCAATCGCTGCATCAGCTTGCTTTGCTTCTCTTTGGGCGCGATCGCGACAAGTTGTTATGATTGCTTGAAGGCGATCGTTGTGTTGTTCAATTTGTTCAAAACACGCAGTCACTGCGTCAACAACGCGGATCTGCTTACTTTGAATTGCTTGCGCAAGTTCCGTGGCTGTTAACTGATGAATCATGAAATGAATTAGACTAATTCGTAATTATCAATTCTCTCCTACGGGCAAGGCACTGCCTTGCCCCTGTTTGGGGCGGGCGAAACTGGATAAACTACACGCTAAGAACTTACCGCGCCCTTTTAATGCAAAAACCTCGCCTTGCTGATAAACTATCTCACCCCGCGATATGGTTATTTCGGGATAACCTTGTAGCGCGATACCTTCGTAAGGCGTGTAGTCTACGTTGTGGTGCAACATCTCGTTGGCGATTGTGACTTGTCGCTGCGTATCCCAAATTACTAAATCTGCATCTGAACCAATTGCGATCGTGCCTTTTTGCGGATACAACCCGTAAAGTTTTGCGGGATTAGTTGCAGTTAAGGCAACAAAAGTATTTAAATCAATACGTCCTTGATTCACACCTTCAGAAAATAGCAATGGTAATCGAGTTTCAATGCCAGGAATACCATTAGGAACGTACTGAAACGAACCGTGAGTGCCACAAATTTGTTTACCTTGCGGATCGGCATAACGAAATGGTGCGTGATCTGAGGAGATGACTTGAAAGACACCGTTACACAAACCATCCCAAATCACCTGCTGATTTGCTTTGTCGCGTGGCGGGGGACTACAAATACACTTTGCGCCTTCAAATTCAGGTTGATCTAAATCAGCTTCAGTCAGAAATAAGTATTGCGGGCAAGTTTCTGCATAGATGCGTAATCCACGATTTTGCGCCCATTGAATTTGCTCAACGGCTTCTGCGCCAGAAACATGGACAATGAGAATTGGTACGTCTACAAGTTCGGCTAAGGCGATCGCCCGATGTGTTGCTTCGCGTTCGACAACCTGCGGACGTGCTGTGGCATGATAGCGTGGAGAGATTTTACCGAGTTGTGCTAATCGCTGTACCATCCAGGCGATGCAATCGCTGTTTTCTGCGTGAACCATCACAAACGCACCTTCTTGTCGCGCCACAGCTAAGACATCAAGTAAAGCGCGATCGCTCAATTTCAGATCGTCATAAGTCATGTAAACTTTGAATGAGGTATAACCCTTCCCAATAAGTTCGGGGAGTTCCTCATCTAACACTTGCGGCGTAGGATCAGTGACAATCAAGTGAAACGCGTAATCAATCACTGCTTTGTCGGTAGCGCGTTGATGATAATCTTCCACTGCTGCCTTCAGTGAGTTTCCTTTCATTTGACACGCAAAGGGAATCACCGTTGTTGTACCACCGCACAATGCTGAGAGTGTGCCAGTATAAAAATCATCTGCCATCACCGAACCGTCATTCATCGGTTGATCCATGTGACAATGCGCGTCAACACCACCAGGTAAAACGAGTTTATCGGTAGCATCAATTTCTTGCGTTCCCTTGGGAAGTTCTGCTGCAAGTGCGACAATTTGCCCTTGACGAATGCCAATATCGCAATTCATCACATCCGCTGCTGTCGCTACCTTGCCATTACGAATGACTAAATCAAATTCTGTCATATGCCCTACTTACCAACTGAATGCGAGAATAAACTACCCCATCCCTCAATGCAGCTAGCATCAACACCAGCTATACAAAGTGATTTCCAAACGGCTGCTGCAACGGTGTCGTAGATTGGAATACCAAGTTCTTTTTCTAAGTCATTCACTAGCGGCGCAGCCCGCAAATTAGTACAAAAAATCAGAATGGCTTGCGGTTGTTCCGCCGCTACAGTGCGAATCATCGACGTTAGCTTATCTGCGGTAACTTCTGAAAAATCAAAGTTGACTGATAAATTGAGATGTTGCTCAGCAATACAATGAAACCCTGCTTCGGCAAAGTTGATGATAATGCGTTCTTGGACATCGGTAAGGTATGGTGTAACAAGTCCAAACTTGGTGATGTGGCGCGATCGCAAAATTTCGAGAAGTGCTAACACCGAAGTTGTTGCCGGAATTTTTGTCACTTCTGTAATCTGCTGACACAGTTGTACATCAGCCTCAAACCCTAGCCAACCTGCGGATGTGCCATTCCAGGCGATCGCATCCACTTTAGCATCAGCTAAAAGTTGTGCAGTATCAACGAGTGGCTTGTTGTCAAACTGCTGTAACGCTTGCTCTCGCAACGATATCTCTGTAACGCGAAACCGCCCAAAATGTGCCGAGACTTCAGGCAGCATACTCACCATAGCACTCGTTACCGGTTCGAGAACGGTGTTAGAAGAAGGAGTGAGCATTCCTAAAAGAACTCGCTTAGCCATGCATGACTCGCAATAAATCTAAAACAATACTAGTGATGCGATGCTCAGTAAGTAAAAAACTAAAGTGTAAGTAAGTGGGTAAGAATAAACATAACTTAAGGGCTGGTAACTGGTAATTGGTAATTGGTCAAATAGTATCTATTACCCCTTACCCAATAAATGTCAAGTGTGATGTTTAATTATGCCCGCCTACTTACTACGAAAATATTTACTCTGAATTTTTGCACAAGGTTGCATGAAATTATCAAATCACTGTATACAAGAATAATGATAAGAACTGTATCGCAAAGTACATTTAATTAATTCGTAATTATCTACTCTCCCTGCCAAGCGGCTTAAAATGTAAAGTCCCCCTACAGGTGGGGGATTTAGGGGGCGAGAAGCTTTGTATAGAAATTACAAATTATATTGACGTTAAATTAGGAAAAGTACTAAAGACCGTCCGCTACACAGGAGATGTAAGATTGACCTCTCAATTACCACAACGTAGTAAGCCGCTATACGAACAGACATATCTAGCCTTGCGCTCAGCAATTTTATCAGGTGAGATTTCTGTAGACGAGCGACTTATTGAAAGTCAACTTGCACAGCGCTTTCAAGTAAGTAGAACTCCAGTACGCGAAGCGATTCGCCGCTTACAGCAGGAAAATTTACTAGCGTCGGATAGTGATGGGGCATTGTGCATTACTAAGCTTTCGTTGCGGGATGCCATTAAACTCTACGATTGTCGAATTGCGCTAGAACAGCTAAGTGTTGTAGGAGCCTGCGAAAACGCTACCACTGAACAGTTAAAGGCAATTGAGCAAACACTTATCCAAGCTGAGAACTTAGCGCAGCAAGGACACAAGCAATTGCAAGATGAACTACTCGATCTTAATTTTGACTTTCATCGTTTAATTGCCGAAAGTTCAGATAATCCTTGGTTAGTGCCGCTGTTGGATCATCTATCAAATCATACCCGACTTTTGAGAACTCAAACATTACAAGCCGAACCTGACATTACAAATATCCACAGCGAACATCGACAAGTGTATGAAGCGATCGCCCATCATGATGTACCAGCCGCCGTAAAATATATTACGCATCATCTCACCGCAAGCCAGCAGCGAATTATAGAAATATTTGAGCGATCGCATTTAACAACATTGTCAGCAGAAATGATTCCGCAGCAAGAAGCGCTACAATGCCCTCGGTGTTTGTCTTTTGAGGTAAGCCGTAACGGACGGCGTATGGGTAAGCAAGGTTATATTTGTAAGCAGTGCGGACGGCAGTTTCTTGCTACTTATGAATCATCTCGCTACTCAGCAGAAATTCGCGAGAAGTGCATAGTTTTACACAATAACGGCATAGGATTTCGCGAAATTGAGCGCATGACGGGCGTTAATCATAATACGATTATTCGCTGGGTAAAATCTGCCCCACATAAAGCTTATAAAAGCAATTATAGTAGAGGTCAGGAATCAGAGGTCGGGAGTCAGGGTTAAAAGCTCTTTAGGTCAATGACTCTGAGCGCCTACAATGTCCTATACAACTTCAGTTATCCAATCATCAATCAAATTCACATTAAACTCAGGTTCTCGCTCGCGAATCCGCGCCAAACACGCCTCAAGAACTCTGACAGCATCACCCTGCTGCATCTGTTCAACAATAGTTTGAGCAGTTAGGTAATCTGTCATATTGATTCATATTAACAATCATTTTGGTAGCAAGATAAACTCGTTTATACATGAATTAATGCAGCCTACAGACTAAAGTCTGAGGCTATACAAACAAAGTGTGCGCAGGCACACTTCATTGCTATTTCAAGAATTAGACCACGAAGGTGGTCTTTGTGCGATTCGCCGCTCATCCGTGATTCCCCAAGAAAAACAACTCACCAATCTTGGTATATTCCACCGCACCGCCCAACCGCGTAATTGGCTTCATGCGGACAGTATCGACTAATCCCATTTCAGGACGATACAAGTCTTCGCGTACGTGAAAGCGTAAAACACGACCTAACACCATAACATTAGTAGCGCCTTCCACAGCAACAATCTGCGTGACTTGACACTCCATCGCCACCGCAGCATCAGCAATCCGCAACGGCTGCACATCAGTTGCTGGAACAGTGGCGAGTTGCGCAACTTCAAATTCATTCACCCCATAAGGTAAATCAACAGCGGTTTCAATCATCGCGTTTGCCATTGTCTCATCAACAATATGACAAACAAACTCCTTAACTTCGCGTACATTGCGCAACGTATCTTTTTCCTTGGGTTCTTTCGTTTGGCGATACGAAACCGAGAACATGATTGTTGGGGGAAAACCCGCAACCGCATTGAAAAACGAATAAGGGGCAAGATTCGGCTTACCATCTTGACTCATTGTGGACACCCATGCGATCGGACGCGGTGCAACAATGCTCGTGAGTAAATGATAAGGAGCGCGAGGCTCCATTTCTTCAGGCACAAACGAAAGCATTATGCCTGTACCTCTCGATTAAAGCGCTCAATCCACGCCGATCGCTGCGTATTAATTGTTTTCCAATCTAAAATACTTACCCTTTGCATAAACTCACTTAGCGTATTTGCTTGTAGCTGTTGGGCAATCTCAGGTGCTAACTGTACATTTCTATTCGCCGGAATATAGAAATATGGACTACTCGAAAGATACGACTGCACTTCGTCAGAGAGTGCTGTATCAATATACGAAACCGCTACATCTAAACCCGATCGCGGATTGCTAACAACGTTCATGCTGTAACGCGCCCCAACAAGTCCAGATTCAGGAACTGTCCACTGAATTGGGATGCCACGAGTTTTTAAATACGCAGCATCGTTATGCCACATTGGAGCGATATCAACTTCTCCTTGTTGAAACAACGTCAACAATGCACCAGGATTTGCAGCAACACCATTCACATTCGGTAAAATTTCTTTGAGCATAGCAAACGCAGGTTCAATATTTGATTCACCGCCTCCCTGCGTGCGTGCTAGTTCAACCATAAAGCTGGTTCCGAGTACGCTATTCATACTCACCAAACCAGCACTACCAGCAAGATTGCTATTCGACAAAGCTTCCCAAGAAGTTGGTGGAGTTTGGATTCTTTCTGTGTTGTAAGCTAGCACAACTCCCTGCGCATAAAAAATGGGCGCAAAACCTTCCGTACTCAGAAGCGAAGGCTCAATATTTTTGATATTCTCACTCGCATCTGCGGGAAATTTTTGAATCAAACCTTCGCTAATGGCAATATTTGTTTGTCCATCATCCAGCAATACCACATCAAACGGTGGATTCGTTGCAGATGCTTTGAGACGCGCAACTTGCTCAAAAGCTAATAATGGCACAATACTTGTTTGCGTACCTGTAGCTTCAGTAAACTCAGGGACTATTTTTTCGCGAGTCAGCGTTTCAGTTGTTCCAGGAAACGCTGCTGTTATAAACTGCCCGCCACCTTGCGGTGATGACGATGTATTTGTGGCTGTATCAGGAGCCGATGCACAACTTTTAAGCAGCCAACTTGCGCCTGCAAACATAGCAGTGCCAAGGACTGTACGACGTGAAAACTGATGAGCAAACAACTTTGACATATGTTTAATCTAAATAACCTACAAAAAACGACGTTAACTATCCGCCGCGAAACAGCGAAAAACCCCAAGGTGAAACCTTAAGTGGAAGATGATAATGTTGCTCGACATCACTAACGCCAAAGCGAAACGGAACAACATATAAAAAAGGAAATTCTTCAGGTAAAGCGTAACCAAGTTGACAGTAGAACTGACCAATATGAAAGACAACTTTGTAGTTACCAAGTTCAACATTCTCACCACGAACCACAGAATGATCCAACAAGCCTTGGTGCGATAACACACCTGCTGCAATCTTCTCGCCGCCAACTTTAAAAATTTCTACTTTCATTCCAGCAGCAGGTAATCCCCGCGTGACATCAACAACATGAATTGAAATTCCACCAGCCATGAGTTCCGTTTTGCTTTAAGGTTGGTACATAAGGGCAGCAGAGGAGCAGGGGAGCAGGGGAGAATAAATAATGACGAGTTAGACTTACAAGCAACCTTACACAAGAACTCTTCTTCCTTGGTGTCCTCTGCGTCTACCCTGCGGGAAAGCTACGCCAATATGGTTCATTTTGCCTAACTTCTGCACAACTAAGACTTAACCAAGAACTTAGATAAACCCGAAACACGCTCCATCAACACCATCAACAACGCCGTGATCACAATTAAAATTCCTGAAATTGCTGCGGCGCGGACATCCAAATCATTCTCAATCATTGACCACATCCGAATTGGTAAAACTTCGGTACGCGCATCAGATAAAAACAACGAAACTGTGATATTGTCAAACGAAGTCAAAAATGACATAAATGCGCCTGTAATCACCCCTTGTTTAATCAGTGGTAGCGTGACGTGAAAGAAGGTAAACACAGGACTTGCACCTAGTACAGTTGAAGCTTCGCGCAACGATGTTCCCAGTTGAATTAAACTTGCGAGTGTTGTGCGCAGTAAGTAAGGAATACAAATGACAACGTGACTAATCACAAGCGTGATCAAGGAAAGTCTGATTCCCAGTAAACTGAAATAAGTTAGAATTCCCAAGCCTACGGCAATACCTGGTAACGCCAAAGGAGACATGACTAACGCATCCATTGCGGCTACCCAGCGGGCGCGACTTCCTGCCATCGCTAAAGAAGCACAAACACCAAGTACGATACAAATTAACGTTGTCCACAACGCTGCTTGAAAACTGGTTATCGCCGCTGACCATAGTTCTGGATAGTTGAACAACGCGATATACCACTGCAATGAAAAACCTGTGGGAGGAAATCGCAAAGTTTGTGCTGAACTAAATGAGGCAATTAAGACAATTAAAGTTGGCATTGTGAGAACAATGAGACTAAAAATCGCAACGCCCCACATCACCCAATTAAAAGATACGCGGTCTAATTTATCAAACTGACCTGATGAAGTGCGAACGGTTGTAGTAGTTGACACAGGTTAACTCCTAGCGAACGTAATCACGACTTTTCTGACCCAAACTACTGAGTCCAAAGACAACGATTAAAACCATGACAAGTAAAATTGCAGAGATGGTTGCCGCAAACGAGCGGTTTAAAAGCACAACACCTTGCTGATAAATCAGCGTCGGCATATACATGATTTGCCCGCCACCGATAATTGAGGGAGTCACGAAAGAACTGACTGTAATGGCAAACACAAGCAAGCAACCGGAAATGATTCCAGGTAATGTCAGCGGAAAGATAATTTTCCAAAATGTTCGCCAAGCACCACCGCCTAAACTTGCTGATGCTGCCGCAAGTCGCGGATCGATTTGTGCTAGCGATGCAACGATGGGCAAAATCATTAAAGGTAGCTGAATTTGCGTCATCGCGATCGCGACTCCTTGATGCGTAAACAGTAACCTAATGGGTTCTTCGATAAACCCCACACCTTGCAGCAGCGAATTGACGAGTCCTTGTCTTCCTAAAATGACAACCCAGCCGAAAGTCCGTACCACCGAACTTGTAAGCAGCGGTAACAGAATCAAAAATGTCAAAAGTCCCTTCCACTTTGCGGGTGCATTCGCATAAATATACGCGACAGGATAGCCAAACAATAAGCAACTCAGTGTGACTTGCACTCCTAACCAAAACGTATCGAGTAGAACTTTACGATTTACAGCATCTTGGAAGAATTGCCAGTACTGCGCCAAAGTAAAGCTAGGGACATCAGGTGCTGTTTGAAAGCTTGATGCCAGCAAAACAGCTAAAGGCGCAACGTAGAATAAGTGTAAGAAAATAGCGAGTGGTAGTGCTAGCTGCCATTCTCGCGGGGCAAATAACTTCGCGGTCATGTTAAATTTTTACCTCTCGATCAAAACGCTCAATCCAAGCTGAACGATTAGGGTTAATCGCTTGCCAATCTGGAATAAAAACTACTTCATCTAAGCGATCGCTCGGACTTTTCCCCAGCTTTTGCGCGAGTTCTTCTGGAATCGGCGCGTCTTGGTGCGTGGGAACAAAGTTATAAGGTGGCTGCGCCACCGCACTTTGCACTTCTAACGAAAGTGCTGTATCAATGTAAGCTGCTGCAAGTTCTGTCGCGCCTGAGTTTTTGACAATTTGCAAGGAGGAACTCGATGAAGCTAGTTCTTCGGTAGGAGCAACCCACTCAACACTGGCTCCTTTGCCGCGAATGCCGCTAATATAGTCGAACCAATGCGGCGCGATATCGATTTCACCCTGTTGTAAAAGTGTTGCTAAACTTCCAGGATTGGGAGCAACCGCAGCCAGATTCGGACGAAGTTGCGCTAACTTGCGAAATGCACCTTCCGCATCATTTTCACTTCCTCCCTCTAACCGCGCCAGTTCGACAAAAAACGTCGTTCCCAACCCGCTTTCTAACGAAGGAATCCCGACGCGATCGCGATACTCTGAATTCCATAGTTCTAATAGCGATCGCGGTGGATTTTTAATTCGTTCGGGATTATAAGCAATTCCCAAAACTTGCGACGCTACCATCGGCGCTAATGCTTGATTGCGATACTGCGGCAAAATATTGGCATAATTTTGACTCGTCGCTTGCGGAAATTCTTGCAGAACGCCTTCGGCATTTGCCATAAACATTGGTCCTTCAGGAATTAAAATGACGTCATACGGCGGTTGCTGACGCGCTGCAATCACTTTGGCAACGGCTTCTAAACCTGGTTCGGAAATCACTCGCACGTTAACGTTATGCGCTTTTGTAAATGAACTTGCAAGTTCGCGACGATGCCCTTCTTCCCAGGAACCACCATAGGTTGTCACAATTAATTCGCTTGTACTTGATACCGAATTTGACGCATTTTGACAGCCCTTTAATATCAAACTAGAACCAATAAAAAGTCCTGCACCAAGCACAGTGCGGCGAGTCATTTTAGTGGTTAGTACGTGAGACATGGTGTTTTTAGTAAATAGAAACAGAGAAAGAAGCAGGGGAGCAGAGGAAGCAGGGGAGATTAGAGTATTTAATTATTGTTGTTAGTATGCATAGACGAACTTTACTTTTATCGGTTTATACAACGCTGAGTTGGTGAGTCCACGTAGGTGGACAGGGTTTTTCAGCCGCGACAGGAGTCGCTAGGCTATCTTCACGTCAAACTTGCACTTCGCGATCAAACCGCTCAATCCAAGCCGTACGCTGTTTATTAATGGCGTTCCAATCAAGGAGTACCAATTTATCTAAAACTTCTTCTGAGTTATTCCCTAGCTTTTGTGCCAACACACCTGATAAGACAACATTGCGATTAGAAGGTAAAAAGTAATAAGGCTCCGATGCCATCGCAGTTTGCACGTCAACACTCAGCGCAGTATCAATAAACGCCGCCGCTAGTTCTGGATCGACACTTGTATTTCTGACGATCTGCTGCGCGGGACGCAAGGCGATTCCGCCTTCTTGAGGCATTACCCAATCAACATTGACACCACGCGATCGCAGCGCCACAACATTATTCAAATCGTGTGGTGCTAAATCAATTTCCTCTTGCTGAAAAAGTGTCGCTAAAGCTCCTGCATTTGCAGCAATTCCTGTTAAATTTGGTTTTAAATCTTGAAGTGCGGCAAACGCTGGCTCAATATTTGTTTCATCTCCGCCGCGCATTTTCGCAATTTGTACCATCAAAGAAGTTCCTTGAGTCGTTTGCATTCCTTGCATCGATACGCGATTGCGATACTTGGAATCCCACAGATCTTCCCAAGACGTCGGCGGCGTTGCCACTGTTTTAGGATTATAGGCAATACCCATAACTTGAACGCCTGTTGTTGGTGCCCAACCAGCAGGATTTTGCAACTCTGGTAAGACATCGGCGTAATTTTGAATTAAATTAACATCAGGCTTGACAAATAACTGCTCTTGTGGGGCAGCATTAAACGGTCCTTCATCAAGTAAAACAATATCAAACGGCGGATTATTAGGCGAT
This sequence comes from Gloeocapsa sp. PCC 7428, assembly GCF_000317555.1. Classification (GTDB taxonomy): domain Bacteria; phylum Cyanobacteriota; class Cyanobacteriia; order Cyanobacteriales; family Chroococcidiopsidaceae; genus Chroogloeocystis. The sequence goes on from NC_019745.1 coordinate 4,725,591, forward strand.
GCAGTGAGTTGCGCGACTTGCTCTAGCGACACCATTGGCACTAAGCTAACCTCGCCTCCATGCGCTTTGGTGAAAGCCGGAATCAGAACATTGCGATAAAACTGTTCCCAGCTACCCGCGAAGCACGTAGCAATAATTCTCCCACCTGTATTACTGTCACTCGTTGCCGTTGTTCCACCACAAGCTTTCAGAACGAGACTTGTCCCTGCAAATAAACTTGTTCCTAGCATGGCTCGACGACTCATGACGAGCATTCGGCGGTTCAGCATAGTTTTCATACCGTGATTTCTCGGTTAAAACGCTCAATCCATTGCGATCGCTGTTGAGAGATCGTTGCCCAATCTTGATAGATAAACTTTTCGTACTCGTCAAAATCGGTAGCAATCTTTTCAGCAAGCACACCCTGAAGTGGCGCATTTTTGTTGACTGGAGCAACATAGTACGGCGCTTGTGCCATCGCAGTTTGCACTTCGGTACTCAAAGCCGTATCAATATAAGCGGTTGCCAATTCCACGCTTGATGTGGGATTTTTCACAACGTGCATCGACGCACCAAACGCATAACTTCCTTCGCGAGGAATCACCCATTCCACATCAACGCCTTTATCTTGCAATACGGCAATGCTGCTAAGATTGTGCGGCGCAATATCAACTTCCCCTTGCTGAAACAGCGTTGATAAAGCACCTGGATTGGCGGCGACGGCGGCTAAATTGGGTAACAACTCTTGCACCGCTTGAAAGGCTGGTTCAATATTTGTTTCACTTCCGCCATTCATTTTGGCAATCTCGACCATCCAACCTGTCCCCAGGCTACTATTCATATTGGGAATTCCAACACGACCTCGATACTGTGACAACCACAAGTCTTTCCACGAAGCTGGTGGAGTTGTAATTTTCTTTGGGTTATAGGCAATTCCCACAAACTGTAGTCCGACAATTGGTTCCCAGTTGCCAGTATCTGTCCCTTGATAGCGTGGTAGAACGTCTGCAAAGTACTGACTTAAATTTGCAGGAAACGGTTGTAGAATGTCTTGTTTAGGTGCAGTAATTAACGGATCTGGATCGAGCATTGCGGTATCAAACGGCGGATTTATTGCTGATGCTTGCAAACGCGCAACCTGATCGACGGCTAAAAGAGGAACTAACGTCACGTCGGCTCCTCTTGCTTTCTTAAAAGGTGTTACTAAAATACTCCGGTGGGCATCTTCCCAGTTACCAGGATAAGTTGCGGCGACTAAACTTCCTGCGGGCGATGAATCACTGCTTCCCTGTGATTGAGCGCTACACGAGCCTAATCCTGTCATCGCCATACCTGTCATAAAACTTGCGCCTAGAAATGTGCGGCGCTTCATGCGATGATTCATATATTTAATTCGGTTGAATAACCAGGCGATCGTTAGTTACTGAGAATATGTCATTCCGCTCAACTTACTGCGGGAAACAATGCACAAGCTTGCGGCGATGCAAGTTCCAGATAAATTTGCTGTCCTTGTTGCAGCGGACGCGATCCTGGAAGGCGCGGTTGTGTCACCTTAACTTTCGTGTTCGGTGCGATTTGCACTTCGTACGCCATCACAGCCCCTAAAGGTAAACACATTTCTACAATGGTTGGTAGAGAATGCGTAGTAGGTTGCGTTTGAATCCGCAAGTTTTCCGGTCGAACAGCAAGCAAGACATCGTTATGCGATTGCAATGTATCGTGATTTGCAACTCGTAGTTTTCCGCCGCCTGGAACTTCTACTAGGCAATCTAAAGTATCGCGTTCGACAAGTTTACCTGGTAGAAGGTTACACGTACCAACAAAGGTGCTAACAAACAGTGTGGCAGGTTGGTCGTAGATTTGACTTGGAGTATCGAATTGATGAATTGTTCCCTGCGACATGACTGCAATGCGATCCGACATACTCATTGCTTCTTCTTGGTCGTGAGTCACTAGAATCGCTGTAATTCCTTGTTCGCTTAATAGGCGGCGAATTTCAATTTGCATATCGAGGCGCAGATTTTTATCTAACGCGCTGAAAGGCTCATCTAAAAGCATGAGTTTCGGTTCTACGGCTAAAGCACGCGCGATCGCAACTCGCTGTTGTTGTCCGCCAGATAATTCACTCGGATAACGCTTGGCAAGATGACTTAGTTGCACAAGTTCGAGCATCTCGCCAACTTTATTAGCAACTCTACCACGCGGCACTCGGTTAGCACGCAATCCATACGCCACGTTGTCCCAAACCGTCATGTGGGGAAACAAGGCGTAGTTTTGAAAGACAATTCCTACACCCCGCTGCTTGGGTGAAAGTGCGCCTACCGATTGACCATCGATCAGAATTCTGCCAGAAGTTGGTTTGAGAAAGCCAGAGATAATTCGCAGTAGCGTTGTTTTACCGCAACCACTTGGACCAAGCAGCGAGACAAATTCACCTGGTTGAATATTCAGATGAATATCTTGCAGCGCCACCATGTCTCCAAAACGATGCACGATCTCCTCAAGCGCTAAGCTATGACCAGAGTAATCTTCGCTAGCTCGAACTGGAACAGGGCTGGTAACTAAGTCAATATGCTTCACCGATTCCATGTGTTTGTACTTAAGTAGGGTTTATATCAGCGTCGCAATATAATTTGCAATAATTCGACATCTTACTTTGTGCTGATTTTGTGGACGTTTAAAAGAGATATTAAACTAATGATTGACTAGGATACTGTATACAAAAAAGCATGATGTATCACAGATAACAAAATTTTCAGCGTTATTGAGCGATAAACAAATTGCGTGCAGCGTACAGCAATAACGAAGTGTGAATGTCAACCGTTGCGATCGCAAATTGACTCTGAACAAATCATTACTAACTTTCCTGCTGCCAAGCTGTATCTTCATGCTTACTTTGAATCGCTCAGCAAACGACTTATGTCTGATTTAATCCGGATGTCGCGTCGCGCTTTTTTGGGGGCTGGACTTTTTGCAGGAACAAGCTTACTGCTCAAAGGTTGTGGTGGGAATGAAGCATCGCAAGGCAATGGTGGTAGACTTGTTGCCGCAACTTTTACCGGAAGTTGGGAAGAAGCACATCGCACGATTTTAGTGCCTTACTTTGCCCAAAAAATCGGAGCTACAGTTAACTTAGTACCACAATTAGCGATTGACCAAGTTGCACAACTCACAGCATCAGCCAATAGCCCTCCGTATGATGTGACGCTTTTAGATGAAGGACCATTTCGCAATGCTCCAGTAGAGCAAATTTTACAACCGTTTCCCGTTGACCTCAGTGAAAACTTTCAAGATCTGTTACCGCAGTATCAAACAAAAGCGGATCAATGGGGACCTACTATAGCTGTTCAAGCAATTGGTATTGGTTATAATACTGAACGCATTTCCACACCACCGACATCGTGGGAAGATTTATGGAAGCCAGAATATGCAGGTCGTCTTGGGCTTGTGAGTATGCAAAGTACGGTGGGAACGGCTTTTATGGTACAACTTGCGCGGATGCGCGGCGGTGGTGAAAACAATATTGAACCTGCTTTTGAGGCAATTCGTGAAATTTTACCCAACGTCGCAGCGGTTGCGTCTAATCCTGGTGCGCTTTCGGTTTTGTTTCAACAAGGTGAAATTGATATCGCCCCGCATTATTTAAATAATATGGCTCCGCTCACAGCCGCAGGAACTCCAGTCGATTGGGTTGTGCCGCAAGAAGGCGCATTACTGATTAGCCCATCAATGCACGTTGTCAGGAATCCCAGAGAGCGCGAACTCGCTGCTGCATATATTGATGCCGCAATTAGCCCTGAGGTGCAAACACAAATGGCTTCAGCACCTTATTATTTTGTACCAACGAATAGCAAAGCTCAAATTTCCGGTTTCATTGCCGAAAGACTAGGTAATACAACCGAGGCGGTTGTTGATAAGCTTATTCCTCTCGATTGGCAAACAATTAGTAAAAACTTGCCAACATGGATTGAACGCTTCAACCGTGAAGTTGTGGTTTAACAAATGAGCATTTCGGCAAAAACGGATAAGTTGCTCGTCAAAAATGCTTTGGTGCTAGCATCAGGGGATGCCTTGGCGCGATCGCATACAGATATTTTGATTGATAAGGGGACAATTGTCGCAGTTGCTGCGAATTTAGCGATTCCTCCAGGCTATACCGTCATTGATGCAACAGGGCTATTGGTAACTCCTGGGTGGATTAATGGACACTTTCATTCGCACGAACATTTTCATAAAGGACGATTTGACAACTTACCGCTTGAGTTGTGGATGCACTTTGTCCGCCCGCCAGTTGCACCGCCACCGCTAACGCCAGAGCAAGTATATCTGCGCACGATGATCGGCGCGATCGAAGCGATTCGCACAGGGGCAACGTTTGTTGTTGATGATGTCAATCATGCTCCCCATTTTTCTATGGAGTGTATTGATGCGGTTTTTCAAGCTTATGAAGATATTGGATTACGTGCATTAGTGAGCGTGAGCCTTTACGATTTACCGTTTTACCGTGCAGTACCTTTCTTTGATGAAGAAATGCCAGTTCATCTGCGCGAACAACTCGATCGCCAAGCATTACCCGATCGCGATCGCCTCTTAACTATTGCACAACATCTCGCACAAACGCGCCACCCAAATCAACATCGCGTCGGATATATCGTTGCACCCTCAGCACCGCAGCGTTGTAGTAAATCTTTCCTGGTTGAGCTTGAGAAACTCGCAAAAGCATACAATCTGCCTGTAATGCTGCATTTACTCGAAACGCGTTTACAAGCGGTTACAGGTCAATTATTTTACCAGCGTTCGATGACCGAGTATTTAGCCGATTTGGGTTTTTTAAGCGATCGCGTTGCTTTGCAACATTGTGTTTGGCTGACACCGCATGATGTAGAACTTATTGCTGAATCGGGAGCGAGTGTTATTTACAATCCACTATCTAACCTCAAACTTGGTAGCGGTAGAATGGCGGTGCGGGCAATTCAAGCCGCAGGAGTCAACATTGCGCTTGCGAGTGATGGCTGTGGATCGCGAGATAGTCTGAATATGCTTTCTGTTGTACAGGCGGCAGCGATGCTCAACAAATCACCGACAATTGCTCCAGAACACTGGATTTCTGCCGAAGAAGTCTTTGAGTTTGCAACAATAGGTGGGGCTAAAGCCTTTGGCGTTGAGCAACTTGGAAAAATTGCCCCTGGCTACAAAGCTGATTTTGTCGGCTACCGACTCGATGCGCTATCTTTTGTACCGTTGAATCATCCATTACGGCAACTCGTGTATGCAGAAACAGGTGCTGCTGTTGATTTAGTTGTCGTCGATGGCGTTGCTGTTATGCGCGACGGTAAGCTAACTCAAGTTAACGAGCAAGCTTTAATTGAAGCAATCTGCAAAGTACATCATCAGATTTTACCTGCAATCCAAGCCTCTGAAGCAACGGTACAAACTTTTTTACCCTACTACCGTCGAATTTACGATCGCTGCTTATCCCAAACCGTCGATCCAGCAATTCTCACTCCTGATAATCAATCCTCTCCTATCGACATGTATCGTACTGAATAAGTCTTGTTATGTTCCTTGGACTGCGATTCTATGAATTCGAGGAGGTTGAAGTTGTAGAGGCAACGATCGCACCAATTATCCCTGCATTGACTGCGGTTTGTACGCTGATAACCGTATCAGAAACTGCCTTACCCATTTGTTTGGGCGATCGCACTGACAGCGTATACCGCTGAGTTTGACCAATAACAAGCGTTGCAAGCTGGTTTTCAGCGACATCTTACCAAACCAATCGAACCTGAGGCACTAGTTAAAGAGGAAGCAGAGGGGCAGAGGAGAAATGATTTGTAGTTTTTATTGGGTGAAATGGTCTTACCCGTAAAAATCTTGTTTTAGTGTACGAAGGTACACTTTGCTTGGATAGCCATGAAGGAAGTCGGAGGGCGTCTGTGATTCATGCAGGAGGTTTATTGATTCAGCAATCTGGAGATCAGAGTTAAAAGTTATGTTCTGAACATTTCAGCATTATTCTGATTTGTGGGTGAGGCAAACTCTTAAGTTATTTTGAGTAGCAAGCGCACCTCCAGGGAAGCAACTAGAGAATCTCAATTTTACCTGAAAATATTCTGAATAATTACATAACTCATTGCATAATTCTCCCTTGTTAGACCGATATATGTATAGGCGTTATAATCGCCTTGCTTCTCTAAACTCTATACTGAACTCAATATGTACAACCAAAGCCCTGGTGTTATGCTAGGGCTTTATAATTTTGCTAGTTTTCAAATAAAGTGACAACAACCGCTTTCACAGGTAACGCCCTTGATTCTCTGGCACTCGCTGACTCATAATCCCCTGTTAAGAAAGCGATCGCTATTGTTAGTAATCAGCTAATTCCAAAATACCAAGCAATTGTACTTTTAATCTGAACAGCTTTTGCTACACTATTGAGACTATTATCAACCATCCAGTGGTGGCGAACTCTCATTTTTTATACCCCAAACTTTCCAGCAGCGTTCTCATCAAAATACATTTTGTTTTCCAACAGTTTTGTAGTTCTTAGTACACTGTGCCAGCTAACGAAAATGACAACTTGTATTACGTGCCTGGGAAAATGAGAGATGATTACCAAAAGTAAATGCTATTTTATTAAGCAATGCAGACATAACAAGCTGCTTAACGAATGTCTGCCTGGACTGTTAGTCACCCTTTAGTTATTTTTCTTTCGAGTACCAATCTTTTATGGATGTTAATGAATAAAGGATGATAGATCTTTAGCCCAAAGCAGACAATCTAAATATTTTCTTCTCAAAAAGTCTCAATCAAATTTATAAATTGTATAACTCCTAATGCCAGATCTTAATCCACCCGATTGACCTGGAATAGAACATTGCAAGTAAGCATAGTTTTCATACGAACCAATATCAAAAATTGAGCCGACTGTACTTAGGGTGGAAATACCTGTACCACTTGAGTTCCTAACGACGCTATTATTACATGAAGTTCCATCAGCACTGCAAGATCTGACATAGCAGGAAATATTAGCATTTGGATTTCTATCATCAACAGCTACCCACCAATATGCACGATCAACATAGTTAAAAGTATCTGCTACCGAAAGGTAAGTATTAAATACAGGACATACAAAAGTATTGGCTCCAGCAGCAGTATTGTAAGCATTGCCACCAGAGTAAATAATCTCTGGAGTTGTATCGCTTAACTCAACGCATTCGGTGCCTGGATGCGTTGTAATTAAAAGTCCTGCGTGCGCTGGTGATGCTAATAACATTGGCGAAACAACAAGACTAGTTGTCACAACCAGTGACATCGATTTGATGATACTATTCATAGTAATTTCTCCTCTGCTGGATGATGTTTCATCCAAGCATTATTTGAATAATAGCTGTAGTTTAAGCTATTAATTCTTACTCCAAATGAGATTTTGTGTTTACGTAAGAAACGACCTTTTTGTATAAAATCTTTATATAATTAATTCTGCAACAAATACGTGCCGAAAACATTAGTTTTTGGTATTTTCGTTTGGTAGTTTACTAGCCAATTAGTATGTATGGCTCAAAAATTTAGCATTATTGTTCTCGTCCTTTGATGAATCGTGCTAACTTGCTTAGGGGAGGATACAGTAAGATAAACTGCTAACTAGAACTATGCTTCAGGTTTCTAAAACAGTTGCCATTCCCGATCGCGAAATTGAAATCAGCGCGGTTCGTTCTCAAGGATCGGGCGGTCAAAATGTCAACAAAGTAGCGACAGCGATTCATCTGCGCTTTGATATCTTAGCTTCCTCGTTACCTGATATTTATAAAGAGCGGCTATTGAAACTCAACGATCAACGCATCACTAAAGAAGGCGTAATTGTCATTAAAGCCCAAGAACACCGCAGCCAAGAGCAAAATCGCGAGGAAGCATTGAAGCGCTTACAAGAGTTGATTCAAAGCGTGACAATTGTACCTAAAAAGCGCAAACCAACTAAGCCATCGTATCTTTCTCAGCAAAAGCGCCTCGATAGTAAAATTAAGCGATCGCGCATTAAGGCAACTAGAAGAAAAGTGATTGAATAAAGTCAGGTGAAATCCAGTTGATTCGTGATGATAAAAATGATGGAGGGTGAGTAGTGGCTAGTGACTAGTATAGCCATAGTCAATAGAGTTAGGACATTATCGAAGCTCGTAGTGATGTCCCTGAGGAGAGTTTAACCCTGACCTCTGACCCCTGCTATAGTTAGCAAGATTTCAATAACTGCTGTAATGTTCCTTTAGCACCAAGCGTCCACAAGTTATTTAGCTGAGTACGAACTGCTTCGACGAAATGCGATGACTGCGATAAATCGCCAAAAATCTCTGATAGATTGAGCAACGGTTGCGGATCAGAACCACCACGACGGGCTTGTTGAGTTAGAATATCGGCGATCGGGTCATCAATTGCGATCGCTTTGCCTTGATCGTCTTGTGCATTCAAGTAGCGGAACCAAGCGGCAATGGTTAAACTTATGTAGTCGATCGCACCACCTTGTGCAAGTTTATCGCGGAGCGAACCTAGAATAAATTTTGGCACTTTTGCAGAACCGTTGAGGCAAAGACGCGGCAGTTGATCGCAAATTTTGGGATTCGCAAATCGTTCAACTAAAGTCTTTTTATAATCTCTCAAATCAATTCCTGGTAAAGGTTCGAGCGTAGGCGTCACCTCTTCCATCAAGTGAGCAACTGCTTGCAGAAATAACGGATCTGCCATGACTTCATGGACGTAGGTGTAACCTGCTAAAGAGCCAAGATAGCCAATTAACAAGTGACTTGCATTGAGTAGCCGAATCTTCATCATTTCGTAGGGATGAACATTATCCGTCATCTGTACGCCAACCGTTTCCCAATCGGGTCTACCACCACAGAAATCGTCTTCCACAACCCACTGAAGAAACGGTTCTGCCACAACGGGAAAAGCATCATCGATACCAAACTGTTTTGCTACCATTGCGATATCGGATGGAGTCGTCGCGGGAGTAATGCGATCGACCATGCAGTTAGGAAATGCGACGTGTTCAGTAACCCAACGACCTAATTGTGGATTTTGCAATTCGGCAAAACTCGTTAACATTTTACGAGCAATGTTGCCGTTACCTTGCAAGTTGTCACACGATAACACGGTAAATGGCGCTAAGCCTTGTTTACGGCGCTGATCGAGCGCAGCTGTTAAAAATCCATACACTCCAATCGGTTGATCAGGATGCTGCAAATCTTGCTGAATTGTGGGATGATTAGCATCAAATTCGCCGCTGCCTTCAATGTAGTAGTAACCGCCTTCGGTAATCGTCAGCGTTACAATTCGGCAGTTGGGATGTGCTAAAGCGTCAATGACAGCTTGTCGATTGTCTGGCGCGAAGAGATATTGTATCATAGAGCCGATAACACGCGCGCGATCGCCCTTTGACGATCGTTCAACAAGGGTGTACAAGCAATCTTGCGAATGCAGTGCATCGCGCATCCGGCGATCGTATTCCAGCAGCCCCACACCGCAGATTCCCCAGTCGTTTGTACGATTGAGATGTAGGTAGTCATCAAGGTACAACGCTTGATGCGCCCGATGAAATCCACCAACACCAATATGGACAATGCCATTCGTAACTTGTTGGCGATCGTAACTCGGTACGCGGACGTTAGCTAAACGAGATAAAGCGGCTTGATTCAGCTTGATAGCTGAACCGGTACTGATGTTGCTCATAACATTAATTAAGAGTTAGATGGTGACGACGGACTTTAGGAATTGCTTCACCTTGTTGGTTAAACAAGTGGCACAGATCGCCATTAATATGAATCGGTACGCGATCGTGTAACTGACTGGTATCATCTCCATCCGTTTGCACGATGAGAGTATCGCCATTGGCAATCTTGACGTAGAGATAAGTTTCACCGCCAAGTCGTTCAACAACCAGCACCTCGCCGTTTATTGTTGCTTGCGTTCGATCTAAGCGTAGATGTTCAGGACGAATTCCTAACGTGGCGCGATCGCCAACGGATAAGCTTCCAGGTTTGACAGGAATCGTCACACTCACATCATCAGGAAGTTTAACAGTCGTACCCGAATCATTAACACCTGCAACGGTCACTGATACGAAGTTCATCCGAGGTGAACCGATAAATCCAGCAACAAACAGATTGCGCGGATGATGGTACAGTTCGAGTGGTGAGCCTACTTGCTCGACAATACCGCCTTGCAACACGACAATTTTATTTGCCAGTGTCATTGCTTCAACTTGATCGTGCGTGACGTAAATCATCGTTGATTGCAAACTATCATGCAAACTTGCAAGTTCAATGCGCATCTGTACCCGTAACGCCGCATCAAGGTTCGAGAGTGGTTCATCAAACAAAAACACTTTAGGATTGCGAACGAGGGCGCGACCGATCGCGACCCGTTGGCGCTGTCCTCCCGATAGTTCTCGCGGCTTCCGGTTCAAAAGCGGCTCTAATTGTAAAATCCGCGCCACATCACGCGCGCGTTGCAGCCGTTGTACTTTGGGAACACCAGCAAGCCGCAGGCTAAACGCCATATTCTCCGCAACCGTCATATGCGGATACAAAGCATACGTTTGAAACACCATCGCCAAGCCCCGTTTATCCGGCGGTACATCATTCACTCGCTGACCATCAATCAGCAATTCACCAGCGGTGATTTCTTCAAGTCCAGCAATCATGCGGAGTAAAGTAGATTTGCCACAACCAGATGGACCGACGAAAACAACAAATTCGCGATCGCTAATATCCAGGTCGATACCTTTAATAACCTCACTATCCGCATACGTTTTGTGGATATTTTTTAAAGCAACTGTTGACATAAAAAGCTTCCGTTAATTTAGGGATCAGAGATCAGAGGTCGGAGGTCAGGGAGTTAAAAAAGCAGAGGAGGAATAGTGTTTTAGATAATTCAAAATTCAACACTAGCCACTAATCACTTCTAATTCACAACTTAAAACCTTAGTAAATGATTACTTCACTGCACCAAAAGTTAACCCTCGGACTAATTGCCGTTGACTCAACCAACCGAAGATGAGGATAGGAGCGATCGCCATTGTTGAGGCAGCGGAAAGTTTCGCCCAAAACAATCCTTGCGGACTCGAAAACGAAGCAATAAATGCCGTCAACGGCGCAGCATTTGCTGTGGTTAAATTCAGACTCCAGAAAGCTTCGTTCCACGACAAAATAATCGATAGTAGAGCCGTTGAAGCAATTCCAGGTAAGGCGAGAGGTAGTAACACGTGAACGAGTTCTTGTTGCGTCGTTGCACCGTCCATGCGATCGGCTTCTAAAATTTCTTTGGGAACTTCCTTAAAAAAGCTGTAGATCATCCAAACGACGATTGGTAAATTAATCAGCGTATAAATGACGATCAAGCCAATTCGAGTATCCAATAGCCCAAAGTTACGCGCCAAAATGTAGATTGGCACCAATACGCCAACCGGCGGTAGCATTTTGGTAGACAACATCCACAATAATGTTCCTTTGGTACGTTTTGTGGGAAAGAACGCCATCGCGTACGCCGCAGGTACTGCTAGTAGCAGCGCTAGTATAGTCGAACCCAGTGAAACGGCAACGCTATTAAACGCATAATTGAAATAATCCGCCCGCGCTTCGATTGCCACATAGTTTTCTAAAGTTGGCTGGAAAAACAACTGTGGAGGCGTTGCGACTGCCGCGACTTCCGTTTTAAAACTGGTAAGAAACATCCAGAAAATCGGGAAAAACAAGATGCAGGCGACAAGCCAGCCGAGTAATGTAAATAGCCAACGACGAGAAGTTTTACTTGCCATTGTTTAAGTATCCAAATTACGAGCAACACTACGCATCAAAAAGATCGCCACAATGTTGGCAAGAATCACGGCAATTAATCCCCCAGCAGAGGCACCGCCGACATCAAATTCCAACAAAGCTTTGAGGAAGATGTAATACGCCAAGTTAGTCGTCGCTAATCCAGGACCACCACCTGTGGTTACAAAAATTTCGGCGAAAATCGTGAGAAAGAAGATTGTCTCGATCATTGCCACAACAGCGATCGCACGGCTAAGATGCGGCAGCATGACAAACCGAAATAACGCCACAGGATTCGCGCCATCCATGCGGGCTGCTTCTAACTGTTCGCGATCGAGAGATTGAATTGCTGTAAGTAGAATCAGCAACGCAAACGGCAACCATTCCCAGGAGACAATAATAATGATTGCTAGCAAGGGAAAATCGGCAAACCAATCGATCGCACCCCATCCTAAACCTGTAGTAATCTGCGCAAACAGCCCATTAACTGGATGCATCAGCATATTTTTCCAAATCAGCGCACTTACCGTCGGCATCACAAAAAACGGTGAAATTGCCAGTACCCGCGCAACGCCTTGTCCAAAAAAGTCTTGGTCAAACAGTACCGCGAGTAAAGTTCCCAGCCCAATCGTGATTGCTAAGACTGCACCAACGAGAATCACTGTCGTGACAATCGAACTCCAAAAGCCTGGATCGGTCAAAATAAACGTGAAGTTTTCAATACCGATAAATTCACGTACATCAGGATTGAGTAAGTTATACCGCTGAAAAGCAAACCATACTGTCATTGCCAGCGGCACAATCATCCACAGCAACAAGGCAATCACCGAAGGAGCAACTAGCGGTAAGGTTGATACCTGTCGTTTGCGTTGCTTAATGCGTGGCGTTTCGTGGCGGGGCTTGACAACGAGTGTAGAAGACATAGCCTGAAGAAGTGATAATAGTTTTACTCGATATATCCGGTATGGCGCATAAAGCGTTCCGTCGATCGCTGCGATTGTTCTAATGCTTGCTCTACGCTGATGTTGTTAGTCAAAGCGGCTGCTATAGTTTGTCCCACTTGCGCGCCGATCGCTTGAAATTCTGGAATGTCAACGTATTGCACGCCTTTGTAAGGCGTTGGTTTGATCGCTGGACGCGTAATATCCGCCGATTCAATTGATCGCAGTACAATTTCTGTAAACGGTGCAGCTTGTTGGTAGTTGGGATTTTCGTAAGTTGATGTCCGCGTACCAGGTGGCACTGCAACCCAGCCATTCTCGTTCGCGACTAACTGGATATATTCTTTTGATGTTGCCCACGCAACGAACCTTTGTGCTGCTTCGGGTGATTCTGAGGTTTTAGGAACTGCGAGTGCCCAAGCCCACAGCCAATTTGAGCCATTCGGATATTCGGCGATCGGCGCGCGGGTAAAACCAACAGTGTCGGCGACTTGCGATTCTTTCGGATTCGATAACAATCCAGCGGCAACAGTAGCATCGATCCACATTCCGCATCTACCTGTTGAGAACAATGCTAGATTCTCGTTGAATCCATTGGAACTCGCGCCAGGTGGACCATAGTTGTTGAGTAAATTGATATAAAAGCTAACTGCGTTTTTCCATTCAGGAGTATTAATCGTGGGTTGCCACTCCATATCAAACCAACGTCCTCCGAAGGTGTTAACCAACGTTGAGAGAAATGCCATATTTTCTCCCCAACCAGGTTTACCGCGCAGGCAAATGCCGTAAACTCCATTCGCCGGATCGTGGACTTGGCTTGCCCATTGTTGAATTTGTGCATATGTCGGCTGTTCGGGTACGGCAATTCCTGCTTTTTCAAACAAGTCTTTGCGGTAATACAGCATCGAACTTTCACCGTAGAAGGGAACGGCATAAAGTTGACCTTCGTGGGAAAGTCCTTCGCGAATCGGTGTAAGTAAGTCGTTTACGTCGTAACTAGCAGGAAGTTGTAAGGGCGTTAGCCAATCGCGTCTAGCCCAAATCGGTGTTTCATACGAACCAATCGTTAAAACATCAAATTGTCCGCCTTGACTCGCAACGTCGGTGGTGGTGCGTTGGCGTAATATGTTTTCTTCTAGAACAACCCATCGCAGTTCAATATCAGGATTGGCTGCCTCGAAGTGGCGTGAAAGATCCTGCATAACCACCATGTCGCCATTATTAACGGTGGCGATCGTCAGTCGCGTTTTCTGTGCCGCTTGCGAACTTGGCGCACAGGCGTGTAGCAATTGCACTAGCATTACTCCTGCAAGGAATGCCGCTAGCACTTTAGCGAAGCGGGGAATACGCATCGCATGGCTCCTTTCATTGTTAACAAACGAATAAATTAAAATTTTAATTTTATGCTCTAACTTTGGGCAAAAGCTCGATAATAGAAATCATACTTGGCTTTGTTGCAAAACTGAGAAGTTTATGCAGATTTGCAATAATTCTTCAATACAAGGTGAAAACGATGACAGCAAAAGCAACCTATGACTTTACAGATAAAACGATTCTGATTACCGGTGGTGCGGGAGAAATTGGCAAGACGACGGCTCGCCGTTTTGCGGCTAATGGTGCAGGTGTCGTGCTGCTCGATTTAAATGAAGCAGGAATGACACAGGTGGCTGAAGAACTCAAAGAGTACAACGTCCGAGTGAGTACATTTCGCTGTGACGTTACGTCTGCTAACGATGTTCATCAAGCCTTTACAGAGGCTGTGGGGCAGTTTGGGCACATTGATTATGTTTTTAACAATGCAGGGTATCAAGGCGCGTTTGCGAAGACTGACGAGTATCCTGAAGATGACTTTCAAAAAGTCATTGATATCAACGTAATCGGTGTTTTTTACATTCTTAAGGCTGCGGCGCGACATCTGCGCGATATCGGTGGAGGCGCGATTGTCAATATGGCAAGCTTCGCAGGGGTGGTAGGTCCAGCGAATATGTTGGCTTACGCGGCTTCTAAGTTCGCAGTTGTTGGTATGACTCAAACCGCAGCAAAAGACCTTGCACCTTATGGTATTCGCGTCAATGCGCTGTCGCCTTCATTGATTGGTCCTGGTTTTATGTGGACGCGACAGACGGAATTACAAGCAGCAGTAGGATCGCAGTATTTTGATAGTGACCCTAAAGTAGTAGAGCAGCAGATGATTAATTCAGTACCAATGCGTCGCTTGGGAAGTTTAGAAGAAGTTGCTAATGGCGTAGCGTTTTTGATGAGTGAAGAGGCAAGTTATATTACAGGATTTAATCTAGAAATTACTGGTGGGCAATAGAATTGCGATCGCTTCTCATTTTTTGAGCAATGTATATTTTATTGAGCATTTGCTTATATTTGTAAATCATTCTTTTGGTAGTTGCTCCATTTCACCCTACGAGCAACACAAATACATTTCCCCCCTGCTTCCTCTGCTTCCTCTGCCCCTTCTGCTTTCTTACGTCAAGGTACGATATGAGAGAACCCTTACTAGAGCGGCGCGATCGCAAACTTGATCTCGCTGCACGCGCGGCTTGGCTATATTACATTGCAGGAAATACTCAAGAAGAAATTGCGGCAAAGCTCAATGTCTCTCGACAAGCTGCGCAACGCTTAGTTGCATTTGCAGTCAGCGAAAAACTGATCAAATTTCGGCTCGATCATCCTTTGAGTGAATGCATTGCGCTGGCTGAATCGTTACGCGACAAGTTCGCGCTGTCTTTGTGTGAAATAGTCCCAACGGGTGAAACCTTTGATGGAATTGGCGTGTGTGCTGCTACGTATCTAGAGGCTTACCTGATGGCAAAAGCCCCAACCGTATTGGCATTTTCTTCAGGACGCACATTGCGATTAATGGTTGAGCAAATTCCTGCAATGAACCAACCGCAGCATAAAATTGTGTCAATTATTGGTAATATGTCGCATTGCGGACGCGCGGGACGCAATGAGGTTGTGATCCATTTATCGGATCGCGTTGGTTCGCAAGCGTATCCAGTGCCGACTCCGGTTGTCGCAACAAGTAGCGAAGAACGGGAACTGTTACAAACGCAGCGATCGTTTATAACGGTAAAGACGCTTGCAGAACAAGCTAAAGCAACATTTGTCGGGATTGGCGACATTGCGTGGAATGCACCGTTACATCAAGAAGGCTTTATCAATGATGAAGAAGTTGCTGAGTTACTTGAACTTGGAGCAGTTGGAGAAGTCGCAGGTTGGGCATACAATCGCCACGGAGAGATACTGCAAAAAGGCACAAATCGTCGTGTTGCGAGCGTACCACTTGAACAACCCGCGCAGCGACTGATTATTGGTGTAGCAGGCGGTGCAAAAAAAGCAGAAGCCATTCTAGCTGCGCTGCGTGGCAAGTTAATCACGGGACTCATTGCGGATGAAGCCGCTGCTCAAAGGAGTCTTGCACTGGTAATCTAAGATTGCGTCCGGTTCAAGACTTATTCATTCAGGAAGCGGGGGAGAACTTCTTTATAGTTGTCATTTTGTGAAATGGTGTATGTATAGCAGAGATTAGGGTTGAAAATCAGTTAGGGTAGTGGTTATTCGTGCCTTCAATGTCCTAACTACCCCAACGAGACTGCTGTAATACCAATTCGATAAATGAATGCTATAGATATAGCAGAGGTCAGGAGTCAGAGGTCAGAGGTCAGGGGTGAAAATCAGTTAGGGTAATGGCTATTCGTACCTCCAATGTCCTAACGATCCCTTCGACTGCCATAAACCCCACCGCCTTATACCGTTTCACTTTGAAGTTGCTACAAATAGGCAGCAGAGGAGCAGAGGAGAAATTAATTGTAGTTCTCATTTAGTGAAACAGTATTACCCAACTACCGTGTACACACAAGTGGTCGGATTAGCAAAGTCCCTGGCGAAGTACCCCCCAACCCCCATGCATTGCGGGACTTCTGAGCCAGTTCTGCTTCAAAGTCCCCCAAATATGGGGGATTTAGGGGGCAAAAAGCTTGGAGCGAAGCCAGTCTAGACTTGTGTGTACACTGTAGCCTTACCCAAGGGGAGGTTGGGAGGGGTATACCGATGATGTGTAGCTACTAAAAAAGGGTATTGGTATAAAACAGTGTTTCAACTAAGGCACTGATTGAGTTTAGATAAAATACCTGCCCAAGTAATATCAGCGAAATTCGGTAACACGACATGAGCGTTTCCGACGCGTTCTACAGGACCTAGACCTACTGACCACATTCCGGCGGCTAGGGCTGCTTCAATGCCTGCGGTGGCGTCTTCAAACACAACACATTCAGCGGGAGGAAGCTTGAGTTGATTCGCGGCGTAGAGAAAGAGATCGGGGGCAGGTTTAGGGCGCTCTACACTGTATCCATCGGCGATCGCATCAACTAATTCAGTAATGTTTAATTTTTCAATGACAGTACGAGCATTTTTACTCGCCGATGCGATCGCAATTTGTATTTGCTGTTGGCGAAGTTCGGTAAGGAGCGATCGCACTCCTGGTAGTAAGTCATTGAGTGACATTGAGTCGATGAATTCTTGATAGTAGCGATTTTTGCGCTCCATCATTTCTTCAAGTTGGGCTTCGCTATAGGTGCGATCGCCGACGATTTTGAGCAGCGACTCGCGCCGAGAGATTCCACGTAATGCTTCGTTTGCTTGGCGATCGAAGGGTAACTCTTCTTCGTCGGCTAAACGTTGCCAAGCGCGGTAATGATACTCTGCGGTGTCGGTTAACACGCCATCGAGGTCAAAAATCGCGCCGCGCAGGTTAATGGTGGGAGAAGCTTCGTGCATTTCTGGTGATGGGGATGGGTGGTGCGAATTCATTTCAGATGCTGAATGAGTGATATCAAAGGGATGCCATGTGCCGCGCCAATGTAGCTTAAACGCAAGTCGCGTCCAATGTGGGGGAAGGTGGGGGGTAGCAATTGGCTGATTATCCTGGAAGCGAATTCCCGCAAAGCCAAAAACGATCGCTTGCCATGCACCTCCAGCACAAGCGCCATGAATGCCTTCGGCAGTGTTACCGCGCGTGTTTTCTAAGTCCACCAATGCGGCTTGCAAAAAGTGTTTGTACGCGGTTTGACTATCACCTAAGTCGGCTGCTAAGATCGCATGAATCGCAGGTCCAAGCGATGAGCCATACGTAATATCGGTGCGCGGAGCGTAATAATCCCAATTGGTTTTTAAACTCTCAGGATTGTAAGGAAACTCCTGCAATTGCCGCATTAAGTACAGCAACATTAAAACATCGGGCTGTTTCAAAACTTGTCGTTTATTTGCCCCATCAATGCCCAGAATCGTTTGCATCGATTTGGTGCGGGGTTCATAATCTTGTAAGTTAATATCTTCTAAATTGCAGAAGCCTTCAAACTGCTCGATGAAACCTGTTTCTGCGCGATACGGAATCCAAAGGTGATTTGCAATATCTTGCCAGCGTTGCCGACGTTCAGGCGTGATTTCGAGTTTTTGGGCGAGTGCGGCAGCTTGTTCGGGAAACGTGCGATCCAACCATGCGTAGACAGCGATCGCTTTTTCTAAATGCCACTGCGTCATGCGGTTGGTGAAGGCATTATTGTTCACGTGATGCTCGTGATATTCATCCGCGCCGATCACTTCGCGCAGTTCGTAGCGTTCAAATTGGCTATTCCACTCTACCCGACTCATCCAAAATACAGCAGTATCTAGAATGATTTCGGCACCATAATCGCGCATCCAAAGTTCGTCGCCTGTCGCTTGCCAGTAATTCCAGATCGCATAAGCAATATCGGCACTGATGTGAATTTCGCGATCGCGGCACCAAATACGAATATCGCTCGCATACGGATCGGAAGGTAGTGCCCAGCGGGGTGTGACCTCATCGCCTGTGTCGGCACTTTCCCAAGCATACATTGCACCTTTGTAGCCGTAACTGCGGGCTTTGCGCCGCGCTCCTTCTAAGGTGTGATAGCGGTAGGTGAGTAGACGGCGCGCTAATTCTGGCTGCGTCAACGTAAATAGCGGCAGAATAAAAATTTCAGTATCCCAAAAAATGTGACCTCGATAGCCAAAACCAGATAACGTTTTTGCGGGAATACTCGCTTGCTGGTGATGCCAGGGAGCGCTAATAAGTAATTGAAACACGCTATAGCGAATCGCTAACTGCGCGCGAATATCGCCTTCAACGATGACATCACTTGTGTGCCAAGCTGATTTCCATGCTTGTTTGTGCTGTTCCCAACATTCTGGATAACTCGGCAATGTTACTAATTTACTCTGCGCTGCCTTGAGGGGATATTCGATGTCTTGCGAAGTATAAACTGTAACCATCTTTTCCACTAACACCGTTTGTCCGATTGCAGCTTGATACGATGTAGTGAGCGTGGGATAGCCTGGTGCGCTTTCACGTTGAAATGTCGCGTCTACGCCCTGAATGATTAATTTGGCTGCCATCCCCAATTCAATTTGAGATTGACGAGTACGCGCCGCTAGCCAAA
Source organism: Gloeocapsa sp. PCC 7428 (assembly GCF_000317555.1). Lineage (GTDB taxonomy): Bacteria > Cyanobacteriota > Cyanobacteriia > Cyanobacteriales > Chroococcidiopsidaceae > Chroogloeocystis. The sequence goes on from NC_019745.1 coordinate 4,744,788, forward strand.
TTGCAGGTTCGAGTTGCAGATCTTCGGTGAAATTTGTTTCCGTTTGGTCTTGAGTTAACAAATCCCAATGATTAAAACCCTGGTTTTCTGCGTAGCCATTGATACTTGCGTGAACGGCGATCGCGCCTTCCCAATCGATGGGTGTAATCAAACAGCGCAATCCTAAAACATGAGGATCGGCTAAACTGGCAAATCGTTCAAATTGGAGATCGAGCGTTTTACCGCTGGGGCTACGCCAGCGAATTGACCGCCGCAGCAATCCGTAGCGCAAATCAAGTCGGCGTTCGTAGGATAACACCTCGCCTTGGTCGAGGCGAAATCGTTCGCTACGTCTTGGATCGTCATTAAGCGTAATCGTTAATGGCAGCCAGTCGGGGCAATTCACGAGTTCGGTGTACATCACAGGAACCGCATCATAAACGCCCTGAATCAATGTCACAGGCATCGCCCGCGGGTAGCCTTCTTCAAAACTGCCGCGCGTTCCTAAGTAGCCGTTGCCAATCGTAAATACGGTTTCTCTTGCATGAAGTTGGTTCGGGTCGAAACCTCGCTCGATGAGAACCCAGTCGGTATACCGTAGGTTGTTGGTTTGTGAGGGTACCGGTGCTTGAACGCTAGTAGTTTCCCTTAAAAATTGACTGACCGCCTGACTCATTTCTTACTCCTCTGCCCGTTTATCGCTGCTTATGCTCGTCTAAAATTTGTGCGGCTCTGGGTTTATACAATAAGTGGAATAAGGCATCGAGATAGCTTTGCAGCGCTTCTCGACTGCTGCGCGAAATATAATCCCAAAAACCATAGATTCTAGCAAACAACAGTAATTGTTTCACATGAGTTTGCCAATTGCAGTGGCGATCGATGCGCTGAATCGCGCGATCGGAAATCGTTTGCCACAATTGGGGATCTGCATCGCATTGGTTGAGAAAATTTAAAATTTTCCAGGTGGTGTCATCAAAGTTGGTGGGGTTGATGTAAAAACCGTTGTCGCCATCTTGAATAATTTCGGCAATACCGCCAAATTCAGTAGCAAAGACAGGTAAGCCCGATCGCATCGCTTCGAGAACACTGCGCCCGAATGCCTCAAAGCGCGCAAAGTTGATAAAGATGCCACGTTTGTCTGCGATCGCGCGATAAACTTCGCTCATCTGGTCGCTATGAAGTTGCATCCCAATCCAGCGGATTTGTCCTGCGAGTTGATATTGCGCAATCAGCGCATGAAGTTTTTCGATTTCTCGTGCTTCTTCAGAAGTACTTGCTTCGGTAACGTGCTGTTTATTCGTAATCAAAATTAAATTGCAGCGATCGCGCAGTGTTGGCGACTGCCCAAACCAAGCAATTAATCCCGTTTGGTTATTCGTTTGACTAATCGAACCGACGGCTAGAATCGGGCATTTTTCCGCGTCGTCTAAGGTTCCAAAAATTGCAGCGTCTTGGCGATGAAACAGCAGATCGCGCACGCGATCGCGTTGGTGTCGCGCTTCAGTTTGGAAGTAAGGATAATAGCGCAATTCATTGATACCAGGCGGAACAACATTAAACCGAGGACTAAATAAATTGATACCATCTACCACGTGGTAAAGCTGCGGCATTGTAAAGCATTTGTAAGATTCATACTGACCGATCGCATCTGGAGTGCCAACAATTTCTTGATACGACGAAGCAATAACGAAATCTGCCGCATTCATACTGATCAGATCAGCCGTAAATTGCGCTGAGAAATGGTAGTGTGGCTCAAATTCCTGCCAGTAGAGATCGCTAAACAAATATCTCGATTTTTCTAACGAATGCGCAATGTTACACTGAATTGCGTTGAATTGGCGCGCGAGGAGAAATGATACCAAGTTGCCATCGCTATAATGACCGATGACTAAATGGGGATGTCCGCCAAAATGTCTGACAAGTTGCGGTGCGGCATCGAGGGCGAAAGATTCGAGATAAGGCCAAATTTCAAACTTCGAGATCCAGTTTTGCGTCACATTCGGGTTAAATTCGCGAAACGGGACGCGCAAAATCCAACCGTTTTCTGTACCTTCGAGTTTTTCAATGCGTTGATTGCAATAAGTTCCTTCGCAGTTGGGAATGAGCCGCGTCAAAATTGTAACCTGCGGTTGAATACCCAGCCATGCAAGTCCTGCTTGTTGGACATCTGCTTGCAGTTGTTGTTCTAGGTGTCGTGCTTGTTCTAGAACATAAATAACTTGCCCCATCGTTTCGGCGCGTCCTAGAACTTCTTCTTGCCCTACCCAACCGTGAATGGATACCAACACAACGCGCAAAAAGGCAGGAATCCGCGATACAAAGGCTTCGAGTAAAGCCGGCGATGGAGTTGTGAGCAGGCGATCGAGCAATTCAAGCGTTTCGTAAACTCGTCCGGCGGTATTGCCCCACCCTGGTTCAAAGCCTAATTCCTGCAAAGCAGGGTGTAGCGTAGTATAAGGCGTATCTGATGGATATTGACTCACTTTTTTCAAAGCTTGCGCCACTGACTCATGCAGTTGCGTCCTTGATGCGATGCGATCGCCGATCAACAACGGAATACCATCAAATTCTTGGCGCTGTAAAACTCGAAACAGTGCTTGTACCCAATAGTCAGGATTTGCCGATAGTTGATCGCATAAATAATGATTGAGAAATGTTAATCCCTGACCAATGTTTCGCGGGTCATCAATGCTGGGCGTGTCGCGATGAAATGGTTGAAAGTTAATTTTCAGAATTTGCGAATGTTCGCTGTGGACAAAGCGATCGCGGACATCAAGCAACGCGCGTACCGAAACAGGTTTAAACTGTGATAAATCAGCACTCAACCACCAACTTTCTTGACTAGCAATGCGCGTGCGTAGCATCAACCAAATAGCGCCGTCTTCTAAGAGAATCTCATGAATCGCATGGATCAGTTCGCCAATGGCTGATGAGCGAAAGAAATAAACGGGTTTTTCTTGTTCCTGGCAATAGTTGGCAAAGGCATGGAGAATTTCATTTCTCAGCAGATATACCCGATCAATCGCAGATAATTGCTCAATAAACTGCTGAAAATCCTTTTTCTCTTCACTCTCTAAAACTGCCCGAATTAACGTTTCCATAATCGACTCCTGGCAATTGCCCATCGCTAGCGCAGAGTCAGGACATAAACTTATCTGCACAAAGCAGTTTGACTATGACATCAATTCTCAATTGAGAAGCATTATCTTCATCAACGCTGAGCGTCAACTTGGATTGTGCCTCCTTTATTTGAAAGCTAGTGTCATACCTCCCTTGATCAAATAGCGACGTGACTAGAAGTGACCTAATTATGCCTCCTTGAAAGCAGGCTCTGCCACAAACTAAGGGTGTAGATTCTTCTGGTATTCTTAGTTTTTTCTATGAAGCTTGGCAGATAACTTCGCAACGACTATGGCAATTAAACTGTTTGCTTTTAACCCTGCTACGGGCAACGTATTGCCTTGCCCCCAGACTCTTGCTATCAATAATTTCCGAGATTTTGCCATAGCACATCGAGCATAACTGCGATACGATCGCATATCTGGGGCATTCCGGTGACTAGGGTAATGACAACAACACTCACGCTGATAGCGACTTATGATGTTCGCTTAGTGACGCTTTCGGTAGTTATTGCGCTATTTGGTTCTTACATTGCTTTAGACCTCGCAGGACAAATTGCCTCGGCGCAAGGATCGGCAAAAAAATTATGGCTTATTGGCGGTACAGTTTGCTTAGGTATGAGCATCTGGGCAATGCACTTTATTGCGATGCTTGCTTACCAGTTGCCGATTCCGGCAGTATATGACTTGACGATTGTCTTTGTCTCGATGGCGATTGCAATTACGGGTGCGGGTGCTGGATTATTTATTGTTACCAATAAGCAACCTCTGCAACGGTTCTCTTTATTAGCAGGCGCATTGTTTGTGGGGTTAGGAATTGTTGGTTTGCACTTGACTGCGATGGCGTCGATGCGCGTTGCTGCTGTTCCGGTGTATAGTCCACAACTGATGATGCTTGCTGCTACTACGGCTGTCGCGTGTTCGGGTAGTGCTTTATGGTTGGAATTTCACCCTTGGACGATACAGGCGATCGCTTCTAGTATCCGTAAAATCGGCAGTACATTTCTCCTCGCAACGGCAATTGTAGGAATGCACTACATTGCTATGATTGCTGTTAACTTCCAGCCCGACGCGCAAATAACAGCACAAACTTCACCAGAAGTCAATAATGGTCGGTTAGCACTCTTAATTGGAGTTGCAACTTTGATCATTTTGATTCTGACGCTGTTGGCTTCGTTCTTTGGGCAGCAATCAATTGCTAACATAGCTAAACTTGAAGCTCAACGTCAAAGTGAAGCTCGATTCCGCGCGCTTGTACAAAACGCTTCGGATATTATTGTCATTATTGCAGCAGATTGCACCATAAGTTATCTTAGTCCATCTGCTAGTCGCATTTTGGGCTTAGAACCAGAACAAGAACTTGGCAAAAATGCTTTGGAACTTGTACACCAAGAGGATGTTTCTAAAGCACAGCAATTACACGCAGAATTACAAAACACTACTGGTGTCAAGATCACAACAGAATTACGCCTCAAACATATCAACGGCGATTGGCGCGATTTTGAAGTGATTATTAATAACTTACTCGCCGAAGCGGATATCGGGGGGATTGTCGCTACGTGTCGGGATATTAGCGATCGCAAAGCACAACAGCAACAGCTATATATGTTAGAACGCGCTGTCGATCAGTCAATTGATGGCATTGCTGTAAGCGATTTAGAAGGCAAAATACTCTTTATTAATCCGGCTTGGGCACAAATGCACCGCTGTAGCCAAACTGAAGTCGTTGGGCAGCACCTTAGCATCTTTCACACCGAAGAACAGATGCAGCAAGAAGTTTTCCCTTTTCTGGAAAAATTGCAACGACTAGGGGCTGACTCTGGAGAAATTGGACACAAACGTTTTGATGGTACTCTCTTTCCTGCTCAAAAAGCAGTTGCGGTACTCAAAGATGGTACGGGTAAAGCCATCGGTTATACTGCGATCGCCCGCGATATTACCGAACGCAAGCGCGCCGAAGCTCAACTGCGCGAATATGCATTCCACGACCCCTTGACAAAACTGCCAAATCGTGCATTATTTATGGAGCGTTTGGAGTACGCACTGCATAAAATCAGACGCGATCGAGACTATTTATTTGCCGTTTTGTTTCTTGATTTAGACCGCTTCAAAGTGATTAATGATAGTTTAGGGCATAGTTGCGGCGATCAATTACTTGTTGCGATCGCCCACAGAACCAAAAATTGTCTGCGCCCTACCGATACCGCCGCGCGCCTTGGTGGTGATGAATTTACAATTCTTTTAGAAGATATAAAACATATCACTGATGCGATTCGCGTTGCCGATCGCATTCAAAACGAACTCAAGTTACCCTTTACGCTAGGCGAGTACGAAGTCTTCACAACCGCAAGCATCGGCATTGCTTTGAGTCATTCCGGTTACGATCGCGCTTCCGATTTATTACGCGACGCTGACATTGCAATGTATCGCGCGAAAACGCACGGTAAAGCGCGCTACGAGATTTTTAACACTGAGATGCACGTGCAAGCAATGGCACGCTTGCAATTAGAGAATGATTTGCGCCGCGCCGTAGAACGTCAAGAGTTTCAACTTTACTATCAACCGATTGTATCGCTCAACAGCGGTAAGATAGCTAGCTTTGAAGCTTTACTCCGCTGGCGACATCCTCAGCGAGGCTTACTACTACCCAATGAGTTTTTGTCAGTCGTAGAAGAAACAGGGCTAAGCGTAGCCTTAAACTTGTGGGTGTTGTGGAAAGCTTGCCAACAAATGCAACAATGGCAGCAGCAGTTTACTACCAATGCACCGTTAGCGATTTGCGTAAATTTTTGCAGTCAACTCTTTGCACAAACAAATTTAGTCGAACAAGTGAAAACGGTGCTTGAGGAAACAAACTTAAATCCTCAAAGCTTGAAAATCGAGATTACCGAAAGTGTCATTTTAGAAAATGCTGCATCGGCAACAACACTGCTTTTAGAACTCAAAGCTTTAGGTATTCAACTTGCGATCGATGATTTTGGCATAGGATACTCATCATTGGGTCGATTATACAGTTTTCCGATCAATGTTTTAAAAATCGACCGTTCATTTATTGCGCAAGCTGATACGAACTCAGATAGCTTAGATATTTTTGCGACGATCGTTACATTAGCGCACAGTTTAGGCGTTGATGTCACCGCAGAAGGAATAGAAACCGCACAACAACTTGCGAGAATTAGAGAACTCCACTGCGAATACGGACAAGGTAATTATTTCTCATTACCAGTTGATAGCAAAGCCGCCGCCGCACTTATCAAACAGCAACCACAGTGGTAGCAGCTTATTAAAGTTTTGAAAACTGGCTAGCTGCAACAATTTGTTCTACAGTCAGGTTTATTTCTGGGAAAGTTGGCGAACTAATTTTATCCGCACCTTTAAAAGCTTGTGTTTGATACTTATTATTGATTAACTGGTGAATAAAAACAGTAGGTACTTTCGGCGAACCTAAGATTGTGCGAGAAGCGATCGCTAAATAATCAACAATCCAATATTCAAAAATTCCTAACCGCTGATACTCATCAAACTTATCAACGTAATCATCTTCCCAATTTGTAGAAATAACTTCTACCGCAAGTTGAATCGGTTCCGTCACCGCACCGTAAGTCGATACATTACTGTTCCATAATGTACTAGAAACAACCCCAACATCAGGGTTTCTTCCTTGTTCCTTCCCAGATGCTGTAACAGTTCGGATAATAATATCTTTATCAACAATGTAATCGAGTCCTAACCGCCTGATTTCATCATTGAAAGCAAACATGAGAAACCTAGCAACATTTTTGTGCGCCCTCGTCGGTTCCACCTGAACAATTTCTCCATCCACCAGTTCAAAGATACCTCTACCATCTGGGTACTGTTCAAGAAATTCGATGAAACTCAATTTTTTTACTGTGGTGATATTCATACGATTTGAGAATTGAGATTTTGATCGCGTATCAGGTAGAGATTTGGTATTTAGTCACTACTAACTTTGCTACTCCAAAAATCCTGTAGCATCGAATCATCAACAACGTAGGCTGAATCACCATCGCGGATCGCACGTTTGCCCAACCGAGGAAAAACACCGATATCACAATCTTTTTTTTCACCACCCATGAGATAAACAAGATCTTCACGAAAAGGATTGCGGAGATGGTGTGGTTGTTGCGGTAACCCAAAGCCCATAAAGTCACCTGCTGCGACTTCGTATTCACTGTCGCCAATTTCTGCAATACCTTTACCCGCGAGGATATAAATCCATTCTTCCTCGTGACGATGCAAATGATATATAAACGATTCCTTACCTGGTGGTACGCGGGCGATCGTCACTGCGATACGCTCAAGTCCAACTATACGACTGAGTGTCCGCATATAGAGTTCTGAATTTGGGTTGAGTGGGTGGTGAAATTCAATCTCATCCATCGAGTGAATCTCTGATGCTTTGAGTAGAGAAGGTGGTTGCTGCTCCATAATGACTCTTCTCGTAATTTGATTCAATGATTTAAGCTACTCACAATCTTGGCACAAATAAGCTGAGCGTAACTGTGACTACATTAGAGAAGGGGGTTTTGAGGAATCGCGATTTCATGCTGCATTGCGGACAAATTTTACAAGGGCGCTATCAACTGCAAGAAAAACTCAAAGATTCGCTACTCAAGCAAACTTGGCTAGCAGTCGATCTGGCGACACAACCAACAACGTTTGTAGTGATTAAACTACTAACTTTCACCGATGCTACACGGTGGGAAGAGTTAAAACTATTTGAACGCCAAGCCCAGGTACTCAAGCAGTTAAATTATCCACAAATTCCACGCTATCAAGATGAATTTTGGCTAGAAGCGCAAGAGTCTGCTTATGTTCTTGTTCAAGAATACATTCCTGGTAGATCGCTTGAACAGTTACAACAACGTTGGAGTGAAGCACAAATTCACCAAATTGCGAAACAGGTATTAGATATCCTTGCATACCTCCACGAGTTACATCCGCCAGTTATCCATCGTGACATCAAGCCGAGTAATTTAATTTGGGGTGATGACGATAAAGTTTATTTAGTTGATTTTGGTGGAGTTCAAGATCAAACTGTATCGCCAGGTGCAACATTTACAGTAGTCGGAACTTATGGTTATACACCATTAGAACAATTTGGCGGTAAAGCCGTTGCCGCATCGGATTTGTATGCTTTGGGTGCAACTTTAATTCATTTGCTCACTGGCATCCTACCCGCAGACTTGCCGCAACACAACTTACAATTGCAATTTGCAGAATTAGTCAATTGTAGTCCTAGTCTACTAAGTTGGTTGCAGAAAATGACCGAACCCGCACTAGAAAAGCGATTTGGTTGTGCACGTCAAGCGCTAGCTGCTTTAGAATCTGGAATTGTGCTTGATGCAACTTTGGTAAATAACTCTGGTAAGGGTGGTTTATTTAATGCATCGATCGCCGTACCCGCAGAAATTCAAGGTTGGAACTGGGGCGCTTTTTTACTTGCACCATTTTGGTTAGTCGCGAATCGCGTGTGGATTGGGGTATTATCCTGGGTTCCCATCTTGGGATTTTGGATGGCGATCGCGCTTGGTGTTAAAGGTAACGAATGGGCGTGGAAAAGTCGCCGCTGGGAAAGTATTGAACACTTCCAAAAGTCTCAAAAACGTTGGGCGATCGCTGGAATTACTGCGGGAATTGCCATTAATCTTGTCGTTTGGCACTTGGGAATATTGTTTTTACTTTCAACTCTTTTCTAAAAGGGGTAATTGGTAATTGGTGTTGGTTTGATGATGGACGAGCCGAGTTTAAATTTTTAGTTCGGCTAATCCCAAATACTCAATACCTGCGGGGGTAATGTTGAAGCGACATGGTAGTATTTTTAAACCTAATGCGATCGCTGCACGCAATAATTGACCATAAATTGGATCGGCACTATCTCCAGGGGCAAATGCGGTACAATCACCGCGATTGATAAAGTACAACATCACTGCATCGCTTGCTGGTATTAATGCGGTAAGTTCGCGTAAATGTTTTTGTCCGCGTGTTGTTTCTGTATCAGGAAATAACCCGGTACGCCCGTGAACCCAAGTTGTGCTTTTGACTTCGATGTATGTTGTGCGATCGCCCGTCAACACAAAATCTACGCGACTTTTCTTGTCTGCACCGTAGGGAACTTCAAAGCGAATATTGTCGTAACTCCCCAAAGGAAACAAGTTTTCTTCTAACGCTAGCTTAACAATCCGATTCGGTAAACTTGTATTCACACCTACCCAAGTCGGTTCATTGTCATTGACTAGAATCATTTCCCAAGTGTACTTAAGCGATCGCTTCGGATTGTCACTATAAGACACCTGTACAGCACTACCAGGTTGACAAATTCCTGTCATTGGTCCTGTATTCGGACAATGTGCTGTCACAACTTCCCCAGACGCCAACTGCACATCTGCAAAAAACCGCTTATAGCGTTTGAGAAGAACACCAGGATACAACGTTGGGTAGTGGTAAAGAATCATCAATCAAGCAAAAGCAATGCTACTACTGTAACAGCCTTAGTATCCTTAGTATCCTAGGTGGTTCAATCAATCAATTTCCTGTATTCCTACGCGATCGCCCGATTTGCTTGTGCATCCATTGCCAAAACTGCCATTGCCGCATCAATATTATACGGACATGGTGGTCTGTGTGGTTTATAGTCTTTTTCGCTCGTTGCGCGATGGCGTAATACCGCATTGACTAATACGCATGGTTCTGGAGATAAATTAATTGCTCCATGCAACACTCCTGGGGGAATTTTTACTACTGTAGGTTTGCGATCGCTCAAGGGTATGTATTGATAACGGCGATTCACCAACACCACTAACACAAAACTTCCTTTGACTACCAATAGTTGGTCAGTTTGTGTTTTATGAACAAAAAGATCGTCAATTGTGTTTGGTGGAATCTGTACCAGCATTGTCTCGTGACTTGATTGAGGGGTATAAAACTCAGTCATACCCCCCTTTATTGCTGATAGCGGACGAATCTCTACACCCCTGACCGAACTCATACCAGCACCCATAGATTTCAAGACTTGCTCTCTAGTCTATGCCACCTTTTTATAAACAGTTGTTACAGATGAACAAAAATGCCCAAAATATGGTATGGAATGAGGGGCAGAGATCAGCGCATAAATCTTGATAGCTGCTTTGTTGCCACAAAATTTCGGTTTTCTTGATATATCCCTCCTCTATAAACCACAGGTGTCTTGCGATTGAGGTTTCGTTTATTTAGCTGCGAATTTATTCGCTAAGCTTTGTTATTGGGTTTCAGTTTTTCTATTACCCTAAATTACTAATTGATCGTTACCGTTAAACTACTGGGATCGCCAAAATTACCGTTTAAAGTCACACCGCGTTTATTCGCATGGAGGTGACGCAGAATTTTGTAAATTGTCTCAACTTGGTCAGTTGCTTGGGCTTTTTCTGCAAGTTGCGCGATGGAAATCGAACGACTTTCGTCTTCCAGAATTTGTAAGACGCGTTTTTGTAAATCCAAAACCGCAGCAGCAGCTTTTTTACCAGCCTCAACGCCTGGCTGATGGTAAGCGTTGACATTGACTAAAGAACCATACAAACCAACCGCGCGATCGTAAAGCGCAATCAGTGCGCCTACCGTGCGTGGATTAACTTGCAAAATTGTGACGGTAATTGAATCGCGATGATTATCGTACAATGCTTGGCGCGTTCCTTGAAGGAATCCTGACAGGTAATCACCCGATGTTGTTCCTGGTTCTAATTCAGGTGAAGCACCTTGACGGTCTTCTAAAACTTCAATAAAGGTGACAAAGAAATTCGGTACGCCTTCGCGTAATTGTTGCACATAGGCGTGTTGATCGGTTGATCCCTTGTTGCCATAAACCGCAATTCCTTGATTGACAACATTCCCATCCAAGTCTTTTTCTTTGCCTAGCGATTCCATGACCAACTGTTGCAAATAGCGACTGAATAAGAGTAAGCTGTCTTTGTAAGGTAGGATCACCATGTCTTTTTCGCCGCGCCCGTTACCAGCATAGTACCAACTCAATGCCAGTAAAGCCGCTGGATTGTTTTTAATATCGGGTACGCGCGTTGCATCATCCATTTCTTTGGCTCCAGCTAGCATCGCTTGGATATCAATTCCCTGTAAAGCCGCAGGTAGCAAGCCGACAGCAGACATTTCTGAGGTACGTCCGCCTACCCAATCGAACATGGGAAAGGTTGCTAACCATCTTTCCGATTGCGCAAGTTGATCTAATTTGCTATCAGGAGTGGTAATGGCGATCGCATAGTGAGAAAAATCTAAATTCTGCCCTGCATAAGCTCTTTTGACTTCAAGCATTCCGTTGCGTGGTTCTGGGGTTCCACCTGATTTAGAAATCACAATGACTAATGTGCTTGCTAGGCGGTTGCGCAAGCGTGTCAAAACGCGGTCAATTCCCGCTGGATCGGAATTGTCGATAAAATGAATTCCCAGTGGGGGAAAATCTGGGGCGAGGGCTTCGGCGACAAATTGCGGTCCCAATGCCGAACCACCAATCCCAATTGAGAGAATGTCGGTAAAGCGCGGGGCTTGCGGTGGGTGAATCGCACCGCTATGAATTTTGCGGGTAAATGTTTCGATTTGTTCAATCGTTTGCGTAATATCTTGTTTGATTTCTGGTGTTGGGGCAAGATCGGGATTGCGCAACCAGTAATGACCTACCATTCGATCTTCGTCAGGATTAGCGATCGCGCCTCCTTCTAAAGCCGCCATATCTTGAAACGCTTTGTCAAACTTCGCTTGCAATTGCGCGACAAACGCATCATCAAATCTCATGCGACTGACGTCTAAATAGAATTCTAAACCTTCGTGGTAATAAAGCCAGTCTTGGTAACGTTGCCACAGTGTTGCAGCATCCATAGTCAATCTCTACTTACTCGTATCATCACACCAGTTTAATTTAAGTGTTCAAGGATAAACGTTCAGCCCTCTACAGTGGGATTGTTCTTGTGCGATCGGCGATGTGCTGTAGAATTCATTTTTAAAGAGGTCAGAGGTCGGGTATCAGAGGTCAGGGGGAAGAACTTGAATCCGTAGCGGGAGGAATGTTGCTGAAGGCTTATTAAGCATCAATCCGATTTCTGATCCCTGACTTTTTTAACATCAATACGCGACAACGAACACTAACGTCTATGATCCAGAATTTATCAGGTTGGGTTGGTTATCTAATTTTTCTTATCATCTCAACTGCTGTTTTTGCTTTATTTAGTTTAGGCTTAAATTTGCAATGGGGATTTACTGGGCTAATTAACTTTGGTCATGTCGCCTTTATGACCGTAGGCGCTTATACAACGGTTTTGCTAACCTTGCACGGCGTTCCTCTGATTATCGCTGCACTTGTTGGAGCAGGTGCCGCTGCATTGTTAGGATTGATTATTGGTTTATCGACACTACGTTTACGGCAAGATTATCTAGCAATTGTCACGATTGGTGTCTCTGAATTACTACGATTAGTTGTTAATAATCAAGATTTACCAACAGGAAACGGGTTTACACCAGGTTCGTTTGGCGTACAAGGCTATCCTCTACCACTCGTAAGTTTTGACCCGACGTTGCTGACACGTTTGGGTATGATTGCGTTGCTGACGTTGATTGTTGGAGTGTGTTATTGGCGTTTGTGGAAGTGGGTGGGAAAGGCGCAGCAGGGATTGCAGAAATCGCAGGCATTGCAGAAATTGCAGAAATTGCAGGGATTGCAGGGATTGCAGGGGCAAGGCAATGCCTTGCCCGTACGAAATTTTTCATCGCGATTGGTGTTGGGGATTTTGGCAGCGGGATTGATTTTAGTGTTGTTTCTCGCGGGGGCGATCGCGCTCTATAATTACACGAGTTATGCCAATGCGGGGTTGATGCTGATCTCGGTTTTGGTGTTAGCGCTAGTGTTTTGGCGGCTAGAAGTCTTGGTGCGATCGCCTTGGGGAAGAGTCCTCAAAGCGATTCGGGAAGATGAAGATGTCGCGACGGCGTTGGGAAAAAACGTGTTTTGGTACAAGTTGCAAGCGTTGATGTTGGGAGGTGCGATCGCAGGAGTTTCGGGCGCATTATTAGCATGGCAATTGACAACGATTTACCCTGATAATTTCCAACCACAAATTACGTTTGATGCTTGGACGATGGTGATTTTAGGTGGTGCAGGAAATAATGTTGGCACGTTACTCGGTGCGGTGATTTACTGGGCGTATGATGCGATTACGCGCTTTGCTTTACCTGCAATTTTCCCGCTGGATGAAGCGCGCTTAGGTGCATTTCGGATTATGGTGATTGGTTTAATTTTGATGTTACTGATGCTGTGGCGTCCACAAGGGATTTTAGGTAAGAAAAAGGAATTAACGCTGGGAAAATGAGTGGCTAGTAGTTAGTGGCTTGAAAAAGGAATTACTCATACACAATGGATACACCCTTATTAGCAGCGAGTGGTTTAGTTAAAAGTTTTGGTGGAATTAAAGCAGTTGACAATGCCGAAATTACTGTAGCACCAGGTAGTATTACAGGTTTAATTGGTCCCAATGGTGCAGGAAAAACAACATTGTTTAACTTGCTATCAAACTTTATTCGCCCAGATAAAGGTCGCGTAATTTTCGATGGCGAACCGATTCAAGAGTTTCAATCGCACAAAATTGCGCAACAAGGAATGGTGCGGACGTTTCAGGTAGCCCGAACGCTTTCGCGGCTATCGGTGATGGAAAATATGCTGCTAGCCGCGCAAAATCAACTCGGAGAGAACTTTTGGCAAGTGCAGTTACGACCATACCTGATTAAGAAACAAGAACGTCACTTGCAACAGCGTGCAATGTTGCTTTTAGAATCGGTTGGGTTAGCGCATATGGCGTATGAGTATGCGGGGGCGCTATCAGGGGGACAGCGCAAGTTGTTGGAAATGGCGCGGGCGTTGATGACACAACCGAAGTTAATTTTATTAGATGAACCTGCGGCGGGAGTAAATCCCACATTGATCAATCAAATCTGCGATCGCATCCAAACTTGGAACCGCGAAGGAATGACGTTTTTGATTATTGAACACAATATGGATGTGATTATGTCTTTGTGCGATCGCGTTTGGGTTCTTGCTGAAGGTCGCAATCTTGCAGTTGGTACTCCGAGTGAAATTCAAAGTAATCCACAAGTTTTAGCAGCGTATTTAGGTCAATAGATGATTGGTTCGCCAGAAATCAACAAAATCATCAGAAAAATTTTATCTCCTGTGCTTCGAGACAGCAGAAGAGTTTTGACTTTTTTACAGATAGCTCGTTGTCTTGCTCGATTCACGTCTTGATTATTCTTAACAAGTCAGTATAAATAAATACATTCGTTCCTATTTGTAGTGTATATCTTTAAAAAATCTACAAAAAATCATGCTATAGCAGAGGTCAGAGGTCAGGGTTGAAAATGAGTTGGGGTAATATTCGTACCTTCAATGTCCCAACTACCCCAACGAGACTGCTATATCTACAAAATTAAATTGTGTGTGAGGAGAGTCTGTGTCAAAAGTATTACACCAAATAGCGAGTTATAGCCTTTTTGTACTTCATTTCTTGCTATATCAATTCGCTGTTGTTGCAAATGCTTCAGAAGCAAATCCAGATAATCTTTTAACTCAATCTAAATCTGCCTCAACGCCAGAAATGGCGCAAGTGACATCGGTTTCGCAACTTTCCGACGTACAACCTACAGATTGGGCGTTTCAAGCACTACAGTCGTTAGTTGAGCGTTATGGTTGTATCGCGGGATATCCTGATGGAACTTATCTTGGTAATCGCGCATTAACACGCTATGAATTTGCTGCGGGGTTGAATGCGTGTGGTAATCGGATCAACGAACTCATTGCCGCAGCCACAAGCGATCGACTAAGTCGGGAAGATTTAGCGATTCTCCAAAGATTACAAGAAGAATTTGCGGCTGAACTTGCAAGCTTGCGCGGAAGAGTCGATGCTTTAGAAGCCCAAACCGCCGAACTTGAAGCAAATCAGTTTTCTACCACAACAAAACTTGTAGGGGAAGCTCTTACCTATGTTGGCGATGCTTTTGGTGAAACTGCGGGTGATATTAATAATACAACGTTGGGTTATCGCGTTCGCCTTAATTTTGATACAAGTTTCACTGGACAAGATCGCTTGCGAACTCGCTTACAAGCAACAAATTTAAGATTATTCGATTCAGGCGGAACGTTTGGCGGTAGTCAAGGAACCCGTGAGGGACAAGACGTTACAGATCCACCAGAACTATTTGGATTTGGTAACACAGGTGAAACGCGCGTAGCACCTAGTAGTATTGCCCAGAGTGGTGAAGTTATCTTAACTACGTTGCAGTATCAGTTTCCTGTAAGCGATCGCTTGCGCATTTACTTAGAAGCAAATGGAACCGATCCGACATCCATTACCGATCCAATTAGTCCATTTTCTGTTACGGCAACGGGTGCAGTGTCTAACTTTGGACAACTTAATCCAGTGTATTTCTCTATTGGCAATCGGGCTGGTATTGGGGCAAACTTTTTAGTGACGCCAGAACTCAGCTTAGACTTTGGCTATTTAGGAGGAACTAACGCCAATAACCCAGATTCAGGCTTATTTAACGGCGATTACAGTGCGTTTACCCAGTTAGTTTACAGCAGCGATCGCTTCAAAGTTGGTTTATTTTATCTCAATGGTTATTCTGGTAATTTTGGCGTTGATACGCTTGCGGGTAGCAATCCGGCGAAAGTGGTTGTTGTCAACGATGTCAACAATCCAGAAAATAACTTGAATAATCCAATAGTTGCTAACGTCTACGGCGCACAACTCAATTTCCGCGTTTTTGAAGGGTTTGAAATTGGTGGTTGGGTAGGTTATACTGCGGCGCGGGCTGTGGGTGAAATTAAAGGTGATGCCGATATCTGGAATTATGCCGTCACGTTACATTTTCCTGATTTATTCCGCGAAGGAAACGCCGGTGGGATTGTGGTAGGAATGCAACCACGCTTAACAGGAACAAGTAATGCTATTTTAGCCTCAGCGATTGGTTTACCCGACGGGCAAAGAAGCGATCGCGATACAGGTTTACACCTTGAAGCCTTTTACCGTTATCAGTTAACCGATAATATCTCAATTACGCCTGGTGTCTTTTGGTTAACTGCACCAAACCACGATGCGCGAAATCCCGATGTTGTGATTGGCGTCATCAGAACTTCATTTCTATTCTAGTGGAAACTGATCGCCGATCCTCGTTCACTAAATATAAAATGTGGGGTAGGCATCTTGCCTGCCCACGTTGACTCACTTAATAAATCAATCCTGTGAACAATAAATCAGTATGTGATAGTTGGTTTGCAACTCACAAAATTAGCGATCTCCTCTACTGCATCAACGAAATTCACTACTGGGAATGGAATCGGGCGAATATCTGGTTAATCAAAGGACAAAAGCAAGATTTACTCATTGATACAGGTTTAGGTGTTGCGAGTCTGCGGCAATACATCGCGAGTTTAATCGATAAACCATTACTGGCGATCGCTTCTCACGTTCATTTCGATCACGCGGGTGGAATTCATGAATTTGACGATATTGCGATTCACACCGCCGAAGCTGAAGCTTTACGTCATGGCGATTGTCACGCGGCTTTGTGCAATCCTGAATCAGGTTGGATACTTGACGAACACTTTTCTCAATTACCCTATCCAGGTTTTACCGCGACACAGTACACGTTTCATGCAGCCGAACCAACACAACTACTGCAAGCAGGAGACGTG
This sequence comes from Gloeocapsa sp. PCC 7428, assembly GCF_000317555.1. Lineage (GTDB taxonomy): Bacteria > Cyanobacteriota > Cyanobacteriia > Cyanobacteriales > Chroococcidiopsidaceae > Chroogloeocystis. Next base: position 4,761,627 of record NC_019745.1, read on the forward strand.
ATTGATTTAGGCGATCGCGCTTTTGAAATTTTACACCTGCCTGGACACTCTCCTGGATGCATTGCCTTATACGATCCATTTAGCCAAGAACTCTTTTCCGGCGATATTATTTACGACGGCGACTTACTCGATCAACTTCCTGGTAGCGATATTTCCGCTTACATTGCATCTTACGAATACCTACAGCACTTACCCGTAGAAATCGTCTACCCTGGACACTATCATATGTTCGGAGAACAACGAATGCAAGAACTTATTGCCGATTACCTCGACGCTAAACGTCAACCAGGTTGCCCTTCAAAAAATTTTAGCCTTAATACTCAAGAAATCGTTAAGCAACACACGCGTAGAAGTGGTAGCTAAACACTAATTAAACCTGTTCTCGAAACTGATCCAGACCATTGAGGATCAATTCAAGTCCGAACTCGAAGTCATGAATACCGTCATAACGACCTTCAATGACGTGATGTGTAAGCTGATTGAGGTAAGGGTACTGATCCGCAGGGATGAATGAAACGAAGTTTTTCGCGACCTCTGCATACTCTGTCGCTGCGAGGGGAAAGTTCAATTCCTGAAGCGTAAATCCATAAATATGGCTATCGATCGCATTCCACGCTCGATCTGCCATCTCAAACGAAAAGCCTGCTTTGTGTAGACAACCCAACGTCGCATCTACATAGCGCAACATTGCTGAACCTGTATTCATCTGTGACATTAACGCCATCGTTGCCCAAGGATGACGCAACAGCACTTCGTGAGCCGAGATCGCCCGTCGCCGCATTGCTGTTTTCCAGTCAGTTTCAAGGCTAGGCACTTCAATTTCGCTCACTACAATATCAACGATGCCACATAAGATATCGTCCTTATTGGTCACGTGATTATACAGTGACATCGCCTTGACGCCCAATTTCTGAGCCAGCTTCCGCATAGAGAGTGATTCAACGCCTTCCTCGTCAGCTAGGCGCATAGCCGCGTGCAGCACTTTTTCCCGACTTATTGGGGTTGGGGGAGGTGTATGAGAACTTTTTTTAGCCATCTAATCGGATCAATTCTTAACGCACAGAACAAGCAAATTCTAGGGTTTGAGTTTGCTTTTCATCTTGACAAACTTACGGCGTAAGTTAAACTTACAGTGTAAGTCAGAATGTTGAAGGTCATGAAAACATCGAGTACCCCCATCCCCGTACCAGGGGACAACAAAAATGACAAAATGAAAGCGATCGTCCAAACCAAATACGGTTCACCAGAGGTGTTGAGTCTGCAAGAAGTTGACAAGCCGGTTGTGCCAGACAATGGCGTACTGGTGCGGGTTCATGCTGCGTCTGTCAATGCTGGCGACTGGCATCTGATGCGAGGAACTCCATTCTTCATGCGCTTGATGTTTGGGGGATTCCTCAAGCCAAAAATCAAGATCATCGGTTTTGATATAGCAGGACAAGTTGAAGCCGTTGGTAAAGATGTCACGCAGTTTAAGCCTGGTGATGAAGTCTTTGGAGACTTGTCTGAGTGTGGTTTCGGTGCATTCGCCGAGTACGTTTGTGCAACAGAAACTGCATTAGTGCTAAAGCCGAGTGCCACGCCATTTGAAGCAGCTGCAACTGTTCCTGGGGCAGCCCTTACCGCTTTGCAGGGTTTGCGAGATGTAGGTGAGATTCAGTCAGGGCAGAAGGTGTTAATTGCTGGTGCATCCGGCGGTGTGGGTTCTTTCGCAGTGCAGATTGCTAAGGCATTGGGCGCTGAGGTGACTGCTGTATGCAGCACAAAAAAAATGAATATGGTGCGATCGCTGGGTGCAGATCTCGTGATTGACTACACTCAAACAGATGTCACCCAAAATGAGCAGCGTTATGACCTAATATTTGATGCGGCAGCGTACCGTTCAGTTTTTGACTACTTGCCAATATTGACTCCTGAGGGAACCTACGTCATGGTTGGCGGATCTATCGCTCGATTTTTCCAAGTAATGCTTCTTGGATCTGGGATTTCGAGAATCAGCCGCCGCAAGGTAAAATGTCTAGCTGTAAAACCTAATCAAAAGGATCTCGTCACATTGAGAGAGTTGATGGTAGCAGGCAAGATCGTCCCCTTTATCGATCGATACTACGACTTGAGTGAAGTCCCTGCCGCAATTCGCCACCTTGAACACAGACAAGTGATGGGAAAAGTTGCTATTCGTGTTTGATATGCAGCTTATTAGTTTGTATTTCTCATTACAAAACAAAATTCTCTCTCACCTATACTTGTTATAATATGTACAAGTCACGCGCCTTGTTATGGGATCTACCATTGCAATCAAAGCCAAATCAGTTGACGCCTCTTACTATTTGCATCATAAAAAGCATCTGTGGAATGCGATCGCAATTACTTATGCTTTAGGTAGTTACAGCGGCGCGATCGCGCTGTTCCTTGCAAATTTTTGGCTCAATGCCTTAGGAGTTGTACTACTTACCCATAGCCTGATTATTTCAGCATATCTCTCTCATGAGTTTATGCACGGCACAATCTTTACTGAGCGCAAGTGGAACGCCATAGTTGGTAATATCATGCTTTGGCTTAATGGTGGCTGCTATGCTCGATTCAAAGATTTAACTCAAGATCATATTGCTCATCACATCAATCGCGTAGACTTTGCCTCTTTTAATTTACCAAGCTGGATGCATCAACTTCCTGCACCTATTTGCCGTGTAACTTTAGCTTTAGAATGGTTGCATTTTCCGATTATTTCCTTGATCTTCCAATGGCGCAGTATTTTAGCCCCTTTTTGGGAACCCCGACGACAAGATGAACAAAAACGTGTCATTACGATACTTATTTTACGCAGTTTGTTATTAATAGCATTAGCCTTGCTTTCTCTTAAAGCTGTGGCACTTTATTTTCTCAGTTACATTGGCATGATTATTGTGCTGCGATTTGTTGATGCTTTTCAGCATACTTATGAAGCGATTCCTGTCGGTTCGCCGTTACCGAAACGAGATTACACCTACGAACAAACCAACACATTTTCTAACGTGATTTCGCAACGTTACTGGTGGCTGAACTTGTTACTTTTAAACTTTGGCTATCACAACGCACATCACGAACTGATGAAATGTCCTTGGCATAGTTTACACGAACTTGACCGCGAGATATTTACAGGCGAAGAAGTTCACTACGTTACGCTACCGCAATTATTAGGAAACTACCATCGCTTTCGGATAGCGCGAATTTTCTCGGATCAAGGGACTGCAATTGATGAACAGGGTAACTTGCAATTAGAGACGTTTTATGGTGCGATCGGTGTGTCGTTCTTAGTGAAGTTTTAATTTCATGCAATTACCTGAAGCTTTAGAAAACGTTTTTGCGGATAATAGCGAACCTGATGCAATTTTTAATGCATTGCTACCTGCATTATGTAATGTATTGCAAACAGATCGGTGCTTTCTGTATCTGCGCAATCCGCACAATCAAAAGGGGAAAGTAGCATACTGCTGGCGACGCAGTGAGGAAATTCCTGATGTCATAGATTCAGAATGGAGTAGAGAACCTGAATCACTCGCCGCAGAAGATCCGTTATTCTCCGCAGCGTTACAAGCTAAACCTTCTGTGTATGTAGAAGATGTTGAAACAGCAAATCCAGAAGTTGTTAATTTAGGATTTGAACGCAAACATTTTGGTCATCGTGCATTAATTCACGCTCACTTGTGCGAAGATGATTTATTGTGGGGAATTTTGCAACCGTGTATTTTTGGTAAACCTAGAGTTTGGAGTGAGAGCGATCGCGCTATTATTACAGAACTAGAACAACGATTGACACCGCTAGCAATCACTTATGTCAAGACTGTAGGGATGTAATTTTTAACAATTGCGCAAACAGTGCATTACTTCGCGTTTGATTGTGGTGAATTCCGAAGTTAACTTCATTTCAACATCGCGATTTTGCGGTAAATTGACAACGATTTCTTGTTTGATTTCTCCTGGATGCGCACTCATCACAAAAACACGCTGCGATAAAAAGACAGCTTCTTCAACATCGTGCGTAATCATCCAAATTGTCGTACGCGTTTGTTGCCACAAATCGAGTAAAAATTGCTGCATTTGCTCTTTGGTTTGAGCATCTAATGCACCAAAAGGTTCATCCATTAATAATACATCAGGTTCATTCGCTAAAGCACGCGCGATGGCCACTCGTTGTTTCATTCCCCCTGATAATTGCTTAGGATACGCTTTGGCAAATCGAGTTAATCCCACAACGTCTAAAAAGTAAGCGATGCGTTCGTTGCGTTGTTTTGGAGGAAGCGATCGCAGTCGCGAACCAAAGCCGATATTACCAGCGACAGTTAGCCAAGGGTACAAAGTGTAATTTTGAAATACCATACCGCGATCGGGTCCTGGACCAAGCACAATTTCACCATCAACTTTGACTTCGCCTAACGTCGGTTGCATTAATCCGGCAATAATATTAATTAACGTTGATTTACCGCAACCAGAAGCCCCGACAACACAAACAAACTCGCTTGCGTATAACTGAAAATTAATGTTTTGTAAAACTGCGAACGATTTACCTTGACTTGGAAAACTTTTGCTTAAATGACTAACTTCTAACTTTGGTTGTTTGCTGCGATCGCCAGCTTGTGTTGTATAAGTTTCTAGCGAAATTCGAGTCATTACATTTATTTATCAGTGCAAGTCGGAAATACTTTTTATCTAAGCAAATAACAAAGTAATAAACTGTTAATTAAGATACAATGCTGTCGGTTGAATAACAAGCATAATTTTCTCGAATCTTATTAATTTAGCTCACAGCTTCATTTTGTAATGACTCAAGTATTTCCTCACTCCCGCAAAAGGTATCTTCCACCTTCGACGTTTTGGAGTTTGCGTCAAGGATTTCCGCAATGGTTGCGTCTTTTGCTATCAGCGATCGCCTTAGCTTTACCATTATTATTATGGGCATTAATTAGTTACAGCGGATTAACAACTCCTGTCTTTCTGCCAACACCTACAGCGGTAATTGATGCCGGAATTCGGATGTTTACCGAAGAAGATTTACACTTAGATATTATTGCAAGTAGTTTGCGCGTTGCGGCGGGGTTTCTTGTGGCTGCGTTCGTCGGTGTACCTATTGGAATTTTAATGGGAACTTTTTATAGCATGGAAAGCTTATTTAGTCCAATTGTTGGTACAGTTCGTTATATGCCGGTTGTGGCATTTGTGCCTTTAATTATTATTTGGGTTGGTTTAGGTGAAGCGGCAAAAGTTCTCATTATTTTTCTCGGAGTTGTTCTTTATAATGCAATGATGGTTGCGGATGCGGTGAAATTTATTCCGGATGAAATGCTTAATGTTGCTTATACTTTAGGTTCTAATCGCCGAGAAGTGTTATTTCGCGTGATCATTCCTGCAACGTTTCCGAGTGTTTTAGATACATTGCGTGTTAATATTTCTGGAGCGTGGAATTATTTAGTTATTGCTGAATTAATTGCTTCGCAAAATGGCTTAGGACATCGCATTGTACAATCGCAGCGTTTCTTACAAACTGACAAAGTTTTATTTGCGATCGCCATCATTGGAGTTATCGGTTTACTCATTGATTACAGCTTGAAATTACTTTCTAAAGCTTTAACACCTTGGGCAGATCAAACGCGTAGCTAAGTGATGACTTTCTTCTCAAATACTATGAAGCAACTAAATCAATCAAAAACAGCATTAATTTGCGTCGATATGCAAACGGGCGTATTTACTGGTGAAGGAAATCTACCGCACGTTGGCGCATTAGAAGTTCTTCCCAAAGCGAAAAAAGTTTTAGCAGCAGCGCGAGAAGCCAAAATACCAATCGTTCACTTTCAAGAAGTCCATCGTAAAGAAATGGTAGACTTTGGTAGAGAATTAGATGGTGCTGAACCTGTGCATTGTTTAGAAACTTGGGCTAGCACCAACTACTATTGGGAACTCGCACCGATTGATGGTGAGTTTGCTATTGCTAAAAGACGTTACAGTTGCTTTTTTGGAACAGATTTAGAAATTCTCCTACGTGGGTTGAAGGTTGATACTGTTGTGTTAATGGGGATGATGACAAATGTTTGCGTTCATTACACCGCAGTTGATGCGCATCAACGCGACTATCACTTTCATGTTATAGAAGATTGTTGCGCTGGTTCAGATTGGGATGCACATTGGGCGGCTTTAACAGCAATGGAATATTTACAAACAGGTGCGCGTATTTTCCATACTGATTTTATTGCCACTTTGCATCCCGTAGCAGTTAAGTGAAGCGTATGTTGTTTATGCTTGCACTTCTCGCAAAAACCTTGGTTCTAGGGTATTAGTTAAATCTGGGGCTTGGGGAATTTGTTTCTGAGAAACGAGAAATTGTGACAAGTCGTTCATGTGATTGAGTAAATATATATCACTTTGTGGATTACCGAGCATTTCTAAGTTCGTTGGTAAATCGATGAGTCTGACGCCTTTGAGTTGTTCTTCAACTTCTTGCGGTGTGAGTTGCAAACGTTTACCAGCGATCGCTAGTGCTTCATCGCGGTTTGTTTCCATAAATTCGCGCGCCTGCAAAATTCCGCGAATGAAACCTGTGACTGCGTTGGGATGTGCTTCGATAAACCTCGTCCCGAATAAATACACGTCAACAATCGCGGTTGGCATTTTAGAAGTATCGTAAATAATTCTGCCGTCTTGCTGCGCTTGATCTGCTTTTTGTAAGAATGGCGAATATGTTACTGCAATCTCAGTTCTTCCTGCTTGATAGGCCGCTGCTGCTGCATCGGGTGTAACGTTTGTGAGTCTAACATCATCACCACTCAAGCCTGCTTCTTTCAAAACTTGGAGTAAGAAGAAATGACTCACTCCGCCAACTTCGACAGCGACTTCTTTGCCTTTAAAGTCAGCAATACTGGTAATACTATTGCGCGCTAAAATTCCATCACCGCCTAGCGAGTTATCCGCTGCCATAATAATGCGATAGTCTACTCCCTTGGCTGAAAGCGACACAGCTTCGGATGTCACCAGCGCTTGACTGTCAAGACGCCCTGCACCAAAAGCCGCCATCGCATCGGTAGCTGAACTAAAATCTCTAAAATCGAGGTTTAAACCGTTTTCCTGAAAAAAGCCTTTTTCTAAAGCAATGTACAACGGCGTGTAACCAATCCACAGCGTACTTCCTGATGTCGCCGGAACTTGGTTTGTCGTAGATGATGTATTAGACAGCGTTCCTGATTGTTGTTGAGTACACGCGTGTAGCGCCAAACTTCCTGCAAAGCCTGTGAATAATGATAATGCTTGACGGCGTGTCCAATGTGACTTACTACTCATGCTCATGAGTATCTTTATTCCTAAATTGCTCTGAGCATCATTAAGCGATTTATTTTAGTGAAAAAATGTTAATAAAAATACAATTTGCATAGTTATAATTCTATAACTTTTTAGGTATCTGTTAGTAGCATCTACGCATGAGCAGACAAATTGCTGCTTTATTAATCTACTTGCAATGAAAAAACTTAGGCTATTATTTTCGATTTCGCTTGCAGCAATCGTTGCTTTAATTATCGTTGTCGGTGATGGTATAAATAACAAAATTGCTGCTCAATCACAATACGCTGGGCGCACTTTGGTGATGGTAACATCTGCTGATTACCCACCCTATGAATTTAGAGATACAGCGCAGGGAAATGAAATTATTGGCTTCGATATTGATATTGCAAATTATATTGCCCGCGAGCTAGGATTTGAATTAAAAATTCAAGATACAGACTTTAGTGGTATAATACCAGCCTTACAATCGCAACGTGCTGATTTTGCGATGGCGGGGATGACACCTACAGCCGAACGCCGACAGAATGTAGACTTTTCTGATATTTATTACGAAGCAAAAAACACGATTGTTGCGCTTAAGGGTAGCAACTTTCAGCAACCTGAAGATTTAGCAGGAAAAAGAGTCGGCGTTCAACTTGGTTCAATTCAAGAAACTGCGGCGAAAGAATTTAAAGATGTCACAATCGTTCCCCTCAATCGCACGGGTGAGATTATTCAAGAAGTCAAAGCAAGGCGTGTTGATGCGGCAATTATTGAAGATACGATCGCCACAGGCTTTGTTGCAAATAATCCCGATTTAGAATTTAACACAATTGATGCAGGCGAAGGCGGTTCGGCGATCGCATTTCCTAAAGGTTCTCCTTTAGTTGCAGACTTCAACCGCGTTTTGCAACAAATGCAAAGTAGTGGAGAAATTGAGAAGTTAGTTAACAAGTGGTTTGGCGGCGAACCCGCAACGACAGCAACTGCAAATGATGGGGGGTTTTCTTTTGCACAAATCGCGCCGAGTATTCCCTTTATTCTACGCGGTATTTTAGTCACTTTACAGTTCACTGCCTTATCCGCAGTTTTTGGGTTTATTTGGGGAACAATTCTTTCCCTGTTTAAAATCTCGACTTTTAAACCGTTAGTTTGGTTTGCAACAGCTTACACATCAATTTTTCGCGGGACACCATTACTATTGCAAATTGCTTTAGTTTACTACGCCACGCCCCAAATCACCGGCTACAATATTCCCGCATTATTAGCTGGGGTGATTACATTTACCCTTAATTCGGGTGCATATATTTCTGAAACAATTCGCGGTGGTATTCTTGCAGTTGATAAAGGACAACGCGAAGCGGCACTTTCTTTAGGTGTTCCTTACCGACCAATGATGTTAGATATTATCTTACCTCAGGCAATTAAAAATATTTTGCCTGCGTTGGTGAATGAAAGTATTGCGTTACTTAAAGATTCAGCTTTAGTTTCTACAATTGGTGTAGCAGATCTATTGCGTCGCGCTCAAATTGTTGGTGCAGAAAGGTATATTTACTTTGAACCGCTGATCGTGGCTGGCGTTATTTACTACTTAATGGTGATGAGTTTAACTTGGGGGGGCTATGCGCTTGAAAGAAGATTACAACGTAGCAGTTGATGTTGCGGTTGATGTTGAAGATTTACACAAATCCTTTGGCAATCTTAAAGTTTTACGCGGAATTTCTACTAAAGTTAATAAAGGCGAAGTTGTTGCAATTATTGGTCCAAGCGGTTCCGGAAAATCAACTTTCTTGCGCTGCATGAATTTGTTAGAAATACCAACATCAGGGAAAATTTACATCGATGGTGTCGATATTACATCGCGCAAATGCGACATCATGAAAATTCGGCAAAATGTGGGAATGGTGTTTCAGCACTTTCATTTGTTTCCACATATGACGGTGCTAGATAATGTGACGTATGCGCCTATCAACGTTAAGCACGTCGATAAAGCAGTAGCGCGGCAAGAAGCAATGGATTTGCTAACTAAAGTAGGGTTGGCAGAAAAAGCTGATGTTTATCCTTCTAAACTATCTGGAGGACAAAAACAACGCGTAGCGATCGCGCGATCTTTAGCAATGAAACCGCAGGTGATGCTGTTTGATGAACCTACTTCTGCACTCGATCCCGAAATGGTGAAAGAAGTGTTAGAGGTGATGAAAGATTTAACGCAAACTGGCATTACAATGGCGATTGTGACGCATGAAATGGGCTTTGCGAGAGAAGTCGCACACCGAATCTTATTTCTAGATGAAGGGCGTTTAGCTGAAGATGCAACCCCGAAGGAGTTTTTCAATAATCCGCAGTGTGATCGCGCGAAACAATTTCTCGAAAAAATGCTGTAACTTAAGCGAATAAATTCGCAGCTAAACAAACAAAGCCCACGAAGGTGGACTTGTTCATAAAAATATTATTTTAGTGTGCGCAGGCACACTTCGTTTGTTTAGCCCCGACTTCAGTCGCAGGGCTTAAATGTCGAGTTCAGTAAGATTCAGGCGCGAACCGTAGGTTTCGATAAATTCACGCCGAGGTGCAACGCGATCGCCCATCAAGATTGTGAAAATGCGATCGGCTTCCGCAGCATCTTCAATCTCCACTTGTTTCATTGTGCGCGTTTCTGGGTTCATTGTTGTTTCCCAGAGTTGGTCGGGCATCATTTCGCCTAAACCTTTGAAACGTTGAATTGTATAATTAGCATTATCAGGGAACTCGTGCTGAATAAGATTTTGGAGTTCGCGATCGCTATAGCAGTAGTAGTGACTGCGCCCGCGTTCGACTTTAAATAGTGGCGGACAGGCAATATAAATATAGCCTTGATCGATCAGTTCGCGTTGATAGCGGTAGAAGAACGTGAGTAATAAGGTGCGGATGTGCGCGCCGTCTACGTCTGCGTCAGTCATAATTACAATCCGGTGGTAGCGCAACTGCGAAGCATCAAACTCCTCACCTTTGACACCTAATCCAAGGGCGGTAATTAAGGCTTGAATTTCGGTGTTTTTGTAGATTTTGGCGTCGTCGGTTTTCTCAATGTTGAGGATTTTACCGCGTAAGGGTAGGATGGCTTGGAAGCGGCGATCGCGTCCTTGTTTGGCACTTCCACCCGCTGAATCTCCTTCAACGATGAAGATTTCTGATTCACTCGCGTCTCTAGAACTGCAATCGGCTAATTTGCCAGGTAACGGCGATGATTCTAATACTGACTTACGTCGTACTAATTCGCGTGCGTGACGCGCAGCTTCTGCGGCTTTAAACGCTTGAATCGCTTTGTCTAAAACCGAGTCAGCGACATTAGGATGAAAATCAAGGTACTCAGTGAGAACTTCGCCTACAAGCGAGTCAACAATACCGCGAACTTCGGTATTTCCGAGTTTCGTTTTCGTTTGTCCTTCAAATTCAGGATCGGGGACTTTAACCGAGATAACTCCTGTTAAACCTTCGCGAACGTGTTCGCCACTAAGATTCGGTTCGTTGTCTTTAATTTTATTCCGCTTGCGCGCGATCGCATTGAGTGTCCGCGTCAGTACAGCTTTTAATCCTTCTAAGTGCGTTCCACCATCAACCGTACGAATGTTGTTAGCAAAGCCTAATATATTATCGGTATAAGCATCAACGGACCACTGTAAAGCAACTTCTACTTGAACATTGTTGCGTTCTCCCTGCACAAAGATGATTTCTTCGTGTAAGGGTTGCTTTTCACGGTTCATGTACGCGACATATTCTTTAATTCCACCTTTATACTCGTATGTCTCGACTTTCGGTTCGCTGCTTTTGAGGAGTTCTAAGCGGCGATCGCTAAATGTAATCTTGACACCAGCGTTTAAGTATGCTAGTTCGCGCAAACGTCCAGCTAGTGTGATGTAATCAAACTCGGTTCCTGTTGTAAAAATTGTGGCATCCGGTTGAAACGTGACAGAAGTTCCGGTTTTTGCTTCTTTGCTCGGTTTTACTTGCAGTTCTGTCACTGGTATGCCACGCTCGAAGCGTTGAACGTGAACGTGCTTGTCACGCCATACTGTAACTTCAATCCATTCTGATAAGGCATTAACAACCGAAATCCCAACTCCGTGCAATCCTCCAGAAACTTTGTACCCACCGCCACCAAATTTACCTCCGGCGTGTAATACTGTCATTACAGTTTCTAGTGCTGATTTGCCAGTTTGGGGGTGTGTATCTGTGGGAATGCCTCGACCATCATCTGTAACGGTTACTGAACCATCCGCATTTAAGTCCACCTCCACATGCGTGCAGTATCCCGCCAAAGCTTCATCAATCGAATTGTCTACAACCTCGTAAACTAGATGATGGAGTCCTCGCGGACCAGTGGAGCCAATGTACATACCCGGTCTTTTGCGCACCGGTTCCAGACCTTCCAGAACTTGAATCTGATCGGCGCTGTAACTGCTAGTCATGCAAGGTATTCTCCACGAAAATTAAAGTTTGAGCCGCGATCCGACTCAAAAAATAGAAAAACACTCCTAAATTGTAGCATAAAAGCCTTCAAGACGGCTGTAGAGGGATTTTAGAGGAAATTTTTCAGGGGGATGTACCCAACTAATTTTTATCGATCTTGCTTAATGACAATTTGTGGAGCGACAGCAACGGGAAAATCAGGACTTGCGATCGCGCTTGCTACCAAACTCAACGCTGTCATTCTCAGCGCCGACTCGCGCCAAGTATACCGCGAATTCAACATTGGCACAGCCAAGCCATCAGTTGCGGAACAAAACTTAGTACCGCATTATTTAATTGATATCTGCGCACCTACCGAAATCCTCACCGTTGCAGATTACCAAGCCCAAGCACAGACTTTAATCGCTCAATTTCAGCAACAAGGGCAAATTCCGCTGTTAGTTGGTGGTACTGGGTTGTATATTCGTGCAGTGGTACAGGGGTTGAAGATTCCTAGAGTCGCGCCGCATATCGAGTTGCGATCGCAGTTAGAATCGCTCGGTCAAACGCAACTATACAGTATTTTGCAACAAGTTGATGCGGTTGCAGCGCAGAAAATTCACCCGAATGATGCAGTCAGAACACTACGCGCATTAGAAGTCTTTTATGTTACAGGGCGTCCGATTTCACAACAACAAGGAGAAAACCCACCAGATTATCCAATTTTACAGATTGGCTTAGATTGTCGTGGAGAGAGTTTGCGCGATCGCATTACGCAACGTACTGAACAAATGATTGCAAACGGCTTAGTCGCTGAAGTGGAATACCTTTGTGATAAATACGGTACTGACTTACCTTTGTTAAATACTTTGGGATATCACGAGATCAAACAGTATCTTACTGGTGAAATTACCCTCGATGCAGCAAAAGAATTAACCGTTTTGCATACACGACAATTTGCTAAGCGACAGCGTACCTGGTTTCGCGCCTATCCTCAGATTGAATGGTTCAATGCTGATGCGCCTGATTTGCTAGAACAAGTTTACCAACGAGTACAAGCATTTTTGAATAATCAACCTCTTGCTTGAATGCTTAACAAATTTGTTATTCCCATAAAACTCCTATCATAAAGTGGGCGCAGGCACACTTCGCTTATGTAGCCCCGACTTCAATCGGAAGGCTCAATTCCCATCCTCCGCAATTGTTCAGCCAAGAGTTGGGCGCGTTGTTCAGCTTGTGAAGCGCGTTGTTCAGCTTGCGCAGCGCGTTCATCTCCAGTCAGTAAAATACTTCCATCTTGGTAGCACCAGCGTAACCAGGTATCTTGCCTACCTTCAAATTCTCCTTGCCATATTGTGACACCTAGTCCAACTTGTTCGAGCCAAGTTTCACTAATTTCCGAATATCGCATTCCTCGGAGTTCATACACCCGCAGCACTTGTCCAAACTGCCCAGTTGGATCGTACACAATATAGTAGCTAACACGCATATGCTCGTAGATTGTGAGTTTTTTCCCTAGTTCATCACCCTCTTTGTTAGAAACAATCTCAATCGCAACTTCCGGTGGTTTTCCAAAACGCCACACCATGTAACAACGATTTTGCTTATCCCACCAATTTTGTGGTACTTGCACGTCAAAACTAAGAAAGACATCGGGGACAATCGCGGGTTGCAAGTCAGTGTAGTAAACACCGACATTTGCTTCAGCTAAGAAAGTTTGTGTCTTTAAGGAACTGTAAAGGGAACTAACAAGTAGGCGTTGTTGTTTAGCAGAGGCGAAATTATCCACAGGTGTATCGTCTTCAGTCACTAGCTGATTAGCATCTGGTACGTAGTAGTCATCGTCACAGATAAAAGTTTGCTCAACCATGATTACCACTTGAGAAACGCTATTTTTAGCTTAGTTGATAGATATGATTTACTCGTATATGAACAAATCTTGTCAGAATATTATTTAAAGCCCTTCGTTAAACACAAGCCACCCATGCTTCTTAAAAATCAGCAGCACAGCAAATGGAAGCCAATTATCAAGCAATTTGAGGCTGTTCTTGGTAAAAATGGCGTAGTGCAGCGCAAGGAAGAGTTGATTACCTATGAGTGTGATGGTTTAACAAGCTATCGTCAGCGCCCTGCGGTAGTTGTGTTACCGCGCACAACAGAACAAGTTGCGGAGGTGGTGAAAATCTGCGATCGCAACTCGATTCCCTTCATCGCACGCGGTTCTGGTACTGGCTTATCGGGTGGTGCGCTACCAATTGAAGATTGCGTGTTGATTGTCACCGCCATGATGCGGCAAATTCTCAAGATAGATTTAGAAAATCAGCAAGTTGTTGTCCAACCTGGAGTTATTAACAATTGGGTAACGCAAACCGTTAGCGGTGCTGGATTTTATTACGCTCCTGATCCTTCAAGTCAAATTATCTGCTCAATTGGTGGTAATGTTGCAGAAAATTCAGGTGGCGTCCACTGTCTCAAATATGGCGTCACCACAAACCACGTTCTCGGATTGAAACTCGTACTTCCTAACGGCACAGTTACTGAAGTCGGCGGACAAGTTCCAGAAATGCCTGGATACGATCTTACAGGCGTTTTTGTCGGTTCAGAAGGTACGCTAGGAATCGCCACCGAAATTACCTTAAAGATCCTCAAAACTGCCGAATCAATCTGCGTTCTCTTAGCAGATTTTACCAGCGTCGAAGCCGCAGGAGCCGCCGTATCCGACATTATCAGCGCCGGAATTATTCCTGCTGGAATGGAAATGATGGATAACCTGAGTATTAATGCTGTTGAAGATGTCGTGGCAACAGGTTGTTATCCTAGAGATGCGGAAGCGATTTTATTAGTTGAAATCGATGGATTAGCTGTAGAAGTTGCCGCCAATAAACAACGAATTGCTGATATTTGCAAACAAAATGGTGCGCGGAGTATTACGACAGCAAACGACCCAGAAACCCGCTTAAAATTATGGAAAGGTCGTAAAGCCGCTTTTGCTGCTGCGGGTCATCTTAGCCCAGATTATTATGTTCAAGATGGCGTGATTCCCCGTACGCAATTACCTTTTGTCTTACAAGAAATTGAAAACTTAAGTAAACAATACGGCTATCGCATTGCTAACGTATTTCATGCCGGTGATGGCAATCTGCATCCTTTAATTTTGTATAATAATTCCATTCCAGGTGCATTAGAAAAAGTTGAAGAATTAGGCGGAGAAATTCTCAAGCTTTGCGTTAAAGTTGGTGGAAGCATTTCAGGTGAACACGGAATAGGTGCTGACAAACGGTGCTATATGCCTGATATGTTTACAGAAACCGATTTAGAAACGATGCAGTATATCCGTCAAGCATTTAATCCACAAGGACTAGCAAATCCTGGAAAAATATTTCCCACTCCTCGCACTTGCGGAGAAGCTGCAAGATCTGAAGCTGCAAAGAAGTTTGAATCACTGGAGCGATTTTAATTTTGCCTCTATGTAACTACCGCTATACCTAAGTTAGTTCCAGGAATTGTACGAGTGTTACTACCTCGATATAAAGAATCAAACAAGTTTTTGTGTTCCTCTTTTAGAATACCAATTCCTGGATCTCGAATCTTGAAAACACCTCTTCTAAATCACACGCTACTCAAATACAAAAATCTCCTCTAGACACGCACTGTGATAGTCAAAGTGTTATATGTAAAGTATTAAATTGAAGGTAAATAAGAATGCGTAAATAAGCATAATCTAAGTAAATCAACGTCAAAAGTAATACTGATTAAATCCACTTGAGCATTATGAATGCGATCGCCCAAAAATTAGAAACCATTGTTGGTAATTCTGGAGTCATAGCATGGGATGCTATGGAAGCTACGCGTCGCGAACAAATACAACAGGCGATCGCAACAGAAAATTATCCTTGTCTTGTCTATCCTCAAACGCAAGCAGAACTTGCAGATGTTGTTAGCTGTGCTTACCAAAATCAATGGAAAATTTTACCCTGTGGAAGTACAACTAAGCTTAATTGGGGTAGAATAGCACAAGGGGTACAAGTTGTCATCAGTACTGAACGCATTCATCAATTAATTGAACACGCTGTAGGAGATTTAACCGTAACAGCCGAAGCAGGAATTCGCTTTGCAGACTTACAAACAACTTTAGCAACTGCGGGGCAATTTCTCGCGCTCGATCCCACTACACCTGAATTTGCTACGTTAGGAGGAATTGTTGCTACTGCTGATACTGGTTCGTTACGTCAACGTTACGGAGGAGTACGCGATCAACTTCTAGGAATTAGTTTTATACGTGCGGATGGCAAAATTGCCAAAGCCGGAGGAAGAGTTGTTAAAAATGTTGCTGGTTACGACTTGATGAAGTTGTTTACTGGTTCATACGGTACGTTAGGAATCATCACATCGGTCACATTCCGCGTTTATCCCATTCCAGAAGCTTCTGGTACAGTCGTATTGACTGGAAATGCAGATAAAATCGCCCAAGCTGTCACAAGTTTACGCGCATCAGCTTTAACTCCAGTCGCATCAGATTTACTTTCACAGCAATTAGTCATAAATTTAGATCTAGGTCAAGGCTTAGGCTTGGTTGTGCGGTTTCAAAGCCTCAGCGCCAGCGTTAAACAGCAAGCTGCATCACTTTTAGAATTAGGACAACAGCTGAATTTACAAGGCGCAGTTTATACAGATGATGAGGCTGAGTTATGGCAGAAATTGCAACAACAAATGCGATCGCCTACCAAACCGACTGAAATTACCTGCAAAATAGGGGTATTACCAACAAACGCTGTCGCAACGCTTACACATTTCGATCCGCAAATGGGTTTAATTCACACAAGTAGTGGTTTAGGTTTATTGCGGTTTGATGCTGATGTGGATAAGCAAAATATTTTGCAAATGCGAGATTTCTGTCAGTCGCAAGGAGGTTTTCTTTCAATTCTAGCCGCCCCACCAGCACTAAAAGAAAAAATTGATGTTTGGGGATACCAAGGTAATGCTTTAGAAATGATGCAGCAGATTAAACACCAGTTCGATCCAAATAATATCTTAAGTCCATCCCGTTTTGTTAGAGGAATTTGATTTTAATTCTTCTTTTCCTTCGTGGTTATTTAAAGATGAGTAGCTTTATATTAGATCTAAAACCTTTTCTATCTTTAACTGACGACCAATATTATGAATTATGCCGAAAACATCCTGATTTAAAATTAGAAAGAAATTCATCAGGTCAACTGATTATTATACCACCTACTGGAGGAGAAACAGGAAGAAAGAATGCAGATATTATTAGTCAATTAGTTGTTTGGAATAAAAAGAAAAAACTAGGAGTTGTCTTTGATTCTTCAACTGAATTCAAATTACCCTTAGGTGGCGATCGCTCTCCAGATGCTGCGTGGATAAAATTAGAACGCTGGCGATCGCTGCGTGATGAAGCTAAAAAAAAGTTTCCTCCCCTCTGCCCAGATTTTATTATCGAACTACGATCGGAATCAGATAGCCTCAAAGAATTACGCGCTAAGATGCAAGAATACCTCGAAAATGGTATGGCTTTAGGTTGGTTAATTGATCCGCAAAATCAACAAGTAGAAATATATAAACAAAATCAAGACGTAGAAACAATAACATCTCCGCAAACACTTTCAGGAGGAGAAATATTACCAGAATTTATTTTAGATTTTGCAGAAATTTGGAATTAATTTTTGAGGAAACAAGAATATAATGCAAACTTCAGATTCTTCAAAAGATGCAATACCTGCTAGTTTAAGTCAAATAACTGGCTTTGACGCGCAACATCCGCCCGATCCGAAGTTAATTGATACGTGCGTTCATTGTGGATTTTGTTTATCAACGTGTCCAAGCTACCGCGTTATTGGCAAAGAAATGGATTCGCCACGCGGACGTATTTATTTAATGGATGCAGTCAATGAAGGCGAAATTCCGCTGAGTAAAGCGACAGTACAGCATTTTGACTCGTGTTTAGGATGTCTGGCGTGTGTCACAACGTGTCCTTCCGGCGTACAATACGACAAATTAATTTCGGCAACACGTCCTCAAGTTGAACGCAACTATCCGCGATCTTTAGGCGATCGCTTGTATCGTCAACTCATTTTCTCACTATTTCCCTATCCCAATCGTTTGCGATTTTTACTTGCCCCTCTATTTCTCTACCAAAAATCAGGCGTACAAAACATCGTTCGTACAACAAAGTTACTGCAACGCTTTTCGCCTCGCCTCGCCGCGATGGAATCGATATTACCCAAAATTACCATTAGTTCATTTCAAGACAAACTACCTACGATTATTCCTGCCCAAGGAGAGAAACGTTATCGCGTGGGGATGATTTTAGGCTGCGTACAGCGACTATTTTTCTCCCCAGTTAACGAAGCGACTGTCAGAGTCTTAACGGCAAACGGCTGTGAAGTGGTTATCCCCAAAACACAAGGCTGTTGCGCTGCATTACCGCATCATCAAGGGCAAGAAGAACAAGCTAAAGCCCTAGCGCGACAAATGATTGATAGCTTCGCTGATACCGGCGTAGATGCAGTAATTATTAACGCCGCTGGCTGCGGTCATACGTTAAAAGAGTATGGTCATTTACTGCAAGACGATCAAGAATACCACGATAAAGCTAAAGATTTTGCCGCAAACGTTAAAGATGCCCAAGAGTTTCTTGCTAGCGTTAGTTTAACAGCAAAACTTTCACCTCTAGCCGAAAAACCACTCACTTTGGTTTATCAAGATGCGTGTCACTTACTACACGGGCAAAAAATTAGTATCCAACCACGCCAGTTACTTCGACAAATTCCTGGGGTACAACTGAGAGAACCTCTTGATGCAGCATTATGCTGTGGAAGTGCAGGCGTATACAATATGCTACAACCCGAAGTTGCTGACGAATTAGGTAAGCAGAAAGTCCAAAATCTCTTAAATACAGGTGCAGAGTTGGTTGCTTCGGCGAATCCTGGTTGTACGCTACAAATTACCAAACATATGCAACAACAGAGCAAAAAGATAGCGGTGATGCATCCAATGGAGTTACTAGATTACTCAATTCGTGGCATTCAGTTACATAGCTAATATAAATAACTTTGCAACTGCGGTAGCTTTACTAGTTTTTATGGGAGAATACCTCTTCATATAACAATTGTATGACGGCTCATGGTCGGTTTCTTAGATACCTATGGGTTTTTAATTGTCTCAATGATAATTGGGGCAATGCTAGGGCTATCGTTATACTTACCCCTCATGGCAGGACAATTATCTTTAGCAAGTCCAGGCTTTTATGCTTTGGGTGGTTACATTGCTGCAATTTTATCAACGCAAGTATTTTCTACTTCTGAAGGTTTATTTCCCATTTCCCTATTACTTTTAGAAATGCTCATTGCGGGAATAGTGTGTGGGATATTAGGTGTCATCGTCGGAATTCCGGCGCTGCGGCTACGCGGAATTTATTTAGCGATCGCTACAATTGCTTTTGTTGAAATATTACGCGTTGTTTCTTTAAATCTCGAAATTACTGGCGGTGCAGTAGGTATTTTTGGCATTCCTCAACCGTTTCAAACCACAATTGAGTATTTGTGGATTACAATCCCTTTACTCTTAGTCAGTATATTCTTTCTCTACCGTCTAGAAAAAATTCGCGTTGGTAGGGCTTTTGCTGCGATTCGCGAAGATGAACTCGCCGCCGACGCAATGGCGATTAACCCGACTTACTACAAAGTTCTAGCGTTTACCCTAGGCGCAATTTTAGCAGGCATGGTAGGTGCTATTAGCGCGCATTTCCTCAATACCTGGAATGCACGTCAAGGAACCTTTGATGCAAGTATCATCTATTTAACTTTTGTGTTAATTGGTGGTTCCAGAAGCTTTATTGGACCTGTGTTAGGTGGTATGGTATTTACAGCACTACCCGAAGTATTAAGAGCGATCGCCGATACAGCAGGATTACCCAATGCACTAGCGCAATTTCTCCGCGACGGTCGTTTAATTATTTTTGGATTGCTAATTGTCCTTGGTACAATATTTTTCCCTCAAGGCTTAGTCACGCCAGAATTATTCAAGGGGCGAGGAGCGAGGAGCGAGGGGCGAGGGGTAAGATAATGGATGAGGGGATAGATTTAAAGAGCAACAGTCCGATTTTGGAAGCACAGCAATTAACGCGGCGTTTTGGTGGTTTAGTTGCCGTCAATCAAGTTTCATTTACTGTTAATAAAAATGAAATTTTTGGTTTAATTGGTCCTAATGGTGCAGGTAAAACGACTCTCTTCAACTTAATGACAGGTTTAATTCAACCTTCCAGCGGAAAACTTTTGTACTGTGGTAAAGAAATTATAAAACTCCGCCCGCACCAAATTGCCTCTAAAGGAATTGCTAGAACATTTCAAAATATTCGCTTATTTGGCGAACTTACCGCAATAGAAAATATCATTGTTGCCCGACATATTCATATTAATAGTAACGTATTCACTGGTGTTTTAGGTTTACCACCTGCACTAGAAGAAGAACAGAAAAATAAACAAAAAGCCTTAGAACTACTTGCTTTAGTTGGTTTAAGCGATCGCATTTCAGAAAAAGCCCGTAATTTGCCTTACGGCGATCAACGCAGACTAGAAATTGCTCGTGCATTAGCGTTAGAACCACAAATTCTACTTCTAGACGAACCAGCAGCAGGAATGAACCCCAACGAAAAACAAAGCTTAAGCAAATTTATTCGGCAAATTGCTACAGATTTGAATTTAACGATTATATTAATTGAACATCACGTACCACTTGTTATGGGATTATGCGATCGCATCGCCGTTTTAGATTTTGGTCAGTTGATTGCGCTAGGTCAACCAGAAAAAGTTAGAACTGATCCAGCCGTCATCGAAGCTTATCTAGGAGCAGGATAGTGAGCTTGGGTAATTCCAAAGAAATTATTTATCCTACTAACCACTTATTAGAAATCAAAAACTTGTCAGTAAATTACGGTGGTATTCAAGCACTAAAAAATCTTGAAATCATTGTTAATTTTGGTGAAGTTGTTACCCTAATTGGGGCAAATGGTGCAGGAAAAAGTACCACATTACGTGCAATCTCTCGCCTCATCAAATGTCGCAGCGGACAAATTTATTACGATCAACGCAATATCACGCGTTATCCTGCATACAAAGTTGTCCAAAGCGGAATCGCACATTGTCCCGAAGGAAGACGAGTACTCGCCCGCCAAACAGTTCTCGACAACTTAAAACTTGGTGCATACATCCGCCCTGACTCTGCAACCGTCAAAGCCGATATCGATCGTCAATTTGAGATTTTTCCACGCCTAGCCGAACGCCGCAATCAACTAGCAGGAACCCTTAGCGGTGGCGAACAACAAATGCTCGCGATCGCCCGCGCCCTCATGAGCAAACCCAAACTCCTACTTTTAGACGAACCCAGCCTAGGACTCGCCCCCGCGATCGTCCGCGAAATCTTCTCCATCATCCAAAACCTCCGCACCACTGGCGTCACAATCCTCCTCGTCGAACAAAACGCCAACCTCGCCCTGCAAATCAGCGATTGGGGCTACGTACTAGAAGCAGGCTGCATCACCCTCACCGACAAAGCCACAAACCTCCTCAACAACGAACAGGTCAAAAAAGCCTACCTAGGCTAAAATCACACCAAAAGACCTCCGTACCTCTTTCCTTCGTGTCCTTTGCGCCTAGTTAAGGTTCGTTTTCTTAAATCCATGACCCAACTCATCCTGCTATTCCTAAACCTCCTTCTCATCTTTCCCAATCCATCCCTCACCGCTACAACACCCAGCATGCTCAACCTTCAATCCTACCAATGGAAAAACCGCCTGCTACTGGTATCCGCCCCCTCAGAAAACACCTCAGAATACCAACAGCAAATGCAACTATTCTCAAATCAAACCGCAGAATTTGCAGACCGAGACTTACTCTTAATTGAACTCTTCGCCAACGGTACAAGCCGCATCAACGGCAACACAATCAGTTCAGAAGATGTTACCCAAATCAAGCAACAATTCAACATTGGTAACGAATTCAGCGTCATTCTCGTAGGCAAAGACGGTACAGCCAAGCGCCGTGAAACTACTCCAGTAGAACCCACAGCCATTTTTCAGCAGATCGATGCTATGCCCATGCGCCAACAAGAAATGCGATCGCAATAACTCACTCTCCACTAATTTGTATAGATATACTTCTTGTACGCGGACCATCCAAATCAAAAAATAACACCGATTGCCAAGTTCCCAACGCTAGTTTTCCATCGACAACGGGAATCACTTCACTATTACTTAGCATCATTGCCATCAAATGCGAGTGTGCATTCATCGGTTCATCGGGCGGCACAACTCGCAAATGCAAGTCGTTATGTAAATACTTCTCGGACGGAGGTGCTAGCTTTTCTAAATGTACCTTGACATCGTGCAGCAATCTCTCCTCGTCTTCATTAATTGCCAAAGCTGTAGTTGTGTGTCGCGAAAAAACTAAAACTTGACCGTTTGCGATCGCGGTAGTAGCGAGAAGTTCCTCGATCTGCGGTGTAATGTTGTGAATACTGATTCCCTCAGACGTTTCAATTTCAATTAGCTCATTCTTAATCAGCATAATTCCACACCAACATCTTTGTGGTGTCACGACTTAATAAGTTACATCTATCTACTTTCCAACGGAGAGGGTGGGATTTGAACCCACGATGACGTTGCCGCCATAACGCATTTCGAGTGCGTCGCATTCAACCACTCTGCCACCTCTCCAATAGGCATACTTTTGCCTTATTATAAATAACAATATCACGAACTACGCTCTTTTTTACAACAAGGCAGCACTGTTTTCTGCTTCATCTACCGTCGCCTCAAACCCTCGTTCGGGTGTCCACTGAATTGCACCATCTCTTCCCGCCCAAAAAAGTGGAATTTTGTTCTGCTTGAGTAGCGCGATCGCATGACTATCAATATCTATTGCAGAAGCGATCGCAACTTCTGGTTTGACTGCCGCAATCACTTCTTTTTCCAAAGCCTCTCCAGACCACCACAGCACCTGCGCACGCGGCAATTTTTTTGTGAAAGCTAGCTGCTGTTGCTTCTCAGGTGCAACATTATCGAGTAATATCCATGTTTGCTCTTTGATCTGAAATTGCAACACATCATTGTCAACTTGTATTTTTGTAGCACCTGCAACTAATGTTCGTTTTTCGGTTGAAGTATAAAAATTTCTCACTGACAAGCGCTTATTTATTTCTTCCCAATTACGGTGATTTGTTTTTCTATCAGTAGCGATCGCCCACTCAACCTGATTGATACCCTGCTGCTGCAAAAATGGCAGCACAGTAAATTGCACAGTGTTCGTATTTCCACTATTCACGAGTAAAACTTGACCTCGATCTTGCAAGACGAACACAGGTTCACTTGTTGCTAGTACAGTTACTCGAAATACCGTAGCTTGAGCGTGCCACATTGGAATCAAAACGATACCTATCGCTATGACTCCAGCGAACCATGAACGCTTTTGCCACCAAGGTTGTAACCAAGCTAAGATGATTAACGCGTAAACGATGAGTAACTGTAAAACGGAAATTTTACCTATAGCAATTGAATTTCCTGGTAGTTGCGCAAAAAATTCTACTAGCCTAATGAGAAAATAAGTTGGGTAATATAACAGCCAAGCCAAAGCACTTCCTGCAAGCGGATAAATGAGCGATGCGATCGCGCTAATAATCCCACCAATACTAATGATCGCTATTAGCGGTGTACTTAGTACATTAACTATTAAGCTGTAAAGCGGAACCACACCAAATACTTGAAGTTGTAAGGGTAAAGTCCACAAAGACGCCGCAGCAGGAACCGCTATGAGAGTTGCGATCGCAACAGGTATCCAATCTAGATGTTTAACTAATGGCGGTACTGAAACTATTAATCCTAAAGTAGCCAAAAAACTTAGCTGAAATCCCAAATCCCAAATCCACAAGGGATTGAAGACTAACAATAGCGTTGCAGCAATCAGCAATGAACCCAAAGGTTTGACTTTCCGCTTCGTTCCAATTGCCACAAGTACCGCAAATCCCATGACAACAGCGCGTAGTACCGATGGCTGTACACCTGTTAATCCCAGAAAGAGTAACAGCGCACCTCCTGCAAAACCCGTTTGCAACACTACCGAAAACCGCCGTAACAGCGCCAGCATCACGCCTAAAATTAACGAAGTTTGAAATCCCGATGCTGCTAAGGCATGAGCTAATCCCACTTGTACAAACAAGTCACGGATATCGTAAGGTAAATCAACCGCCCTTCCACCCATGACCATCGAACTGACAAGTGGTCCAGAAGGACTATTTAGCCACCGTACTTGCGATCGCACGATTTTTTGGCGAATTTTCCACCATCCCCATTTAGGAGTTTCTTGTCCTTGCGTAATTTCAACTCGTTGCCCACTCAAACCCGCAAACGCACCTTCTCTTGCTAAATACGCCCGAAAATCAAAACCTCCTGGATTTGTCGCTGTTGCAGGTTGATATAAAACACCACTAACCGCAATTTTTTGTCCAGGATACAACCCTGTCGCTTGCAGTAGCGGTACAGTAACGTAAACTTTTCCCGTAACTTTGTTTTCTTCTAACCAACTTGCGGCTAACCAAAATTGTCCGCGTTGACTGCGAGTCAAACGTGGCGTACTTGTAATTTCTCCCTGAACAGTAACAACTTGCTGTTCGTTCGTAATCAATCGACTAATATCATTTGCTGCTGGCTGTGGTGTTCGTATTTGCAAATATAAACTTGCTGACAAGCCAATGATTCCAGCAATTAACCAAATGTGTGATTTAGGGCTACCACGCCACAAGCGTTGAGCAAAAACAGATGCAACTATCCCGATCGCTAATATTGCATATCCTCCCCACACGAAAGCCGTAGATAGCAAACCTGCAATAAAAGCTAAGCACAGAATAGCTGCGTTCATCTGCGTTATTAAATAGCCAACCCTAAATTCAGCCCAAATACAGCATGAAGCACCATCAAACCAAGGGCGGTACTTCCTAAATATGCGTGAATTGTGCGTAGTGTCCCTTTATCACGTCCAAAACCAAACAACGCGATCGCCGCATTGACTAGCAACAACACCAGCAAACTTGAACCTGTCCAAAAATGCGGACTTTCCATAATCGGCTGACGTTGCATTACTAAAGACAACACCCCACCGGTATAACCAAGCGCCATAAACAAAAACATCCACGGTGCTAATGTGCGATGATCTGCCAAACTTTTACTCGCAACAGCTTTATTTGTCGCAACTCGTCCCCGCCATCCTGCATATCCGACAAAGCTACCCATAACAAATAGAACAATTGCCATCATCGCTGGGTGGCCCCAGTGCACAATCGGTTCTGGTATTCCCAAACTACGAAACCAATACGCGACCGCTTCTAACCCTTCCATAAAGTTAAACATGAGCCGCAACGCCTCCTTTTCCTTTTAATAGCGGGAAACCGAGGGTTTCTCTTTGCTGTACATAAAGCTGAGCGATTTTCCTTGCTAAGCTACGGATTCTAGCAATATATCGAGTTCGTTCCGTGACAGCGATCACTCCTCGCGCATCTAGCAGGTTAAAGGTATGCGAACACTTCAATACATAATCTAAACTCGGTAACACCAATCCTCTTTCAGTAAGCTGTTGTGCTTCTTGTTCGTACAGATTAAACAAGGTAAACAACAACTCTGGATTCGACGCTTCAAAGTTATACGTACACTGTTCTATTTCCCCTTGCAAGTGAACATCACCATAAGTAATATCATCAGTCCACTGAATCTTTGTAATCGCCTCAACTTCCTGAAGATACATGGCTAGTCTTTCTAGCCCGTAAGTTATTTCAATCGAAACTGGACGACAATCAATTCCCCCACACTGCTGGAAGTAAGTAAACTGCGTAATTTCCATCCCATCGAGCCAAACTTCCCAACCAGTACCCCAAGCGCCGACAGTCGCATCCTCCCAGTTATCCTCAACAAACCGCACGTCATGATCTTCCGGATGAATCCCCAAAGCCTTCAACGAATCAAGGTAAATCTCTTGAATATGGTCAGGTGAAGGCTTAATCAAAACTTGGTACTGATAGTAATACTGAACGCGATTAGGATTTTCCCCATAGCGTCCATCAGTAGGACGACGACACGGTTCAACATACGCAACCGCCCAAGGTTCAGGACCTAAAGCTCTAAGAAATGTATGTGGATTCTTGGTTCCTGCGCCTTTTTCGATATCGTAAGGCTGCGCGATTAAGCAACCGCGATCGCTCCAAAACTGATGTAACACAGCAATAACTGACTGAAAATTCACTCTTGTTTAAACCTTTTTTCATAACTCCTTTTCAAAGTTTGCCTTATTGTTGCCCTCAAATGCTTTATCCAACTGGCTTTTCAGCAATCCAAAAAAAACTTTCCCAAATTCCTTGACAATATTGATTCAGTTTAGATATATTAGTAAAGCGCCGGTGAGGGAGGCGGACGAAACGACCACCAAGCCGAGCGACTGAACCAAGAAAAGAATATAGTTTGAAAGCCAAAAGAAGCACATCAAGTCTTCGTCAAAACTAACTCTTAAGTGATAGATAAGAGTCCGGATTGTGAAGAGAAGTAGCAGTTCAGGACGAAAGCTCTGTTGATAAAACGGAGAGTTTGATCCTGGCTCAGGATGAACGCTGGCGGTATGCTTAACACATGCAAGTCGAACGGTGTCTTCGGACATAGTGGCGGACGGGTGAGTAACGCGTGAGAATCTGGCTTAAGGACGGGGACAACCACTGGAAACGGTGGCTAAGACCCGATATGCCGAGAGGTGAAAGTATTTTTAGCCTTGAGGGGAGCTCGCGTCTGATTAGCTAGTTGGTGGGGTAAGAGCCTACCAAGGCGACGATCAGTAGCTGGTCTGAGAGGATGATCAGCCACACTGGGACTGAGACACGGCCCAGACTCCTACGGGAGGCAGCAGTGGGGAATTTTCCGCAATGGGCGAAAGCCTGACGGAGCAATACCGCGTGGGGGAGGAAGGCTCTTGGGTTGTAAACTCCTTTTCTCAGGGAAGAAAAAAATGACGGTACCTGAGGAATCAGCATCGGCTAACTCCGTGC
Organism: Gloeocapsa sp. PCC 7428; assembly: GCF_000317555.1. Lineage (GTDB taxonomy): Bacteria > Cyanobacteriota > Cyanobacteriia > Cyanobacteriales > Chroococcidiopsidaceae > Chroogloeocystis. The sequence goes on from NC_019745.1 coordinate 4,788,426, forward strand.
CAGCAGCCGCGGTAATACGGAGGATGCAAGCGTTATCCGGAATCATTGGGCGTAAAGCGTCCGCAGGTGGCACTTCAAGTCTGCTGTCAAAGGTCGGGGCTTAACTCCGAACAGGCAGTGGAAACTGAAGCGCTCGAGTGCGGTAGGGGCAGAGGGAATTCCTGGTGTAGCGGTGAAATGCGTAGAGATCAGGAAGAACACCGGTGGCGAAAGCGCTCTGCTAGGCCGCAACTGACACTCAGGGACGAAAGCTAGGGGAGCGAATGGGATTAGATACCCCAGTAGTCCTAGCTGTAAACGATGGATACTAGGCGTTGCTTGTATCGACCCAAGCAGTGCCGTAGCTAACGCGTTAAGTATCCCGCCTGGGGAGTACGCACGCAAGTGTGAAACTCAAAGGAATTGACGGGGGCCCGCACAAGCGGTGGAGTATGTGGTTTAATTCGATGCAACGCGAAGAACCTTACCAGGGTTTGACATGTCCGGAACCCCACTGAAAGGTGGGGGTGCCTTCGGGAACCGGAACACAGGTGGTGCATGGCTGTCGTCAGCTCGTGTCGTGAGATGTTGGGTTAAGTCCCGCAACGAGCGCAACCCTCGTTTTTAGTTGCCAGCATTAAGTTGGGCACTCTAGAAAGACTGCCGGTGACAAACCGGAGGAAGGTGGGGATGACGTCAAGTCAGCATGCCCCTTACGCTCTGGGCTACACACGTACTACAATGCTATGGACAAAGGGCAGCAAGTTAGCGATGACAAGCAAATCCCATAAACCATGGCTCAGTTCAGATCGCAGGCTGCAACTCGCCTGCGTGAAGGCGGAATCGCTAGTAATCGCCGGTCAGCCATACGGCGGTGAATACGTTCCCGGGCCTTGTACACACCGCCCGTCACACCATGGAAGCTGGCCACGCCCGAAGTCGTTACCCTAACCGCTTGCGGAGGGGGACGCCGAAGGCAGGGCTGGTGACTGGGGTGAAGTCGTAACAAGGTAGCCGTACCGGAAGGTGTGGCTGGATCACCTCCTTTTTAGGGAGACCTACCCAACGCTGATAGTTGTAGAACAAATCAGTGTCAGGTCAACCTAGGTCGGTCGAAGAACAGATGTGTGGCTTTCAAACTAGAATTCGGTTCAAGTCAAGCTAAACCGAGTAAGGGCTATTAGCTCAGGTGGTTAGAGCGCACCCCTGATAAGGGTGAGGTCCCTGGTTCGAGTCCAGGATGGCCCACCTTAAGTTAAAAAGCGCCAAAGTTATTAGCTTTCGTTCAGAAGTCAAGTTTGGTTAAAAACCTCAAAAAAGAAAACCGAAAAAGCTTGACGATTACGAATAGAGATGATAAGCTAGAAAAGTTGAGAAAAATTCAGCACTCGGAATGAGAGCCGAACTGCTGGAAAATCTCCAGCCAGAACCTTGAAAACTGCATAATCATGCCAAAAATAATTGCAGGTAGAATGTAACGGCTCGCCAGTCGAGTCAAAGTTACAGAACCTATCAAGCCAAAAAGATAACCATTAATAAACAAGTGGTCAAGCTAAATAGGGCTGATGGTGGATACCTAGGCACACAGAGGCGAAGAAGGACGTGGTAACCGACGAAACGCTCCGGGGAGTTGGAAGCAAGCAGAGATCCGGAGATGTCCGAATGGGGCAACCCTATGTACTACCGACTGAATCAATAGGTCGGCAAGAGCCAACCCAGCGAACTGAAACATCTTAGTAGCTGGAGGAAGAGAAAGAAAACTCGATTCCCTAAGTAGTGGTGAGCGAACGGGGACTAGCCTAAACCAGAGGATTCATCTTCTGGGGTAGTGGGACAGCGACATGGAATCCGAGCGTTAGACGAAGCAGTCGAATACTGCACCAGAGAAGGTGAAAGTCCTGTAGTCGAAAAGGCAACGATACTAGCTGAATCCCGAGTAGCACGGGGCACGAGGAATCCCGTGTGAATCAGCGAGGACCACCTCGTAAGGCTAAATACTACTGTGTGACCGATAGTGAAACAGTACCGCGAGGGAAAGGTGAAAAGAACCCCGGAAGGGGAGTGAAATAGAACATGAAACCGTCAGCCTGCAAGCAGTGGAAGGACGATTCAACGTCTGACCGCGTGCCTGTTGAAGAATGAGCCGGCGAGTTATAACGTGTGGCAGGTTAAGGTGCATAGCCGAAGCCAAAGCGAAAGCGAGTCTGAATAGGGCGTATTTATTGTCACAAGTTATAGACCCGAACCCGGGTGATCTAACCATGTCCAGGATGAAGCTTGGGTAACACCAAGTGGAGGTCCGCACCGACCGATGTTGAAAAATCGGCGGATGAGGTGTGGTTAGGGGTGAAATGCCAATCGAACCCGGAGCTAGCTGGTTCTCCCCGAAATGTGTTGAGGCGCAGCGGCTGTGATTGAAAGTCTGGGGGTAAAGCACTGTTTCGGTGCGGGCTGCGAGAGCGGTACCAAATCGAGACAAACTCTGAATACCAGGCTCCAAGCAGCTAGTGAGACGGTGGGGGATAAGCTTCATCGTCAAGAGGGAAACAGCCCAGACCACCAGCTAAGGTCCCCAAATTGTCACTAAGTGATAAAGGAGGTGGGAGTGCAAAGACAACCAGGAGGTTTGCCTAGAAGCAGCCATCCTTGAAAGAGTGCGTAATAGCTCACTGGTCAAGCGCTCCTGCGCCGAAAATGAACGGGGCTAAGTGACGTACCGAAGCTGTGGGATATGCAAATATCGGTAGGGGAGCGTTCCGCGATAGGGTGAAGCACTAGCGGCAAGCAGGTGTGGACGAAGCGGAAGTGAGAATGTCGGCTTGAGTAGCGAAAACATTGGTGAGAATCCAATGCCCCGAAACCCTAAGGGTTCCTCCGGCAGGTTCGTCCACGGAGGGTTAGTCAGGACCTAAGGCGAGGCCAAACGGCGTAGTCGATGGACAACGGGTGAACAATCCCGTACTGATAATAAGTAGTGCAGAGGGACACAGAAGGCAAAGCCAGCCGGATGTTGGTTACCGGTTCAACCACTCAAGGTGATGAGAAGCGGCGAAAACGCTTTGAGCCAAGATGGGAGTACGAGGTGCTACGGCACCGAAGTGGTGTAGTCAAGCTGTCAAGAAAAGCTCGGTGGCACGTTAACTTATTGTTACCTGTACCCGAAACCGACACAGGTAGGGAGGTTGAGAATACCAAGGGGCGCGAGATAACTCTCTCTAAGGAACTCGGCAAAATGGCCCCGTAACTTCGGAAGAAGGGGTGCCTACGCAAGTAGGTCGCAGTGAAGAGATCCAGGCGACTGTTTACCAAAAACACAGGTCTCCGCAAAGTCGAATGACGACGTATGGGGGCTGACGCCTGCCCAGTGCCGGAAGGTTAAGGAAGTTGGTCAGGGAGTTATCCTGAAGCTGACGACCGAAGCCCCGGTGAACGGCGGCCGTAACTATAACGGTCCTAAGGTAGCGAAATTCCTTGTCGGGTAAGTTCCGACCCGCACGAAAGGCGTAACGATCTGGATGGTGTCTCAGAGAGAGACTCGGCGAAATAGGAATGTCTGTGAAGATACGGACTACCTGCACCTGGACAGAAAGACCCTATGAAGCTTTACTGTAGCCTGGAATTGGGTTCGGGCTTTGCTTGCGCAGGATAGGTGGGAGGCGTTGAACTACTCCTTGTGGGGGGTAGGGAGCCAACGGTGAGATACCACTCTGGCGAAGCTAGAATTCTAACCTGTAGCCGTCGACCGGCACGGGAACAGTTTCAGGTGGGCAGTTTGACTGGGGCGGTCGCCTCCTAAAAGGTAACGGAGGCGCGCAAAGGTTCCCTCAGCACGGTTGGAAATCGTGCGGCGAGTGTAAAGGCAAAAAGGGAGCTTGACTGCAAGAGCAACAACTCAAGCAGGGACGAAAGTCGGCCTTAGTGATCCGACGGCACTGAGTGGAAGGGCCGTCGCTCAACGGATAAAAGTTACTCTAGGGATAACAGGCTGATCTCCGCCAAGAGTTCACATCGACGCGGAGGTTTGGCACCTCGATGTCGGCTCATCGCAACCTGGGGCGGAAGTACGTCCCAAGGGTTGGGCTGTTCGCCCATTAAAGCGGTACGTGAGCTGGGTTCAGAACGTCGTGAGACAGTTCGGTCCATATCCGGTGCAGGCGCAAGAGCATTGAGAGGAGTCCTCCTTAGTACGAGAGGACCGGGAGGAACGCACCGCTGGTGTACCAGTTATCGTGCCAACGGTAGACGCTGGGTAGCCAAGTGCGGCGTGGATAACCGCTGAAAGCATCTAAGTGGGAAGCCCACCTCAAGATGAGTGCTCTCACTACTAAAAGTAGGTAAGGTCACAGGGAGAACACCTGTTCATAGGCGCTAGGTGGAAGAGCAGTAATGTTTGTAGCCGAGGCGTGCTAATAGACCGAGGGCTTGACCTCACAACAATTGGTGAAGTGTCAGAAAGTGTAAAGCAGTTAAAGGCATGATTTTGCAGTCTTCAGGAGTTGCTGCTCCAACGGTCTTCCTGGTGCGGTTAGCGCAGTGGAACCACGCTGATTCCATCCCGAACTCAGAGGTGAAACGCTGTAGCGGCGACGATACTTTGGGGGTAGCCCCTCGGGACAATAGCTCCGTGCCAGGTTTATCACTTACAAATGCCTTCTCTAGAAGTAGAGGAGGCTTTTGTTATAGATCGATGGGATTTAAGTAAATGCATGATAGTGACTTAGTTCTTTTCCGAAAAACCCACTTCCAGAAGCTGTTACCTTTGAATCAAAGATTAATAGATTTATCGGCGGATTTAGACAGTCATGCATTTTTGCAGAATCCTGCATCTCAAAATATTTATCTCTATCTTACAGATTACGTCAGTGATTTCTCTTCAAAATGGTTTGATAGAAGTCTGCGTAGTTTAAAGATACTTGATTGGGGTTGTGGAAAAGGATTTATTACATTTTTACTAAAAGAAATGGGTGCGGGTGTTACTAGCTGTGATGTGCTAGGTAATAGTGATTCAGCTTTTGGTCAAAATACACCTATTCTTAAAGAAGAATCTTTGGAAGTCATTTGCTTAGACCACGCATATTTGCTTCCTTTTGAAAATGAATCTTTTGATGTTGTCTTAAGCTTTGGTGTTTTAGAACACGTTCCTCATGATTTGGAATCTTTGCGAGAAATTCATCGTATTTTAAAACAAGGTGGACTTTTTTTCTGCTTTTTCTTGCCTTACTACCTTTCTTGGACGCAGCATTTAGCTCATTTACGTGGAAACTTTTACCACGATCGCTTGTATAGTAAGAAAAAAGTTAAACAACTCCTTGAGCAAACTAATTTCCAAATTCTTGATATCTGGCATAGACAACTTTTTCCAAAAAATAGCGTTGCCTACACAAACTATTATCAGTTTGAACTACTCGACCAATGGTTGACTGAAAACACTTTCCTCAAATACACTGCTACTAATATCGAGTTTGTTGCTCATAAACGTTAGGAATTACCCTGCTAGTTGGAAAGAGAACTTATACTCTATTAAAGTGTTGAACTGAGAGAATAATAAGTTGTGGATGCAGCATTAGAGCGATCGCACCAACTAAAACAAGCCTTACTCGATTTTGTTTTAGAAGCCGAAGGGGATTTAGCAGCTGCGCTTGAAGCTTATGCAGCAAAGCAGGCGCAGCGCGACAAAGGAGATAAAGCGCAACAGGACATTATTGTTGATAGCTTTTTGAGCGAAGGACAAATTGGTGACAAAACACCAATAGACTTATTTATCGAACATCATCCGGAATTATCGCAAAGCGATCGCCAGCTAGTGAAAAGTTGGCGTCGTAGTTTTATGGGCTTATTCGCGATTACGCAAATTTTGCCTGATGGATTTGAGCTAATGAACTGGTTAACAGCTAAACATTATATTGTTAAACCTGATAATGCTCAATTTGCAGAAGAAATCCGCCGTTACAAAGAAGGAGAAATCTTATTAACACGAATTTCGCCAGTTAAGGATGCTTGTTGGACGTTTTCGGGACCTTGCACGCCATTGGGTCGGCTAGGTAAACCAAAACTAGCAGTAGCTATTGGAAATTTTAAAGACAATTACAAAAAGCATCTCTACAGCGACGCGCCGGACTTACTCGCCGAAGCTTGGGAATCTGTCGCGCGTTACCACCAACAATTTATCGATTTCTTTGGTAGTGATGAAGTATCAATGCCAGGTTATCAACTCAATAAAAAGATCGCTGAATTTCAAGAAGTCTTAATGCAACAGCGCTTAGCAGCAGCAGGCATTGATGAATCTAAAACACTTGCAGAAGTTGCACAAGAAGCAGGAATTGACCAAGAAGAACTCGAAGCCGCTGCCGCAGAAGCGGGTGTAGACGGCAAAGTCGCTCAATTGTTTGAGAATAAAACGACAGCTAAAATGGTGATGCCAAAAGTCGATTTACCTGCTGAACTCAAAAAAGCTGAACAGGTAACAGCACTATCGCATCCCCGCTGGGGACAAATGTTTTTACCTACTTATCATCGCGTTGTCGCATTATTAGAAGCTGACGATTGGCAGACTATAGAGGGTGCGGAAAAACTGATTCGCAACTATCTTGAAGACCCCAAAATTAATGCATTTGTTTGGCAACGTCTAGCGCAGAAGTATCCTACACAACTCGAACAAGTCCTGCAAAGTGTACTTCAGCGTCCATTTCAAATCGACCGCGATTTAGAATCGTTGCTAGAGGAATTTGACAAGCTACTTGTACCAGATTTACCAGAAATCGCCAGCGTCCCAGTTCATTTGCATAACTTATTTGAAGAAGCCGTCGCAGAAGTAAACAAGTCAAAATCGAAAAAGACGAAAAAGAAACCAGCACTTGGCTTTCAAAAATCTTAATTTTGATTTGAAACCGACACCAATTGAAAAAGCAAATGGTTGCAACGAATCGTAATTCCCCTCTGCCCCTACTGTGCTACATTCTGAATCGTCAACACCTGCGGCGGCGTTGCATCTGGCGGATAGAGAAAATCAAATTGTACGAGTCGGCGATCGCCTGGTGGCATATTCAACAGCACGAGTGGTTCTCCTGCTTGTCCTCTTTTTTGTACCAAGTGGACATAGCGAGTCTGGGGTAAACCGCGATCATCACTATAACGCAGTCGCACAGTACCGCGAAAGAAGTTTTGAGTCGCAGGCGGAATCAAGAACCGCAATCCACCTTGCGTTAATTCGTCTTCTTTAATTGGTGTTTGTAGCGATACACCGATTGTTTGCGGTTGAGTAGTATTGTTGTACAGCGGCAAACTCAGATTGTACTCGATGCCATAATTACCGTGTGCTTGATAGGCAGTATCCGGATAGCGTACCATCAATGGCGCACTTTGTACTTGACTTGTTCCTTGTCTTCCCGCCGTTAAGGTACTTAAACCATAAGAAAATGCTTGTCCCCGCTGAGGAATACTCAGATGCTGTACATTAGGACTATCAACAAGCTGAGCTTGCCATTGAGAACCTTGCGCAACTCCAGCAACGCGACCATATATGACTTTACCACTTGCTTCGGGAGGTGTTGGGGCGCGATCGCGAGGTCCTGCTAAATTTCCTGTCTCTAATAGTTGTTGCCATTCGGTTAAAGTTGGTGCCCTTTCACTTCCATCAGCATTAGACTTAGCATACATTGCTAAACTTGCAGCGTAAACTCTACCACTGCTACGTAGCCGCATCAAAGTAGAACGTCCATTAATTGGTGGTTCTAACGTTTGTACAGGAATTGGTAAATTAAGCAACATCTGACTTTGCTGTGGTGGAATAGTAATTTGCGCAGGAAATACTGATTGTCGCCTGCCGCGTAGAATATCATTCATAACGCGATCGCCTGGTCCTGCAAATATTGTTCCTAAAGGATTTTCAGTTTGAGGTGGTAACTCGATAAACGGTGCGTCAGGTTGACTTAAATAACTTGCGGCTTGTAAAACATCGACTGTAACAGGTTGCGTACTTGGATTATGCAGCAAAACTCCCAGATAAAGCGTGCGTAAGTCTTCTGGAGAAGTTGCTTTAGCGATGTGATGCGCAAAAATATCAAATCGTCCTTGAAACGGAAAGTTGAGGTGCGCATTCGCGGTTTGTTTTCCACTAGGAGGAAACGTAGATAATAAAATTCCCTCAGTTTGGACGACTTCGGGGCTATTGCTATTAAAGACAGGAACGCGATCTAAAGATCCTGGTAATGGACGTACTTGTTGCGGCTGTACGATTTCTTGTTGCGGTGGCGTTGGTGCAGGTGTAGCTTGAGCAAAGGTGAATACGGGTAATAATGGTAGCATAGCAACAGTCAACGAATGAGGGGCAAAAAGTTTTTCTCTGCCCTTTTGTTAAGTTGTAGTTAATTCAAAATAAGACACAACATAACTCATAAAAGTGCCATTCTTTGAATAATTAATATGAAGTCTTTTGTTACTTGTTGGATATTCTCGTCTGTCAAAATTGGTACGTGAACAAAAAGACAATGGCTGTTTAACTTCTGTGTTGTGATATAGTTCAAAACAGCAAAATAAAGTCCTTCACAAACAAATTTTCCAGCATCGTGACTGATGTAGGTTACAGAAAGCTCAGCAATCAGGTGTTCTAAATCAAGTGGCGATCGCAAAACAACATCTCTACAAGTAGCATTAGATTCTACAGTGAGTTGCGTTCGACTTTCTGCCATACCACAACAAATAATCGCACTGGGTTGAATTTCAGTAATTTTACTGATGACATAATTACTGGCTTGTTGAGTGTCAACAGGTAGTCTTCTTAAAACGGTTAGTAAAGGTAGTTGTAAATCATTATTTGTAAGATAAAGCTCGTGGATTTTGGCGATGAGATCGTCGGATGAATTGAATTTTTGATGCGGTAGCCATGTTGTAAATGAAGTTAGCAGAATTTGAGGAGGCATTTGAGTTGTAAGCTTTTTTTGAAAGGAACCACAAAGTACACGAAGGTAAGAGTTAGAGAGGGATTCGCATGAGAATTATGTGGGATTGCTATGCTGTTAGGGTGTCGTTTGAGAGTGAGTTGGTTTCACTTACAATAAATTTAGTGGGTAATCATTAAAGGGGGTCTGCTGGATGGCGGCGATCGCAGTTATAGACTATGACATGGGTAATCTGCATTCGGTCTGTAAAGGTTTAGAAAAAGCTGGCGCGACTCCGAAAATTACTGACTCAGCTATAGAATTAGCAAAAGCTGATGCTGTGTTGTTACCTGGTGTCGGCGCATTCGATCCTGCTGTACAGCATTTAAGATCCCGTGACTTGGTGGAACCAATCAAAGATGCGATCGCGAGTGGTAAACCGTTTCTTGGTATTTGTTTGGGGCTGCAAGTCTTGTTTGATAGTAGTGAAGAAGGTGTAGAGCCTGGTTTGGGAATTATTTCTGGTACAGTACGGCGCTTTAGAAGCGAACCAGGAATTACGATTCCGCATATGGGTTGGAATCAATTAGAACTTACTCAACCTCATTGTCGCTTATGGCAAAATTTGTCGTCGCAGCCTTGGGTTTATTTTGTCCATTCCTACTATGTCGAGCCTGAAGATTCTACAATTCAAGCCGCAACGGTAACGCATGGTAGTCAAACTGTGACAGCAGCGATCGCCCGCGACAATATAATGGCAATGCAATTCCACCCTGAAAAATCTTCTAAGGCTGGGTTACAAATTCTATCTAACTTCGTGCAGCAAGTTCGTACGGTCGTGCCAGTATAGATATCGCTATAGAGGTAGATGTGCTAGCAATGATTATTTCCCTGGCCTCTAGCCCCTAACTCCTAGCTTCTCTCAATGCGAATTTACGGCAATCGTCTCATCAAAACATTACCAGGAAAAGACACGCGACCAACAACGGGAAGGGTGCGCGAAGCAGTCTTTAATATTTGGCAAGGTGCGATCGCAGGTAGTCATTGGTTGGATCTTTGTGCGGGTAACGGTTCAATCGGTGCAGAAGCATTATGTCGTGGTGCAGCCTCAGTTGTAGGCATTGAACAATCAAGCCGTGCCTGTGCGATTATCAAGGAAAATTGGCAACGCGTCGTGCAACCGGATCAAACGTTTCAAGTTTTGCGTGGCGATGTCGTGCAACGGTTAAAAACGCTTCAGGGACAACAGTTTGATCGAATCTACTTCGATCCACCGTATGCAAGCAATTTGTATCTACCAGTGTTGCAGGCGATCGCGCATTATCAATTACTGCATCCTACTAGCGGCGAACTTGCAGTAGAACATCATCCCGATCAGCCCAAGTTACAACCTTCTACACTAGAAATCTGTCGAGAAAAAATTTATGGAAATACTGCTGTTACTTTCTATCGTGCAGTCAACTTAGAAAATTAAAAGCCCTTCCAAAACAATCAGAAGGGCTAGCAGTCCAGCTTATAAACCCAACTGCTTGCCACGTTTGTATTGCTGATACGCGGCAAAAAACAAACCAGCCAAAGTAATCACTATCAAGCCAAGAACAATACCATCGAGTAGTGGTTCAACCATGCAATGTCTCCTGTTGCGATCGCATTTTTCTAGCGCTGCGCTACGCGCAATCGGCGCTTTGTGACTGAGGCTGTACGAGGTTAGATGACCCAACAGCAGCCAACGGTAATAGACTTTTACCAGCATACACTGAATTAGTGCTAGGAGAAAACCAGAGATTGGTAAAATCTATATACAAAACTTAATGACAAATGCTGATTTGATTGACTTTGCTTGCGAACACTATCAAGAACTTTTAAGCTATGTGTTAGGAGATAAATATTTTTGTGAATTCTCAAGTTAAGTAATCAGCTTTTGGCTAATCAGTTCGCTAAACCGGAAATTCTACTCCAGCGGCTTGCGTTTATCGCTTTGGCGGTTTTGCTAGCTGCAATTTTAGTTGTTGTGGGTGTGCATAGGGTAAGAGTTTCTGAGCCTTATGTTAAGAATGTTTTGTCATTACCAGGAGATCCCGTACGCGGCAATGCAATTTTTCAGATGAACTGTGCTGGTTGTCATGGATGGCAAGCCGATGGTAACGTGGGTCCTAGTTTACAAGGTGTTTCTAAGCGTAAATCTCGTTTTGGTCTTATTCATCAAGTGATTAGTGGCGATACGCCACCGATGCCCCAGTTCAAGCCTAGTCCGAAAGAAATGGCAGACTTGTTAAGTTACTTGGAAACGCTTTGAGAAACAACCACAAGTTCACCGGATACAGATCGCCACTTGAGCTTAAGCACATAACTGTTATACTGGCGACAAGAACTCCGTAACTAATTGATTAAATTCTTGCGGATGTTCAAATTGTGCCCAATGCCCACATCGCTCGAAAATATGCAAACGCACGTCAGAAATATATTTAGCCGCAACATGAGCATGGGCAACTGGCAAAATAGCATCTTGTTTTCCCCAGATTATTAAGGTTGGCACTCTTATATTTACAAGTTGAGTAATGATTGGGCGAAAAACACTTTGTCGAACTCCTAGAAGATTGATATGACTTTTCAGAAAAGAAACAAATGCTTGTTTGCGTCCTGGCGACTTAAAAGCCTCAGATCGCATTTTAACCCACTCTCTTGGAACCGAGTTAATGTTATACACGTTCTGCCTCAAAATTAACTTGACACTCTTAGGACTCGGTTGAAACAAATAAATAATTATAGGAAGTGCGGCTAGTAAGCGACTAGCTACGCTGATTTCTCGACCTAACCCAAAACTAGAAACTAGAACCAATTTTTCCACACGTTCAGGTGACTCTAGCGCGAGTTTAAGAATAAGGCTTGCGCCCATCGAATGTCCCACAAAAGCTGCTCGCTGAATCTGGAGGGTATCAATAAAATCTCTGAGAAATTGAACTTGATACTCCAATGAATAAGTCACGATTGGCTTATCTGATAACCCAGAACCGACCATATCAAAGGCATAAACTTGGTGATATTGCGCTAGTGCTTGAATATTACGACTCCAAGCTTCGATCGAGCTTCCGGCTCCATGTATTAATACAAGAAAATTTCCACTATCTCCTGCACGCCAGTAACGAGTATTAATTTGCCCAATCTTGATGTATCGATCTTGTGGAAATTTAGGTTGAGTCATGACAGCTATGAACGGGTCATCACGGCAATTCCTGCAACTATCAAACTAATTGCTATGAGTTGATTTGATGTTAGCTGCTCACCAAATAGCGCACTCGCTATCAGCGCGACTGAGACAAAGCTAACGCCAGCCATTACAGGTTGACTAGCAGAAACAGGTAATTGCCCCAAAGCTTTTGTAAACAGCAGCAACCCAAGAGTATAAATCAGTAATGCACTGAGAAACCAAGGAGAAATCAACACATTTACAAATCCGGCGTCAGAAGCAGCAAGGCGAGACTTCTTTAGGAAAACAGTTCCAGCAGCATTAGCGATCGCTGCCATAAATACAAGCAGCCAAGAATACCAAGAAGATTGCATTACATTTAAGTCTCACAAGTCTCAATAGAGGGCTGTTTACGAGTTAGTCCGTTTAAGATGACGCGAATAGTGTGGTTAAATCGTTCTGCGGCGATTGTCGAGTTTGAAAAATGCCCTGTTAGTTCTAATCCGACATGACCGTGAACAACTGCCCAAAGCATCTTGGCGACTTCTTGAGGATCGTCCTCGACAAGAACTTCTGCATCCATACACGCTTGCACCGTACTGACGAGAAGCGCAAAACTTGACCAACTTTGCTGAATACAGTTTTTGGTTGGAGTGAACTCTGGACTTGTTTGGCAGAACATCACAGCGTAATAGGTCGGATTTGCCAAAGCAAATTCTCGGTATGCTTGTCCCAAACTAATAAGATACTCTCGCAAGTTGTCTGATGGCGGTACGACTGCTAATGCCTGACGCAGCATCGCAAAGCCTTTCAAATACAACTCATCAATTAGTCCTTGTTTACTACCAAACATTGTGTAAAGGACAGTCGTTGAGCATCCTACCATTTGAGCAATACGACGCATGGATAAAGCTTGTAACCCCTCGCGTAAAAGTAGATTACTCGCATCGTCCAAAATACCTTGACGCAGTGCTTGCTGATGTAAATCTTGTGCTGTGCGATAATCTGTAACAGTGTTTTTATCCATAACAGTGTTATAGCAATCTCAGAAGAATGCTGTCAAGGTGGGCAGGCAAGATGCCTACTTACATTTCATTTAATGAATGACTCTAGCAATCAATTTACTAATTAAATTGCTGAGCATAATATCGGGCGTAGCGGCGTGAGAGGGCTAATAATTCTTCGTGTGTTCCTGATTCGACGATCTGCCCTTGTTCGATGACTAAAATGCGATCGCAGCGGCGCACAGTCGCTAAACGGTGCGCAATGATAAATACTGTACGTCCGTGCATCAGTCGTTCTAAGGCTTCTTGTACCAAAGCTTCTGATTCTGAATCTAAGGCGCTTGTTGCTTCATCCAGAATGAGAATGCGCGGATTGAGTAGCACCGCACGCGCGATCGCGAGTCTTTGGCGTTGTCCTCCTGATAGATTAACACCGCGTTCTCCGACTAAAGTGTCATAACCATAAGGTAATTGCGCAATAAATCGATGTGCATTCGCGATTTTAGCTGCTGTCTCAATTTCATCGAGATCAAATTCAGTTTTACCAAAGGCGATATTTTGAGCGATCGTTCCTGAAAAGAGAATTGTTTCTTGCGGCACAATACCAATTTGTCGGCGTAAGCTGCGTAAGGTGACATCTTGAATATCAATGCCATCGATTAAAATTTCACCCGATAGCGGATCGTAAAAGCGCGGTAGCAAATTCACAATCGTTGTTTTCCCTGCGCCTGAAGCCCCGACAAAGGCAATTCTTTCACCTGGATGCGCTAGCAGACTTAAGTTTTTGATGACGGGTTGTTCTGGTTTATATCCAAAACAAACGCGGCGATATTCGACTTTGCCTGTAACAGGAGGAAGGGCGAGCGCGTTTACCTTTTCTAAAACAGTTGGTTTGATTGCCAATAACTCAAAAATTCTATCTACCGACGCTTGTCCTTGCTTAAATTCGTTGTAGTTATTCGTGATATGCGAAATCGGATCAATGAGTAGCGCTAAACCGGCGACATAACTAACAAATTGGCTAGGAGTTAAGTTTCCTCTCGAAATTTGCCAACCACCTAAAAATAATAGGATTAAAGCACTGATAGCTTCGAGAAAACCAATGACTGGAAATTGAATTGCTTTTAATCTCTCAGCGGCGTATTTCGCTTGACGATTGCGTTCAGCATCTTGGCGAAAGCGATTGAGGGTATAGTCTTCGGCGGCGAAAGCTTGCACCAAACGGATACCGCTGAAAACCTCAATGAGTAATGCTGATAAATCGGATATCTGATTTTGACTGCGGCGCGAAACTTGTTGTAATCGTTCGCCAAACCAACCGATTAAAATTCCCATTAATGGTGCAATGATCAAAGTTGATAGCGTCAGTTGCCAGTTGAGATAAATCATGTATCCCAAGACAACAATCAACTGCAATACACAAGGAATAAAGTCGTGAAAGATTTTGTTGATAACTTCACCAATGCGGTCAATGTCTTCGGTAAGACGATAGGATAAGTCACCAGTTTTAGCAGTTTCAAAAAAGCTTAAGTTTAATCGCTGTAGATGTGCATAAACTCGCTGACGCAAATCAAACGCAATGAATAAAGCAGCTTTTGCCATGAGGGAATCTTGACCGAACTGCGCGATCTTTTGACTGAGAAATACGACAGCACTGATAACTGCAATTTGCGCGATCGCTCCTATATTTCCCTGACCAATATACGCTGCAATCTGCCCTGCTAACCACGCGAGGATAGGCCAAAAAGCCGTAAATACCAACGTGCAAGCAAAAGCTTGCGCAATAGTTTTCCACTGCGGCTGAATGTACGGTAAAAGTTGCCAATAATGAAAGCGTTCCAAGCTGTAGCGTCCAAACGAGTTTTATCTTTGATCTGACGTTAGCAGTATACGTATCTGTTTCGCAGCAACTACATTTTTCTAAAATTTGAGATTTACTTTGGTGAGTTTATGCCAAAATTAAGCTTGCGTCTAGAGCTACAATGATAGTGAATCAAGTAGGCTTTGAGCAAGATGAAAAGAGATGAGGCACTAGCTATTTTACTAGCCCATCAGACAAAGCTGAAGGATTTCAATGTGAAATCATTATCGCTGTTTGGTTCCGTTGCTAGAGATGAAGCAACAGCAGAGAGTGATATCGATTTGCTAGTTGAATTTGAGCAACCTGTTGGGCTGTTAACATTTGTGAGACTACAGCGCTATCTAGAGAAGATTTTAGAATGTTCTGTGGATTTAGGAACGACAGATTCGCTAAAGTCTTATATGCAAGAACCTGTTCTACAGGAGGCAGTACGTGCCTTCTAGAAAATTGCGCCCGAGAATTCAAGATATTTTGGACATGAGTTTTGAAATTGAAGAATTCACCAAAAGCATGACTTTTATAGATTTCCAAAATGAGAAAAAAACGATCAAAGCAGTTTTGTAAAACTTAGCAGTTATTGGTGAAGCAGCAGGTAGTCTCCTACCTGAAGTTGAAATTCTTTACCCAGAGATTCCTTGGATTGATATTCGAGGAATTCGCAATATTGTTGTGCATGAATACTTTCGAGTAAATTTGGAAATTATCTGGGAAACTATCAAAACTGACTTACCTTCACTAGTACAACAATTGCAAGAGGTGATGGAGCAAATCTCAGATTCGTAAATAGCAATCGTCTTCAATACTTTAACTTGTTACTTAGTGACACTGATTTAGTCTTAGCTATAGCGCCGCATATTCTTTCTGACTACCCAAAGAATGAAAGCGATGACGAGAGTAACAACTACAATCTTAGAGACAGGACCAAGATATTCATCTACCAGTTCGTAGTTGTCTCCTAAGACGTATCCTAAATAAGTAAGAAAACCTACCCATAATAATGTGCCAAGCGTGGAATAGAGCAGAAAGGGAAATAAGTGCATTTCGCTGATCCCCGCAGGAAGTGAAATCAACGTGCGAACTCCTGGAACTAAGCGACAAAAGAAAACTGCTTTTCCACCATGACGATCAAACCAGCGATCTGCCTTAATAATATCTTTGCTAGAAATCGATATCCACTTACCATATTTGTCTGCTAGCTGTTGTAAACGTTCTGTACCGAGAATTTTACCGGCATAGTACCAGGGTAATGCACCAAGTACAGTTCCTAAGACTCCAGCGGCGATCGCCGGGATAAACTGCATTTGACCTCTTGCTACGGTAAAACCGGCTAAAGGCATAATCAGTTCTGAAGGAATCGGCGGAAACAAATTTTCCAGAAACATCAGTAATCCGATTCCCAAATAGCCCAGGGAACTCATTGTGTTGGTAATCCATTCGAGCATAAAGTCTCTTGATGTAGTTTTGAATTGAAAGTAGTTTATGTAATCTCTGGTTGAATAGTCGGACTATTGAGGGTAATGAGGATTGACTTATAGCTAAAAATATGCTTTAACCCAATCGAGAAGACTAGCACCACCGATAAACAGGGCAACGATAATTGATGTAGAAAGAATTGCGCCTAAAAGACACAAAACTAGACCAAGTAAACTAATTGCGCCGTCGTCTTCGAGTAAACCAAAACCAGTGACAAAAATCCCCATTGCAGGAAGCGTATTTGTCCCAGGGATAGGAATCATCATCGAAATTGCCATAAGGGCGATCGCACTACCAATCACAACGCGCCCCGTTAGACTTGTACAGATGTAACTCAAACGCGGACGCGCGATCGCTTCAATACGTTTCAACCAGGGAATTCCCGTTTTTAAAATGCCTTGGATTTGTTTTAAAGCGATTCGATGATTTGCTAGCCGTGGTGGTAGCCAGGGAGATTTAGCCCCAATAATCAACTGCACAGCGAGTAAAAAAAGCAAGATGCCAAACGGAACCGAGTAGCCTGGTGCAGGTACGGGTAACGCTGAGGGTAAAGACAGCACCACAAACAAAAAACCGAATATACGTTCCCCTGCGAGTGCTAGTATTTGTGACAAATTTACCTGTGGAGGGCGTTCTTCGTCAAAAAAGTAGCGGTGTAATTCTACAGAAAGTCGAGCCACGATGAAATTCCTGTTTAAGTAAACGGGGCGCTGCAAACAACGCCCCGCCACATTTTATTCGCAGTCGGTGAAATTATGTACCCGCAGTCCAAGAGTTAATATATTCTTCTTGCTCTGCTGTCAGGCTATCAATATTAATTCCCATCGCTTGTAGCTTCAGACGGGCAATTTCTTGGTCAACTTCGGTAGGAATCGAGTGAATACCAGGTTCTAGCGATCCTTTATTCTTCACTAAATATTCACACGCCAAAGCTTGGTTAGCAAAGCTCATATCCATCACTGCACTAGGATGTCCCTCCGCAGCAGCTAAGTTAATCAAACGTCCTTCACCTAAAACAACAACCGATTTACCATTAGGCATCCGGTATTCTTGGGTAAAGTTACGAACTTGCTTCACTTCTGTCGCGGTTGCGCCGAGTGACTTTAGGTCAATTTCAATATCAAAGTGACCAGAGTTACAAACGATCGCACCGTCTTTCATCGCTTCAAAGTGTTCTGCGCGAATCACGTGCTTGTTACCTGTTACCGTAATAAATAAGTCACCCTCTGGTGCAGCTTCCGACATAGGCAACACGCGAAAACCATCCATGACCGCTTCGATCGCTCTTACGGGGTCAATTTCGGTGACAATCACGTTTGCGCCCATTCCGCGCGCCCGCAGTGCCGTTCCCTTACCGCACCAACCGTAACCTGCAACGACAACGGTTTTTCCGGCTAGGAGGAGGTTTGTTGCACGGATAATGCCATCGAGTGTCGATTGTCCTGTACCGTAGCGGTTATCGAAGAAGTGTTTAGTATCCGCATCGTTAACATTCATCGCGGGGAACGTTAATACCCCATCTCTGAACATCGCTTTGAGGCGAACAATACCCGTCGTTGTTTCTTCGGTAGTGCCGATGATATCAGCAATTTGGTGTTGGCGTTGTTGAATTAAAGTAGCGACAACATCACTACCGTCGTCGATAATGACATTCGGGCGATGATCGAGCGCAATTTGAACGTGACGGTGATAGGTTTCGTTATCTTCGCCTTTGATCGCAAATACGGGAATATCGTGATCCGCAACCAAGCTAGCGGCTACGTCGTCTTGCGTCGAAAGTGGGTTACTCGCAATTAGGATTGCGTCTGCACCACCCGCTTTGAGTGCGATCGCCAAGTGGGCGGTTTCGGTGGTAACGTGACAGCACGCAACCAAACGAATTCCAGCAAGGGGTTTTTCTTGCGCGAAGCGATCGCGGATTTGACGCAATACGGGCATTTCGCGCCCAGCCCATTCGATCCGCTGTCTTCCTGTTGCTGCCAGGGCAAGGTCTTTAATCTCGTACTTTGGCTTAGTTGAAGTTGCAGTCATTAATTATCCTTTAATTTAGAACTGGGACGTGTCCCCTAGCTTAACTGTATTCTTTACATATTATTAACCGTTACTCTATGTAACAGAGAATACTTTGCGCTGGAGGATAGAGATGCACTCTCGATTTTGGGCAATTACAGGGTCAATTTTTCTTAATACTGTCATCGTTTCTCCCCTTTCTGCTCAAATACCAGCACTTCCCATACCTTTACCCAATCTCACACAACAGGCAGATACTTCAGAAACGCAGGTTGTGACAACATCAATTCGACTGGATGGTCGTCGTTTGTTTCAAATTGCGGCACCTAGAGCTAGCCTACAGCAGCGCGTTGACGATATTCAGCAGCGATTACAACTTATTAGCCAAAATTACATTCAAAGCGATTCTGACGCACTTCAGATAGATATCAGGACAGAAAATAATTTACCCGTCATCTACGTCAACGGTCAGCAGCTACTGACAGTAACCGACCTTGATGCGCAAGTGCAACAGGAAGAAGATCCCTTTAGTGTGGCACAAAGATTAGCACAATCACTCGAACAAAACCTCAGACGCGCAAAACAAGAACGACAACCTGAATCTTTACAGCGTCAAGGCGCGATCGCAGCTGGCGTTTTTCTCGGTGTAGTTGTCACAAGCTGGGGAATCCGCCGCTGGTATTGGCGCTTAAAACAGCAACCCGTGACGTTTGCGACGCCACAAACAACGAATCCTGTGACAACGCAACTCACACGACAGCGACATCGTAACATCGAAGAAGTTCGCCAGCGACTTTTTCAACTCACGCAGAGTCTTGTTTGGGGCGGTGGTACGCTGGTTATTTTAGGTTTATTTCCCTTCACGCGCATTGTCCAAGCTTGGATTTTTACCGCTCTGACAATTCCGTTTACGCTAGTCATTGTCGGGATAGGAACTTATGTCGTTATTCGCTTGAGCTATATTTTGATCGACCAGTTCACCGCAGCTTTTGCGAGTAATGCATTACTGACTTCAGAAGATGCTTTAAGACTGCAATTGCGTGTTTCGACAATTTCGGGCGTTACCAAAAGTATCGCGACGTTAAGTGGAGTCATTATTGGTATCGTTGTCGCTTTAACAGCGTTAGGGGTCAATGTTGCGCCGATCCTTGCAGGTGCGGGCTTGCTTGGTGTTGCGATTTCTTTGGCTTCGCAAAACCTAATTAAAGACGCAATCAACGGCTTTTTAATTATCGTAGAAGACCAATATGCGCTTGGAGATGTCATCGAAGTAGGAACCGTTGGCGGTTTAGTCGAAAACTTAAATTTACGCATTACCCAACTACGAGATGCGGAAGGACGTTTGATTACAATTCCTAATAGCGAAATCAAAATTGTTGCGAATCTTTCGAGTCGTTGGTCGCGCGCTGATTTAAATATTCCTGTCGCGTATCACGCTGATGTTGACCAAGCGTTGAAACTTATCAATCAAATCGGTGTTGAAATGACGCAGGATATTCGGTGGATGGAACATATTATCGAAACGCCACAGGTGTTGGGAGTAGAAAATTTTGGTGATCGCGGTTTGGTGATTCGCGTGTGGATCAAAACGCAACCATTGAAACAATGGGACGTTGCGCGCGAATATCGCCGTCGTCTCAAAATTGCTTTTGATAAAGAAGGAATTCCCATTCCTTTTCCACAACAAACGATTTGGTTGCAAGACTCGCAAATTCAATCAATTGTTGATAACAACAAGAAAAATAATGGTTAGTTTCCAAGTTGGATTGCTTAGGTAATTGGTGAACGGTAATTGCTGAGGTGATATGACACCAACAGCAATTACTTTTGCTGTATATCGCAATACAGAAAACTAGTGGTTGCCTCAACTTTAATGCGATCGCAAGTATCTAGCAACTGTGATTAAAGGTGATTAAACGTCTTTCTCGCTTCATTTCGATTGCTGCATCTCTAGCATTGCTTGCTAGTTGTGGTTCTCCTGGGGCTAATACTTCTGCAAATAACCCCAGTAATCCCGCCGTTAGCCCTGCGGCGAATACGAATACAAATACAAACCTCAGAAATGTCAATGTCCAGTTAGCGTTTTTATTTCAAAGTTTAGATGCTCCGCTGATTTTAGCGATTAATAACGGATATTTTGCTGCCGAAGGACTGAATGTTACCTACGAACGAGGCTTTGGCAACGTAGATACAATTAGTAAGCTGGGTACAGGAAAATTTGATATTGCTTTTAGCGATATTTACAACACGCTAGAATTTAACGATAAAAATCCTAATAATAAAATAATCGCGGTTGCTGTTCCGATTAATAAAGCACCGTTTGCGGTTCTTACCTTAGATGATGCGATCGCTTCACCACAAAACTTAGCAGGTAAAACCCTCGGCGCACCCGCAGGCGATGGTCCGCGCAAACTATTTCCGCTATTTGCTAAAGAAACGGGTGTCGATCCAAACTCGGTAACGTGGACAACGATGGAACCAAGACTCCGCGAAACGTTTCTCCTACAAGGTAAAGTTGATGCTATTAGTGCGTTTTCGACATCAGCATTACCATCGTTACTGAAGGGCGGAAAAAGCCGCGACGATATTAAAGTTTTTTACTACAATGACTTTGGTTTAGATTTCTACGGCAACGCCATCTTAGCAAAAGAAAGTTTTGTCCAACAAAATCCCGACGTAATTCGCGGTTTTGTGAGAGCCTATCTCAAAGGAATGCAAGATATGCTAAGAGATCCCAATGCAGCGTTGGATGCAGTGATTGCAGCCGATCAAAGTAAATTAATGGATCGCGAAGCTGAGAAAGTCCGCTTACAAGTTGCACTTGAGGACTTGATTATTACTCCCGAAGCAGAATCGCTTGGTTTAGGTGCGGTCGATCCCCAGCGGTTACAAACGTCAATTACGCAAACAGTCGAAGGTTTTGGATTAAGCAGTCAACCAACGGTTGCAGATATTTTTACCGACGAATTTTTACCACCTAAAGAAGAACGCGCTTTACCACCGCAAAATGAGCGCCAGCCGTTATCTTAGGTAGATGTTGAGAATGCGATCGCTATTCGCACCAAAGGCGATCGTATTTAAAGTTGTTTTCTCAATAAATGTCACGTATGTATCTTTCCTTGCCCTTTTCTAATACCCATCATCTAATAATAAAAATTTCAATAAATCCTATTTTAAGTAACTTTTAATAATAAGATTTAATTTGTTTTGCTAAACAAACTACTAAAAAGCGAGACGTCGTGAAAAATTGCGCAAACTTCATTTTCCGCCTGCGTTGCTTTTGTCTGTTAGTAGGGTTTCTTGTAAGTGCAGCGCTACCCATTCACAAAACAAATGCTACGCCAATTCCAGGAAGATGCGATGCAAGAACTGATAGAAAACCCAGATATGCTTTAATCTCTGCTTTTTCTGGTGAAGCCGATCGCTTTATTAGTGAAATGCGTCGCAATAATGGCGAGAACCGCTACGAAGGCTGTGTTGTCATCAACGGTCATCGCTACAGCAAAGGAAGATTGCGCGGTAAAGACGTTGTTGTTGTCTTAACAAATATCAGCATCGTTAATGCAACAATGGTAACGCAACTCACCCTCGATAAATTTAAAATAACTAATATTATCTTTAGCGGAATTGCAGGTGGCGTCGGTGGTGTGGGTGCAAACGATGACAATCCTGAAACGCCAAACGAAACACCGATTGGCTCAGTCATTATTCCCAAACGCTGGGGTTTCCATCAGGAGATGTATTTTAATAACTCTTCTGAAACGGTACCATGCGCAGCCATCCCAGGACTTCAGCTAAATCACGTATTACAAGATCCGATGGAAGAAGCCGCAACGTGCAACTTTTTGTTTGGAAATGCACCACAACCAGGACAAGCTAACCAAGAAACACTCTTTCAACCAGATGCTAAAAATGCATTTCTCCGCGATACTAATGTGAGTTCTGATAATACTCCACAATACTATTTAGACCGAAATAATCTACAACAACTGCGCCAAGTTCCCTTTCCTGGGATACCTGCAAACCCAGAGAATCAAGAATTGAAGTTTTGGTTTCTGGTTGACAAGCGGATGTATAAGACAGCGCGCCAACTTGATGTTGAGTTGCTAGATTGTCCGCAAGTCGATCGCACTGGTAAATGTACCACAACTCCGCTTGTTCCTGCACCACAGTTAATTGTCGGTCAAAATGGATTGTCAGGTTCGACGTTTGTTGATAATGAACAGTATCGGCGGTTTGTTGCAAATACGCTGAATTTTGATGAAAAGGGCGATCGCAACGAAAATACCGATGTATTGGTATTAGATATGGAAACGACTGCCTCAGCGATGGTGGCGTATTCTAATAACGTACCGTTTATTGCTGTACGCAGTGTTTCTGACTTAGCAGGCGGTGGTGAATCAGCAGCAGCCCAACTCAATACTTTCTTCGCCGTTGCCGCTGAAAATCAAGCACGAGTTGTTTTAGCATTACTCGACGCGCTGTAGAATATTTGTGGTTTTGGTAAT
The DNA here is from genome assembly GCF_000317555.1 of Gloeocapsa sp. PCC 7428. Classification (GTDB taxonomy): domain Bacteria; phylum Cyanobacteriota; class Cyanobacteriia; order Cyanobacteriales; family Chroococcidiopsidaceae; genus Chroogloeocystis. Next base: position 4,811,324 of record NC_019745.1, read on the forward strand.
GGGTAATTGGGGAAAAATATCCATTTTTTTTATTGACTTATAACAAACGTTCGATATAAGATACTACATAGTCAAACGTCACTGTCAACGCTACAGTCATTCTGACTTCAAATTGGGATTCGTTCGTTGGATATCTATGCCTAAGATTGTTGACCATGACCAATATCGTAAAGAGTTACTGACAAAATGCTTTGATTTATTTGCTACTCAGGGCTACGGTGCTGTAACAATGCGCCAAATTGCTAAAGAATTAGGTGTATCTACTGGAACGCTATATCACTACTTTCCGAGTAAACAGGCTTTATTTTGGCAGCTATATGACGAATTAAATGAGCGAGATACCGCAAGCATGAATGCTGTGCTTAACAATACTCATACTTTAGAGGAGCGAATTACAGCGATTTTTGACTATACCGCACAGAATGAAGATTACTTCTTCAAACAATTTCTAATTACGAGTGATTTTTATCAACAACAAGATCGCACGGAAATTTTGGCGAACGAAACCCTGAGGCGCAACTACGAATCCAATCGAGAGTTTGTTGTCAAAGCGTTAGGGACTGACGATCCGGCTGTGGTTAATTTTGCCATGTGTCTAGCAACAGGAGTTATCGTTGTGCGGTTATTTGAAGGCGATGTTGTTGCGTACGATCAGCAAGCACAACTGTTGAATAAGATGCTGACGCTTTATTTGCAAGAAGCATCACTTAAAGACTAGGAATTGGTCATTGGTAACTGGTAATTGGTAAATGTTTTTTTGCTATCTATTACCCAATACCCAACAAAAAAGGAAGGAATCCATGACGCTTGGGCTATTCTCTAAAGGAGCAAATCGCAAGTTAATCGGGTTAATTATTTTAGCAACTCTGATTACTGGAGGTATTGCGTATTATGGAATTTCGCAGTTTGGACAAAGAAAAACACCGCAACCGACTGCAACACTTCCTGTCGTTAAGAAAGTCACTGCGCTAGGAAGAATCGAACCTGAAGGTGAAGTCATTCGCTTATCAGCGCCGTTAGCGTTAGATGGCGATCGCATTTCTCAAATTCTCGTGCAAGAAGGCGATAGCGTGCAAGCGGGACAAGTTGTAGCAATCTTGGATTCTAGAAATCGCTTGCAAGATGCGTTGCAACAAGCACAAGAACAAGTTAAAGTTACTCAAGCACGACTTGCACAAGTTAAAGCCGGTGCAAAACAGGGTGAGATTCAAGCCCAGCAAGCAACAATTACGCGCCTCGAAGCTGAACTTGCCGGTGAAATTGCTACCCAAAACGCGGCGATCGCGCGCTGGCGATCGGAAGTCCGTAACGCCACTGCGGAGTATAATCGCTTTGGGCAGTTGTATCAACAAGGTGCAGTTGCCGCATCAAGCTTAGATAGCAAACGTTTAATCGCCGAAACTGCGCAAGCGCAACTTGACGAGGCGCAACAAACGCAAAGTAAAACGATAGAATCTCTCCAAGCGCAACTACAACAAGCCCGCGCTACTTTAAATCAAATTTCTGAAGTCCGCCCAGTTGATATCCAAGCCGCCCAAAGCGAGGTAGAAGAAGCGATCGCATCTGTTAACCGCGCCCGTACTGATTTAGCACAAGCCTACATTAAAGCACCAAAATCAGGACAAATCCTTAAAATTCACGCGCGAGTTGGCGAGAAAATTAGCGATTCGGGAATTGCCGATTTAGCCCAAACTGATACCATGCTAGTGATAGCAGAAGTATACCAAACCGACATCAGCAAAGTCAAGCCAGGACAAACCGCAATTGTTACCAGCGAAGCGATTAACGGCGAACTGCAAGGCGTTGTATCGCACGTAGGCTTACAAGTCGATCGCCAAAACGTTTTCAGCAATCAACCAGGCGAAAACCTCGATCGCCGCGTTGTTGAAGTCAAAATTCGTCTCAATCCTACAGATAGTCAACAAGTCGCTAAGTTAACCAACTTACAAGTACAAACAGCGATAGAACTTTAATTCTATTTATAACGAATGTGCGATATCAGGAGAAAAATCATGAGTGCAGAAGTAGTTAAATTAAGGCGATCGCAAATTGATGCAGCAAGCGAAGTTCTAGCCCAAGCATTCAACAACGATCCGATGTTCAATTACTTTGCGTTAGCAGACGAACCCGCAAGACTCGATCTGATAAACTGGATTGCAAAGACAATCCTGCGTTACAGCCAGCGCTACAACCACATTTATACAACGCAAGACGATATAAAAGGAATTGCAGTATGGCTACCACCAGGAAAATACCCACTCAACAATTTACGATTACTCATCTCTGGATTGTATAGAATCCCTCCCAAACTGCGTTTCGACAGATTCGGACAACTCATCGCCCTCTATTCCAAAATTGAAGAATACCACCAACAAGATTTACCAGAAAAACACTGGTATCTAAATATGCTAGGAGTTGCACCAGCGTATCAAAGTCAAGGAGTCGGTAGTTTACTCCTACAACCAATTCTCAAACAATCAGATCGAGAACAACTCCCCTGCTACTTAGAAACCTCCACAGAAGGAGGCGTACGCTTCTACCAAAGACAGGGTTTTAAAGTACTGCGATCTGGTACATTCCCTGAAACAAATCTGCAATACTGGACACTTAAAAGAGAACCACAATAGGTAATTGGTACTTGAAAAAAACTTACTAAGGATCACCCATTACCCATTACCCAAATGGTATCACTATGCTTCCCAAATGGCTGCGTCGCACACCCTTGGCATGGCGACAACTCCTCAAAGAAAAAACTCGCCTCTTAGTAGCTTTAGCCGGAATAGGCTTTGCAGATATGCTGATCTTCGTACAGCTAGGATTACTCGATTCACTTTTTGATTCCGCAACAAAATCGCATCAGAACCTACAAGCAGATCTTGTCTTAATCAATCCCCAGTTTCAAACCTTATTCTATGTCAAAAACTTTCCCAGAGAGCGATTACTTCAAACCTTATCCTACGATGGAGTTGCGTCAGTACGTTCTTTGTATGTCGATACTGCGCAGTGGCGTAGCCCAGAAACATTACTCAATCGCGGTATTTTAGTCTGGGGTATCGATCCGGCGAATCCAGCGTTTGATTTTCCCGAAGTCAACCCCTATCTAGATCAGTTAAAACAACTCGATCGCGTTCTCTTTGATCGCGCTTCACGTCCTGAGTATGGACCAATTGCCGATTTATTACAAGCGCATGGAACCCTCGCGACACAAGTTAACGATCAAACTGTTCAAACCGTTGGTTTATTCACATTAGGTGCTTCTTTTGGTGCGGATGGCAATATTCTCACCAGCGATTCGACTTTCTTAAAGCTATTTCCCCAACGCCAACCAAATCAAATTAATGTCGGGTTGATTCAGCTACAACCTGGAGTTGATCCACAAACTGTACAAGCCCAACTACAAGCGGGATTACCCGATGATGTCAACGTACTCACACCCGAAGAATTTGCGCAGATTGAAATTAACTACTGGGAAAGTGGCGGTATCGGCTTTATTTTCGGTTTGGGTGTTGTCGTTGGATTTATTGTCGGGATTGTGATTGTTTACCAAATTCTCTATTCCGACGTTTCGGATCACTTACCAGAGTACGCGACATTAAAAGCAATGGGATACAGCGATCGCTACTTACTCACAGTATTAATGCAAGAAGCTTTACTTTTAGCCGCGTTAGGCTTTATTCCTGGCTTCTTCTTATCAGTAGGGCTTTATCAAATCACATACATGGCGACATTGCTACCAATCGCGATGAAGTTAGAACGCGCTGCCTTTGTGCTGCTACTCACAATTATCATGTGCAGTGTTTCCGGTGCGATCGCCATGCGTAAACTACAATCAGCCGATCCTGCTGACGTTTTTTAGACTTTCAACAAAACTGATTAAGTGTGTTTTTTGAAGCAAGGGAATCAAATTATGACTTCAACTCCTGAGCAAAATGGACATTCTCCAAAATTAATTCATCATCTTAGTAGACTTTCTGATAGCATTTTTGCTTTAGCAATGGGATTATCCATTATAGGATTTGACCTACCTGATTCTGTAACTTCCATAAATCACATAGAAGTCAAAAACTTTCTACTTACTCAACTCGATCATCTCAGTACATATGTAATTACATTTATTTTATTAGCCTTTTATTGGATAGAACATACTCAAAAGTTTAGATATTACAAAAGATCAAATGAAATATATCTTTGGTTGTATTTATTCTACCTTATGTTTATATTTGTTGTTCCCTACTCAAATGCTTTAACCATTTACTATCCCAATCAGGCAATTATCAAAATATGGTATAGTTCAAACATATTTTTAATAGGTTTGTTTTCATTCTTAAACTGGGTTTATGCAACAACTGAGCATCGCCTTGTTAGCTCTAACTTAGATATTAAGCACATTAGAGCAATCAGTATAAAAACTTTAATAGAGCCAGCAGTATCTATAATAACAATTGCTGTAGCTCTCTGGAATCAGACTTTGTGGGGCTACACGTGGTTGTTAGTGATAATAATTTATTTCATCACAGAGAATTTTCTAGAAAAACCAATCAAAGAAGTGAAGTTACAGTAATTATATAATTTCATTTAAGTTAAAATCAAAATGGTTCTAAATTTCTAGTAAAAAAATCGTTATTCTTTTTTCTACTTTCTCTGCGCCTAGAGTAGTTCGTTAAAGAAGTAATTTAGACAAAACAGAGATTACTATGAGCAATAATATATCTAATCCTGTTATCTCTATTAAAAACCTCAATCACTACTTTGGTGAAGGAACGCTCCGCAAACAAGTTTTATCTAACATCAATTTAGAGATTCAAGCAGGTGAAATTGTCATAATGACAGGACCATCTGGTTCTGGTAAAACAACTTTGTTAACACTAATGGGTGGACTAAGATCCGCGCAAGAAGGAAGTTTAAAAATCCTTAATCAAGAAATGTGTGGCGCTAGCAAAAGACAATTAATCGAGATTCGGCGCAATGTTGGTTATATTTTTCAAGCACACAACTTAATGACATTTCTCACCGCAAAACAAAATGTGCGGATGTCTTTAGAGTTACATGATGAGATGATGAATCAAGATTTAGATGCAAAAGCGATCGCCATGTTAGAAGCTGTAGGTTTAGGCGATCGCGTCGATTATTATCCAGAAAAGCTATCAGGAGGACAAAAACAAAGAGTTGCGATCGCCCGCGCTTTAATTAGTCGTCCAAAAATTGTTTTGGCTGATGAACCTACCGCCGCACTTGATAAAAAATCTGGACGCGATGTTGTCGAAATTATGCAAAAGTTAGTTAGAGAACAAGGCTCAACAATTTTACTTGTAACTCACGATAACCGCATTTTAGATATTGCTGACCGTATTCTTTACATGGAAGATGGATGTTTAGTCGATAAGCAGCTTGTGTAAGCTTTTAGTAAACCAAAGGAATCATCCTCCAGGTAGTTGCTTTGTAAACTTTATAGTCCTCTCCAAATGTACCTTCTAGCATCTCCTCTTCTACATAAATGCGATAAGCACATGACACAAAGCTTGTAATTACAGTAATTAAAAGTACAATCCAATTAGTTACAGCTAATCCTGCACCAATAGTCATTATAAAAACACCTAAATAACCAGGATGGCGAATAATACTATATAGACCAATATCAATAATTTGGTGTTCTTCAACAATTTGTAATGTCCGCGTGTAAAACTTACCTAGTGTTTGAGCAGCCCAGTATCGAATTACAAGCCCACTGATCATCACAATAATTCCTATCCAACTAACATATATATTATTCCAAGACCCTAGGTTATAAAAATTTAAGATAGGTGCTAATAAGACAAGCAAAATACTAAATAGACCATTAGCCCACATCATATATGAACTGTTACGGTCAGATGAACCAGGTTGAAGACTAAGTGCTTGCTCTCCTTTTCTTAGTGTTCTTTCTACAACAAAGTAACAGGCTATTAAGAAATAAACTAAAAAAGTTGTTATCATAAAGCTGACTTTCACTACTTTAATAAAGCACTACCAAATTTCGTTTAAATCAAGGACAAATTCTGGTAATACATCTTCTCCAGATAAAGAGTTAGGCGATTGCAGTATTTCCACAGAATGTCCTTGTCGATAAACTTCTACTTGCTGATTTTGTGGATCAATCAGCCAACCTAAGCGAACACCATTGGTAATGTACTCTTGCATCTTCTCTTGTAAAGGTTTAAGGCGATCGCTACTAGAGCGTAATTCAATCACAAAATCAGGTGCAAGCGGAGGAAACTTGTCTTGTTCTTTTTTTGTAAGTCTGTTCCAATGTTCTAAACTAATCCAAGCAGCGTCAGGAGAACGAAAAGCACCATTAGGTAACTTAAACTCTGTAGAAGAATCAAAAACTTTACCTAATTTCTTTTGCTTATTCCAAGCTTGGAGTTGATAGGTAATTTCTGCATTGCGATTACCGCTAGTTCCCCCTGTAGGTGGCATAACAATCAAAGTACCATACTGATCGAGTTCAAGCTTTAAATCAGGATTATCCTCACAGATTTTAAGATACTGCTCTTCTTTAATAGGAGCGATCGCACTAAGATTTAGTAGCATTATTTTGACTCCTTTCTTGCAGAAATACCAGAATCACGACAAATGCAAATCGCAGTCTATAACATATGTATAAGCTAAAGTATTCGTAACATAATTGCCCACAAAGATCGAGAGGTAAAAGTGACGATTAACCCAATCGAGTTATTGCGATCGCGCTACGGTCAAAGCCTTGATTTTGATAGTGAATGGAATGCGTGCTTAACGACATTACTATCACATCGTTCAATTCGTGCTTATCGCCCCGATCCTCTACCTTCAGGAACTTTAGAGCTAATCATAGCATCGGCGCAATCGGCGGCAACTTCATCAAATCTGCAAACTTGGAGTGCGATCGCCATCGAAGATGCACAGCGTAAAGCCCAGTTAGCGGCGTTAGCAGGAAACCAAAAACAGATCCAGCAGTGTCCATTGTTTTTAGTTTGGTTAGCCGATTTAGCACGTTTAACGCACATTGCCCAAAGTCGCGGAATGTCGCACGCAGGTTTAGACTATTTAGAAATGTTCGTCACAGCAACAATAGACGCCGCACTAGCCGCGCAAAATGCTACAGTAGCAGCAGAATCCCTCGGTTTAGGTACTGTGTACATTGGGGCGATGCGCAACCACCCTGAAGAAATCGCTGCACTCCTGAAATTACCGCCGCACGTATTTGCCGTATTTGGGTTGTGTGTAGGCTATCCCGACTCACCGCAGGCGGCGATTAAACCGCGATTACCGCAATCAGCTATGCTACACCGCGAACGTTATGATTTAACAGTTCAAGATGCGGCGATCGCACAATACAACGAAATCATGCAGAATTTCTATCGCGAACAACAAATGAACGTCACTGGAGATTGGGCGGAACATTCTGTGAAGCGCATTGCAACACCACAATCGTTATCAGGACGCGATCGACTGCGCGAAGCATTACAAAATCTCGGTTTTGAGCTACGTTAAATATGGAAATCTATAACTTTCTGCAAGTATCCGATGCGATCGCCACCGCCGGACAACCAACCGCACAACAATTTGCAGACATCAAAGCCGCAGGTTATGAAGTTGTTGTTAACTTAGCGTTACCAACTTCCACTCATGCGATCGCCAACGAGCAAAAAATAGTAGAAGATCTAGGAATGGACTATGTACACATTCCAGTCATTTGGGAAAAGCCTACGCTAGAAGACATTGAGCGTTTCTTCCATGTGATGCAAGCAAATGCAGATAAAAATGTGTTTGTTCACTGTGCGATGAATATGCGAGTTTCTGCCTTTGTGTACTTATATCGCGTCATTCACGAACAAACAAGTGTAGAAGAAGCGAAACAAGATTTACAACGAATTTGGCAACCGAATGACACTTGGCAGCAGTTTATCGATAAGGTTATTGCACATTATCAAAAAGCATAGCAGAGGTCAGAGGTAAAATCTAGTTAGGGAAGTTATATTAAGTCTGGTTGATTAGTGATGATAAAAATGGTGACTAGTAACTCATCACTGATCTAGTTATTTGACCGGAGAGGATATCAGTACAAGCTTCTATATTCTATTGACCATTGCTATAAATTCGTAATCCGTATTGTGTTAAACAGCGAACTACGAATTTATAAAATGTCGGTTTCCAATAACTTTACAAAGCCGCAAAGTAAGCTTCTAATGCTTCGGAACCACCGATCAGTTTACCATCGATAAATACTTGTGGTACTGTTGTTGCACCTGCAACTGCTTGTAAAGAACGAGTGGTGACATCTTTACCAATGACTATCTCTTCATAGTCTAAACCGCGTTCTTTGAGCATTGTTTTCGCACGAGCGCAGAAAGGACAACCAATTTTAGCAAACAGCGAGACTAATTTAGGCTTAGCAGCTTGAGGGTTGATATGATTAAGCATTGTCTCAGCATCGGATACCTTAAAAGGATCGCCTGGTTCTTCGGGTTCGATAAACATCTTTTCAATAACGCCATCTTTTACTAACATTGAGTAGCGCCAAGAACGTTTACCAAATCCTAATTCTGTCTTATCGACGAGCATTCCCATTCCTTCGGTAAACAGTCCATTACCATCAGGAATCATTTTGATATTTTCTGCTTCTTGGTGCTTTGCCCATTCATTCATCACAAAAGCATCGTTGACCGAAATACACACGATCTCATCTACACCGTTTTCATAAAAAGCTTTTGCCATCTGGTTGTACCCAGGAAGATGAGTCGATGAGCAAGTGGGAGTAAACGCACCTGGTAAGGCAAAGACAACAACAGTTTTACCATTAAACAAATCATCTGTCGTAATATCGACCCACTCATTGTTTTGACGGGTACGAAAGGTGCAGTTAGGAACTTTTTGTCCTTCTTTGTTTGACAACATCGCTTATCCCTTTACAAATTTTAACAGTTAAAGCGTACTCATTATGACTATGATTTGTCAAGGGCAAATCGCTAAAGTAAGTTAATCAATAATTTTAAGCGATGAAAATATTATGGTTGGTGTATTACGAACAAGTCGGTATCAGAAAGCAACAAAACACCTGTGCGCATTTGCTAAAATTGCCTAATCGAAAAAGCCAATCCCTCACAGCTTGATTTTACAGGTGCTATAGAAACTTGTGCTGAACTCATTGGCGCGTGGATGAGTACTAGACCGATTCCGCAATTACCACTACTTAGAGATAATCTAGGTAGGCTCATTTCACGGAAAAGCGTCGTTACAATGAGCCTGCGAGGAACTCAGTTTAATTTAAAGCAGTATGCATCAGCAATAACCAAACGTGATTCCTTCACCGCACAAATGAAACAATTTCGCTGTAACTACGATATTGACGCCGAAAAAGTAGCTGAAGTTATTGAAACTTATCAACGCCTACTAGGATACTAAATTAAAGCCGTGCTTCACTTAACCGAAAGATGAGAAATAACACGAGTAGGTGTAATGGATAAAAGCTGTAGAACCAACGTGCTGAAGATCCTCTTTGGTGATTCGCAACATGGATAAATACAGGAGTGACGATCGCCGGAAGTTGAAAGATATTAGATACTGCGATCGCATCAACAAGATGTAACGCAATCCACGCTAACCACCAATGAAGATTTGGTGCAAATATTGACATTAAGCACATCGCCGCCACACCGTAAGCGCCATACTCGACGCGGAGTAATTCTGCTGAGACAATTCCCAAAATCCAAATTAAATATTTATATTCTCGCAACCTCCGACTCAAGCGCAAGGTAATTAACCCCAGCGACAATGTAAACAGAATATTCGGACGCGTTCCTGATAGCGTGAGGACATACAAAGGCTGACTCAACAAACCCAAAAGCACAAGTCTTTGCAAGTATCGTGGAAAGCTGCGAGTATATCTTTCTCCTTGGGCTAATAACCACGCAAACAGCGGAAAACTGAGACGCCCAATCACGCGAAAAACAAAAACTTGCGGAAAAAAGACAATACCTACATGGTCAATTACCATGAAAATCGCAGCTAGCAATTTGATGTGATAGTTGTTAAGCTGCAATTTCAACGTTCTCGTACCAATACTATGATAAACACACTATATGTAACCGCAGCCTTTAACGAAAGTCACTAGCACTTAACGGCACTCCTTAATTACATTCTAAACAACTTCAATATAAGGTAGACATGACGCTGTGCTTTAAAGCAAATGGCAAACCTGACTTAAGCGCAATTCCTGATTGGCTGGCTGTAGAATTCTCGTTTGCAGCGAAAGAACCTTACTTTTACAGTGTGCGTGTTGTACCAGAAATTGTTGATGTCGCCTTGGTTTTAGGAACACTAGAACACGATGGCACACCATCAGGATGGATTGCACATTTGCAAAATTTAGGCTTTGAGGACGTTGTGCAAGTTTCTTGTCGTGAATTCTTTTGTCCGAGGGCGGATCGCGATCGCTAATCATATTAAATCCGGTTGATGAGTGATGATAAAAATGCTGAAGGGTGACGCGTGACTATTCACTAATAACTAACCACAAAGAAAGGTTATTTAACCGAAGATGATGTCATATTATAGCCATAGTCAATAGAGTTAGGACATTATCGAAGCTGGTATTGATGTCCCTGAGGGGAGTTTAACCCTGACCTCTGACCTCTGACCCCTGCTATATTATGCATTCTTGTGTCGAGAAACTTTTAAAGTGGTACGACAATCACCAGCGACTTTTACCCTGGCGTCAAGAAATCAATATTTATCACACCTGGGTGAGTGAAGTGATGAGTCAACAAACAGTGTTGGCTGTAGTCGTTCCTAAATTTTCCGAATTTATTCAGCAGTTGCCTACAGTATACGACCTTGCCAAGTGTGATGAGGAAACATTACGTCAACTTTGGTCAGGGTTAGGCTATTATGCACGAGCGCGGAACTTGCAAAAAGGCGCACAGATGATTGTAGAACAGCTTCACGGTCGTTTTCCGCAATCATACAATGAATGGCTCAAAATTCCTGGATGTGGTACTTATACCGCCGCTGCGATCGCTAGCATCTGTCATCGTGAAAAAGTTGCGTGTGTCGATGGTAATGTCATCCGCGTGGTTAGTCGTCTACTTGCTTTATCCGATGTGTGGAGTAAATCAGGACAATCAGCAATTCAGGCGTATGTTAATAGTATCATTCCTCCGAAACGTCCTGGCGACTTCAATCAAGCGATGATGGAATTAGGCGCGACAATTTGTCGGAAATCAAACCCACTATGCGATCGTTGTCCTTTACAACAATCTTGTCTCGCATTTACTCATAATTGCGTTGTCCAGTATCCACCCAAAAAACCGCGACGCACTTCAATTAATATTGAGTTATTTGCATTAATTGTTTGGCACAGACAAACCGATACATTCGCCTTTGTAAAACGAACAAAAGGATTTTTAAAACATACTATCGGTTTTCCTTTATTGAGTCCAGATGAAGTATCAGAATTAGAAAGTATCCTGCACTCGTTGCCATTGCAAATCTTTAAATCTACTGATAGCTTCTCTCACACTATCACTCATCATCGTATTTCTAGCAGAGTTGCGATCGTGCAAGTGACACAAGAGAGTACTGATGCTGTGTTGATTTTACAGAAACTTGGATTTTTAGCACCTATTGACTGGGTAAGTAGAAGCAAGACGATCGCAAAACTTGCCACTACATTAGATAAAAAAGCTTTTCGACTGTTTTCGATGCAGAATCAGTAGCGATCGCCTTCTTTTATTCTCCTCAATTTCAAGCACATTTTTTTGTATCTTTTATTGTATAAATGGTAGTTCTGAATAAGGCAGAGTAGTCATAATCCTACAAAAGCCCACATTGCGCCCAGCATCGCAGCCATTAAGACATAAACTGAACCCCAAAAAATACCAAATAGACAACCACCTTTGATCGTTAAGATCGCGCCAGGGACAAATAGCAATGTTGCAATGTTGTAGATGGCAATGAATGCAACAAGCCTTAAAACACCACTACTTTTGACCCCGATTAATAATGTCTGCAAAAGGTCTTGCAGATTCAATTGTTTAAATACGATCGCGATCAGTTTGAGCCTGATATTGTATCGGCAGTTGAATTGAGTCATGTTTTCCTTAATATGAGACGATCGCCTAAGTGCGACAGCTTAGCAACTCAGTTTGGTTGTAGAAAATTGCCCATAAGGTGAGTAAAGGCTACTTTATTTGAAATTTGACAAAAAGAATATTATTTTATTGTTTTAATTAATTGAATTTCGATAACAATCGGGGAACTGACTTAAACCACTGACTTGGAGATAGTCGCGATTGATGGCGATACAAATAAACAAGTTTTTTTGGCGAAACCCCAAGTAAATATCCCAGAATCACAATTTGGTTAATCAGTGTTGTTTTCACAACTCCTTGTTTCAACCATCGACGCGCTGAGGTGATTACAGGTACAGGAATAATTGCAATATCTCCCAAGCGTTTTAACCGCCGCATCAATTCAAAATCTTCCATAATTGGCAACTCTGGAAAACTACCAATTTGGTGAAATGTTTCTGCTTTCAGAAAAATAGCTTGGTCGCCGTAGGGCATTTGTAAAAAGTGCGATCGCCAATTTACTCCTTGTTCAATAACTCGCAAACTTAAGCGCGGTGCATTAATTTGTAATGCAAACGCACCTGCTACAAAAACTTTTTTACATCTTGGCGAACGTCTGAATATACCACGAATCATCGTGTCAAACTTAGGAGGTAAAAGGGTATCGCCATGTAAAAATAAGAGAATTTCTCCCGTTGCTGCTACAGCACCCATATTCATTTGATATGCACGACCCGTCGTAGATGCTGATAGAACTTTAACACCGAGCGACTGCACTAACTCCAGCGTACCATCAACCGAACCACCATCAACAACAATTACTTCAATATTTGTACTTGATTGAGTACAAGCAAGCACATTTTTGATCGTACCTACCTCATTAAGAACCGGAATGATAATTGAAATTCTTCCGGTTGTTGCTGCTAAAGTCACGGCTTTACGATTTCTAACTTTCAACTAAAATACCACCACAACTAGAACCACATCTAGCTGTACAGTCTGTATTTCGTTCACTAAATCTAAAGTGCCAGCTTTCAGTCACTGAGCAACTGTTAATATCTTGCGATCGCGAGTTTTTGCCGGAATATTTGCCATTCGGTTAAAGTCGTAATCGTAAATATTACCTAGATAATCAATTAAAAGTTCATTGCAACACATTAAATGTTCAACTATACTGAAATTGAAACGAGACTCTAAAAAATGCAAATAATGTTCATACAAATTTCTATATTCTAAATACAACATTGAAGCCAAAATAACAGATTTCAATCAGACTTAAATAAATTTATTCCATAGATACTAATGCTTTGAGGAATGTAGAACCATTGCTGTACTTTTCCATCATTACATCTTGAACACTAGCTTTTTTTCAACACATCTAATGGCGCACCCAGCCCGTACTGAATTGCAGGATTCTGAGCATACTGATAGCACTTAAAACGGACAGCATACTTCCTGCACTTAAAACACTCAATATACAACCAGCGCTACCGACGCTTAAAATACTCCCCGCGCTGCCGATACTAAGGATGCTACCAACGCTACCAATACTTAAAATACTTCCAGCGCTACCAATGCTGAGGATACTACGATAACTCATCCAACTCAAAATACTGCGTTCTGTGGCAATCCAGCTTTCACCCATCTTGCCGCTATAACTAAATGAACAGAGGGATTGTAACACAGCGTGAGAAGGCATACATAATGTTCTGCCTTTATAGCAATAGTTAGTATGCTTAGGACATGATAGAAACATTGAATCAAACTTCATCTCCATGAATTTGTTATTTATCCTGGAAATTTTCTTTGTTCTATTGCTAAGTGCGATCGCTCTCTATATACTCACCGCTCGTCGTTATCAATCGTCTGACTCAGTTGCCAACTCGTACGACCAATGGACTGAAGACGGAATTTTAGAGTTTTATTGGGGCGAACACATTCACTTAGGACATTATGGATCGCCACCGCGCCGTAAGGATTTTCTCATAGCTAAATCTGACTTTGTACATGAAATGGTGCGTTGGGGTGGCTTAGATAAGTTTCCCCCTGGGACAACGGTTCTCGATGTTGGCTGTGGTATTGGAGGAAGCAGCCGCATTTTGGCACGAGATTACGGATTTGCGGTCACTGGAATTACGATCAGCCCGCAACAAGTACTCCGCGCCAAGCAACTTACGCCCGAAGAACTGAATGTCCAGTTTCAGGTAGATGATGCAATGGCGATGTCGTTTCCCGATGCTAGTTTTGATGTTGTTTGGTCAATTGAGGCAGGTCCGCATATGCCCGATAAAGCAATTTTTGCGAAAGAATTGATGCGAGTACTCAAGCCAGGGGGCTTGCTAGTTGTTGCGGATTGGAATCAACGCGATGCACGTCAAAAGCCACTCAATTTTTGGGAAAAACCCGTGATGCGGCAACTCCTAGATCAGTGGTCTCATCCTGAATTTGCCAGTATTGAAGAATTTGCTGAACTTTTGGCAGCAACGGGATTTGTAGAAGGCGAGGTTGTTACTGCTGATTGGACAGAACCAACGCTACCATCTTGGGGACATTCGATTTGGCAAGGTGTGGTTCGACCTCAAGGGTTGGTGCAATTTGGTTTACCAGGAATCCTCAAGTCGCTGCGCGAAGTTCCGACTCTACTTCTGATGCGGTTAGCATTTGGCACAGGACTTTGCCGATTCGGAATGTTTCGCGCTGTCCGAAACAACAAGGTAACAGCAAATGAACTGCTAGAAGTAGTTGATGCGAAGGCAATTAATCATTACTGAAGTTGAGGCTATTTAAGCAAAGTGTGCCTCGTACACCCAGTCAATTCATTTTTCTCACTGGCAATTTATCCAGTGAGAAACGAATACATAATCGCAGTAAGTCTAAGTTAGTAATGCGATCGCGCTTTGCAAAATTGAGCTAATGACTTTAGTAACTGCTGTTGTGGACTTCAATATCTTCCATATTCTTGAAAGCACAGAGCCTCGCTGACCAGTAAATAATATTTTTGAGATTTAGCTCGAATGAATGACGATATAGAAAAACAACAGGATATGCTTCATAATCACGAAATCTTCCTTTTTCGATTAATTGCTTTGCCAGCGAGTTCGCAGCATACCTATATCCTCAACTCAAGGAGCAAATAGTGAAGGTCATAGTAATAGATCTGTCTTCTTTAGTGCATTTTTCGCCTTCTACTACAATACACAATCAAGAAGATAAAGCATGAAAAGCCAAGTAACGATGCCGATCGTGTGACTACACTCCGCGTATTCACAGCTTGCGCAAATTGTCAATACTGAATTCTCAGTGGCTAATCAACACTAAACTCAAACGCCATTCGGTGAATCGCAGTCTACAATAGTAGCCTAATAAAGAATAGCTGCTTGGTTTGATTATGACTACTGCTACTGCGGTAAAAACCGAGTACGAAGCGATTATTGGTTTAGAAACCCATTGTCAGCTGAGTACAAAAACTAAAATATTTTCTAGTAGCTCGACCGAGTTTGGTGCAGACCCTAATACTAACATTGACCCGATTTGTATGGGTTTGCCAGGGGTGTTACCTGTTTTAAATGAAAAGGTATTGGAATACGCCGTCAAAGCAGGTTTAGCACTCAATTGCGAGATTGCTAAATATAGCAAATTTGACCGGAAACAATATTTCTATCCTGATTTACCGAAAAACTACCAAATTTCGCAATATGACTTACCGATCGCACAACACGGTTGGTTAGAAATTGAACTTGTTGACGGTGATGGTAATCCAATACGCAAACGCATCGGCATCACGCGCTTGCACATGGAAGAAGATGCCGGAAAATTAGTTCATGCGGGAAGCGATCGCCTTTCCGGTTCAACCTATTCGCTCGTAGACTACAACCGTGCGGGTGTACCATTAGTTGAAATCGTCTCAGAACCCGATATGCGATCGGGACAAGAAGCCGCTGAATATGCGCAAGAACTCCGCCGAATTCTCCGTTACCTGGGTGTAAGTGACGGGAATATGCAAGAAGGTTCCTTACGGTGCGATGTCAATATCTCAGTGCGCCCTGTGGGACAAAAAGAGTTTGGCACGAAAGTCGAAATCAAAAATATGAACTCGTTCAACGCGATTCAACGCGCGATTGAATACGAAATTGAACGCCAAACTGCTGCAATAGAAGCGGGAGAAAGAATCATTCAAGAAACTCGCTTGTGGGAAGAAGGCGCGCAACGCACAATTAGTATGCGTACCAAAGAAGGTTCGAGCGATTACCGCTACTTCCCCGAACCCGATTTAGCACCGATTGAAGTCACAAACGAACAACTTGAAAAATGGCGCAGTGAACTTCCCGAACTTCCCGCACAAAAACGCCACCGTTATGAAACAGAATTAGGGCTTTCACCGTATGATGCACGCGTACTCACCGACGATCGCACCGTAGCTGAATATTTTGAAGCCGTGATCGCATCTGGTGCCTCTGCAAAACAAGCAGCAAACTGGATTATGGGTGATATTGCAGCATACCTGAATAAAAATAAGCTGAGTATCAACGAAATTGCGCTCAAACCAGAAGCCCTTGCCGAACTCGTCACATTGATTGAAGACAACACAATCAGCGGTAAAATCGCTAAAGACATACTACCAGAGTTATTAACCAAGGGTGGTTCGCCAAAAGCGATCGTCGAACGCGATAACCTAGGTCAAATATCAGATTCGAGTGCATTAGAACAAGCGATCGACCAAGTGATCGCCGCCAACCCCAAAGAACTCGAACAGTACCGCAACGGTAAAACGAAACTTCTTGGCTTCTTTGTCGGAAAAGTTCTCAAAGAAACTGGAGGACGTGCTGATCCTAAGTTGACAAATCAATTGCTGGCGAAGAAGCTTAATGGTTAGGGCATCGGTAATTGGTCACTGGTAAGTGGTTGCACAGAACCCATTATCCATTACCTGTTACCTGTCACCAACACTTAACAAAAAATCTAGAATCACGAGTAAATCAATGCTATCTAACCTGGTATACTTTGCAGAGTAGATGCACCCTGATGATCGGGAGAGTCACACAAAAGACTCTCCTTTTTTATAAAGATCGGCGCAAAATCGACAATTCATTAGGGGTAAGCGCCACAGGCGATAAGTGCGATCAAAGGCAGAGAGTAATGTCACAATGGCGGGAAATTGAGGGTGGCGTGACTGCTCCCAGAGGATATAAAGCAGCAGGAATCACAGCGGGATTGAAACCTTCAGGACTTCCAGATTTGGCATTAATTGTGTCAGATGTCGAAGCGATCGCCGCAGGAGTTTTTACCACATCCCAAGTTCGCGCCGCGTGTGTAGATTACTGTCGTCAACGCCTGCAAGCAAAATCCAGCGCTAGAGCAATATTATGTAATGCTGGACAAGCTAACGCCTCGACAGGTTCGCAAGGATGGCTTGATACTTTAGAAAGTGCGATGCTACTAGGGCAAGCGCTCAATATTCCTTCTGAGTCAGTACTCATCGCTTCGACGGGTGTCATTGGGCGCAGAATTCGCATGCATGCACTCAAAGCAGGAATTCCCAAACTTGTCGCCGCTGCTTCCGCAACAGGTTCTGATGATGCGGCGCAAGCGATTGTCACGACAGATTTAGTGACAAAATCCGTTGCTTTAGAAACGACGATGGGCGATCGCCCTGTGCGCATTGGTGGAATTGCCAAAGGTTCAGGGATGATTCATCCAAATATGGCAACGATGCTCGCTTTTGTGACCTGCGATGCTGTCGTGTCTCCTTCATTGTGGCAGCAAATGCTAAGCCGCGCCGCCGATAAAAGCTTTAATCAAATTACAGTGGACGGCGATACCAGCACCAATGATACACTCATTGCACTCGCAAACGGTCAATCACGCACCCCTGCAATTACAGAAATGGGGGCTGAAGCTGAGAAGCTAGAAGCAATGTTAACCGAAGTGTGTCAGCGTCTAGCAAAAGCTGTTGCGCGTGATGGTGAAGGCGCAACGTGTTTAATTGAAGTGCAAGTTAGTGGTGCGACAGATGAAGAATCTGCCAGAAAAGTTGCCAGAACGATCGCGGGTTCATCTTTAGTCAAGTCTGCAATCTTTGGACGCGATCCCAACTGGGGAAGAATCGCTGCTGCTGCTGGGCGCGCGGGAGTTCCGTTTGAACAAGAAAACTTGCAAATCAAGCTGGGAAACTTTGAGTTGATGCAAAATGGCGAACCATTACCGTTTGATCGTGCAGGTGCAAGTGCGTATTTAAAGCAAACTGCGGAGGCTTCTTCATTACCGAAAGAAGCTGTTGCGACAAATATGAGTAATGATTTATCTGTTGTTGAAGCTGGAATATCATTACCATTTGACCGCGTAAATGCACCACAGCAAAGAATTGATAACCCTGTGATTATTGCTGTGAGTATTGGTAATGGTTCAGGTTTTGGTAAAGCTTGGGGCTGTGACTTAAGTTACGATTACGTCAAGATTAATGCCGAGTATACAACTTGATGGGCAGCTAGCCAAGTGTGGTTGGTAATCGAACATGACGAATAATCGTCTCCAATTACCAATTACCCATTACCGAGTTGCGTTCTCAATACTATGCAGCGAATTTCTATTATTGGAACAAGTGGTTCAGGAAAGACAACTTTAGCACGTCAAATATCTCAAATTACAGCGATTCCTCATGTTGAATTAGACTATTTACGTTGGGAACCCAATTGGCAACTCGTTTCTCAAGATATTTGGCGCGATCGCATCTCACAAGCGCTTTCAGGCGATTCCTGGATTGTCGATGGCAATTGTAGTCAAGTTCATCACACGATTTGGAGTCGTGCCGATACTGTGATCTGGTTAGACTATCCTTTAGCCATAATTTTACAACGATTGCTTTGGCGAACTTTACGCCGCGTCATGACTCAAGAATCCGTTTGCAATGGCAATTATGAAACTTGGAGAACTACATTGAGTCGTGATTCGATTCTTCTCTGGGCAATTCAAACTTATTGCCGTAGAAAACGAGAGTACTCTATTCTATTAAGAAAACCAGAATATTCTCATCTTGAAATTATACACTTACAGTCACTTCGTGCAACACAAAACTGGTTACTCAGTCTAATTAGTTAGCTAATTACTACTTTGAATTCTTTCTACCAGCTTTCCAATCTTCGCCTCCTGGAAACTGAGTTAAACTCTCACTTACAATTGCAGGTAATTCTTTGACAGTATGAGAGTATGTTAACCTCAACAACTTCCGAGCCATCATAATAACTTGCTCTCTATCGACCATTTCACTAATTTGGAATTCGCTGTAGCTTCCGTTCAAAACTTCTACGCTTGCATCACGAATCGCCGACTCAAATTCATCTTCTAAAGTAGAGTCCCACTCATCTAAATCTAGATAATAAGATGTTTTGTTATCTTTTAAATTCAATCTTTTTATCTCGACGATTGAGTTACGAATTGAAGCAGCCCAAGAATTAGATAATTGTTGTTCAAGTTGATTTTTGATTAAATGAATCAATAGAATTCTGACAAATGCTTGGATGTTACGTAGAATGGCTTGCCTACTCATTCCTTCTAATTCATCTACAATAGCCAAAGCATCTGTGTAGCGTCCTTCTACAATACTTCTTCTTAAATCTACAAGTTCCTGTGTCATGTTAGCTGCCCTTCATACTTGATAGTACTGGCACGAATAGCGGTTGAAAACTGTATTTATAATATTTTGGCAGCAACTGAAATGTTAGTAGCGATCGCCTACTCGTTTGTTATCAAGGGCAATGGATAAGCCATTCCCCTTTGATTTATTTCATCCTAATCACGCAGTTTTTCGCCTTCACTTTTGTGGAATGATAGTGTTGCGTCTTGATTAAGTCCTTGTGCTTGTTGTTCTGCTGGTGAAGAATCTTTAGGAGGAATTCCTAATCCCATACGTACATTACGCCAGCCTAGCTTAATATCTTCCCACAAGTGGCTAGGTGGTTTGTAACCATAGGCGCGGTACTTGTTAGGTGGAACTTTTCCTTTTTGGTGGACAAAGTCTGCAAAAGCATCCGTCCAAGCATCAAACTTATCGTAAAAATTTGGTTCTTTCTCAATATCTTCAGCTTGGTTATCGCTATACTTCTTCCCGTGACCAATTTCTACATAGCGCCAGAGGCGATCTGGAACTTCAATTCCACTATAACGAGATTGCCAAACAAGTGGTGCATAAGCATTGCGTTCATTCTCAAACGGTTCTTCTTCTGGATCGAAGTAGTGTTTATGTTTGAGGTGTTTGGGTCGTCCTGTAGAATCAAGTTCATCAGCGCCATTGTCTCCATAGCAGAAAAAGCCTGCTGTGCGTCCTTCTAAGTGGTTCTTACTCAATTCTTCCCACTCTGGAGAATGTTCGAGTTGCATTGCTTTTTCAGGATCTTTATGATCGATTAAGTCTTCACGAGGATTACCGCCACTCATACACACCAAACGATCGAACATCAGCTTTAAATTACTGCTGGGTGCATACCAGTTAATTGGACCAATAATCGCCCATGCATCTGCAAGATCGAGACGGGAATATAGATCGAGATTCCACATCAAATCTGGTTCAGCTTTACTATTAGGTTCATAACAATTGCAAGGCCATACACATAATGCCATTGAAGTTGAAGCACAAGCATTACAGCTTTGAATATGTTCGCGCGCGTAAACGTTACCAAGATCCTCGTAGTCAATTTCCCATTCTTGCGGTAGGCGTTCTGCCATGCGTAGCATCAATGTGCGCGACTTAGAATCAACTCCAGGACAATTATACTGACGGCGATTTGACCCAGAAATGATTAATACTCGAAACGGGCGTTGTTCTACTGAAAGTTTCCCGTTTTCATCGTTCGGTTTCATCGTTATATCGATATCAAGTGCTCAGTATCCATTTAACCGAATTGCCAAAGCGTAGAAGAACATCTATAGGAGTAATTTCGGCTACTGCTTTTTCCTCTCACTCCTTAATCATCGCTTCTCGCCCCTTTCAAGTGAATTCGCGCTGGGGTAAGCTGAGGAATAATGTCATCAGGTTGACCTACAATTGAATGCGCAAATCGTTGTGCTAAGGGGGGTATGAGGACTAAGGGATTGCTAAAGCCTGAGAAAATATGAATACCTTCAAAATTAGGAATAGCCCCAATCAAAGGTAGACGATCGCGACTAAAGGCAACTAAGCAATGATGCCATGTTCCTGGTAAGTTTTTGAGTTTTGGTAATATCATTCCAACACTGTTTCTGAGTGCTGTTTCGCTACTAACCGCGTCGATAGGTGCAAAAGGTTCTGTCAGTACCCGACTCATTTGACCCAAATATAATCGGCGATCGCAAAATTGAACGGCTCCTGGGTCTAAAATTGGTGGCAATGTTTCATTTCCAGAATCCCATAGACTATCATCTTTTGTAGACTCTGCTTCTAGTTGAAATCTTTTCAATACCGCTGGCATGACGAGGGTGCGTAACTCGACATCGACAGGTGGAGTGGCGATGATTTCTGCATGAGTGAAGTATACACAGACTGAAATTCCGGCTGATTTAAGTAATGCGCGGCTAAAGCCACCTGCACACACAACCGTATTTGCTGCATGGTAAGTGTTTGTTTTTGTTTTCACGCCAATGATACGTTGACCTTCGCGCAATAACTCCCACACCTGCGCCACGTACATCGTACCACCTGCACGTAAGAATGCTTGGATGTAAGCTTCGGCAAGTTTTTCTGCATGGATGTGTCCGTGTTTGACACTCAGCGCCCCAGCGATCGCATCTTTATTCAATAATGGTTCTAATTCACACGCTTCATCGACACTCAGTAATCGTGGTGGAATCGCAAATTGTGCATAAGATGCAGCTACAGTTTCTGGATTGTCATCGCGATTAATCGTCAAGAGTAAATCTAATTCCCGAAACTCAGTATCCGCGCTTAACTCTTGAGATAGCAAGCGGTGACGGGTAATTCCTTCTTCACAAAGTTGCTTCGTTAAATCAGTTGTCCCTGACCAATACGCTAAACCACCATAACTGTAATAAGTAGCATTGTGTGGTGTTGCTTCTTTTTCAAGGAGTAATACAGCAAAGCCTTGTTTGACTAACTCATAGCTTAATGCTGCACCTGTAATTCCACCGCCGATTACAATCCAGTCATAAGTTTTCATCAGGAGTGTTCTCTGTTAACTAACCTGAGTGGAATGGATTAAAGTCTGTGTTGATATCGTAGTAATCTTCCTTCTCCTGTTGCTTCAACCATCCTGTAGTCCAGTACGTCACAGGAGTAAACAAAATTTCCACTCCACATTTGAATAAATAGTTCGACACAATTAATGTCCACAATAAATTATTTGGGACAACGCCGCTAAACGCAACCAGAATAAATATTGCTGTATCTAAAATTTGACCAACTAAAGTGGAACCAATCGTCCGCATCCACAGCCATCGTCCGTGGGTAACAAGTTTTAATTTCGCTAAAGTGAAGGAGTTGGCAAACTCACCAACAAAATACGCAACTAAACTTGCTGCCACGATTCTAGGTGTAAGTCCAAGAATTTGATTATATGCGGTTTGATATTGCCAATCCGGTGCAGGTGGGAGAATTCCAACAACAATAAATGTCACAGACATTAACAAAGCTGAGAAAAATCCTAGCCAAATCACCTTACGCGATCGCGCATATCCATAAACCTCTGTTAGAACGTCGCCAAAAATATAGCTTAGGGGGAACAATAGCGTCCCGCCGTCAAAGGTAAACGGTCCAAGGGTAACAATTTTTGTCGAAGTGACATTTGAGATGAGTAGTACCGTAACAAATAACGCTGCGATCGTGTCTAGATGTTTATACGCTTTGGACACCGAATAATATCCTACGATGAACGCGAGCATTGCTGTAACAACGGAGAGGGGGAGATTCGAACTCCCGGAAGCTTTCACTTCATCCGATTTCAAGTCGGACGCAATCGACCACTCTGCCACCTCTCCAATTTGACTTTTAGCAGTTTGCTATTAGCCATAATACATTCTATCAGCTATGCTGGCTGCATTAAAGAACTACTATTTTGATAAAGAATTTGTTCAGACGCTATTTTGTAGTTTTGATGTAACCATACTAAGGAAACTTGAGTGACAGTACTACCTTGTAAATAGACAAGCGAAAAATTCCGCTGGCGATCGCCTCCTATTTGTATGATGCGAGGAACACTCGCTGCATTCAGATAAACTGTTCCTTCTGCAACATTAATTGCTTTACGAAGTTGCTGTTGTGTATGGCGAAGTTTGTGATGCATATGACCAAAAGTCACCAAGGGAATATTTTTTCCGGCTGCGCGAGTTTGCGCGATCGCTTCTGCAAAGTCAGGATCGCCAAAATCACCTCCTAGTGGTTGCCAATCTTTACCACAAGGATCTTCAGCGCGATCGCCGAGTCCAAATGGACCATTATGTCCAAGAAAGATAATGTTATCGTGTTGCGCGCTTTTAGCCGCAGCTACCATCAAATCAGTAGATTCAGCAAAACTAGTGACTCCAAATCGTTCTTGGTAAAAATTGGCGTTTTTCCATGTTGCACCTCCCCAGCTAAAGGGACGGCTACCAACAATGCTGAGATTAAA